>NZ_CP071658.1:0-3092500 GCF_051132095.1 Pseudomonas sp. R1-18
CATGGATCCTGTGGATAACCGACCTTTCGATCAAAGACCCGTTCTTCATTCTGCCGATCATCATGGGCGCCACCATGTTCATCCAGCAGCGCCTGAACCCGACTCCGCCGGATCCGATGCAGGCGAAGGTCATGAAAATGATGCCAATCATCTTCACCTTCTTCTTCCTGTGGTTCCCGGCCGGTCTGGTTCTGTACTGGGTTGTGAACAACACGCTGTCGATTGCACAGCAGGCTTACATCACGCGTAAGGTCGAAGCGGCTACCAAGAAAGCTGCTGCCTGATCTAACCTGTGAACAAGTTTTACAGAACGCCCCCTCGTGGGGCGTTTTGCTATCTGTCAGTTGCCTAGGAGCCGGACCATGAACGTCCCTCGTGAAACCATCGCCGCGATTGCTACTGCCCAAGGCCGTGGCGGTGTCGGTATCGTGCGTGTATCAGGACCGCTGGCCAGCCAAGCAGCCCAGGCCATACTGGGCCGGATGCCAAAGCCACGATTTGCTCACTATGGCCCTTTTGAAGATTCCGAAGGGCAGGTGATCGATGAGGGTATTGGCCTGTACTTTCCAGGCCCCAACTCATTCACAGGCGAGGATGTTCTGGAGTTACATGGTCACGGCGGCCCGGTCGTTCTGGACATGCTGCTGCAGCGGTGCCTTGAAGTGGGCAGCCGCCTGGCTCGACCTGGGGAATTCAGCGAACGCGCATTCCTCAATGACAAGCTCGATCTTGCGCAGGCTGAAGCGATAGCTGACCTGATCGAAGCCAGTTCCGCGCAGGCGGCTCGTAACGCCGTGCGGTCGTTGCAAGGTGCATTCTCCCAGCGTGTGGATAAACTCACCGAACAGTTGATCGGCCTGCGAATCTACGTCGAAGCTGCGATCGACTTTCCCGAGGAAGAAATCGACTTCCTGGCGGACGGCCATGTACTCGGAATGCTGGACAACGTTCGTGACGAGTTATCCACAGTCCTGCGCGAGGCGGGGCAGGGCGCGCTGTTGCGGGACGGGATGACCGTAGTGATTGCCGGTCGGCCAAATGCAGGTAAATCGAGTCTGCTGAACGCGCTAGCGGGACGAGAAGCAGCCATAGTTACCGAAATCGCGGGCACAACTCGTGACGTACTCCGCGAACATATCCACATTGACGGTATGCCGCTGCACGTAGTCGACACAGCCGGCTTGCGTGATACGCAAGATCAGGTCGAAATGATCGGCGTGCAGCGTGCACTCAAGGCAATCGGCGAGGCAGACCGCATTTTGCTGGTAGTAGATGCAACAGCACCTGAAGCAACGGATCCCTTTGCGCTATGGCCGGAATTTCTCGAGCAGCGCCCGGATTCCGCCAAGGTGACGTTGATACGCAACAAAGCCGATCTGAGTGGTGACGCTATCGGGCTGGAGACCAGTTCCGATGGCCATGTGACCATCAGCCTGAGCGCCAAGGCAGGCGGTGAAGGACTGGAATTACTGCGCGAGCATCTAAAAGCCTGCATGGGTTATGAACAGACGTCCGAGAGCAGCTTCAGCGCCCGCAGGCGTCATCTCGAAGCGCTGCGCCAGGCAAGCAGTGCTCTGGAGCATGGGCGTGCACAGCTGACACTTGCTGGCGCTGGCGAGCTGTTGGCGGAAGATCTTCGCCAGGCTCAACAGGCTTTGGGAGAAATTACCGGCGCATTCAGCTCGGATGATCTGCTCGGACGAATCTTCTCCAGCTTCTGCATAGGAAAATAATCCACAGCCGCATATGAGGGCGAGCAAATCGCCCTCATCGAATCCCCACGCGTTTTCTCCGCACCTCCTCCCTTCTGTACACAACTCCTTCACGATCCCGCTTGGGCTTGCGTCCATTCGTTCGGCTGCGCCATGAATGTGTAACCGATGGCACCGGTGCCCTTCCAGGCCAGAACACCGCGCTGCCATTTTGGGGTCCTACTCGTTTTCCGCTACTGAATAAGATATTTCCGGACACGGCATGCATTTTCAGGTGATCTGAGCCCTGTGCATAACCGCGCCTCAGCTCGGTTGATAAACCCCCTTGAAAACTGGATATAACCTGCTCTGTGGACAAGTAGCCATTCTGTCCACAGGCTCAAACCGGTTATCCAAAGCCCTCATTCGTACCTGACCACAGACTTTAAAATCTCTGTACATGTTGATTTATAAGGTCTGTAGAACCTTATCCACAGAAAGGGCGCTCAGTAAGAATAAACATAAAAACAAGGTTTTATAAGATTTCTTTCCTTTTTATTTTCTTTGTCCGAGCCTTTTCCACAGCTGGTTAAATTTTGTGCAACGGGTTTCAATCAGGGTAGGGAAGTCCCTATACTTGTCAGCTATCCCAATTTCTTACCGACAACAGGCACGAGGTGCGTGGTGGATTTCCCTTCCCGTTTTGAAGTGATCGTCATCGGTGGCGGTCATGCCGGTACCGAGGCAGCACTGGCGTCAGCGCGCATGGGTGCAAAAACCCTGCTGCTTACGCACAACGTGGATACCCTCGGCCACATGAGTTGCAATCCCGCCATCGGCGGCATTGGCAAAAGCCATCTGGTGAAAGAGATCGACGCCCTTGGCGGTGCGATGGCCATGGCTACTGACAAGGGCGGCATTCAGTTCCGTGTCCTGAACAGCCGCAAAGGCCCGGCGGTTCGGGCTACCCGCGCTCAGGCCGACCGCGGTCTGTACAAGGCAGCTATCCGGGAAACGCTGGAAAACCAGCCCAATCTGTGGATATTTCAGCAGTCCTGCGATGACCTGATTGTCGAGCAGGACCAGGTACGCGGCGTGATTACCCAGATGGGACTGCGCTTTTTCGCCGATTCAGTGGTACTGACCACCGGCACCTTTCTGGGTGGGCTTATCCACATCGGGATGCAGAATTATTCCGGCGGCAGGGCGGGCGATCCGCCCTCGATCGCGCTGGCTCACCGACTGCGTGAACTACCGCTGCGTGTCGGGCGGTTGAAAACCGGTACGCCGCCGCGGATCGATGGGCGTTCCGTCGACTTTTCAGTGATGACCGAGCAAGCGGGCGATACTCCGATTCCGGTTATGTCGTTCCTGGGCTCCAAAGAGCAGCACCCGCAGCAGGTCAGTTGCTGGATTACGCACACCAACGAGCGTACTCACGAGATCATTGCGTCCAATCTCGATCGTTCGCCGATGTATTCTGGCGTCATCGAAGGTATCGGCCCGCGGTATTGCCCGTCCATCGAGGACAAGATCCATCGGTTCGCGGACAAGACCAGCCATCAGGTGTTCATCGAGCCGGAAGGTCTGACCACCCATGAGCTGTATCCAAACGGCATTTCGACCTCTTTGCCGTTCGACGTGCAGTTGCAGATCGTGCGTTCGATTCGCGGTATGGAAAATGCCCACATCGTTCGGCCTGGCTATGCCATCGAGTACGATTACTTTGATCCGCGCGACCTCAAGTACAGCCTGGAGACTAAGGTAATCGGCGGGCTGTTTTTCGCCGGGCAGATCAACGGTACTACCGGCTACGAAGAAGCAGGCGCGCAAGGTCTGCTTGCCGGAGCGAACGCCGCGCTGCGTGCTCAGGGCAAGGAAAGCTGGTGTCCGCGCCGCGATGAAGCGTACATCGGTGTGCTGGTCGACGACCTGATCACACTCGGTACTCAGGAACCGTACCGCATGTTCACGTCCCGGGCGGAATACCGGCTCATACTGCGCGAAGACAACGCGGATCTGCGCCTGACCGAAAAAGGGCGTGAGCTGGGGCTGGTCGACGATGCCCGTTGGGCTGCTTTCAGCGCCAAACGTGAAAACATCCAACTGGAAGAACAGCGCCTGAAAAGTACCTGGGTTCGTCCGGGGACAGAGCAGGGCGACGCGATCGCCAGTCACTTTGGTACGCCGCTGACCCACGAATACAACCTGCTTAACCTTCTGACCCGTCCGGAAATCGATTATGCGAGCCTGGTTTCGATCACAGGGCAGGGTTGCAGTGATCCGCAGGTTGCGGAACAGGTCGAGATCAAAGCCAAATACGCCGGTTACATTGATCGGCAGCAGGACGAGATTGCACGCTTGCGAGCGAGCGAAGACACGCGTCTGCCTGACGACATCGACTACGCCACCATTTCCGGCCTGTCGAAAGAAATTCAAGGCAAGCTGGGGATAACTCGTCCGGAGACATTAGGTCAGGCGTCACGGATCCCGGGCGTTACGCCTGCGGCGATTTCCCTGTTGATGATTCATCTGAAAAAACGCGGCGCGGGCCGTCAGTTGGAGCAAAGCGCTTGAGTTCTATGGTGACCCCGCAACACGCACAAGAGTTATCCACTGGTGCCCGGGAATTGGGTATCCAGCTCAGCGAAACCCAGCACAGTCAGTTGCTGGCTTATCTGGCCCTGTTGATAAAGTGGAACAAGGCCTACAACCTGACTGCGGTGCGTAACCCCGACGAAATGGTGTCCCGACATCTGCTCGACAGTCTGAGCGTCGTCCCCTTCGTCGAAGGTGAACGCTGGCTCGACGTCGGGAGCGGCGGCGGCATGCCGGGCATTCCGTTAGCTATCATGTTTCCGGAGATGAAAGTTTCGCTGCTGGACAGCAACGGCAAGAAGACCCGCTTTCAGACTCAGGTCAAACTGGAGTTGAAGCTGGATAACCTGCAAGTTATCCACAGCCGGGCCGAGGAGTTCCAGCCGGATCAGCCTTTCACCGGAATCATTTCGCGCGCGTTCAGCAGTCTGGAAGACTTCACTGTCTGGACACGCCACATGGGCAACACCGATACGCATTGGTTGGCAATGAAAGGTCTGCATCCGGCCGATGAGCTGGTAGCATTGCCGGCAGATTTTCATCTTGATAGCGCACACGCTCTGGCCGTCCCAGGTTGCCAGGGCCAACGCCATCTGCTGATACTGCGCCGCACGGCATGATTGGGAACACAAGCAAGAATGGCTAAGGTATTCGCGATAGCGAACCAGAAAGGTGGTGTAGGCAAAACCACCACCTGCATCAACCTCGCAGCGTCCCTCGTGGCGACCAAGCGACGCGTATTGCTGATCGATCTCGACCCTCAGGGCAACGCGACGATGGGCAGTGGTGTGGACAAACACAACCTGGAAAACTCGGTCTACGATCTGCTGATCGGCGAATGCGACCTGGCTGAGGCCATGCAGTTTTCCGAACATGGCGGCTATCAGCTGTTGCCGGCGAACCGCGACCTGACGGCCGGCGAGGTAGTGCTGCTGGAAATGCAGATGAAGGAAAGTCGCCTGCGCAATGCGTTGGCACCGATTCGCGAGAATTACGACTTCATCCTGATCGACTGCCCGCCTTCGCTGTCGATGCTTACGCTCAATGCGCTGGTTGCCTCTGACGGAGTGATTATCCCCATGCAGTGCGAATACTTTGCACTGGAAGGTCTCAGCGACCTTGTGGATAACATCAAGCGGATCGGTGAGCTGCTCAACCCTCAGCTGAAAATCGAAGGCCTACTGCGCACGATGTATGATCCGCGCCTGAGCCTGATCAACGATGTGTCCGCACAGCTCAAGGAGCATTTCGGCGAGCAGCTCTACGACACCGTGATCCCGCGCAACATCAGGCTGGCCGAAGCCCCGAGCTTCGGTATGCCCGTGCTTGCGTACGACAAGTCATCCCGGGGCGCACAGGCCTATCTGGCGCTGGCGAGTGAACTGGTTCGTCGTCAACGCCGCAGCTCGAAAGCCGCTCAGCCCACCTAAGGAAATCCCATGGCCGTCAAGAAACGAGGTCTCGGACGTGGGTTGGACGCACTTCTGAGCAGTCCAACCGTCAGTTCGCTTGAAGAACAGGCCGTGAAGGCCGACCAACGCGAGTTGCAGCATGTGCCGCTGGATCTGATCCAGCGCGGCAAGTACCAGCCGCGTCGGGACATGGACCCGCAGGCGCTCGAAGAACTGGCCTCATCGATCAAGAGCCAGGGCGTCATGCAGCCGATCGTGATTCGTCCGATTGGCGAGAACCGTTTTGAAATCATCGCCGGTGAACGCCGCTGGCGCGCGAGCCAGCAAGCGGGCATGGACACGATCCCGGCCATGGTGCGCGATGTGCCGGACGAAACGGCCATAGCGATGGCGCTGATCGAGAATATTCAGCGTGAAGACCTGAACCCCATCGAAGAAGCGTTGGCGTTGCAGCGTTTGCAGCATGAGTTCCAGCTGACCCAGCAACAGGTGGCCGATGCCGTGGGCAAGTCGCGCGTCAGCGTGGCCAACCTGCTGCGTCTGATCGCACTGCCGGAAGTCATCAAAACCATGCTGTCTCACGGTGACCTGGAAATGGGTCACGCGCGGGCACTGCTCGGCTTGCCTGAAGACCGACAGGTCGAAGGGGCGCGTCATGTTGTCGCACGGGGGCTGACAGTCCGCCAGACCGAAGCACTGGTCAGGCAGTGGCTCAGCGGCAAGCCAGCAGCCGCCGAACCGGTCAAGGCCGACCCTGACATCAGCCGTCTCGAACAGCGACTGGCCGAGCGTCTGGGGTCTGCAGTACAGATTCGCCACGGTCAGAAGGGAAAAGGCCAGTTAGTCATCCGTTATAACTCGCTCGATGAGTTGCAAGGGGTGCTTGCCCACATCCGCTGAAACAATTGCCCTGTAGCGTGTAGTCGGAAATCACTACCCGACAGTTGAATAGGGAGTTAACCGCCCCTATACTCTGCGCGCATTTTGTCGGCACAAATTATGCCAAGTTAAAGATTATGGCGACCGACATGAAAGGAGCAGTTGCGATGGAATCCCGCACGCCAGACCGCTTGCCGTTCCATCGACTGGCAGTATTTCCAGTCTTGCTGGCTCAATTGATCGTTCTGGTGCTGGCTTCCCTGACGTTATGGCAATGGCAGGGAGTCGTGGCAGGTTATTCGGGTTTATGCGGGGGCTTGATAGCCTGGCTGCCCAATTTGTATTTCGCTCACAAGGCTTTCCGGTTTTCCGGTGCTAGAGCAGCACAAGCCATCGTCCGGTCTTTTTATGCCGGCGAGGCGGGCAAACTTATTTTTACGGCAGTGCTCTTTGCGCTGACGTTTGCAGGTGTGAAACCGCTGGCGCCGCTGGCGGTGTTCGGCGTTTTCATGTTGATCCAGGTGGTCAACTGGTTCGCTCCACTGCTTACGAGAACAAGACTTTCGAGACCTTAGGGCGTTTGAGGCAACCATGGCAGAGCAGACAGCTTCGGGCTATATCCAGCACCACTTGCAGAACCTGACTTACGGTCAATTGCCTAATGGCGATTGGGGCTTTGCCCACACCGCAGCAGAAGCGAAAGAAATGGGCTTTTGGGCATTCCACGTCGATACGCTCGGCTGGTCTGTGGCATTGGGCCTGATTTTTGTTCTGCTTTTCCGCATGGCAGCCAAGAAGGCGACTTCCGGGCAGCCGGGCGCGCTGCAGAACTTCGTCGAGGTTCTGGTCGAGTTCGTCGACGGTAGCGTGAAGGACAGCTTCCATGGCCGTAGCGCCGTGATTGCACCGCTGGCGCTGACCATTTTCGTCTGGGTATTCCTGATGAACGCCATCGACCTGGTACCGGTCGACTGGATTCCTCAGCTGGCGATTCTGTTTTCCGGCGATTCGCACATCCCGTTCCGCGCCGTGTCGACTACTGACCCGAACGCCACGCTGGGTATGGCGCTTTCCGTATTCGCACTGATCATTTTCTACAGCATCAAGGTCAAGGGCATCGGCGGTTTCATCGGCGAGCTGACCCTTCACCCGTTCGGCAGCAAGAACCTGTTCGTTCAGGCGCTGCTGATCCCTGTGAACTTCCTGCTTGAATTCGTCACCCTGGTCGCCAAGCCGATCTCTCTGGCATTGCGACTGTTCGGCAACATGTATGCTGGCGAACTGGTGTTCATCCTGATTGCCGTGATGTTCGGCAGCGGTCTGCTCTGGTTGAGCGGCCTGGGTGTGGTTCTCCAATGGGCGTGGGCTGTATTCCACATCCTGATCATCACCCTGCAAGCGTTCATCTTCATGATGCTGACCATCGTCTACCTGTCGATGGCTCACGAAGATAACCATTGAGATCCGCCTCACGGCGTATCTGATGACTTTCTCGCCTGGGTGAGAAGGAGCCGCAAGCGGGAAACCGCAAGGGCTGATGTACACAACGATTCTGCTTCACCGTTTAAATTGAAAAACCTAACCAATACGACGTAAAAGTCGGGAGGAAAGATGGAAACTGTAGTTGGTCTAACCGCTATCGCTGTTGCACTGTTGATCGGCCTGGGCGCACTGGGTACTGCAATCGGTTTCGGCCTGTTGGGCGGTAAGTTCCTGGAAGGCGCAGCGCGTCAGCCAGAAATGGTTCCAATGCTGCAAGTGAAGATGTTCATCGTTGCGGGCCTGCTCGACGCCGTGACCATGATCGGTGTTGGTATCGCTCTGTTCTTCACCTTTGCGAACCCCTTCGTTGGTCAACTCGCTGGCTAATCTCTCGAATTTTCGAGTTGATTGGTGTGATGGACAACGAACGAGCGAGGTGTTGGCGTGAACATTAATGCAACCCTGATTGGCCAGTCCGTTGCGTTCTTCATTTTTGTGCTGTTCTGCATGAAGTTCGTGTGGCCTCCGGTCATCGCGGCTTTGCACGAACGTCAGAAGAAGATCGCGGATGGACTGGACGCTGCTAGCCGAGCAGCTCGCGACCTGGAGCTGGCCCAAGATAAAGTGGGTCAGCAACTGCGCGAAGCTAAAGCTCAAGCAGCTGAAATCATTGAGCAGGCCAAGAAGCGCGGTGCGCAGATTGTCGACGAAGCCCGTGAACAGGCTCGCGTCGAAGCTGACCGTGTGAAGGCTCAGGCTCAGGCCGAGATCGAGCAGGAACTGAACGGTGTCAAAGACGCGCTGCGTGCCCAGTTGGGTAGCCTGGCGGTCAACGGTGCCGAGAAGATCCTGGGTGCCACAATCGATCAAAACGCGCACGCGGAGCTGGTTAACAAACTGGCAGCTGAAATTTAAGCGAGGGCGATCATGGCAGAACTGACCACGTTGGCCCGACCTTACGCTAAGGCGGCCTTCGAGCACGCGCAGGCCCACCAGCAACTGGCCAATTGGTCAGCCATGCTCGGCCTGGCTGCTGCGGTGTCGCAAGACGACACCATGCAGCGCATGCTCAAGGCCCCGCGACTGACGAGCGCACAAAAGGCCACCACTTTTATTGAAGTGTGTGGCGACAAGTTCGATGCCAAGGCACAGAATTTCATTCACGTCGTTGCTGAAAACGACCGCCTCCCGCTTCTGCCGGAGATCGCCGAACTGTTCGACCTGTACAAGGCCGAGCAGGAAAAATCGGTCGATGTGGATGTCACCAGTGCTTTCGCATTGAACCAAGATCAGCAAGACAAACTCGCCAAGGTTCTCAGTGCACGGCTCGGCCGGGAAGTGCGCCTGCACGCTGCGGAGGATGCCACCCTTATCGGTGGCGTCGTGATCCGCGCCGGCGACCTGGTTATCGATGGCTCAGTTCGCGGCAAAATCGCGCAACTAGCCGAAGCATTGAAATCTTGAGTTTGAAGGGGCAGCAGAGCAATGCAGCAACTCAATCCTTCCGAAATAAGTGAAATCATCAAGGGTCGCATCGAGAAGCTCGATGTAACCTCCCAAGCCCGTAACGAAGGCACTGTCGTCAGCGTGTCTGACGGTATCGTGCGGATTCACGGTCTGGCCGACGTAATGTACGGCGAAATGATCGAGTTTCCGGGCGGCGTCTACGGTATGGCGCTGAACCTTGAGCAAGACTCCGTGGGTGCCGTTGTACTGGGCGCTTACACGACTCTGGCTGAAGGCATGAGCGCCAAGTGCACCGGCCGCATCCTCGAAGTTCCGGTTGGTCCGGAACTGCTGGGTCGCGTAGTCGACGCACTGGGTAACCCAGTTGACGGCAAAGGCCCTCTGAACAACGTCATCACTGACGCTGTCGAGAAGGTTGCACCGGGCGTGATCTGGCGTAAGTCGGTCGACCAGCCAGTGCAGACCGGCTACAAAGCCGTCGATGCCATGATTCCAGTCGGCCGTGGCCAGCGTGAGCTGATCATCGGTGACCGCCAGATCGGTAAGACCGCGATGGCCATCGACGCAATCATCAACCAGAAGAACAGCGGCATCTTCTGCGTATACGTAGCTGTTGGTCAGAAGCAGTCGACCATCGCCAACGTCGTGCGCAAGCTCGAAGAAAACGGTGCACTGGCTAACACCATCATCGTTGCTGCAAGTGCTTCCGAATCCGCTGCGCTGCAATTCCTTGCACCGTACTCGGGTTGCACCATGGGCGAATACTTCCGCGACCGCGGTGAAGACGCGCTGATCGTCTATGACGATCTGTCCAAGCAGGCAGTGGCTTACCGCCAGATCTCCCTGCTGTTGCGCCGTCCGCCAGGCCGTGAAGCCTACCCAGGTGACGTGTTCTATCTCCACTCCCGTCTGCTGGAGCGCGCATCGCGTGTTTCCGAAGAATACGTAGAGAAGTTCACCAACGGCGCAGTAACCGGCAAAACCGGTTCCCTGACCGCACTGCCGATCATCGAAACCCAGGCTGGCGACGTTTCCGCGTTCGTTCCGACCAACGTGATTTCCATCACCGACGGTCAGATCTTCCTGGAATCGGCCATGTTCAACTCCGGCATCCGCCCGGCAGTGAACGCCGGTGTTTCGGTATCCCGTGTGGGTGGTGCCGCTCAGACCAAGATCATCAAGAAGCTCTCCGGTGGTATCCGTACCGCTCTGGCTCAGTACCGTGAACTGGCGGCATTCGCCCAGTTCGCATCTGACCTGGACGAAGCCACCCGCAAGCAGCTTGAGCATGGTCAGCGCGTTACCGAGCTGATGAAGCAGAAGCAATACGCGCCGATGTCTATCGCTGATATGTCGCTGTCCTTGTACGCCGCTGAACGTGGCTTCCTGGTGGACATCGAGATTCCAAAAATCGGCAGCTTCGAGCAGGCTCTGATTGCTTACTTCAACCGCGATCACGCCGATTTGATGGCGAAGATCAACGTGAAGGGTGACTTCAATGACGAAATCGACGCTGGCCTGAAGGCTGGTATCGAGAAGTTCAAGGCCACCCAAACCTGGTAAGCCGCAGCGGGGGCCGCGAGGCTCCCGCTTGCTAACCTGATAGGTGTTACATGGCAGGCGCAAAAGAGATTCGCAGCAAGATTGCGAGCATCAAAAGCACGCAAAAGATCACCAGCGCCATGGAAAAAGTGGCGGTCAGCAAAATGCGCAAGGCTCAGGCCCGCATGGCTGCTAGCCGTCCTTACGCGGATCGTATCCGCCAGGTGATTGGTCATCTTGCCAACGCCAACCCGGAATATCGCCACCCCTTCATGATCGAGCGCGAAATCAAGCGTGTCGGTTATGTGGTAGTGAGCAGTGACCGTGGTTTGTGCGGTGGTTTGAACACCAACCTGTTCAAGGCTTTGGTCAAGGACATGGCGGTAAACCGTGAGAACGGCGTAGAGATCGATCTGTGCGTGGTCGGCAGCAAAGGTGCGGCATTCTTCCGCAACTTCGGCGGTAACGTCGTCGCTGCGATCAGCCACTTGGGCGAAGAGCCGTCGATCAATGACTTGATCGGCAGTGTCAAGGTGATGCTGGATGCCTACCTGGATGGCCGTATTGATCGCCTGTCCGTGGTATCCAATAAGTTCATCAACACCATGACCCAGCAGCCAACAGTGGAGCAGTTGATTCCATTGGTGGCGACCCCGGATCAGGAACTCAAGCACCACTGGGACTACCTCTACGAACCCGATGCCAAAGAGCTGCTAGACGGCCTGATGGTTCGCTACGTGGAATCGCAGGTCTACCAGGCGGTGGTCGAGAACAACGCAGCTGAACAAGCAGCGCGGATGATCGCAATGAAGAACGCCACCGACAACGCCGGTGATCTGATCAGCGATTTGCAGCTGATCTACAACAAGGCGCGTCAGGCAGCGATCACCCAAGAGATCTCGGAAATCGTCGGCGGCGCTGCCGCGGTTTAACGGTTCAAATATTCAGAGGAACCAGCTAATGAGTAGCGGACGTATCGTTCAAATCATCGGCGCCGTGATCGACGTGGAATTCCCACGCGATAGCGTACCGAGTATCTATAACGCGCTGAGTGTACAAGGCGCAGAAACCACGCTCGAAGTTCAGCAGCAGCTGGGCGACGGCGTGGTTCGTACCATTGCGATGGGTTCGACCGAAGGCTTGAAGCGCGGTCTGAACGTCAACGACAGCGGCTCGGCCATCTCCGTACCGGTCGGTAAAGCGACCCTGGGCCGGATCATGGACGTACTGGGCAACCCGATCGACGAAGCCGGCCCGATCGGCGAAGAAGAGCGCTGGGGCATTCACCGTCCTGCGCCGTCCTTCGCAGAACAGGCAGGCGGCAACGATCTGCTGGAAACCGGCATCAAGGTTATCGACCTGGTTTGCCCGTTCGCCAAGGGTGGTAAGGTTGGTCTGTTCGGTGGTGCCGGTGTCGGCAAGACCGTAAACATGATGGAACTGATCCGTAACATCGCCATCGAGCACAGCGGTTACTCCGTGTTCGCCGGTGTGGGTGAGCGTACTCGTGAGGGTAACGACTTCTACCACGAGATGAAGGACTCCAACGTTCTGGACAAAGTGGCACTGGTTTACGGTCAGATGAACGAGCCGCCGGGTAACCGTCTGCGCGTAGCACTGACCGGCCTGACCATGGCCGAGAAGTTCCGTGACGAAGGTAACGACGTTCTGCTGTTCGTCGACAACATCTATCGTTACACCCTGGCCGGTACTGAAGTATCCGCACTGCTGGGCCGTATGCCTTCGGCAGTAGGTTACCAGCCGACTCTGGCTGAAGAGATGGGCACTCTGCAGGAGCGCATCACTTCCACCAAGAACGGCTCGATCACCTCGATCCAGGCGGTATACGTACCAGCGGACGACTTGACCGACCCGTCGCCAGCGACCACGTTCGCTCACCTGGACGCCACCGTCGTACTGTCCCGTGACATCGCTTCCCTGGGTATCTACCCAGCGGTTGACCCACTGGACTCGACTTCGCGCCAGCTGGACCCGAACGTCATCGGCCAGGAACACTACGACACCGCTCGCGGCGTTCAGTATGTGTTGCAGCGCTACAAAGAACTGAAGGACATCATCGCGATCCTGGGTATGGACGAGCTGTCGGAAACCGACAAGCAGCTGGTTAACCGTGCTCGTAAGATCCAGCGCTTCCTGTCCCAGCCGTTCTTCGTGGCTGAAGTCTTCACCGGTGCTTCGGGTAAATACGTTTCCCTGAAAGACACCATTGCTGGCTTCAAAGGCATCCTCAACGGTGACTACGACCACCTGCCAGAACAAGCGTTCTACATGGTCGGCGGCATCGAAGAAGCGATCGAGAAAGCCAAGAAACTGTAATCCCGGCGCCCGGCAACGGGCGCTAATTAGGTTGAGGCAAGCAAATGGCTATGACAGTCCATTGCGACATCGTCAGCGCGGAAGGGGAAATCTTCTCCGGTCTGGTCGAGATGGTGATTGCGCACGGCAACCTGGGTGATATCGGTATCGCTCCAGGCCACGCGCCGCTGATCACTGATCTGAAGCCGGGCCCGATCCGCTTGATCAAGCAGGGCGGAGAAGCTGAGGTGTTTTACATCTCCGGCGGTTTCCTCGAGGTTCAGCCGAACATGGTCAAGGTGCTTGCCGACACTGTGCAACGTGCTGCCGACCTGGACGAGGCTTCTGCGCAGGCTGCCGTCAAGGCTGCCGAGAAGGCTCTGAACGAAAAAGGCGCGGATTTCGACTACGGCTCCGCAACTGCTCGTCTGGCCGAGGCTGCAGCTCAGCTGCGCACCGTTCAGCAGATCCGCAAGAAGTTCGGCGGTTAACCCCGCTGCATTCCTCATGCGATTGAGAAAAAGGGTAGCCTCGGCTACCCTTTTTCTTTTTGGCTTCAGCCCGCCCAAGGCATTATCGCCGCTCAGTTGGTAGTCCTCTCATGTCTCTCGATATCGTTATTCTCGCTGCTGGCCAAGGTACCCGGATGCGCTCGGCCCTGCCCAAGGTTCTTCATCCGGTAGCGGGCAGCTCAATGCTCGGTCATGTTATCCACAGCGCGCGCCAGTTATCCCCAAAGGGTATTCATGTGGTGATCGGTCACGGCGCTGACGCAGTACGTGAGCGCCTTGCCGCCGATGATCTGAATTTCGTAATGCAGGATAAGCAGCTGGGCACAGGCCATGCGGTAGCGCAGGCGCTACCTGCGCTGACGGCGGAAACTGTGCTGATCCTGTATGGCGACGTGCCCTTGATCGAAGTCGGCACGCTCAAACGCCTCCTTGAGCGCGTGACGCCAGAGCAATTGGGGCTGCTGACTGTGAAGCTGCAAGACCCGACCGGCTACGGGCGTATCGTGCGCGATGATCAAGGGCGGGTGTGCGCAATCGTCGAACACAAAGACGCCAGCGATGCGCAAAAGGCGATCAATGAAGGCAACACCGGCATTCTCGCCGTTCCCGGCAAACGGCTGGCCGACTGGCTGGGTCGCTTATCCAATGACAACGCCCAGGGCGAGTACTACCTGACAGACGTCATCGCCATGGCCGTGGCGGACGGGCTGGTCGTCGCGACAGAGCAACCTGAGGACCCGATGGAAGTTCAGGGTGCCAATGATCGTCGACAGCTTGCCGAACTGGAACGCCATTATCAGCTACGCGAAGCGCGGAGGCTGATGGCTGCGGGTGTCACATTGCGCGATCCGGCGCGCTTCGATGTACGGGGTGACGTAACCGTAGGCCGCGACGTGTTGATCGACATCAACGTGATTCTCGAAGGCAAGGTAGTCATTGAGGACGACGTCGTGATCGGCCCCAACTGCGTCATCAAGGACAGCACCTTGCGCAAGGGTGCGGTAGTGAAGGCCAATAGTCATCTCGACGGTGCGATATTGGGCGAGGGCAGCGATGCCGGTCCTTTCGCCAGGCTGCGCCCTGGCAGCGAGCTGGGTGCCAAGGCCCATGTGGGTAACTTTGTCGAACTCAAGAACGCCCGTCTGGGTGAAGGCGCGAAGGCCGGGCACCTGACTTATCTGGGCGACGCCCAGGTTGGCGCGCGTACAAACATCGGGGCGGGCACGATCACCTGCAACTACGACGGTGCCAACAAGCATCAGACGACGTTGGGCGAAGACGTATTCATTGGCTCGAACAACTCGCTGGTTGCGCCTGTGGATATCTTGTCCGGCGCTACGACTGCCGCAGGTTCCACCATCACGCAAGATGTTCCAGCCGAACAGCTGGGCGTTGCACGCGCGCGTCAGCGCAATATCGAAGGCTGGAAAAGACCAGTCAAGATCAAGAAGAGCTGAGTTATCCACAGACGGATCAGCACGTAGGAGCCACCTGTCTTTCGTCGCTCTCTAATGACCCGCCTCTTCGCGGACAAGTCCGCTCCAACAGTAGGAGCGCGCTTGCCCGCGATGACGTCATTGCCGGTAGCAGCGACCGGACGGCGTTCCTGCTTGCATCGCAAGCCTTGACCAACCCGTGCAAATAGGTTTTGATTGCCTTCGTTATCTTTCGTAACGAAACTTAAGGCAGTCATGTCGAAACGTAATACGCCACAGCGCCGCCATAACATTCTTACCTTGCTGACCGAGCAGGGCGAGGTCAGCGTGGACGATCTGGCAAAACGATTCGAAACTTCCGAGGTTACGATCCGTAAGGATCTCGCTGCACTGGAAGCCAATGGCTTGCTGTTGCGCCGTTATGGCGGTGCCGTCACGCTGCCTCACGAAATGATCCACGAGGCTGCCCAGCCTGTTTCCCGTTACAAGCAGGCCATTGCCCGAGCCGCAGCGGCGCGTATTCGGGAGCATGCGCGGATTATCGTCGACAGTGGCAGTACCACGGCAGCGCTGATCCCGGAGCTCGGTTCGCAGCCGGGTCTGGTAGTCATGACCAATTCGATGCATGTGGCCCGAGCCCTCACTGAACTTGAGCAGGAGCCGGTGCTGTTGATGACCGGCGGAACGTGGGATCCGCATTCCGAGTCCTTCCAGGGACAGGTGGCCGAGCAAGTACTTCGTTCCTACGATTTCGATCAATTGTTCATTGGCGCTGACGGTATCGATCTGGCTCGTGGCACTACCACCTTCAACGAGCTGCTGGGCCTGAGCAGAGTCATGTCCGAGGTCGCTCGGGAAGTTATCGTTATGGTCGAAGCCGACAAAGTCGGTCGAAAGATCCCGAATCTGGAGCTGCCCTGGAGCAGCATCCACACCCTTATCACCGATGATCGCCTGCCTGTAGACGCACGCGAACAGATACAAGCCCGCGGCATCAACCTCATTTGTGCCGCTGTCAGCTAGGAGAAAACCATGTGTGGAATCGTCGGCGCAGTTGCTGAACGTAATATCACGGCCATCTTGCTCGAAGGCTTGAAGCGGCTGGAGTACCGCGGGTATGACAGCGCGGGTGTGGCCGTTTTCAGCAACGACGGCGCACTGGAGCGTCGCCGGCGCTCGGGCAAGGTCAGCGAGCTGGAACAGGCACTGGCAGGCGAGCCGCTGGCAGGGCGCCTCGGCATTGCTCACACCCGCTGGGCCACCCATGGCGCGCCATGTGAGCGCAACGCGCACCCGCATTTCTCGGCAGATGAGCTGGCAGTCGTTCACAACGGCATCATCGAGAACCACGAAGCTCTGCGTGAGCAACTCAAAGCATTGGGTTATGTGTTCGCTTCGGAAACAGATACTGAAGTCATCGTCCATTTGCTGCACCACAAGCTGAAGGATTCCGCAGACCTCGCGGTCGCACTGAAGGCTGCAGTGAAAGAACTGCACGGGGCCTACGGTCTGGCCGTTATCAGCGCCAGCCAGCCGGACCGTCTGCTGGCCGCGCGCAGCGGCAGCCCGTTGGTCATCGGTCTGGGCCTTGGGGAAAACTTCCTGGCCTCGGATCAACTGGCGCTGCGCCAGGTCACCGACCGCTTCATGTACCTGGAAGAAGGCGACATCGCCGAAATCCGTCGCGACAGCGTGCAGGTCTGGTCTGTGGATGGTCTGCCGGTCGAGCGTGAGACGGTGCAGTACCACGAAGGCGCCGAGGCTGCCGACAAGGGTGAATACCGCCACTTCATGCTCAAGGAAATTCATGAGCAGCCCAAAGTTGTCCAGCGCACGCTGGAAGGGCGGCTGGGCCAGCAACACGTGCTGGTGCACGCTTTCGGCCCGCAGGCCGCTGAGCTTTTCGCGAAGGTTCGCAACGTACAGATCGTGGCCTGCGGCACCAGCTATCACGCTGGCATGGTCGCTCGTTACTGGCTTGAAGGGCTGGCCGGGATTCCTTGTCAGGTCGAAGTCGCCAGCGAATTCCGCTATCGCAAGGTCGTGGTTCAGCCAGACACCTTGTTCGTTTCGATTTCCCAGTCGGGCGAAACCGCCGACACGCTCGCAGCACTGCGCAACGCCAAAGAGCTGGGATTCCTGGCAAGCCTGGCAATCTGCAACGTGGGTATCAGCTCGCTGGTACGGGAGTCGGATCTGACGCTGCTGACCCAGGCCGGCCCGGAAATCGGTGTAGCGTCCACCAAGGCGTTCACCACCCAGCTGGTTGCCCTGCTGCTGTTAACCCTGTCATTGGGCCAAGTCAAAGGTACTTTGGAAGAAGGCCTGGAAGCGCGGCTGGTGGAAGAGCTGCGCCGCCTGCCGACTCGCCTGGGCGAAGCATTGGCAATGGATGGCACCGTCGAGAAAGTCGCCGAGCTGTTTGCCGAGAAGCACCACACGCTGTTCCTCGGACGTGGCGCGCAGTTTCCTGTCGCCATGGAAGGGGCGCTCAAGCTCAAGGAAATCTCCTACATCCACGCTGAGGCTTACCCGGCGGGCGAGCTCAAGCACGGACCACTCGCACTGGTCGACGCCGACATGCCGGTGGTGACCGTCGCGCCAAACAACGAGCTGCTGGAAAAACTGAAGTCCAACCTTCAGGAAGTCCGCGCCCGCGGCGGAGAATTGGTGGTCTTTGCTGATGAACAAGCGCAGATGAAGAACGGTGAAGGTATCCACGTCATCGCCATGCCGCACATCATTGATGCGTTGGCTCCCATTCTCTACACCATTCCGCTGCAGCTGCTCTCGTATTACGTCGCGGTGTTGAAAGGCACCGACGTAGACCAGCCGCGCAATCTGGCCAAATCGGTGACGGTGGAGTAGTTATCCACAGCTGGTTGAAGCTTGTGGTCTTTGCGAATGAAAGCGGTCGCATAAAAACTGTCGCAGGCACGGGGCCTTGATCGGTCCCGATGCCAAAGCGCTTCAGCTTTCTCTCCTTTAAGCACTATCGAGGCGCAATCTCTTTTTAAGTCTGTATGCCTGAGGGTTAACTCATTCGTACCGTCATCGGTTTGGCTCGTTGATAGCAATCCACAGCACGCAGCAATTGAAGCTAAACTCTCAATGCAATCTGATGTAAAAGTTCCGACCGTTGTTCTCCAGAGCGCGGGCCATAAAGTTCGGCAAGATGCGCCATTGGAATTTGCCAAAGCTATTTTGAGTTCGATGCAGCTGTAGAAATTAATGCCCGGCTCTGGGATAAATACTTAGCGAATCTTCAAGTACCCACAAGAGATGGGTTTGAAAAAAGGGAGCCTTATGGCCACGCGCGATTGGCAGTGCGAGAATCCGAGTCAACAGCTTGTCTGGGCAGCAGCGACAGGCGAAGCGCTGCGGGTTCTGGAAGGAAAGTGGAAAATCGTAATTGTCGTTCAGCTTTTCGCTGCTAAACAGCCTTTACGATTTTCAGAGCTCGGACGCCGCGTCGAAGGGGTCAATCAAAAAATGCTGACCCAGCAACTGAAGGAGCTGGAGAAGGATGGGATCGTGACACGTCATGTCTATCCTCAGGTTCCACCCAAGGTGGAATACCAACTTAGTGAATTAGGGTTGGCACTTGGCCCGGCGATAGAATGCCTTATTGATTGGACATTAATGCGTCGTAGGTCACTCGAAATAACCCCAGCTTAGTTCCGCTAATACAGGCCTTCGATGTAATCGGCTGTGCTCAGTTCGGTGTGCCGTCTCCACAACAATGTTTTGGTCTGACACAAAATCTGCGGCCTGTTGCGCAGTTACCTTTTGGTAACTTACCCACCTTCAGGTGCGTTGTTGACGATTTAGGGAGCGCGCAATACTTTAGATGGAATCTACAATCCGTCTGAGGGCAGACTTATGAAGATCGGCATTTTGGGGACGGGACATATCGGAAAGACGCTAGTCACGCGTTTGAGCCAAGCCGGACACGACGTCAAAGTAGCTAATTCAAGGGGCCCTGAAACCATTGAACCAGAGCTCCTGGCGTCGGGCGCGCGCGCCGTAACCACCGAAGACGCACTGGTCGATGTCGAGGTAGTCATCTTATCCATCCCGCTCAACCGCCTCTCAGGCATCGCCCCGCTTATTGGCGGCCTTCCCGAAGAGACGGTCGTGATCGACACCTCCAATTACTATCCTTTCCGCGACGGAAAGATCGAAGCCATCGAGCAAGGACAGGTCGAGAGCCTGTGGGTTGCAGAGCAACTCGGGCGCCGGGTTGCCAAGGCATGGAATGCAATCGGCTCGGCCTCCTTGGCCAACAAGGCAAAGCCGGCAGGAGCATCTGATCGAATTGCCATTCCTGTGGCAGCCGATGATGATCACGACCGCGAGGTGACCATGTCATTGGTCAATGATACGGGGCTGGACGCCGTCGACGCTGGTTCGCTGGCGGATTCCTGGCGGCAGCAGCCGGGGGCGCCCGTCTATTGCACGGATCTGTCTAGCGCCGAAATCGGCGCGGCTCTGAAGGCCGCCGAGCGAGACAGATTACCGAAGCGCCGCGACCTTGGCGTAGCAGTGATGCAAGAGCGCCTGGGAGATGGCACCACCAATCCCGACGAGGACTGGGGCGTTCGGCTGGTTCGCGTCATCAACATGTAACCTTCCCTTCTGCGCCGCAGCGGCGCAGAAGCCCCCTTGGCCAGACCGTGAAACAGTCGCAACACGGTACAGGGCTGCCGCTTAATGACGTCCGCCGTCTGGTCGAGGGGCCCTTGCACTGTCAAGCATGACGTTGCCCCACACTCCTTCAGCATTATTTCAGTCAGAAAAATCGAACAGGCACAACCTGGCCGGGTCCCAGAGATATCAACTCTCGGAGGCCGATGTCATGAAGCAACGGGCTATCCCCGGCCATCGCTGGAAAGACGCTTCATGGGCGTTTCTACGCGAGGGCTATTTTTTTATCCGCACGCGGTGCGAGCGCTATGACAGCCCGCTCTTCCAGACGCGCCTGCTGGGGCGCCGTACCCTTTGCCTGAGCGGGCTGCAGGCAGCGGAGCTGTTCTACGATGCGCAGCGATTCATACGTACGCCCACCTCCACTCCGGCACCGCTGCGCAACATCTTGCTGGGGACCGGGGGCGTGCAGAGCCTTGACGGGCAACCGCACGCCCGGCGCAAACAGCTGTTTCTGGACGTACTGAACCGGGAACAGACCCAGCGCCTGGTCAACCTCTACGAGGCTCGTTGGAGGAACGCCGTGCGCGACGTGCCGCCCCGGGGCGCCGTCGAGTTTCTGCCTTGGGCCGAAGCTTTGCTCTGTCGATCCGTCTGCGAGTGGGCGGGTATCCCGGCCATGAACGAACGGCAGATGCATCGGTTTACGCGTCGCCTTGCCTCGTTGATCGATGGCTCCGGACGTATGGACTGGCGTATGCCGGCGGCCCTGCTCAGGCGCAAGGCCTGCGAGGCGCAGGCCGCTCGCTGGATAAAGGACTGTCGTCAGGGGCGTCATGGATCTTCGCAAGATTCTCCCCTTCAAGTCGTCGCTCACCATCGCGATGAGCACGGTGAATTGCTACCACCGCGAATTGCGGCGGTGGAACTGCTCAACATCCTGCGCCCTACGGTGGCTGTCGGACGTTTCCTTTTGTTCGGCCTGATCGAACTGGAGCGGCGCCCCGGATGGCGCGCCAGGATCGCCGACTCCGATGACGCGGCCTGGGCCTTCGCCGAGGAGGTCCGGCGCGTCTACGCCTTTTTCCCAATGATCGCTGCCTTCGTGCGTGAGGATTTCGATTGGCAGGGCTATCGTTTCGAGAAGGGCACGCGCGTGCTGCTCGACCTGTTTGGGACCAACCGTGACCCTGCGCACTGGAAAGACCCGCCAAGCTTCGACCCCGCACGCTTCGGACGTTGCCCAATGAGCACGGCGGTCATCAGCCAGGGCGGGGGCGAGTACAGCTACCATCGCTGTCCCGGCGAACCGCTGACCCTGATGCTGATGCAGACTACCTTCATACGCTTGTGTCGGGATATGAACTGGCGTGCCAACATCGAGGAGGTCGATTTCAAGCGTTTGCCAATGTTGCCCCGCGCTGCGGTCATGATGTCGAACATCATGCCCAAGGCCGGGCCAGGCGATGGCCGCAAGCAACAAGCGGGGGCTTGAAGCATGCCTGCGTACACGGGCTTTTTCCTGGAGGGATTTTTGCGTTATTGCCAGTTCATGGCGCCCTTGCAGGGCATCGGGAAGTGAATTACTCCAGACTCGTTTTGGGTTCTTGCTGAGCCAGCACCATCGCAGACCGCAGTGCCCCCTGATCTGTGAGCTTTCTCGCGGGGTGCGAAATTCAGAAACTGCTGCGATACTTCGGCGCTTGATAGCCTGATGGTCAGGCGTATGAAGTATCAAAGGTGTAGAAGTTGCGGACGTTTTTTCTTGGCTGGACGGCTCAATACGAGCGGCGTTTCATCAGCTATCTGGCAGGCCATCACGACGTCCGCAGGCTTGAAGTGCCCAGGCTTCTGAAGCGTCTGCATCGTCTCGCGACGGGCTTCAAAAAATCCGAACGCGTGCAGGAGCGTAACTTGCCTTGGCTGGGACGCCTGTACTGCGCATCCAAAGGGTTCGATCGCTCCGACATTCTGGTGTGCAACGAGGGGCAGGTAAGGCGCAATGTCTTGCCTTCGATTGTCGGCGCATTTCCAGGGCGTAAGGTACTTCTGGTAAGGGATCTGGTGGACGCTGCGTTCATCGAGGAAATGACGCCGTACTTCGACAGAATCTACAGCTTCGATCAGGCCCAGTGCGATGAGCTTGGCATGCAGCACATGAATCAGTTTTTCCCGCTTGGATTCGCCGAGGCCCAGGTGCTGGCTGCAGACAAGCCGAAGGCTGATGCCGTACAGCGATGTTTTTTTCTGGGCCGCGACAAGGGTCGCTCGGCGATGCTGGACCGGCTTGGCAGTACTCTGGAGCGCCACGGATGTGAGGTGGATTTCCACATCGTTCGAGACAGCACGTCAAAGCCTGCATCGCGTTTTCATACGGATACGCTGCTCGATTATGAAGCCAATCTGAAGCTGTCGCTCGCCGCGAACGTACTGATCGAAATCAACCAGCCAGGGCAGGCAGGTTTCACGCTAAGAACGCTGGAGGCGGCGTACTTTGGCAAGAAGCTGATCACCAATAACGTTTCGGTCAGGACGACGCCGCTGTTTCATCCGAGCAATATCTTTGTGATAGACACCGAGCAGCTCTCTGAAACCGCCGACTTGGGTGCATTCCTGCGCACGCCGTTCGAACCGCTGCCCAGGGAAACACTCTACGCCTACTCGCCTGATCACATGCTCGAACGCCTGATCGCCGACAACACACCCTCGGCGCAGTGATCAGACACTGCTGCGAGTGACGATCAGTTCTATCGCCGCGATCCGGTCGACCTCTTCATAGCCTGGCTCTGCCAGTTCTTCCCCAAAGACGTCAGGATCCAGCTCCCGGTAGGTCCAGTCAAATCCTGGCAGTTCAATATCTTTCTGTACGGCACTGAAAAACGGATCGTCCTCGCCGACCATGGCGACGCCGGTATACAGCACCAACGATCCGCCAGGGGCCAGGCGTTGCATCGATTCGCGCACGATGCGTACTGACAGATCCGCACCGAGCGCATCGCCGCCATGGCGATAAGCCCTGCGCCGGGAATCCTTCATGTAGGGCGGGTTGGCGACAATCAGATCGAATGCGCCGTCTACGCCGTTCAGGATGTTGCTGTGTCGACACTCCAGATTATCCAGCTCCGCGACAGTGGCATTCACCTGTGCAAAGTGCAGGGCTCTCGGGTTGATGTCGACCGCGTAGACATGTGCTTCGGGCCGGGCACGGGCAATCAGCATCGCGCCGGCACCGCTGCCGCAGCCGATATCCACAGCGCGCAGGATCGGGTGTGAAGTGGTTTGCAGGTGCAGATTGATCGAGTGGGCGAACCGATAGGTATCCGGCCCGAAAAACACCGAGTCTTCGGCGGTGGTCGGAAATGCCGAATGAAGCAGCAGCATGCCGTCCAGACTCGACCAGCGGACCCGGCTTCTGAAGCCTTGCTCATGCGGTTCGAGGATGCCCGCTGCAAGCAGCTCATTGACTTCCTGCGTCGTCAGGAGCGAAGCGGGCATGACCCGGCTCCAGCCAAACACATCCCGCAGGGAACGCGCATTGCGGTTGGCGGGACGCTCGTTGACACGTTGATGAGTCACTGGCGTTGGCGTAATGAAATGATATCCAGCAGCGGAAAGGCGCTGGCCCAGCGCGACCAGTGTCGCGTGGGCCGGGAGTTCGTTTTTGGTCGGGGAGTCTGCGTTGAAGCTGTCGGAGCGGAGCTGTTGAGGCGCATTCATGCGCTGGCCCCCGTCATCCGCTCGGACATGGCGTCGACGAACAGACGCGTTGCATGCAGGCCCGCGAGCGTCGCATGGCGCGCGGGTGTCATGCTCTGAATCAGCACCTGCATTTTCTCGCCGGCTGCAGCGTTAGCCAGTTTCAGTTCAAGTTCCTGGACATCGGGATCCGTTTCTTCACTACGCCCCGCTGGCATCTGATTGGTACCGGACGTGGTGCGGAAGCGGGACCGAAATGCGTCGGGCAAGCGCTTGCCGGCTGGAGCGGGAGCACTGCCGTCAGCGACCCACTCGCCAGCAATCCAGTCATGAACCAGCTGCTTCTCATACCCATTGAAGACGCCGAACATTGGCGCACCGGCGCCCTCGATCAACTGCCAGAAGCGACTTTGCGCCGGGTCCTGATTGCGCTTGATCCAGCCGCGGTTCTCCAGCACGGCAAGGAACTCGACAATCTGGTCGGGCTTGGCCAGCCATTCATTGACAGTCTTGCCATCCAGACGGCAGTAATCGGAATGCATGTGCTGGCCAAAGGTGCGCTTGCGTTCGAGCATGGACACCATCTCCTGCTCCAGATCGAACGACTTGATGACAGCCGACGAGCCCACGCCGAGGTCGTTCAGCTTGTAGCCGCGGGCAACGCGGCGATAGAAGTCATTACGCTCTTCACCCACCGGCAGCAGTGCCACGACGCTTTGCGCGGCCTTGCGCGCATGGCCGGTACTTGCGTTATCGATCGTGACATGGAGGGTGAAGTAGTACGGGTCGATACCCAGTTCGTTGAGCTCGAACGAGGTAATCAGCAGGTGCAGGGGTAACTGCTCATAGCCCAGGTTGTAGCCAATCACCTCAGGCAGATACTGATCCGCCAGATGGCCGAGCGCGAGCTGAATGGCGCCTTGCAGATACATCTCGTCCGCCAGCGATGCGGTCGTTTCACAGTCCAGATCCGCCAGCAGTTTGCGATAGAGCGAGACGTGGTTGAGCGCCTGCTCGCCATCGCCCAGTTCTTCAAGGTAGGTACGGATCAGACCGTGAAAGCGGTAGTCGCCCCAGTGGGGCAGCAGGCCATAAAGCCAGGCGCCGTCTACCAGTTTGGTGGGCGCAACCTGCTGGATGAAGTACAACGCATGGGCTTTGTTACGGAAAAACCGTCGAGGTTGTCCGGCGCGGCGTTCTTCCAGATAAAGCGCATATTGGTCCGCAACTCGCGTCACGCCCTGTTCCATCCACGGCTCAAGATCTTCGGGCGCCGATGGAAGGTCACAGGTTTCACGGTCTGCCAGGCTCAGGCAGTGATTGAGAAAGGAGACTGTCTCGGATTGGTCATCCAATGCTTTCTCACTCATCCATGCTTGATAGATGGTTTTCGCTTGTGCTTCTTCGACCATGGCTGGGTTGACGACAGTACGGCTTGTCATCAGCTGAAGAGACGTCATAGAAATCATTCCCTGGCAGTTAGGAACCGCGCGGATGTGCGCGCGATGCTCGTCTGTTGTTCTTGTATAAGGAGTGCCAGGGACGTCGGAAAATTCATCGAATATGAGCCCTGCCCGATGGGCGGCGTTTGGCCATTTATCCCTGTACGGCGGCCGCTCCCTCAGGATTCCTCGCCATTCAGCATCTGCCGATGGAAGTGAGCAATATGTTTCAAGGCGTGTAATGCAGCCTGATGCTGGACCGATTCCCGGTCTCCCTGAAAGTGATGTTGCCGGGTAAAGATCACAGGCTGACCTTCCTTGATGAAGCCCCAGGCAAAGCAGACTGTGCCAGCGGGGATTCCATCCATATCGTCCGGCCCGCAAATTCCGGTGGTTGCCACGGCCACGGTTGCGGGGCTGTCGCGCAACGCGCCCAAGGCCATTTCGTGGGCAACTTCACGGCTGGTCAGATTGAACCGTTCGATGGTGTCAGGGCTGACACCCAGCAGGCGCTGCTTCGCTTCAGGGGAATACACGACATATCCGCATTCAACGAGAGAACCACTGCCAGGGATTTTTGCAAGCATGGTTACCATCTCTCCCGCAGTGCAGGACTCGGCAGTGGCCAGCAACAATTTTTCTTCACGCAGGTATGTCACAACGTCTTCGATGGTCTTCATATTCAGGCCTTTTTCGATGGGGTAGGTACCGGGCGACGAGCATGACGGGCGCCGGACTTCACAGGCACCGATTGATGCCTGCCTGATGCTCGATGGACATGAGCACCTCATCGGGCGTTCCGAAAATACGGCTGACAGGCGGATGGAAGGCGCGGATGACAACTCGTCAAGGCAATTGCAGAAAAGATGAACGCCGGGTCAAGTCTTCAGTCGTAGATTTTGTGTCGTCGCTAAACGACGGCTTATTCAGCCCAAGAAAAGGAATGAACAAGATGGCCAACTATTTTCGTATGAGCGCTCTCGCTGTTGTACTTTCCCTCGGCTGCCAGACGGCGATGGCTGCTTCGGATGATTTCGTGGAAGACGCATCCGCCAAGGGCGTAGCCGAAATCGAAGCGGGCAAGCTCGCTCAGGAGAAAGGCACTGCCGCAGACGTGAAGACGTTCGCCGCGCAGATGATCAAGGATCACACGGCTACCAACGAAAAACTCAAAACTATCGCTCAGTCCAAGAAGCTGGACATCTCCGACGACGCCATGCTGCTGGACAAAGCCAAGGCGATGATTCTGGAGCTGCGTGGCGCCAAGTCGTTTGACCAGGCTTATGCCAACAACCAGGTCAAGGCGCACGAGCAGACCATCGAGCTGTTTGAAGAGGAAGCGAAAAACGGTAAGGACGCAGAGCTGAAGGCTTTCGCTACTGCCACCCTGCCAGCGCTGAAAACTCACCTGGAACACGCCAAGGCATTGGCCAAGGCTCATGGCGGCAGCGCTGCCAAGGAATAAGCCAGCGCTTATTCTTGCCTGATTCGGGGTGGCTGGCCGTGGTCAGCCTGCCCCGTCTCGGGACAATCGAGCTGGATCAGAATGGACCTTCCCCGAGCCCTGAAGCTGCGCAATCATCAATTCCGCACGCAGCTCGCCAATCACTTGAGCAATCGCTCGGCTTGTCTGGACATCACTCAGTGCAATGCCTGTCACGAACAACTCCACTCGCCCTGACAAGGGCTCATAAATTTCCACGGAAATTGCGCCATTGCTGGCCAATTCACACCGACATGATAACGGTGTGAAACCTGACTCGAATGTCTGGCGTATCTGGTGGTTCGAGAGCAAGTGCGGCGTCCTGAAAGTCCTGGAGCGATGGCTGCCCGGGCCGGTCTCAATCTTTAGAGAGCGTGAGATAGCATTCAGCCATAATCTTCTTCGGCCTTCAACGATAGCCTAATAGTGGCCAAGGCGAAACTGGGCAGCAACTAAGGTGATTTCGATAACTATTCAAATGGATAGATAACAATAGAAAAGTCATTGGTTTGAAGAGTTTGCTGAGCCTGCTGCTGGTGTTTACTTAGTGCTGATTGAATAACTGCTTGCCTTCAAAATGTCTTTATTAATATTTAAACAGAACAAAGGCCCAACTGCGAAACAGTGGGCCAATGTAATTAACGCTGTCCAGCAAACATGCCATATAACCCAAGAGTTCACTGGATGAAAGAAACCTTACTGCAGCAGTCAGTGCTGCGGCAGGTTATTCTCCAACAGCGTGCCTACGCCAAACAGATTGACTGCCATCGCCACCTGAAACCCTCGGCGAGCAGAGAATGCCTCATTTTCAAAAGCGCGCAGGCCCGTTGCGAAAACCCCGCCCGGCAATCCATCTTCGAGATTGCGATGAGGTAAATCAGATTTTCTGGAATTCGATTTCTTCATAAGCTTCTCTCCGTGTAATGACGGGCAGGGTTGTCTGTCAGAGTTTCTTGGTACCGTCGCCCTGAACCAGGCCCGAGCCCAGATCAGCACCGGTTACCGGGTTTGCAGTCGGGTCAGACATAGTGCGCAGCTTCATGGCTTCCAGGACTTCAGCATCCGCTGCGTTCAGAGTGACCGACGCCGACCCGTCGCCGCCGTCGACCGCCGGTTGCGGATTCTCGACGTATTCCCACTCCGGACCCTGATTCCAGGGGCCGCGAACGTTGGGTTCGCCCGACATGCTGAAGTACTTGTTGGTGAACTCCGGCATACCTGGCAACTTGCCCTGCGGGAAGTTGGGCTGGATAGCGTGCAGCGCTTTTTCAAAGGACAGTTGGTGAGCGATTTCACGGGTCATCAGGAAGCCCAGTGCTTCTTTCACCCCCGGGTCTGACGTGACGTTCATCAGGCGCTCGTACACGATCTTGGCCCGTGCTTCCGCGGCGATGTTGGAGCGGAAGTCGGCAGTTGGCTCACCGATGGTGTCGATGTAAGCCGCAGTCCACGGTACACCGGCAGAGTTGACCAGCGGTGCGCCAGCACCATAGAGCAGGCTGGTGATGTGCGAATCGTTGCCGTCACCGTTGATGGCGCGATACAGCTCGCCTTCTTCCTGCACGCCTTCAGCCAGCTGGCCTTTGGCGCCCTTGTTGAGCATGACGATGATGGAACCTACAATTTCAAGGTGGCTAAGCTCTTCGGTAGCGATATCCATCAACAGGTCTTTACGACCTGGATCGTCTTCGCTGAGGCCTTGAGTGAAGTAGCGGCCAGCGGCGGCCAGCTCACCTTGGGCACCACCGAACTGTTCAAGTAACAGGTTGGCGAGACCCGGGTTAGGCTCGGCTACACGGACGGTGTATTGCAGACGCTTGTTATGAATGAACATTTTCGTTTCCTCAGGCTTATTTTCTTCGGAAGCGTTTACCCAATTGGATGGGCTTGATTCAACGCGCTCACAGGTTATGAGGCGAACGTGTCGCAGATGTTGCGCAAATCAACACCCAAACAGGACAAGCGGTAGGAAAACTCAGGTTCCATAGAATTTGTTTTTCAAGGACGAGTCAGGGACTCTCAGGATGTGCCAAGTGCTCATTCCAAAGAAACGGCTCGTTGTACGGGAGGAGTCCGAGGGGGGAGGAGGCGGTAGATGATAGTTTCATCATTGAGGAAAACTATCATCTGAAGTAAACCCGGCATGCAACAGAATCAGCGCTAGATAAGTGGCTATTTGATGTTACTTAATGAAGTTGAAAAATAGTTGGAATCTTCTCGAAACGTGGCGATCTGTTCTGCGTGTGTACAAAGGAGGAGCAGTCATGTCTGATGACAAACACTACCGGATCGACTACTTGCTGCACGGCAACTATAAGACCTTCTACATCAGGGCGGGCTCCATGGATAACCAGGAAGCCTGGCACTGGGCGACGGTCGATGCAGGGTTTGGAGCGATACCTAAATACCGGTCCGACCGAGTGCCGAAGCTCAGCAAGCCCCAGGCTGAAAAGCTGGGTCTGTCGAATGTCGAGTGGACAATGGCCTGATGGCCATTACAGAAGCGCCGCCTCGATGCGGCGCTTCTCGCTTCAGGAATTCGCATGATTGATCTTGTTCAATGGCCCGCCATGGCTGTGACGGTGCTGGCGGCCTGGTTCGTAGGCTCGCAACGCGCCCGGCGCCGCATGATCGCCTTCTGGTGTTTCATCCTCAGCAACATTCTCTGGGTGATCTGGGGGCTTCACGCCGATGCCTACGCGTTGATCGTGCTGCAACTGTTCCTCTGCGCCATGAACGTGCGAGGGTTCAGAAAGAACCTTCAGCAGGTCAAACAATAGCGTTAGGCCGCTCGGCCGCGCTCCGTCCGAGTATTCGGACTTTCCGATCAGGTTTTTCCACGAGGTAGCGCGTAACGCCGAACAGGCTTCGGTCGCCGCATCGACGGCCGACAAGGAAGCTCGCGACGGCGAATGACGGTGCTGGAGCGAGAGAGCGACAAGACTGGCGAGGTGATGGGTGTGATCAAGGCTGTCGCCGAGCAGACCAATTTGCTGGCGCTCTACGCAGCGATCGAGGCGGCATGGGCCGGGGAGGCGGGACGCGGATTCGCGGTGGTGGCGGATGAGGTGCGGGGGTGGCGCAACGTACCAGACTGTCTCTGGGATTCCAGGTGCTGAAGCGAAGCGGGCGCGCTCGATCATCAGGGTCGACGGGCGCACGCATTTCGGATTGCTGTTCAGTTCACCAGTTGCGGTAGCACGTAGTTGCGCACGATATACAGAGAGCCTTCGGCGCTCAGGTGACCTGAGTCGATCTGCAACAGCGAGCGGGTGTCTTCCAGCCTGACCAGACAGGCGTCGGCGACGCACAACTTGTCTATCAATGAAACAAACTGCACGTCAGCCGGATTGACCAGATGGCGTGTGGCTTGATCCACGGCGAGGATGTTTCGGTCCAGCGCAGGATCGCTGATGTGCGAATCAGTCACGTCCCAATGACGGTTGGCAATCACGCTGGGGAGAGAAGGGTTCCATTGCGGCAACGGGCCGATCAGCACGATGTGTTTCACGCCATAACTTTTCAGACGCGCCGCGATCTCGCTCCAGTGAGTTTTGTCGTGCCCGTCTTTTTGGGCGATCACCACGATGTCCGGCCGCAACGCCTCGATGCTCTGCAAAGCGGTGCGGTTGGAGTATCGGCAGGCTTCACGGATAGGCGTGGCGCGGCCTTGCTCGGGTGTCAGGCTGGGCCGGCAGCTGGCTGAAGCCACTTGATAGAACGGTGTTTGCTTGGCGAGCAGCGTGCGCAGCCCCAGAGACAACGCCTGAGCATGCGAGTCTCCCCACAGGAACACGCCGCCTTCGCCACGCTTGGCAACGCAGGACGCATCGATGCCTGACTGACCGCGTTGGGTGATGGCCGAAAACGCATCGCATTTGAGCCAATAAGGCTCGTAAAGATTGTTCTGACGCTCCACATAATCCTGGATAAAGTGGGCCTTGTCCGACACGCTGACAGTGCGCATCTGGGTCACCATGCCGCCGGTGGCGGTCACCGCAATGCCGCCGGCGAACACCAGCGCAATCAGCGACCCCAGTGTGGCAAAAGCCCAGCCGCGCTCGAAACCGGCGCCGTTTGTGGGCTGCTCGACCAGACGATAAGAGGCAATGGCCAGCAACAGCGCCGCACTCATGCCCAGCAGCACATTCAGCGTCACGCCCAGCCATCCCGCGTAGTTCATCAGCACCACCACCGGCCAGTGCCAGAGGTACAGCGAGTAGGACACCTTCCCGAACCATTGTGAGACCGGATTGCTGGTCAGGAGCGAGTCCTGACGTGCTGCCACGATAATCGCGAATGTACCCAGTACTGGCATTAGGACCAGATAGCCCGGCCAGACATCCTGTTCCCTCAGCAGCACGAAGCCCGCGATGATCAGCCCTAAACCGGACAGCTCCATCATCCGTTGCGCCATCGGCCGTAACTGAATGGGAAACAGGCACGCCACGCCGCCAAGAAGCAGTTCCCATGCGCGGGTCGGCAGTAGATAAAACGAAGGCTCAGGCCATTGGTAGGAGGCGAAGACGCAGAAGCCGAACCCTGTCACGCATCCCGCCAAAACCCACCAGCGCAGCGTCGCAATAGGGATAAAACGAATCAGGGCCAGCAGCGTAAGCGGATACAACAGATAAAACTGCCATTCGACCGACAGCGACCATGTGTGCAGCAACCATTTCTCGTGGGCGTTGGCGGTGAAGTAGCCGGCTTCGCTCCAATAGACGAAGTTGGATACAAAGGCCAGGCTGCTCGCCACATGCGTACCCAAGGCGCTGTAATCCAGCGGCAGCATGTAGAACCAGCCGAGCGCCAGCAACACCACGCAAAGGACCGCCAGTGCCGGAATGATACGGCGCGCCCTGGACTTGTAGAACTTCGCCAGACTGAAATTGCCCGATCGCAGCCCGCGCATGATGATGCCGGTGATCAGGTAGCCGGATATCACGAAGAACACATCCACACCGGCAAAACCGCCAGGCAGCCACGCAGGATGGAAATGAAACAGCAGCACGGCGACGACCGCGATGGCGCGCAGGCCATTGATGTCTTTTCGGAAATCCATGAGCAGACCCATTCGATGAGTGGAGCGGTGGGCGGCGGGTGTCAGAGGCGCAGCAACGGCGGGCCGGACGTCGCCTCGCGTATCGGCGAGCGCGAGCTGATTCGCGTCAAGGGTTCAGTCGGATGATTTTGGGGAAGTGGGTCAGGTTGACGGTGGCCGAGCACTGGCCTTGTTCGCAGCTCCAGGCCTGATCGCTGTCGATTGAACCCTGTTCCGGGCGACTGGTGTCGGTCAAACGCACCGGGCCTTTCATTTCCGTGCTGACGACCACCTTCTCGGCGCGTGGCTTGCCAATGACCCATGCCACCAGAACACGCTCCGGCCCTTTGTCGAAGTACAGCCGATAGGTGTCCTCGGTCAGCACACTGGCTTGCGCGTCATAAGTGAAGTCGCGCACCACCGGTGATATCGCTTTCATCACGGGATAGGCGGGCTTGGGCGACAGATCTTCGTTGAGCACGCCAAAATTGTGCTCCTGGTCGTAACGATTGGGCCCGTCGTTGTAGAGGTCGTACCACCACATTCCTTTGACGTTGGGGATTGTCCGCGCCAGAAAGAATATCCGGGCCATGTACAGCGCCTGGGTGACTTCGCTTTTGCCGCAGGCGCCTTGATGACTGGGCCAGGCCATCTCGGTCAGATAGAGCGGAACATCACGGCCAGCCTTGGAGCGGATGTGTTGTTCGTAACGGCTCATCCAGCGCAGCCAGGCCTCCGGTGTATTGCCGTCGTTGGCCGCGCAGTGCGCATAAGGGTGAACGGATAACCCGTCGACCAGATCCAGCGCGCCGCTTTCGATCAGACTGTCGGCGAAGCCGAAGTTCATGCCCTCGGGCGTGACCGAGCCTGCCAGAATCTTCGCGGGCGCGCCTGCGACGTTGCGGGTGTTCTTGCGAATCACGGGCGCGGTTGCCTGTACCAGCTTCACGTAGTCCAGGCTCAGCTGACGGTCCTTGGGGTCTTCCAGGTCCCACTCGTTCCATATCTCGTAGAAGCTGACACGGTTGCCCAACTGTCCGCTGACGTATTCGACGTATTTGAGGAAGGGCTCCATGACCTGCGGAGTGCGAGGCTTGGCGTTGTCGTGGAAGTACGTGCTGTAACCCAGGATTGCCAGCCGGGTCATGTTCAGGCCGCTGGCGGTTTGCAGATAGCTGCGCCATTGCGGGGTAATGCGCAGCCGGTTGGGAGACGGCTCGGCGGTGGACCAGAAGATATCGTCCTTGACCGAGTTGAAGCCGGCATCGGCTGCCAGTTTCAGCGGCTTGTTCATCGGGCGGTCGTGGTTCATCAGGTGGGTGGAGATACCCAGAATGAAAGGCGCTTCGGCAGCGCTCACCGTTGCGCATGACAAACTGCCGGCCAGCAGCAGGCCCAGCGTACGACGCAGGAAAAGGCTCATGGCGGTTTCCCTCAGTGCGGAGCGGGCAGGCCGTTCAGCTTCAGCTCGCGTGGCCTGGCTTGAAGGGGGTCTTCGCTGCGACTGGCTGCGAGCACGTAGCCAGCGGTAAGCCCGATGAACAGGTTGGCGACCGCGACTTCGAACATGTCGGTGGTCCAGCTGATCAGGCACCAGCAGAAACCGGTTGCCAGCAGCATGCGGCCCATTGGGGTCTGGTCATTGATCAGGTTGAACAGCATCGGAACCTGCAAGGTGTAGAGCAGCACGCCCACCACGCCAAGCATGGCCCACAGGTACATCGCGCTGCTGTCGGCGCCCACCAGGAGTTCGCCGCCTGGTACCGGGAAAATTGCCATGGTGCTGCCGACCATGCCAAAGCCGGCCCCCAGCCATCCCCAACCTTCATTGTTCATGGCCTCTACCAGACGCGGCCAAGTGTTGTTGAGCCGGTCATAAAGCGATGCCAGCGAGCTGCCTCCGCTGCTGACTGTGCGCATGTCAAAGTCGTACATGAGGCCCAGCGTCGGCAACAGCAACCCGAACGCCACGACCACGACACACAGGATGCGGCACGTCCAGGTCATCCGCTGGATGAACAGCAGACCCATGGTCAGAACGAAAGCAGCGGCCGGCGCCTTGCTGGTGGTCAGGACAATGGCAACCAGACCGACGCCACTGAGGATCAGCTTGGCCACGCCTGAGCGCAGGAACATCAGCAGGTACAGCGTGTACATCGCGATCAGGATCGACAGCACGTTGGATACGCGGGCGAAGCCGGCGATGCGGTCCTGCTCGTCGGCGCTCCAGGCGGTGTTGGCGCTCAGCTGCGTTTCGCCGACCAGATAGCTGTAGCCTTTCCACGGCACGGCGGTGAACTTGTCGAGTGCCAGCCCGATCACAGAAGCCGCCATACAGAACGCTACCGCCCAGCACAGCGTTTTTTTGCGATGCAGCAGGTGCTGGCTGCAGACCACGCCAAACAGCAGCGGGCTCAGGGCAAAAAGGCTGAAGGCCACGTTCAGGAAGCTGGCCTTGTGCAGCATGGCGAGTATGCCGGACAGCAGCCACGCCACCATGAACACCCAGAACAGCCGTCCAGCCTTGTAGGTGCGCAGTTCCATCACGAACAACAGCACACACGCTACTTTGGGCAGATATAACAGCGGGCCGACGCCGGCCTTGTCGAAGTAAAAGCGCAGGGCGCCCGAGAAGGTCTCGACCAGTAGCAGGCCGATGGCGACCCACACCGCTGCGGTGGACTTGTCGAAGGACATGATCGACGACTTCTCGTCAGCACTGGTCGCAGGATTCAACTCCATGATGTCTGCCTTCTGAATAGCGTCAGGTTTTTTAACGGACAAAGCTACCGCCCACCGACGGCGACGGACGCGTCAATTGGGGGGATAAGCTGGGAAGGGGAGGTCTGGAGCGAACGCTCGCAACGGCATGACAGGGGATATATCAGTCGTTGTTGGCGAACCTGTCAATTAATTCGACGGAAATACTTGATGAGCCTGATCATTGCCATGCTTTGCCATGGCAATGATCGTCACCGTATCACGGATATTTGCGTTTATCCGGTGCGGGCGGGAAGTACTGGTACAACCAGGTTTCGCTCAAGGTGCGGTCCGCGGAGCGGATGAACATGCGCATCTCGACCGGGTCCACGGAGTCGCTGGTCGGTACCCAATCGAAGGTCACGCGATAACCCTTGATGTCCGGCAGCACCAGAACATTGAAATCCTGGACCTTGCCGTGGGAAACCGTGACCACCGGCTCGATGCCGAAGCCTTCGGGCAAGCGGTCCAGGCCGCCGCCGTGGAAGTCCACCGCGAAGCGACGGGCCCAAGTCTTCGGGTAATGCTCACCCGGTGCCCAGCCTTCGAGGAAGCCGCCCATCCCCGAACGTGTCGCGTGAATCTGCGCCAGCGGTGTACTGACTGGCGGCAGCGGGCTCCAGAACAGCTTGTAGCCATAGTTCATGGAATCGCCAGCTTTGACCGGCTTCTTGGGGGTCCAGAACACCACGATGTTGTCCATCGTCTCGCCGGTGGTCGGCAGTTCAAGCAGGCTCACGTCGCCTTCGCCCCAGGCGCTGGTCGGCTCGACCCACAGACTAGGGCGGCGGCTGTACCAGACAACTGTGTCCTGATAACTGGAGAATTGGTGGTCGCTCTGTACCAGACCGAAGCCTTTCGGGTCTTTGTCCGAGAACGCGCTGAACTGCGGTTTGACCGGGTTGTTCAGCGGGCGGCAGATCCATTCGCCATTACCGCGCCACATGGACAGGCGATCGGAGTCATGAATCTGCGGGTGGATGGTGTCGCACATCCGGCGCTCATGGGTGCCGCAGCTGAACATGCTGGTCATCGGCGAGATGCCCAGCTGCTGGATGTCGACCCGCGCGTTGATGTGCGCGTCGATTTCCATCACCACCTGACCGGCCTGGCAGTCGATATCGAACCGGTAGGCACCGGTGGCGCTCGGCGAATCGAGCAGGGCGTAGACCACGAAGCGGGTAGCATTCTTGTCTGGCGTCTCGAACCAGAACTTGGTGAAGTCCGGAAACTCTTCCTGGCGCTTGGCATAGCTGTCGATGGCCAGGCCCCGCGCGGACAGACCGTACTGCTTGTTGCTGTCGACGGCCCGGAAATAGCTGGCGCCCAGGAACGAGACGATATCGTTGATGGCAATTTCCGGGGCCTTGAACAGCTTGAAACCGGCAAAGCCAAGGTCACCCTTGACCAGGTTCTTGTCGATGCCGCTCTTCTCGTAGTTGAACAGGTCGTGGCGGAAATGCACCTCACGGGCCTGCTTGTTCTTCGGATCGACGCTGTACATGCGCACCGGCGTCTTGAAACCCATGCCGACATGGAAGAAATGCACGTCCAGTTGGCCCTGAACGTCTTTCCACAAGGAGTGCGCCGGGTCGTAACGGATGGCATTGAACTGCAGTGGCGTCATGTCCGCCAGCACTGGAGGCAGCACCTGCTTGGTGCTCACGTAGCCTCGACCCGCCAGTTGTTTGGCATGGGCTTGCAAGGTAGCGAAATCAAAATGCTCGATTTCGCCATCAGCTGCCGCAGCAAGCGCACGCGCAGCGAAAAGCCCCGAGGCCGGCACGCTGCTATAAGCCGCCAACGCCATGGATGCTTTCAGGAGATTCCTGCGATTCATAAGGTGAAGCCTCTGAGTAATGCTGTGCGTCCTGCACAAAAAATGCGCGCCAACCACTCCTTGCCGAACGCAAACTACCCACAACAGATAACAAAGACGAGATGCCGTTCGAAAAAAGCCTGAAAAAAACGCCGCTGCTGCTTCAAGCGGGCAGCGTTTTTATCAGCAACGTCTGATTGATCAAACGTTATATCGGCGTCCTGACCCGTCTCGCCGCCGCAGGACACAAGGCTTCGCCGCCAGACATGTGTGGTTGGCGGTTTCGCTCGGTGAGCATCGCTGTCACGCGTCGAATTTCCGCCATGCAATATTCAGCAATCATTTTGCGTGCAGTTTGATCGCCGTTGTCGACCGGTTCTTGGCTCAGGTCCACCAGTAGCGCACAAGGTGGAAGAAGATCGGCGCGGCGAAACAGACCGAATCCAGCCGATCCAGCATGCCGCCGTGCCCTTCGATCATGTGCCCCCAGTCCTTTACTCCGCGGTCGCGCTTGATGGCCGACATGACAATCCCGCCAGCGAAACCCAGCAGATTGATGAGCAGAGCGATCAGAAACGACTGCCATGGATTGAACGGTGTGATCCACCACAACGCCGCACCGATCAGCGAAGCCAGAACGATGCCGCCGACGAAGCCTTCCACGGTTTTGGAAGGCGAGAGGTTGGGGGCGATCTTGCGCTTGCCGAACAGTTTCCCGCAGACGTACTGCAACACATCCGACAGTTGCACGACGATCACCAGATAGGCGATCAGCAGCAGGTTGCGGCCTTCGTACCCGGCGACGTCGAGCGTTAGCAACGCAGGCACATAAGACACGCAGAACACTGCGATCATCAGGCCCCACTGTACTTTCGACGCGCGTTCCAGAAAGTGCGTGCTGTCACCGCCTAACGAAGCGAGGATCGGCAGCAGCAGGAAGACATAGACCGGGATGAAGATCGAAAACAGCCCGTACCAGTCCATCGCAATGAGCACGTATTGCAGCGGCAAGGCCAGATAGAACGCGGCGACCAGCGCCGGGTAATCGCTGCGCCGGGTTGGCGTCAGGGTCAGGAACTCACGCAAGGCGTAGAACGAGACCGCATAGAACAACAGAATCACAGCGCTGTGGCCCAGCCAGAAGGCGAAGCCGATCACCAGGACCATGATCCACCAGGCGTTGATCCGCGCATTGAGGTTGTCGATCACCGCATTGGGACCACCGGCCTTGCGCTTGAGTACATAGCCGATCAGCGAAGCGAGCAGCAAGATGACGCCGATACCCATGAACAGCAGTTGAGTCTGGTTATCCATTTACAGCTGCTCCGGTGCCAGGGCCAGCAGCGCGTCACGGCTGCGTGCGAGAAATTGTTCTTTGGTTTCTTCCTCTTCCAGCCGCAGGGGTGAGCCGAAGCTGGTTGTGCATAACAACGGAAGAGGCAACATGCGGCCTTTGGGCATGACCCGGTTGAGATTGGCTATCCACACCGGGACCAGCTCGGCATGTGGATAACTTTTAGCCAAGTGATAGAGACCGCTCTTGAACGGCAGCAGGCCTTCGCCGGGATTGCGCGTCCCTTCAGGGAACAGAATCAGTGAGTCGCCGTTTTCCAGCGCCGCCACCATCGGCTGCAATGGGTTGCTGTCCGGGGTGCTGCGTTTTCGATCCACCAGTACGCCGTTGAAAACCCGATTGATGATGTAGCGGCGCAAGGGACTGGCCTGCCAGTAATCGGCGCCGGCCACCGGGCGGGTCAACTTTCGCAGTGTCGGTGGCAACGACGCCCACAGCAATACAAAATCGCCGTGGCTACTGTGGTTGGCGAAGTAGATACGTTGCCTGGGCTCGGGCGAACAGCCCAGCCAGAGGCTGCGAGCGCCGGTAACACTGCGCGCTCCGGCGGTAATGATCGTGGCGACCAAGGGTTCAAGCATGACGAGTCCTGTTGGGCGAACGCAGGCCGCTGAGCTTTCGCCAGACGTCCTGCTCTTGGCTGATGTGATGGAGTTTCCGGACTACTGATGTGGCATCGTCTCGGCCAGACCGTGACGAATACGGTTAACCAGGGTGTACACGAGCAACGCGCTGACGACGGCAAGCACGATGTTGATCCAGAGCGGTGCGAGCCAACCGAGGGCAACTCCGGCACCGAGCACGCCGAATACCAGCGCGCGGTCGCTTTTACCCATGGGGCCGTCGTAGCGTCTTGAAGCTCCGATCATCGGGCCCATAACACCCGCGTATTCGGTCAGCATCGCTAGCAACGTCACCAGCACCACCAGCCACAGGCTCACGCCCGGCAGCAGGGCAAAAGGCAGGAACAGCGCGCTGTCGGCGATTACATCGGTCAGCTCATTGAGATAAGCGCCAAGTTGCGACTTCTGGCCAAACTCCCGCGCCAGCATGCCGTCGATGGCGTTGAGCGCCATACGCAGGATCATCCACGCGGGAATCAGCGCGAACACCCACAAATGCGGGATCGAAAGCGCGGCGATGGCTCCCACCAGAATCGAGACGGCGCAGGCGGCAAGCGTTACCTGATTGGCGGTAATGCCTCGGTCGAAAAGACGTTTCACAAGAGGGCGCAACAGGTTCTGAAAGCGGGGTTTGAGCTGGTAGATCGAGATCAAGTAATAACGTCCCTGTGCGTGGAAATCGTGGCACGCCCGCTTCAGAAGCGAGGCGCATTGATACATTAGTGAAACATAATGTGATGTGTATCACGTGACGAGCTTTGTGCGGCAGGTCTCATCGCGGTGAAATCGAATGAGGAAAGGGGGGCGCCTGAGCCGCACTGTGGGGCTTGGCGCATTCTCCATGGATGTGGTATGAAGAACTCTGTTACAAATTACTTGTACTGCAAGACTGGGTGATCCAGATACGGGCTCCACGTCTGGCTTGAGTCAGTGGGCATCACGCCGTTCCCGAAGTCGATTTCAGATCGTGCCAGCATGTTCGTCAGCCTGAAGGTTCGTCACTGAACCCGATTTTGGACTACCTTTTTTCCAGCTTCTGGATTAGGGGTTATTCGCATGATCGCGCAACTTCCTCCGGCTCTCCGGGATCTTCGTCTCCCGCTGCGGCTTAAGTTCTGGAACGGTCATCAGGTAGACCTGGGCCCTGCGCCCAGCGTTACCATCGTGGTCAAGGACCCGAGGCTGGTCTCCGATTTCACGCATCCCAGCCTCGATCTGCTTGGCACTGCCTTCGTGGAAGGGCGGCTGGAGATGGAAGGCTCCATTACCGAAGTCGTCCGGCTTTGCGATGAACTGACCCACGCGCTGACAGGCGATGACGAGCTCTCGTCGCCGTTTCACACGCAGCACGACAAAGACACCGACGCCGCCTCCATCGCCTACCATTACGATCTGTCCAACGACTTTTACCAGCTGTGGCTGGACCGAGAGATGGTCTATTCCTGCGCGTACTTCAAGACTGGCAGCGAGTCACTTGAGCAGGCGCAGTTGGACAAGCTTGAGCACCTGTGTCGCAAGCTGCGACTCAAGCCTGATGACTACCTGCTTGACGTCGGCTGCGGATGGGGCGGGTTGGCGCGGTATGCGGCCCGTGAGTTTGGCGCGAAGGTCATGGGCATAACCCTAAGCCGCGAACAACTGAACCTGGCCCGCGAGCGCGTCCGCGCGGAAGGCCTCGATGGCCAGATAGAGTTGCAGTTACTGGACTACCGCGACCTTCCGCAGGACGGCCGCTTCGATAAGGTGGTCAGTGTCGGCATGTTCGAGCATGTCGGCCATGCCAACCTGGCGCTCTACGCCCAGCGGCTGTTCGGCGCCGTCCGCGAAGGCGGGTTGGTGATGAATCACGGCATCACCGCCAAACACACTGATGGCCGCCCGGTTGGACGCGGAGCGGGGGAATTCATCGGTCGCTATGTATTTCCCAACGGCGAGCTGCCCCATCTGGCCATGATCAGCGCCAACCTCAGTGAAGCGGGTCTGGAAATTGTCGACGTGGAAAGCCTGCGTCCGCACTACGCCCGTACGCTGGAACAATGGAGCAGCCGGCTTGAGTCACGTCTTGAAGAGGCCGCTGCAATGGTCCCCGAACACGCGCTGCGGATCTGGCGTCTGTATCTGGCGGGCTGTGCTTATGCATTCGCCAAGGGATGGATCAATCTTCATCAGATCCTTGCGGTGAAACCTTACGAAGACGGGCGAACCGAGCTGCCGCTGACACGCGCCGACCTTTATCGCTGATCAAGGGGAGTGCTCACAGGATCGGCGATATAAGTCGTGCGATGCGCATGCCCAGCTGATGCAGGCGGCGTGTCTCGCGGCTTTCCTGAAGCGAGATCTCACGAGCCAACGCGAAGTCCGCCAGGAGCATGGCTTCTACCTCGCTGGAGAAGTCGGGATCAACGGTCAGCAACATCAGCTCGAAATTCAGCCGGAATGATCGGTTGTCGAGATTCGCGCTGCCGATGGCCGTGATCTCGCTGTCGACCAGCACCACTTTCTGATGCAGGAAGCCCGGCTCGTAACGGAATACGCGCACGCCTGCGCGCACCGCATCAAAGGCGAACAGGCTGGATGCTGCGTACACAACGTAATGGTCAGGTCGGGATGGCAGCAGCAGCCGGACATCCACTCCGCGTAAAACTGCCAGGCGCAGCGCCGCCGACACGGCTTCGTCAGGTATGAAGTAGGGGCTGGTGATCCAGATCCGCTGTTCGGCGGCGTGAATCGCTTCGACGAAAAACAGCGAGCAGGTTTCCTGCGCGTCGGCCGGACCGCTTGCGAGCAGCTGACACATGACGCCGTTCTCCGGAAACACGTCCGGCAGGCTGAGCGGCGGCAGCTCGCGAGTCGCCCAGAACCAGTCCTCGGCGAAGGACTCCTGAAGACAGGCCACTACCGGGCCGATGACCTCGACATGCGTATCACGCCAAGGCGCCAGTGGTGGTTTCAGGCCCAGGTATTCATCGCCAACATTGTGTCCGCCTACATAACCTTTGAGACCGTCAACAACGACGATCTTGCGATGGTTGCGAAAGTTGATCTGGAAACGGTTAAGCCAGCCGCCACGGGTAGCAAAGGCTTTGGTCTGCACGCCGCCGGCACGCAGTTTTTCGCTGTAGGACGCGGGTAAAGCGTGGCTGCCAATGCGGTCATACAGCACGAAAACCGCTACTCCTTCGGCAGCCTTCTCCAATAACAGTGCCTGCAGACGCCGTCCTAGCGTGTCGTCATGAATGATGAAAAACTGCACCAGCACGGTTTGCCGGGCCTGACGGATTGCTTCGAACATTGCGTTGAAGCTGGCTTCCCCATCGATCAGCAGCCGTACTTTGTTGTTCGCCAACGCTGGCGTGTGCCCCAGTTTCGGCATCGCTCGCAACGCGGCGTAGGCATCGGAGCGGCGAGCCGCTACTGCATGCTCGATCCAGGGCCTCCAGTTGAGCTTGCCGATGGCGGTACGCATCTCGCTGTTAGCGTCGCGCCGCGCCTTGATGTACGCATCAAATGAACTGCGACCGAAAACCAGATAGGGGATCAAGGTCACGTAAGGGATGAACAGTAAGGGCATGGCCCAGGCGATTGCGCCCTGTGCGGTGCGTACTGTCAGCAGGGCATGGATGGCCGCGGCGGTTCCCAACAAGTGGATGAAGCCCAACACGTAGCCGAAGAAATACGGGCTGTGATAATCCATTCCGTTATGCGCTCCTGTCGTTGTGCCTAACAGACCACAGCAGGCCGGGATTGTCGCTATTTTCTTGCAGGTGCAACTGGCCTGCTGATTCAACGTCTAACCATCACCGCCCACCCGGCTGTCGCGCTTGGTCGGGCTAGCGAGCGGAATGGTCAATCAGGAATCCCGTTATGAAAAAAAGCATGTTGGCTTTGATGTTCTGCGTCGTTGCGCCTGTGGCTCACGCTCAAATGCTGCAACCGGGCTTGTGGGAAGTCACCTCCAGCAACATGAAAGTGGATGGCCAGCAGTTGCCCGACATGCAGCTCATGCTGGGCCAGTTGAAGAACCTGCCGCCCGAGCAGCGCGCGATGATGGAGCAGATGATGCAGAAGCAGGGCGTCACCTTGGGCGGCCAAGGCGTACGTGTTTGTCTGACGCCGGCTCAAGTGCAGTCGAATGATATTCCTCTGACCGATCCTAAATCCGGATGCACCCAGAAGATCACCGCGCGCAACGGCAAGACCTGGAATTTCCAGTTCAGTTGCCCGAAAGCGCAAGGCACTGGTCAGGCCCAGTTTCTCAGCGACCGTGAATTCACGACCAACGTTGTTGGTACTTTCAATGCGTCCGGTCGCCAACAGAACGGCAGTATGGACACTCGCGCTGTATGGCTGGGCGCCCAATGCGGGACTGTAGCGCCACGCAGCTGATTCCACGCTGCGTTCCACGTGGAACATTTTGCAGTTTCTTCAGATATTTACTGCGGATAGCTGCAGGTGTTCCACAGTCATAGAACTGCCGTGGATGGCATTCGACGGCGGAAATTTTTCTAGCGGCTCATCAATCGGGTAGCTCGCATGCATTGTTATACTATAACATCTGCATACACAGGCGCTGGTGCCTGTCTTTCCAAGGCGTGGCCTTGCAACCGGTTCGAGTGAAGCCTGATGTCTGATCGTTTACCTGTTACTGTTTTGTCCGGGTTTCTGGGGGCCGGTAAAAGCACCTTGCTCAATCATGTACTGCGCAATCGCGAAAACCTGCGCGTGGCTGTAATCGTCAATGACATGAGCGAAATCAATATCGACGGCAGCGAAGTGCAGCGCAACGTCAGCTTGAACCGCGCCGAAGAAAAGCTGATCGAGATGAGCAACGGCTGCATCTGCTGCACCTTGCGTGAAGATCTGCTCGACGAGGTGAGCCGCCTGGCCCGTGAAGGTCGCTTCGATTACCTGCTGATCGAATCGACCGGAATCTCGGAGCCGCTGCCGGTCGCTGAAACCTTCACCTTCCGCGACGAGAACGGCATCAGCCTCGCTGACGTGGCCCGCCTGGACACCATGGTCACTGTGGTCGACGGCGTGAACTTCATGCTTGATTACCAGGCTTCGGAAAGTCTGGCCACGCGCGGCCAGACGCTGGGTGAAGACGACGACCGCTCTATTACTGATCTGCTGATCGAGCAGATCGAGTTTGCGGACGTGCTACTGCTCAGCAAGATCGACCTCATCAGCGCCAGCGAGCGAGAGGAGTTGATGGCAATTCTCAGACGCCTCAATGCGCACGCCGAGATCGTGCCGATGGTCATGGGCGCTGTGCCGCTGAAAACCATTCTTGATACCGGCCGTTTCGACTTCGAGCGCGCTTCTCAGGCGCCGGGCTGGCTCAAGGAACTGCGCGGTGGACACGTGCCGGAAACCGAAGAATATGGAATCGCCTCGACGGCTTATCGAGCGCGACGTCCGTTTCATCCCGAGCGTTTTTTCGCCTTCATCGATCGACCGTGGACCAACGGCAAGCTGCTGCGCTCGAAGGGCTTCTTCTGGCTGGCCAGTAAATACAAAGAGGCCGGTAGCTGGTCCCAGGCCGGCGGGCTGATGCGCCACGGCATGGCCGGACGCTGGTGGCGATTTGTGCCTCAAGGCAGCTGGCCGCAAGATCAGGAAAGCGTGGCGTCCATCATGGAGCAATGGTCAGTCGAAGCAGGCGACTGTCGCCAGGAACTGGTTTTCATCGGCCAGCACATCGATTTCGCTCAACTCACTGCCGAACTCGACAGCTGCCTGCTCACCGACGCGGAAATGGCTGTTGGCGTCGAGGGCTGGCGACTGATGCCGGACCCGTTCGGGCCATGGCAGGAGGAAGAGGCTGCTTAATCCGGCGTCAGCCATTTGCCCTTGCTCTGGCCCTCGCAGAAGGGCTTGAGATACAGAGCATCACTGGCCACGCCGTAATAGTGGATATTCTCCCGATAGGGCATATTGGCGACTTGCGCGTTGCTGCAGACACCGAAAGCTCCCGCAGGGCACTGTGCCGAGTACTGGGTCTCGACTTTCTGCCCGGTCAATTGCGGCTGGCAGAAGCTGTCGTGAAACATCTTTGGCGGAATGCTGATGTTTTCCTGGCAGACTTTCACATCCAGCCGCTCCGCCTGGCTATGAACCAGACAGGCCTGAGCCCATGCCATGCTCGAAGTGAGCGCCAAAAGCACTGTCGCTGCCCACACCGGCAGCCGGTTTACTTGCATCGTCAGCTGTCCTTCATTTTCAATTGCCGCCAATCCACAAAGAAAGCGCCCCAATGCTGCGCAATATCCCTACTCATGTCATCGGCGGCCCGCTGGGCGCCGGCAAGACCAGCCTGATCGGTCATCTTCTGGCGAACAAGCCGGCGAACGAACGATGGGCAGTGCTGATCAACGAGTTCGGTCAGGTCGGCCTGGACGCAGCGTTGTTGACCACGGCTGCCGATGGTATCGCACTTGGCGAAGTGGCTGGCGGCTGCCTGTGCTGTGTGAATGGAGTGCCGTTTCAGATTGGTCTGTCGCGCTTGCTGCGCAAGGCCAGGCCGGACCGGCTGCTGATCGAGCCTTCGGGCCTTGGCCATCCGGCGCAGTTGATGGCGCAGTTGCGTGAGGCTCCCTGGCGCGGCGTGCTGAGCGTACAGCCCAGCGTCGTTGTTCTGGATGCGCCAGCTTTGGCGGCAGGACAGCCGCTATCGGCCAGCCAGCAGGATGCACTGGCCGAAGCAGGCCTGCTTTTGATGAACAAATCCGACGCGCTCGACGTCAGGTCGCGCGACCAGCTGGCGGACCGCTTCAAAGAGTATTCGCTAGCCTGGGCCAGGTACGGCCAGATCGAGGGCTCGCTTGTGCCAGGTTTCAGTGCGTCAACCAGCCAGACTGTGGACAACTCGCCTGTGGATAAGCTTACGCTGCAGACAGGTGCTGACCAGCTGCCCGCAGTGTGGATAAGTTCGCGGGAGCCTCTATGTTTCAGTCATGCAGGTGAAGGTGGCTGGAGCGTCGGCTGGCGTTGGCATCCGTCTCAGCGCTTCGATCTGACGCGTTTGCGGCAATGGTTGGAAGGCGAAGACTGGCTACGTGCAAAACTGGTGGTTCAGGGACCAACAGGCTGGGTTTCAGGTAATGCTGTTCGAGGCGCTCAGATCGTATGGCGACCCAGCGAGTGGCGTCGGGATTCTCGGCTGGAGCTCATTTTCAGTGCGCCACGTGAGGTTGCGCCGTTGCAGGCAGTCCTGGGCGACTGTCGAATCTGAGCCTTTACTGTTTCCACTTCTGATGCGACTGACGCCACTCGTCCATCTGAATGATCTCCGCGCTGGGTGGCGGCGTTTTCATTTCGAACGGGTAGGGGGCCAGTTCGATCTGCGCGGTGTGGGCTCCAAACATAGTGATGGTGCCGGGATGCCGCTGTTCGCCAGTCACTGTGAACTCGAAGTTATAGATCCGCGCCAGACGCTTCCGACCCTGGGCATCGGGCGTGAATGTGAGGCGACGCAATGCGACATTGTCGTCCAGAAGTTCGAGATCCAGACGCGCGCAATGCTGTTTCACCCGCTCCAGCGCTCTCTCGCGCAGGCCGTGAGCGTGCCACAACCAGGCGCCAGCGGTCGCGAACAGCATCAGCACGAAAATGTTTCCCAAGGTCAGCATGACGAGTTGCTCCAACAAGGAGGCTCCAGCTTAACTGCCTGAAGCGATTTACAGCCATACTGCGCGCCTTATATTTCTTATTACTGCTTTTGCATCGTGTTCAGGATCTGCCAATGAAACGTACCCCTCACTTGCTCGCCATCCAGTCCCACGTGGTATTCGGCCATGCCGGCAACAGTGCAGCGGTGTTCCCGATGCAGCGTATCGGGGTAAATGTCTGGCCGCTCAATACGGTTCAGTTCTCCAACCACACGCAATACAAGCACTGGACGGGCGAAGTCTTGGCGCCGCAGCAGATCCCGGCGCTGATCGACGGTATCGCGGCGATTGGCGAGTTGGGCAACTGTGATGCCGTGTTGTCTGGTTATCTGGGCAGCGCGGCGCAAGGACGGGCAATTCTGACGGGCGTGGCGCGCATCAAGGCTGCCAACCCGAACGCGTTGTATCTTTGCGATCCAGTCATGGGGCACCCGGAAAAGGGTTGCATCGTGCCGGCTGAAGTCAGTGACTTTCTGCTGGATGAAGCGGCGGCAGTGGCTGATTTCCTTTGTCCGAACCAGCTGGAGCTGGACAGCTTTTCAGGTCGCAAGCCGGAATCGTTGCATGACTGCCTGAGCATGGCGCGCGCGCTGTTGCGCCGTGGTCCGAAAGCAGTGGTTGTCAAACACCTGGATTATCCGGGCAAGCCGGCCGATGGTTTCGAGATGCTGCTGGTTACCGCCGACGCCAGTTGGCACCTGCGTCGTCCGCTGCTCGCATTCCCGCGCCAGCCAGTCGGGGTCGGCGATCTGACGTCCGGCCTGTTCCTGGGGCGGATCCTGCTGGGCGATGATCTGGTTGCCGCGTTCGAGTACACCGCAGCGGCGGTCCATGAGGTGCTGCTGGAAACCCAGGCATGCGGCAGCTATGAGCTGGAGCTGGTGCGCGCCCAGGACCGCATCGCTCATCCGCGCGTCAGGTTCGAAGCGGTGCGCCTCTGACCCTTTGCGGCCTTTTGCTCGCGCTGGCTGTGCGCAGCGCGAGCGTGAATGGCCTCAGAGCGATTCTTCCTTGATCTCCTGATAGCGCTTTTCCAGCTCCTGACGGATCTGACGGCGCTGTTGAGCCTGAACGTACCGACGCTTGCCGTCCGCGGTTTCCGGCTCCAGCGGCGGCACGCTGGCAGGTTTGCGATTGTCGTCCACGGCAACCATCGTGAAGAAACAGCTGTTGGTATGACGCACCGAGCGTTCACGGATATTTTCCGTGACCACTTTGATGCCGACTTCCATCGAGGTGTTGCCGGTGTAGTTCACCGATGCCAGAAAGGTCACCAGCTCGCCGACATGGACCGGCTCGCGAAAGATCACCTGATCCACCGAAAGCGTCACTACGTAGCGCCCTGCATAGCGGCTGGCACATGCGTAGGCGACTTCATCAAGGTACTTGAGCAGCGTACCGCCATGTACATTGCCAGAGAAGTTGGCCATGTCCGGGGTCATCAATACAGTCATCGACAGCTGGGCGTTTCCGGGTTCCATAGCGTACTCGCACGGTCAAGGTATGTAGTTGGCGCCTCAGGCTGGCGCTCGTAGTCAGTGCGTCTCGCAACGACAGTTATCGGGACGCTGCCAGGCCGATGGCCGTCACGCAGCCTTCCTATCTGTTTCCATATATTGCATCGACATTCTGACAGAGAGTGCGGTGTTAACCTGCCAAAACCCGTGGATCGGGGTTTTTCCTACACGTTTATCAGACTTCGTGACGGCTGACTGAAGCGCTTTCTCTTCGGACCGGCCGTTGACTAAGCGTCGATATCACCACACTCAAGGAGCCGTAAACCATGCATGCCATCAACTTCATTCAGGACTTGGCAGTGATCATGCTGGTGGCGGGTGTGGTGACCGTTCTGTTTCATCGTCTGAAGCAACCGGTGGTACTCGGCTATATCGTCGCCGGCTTCATCATCGGGCCACATACACCGCCCGTTGGCCTGATCCACGATGAGGAAACCATCAAGACGCTTGCCGAACTCGGGGTCATCTTCCTGATGTTCTGCCTGGGCCTTGAGTTCAGCCTGCGCAAGCTGTTCAAGGTCGGAGCCACGGCGTTCATCGCGGCGTTTCTGGAAATCGCGCTGATGATCTGGATCGGCTACGAGATCGGCCAGTTCTTCGGCTGGAAGACCATGGATTCGCTGTTCCTCGGCGCGATTCTCGCGATCTCCTCGACCACGATCATCGTCAAGGCCCTTAATGACCTGAAGATGAAAAACCAGCGCTTCGCCCAGCTGATCTTTGGTGTGCTGATCGTCGAGGACATTCTTGGCATCGGCATCATCGCTCTGCTTTCCGGCATCGCCGTCAGTGGCACGGTCAGCTCGGGAGAAGTGTTCTCGACCGTGGGCAAGCTGTCGTTGTTCATGATCGTGGCGCTGGTCATCGGCATTCTGCTGGTGCCGCGCCTGCTGGCCTACGTTGCGCGTTTCGAGAGCAATGAAATGCTGCTGGTGACCGTGCTGGGGCTGTGCTTCGGCTTCTGTCTGCTGGTGGTGAAACTTGAATACAGCATGGTACTGGGCGCGTTCCTGATCGGCGCGATCATGGCCGAGTCGCGGCAGCTGGTGAAGATCGAGCGCCTGGTCGAGCCCATCCGTGACATGTTCAGTGCCATTTTCTTCGTAGCCATCGGCCTGATGATCGACCCCGGTATTCTGCTTGAGTACGCCTGGCCCATCGCTGTAATCACCGTTGCTGTCGTGCTGGGCAAGATGCTGTCTTGCGGGCTGGGGGCCATTATCGCAGGCAATGACGGCCGTACTTCGCTGCGTGTAGGCATGGGGCTGTCCCAGATCGGCGAGTTTTCTTTCATCATCGCGGCATTGGGGATGACGCTGCAGGTCACCAGCGACTTTCTCTATCCGGTCGCCGTCGCGGTATCGGCGATCACCACGCTACTGACGCCTTATCTGATTCGCGGTGCCGATCCGCTGTCTCACAAGCTGGCGACGATCATGCCGCAACGTTTGGCCCGAGTATTCGGCATGTATGGCGAATGGCTGCGCAGTATCCAGCCGCACGGGCAGGGTGCAGTGCTGGCGTCGATGATCCGGCGCATCCTGTTGCAGGTCGGCGTCAACCTGGCGCTGGTCATGGCGATCTTTTTCAGCGGCAGTTACTTTGCCGAGCGTTTGGGCGGCTATATGAGCGAGTGGGTCGATGACGTCGGCGTGCAGAAGGCCTGGATCTGTGGCGCTGCAGTCGTTCTGTCGCTGCCGTTCCTGATCGCGGCTTACCGAAAGCTCAAGGCACTCTCAATGTTGCTGGCGGAGATGGGCGTCAAACCTGAGATGGCGGGGCGCCATACGGCGCGCGTGCGCAAGGTGGTGGCGGAGGTCATTCCGTTGCTGTCGCTTGTGGTGATTTTCATCATGCTGGCTGCCTTGTCGGCGAGCATCGTGCCGACAAGAGAATCGCTGATCATCATTCTGCTGGTTGCAGCACTGGTGGCCGCAGTGTTGTGGCGCTGGTTCATCCGCGTGCACACGCGGATGCAGATCGCCTTGCTGGATACACTGGGTAATAACAGCGAGTCCTCCGGGCATTGAGCCCGGGGATCTCTATCGGTCTGAGCGGGATGACTCAGCTTTCCAGCCAGACATCCCGAGCCCAGTGCCAGACCGACTCCCAGTTCTCTTCGGTCACCAGTTCTTCCTCGCCGGACCACAGCACCACGGTGCCGTCTTCTTCGACGCAGTAATAGTCGTCACCGTCCTGGCAGAGCGGGATCAGCTCGCGCGGCACGCCGTCATCCCAGGCCTGGGCGGCGACGTCAGGCAGATAGGTGTGAGACTGCGGATCGGTCACGGTAACCGGCTCCAGACTGCCGTACACCACATCGCTCACCGTCAGGAGGAATTCCTTGAAGACAAAAGGAATGTTGATGAAAAGCTGTTCCTCGATCTCGACGAGGAGGTCTTCATCCGGCAGTTCGAGCGGAACCGGGACCTTCTCGTTGGCTTCACGCAGTTGTTCGATGACTTCTTCCACGACACGATCCTCTTACTTGATGGCGCGGGTTATACAGTAGCGTAAAGGCTTTCTCAAAATAACTATCCGTTCGGACAGAACAAAAAAACCCCGGACTTGTCCGGGGTCTGAACGCGAGAACGGTTTCTGGTTCAACCGTTCTGGCGAATTCCTGCCACCAGCCATGGCTGGTTGTCGCCTTGAGCACGCTCCATGTTCCAGCTTTCGCTGAACGCCTCGCCCTGGTCGAAGCGCGAGGTTTTGGAAATTCCGGAGAAAGTCAGGGTAGCGATGGTCTTGTCAGCGCGATCATCCACGCCGTCCAGCTGGACATTCAGGTTGTCGATGTAAGTCGACTGGAAGCCATCACCCAGGTCCGCACGTTCTTTTTTCAGGAACTGCAGCATTTGTGGCGTGACGTACTCGGCGATCTTGTCCATCTCGTCGGCGTCCCAGTGCTGCTGCAGCGCCTGGAAGTGATTGCGCGCCGCTTCCAGGAAGCGCTCCTCGTTGAACCAGGCTGGAGCGTTGATCACCGGCGCCGCGGCGGACGATGAAGTGCTGCCGAAGATCGGGTTCTGAACCGGCTGAGCGGTCTCACGCTGGTATGGCGCACCGGCACCGGCCATTTTCGGCTGTTGCTGCTGCCGACGGCGCGCGATGAAGCGGAAGATCAGGAAGGCGATCAGGCCCATGATCAGGATGTCGAACAGCTGCAAGCCGTTGAAGCCGTCACCCATGAACATCGAGGCCAGCAGACCGCCTGCGGCGATACCGGCCAGAGGACCTAGCCAACGAGAAGCACCGCTGGCGGCAGGCGCCGGGCGTCCGGCAGCGTTAGGCGCTGCGGCAGGTGTGGAAGGAGCAGTTTGGCGCGCCTGATGGGACGGCGCGGAGCCCATGCTCTTGCCACCACCAAAACGCGCGGCGTTGACATCCAGGCTCATGGTGAGCCCGATGCACAGCGCCATAGCGATGCTGAGAAAACGTTGCATAAGGGTAATCCCGTTTTGTGAATTGCACGGTCGACATGTTGCACACCACATAGGACTGTGGCTAGCGGCTTAATGTTTCGGACTTTTGCACGAGCGGTGTAGGAAGAGTCAGATCAGCCTGTAAGACATCATCCGTAGGAGCTGGCTTGCCTGCGATCTGGCGCGCAGCGGCAGCAGGTCAGGCGCCTTCGCCGTGCCAGACACACCGCATCCAACCCAGTTGCTGCCGGTTCCCGGCAGATCGCAGGCAAGCGGAGCGCCGCCCGGCCAGCTCCTACTGGGCGTATCGTTAACGTTGCCCCAACAAGCCCAGTCCTACAACGCCACGAGCTTCGCGTACCCCATCATCAGCCACTTGCTGCCTTCGGCGAAGTTGACCTGCACCCTGGCCTGGGCGCCGGCGCCTTCGAAATTGAGGATTACGCCCTCACCAAACACAGCATGTTGCACGCGCTGCCCCAGCTTGAAGTCGGTCTCGGGGATTCCGGCGCCACTGAACAGGCTGCTGTTGCTGACTTTCTGGGTGCCGCCGAATGGGCGACTGACGCTGTTGGACAGTCGCACTTCCTGGATCAGAGCCGGAGGGATTTCCCGTACGAAACGCGACACCTTGTTGTAGGTTTCGCTGCCATAGAGGCGACGGGTCTCGGCATAGGTCATCACCAGCTGCTTCATGGCGCGGGTAATGCCCACGTACGCCAGGCGGCGTTCTTCTTCCAGACGGCCCGGCTCTTCCAGGCTCATCTTGTGCGGGAACAGTCCTTCTTCCATACCCACCAGGAAGACGTGGGGAAACTCCAGACCCTTGGCGCTGTGCAGCGTCATCAGCTGGATGCTGTCTTCGTGCTCCTGAGCCTGGGTATCGCCGGCCTCCAGCGAAGCGTGGCCGAGGAATGCCGCCAGCGGCGTCAGCTCTTCGTCGTCTTCAGTGTTTTCGAAGTTGCGCGCGGCGCTGACCAGTTCCTCAAGGTTTTCTACCCGCGCCTGACCCTTTTCACCTTTTTCCTGCTGGTGGTAGTCGATCAGCCCGGATTGCTCAATGACAGTCTGGGTCATCAGATGCAGCGGCATCTCCATGACCTTGGCCGACAGGTTTTCGATCAGCTCGATGAATGCGCCCAGCGCGCTGGCGGCCCGACCGGTCAGCCCTTTGTTGGCGATCAGCAGGCGCATGGCCTCCCACATCGACACATCGGAGTGCCGCGCATGCTCGCGGATCGCTTCGACTGTCTTCTCACCAATGCCACGCGGCGGGACATTGATCACGCGCTCAAGCGCTGAATCGTTGCCGCGCCCTTCAAGCAGACGCAGGTACGCCATCGCATTCTTGATTTCCGCGCGTTCGAAGAAGCGCTGGCCGCCGTAGATCCGATACGGAATGCGCTCGCGCAGCAAGGCTTCTTCAAGTACCCGGGACTGGGCGTTGGAGCGATAGAGGATGGCAATATCGTTACGGGCGATGCCGGTCTTGAGCACGCTCTCGATGGTCTCGACGACGTAACGCGCTTCATCGTGTTCGTTGAACGCCGCGTACAGGTTGATCAGCTCGCCTTCGCCGACGTCGGTCCACAATTCTTTGCCAAGCCGGCCGCTGTTGTTGACGATCAGCCCGTTGGCAGCCTTGAGGATGCTCGCCGTGGAGCGGTAGTTCTGCTCAAGGCGGATGACCTCGGTATCAGGGAAGTCACCGGAATACTGGTGAATGTTCTCGATCTTGGCGCCGCGCCAGCCATAAATGGACTGATCGTCATCGCCGACCACCATCAGGCTGTCTCCGCCTTTCGCCAACAGACGCAACCAGGCGTACTGCACGGCGTTGGTGTCCTGGAACTCGTCGACCAACACGTGGCGGAAACGACGCTGGTAGTGTTCCAGCAGGCCGGGGTTATTGCGCCACAGGTCAAGCGCACGCAACAGCAGTTCGGAGAAGTCGATGACCCCTGCACGCTGGCAAGCGGTCTCGTAAGCTTCGTAAATGCTGCGCATGGTGGTCAGGAACAGGTCGCCGCTGGCCTGAATATGCTGTGGCCGCAAACCTTCGTCTTTCTGGCCGTTGATGAACCACTGCGCCTGACGCGCCGGCCAGCGCTGTTCATCGAGGCCAAGCTCACGAATAACCCGCTTCACCAGCCGCTGCTGGTCGTCACTGTCAAGAATCTGGAAGGTCTGGACCAGACCGGCTTCCTGCCAGTGCGAGCGCAGCAGCCGGTGAGCAAGCCCGTGGAAGGTGCCCACCCACATACCGGCCGGGCTGATACCCATCAGCTGCTCGATGCGATGGCGCATTTCGGCAGCGGCCTTGTTGGTGAACGTCACCGACAGGATCGAATGCGGGGAGGCTTGCTCGACCTGCATCAACCAGGCGATGCGATGCACCAGCACACGGGTTTTGCCGGAACCAGCGCCGGCCAGAACCAACTGACGACCCAGCGAGGCTGCTACGGCCTGTCGCTGGGCATCGTTGAGGGAATTGAGAAGCAGAGAGAGATCATCGCGCATCGGCGCATTCTAGGGTGCCACGCCATGTCGGGCAAACCATGCTTTGCTCGCGGCTGTAAAAATTCGCAGGTGCTGACGACCGGTCATGTCGGCCCGCAAGTGGCAGAGGCCGTGGTTCAGGCCCGCAACACATTATGTCGACCAGTCGGCGGTTGGACGGTTTTATCCGATCGGGCGGTTTGGTCGATGCAAGCCCTTGTGTATGCTCACTCCACGCGCGGAGCCAAGGCTTTGTACCTTGCCGACATAAAGCGGCAGGGCATGGACAAGCCGAACAATGACAAGAATAACGCCATGACAGATCGTTTCAGCGCGGACCATGCCCCCGAGGGCAGCAGTCGCCGCGGCATTCTCAAACAGTTCGCGACTCAGCTTGAAGTCGAGCGCACGCGTCTTCTGTATCAGGGGTCTCTGCTGCCGACGCTTCTGATGTCCATCAATGGTCTGGCGTGCGCCTGGCTGTTATGGGGGCCGGAGCGTTACCTCATGGTCAGCATCTGGCTGGGATGGCTGTCGGCACTGGTGTGCCTGCGGATTTCCCAGGTTGCAGCATTTCGTTCCGCTTCACCCGAGCGTCAGGCATTGCCAATCTGGCGGCGCATGTTCCTGCTGGGCGCGGCTGCCAGCGGACTGACGCTGGCGGCGGCTGCGATGGTGGTGGTGCCGGTCGAGAACTTCGAGCAGCAGGCGTGGGTGTTCGGCATGGTTGGCGCTGCCACGCTTTGCGCCAGCGTGGCCTACGCGGTGAGCGTCCCGGCGTTTCTCACATTCACTCTGCCTTGTCTGGTACCACCGATCCTTTATGTAGTCCTGGGCGAAAATATTCCACATCGCGGCTGGGGCTGGCTGGGCCTGATCCTGTTGATGGCACTGATCGTCGTTGCCTGGCAGATCAACGGCCTGATCCTGCGCAGCCTGCTGCACCGCTTTCAGAATCAGGCATTGATCGATAATTTGCAGCAGGCCCAGACGCGCAGTGCGCAGCTCAACAAGGAACTGGCCCGGGAAATCGAGCAGCGGCGTCAGGCCGAAGCCGGTTTGATAGAAGCGCAGGCCGGGCTCGAAAGCCGAGTTGCGCAGCGCACCCTGGAGCTGCAGGAAGCCAACCTGGCATTGAGCCAAAGCCCACCGCGTCTCGCCGCGACCGTCTTTGAAGCGGCCAGCGAAGGCATCGTCATTTTCGATCCGGACTACAACGTCCTCACCGTCAACCAGGCTTTCAGCCGCCTGACAGGCTATGAGCCGCAAGACGTCATCGGGCGCAAGGCAATGGACATCGCCAGCAGCCGGGACGCCCGTCGTCACTTTCAGAGTATTCGCCAGGCGCTCGAACAGACTGGCCGCTGGCAGGGAGAGCTGATTGAAACGCGCAAGAACGGTGAGCTCTATCCGCAATGGCTTCAGCTCAGCGCCGTGCACGATATGGCAGGCAACGTTAGCCATATTGTCGGTTTTCTGGCCGATCTTTCCGCACGGCGCGAGTCTGAAGAGCGCATGCGTTACCTCACTCACTTCGACGAATTGACCGGCTTGGCCAATCGCTCATTGTTCAAAGAACGGCTGCGCGAGGCCAATCAGCGCGTGCGGCAGGGTGGTCGAAGCCTGGCGCTGCTACATGTCAATCTGGACCGTTTCAAGCTGCTCAATGAAAGTCTCGGGCATGAAGTGGCCGACCAGTTGCTCAAACAGGTGGCGCGACGACTGACCAGCGCGCTGCCGGAAGCCGATACCATCGCGCGGCTTTCGGGCGACGAGTTTGCGGTGCTGTTCGACGCCTACGGCAACCTGTCGAGTCTGGCGCGTGTTACCAGCCGTCTGCTGACCAAACTGCGTACCCCGTTGTCGGTAGCGGGCCACGAACTGGTGGTCAGCGCTTCGGTGGGTATCAGCCTGTTGCCCGACTCGGCGCGGGAAATCTCGGCGCTTGTCAGTCAGGCGAACATGGCGATGCAGCATGCCAAGCACCTGGGCGGCAACAACTTCCAGTTCTTCACCGAAAGCCTGCAAGCCAGCACCTTGGAACGGCTGCAACTGGAGATTCAGCTGCGCAAGGCCATCGAAGAGCGACAGTTGCAGGTCTTTTACCAGCCCAAGCTCAGCCTGCGCAGCGGCCGCATGGATGCCGTCGAGGCGTTGGTGCGCTGGCGGCATCCGGAGCGTGGCATGGTGCCACCGGGTGAATTCATCGGGCTGGCGGAGGAGACCGGACTGATCGGCGCCATCGGCGAGATCGTGCTGCGCCAGGCCTGCTGGCAAGCATGCGAATGGCAACGTCAGGGGCTCAAACCTATTCGGGTATCGGTCAATCTCTCGGTTCATCAGTTGCGTCAGGGCAAGCTGGTCAGCCTGGTCCGGCAAGTGCTCGAAGAAACCGGCCTGGCCCCGCAGCATCTGGAGCTGGAACTGACCGAAAGCCAGTTGCTGGACAGTGTCGAACACATCATCGCGACGTTCCGGCAGCTTCAGGAGCTGGGGGTGAAATTGGCCATCGACGATTTCGGCACCGGCTACTCTTCACTGAGCTATCTCAAACGCTTCCCGGTGGACTACGTGAAGATCGACCAGGCGTTCATCCGCGGGCTGGGTGAAGGTACCGAAGACGCAGCCATTATTCAGGCGATCATCTCCATGGCCCATAGTCTGAACCTTCAGGTCGTGGCCGAAGGCGTGGAAAATCAGGAGCAACTGGAATTCCTCCAGGAGCATGGTTGCGACGAGGTTCAGGGTTATCTGATCAGCAGGCCGGTTGAAGCCGATGATCTGGTCGGGGTGCTGAGCCGCACTCCGTAGGAAACGGGCGGCCACGTTGTAATGCTTGGCGACCAATGTAGGATTATTCCCACAAAAAAGACTGCTATGTCCTTCCATGACTTGTTTGAGCGGTTCCGGGCTCGTTTAACTGGGCGGCTCGCAGGTCATGTAGTATAACTACAAAAAAGCTACAACCTTGCCCACTGCACCTTATATAGAGTCCGTCCATTGAATCTGCTGCAACACATCGGCCAGTCACGTCATCTGCTGCGCAAATCGGAGCTCAAGGTAGCCGATCATGTGCTGCTCGACCCTGCGGCTGTAATGCACAGTTCCATGGCTGATCTGGCGCACAGCGTCGGTATCAGCGAGCCCACTATCGTGCGCTTCTGTCGTGCGATCGGCTGCACCGGTTTTCAGGACCTCAAACTCAAGTTGGCGCAAAGCCTCGCCGCTGGCGCGAGCTTCGGCCAGTTTGCGATTCATGAAGACGATTCCGTCGCCGACTTCAGCCTGAAGATCTTCGACACCACCTTGCACACCTTGATGGAAGTGCGGGAGAACCTGGATTCCCATGCTTTGCAGCAGGCGGTCACGGCCATGGCTGGCGCCAATCGGGTGGAGTTCTACGGGTTCGGCGCGTCCGGCGCGGTGGCTGCCGACGCCCAGCACAAGTTCTTCCGTTTGCTGCTGACGGCCGCTGCCTATTCAGACCCGCATATGCAGGCGATGTCGGCGGTCACGCTCAAGCCTACGGATGTGGCCGTGTGCATTTCCCAGTCCGGCCGCTCCAAGGACTTGCTGATCACAGCCAACCTGGTGCGCGAGAGCGGCGCTACATTGGTCACGCTGTGCCCGAGCCAGACGCCGCTGGCAGAACTGTCTTCAGTCAATCTGGCCATCGACGTGCATGAGGACACGGAAATCTACACGCCATTGACCTCACGTATCGCCCACCTGGTGGTGATCGACGTACTGGCGATGGGCGTTGCCATGGCGCGCGGCCCGACGCTGGTCAACCATCTCAAGAGCGTGAAGCGCAGCCTGCGCGGGCTGCGGCTGTCGCCCAAATCGATCAAGACGCATGACGACTGAGTCCGCCTTCAGCCTCGTCCGTCCTTAAAATTCATCGATCTGTCACCTGCGCGCCGTCTAATCGTCACTGCCGATGCCCATTCTGATGCTCCCACACCACGTATTGGGAGACAGAACATGGCTCGGCACTACGATGATTTACCCAAAAGCGCTGTGAAAACCCGCCGTCAGCAGGAAGACCAGCGCCGCATGGAGTTCCGCCGCGCAATCGAGAGCTACTGTGAAGCGCGCCAGCTCAATCAGGATCTGTGTGATTACCTCGACAACGCTACTGACCATCTCTGGCAGGTAGCGATGCCTCCCGAGGACGGCCGTCGAAACGTTCGACAAGCTGGCTGATCTGCGACCTCTCAGTGCGGATGAACCCGAGAAACGCATGCGCGACAGGCGACAGACGTTTATCTCGGGCCTGCACGACGCACCAGCTGCGGTATAACGGCAGCTCCGCCACGGGCAGCTCTTTGAGAGTGCCGGTGGCGAGCTCCTGACTGACGGCATGCCGCGTCAACATGGCCAGCCCCAGGCCGGCGATCACGCATTCACGCTGCGCTTCGCTGGATGACACTTCCAGTGTCTGGGTGAAATGCACCCGTTTTTCCTTGAAGTATTCCTCGCACGCCCGTCGCGTTCCCGAGCCGGACTCGCGAATCAGCAGCGGCCAGGGCTCCAGGTCCTGAAGGCTCAGCTGTTCCGCTGTGCAAAGCGGATGATCCGGTGGCGCGACGGCCACGATCGGATTGTTGAGGAACGGCAGAAACTCCAGGCCCATGTCCTGCGGCACCATCGACATCACCACCAGATCGTCGCGATTGTCCGAAAGACGCCTGATGACCTGAGCACGATTGACTACGGTCAGGTTCAGACTCACTTCCGGATGCTGGCGCTTGAATGCCGCAAACAGGTGCGGGACGAAATATTTGCAGCTCGATTCGATAGCCAGCTTCAGCTGCCCTTGCAGTGAACCCTGCATGTCCGACAGCTGCATATCGAGATTTTCCAGACGCCCGAAAATGTCGCGACTAGCCTGCTGCAAGGCTTCGGCCGCTTCGGTCAGGTAGAGTTTTTTGCCGACGTATTCGAACAGCGGCTGGCCGATCAGCTCTTCAAGCTGACGGATCTGCAGGCTCACAGCTGGCTGAGTAAGCGCCATTTCCTCCGCAGCACGGCTATAGGAGCGCAGGTCGCAGACCTCATTGAAAATCCGCAACTGACGCAATGTCATTCGCATCAATGACTTACGCATAAGTGCCGCTCCGGCCAATAGCTGAAGTGCTGACTATAAGCTTTTACTTATGCTCCTCCCAATTTTTATTCATTTTTGTTAATCACCGTTCCGGCTTAGGGTGGTCCTGCGTCATTGAGCCACATGCGCGGTTACAAGAGCCGGGTGCGCGATGCCGCCCCTGTGCCGACCGGCCCTTGATGGGCCGTTTGTCCTTATGGTTGAGGAAAAGCCAGTGATAACAAAAATCTTGATTGCCAACCGTGGAGAGATTGCCGTTCGCATCGTGCGCGCCTGCGCCGAGATGGGCATTCGCTCGGTGGCTATCTTTTCGGACGCGGACCGTCATGCCTTGCATGTCAAACGCGCGGACGAAGCCTATAGCATTGGCGCCGAACCTCTCGCGGGCTACCTGAACCCACGCAAGCTGGTGAATCTGGCCGTGGAAACCGGTTGCGATGCCTTGCACCCGGGCTACGGTTTCCTGTCAGAGAACGCGGAACTGGCGGAAATCTGTGCCGAACGAGGGGTCAAGTTCATTGGTCCCTCCGCTGAAGTGATTCGCCGGATGGGCGACAAGACCGAAGCGCGACGCAGCATGATCAAAGCGGGCGTGCCGGTGACGCCCGGCACCGAGGGCAATGTTGCCGATATCCACGAAGCGCTGCTCGAAGGCGACCGGATCGGTTATCCCGTCATGCTCAAGGCCACGTCCGGTGGCGGCGGGCGTGGCATTCGGCGCTGCAACAGTCGCGATGAGCTGGAACAGGCTTTCCCGCGGGTGATATCCGAAGCCACCAAGGCTTTTGGCTCTGCGGAAGTCTTTCTGGAAAAGTGCATCGTCAACCCCAAGCACATCGAAGCCCAGATACTGGGTGACAGCTTCGGTAATGTGGTGCATCTGTTCGAGCGTGACTGCTCGATCCAGCGCCGCAACCAGAAACTGATCGAGATTGCCCCCAGCCCGCAGCTGACCCCCGAGCAGCGCGCCTACATCGGCGACCTGTCGGTGCGTGCGGCCAAGGCGGTGGGCTACGAGAACGCCGGTACCGTGGAGTTTCTGCTCGCCGAGGGCGAGGTGTACTTCATGGAGATGAACACTCGCGTGCAGGTGGAACACACTATTACCGAGGAAATCACCGGCATCGACATCGTTCGCGAGCAGATCCGTATTGCCTCCGGCCTGCCGCTGTCGGTCAAGCAGGAAGACATCATCCACCGCGGCTTTGCACTGCAATTCCGGATCAACGCAGAAGATCCGAAGAACAACTTCTTGCCCAGCTTCGGCAAGATCACCCGTTACTACGCGCCTGGCGGCCCCGGCGTGCGAACCGATACGGCGATTTATACCGGTTACACCATCCCGCCGTTCTATGACTCGATGTGCCTCAAGCTGATCGTCTGGGCGTTGACCTGGGAAGAAGCCATGGACCGCGGCCTGCGCGCCCTGGATGACATGCGCGTGCAGGGTGTGAAAACCACAGCCGCCTATTACCAGGAAATCCTGCGCAATCCGGAATTCCGTAGCGGCCGGTTCAATACCAGCTTCGTGGAAAGTCATCCTGAACTGACCAACTACTCGATCAAGCGCAAACCCGAAGAGCTGGCCCTGGCCATCGCCGCCGCTATCGCCGCCCATGCGGGCCTGTGAGGATTAGAACAATGAGCAACTCTCAGACCACTAAACGTATCACCGTCACCGACACTGTCTTGCGTGACGCCCACCAGTCGTTGCTGGCAACCCGCATGCGCACCGAAGACATGCTGCCCATCTGCGACAAGCTCGACAGGGTCGGCTATTGGTCACTGGAAGTATGGGGCGGCGCAACCTTCGATGCGTGTGTGCGCTTTCTCAAGGAAGACCCATGGGAGCGCCTGCGCCAACTGCGTGCCGCGTTGCCCAACACCCGTTTGCAGATGCTGCTGCGTGGCCAGAACCTGCTCGGCTATCGCCATTACAGTGATGACGTGGTCAGGGCATTCGTGGCCAAGGCTGCTGACAATGGTATCGACGTGTTCCGCATCTTTGACGCCATGAACGACGTCCGGAACCTGCGGGTCGCCATCGAGGCAGTCAAAGCGGCGGGCAAGCATGCCCAGGGTACGCTCGCTTACACCACCAGCCCCGTCCACACCATCGATGCATTCGTTGCCCAGGCTCGGCAGATGGAAGCGATGGGCTGTGACTCGGTGGCGATCAAGGACATGGCCGGTCTGCTCACGCCTTATGCCACCGGCCAGCTGGTGACAGCGCTGAAAGCCGAACAATCGCTGCCGGTGTTCGTGCATTCCCACGACACAGCGGGTCTGGCGGCGATGTGTCAGCTCAAGGCCATCGAATGTGGCGCAGACCATATCGATACGGCCATTTCCAGCTTCGCCTGGGGCACCAGCCATCCAGGGACCGAATCGATGGTCGCTGCACTCAAGGACACCCAGTTCGACACGGGCCTGGATCTGGAGCTGTTGCAGGAAATCGGGCTGTACTTCTACGCGGTACGCAAGAAATACCACCAGTTCGAAAGCGAATTCACAGCGGTCGATACCCGGGTGCAGGTCAATCAGGTACCGGGGGGGATGATTTCCAACCTGGCGAATCAGCTCAAGGAGCAGGGCGCGCTGAACCGCATGAACGAGGTGCTGGCCGAGATTCCGCGTGTGCGCAAGGACCTTGGCTACCCGCCGCTGGTAACGCCGACTTCGCAGATCGTCGGCACCCAGGCGTTCTTCAACGTGCTGGCGGGTGAGCGCTACAAGACCATCACCAACGAGGTGAAGTTGTACCTTCAAGGCCGGTATGGCAAGGCGCCGGGGCAGGTCGACGAAAAGCTGCGTCGCCAGGCGATCGGCAACGAAGAATTGATCGACGTGCGACCGGCCGACCTGATCAAGCCGGAAATGGACAAGCTGCGCACCGAAATCGGCGCGCTGGCGCAGTCGGAAGAAGACGTGCTGACCTACGCGATGTTCCCCGATATCGGGCGCAAGTTCCTCGAAGAGCGCGCGGCCGGAACGCTGACGCCTGAAGCGTTGCTGCCGATCCCGGAAGCAGGCGCGGTTGCGCGGGCTGGCGGCGAGGGCGTGCCGACCGAGTTCGTCATCGACGTGCATGGCGAAACCTACCGCGTCGATATCACGGGTGTGGGCGTCAAGGCCGAAGGCAAGCGGCATTTCTACCTGTCCATCGATGGCATGCCCGAAGAAGTGGTGTTCGAACCGCTGAACGAGTTCGTCGGAGGCGGGGCCAGCAAGCGCAAACAGGCGCATGCGCCAGGTCACGTCAGCACCACCATGCCCGGCAATATCGTCGACGTGCTGGTCAAGGAAGGCGATCTGGTCAAGGCGGGTCAGGCGGTGCTGATCACCGAGGCGATGAAGATGGAAACCGAGGTTCAGGCATCCGTCGCCGGCAAGGTCGTGGCCATTCACGTTGCCAAGGGCGATCGCGTCAATCCTGGCGAAATACTGGTCGAGATCGAAAGCTGATACGTTTTACCTCTGGGGAGCCTTCATGGCTCCCTTTTTTTGCATTTGAGGCTCCCACATTCCTCGGACTTGTAGGAGCGGACTTGTCCGCGAATGGCCAGTGCAGGCGCAGCAGATGTATCGCTTGCAACTAACCCTTCGAATACGAGCGCTGCGCCTCCAGCCCCTCAATCTGCTGGCCATCCCTGAAGTTATCCACAGCCAGCCACGCTTCGAACCCTTTCTGCAACTCGGGCCATTCGCTGTCCAGCATCGAATACCAGGCAGTATCGCGATTCACGCCCTTGACTACCATGTGTTGGCGAAACGTACCTTCGTAACTGAAACCAAAGCGTTCTGCCGCACGCTTGGAGCGGGCGTTGTTGGCGTTGCACTTCCATTCCAGGCGGCGGTTGCCCAGCGCGAAAGCCTCTTTGGCCAGCAGATAGACCGCTTCGGTTCCTTTCGGCGTGCGCTGCATGGCGGCACCGAAGGTGACGTGACCGATCTCGATTCGACCGTGAGCGGGGAAAATCGACAGAAAGCTGATGATGCCTTCCGCTACGCCACTGTGTTGGTCGACCACTGCATAGAACCACGGGTCGGTTTGGCCGGCGTTGGTTTGCAGCCAGCTGTCGAACGCCCCACGTGTATGGAACGGGCCGTAAGGCAGATAATCCCACAGCAGCGGGTCAGCATTCGGCCCTTGCAGGGCTTGCCACAAGTCATCGGCATGGCAGGCAGCTTCGATTTTTTCAAGACGAATGAAGCGGCCTTCCAGGGTTCTGGTTTCGGGAAGCTTTGCGGGTTGCCAGTGCAGTTCGGTCTCGGACATGTGCAGGTTCCAGATATGAAAGCGATCGTCACAGCGCTTTGCGAAATTGAATGAAGCCACCGCGCTCGGCGATGCGTTCGTAAAGCTGAATGGCCGTCGCGTTTGTCTCGTGGGTCAGCCAGTGCACCTTATCGCAGCCGTCGGCCTTCGCGCTGGCGTAGACATGTTCGATAAGCAGCCTGCCCAATCCGGTGCCGCGCAGCTCTGGAATAACGAACAGGTCCTGAAGATAACACGCGTTATTCGTGCTCCAGTTGGAGCGATGGTAGATGAAGTTGACCATGCCCACGGCTCGCCCGTTTTGCCAGGCCAACGAGGCATGGGTCGGCTCGTTCGGGTCCAGCATGCGTTGCCAGGTCATCTGGCTCACGCTCTGATCGAGTTCTGTCTTGTAGAACGCCAGATAAGCGTGCCATAGCGGCAGCCATGCGGCGTGGTCTTCGGCAGTGACAGGGCGGATCTGCACGTCGTTCATGGCAGGGCTCCTGAGTTCATCGATCGCGCGATATCGCGATCTTGCGGATCGGCACTTGCAGCCAGACGATCATGTACGCCTGCATAGTCCTGCGCGCTGCGGTTCTGGCCGAGTTTGCGCTTGCCCTCAAGCCGTTCCACAGGCAACGCAAAACCAACGATGGCGCCAAGCATTTTGGCGATGTAATCGGCGGGCGCGTCGTCTACCGACCACGGCGGGTTGCGACCCGATTCATGCTTGTCCGTCAGCTCGCCAACCAACTGGCGCAGACGCTCAGCATCGGTGAACACCTCGGCCCGCCCATACGCGTGCACTGCCAGATAATTCCAGGTCGGCACGACCTTCTCGTGCTCGGCCTTGCTGGGGTAGTACGACGGGCTGATGTAGGCGTCTGCGCCGGAGAAGACCACCAGCGCCTCGCCACCTGCCGCCAGATCCCGCCATTGCGGGTTGGCCCTGGCCAGGTGGCCGTAAAGCGTACCGCACGCATCTGGCCCACGCCGCAGCAGCAAAGGCAGGTGCGATGCCTGTAAACCCTGCTCGCCATTGGTAATCAGCACAGCAAGCCGGGTCTGATCGATTTGATGCTGCATCGTGGGAATATCGGTTTCTTCAAAGGCTTTCGGTATGTACATGGACGTCTCCCGGACCGTTGAACAAATCCTAGGATGGGAATTGGCTCGGTGTAAGATCCATTCTTCACCGTTTTCATAGAGCCATTACATGCCGACATTGTCCCAAGCGTTCCCTTCAAGTCTGGCCGGCATCGAACTGGATCGAGCTCGCGGGTTGGGCCAGCAGCTTTATCAGGCACTGCGTCAGCGAATTCTTGATGGGGAGTTGGCTGGCGGCACTCGTTTGCCCGCGAGCAGAGACCTGGCAGTTACCTTGGCCATCTCTCGCAACAGTGTTCTGCGTGCTTACGATCAGCTGCTCGCTGAAGGCTTCATTGAAGCGCGGGTAGGGGACGGTACCTATGTCGCGATATTGCGGCGCGGGTCTGTGCGTGCTTCAGGCAGGCGTTCGGAAAAACTATCCACCGAAGTATCCACAGACTTATCAACAAGGTTACCCACAGCTTTATCCACAAAAACCGCCAAAGATGCTGTATTTCCCGACAGTGAAGTTATCCACAGTGCTGCGCTCAACCGTCTTGATCAACACCACCTCAACGCTCCACCCAAAGGCGAACCTAGCGCCTTCAGAGTAGGCGTGCCGGCCTTCGATCTGTTTCCGTTTTCACTGTGGGGCAGGCTCCATACGGCTTTCTGGCGTAAACCGGGTCTGCATCAGCTGGGGTATGGCGAGGCCGCTGGTGAGTGGCAGCTGCGTGAACTGATTGCCACCTATCTGCGGGCATCCCGCGGACTGCAATGCAGCGCTGAACAAATTGTGATCACCAGCGGCGCGCAGCATGCCATCAGCCTTTGTGCACAGTTGCTGTTGGAGCCGGGCGACGCCGTGGCTGTGGAAAACCCCGGGTACCGAGCCGCCGGTCACGCATTTGCAGTCGCTGGCGCTCGGCTACATGGGATTGCCGTCGATGCTGACGGCATGCGATGCGCGGATCTGAATGCGACTGCATGCCGCCTGGCCTATGTGACGCCATCGCATCAATACCCCACGGGCGTCGTCATGAGTCTGGCGCGACGTCTTGAGCTGCTGGCCTGGGCTGAGAAGAACGCGGCCTGGATCGTCGAAGACGACTATGACGGGGAGTACCGATACAGCGGCGCGCCCTTGGCTCCGCTGGCGGCGCTGGATCAGAGTCGACGGGTCTTGTACGTTGGCACCTTTGGCAAAGTGGCGTTTCCGGCGCTGCGCCTTGGATACCTGGTTCTGCCGCCAGCCCTGGTCAAGCCGTTCAGCCAACGCAAAGCGCTGGATATGCGTCACTCCGAGGTGAGCACCCAGATGGTTATGGCGCAGTTCATTGCCCTGGGGCATTTCCAGCGGCATATCCGGCGCATGCGTCGCGCCGCGCTAAGCCGGCGCGATGCATTGCTGGCAGGCTGGCCGCAAGATCTGCCCGGTTGTCAGCCGATGCCCAAAGTCGTGGCTGGTCTGCACGTCATGGTTCGGGTGGACAGTCTGGCCCGTGAGCAGGAATTGATTTCCGAGGCAGCGAGTGTCGATGTGGAAATCAATGCTTTGAGCGACTACTGGCTGCCGGATTCCACCGAGCCTGTGGATAACCGGGCAGGGCTGGTGCTCGGCTTTGCCGCCGTTTCCGAACACGCCGCAAGTGACGCGCTGCGACGGCTACAGCGCGTGTGGTGCGTCAATCCTGACGGTTCGACGCAGCCGTGAGCGGGCGTATACTCGCCGCCATTGTCATTCCGTCACAGAGCGATTTATGAGCATTACTCAAATTTCAACGTCCGGGCGCAAGCTCGGCGCCCCTTTGGCCGCGCTGTTTCTGTTGCTACTGGGCGCGCAGTTTCTGCTGCTGAGTGTCGGCGCGCATCAAGTGCTGTTGTGGGTCGTCGGCGCCGCGCTCGGCATCACGCTTTACCACGCCGCTTTCGGTTTCACGTCGGCCTGGCGGGTGTTCATCCGTGAGCGCCGTGGCGCCGGCCTGCGAGCACAAATGGTGATGCTGGCAGTCGCCGTGGTGCTGTTTTTCCCGGCGCTTGGGGCCGGGACGCTGTTCGGTCAGCCGGTAACGGGTCTGGTTGCGCCCGCTGGTGTCTCGGTCATCGTCGGTGCATTCATCTTCGGCATCGGCATGCAACTGGGCGGCGGCTGTGCGTCCGGCACACTGTTCACCGCCGGTGGTGGTAATGCGCGAATGCTGGTAACGCTGCTGTTCTTCATCATCGGTTCGCTGATCGCCACGCACCATGTGCATTGGTGGTTCGCGCTGCCATCGTTTCCGGCCACCTCGGTGGTCAAAACCTTTGGCGTAATCCCGGCGCTGCTGGTCAATCTGGCGATCTTCGCCTTGATCGCGTTTGTCACCGTGAAACTGGAAACGCGTCGTCACGGTCAGCTCGAAGCTCCGGTAACCAGCGAGCACACTGGCCTGCGCCGCGTACTGCGTGGCCCGTGGATTCTGGTGTGGGGCGCGGTGGCGTTGGCGCTTCTCAACTACGCCACCCTGGCATTGGCTGGTCGGCCATGGGGGATTACCTCGGCGTTCGCGCTGTGGGGCGCGAAAGTAGCCGGCGGCCTGGGCGTCGACGTCGGCAGCTGGCCGTTCTGGCAAATGGCGAGCAACGCCAAGGCGCTGGCTGCACCGGTATGGGAAGACGTCACCAGCGTGATGGACGTGGCCATTATGCTCGGCGCCTTGCTGGCTGCCGGTCTGGCCGGACGTTTTGCACCCAGTCTCGATATCCCCACCCGTTCGCTGGTCGCGGCCGTGGTAGGCGGATTGCTGTTGGGCTATGGCTCGCGACTGGCCTACGGCTGCAACATCGGCGCTTATTTCAGCGGCATTGCTTCGGGCAGCCTGCACGGATGGCTGTGGCTGGTCGCGGCGTATGTAGGGAACGTGGTCGGCGTCCGGCTGCGCCCGATCTTCTTTACAGGCGAGCGCCCAAAAGTGGTGCTCACGGGCTGTTGAAACCTTTTTGCAATGGCCTGCCCTAAAAGCGGGTCGCTCGCGAACCAACTGCCGATAAGGCATTCAAACCCCTTGCAGTAGCGAGGCTGGTTCTCGAGCGACCTCGCTTATTCAACGACGGGGTAAGCCTTTGCAGAAGACGATCATTGGGAAAATCCGGTTTCTCGGCAAGACCATCGGATATGTAGGCTGGTCGCTGTTCTGGCTGCTGATCTGGGATGTGATCGTTACCGTGGACTTCATGCTCTTCCTGGATCGGAAGGTCACGTTGCCGTCGATGCCGTTGACACTGCTGGGCTCGGCGCTGGTCGTGCTGACCAGTTTTCGCAACTCCAGCGCTTACAACCGCTGGTGGGAAGCGCGCACCTTATGGGGTGCGCTGGTCAACAGCTCGCGCAGTTTCGCCCGCCAGGTGCTCACGCTGGTGGAAGACGACGATGGCATCAACCCGGTCAAGGCCGTGCTGCTGCGCCGCCACGTCGCCTACGTCAAATGCCTCTCCGCGCATTTGAAAGGCACCAATTGTGGTGAAGAAGTACGCTCGTTGATTCCTCGTGGCGAATACGAGCGTCGTCATGACACCAACAACTTTCCCAATGACCTTCTGAACGCCTCGGCCGCCCTGTTGGCCAAGGAGTACGCAGCGGGGCGTCTGGACAGTATCCGCTTCGCGCGCCTGGAATCCACGATGGTGGATATCTCCAACTGTCAGGGCGGCATGGAGCGCATCGCCAACACGCCGCTGCCTTATCCCTACGTCGCGTTCCCGCGGCTGTTCATCACCCTGTTCTGCGTGATTGTGCCCATCGGGCTAGTAGAAACCCTCGGCTGGTTCACGCCTCTGGCATCCACCGTGGTGGGCTTCATGCTGCTGGCGATCGAGAAAATCGGCACCGACCTGCAAAGCCCCTTCAGCGCCAGCGAACATGAGATCCAGATGGTTGCGCTGTGCAACAACATCGAGCGCAACCTGGATTCGATGCTGCGCGATGCGAAAGAGGAGTGTCTGGCTTAGAGCCTGAGACCGCTGGGCATAAAAAGCCCGGACGGTATCAGAGATACGGCCCGGGCTTTGAGGGTATGAAGTCAGCGCTGTTTGATAACGCGTCAGCGCAACTCGCCGCACAGATCCAGTTCGACCAGCCGGCGTACTTCAACAGGGCCAAGCCCCGACCCCAGCAGCGCATGAAGTTTGCCCAGCGCCGCTTCGCGGGTCATGCCGCCGCCGGACAGCACGCCGGCTTCACGCAGGCGGCTGCCGGCCTCGTAAATGTCCAGTTCCACGCCGCCTTCATGGCACTGCGTAATCGCGACCACACAGATACCGCGCTCACTGGCGCGTTTGAGGCTGGCGAGAAACTGCGGGTTGTCGCTTGGGCCGGTGCCGCTGCCGAAGCATTCCAGAACCAGAGCCTGGATGCCGCTGTCGACGATGGCGTCCAGTTGAGGTGCTCCGATGCCAGGAAACAGCGGCAGCGTCGCAACCTCGGCAAGCGTTCTGGGCCGTCGATAGCTCAAGGCCTCGGGCAGCGCGCCCAGTGTTTTACCGCCACGCGAGCGTTCAAGGGCAGCGAACGGATGCCGCCCGAAGCTGCGCACTTTGGCGCAGCGGGTCGGAGCCAGCAGCTGGCCGTGGAAATAGAGGTGGACGCCCGAAGCCAGCCCGCCGCCCAAGGCAAGCAAGGCACCGTTGACGTTTTCCCAGGCGTCGCTGTCCGGCACGCCGGCCGGCAGCATTGAGCCTGTGAATACGACCGGCGCCTTGAGGCTCAGCAACTGGAAACTCATCGCCGCCGCGCTGTAAGCCAGTGTGTCGGTGCCATGCAGCACCAGCACAGCATCGCAGCCTTCGTCCTCTACGGCCTCGACCACCGCCTCGCGCAATCGCAGCCAGTAAGCCGGTGTCATGTTGGCGCTGTCGATCAGAGGCGACATCTCACGAAAACGCCACTGCGGCACGATCAGATCCGGCAGTTCGGCCAGCTGGGCCGCCATCCGCGCCTCAAACCCGGAAGCAGGAGCAAGACCGCCCGCGCTGGCCTGCATGCCGATGGTGCCGCCGGTATAAAGAACCATCACTCGCTGTGCGGGTTGGGTTACGTCATGAGTCATGGCTTTTCTCCTGCGCGGCGCTTCGGTGGTTACTGTGCTTGTACGGGTTTGGCGTCGACCTCGGCCGCGTTTACCGGCTGCCCGGTCGGGTTGGCCGGCCATGCGGTGCGGTCCAGATCCAGGTCCGGGAACTTGCTGGAGTCAAAGACCGGTGTCTTAATTCCGGCTTTGCGCTGCGCATCGTAGTCCACCAGGATGCGGCGGGCGACCTTGAACAGCATGGCCAGCGCGATCAGGTTCACGAACGCCAACATGGTCATGGTGATGTCAGCGAAAGCGAACACCGTGTTGAGGTCCACGACTGCGCCCCACAGAATCAGCGCCAGTACCAGAATGCGATAGCCCACCAGCGCGCCGAGCTTGTCACCGACCAGAAAGCGCAGGCTGTTTTCGCCCAGATAGTAGTTGTAGAGAATCGAGGTGAATACGAACAATGCCAGGGCGACACTGATGAAGATCCGGCCCCAGTCGCCCACTACAGCAGCGAGCGAGTTCTGTGCCAGCACGATGCCATTGCCGCTGTAGCCTACATCGTAGATACCGGACAGCAGGATCAGCAGCGCGGTGCAGGTGCAGATCACGAAGGTATCGAGGAAAACACTGAATGCCTGGACCACGCCCTGTGCAATCGGGTGTTCCACCTGAGCTACAGCCGCCACGTTGGGTGCGCTGCCCAGGCCGGCTTCGTTGGCAAAGACGCCGCGTTTGACGCCCATTACGATCGCGCTGCCGATCAGACCGCCGAAAACGGGGTCGAGGCCGAACGCGCTTCTGACGATGGTCATCAGCATGCCGGGGACGTGTTCGAACTGGATGGCGATGACGTAAAGAGTAACGGCGATGTAGATCAGTGTCTTGACCGGAACCAGCAGGTCGGAAATCGCGGCGATGCGCTTGATGCCGCCGATGAACGCAAGGCCCAGCAGAACGACAAGGCACAGACCGGTGGTCCAGGTATCGACGCCGAATGCGCTTTTCAGAGAGTCGGTAACCGCGTGGGATTGCAGACCGTTGAACGAGAAGCCGAACGTCACCAGCAGCAATACCGCCATGACCATGCCCAGCCAGCGCTTGCCCAGGCCATGTTGAATGTAATACGACGGACCGCCGCGGAACTGACCTTCGGAATCCTTGCGCTTGTACAGCTGAGCGAGCGCACATTCGATGAAGCTGCTGGACATACCGACCAGCGCGGTCACCCACATCCAGAATACGGCGCCAGGACCGCCGAGCGTAACGGCGATGCCGACACCTGCGATATTGCCCGCGCCAACGCGGCCTGCAAGGCTGAGCATCAGGGCCTGGAATGAACTCAACTGGCCGGAGCTGCTGCGCAGGCTGTCACGAAAAACCGCGAACATATGAAAGAAATGGCGAAACTGAACGAAACGAGAACGGATCGTGAAATAACCGCCCAGGCCGACAATTAGTACGATCAGCACTTTACCCGAGAGGAAGTCGTTAATCATTTCCAGCATTTTTGTTATTCCTCGTTACATTTGAGGGGGCGCACTATACCGGTGCGAAGTTTTTACGTCTGTAGCCGTTTTCTTGTGTGACTGATTATTCATTTACGGCGCTAAATGAATGTTTTCCCCGGCGATGGCCGGAAAAAGGCTCGTCTGACGCAGGAAACCCACACGCTGGTTTCCAACGGTCAGGCAAAAAAAAGGGCCTGGAGAATCACTCCAGACCCTCGAAAAGCTGAGGGGTGTCTAGGCCCTCAACCTGGTGAGCGTGTTGCGTGCAGCAGGAACCGGTCAGGCCTTCAATGGCGCCAGACGCGGAGCGATCATGTTTTCCGGACGCAGAATGTCGTCGAGCATGGCGTCATCCAGCAGCCGCTCTTCGCGTACCAGTTCCAGTACGCCGCGGCCGGTTTCCAGCGCGGTGCGAGCGATGCGGGTGGAGTTTTCGTAACCGATATACGGGTTCAGCGCGGTGACCAGGCCAATCGAGTGCTCGACCAGCTCACGGCAGCGCTGCTCGTTTGCGGTGATGCCGACGATGCAGTGTTCGCGCAGCATGTCCATGGCGCGTTGCAGCAGGCGGATCGAATCGAAGATCTTGTAGGCGATCAGCGGCTCCATCACGTTGAGCTGCAGCTGACCGCCTTCGGCGGCCATGGTCAGTGCCAGATCGTTGCCGATGATCTCGAAGGCCACCTGGTTGACGGCCTCCGGAATGACCGGGTTGACCTTGCCGGGCATGATCGAGCTGCCCGGCTGACGCGCCGGCAGGTTGATTTCGTTGATGCCGGTGCGTGGGCCACTGGATAGCAGGCGCAGGTCGTTGCAGATTTTCGACAGCTTGACCGCGGTGCGCTTGAGCATGCCGGAGAACAGCACGAAAGCACCCATGTCGGAGGTCGCCTCGATCAGATCGGCAGCCGGTACGAGAGGCTGGCCGCTGATCGTCGCAAGGCGCTCGACGGCGAGCTGCTGATAACGAGGATCGGCGTTGATGCCTGTGCCGATAGCGGTGCCGCCCAGGTTCACTTCGGTCAACAGTTCAGGAGCCAGGCTGCGCAAGCGGTTCAGGTCTTCGGTCAGGGTGGTCGCGAACGCGCGGAATTCCTGACCCAGCGTCATCGGTACCGCGTCCTGCAGCTGGGTACGGCCCATTTTCAGGACATGGCTGAATTCTTCACCCTTGGCCGCGAATGCCTGGATCAGGCTGGCGAGGCTGGCCAGCAGGGCGTCATGGCCCAACAGCAGGCCTAGGCGAATCGCTGTCGGATAGGCGTCGTTGGTCGACTGCGCCATATTCACGTCGTTGTTGGGGTGCAGATGCTTGTACTCGCCTTTCTCGAAACCCATGGTTTCCAGCGCGATGTTGGCGATCACTTCGTTGGCATTCATGTTGGTTGAAGTGCCAGCGCCACCCTGAATCATGTCCACCACGAACTGGTCATGGAAGTCGCCGCGAATCAGCCGGGCACAGGCCTCGCTGATCGCCGCGTGCTTGGCATCGTTGAGGTGCCCCAATTGGTGGTTGGCGTCCGCCGCCGCCTGCTTGACCATTGCCAGCGCCACGACCAGTTTCGGGTAGTGGGAAAGTGGCACGCCAGAGAGGTGAAAGTTGTTCACTGCGCGGAGCGTCTGAATGCCGTAATAGGCTTGAGCAGGTACTTCGAGGACACCAAGCAGGTCTTTTTCGATGCGTGATGATGCAGACGAGGACATGATAGACAGAGTCTCAAGAAAGGCACGGATAGTGCCGGAACGCCCCGAATAGTGGGCTTTGCCGTTATGATTGACCAATGCTGTTACCAGCTGGGGTATGCAATAACGGCATAATGGGCATCTGTACTGTCATATTTTCGAGTCGGCGGCGCGTCAGCCGGACCCTGCAGCCGGCACCACAGCCGCGACTCAAACTGACCAATCGATCCGGGAGGACGTGATGAATCTGGAGAGCAAATGGCTGGAGGACTTCAGCGCCCTGGCCGCGACGCGCAGCTTTTCCCAGGCGGCCGAGCGGCGTTTCGTCACGCAGCCAGCCTTCAGCCGTCGTATTCGCAGCCTTGAAGCTGCGCTTGGATTGACGCTGGTCAATCGCTCGCGCACGCCGATCGAACTGACAGCGGCCGGGCAGCTTTTTCTGGTGACAGCGCGCACGGTTGTCGAGCAGCTTGGTGAGGTTGTGCGGCACCTGCATCATCTGGAAGGCGGCCAAGGCGAGGTCATGCAAGTCGCAGCCGCGCATTCGCTGGCGCTCGGCTTCTTTCCGCGCTGGATAGCGCAACTGCGCAACGAAGGCTTGAACATTGCAACGCGGCTGGTAGCGACCAACGTGGGTGATGCGGTCCACGCGCTGCGCGAAGGCGGCTGTGACTTGATGTTGGCTTTCTATGACCCTGATGCCGCGTTGCAGATGGACGCGGAGATCTTTCCGTCCCTGCACCTGGGGCAGACCGAAATGCTGCCGGTCTGCGCGGCTGACGCCGATGGAAATCCGTTGTTCGACATTGAGGGCGAGGGCAGCGTGCCGCTGTTGGCCTACAGTGCCGGCGCGTTTCTGGGCCGTTCGGTGAACCTGCTGCTGCGCCAGCGCAATTTGCGCTTCACGACGGTGTATGAAACCGCGATGGCCGACAGCCTCAAAAGCATGGCGCTCGAAGGCCTGGGCATCGCCTGGGTGCCGCAGCTGAGCGTGCGCGCCGAGCTGGCGCGGGGCGAACTGGTTGTCTGCGGCGGCCCGCAGTGGCATGTTCCGCTGGAGATCCGTCTTTACCGCTGCGCCCTGGTGCGCAAGGCCAACGTCCGCTTGTTGTGGCGCAAACTCGAAGGCGCGGCCGCTCAGGAGTCGTCCTGAAGCCGCGTTTGTAAAAAGCCTTGGCGGATAGTCGCGAAGGGGCTGTCATCCCGACGCTTTACGGTATACTGCGCGGCCTTTGGCCGGTTTGATCGGTCATTTTTCGTACAGCAAGCCACGCCGGTTCCCCGCGTGGCTTGTTTGTTTTTTGCAGCGCCCGAGGGCGCCTGATGAGAGGCACGACGATGAGCGCACTGGTTGGCGTGATCATGGGCTCCAAGTCCGATTGGTCCACCCTTAGCCACACCGCCGATATGCTGGACAAGCTCGGCATCCCTTATGAAGTCAAGGTGGTGTCAGCCCACCGGACGCCGGATCTGCTGTTCCAGTACGCCGAAGAAGCGGAAGGCCGAGGTATCGAAGTCATCGTCGCCGGTGCCGGCGGCGCTGCTCACTTGCCAGGCATGTGCGCCGCGAAGACGCACTTGCCCGTACTGGGTGTTCCGGTGCAATCGTCGATGCTGTCGGGCGTCGATTCACTGCTGTCGATCGTGCAGATGCCCGCTGGCATTCCGGTCGCGACGCTGGCCATCGGCAAAGCCGGGGCGATCAATGCCGCGCTTCTCAGCGCAAGCATCCTGGGCGCCAGGCACCCGCAATTCCATACAGTGCTGAAGAAATTCCGCGCTGATCAGACAGACAGCGTTCTGGAAAATCCGGACCCGCGCGACGCCTGAGGTTTTTATGAAGATCGGTGTAATCGGTGGTGGCCAGTTGGGCCGCATGTTGGCTCTGGCGGGTACGCCGCTGGGCATGAACTTCGCTTTTCTCGACCCCGCGCCAGATGCTTGCGCCGCTGCGCTGGGTGAACATCTGCGTGCCGATTACGGCGATCTGGACCATCTGCGCCAGCTGGCGGACGAAGTCGATCTGGTAACGTTCGAGTTTGAAAGCGTGCCTGCGGAAACAGTGGCCTTTCTGTCGCAGTTCGTCCCGGTCTATCCAAGCGCCGAGGCTCTTCGCATCGCCCGCGACCGCTGGTTTGAAAAAAGCATGTTCAAGGACCTCGGCATTCCGACGCCTGAGTTCGCTGACATTCAGTCCCAGGCGGATCTGGACGCGGCGGTCGCAAGTATCGGTTTGCCTGCCGTCCTCAAGACTCGCACTCTGGGCTATGACGGCAAGGGCCAGAAAGTGCTGCGCAGCGCGGCGGATGTGGTCGGGACCTTCGCCGAGCTGGGCAGCGTGCCTTGTCTGCTCGAAGGCTTCGTGCCGTTCACCGGCGAAGTATCGCTGATCGCGGTACGTGGCCGTGACGGCGAAACCTGCTTCTATCCGCTGGTGCATAACACCCATGACAGCGGCATTCTGCGCCTGTCGATTGCCAGCACCGATCACCCGTTGCAGGCGCTGGCGCAGGACTACGCCGGTCGTGTGCTCAAGCAGCTCGATTACGTAGGTGTTCTGGCTTTTGAGTTCTTCGAAGTCGATGGCGGCCTGAAAGCCAATGAGATTGCGCCGCGTGTGCACAACTCCGGCCACTGGACCACCGAAGGCGCTGAATGCAGCCAGTTCGAGAACCACCTGCGCGCGGTGGCCGGGCTGCCGCTGGGCTCGACCGCCAAGGTCGGCGAAAGCGCCATGCTCAACTTCATCGGCGAAGTGCCTGCGGTCGACAAGGTACTGGCCGTTGAAGATTGCCATCTGCATCACTACGGCAAAGCCTTCAAGGCAGGCCGCAAGGTCGGTCACGCCACCATCCGCAGCGCCGACCGCGACACGCTCGACCGTCAGGTCAGGCAGGTCGAAGCATTGATCAAAAACTGATCACCTCTGGTGGGGCGCACTGGCTGTATCGGTCCGCTCCACAGATCCGTGTTGCCTGCAAAGGAACCATTTCCCCTTCGCTGTTCTCAGATAGCGTAGCAACGCTGTAAACAGCGTTTGTGTTTCCAAATCATACAGAGGGAAATGGCATGGGTATCATCGGAACCATCTTCATTGGCTTGATCGTCGGTCTTCTGGCTCGCTTTCTCAAGCCGGGCGATGACAGCATGGGCTGGATCATGACCATTCTGTTGGGTATCGCCGGTTCGCTGGCCGCAACCTATGGTGGGCAGGCATTGGGCATCTACAAGGCAGATGAGGCTGCAGGTTTCCTTGGCGCTCTGGTTGGCGCGGTCATCCTTCTGGTCCTGTACAACCTGATCCGTAGAAAGGCCTGAGCAATCGGCGCTCGCCGACAGAGCTCTTGGACGAAAGAGCGAGGTATTTGCGAGGCAGGGCATTAGAATACGCAGCACTTTTCGATTCCCTGCCGAGCTTTATCCATGCGTCGTTTCGCTTTCATCACATTGCTGCTGATATCCGGGCTGGTTCATGCCGAGCTGCCGGAAACCGACTGGCTTGAGCTGATGCCTCCAGCTGACCAGCAAGCCTTGGAAGCGATGCCCGACATCGACCATAACTCGCCCGAGGCACTCGGCACCTTCGATAGCAAGGGCGGATTGAAGCAGAGCAAGGGCTTGCCTGCGGTGATGTACTCGACCAGAACGGTCGCTGCAATGGACGGCAAGAATATTCGCCTGGGTGGCTATCCGGTTCCGCTGGAAACCGACGCCAAAGGTCATGCTACGTTGTTCTTCCTCGTGCCGTATCCAGGCGCCTGCATCCATGTTCCGCCTCCGCCGCCCAATCAGTTGGTGCTGGTGCGTTACCCCAAAGGCGTAAAACTGGATGATATCTACACACCCCTGTGGGTTGTGGGCACCCTGAAGATCGAGAAGGTCAGCAACGATCTGGCTGACGCCGCCTACGCAATGGACGCCTCGAAGGTCCGAATCGTGGTCGAATCGGACCTCTGACACGCAAGGACGGCGTTTTCCTTAGAGCGGCTCGCTCCAGATACTCACGCTCATGACGTGCATGGCGTCCGGCGCGAGGGTAACCACATCGTCCAGCACGTTCGCGGTCTCGACGCAGACCATCCGCTGCCAGCCATCGGCCGCCATATCGGTGAATCTCCCGGTCTTCTCGATCCACGGATTCCACAGAATCGCCGAGTTCGAGCCAGTGGCGTGGATCTGGATTCGCCGTTGCCACTGCGGGTCGACAATGCTCAGCAGATTGGGCGTGTCCAGATAAATGCGGTCGGTTTCTCCAGCGAAGGCTAGATCTCCGGCCTGCTGGCGTTCTTCCCAGTTTTCCAGGGTTTCGATGTAACGCAGGCCGTCGAGCCCTTCGACACTGATCTGGCGTACGTCGCTTACCGCAAAGTAAGTGTGCAGCGCCTGGCTGAGGGTCACTGCTTCATCGCCGCCGTTGTAGCTGACCAGGCTCACATTCAGCGCCTGATCCAGGCGAATGCTCAACTTGAGTGCAACGTTATGTGGCCAGCCGGGAAGACGACCTTCGGCCTGCGGCAGAACGAGCTCTACCAGCAAAGCCTCGCCATCTTCGCCGACACCCAGCAGCTCCCAGTCCAGCGCACGGACCTCGCCGTGGGCCTTGGCAGGCTCGGCGCTCTGACGCATTGCCTGCACGCTTTCGGGGTTGCGCTCCAGATTACCGAACCACGGCCAGCACACAGGCATACCGGCGCGTACCGGTTTTCCTCGTTTGAACACCGCCTCTTCGTTCAGCCAGATCAACGGTTGCTGCCCATCGACCTGGTAGCTGAGGATCTGCGCGCCTTGCTGAGCGATCAGCAGTTCTGCGTTGCCATGCCGGATACGCCAGCAGTTAAGCTCGTCGTACTGGATGGATTCGATGGAAGGTTCGGCCGGTGATGTTGACATGCGTAGCTCTCGCTCATGGACTTTGACGGGGATAGACCCTTGTACCGTTGCCGAGTTTAACCGACTGCCCGCCGACTGCCCGAACAGCCGTCAGCGCCGGGCCGGAACCGAGCGGGTTCTGCCGCTGCCGTCGATCGCCACGAAGACAAACACGGCCTCGGTGACCTTGCGCCATTCGCTGGTCAACGGGTCGTCGCTCCATACCTCGACCATCATCTTGATCGAAGTACGACCAACTTCCAGCGTCCGGGTATAGAAGGACAGTTGTTCGCCTACCGCGACCGGAACCAGAAACGCCATACGATCGATGGCCACGGTGGCCACGCGTCCGGCTGCCACTTTACTGGCCATTGCCGTACCGGCCAGGTCCATCTGCGACACCAGCCAGCCCCCGAAAATATCGCCAAACCCATTGGTTTCGCGGGGGAGCGCAGTAATTTGCAAAGCAAGATCGCCTTGCGGAGTTGGATCTTCTTGTTCGAGCTCAATCATGCCTAGGGTGCCTCTGACCCATGACTCTCATTATTTTTTGTCGCGGTTGACAGGTGCCATTCAAAGCCCCGCGCATGAAGATTGTGCGTTCATGACGGATGGAGCCCACGAATGGTCCCTAAAGGGAAACTCTGCGAAAGCCGCTGACTCAGACGTTTTCGCACAAATTCCCATCGCTGTTGAGAGCCTGCGAGTATATCGGCCATAGCGTCACAGGACGACCGTTGGGTTTCCATTTTGTCCTTGTGCACTTCTCACTATGTGTTTTTTGGAGCAATTTGCTATCTTGCCTGACCCCTACAGGTAACAAGATTTCCTGTACAGGCAATTTTGGTGCCCACCCGCACGATTGCCGCCGGACAATCGCTTCTGCATGCCACCCCGCCGCAGCCAGCGTAGCTGTCGCTTGCCCATTAAAGAAAGTTAAGAGAAGCCTTGTCATGTCATCCGTACCCTCAAGTGCCGCGCAGCCATCGCGGCCACTGACTCGAAGCGATTACAAAACGTTGTCACTCTCTGCCCTGGGTGGGGCGCTGGAGTTCTACGACTTCATCATTTTCGTCTTTTTCGCCGCTGTGGTCGGGAAGCTGTTCTTCCCGGTGGACATGCCCGACTGGCTGCGCATGATGCAGACGTTCGGCATTTTTGCTGCCGGTTATCTGGCGCGGCCCCTGGGCGGCATCATCATGGCGCACTTCGGCGACCTGCTGGGGCGCAAGAAGATGTTCACCCTGAGCATCTTCATGATGGCCGTACCGACCCTGATCATGGGTCTGCTGCCTACTTATGCACAGATCGGCATGTGGGCTCCAATTCTGTTGCTGCTGATGCGCGTCATCCAGGGCGCTGCTATCGGTGGTGAGGTTCCGGGCGCATGGGTGTTCGTGTCTGAACACGTGCCGGCCCGTCATGTCGGCTATGCCTGCGGCACGCTGACCGCCGGACTGACGGCGGGCATTCTGCTGGGTTCTCTGGTCGCCACGGCAATCAACAGCATCTACACCCCGGTTGAAGTCTCGGATTACGCCTGGCGGATTCCTTTCCTGTTGGGTGGTGTGTTCGGTCTGATGTCGGTGTACCTGCGTCGCCTGCTGCACGAGACGCCGGTGTTCGCCGAGCTTCAGCTGCGCAAGGCGCTGGCCGAAGAAGTGCCGCTCAAGGCGGTGCTGCGCGATCATCGCGGTGCCGTGGCACTGTCGATGCTGATGACCTGGCTGCTCTCGGCCGGCATCATCGTCGTGATTCTGATGACACCGACCATTCTGCAAACCATCTACGGCTTCCCGGCGGCAACCGCGCTGAAGGCCAACAGCCTGGCCATCGTGTTTCTGAGCCTGGGCTGCATCGGCGCCGGTGCACTGGCCGACCGCTTCGGTGCGGGCTGGGTGTTCCTGCTGGGTAGCGCCGGCCTGCTGGCCAGTTCCTGGACCTTCTATCACATCCTCGGCGACAACCCGGACGTGCTGTTCCCGCTCTATGCGTTGACCGGTCTGTTCGTCGGCACCATCGGCGCGGTTCCCTACGTGATGGTCAAGGCGTTCCCGCCCGTGGTGCGTTTCTCCGGGCTATCGTTCTCGTACAATCTGGCGTACGCGATCTTCGGCGGTCTGACCCCGATGGTTGTGACGTTCATGCTCAAGTCCAGCCCGATGGGACCTGCGTGGTATGTCGCGATCCTGTGCGGCATGGGCATGGCGATAGGTATTTATCTGTTGTCGCAAAAACGCTGACGCTATCCGGTCGGAAGGCGTAGTTAGGCAAAAGGCCATCCTCTTAAAAAGTGGATGGCCTTTTTCATCTTACTGTCACAATCAATTCATAAAGTAGTCATGCGACAAGCAAATTATTGATCGCGGACCTTCCCATTCCCTGCAGGAGCCGCAAGGCATGACACTCAAGAATTGGATGACTGCACTGACTTTCGTTGCCGCAGGTGTTGCGGCGGCCAATTCGTTCGCTGCCGTGGACCCCGCGATCAAGTCCTACACCAAGACCAGCGGTGTATCCGGGAACCTGTCGAGTGTCGGTTCCGACACCCTGGCGAACCTGATGACCCTGTGGGCCGAGGCCTACAAGAAAGAATACCCAAGCGTGAACATTCAGATTCAGGCCGCCGGCTCTTCGACCGCGCCTCCGGCATTGACCGAAGGGACCGCCAATCTCGGGCCGATGAGCCGCAAGATGAAAGACGGTGAGCTGTCTGCATTCGAGCAAAAACACGGCTACAAACCGACCGCCATTCCAGTGGCCGTCGACGCTCTGGCGGTGTTCGTCCATAAGGACAATCCGATCAAGGGCCTGACCATGCAGCAGGTGGATGCGATTTTCTCTTCCACTCGACTGTGCGGTGCCAAGGCCGAGGCGAAAACCTGGGGTGATGTCGGTGTTACCGGCGACCTGGCGGGCAAGCCGATCCAGCTGTTCGGTCGCAACTCCGTATCGGGCACCTACGGTTACTTCAAGGAAGAAGCGCTCTGCAAGGGTGACTTCAAGGCCAACGTCAATGAGCAGCCGGGGTCGGCGTCGGTAGTCAGCTCCATCAGCAGCTCGCTCAACGGCATTGGATATTCAGGTATCGGCTACAAGACATCGAGCGTCAAAACCGTGCCGCTGGCCAAGAAAGAGGGCGGGGCATTCGTGGACGACAACGAAGCCAACACGCTCAACGGCAGTTATCCGCTGTCGCGCTTCCTGTACGTTTACGTCAACAAGGCACCGAACAAGCCTCTCGCGCCTCTGGAAGCGGAGTTTCTGAAGCTGGTGCTGTCGCGCCAGGGTCAGGAAGTGGTGATGAAAGACGGTTATATTCCGCTGCCATCGCGCGTCGTCGAGAAAGCCCTTGCGGACCTGGGCCTGCAAAACGCTGGTGGCGTGGCGGCGAAGTAAAGACACATCAACAAGGCCCAGGGACGTGTCTTGTCATTCATTGAACGGTCCGCTGCCAGTGTCCCAGGGCGGCGGGCCTTTTTGCGTCACTCTGTTGTAACTAAAGTGTAATACAGGGCGGCTACGGTATCTGCGCATGAATAAGCTGGCCAAATCCATTACCCACGAGCGTTCTCTGGCGAAGCGTATCGACTTCAACACGCCGCAGATGCAACGCAAGCGCCGAATCCGCGCGTTGAAGGATCGACTGACGCGTTGGTACGTGGCGGTGGGTGGCCTGGCTGTGCTCGCCGCTATCACACTGATTTTTTTCTATCTGGCTTACGTTGTCGCCCCCCTGTTTCAGGGCGCAAGCCTGACCGCGCAGACTCCACTCAGCGCAGCATGGATGAACGATGCGGGAAATCCGCTGATGATCACCATCGAAGAACAGAACCAGATCGCCATGCGCATTTCCGATAAAGGCGAAATGGTGTTCTTCGACCTCAAGGACGGCGCCGAGCTGCAACGCCTGAGCGTTCCGTTGCCGGCTGGCGCAAGCGTTGTCTCCATAGGCAAGGACCAGCCCGGCGCGCCGCTGATAGCTCTGGGCCTGTCGAACGGGCAGGTGCTGATCTTCCGCCACACTTATCAGACCACGTACCCCGACAATCGCAAAACCATCACCCCGAGCGTGGCCTGGCCTTACGGCGAAACGCCGCTGGTGCTGGATGAACAGGGGCGCCCGGTCGAGCATGTGACTCTGACCGCCGATGGCGAGCATCTGAAGCTGGCTGGCGCGACCGGAACCCAACTGCATGTTCTGGCGCTGGAGCAGACCGAGAACATGATGACCGGCGAAATGACCAGCGAGCAGACGCGCATCGATCTGCCGCAGACCTCCGCCACGGTCAAAGCCATCTACATCGATCCGCGTCAGCAGTGGCTGTACGTGATCAACGGCCGGGCGCAGGCGGACGTGTTCAGCCTGCGCGACAGCACGCTCAACGGTCGTTACAAGTTGCTCGAAGACGCCAGCGCCGAGATCACCGCCAGCGCGCAACTGGTCGGCGGCATCTCACTGGTGATCGGTAATTCCAAAGGTCGCATGGCGCAATGGTTCATGGCTCGCGATGTCGACGGCGAGCCACGCTTCATGCACATTCGCGATTTCAAGATGGGCGACGCGCCCATCGTGCAGATCAAGTCCGAACAGCGGCGCAAGGGCTTCATCGCGCTCGACGCATCGGGCAGGCTTGGCGTGTTCCACAGCACTGCACATCGAACGTTGCTGATAGACAAAGTGGCCGACGGCCCCGGCATTCTGGCGTTGTCGCCGCGAGCCAACCACATCCTGCTGGAAAGCGGCGGCAAGCTGCTGCCGCTGGTGCTGGATAACCCGCACCCGGAAGTTTCCTGGAGTTCGCTGTGGGGCAAGGTCTGGTACGAGAACTACGACCAGCCTCAGTACGTCTGGCAGTCCACGGCCTCCAACTCCGACTTCGAGCCCAAGCTGAGCCTTGCGCCGCTGACGTACGGCACACTGAAAGCGGCGTTCTATGCAATGGTGCTGGCGGCCCCGCTGGCCGTCGCGGCAGCGATCTACACCGCTTACTTCATGGCACCCGGCATGCGCCGCAAGGTCAAGCCGGTCATCGAATTGATGGAAGCGATGCCGACGGTGATTCTTGGTTTCTTCGCCGGATTGTTTCTTGCGCCGTATCTGGAGGCCCATCTGCCAGGCGTGTTCAGCCTGTTGATGCTGACGCCCATCGGGATCCTGCTGGCTGGTTTCTGCTGGGCGCGCCTGCCCGATTCGCTTCGCCTCAAGGTGCCGGAGGGCTGGGAAAGCGCGCTGCTGATCCCGGTCATCCTGTTAGTGGGCTGGTTTTCCCTGAGCATGAGTCCGCATCTGGAGAACTGGTTCTTCGCTGGCGACATGCGCACCTGGATCAGAGACGATCTGGGCATCACCTATGATCAGCGCAACGCCCTGGTGGTCGGCATTGCCATGGGCTTTGCAGTGATCCCGAATATCTACTCCATTGCCGAAGATGCCGTCTTCAGCGTTCCGCGCAGCCTGACGCTGGGCTCGCTGGCGCTTGGCGCCACGGCGTGGCAGACACTGACACGAGTCGTGATCCTGACCGCCAGCCCCGGCATCTTTTCTGCATTGATGATCGGCATGGGCCGCGCGGTCGGCGAAACCATGATCGTGCTCATGGCCACCGGCAACACGCCGATCATGGACATGAACCTGTTTGAAGGCATGCGTACGCTGGCGGCGAACGTCGCGGTGGAGATGCCGGAGTCGGAAGTAGGTGGCAGTCATTACCGCGTGCTGTTCCTCGCGGCGCTGGTACTGCTGGTGTTCACCTTTGTGATGAACACCTTCGCAGAGCTGATTCGTCAGCGTCTGCGCAAGAAATATTCGTCGCTTTAAGGAAGGCAGAAGTCAGTGAAACGGAACTCCCTCAAGGGTTGGTTCAAAAGCGGCGCACCAGGCGTCTGGATGAGTGCGGGCGCTGTTTCCATCGCAGTGATCATGACCATCGGTCTGCTGGCGGTCATTGCCGTGCGTGGCCTTGGGCACTTCTGGCCGGCTGACCTGATTACCGCGCAGTACAGTGTGCCGGGCCAGCCGCAACACGTGCTGGTGGGCGAACGGGTCGAGACTGAGCTGGTGCCGCGCGCGCGCCTGAAAGGTGCCGGTCTGCCGGTTCCGGACGAAGGCCCGGAGTTCATGACCCGTGAGCTGTTCAAGGTGGGCAATCGTGATCTCAATCCGACCGACTTCACCTGGGTAGTGGGCGAGTGGCTGACCGCACAAAGCCGGCCGGCCGAGCTGATGACCATCGAGCGCCGCGAGTGGGGCAACTTTTACGGGTATCTGGTCAACGTCAAGGAGGGCGGCAAGGTCGTCGCTGAGGGCGAAGCCGCCTGGCCAACACTCCAGGAGCGTATCAAACGCGTCGAGAAACTTGCCGACGAGCTTTACGCGCTGGAAAGAACGGACATTGGCGCGATCAACCACGGTATCGAGCGGCTACGGCTGCAGGCCCGCAAGCTGGAACTTGCGGGCACGCTGGACCCCGCAGCCCAGGCGGACCTGGCTGCTGAGCGTGCCGGGCTCGACGCCCGTTACAAGGAAATCGAGCAGCAACTGGGCGCTCTGCACCAGGCATTCGAGCGCGACAGCCTGACGGCCCGGGATGCCAACGGCAAAGAGATCGAGATCAGTCTGGGGCGCGTGGTGCACGCGTACCAGCCCAACAGCATGGGAACGTTTAACAAGCTGACCTTCTACTTCAAGAAACTCTGGGAATTCCTCAGCGAAGACCCGCGCGAAGCCAACACCGAGGGTGGGATTTTTCCGGCAATCTTCGGCACCGTGATCATGACCCTGATCATGGCAGTGATCGTGACCCCCTTCGGTGTCCTGGCTGCTGTCTACCTGCGTGAGTACGCACGACAGGGGCCGGTCACGCGCTTGATCCGCATTGCGGTGAACAACCTGGCCGGCGTACCCGCCATTGTCTACGGCGTTTTCGGTCTGGGCTTTTTCGTGTACGTGCTGGGCGGCTCGCTGGACCATCTGTTCTTCCCCGAGGCATTACCGGCACCAACCTTCGGCACGCCGGGTCTGCTGTGGGCATCGCTGACGCTGGCCCTGCTGGCCGTGCCGGTGGTGATCGTCGCCACGGAAGAAGGTCTGGCGCGGATTCCCCTGAGCTTGCGTGAAGGTTCGCTGGCGCTGGGTGCTACCAAAGCCGAGACCTTGTGGAAAATCGTTCTGCCCATGGCCAGCCCGGCGATGATGACCGGTCTGATTCTGGCCGTGGCCCGTGCCGCAGGCGAGGTGGCACCGCTGATGCTGGTGGGCGTGGTCAAGATGGCGCCGTCGCTGCCGCTGGACGGCAACTACCCGTATCTGCACCTGGACCAGAAGATCATGCACCTGGGTTTCCATATCTACGACGTCGGCTTCCAGAGCCCGAACGTCGAGGCTGCACGCCCACTGGTCTACGCCACGGCGCTGCTGCTGGTGCTGGTGATCGCGCTGTTGAACCTGTCCGCGGTCGCTATCCGCAACCGGTTGCGGGAAAAGTACAAGGCACTGGACACCTGATCCGAGAGCACCGCCCCCGAATGCGAGCAGGGCGGTCCGATGAAACGAATGGTTCGCACAGGAGCCGACCATGCAGCACGATAGCCCTACGCAAGGCGTGAACATGTCGCCGTTGAGGCGCAACAAGCAAGGCCTTCATCTGGCGGACGAAACCGTGGCGATCGAAGTGCCTGGGCTGAACCTGTTTTATGGCGACAAACAGGCACTGTTCGATATCAGCCTCAACATCCCGAAACAGCGGGTTACCGCGTTCATCGGACCGTCCGGCTGCGGCAAGTCGACACTGCTGCGTACGTTCAACCGCATGAACGATCTGGTGGACGGCTGCCGTGTCGAGGGCGCCATCAACCTGTACGGTCACAATATCTATACCAGGGGCGAAGAAGTTGCCGAGCTGCGACGTCGCGTCGGCATGGTTTTCCAGAAGCCCAATCCATTTCCCAAGACCATCTACGAAAACGTGGTTTACGGGCTGCGGATTCAAGGCATCAACAAAAAGCGCATGCTCGACGAAGCCGTCGAGTGGGCCCTGAAAGGCGCTGCGTTGTGGGATGAGGTCAAGGACCGGCTGCATGAGTCGGCACTGGGCCTGTCCGGTGGTCAGCAACAGCGTCTGGTCATTGCCCGGACCATCGCCGTGGAGCCGGAAGTTCTGCTGCTCGACGAACCTTGTTCGGCGCTCGACCCTATTTCCACGCTGAAAGTGGAAGAACTGATCTACGAACTGAAATCCAAATACACCATTGTGATCGTTACCCACAACATGCAGCAGGCGGCTCGGGTATCGGATTACACGGCGTTCATGTACATGGGCAAGCTCGTCGAATACGGGGATACGGACACTTTGTTCACCAACCCGGCAACAAAACAGACTGAAGACTACATCACCGGTCGTTACGGCTAGGACGTGCTTCGTCAGACCTGAACCACCGCTGCGTTTTCGCATTTAACCGGACGTTCCAAGGACACCCAGCATGATCCACAAAGATAGCCACACACATCACATCTCCCAGCAGTTCAACGCCGAACTTGAAGAAGTCCGCAGCCATTTGCTCGAAATGGGTGGGTTGGTCGAGAAGCAGGTCAACGATGCCGTGACCGCGTTGATCGAGGCCGACTCAGGCCTGGCGCAACGCGTCCGTGAAGTTGACGACCGTATCAACCAGATGGAACGCAACATCGACGAGGAATGCCTGCGTATCCTCGCCCGTCGCCAGCCGGCGGCTTCTGACCTGCGTCTGATCATCAGCATCTCCAAGTCGGTCATCGACCTGGAGCGCATCGGTGACGAAGCCACCAAAATCGCCCGTCGCGCCATCCAGCTGTGCGAAGAAGGCGAGGCGCCGCGCGGTTATGTGGAAGTGCGCCATATCGGCGATCAGGTGCGCAACATGGTTCGTGACGCCCTGGATTCCTTCGCGCGCTTTGACGCTGAACTGGCGTTGTCCGTGGCGCAGTACGACAAGGTCATCGACCGCGAGTACAAGACCGCACTGCGCGAGCTGGCGACTTACATGATGGAAGATCCACGCTCGATCTCCCGCGTGTTGAACGTGATCTGGGTTCTTCGCTCACTGGAACGCATCGGCGACCACGCGCGCAATATCTCCGAGTTGGTGATCTATCTGGTACGCGGCACCGACGTACGCCACATGGGTCTCAAGCGCATGAAGGAAGAAGTACAGGGAATCTCCAGCGAAACCGCTAATGTTCCTGGCAGCGCTGACGATAAGTAAGATTGCCTGCGAAAAATAACGCCCGGCCTGCGCTGGGCGTTTTTCGTTTCCGGGCGCGAATTCAAGCCGCCCGGGAACTGAAGGTTCCGGCGCAGTCAATCAATATGGCAGTTGGCTACAAGTCAACGCTATGCTTGCCGAAACAAAGGGCGTGTTGGCATACCGCAGTTCGCCTTCGTGGTGAACACGTCCGCAGGAGCGTCGATGAGTAAGGTCAGTGTGTTGGTGGTGGATGACGCGACGTTTATTCGCGATCTGGTTAAAAAAGGGCTGCGCAACTATTTTCCCGGGATTCACACCGAGGACGCAGTCAATGGCCGCAAGGCCCAGGTACTTCTGAGCAAAGAATCCTTCGATCTGATTCTGTGCGATTGGGAAATGCCTGAAATGTCGGGTCTTGAACTGCTGGCCTGGTGCCGGGAACAGGACAACTATCTGAAAACCGTTCCTTTCATCATGGTGACCAGCCGTGGCGACAAGGAGAATGTTGTGCAGGCCATCCAGGCCGGCGTGACCGATTTCGTCGGCAAGCCGTTCACCAATGAGCAGTTGCTGACCAAGGTGAAAAAAGCCCTGGCCCGGGTGGGCAAGCTGGACGCCGTCATGTCCACGGCTCCTGCACGGATGAATTCGCCGCTCAATGATTCCCTCAGCGCCCTGACCGGCGGCAAGGCGGAAGTCGTTCGCTCGTCGCCCGCCGCGGCACCTGCTTCGGCAGGTATCGCCAAGGCGCCGCCTGTCCCTGGCAAGTCGGCTGAGCCGGCAGGTCGCGGCCAGGGCCAATTGCGTCTGCCAAATGGCACCCAGACTTGCGTCATCAAGGCGTTGAGCCTCAAAGAAGCGCTGCTGGTGGTCAAGCGTACCGAAAACCTGCCGCAGATCCTCGACAGCGCTGTGCTCGATCTGGAGCAGGGCGAAAGCAGCGAGGTGGCACGCCTCAACGGTTACGTTCATGGCATCGTGGCCTTTGAGCAGAAGCCTGACAGCGACTGGCTGCAAGTGACCTTCCGCTTTGTCGATCAGGATGCGCAGAAGCTCGACTACCTGTCTCGGCTCATTGCCCGCGGCACCGCCCAGAAGCATTTCGTACCCGGCGCCTGATGCTGTTGTCGGGGCGCTCCAGCCGGAGCCGCCCCGTTATAGGCGCTTTGGCGCTGAGATCTTGACGGGCGGATCGTTGCCGATTGATACCTATGAGTCCTCATTTGCCTGCAACGCTGCTAGGCTGGGCTCCATTGCCAACGACTCCGAACTCCGCCGATGCTTGAGCGCTTATTGATCCTGTTTGCCCTGATGCTTGCCGCGAAGACGGCCGGAGCGGTCACGATCTATAAATTCACCGACGCAGACGGCGTCGTCTCGTTTACCGACCGGCCCACGCGCGGAGCCGCCGTGGTGGTATTCAAGGACCGCATGGTCGAGCGCTTTGACCGGCAGGTCCATCTCAGCATCAAACGAGGCAAGAACGCGCACAGCCTGTTCGTGCGCAACGATCTCTACGCGCCCGTCGAGGTCGAACTCAAGCTCTCCAATCTGAAAAACGTCCTCGGTGTCACCGGCTCGTCATCGACTATTCGACGCACGGTCCCCGCGCGCAGTACCGAACGGCTGGTAGTGTTGAGCCCCAAGGTCGCCAGCAAACCCTTGAACTACGCGTCCATGCTGACCTCGGCGTTGGGCGATCCCAAAGATACGGCTCATGCCTACAAATATCCGCTGCCCTGGGTCGGCGGGCCGTTCCGCCTGACGCAAGGCCCTGGCGGTCGTTACAGCCATTACGGCCCCAAGGGTCGCTATGCGATGGACATCGCCATGCCGGTGGGAACGCCGATCATCGCGGCGCGCGCCGGAACCGTGGTCAAGGTCGAGAACAGCCAGTCGGGTCGCGGATCGAATCCGTCCGGCAACTTTGTCAGGATCCTGCATGACGACGGCACCATGGGCGTCTATCTGCATTTGATGCAGGGGTCGGTAGTGGTTCAGGAGGGGCAGCGGGTGAGCGTGGGCAGTTCATTGGCGCGCTCCGGAAACACAGGCAACAGCACCGGGCCTCATCTGCACTTTGTGGTGCAGCGCAATACCGGCCTGGCACTGGAGTCCATTCCCTACGAATTCGCTCAGCCGGTGCAAAGCCTGCCCAACTTCGCAATAGGCGGCAACTGACCGCAATCGTCAGCAAGCTGCCTCCCACAGAATCGCGGCGCAACACGGGCCTACGGCCAGGGCCGAAGGCGCATCAATCGATCTTCAGCACCTTCGCCAGCACGATCTTCGGACCTTTCATCTTTTTGATGATGATCCGCAAACCTTCGACTTCCATCTGCTCTTCTTCTTCCGGCACCCGCTTCAGGGTTTCGTAGATCAGGCCGGCCAGGGTTTCGGCCTCGATGTGATCCAGATCGATATTCAGCAAACGCTCGACCTTGAACAGCGGAGTATCGCCGCGCACCAGCAGCTTGCCCGGCTGGTAGGCCAGGATGCCCCGTTCGACCTTGCGGTGTTCGTCCTGAATGTCGCCAACCAGCACCTCCAGCACGTCTTCCATCGTCAGGTAGCCGATCACCTTGCCGTCTGCCTCTTCAACCAATGCGAAGTGGGCGCCGCCCTTGCGGAACTGCTCAAGCAGCTGTGACAGCGGCATATGCCTCGATACACGCTCCAGCGGTCGGGTCAGCTCGGCGAGGTTGAACGACTCGGGGATATGATCCAGTGCCGCCAGCTCAAGCAGCAGATCCTTGATGTGCAGCAGCCCGACAAACTCGCCGCGCTCGGCATCGTAGACCGGATAGCGACTGAACTTGTGGCGGCGGAACAGGGCAAGGATTTCCTTGAGCGGTGCGTTGAAATCCAGCGTGACCAGGTCTTCGCGGGAATTGGCCCAGTCGACCACTTCCAGCTCGCCCATCTCGACTGCCGAAGCCAGTACGCGCATGCCCTGATCGCTCGGATCCTGGCCACGGCTGGAGTGCAGGATCAGTTTGAGCTCTTCGCGGCTGTAATGATGCTCGTGGTGAGGGCCGGGTTCGCCCTGGCCGGCGATGCGCAGAATGGCGTTGGCGCTGGCGTTGAGCAGATAGATCGCCGGGTACATCAGCCAGTAGAACAGATACAGCGGTGCAGCCGTCCACAGCGAAAGCAGTTCGGGTTTGCGGATTGCCCAGGACTTGGGCGCCAGCTCCCCGACCACAATGTGCAGATAGGAAATGATGAAGAACGCGGTAAAGAACGAGACCGCCCTGATGACTTCTGGAGTGTCCACGCCCATTGCAGCAAGCAGCGGCTCCAGCAAATGAGCGAATGCCGGCTCGCCGACCCAGCCCAGGCCGAGCGAGGCGAGGGTGATACCCAGTTGGCAGGCTGAAAGATAGGCATCCAGCTGGCCGTGAACCTTGCGCAGGATATGCCCGCGCCAGCCGTTCTTGTCGGCGATGGCCTCGACGCGGGTCGAGCGCAGTTTGACCATGGCGAACTCTGCCGCAACGAAGAAGCCGTTGAGCAGGACCAGGAGCAGAGCAAAAAGAATCATGCCGAAATCGGCGAACAGAGAAGCCAGGGTAAAACTAGGGGAAGGGTCCATGGTGGGGTATTACGGAGTCCGTATGGTCTGAAAGGAGCATGCTGCGCCAGAAAATCGCGCCATGAGCGAGGCAATGTAGCGGCTGGAGGCCAGCTTGCCTAGTAGCTCTGGTCCCCATCCTCGGGTCTGGCCAGCTGTATCGGAGCGAAATGGCAGATAAAAACGCTGCCTTTGCCTGGGACACTGTTGATCTCCAGCGTGCCCCGATGGCGCAACAGAACATGCTTGACGATCGCCAGCCCCAGCCCCGTCCCGCCGGTGTTGGAGGCACGGCTGGTGTCGACGCGGTAGAACCTTTCCGTCAGGCGCGGCAGGTGTTTGGTCTCGATACCGATGCCCGAATCCTGCACGCTCAGGTGCGCGCCGCGCCCGTCTGCCCACCAGCGGATGCGGATTTGTCCTTCAGCGGGCGTGTACTTCACTGCGTTGAAAATCAGATTTGAGAATGCGCTGCGCAGTTCTGTTTCACTGCCTTTGAGCTGCATGTCGCTTTCTATATCGAGGGTAATCGTTTGATTTTTGCTGCCTGACAAGGCCTGGGCATCGCCCTTGATAGTGCGCAGCAGCTCGCCCGCGTCCACCGGATGGTTATCCGACGGATAGTCAGTGGCCTCCAGCTTGGCAAGCAACAGCAGGTCGTTGAGCAGCGTCTGCATGCGCCCGCCTTGCTGATGCATCTGTTGCAGAGCCCGGACCCAGCGAGGATTCACTTCGTCGACATTGTCGAGCAGCGTCTCCAGATAGCCGAAGATGACCGTCAGCGGAGTGCGCAGCTCATGGGAAACGTTGGCAACGAAGTCTTTGCGCATCTGTTCCAGCTGATGGATGCGCGTGACATCGCGCACCAGCATCAAGTGTTCATTGTTGCCGTAGCGGGTGATAAGCAGCTGAACGCGCAAGTGATCGTTGCTCGGAGACGGGATTTCCAGAGGCTCGGAGTAATTGCCCAGCGCAAAGTACTCCTTGAAACGCGGGTGGCGGACCAGATTGGTCACCGGCTGGCCGCTGTCCTGAGGCGTCTTGAGGCCCAGAAGAGTTTCCGCGGCGCGGTTCCACCACTCCAGATTGCCGTCGCTGTCGAGCATGATCACCGCATCCTTGAGGGCGGCGGTAGACTCCTGAACGCGGTCGATAACGGCTTGCAGACGACCGCGTACACGCTGGTCGCGACGTTGCAGATGGTAAATGCTGTCGAACACTTCGCCCCACAGACCGTAGCCATCGGGCGGCGGTTCATCGGCCTTGTGGCTGCTCAGCCACTCATGCAGGCGCAATAGCTGTTTGAGGGTCCAGGCCAGATACAGGCCCAGACCGACGGCCAGACTCCAGCCGTATTCGCCGCTGATCAGCCCGACCAGCACGCAGAGGGTGGTCAGCAGCAGCATGTGGCGGATCAGGGTGCCGTGCCAGTTCTGGTTCAATTAAAGTACATCCTTGTCTGGTACACGCCGGCTGACGCCTTTGTGCGCAAAATGCGGCTTCAGCTCTTGGTGGAAAAGCGATAGCCGGTGCCGCGCACGGTTTGTACCAGATTTTCGTAAGCATCACCCAGCGCCTTGCGCAGACGCCGGATGTGGACGTCGACGGTACGCTCTTCGACATACACGTTGCCTCCCCATACCTGGTCCAGCAGCTGGCCGCGCGTGTAGGCACGCTCCTGGTGAGTCATGAAGAACTGCAGCAGGCGATATTCGGTCGGGCCCATCTCGGCGGGCTTGCCGTCGATGGTTACGCGATGGCTGATCGGGTCCAGCAGCAGGCCGCCGACTTCGATAGGGGCTTCGCCATCCGTCGGGCCGGCGCGGCGCAGCACGGCCTTGAGGCGGGCGACGAGTTCGCGGGGCGAGAAAGGCTTGGTGATGTAGTCGTCGGCGCCTACTTCCAGGCCCTGGATCTTGTTGTCCTCTTCGCCCTTGGCAGTCAGCATGATGATTGGGATATCACCAGTCAGCTCGTCGCGCTTGAGCCGACGGGCCAGCTCGATTCCAGAGGTGCCGGGCAACATCCAGTCGAGCAGAATCAGGTCGGGTTTGCGATCAACGATGATCGCGTGAGCCTGCTGCGAATTCTCGGCTTCAATACAGTCATAGCCGGCCATTTCCAATGCAACGGCGATCATTTCGCGAATAGGCGCTTCGTCGTCAACGATCAGGATGCTCCTGCCAGCCATGCTTGAACCTCTTGTCATTTAACTGTCTTGGGGCGCATTAGATAACGGAATTATTGCAGTCGTGTGACAGGTTGGAAGGAGGCTAGCACGGTACTCGTGAGCGGAGCTAAGCTTGGTCGGCTCGGCTCTACCCGTTTTCAACAACAAGAAGAGGATCGACCGATGGTCATTTCACCTGCTGCACCCAAGTATCTGCTGGCGATTGCCGCGCTGCTCGCGTCCGCCATCACGTTGGCCGTCGAACCCGCGATGGTCAACGGCGACAAGCTGGTCGACCACGAGGGCATGACGCTTTATACGTTCGACAAGGACTCGGCAGGCAAGTCGGCCTGCAATGACCAGTGCGCCGTCAACTGGCCACCGCTGGCTGCCGATGCCGACAGCTCGGCGGAGGGCAAATGGACAGTCGTGACCCGCGATGACAAAACACGCCAATGGGCGTACGACGGCAAGCCGCTGTACACCTTCAAGAGCGACAAGAAGGCAGGCGACGTCGAAGGTGATGGCAAGGGCGGCGTCTGGCATGTTGCCAAACCTTGACCTCAGCCCGAATCAGACCGCTCAACGCAGGGCGTAGTCGGCGACGATCCCCAGGAAAATCGCCAGCCCTGCCCAATGGTTGTGCAGAAACGCTTTGAAGCACGCATCGCGCTCACGCAGCCGGGTACTCCAGAATTCCCAGGCAAAGCATCCGGCGGCAGCGATCAGGCCCATATAGAAGAAGACACCCAGCTCGAAACGCGCCCCGGCCAGAACCAGGCAGCCCAACGCCAGACCCTGCAGAGTAAGGATGATGATGCGGTCTGCGTCGCCAAACAACACGGCGGTGGATTTCACGCCGATCTTCAGGTCGTCGTCCCGATCAACCATCGCGTAATAGGTGTCGTAACCGACCGTCCACAGCAGGTTGGCGATATACAGCAACCAAGCGGCTGCGGGCAGATCACCAGTCTCGGCGGTAAAGGCCATCGGCATGCCCCAGGAAAACGCCGCGCCCAGCACGACCTGCGGGTAGTAGGTGTAGCGCTTCATGAACGGATAACAGGCCGCCAGCGCCAGACCGCCGAACGACAGCCAGATGGTGGTCGCGTTGGTCATCAGCACCAGTAGAAAACTCAGGCCCACCAGCACCGCGAACAGCACCAGCGCCTCTCGACTGCTGACTTTGCCGCTGACCAGCGGGCGCTGCTCGGTGCGTTTGACGTGCCCGTCGACCTTACGGTCGGCGAAATCGTTGATCACGCAGCCGGCCGCACGCATCAGAAACACGCCGATGACGAAAATCAGCACGTTAGCGAGTGACGGCGCACCTTTGCCGGCGATCCAGACCGCCCATAACGTCGGCCACAGCAATAGATAGATGCCAATGGGCTTGTCCACCCGCGTTAGCTGGATGAAGTCCCAGGCGCGTGGGTTCAGGCGGTTGAGGGATTTGAGCAATGACAGGTACATCAGCGAGGTTCCTCGGTCTGAATCTTATTCCACAGCGCGGGCAGGAAGACCTCCGCCACCAACAGGCTGAGCGGCCCCCGGCTGAAGCGAGAGCGCCGGCCCCACAACCCCTCGATCGCATCAGGTTCCGGCATCCAGCGCGCAGGATAGCGGCAGACCTGAAGGGGGCCGCGTTCGAAGGCCGGATCGCTGAACAGCAGCTCGCCCAGCGACCTGGTGCCCAGGTCGTCCATGTTCAACCCGCCGGTTTGCAACGCGCTTCGCGCTGCCACGCTGCGAGCAAACACCCAATTGACGCTGTGCCCGCGCAGGTACACTTCGCGTACCCAGCCTTCGCTGCCCGGCGGCAACCCCAGCGCCGCGCATTCATCGTCGCGCAACAACTGCCAGCCCTGGAACAGCGGCGTAACATCGAATGCACCAGCAGACAGGCGGGTCAGGCGGCGGGTCAGGGAATCCTGATTGAACAGCCACTCAAGAACGCGGGGCGAGGGAGCATCGGTCATTTGCGCTCGCTCAAGCCAGGAAGCAGATGCAAATGCAGGGTTTTGCTGAGTCACGGTAAGCGATTATCGGCAGCCATCGAGGGCGCGAGCTTAGCATGATTGCCGCAGCTGACCGACGACCGGGCGCGCACTCTGACATACGATCAGGCTTGCATCCGCGCGCTTCGAACAGTAAAACCCCGTGCAGGTGGCAATCGACCACCGCGCCGGAATGGCCTGATAACCGACAGTACCGAGAGAACCAATCATGAAGAAGTGGCAATGCATCGTCTGTGGCCTGATATATAACGAAGCCGATGGCTGGCCGGATGACGGCATTGCGCCGGGTACCCGTTGGGAAGACGTGCCGCAAGACTGGCTCTGCCCGGATTGCGGCGTCGGCAAAACCGACTTCGAAATGATTGAAATCGCCTGATCACCCACTGTTCCAGGAAAGACAATGAGCGCACCTGTCGTCATCATCGGTACCGGCCTTGCGGGCTATAACCTCGCACGGGAGTTTCGCAAGCTGGACAGCGATACACCGCTGCTGCTGATCACCGCCGATGACGGCCGGTCCTACTCCAAACCCATGCTGTCCACCGGCTTCGGCAAGAACAAGGATGCCGACGGCCTGAGCATGGCCGAGCCGGGTGCGATGGCCGACCAGTTACGTGCGGAGGTGCGCACCCATACGCGGATCAGCGGCATCGACCCGGGCCATAAGCGTGTCTGGCTCGGCGAGGAAGCGGTGTACTACCGTGACCTGGTGCTGGCGTGGGGCGCGGAGACGATCCGGGTTCCGGTACAAGGCGACGCGGCGGATGCGATCTTCCCCATCAATGATCTCCAGGATTACGGCCGCTTTCGCGCGGCTGCGGCGGGGAAGCGGCGGGTTCTCATCCTTGGCGCAGGACTGATCGGATGTGAGTTCGCGAACGACCTCATTCTGGGTGGATACGAAGTCGACCTGGTGGCGCCTTGCGAACAAGTGATGCCGACCCTGCTACCGCCGCCGGCAGCCGCCGCGGTGCAGGCCGGCCTTGAGACACTGGGCGCGCGTTTTCATCTGGGGCCGGTGCTTACGCGCCTGCAACGCAACGGCGATGAACTCGAAGCGCACCTGTCGGACGGAGCAGTGATCAACTGCGATCTGGTGGTTTCAGCCATCGGGCTGCGGCCAAGAGTGGATCTGGCCGCCGCGGCAGGTCTGCAGATCAACCGAGGTATTCAGGTCGATCGCTTTCTGCAAACCTCGCACGCCAACATCCACGCCCTGGGTGACTGTGCGGAAGTCGATGGCCTGAACCTGCTCTATGTCATGCCGCTGATGTCCTGTGCCCGTGCGCTGGCTCAAACGCTGGCCGGAGCGCCAACCGAAGTGAAATACGGACCGATGCCGATCACCGTGAAAACGCCGGCTTGCCCATTGGTGGTATCGCCGCCGCCCCGAGGTTCCGACGGCACCTGGAGCGTCGAAGGGCAGGGCGCGGATATCACTGCGCTGTGTCATGGGCCGCAAGGCGAGCTGCTTGGCTATGCGCTGACCGGTGCAGCCGTTATGCAAAAACTTGCGCTAAACAAGTCATTACCCGCACTGCTGAGCTGATTTCGATTCATTTTGTCGGATAAGCCACTCTTTTCTTTCGATAATGGCGCCGCATGTACTGGCGCGGCCTTCGACGGCATGCCATCCTCGTGCTCGACTGCCGCAACGTAGAGCCGTTGCGGCGCCTTGTTGCCGTATCTCCAGCGGCGCGGGACATAAAAACAAAAAACCGTAAAGAGGCTTCATATGCGTAAACCAGATCTAGCAGCCGCCATTGCTGAAAAGGCGGACCTCACCAAAGAGCAATCCAACCGCGTCCTGAATGCCGTTCTCGAAGAAATCACCAGCGCGCTGCACCGAAAGGACAGTGTGACTCTGGTCGGCTTCGGCACATTCCTGCAACGCCACCGTGGTGCCCGCACTGGCAAGAACCCGCAGACGGGTGAGCCGGTCAAGATCAAGGCAAGCAACACCGTTGCGTTCAAGCCGGGTAAAGCGCTCAAAGACAGCGTAAATCCCTGATAGCTACTGCGCGCCTGCATCAGGCGAACAGTCCTCGGAACGGGCACACCAACATGGTTGGGTGCCCGTTTTTCGTCTCGGCGGATACCTGCTCAATCAGGCCCGGCTGGCAGAGCCATCAGCGAACACGAGATATTTCCTACTTTGTGGTGTTTATTTACCGCACTTCATCACAGATTTTCCTGACTTTTTCTTCTGACTGATTCCCTTAAAGTCCCGCCCCTGCTGCACCTCATAAAACTAAATTCGGGAAGTCAGAAATGAAAAAGCTATGGATGTCCGCTGCGGTTGCAACATTGATCGCCACTACCAGCGGCTGCGTGAGCTATAACGTCAGCCAGCCGACCGCTCCATTGGAAGGTGTAGTGAAGACCGACCTGAAGGCGGACGTCAAAGTCGGCGGCACCATCACCGGCGAATCCTCCACCAACGTTCTGTTCAACTTCCTCACCTTCGGTGGCGACAGCCAGTTCGCGGATGGCGTTGCCTACGGTGGCGCAAGCGGCAGTGGCGGTCTGGGCCTGCCAATCCCGGACCCGGTATCCAGCACCAAGGCGGCTGCGGCCTACAAGGCGGTCAAATCGTCGGGTGCCGACCTGATCGTCGCACCGCGTTACGAAGTCAATGTGCAGGATTACTTCATATTCAAGAAGGTAGACGTGAAAGTTACCGGCAACAAAGGCAGCATCAACAGCATCCGCTGAATGCTCGCCTGGATGCCGCTCTCTGTATAGAGCGGCATCCAGGTGTGTGAACGAACTTCGCTGAAACCCCTGATTGTCCTACAGGTTTCAGATCAATTTCTCGCTACACTGCCGCGCTGATCCTATCGAGCAGGCTCCAATCATGGCGAGGCAGTGCAAATGAAATTCCGTTTTCTACTTTGGGCGTTGGGTCTGCTCATGGCCCGTGCCAGTCGAACCAACCCCGCGTTTCAGCAGCAACTTGTCGGGAAAGATCTTACCTTTCAACTGCAGACTGCCGACGGCAAGATTGCCCGGCATTACATCGTCAGTGGTGAGCGAATCCGTAGCGCGGCTGGCAAGGTCAACGAGCCGGCGTTCGCCATTTCCTTCCGCGATGCCGCTTATGGCTTCGCCACCTTGCAGGCCAGCAACAAACAGCTGGCGTTCATGAAAGGAATCCAGGACAGGGATATCCAGATCAAGGGCAGCCCGGCGCTGGTGATCTGGTTCCAGGGCCTGACCAAATACCTCAAGCCCCGGAAGAAGAGCAAATGATCAGGGCAGCTGCAGGCCGCCGGCTGCCCTGTGCAGAGTCCGCAAATGTTCGCCGACCTGCTTGAGGTTAGCTTCGTTGGCGGCTATCTCTTTCGCGCGCTCGGGCTCCAGAAGGGCGCGCACTTCTTTGTCGAGATCGCCGGTCAGACGTTTCAGCTGTTTCTGACGCTGACTGCTTTCCGCCTCCAGTCGTGTCCATTCCCCGGCCTGGGGCAGACCGTAGCCATCGCTGCCCAGCAATTCGGCGGGACGGCTGAGAAAGCCGCTGCTGGCCAGTAATTCCTGCAACGTGCGCGTGGCATTGGAAACATTGTCTTGCTGCTGGTCCCGGGCGCCCAGATAGCGCTGTTTGACCTCGTCCTGGGCTACCAGCAATTGCCGCCGCAGGCTTGCCTGTTCCAATAGCAGGATCGCGGCGCTGGTACGCAGGTCGGCGCGAGCGAACCACTGTCTGCGCTGCTCGGCCGGCTGCGACAGCCAGTCTTCGACGGTGGTCTGGGTGATTGGCAGGTTCTTCTTCAGCACCTCGAACATGGCCTGATAACGGTCGCGATACGAATCGAAGCGATAACCCAGGCGCAGTGCTTCCTTGGGGTCGTCCAGCACACTGGTGTCCGCCAGCCCCCGGCCCTTGAGCACTTCCAGCAGACCATTGGGCAGGATGCTGTCCAGGCCGACGAGCTTGGGATTATGGGTCCCGCTGCGCAGCAGCTTGAGGTTCTCCACCGCGCAGTTGTTGGACAGGAAGTAGTAATTGCCGTCGTAGCTCCAGTGCATTTCCGCAGCGTGTTGCACGAGACCTTCTATTTCCGGACGGGAAAGTTTGATGGGCACCGAGGCCAGGCTACGCAGCTCGGTCTTGGTGTATTCGTCGATGACCTGCGCCAAAGGCAGGACGAATAACCGCGAAGGATAGGCACCCATGAGACCGTCCCAGCTGGAAAGCTGCACATCTCCAACGAAAGCCCGGTAGGACAGCACCAGATGCTGATCCAGATCCAGTCGACAGTCGGGTCCGCGAGGGCGTCCGGGTTTGCAGATAACCAGACGGAGCATGCTGTGGCCCCAGCGGCTGACCCAGTTCTGATTGGCTTCGGCCAACAGATAATCCACCGCATAGACCCGCTCGGGATCAAGCTTGCCCAGTGGCTCGCGACCGAAGTCGTTGCCGGCGTTCAGGTACGGGTAATACGAAGGGCACTGGTCCTTGGCAGGCGGCGCCCAGTTGAAATGGTCCTTGTACCAGGCATACAGCGCGGGACGGCGGCAGGCGTAGGCCGGGTCCAGAAGAAAGTACTCCATGTTTACCGCGACGAATTCCAGCGGGCTGCTGATTTCGTAGAGGTCGGGGCTGCGGACGATCTGGCCGTTGTGCTGTTCACGTTCTCCGCGTCGGCCAACGTACTGCGGCCACCCAGCCAGATCCAGAAGCCGCGGGTCGTCACTGAAGGTGAAGCGCCGATCTGTCTCGCCTCGACAGTGGTCTGGCAGGCCAACCTTGCCCAGCGTGCTGCTGCGGCGTGAACACTGAAAGATGATTGACCGTTCTGCGGGGGACCACAGACGTGCACGATCATAGATGTGGGTCAATTCGTGGAGCACAGTGGCGAGCAGTTCGCGACGCACAGTGCCGTGGGGTCGGCCGGTTGGTTCAGTAGCCGCGGAGCCGTCGGTCAATGGCGCGAGCAGGCGGCTGTTGAGATACAGCTGGTACGGTCCGGCAGCCTGGCCGTAAGCGTTGTCGGGCATGTCGCCGGACCAGCTGACGTCAACCTGCCGGTCCAGTTTCTCTACGAAGGTGGGCGGCAACGCACGCAAGGCTTCATCCAGCAGCGCCTGGCTTGCCTGTTGCTGAGCGGCGGTCAGCTCATCGCTGTGCAGCTCCAGCTTCAGGCCAGCCAACGCATGTGTTCCGACCAGCGACAGCGCGCCGGCCAGCAGCCAGACGCGGAGGCGCCTCACAATGCGAGGATTGCTTCGGCCAGAGTCTGATCGCTGGCACCGCGAGCTTCCGGCACACGGCTGCGCAGGGTGTCGAATGCAGCGTCGAGCTGTGCGCCATGGATGTCGCCACCGCTGGCAACATAACTGGCGGCATCATCCTTGGCCTCGACTACGACTTTGGAGTCCCGGATCGAGGTTGTGGTGTCGGACGTGAAATCGATGGAGCGACCGAACGCGCGAACGATGATATTGCTCGTGGCCACTACGGTCTGGGCTTGGGCAATATCTGCCATCAACAGGAAGCCAAGGGTGGCAACAATCAGCGGGGTGCGCATGTAGTAACGTCTCCAGTAACGCGAAGGTTGAAAAAGTGCCTATTGGACGAGGATTGCCTGCGCCAGTTCAAGGTCGCTGGCACGAAGTTTTGCATGACGATGGCGCAGCGTCTGCAGCGCTGCCTCCAGCCGGACACCCCGGAATCGGCCGTCGCTGGCGATGAACGCAGCGGCGTCATCCTGGGCGGCCAGTATCATTTTGTTATCAAAAGGTGCCGAGGTGACTTGGCTGGTGACATACCCGGTTTTAACCAGGCCTTGTGTCGTTGTATCAAACGCTTGGGCCGGACCGATAAGGCCCAGGCTGGCGATAGGTGCAATAAGCACGAGGTGCAGTAAACGCATGACTTTCAGTAGACCGGCAAAACGAGCGCCAAGGCTAGCGCAATGTTTTGGCTGGGGCTACCCCGGCAGCATGGCCGCCGGGGATTCCTGTCAGATCGCGAGGATGGCTTGGGCCAGCTCTGCATCAGTCGCCTGCATTTGAGGCAGCTGCTGGCGGATGTGCTGGAACGCGCCTTCGAGTTGAGCGCCACGAATCTCGCCTGCGCTGCCCACAAAACTGGCTGCCTCATCGCGGGCCGCGCGGACGATCTTGTCGTCCCTGAGGGAGGATGTAACGTCTGAAGTTGCGTCGGTCGATGCGTCGATCGCGCCGACCACCGCATCAGTGGTAACGATGAAGCTCGTGGCGTTCGCGCTGACCGCTGTGGTCAACAACAGAGCTGCGCCGAGGATACGTACCGAATTCATGATTAAGTTTCCGTGGAGTTATATAGCCGGGTATCGATACCCAGTCGCAGAACAGGTGTGCGGCCAGGGTTGGGTTTAAAGCCTAGCGTAGCATTGTCGCTATTGTCATCGGGGCGCATTGCCAGCGAAGCCAAGTAAATCCGGGCTTTCCAGCATCTGTACCTGTGCTATCTGAGAATTCTTAAACTGTATCGCTTGGGCTGCCTTCGCTTGGTCCAGAGCAATTGAGGCTCCATAAACGACAAAACCCGCGTCGGTAAGCCGAGGCGGGTTTTGTTTGAACAATTCGGGTTGCTGGCGGGAGGCTTATTCAGCCAGAGCCAGCGGGCGCTGCATTAGCGCCAGAACGGCTTGCTCAGCTCTTCGTAGCGTTGCGCTTCGCTGATACCAGCGTCGGCAAGCAGACGTGCATCCAGGCGGGCCAGTTGGTGGCGGCTGGAGAGGCGACGTTGCCACAGCATCAGGTTAGCGAACATGCGCAGAGGCAGAGCAGCTTTTGGAGCGTTGACGGTGTTTTCGTTGAACAGATCGGAACTGAGTGTACGTTCCATGGTGTGACTTCCTTCCGCTTGTGGCGGGTTTAGACATTGGCTTGACTGGTGCCCATTTTCCTCGCAGTCCGTCATTTTCCATAGGCACAGTTCATCTGTATTGTGAGGGTTCAGTTAACTGTTTAACCCTACTGTTTTGTTCGTAAATGGGGCAACTGTACCGGTTCGCACCCATGTGGTGCATTTAGGCTGCGCCACCTCTTGAAAGAGGTTAAAACCTGGCTCTTTTTACCAGTACAGTAGTACAGTTTCTGCCAGCTTTATGTGTGCCGCCGGGATAGCCGCAGAAACTGTTATTGCCTACTTCAAACTGTGCCTGTCAGCCGGCCAGCATTCGGCCCGTCGTTTCAAGATTGATGTGCCAGTTCAGGGCCTCTTGCAGGATGTGAGGCGTATGGCCACCGCGTGCGCAAGCTGCTTCGAAATAGGCATTGAGGGCATCCCGATACGAGGGATGCACACAGTTATCGATGATGACGCGAGCACGTTCGCGTGGCGCGAGACCGCGCAGGTCTGCCAGGCCCTGTTCGGTGACGAGAATGTCGACGTCATGCTCGGTATGGTCCACGTGGCTGACCATGGGTACAACGCTGGAAATCGCGCCGCCCTTGGCGATGGACTTTGTCACAAAGATGGCCAAGTGGGCGTTGCGGGAGAAGTCCCCGGAGCCACCGATGCCGTTCATCATCCGCGTGCCGCAGACATGCGTGGAATTCACGTTGCCATACAGATCGAACTCCAGCGCCGTGTTGATACCGATGATGCCCAGTCGGCGGATTACCTCGGGGTGGTTGGAGATTTCCTGCGGTCGAAGTACCAGCCGGGATTTATAGCGGCTGAAGTCGGCGAACACCTGCGCATGCTTGGCCGCCGACAGCGTCATCGAGCTGCCTGATGCGAAGCTCAGCTTGCCCGCGTCAAACAGATCGAAAGTAGAGTCCTGCAGCACTTCCGAATACATGGTCATGCCATGGAAGGGAGAGTCCAGCAAGCCATGCATGACTGCGTTGGCGATCGTGCCGATCCCTGCCTGCAACGGCATCAGCTGATTGGTCAGGCGATGTTCACGTACTTCATTCTTGAAGAACTCCACCAGGTGGTTGGCGATGGCTTGTGTATCTTCATCCGGCGGCAGGACCGTGGAGGGTGAGTCTGCCTGGTCGCTGATCACGATGCCGACAATCTTTGCCGGATCGATTTTTACCGCGTGGCTGCCAATGCGCGAATCCGCTTCCAGTACCGGAATCGGCAAGCGCGTCGGCCGGTAGCTCGGGATGTATACGTCGTGCAAGCCTTCCAGTTCGAGCGGCTGGGAAAGGTTGATCTCGACGATGACCTGTTTGGCGAGGATCGCAAAGCTGGCAGAGTTGCCCACCGACGTGCTCAGGACCAGATGGCCTTCTTCAGTAATGGCGACGCATTCGATCACCGCAACGTCGACCGCCTTGATCTGCCGGTTGCGCAATTGCTCGACCGTATCCGACAGATGCTGATCAATGAACATGACAGAGCCAGCGTTAATGGCTTTGCGTAGCGTACTGTCGACCTGGAACGGCATGCGACGCGAAAGAACTCCCGCTTCGGTCAGCTGCTTATCCAGATCGTTGCCCAGGCTTGCGCCGGTCATGAGGCTGATTTTCAGCGGGGTCAGCAGTGCGCGCGCGGCCAGGGCGTAGGGAACGGCCTTGGCTTCGCCAGCGCGGGTGAAGCCGCTCATGCCGACGGTCATGCCATCTTCGATCAAGGCGGCGGCATCGGCGGCGCTCATTACCTTGTTCATGAGAGAGGGCAGGCGGATACGGTCATGGTACATGGGATGTTGTCTCGGATGAGGATGCGAGCGCCAAGTCTAGTGAGTTGAGTACTTTTCGTCCCACTACCAAGGTCGAATTTGAGGGCTCTGATTGGCGGCTTTCAGCGCAAAACACTGTTACGTGAAATGCAAAAGGCCCCGGCCGCATCGCGAACCGGGGCCCTAAAACGCCAGTGTGAAATTAGGCGTTGTCCACAGCCTTGACCATGTCTTCAATCACTTTTTTGGCGTCACCGAAGACCATCATTGTCTTGTCCAGATAGAAGAGCTCGTTATCCAGGCCGGCATAACCGCTGGCCATCGAGCGCTTGTTGACAATGATTGTCTTGGCCTTGAACGCCTCCAGAATGGGCATCCCGGCGATGGGCGACTTCGGGTCGTTCTTCGCGGCGGGGTTGACCACGTCGTTCGCGCCCAGAACCAGCACCACGTCGGCCTGACCGAACTCGGAGTTGATGTCGTCCATCTCGAACACCTGATCGTAAGGCACTTCGGCCTCGGCCAGCAGCACGTTCATGTGCCCTGGCATACGGCCCGCGACAGGGTGAATGGCGTACTTCACAGTGACACCATGATGAACCAGCTTCTCGGTCAGCTCCTTGAGTGCATGCTGTGCACGAGCGACTGCCAGACCATAGCCAGGCACGATGATGACGGTGTCCGCATTGGTGAGAAGGAAGGTCGCATCGTCTGCCGACCCGGACTTGACCGGGCGCGCTTCTTTGCTGCCCGACGGACCGCCGACATCGACTGCTCCACCGAAGCCGCCACCGATCACATTGAAGAATGAGCGGTTCATCGCCTTGCACATGATGTAGGACAGGATCGCGCCCGAAGAGCCGACCAGCGACCCGGCAATGATCAGCATTGAGTTGTTCAGCGAGAAGCCGATTCCCGCAGCCGCCCAGCCTGAATAGCTGTTGAGCATCGACACTACTACCGGCATGTCTGCGCCGCCGATCGGGATGATCAGCAATACTCCGATCACGAATGCCAGAGCCAGCATGATCGCGAAGGCGGTCAGGCTGCCTGTGAACATGAAGACCAGACCGAAGAACAACGTGGCCAGGCCCAGGACCAGGTTGAGTTTGTGCTGCCCGGCAAACTGTACCGGTGCGCCTTGAAACAGGCGGAACTTGTATTTCCCCGAGAGCTTGCCAAAAGCGATAACAGAGCCGGAAAAGGTGATCGCACCAATGGCCGCGCCCAGGAACAGCTCAAGGCGGTTACCGGTCGGAATGGCGTCGCCCAGATGGCGGACGATGCCCAGCGACTGCGGCTCGACCACTGCGGCGATGGCAATGAATACCGCAGCCAGGCCGATCATGCTGTGCATGAACGCCACCAGCTCCGGCATCTTGGTCATCTCGACACGCTTGGCCATGATCGAGCCAGCGGTGCCGCCGACGAGCAGGCCGATGACGATGTAACCGATACCTGCGCTGGCGCCATCCGCAGCCGAAAGCGCTGCCAGCTTGTACACCAGTCCGATGGTGGTGATCACCGCCAGACCCATGCCGAGCATGCCGAACAGGTTGCCCCGACGTGAGGTGGTTGGATGTGACAGACCCTTGAGCGCCTGGATGAAACAGACCGAGGCGACCAGATACAACAGGGTTACCAGATTCATACTCATTACTTCTGCACCTCATCCTTGGCTTTCGGTGCTTTTTTCTTGAACATTTCCAGCATGCGCCGGGTAACAAGAAAACCGCCGAACACGTTTACCGCGGCCAGCGCTACAGCCAGCGTACCCATGGTTTTACCAAGCGGCGTAACCGTAAGCGCGGCGGCCAGCATCGCTCCAACGATCACGATGGCGGAGATGGCGTTGGTCACAGCCATCAAAGGCGTATGCAATGCAGGTGTAACGTTCCAGACCACGTGGTAACCGACATAGATCGCCAGTACAAAGATGATCAGGTTGTAGATACCGGGGGAGATCAACTCTTCCATTTGCGGGTGTCCTCAGGCGTTCTTGCGGATGACCTGGCCGTCGCGGCACATCAGGCACGCGGCGACGATGTCGTCTTCGAGGTTGATCGAAAGCATGCCTTCCTTGTCGAACAGCAGCTTCATGAAGTCCAGCAGGTTGCGGGCGTACAGCGCAGAGGCGTCCGCAGCGACCAGCGCGGGCAGGTTGGTGTGGCCGACGATGGTCACGCCGTGTTTGACGACCACCTGATCGGCAACCGTCAGCGGGCAATTACCACCTTGGGCGGCGGCCAGGTCGACGACCACCGAGCCGGGTTTCATCTGCGCAACGGTTTCGGCGCTGAGCAATACTGGCGCCTTGCGGCCAGGAATCAGTGCCGTGGTGATGACAATATCCGCCTGCCTGGCGCGCTCGTGGACAGCTACTGCCTGACGCTGCATCCAGCTCGCCGGCATGGGGCGCGCGTAGCCGCCTGTGCCTTCAGCGCATTCGCGCTCTTCATCCGTTTCATAGGGCACGTCGATGAACTTGGCGCCCAACGATTCAATCTGCTCTTTTACCGCTGGACGAACGTCAGATGCCTCGACCACGGCACCGAGGCGCTTGGCGGTCGCGATCGCCTGCAAGCCGGCCACGCCGGCACCCAGGATCAGCACGCGTGCTGCTTTGACGGTACCGGCGGCGGTCATCAGCATCGGCATGAAGCGTGGGTAGTGATGAGCACCCAGCAGCACCGCTTTGTAACCGGCAATGTTCGCCTGGGAGGACAGCACGTCGAGGCTTTGCGCGCGGGACGTACGCGGCGCTGCTTCCAGTGCGAAAGCCGTGATGCCTTGGGTGGCCATCCTGGCAATCGTTTCGTTGCTGAACGGGTTGAGCATGCCGATGACAACTGTGCCGCTTTTAAGCGTGGCCAGCTCGCTGTCATTGAGTGCGGCGACCTTCAGAATCAGCTCTGCTGCCAGAGTCTCATCATGACTCGCAACCGTTGCTCCGGCTGCAGTGTAAGCGTCGTCCGGAACGCCAGCGCGGAGGCCCGCACCGGTCTGAACAGTCACCTTGTGGCCTTGGCTGATCAGCTTTTTGATGGTTTCAGGGGTTGCAGCAACCCGTGTTTCACCCGGTTGGGTTTCTAGGGGAACACCAATGTGCACGTCAAATCTCCTGCGCGATCTTTTTTATCTTCATAAATAAGGCCAGGGCACTGCGGCTGGTGCGCCTGGGTATGTCGATCAGCACGCCCCATTCAGCACGGGGCGCCGCATTTTGCAGGCAGCACAAAGGGGGTTCAATACATTCTGTAACGAGACTATAGATTAACTACAAGTCACCCTGTGACCTATTGTCGCGGTTATTGGCTGAAGACCTCTAACTGCAAGGCCTGTAGCGAATTCCTTGAAAACTCTGTGGAAAATGAGATTTTTCAGTCGGTTTTACGGATTTTGCCAAAAAATGCCCGAACGCCGCGTTGTGCAAGCGTTTCAGGCACTTTTCCCGTTATGCAGCCGGATTGCGTCATGGCGACATAAACTTATATCTGTAGGGGTTTTTATGGATGGACTACTGACTTATTGGCCATCACTGATCCAACGGAAGACGGTAGCGCTCCGCCTGCTCGATTACCCAGTCCCGGAAGGCGCGCAGGGAGGCCGATTCGGTTTTCCGCTCGGGAATCATCAGGTGATAAGCCTTGGTGCTGGCCAGCGCTTGCGGGTGAGCAATCACCAGGCGCTGTTCCTGGAGCTCACGCTGGATCAGAAATGGCGGGATCAGGGCAATCCCCATCTCATGCATCGCTGCCTGCGCCAACATTGAAAACAGCTCGTAACGTGGGCCAGTCATATCACGCGACAGGCTGAGCTCCTGAACGTTGAACCACTGGCGCCACGCGTAAGGGCGGGTGGTTTGCTGCAGTAGCGGCAGCTCGGCAATGGTTTCGACGCTCAGAGTCTTTCGGCCATTCATGAGCGCGGGACTGCAAACGGGCATTGGGTTCTCACCCATGAGGCGGTGAGCCTGGGCGCCGGGCCACTCTCCATCGCCAAAGTAAATCGCGGCATCGAAATCGGTATCGGCAAACAGAAAGGGACGCGTACGGTTCGTCAGGTTGACCGTGACTTCAGGATGCCGCTGCTGGAAATCCTTCAGGCGTGGCAGCAGCCATTGAGTGCCAAACGTGGGAACGACAGCCAGCTCGATCATATTGGCACCTTGCTGGCCCATGACCGACAAGGTGTCCCGTTCGACGGCATCCAGTTGTGTGGCGACACGACGACTGTAGGAAAGACCGGCTTCGGTCAGCTTCACTCCGCGTCTGGAGCGTCGGAACAGCTCCACGCCGAGAAAGTCTTCCAGGCTGCCGATCTGCCGGCAAATTGCACTTTGGGTCAGCGAAAGCTCTTGAGCGGCTTTGGTAAAGCTTTCGTGCCGAGCGGCAGATTCAAAGCTTACTAGCGTGGCAGTGCTGGGGATTTTGCGACGCATGTACGGTGTGCTCACTGATCTGGAAGATAAAGCGCGGTGTTTACTCGTTACGAAGTGAGAAATTAGCACAGTAGAGTGAATAATCGTCGTTTGTGGCAGGCCAGATCCGCGACTAGGATTAGCGCACGACATTTGCGTGACAGGTAGAGGTGACTCATGAGCAAGGCGAGCTTTAACTGGATCGATCCGTTGTTGCTGGATCAACAGCTGACCGAGGAAGAGCGCATGGTCCGCGATAGCGCGGAGCAGTTCGCCCAAGGCAGGCTGGCCCCGCGTGTCCTGGAAGCCTTTCGTCATGAGCAAACCGATCCAGCCATCTTTCGCGAAATGGGCGACGTGGGCCTGCTGGGGGCGACCATTCCGGAAGAGTACGGCGGCAGCGGCTTGAATTACGTCTGTTACGGCTTGATCGCGCGTGAAGTCGAGCGAGTGGATTCAGGTTATCGGTCCATGATGAGCGTGCAGTCCTCGCTGGTCATGGTGCCCATCAATGAATTCGGCACGCAGGCCCAGAAGCAGAAATATCTGCCCAAACTGGCCTCCGGCGAATGGATTGGCTGTTTCGGGTTGACCGAGCCTAATCATGGCTCCGACCCAGGAGCGATGATTACGCGCGCCCGCAAGGTAGACGGCGGTTACCGGCTGACTGGAAGCAAGATGTGGATCACCAACAGTCCGATTGCGGATGTCTTCGTGGTGTGGGCCAAGGATGATGAGGGAGATATCCGCGGCTTCGTACTGGAGAAAGGCTGGGCAGGCCTGAGCGCGCCGGTCATTCATGGCAAGGTTGGTCTGCGCGCGTCGATTACCGGCGAGATTGTGATGGACAACGTATTCGTGCCCGAAGAGAACATCTTTCCCGAGGTGCGTGGTCTGAAGGGTCCATTTACCTGTCTGAACTCGGCTCGCTACGGCATCTCGTGGGGAGCGCTGGGGGCGGCGGAATTCTGCTGGCATACGGCGCGTCAGTACACCCTGGATCGTCAGCAGTTCGGCCGGCCTCTGGCGGCCAACCAATTGATCCAGAAAAAACTGGCAGACATGCAGACCGAGATCACGCTCGCGTTGCAAGGCTGCCTGCGCCTGGGTCGCATGAAGGATGAGGGTAGCGCTGCGGTCGAAATCACCTCGATCATGAAGCGTAACTCTTGCGGCAAAGCATTGGACGTTGCGCGTATGGCGCGGGACATGTTGGGTGGCAACGGTATTTCAGACGAATTCGGCATCGCCCGGCATCTGGTCAACCTGGAGGTGGTCAACACCTACGAAGGCACCCATGACGTGCACGCGCTGATTCTCGGGCGAGCGCAAACCGGTATCCAGGCTTTCTATTAAGGAGGCGTGGCCATGGGCGCGTTATCGCATATTCGGGTCCTGGATCTTTCTCGAGTGCTCGCAGGGCCCTGGGCCGGCCAGATTCTTGCCGACCTAGGTGCGGAGGTCATCAAGGTGGAGCGCCCGGGTTGCGGTGATGACACCCGCTTCTGGGGGCCTCCGTTTCTGAAAGACCCACAAGGTGAGAACACGTCTGAAGCGGCCTATTACCTGTCCGCCAATCGCAACAAGCAGTCGGTGACGATCGATTTCACCAAGGCTGAGGGGCAAAGGCTGGTGCGCGAGCTGGCTGCCAGGTCCGATGTCCTGATCGAGAACTTCAAAGTTGGTGGCCTGGCGGCATACGGGCTGGACTATGAGTCTCTGAAGGCCATAAACCCGCGCCTGATCTACTGCTCGATAACCGGCTTCGGCCAGAGCGGACCGTATGCGAAGCGCGCAGGTTATGACTTCATGATTCAGGGCCTGGGAGGGCTGATGAGCCTCACCGGGCGTGCCGAGGGAGAAGAGGGCGCCGGGCCGGTCAAGGTTGGCGTAGCCCTGACGGATATTTTGACGGGCTTATATTCGAGCACTGCGATACTTGCCGCTTTGGCGCATCGAGAGCGCAGCGGTGCCGGGCAGCACATCGACATGGCGCTGCTGGACGTTCAGGTGGCATGTCTGGCGAACCAGGCCATGAACTACCTCACGACGGGAGTTGCGCCGCGCCGGCTGGGAAATGCTCATCCCAATATCGTGCCCTATCAGGATTTCCCGACCGCCGATGGAGACTTCATTCTTACTGTGGGCAACGACAGCCAGTTCAGGAAGTTCGCCGAGGTGGCGGGGCAGTCGCACTGGGCCGATGATCCGCGATTCATCAGCAACAAGCTGCGCGTGGCGAATCGCAACGAGCTGATCCCGTTGATACGCCAGGTTACCGTCTTCAAGACTACCGCTCAGTGGGTAACTGAGCTTGAAGAAGCGGGCGTGCCTTGCGGGCCGATCAATGATCTGGCTCAGGTGTTCGCCGATCCGCATGTACAGGCTCGCGCGCTAGCCGTCGAGCTGCCTCACGCATTGGGAGGAAAGGTCGCGCAGGTCGCGAGTCCGATTCGACTGTCGGAGACACCAGTTGAATATCGTCATGCGGCGCCACTGCTGGGTGAGCACACTGAACAGATCCTCACTGGGTTGCTGGGGCTTGGGCAGAGCGAGGTCAGTGCGTTACGGGAAGCGGGCGTCCTTTAGCTATATATAGGTATTGAACGCCCCTTCTATATAGCAAAGCGGTCTGAATCAGATATTTCACACATTTTGAAATTAACGGTTGACGCGCTCCTGAATCTCTCTATAATTCGCCCCACTTCCGGCGCAGACGGAAACGAAAAAGCCTTGCGAATCAACGAGTTGCAAGGTTTTGGCAGTGAGGTCAGCGAAGAAGTGGCGTCGGTCAGGTTGATCGACAGCGGTGAGAAAAAAGAGTTTGACACGCGGTTGTAACGCTGTAGAATTCGCCTCCCGCTGACGAGCAACGCAGAGTTGATCGAGGCGCAAGTGGTTGAAGTGAATAAGGAAACTTTGAAACTTCTGAAAATAACCGCTTGACAGATACAGAGGACGCTGTAGAATGCGCGCCTCGGTTGAGACGAAAGAATCAACCCACCGCTCTTTAACAACTGAATCAAGCAATTCGTGTGGGTGCTTGTGGTGTCAGACTGAAGTCAACAGATTATCAGCAACCCTAGTTACTCCGCGAGAAATCAAAGATGTAACCAGATTGCTGAGCCAAGTTTAGGGTTTTCTCAAAACCCAGATAGATGTTTGAACTGAAGAGTTTGATCATGGCTCAGATTGAACGCTGGCGGCAGGCCTAACACATGCAAGTCGAGCGGCAGCGGGTCCTTCGGGATGCCGGCGAGCGGCGGACGGGTGAGTAATGCCTAGGAATCTGCCTGGTAGTGGGGGATAACGCTCGGAAACGGACGCTAATACCGCATACGTCCTACGGGAGAAAGCAGGGGACCTTCGGGCCTTGCGCTATCAGATGAGCCTAGGTCGGATTAGCTAGTTGGTGAGGTAATGGCTCACCAAGGCGACGATCCGTAACTGGTCTGAGAGGATGATCAGTCACACTGGAACTGAGACACGGTCCAGACTCCTACGGGAGGCAGCAGTGGGGAATATTGGACAATGGGCGAAAGCCTGATCCAGCCATGCCGCGTGTGTGAAGAAGGTCTTCGGATTGTAAAGCACTTTAAGTTGGGAGGAAGGGCAGTTACCTAATACGTATCTGTTTTGACGTTACCGACAGAATAAGCACCGGCTAACTCTGTGCCAGCAGCCGCGGTAATACAGAGGGTGCAAGCGTTAATCGGAATTACTGGGCGTAAAGCGCGCGTAGGTGGTTCGTTAAGTTGGATGTGAAATCCCCGGGCTCAACCTGGGAACTGCATCCAAAACTGGCGAGCTAGAGTATGGTAGAGGGTGGTGGAATTTCCTGTGTAGCGGTGAAATGCGTAGATATAGGAAGGAACACCAGTGGCGAAGGCGACCACCTGGACTGATACTGACACTGAGGTGCGAAAGCGTGGGGAGCAAACAGGATTAGATACCCTGGTAGTCCACGCCGTAAACGATGTCAACTAGCCGTTGGGAGCCTTGAGCTCTTAGTGGCGCAGCTAACGCATTAAGTTGACCGCCTGGGGAGTACGGCCGCAAGGTTAAAACTCAAATGAATTGACGGGGGCCCGCACAAGCGGTGGAGCATGTGGTTTAATTCGAAGCAACGCGAAGAACCTTACCAGGCCTTGACATCCAATGAACTTTCCAGAGATGGATTGGTGCCTTCGGGAGCATTGAGACAGGTGCTGCATGGCTGTCGTCAGCTCGTGTCGTGAGATGTTGGGTTAAGTCCCGTAACGAGCGCAACCCTTGTCCTTAGTTACCAGCACGTTATGGTGGGCACTCTAAGGAGACTGCCGGTGACAAACCGGAGGAAGGTGGGGATGACGTCAAGTCATCATGGCCCTTACGGCCTGGGCTACACACGTGCTACAATGGTCGGTACAGAGGGTTGCCAAGCCGCGAGGTGGAGCTAATCTCACAAAACCGATCGTAGTCCGGATCGCAGTCTGCAACTCGACTGCGTGAAGTCGGAATCGCTAGTAATCGCGAATCAGAATGTCGCGGTGAATACGTTCCCGGGCCTTGTACACACCGCCCGTCACACCATGGGAGTGGGTTGCACCAGAAGTAGCTAGTCTAACCTTCGGGAGGACGGTTACCACGGTGTGATTCATGACTGGGGTGAAGTCGTAACAAGGTAGCCGTAGGGGAACCTGCGGCTGGATCACCTCCTTAATCGACGACTCGGCTGCACCATAAGCTCCCACACGAATTGCTTGATTCATTGAAGAAGACGATTGGGTCTGTAGCTCAGTTGGTTAGAGCGCACCCCTGATAAGGGTGAGGTCGGCAGTTCGAATCTGCCCAGACCCACCAATTACACCGGTGCACCCTGTAGCGATACGGGGCCATAGCTCAGCTGGGAGAGCGCCTGCCTTGCACGCAGGAGGTCAGCGGTTCGATCCCGCTTGGCTCCACCATTACGCCGCCGTGGTTGGTACAGACAGTTGTCATGCTAAAGCTTAGAAATGAGCGTTCCATCCGCTGGATGATGAATGTTGATTTCTGATCTTTTTCAGAATCGTTCTTTAAAAATTTGGGTATGTGATAGAAAGATAGACTGAACGTTGCTTTCACTGGCAACGGATCAGGCTAAGGTAAAATTTGTGAGTAATTGCAAGTTTTCGGCGAATGTCGTCTTCACAGTATAACCAGATTGCTTGGGGTTATATGGTCAAGTGAAGAAGCGCATACGGTGGATGCCTTGGCAGTCAGAGGCGATGAAAGACGTGGTAGCCTGCGAAAAGCTTCGGGGAGTCGGCAAACAGACTGTGATCCGGAGATGTCTGAATGGGGGAACCCAGCCATCATAAGATGGTTACCTTGCACTGAATACATAGGTGCATGGAGCGAACCAGGGGAACTGAAACATCTAAGTACCCTGAGGAAAAGAAATCAACCGAGATTCCCTTAGTAGTGGCGAGCGAACGGGGACCAGCCCTTAAGTTGATTTGAGATTAGCGGAACGCTCTGGAAAGTGCGGCCATAGTGGGTGATAGCCCTGTACGCGAAAATCTCTTGTCAATGAAATCGAGTAGGACGGGGCACGAGAAACCTTGTCTGAATATGGGGGGACCATCCTCCAAGGCTAAATACTACTGACTGACCGATAGTGAACCAGTACCGTGAGGGAAAGGCGAAAAGAACCCCGGAGAGGGGAGTGAAATAGATCCTGAAACCGTATGCGTACAAGCAGTGGGAGCCCACTTTGTTGGGTGACTGCGTACCTTTTGTATAATGGGTCAGCGACTTATTTTCAGTGGCGAGCTTAACCGAATAGGGGAGGCGTAGCGAAAGCGAGTCTTAATAGGGCGTCTAGTCGCTGGGAATAGACCCGAAACCGGGCGATCTATCCATGGGCAGGTTGAAGGTTAGGTAACACTGACTGGAGGACCGAACCGACTACCGTTGAAAAGTTAGCGGATGACCTGTGGATCGGAGTGAAAGGCTAATCAAGCTCGGAGATAGCTGGTTCTCCTCGAAAGCTATTTAGGTAGCGCCTCATGTATCACTGTAGGGGGTAGAGCACTGTTTCGGCTAGGGGGTCATCCCGACTTACCAAACCGATGCAAACTCCGAATACCTACAAGTGCCGAGCATGGGAGACACACGGCGGGTGCTAACGTCCGTCGTGAAAAGGGAAACAACCCAGACCGTCAGCTAAGGTCCCAAAGTCATGGTTAAGTGGGAAACGATGTGGGAAGGCTTAGACAGCTAGGAGGTTGGCTTAGAAGCAGCCACCCTTTAAAGAAAGCGTAATAGCTCACTAGTCGAGTCGGCCTGCGCGGAAGATGTAACGGGGCTCAAACCATGCACCGAAGCTACGGGTATCATCTTTTGATGATGCGGTAGAGGAGCGTTCTGTAAGCCTGTGAAGGTGAGTTGAGAAGCTTGCTGGAGGTATCAGAAGTGCGAATGCTGACATGAGTAACGACAATGGGTGTGAAAAACACCCACGCCGAAAGACCAAGGTTTCCTGCGCAACGTTAATCGACGCAGGGTTAGTCGGTTCCTAAGGCGAGGCTGAAAAGCGTAGTCGATGGCAAACAGGTTAATATTCCTGTACTTCTGGTTACTGCGATGGAGGGACGGAGAAGGCTAGGCCAGCTTGGCGTTGGTTGTCCAAGTTTAAGGTGGTAGGCTGGGATCTTAGGTAAATCCGGGATCCTAAGGCCGAGAGCTGATGACGAGTGTCCTTTAGGACGCGAAGTGGTTGATGCCATGCTTCCAAGAAAAGCTTCTAAGCTTCAGGTAACCAGGAACCGTACCCCAAACCGACACAGGTGGTTGGGTAGAGAATACCAAGGCGCTTGAGAGAACTCGGGTGAAGGAACTAGGCAAAATGGCACCGTAACTTCGGGAGAAGGTGCGCCGGTGAAGGTGAAGCATTTACTGCGTAAGCCCTCGCCGGTCGAAGATACCAGGCCGCTGCGACTGTTTATTAAAAACACAGCACTCTGCAAACACGAAAGTGGACGTATAGGGTGTGACGCCTGCCCGGTGCCGGAAGGTTAATTGATGGGGTTAGCGCAAGCGAAGCTCTTGATCGAAGCCCCGGTAAACGGCGGCCGTAACTATAACGGTCCTAAGGTAGCGAAATTCCTTGTCGGGTAAGTTCCGACCTGCACGAATGGCGTAACGATGGCGGCGCTGTCTCCACCCGAGACTCAGTGAAATTGAAATCGCTGTGAAGATGCAGTGTATCCGCGGCTAGACGGAAAGACCCCGTGAACCTTTACTATAGCTTTGCACTGGACTTTGAATTTGCTTGTGTAGGATAGGTGGGAGGCTGTGAAGCGTGGACGCCAGTCTGCGTGGAGCCATCCTTGAAATACCACCCTGGCAACTTTGAGGTTCTAACTCAGGTCCGTTATCCGGATCGAGGACAGTGTATGGTGGGTAGTTTGACTGGGGCGGTCTCCTCCTAAAGAGTAACGGAGGAGTACGAAGGTGCGCTCAGACCGGTCGGAAATCGGTCGTAGAGTATAAAGGCAAAAGCGCGCTTGACTGCGAGACAGACACGTCGAGCAGGTACGAAAGTAGGTCTTAGTGATCCGGTGGTTCTGTATGGAAGGGCCATCGCTCAACGGATAAAAGGTACTCCGGGGATAACAGGCTGATACCGCCCAAGAGTTCATATCGACGGCGGTGTTTGGCACCTCGATGTCGGCTCATCACATCCTGGGGCTGAAGCCGGTCCCAAGGGTATGGCTGTTCGCCATTTAAAGTGGTACGCGAGCTGGGTTTAGAACGTCGTGAGACAGTTCGGTCCCTATCTGCCGTGGACGTTTGAGATTTGAGAGGGGCTGCTCCTAGTACGAGAGGACCGGAGTGGACGAACCTCTGGTGTTCCGGTTGTCACGCCAGTGGCATTGCCGGGTAGCTATGTTCGGAAAAGATAACCGCTGAAAGCATCTAAGCGGGAAACTTGCCTCAAGATGAGATCTCACTGGAACCTTGAGTTCCCTGAAGGGCCGTCGAAGACTACGACGTTGATAGGTGGGGTGTGTAAGCGCTGTGAGGCGTTGAGCTAACCCATACTAATTGCCCGTGAGGCTTGACCATATAACACCCAAGCAATCTGCACGCTTCGAAAGAAACGACCAGATTGCGGTGACTGTGAAGACGACACACACCGAAAACTGCAGCTCACAAACATCACATACCCGATTCGCTGGAGCGCCGGCAACGACGCCCCGGCACACCGAATTTCTTGACGACCATAGAGCATTGGAACCACCTGATCCCATCCCGAACTCAGCAGTGAAACGATGCATCGCCGATGGTAGTGTGGGGTTTCCCCATGTGAGAGTAGGTCATCGTCAAGATTCATTCCGAAACCCCATTTGCGAAAGCAGATGGGGTTTTGTCTTTAGTAGAAGTCACCGATTTTGCTGACACGTTGCGTACAACGGTTCAGCCACAGAATTTCTTGACGACCATAGAGCATTGGAACCACCTGATCCCATCCCGAACTCAGCAGTGAAACGATGCATCGCCGATGGTAGTGTGGGGTTTCCCCATGTGAGAGTAGGTCATCGTCAAGATTCATTCCGAAACCCCTGTCTGCTTACGCAGACAGGGGTTTTGTCTTTCTGGGTACTGCACAACCGCAGGGCGCGTAAGCATGCCGTATCTTGCGGCGGTGGACAGAGCCAAACGTACACAACACTTCAGGCGAACAGACTTCTAACGTTGCCCATAGCGCCGTCAGCAAAACCCTGCAAGAACGCCTCGAAGCCAGACAGCGGATCCGTACTGCCCTGAACCGGATCGGCGACTATGGTCCAGGTTGCGATACAGTGATTATCACCCGTCGCCGTAACCGTCATCGCGGCCCACAGATTGCCAACCGGCAAGCTGGTGTGGATCAGCGACCACGTCATGGACAATGTCTGGTCATCGCGACTGTTCAACTGCTCGATGGCGACGTTGCCATCCTTGAAGAGCTTTCTACGTACCGAGCCTGGGCCCTTACCGGTAACTTCCGTATTGTCGAGTGCCGGGATGAACGCCTCGAACCCACCAAAGTTACCGACGATAGCCCAGACGCTGTGCGCGTCGGCAGGCACCTCAACCGTCGACTGCACTCGGCACTGGGAAGGATTGCGGATCAGCGTGTCGGGTGTGAGTTTGTCGTGGACTGTATTCATGTATTTTCTCCTGGGTATGTAATAGGCGCTGTAGCTCAGATAAAACCGGTTTCCTTCAGGTAAGCGCAGCCTTTGCTGAGTAGCGCCGGGCTCTTTTGCGGGTAATGCGCGCCCATCAGCCGAACCACGGCTTGGGCGTTTTGGTGCTCGATCATCGAGATGTCGCCGATGTCTTCTTCAAAACCATCGAGATAGAAGCCCAGCACGCCGAACAGCGCGTTCTGGCTGTCAACCCGATCAAGTTCGGTCTGCCAACGCGCGATGCTCACCAGATCAAACTGCTGCCCGGCCGCGCGAAACGCGTCGACATAAGCTCGCCAGGTCAGCGGTTCAGGGTTATGGAGGTTGAACACGGCGCATTCAGGGCGGTGACGGCTAGCCTGGAAGCCTATGAAGCGGGCCAGAAAATCCACCGGCATCAGATCGAACTGAATAGCGAAATCCGGAACGACACCTAGCTGCATAGAGCCCTTGAGCATCAGCATCAGGCGGTTTTTGTCCGGCTGGCACACGCCGCTGAGACTGTTGAAGGCGATATTGCCGGGCCGATAGATATTGACCCAGGCACCTAGCTGAGCGGCCTGGCGCAAGACGCGCTCAGCGACCCATTTGCTCAGGTTGTAGCCGTTCTTGATGTAGATAGGGGGAGTCGCGGCCGCAGCCTGTTCAAGAACCTGTCCAGCGCTGTCGACTGCACTGCAGGCCGACAGGGTCGAGACATAATTGAACACCTTTTTGCGACGTCCCTCACACAGCTTCAGGCATTCATACACAGGCGCGACATTGTCACGGGCGAGGGTCTCGTAATCCTGCACATGGTTGACGTTGGCGGCGCTGTGTACCAAAGCGCCGAACTGCAGATCCAGCCGTTCCCAGACCTCCTCGCTCAGGCCAAACCGAGGCTGCGCGATGTCGGCGGCGTAGACCGTCACGCGACTCAGATCCAGATGCTCAAGGCGGTTTTCCCGCAGGGCGGCGCGGAAGCGCTCGCTCGCGCTTGCTCCATTGTTTTCGCGAACCAGACAGGCGACTTCCGTTGCTCCCCATGCCAGCAGCGCTTCGACGATATGTACGCCGAGAAATCCATTGGCACCGGTGACAATCACCTTGTGTACGTCGCCCAGTTCGCTCACCGGCAGTACCGACAAGTCCAGCTCGGCGCTTGCGTCTGCCAAAGCCTGCGGGCTGACGGTGCCGGCGCGTGAAGCATGGCTGTCGATCAGTCCTGCGAGAGTCCGTATAGTGGGAGCTTCAATGAACCGGTTGATCGGAATACTGCGTTCGAAACGCTCGCGAATGCCTAGAAGCAGGCGCGACAGCAGGATCGAATGTCCACCAAGATTGAAAAAGCTTTCATCGATGGATATATCCCCGGCAGGCAGCTCCAACAACTCGGCCCAAAGGTTTTGCAGGCATCGCTCACGCTCGGTTTCCGGCACCCGCAGTACATGCGCGGCGGGTATGTCCACCTGGGTGGCCAGCAGTGCCTTTCGGTCGACTTTGCCGTTGCTGGCGTGTGGCATGCCAGCCAGCTCTGTGTAGACGAGAGGCCGCATGTAATCGGGCAGCAGCCGTTCCGCCTGACTGCTAAGCGATCGCCGAGCCTCATCCGGGGGAAGTGACGGCTGCGCGACGAAGGCCAGAATGCGACGCTGCGCATCAATGACCACCGCCACCTGACGATAAGCCCCGCTACTGCGCAGGCAATGCTCGATTTCTTCCGGTTCGACCCGAAACCCGCGGATCTTGACCTGATTGTCCCGGCGACCCAACAGCTCGATCCCGCCTGCCGCCCATCTACCAATGTCCCCCGTTCGATAGGCGCGCAGCCGTCGGCCCTCAGGCAGCTCCAACCATACGTAGCGTTGCGCAGTCAGCTCCGGGTTGTCGATGTAGCCAAGGCCTACACCAGGGCCTGCGATATACAACTCGCCTTCCACGTTCTCGGCCACCGGCTGACGTTGCTCGTCGAGTATCCATACCTGGCTGTTAGCGATGGGGTTACCAAGGTTGCGGTTGCTGCAACCTGGCTGAAAGCGTCCGGCTGTAACCAGCACGGTGGTCTCGGTCGGGCCGTAGAGGTTATGAAAGTGGCACTGGCCGGCCAGACGCTCGATCACGTAGGGCTCGCAGACATCGCCGCCGGTAGTCACATGTTCGATCCCGAGCGGTTGATCCAGCGGCATGACGCTCAACAGCGCCGGCGGCAGGAATGCATGGCTTATGCCTCGCTGCAGCAGGCAGACCAGCTGGCTTGGATCGCGACGTTGATCCTCGTCCGGAACAACCAGTTCGGCACCGCTCAGCCAGGTCGGGAAGATATCGATCACTGAAGAGTCGAAACTCAGCGTCGAGAACTGTAAGACCCGGCTGCGTTCGGTCAGGCTGACATACTCGATATACCAAGCGGTGAAATGGCTGAGGTTGCGCTGGCTGAGCAAAACGCCTTTGGGCTGGCCCGTGGTGCCCGAGGTATAGAGCGCCATACACGCGGCGTCAGCACAGACGGGTTCAACGATGAGCGCCGAGTCCAGTCCGGCGGGTTGAATGTCACTGATGTCCAGCGCAGGAAACTCGGCTGCCGCCAGCGGGTGCATGCCGTCGTGCAGCAACAGCGTGGCGTCGGCGTTTTCCAGAATGTACTGTTGACGCTGTAGCGGCTGCCCGGGATCCAGTGGCAGATACACTGCGCCCATTCCGATAATCGCCAGAATGCCCGCGTACATCGCAGGCGTTCGAGGCAGGCAGATAGCGACCACCGGCGGACGCCGCGGACTCTGCGACGCTAGCGCAGACACCAGATGACGCTGAATCGCGGCAGCATAGGCGTGCAGCTCCCCATAGCTGAGGCATTGATCGCCGACTCGCAACGCAGGGCGAGCTGCATGAGTGTGCAAGCTCTGCCGCAGTCGCGCGGCCATCGAGGTTTCGGCCAGCTCCAGCAAATGCGGGCACTCGGTCAGGTTTCGGCGATGCATGAACAGAAGGTTGTCCAGCGCCCGCAGGTCATGCTGAACTTCGCTCTGCATGGGCTGCGCGATGGGCAGGTCGGCGAAGTAGTGGCTATCCCTGGCCAACCGGCTGACATGCAGGGCCGCCATTTCCGCCAGGACCGCCACCGCACTGTCGCGTAACTCGCGGCCATTGCCGGAGTCAGGCGCGGGCAGCCACTGTTGCTCGATCAGGCGTTGGGACCGTCCTGCGCCATGCCAGCACAGCAGTTCGATACGAGGCAGGTCGTTTTCGAGACCAAGCTGCCCGATGCGCAAGCCCAGGCACTGAAGGTCGACAGCCAGTCCGGACCGCCGCTCATTGATGTCCACGCAACCGTCATCGATGAGCAGAGCGGACCGGCGCACATCCAGACCGGAAAGCGCTTCCACGCAGGTCGCATGATTGACCACATGACCGTGTGCAATGAGCTCGTCGTTCAGCCTGTGCAGCGTCATGCTGTGGCCGAGCAAGATAATCTCCAGCCGCTTCATTGCAGTGTCTCCTGTGCTGGCAGATAGTCCGCGAGGGCGCGCTGAACGCAGGGGGATTGCAACATCGAGCTGGTGCTGAAGAAGCGCATGATGTTGCCAATCAACGGATGATGCCGGTTGATCGGGAAGCTCATGGCCTGAGTCTCATCCTTGAGCGCTTGCCTGACCGCGTCGCTGACTGGCAGGTGTTCGATCAGACGGAAGTCAAAGCCTTGCTGGATATCATTGGTCAGGTACTGGGCAATGAACACCGGCATGATCTGCGCAATACACTCACGATCCGCTTCCGGCGCCGCGTGCCAGTAGATCCGCACGAGCCGCGCCCAGAATCCCGAGTGACGCCCCTCGTCCAGGAGATGGTCGGCCATCAGCCCCTTGACCGACTGCTTGACCGAGTCGTCTCTGGCAAAGGCGGCGACATCATTGGTCACGGTGTTCTCGGCAATCGCGACGCAGATCAGCTCGACGGCGCTGCGCAGGTGCTCCGGTGCCTGGGCCAGTGCGGCAGGGATAGCCCGGCTCAGTTCGATCTCGTCCGGCAAGCCGATTGGCTCGATGCCAGTCAGCGCGATGGTCTGCTGCATGAAGTCCATCGCGACCAGCGCGTGGTAATCCTCATCGACCACGACGGTCATCGCGTCATAGCGGCAGGCAAAGGGAAAGGGAATGGCGAAATGCCCTTTCGCGATGCCGCGCGCTGTCTTGTCGACGATCTCGGTCTCGAAGATCACAACGTCGTTGATGAACTTGTAGAGGCTTTGGACCAGGGCGTAGTCCCGCAGCTCGGGGCATGCGCGGACAAACGTGTCGCTCAACACCAGCGGCTGTCGGCTGAGCGGGTAGATCAGCTTGTCATCGTTTTCCACCAACCTGCGTGGACGCGTACGAATCGTGGCGCGGCCTTCCCAGGCATCGATGAATGAGCGGTAGTCTTCTGCTTTCATGACGGCTTCCTTGTAGAGTCAGGTGGGCTGAGTCTTCAGGCGCTGGCGCGCAGGGTCCGCATGCTCAGGCGAAGCGTGTCCCAGAGCTGGATGCGGCTTTCAACGGCGGCCGTCGCGGCCTGATACATCTCGCGCTGACGCTGCTCATTGCCCTCGACCAGGCGCGCCAGCAATTGCTCGGCGGCCGGTCCGTGGTCTTCTGCGTCGACCTCAATGTGGCGCTGCAAGTAGTAACGGAAGATCGGCGCCTGATCGATGCCGATACCCCAGCGGTCCAGAATGCTCTGGAACATCTGTGGGATGATGCTTTCCCGTCCATGCAGGAACGCAGCCGCGACGCTGTGAGCGGGCGCATGCAGGGCGAGGTGCAAGGTGTGGGCAACGAACACCGAAGCTGCCTGGCCTGCACTGATCTGCTTCAGTGCAGCCGCGTGATGCACGCCCTCGTTTTGCAGGTCGATGAAGCGCTCAATCTGCGAAGTGTCGGCGCCGATCTCACGCATGGCATCCAGGTAGAGCTCGAAGTGGCTGTAATGCCCTTGCGTCAGCCGGTCGTCCGTTTCCTCCCCCAACACAATCTCGTTGATCAACCGTGCCGCAGCAGGATCTTTAGGCGGTAGCCATGGAAGCTGCGTGCACGTGAGCTCCTGCTGCAAGCGTTTGGTAAGCGACATGAAGTCCCAGACGGCGAATACATGGGTTTCCATGAAACGTCTTAATACAGGCAGTGAATCTATCTCGGCGAAGATAGGATGCTGGCTAAGTTCAAGTTTCTTCTGATCAAGTAGCGTTTTCTGACAAAGCATGACGATACCCTGATAGTTATTATCACAGTGAAAGGCGGTAACTTGTCGGTGCTCGACAAGTGAGATTGCTACAGCTGGAATTACAAGATGCTTGAAAAGGTATTGAACAAAAGCTGACTGGTACAAACGCTCAGCTACCCATCAAGCCGGTTTTCTTGCGTGCGAGCGCCGTACAGGCTGTACGCTGCGATCCTGAAGGCCTGAAGGCCTGAAGCAGGCCAGGTCTGTCCGCGGGGTACAGATTCGCAGTGCCGCCCAGAAAAGTTAGAACACTTTTAAATGCGTGCGCAATAAGTATTTAAAATTATTTAAGTTTGTAATTTTGCCGGCGTGATAGTGCTCATACAAAACTCTTAAAAAAGTTTTATATAGACGTAGGCAACCCTTTCAGCCGATAAGAGCCAAAATCATTAATAATGAACGAATGCCTCGTTCAGCGTTGCCGTAATGCCGAACAGTCAGTTTTTTAAAATGAATGAGGGCGATGCTGGAAACGACTTCCAATGTCTCTACGCCCGTAGCCGAACTCCTTTTTGCACGTCTATGGAGCGAATAGCTGCTCCGAATCCGGAGCAGCCCATCCTTGATCCGGGTTTATCCTCCGGTTGGATTCACCCGGGTCTTCAACGAGTTTGCCTTATTCCGCAAGTCGGCCAACCTGGCATGCAGAAAAGCGGACGTAAGAGCGGCTGGCGGGATGACCGCCTTGACGCCGGGGGATGGGATAGAAAGGATGGCCCGCACTTCGCCCGGCTCAGTGAAAAGCCAACGAGTGCATGCATGGGCGGGGAGGAGTCAGGCGCGCCTTTTGCTGCGCGCAGATGCGGGCTTTGCTTCAGCTTCGGCGAGGCAGTCGAGGTAACGGGTAATCGCTTTGACGCCCCGGTTGAGATGCAGATGAAGCACTTCGACGATAGGTTCGACGGCCCTGCGTTCAGCCAGGTGCAGCAGCTGCCAGTGGTCGTCCTGCGCAAGTTTGCCAAGGTTCATTTTTTCGAGGTTGAAACGCAGGAAACGCTCTTCCTCGTTCAGGCCTTGTTCCACAAGCTGCATCAGCCGCCGGTTAGTGGCTTTGGCATAAAGCGACAGGTGGAACATCTTGTTGAGCGCGCCCATGCGGGTGTAATCGGTTTCGACTTCCATCATTTCGATGCAACGGCGTGCTGTCGCAAAGTCGGCGGCGTCGAGCAACGGAACGGAGAGGCGTAATGCTTCGGATTCCAGCAGAATGCGCAGCCCATAAGCGTCTACCGCGTCTTCTGTGATCAGTGGCGCGACAACCGCCCCTTTGTTGACTTCGACACGCAGCAGCGACTGGGCTTCAAGCTGGCGCAACGCTTCACGTACCGGCATGCGGCTTACGCCAAATAGTGATGCCAGCTCCTGCTGACGCAGCGCTGTCCCACTGGGCAGGCTGCCATCGAGGATAGCGTTGCGCAGCTTTTCTTCGATGACCGCACGAGCAACGCTCGCGGGGACTTGTTCATTGCCGAGAACGGCGCACAGGAAGGTTTCTCTTTCAGTTTTGCGCATGGCCACACTTCTTCAAAACCTGGCTCGATTGGATCCAAAGCAATTCGGACTGGTACAGCGTAGCCAATAGCGGCGAGAAAGTCGCGTGGCTATGGCATTGCTGTTCCGGGTGCTTGGGACAGCCTTGGCATATTCCATATCGACAGGGAAACAAAACATATGAGGGGTATCTTAGCGGGTCATCAAGCGCCGGTAGCATGAGAAGCGCAGGCCTTATGGATTTTCAGACGAGCGCTATAACCAGGTGTGCTCACGCGAAAGCATTACTGCCAGTCACTTGAAGCAAGCACACCCGGCTGAGGAAGCGAATCAGCGGGCAAATCGACCCGAGACGAAATGCTGTACGTCATTGAAGCCCGGTGTCGAGGCGTGGCCCGGTGTCACCAGTGAATCAATGAACGCTTCATCCTCTGCGGTGATGGTCACATCCAGCGCCTTGATATAGCTGTCCCATTGCTGCTCGGTACGCGGGCCGACAATCGCCGAGCTGACGGCCTGGTTATTCAGCACCCAGGCAATGGCGAACTCGACACTACCAACGCCTTTGTCGCGAACGTAGTCCTGAATACGCTGGGCGATGCGCAGCGATTCCGAGCGCCACTCGGTTTCCAGAATGCGTTTGTCCTGACGCCCGGCACGGCTGTCGCTGTCCGGCGTCGCGTCCGGTGCGTACTTGCCACTGAGCACACCACGCGCCAGCGGGCTGTAGGGCACAACGCCGAGACCGTGAAAGGCTGCCGCCGTGATCTGCTCGGTTTCGGCCTGTCGGTTGACGATGTTGTACAACGGCTGACTGATTACCGGCTTATCAACACCCAGGCGTTGAGCCACATTGACGATCTCCGCAATGCGCCAGCCACGGAAGTTGGAAACGCCCCAGTAGCGAATCTTTCCAGCGCGGATCAGATCACCGATAGCGGAAACCGTCACCTCCAGCGGCGTGGCATGGTCTTCCTTGTGCAGGTAATAGATGTCCAGATAGTCCGTATCGAGCCGGCGCAGGCTGTCGTCGATGGCGTTGAAGATATGCTTGCGGTTCAGACCTGCGCGGTTGGGGACTCCGTCAGCAGGACCTATCGCCACCTTCGTCGCCAGAATCCAGTCGCTGCGCCGGGCTGCAATGGCCTTGCCGACTATTTCCTCCGAACGTCCTGCGTTGTAGACGTCGGCGGTGTCGATGAAGTTGACGCCTTGATCCCAAGCCTTGTCGATGATTCGCGCAGAGTCCTCTGCGTTCGTCTGCTCACCGAACATCATGGTGCCGAGTGTCAGTGTTGAGACTTTCAGGCCGGACTGGCCAAGGGTTCGGTAGGTCATCTCGATATCCTCCATGTCATTGACGGTCTGTGGACCGGCCATACTGGCCGGTTTGCGGCAAAGTGGGAAAGACGAAAAAGGAAGGTCTTTAGAAGGACAGAATCGGTAAGGGGGGTGGCATATGCATCCGTCGGATGCGTTCGAACCGGCCCGCAGAGCCGGTTCGGGCCGTTGATCAGGGCTTCTGCATGCCCGGCAAACCCCAGGCCTGGAGCGGGAAGTCAGCCAGAGAAGACAATATCAGGTCCGCGTGCTCGTATTGCTCGACCGGCATGTGCGAGTCGGGCACCGCAACAGCCGCCATGCCCGCAGCTTTGGCGGCGGTTACACCGAAGGGCGAGTCCTCGAAGACCAGGCAATCCCGTGGATCGACACCCAGTCTGCGCGCCGCGACCAGAAAGATATCCGGGGCAGGTTTAGCCGCGCCTACTTCGGGGTCATCAGCTGTCACGACCGTTTCGAACAACTCGAACCAGGCACGATGCAAGGTCGTCTTGGCCTTGAAGTAATGCACTGAAGAGCTGGTGCCTACGGCGATCGGGATTTCGTTTGCCGCCAGGTGACGCACCAGCGCCTCGGCACCCGGCATCGCCGCCGAGCGCGGGAAACGTTCATCCAGCATGGGCTCACGAACTTCCAGAAACTCATCGACCGAAATGGGCAACTCCAGCGCACCGATCACGTAGCCCGCGAAATCCCGCGCGCCCCGTCCAATGGTGTGCTGCTTGACGGACCAGTCGAAGGTCTTCCCGTACTGGCTTGCGATCAGGTGCGTGACCTCGGTATAGATGCCCTCCGTGTCCAGCAACAAGCCGTCCATATCGAAAATTACAGCCTTGATCGGGCGTCTTTCGGTTTGCTCTGCACTCATGTCGTCACATCCGTTAACCAAATTCGTTCTCAGCCTACCGGTTAGGCCAAGACCGTGGCTACCCCAGTCTGCGTGGCGCTTCAGGTAACGCACGCCAAGGCGCCGGGGCCGAAATATCTGCAAAAGGCGCAGTCGGCCACAGAAGCTGCCGACAACGCTGGGCCGCCGGCCGCAGCCAATGATAATCTCTCGCGACTTTTCGGCAGTGCAGCGGATCGTCATCCCGCCGTCAGCGCGCAGGTCGCGAGGCCAGGGAAGACCTCTTCAATCAACAGAACGGATATCGTCGAGTCATTATGAATAAAGCAGCAGGTATAGCGGTTGGGGTCGTTGTGGTGGCGGGTGCGGTGGCGACAGCTGGCGCCTGGTATACCGGGACTCAACTGGAAGGCGTTCTGAAGGACTCGATCCAGAAGGCCAATCAGGAACTAACGCAGTCCTTCAAGGGCACCAACACCAGCGTAACCCTGGAAATGCTTTCGCTGGATCGCCACCTCTTCAGCAGCACCGCGCATTATCGCGTGGATGTCCAGAACCTGGCCGATAGCAGCCAGAGTGCCCAACTGCAATTTGTCGACAATATTGAGCACGGCCCGCTGCCGCTGTCGCGTCTTAAAAAGCTGAACCTCGTGCCGGTCATGGCGCTCAGCAATTTCGAGATGGAAAAGAACGAAAGCACGGAAAAATGGTTCGCCCTCAGCAAGGACGTAGCACCGATCAAGGGGCAGGCCAGCGTCGGCTATGATCGTTCCACCAAAGGCTGGCTGCAGATGGCGCCGCTGGAGATGAACGATACCGACGGTACTTTCAAGTTTTCCGGTCTCAATCTGAACGTGGAGGCCTCGGCCGATGCGGAGAAGGTGAGCCTTGCGGGCAACATGGACAACCTGCAACTGAATGTCGATTCGCCGGACGGCCCGGTGAGCATCGAAGCCAAAGGCATGACTTTCGATACCGGTGGCACCAAAGGCAAGTCCGGCTTCTATCTGGGTCACACCACCATGAAGCTCCAAGACGCCGGCTTCCAGGTCGTGGGCAAGCCACCGGTGCGCATCAAGGATCTGACCAACACCAACCTTGCCCAGGAAGAGGGCGGCAAGTTCGCCGCGCAGGTCAACTACGACATCGGCATGATCGTCTATGCCGGGAAAGACGTGGGCTCGGCTCATCTGGGCTTCAAGATCAGCAACTTCGACGTGGCTGCGACCCAGTCGCTTTACGAGCTGTACGAAACCAAAATCCTGCCGCAGCAGCAGGCCGCCGCGCTGTCGGAAGAGCCGCAGCCGCTGCAACTTGAGCCCGCTGACCAGCAGCGTCTGGACACTGACCTGGCCACGCTCCTGGCTGGCAAGCCGCACATCGAAATGGAAAAACTGTCGCTCAAGACGGCCAACGGCGAAAGCCACATGCGCGTCGCGGTCGACCTGACCAACCCGGGTTCGCTGGATCAACCGGCTGACGTCATTGCCATGAAAACCTTGGGCGAGATCAACGCGAACATCGTGGTCTCCAAGCCAATGATCCGCGACCTGGCCACCCAGCAAGCCATTCGTGAAGGCCAGACCGACCTGAAACAGATCGCCGAACAGGCTACCGCAGCCAGCGACATGGCCAGCGCCATGGCAGAAATGATGCAACTGGCAAAGGTTGACGGCGACAACATCGTTTCCAACTTGCACTACGCGAACGATGTGGTCGATTTCAACGGGCAGAAAATGCCTTTGCAGCAGTTCATGGCCAATGTGCTGGGCAAAGTGGGCGCGTTGAGCGGCCAGTAAGCTCACTACTTGTCAGAACGGCTGCCGGCCGTTCTGACAAACCTCATTTCCGCATGGCCGCTATCGCCAGCAAGCTGCCTCCCACAGGTCCGCGGTTCGCAGGCCAATTAGGCGAGTCAGCTTGGTATGGACCGCGATTCGAATATGCTCGGTCATGTAAGGCAGGCGAACCGTTGGTTGACCAATTACAGTTTTGGAAGCGTTGAAAAGTCAGAGTTCTAAGCACCCTGTGACTTGGCAGCTGAAGAGGTCATGGGTACTGCCGCATAAGACATGAGTTAACCATAAAAATAGTCAAAAAATCGGACGAAATTTTCTTTCCCTAATATAGCTATAAGGTTTACCTCTAACGTCTTAGAAAACTCAGGAAGGATATTATCGTCCTCATCGGCTATATCAAAAACGTCATATTCTCCATACACCACGGCGATCAGTTCGGCCAATGCCAGGAAATAATCCGCAAGTGTATCCGCTATTTTAAACGGAACTACTACGTCATAGGCAGCATAAACCGGAGTCCCTGTCGTGCTCGTGTCGGCTATTATTGGTTTCCCGCCTCCGCTACCATCCATCAAAACCAGAAACTGACCAGGCCAAGTGGCGACACTTTTCGTATTTTCCGGACCTTGAGTCCATCGGTAGCCAAGCTGCGCCTTTTTGAGCTTTGCAACTTCAAAAAAGTTCATGGGAGTGAAGCCGGTTTCGAAACGGACGCCCCTGGGTTCATAATTGGTGAAAAAAAGATCGGTTTCTGATGAGCGCGGTAGATCGCTGGGCCAGCAGTCGTCCAGATCGCGATTTCGGTCAAAGACCCCCGGAAGGAGGAAATCTCCATGCGCTTTCTTTAATTTGAATAATGCTGTTTCCAGGTCCGCCATCGTATTTCCCCTGTTATTTTTTGCAACCGGTAATGCTGCCTGAAGTTTTTATGCGGTCAATGAGTCGCCCACGGCCCGCATTATTATACTTTCCACGATGGCCCTGTGAACTGTTCAGGTGCTCATCCACTCCGCTAGGGTGATTTTGGTTTTGCAGGAATACAATGTTCCGCGGGTCTCCCTGCCAGGCTCCTCCCGTAGAACCGTTTCCTTTGACGCTGTTGATGTGGTGACCTGTATAGCCAGCTTCAGACATGATCGAGCTCAATTTGCGATTGTTCCGAGTGTTCAGAATCGTTTCTCGCTCAGCCGCGCTCCAGTTCCTTGACCCGCCACCGCTGGCGACCAATGACCTTTCTTCACCCCACGCGCGCGCTATCGCGCTTTCTCTCGTCCCCGCTTGGGGCGTTACTGATGGACGGATTTTATATCTGACCAGATCACCCGGATTGAGTCCTAATGGATCCACCCACCCAATCGGATTCGGCGCGTATTGATACAGGTTAATCCCGCCCGCCAGCCCGATAGGATCCGGCGTGGTAAATCGGCCGATATCCGGGTCGTAGAACCTGAATGTATTGAAGTGCAGCCCCGTTTCGCGGTCCAGGTATTGACCTTGAAAACGCAGGTTCTGTTCTTCGATGTAGTACGGTTCGCGGATTTCTTCGGCGGTGTTGCCCCACACTCGGTAGCGCGCCTGCCAGACGGTATGGCCGTCGCTTTCGGTCAGTTGCTCCGGCAGGCCGTTGAGGTCGTTGTGGTAGTAGCGGACCTTTTGCAGGGCGCCGATGCCGTCGACGCGGGCGAGGGGGTCGTAGCCGTGGTCTGCGTATATGTACAGGCTGGTCTGGCTGTTCCTGTGTTCCTGCAACAGGCGCATGCCATCCCAGGTGAAACGGGTTTCGCCTAGCGGGAAGCCGTGGTTATCGTGCTCGTTTTTTTCGATCCGCCGCCCTAGCGGGTCGTACACCATCTTCACGATGGTTTCGCGCGGGCCATGCTGGTTGCGCACTTCGATCAGCCGGTGCTCGGCGTCATAAGCAAAGCGCTGGACGCGGTCGCTGCCGCTGCGCTTCTCGATCATCCGGCCGAAGGCGTCGTAGCGGTAGCGCTTGTCCTGATAGGTCAACAGCTTGTTGTGCACCACCAGGCCTGCACCCCGAGGCGGGCCGTCGAGCAGGTTGGCGGCGGCGTCATAGGCGAAGGTTTCGTGCTGGCCTTGCAGGTTGTCCTGGCTGGCGATGATGCGGCCTGTGGCGTCGTAGTGCAGCAGCTGGCGCTGCTCGCCGCGCGGCTGTTGATCAAGGCGGCCGATCAGGTTGTCGGCAGGGTCAAACTCGAAGTGCTTCTGCGCGGCCGCAGGCAGGATCGGCGACTGGCTGGCATGTCGTCGCTTGCGGGAACGCAGCCTTCCACTGCGATCGTATTCGCTGCGCGTGCTTATCTGGCCCTGGGTGCGCAGCACTTCGCGGTGCAGGCGATCACGCTCGAAGTCGCTGATCAGCTGGCCGTCGAGGTTGATCTGATGCAGATGGCCGCTGCCGTAATACAGATGATTGAGCCAGCGACCGTCGGGTAGCTGGGTCTGAAGCAGATTCCCCAGTTCGTCGTAACGATGCTTGAGGCTGCCCGCAGCGCTCTGGTCTTCTATCAGCCGGCCCAGCGCGTCATACGTGAACTTCAGGCTGGAGGCCTGGCCCGCAGGGTCGGTGAACGTCACGTCGGTCAGTTGATCGAGCGGGTTATAGCGGTACTCCGTGCGGCCGTCGTCGGTGACCTTGGCGATCAGGCGCCCAACCGGGTCGCGCTCCAGCAGATGGACGATGGGCGGCACCGCCTCGCTCGGGACCAGCGCCAGACCATTGCCAAAAGGCGCCGGTACGCACTCCACTCGAGTGGTGTTATCCAGCAGGTCATAGCCGTAACGTCGGGCGCTTCCGTCGAGCTCCGTTTGTCCAGTCAGCCGGTCGCCCGCATCCCAGGCGAACCGGTAGCTTTCGCCGTTTTCGTTGGTCAGCGCCTGCAAGCGGCCGTAGGCGTCGTAGCTGAACTGCACGGTTCTGCCGAGCGCATCAATCCGCTGACGTACCTGGCCGCGCCGGTCGTACTGATAGCCGGTGGCGTGCCCTGCGGGGTCGATATGTCCCGTGAGCTGTCCGCTGCCGTCGCGCAGGTATTGCTCAACGCGCCCGTCCGGTAGCTGGCTGCGCAGGAGTCGGCCCTGGGCGTCATGTTCATAAGTGGTGCGTTCGCCCAGCGCGTCGGTGACCACTTGCAGATAGCCATGCCGGTCGTAGCCGAAACGGGTTGGATAACCCGAACAGTCGACATGCTCGATCAGTTGCCCCAGCTCGCTCCATTGCAAAGTCTTGTGCTTGCCAGTGGCGTCGATGATTTCCACGGTCTGACCATGGCTGTCATAGCGATAGCGGGTGACCTGGCCCAGTGGGTCGATTTCTTCAGTGCAGTTGCCACGAGGGTCATAGCGGTAGTGCCAGCTGTTGCCGGCAGCGTCAGTTTCCACCAACGGCAGCGCCCAGTGCTCCAGCCACAGAATCGACTCGCGCCGGCCCAGCGGGTCCAGCGTTTCGGACAGGTTGCCCGCTTCATCGTAGCCGTAACGGTACTGTCCGCCCTGTGGATCGGTAGCGCTCAGCAGCTGGCGCTCGTCGTTCCATTCGAAGCGCCAGATGCTGCCCAGATTGTCGGTGTACTCGGTGATCTGATGCTGCGCGTTCCAGCGGCGCAAGCTGTTGCGTTGCAGGCCATCCACAACCCGGGTCACGCCATTTTTCAGGTCATAGCCAAACGCATAGCTGTCGCCCTCATCGGTCCAGTGCCGAACCACGCGCCACTCAACGCCATCGACCTGGGCCCACTCGTAAAAGCAGCGCAAGCCGGTAGGGAGCTGGTGCTCGAACATGCGTCGATCCAAATCGTAGGCGAAGCGGCGCTGGATCTGGCCCACGGCATTGCGCACTTCCGCCAGATCGCCCCGGCCGTCGTAGCCATAGCTGACCAGCACCTCGCGCTGCTGATCGGGATACAGCCGCTCGACCTGTTGCAGGCGCTCGGGCCATTGCTCGCTGTAGATCAGTTCTACCTGAACCCAATCGAGGGTATCGCGCAGGCGCACCAGCCTGCCGGCCTGGTCGTAGTCGAGGTAAATGCGGTTGTCGTTACGGTCGCCCAGCTGGCTTAAACGCAGGCGCGACGCGTCAGTAGGCGTCGGTTCGAACAGTCGATACAGCCCGTCGTCGCTCTCGATCAGCAGGCGACCGTCGTCGTTGCGCCTGACCGCCAGGCCTTCGCCGGCGCTATACACCGCGGCACCTCGCGCTATCGAGCCCATGTCGATGCGCCGCGCCTGCTCATCGATGTACAGCAGACGTTCACCACCGTCCGGATGCGCTTCGATCAGCACAGTGATCTCGTAAGACAGGCTCCAGCCGTTGCCCAACAGGCTGTTGCGACGCTCATCGCGACTGTTGTAGAAGCGTTGCCAGTCGATGGCGAGCACGCCCGGCAATACGAAATCCAGCTCATCCGCGCCGCCCAGCACCTTGGCGCCGGTTGCGGCGTGCACCGGGTTGGGCGATCCGGCGATGGCGTTCGACAGCGCGCCGGTGGCCTGACTGACGACGAAAGAGTTGACCCCGGCCATGAGCATGCACGGTAGGTTGGCCTTGAAGTTGCCCTTGGCGCCCTTGAGCATCATCAGTGCAGTTACCGCCAGGCCGACGCCGGGCGTCTTGCCGCTGCGGATCTCGCGTACCACCACCGAACCGCCGCCGATGGTGACGTTGGAAGAGATCATTCCGGACGACACGACTTTGGCATCACACGTGCTGCGGTCGCCGCTACGCACCGCGGGCTGGCCGTTGATGCTGACCTTCTCCGATCCTTCTGCAAGAAATTGCGGCGGCATGGGTGGATGTTTCATGCAGGCCACCAGATCCAGCGGTTTGGGCACTGCGCCCGGCGCGGGAGTGGCGACGGTAGGGCGCCACATCTGGGAGAAGAAACCTTTGGCGATGTCCAGAAAGCCGGGCTCATCGCCCTGTGCCGGATCGCCGGACTGCGCAGTGTCCGACCCGCCGCCGGATACCGCCGGGCTCATGTGCGCAGGAACGGAGCCCGCGGCCCGCGCGGCCGGAATGGAGTTGGTCAGCGTATCGGTGGAGCCGGTCAGGATCGTTGCCATCACCACCGGCGGGAACAGGCTGTTGCCGATGCCCTCGCACATTTCGGAGAGGCCTTTGTCGGCGCCGGTCTTGCTCATCGCCACACCGACCACGACGCCGACGACCGCTCCCAGAACGCAGGCGCCAAGCCCAGCGGTAGCCACTGTTATGCCGGTCGCCGCTACCACGGCGGCTGTCGCCAGGGCGCCGATGGCGACGTTGGCCGCCACCTCCAGCACGCCGCCCAGGACATCGGCCATCATGGAACTGTGTTCGAGCCCGTCGCCGAGGCGGGCAGCCCAGAGAGCATCAGACATGCAGGTCGCTCATCAACCGAACATCAGTGTTTGCTTGAGCGTCGCCCAATGGGCCGCTTCGGCTTCACTCAAGGGCTGGGCCTTCACGTAGCTGAGGGCGATCATCTTGCGGGTATCTGGCTGCACGAATGCGAGCTGATACTGATAGACGTCTTCCGCACCTTTGCTGAACTGACTGTGCAACTCGATGGCGTCGATCGTGGAACCCGCACCCACACGCACGTTCTGCACGGGCTGGAAACGCAGGTCCTGAACCTGTTTCTCCAGGCGTTTGAGCTGATCGTCGAAATTGCTGTGCAGAGTCTCGCCTTCGGCCAGCAAGCTGCGGCTGATGATCAACGAAGTACCCAGATCCGGAAACTTGAGAATATTGATCGAAGCGTCGTGCAGCGAGCTGTCCGGCAGCTGGAACTGAAGTTCATTGATGCGATACGTCATGGGGCGAAATCTCGTTATTTGGGCTTGGGAAAGACGGCTGCGATGTTGGCGTCGATGGACGCTTTGACGCCTTGGCCTTCAGGCGTCGCATCGGCTCCTTTCCCGTTGTTCAGGTGCAGTACGCCGCCAGTGTTGAACTGCGCGTCGCCACTTGCGTGGAAGCTGATCTGCACACCACAGAGGTTGATCTGGCCGCTGGCGTTGAGCTCCAGCACACTGGCACCGCAGACCAGCCGCAGGTTTTCGCCCACCTCGATCAGGTAGCTCTGGCTGATGCTATCGGTCTTGCTTTTTCCGACTGCCAGCACATCCTCTTGCCTGACGATGCGCACCCGGTTATTACCGATCAGCACCGTCTCGTCGTGGCCAATGCTTTTGACGCGGTCGTGGCCGACGGAGTGGCTTTCATCTGCCTCGACCACGATGTCCTGATTGCGCTCGGCATGGATGTACAGCTGCTCGGCACCCTTCTTGTCCTCCATACGGATTTCGTTGAAGTTGGCCGGCGTGCCGCCCTTGCTGGAGCGACTCTTCATGCCGCTCTGGGTGGCGTTGGCCGGCAAATCGTAGGGCACGGTCTGCTCGGCGTTATAGACACGGCCGGTGATGATCGGGCGGTCGGGATCACCTTCGAGAAAGCTGACGATCACTTCCTGGCCGATCCGCGGGATCTGCATCGACCCCCAATTCTTGCCTGCCCAGGCCTGCGAGACGCGAATCCAGCACGAGCTGTTCTCGTTGGATTGGTCGTGGCGGTCCCAATAGAAGTGCACCTTGACGCGGCCAAACTGGTCGGTCCAGATTTCCTCGCCAGCGGGCCCCACCACCAAGGCGGTCTGCGGACCTTTGACGACCGGGCGCGGTGTGTCGGCCAGTGGCCGAAAGCTCTGCTGGGCGTCGATGCAGGTCAGGCTGCTCTCAAACTGGACGCCAGCGCTTCCGGCTCCGGTTTCCAGACTTTCCTGGGCGATGTAGTAACGCGCGCCCACAATCAGGTATTCGCGGTTCTGATCCTGGCGGCCGAATCCGCTCATGCTGAACAAGTGACCGGCGCCCAGCCCTCGCGCATTGCCGCTCAGCTCTACGCGCTCGTGCAGACTCTGCAGCGCTTCCAGGCGGGTGCGGGCGTAATGTTCGCCGTCCTGGCTTTGCACATAGGTGCCGGGGTAGTCGTACAGCGGGTAATCGCCCGCAGTGTGCGGCCGGGGCATCGCCGAGCGTACTTCGATGCTCGCGCTGGGCCGCTGAAAGTCGTAATCGTTGAGCTCAAGCGATCCAGGCTGGACTTCCTGAGCCAGCCGCCAGTCGTTGATATGGTCGCGTTCCCGGTGCTGGCCGTCAGGCGGGAAGTAGGGCACCGATTCATAGCCAGGAACCGGCTGGTGCGCGCCGTATGCGTCAGCCAGAACCAGAACGTGCCTGTCCTTCTCGTGGCGGAAGAAATAATAGATGCCTTCCTGTTCCATCAGGCGGCTGACGAAATCGAAGCTGCTTTCGCGATACTGAACGCAGTATTCCCACTCGCGATAAGGGCGGCTGAGTGCGTCCTCGAAGTCAGAAAAACCCAGATCGCGGAACACCTGCTTGATGATTTGCGGGATGGTCTGGTTCTGAAAGATCCGGCAGTCGGAGGTGCGGGTGAGCAGCCACAGCCAGGGCCGCAACGTGACCTGATAACTGGCGAACTGGCCGCGCTCGACGTTCTGACTGCAGCGCGCCACGATGCCGTGGAAATACCGTTGGCCACTGCCGGCCAGTTGCAGTGCCAGGCTCATTGGCTTGCCCAGCAACTGGTTGAGGTCGATGCTGCCGTCCGAAGACGTCAGTTGCAGGTCGTAGCTGAACAGCCGGCCCAACTCATCGCCGCCACTCATGTCCTTGAGCAGCAGCACATCGGGCCCCAGCGGGCTGGTGACCTGCGCCAGGCGGGTGAGTTGCTGGAAGTTCATCGGTTATCTCGTTGCATTGATTTCATGGCATTTTCGAGAGCATTGTCTTTGTCGCTGAAGATGTGGCGGCGCAACCGGCCTTTCGCCAGCAAGACGGATCGCCGCCCGCTGGCTCCCACAGGACCGTGGCACACCAGATGCTTGCTTGTGGGAGCGGACTTGTCCGCGAAGGCGTACTTCCAGTCGGCACACCAGATGCAGCTGTACCGGCCTCTTCGCCAGCAAGCTGGCTCCCACAGAACCGTTGCCACGGGATTGGTACTGCACGGTCATCAGGTCTCGTCACTGAACTGGTAATGCAGATCGTTATCCCGCTGGCTGATGCGCACGCCGGCCAAGGCTTTGCCTTCGAGCATGCGGGTCAGGAACTCGCGGCTCATGTCCGGCAGCAGTGTGTTGGTCAGGATGGTATCGATCATGCGGCCGCCGCTTTCGGTCTCGGTACAGCGCGACACGATGAGGTCGATGACCTCGTCGTCGTAATCGAAAGCGACTTTGTGAGTGCTCTCGACGCGTTTCTTGATGCGGTCCAGCTGCAGGCGGGTGATGGCCTTGAGCATGGTGTCGCTGAGCGGGTAATACGGAATGGTCACCAGACGACCCAACAGCGCGGGCGGGAAAATTTCCAGCAGCGGCTGGCGCAGCGCCTTGGCGATGGCTTCAGGGTCCGGCACGTCCAGAGCGTCCCTGCACAAATGGGAAATCAGCTCGGTGCCGGCGTTGGTGGTCAGTAGAATCAACGTGTTCTTGAAATCGATGACCCGGCCTTCGCCATCCTCCATCACGCCCTTGTCGAACACCTGAAAGAAAATCTCGTGCACGTCCGGGTGGGCTTTTTCCACTTCGTCGAGAAGCACCACGCTATACGGCTTGCGACGCACGGCCTCGGTCAGTACGCCGCCCTCGCCGTAGCCGACGTACCCCGGTGGCGCGCCCTTGAGCGTCGAAACCGTATGGGCTTCCTGGAATTCGCTCATGTTGATGGTGATCACGTTCTGCTCGCCGCCGTACAAGGCTTCGGCCAGCGCCAGCGCGGTTTCGGTTTTGCCTACGCCGGAAGTGCCGGCCAGCATGAACACGCCGATGGGTTTGCCAGGATTGTCCAGCCCGGCGCGGGAAGTCTGGATACGCTTGGCGATCATCTGCAGCGCGTGATCCTGACCGATAATGCGTTTCTTGAGGTGGTGATCCAGGTTGAGGACGGTTTCCAGCTCATTGCGCGCCATGCGGCCCACCGGAATACCGGTCCAGTCAGCCACCACCGAGGCCACGGCCTGGTAGTCCACGGTCGGCAGGATCAATGGGGCCTCGCCTTGCAGTTCGCTCAAGCGTTGCTGCAACTGCATCAATTGCTCGCGCAGTGTCTTGCCCTGGTCAGTGTCGGGATCACTGTCGACCGCACCCGCGGTTTCGCGCAGTTGGGCGCGCAGAGCGAGCAGTTCGTCGACCAGTGCTTTCTCGTCGGCCCAGCGCGTTTCCAGTTCGGCCAGACGTTTCTGCTCGGTCAGCAGCAGTGCCTCGACACTGGTTTGCCGCGAGCCGATGTCGATGCCAATGGCCTGTTCACGGGCGATGATCTGCAGTTCGGTTTCCAGGGCTTCGATTCGCCGGCGGCTGTCATCGACCTGCGCCGGAACCGCGTGCAGGCTGATGGCGACGCGGGCGCAGGCAGTGTCCAGCAGGCTGACGGATTTGTCTGGCAACTGGCGCGCCGGGATGTAGCGATGAGAAAGCTTGACCGAGGCCTCCAGCGCTTCGTCGAGGATCTGCACCTGATGGTGCTGTTCCATGGTCGACGCGACGCCGCGCATCATCAGCAGAGCCTTGTCTTCGGATGGCTCGGCCACTTGCACGACCTGGAAGCGGCGAGTCAGGGCAGGGTCTTTTTCAATGTGCTTTTTGTACTCGGCCCAGGTGGTAGCCGCGACCGTGCGCAATGAGCCGCGCGCCAATGCAGGCTTCAACAGGTTGGCCGCGTCGCCAGTCCCCGCAGCGCCACCGGCGCCGACCAGCGTGTGAGCCTCGTCGATAAACAGGATGATCGGCTTGGGCGAGGCCTGCACGTCTTCGATGACCTGGCGCAGACGCTGTTCGAATTCGCCTTTCATGCTCGCGCCAGCCTGCAACAGGCCAACGTCCAGGCTGCGCAGCTCGACGTCCTTGAGCGCGGGCGGAACGTCACCGGCCACAATACGCAGTGCAAAGCCTTCAACCACCGCGGTTTTGCCGACGCCGGCTTCGCCAGTCAGAATCGGATTGTTCTGGCGGCGGCGCATGAGGATATCCACCAGCTGGCGAATTTCCTCGTCGCGGCCCACGATCGGGTCGAGCTTTCCGCTACGCGCCTGTTCGGTGAGGTCCACGGTGAATTTTTTCAGTGCTTCCTGTTTGCCCAGGGCGCTGGGTGACATCGCGCCGCTGGCTTCGCCCGGTACGGCACCGGCGTTGAAACCGTCGCTGGCGCTCAGGGCGTTTTCCGGCGAGTCGCCGACATACTCGTCAAAACGCTCGCTCAGGCTCTCGACCTTGACCTTGTCAAACTCCGAAGACAGGCCCAGCAGCGCATGACGCAGGCTTGGCGTCTTGAGAATTCCGACCACCAGATAGCCGGTGCGGACCTGGCTTTCACCGAACATCAGGCTGCCGTATACCCAGCCGCGCTCGACCGCTTCCTCGACATGGGACGACAGATCGGTGATCGACGTCGAGCCACGCGGCAGGCGGTCCAGAGCTTCGGTCAGGTCACGGGCCAGACGCGCGGGTTCGATATTGAACTGGCGCACGATGCGATGCAGGTCCGAGTCCTGAAGCTGCAGGAGCTGATGGAACCAGTGCGCCAGTTCGACATACGGATTACCCCGCAACTTGCAGAATACGGTCGCGGCTTCGATGGCTTTGTAGGCCACGCTGTTGAGTTTGCCGAACAGTGCCGCGCGGCTGATTTCACCCATGTTCATTGCTCCCTGAAAGTTGTGCGGACGTTGTCTGGTCGGCGTAATGCCGGGCCAGGATCAAGTCCCTGGCATCGTGAGCGGGCCTGCCCAGCCAGGTGTTGAACCCCAGCCGCTGCCGCCCGTTGAGTTGGAAGAGCGGCACTTCGTGCTGCTCCAGAATCAGGTTCAGGTCCCAGTCCAGTTCGTGGCCCAGGTACTCGGCAACCCAGGCAACCAGTTCCTTGAAAGGCTGGCCGTCCGGCAACATGCCCATGTAATCGGCAAGCTTCAAAGGCCCCAGGCGAACACGGAATTTGTGCTGACGGTCCCACACATAACGGCCCAGGCAGAAATCACTCCCCAACCGGTTGGAGCTGACGCCCAGACGACTGCGCTCGGGCAGTTCGAGCCACTGGCCGACGTACTCTTCAATCTCCACCGGCAGTCCGAAGTACTCCGCCAGAATGGCCCGCAGGCCGTCCGGGTAACGGGTCTGGGCCGCGAGGTGCCCGCTGAAATGCAGCTTGGCGGTGTCAGGAATGACGCTCTGATCACGCAGGCTCGACATGCCCCGGCCACTGAGCGCGGCGAGACGCGCGGACCAGTAATCGTCATCGGGGCGGTCGTGGCTGACGGTCGGGCGCGCCTCGGCCCAGGCCCGATAGAACAGACTGAGCAGACGATGATGAAACACATCCAGAAAACGCTTGCTGGCACTGTCGGCGTTGTTGCGCTGGCGCTCGCGCACGTACTCGGTAATGTGCAACGGCAGCGGGCCGTTGGGACCGCCGAGGCCGAAGAAGAATTGCTCCAGACGCGCCGGCTGGCCATCGCTTGCCGGTTTCACCGATGCCAGCGTGGATGGCGCGAATGAGCTTTCCGGCTGCTGGCCCAGGCGCAGCGGGTCATCGGCCAGGCGCACCGAGTGACCGAAGCGCGGCAGCTGGGGCGATTCGCACTCGATACGTCGCAGAGCCTGGAAGAAATCGTATTCCCAGGGCTGCTCGTGCATGTCGGTCAACGTATTCACAGGGTCGGACGGCGTCCGGGCTTGGCTTTCCATCGCATGATCTCGCCGCGTTCGGTGGTACGAATCACCGTCTCGGTAAAACTGTTGATCGACACATAACGTGCCAGGAAACGCTCGAACACCGCGCCAAGCAAAAACACGCCGGTGCCGCGGAAAGCGTTTTCGTCGAATTTCAGAGTAATTTCCAGGCCGCGACCGAACACGATTGGGCCGGGCATCGGCAGACGTCGGGTACAGGGCTTGCTGCTGACTTCCAGCAGGCCTTCGATCTGCAACTGCAGGGCCGCGTCATGGTCGTCGCCATACAGGCGCAACAGTTCGCGCAAGGCCGCAGCGCCCTGACCTTGTTCGCTCAACGACAGGTAGTTGAGCGAGAGCTGGCTGATCAAGCGCCACGCCTTGTTGTCGTGAGCATGGCTGGCGCGCGGTCGGCTCGGTCCGGCAAGACAGCGAATGGCCGACACCGGCGCGCTGTCGGCCAGGGTGAAGTCCGATTTACCGCTGCCCACGCTCATGAACAATGGCAGATCCCGGTTCGTACACAGCGCACTCAGGCCCAGCTGCCGCAGGTCGTGCCTGTAGGGCGCTTGCTCGCTGTCGACCAGGCTGATGAAGGTTTCACTGCCGACGTAGGTCGAGCGTGTGCCACTGCGGCGTTGCTCGCTGGAGAGCACGCGAGGCTCGCGGCGCAGGATGTACCAGGCCTTGTCACGGCCGTAACGTGACGGGTCACGCACCGCATAGAACGGCAGGAAAGGCTGATCCGGGCCAGTGCCGTGGCCGGTCACGGATTTGAGCGAGTGGATCTCGAAATCCATCGGCCGGGTTCGGTCGGCGATGGCATGGTGTTCGTGGACACGGTCGGACAGGTGAATCCGATCCAGACGGCGAGGGAACAGGTTGATCGCAGGCGTGCAGAACGGCACGAATTGTTCGGCACCGATACTGCTTTCCAGGCTCTGGTCGAAGCGATCGAACAATACGATCAGCTCCAGTTCCTGACCGTCGCAGCGCTGTACGGCGCGGGTCAGTTCAGCGAACTCAACGAACAGAAAACGCTGGGGCAGGGCGAAGTATTCCTGCAGCAGGCGATAACCCTGAAAGGCCTGGGGCACTACCGGCAGGGCGGCTTCACGGTCATCGAAACCACAGGGTCGCAGTGCGTCTGCCGGCAGGCGTTCCGCCCAATTTCCTCCCGGCTGGCGTGCGAAGACGGCGCAGGCGTTGCCCAGCAGTTGTTCATAAAGCCGGAACGGTTGCTCGTCCGAGCCGCTGAGATAAAGCGGAAGGCTGTGCAAGTTCAGCTTGTCGAACGTCAGCTCGGCACCGGCCCGCAAGGTGATGCGCAAGCCTGCCTTGGCCTTCGGCTCGCTCGCCGCCAGACGACCGAGCACCGCTGACGGGTTGCCGAAATATTCGGCGTCGCTGACCTTCAGCGGCCACAACGTCACCTCATGGGCGGTGCGATATTCGCATGATGTCTGGGAGTCGCGGCCCAGCGCGCCCCGCAGCACGCTGTCGCGCGGCAAGGTGAAACCCTGGCTCAGCGAGCCCTCATCCGGATCGGCCTGCATCTGCACCACGGTCATCGACGGCGTTGGTGCCAGATAATGCGGGTAAGCGATTTCCAGCAGGTTGTGGGTAAAAGTCGGGTACTCGGCGTCGAGCTTGAGCTGCACGCGCGCAGTGAGATAAGCGAAGCCTTCGAGCAGGCGCTCGACATAGGGGTCCGCACAGTCCAGCCCGGACAAGGTCAGGCGACCGGCGATCTTCGGGTACTCGCGGGCGAACTCGGCGGCACTCTCGCGTATGTGCTGCAGTTCCTGGTTGTACAGCCCGAGCAGGCGCGGGTTCATGAATGTCTCCGTGAGTCGGCCGGCAGTACCTTGACGTGACCGGTTTCCAGGTCCAGTTCGGTGCGCAGCAGCAAGGGCAAGGCCACTGGTTGTGCCCACAGATCGCCCTGAATTTCGAAGCTCAAGGCGTTGTGGTTCATCTGGTCACGGCCGATCCGCGCGCGAACGCTCAGGGTATGCGCGAGGATGCGCGGCTCGAAGGTGACGATTGCCCGATGGATCAGACTTTCCAGTACGCCGATGTCGACGCTCGAAGCACTGTTGCCCGCCAGCGGCGGCAGCCCGTAATTCACCACAGAGGTTCCGGCGTGGGTGTTCAGCGTCGCGTCGGCATCGAGCAGCGATGTGGTGTTCAACAGCCAGGCAAGATCACGCAGCACCGATGCTTTCAGCTGGTTCAGGGACAACACCCGCTTGTCCGCGCTTTCCTGCGGATTGGCCGGGTCGTCGTCAGTGAGGCGGTCGAGCAGGGAAGGTTGCAGGCGCTCGCGCGGAGTCAGGTCGTTCACCAGTCAAACATCGCCGTAAACGCTTTCTGGTCCCAGTGCGCGGGGCCGCATGTTGCGATCCGCCCTACCGGCGCAGCCTCCAGCTTGCCGTTGAGCAGGCGTACAGGTTGTCGGTCCGTCTTGCAGTTTCGGCTTGGCGGCGGCATCGGTTCACTGCGCTCGACCATCAGGATCGGAGTCTGTTTGAAGCTCTCGATCCGCAGCTGGTGCGCTTGATCTTCGCTGAACCGACATGGCCACTGCATATCCAGTTTCAGCGGCGGATGCCCTTCGTAGTTCAGAACGCAAACCCCCTGGGCGTCATCCAGGCTGACCGTTCTGGAGGCAAAAACGCCTCTGGTAACGCCTTCGGCCGCAGCAGTATGCGCAGTGTCGGAGTGAACCTCTGCCGCACAGGCGCTGAGGCTCACGGTGAGGCAAGCGAGCAAGGTGGCGACGGGGAATTTGCGCATCATTTCAGCTCCCAGAACCATACTGCTTTGGCCCGGTGAAAGTAATCGCCGGTCTGGGTCATGCCTCGATCCCACAGGTCTATGTGATCTCCGCTCGGATGGCCTTCGGCGTCATTGGGCTGCTGATAAAAATCCTTGAAGAAAATAATGCCTGTCTTGCTCAGCAGTTTGACGCGATCCGCGGCGCCGTTTTTGTAGATGACAGGCGCGCCCAGATGCTGTTTTTTCCACAACCAGTTGGCGAGTGATTCCGCACCACGGGCGTGCCCGTGTGCGCAACGCGGCTCGCTGTAGGTTGATGAATTGACCGGCAGCCCGCGCTCGTTGCATAGCGCGACGCTCAGACGGATGGCGCACTGGTTGAGCCACGGGCCGTCGCATGGCTTGTGGTCGGGGTGCGCGACTTTCAGATCATCATAGGCTTTCCAAAGATTCACGAATGAAGGTCTGGCCATGAATCTGTTTCCTTACAGAAATTGAAGGTGGATGACACGGTCGCCGATACCAGCGTCCCCGGCCTGTAACGCCGGGGACGCCAATACTCAGCGCTTGGTATTGGAACGGATGTTCCAGCCGTATTTGACCGGGCCGCCTTCCTTGGAACCGTCGGCTTTCTGTGGCTGGTAGTCGACAGTGACCTGAGCGAAGTTCAGGGTGATGTTCTCCACCATGCGGTCATCGCCGCCCGAACCGCCGGTGCTCAGAGAAGTGATGATCACTTCTTCGAGGTTGATGATCAGATACTCGACCTGGCTCTCGCCACCGGCCTTGCGCACGGTCAGCTTGACCTTGTCGATATGCTTGCCGCTGGAGCAATGCATCATCAGGTTCGGCGTGGCCTTGTCGATATGCTTGGTGATCGACAGGTCCTGAATGCTCACCTTACCCGCACCGCCGCCGGTGCCCTGATGCATGTTGCCGGTCTGGGACATACCCCAGCTCCAGTTCAATACGTCGATTTCGTCCTTGTGGGCCTTGTCCATCGACTCGCCCTTGATGTCACCGATCTTGATGAAAATATCGACAGCCATGTTTTCTCCTTGTGTGGCATGGGCCACTGAGTTGATTGATCGCACCCGGACATGAACTGTAGGAGCGGACTTGTCCGCGAAGAGGCCGGTACAGACGCAATGTTTGCGCGGGTAACAGCTTCGTCTTCGCAGACAAACGGAGCACTGCCCGCTCCGCTCCTACCTATGCCGTCTAGAGCATCTTTTCTTCAAGCACCCTTCGCCGAAGGCAGCTTCGAGACCAGACGCAGCGAGACGGTCAGCCCTTCGAGCTGGTAGTGCGGCCGCAGGTAGAAGCGCGAGTTGTAATAACCCGGATTGCCTTCGACGTCCTCGACCACGACTTCCGCGGCCGCCAGCGGGTGCTGCGCCTTGGTGGTTTCGGTGGAGTGCGCAGGATCGCCATCGACATAGTTGAGGATCCAGTCCTGCAGCCAGCGCTGCATTTCGTCCTTCTCTTTGAACGAGCCGATCTTGTCGCGCACGATGCACTTGAGGTAGTGCGCAAAGCGGCAAGTGGCGAACAGATAAGGCAGACGCGCGGCCAGGTTGGCGTTGGCGGTGGCATCCGGATCGTCGTACTCGGCAGGCTTCTGCAACGACTGAGCGCCGATGAACGCCGCGAAGTCGGTGTTCTTCTTGTGCAGCAGCGGCATGAAACCGTTCTTGGCCAGTTCAGCCTCGCGACGGTCGGAGATGGCGATTTCGGTCGGGCACTTCATGTCCACGCCGCCGTCGTCGGTCGGGAAGGTGTGCGCAGGCAGATTTTCCACCTCGCCACCGGACTCCACGCCGCGAATGCGCGAGCACCAGCCGTAGTGCTTGAACGAGCGGTTGATATTGACCGCCATGGCGTAGGCCGCGTTGGCCCAGGTGTATTTGGCGCTGTCGGCACCGTCGGTGTTTTCTTCGAAAGCGAAGGCTTCGACCGGATCAGTCTTGGCACCGTAGGGCACACGAGCCAGGAAACGCGGCATCGTCAGGCCGATGTAGCGGGAATCTTCCGACTCGCGCAGCGAACGCCAGCCCGCGTACTCAGGCGTGGTGAATATTTTGGTTAGATCGCGCGGGTTGGACAGTTCCTGCCACGAACCCATGCCCATGACGGTTGGCGAAGCGGCGGCAATGAACGGCGCATGCATCGCCGCGCAGATCTTGGACAGTTCGCCCAGCAGCTCCACATCCGGAGGGGACTGATCGAAGTAGTAATCGCCCACCAGGCAGCCATACGGCTCGCCGCCGAACTGGCCATATTCTTCTTCGTACATTTTTTTGAAGATCGGGCTCTGATCCCACGCCGTACCCTTGAACTTCTTCAGGGTCTTGTGCAGCTCCGGCTTGGAGATATTCAGGACGCGGATCTTTAGCTGCTCGTCGCTTTCGGTGTTGTTGACCAGATAGTGCAGACCACGCCAGGCGCTTTCCACTTGCTGGAAGTCGGGGTGATGGATGATCTGGTTCACCTGTGCCGTGAGCTTGGCGTCGATGGCGGCAATGATCGACTCGATCGATTTGATCGCATCGTTGGACACCAGATCGGTCTGTGCCAGCGCCTGCTCGGCCAGCGTGCGCACAGCGGTTTCCACCGCTTCACGAGCGCGCTCGGTCTTGGGTTTGAATTCCTGAAGCAGCAGCGAGGCGAATTCGCTGGTCTGTTCCGTGGCCCCTGGCTGGGCCTGATTTTCGCGACTCAATTCGGTCATGATCTGTGGTCCTGATTACGCGTTGGGCTCGGAGTCCTGAGGCTTTGGCGCACTCGCCAGGGCCTGGAGCAGCGCGGGGTCCTTGATGGCTTTCATGATGATTTCTTCCGCACCGGTCTTGCCGTCCATGTAGGTCAGCAGGTTGGCCAGCTGCGTCCGCGCTTCGAGCAGCTTGTTCAGCGAGTCGACCTTGCGGGCCACGGCGGCCGGGCTGAAGTCATCCATGCTTTCGAAAGTCATATCCAGGCTCAGATTGCCTTCGCCGGTCAGCTCGTTGGGCACGTTGAATGCAACGCGTGGCTGCATCGCCTTGAGGCGCGAGTCGAAGTTGTCGACGTCGATTTCCAGGAACTTGCGGTCCGCGACCGGAGCAAGCGGCTCGACAGGCTTGCCGGCCAGATCGGCCATGACGCCCATGACAAAAGGCAGCTGGACCTTTTTCTCGGCCCCATAAAGCTCGACGTCATATTCGATCTGGACGCGAGGCGCGCGGTTGCGCGCAATGAACTTCTGAGAACTGGTTTTCGCCACGTTGCTCCTCCTGGTCGCTGTTGCGACGATGTTGGCGTCATCGGTCGGTGCCGGTAACGGGATTGCGTGGCCCGGGCTGGGACACCATCAGGTGTCAGTCAGCTTCGGGCCCGCGCAAGTTTTCGAATTGGGACATGCCGTCCGGAATCAGATTGCGCACGATGGTCTCGAAGTCTGCGTGTGCCAGCTTCTTGGCCCGGTTCAGCAGCATCGGCAACGGGCTTGATGGCTCATGGCGGGCGTAATACGCCAGGATCTCATCGAGGCTGCGGACCACGTCGTCGCGGCTGCCGATTCCGGCTTTCGACCGAACAGCACTCGCAGGCTGCGCCGTGCCGACCGGATCATCGGCTGGCGATTCGCTGTCTGCAGACGGCTGCTCGTGCTCATCCTGCGTCGCTACCAGCTCGCCGAGCACCTGCAAGGCTTGCTTGAGCGGCTGTTTCAAGGCCGACAGATCGACGCCTTGCGCCGAGCCCACTTTGTCGGAGACCAGGCGCTCGATGGCTTCTGCCGCCGCACGGGCGTCGTTGAGCGCAGCCCGAGTGGCATCCAGCTGCTGCGGATCACTATCACGCAACGCGCCCGACAGCTCTTCAATACTCAGGTGCTCGTCGCTGAAAGACTGCAAACCGCTGGCACTGAGGGCCGCGCGCAATGTGATGTTGCCGAACGCACGGGAGCGGATCAGCACACTCTCGCGCAGCAGACGCACGTTGGTGTCACAGGCCAGCCCGGACAATGCATTGACCCGGACGGTCGGGTCGTTGTCGTCATCGGCATCGAGCTGCGGGTAAAGATCGGCCCAATACTGTTCGAGCAGTTGCTGGATCAGAGACAGACTTGTGCTCAGACCGGCAACGCCTTCCAGAGCCAGTGCGCTCTGCAAAAGGAAGTGGGTAATTCGCAAGTCTTTACTGCGCTGCAGCAAAGCCACACTCGTCTGCTCGATGGCGCGCCATTGAGGAGGTTCGGCTGGTTGAATTGCATCGCCCATGACGCGCTCCGGTTTGCCTTGGGCGTCGCGCTCCAATTGCAAAAAGTCCGGGTCGTATTCCAGATCGTCGCCACAAGGAAAGTTGGCGGAAATGGCGGCAAGCAACAACGGGACATCCACCAACATCGATCTCCTTATCAAATCAGATGATGTATTGCTGTGCTTTAGGAAAAATTCTTGAACAAGTTCTCAAAACGGTTGCCAGTTATGATTGAGTGATATCAGAATGAGATCACAGCGATGCTGGCGTTGTGCATTTTTGGTGTAGTACAGATGCGTTGTCAAGGTTAAGCTATACGCCCCTTGTTGCGCTTAGCGCGCTAACGACGGGGAGTGTGAGGGCTTTCACAATACTGTGTCATTCTCGTGAACATACGCTTGAAAGCCCTGGAACAGACAGCTGCAAAATAGAAAATAATGATGGAATCGTTTCGTCCGCAGCGCATGTCCATGCGCCGGGCACACTTTCTATATTGAATTGTTCATGCGCGATATATGCAGGGAGGCGCAATGTCGCTGTGCTTGACTATCACTAGTTACCACAAGATCACCCCCGGACAATGTCCTGAGAAATCAATGGACATGGGAGTGATGGCAATTGGCCGCGGTCAAGAAAATGACTGGATACTTCCTGACCCGGAACGCCTTGTTTCGCAAAAACATTGCGTCATCCAATACAAAGACGGTCGTTATTATTTAACCGACCTCAGTACCAACGGCGTCGAACTGGTAAACGCCGGTATCCGTTTGCGGCGCGGTAACAGTGAGCCGTTGCAGGACGGCGAAGTCATTCGCATTGGTGAGTATGAAATTCGGGCGCGTATCGACTTCGACATGCAGTTGAGCAACGTTGACCAGCCAGGTGGCGATACATCCAACAGTTTCGAGGCGCTGATGGCGCGGCAAGGCAGCCCGGCGCCCGTGAGCGCACCGTCAGTTGCAGCGCCTCCCGCGGCAGCGCATTTTCTGGGTGGATCTTCTCAGGATACGTTCCCCGACCTGTTCGATTTCCTCACGCCGTCGAGCGTTGCTCCGCCCACTCAGTCTGACCATGTGCCTGCCGAACAACATGATTTTCGCCCGCCTGCGCCTATCGTTGCACCTGCAGCGCAGAAACCTGCGCCGAGCGTGGGCGTCATTCCCGAGGACTGGGACCCGTTGGCCGACATTGCCCGGCCGGCTCCTCCTGTTGTCGAACCAAGGCCTGAACCGATTATTCCGGCGCCTGTACTCGCCAAGTCCGAGCCCGAGCCCGAGCCCGTAGCCGCCGTTGCCGAGCCGGCCATCGCGTCAGCGCCAACTGGCGCCAGACCGGATCTGCTCATGGCGTTCCTGCGGGGTGCCGGGCTCGATCAGTTGCGTATCGACACCGAGCAGGCTGAAGAGCAGATGGAAGCCATCGGGCGTAGCTACCGGCTGGTGGTCGAAGGGCTTATCGATGTATTGCGCGCGCGGACCAGCCTCAAGGCTGAATTTCGCATGCAGCAGACGATGATCCAGCCGGTCGAAAACAACCCGTTGAAATTCGCCCCCAACGCCGACGAAGCGCTGTTGCTTCTGCTGCGTCGCGGCAGCCAGGCATTCATGGCGCCTGAACAGGCCGTCCGTGACAGTTTCGATGACTTGCGAGCTCATCAGCTGGCGGTGATGGCAGGCGTCGAGGCCGCCATCAAGCACTTGCTCAAACGCTTCGAGCCCGCAGAGCTGGAGGCCCGAATGGGCGACAAGGCCGCGGGTCTGTCGAGCCTGTTTGGAGGCTCGCGGCAGGCGCAGTACTGGCAGCAATTCACCACGCTCTACAGCAAGATTTCCCGCGAAGCCGAAGACGATTTTCAGGATCTGTTCGGCCGCGAATTCAGTCGCGCCTACGAAGAACACAGTGCGCGGCTGCGTCGTTCCTGAAACGGCATGACCGAACCCGATAGCCAAGGCCCCGAGGAAAAAGGATGTATCGCAGCGTTGTATTGGCAGCTTTGACTGTGTGGCTGCTCAGTGCCTGTGCCAAGGACGTGCAACCCGCGCAAGAAATGCCGGTGGCCGGGCCCAGCCATGCCGCCACTCTCGATTTTCAAGCGGTCGTCGGGCTCAATCCCGGCGCCACCGGCCAGCCCGCGCCAGTGCGCGTGCGGATTTACGAACTCAAGAACACCGCCGCCTTTCTGCGCGCCGATTATTTCGCGCTTGCCGACCGCGCAGCCTCGACCCTGGGCGTCGACCTGATCGATCAGGATGAAGTGCTGGTGCAACCCGGTGCTCGACAAGTCGTGGTCCGCGACCTTGATCCCTCGACGCGTCATATCGGCCTGGTCGTGGGCTATCGCGAGATCGACCGCGCACAGTGGCGCACCGTGCTGGATGCCTCGGCACCTGGCGCGCGAGCGCATCAGATCAGCCTCGACGTGCGTGCCCTGCAAGCCGACGTCATTACGCCCGCAACCCGCCCGGCTCAATAGGTAATCGGAGAAACCATGTCCTGGAACAATCGAGTGGTCTGGTCGGAAGGCATGTTCATTGGAACGCAGCACTTTCAGCAGCACGACCGCTATCTGGAGAACCTGATCGACGCGCGCAGCCGTCCCTTGTCGGCGGGTGCATGGGGGTTCTCCGAATTGCTCATTGACCAAGGCCTGCTGGCCCAGGGCAAACTGGCAATCGTTTCCGCGCGGGGGCTGCTGCCGGACGGCACACCGTTCAGCATTCCTCAGGACGACCTGGCACCCAGCCCGCTGTCGGTTGACGCCAACGTGCGCGACGGCGTCGTGTATCTGGCCCTGCCGCTCAAGCGGGCCGGCGCGCGGGACACGGTCGATGAAGGCGAAGCACTGGGCGCGGCGCGCTACGTCAGCCAGGTGCGCGAAGTGCGCGACGACAATGCGCCGTTCGAGAACCGCGCGCCGGTGGCCATCGGTGCGCGAGCGTTGCGTCTGCTGACCACCCAGGATGGCCTGAGCGATTACGCCACTCTGGGCGTGGTACGGATCAAGGAAAAACGTGCCGACCAGGCACTGGTGCTGGACGACAGCTATATTCCGCCGCTGCTGGATGTGGCCGCCAGCAGGCCGCTGACAGCGTTTCGCAGCGAGCTGCTCGGCTTGCTGCGCCAGCGCGGTCAGGCGCTGGCTGGTCGGGTGGTGGCGTCCGGCGCGGGTGGCGCTTCGGAAATCGCCGATTTCATGCTGCTGCAGCTGGTCAATCGCGCCGAACCGCTGATCAATCACCTCAGCCAGCTGAGCCCGCTGCATCCGGAACGGTTTTACAGCGAGCTGGTCAGCCTGGCCGGTGAATTCGCGACTTTTTCCAGCGCCGAGCGGCGTCCGCAGGATTTTCCGCGCTACCAACATGACGACCTCTGCGTAACGTTCACGCCGGTCATGCATGCGTTGCGCGAAGCATTATCGATGCTGATCGACAGCAAAGCGGTGCCGATCCCGATTGTCGAAAAAGCCTACGGCGTCCATGTCGCCATGCTCGCCGACAAAACGCTGATCGACAGCGCGAGCTTCATTCTGGTGGTACGCGCCGACATTCCGAGCGAAACCCTGCGTGGTCGCTTCAGCCAGCAGAGCAAGATCGGCTCCGTTGAGCACATCCGCGATCTGGTCAACCTCCAGCTGCCAGGCATCGGCCTGCTGCCCCTGCCGGTCGCGCCACGGCAGATTCCGTTTCATGTCGGTTCGACGTACTACGAACTGGACCGCGGCAGCGAGCACTGGAAGCAGCTGATGCATTCCGGCGGATTTGCGTTCCATGTAGCGGGTGAGTTTCCGGGCTTGAACCTGGCTTTCTGGGCCATTCGAGGGTAAGTCGCGATGCAGTCCAACGACGATTCTTCAGGTCCGGGCGTACATTCGGCCGACCGTACGCAATTCATGCCCAGACCGGGCGGACGCGCCGCGCCGGCTGGCAATCCGCCGCCGCAGCCGGCCCTGAATGTGCCGCCTGCGCCACTGCCCGGTGGTCAGGCGGATGGTCTCAACCCGTTGGAAAGCGCGGCGGGCCCGTTGCTCGCATTGCTGACGCGTCTGCGCAACACCATTGCTCATCCGGCGCCCGCCAGTCTGCGCGCGCAGTTGCTGGGCTATCTGCGCCAGTTCGAAGAACGCGCCGAGGCTGCGGGCGTGGCCCGCAATGACGTGTTGCTGGCGCGCTACGTGCTGTGCACGGCGCTCGATGAAGCGGTGATGAGTACGCCTTGGGGCAGCACCAGCGAATGGGGCAAACAGAGCCTCCTGATCACCGTGCATAACGAGGCCTGGGGCGGCGAGAAAGTCTTTCAGCTGCTGGAGCACTGCCTGCAGAGCCCGCGCGAGCGCCTGTATCTGCTGGAGTTGCTGTACCTGTGCATGTGCCTAGGTTTCGAGGGACGTTATCGGGTGATGAACAATGGCCGTAGCGAGCTCGAAGCGCTTCGCGAACGCACCAGTGCTGCCATCCGCAGCGCTCGCGGTGAACACGAGCGTGAGCTGTCGCCACACTGGCGCGGCCTGACACTGGCTCGTGACCGCCTGACCCAGTTCATGCCGCCGTGGGTGGCGGTCGCCATCGGTCTGGCCCTGTTGCTGTTGCTGTTGTTCGCGCTGCGCCTCAAGCTCGCTGCCGACGCAGAGCCGGTGTTCAAGAATATCCATGCGCTGGGCGAGATTCCCGTGCAGTCCATCGACCGGCCGGTTGTGCAACCCAGGCTGATCGAGCGGCCACGTCTGGCCGGGTTCCTGGCCGATGAAATCAAGGCGGGCAAGGTCGCCGTGGAAGACGCGGTGGACCGCTCGGTGGTGACCATTCGGGGTGACCAGCTGTTTGCCTCGGGCAGCGCCACTATTGTCGACGACTTCCAGCCCTTGATGCTGCGCATCGCCGACGCCATTCGCAAAGTCAAAGGCGATGTCCGCGTCAGTGGTCACAGCGACAACCGACCCATCGCGACACTGCGCTTCCCGTCCAATTGGGCGCTGTCCCAGGCGCGTGCCGAACAGGTGCTGCAAATCCTCGCCGCCAAGACCGGTCAGCCGCAACGCTTCACCGCTGAAGGCCGCAGCGACACCGAGCCTCTGGCATCCAACGCGAGCGCCGAAGGCAGGGCGAAGAATCGTCGGGTGGAAATCACAGTGCTGGCGGAGGGGGTTGAGTGAAGGCGTTTTTCGGTTTTGTCATTCGCTGGGTGATGCCGGTGCTGGGGCTGATCGCTCTTAGCCTGATCGTCTGGTTCGTCGGGCCGCTGCTTGAGTGGCTGGTCCCCGAAGGCCGGCGCTGGGCGTTGATCGTCCTGCTGTTTGCGGTCTGGATCTGCTATCGCGTCTGGCGCATCGTTCAGGCACGCCGTCAGGCTGCGCATGTCATGCAAGGCCTGGCTGCGGAAACCGCGCCGGATCCCGCCAGCGTCGCCACCGCCGAAGAGCTGGCGACCTTGCGCCAGCGCATGGACGAAGCGCTGGCGCTGCTCAAGAAAGCCCGGTTGGGCGGCGAACAGCGTCGTAACCTGTACGAGCTGCCGTGGTACGTGATCATCGGCCCGCCGGGCTCGGGCAAGACCACCGCGCTGGTCAATTCCGGACTGCACTTTCCGCTGGCCGCGCAACTGGGCGCGGGGGCTATTCGTGGAGTGGGCGGCACGCGTAACTGCGATTGGTGGTTCACCGACCAGGCGGTGCTGCTGGATACCGCCGGCCGTTACACCACTCAGGACAGCCATGCTCAAGTGGACAAAGCCGCCTGGCTGGGCTTTCTCGATCTGCTGAAAACCCAGCGCTCGCGTCGGCCCATCGACGGCGCGTTCATCGCGATCAGCCTGTCGGATCTGCTGCTTGGCAGTGAGGCCGAACGCGCGGCCCACGCCACTGCCATCCGCTCGCGGATCCAGGAGCTGCACACGCAACTGGGCGTGCGCTTCCCGATCTACCTGATGTTGACCAAGCTCGATCTGGTGCCTGGTTTCATGGAGTTCTTCGACGCTCTGAGCAAGGACGAACGGGCCCAGGTGTGGGGCATGACGTTTGCGCTGGACGATGGCAAAAGCGCGGCGGGCCCACTGCAGGATTTTACCGGCGAGTTTGCCGCGCTGGAGCAACGCCTCAATGCCCGGCTGGTAGAACGCCTGCAGCAGGAGCGTGATCCTGCGCGTCGCGACCTGATCTATGGCTTCCCGCAACAGTTCGCAGCGATCAGACAGTCTCTGCAAATGTTCCTCGACGGCGTCTTCAAACCCAATGCCTTTGAAGAGCGCGCATTGCTGCGTGGCGTGTATTTCACCAGTGGCACTCAGGAAGGCAGCCCTATCGACCGACTGATCGGGGCGATGGCGCAGAGCATGAACCTGGACCGCCAGCAGCTGGCACGCCAGAGCGGTACCGGTCGCAGTTACTTCATCGAGAAGCTGTTCACCGCCGTGGCTTTTGCCGAGCAGGGGCTGATGGGCGTCGATCCCAAGGTCGAGCGCCGTCGCAAGTGGATCGGCCGAGGTGTACTGGCTGCGACGGTGGCCGTGGTGGTACTGGTCGGCGCTGCCTGGCTGATCAGTTACAAGGCCAACCAGGCCTATATCGCTCAGGTTGACCACAAAGTGGCACCGCTGGCCCAGACCGTGCAGAACCTGAGCCCGGCGCAACGCGACGTGCTGGCAGTCTTGCCGCTGCTCAATGCGGTTCGCCAGCTGGCCGGCGATCCGCCAGCCTGGGCCGAAGGTCTGGGTCTGTATCAGGGCGACATGCTCGAAGCGGAGTCGGGAAGCGTCTATCGCAAGTTGTTGATCGCCGTATTCGCGCCCCGACTAGTCACCCGCATCGAAGAGCAACTGCACAACGGTGGCTCATCGGACTACCTGTATGAGGGTCTGAAGGCCTACCTGATGCTCGCCGACAACGAGCATTACGATCCCGATTTCATCAAAGCCTGGATTGCCCTGGATTGGGACCGCAGCCTGCCGCGTGATCTGCCGCCCGAGCAGCGTCTGGCGCTGGGCGAACATCTTCAGGCGTTATTCGAGCGGCACCCGCCGAATGCGCGACTGGATCAGCGCCTGATCGACGATCTGCGTCGCCAGTTGCAGCAGCTGCCTGTGGCTCAGCGAGTCTACGACCGGGTCAAACGCCAGAAACTGCCGGAGGGCGTGCCTGATTTTCGTCTCAGTGAAGCGGGCGGTCGCGATGCGGCATTGGTGTTCAGCCGCAAAAGCGGCAAGCCATTGGCCGAGCCGCTCAACGGGCTGTTTACGGCCAGGGGCTACCGTGAAGGGTTTCTGCTCAGCAGCCTGAATCAGGCCGGCACCCTGGCCGAGGAGCAATGGGTGCTGGGTCGCGACCGGGCAGAGCAGCTGGACGTTGCCAGCCTGGCAGCGGAAGTACGTCGTCTGTACTTCCAGGACTACATGCGTCAATGGGATGCCCTGCTGGCCGACATCGACTTCGTTCCCATCACCAGCGTGGCCCAGGCCGCGGACGTATTGCGGGTGATTTCCGGGCCTGCGTCACCCTTGAAGAAACTGCTGGCAGCCGTTGCCCGGGAGACTGATCTTCAGGCGGAAGAACGCCTGCTGGCGGCGCAGGGCAAAAAGGCCGACGACAACGTCGACCAGCTCAAGCAGCGCCTGGGCTCGTTACTCGGCCAGCAACAGGCTGCGGCCAGCAGCGCGCCGGTTGCCGTGGACGATCCGGTCAGCGCACATTTCGCCGAACTCAGAGCGATGATCAGCAAGGGCGAGGGTGAGCCAGCGGCCATCGACGCATTGCTCGCGGACATGAACGCGCTTTACGTGCAGGTCAGCGCCATGGTCGGTGCCAGTGGTGACGCGTTGCTCGGCGAGGCCAAAAATCAGGCGACCGCCGCGGCCGCCAGGGTCAGCCTGACCGCCGAGCGCCAGCCGCCGCTGGTGCAGGGTCTGGTCAAATCGGTGGTCAACTCCACGACCAGCACGATGATGGGCGGCGTGCGCAACCAGCTCAACGCCGCCTGGGTCAGCGAAGTGGTGAACGTCTATCGCCAGTCGCTCGGCGGGCGTTATCCGATGTCGCCCGGCAGTGCGCGTGATGCCACGCTGGACGATTTCGGGCAGTTCTTCGGCGTCGGCGGGGTGATGGATAATTACTTCCGAAAATACCTGCAACCTTACGTCGACACGTCCGCCAGCACCTGGCGCTGGCAGCCAGGCGCGGCGCAGAAACTGGGCATCAACGCCGGTGTGCTGCAGACCTTTCAGCGCGCAAGCGCCATCCGCGATGCATTCTTCCGTTCCGGTGGTACTCAGCCGACCGTCCGCTTCGAGCTGAAACCGGTGACGATGGACCCTTCGATAACGCAGTTTCTGCTCGACCTCGATGGACAGCAGATCAGCTACGACCACGGACCGAGCCGCCCCGTTGCCATGCAGTGGCCCAATCCCGGCAGCATCGGCGTGGTCCGGCTGTCGATTTCCCCGCCTTCGGCCAGCGGTCGCTCCGGCGTGACACTGGATGGTCCTTGGGCTTGGTTTCGTCTGCTCGATCAGTCGGACCTGACGGCAGGCAGTTCGCCGGATCGCTTCAATCTGCGGCTGCGGGTCGATGGGGCAAGCATTGCCTACGAGCTGCGCGCCAACAGCGCGTTCAACCCGTTCAAGAGCCGCGTGCTGAGCGGTTTCAGTCTGCCGGAGCGGCTATGACGGTGCCCGGTTTCTACGGAAAGCTGGCCAGCCGTGGCGACTTTGTCAGCCGCGGCCTACCGCAGACGTTCATCCAGCCATGGGACGCCTGGCTGGCGGCCGGCATGCTGGCTAGCCAGCAACAACTGGGCGCCGCCTGGCTGGACGCCTATCTGGTCAGCCCGCTGTGGCGTTTTGTGCTGGCCCCGGATGTGTGTGGTCCGCATGCGGTTTCCGGGGTGCTGATGCCGAGCATCGACCGGGTCGGGCGTTATTTTCCGCTGACCCTGGCCTTTGCCCTGGATGACCAGCAAGCGCTCGGCGGCGTCGTGGGCGGCACGGACAGCTGGTTCGAAAAGGCTGAAGAACTGCTGCTCGGAACGCTTGAGCCCGATGCGACGTTCGAGGCCTTCGAAGCCGGTCTCCAGACGCTGGCGACGCCGATATCGAACATTCGCGAGGCCGTTGGCGAATTCGCGGGTCTGCAACGCTTCACCGCGACGTCGCCGGAAGCGCGCCTCAGTGCTTTGGCCGAACAGGCTTGCGTCGGCGCAAGCCTGTGGTGGGGCAGAGGCTCGCAAAGTATCGCGCCCGGCCTGCTGCGTTGCACCGGTCTGCCGGCGCCGACCGAGTTCGGATGGTTTCTGTTGGGCAGGGAGGCGCAGCTCTGATGCCCGTAACTTATTCATCGGCCAGCTACAGCCACGTCGGCATGGTTCGCCAGATCAACGAAGACGCGTTTCTGGAAAAGCCGCAGCACGGACTCTGGGTGGTGGCGGACGGCATGGGTGGCCACGCAGCCGGTGATTACGTCAGCAGCCTGATCGTCGACGGCCTGCGCCAGGCTCCGACCGAGTCCGAGTTGACGGCCTACAGCGGAAATCTGTGCCAGCGTCTGGATGAAATCAACAGCACTGTGCGTGAAGAAACCCTCAGTCGCGGCGTGAGCATGATGGGCAGCACGGTGGTCGTGCTGGCAGTGCGCGACGATCAGGCGGTCTGCCTGTGGGCGGGCGACAGCCGTCTGTACCGGCTGCGTGACGGAATGCTCGAAGCCGTCTCCCGCGACCACAGTTATGTGCAGGATCTGATGGACAGCGGTTTGCTCAGCGAGGCTCAGGCGCGGGTCCACCCGCGAGGCAATATCGTAACGCGCGCAATCGGCGTTCAGGATCGGCTGGAGCTGTCGCAGGCCTGGCTTCAGGTCTTGCCTGGCGACAGCTATCTGCTGTGCAGCGACGGGTTGAACAAGACCGTCGAAGATCACGAAATCCGCGACGTTCTCGGCCATCGGGACCCCTATGAAATCGTCCGCAGTCTGGTGCATCTGGGCCTGACCCGGGGCGCTCCGGACAACATCACCGCCATCGTCGTCAAAGCCGGTTGAAGAAAGAGCACATGGACATACTGATTCCTGGATTCGACATAGAAGGCGAGATTGGCGAAGGAGCCATGGCCACCGTATACCTTGCGACCCAGCGTTCACTGGAGCGCAAGGTGGCGCTTAAGGTCATGGCCGCCGCACTGGCTGCCGATCCTGCGTTCTGCGAACGCTTTCTGCGTGAAGGTCGCACCCTTGCGCGCCTGTCTCATCCGCATACCGTCACCATCCATGACATCGGCAACGTCGATCAGCTGTATTACATGGCCATGGAATACCTGCCCAACGGCACGCTCAAGGAGCGGATCGCCGCTGGCCTGAGCGCCGAGCAGGGCCTGGTTTACATCCGCCAGATAGCTTCGGCGTTGGGCTACGCCCATGAGCAGGGTCTGGTCCATCGGGACGTGAAGCCTGCCAACATCCTGTTTCGGGCCGACGGTAATGCGGTGCTTTCAGACTTCGGCATCGCCAAGTCGCTGGATGACCGCACCCAGTTCACTCAAGCCGGGTTCGCCGTCGGTACGCCCAGCTACATGAGCCCCGAGCAGGCGCGCGGCCAGGACATCGACGGTCGCGCCGACCTGTACGCGCTTGGCGTAGTGTTCTACGAAATTCTGGTTGGCAAGCTGCCCTACACCGGCACCGACGCGCTTTCCACCGCACTGGCGCACCTGACCGAACCGCTACCGGAACTGCCGATACATCATGGACGCTATCAGGGCATCCTGAGCCGACTGCTCGCCAAAGACCCTGCCGAACGTTTTCCGGATGCCAAGGCTCTGTTGGTCGCGCTGGATCAACTGACGTCCAGCGATGACGAACGCACCGTGTTCCAGCCTGCCATAAAGTCGCCCCCGACAGACGCGAGCCTCGCAGGATTGACGCCTGTCTCCATCCAGATCCCGGACAGCCCGTCGCCTGCGGCACCCGAGCCGGTCCCTCGCAAAGTGGACGCAGGCAAACCCCGGCGCGGATCACCGCTGGCCTTGCTGGCGGTGGCCGTGGCAGCGGCGCTGGGGCTTGGCGCGGCGGGGTACTGGTTCATCGGGTCCGACGCTCCGGCGCAACAAACCGCCAGTGCCGTGGCCGGTCCGGCTGAAACGCCGAGAGAAAAAGAAGCGCCCTCCGCGCCGATGGCCGCTTCAACTTCGCCTTCGGCAACGCAAGCTGTGTCAGTAGCGGCATCGACCGACAACGCCGATGGCGGCCAGCGCCCGCTGCTGATGCCCGGCAAGAAGACGCTCTTTCAACGGGTGCTGAGCAAGCCGGGCGCCGCCTATGCCGCCGAACCCGGCGCGCCCGCCGACAAAGCGCTGCCAGCGTTTTCCGTGCTCTACGTTTACCAGCGCAAGACGCTCGATGGCCGTCAGTGGCTGCGCGTCGGTGCCGCCAGTGATGGACGCAGCGAGGGCTGGTTGCCTGCCGAACAGACCAGCGACTGGAAACAGAGCCTGGTGCTCAAGTTTACCGAGCGCTCTGGCCGTGCTCCGGTCATGTTCGTTCGTCAGCCTGGCGAGCTGGACAAGCTGATCGCTGACCCGGCTGCCGCCAGAAACCTGTTGCTCAAGGCTCAGGCGGACCGCTCGGATGACAGCCAGGTCGTCGCCCTGGAGCCCGCCGCCAGCGCGGTGCCGCAAGACCAGTTCTACCTGCTGCCGATCTTCGAGTCGCGGGAGAGTTTTGATGAGAACGGTCAGCCGGTCCAGTTCCTCAACGTGGCGTCCATTGATCCTGGCAACCTGCCGCAGAAGACTGCCGGGGACCAGATTCGCAAGTCCGCCAGCGTGGATGCGTTTCGCACAGCCGTGGTGCTGGTGGTCGACACATCGGTGTCGATGCAGCCATACATTGATCGTGTTCGCGACGTGGTCCACGAGCTACAAAACAAGATTGCTCAGCGAGGTGAGCTGGACAGCGTCAGCTTCGGGTTGGTGGGGTTTCGCAATAACCCGGAAAAAACGCCTGGGCTTGAATACCTGACCAGAACGCTGGTCACGCTTGATCAAGGCCGCGACCCGCAACGGTTCATGGAGCTGGCGCGGCAGGTCAAGGCCACCTCGGTGTCCAGCCACTCGTTCAACGAAGATTCGTTCGCGGGCGTGATGCAGGCCGTGAACGGCATGGACTGGTCCGGTTATGGCGGGCGCCTGATTCTGCTGGTCAGCGATGCGGGTTCTTTGCGCAAGAGTGATCCACTGAGCAGCACCCAGATGAACGAGGCTGAAGTTCGCCAGGCTGCGCTAGGCAAACAGATCAAGATCTACGCGCTGCATTTGCGCACCGACGCGGGCAAGAAGAATCGTGCGTTTGCCGAGCAGCAATACCGCACGCTGACCGCTGATGCGAACCCGAAGATCGGCGATCTGTACATACCGGTCGACGGCGGTGATGTGCGCAGGTTCGGCGAGCGCGTGGACGAGATCGGCTCGGTGTTCGCCGACCTCGTGCACCAGGTACGCAGCGGGCAGCCACAGGCCGTCCCTCTGTTGGCCGCCGCGCCAAGCGTGGCGCAGAAATCCGCCGCCGTGGGTTACGCGATGCACATGGATTTTCTGGGCCGCAAGGCCGCCAGCCAGGCGCCGCAACTGGTCAGTGCCTGGACGGCGGATCGCGATCTGACCAACCTGTCGCTCCCTGCTTTTCAGGTGTGCGTGATGCTGACCAAGCTGCAGCTCAACGATCTGCAGCAGTCGCTGAAACTGATCGTCGACGCCGCCCGCAAGACACAGACATCGCCTAAGGACTTTTTCCAGGAGATCGCCAGCGCCAGCGCCTACATGAGCCGCGATCCGTCGGCACTGCGCAAGGGCGGCAACCTCGCCGAGGGCGGCGTCTTGGGCGAGTACCTTGAAGGCCTGCCCTATCGCAGCAAATCGCTGAACATGACCCAGGATCTGTGGTTGTCGCTCAGTGTGGCGGAGCAGGAAGACTTCATTGACGAGCTGGACTCGAAAATCCGGCTGTATGAAACCTTCCACAACGACCTCGCCAACTGGGTCCGTTTCGGCGACGCCGAGCCGGGCGACGCGCTGTACCGTGTTCCATTGTCGACGCTGCCGTAATGCTGAGTCTGCGAGAGGTGTCCAAGACCCGAGGCACGGGCGGCCAGCGCTATAGTCTGGTGATTCCGCGTCTGGAGCTGTGTGCAGGGCAGCAGTATGCGCTGGTCGGGCCAAGCGGCTGCGGCAAGAGCACTTTGCTGGACCTGCTGGCGCTCGTGTCTTCGCCGGACATGGCGCAGCGCTTCGACTTTTCCACCAGTGACGGTGAGTTCGACATCGGCGGCCTCTGGCGCGCAGGTCGGCAGGACCAGTTGGCCAGCCTGCGCAGTCGGCATCTGGGCTACGTTCTGCAAACCGGCGGCCTGCTGAGCTACCTGGACGTGCGGGAAAATATCTCGCTGACCCGCAAGCTGCTGGGCATGAGCGACGATGGCAGCGTCGAGCGCCTTGCCGAGCGGCTGGAAATCGGCGACCAACTGCGCAAGAAACCCAGCGGGTTGTCGGTCGGCCAGCGTCAGCGAGTCAGCTGCGCGCGGGCGCTGGCTCACTCGCCGCGATTGTTGCTGGCCGACGAACCTACCGCCGCGCTCGATCCGCTTAACGCTGGCCGGGTCGTGCAGCTGTTGCTGGAGCAGGCGAGGCGCCAGGGCGCGTGTTGCGTCATCGCCACCCATGACGAAGAACTGATCCGCCACGCCGGTTTGCAAGTGCTGCGTATTGCCTGTCGGCAAGACTCCGGCGGTGGCGTGACTGCCACACTGGAGGCGTCGTGATGCGCGCGTCTCTGGTGGTGAGCATGGCGTGGCGGGACTATTGCTCGGAAACACGGCTGTCAGCCTGCAACATACTGGCGCTGGTCGCGGTGATCGCGCCGCTGCTGGTGTTGTTCGGCCTCAAATTCGGCCTGATCGGTAGCCTGACCGAGCGGCTGGAGCGTGACCCGTCGGTTCGCGAGATCATTCCACTGGGCGGCGGGCGATTCACGGCGCAATCGATTGAAGCGCTTGGCAGCCGTGCGGATGTCGGTTTCATTCTGCCTCGAACCCGGCAGATTGCCGCGACGGTCGAGCTGAGCCTGCGTGGCGAGCCATTGACCGTGGAGATGGTCCCGACCGCGGCCGGCGATCCGCTGCTGGGCGCGCTCCCGGTTCCCGAGCGTTTGAACGCCGTGGTGCTGAGCAAGACGGCTGCTGAAAAGCTCGCTGCCAGCGCCGGCGATTGGGTCGATGCCGCGTTTGGCCGGCAACTGGCGGGTCGGGTCGAGATGCGGCGGACCCGGCTGCAGATTCTCGCTGTACTTCCGGTAGAGGCGTTCAGCCGGGACGCGGTGTTTGCGCCCCTTGGCCTGCTGGAAGCGGCTGAAGACTATCGAGATGGCCGCGCGGTGACCTCGCTGGGTTGGGACGGTGAAATCGGCGACCCTAACGTGCAGCGCATTTACCCGGCTTTTCGCCTCTACGCAAGGCACCTCGATGACGTCGAACGTCTGCGCCAGCACTTCGCTGATCAGGGATTACCGGTTGCGACCCAAGCGGCGGCCATTGCTCAGGTGCAGTCGTTGAGCCGCAACCTGTCCATCGTGTTCTGGCTGATCGCCGGTCTTGCGGTCGCGGGTGCGTGTGCCGCGATTTTCGCCGGCGCGCTGGCGGCGGTGGAGCGCAAGCGTCGGGACCTGTCAGTCCTGCGTCTGCTGGGTTTCAGCACTGGCGCTCTGCTGCTGTTCGTGGTGCTGCAGGCCGTGTACAGCGGTGCCATGGCGGCGCTGCTGGCTGCCGCGTTATATGGCCTGGCCGAACTGGGTCTGAATCATTTATTCGCACAGACGGCGGGTGAATACGCCAGCCACCTGTTGCCTCGTCATTATTTGTTCGCCCTGTTGGCGGTCCTGGGTGCCAGTTGCTTTGCGGCGGCGCTGGGCGGCTGGCGCGTTGCGCGAATCGAAGCTTCGGAAGGAATCAGAGATGTTTGAGCTGCGCGGCGCGGCATTGGCGCTGGCCATCGTTACCTTGAGCCTGACTTCGTTGGGCGTCTATGCCGAGGACGACAACAAGCTGGACAACCCCAAGCCGCTGGCCGATGACGTCAGCCTGCCATTGCCGTGCGGCGGTGAAATGGTGTTTCGCTACGTCTACATCCTGGCTCAGGGCAGCCTGGATGACCGTGAGATCAGCCTCGGCTACCCGTTCAGTGAAGACGAGGCGGGCTACAAGCAATCGTTCATTTCCGGCTATCGTCGCGACTTCATCAGTGGCCAGTTTACTCTCAAGGACCTGTCCGCCGATTGGCGCAAGACCATCAGCCCGCTGTTGCCCAAAACCGAAGCCGGAACGCCACTCAAGCCGATGATGTATTTCATCGGCAAGTACGAAGTCACCGCGCGGCAGTACGCGCAGGTGATGGCCCAGGCGCAGTCGCTGGCCAGCGGCGAACCGGCTCCGGCTTGCGAAGCACCGGGCGGCATGGAAGGGCGCTTGCCCAAGGTCAGGCTGTCGCGTTTCGAGGCAGAGCGCTTCGCGGCGGTGTATAGCGCCTGGCTGATGAAAAATCATCGCGAGCTATTGCCTGTGAGCGGGCGCGGTACCGACCTTGAAGACGGCGGCATTGGCTTTGTGCGGTTGCCGACCGAAGTCGAGTGGGAGTTCGCAGCCCGCGGCGCTCAAGCCGTGAGCCGTCAGGACCTGGAAGGCCGGCTGTTCCCGCGCCGCGTCGAAGGCAGCGAAAGCGACGGGCCGCTGTCCGACTGGGCAGTGTTCAACCAGGTCGCCGGCGGAACCGGCCAGGCGGCGCGCCTGATGCCGATCGGCACCAGATTACCGAACCCCATCGGTATGTTCGACGTGATCGGCAACGCTGCGGAAATGGTTCAGGAGTCGTTCCAGCTGGTTCACGCTGGCCGTCTTCATGGCACCTACGGCGGCTTCGTCGCCAAAGGCGGCAACTATCTGGAAGGCGAGGGCACGCTGTTCACCGGCATGCGCCGGGAATATCCGCTGTTCGCCGCCGACGGCACCGAGCAGCGTAACGACACCACCGGTTTCCGGGTGGCCATCGGCGCACTGTCGGCACCGCGCTCGCGCTACAAGGAACTGTTCGATCAATGGCAGAAAGAAGGCCGACTTGCCGCGCTGACTGATGACATCGCCGAGACCGAAGACCCCACCAAACGCCTGGACAGCATCATTGCCGCCAGTGCCGACCCGCGCCTGCAAGCCGAGCTGGGTCTGGTCAACGAAGAGCTCAAGCGTAACGTCTCGCTGATCGCACGCCAGCGTGAAGAGGCAGCAGGCAACTTGATTCAGTCCGCCGCGCTCGTGGCTGAAACCATCAACAACTACAACATCCGCCTCACCAACCTGAAGAAGAGCCAGCAACAGGCCGAAGCCGCCAAGGATGCCGCCAGCGCCCAGCTGTTCGGCACGGCTATCGCCAATGGACGCAGTGCGCTGGACGGTGCGGTCGCGATCTACATCGACAACCTGGCGACGGGAACCCGTTACACCGACGCGGTGATTCAGGCGCAATTCCAGCGAGTGAAGGAAGAACTGAGTCGCAAGCCGATCATCGGTAAAAGTCTGGTGACCCGCGCCACCCTGTTCGTGCGCCATGTAGGCGAATACCGCCAACAGAAACGCGCGGACCCGGAAACGATAGTGAAACAACTGCTTGCGTCGGCCAGTCAGCAATGACCGGCCGGTGTATGGCAGCCAAAAAGGGGACTCGGGTGGCATCAGCCTGCGCCGAGCCAGTTAAAACCTAAGGAAGAGAACGCAACTATGCTTTTGTCCCGTAAACCGCTCGTTTCTGCATCTCGCGGCCGTGCCATGCTGCTGGCCACTGCCGGTTTCAGCGCCGTTCTGCTGACCGGTTGCGCCGGTTCTCCGGTGTCCAAGGTGGGCGCGTCCACCAAGGTCGAGTATTACCCGTCTTGCTACGAGCCGGTGCAGCATCTGCGCCAGACCGATTCGGACATGACCAAGTCGGTCGCGACCGGTGCGGCGCTGGGCGCTGTTGGCGGCGCTCTCGCAGGCGCTCTGACCGGCGACTCCGACAAGCGCGCGCGTAACGTCGCTATCGGTGCTGCCGGTGGCGCACTGGTTGGCGGTGCGGCGGGTTACTACACCGAGCGTCAGAAGCAGATTTCGGATGACAACCAGCGTATCGCTTCCTATGCCAGCGACATCAGCAAAAGCGCGGGCGACATCGATCGCAGCACCGCCTACGCCAAGGCTTCCCAATCGTGCTATCAGCGCGAGTTCACCAGCCTGATTTCGGGCCGCAAGGCCAACACCATCAACGAAACCGAAGGCCGCAAGCGTCTGGCGGAAATCGTTGCGGGCCTCAAGGAATCCAACGACTTGATCGCCGCCGTCAACGGCCGCGCCAGCGAAGACCTGAGCAGCTACACCCAGGCTTACGAGAAGGATCTGCAACAGGTCGGCGTGAAGCGTAACGACGTTGTGATTGTCGCCAACGCGGACACTGCACCGGTTGCCACCACGTCGACCAAGAAGGTTTCCAAGACCAAGCAGCCGCCTAAGGCAAAACTGCCGGACGTACCGAAGGAAGCCGTAGGCACCGAAAAGACTCTGCAACAAGCCAAGGCCAAACAGGCTGAAAGCCAGCAGGTTGCCAACGCCGGTCAGAGCCAGGTCAACAGCATGTGCAAAAACCCTGACGTGGGTGACTGGGCTCCGGTGCCTTGCCCCAACGTCTGATGCGTAGCCTGTAACAACGATCGCCGATTCGCCGATCTCTCTCGGGAGGTCGGTGACTCGACTCACTCTCGTTGCCGCCCGTCCTGCCAGCCCGCCACTTTCCTGCGGGCAATAAAAAACCCGCCGAGGCGGGTTTGTACAAAGACCATCCAACTCCCTGTCGGTAGCCATCCGGGCTTGGTCGATCATCCTTGATCCTGGTGAACTCCTTGTTCACCAGTTGTTGGATCCAATCTTACGGATATATCCGTTAGGCACAAAGAGCCAACTACGCAATCCTGTGTAAGCCTTTCGCTATCGTCGAGTGAGACTTAGCCGAAGGTCTGGTCTCGAACCTGGCACCCGCAGGCTATAACTGACTACAGCAACACATTGAATTCACCGGCCCGCAGGGCTTAGAGCTAACAATTCGCCAAGGTGTTCATATGTCGATCTTCAATCAGGGCCTGGCCAGGGGTCCGGCCAATCACATGGCACTGACGCCGCTGAGCTTTCTTGAGCGCACCGCCGCCATCTACCCCGATTATCCGGCGGTCATCCACGGTTCCATCCGCCGCGATTGGGCGCAGACGTATCGGCGTTGCCGCCAGCTGGCATCCGCGTTGAGCCAGCGCGGCGTTCAGGCCGGGGACACGGTCGCGGTGATGCTGCCCAATATTCCCGCCATGCTGGAGGTGCACTTTGGCGTGCCGATGCTTGGCGCGGTGCTCAACACCCTGAATGTCAGGCTGGACGCACCGGCCATTGCCTACATGCTCAAGCATGGCGAGGCGAAGGTACTGATTGCCGACCGTGAGTTCCAGGTGACAATCCATGCCGCGCTGGCGTTGCTCGACAACCCGCCGCTGCTGATCGACGTCGATGACCCCGAGCACGGCGAAGGCCAGCCGCTCAGCGAACTCGACTACGACACCTTGCTTGCGGCGGCGGATCCGGACTTCGAGTGGCAATGGCCGCAGGATGAGTGGGCGCCGATTTCCCTCAACTACACCTCCGGCACCACTGGCGACCCCAAAGGCGTTGTCTATCACCACCGCGGCGCCTTTCTCAACGCCATCGGCAACCAGATGGCATGGAACATGGGCTTGCACCCGGTGTATCTCTGGACCTTGCCAATGTTCCACTGCAACGGCTGGTGCTACCCATGGACCATCACCGCCCAGGCAGGGACCCACGTGTTTCTGCGTCGGGTCGATCCGCAAAAGATCATTCACCTCATCGAAGCGCACAAGGTCAGCCATCTATGTGGCGCGCCGATTGTGCTAAACGCCCTGGCCAATCTGCCGGACGCCGCACAGATTGCTTTCGATCATCCGGTCAACGCCATGACCGCTGGTGCCGCGCCTCCGGCGCGGGTCATTTCATCCGTCGAAGCCATGGGCATCTGCATCACCCACGCTTATGGCCTGACCGAAACCTATGGTCCGGTAACCGTCTGTGCATGGAAGGCGGAGTGGGACGAGCTGGCGCCGGACGATCGCGCTTCGATCAAGGCCCGTCAGGGCGTTCGTTACCCGACGCTGGAAGATGTGATGGTGGCTGACCCGTCCACTTATCAACCGGTGCCGAAGGACGGCCAGACGATCGGCGAGATCTATATGCGCGGCAACACGGTGATGAAAGGTTATCTGGGCAATTCAGAAGCCACCGACAAGGCGTTCGACGGCGGCTGGTTTCACTCGGGCGATCTGGCGGTGTGGCACGCCGATGGATATCTGGAAATCCGCGACCGCAGCAAGGACATCATCATCTCGGGCGGTGAGAACATTTCCACCATCGAGGTTGAAGGCATGCTTTATCGCCATCCGGCGGTGATGGAAGCTGCCGTGGTCGCCAGGCCTGACGAAAAGTGGGGCGAAACGCCTTGCGCATTCGTGACGCTCAAGCCGGGGCATGAAGCGGTCAGCAGCGAAGAACTCATCAAGTTCTGCCGTGAACGGCTGGCGGGCTTCAAGGTGCCCAAAACTGTGATCTTCACACTGCTGCCCAAGACCTCGACCGGCAAGATCCAGAAATTCCTGCTCAGGGAATGGGCACGGTCTGAAACGCCTGCGCAGGGTCAGGTCAAGGGCTGAAGCTGCTCGCAACTTCGCAATAACGCTGCTCGGCGCTGGTGCTTTTGTCGTCGCGATCCCGGGCAGCTCGCTTGCCCCATTCGCGGCACAGCTCTTTGAAATGGACCTGCGCTGACTTGCGGCACTCTCGCCGCTCCACGGAGCCGCTGAGGAAGTTGGCGCAGACGCTGTCCTGGTCGATCCGGTTGTCGTAAATGCGCCATTGCGCTCGATACCGGTCCGAGCCATCCCATTCGCGGATGGACATCGTGGCCAATGTATAAGCCTTCGACGCACGCGGCTCTTCCTTGCGGCCGGCACCGGACTTGAAATCAGCCATATAGCGGTTGGAAACCATGCCTTTGGCCGGCTCGGTCAGGGCAGGCCGCGAGACCTGTCCAAATCGGCAGTTCAGCACGCTTTCGTCAATGACATTGCCGTCCTTGATACAGGTATCCAGCGGCTGAACGCTGGCCGTTGGCGCTTGCGCTTGAGGCTGCGCCGCAGGTGCGGGCGCAACATAAGATGCCAGCTGCAGCGCCGAGCGAGCAGGCTCGTCAGTGACAGCTTCTGTTGCCGGAGCGAGGGCCACGCTCGGCGTCGGCAAGCTGGCTGTAACCATTGCAGGCGCGGGTTTCACCAGCGGCGACGAGCCGAGCCAGTACGCCAGACCGGCAAAGGCCAGGCAGACGACGATCAATCCATAAGGCCGCGACGGCTTTTGTCCTGCGGGTTTTCTACGCGGATGTGAGCCCAGCACCACATCAACCTGGCCCGGATTGAGCCGCTGGATGTGGATGACGCCGTCGTCATCAGGTTTCTTTCTTGTGGAATCCATTCCTGTTCCTCGGAGCGCGGCTGCGGACAAGGTTCCCGCTAGTGCTGGCGCGAAGGTAAAGTTGTCACCGATGTATCGGCGAGCGCGTGGGTTTCTTGAGTCCGGCGCCGACAATCCACCAGGCTTGCGCCGTCCCCGTGGGAGCGAGCTTGCTCGCGAGAGCGTCAGTTGCCTGCGAACGCGTTGGTGCGGCAGAAGATGGCGGGGAGGTTAAACGAACACTGGCCGCTTCAAGGGCGGCCAGTGGGGTGATGCTGGGTTGATCAGTGGCGCCAGTGGCGCTTGTGCTTGCGATGACCGTAGTGTTTGCCGCGGTTACCGTGGCCATGACGATAGTCACGGCGATCGCCGCGCCCGTCGCGATAGCGGCGATCATCATCGCGGCTTTCGTTACCCATGTAGTTACCCAGTGCGGCACCTGCGCCGCCGCCTGCGGCCGAGCCGACCAGGCTGCCGGTGTTACCGCCTACGCTGCGGCCCAGGACGTTACCGCCCGCTGCGCCCAGGCCGCCACCGATAGCGGCTTCAGTCCGGTTGCGACGGTCAGCACCGACCGCACCGCCGGCTGCGCCGCCGAGGCCCGCGCCGATGGCCGAACCTGTGCTACCGCCGATCTGCTGGCCGACGACTGAACCGAGTACCCCACCCAATGCTCCGCCCACGCCAGACTCAAGAGTGCCGCCAGCCGAGGCGAAACCGCTTGCGAGCGTGAGAGACAACAACAGAATCGAGGAATACTTCATGTGTGAAATCTCATAGGGATGACGGCGCGATCCTGAGGTCGAGGGACCCTGCGTGGCAATGCAAATCCGACGAGTAACACGATTGGTACACAAATACCTAAGTTACTGTTTTGGCTAAGGAACTTAAGTCGGTTTTCGCAGTCTCAGGTTACTTGATCAAGGCCCATTTCTCACGAAACGGGCCTTTTTTTGTGGTCGCGATTTGCTCGCGATCAGAGGATGCGACCGTTGTCGCTGGCTTGCTCAAGACGAATCGCCACGAACTTCGATGTCGGCGTATGGCTGCCTTCACCGTAGCTTTCCAGCGGCACCAGAGGGTTGACCTCCGGATAGTACGCCGCGGCCTGGCCTGCCGGCACGTCGAAAGGCAGCAGCGTGAAGCCTTTGACGCGACGCTCCACGTTGTCGCTCCAGATCGACACGATGTCCGCCTTCTGACCCGGCGTGAAACCCAGACGGATGATGTCGGCTTCGTTGACGAACAGCACGTCCCGCTGGCCTTTGACGCCGCGATAACGGTCGTCCAGGCCATAAATGGTGGTGTTGTACTGATCGTGGGAACGCATCGACTGCATGATCAGGTCCGGAACCTGGCCGGTTGCGCTGATGCCTTCATGAATCAGCGTCTGCGGCAGGGCGTTGGGCTTGAAGTTGGCGCGAGTCGACGGCGTGTTCCAGCGCCGCGAACCGGCCGAGCTGCCCAGATAGAAACCGCCCGGGTTCTGCACACGCTGGTTGAAGTCCTTGAAGCCTGGAATGGTGTCGGCGATCAAGTCGCGGATACGCGCGTAGTCTTCGATCAGCCACATCCAGTCGACCGGCTTCTTGCCAAGCGTTGCGTTGGCAATACCAGCGATGATCGCAGGCTCCGAACGCATCAGCGGGCTCAACGGCTGAAGCTGACCGTTGGAGGCGTGGACCATGCTGAACGAGTCTTCCACGGTCACCGCTTGCGGACCATTGGCCTGCATGTCGATGTCGGTGCGACCGAAGCACGGCAGGATCAACGCGTCCTTGCCATGGAACAGGTGGCTGCGGTTGAGCTTGGTGCTGATCTGCACGGTCAGGTCGCAGTTGCTCAGGGCAGCGGCGGTGCGGTGGCTGTCCGGCGTGGCCTGGGCAAAGTTGCCGCCCAGCGCGATGAAGACTTTGGAGCGACCTTCGGCCATGGCCCGAATCGCCTCGACCACGTTGTGGCCGTTTTCACGCGGCACCTTGAACTGGAAGCGTTTTTCCAGCGAGTCGAGCAGTGCAACCGGCGGGCGCTCGTTGATGCCCATGGTGCGGTCGCCTTGCACGTTGCTATGGCCGCGCACCGGGCACAGGCCTGCGCCTGGCTTGCCAATGTTCCCGCGCAGCAGCATCAGGTTGGAAATTTCCTGAATGGTCGCCACCGAATGGCGATGCTGGGTGATGCCCATCGCCCAGCACATGATGACGTTCTTGCCCTTGGCATACATGCGCGCCGACTGCTCGATTTCTTCAAGCGTCAGGCCCGACTGCTCGACGATCTCGTCCCACGAGGTTTCGTCCAGTGTCGCCAGGTAGTCCAGCACGCCCTGAGTGTGTTCGTTGAGGAACGCGTGGTCGAACACCGACGGAGCCTCGGCCGCTTGAGCTTCGCGCTCCCATTGCAGCAGGAACTTGGCCATGCCGCGCAACAGCGCCATGTCGCCGCCCAGCGCTGGACGGAAATACGCCGTGTTGGTCGGACGGTCGCCGTTGGTCAGCATCTCGAAGGGTTGCTGCGGATGCTGGAAACGCTCCAGACCCCGTTCCTTCAGCGGGTTGACACAGATGACCTGCGCGCCACGCTTGACCGCTTCACGCAAAGGTTCAAGCATGCGCGGGTGGTTGGTGCCGGGGTTCTGGCCGAGGACGAAGATCGCGTCCGCGTGCTCGAAGTCGTCGAAGGTGACAGTGCCTTTACCCACGCCGACGCTTTGCGACAAGGCAACGCCGCTGGCTTCGTGGCACATGTTCGAACAGTCGGGGAAGTTATTGGTGCCGTAAGCGCGTACGAACAATTGATACAGGTACGCCGCTTCGTTGCTCGCACGGCCCGAGGTGTAGAACTCGGCCATGTCAGGGCTTGGCAGATTGCTCAGGTGCTTGGCGATCAGCGAGAACGCCGCGTCCCAGCTGATCGGCTTGTAGCGATCAGTCTGCTGGTCGTAAACCATAGGCTCGGTCAGACGGCCCTGATATTCCAGCCAGTAATCGCTTTGCTCCAACAGCGCGCTTACGCTGTAGCGCGCAAAGAACGATGCATCGACCCGGCGCTTGGTGGCTTCCCAGTTGACAGCCTTGGCACCGTTCTCGCAGAACTTGACCATGCCGCTTTCCGGCGAGTCGCCCCAGGCGCAACCGGGGCAGTCAAAACCGCCGTTCTGGTTGGTCTTGAGCATCATGCGCAGGTTCTTCAACGCGTTGTCGCTGCCCAGCCAGTGCTGGGTCACGCTGATGAGTGCACCCCAGCCACCTGCCGCGCCTTTGTACGGCTTGAAGCGGGGCGTCGGGGTTTTATCGGCTTGGTGGTGCATGCTCACGGTTGACTCTCCATCGCAGGGCTATAGACCCGCGGCACGCTGTGCTGCGGCAGGTGAATTAAGTTCAGGTTATGACGGCGTGCCCATTGCAGGGCCAGGCCGGTAGGCGACGACAGGCTGACCAGAGTCTGGATGCCCGCGCGCAAGACTTTCTGGATAAGTTCAAGGCTGCAACGGCTGGTGACGACCGCGATGCCGCCCGCCAGCGCGATGTCTTGACGGATCAGCGCGCCGATCAGCTTGTCGAGTGCGTTGTGCCGCCCGATATCTTCACGGCCGAGCAGTAGCTGGCCGGTGCTGTCCATGAACAGCGCAGCGTGCACGGCCCCGCAGTGACGCCCCAGTGGCTGGAACTCACCGATCCGCTGTCGCAGGCCGTCGAGCCATTCGACGGGCGGCAACGGAGCGCCGGGTAGCACAGCCAGATCGGGCAAGGCCTGCTCGACCGCTTCCACGCCACACAGCCCGCAGCCGCTGGTTCCGGCCAGCTGACGACGTTGTTGCTTGAGGTTCCAGAACGCGCGACTGGCAATCTCGACTTCCGCCTGCATGGCCGAACCGCAGCCGCTGAGCTTGAAGTCATAGATCTCGTCACGCGACTCAATGATGCCGCTACCCAGGCTGAAGCCGACGATAAAGTCTTCCAGATCGGTCGGGCTGACCAGCATCACCGCCTGGCTGATGCCGTTGTAGGCGATAGCCAGCGCGACCTCTTCGGCAAGCGCGGTCTGTGCCGAGTCGTCGCCCTGAAGGTTCGAGTAACTGTAAGTGCGGCTTGCTTCGGGCGCGGGCTCGGCCCCGTTGGTGGGCGCGGGCTGCGTAACGTCCGTGCGCTTGACGTGCATGGCTCAGATACCGGCAGATTGATGGCTCTAAGCCTAGGCCTCTTGTCGGATACCGTCTAATCGCTAGTTCTGATGCGCCGATAGATGACGTCGATCAATGTTTCAGCGCGGGATTTCTGCCATGAGCGCAAAGCAGGCTTCAGCCAGAGCCGAGCGCGGGGCGCTGCGGCGCATGATCAAGCCGAGCGGCGCCAGCGTGCGGGCGTCGGCAATCGGATGCAGGCTCAAATGCTCGGTGAGCGTTTCCAGCCCGCCGTCCAGCGGCATGATCGCGCAGCAAAAGCCACCATGGACCGCTTGAAGCATCTGATGAACGGCGTCGGTTTGCAGAACCGGTTGCGGTTGCAGGCCGCGGCTGTGGAAGTTGTGGTCAATGGACTGTCTGAAATGCATCCCGCTGGTCAGCATGCCCAGTGGCAGCTCGATCAGCTCGGCCCAGGTCAGTGGCTGTTCGCCAAAACTGAAATAACGCCGGTCATACAGCAGGCCCATATCGGTTGCGCTCAGGGTCATGGAGTCGAAGCGCTCGCTGTCCAGCCGCTCCAGAAATGACACGCCGAGATCGATACGGTTGCTGGCCAACTGTTCCAGCACTTGCTCGGAACTGAGCGACGACAGCTCGAAGCGCAGATTGGGATGCAAACGGTGCAATGGCTGCAGCAGCAACAAAGGATCGAAGCTCGACAACGGCACCACGCCCATGCGCAACGTACCGACCAGATGCCCTCGGCACGCTGCGGCCTCGGCCTGCAATCCGTCGTACGCTGCCAGCACAGTGCGCGCCCACGCCAGCACGCGTTCACCCGGCGCGGTGAAGCCTTCGAAACGCTGACCGCGATTGACCAGCGGCAAGCCGAGTTCTTCTTCCAGGTTGCGCAGGCGCATGGAGAGTGTGGGCTGGGTGATGTTGCAGCGGGCGGCCGCTTGGCCGAAGTGTCGGGTCTCGTCCAGAGCAATCAGAAACTTGAGTTGTTTGATATCCATCTTCACTCCGAGGGTGCGATGCGAGCCGCCGATTTTACGCCCTCGGCAATCAGGATGAACGGACCGCGTTGGTCGGAAGTCTAAATCCCGGCTGCCGCAAAGACTAAGGTTGTTGCGGCAGCCACGGAAAATACCACCAATTGGAGGACGAGTAATGAGTGTGTTCAGTTTCCTGAAAGAAGCCGGGGAAAAGATCCTCGACGCGATAACGCCGGGCAATGCCAACGCCGATGAAGTCCTGAAGAAACACATTTTCGAGATTGGACTGGGCAATCCCAACATTCAAACCACAGTCGACGGTGACACTGTCACTGTGACCGGTGAAGTCGCCAGTCAGGAAGAGAAGGAAAAGATCCTGCTCGCTCTGGGCAACATCGAAGGCGTCGAGAAGGTGGACGACCAGCTGACCGTCGCCGCTGGTGCGCCAGCCGCTGCAGAAGCGAAATTCGTTGTTGTGGAAAAGGGCGACACCCTGAGCGCCATCTCCAAACGCGTCTACGGTGATCCGAACAAGTACCAGAAGATCTTCGACGCCAACAAACCCATGCTCAAAGACGTGAACAAGATCTACCCGGGCCAGACGCTGCGCATTCCCGAGTAAATGTGATCGTTGTAGGAGCGCGCTTGCCCGCGACAGGGCCGTTCCAGGCATGCTTTTCTATAGCCTGACAGATAGCGATCGCGGGCAAGCGCGCTCCTACGTACCTCACAACCCTTTGATCAACTCCCGATAATCCTCAACCGCCGCAAACTCCTCGGTGTCCTTCGGGCCTTTCTGGCTGTTGGGCTGGCGTACGGCGAGCAGGTGCGCCACGCCAAAGGTGCGGGCGCTGCGCAGCACCGGCAATGTATCGTCGATGAACAGACTGCGGGCCGGATCGAAATCGGTGTCCGCATGCAAGGCATCCCAGAACTGCTGGTTCTCCTTCGGAAACCCGTAATCATGTGAACTGATCAGCCGCTCGAAATACGGCGACAGCTCAATCCGTTCCATCTTCAGACTCAGCGAATCGCGGTGCGCATTGGTGATCATGATCACCCGCTTGCCGGCCTGCTTGATCGCCGCCAGAAACGTCTCCGCATCTGGCCGCAACGCAATGAGGTGGGCGATTTCCTGTTTGAGCTCGCGGATCGACAGCTTCAACTCCGAGCTCCAGAAATCCAGGCAGTACCAGTTGAGCGTGCCCGCGTTGTTCTCGAACAGCGGTTTGATCTCCAGCCATGCCATGGCGAAGCTGATGCCGTGCAGCTCGGCATAACGCTGCGGCAGATGCTGCATCCAGAAATGTTCATCGAAATGCAGATCGAGCAGCGTGCCGTCCATGTCCAGCAAGACGGTATCGATGTCGCTCCAGGGCGTAGGAAGCATTCTGGCCTCATGACGGTTGATAGCTGGGGTAAGCATATCCGAGAAAGACAATCGGAAAAGCCACGGTATAGTAACCCCGTCCATGCAAAGGAGCCCGTCATGCGCCAGAAACCTACCGTACTCGCCAGCGCGATTGTCGCCAGCAGCCGCCTGTTCCGTGTCGAGGAAATGCAGCTGCGCTTCGCCAATGGAGTCGAGCGTACTTACGAGCGGCTGGTCGGACGGGGTTCGGGCTATGGCGCGGTGATGATTGTCGCCATGCTCGACGCCGAGAACGCGATATTGATCGAAGAGTATTGCGGCGGTACCGACGCCTACGAGCTGTCGCTGCCCAAGGGCTTGGTCGAGCCGGGCGAAGACGTGCTCGCTGCCGCCAACCGCGAGCTCAAGGAAGAAGCCGGGTTTGGCGCGCATGAGCTTGAGCATCTGACCGAGCTGTCGCTGTCGCCGGGCTACATGAACCAGAAAATTCAGGTGGTGCTGGCTACCGACCTTTACGAAGAACGCCTGGAAGGCGACGAGCCTGAGCCGATCCGCGTGGACCGGATCAACCTTCGCGAGCTGTCCGCTCTGGCGCAGAACGCTCAGTTCAGCGAAGGACGAGCACTGGCGGCGCTTTATCTGGTGCGTGATCTATTGACTCAACGTGGACTGTTCCAGCCATGACCGACACCTTTAACGATCTTCCACATCCGCTGCTCGCCCCTGTGATCGAGCTGGCCCGCCTTGCGGGAGAGATGACGCTGCCGTTCTGGCGCGCCAACGTGACTGTCACCGCCAAAGCCGACGATTCACCGGTCACCGCAGCGGACCTCGCGGCCCATCAGGTGCTTGCGGAGGGCTTGCAGGCTCTTGATCCGGACATTCACGTACTGTCGGAAGAAGACGCCGATATTCCGTTCATCGAGCGGGCACGCTGGGAGCGCTGGTGGCTGGTGGATCCACTGGATGGCACCAAGGAGTTCATTTCCGGCAGCGAGGAATTCACCGTCAACGTTGCGCTGATCGAGCGCGGTCGTGTGGTGTTCGGCGTGGTGTGTACGCCCACGGACAACCGCTGCTATTTCGGCGGAGCCGGCCTGGGCGCCTGGCGCAGCGACGATGGCGCGCAGCGCACGCCTATTACCGTGCGCAACGAACCGGGCGCGGGGCAGGCGTTTACAGTGGTTGCCAGCCGCCGTCATTCCAGTGCGGAGCAGGAGCACTTGTTGGCGGGTCTTGCCGCAGGTTTGGGACCATTGCAGCTGACCAACATCGGTAGCTCGCTGAAGTTCTGCCTGCTGGCCGAAGGGGCCGCCGATTGTTACCCACGCCTGGCCCCGACCTCGCAGTGGGACACCGCAGCTGCCCAAGGCGTGCTGGAGGGCGCCGGTGGCGTGGTGCTAGAGCTTGATGGCCAACCATTCAGCTACCCGGCTCGCGAATCGCTGCTCAACCCATTCTTCCTGGCACTCCCCGCCAACGCGCCCTGGCGCGAGAAACTGCTGGCGCTGGTAAATAGCTGACTCTTCTGTAGCCGCAGTTGCCCGGTCGAAAGCCCTCGCCAGCAAGCTGGCTCCCACAAATCCTGTAGGAGCCAGCTTGCTGGCGATCTGGCGCGCAGCGGCAGCAAACGGGTTTCAGACAGTTCCTGAATACCACAGCTCACAGCCCACGACCGGCCCCATTACCTGTGCAACACAAACTGTCCGGTGAAGCGCACGGCATCCGCGTCGCTGTCTTGCGCGGTGATGCGGGTTTGCAGGGTCAGGCGGGCGCGGCCTCGGCGTTGGTACGTGGCGATGAATTTGTCCCACTGGCTCTGATCCGGCGCATCACACAGGGCAAAGGCATCGCCGCGGACCGGAAGCGGATAGCTGATCTGGCCGTCCTGAATCACGATATGCCCGTCATCGATCCCCGCTTCGCTCAGCCGCAGATGCAGCCAGCCCCAGCCGGCCAATACCGCGCCGCAATACAGGCTGCCGCCGAACAACGTGCTTTTGTGATTCACATTGGGTGCCAGCGGCAAGTGCAGGCGCAGGCGATGCTGTTGCCAATCGATCACGCGCAGGCCCATTTCCCGGGTCAGCGGAATGTCGCGGTGCAGAACCGCTTCAAGCTCACGCGCCGCCGCTGATTCACTCTTGCTCATCGGCGCCTCCGCTGCTGTCGCCAAAGCTCAAACCATGCTTGCGCAATTTGTCGTGCAGGGTCTTGCGCGGAACACCCAAGGCTTCGGCCAGGCTGCGAACCGAACTGTGTGGGCGCGTCAATTCCGCCGCGATCAAGGCCCGCTCAAAGCTTTCCACCTGTTCGCTCAGGCCACCGCCAGCGGGCGGTGCCTGCACCGCCTCGCTACCTTCGAGTTCCAGCTCCAGCCCCAGCGCGAAACGCTCGGCGGCGTTCTGCAATTCCCGCACGTTGCCCGGCCAATTGTGGCGCAGCAACAGCGCGCGCTGGCCCGGCTTGAGTTCGTGCTTGGGAATGCCGTGGCGCATGCTGGCAGCGTCGGCGTAATGCTCAAACAGCATCAGCGCATCGTCGCCACGTTCGCGCAGCGGCGGAATGCGCAGCGACGCCACGTTCAGCCGGTAATACAGGTCCGCTCGAAAGCGTCCCTGATCCGCTGCCTGGCGCAGGTCTTCCTTGGTGGCGGCGATGATGCGTATATCCAGCGGAATCTGCTGGTTGCTGCCCATCCGCTCGACCACCCGTTCTTGCAGAAGACGCAACAGCTTGACCTGCACATCCAGGCTCATGCTCTCGATTTCATCGAGGAACAGCGTGCCGCCGTTAGCAAACTCGAACTTGCCGATGCGCCGCTTTTGCGCGCCCGTGAAAGCGCCGGGTTCGTGGCCGAACAGCTCGCTTTCGACCACCGACTCGGCCAGCGCGCCGGCATTGATCGCCACGAAAGGTCCGTTGCGGCGGTTGGACAAATCGTGGAGCGCACGCGCGACCACTTCCTTGCCTGCACCGGTTTCGCCCAGGATCAAGACGTCGGCCCGCGTTCCGGCCAGCGCGCCGATCTGCTCGCGCAGGCGCAGCATCGGTTGCGACTGGCCGACCAGACGGGTGCTCAGTTGCTGGCGGTCGCTCAGCGCCAGGCGCAGGCTGCGGTTGTCCAGTACCAAGCGGCGCAGCGCCAGCGCACGACGCACGCTGTCGAGCAGCGCATCGCTGGCAAAGGGTTTTTCCAGAAAGTCGTAAGCGCCGGCGCGCATCGCCTGCACCGCCAGCGGCACGTCACCGTGGCCGGTAATCAGCAACACCGGCAGTTCCGGGTCCTGACCATGCAGATGGCTCAGCAGCTCCAGCCCGTCCATGCCCGGCATACGGATATCGCTGACCACCACGCCTGGCCAGTCGCGGCCGATACGGCTGGCCAGCCCTGTGGCTTCGGCCAGGGTCATGACCTTCAGACCGGCGAGGTCGAGCGTCTGGCTCAACGCCTGACGCAGGTGCGAGTCGTCGTCGATCAGCACCACCTGGATCTGGCTGTCGATGGCGGTATCCGGACTCATGCTGAGAGATCCTCTGGTGGTTGAAGATTGGCCCCGGACGCACCGGCGCGCATTCGCAGGGTGAGCAACGCGCCGCCACTGGCGTGGTTGGCGAACAACAATTCACCGTCCAGCGCACGCATCAGCGTATCGCAGATCGCCAGCCCCAGACCAAGCCCCTGGGTACGGGTCTTGGTGGTGAAGAACGGCTCGCGGGCGCGGGCCAGCGCTTCCTGAGAAAAACCGGGCCCATTGTCGCGAATGTAGAGGTTGACGCCTTCGCTGGTCTGTTCGGCACTTATCCACAGTTTGCGCGGCGGACCTTTCTCGGTCAGCGCATCCAGTGCATTGGCCAGCACATTGCCCAGCACCTGGCGCAGGCGCGTCTCGCCGGCCTGAACCCACAATGTGGCGTCCGGCAGATCGCGGATCAGTTCGACTTCCATGGCGCGCCGACGCTTGGCGAGCAGCGCCAGGGCATCGTCCAGCGCCGGTTGCAGGGCCACGCTTTCCGGCGCATGCCGATCACGCCGGGCGAAGGCGCGCAGGTGGGCGATGATCGACGCCATGCGTCCAGTCAGTTCGCTGATCAGCTTGAGGTTGCCGCGCGCATCGTCAATCCGTTGATGATCGAGCAGAACCTCGGCGTTCTCCGCATAGCTGCGAATGGCGGCCAAGGGTTGGTTGAGCTCATGGCTGATGCTCGCGGACATGGTGCCCAGCGCCGAAAGCTTGCCGGCCTGAACCAGCTCATCCTGGGCCCGGACCAGTTCCTGCTGCGCCTGTTCTCGCTCCAGAACTTCCTGGCGCAAGCGGCTATTGAGGCCTTCCAGATCGCTGGTGCGTTCGACGACGCGCATTTCCAGCTCGCGTCGCGCCTTGGCCTCGAACGCTATGCGGTCCAGATAATGGCGGCGGCGCTGCATGATCAGACTGAGCAACAGCATCAGAACCAGCAACGCCGCGCCGCCGATCGCCACGACCGTGCGCACTTGCCGGTCGACCAGCGCGCGAGGCGCAAGGATGCTGACGTTCCAGCTGGTTTCTTCGATGGCCTGGCTCTGGGTCAGCCAGGCTTTTTCATCCAGACGCAGCGGCCGCGGGTCGCGGGTCGGGTAGGGCTGGATGGCAATGATGGCTTTCTTCTCCGCCTCGGTCAGATCGCGGGTTGCGCGGAAACGCCATTCGGGATTGGAAGTCAGAATCACCACGCCGTTCTGGTCGGTCAGCAGCAGGTGTTCCGGAGTCTTGCCCCAGAGCGTTTCGGTATGGTCCAGATCAACCTTGACCACCAGCACGCCCATGACTCTGTCGTCCTCGCGCACCGGCGCGGCGAAGAAATAACCGCGCTTGACCGACGTGGTACCCAGACCGAAAAACCGCCCCAGCTTGCCGGCCAGCGCATCGAAGAAATAGGGCCTGAACGAGAAGTTGCGTCCGACGAAGGTGTCGCGCTGATCCCAGTTGGAGGCAGCGAGGGTCAACCCGTCGCTGTCCATCAGATACATGACGTCCGCACCGGTCTGCAGAGTGATGTCGCGCAGCAGCCGATTGGCGTTTTCCTGGGTCGGCTTGTCTCCAGGCGCGGCCAGTGCCGCGCGCAGGGCAGGCAGGTCGCCAAGGATCTGTGGCAGGGTCTCGTAACGATGCAGGGTGCCGAGCAGGTTGGCGACATAAAGGTCGAGTGTCTGGCGATTCTGGTTGGTCAGCACACCCCGGTAATAGCGCTCGGCCAGATGCTCCAGCGGCCAGAGCAACGGCGCCAGGCATAGCGCGACCAGCGCCAGGCTACGCCAGCGCGGGCGGTGTGGAACGTCGGAAGTCATGGTCATGGGGGGATGGCCGGGCAGATGCGTCATCAACCGGACGACGATCTGCCCGGCTATCGAACTCGCATTATGCCTGCCGCCGACCCGACAGGCACCCGCGCCGGTGCAAGGAGTTTATGGAAACAGATCGGCCTCTTGCAGACTCTTGCCCTGTTGATCCTTGGCGGACAGTATCGGTGTGCCAGCCAGTTGCCAGTCGATTGCGAGATCCGGATCGTCCCAGCGAATACAGCGCTCGGCGGATGGGGTGTAGTAATCGGTGGTCTTGTACAGAAACTCCGCGTGCTCGCTCAGCACCAGAAAGCCGTGAGCAAAACCCGGTGGAATCCACAACTGGCGGGCGTTCTGCGCGGACAGATGCACGCCTGCCCACTGGCCGAAAGTCAGCGAGCCGCGGCGGATGTCCACCGCGATGTCGAGCACTTCGCCCGCCGTCACACGCACCAGTTTCCCCTGCGCATGCTCGATCTGGTAATGCAGCCCGCGCAGCACGCCTTGTTGCGAGCGCGAATGGTTGTCCTGCACGAACTGCGCTTTTACACCCGTGGCCTCCTGGAAAGCCCGGGCGTTGAAGCTCTCATAGAAGAAGCCCCGCTCGTCACCGAACACCTTGGGTTCGAGGATGAGGACTTCGGGCAACTCTGTCGCGATGACATTCACTTGGCTTCTCCCGCCAGCTTGAACAAATACTGACCATAACCGGTTTTGCCGAAATAATCGGCATGTTGAAGCAAAAGTGCCTCGTCGATCCAGCCGTTCTGGTAAGCGATTTCCTCCAGGCAGGCGACCTTCAGCCCCTGACGATGTTCGATGGTCTGCACATAGGCGGAGGCATCGAGCAGGCTGTCGTGGGTGCCGGTATCCAGCCAGGCAAAGCCCCGGCCGAAACGCTCCACGTGCAGGCTGCCACGCTGCAGATACGCGTTATTGACGTCGGTGATTTCCAGCTCGCCGCGTGGCGAAGGCTTGACGTCTCTGGCGATCTGAATCACCTCGTTGTCGTAGAAATACAGACCCGTCACCGCGTAGCTGGATTTCGGTGCCTTGGGTTTTTCCTCGATGGACAGCGCCTTGCCGTTCTCGTCGAAGTCGATCACGCCAAAGCGGTCCGGGTCCTTGACCCAATAGCCAAACACTGTCGCGCCCTCGGTCTGCGCGGCCGCTTTGCGCAACTGTTCGCTGAAGTGCTGGCCGTGGAAGATGTTGTCGCCCAGGATCAGGCACACCGGGTCTTTGCCGATGAACTCTTCACCAATCAGAAACGCCTGTGCCAGGCCGTCGGGCCGTGGTTGCTCGGCATACTGAAAGCGCACGCCGAACTGGCTGCCGTCGCCCAGCAGATTGCGGTATTGCGGCAGGTCGTGGGGCGTGGAAATGATCAGGATTTCCTGGATACCGGCCAGCATCAGCACCGAGATCGGGTAGTAGATCATCGGCTTGTCGTAAATCGGCAGCAGTTGCTTGGAAATACCCAGCGTAATGGGGTGCAGGCGAGTGCCGGAGCCTCCGGCGAGTACGATGCCCTTGGTCATGCGATGAGGTCCTTGTGGTCAGTGAAGCCCAGTCGCTCTCCCTGGTAACTGCCATCCTGAACTCTGCGACACCAGTCCATATTTTCCAGATACCAGGTGACGGTCTTGCGCAGTCCCGACTCGAACGTCTCTTCGGGTTTCCAGCCCAGCTCTTTCTCTATCTTGCCGGCGTCGATCGCGTAGCGCTGATCGTGACCGGGGCGATCGACCACGTAAGTGATCAGATCGCTGAAGTGCTCCACGCCCGCAGGCCGCTCCGGCGCCAGTTCTTCCAGCAGGGCGCAGATGCCGCGAACCACGTCGATGTTCTTCTGTTCGTTGTGTCCGCCGATGTTGTAGGTCTCGCCAATCTCGCCTTCGGTGACTACTTTGAGCAACGCACGGGCGTGATCTTCGACGAACAGCCAGTCGCGCACTTGCAGACCGTCGCCGTAGACCGGCAGTGGCTTGCCCGCCAGTGCGTTGAGGATCATCAGCGGGATGAGTTTTTCCGGAAAGTGGAACGGTCCGTAATTGTTGGAGCAATTGGTGACCACCACCGGCAGCCCGTAGGTGCGATGCCAGGCACGTACCAGATGGTCGGACGCCGCCTTGCTCGCGGAGTAGGGCGAGCTGGGCGCGTAGGGCGTTGTTTCGGTGAACAGGTCGTCGACGCCATGCAGGTCGCCGTACACCTCGTCCGTGGAAATGTGGTGGAAGCGAAAGGTCTCGCGCTCCGCTGCGGGCAAGGTCAGCCAGTAACCCCGCGCCGCTTCGAGCAGGCTATAGGTGCCGACAATGTTGGTCTGGATGAATTCGGAAGGACCGTCGATGGAGCGATCCACATGCGATTCGGCAGCCAGGTGCATGATCGCATGCGGCTCGAACCGTACCAGGACGTCACTGACCGCTTGCTGATCGCAGATATCGGCCTGCACGAACTCGTAGCGCGTGTCCGTCGCGATGCTGGCCAGCGATTCGAGATTGCCTGCGTAGGTCAGCTTGTCGAAGTTCAGGACTTCATGTTCGGTGTTCTGGAGCAGGTGTCGGATCAGTGCAGAGCCGATGAAGCCTGCGCCCCCGGTAACGAGTATTCGCATGAGCGGGTCATCTTCCTTATCTGTCTGTCTTGGCGATATGCAGCATAGCCTGCGTATATGAGGTGTCGCGCAAGCAGCATCGACCAAGAATGGCCGATGCGCCGATGAAATATATTGATGGCATGTGGCTTTGCTGCCGGAAAACTGCCGTCGTTTTGCTGCGCACGCTGCCATGCACTTCCTCAGGTTGGAGGCGCGGCTCAGGCAACCTATAGTGGTGCGGTCCACTATCGTGCCCGCCTGTCGGTCGGGTTGCCTGAGAACAGATTGAGGTTGCACATGCCGCTCGCCACGCTTATCCGCCGATCCAGCCTGCCTTGCCCCGACATCAACGACGAACAGGCGCGGCAGTTGCTGCAACATCATTACGGACTGAGCGGCACCGTCCAGGAGCTTGGCAGCCAGCAGGATCGCAACTTTCTGGTCGACACCGGAGCGCGCCGCTACGTGCTCAAAGTCTGTCATGGGGACTATGCGACGGTGGAGCTGGATGCCCAGCATCGCGCCTTGCAGCATCTGGCCAGTGGTTACGGCGTGAAAGTGCCTGGCGTGATACCTACCGAGGGTGGTGAGCAGCTGCTGTCTTTGAACCTCGATGGGCAAGCGGTGCATGTGCGGCTGCTGGAGTTCATCGACGGCCAGTCGCTGGCCCAGGTGCCGTACCTGAGTCGAGACGTGGTGGTCGCGCTCGGCGAGCTGTGCGCGCAGGTCGATCAGGCGCTGGCCGGTTTCGAGCATCCGGGGCTGGATCGCGTGCTGCAATGGGACCCCCGACACGCCACCGCGTTGATCAGGCACCTGCTGCCGGTGATCGAGAATCCCGACGAGCGCGCCTGCCTGCTTGAAGCGGGCGAGCAGGCTCATCGGCGTCTGCTGCCACTCATTCCAGACTTGCCTTTGCAGGCTGTTCATCTGGACATCACCGAGCACAACGTCATGTGGGCGCGTGATTCGGCGCGCCAGTGGCAGATTCAGGGGGTCATCGACTTCGGCGATCTGGTCACCACCTGGCGAATCGCCGACCTGTCGGTCACCTGCGCCGCCTTGCTGCATCACGCCGACGGCGATCCGCTGTACATCCTGCCGGCGATTCGCGCGTATCACGCGATCAACCCGTTGAAGATCGAGGAGCTGCAAGCGCTGTGGCCGCTGATCGTCGCGCGCTCGGCGGTACTGGTGCTCAGCGCCGAACAGCAGGCCAGCGTCGAGCCGGACAACGCTTACATTCAGGCCAATCTGGAAGGCGAGTGGAATATTTTCGATGTCGCGACTTCGGTGCCGATGGCGCTGATGGAAGCGGCCATCCTGCGGGCAGTCGGGCACGCGCCGACGCCCATCGAGCAACCGGTGTATTTCCCGTTGTTGCCCGATCTGAAAGGGCGGGCACCGGCGTTGGTCGACCTGGGCGTGCTCAGCGAACAGTTCGTGGCCGGTAACTGGGAGCAAAGCGGGATCGATGAATATCTGTTGAGCCAGGCAGCCGAGGAAAATGGCTGGGCCGCGAGTCGCTTCGGCGAGTACCGGCTTTCCCGAACCGTGCCGGACAGCGCCACCGAACCCGAAACCTGCGCCTTGCATGTCGAGCTGCATCTGCCGCCTGCGACTGCGTTGCACGCTCCGTTCAAGGGCGCATTGCGTCTGACCGCCGATGGTTGCCTGCTGCTGGCAGGCGACAGCATGACCCTGCGCTTATGGGGCGCGGTGGCCGAGCGGGCGTCGGGGAGTCTGGTGGCGGCAGGCGATTTGATCGGCGAAGTAGCCGGTTCGCTGCTGGTGCAACTGTGCAACGCGCCGGAACTCAGCCCGCCGCTGTTCGCCAGGCCATCCTGGGTCGATGCCTGGCGCAGCTTCTGTCCTTCGCCTTCGGCACTTCTGGGTGTGGATTGCGACGCGCCGCCGCTGGCTGACCCCGCCGCGCTGCTGGCGCGTCGTGACGCCAGCTTCGCCCGCTCGCAGAAACACTACTACCAGGCACCGCCGCAGATCGAGCGCGGCTGGCGCAACCACCTGATCGACATGCAGGGCCGGTCGTACCTCGACATGCTCAACAACGTAGCGGTTCTGGGTCACGGTCATCCGCGCATGGCCCACGAAGCCGCGCGGCAATGGTCGCTGCTCAACACCAACTCGCGCTTCCACTATGCGGCTATCGCCGAGTTCTCCGAGCGGCTGCTCAAGCTCGCACCCGCCGGGATGGACCGGGTGTTTCTGGTCAACAGCGGCACCGAAGCGAATGATCTGGCGATTCGTCTGGCCTGGGCTTACAGCGGGGGCCGCGATGTGTTGAGCGTGCTGGAGGCTTATCACGGCTGGTCTGTCGCAACCGACGCTATTTCCACCTCCATCGCCGACAACCCGCAGGCGCTGAGCACGCGCCCGGACTGGGTACACCCGGTTACCGCGCCGAACGTCTACCGCGGCCCTTTCCGCGGTGCCGACAGCGCGCCGGAGTATGTACGCAGCGTCGAGCAAGTGCTTACCCGGCTCGCCGAGCAGCAACGGCAGGTGGCGGGCTTCATTTGCGAGCCGGTGTACGGCAACGCGGGCGGAATCTCATTACCGGCGGGTTATCTGCAACAGGTCTACGAGAAAGTCCGCGCACAGGGCGGCGTATGCATCGCCGATGAAGTGCAGGTGGGCTATGGCCGACTGGGGCATTATTTCTGGGGTTTCGAGGAGCAAGGCGTGGTGCCGGATATCATCACCATGGCCAAAGGCATGGGCAACGGCCACCCGCTGGGCGCGGTTATCACCCGGCGCGAAATCGCCGAAGCGCTGGAAGCCGAAGGTTATTTCTTCTCATCGTCCGGCGGCAGTCCGGTCAGCTGCCGGATCGGCATGGCAGTGCTGGATGTCATGGAGGAAGAGCGGCTGTGGGATAACGCCCGTGAAGTCGGCGATCATTTCAAGGCGCTGCTCCAAGGCCTGGCGGATAAACATCCTCTGGTAGGCGCGGTACATGGCATGGGTTTTTACCTGGGCGTCGAATTCGTCCGCAATCGCCAGACCCTGGAGCCTGCCACCGAAGAAACCGCCGCCCTCTGCGACCGACTGCGCGAACTGGGCATTTTCATGCAGCCCACTGGCGACTACCTCAACATCCTCAAGATCAAGCCGCCCATGTGCACCTCGCTGCAAAGCGTTGAATTCTTCGTCTCGATGGTGTCGAAGGTGTTGACCGAACTGGAGTGAGGGCGCGCGCCGCTTCGCTTTCCCATCAGGAACGCGGCACTGCAGGAATGGTAGAGGTTCGGGATTTTTACCGATAAGCTTTCCGTCCTGCACTTCTTGACGATTCAACCGGAGTCCCGACTGCCATGACAACGCTCAACACCACGCCACGCGCCGACGGCTTCCACATGCCGGCCGAGTGGGCAACGCAAAGCCAGGTCTGGATGGTCTGGCCCGAGCGGCCCGACAACTGGCGTCTGGGTGGCAAGCCTGCGCAGGCTGCGCATGTTGCGGTTGCCAAAGCGATTGCCCGTTTCGAGCCGGTAACCGTCGCGGTCTCCGCCGCGCAGTACGACAACGCTCGCGCGCGTCTCGACATGCCCAACATCCGGGTCGTGGAAATCAGCAGCAACGACGCCTGGGTGCGCGACAGTGGCCCGACGTTCGTAATCAACGACCATGGCGAAGTGCGCGGTGTGAACTGGGAATTCAACGCATGGGGCGGCTTCAACGGCGGCCTGTACGCGCCGTGGAACCTGGACTCGCAGCTGGGCGGCAAGATCCTCGAAATCGAACGCTGCCCGCGTTACGTCACCGAAGGCTTCGTGCTGGAAGGCGGCTCCATTCATGTCGACGGTGAAGGCACGCTGATCACCACAGAAGAGTGCCTGCTCAATAGCAACCGCAACCCGCATCTGACCCGCGAGCAGATCGAGAAAGTGCTGAGCGACAACCTCTCGGTGGACAAGATTGTCTGGCTGCCGGATGGCCTGTTCAACGACGAAACCGACGGGCATGTGGATAACTTCTGCTGCTACATCCGTCCGGCCGAAGTGCTACTCGCCTGGACAGATGATCCCGAAGACCCCAACTACACACGTTGCCATGCGGCATTGAGTATTTTGGAAAACACTCGGGACGCCAAAGGGCGCGAGTTCATCGTTCACAAGATGCCGATTCCCGGCCCTTTGTTCGCCACCGAGGAAGAATGTGCGGGTGTCGATCAGGTTCATGGCAGCCAGGAACGTACTCCTTCGGAGCGTCTGGCCGGTTCCTACGTGAACTTCCTGATCGTCAACGGCGGCATCATTGCGCCAAGTTTTGATGACCCAATGGACGAAAAGGCCCGGGAAATCCTGCAAAAGCTCTTTCCCGAGCACGAAGTCGTGATGACGCCCGGTCGCGAGTTGCTGCTCGGCGGCGGCAATATTCACTGCCTGACCCAGCAGCAGCCGGCTCCGCGAAAATGATCCTTTCGAGTGATTTTTTGACGATGACCTGCTGACTGGTCCTGTTCTTGCTGTGCTAAGCCCATCATCTGATGGGCTTTTTTTTGGGTAACACTTTTTTGCAGCTGGAAGGGTGGCTCAGCGACATCGGGTGGCGAGGTACGGATTTCTTAGCTTGACTGTCATACAGCGTGCGTACATTTAGCCCCTCATGCATTAAGAGGTTGTCCACTATGAACGCAGGTATTACCCCATATCGTGCTCGTGGTTTGTCTGCCAGTAACGAAGCGCGGCAGATCCTGGCGGATTGGTTAAGGACGACCAGACCTGTAAATAAACGACCGGACGTACGCGCCATGTTGGTGCAGCGTTACCCGGTCGGCCTACTGGAAGAAGCGGAGCTTGACGCGCTAGTCAGCGTGCTCGACAGCTAGGCCATTCAGCGACCGCTCTGCGCTGCGGTTCTTCGATTGACACCCTGCAAGCCGTGGGACTAGGATTCGGGTCCCACCGGCTGTGGCATTACGCCATGTACGTGCATCAGTAGACCACTGCGATGTTTGCGTGCGGCTCTCTGCTCTCCTTCGAGAGAAGAAGCCCGGGACGGCCGGCTGGTCGTCGCCACAGCGTTCAAACCGCAGAAAAGGAAAACAAGATGCGTCATCAACGTTTGGGTCTGCTCGCTCTGGGCATCATCAGCGCCAGCCAGGCCATGGCTGCCGGCCAGATTGACTCCAAAGGCTTCGTGGAAGACAGCAGCCTGGTCATCAACACGCGCAACGCTTACATCAATCGCGACTACAAGAACGGCAACGAAGACCGCGGTGAGTGGGGTCAGGCGTTCATGGGCGTCTTCAACTCCGGCTTCACCCAAGGCACCGTCGGTGTCGGTGTCGACGCATTCGGTTTCTACGCCCTGAACCTGGATAGCGACCGCTCGCGCAGCGGTGCTGGCGGCGTTGACTTCTTCAAGCGTGACTCCAGCGGTGACCCAGCGGAAGACCTGGCTCGTGTCGGCGGTGCAGTCAAGGCGCGTATTTCCAAGACCGTGATCAAGTACGGCGACCAGATGCCTCAGCTGCCGGTGCTGAGCTATGACAACTCGCGCCTGCTGCCGGAAACCTTCACCGGCACCATGGTCACCTCGAACGAAATCGACGGTCTTGAGTTGGTAGCCGGTCGTTTCACTCAGGAGGTTCGCAAGAGCGCAACCGGTCACGACAGCGGCGACCTGAAGAGCATCAACGTCTACGGCGGTAGCTACAAGTTCACCAAGGAATTCACCGCTGCGTTCTACGCTTCGGACAACGAAGACGTGTTCAAGAAGCAGTACGTGAACCTGAACTACGTGTTCGCGCTGCCGCAGGAACAGTCCCTGACCCTGGACTTCAACGGCTACAAGACCAAGCTGGACAAGGACTTCTCCGACGCGGCTGCCGCTGGCGCGCGTGACAACAAGATCTGGAGCCTAGCGGCGACCTGGGCTGTTGGCATTCACTCCTTCACCCTGGCGCACCAGCGCAGCACCGGCGAAACCGGCTACAACTACGGTGGTTTTCAGAACGACGGTGGTTTCGGCGATGGTGGCAACACCATCTACCTGGCCAACTCGTACTGGTCCGACTTCAACGGCAAGGACGAGCGTTCCTGGCAGGTGGCTTACGGTGTGGACCTCTCCACGCTGGTTACCCCTGGCCTGAGCTACAAGACCGCCTACGTGCGCGGCACCAACATCGACGACGGTACTGATGGCGGTCGTGGCGAAGAGCGCGAAATCTTCAGCCAGCTGACTTATGTCGTGCAGAGCGGTCCGGCCAAGGATCTTTCGATCCGTCTGCGTAACTCGTTCCTGCGTGTCGACAACGACGCCATCGGCTACAACAACGAAGGTAACGAAACCCGTGTCTTCGTTGACTACCCAATCAACGTCTTCTGATGACCTGAGCGTGTAGCCGTACAGAAAATGCCTCGGCCATCGGACCGGGGCATTTTTTTGCCCGGCGTTTCAAGTCGCGGGTTCAGCTGACTGGAGGCGCGAGCAAGTGTAGAAACACCGCGAAGCCGCCCAGAAACACCCAGAAAAACGTGAACAACCAGGGTGCGCGCTTGGAAAACAGTAGCGACTTTTTCGGACCTTTTTCGCTGGACTCCCAATCGCTGAACAGAGGCGAGTCGTCGTAGGCTTTACCAATCACCGGCTCGCTGCGCAGCAGCTCTGCCTGCTTGTGATGCCAGTGCTGAATGATGTCGCAGGCCGCCCGAATGCCCGGCCAGGCGCTCAAGGTACTGAGCAAACCCAGCAGCGCCAGCATCGGTGGCACCACAAAGGTGAACAGCACGCCCCAGTCCGGATTCACGTTGGCCATGGACGAAGCAAACGCAATCACCAGAAACGACTGGGCAGACAGATAGGCGTTGGTGCGGTTCGACAGGTTGGTGGTTTCGTAATGAATCTCGCGCCGATAGAAATCCAGCCGCTCCTTCGGAGAGCCAAACAGCTTCACGTCCTGCTCGTCGACGACGTGCTCTGGCGTTTCGTTAGTGATGATACGAGGCACGGTAGTTACCAGACTCTTGATAATTGAATGGTAGACCCTCCGATCCCTGGGCTGTTCGCCCTGATGCGCAACGCATCCAGATCGTTCATGCTGTAAAGCCCGTTCCAGAGGAAGGAAAACGGCATGCACCCAGTCCCGCAACTGCAAACCGAGCGCCTGCTGCTCGTCCCTCTCAGCCTGGAAGATGCACCGGCGGTGCAAAAGCTCTTCCCTCATTGGGAAATCGTGCGCTTCCTGAACAACCGCGTCCCCTGGCCATACCCGCACGACGGCGCCCTGAGCTACATCCGCGACACCGCCTTGCCCGCCGTCGCCGAAGGCCGCGAATGGCACTGGACCCTGCGCCTGAAAACCGCGCCGGACCAGATCATCGGCAACATCAGCCTAATGACCGAACCCGGCAACAACCGCGGCTTCTGGCTCCACCCCGACTGGCAAGGCCACGGCTACATCACCGAAGCCTGCGCCGCGATCAACCGCCAGTGGTTCGAGGTCATGGGCCAACCGCTGATGCAAGTGCCCAAGGCCGCGCTGAACGAAGCGTCGAAACGAATCTCGATGAAAGAAGGGATGCGGCTGGTGGGAGTGCATGAAGGAGAGTTTGTGGGCGGGACGATGGCGGTGGAGGTTTGGGAAATGACGCGGGAGGAGTGGGTGGGGCGGGAGGGTTAGTTAAGGACGTGTTGGAGATATGACCGTAGCGGCGAGCGCGCTCTTAAGCAACGCAAACAAAAAAAGACCCACCTTTCGGCGAGCCTTTTTCGGTACTTCATATGGCGCGGCACCCAGAGTCGAAAAATGGCATAACTATCTATATTTATTAGTAATTAAGCTAGTGTATGTGGCTCTATCCCTAAAAACTATCCTGATACCACCGCTCATTCGGTTGTGCCATATCAAATAACCGCGATTTGAAATCGCTACCAAGAATTCCAAACGTAGGTGTAGGGCGGGTTGCATCGCATCGCGCAGGTAGCCTACGACCCTGTGACGCTGATCGTTACCAGTGGGCCATCCATTTCAGCCATTTAGATCTACAGAAATAGCATCGCATTTAGCTGCCGGTTTAGCGCAAGTAATTAATTTTTAATAGATTTTCTTCAAAGTCTTAGGGGGGCTGGGAAATCCTAGACTGCTAACGGTAGGAGCTCTCCACCGTGGCTTCGGGGCGTAATTTTTTTGACAGACGGTACGTGAAGAATTGATAATTTAGGGCGATGAGCATGGGGTGTGTGTGATAATGGAAGGCTTTGTGGATGCTGGTAAGCTTTTCAGGCAAGGGTTAGCTGCTCAATCTGGCGTCGAGTTTCTTAGGCCGAGAGGCCTAATGACAAATCATGACATATACTCAAAGGAGTCTCTTTCCGAGGTGAATTATGATTACCGTCCATCGCTTGCTTCGACTGTTGAAGTATGACACATAAATTGTTTGACAGTATCGCAATGTGGCCGGCTGCCACAGACGACCCTGGTACCATTTACTATTGGATTAATACAGTGGTAAATGATGACGTCATGTCTCTTGTTTTGCAATCCAAAGCTTTTAAAAGATTGTACGATATATCTTTTCTTGGTGCGCTAGATTACACACATCCAGGCACCGAAAAAATTTCCAAAAAAAATAGAAGTCGTGCTGAACATTCTTTGCATGTTGCGGCACTCGCTGCATATGTTGCAGAAAAACGTAATTATGCACCTGACCTAAAGAGACATTTAATAATTGCAGCGCTTTTACATGATATAGGGCACGCGCCACTGTCACATAGCGCTGAGCCACTAATAAAAAAGAAAATAGGATACGGGCACCACGAAGCGGGCGAGCAGATAATCGATGGCAAGCAACAGCTTGGCAAAGATCTTAGCTTGAACCTTAAAAAATACTGCGACCTGAGCTTTATTCATTCATTGTTGAATATGAAAGCTTCCCAGGAAGATGGTGGTGATCTTTTTTATAGTCCTATAAATATCGACACAATTGACGGCATTACTCGGTCGCACACTTATTTCACTGGCTTTTCTTCAGCTCATTCAACGCTGGCTATTGCGCGTGCTTCGTTTTTCAGTACTCCGTCGAAAGATCACAGGATTTTAGACGATTTCTGGATGATGAAAGAGCGGGTTTATTCAGGCTTGATTAATGATGAAATTGGCCTTATATCCGACAAGACGAGCGAGTTTTTTTTTCTGGAGTCGTCAGTTTGCTTGAGCGAAGGCGACCTGTACAAAAGCGAGAAGAGTTGGCAGCAGACACATAAGCCTTTATTTGCTAGCTTGAATAGCATATTGAAGAAAAAATCTGCGCCAAGTTGGTTTTCAAACGCTCAAGTAAGCTTTGTTCATAGGAAGTACTTTGTGTTGCCTGATCGAGATGACAATACTCGATATGGCTGCAAGAAAGAGAAGAAGATTAAAAGCTTTGACATAAAAGTCGAGCCTGATAACAGGCAGCACTCAATGAAGTTAAATGGAATTATCAATGATCATTGAAAGGTTTTCGAAATTTAAGTCTATAGATGCAGCGTATAAGCACTCTGCAGATGTAATTAATTCTTTGAGGAGCGATCTTGATTCGGCACTCTCAGGAAGTGACTTCAAAGATAGATTGACTATAGTTACAACTGGCTCGTTTGGTCGAGGTGAGGCTTCGGCAGAGTCAGATCTTGATCTGTTCATATTCTTTGATTCTGATAAGTCTGAAGATAGCTTGCACGAGGAAAAAAAATCCATTCAGGATGTGGTCGATAAGTATATAAAAAAATCTGCCGGGGATACCGGGACTTTCGGCTCTGAAGCAGTCGTGAATTTTAGTGAGATGTTACAGAATCTTGGTGGGGACAAAGATCTCAATGTTTTGCTGACTCGGCGAATGTTGTTCCTGCTTGAAGGTAAGTGGCTGTACGGGGAAGAGCGCTTTAAAGCGTACCGAACAGATCTATTAAACAAATATATCAAGGCGGGAGATCCGGAGAAGCAAATATCCCGATTTCTCCTCAATGACATAATTCGTTATTATAGAACGATTGCTACTGATTTCGAATTTAAGGTTTCTGAAAATAGTAAGTCGTGGGGGCTTCGGAATGTTAAGCTTCGCTTTTCCCGCAAGCTTCTATATTTTGGCGGTGTGATCTCCGTGGCCGAGACAGCTTTTGTCGCTCAGGCAGATAAAAATCAATTGACCGCAGATATTTTGGACAAAACCGTACTTGAGCGGGTTCAAGATTTAGGCGCAAATAACGCTTATACTCCTGAAATTCTTAATATATACCAAGATTTCTTGGCCACAATTGAATGCCCCAAAAATAGAGAAATATTGGAAGCTGTGACAAAGGGTAATCGTACGGATTCCAATTTGTTCTTGCAGATGCGAGAAAAAAGTAAAGAATTTTCTAAGGTATTGGATAATTGGCTAAAGTTGCAATATCCGGATGGTGAAAGTGGTCCTCATCCTATTCATAATGCTTTAATTTTTTAGTATAGAGCGCAAGCTTTTATGTTGTACGTTCGACATGGTCAAACGGATTACAATAGTAGCAATTTATGGATGGGGAGCATTGACTCCCCTCTGAACAGAGAAGGTCGTATTCAAGCCGAAAATGTGGCTGCAGAACTTTCGGATATTTCTATAGATAAAATCTATAGCAGTCCATTGATTAGGGCGTACGAAACTGCTCAGTTTATAGCTGAGAGGCAAAAAAAATCACTTGAAATTGTCATTTTGCCTGGTTTGAAAGAGCGCTGTTTTGGGGAGCTCGAAGGAACGGTTAAGGATGAAATGGCTAGAAGAAATTTAGCTCGTTATTCTGGTGTGGAAAGTGAAGAGGACTTTGTTGGGCGTGTTGAAAGTTCTATGGCATCTATTGATAAAAGTGGGGTTGTCTTGATAGTGTCCCATTCGGCCGTATTTCGCTGCCTAATAGAAAAGCTTGGCTATTCGACCACGCCATCTCTGGTGAAAATTATGAACTGCCAGATCGTACAGTTGGATATGTAAATTGGATGGAATTAATTCCTCAAGGTTCTCGGATCCTATCTATTGCTGATAAAGGGGATATCCGCTACCGGCAGCGGCTCAAATAGCTGATCTCAGGTTGGGTGTTATTTTTTCTTTCTTGAGATGATCTGGTTTCGCAGGCGCACCTTAAGACCTGAGTGAATGTGAATTCTTTATGCTTTATCGATTCAATGAATGATCTGGGCTACTGACTTGTGAGGTTTAAGCGCCGGTGTTTTCGGTCTTGAGTGTCAAGTCTTGGACTATCGGTTAGAACATGAATGTCCATAACTTTTTCAGTCGTAGCGAAAGTAGTCGTGCAGTTAGCAAGTAGTTATATCGCGTTTCCTCGCTATTCTTGCTTAGGCGATGTTCGAGAACCAAACAGCATGCTTTCTCTGCCAAGCCCAAGCCCAAGCCCAAGCCCTCTCCCGCTGCCAGCGCTCTGCGATTTCAGCTTGGATAATCCTCGCTTGCTGCAAATGGCGCTGCCGGGTTGCGTGCGAGCTGGTTAGCACTCCAGCCAAGAACAGCTCCATGTCGAATACCTTACTAATCTGCGACCTCCTACGTAGGTCGCGACCACGTCGATCTGACCGTGCCCCAGTCCATAGCTGATCTGCCTCCGGGCCTCACGATCAATATTCCGATCTACTTGGCAACATTGGCCGCCGTTGATAGGCGCGGGGTGTTGGGTGATTTGCTCATAACGCTCACATGCTTACGCCGCTCGTAGCTCATGGAAGCCTTTGAGGTTGTGTGCATGCATGATGTCCCGCGCAGGCCGGATGATTTGTCGGAGAAGATTCAGGTAGGTTTCGTCTGGCGCAATCAGATTGCGGCTATCCGCAGGCAACACTTGGCGTGCAAACTCAAGTGCATCCCGAACATGGTCGTCCACCGTAATCCGACGTGGCGCCGAAGCGCCGGCACGACCGCCTTTGGTGCCATCCTGATTGTTAATTCTGCCTTGGCCGTTAGCCTTACGGCTAAGCCGTGGCAGGTCAGCCAAAATGGCCCCACGCAAGCGCATGCCGGTGGTCCGCGCCAAAAGAACGATCGCGGCGGCCCATAGATTTTGATGGCTGTAAAGCACGTCGATAATTTGCTTAACTTGTTCGCGGTTTTGGCCTTGCGGCACCAAGTGTCGAACCCCGGTGCGTTGCATACCCAACGCCTTGCTCGGACTTGGCAATTTCACATACTGATCACCGCGAAGAGCTGTCATCGTCCTGTTAACGCTGGATAGCCGGTTTTGCGCAGTGCTATAGCAAGGTCGCCGCGCCCAACCAAACACGAAGGTACGCTGCGTAATCCGCCAAGAGCTGCCGATCAATCTGCCGCGCATCGTTGACGCCGGGCCCCTCTTCGGAACGGCACCACTTCACGGATGCTAACCACCGATCACAGTGCGCCTTGACCGTGCCATAGTAGCTGCCGGGGAGCATATATCAGTGCCTGCACCGCTGCGTCGCCCAATTTCCTGCCGTAGCCGATGTTGCGGCCATCGCACCTACCCACCAATCCTATGTCGGTTACCTCTCTTCTTATCTTCGGTCCTCATCCCACGTCATCCCGTCAAGATGCTGAGTGAGCGTTATCAGGGATTAACGCCCCTGCGGCCTGTGTGGATGTCTTCTAGCGCGGGGCTTCGCCGCGATCCTCGCCCTTTCCTGCTTGCAGACTGCGGCTTCGGTTTGCGCCTTGGACACCCGAATATCGGCGTTGGCCTTTAGTAAAAAAGCCGATGGTATGGGACAATCATCGACTAGCGGGCTAACGATCTGTATGTAAATACAGTATATTAGCGCGCCTACAGGCTGCGCCTGTGGATTGACTGCGCTGACTCCAGAAGGATTGGACGCTGGGCTCCATGGGTAGGCAGCGAGGTAGCAGATGCGAAGACGCTGTGATCGCTTCGCTAATTTACGAAATAAGGGCGGTGAGGCCGGGGATTGCGGCCCCGGTCTCACCTGACCAGTGTCCTACTGCGAGGAGTAGAAGCAATGGCTAGTGAGCATGGTATGGCAATTGAAACAAATGGTGAAATTTATGTCAGCACAGCTGTCATCACTAAAATGCCTGTACCGCCCAAAGTGAAAAAATCTCGAGCGAAAAAGCAGCCGCTGCGTACAATCGATCTGTTTTGCGGGGCCGGAGGAATCACTGAGGGCTTTAGGCAGGCCGGGTACGTGAGTCTATACGGTAACGATGTAATGGCTGAGGCCATTGAAACCTTCAAGCTTAATCATCCAGAAGCTTTCGCTGATTGTCGTTCGATTGAGGCCGTCGACCCGGCAGAGATTAGGAAGCGTCTAGGCTTGCAGCCTGGTGAACTAGATGTACTAGTTGGTGGCCCTCCATGCCAAGGGTTCTCTATTAATGCACCAGGACGGTTTCTTAGTGACCCCCGCAATGCGCTGTTCCGCCACTACGAAAGATTTTTGGAAGAGTTTCAGCCGAAAGCATTTGTTTTTGAAAATGTTCCTGGCCTTCTTTCGTTAGGCGATGGAAAAGTCTTTCGTCTCATCGTTGAGATATTTACTGCTCTTGGCTACCACGTGACGGCCAAAATCCTTTTTGCAGCGCACTATGGCGTTCCACAAGAGCGGTGGCGGCTCATATTGCTCGGATCTCGATTTAGCGACATAGATCACCCTGAGCCTACTCATTACGCAGTGGGGCGCGCTAATTTTCGGGGTGGTAATACTATGACTTTCCAGCTGAAAGAAGAAGATCGCGCGTGTTTGCATCCGTATGTCTCGGTGCGGGATGCCATCGGCGATCTTCCTGTGCTGGAGATGGGAGAAGGCGCTGAATCAGTTAGCTACACAGTTGACGCAGAAAGTGCCTATGCAAAGTTGATGCGTAATGGTGCAAGCCAGACGTTCAACCATGTGGCCGCAAAACTTTCGAAACAGAATGCCGAGCGTATGAAGCATGTGCATCCTGGTGGCTCATGGAGGGATATTCCTCACGACCTACTCCCAAAAGGTATGCAGCGGGCCCGCAAGTCAGATCACACAAAGCGTTATGGCCGTCTTCATAACGATCGACTTTCAGGCACAATGCTGACGAAGTGTGATCCGCATTGGGGAACTGTTTTTCTTCCAGATCAAAACAGGACTCTTACTGTAAGGGAGGCTGCTAGGTTTCAATCGTTCCCCGATACCTACCGTTTTGCAGGCTCGCGTGTTTCGCAATATGAGCAGGTGGGGAATGCCGTTCCGGTACTGATGGCGAAGGCAATTGCGGATAAGTTAAAGGTTCACCTTGCCGACAATTCGAAAAAAGTCCTCAAGGTGACTCAGGTGCAGGCAGAGCTTTTTGCCTAGCGCTTTATTCTGAACCGTCCAGTGGTGCTTCGAAATCGCCGAAGGCTAGTAAGTTGGATCCTTCAGTCTGCTCCACTGGAACAGGATGGGTCAGCTTGTCGCTGATCCGACCCTCAAAGGTCGGCAGCGGCACCGCCTTGCCTCCTGTTAGTCCCTCAACTGAGCGCTCTAGTGTGGTAAACCGTACCTCATCACGGACGAGGCGAGTTTGGGTTTGCCCTTCGACTTCCTCGAAGCGCACTACAAACCAAGCAATATCAGCGTTCGAAATATCGACGACATTATCCATTTCGCCGATTGAGTCGAAGAATGCGCGATCAACTACAACCGCCATCTTCTTGCCCCAGCGTCTGAGCGTCGGCACTTTGATTTGAAGCTGCGGCATAAGCCGTTTAGGGCCGCTACTGCGATAATCTGGTCGCCGGCGCGCTGCGGGAAAGGTGACCCAGTCTACGGTCTCATCCTTAATAGCCTCAAACTCACCCCTCATGGCGTTACCCGAGAAATACACCGCCTGGATTTCCAGTGCCGCCCACTCCATCGGCGCGCCAGGTTGTGTCTTGGTGCTGACCAGCACCATATCTATCCTGCCGACGTCCTCTCCTCCCTCATTATCGGTGGTCGCGCCTGCTTCTAGGAAGCCGACCTCGGCAACGAGCTTCGGGTCGGGATCGTTCAGGATCACTTCGCCGACCCACTTGAAGATTTCTAGGTCTTCATGAAAGCGATAAGGACACGTCGCTCGCAATTCTCCCTGATTGCCTTGGGCTGGAACGCCCATTGCGCGACCACTGGAGTGCTGAGCATATGAGTAGAGTCTAAGGGAGCAGACACCGCCTTCCTTAGAGCAAGTCGCGCCTTGTTTCCTCGCCTGGAATGGGCAGGGCTGTGGCTGCCGCTCCTTTTTTGGCTTGAGCGTCTCACGGGCGAGCCTATGCCGCTCTGAGCTAGGAAGTTGTGGAAGGTTATGCCCGTACCACTCGCCTATGCCGAAGCGCGGCGTAAGGTCTTTAGGCTTCCTAGGTGCCCTGGCCATGGCGGATCTCCTGAATTCCGTAAAAGCGAGTAAAGCTACCGGTGCTAGCCCGTCGCCAAAGCAAAAAAAGGCCCGCATCGCTGCGAGCCTTTCTTCATATGGTGCCGGCACCAGGAGTCGAACCCGGGACCTACTGATTACAAGTCAGTTGCTCTACCAACTGAGCTATACCGGCGTAATGGCGGGTGAGTATATAGAGTCTGGTGAGCTTGTAAAGCCTAGCTGTCTGATTCGGTTGAAAAAAATCGGGCGGCTGATGAGCGTGGGGTTTGGTCGGGTTGCGGGGGCTCTGGGGCGGGGTGGGGAAGGATGGAATTCGTGTAAGGGGCGGCAGGAATTTTCTTCCTGTGGAGACGGAATCGGAGGCGATTACGCATCGAATTAAGCCCTGACTGCTGGCGTTTTCATGGATTGCCGGTCAGGCGAAAGACAGCGGGGCAGTGGGGGTTTTTACCTTGGCTTTAGAATCAATGACTTGGGTGGCTCGCTTGGCCGAGCTCAGGAACGCCCAGGGCGGAAGTTGGCTTTTTGCCGGTAATTGCACGGTTGATGAGCTTTGCATAGGCTTGGTTTCAACGGCAGGCGCTACCAGGTGGGTAGCGAGGGCCGTTACTTTTCAGCCAAGCGGACAAAGGATTGTCTATGAATAGCGCGATGGATCGTCGCCGGGCTTCGGGGGTGCAGTATGCCGTTGGCCGGGTTCACTGAAGAGTCAGGAAAAAATTCGTAGTTGTCGGCACCCAGGTGGGATGGCAGCCAAGGATTACCGCCTGATCGCATGAATGTGCGGCTTGACGGTAACGACATCTTCACCGAATCGATTGCAGTTGATACTGCTTCGGCAACTGTTCAGCTGAATCGATGCTTCAAAAATGCCCGGGTCTCACGATTCGGGCATTTCTTTTGCTGATTCTGGCGGTTTGAGGGGGTTTTGACTGGAGTGGACACGTTTCGTGCCGATACAACGTGTTAACCCACTGGCCGGTCGCCTTGGACAGCAAGTGCAATGCAGAAAACGCCCACGCATTACGAGCTGCTGAACATCGCTCGCGACGCCTCTCCTGATCAGATCAAGAAGGCGTATCGCAAGCTTGCGCAGAAGCTGCATCCGGACAGAAACCCGGACCCGTCCGCGTCAGACACGATGGGCGTCATCAATGCCGCTCACGATGTGCTGGCCGACACCGGCAGGCGTGCGGCTTACGATGCGCAACTCGCCGCTCAGGAACGCCAGATGCGCGAGGAAGCGGCTCAGCGGAATGTCGTTCGTGCCCACGGCGCGGCATCAGCGCCCGCTTCTTCCACTCACCCCACTCAGGGCCGGCGTGAATCCCGCAAGGCAAATGCGCAACCTTCGGCACGTCGCCGGCGACGTAGCGTGTTGCGCTGGGCGGCGGTATTTCTGATCTTCTGCGCCGCTGGGGCGTGGATGGGTTACGACCCGAAGGCAGGCAAATCCTATGTACCGACGGAAGCCGTGCCGGTCGCGCAAACGTGGGTCAAACCCACCCCGGAACCGCGGGAGACGCTAACCGGGAACCCGGTCAAACTGGTCGACCCGCAGCAGCCAGAGTGCGAGGTGCCGCCGCTGGACCCACTCGGCGCGCCATGGCCTGAGAAGGCGGCGTATCTCCAGGGCATGCCGTTGCGCAAGGACAATGGTTGGTCGCAGATCACCATCGACAATAGCGGCGGTGAGTCGGCGGTCTATGCCAAGGTCACCGATGCGGTGGGCCGTAACGCCTATCGGCACGCATTCATACCGGCCGGTGCGGTCTTCACCTTCGGCAAAATCGATCCGGGCCTGTATCTGCTCAAATACAAGATGCTCGACACCGGCTGCGCCTTTGCGTCTAGCCGGATTCTGCTGCAGGAAACGCCAATGGGCAGCCAGGTGAAGTCCAGCATGTACAAGCTGACATTGCGCAAATTGCAGAGTCGCAATGTGCAGTCGACGACGCTGCGCAAGGACCAGTTCTGACTCAGGCGACAGCCTCGAATGCTGCGTTCCGGACCGCTCTGTTGCGGGTATTTGCAGGTTTCGTCTCTTTCTTTTGAAGGACATTTCCGAGAGAATCCGCAGCCGCTTGCGCCCCTCGTCTGGTGCTCTTAGTCTCCACCGGTCGCTGGTTTTCAGCGATCGGGTTTAGTCGCCCGTGTTCGAGTTAAGGCGCATCACGCCGCTGTTTTCAGGCTTTTATCGCCTGTAAATAATGGCGGCTGTGCGTAGGGCACCTCCGGGTGCGCCGGTTCTTAGCTCCCGGTCCGACTAACCTGCGCACAGCTGCCACCCTATCGTTTAGTCGCGACTCGGTGGCAGCTCCACTCCGGAGAGCTAGACATGATCAACTTCACCTCTGACACATCCCTCAATCCAATACCTGCATCGCCTGTCCTCGACGAATCCGTCGTCAAGCGCGCTCTGGCCTGTTACTTGCCCACCGCCTCCGGAAGCGGCGACGCACAGCCCGTCAGCCTGGAACCGACCCTGAACCACGCTCTGGACTTTCTGCGTTGCGCGGCGGCGACCGTCTACGAGCTGGGCGACAGCTTGCAAGGTTCAAAACGGGACCTGGCTTTCGCGACCTTGCACATGATGGAAATGGCTAAAGTGATGGTCGAGCGGTCGCTGGAGAGTGTGGAGCGCGTGTGAATAATTGTGAACACGTCACCCAAGCGACCTAGGGGCGGGTCCGCTCTCACAAAAGGGCCCGTTTCAGAGCCTTACAAAATCTTTATGCACATTGGCATCACAATATTTGTTCGCACGGCATAAGCGCGATCTCAAACGGCTGATTTCGCGCAAGCCATTGCTTTCAGGGGCATTGATCGGTTAGGCGCGACAGAATCAGGGACTTCAGTAACTAGCGCGCTAAGGTTTTTGTGCGCGCTCAGGATTTTCATCAACAGACTTATCCACAGGTTGTTGTGGATATATCGCTAGGCTTGTTCTGCCAGAACCAGCAGGTTGCGCGGGGTCAGCCGGGTGTCGCAAAAGGTGCCGACGCTGACGTGATAGCCGTGCTCTCTTACGTAGAGCGCACGGTCCAGCACCAGCCATATCTCCAGCGGCCGCCGGAACAGATTACGAACCAGTTCCAGGTTGCGTACCTGAGCCAGGCGTCGCCAGCCTGCGTCCTCCAATGCCGCCCAGTCTTGCGCGCCGGGGGCAGGAATATTCTTCAACTGCGCCAGCTCTTCGCAGTAGCTGGCGTAAGGTTTGTCCAGCCACGCAGTAGGCAATGACGGCGTGGGCAGGTAGGCGTCGACGCCCCGCAGTTCTCGCTGCAACAGGTCGAAGCCCAGCCGGCGTGCCATGGAGGCGTCCCTCTGGCGGCGCACTCTGGCACCAGCGGTGACGGTTTCGCTGAGCGGCAGCCCCAACTCGTCGCGCGACAGTTGCAGCGCCGACTCCCGGCCCGCACTCGAAAGCGCCTGATAGTGCTCGGCTCGCGTGCGGTTGTAGCAACACGGTGCTATCGCCATTTGCGCGCAGCCGTTCTGACTGGCGATTTGCATCAATTGCACGTGCAGGTCGCCGCAGGCATGTAGCGCGACGGGCGTCTGTTCCGGATGCAGGCTGCGCCAGGCGTCTTCAGCCATCACGTCCTGTTGCACATGTTCGGCCTGGATATTCAGGCGAGCGCTGAGCTTGCGACCGGCTTCGACCAGCGCCGGATCATGTTCCAGGCAGGTCAGTGCTTGTCCACGTTGCGCCAGACGGCGGCCGAGGTGGCCTTTGCCGGAACACCAGTCGAGCCAGTGCGAAGGTTGATGGCGAAAATTCAGGTGCGCGGCCAGCGCTTCGATCTGCTGCCATTTGCGCCCTGGCACGTCGACGCTCATGCGCGGCTCAACGGAGTCGATGGCGTGCGCCGGCAATTCGCCGATGTGACTCAGGTCGACGGCTTCCGCCGCCAATTGGGCAAAGGGGTACGGCGCGTCAAGACGCTCCGCATGGTTGTGTGCATGCTCGGCCTGTTCCAGCGAGCGCCCACGTAACCAGCTTGCCAGCTCCGGGTAGTCCCGTTCCCACGGCAGGTACAGCTCGGTGAAAGGCTTGGGTCGCCACAACGGCTGGTGCGCGAACAGAAAGCTGTCCAGCGCCCGAAAGCGGTCGTAAAGCTGGTCATCCTGCAGAAAGGAATCAGAAGACATGGTCGGCCGTGGGTTGGGCAAGATGAAAAGGGGCTGGCCATCATTCGGCCAACCCCATTCATATCAGCGCCCTTGACTGGCGTCTACGCGCAAGATGCGTTCCAGCAGCCGGAAGCCCTGCACCAGCACATAGGCCATGACCAGATAGAACATGCCGGCCGCGAAGAAAATCTCTACCGGCAGATAGGTGCGGGCAATGATCGTGCGAGCCATGCCGGTCAGTTCCAGCAAGGTAACGGTGCTGGCCAGCGCGCTGGCCTTGAGCATCAGAATCACTTCATTGCTGTAGGCAGGCAGGCCGATGCGCGCGGCGCGCGGCAGCACGATGTAGAACAACGCCTTCCATTTCGACATGCCCAGCGCCCGCGCCGCTTCCACTTCACCGGCTGGCACCGCCTGAATCGCGCCGCGCAGAATCTCGGCGATGTAGGCGGCGGTGTGCAGCGTCATGGTGACGACCGCACACCAGAACGGGTCGCGCAGATACGGCCAGAGCGGGCCCTGGCGGATGACGTCAAACTGCGCCAGCCCGTAATAGACCAGAAACAGTTGCACCAGCAGCGGCGTGCCACGGAAGAAAAAGATGTAGGCGTAAGGAAGGGCGCGGACCGACAGATGCCTGGACGAACGCGCAATCCCCAGCGGTATGGCAATGATCAGGCCGGCAATCACTGCGATGGCGACCAGCTCCAGCGTCAGCGTTGCGCCCTGGGCCAGACGCGGCAGCCATTTGATGATGACTTCCCAATTCATGACGCGCTCCTTATGAATCCGCGAGCGGCACGTTTTTCCAGGAAGTACATGCCGGTCATCGCGATGATGGTCAGGCCCAGGTACATGAAGGCCGCGACCATGTAGAACGTGAACGCTTGCTTGGTGAAGCCGACGGCAATCTGCGCGTGACGCATGATTTCTTCAAGGCCGATGACTGAAACCAGTGCGGTGTCCTTCATCAGGATCATGAACAGGTTGCCCAGGCCGGGCAGGGCGATGCGCCACATCTGCGGCAGGATCAGCCTGACGAATATACGAGTGCGAGACATGCCCAGGGCCAGTCCCGCTTCGCGGTGGCCTTTGGGGATGGCAAGGATGGCACCGCGAAACACTTCGGTCGCATAGGCGCCGAAGCACAAGCCCAGCGCGATCACGCCAGCGGCAAACGCGTTGAGCGCAAGATCCTTGATACCGAACACCTCACCCAGCGCGCGCATGCCGTTGACGGTGCCGAAATAGATCAGCAGCACCCAAAGCAGCTCAGGGATGCCGCGCACCAGCGTCGAGTAGGTTCCGCCCAGCCATTGCAGCGGTTTGTAAGGAGAAGTCTTGGCCAGGGCGCCAAGCAACCCGAGCACCAGCCCCAGGCACAGGGCCGACAGGGCAAGCTGGACAGTCATCAGCGCGCCAGCCGCGAGGGCCGGGCCGAATCCATGGAGATCAATATTCATGTAGTTAAGGCAGGCTTTGCAGAGGACGGGTCGCCGCGCTTGCTGCAAGCCACGGCGACACCATCAGGCAGTTCAGAGGATGCTGAACGGGAAATACTTGTCGTTGATCTTCTTGTAGGTGCCGTCAGCGATGATTTCCTTCAGCGCGGCATTCAGCTTCTCGCGCAGCGGATCACCCTTGCGCACGGCAATACCGATCTTGTCGTTCTCTTCCACGGGATCGCCCTTGAATTCGAAGCCCTTGCCGGCTTCGCTTTTCAGCCACTCGTAGCTGACGTATTTGTCGGCGAGGATGGCGTCGACGCGGCCGGAGACCAGATCGAGGTAGGCGTTTTCCTGCGTGTCGTACAGTTTGGCGTCGACATCCATGCCCAGCTTGTCTTCCAGCCAGGTGCTGGCGAGGGTCGAACGTTGAGCGCCGATGATCTTGCCTTTGAGCGATGCCGGATCAGTCTTGAACTCGCCGCCCTTGGCTGCCAGAAACTGCAGCTTGTTGGAGTAGTACGGGTCCGTGAAGTCGACGGCCTGCTTGCGCTCTTCGGTGATCGACAGCGACGAAATCAGGAAATCGAACTTCTTGGCGTTGAGCGCGGGGATGATGCCATCCCAGTCGGACGTAACCACTTCGCACTGGACCTTCATCTTGGCGCACAGGGCGCTGCCGATCTCGTAGTCGAAACCGACCACCTGGCCGCTCGCATCCTTGTTGTTGAATGGAGGGTAGGCCGCTTCGATGCCCATCTTCAGGGTTTCAGCAAAGGCGTTGCCGGTCATTGCCAGGGTGGCAGCTGCAACCAGCAGCAACTTCTTGTATTTCTGCATGAGGTGTTGCTCCGTTAGCGGTTACTCGACATGAATTGTTTGCATCTTACCGACAGCGGGTTATCGAACACTTGCTGCGGTGTGCCCTGTTCTTCGACCAATCCTTGATGCAAAAAGACGATTTCGCTGGACACCTGACGGGCGAAATTCATTTCGTGAGTGACCAGCAGCATCGTGCGGCCTTCTTCGGCCAGTGCACGAATCACGTTGAGCACTTCCTGAACCATCTCCGGGTCGAGTGCCGAGGTCGGCTCGTCGAACAGGATAACTTTAGGCTGCATCGCGAGGGTTCGCGCGATGGCGGCGCGCTGCTGTTGCCCGCCGGAAAGCTGGGCGGGGTAGACGTGGCGTTTGTCACCGATGCCGACCTTGGCCAGCAGCGCCTCGGCAACCTCGATGGCCTCGGCCTTGCTCTGACCCAGCACGCGGCGTGGCGCCTCGATGATGTTATCGAGCACGCTCATGTGCGGCCAGAGATTGAAGTTCTGAAAGACGAAACCGATTTCGCTGCGCATCCGGTTGATCTGGCGATTTTCGGCGGCAACCAGCTCGCCGTTCTTGGCGGCCTTGAGCTTGAGCTCTTCGCCCGCCAGCAGAATCTTGCCCTGATTGGGGTTTTCCAGAAGATTGATGCAGCGAAGCAGGGTGGACTTGCCGGAGCCGGATGAACCCAGAATCGAGATGACATCGCCATCGCGTGCGGTCAGCGAAATGCCCTTGAGCACCTGCAACTCGCCGTAGCGCTTGTGCAGATCGCGGATTTCCAGGGCGGGCGTGGCCTCAGCCATGTGGGGTCCTCATTGGTAACGAGCGCTCATTCTGCCGGCCAGCGCCAAGCTAGCACAGCGTTTGAAAGACAACCATGTGCACCCGGCGCCAAGCCTCAAGGATGCAGAAAGCTGTCGCGTTGCCGCAGCAGAATGGCGCTGGCAGGCGAGCCGGGCAGTGAAGCAAAGCTCCAGGCCGGGCGGCCGTGCGCGAAAAAGGCGCGATGTTGCCAGCTTTATCCGGCGGTTGGAAGCAGCTTTTGCTGGGCATCGCGGCATCCGGCGCACCGTTTGCGAGCTTTGTGAGTGTAGGTGGGCGTTTTCGGTGCGCTCGTGTTTCCTTGCCGTGAGGCATTCGGTAACAAATCCTACAAAAACCATTGCCAGATCTTTCGCTCGCCTCTGGGGGCGAACCAGTGCCGGGCCCGTATTCAATAAGCGACGTCGTTTTTGAAATATCTTGGCGTACTTCTTGCGTAAAGAATAAAGAACGGCACCGTTTCTTTCTTTTTACGATTGCTTCGGTGTGCATCGGTCGTCTTGCAAAGGTAGTTTCGATGAGCAATACCGCTAATTCTTCCGAGCTCGATCAGGGCCTGAAACCCCGTCACATCACCATGCTGTCGATTGCCGGCGTAATCGGCGCAGGTTTGTTTGTCGGCTCCGGCCACGCGATTGCAGAAGCAGGGCCCGCAGTGCTGCTGGCTTACGCCGCGGCTGGTACGTTGGTGGTGCTGGTCATGCGCATGCTGGCCGAAATGGCCGTCGCTTCGCCTGACACCGGTTCCTTTTCAACTTATGCGGACCGGGCTATCGGCCATTGGGCCGGGTTCACCATCGGTTGGTTGTACTGGTGGTTCTGGGTATTGGTGATCCCGTTGGAGGCCAACGCTGCGGCAACCATTTTGCACGCCTGGTTCCCGGACGTTGCGATCTGGGTATTCACGCTGGTCATTACGCTGCTATTGACGGCAACCAACCTGTTCAGCGTGAAGAATTACGGCGAGTTCGAATTCTGGTTCGCGCTGATCAAGGTGGTCGCGATCATTGCCTTTGTGGTGCTGGGTATCGCTGCCATTTTTGGCCTGCTGCCGACCACTGAAGTGAGCGGCGTCAGCCATCTGTTCGATACTGGCGGCTTCATGCCTAACGGTCTGGGCGCTGTGCTGGCGGCCATGCTGACCACTATGTTCTCGTTCATGGGTACCGAAATTGTCACCATCGCCGCGGCCGAGTCGAAGAACCCTGGCAAGCAGATCACCAAGGCCACCAACTCGGTGATCTGGCGGATCTTCCTGTTCTATCTGGTTTCGATCTTCATCGTCGTTGCCCTGGTGCCGTGGAACGACAGAAGCCTGGCCGAAGTGGGCTCCTACCAGACCGTGTTGAACGTGATGGGTATTCCCAACGCCAAGCTGATCGTCGATCTGGTGGTGCTGGTTGCGGTAACCAGCTGCCTGAACTCTGCGCTGTACACCGCTTCGCGCATGCTGTTCTCGCTGGGCAAGCGTGGTGACGCACCGGCCATGTCCAAACGCACCAGCCAGGGCGGAACGCCTTACTGGGCGGTGATGCTTTCGACTGCGGCGGCGTTCCTGACGGTATTCGCCAACTACGTAGCGCCAGCGGCGGTGTTCGATTTCCTGCTCGCCAGTTCCGGTGCGATTGCCTTGCTGGTGTATCTGGTGATCGCGGTTTCCCAGCTGCGCATGCGCCAGAAGCGCATTGCCAACGGTGAAGCCATCGACTTCAAGATGTGGCTGTTCCCATGGCTGACCTGGGCGACCATCGTCTTTATCGTCGGGGTGCTGACCGTGATGCTGATTCAGGAAGACCATCGCATGGAAATCATCGCGACCGGCGTGCTGAGCCTGGTTGTGGTCGGCGCCGGCCTCACCGTCGCCCGTCGCCGCAAGGCCGAGCGGTTGAGTGGTGCGGCTGTGTTGAGCTGACCACATACCGGTATGAGCGCGCTTGCCCGCGAAGAGGCCTGTCCAGTGGCAAATGTGACGTCTGGACAGGCCTCGTCGCGAGCAAGCTCTCTCCCGCGACTCCAGATGCAGGATCCTGACGTGGGAGGCAGCTCGCTGGCGAAGGGGCCGCTGAGGGCGCAACACCTTTTTCGTCAGGGCTAAAGCCTCGCCAGCAAGCTGGCTACAGGATTGCGGGGCAGCACAAACTGCCAACTTTTGTGCGCAGTTCATCAGGCTGTGGGAGCTGGCTTGCCGGCGATCTGGCGCGCAGCGGCAGCGGGCTCGGCAACGCCTTGGTCCGTGCTGGCGAAAGAATGGCAGAACTATCTGCCGGCTTTTTCGTTCCTCAGCATCAGCAGCTCCGATGCCTTGTTGTAATCGGCCTGGAATGCCGGGCTGCCGATCCACTCGATGGCGGTGTCTTCGTCTTCGTCGTGGACGATGGCGCGGTACATGATGAGCAGGCCCATCATGAAGTCCGTGGCCGGCTCCTCGTCCTCTTCGGCGATCACCAACTCCAGCACCGGGTATTGCAGGAACACCGCGCACAGCGCCAGCTGGCTGATGGCTTCGGCCTGCTTCATGGCCTGGAACAGGTCGTCGTATTCCGCCGGGTCAAAGCCGTTCTCGACAATGTCCTTGAAGTCGAAAGTGCTCAGGTCGATCTCGACGTCATCGAACGGCTGATCGACCAGCGCCGAAGCAAACACCGGATGCACGACCTTCTTCGCCGGTTTGCCCGAGCGATTCTGCTTGGCCTTGAGTTTGGCGCGCTGAGCACGTTTTTGCTGTTTGTCTGGCGAAGCCATGAACGGGTCCTTTTTGCGGGCAACGGTTTGCAATGGCAGTCATTGAAGCGCAGACCGTCAGATTAGCCAAGCGGGCGTCCGGAAAGCGCGGGCAGCCAACCTGGCCCATAAATCCCGGACAACAAAAAACCCGCACTAGGCGGGTTTTTTGGGCGCTTTCAGGTGTGTTTGCATCACCTGAAAACTGAAGGTGGTGCCCAGAGACGGAATCGAACCGCCGACACGGGGATTTTCAATCCCCTGCTCTACCGACTGAGCTATCTGGGCAACGGGGCGCATTAGACGTGTTTTTCAGGAGGGCGTCAAGCGTGTTGTCGAAAAAAATTTGAATTATTACCGACGCTTACGACCCTCATCGTCTGAAACGCTTTATGACGCGGGTGGAACGTAGCCTTCCGCCTGGGCGTAATCCTCGCCGGAGAGGTACTTGTCCATCTCGGCCTGAAGGAATTTGCGGTCTTCGGCGTTCATCATGTTCAAGCGGCGTTCGTTGATCAGCAGGGTCTGGTGCTTCTGCCAATCGGCCCAGGCTTTCTGCGAGACGTGGTTGAAGATGTCTTCGCCCTTGGCGCCCGGATAAGGCGGGCGTTCAAGGCCTGGAAGCTCTTCTTTGTACTTGCGGCACATTACGGTGCGGGTCATGACGGTTCTCCTGCATTCAAGACGTCAGCTGCGTGTTTGAGCAGCTTTTTCACCGGGGCGGCAAGGCCCAGGCGCGGCGGGGTGGCGAGGTTATACCAGAGCCAGTCGGCCTCGGCCACGTGGCCGGCAGACTCTTGGACCGGAACCAGCCAGGGTTCGATGCTCAGCTGAAAGTGGCTGAAGGTATGAACCAGGCCCGGCAGCTCATAGGGTTTGCCCATTTCCAGCGAGTGTTGCATTGCCAGGTGCTTGAGCTCTTCGAAATCGTTGAGTTCCGGCAGACTCCATAGCCCGCCCCAGAGCCCGGTAGAAGGGCGTCGGTAAAGCAGAATCGCGCCGTCGCGGTTGGCGAGCATCGGCATGAGTGTGCGCTTTTGCGGGACCGCCTTGCGGGGCTTGGGGATCGGATAACGGGTTTCCAGGCCGAGCAGGTGCGCCTGGCAGCCGCGCTCCAGCGGGCAAAGCAGGCAGCTGGGTTTGCTGCGGGTGCAGAGCGTGGCACCCAGGTCCATCATCGCCTGGGTGTAGTTGTTGACTCGATGGTGCGGCGTGAAGCGCTCGGCCGTGGCCCACAGCTCTCTGGCGACCTTCGGTTCGCCGGGGTAGCCTTCCTGGGCGGTATAACGCGCCAGCACGCGTTTGACGTTGCCGTCCAGGATCGGCGCGCGAATGCCCATGCTCAGGCTGGCGATAGCGCCGGCAGTCGACAGCCCGATGCCCGGCAGCTGAGTGAGCTGTTCCACATCGCGAGGAAATTCGCCGCCATGTTCGGCGACCACGATCCTTGCGGTCTTCTGCAAGTTGCGGGCACGGGTGTAGTAACCCAGGCCGGTCCACAGGTGCAGGACCTCGTCTTCCGGGGCTTCGGCCAGATCCCGCATTGTCGGCAGCGCAGCCATGAAACGGTCGAAATAACCCAGCACGGTGCTGACCTGAGTCTGCTGCAGCATGATCTCCGAAACCCAGACCCGATACGGGTTTATCGCCTGCTGCCAGGGAAGATCGTGGCGGCCATGGCGGTCGTACCAGTCCAGCACGGCGCTGGAGAATTGCTCGGGTTGCATGGTTTAGTGGGTTCTCTTGATTTGACGATTTGAACGGTAGGAGCGCGCTTGCCTGCGACATGGACACCGCAGTAAGTCAGACAGACCGCGTTATCGTTTTTCGCGGGCAAGCGCGCTCCTGCCGATTTTCAGCGTTTGAACAGGCCTTTTAGGGCGTCCTTGAGCTCTGGGCTCACTTTGTCGCCCAGTTTCTCGTCCAGCTTGTCGCCCAGCTTCTCGCTGACCCGGTCGCCCGCCAGTCTAGCCGCGATGCGGCCCAGACCCTCACGGTCGAGGCGGCAGGCCTTGGCGCCCAGTTCCAGCGGGCCACGGCATTGCACAGGCCACTCGATTCCGACGTAGCGCGGGTTGATCTCACAGGCCGGGTCCGGCATCTCGCTCTTGTCGCCTTCGATCACGATGCCAACGCGATAATCCATGCCCAGCACGCGCAGATCCACATCGCCGTTGCCGTTGACCGTCAGCCCGGGGGTGCGCACCTTGAGGTCCGGATTGCTCGCCACGCCGTTGTGTAGGTTCAGGTTGCCATTGAGTTGCTGGAACGGCGTGTCCTTGCCGCGCGGCTCGCCGCTGAGCGTCTTGCGATTGAGCACCGAAATGCCCTGGCACAGCTGTTGTTCGAGGTTGGCGTTGACCAGCACCCCGTTGTTCAACGTGAAGCTCGCATTACCGTTGAGGCTGTCGACCAGCGCTTTCTCGCTGTTGCCTTTGCCGTTCAGATCGCTGTTCAGTGTCAGCTGGCCGCGCACTGGCGGCGTCTGGCCCTGACTCTCCAGGATGCGTTCGATCGGCACCTTGGCCACGCGCGTCTGCACGCTGACCACTGGCACGTCGGGGCGCGCATCCAGGTTGCCCTTGAGCTCGAAGTTGCCGTTGTAGAGATCGCCGCGCAGGCTCTCGACCGTGATCAGCCCGCCCGCCGCCTGGGTTTTGAAGGCAGCATTGTCGATTGGCAGTTTGTTCACGATCAGCTTGCCGAAGCTCAGATCGGCCTCGACGTCCAGCGTCCGCAAGCGCTCGACCGGCAGCAATCGAGCGGTGCTCCAGGCGACCTTGGTCGGTTGTTCCGGCAGCGGCGAGTTGCCGGCGATGGCGGCCGCTTCGCCGCTCTGCACTTCGGATTTGCGCGCGGCCTTGGCGCCTTTGGACTCTTCGCTCTCGGCCGGGCGGTAGCGGTCGGCATCGAAAGCGTCGCCCTTGAGCTGGATGCGCAGCGCCTGTCTGGCGAAGTCGGTCACGGCAACCCGGCCCGCGAAGTGACTGTCATCCACTTTGAGGTTGAAGTCGTCAAACACGAGGCTGTTGGGTGTGCCGCTCAGCCGCGTGACCATCTCGACCTTGCTCAGCGCGCCTTCGCCCATGGGCGGCAGTGGCTGACCGATGGTGTCAAAGAAGGTGCGCACGTCGAGCTGTGCGATGGACAGACCACCGCTGACCTGCGGAGTCTTGTCCAGATCGCGGGCACGCAGTTCGCCAAGTGCGCGCAACTGGTTGGCGGAAATTTTCAGACCATTCCATTCGGCGATGTTTGCCGCCAGATCGACCAGCAGTTGGCCTTGAGCGGCAAAGGTTACCGTTTTGCCTTGCAGCGGCTCGCCTGCGGCTTCACCGGAGAGGCGCATGTCTTCAAACTGATAGCGCTGCAGTGCCCGATCCAGACGCAACTTGCCGACCAGTTCGGTCTTGGCGCGCAGCATCGGTTGGTTGGTGCTCAGAAATGCGGTCAGCTTGACCGGGATGTCCGACGCTTCGCGAACCGCACCGGTACTCAGCTGAATGCTCTCGGCAAGGAATGTCTGGCCCTTGCGAGCATCGCTGTAGTCTACGCGGGCGTTATTGACCGTCAGGCTGTCGATGTTCAGCTGGATGGGGCGCGCATTGCGGTCGGTTTCGGTTGCGTCCGGCTGAGACCCTTCGGTGGGCGCAGGCGCGGTTCCAGCCGTGGCGGGTTTGGCTGGCTTGCCGATGTCTTCCCAGTTGCCGTGGCCGGTTTCGTCACGATGCAGGCTGAGGTTAAGGCCTTCGACACGGACATCGCTCATCTGGATCTGGCGGCGCAGCAGCGGCAGTACCCGAACCGACAAGCCCAGCATCTGCACGTCGGCAAACGGCTGATCGGGGGCGGTCAGCGTTGCGACGCGCGCCTCGTGGAGCTCCAGGCCCAGCCACGGAAACAGACTCCAGCCGATGTCGCCGTTGAGCGTCAGCTCGACATGCGCCTTGTCGCGGGCCAGCTGGCGAATCTCGTCTTTGTAGTCGTTGGGATCAAACAGATGGGTCAAGGCAAAGCCGAGAGCCACGATGATCAGCAACAGCCCGAGAATAAACAGCCCCAGGATTTTGCCGAACGCTTTCATGGGCGAGTCCTTGTGTCGATTGTTCAAAATTTAGCCCGCGAGTATACCGCCCCCGGCGGTCTCTCGGGCTTCGAATGCCGCCGGGGTCAGGACTGCGGGTGCCCCGGCGGTTGTCAGCAAGCGTAGTTTGCAAACGCTCGCAGGAGCGCGCCTGCCCGCGACGACGTAGGTGCAGACGCAGCAGATGCCGTGCCTGTGCATATGCCGTCGCGGGCAAGCGCGCTCATACGGCTGACCGAAGCGATATATCACTTTGTGAATTTCGCCCGCTCAGATATACGGATCAAGTTATATCAGCTAATTAAAGTTCGCATATATCCCGCCGATAATCGATTACATCTATGGGCCCATAGACACCGTGGATTAGTTGAAAATAAAAATGATGTAACAAGACACTTACATGCATCGAGTAGTGTTAGTCTCCGCATGCGCTGACCAGGTGCGGCCATTTGCCACATCTGGAGCATCCTGAAACAGCCAGTGCCTTGCGGCTTCGAAGCTGTGGATGTTCGGCGAAAAGTCCTGCGAGCTTTACACATATTGGGGTTATCACAATGAGCACAAGCACAGCCTTGGGCGGCATTGCCGTTCAGCCTGCGTTCTTGTCCAAAGAACGCATTATTGCCAAGCCCGGCTTTAACCGTTGGCTTGTTCCACCCGCCGCTCTGGCGATCCATCTTTGCATCGGTATGGCATACGGTTTCTCCGTGTTCTGGCTGCCGCTGTCCAAAGCCATTGGCGTGAGCGCGCCTGTTGCCTGTTCGGCCGACATGGGTTTCTTCGCCCAGATCTTCGCGTCGACCTGTGACTGGCAGATCTCCATGCTGGGCTGGATCTACACACTGTTCTTCATCTTCCTGGGCTGCTCGGCGGCCATCTGGGGTGGCTGGCTCGAACACGCAGGCCCGCGCAAGGCCGGTGTGGTTTCGGCACTGTGCTGGTGTGGCGGTCTGCTTATCTCCGCGCTGGGTATCTACACGCACCAGATCTGGCTGATGTGGCTGGGCTCGGGCGTGATCGGCGGTATCGGTCTCGGCCTTGGCTACATTTCTCCGGTATCGACCCTGATCAAGTGGTTCCCGGACAAGCGCGGCATGGCGACCGGCATGGCGATCATGGGCTTCGGCGGCGGCGCGATGGTGGGTGCACCTCTGGCGACCGCTCTGATGAGCCACTTCGCATCCGCTGAAGGCGTTGGCGTATGGCAGAGCTTCGTGGTGATGGCGGCGATCTACTTCGTCTTCATGATCGGCGGCGCACTGGGCTATCGCGTTCCACCGACCGGCTGGAAGCCTGAGGGCTGGACTGCTCCGGCGGCCAAAGCCAAGAACGCCATGATCACCAATCGTCACGTGCACGTCAGCGTGGCCTGGAAGACTCCGCAATTCCGTCTGGTATGGCTGGTGCTGTGCCTGAACGTTTCCGCAGGTATCGGCATCCTGGGCATGGCTTCGCCACTGCTGCAGGAAGTGTTCGCCGGCAAGCTGCTGGGTAACTCGCTGACCTTCAGTGAACTGAGCGCCGATCAGCTCAAGCAGATCGCTGCCATCGCTGCAGGCTTCACCGGTCTGTTGAGCCTGTTCAACATCGGTGGCCGTTTCTTCTGGGCATCGTTCTCCGACTACATCGGTCGCAAGGCCACGTATTTCGTGTTCTTCGCTCTGGGCTTCCTGCTTTACGCATCGGTGCCGACCCTCGGTCATCTGGGCAGCATTGCCCTGTTCGTGGCGGCCTTCTGCGTCGTGCTGTCGATGTACGGCGGCGGCTTCGCAACCGTTCCGGCTTACCTGGCCGACCTGTTCGGTACGCAAATGGTCGGTGCGATCCACGGCCGTCTGCTGACCGCATGGGCTGCGGCGGGCGTGCTCGGTCCGGTACTGGTCAACTACCTGCGTGAATACCAGCTCAGCCACGGCGTTGCCCGGGCCGATGCCTATGACATCACGCTGTACATCCTGGCCGGTCTGCTGGTGCTGGGCTTCATCTGCAACCTGATGATCCGTCCGGTCGCCGACAAGTACTTCATGACCGACGCCGAGCTGGCTGCTGAACAAGCCATCGGCCACGACAAAGGTGCCGACGCCACTACTTCGCTGGAGTGGAAAGCGTCCGAAGGCAGCAAGCCTCTGGCGGTCGCCGCCTGGCTGGCAGTGGGCATTCCACTGGCGTGGGGCGTGTGGGTAACCCTGCAAAAGACCGCGGTACTGTTCAACTGACGTTGAACAAAGAGCGCTTGCACTTCGGTGCAGGCGCTTTTTTTTGCGCGCGCTTTGGCGAATACACGATCTATATCGCGTCGATAACGGTTTCACGTCGTCTGTTTGCTTCATGCCGGAGCGCTTCTGGGCCTATAATGATCGCCTTTTTCGCCCAATGATTTTGCGGAGCTGGTGATGGCCGAACGTAAGGCTTACGTCGAGCGCAATACTCTGGAAACCCAGATCAAAGCCTCGATCAACCTGGATGGCACCGGAAAGGCCCGATTCGATATCGGCGTGCCTTTTCTTGAGCACATGCTCGACCAGATCGCCCGGCACGGGCTGATCGACCTGGACATCGAGTGCAAGGGTGACCTTGAGATCGACGATCACCATACCGTCGAAGACGTGGGTATCACTGTCGGTCAGGCATTCGCCCAGGCAATCGGTGACAAGAAAGGCATTCGTCGCTACGGCCACGCCTACGTGCCGCTCGACGAAGCACTGTCGCGCGTGGTCATCGACTTCTCCGGTCGTCCTGGCCTGCAGATGCATGTGCCTTACACGCGGGCAACGGTCGGCGGCTTCGACGTGGACCTGTTCCAGGAGTTCTTCCAGGGCTTCGTCAACCACGCCAACGTGACCCTGCACATCGACAATCTGCGCGGCACCAACACTCATCACCAGATCGAAACCGTGTTCAAGGCCTTTGGCCGCGCACTGCGCATGGCGGTCGAGCTGGATGAGCGCATGGCCGGGCAAATGCCTTCCACCAAGGGTGTCCTCTGATGCAGACAGTTGCGGTCATCGATTACGGCATGGGTAACCTGCACTCGGTCGCCAAGGCTCTGGAGCACGTTGGCGCCGGTCGTGTGCAGATCACCAGCGACGCCCGCGTGATCCGTGAAGCCGACCGCGTGGTGTTTCCGGGTGTGGGCGCGATTCGCGACTGCATGGCCGAGATCCGCCGGCTGGGCTTTGACTCGCTGGTACAGGAAGTCAGCAAGGACCGTCCATTTCTCGGCATCTGTGTCGGCATGCAGGCCTTGCTCGACAGCAGCGAAGAAAACAGCGGCGTGGACTGCATCGGCATGTTTCCCGGTCAGGTGAAGTTCTTCGGCAAGGGTCTGGTCGAGGACGGCGAGCACCTCAAAGTGCCGCACATGGGCTGGAACCAGGTCTCTCAGACGCTGGACCACCCGCTCTGGCACGACATTCCGGACATGGCGCGTTTCTACTTCGTCCACAGTTTCTACATCAACGCTGCCAACCAGCGTCAGGTCGCCGGTCGCGGCCACTATGGCGTCGACTTCGCCGCCGCGCTGGCCGATGGTTCGCGCTTTGCCGTGCAGTTCCACCCCGAGAAGAGCCATACCCATGGCCTGCAGTTGCTGCAGAACTTCGCGGCCTGGGATGGTCGCTGGTAAACGCCATGGGCAGAGCCAGAGACAAGGCGCCGATTCTCACGCTCACGCCGGAACAGGAGCAGGACGCGATTCACAAGCTCAAGCGTCTGTTCGCCGAGCGTTTCGAGCTGGTATTGGGCACCTTCGAGGTGGCCGAGGTACTGGAGCTGTTTGGTCGCGAGATCGCCCCGCATTATTACAATCGGGCGATCTTCGATACCCAGGCGCTGCTCAAGGAGCGTTTCGAAGGTATCGAAAGCGACTTGTGGGCGCTTGAGAAAGACTAGAAGCAGCTTTGCGCTGCACGAATTGACAGGTACGCATACGTGCAGCTTGTAGCTTGCAGCTTGCGGCTTATGACTAAGGACAAAGTATGCTGATTATTCCCGCTATCGACCTGAAAGACGGCGCCTGTGTGCGTCTGCGCCAGGGCCGCATGGAAGATTCCACGGTGTTTTCCGATGACCCGGTGAGCATGGCCGCCAAGTGGGTCGATGGCGGTTGCCGTCGTCTGCATCTGGTCGATCTGAACGGCGCCTTCGAAGGCCAGCCGGTGAATGGTGACGTAGTGACGGCCATTGCCAAGCGTTATCCGCAACTGCCGATTCAGATCGGCGGCGGGATTCGCTCGCTGGAAACCATCGAGCATTACGTCAAGGCGGGCGTCAGCTACGTGATCATCGGCACCAAGGCAGTCAAGGAGCCGGAGTTCGTCGCAGAAGCGTGCCGCGCGTTCCCGGGCAAGGTGATCGTGGGCCTGGACGCCAAGGATGGCTTCGTCGCCACCGATGGCTGGGCGGAAGTCAGCAGCGTTCAGGTCATTGACCTGGCCAAGCGTTTCGAAGCGGATGGCGTCTCGGCGATCGTCTATACCGATATCGCGAAGGACGGCATGATGCAGGGCTGCAACATCCCGTTCACCGCTGCGCTGGCAGCGGCAACGCGTATCCCGGTCATCGCTTCCGGTGGTATCCATAACCTGGGTGACATCCGCGCGCTGCTGGACGCCAAGGCGCCCGGCATCATCGGCGCGATCACCGGCCGCGCAATCTACGAAGGCACGCTGGACGTGGCGGAAGCCCAGGCCATGTGCGACCTGGAACAGCGCGGCTAGCCGATCCGCGGGTCCGGTGCCTTTGTAGGAGCGCGCTTGCCCGCGACCGGCCGCAGCGCATTGCAGAGTTATCAGGAAGGTCGTTCCGACCTTGTCGCGGGCAAGCGCGCTCCCACACCGCTCGGAGATTAAGTCCATGGCCTTAGCCAAACGCATCATCCCTTGCCTGGACGTCGACAATGGTCGCGTGGTCAAGGGCGTCAAGTTCGAGAACATCCGCGATGCGGGCGATCCGGTCGAAATTGCTCGTCGCTACGATGAGCAAGGCGCCGACGAGATCACCTTTCTGGATATCACCGCCAGTGTCGACGGCCGTGATACCACGCTGCATACGGTCGAGCGCATGGCCAGCCAGGTGTTCATTCCGCTGACCGTCGGCGGCGGCGTGCGTACTGTCCAGGACATTCGCAACCTGCTCAACGCTGGCGCTGACAAGGTCTCTATCAATACCGCGGCTGTATTCACGCCTGAGTTCGTTGGCGAAGCGGCGGCCCGGTTTGGTTCGCAGTGCATCGTCGTGGCCATCGACGCCAAGAAGGTGTCAGGCCCTGGCGAAACCCCGCGCTGGGAGATCTTCACCCACGGCGGGCGCAAGCCGACCGGCCTGGACGCCGTGGAGTGGGCAAAGAAAATGGAAGGCCTGGGCGCCGGCGAAATCCTGCTGACCAGCATGGACCAGGACGGCATGAAGAACGGCTTCGACCTGGGCGTGACCCGCGCCATCAGCGATGCTATCGGCATTCCGGTCATCGCTTCCGGTGGTGTCGGTAACCTGGAGCACCTGGCGGCAGGCGTAATCGAGGGCCACGCCAGCGCGGTTCTTGCAGCCAGCATCTTCCACTTCGGCGAGTACACAGTGCCGGAAGCCAAGGCCTACATGGCAAGCCGCGGCATCGTAGTGCGCTGAGGCGCGCCGCAGCACGCCCCGGGCAGCTTGTGGGGCGTGCCGGCTCGCAATGGGGACGTAACGCTCAGCCCTGCTGCGCCGACGTTTCCATCGCGCCTGTCACGATGTCCTCTCTGAGCTGCGATGGCTGGCCGTTGACGTCGTGGGCGTAAGTGCAAATCTTCTTCGGCAGTGACCGGGCCCGCAGTACCAGATCGCCGAACCGCCGCCTGAAACCCTTGGGGTCCGAGCAATCGGTCGTTTCCGGAGGGCCGATCTTCACGGTGTAGTAGTCGATCATCCCCGAGTCGAGCGCCCAGCGGACCGAGTACGTCTTGAAACGGGTCGCCTCGATCGTGACGTGCGGCTCGGCGGTAGGACCGGCCGGTTGAAGCTCCATGGCAAGCGCCAGAGCGTTGCGCATCAAGCCCAAGCTGGGCCGCTCGTCAGCGGACGAAAGCCCGATGATGCAAAGCCAGTTGATCCCGATGCGCGTGTCGACCAGTGCATCAATAGTCGCGTTCTGCGCAGCTTCCACATTGCCGTAGCCGATGGGGCTTTCACAATCCAGGGCCGAATCGGTCGTCTTGTACCGATAAAAGGGCATGCTCGCTGTAAAGCTCAGACCCCATCGTGGATAAATCTCGGTTCCGTCCTCCCCGATACGGACTTTTGCGAACTGTTTCGGTCGGCCATGCACGGGGTCGAACCTGATCGAAAAGGTCGGGAACAGGTGGCATTCGGCCGGATCCGGATTGAACAGACCATCGACGAAACATGGTTGCAGATGTGTGACCGCCATTGCGAAGTTGCTGCCATGGGCGAGAGGCGGAAAGCCCGGTGGCGCGCTGTCTGTGCTGTCGGACGCTGCCGGCAGCGTGATGAGATTGACTACCGCGTACAGTTCGCCGCTGTCACGAATCAGCAGCGGGCTGCCGGACGCACCAGTATCGATATCCTTGCATCGGTTGCTGACGGACCGACGCCAAACCCAGGGCGGACTGAGAATCTCCCCGGAAGGCTCATGGCTGCAAGCCGCCATGCGCAGGTGCCCGGTGTCCTTATAGAGCGGCGCGCCGACCCACAGAATGTCGCGGCCTGGGGCCGGTATCGTGTCGGCCAGTCGCAGCGGCTGAATGCCGTCATCCACCAGCGATTGCAGGGTCGGCTCCAGCTCGACGATGGCCAGATCCACACCTTGCATACTGCTCCAGACGACGCGTTTGAGCGGGTAGCTTCGCGGGGTAGTGTCGGCAAAATAATTGAACTGCACGCTGCCTTCGATCTCCTCGTCGGCGAGCATCACGCCCAGTTCCCGGCTGATGCAGTGCCCGCTGGTCAGGACATAAGCCGCGGCAGCGGTGGGGCTGTCAGGGCTGCGGGTGTCGATGAGCGTCGCGGTGCAGTGCAGGCCTTTGGTACTGGCGATTCGGCCGATGCCGTTCCAGTGGTCGTGCAATCCATCTGCGTTGAGAAGCAACCTGGAGGGCCCCAGCGTGTTCAGCTCTTCGTCGGGGGTGCCGTTCGCCGCATGCGCGACGGCAACAGGCAGCAGGGCACAGAGGCAACAAAGCCCGGCAAAACGTATGAGGTTCATGATCGATCCTTGATAAACGGTGACGTGGCCCTCGGATGAGAGCCGCTCCGTTTAAGCGGGGCTATTCGCCGCTGACAAGGGAATCGGGCAAGGGGACGAAGAAAGCAGACATGGCCTACCCGGTTAAGGGCAAGAAAGCCACGTCAGCGAAGCACAATTCAGCGATAAACGCCGTTGGCCCCATGCCCGGACATGGCCCTGTTACCGCGCAGGCTGATCATGCTCGGCAGATCGATCCATTCGACGCCCTGAGCCTTGAGTCTGGGCAGCTCGCGCTCCAGCACATCAAGAGTGGCCGGATAAGGATGGCCGATAACCACGGCAGAGCCTTGCTTGTGCGCCAGTTCGACCGCAATGCGCAATTGGCGGGCGATGGCGTCGGCGGTGCGCTCGTCGTCGAGAAAGACATCCCGGGAAACGCTTGCCAGGCCGATTTTCTGCGCCTGGGCAGCAGCTACCGTTCTGGCACTGGTGCGGCTGTCGACAAAAAACAGATGGCGTCGTTGCAGTTCCGCCATCAGCCAGCCCATTGCGACTGGCTCCGACGTCATGCGGCTGCCCATGTGATTGTTGATGCCGGCGGCGTATGGCACCTTGAGCAGCGCAGCGTTCAGGCGGCTTTCCAGTTCGGCGATGGGCAGCCCTGGGTGCCATGCATACGGCCCGGTTGCCGGGTCCATCGGCATATGCAGGATGATGGTCTTGCCAGCTTTGTGAGCCTGGTGCGCAAAGTCCGTGGCGTGTGGCGTGTCGGGCATGATCGCCAGCGTCACCGGGCCCGGCAGCGCCAGCGTGCGGCTGTCCCGCTCCGGGCTTTGGCCCAGGTCGTCGATGATGACGGTAAGGTACGCGACGGCGGGCCGGGAGGCCGGGACCGCCGGCGCCGCCGCATCGGCAGCACCGATCAGCGAAAGCGCCAGCGTCAGGAGAGCAAGCAGCCGCATGCGCTTATTTGCCGCGGGTGACGTTCAGTCCCTTGAGCAGGCTCAGAGCCTGGTTGAGCTGGAAGTCATCATCCTGCGGCCGCGCCTTGGAAGCGCCGCCCTTGACGGTCGGTTTGTCCGCGCCGCCGTTGCCGTTGCCCAAGTGGCCGTACAGATCGGCTTCCTTGTAGTTTTCGCCATCCGCTTCGCTGGTGACCTTGGCCCGACGCACAACGATGTCCGGGTTGATGCCTTGCGCCTGGATGGAACGGCCGTTGGGCGTGTAGTACAGCGCGGTGGTGATCTTCAGCGCCCGGTCGTTGTTGAGCGGCAGCACGGTCTGCACCGAGCCTTTACCGAAGCTGTCGGTGCCCATCAGGATGCCGCGCTTGGAATCCTGCAACGCGCCGGCGACGATCTCGGAAGCCGAAGCGCTGCCGCCGTTGATCAGCACCACCAATGGCACATTCTCACTGGCATCGGCCGGATCGGCGGAGAAGCGCAATTCGGAGTTGGCGATGCGACCCTTGGTATAGACGATCAAACCCTTGGTGAGGAAGTGGTCGGCGACTTGCACCGCCGACTGCAGCACGCCACCTGGGTTGTTGCGCAGGTCGAGGATCAGACCGCTCATTTTCTTGCCGTTGTCTTTACGCAGCTGGGCCAGCGCCTTGCCGACTTCTTCACCGGTCTTGACCTGGAACTGGGTAATGCGGATGTAGCCGTAGCCGTTCTCCAGCATCTGCGCCTTGACGCTCTTGACCTGAATCGTGGCGCGCGCGAGGGTCACGTCGAACGGGTTACCGCCGTCGCGAACCAGTGTCAGGGTGATTTTCTCGCCGATCTTGCCGCGCATCTTGTCGACCGCTTCCTGCATGGTCTGACCTTGAGTCGGCGCGCCGTTGATCTTGACGATCAGGTCACCGGCCTCGATACCGGCCTTGGAAGCTGGCGTATCGTCGATGGGCGAGACCACTTTGACGAAACCGTCCTCGACACCGACTTCGATGCCCAGACCGCCGAACTCGCCGCTGGTGCTCTCCTGCAGTTCCAGGAAGTCTTCCGGGCCAAGGTAGGCCGAGTGCGGGTCGAGGTTGCTGAGCATGCCTTTGATGGCGTTTTCCAGCAGAGTTTTGTCGTCCACCGGCTCGACATACGCTGCCTTGACCCGGTCCATGACCTCGGCGAAGGTGCGCAGCTCTTCGAGCGGCAACGGCGCCTTGGCGGGTGCGACTGCTGCTGCCGGAGCTGGCGAGGTTTTCTCGGCAGCCTGCGCCAGTGGCGCGCCGATAACGATGGCGACAGCCAGGGCCAGCGAGGTGAGGCGGGACAAATGCAGCATGTCTAACGAACTCCTGGAGATTTTGGTGCCCACTTATCCTTGCGTGCGACACCATTGGGCTGGATCGCTCGGGCGACCCTGCTGACGAATAGCAAAATACAACGCTGAGGTGTCCTGACCGCCACTGTTGCCTACGGTGGAAATCGCCTCGCCGGCCTTGACGATATCGCCGGCCGACTTGAGCAGGCTCTGGTTATGACCATACAGGCTCAGATAACCATTGCCATGATCGAGAATGACCAGAAGCCCGGCGCCGCGCAACCAGTCGGCGAACACCACTCGTCCGCCATGCACGGCGCGTACCTGACTGCCTGCCGACGCGCTGATCATGACGCCGTCCCATTTGGTTCGTTCGTCATCACCGCGTGCTTCACCAAAGCGTGCAAGCAGTCGACCATCGATTGGCCACGGAAGTTTTCCGCGTGCTTCGGCAAAAGGTCCGCCATACGAGACGCCGGCGCTGGAAACCAGTGAGCCGGGGGCTTTGACCGGGCGGCGCGGCGCGGGTTCATCATCGCCTTTTCGGGCGACGGCTTCAGCTTCGCGCTGGCGCTTTTCCTCGGCTTCGCGCGCGGCGATCAGCGCTTTCTGACGCGCCTCTTCAGCCTCGCGAGCCTGACGCGCCAGGGTTTCCTCAATGGTTTTCAGAACCTTGGCCAGATCCTCCTGATCCTGCTGACGGGCCTGCAGCTTCTGGTCGCGGGCCTTGTAATCCTGATTGAGTCTGGCCAGCGCCTGCTGGCGCTCCTGACGAACCTTGGCCAGCTCTTCGGTCTGGCTGTCGAGGTTGCTTTTCTGGACCAGCAGCTGTGCCTGCTGCAGATCGATCTCCTTGCCGACGTTGGCAAGCTGGCGCAGCGTCTCGTTGAAACTGTGCAACTGGGCCAGGCGCGCCTGGCTCATGTAATCGTAATAGGTCAGGGTGCGGGCGAACTTTTCGGGATGCTGCTGGTTGAGCAACAGCTTGAGATATTCCTGGCGACCGCTCTGATAGGCGGCGCGTGCCTGAATGGCTATCAGTCGTTGTTGTTCGGCGCGGGCGCTGTTGAGTCGGGCTTTTTCACCGTCGAGCTTCTGGAGCTCGGCTTCGGTCTTTTTTAGTTCCTTTTGCAGGACCTCGACCTGCTTTTCCAGCTTGCCCATTTCTGTTTCGGTGGTGCGGAGGTCTTTCTGGACACCCGCTTTTTCTTCCTGGAGCTTGCTGAGCACTTTTTGCAGCTCGGCGACGTCCTGACGCGCGGCATCAATCTGTTTTTGGGTTTGCGCACGCTCATCGTCGGCGAACGCCGGATTGAGCAGGCACATCAGAACGAGGGCGATCAAGGCGCGAAGCATGAGGGTGGGCGATACCGAGGAGTGATAAGAAAATGTCGGGCCTAGTATGCCCGCCATACGCTGCAAAAAAAACGCCCCGCAGCGGCTGCTTTGGGGCTGATTGGCGCTTGACCGGCACATGACGCGCCGGTTCGGAGCCTTTACTGTGCGACCAGAATGGAGTGGCCGGTCATCTCTTGCGGTTTTTCCATGTCCAGCAGATGCAGGATGGTGGGAGCAACATCGGCCAATACGCCACCTTCACGCACTTTAAGAGGGCGCTTTCCGAAGTAGATGAACGGCACCGGCTCCGAGGTGTGCGCGGTATGCGCCTGGCCGGTGGAGTCGTCGGTCATTTGCTCGACGTTGCCGTGGTCGGCGGTGATCAAGGCTTCGCCGCCGACTTTTTCCAACGCCTGGGTAATGCGACCCACGCAAACGTCCAGGCATTCGACTGCCTTGACCGCTGCGGACATGATGCCGCTATGCCCAACCATGTCGCCGTTGGCGTAATTGACCACGATGACGTCATAGCGCTGATGCTCGATGGCATCGACGATCTTGTCAGTCACTTCCGGTGCGCTCATCTCCGGCTGCAGGTCGTAGGTGGCGACTTTCGGCGACGGGATCAGGATGCGCTCTTCACCGGGGAACGGCTCTTCGCGACCGCCCGAGAAGAAGAAGGTGACGTGCGCGTATTTCTCGGTTTCGGCGATGCGTAGCTGAGTCTTGCCGTTATTGGCCAGATACTCGCCCAGCACGTTTTTCAGGCTGCCCGCGGCAAAGGCCGACGGCGCGGGGATGCTGGCTGCGTACTGGGTCAGCATCACGTAGTTGACCTTCGGCTGGCGTGCGCGCTCGAAGTCCTTGAAGTCGTCCTCGACAAATACCCGCGTCAGTTCCCGGGCGCGGTCGGCGCGGAAATTCATGAACACCACGGCGTCGCCGTCTTCGACCCTGGCCGGCTCGCCGATGCGGGTGGCTTTGACGAACTCGTCGTTCTCGTCGCGGGCGTAAGCGGCTTCAAGACCGGCGATGCTGGAGTCGGCGTGGAATTCGGCGGTGCCGTCGACAATCAGGTTGTAGGCGGTGGAAACGCGGTCCCAACGATTGTCCCGGTCCATCGCGAAGTAGCGGCCGATGATGGTGGCGGTACGGCCTTTACCCAGGCGGGCGAAGGTCTGGTCCATCAGTTCCAGCGAGTGCTGCGCGCTGCGTGGCGGCGTGTCGCGACCGTCCAGGAAAGCGTGCAGATAGATCTTGTCAGCGCCGCGCTTCACAGCCAGCTCGGCCATGGCGACCAGGTGGTCCTGGTGGCTGTGTACGCCGCCGTCGGACAGCAGACCCATGATATGAACGGCCTTGCCGGCGCTCACTGCCTTGTCCACCGCGGCGCAGATGGTCGGGTTCTCGAAGAACTCACCGTCGCGAATAGCCTTGGTCACGCGGGTGAAGTCCTGATACACCACCCGTCCGGCGCCCAGGTTCATGTGGCCGACTTCGGAGTTGCCCATCTGGCCGTCCGGCAGGCCGACGTCCATGCCCGACCCCGAGATCAGGCCGTGAGACATGGTCTCGTACAGGCGATCCATGACCGGCATCTTGGCGGCCATGATGGCGTTGCCTTCGGGACTTTCGCTGTGGCCGAAGCCGTCAAGGATGATCAGGACCAGAGGTTTTGGGGTGGCAGTCATGGGACCCACTCGAGGCTGGTTGATGGAAGTAGGAAAAGATCGGCATTTTAAGGACAAGTTCAAACGGCGTCACTGCCGTACGGACTTTGGCCGACCTTGGGTGCTGTGTATACTGGCCGACATTTTAACGCCCTGGAACCGACCGATGGTTGCTAATCTGCTTGAATTCGCCACGACCCACTATCTGATTACGGGAGCATTCGTCATCCTGCTGGTCATGCTCATCGCCTACGAAATGAGCAAAGGTGGCCGCAGTCTCAGCACGGGCGAACTGACCGCGCTGGTCAACGCCGACCAGGGCGTGGTCATCGACGTACGTCCCGCCAAGGACTACGCAGCCGGCCATATCGTCGGCGCCCTGAGCTTTCCGCAGGACAAGGTGCTGACACGCACCGCCGAGCTGCAGAAGTACAAGGACAAGACGTTGATCATAGTCGACGCAATGGGGCAGCATGCAGGCAGTACCGCCCGTGAGCTGCTGAAATCCGGCTTCAAGGCGGCCAAGTTGTCCGGCGGTGTATCCAGCTGGCGCGCCGATAATCTCCCTCTGGTGAAGTGAAATGCCCCACGTCCTCGTCTATTCCAGTGACTACTGCCCGTACTGCATTCGCGCCAAACAGCTGCTGAAGAGCAAGAACGTGGCGTTCGAGGAAATCGTTGTCGATGGCAAGCCGCAGCTTCGTGCCGAAATGACGAAAAAGGCGGGCCGTACGTCTGTGCCGCAGATATGGGTCGGCTCGACTCACGTCGGCGGTTGCGATGATTTGTTCGCGCTGGAGCGTGCCGGCAAGCTCGACGCGCTGCTGGCCTGAGTCCTTATTCCTACTAGCCCCCTATTTGTGAAGGATCTGAAATGACCGATCAACCGAACAACGCTGCCGCCAACTCCGAAGAAAACGCACCTCAGTTTTCCCTGCAGCGTATCTACGTTCGCGACCTGTCGTTCGAAGCGCCGAAAAGCCCGGCGATCTTCCGTCAGGAATGGACGCCAAGTGTCAGCCTGGATCTGAACACCCGTCAGAAGCCGCTGGAGGGTGATTTCTACGAAGTGGTCCTGACCTTGTCCGTTACCGTCAACAACGGTGACGAAGTGGCCTTCATCGTTGAAGTCCAGCAGGCCGGTATCTTCCTGATCAAAGGCCTGGACGACGCTTCGATGAGCCACACTCTGGGCGCGTTCTGCCCGAACATCCTGTTCCCGTACGCTCGCGAAGCGATCGACAACCTGGTGGTACGCGGTTCGTTCCCGGCGCTGATGCTGGCCCCAGTGAACTTCGACGCGCTGTACGCCCAAGAGCTGCAACGCATGCAGGAAGCGGGCGAAACCCCGACCGTGCAGTAAGCGTTACCGGCTCACAAAAAAAAGCGCCCTTTGGGGCGCTTTTTTTGTGGGGGAATACCTGTAGGAGCGGGCCGGGCGGCGTTCCGTTTGCCCGCGAACAGCCTTACGCGGTCTGGCTGACACCGCGCGTCGTATGTGTCGCGGGCAAGCGCTCCTACGCCCTGCTAGCAGAATCAATCCGCTTCTGCCCGGAGGGCGTGGGAGTTAGCTTGCTGACGATCTGGCGCGAAGCGGCAGCAAGGGCGGTGGATGCATTCTGTCTGACCGTTGATCAGCGGTGGGTTAAAGACAGTTGGCTCCTACAAGTTACGCAAAGCCGTTCTGCCGCCATGCCTCGTACACTGCGACGGCCACGGTGTTGGACAGGTTCAGGCTGCGGCAGCCTTCGCGCATGGGCAGGCGCAGGCGCTGGTCCGGGCCCAGCGGGTCGAGGATGTCGGCGGGCAAGCCGCGGCTTTCCGGGCCGAAGATAAAGGCATCGCCTTTTTCGAAACGCACATCGTGAAACGGTCGCGAACCTTTGGTGGTGAAGGCGAATACGCGCGGGTTGCCGAGCTTTTCCAGACAACTGGCGAGGTCGGCGTGAGTTTGCAGCGTGGCATACTCGTGGTAGTCGAGCCCCGCCCGACGCAGGCGTTTATCGTCCAGCTCGAAACCCAGGGGCTCAATCAAATGCAGGGTGCAGCCACTGTTGGCGCACAGCCTGATTACATTGCCGGTATTCGGCGGAATTTCTGGTTGAAAAAGGATGACGTGAAACATGCACGGCTCCGAACAAAAGGACGGGATGCATTCTACCCCTGAAGAGGACCCAAGGCCGAAGCTATGGCCGCGGGTTCTGGGTTCCATGGCAATTGTCGGCTTCACGGTGGGGTCCATCATCGGTCGCCTGCAGCAGCCCGATCCCGTGGAATTGATGCAGATCGAAGAACTGCCCACCGGCCTGGCGCTCTGGTTCAACGAAGAGCCGACCTTCAAGGGCGAAACGGTCGACGGTGCCGTGGTGGTCAAGCTTGACGCCTACGGGCAGCCGTGGAACGGCCAGCTACGGTTCGATAACAAGGTGGCGCGCTGGAGGGTGGAGCGAGGGGAAAAAGGGCTGGTGCTGACGCTACTCGCGGCCCGCCCTCTGCATGGCGACTGGCGCACTGCAGAGGTGGACGGGCGCTGGAGACTGGAGGTCAGTCTCCGAGAGGAATAAAAGAGGGGAATCCCCGGCCTGCCTGTACCAAGGTCCCCAAAACTGGTGATGTATGACCTATTGCAGAGGGCGTGCCAGTTTTGGGGATCAAGCCTGATCATCAGCAAATATTTTTCAAACCCGCCTGTTTATGGGCTCTCGGACGCAACGTCCTGAGGGCGGCTGCCTTCTACGCCATGTTTCGGCACCCCATATGATCCATTTCTGCACATAAATCGAGCATAAAAGCGCTTAGAGTGCCCATGCTGATGCATGTCAGCATGAACGTCTGATCACGCCTGAGGCGCAATTAAGCTGAAGCACCGCCTCTGGTTGGCCCGCCAACAGGCGGCATGGCTTTTGCTGAATCGAGAGGCCGCTGAGCGACAGTTACTCCCTGGATTGGTTCACGGCATCCAGGCTGGAAGCTTGGGCTTTGAGCGCTTTCTGGCCTGATGAGCGTCCCGAAAACGCGATTTTCAAAGTTTCTTTTGCGAGCATGCACGGAGCGATCGTCGGCATGGTGGCAATTGTCATAATTGCTGCTACCTGTGTGTAAGTTACTGTTTTATAAGCAATATATTCGCTGTATTTAATGTCGTTTCTTCGGAAAAACGGCTCCAAGGCAGCGATTAGCCGCCGCGAGGCGCTGGCAAACAAAAAGATCTGACGAATGACCTGAAAATATTTTTTGGGAATTACGTAAATTGGCCGATACACTCGGTGCCGGCTGATAAATACGGACGCTGATATAGCTGATGGATCTAAAAGCATTACCAACGGTTACTTTTAGGTTTATCGCTTTTTCACTACCGTGCAGCCACCGATACACGCGGTCTAGTCGTAAAAGTCTCGGGACGCACAGCTACCATTGGCCTTCAAGAGCCGGGACTGTCGTCTAACGCGTATCCATGGGTCAGGGCATATGCCCGGCACCATGGACATAAAAAATTAGATTCACGAGGAGCGTAGTAATGAAGAAGTCGTCCCTGGCCTTGGCCGTAACCTTCGGCATCATGGCTCAGCAGGCCGGTGCAGCTGGCTTTCTTGAAGACAGCAAAGCGTCCGTCAGTTCCCGTACCCTGTATTTTGATAACAATGTTCGTGAAGGCTACCGAGCTCCTGAGCAGGAAGAAACTGCTACTGGCCTCAAGTTCGACTACATTTCGGGCTTCACTCAAGGCACTATAGGATTCGGCCTTGATGCTCAGGCACTCGTCGGCTTCGGCTTGGGCGGTGGTATCAAGCACCATAACGCTGGTTCCGCTAACACTGTTGTCCCGGCAGATACTGACGGTTCTTCCGTTGATAGCTGGAGCCGCGTCGGTGCCAACGTCAAAGCTCGCTTTTCCAAGACTGAGCTGAAAGTCGGTAATGCGCTCGCGCCAAACCTGCCGATTCTGGTCAGCAACGATGGTCGCTTGCTGCCTCAGGCTTTCGAAGGCGGCATCCTGACTTCCAAAGACCTGGACAATGTGACCTTCACTGCCGGTCAACTGACCCAAGGCATTGGTCGTGCCTCTAGCGACTGGGGTGATCTGTCGGTAAACGGCGCAGCCAAAGGCAGTGACGAGTTCCGATTTGCTGGTGCTGACTGGAAAGTCACGAAAGACCTGACCCTGCAATACTATTTCGCGAATCTGGAAGACTTCTACAAGCAGCACTTCCTGGGTCTGGTTCACGTTTACCAGATCGCCGATGACCAGTCGTTCAAGACCGACCTGCGTTACTTCAACAGCAGCTCCGATGGCAAGAACGATGATGGTGCTACCGGTTACACTTTCAACAACAACAATGGTTATGCCAAGAAGCCAGGCGAGGTCGATAACAGCACCTGGTCTGCCATGTTCACCTATACCTTGGGCGGTAACGCGTTCATGGTCGGCCATCAACAAGTCGGCGACGACGGTGGTTTCGTTAACCTGAACCAAGGTTCGGTACGTAAGAATAACGGTCTCGGTAGTCTTGACGGTAACGGCGGCGCAAGCTTCTACCTGTTCACTGACTCGATGATCAATCAGTTCAACCGGGCCGGCACGAACACCACCTTCGGTCAGTACTCGTATGATTTTGCTAAGGCTGGCATTCCAGGTCTGAAGGCCGCGATTGCTTATCTGCATGGCGATGACATCAAAGGTCGTCAAGGCACCGTTAACGCAGGTCGTGAATTCTCCGAGTGGGAACGCGACATGCGCGTTGATTACGTGATCCAGAGCGGTCCGTTGAAAGGCTTCGGCACCACTGTTCGTCACGGTACCTATCGTGGCGATACTGGTCTGCTCAACTCTACCGACGCCGACCAGACCCGCGTAATCTTCAACTACACCTACAATTTCATGTAAGTGTTCTGAAGCTCCAAAGGAACCCCGCCCCGTGCGGGGTTTCTTTTGCCTGATTTTTGATATTCGAACCAGTTCTAACCACATCCATATCTATTCTTTTCAATTTACCGTGTGGGCAGGCAGAGTGGGGCTTAACTGAAAGCTTCCTGAACAAGACAAGGAGCAACACCATGACACTGCGACTTGGCGATATCGCCCCGGACTTCGAGCAAGAGTCGAGTGAAGGCCTTATCCGCTTCCATGAGTGGCTGGGCAACAGTTGGGGTGTTCTGTTTTCTCATCCGGCAGACTTCACGCCGGTCTGCACCACCGAACTGGGGTTTACTGCAAAGCTCAAGGATGAATTTGCCAGGCGCGGCGTGAAGGCTATCGCGCTGTCGGTCGATCCGGTGGACTCTCACGTAAAGTGGATCGATGACATCAATGCCACGCAAAACACACAGGTCAACTTTCCAATCCTGGCAGATGCCGACCGCAAGGTGTCCGACCTGTATGACCTGATCCATCCCAACGCCAACGACACGCTGACCGTGCGCTCGCTGTTCGTGATCGACCCGAACAAGAAGGTTCGGCTCACCATTACTTATCCGGCCAGCACCGGACGCAATTTCAACGAGATCCTGCGGGTCATCGATTCCTTGCAATTGACTGACAATTACAAAGTCGCCACGCCAGCCAACTGGGTGGATGGCGAAGATGTGGTCATCGTGCCCTCCATCAAGGACGAGGCCGAGATCAAAGAACGGTTTCCACGCGGCTATACGGCGGTCACGCCTTACCTGCGCCTGACCCCGCAGCCAAATCGCTGATTATCGTTTCAACCATGAGTGAACCTTGGGCCGACTTGTCGGCCCTTTTTTATGCGCACTGACGCGTAGGAGCGCGCTTGCCCGCGACCAGGGGTACCGGATGCACCTGACACAACCGAGCAAACCAACGTCGCGGGCAAGCGCGCTCCTACGGCTATATTCATTTAAAGAATAACCAAATGAATAAATAAGATTTATAGATATAAAAAACACCTGTTACTGTCACTTCCACTACGGGCGATGCCGCCCGCCAATCGCACCTTACTGGGCCGCCATCGGTCGAGCAGGTGACCAACTTTCTGTTTGCAAAGGAGCGCGCCATGCGCACTATCTTTTTGCGTCGAGGCCTGGTCGCTCTGTTTGCCGCGGCAGTTTCTTTCGGCGTCATTACTCAGGCCCAGGCTGAAGACCTGCGCATCGGTTATCAGAAATACGGCACGCTGGTGCTGCTCAAGGCCAAGGGTTCGCTTGAAAAGCGCCTGGCCGAGCAGGGCGTGAAAGTGCAGTGGACCGAATTCCCCGGTGGCCCGCAACTGCTGGAAGGCTTGAACGTCGGTTCCATCGATTTCGGCGTGACCGGCGAGACGCCTCCCGTGTTTGCCCAGGCAGCCGGTGCAGACCTGCTTTACGTGGCATATGAGCCACCAGCTCCGACCAGCGAAGCGATTCTTGTCCCCAAGGACTCACCGATTACCTCGGTCAAAGACCTCAAAGGCAAGAAAGTGGTGCTCAACAAGGGCTCCAACGTGCATTACCTGCTGGTCCGCGCCCTTGAAGATGCAGGGTTGAAATATTCCGATATCCAGACCGTATTTCTGCCGCCCGCCGATGCACGCGCGGCGTTCGAGCGCGGCAGTGTCGACGCCTGGGTTATCTGGGACCCGTATCAGGCGGCGGCCGAGCAGCAGTTGCAGGCGCGCACGTTGAAGGACGGCACCGGCATCGTCGACAACCACCAGTTCTATCTCGCTACCAAACCCTACGCGCAAAAGAATCCGCAGGTGATTCAGACGCTGATCGAAGAAGTTCGCGCAGTAGGCGAGTGGTCCAAAGCGCACCCCGAGGAAGTGACGAAGCAGGTTTCGCCATTGCTCGGCCTGCCCGCCGACATCACGCTGACTTCGGTGAAGCGCCAGGGCTATGGCGCGCTGTTTCTTACGCCACCGGTAGTCGCTGCGCAGCAGAAAATCGCTGACACCTTCTATCAGCTCAAGTTGATCCCCAAACCGCTCAGCATCGCTGATGTGGTGTGGACGCCGCCCGCTGCCGTCGCCAAGACCCAGTGATCGACCGGCCCCCGAAGGAGACAACTCCATGAGCCTCAGCGCTTCACAACGCGTCATTCACCGGCTGGCACCTTGGGCGCTTCCCGTCTTGCTGTTGGCGTTCTGGCAGCTGTCGGTCAGCGCAGGCTGGTTGTCGACACGTATTCTGCCGGCACCAAGCGCGGTCATAAGCGCAGGCGTCAACCTGGTTGCGAGTGGCGAAATATGGACCCACCTCGCGATCAGCGGCTGGCGGGCGGGAATCGGTTTTGCCGTCGGCGGCGGCATCGGGCTGGCGCTTGGGTTTATCACCGGGCTGACCCGCTGGGGCGAGCGCCTGCTCGACAGCTCGGTACAGATGATCCGTAACGTGCCGCATCTGGCGCTGATTCCACTGGTGATCCTGTGGTTCGGCATTGACGAAACGGCCAAGATATTTCTGGTCGCGCTGGGCACGCTGTTCCCGATTTACCTCAACACTTATCACGGCATCCGCAACATCGATCCAGCGCTGGTGGAAATGTCACGCAGCTACGGTTTGTCCGGCTTCAGCCTGTTCAGGCATGTGATCCTGCCCGGCGCCATGCCTTCGATCCTGGTCGGCGTGCGCTTCGCGCTGGGTTTCATGTGGCTGACGCTGATCGTCGCTGAAACCATTTCGGCGAGCTCCGGGATCGGTTACCTGGCCATGAATGCCCGCGAGTTTCTGCAAACCGATGTCGTCGTCCTGGCCATTCTGCTTTACGCGGTGCTCGGCAAGCTGGCGGATCTCGCCGCGCGAGCTCTGGAACGTGTGTGCCTGCGCTGGCATCCGGCCTATCAAGTGCACAAAGGCGGTGCCGCATGACGAGCCTGAAACAACAACCGCCGCATCTGCTGCGTGGCATTCCGCTGGCGGTTCGCAAGCTGAAGAAAGCATTTGGCAGCCGCGAAGTGCTCAAGAATATCGATCTGCATATTCCGGCCGGGCAGTTCGTGGCCGTGGTCGGGCGCAGTGGTTGCGGCAAAAGTACCTTGTTGCGCCTGCTGGCCGGTCTGGACAAGCCGACCCAGGGCCAGTTGCTGGCCGGTTCCGCGCCGCTGGCCGATGCCCGGGAAGACACCCGCCTGATGTTTCAGGAAGCGCGGCTGCTGCCGTGGAAAAAGGTCATCGACAACGTAGGCCTGGGGCTGACCGGCGACTGGCGTGCCCAGGCGCTTGAAGCGCTGGAAGCGGTGGGCCTTGCCGAGCGCGCCAACGAATGGCCGGCGGCTTTGTCCGGCGGACAGAAGCAGCGGGTGGCGCTGGCTCGCGCCCTAATCCACAGGCCTCGTCTGCTGTTGCTCGACGAGCCGCTGGGCGCGCTGGATGCGCTGACCCGGATCGAGATGCAACAGCTGATCGAAACGCTATGGCGCAAGCATGGTTTTACCGTGCTGCTGGTCACCCACGATGTAAGCGAAGCCGTCGCGGTCGCCGATCGGGTCATCCTGATCGAAGAAGGCCGAATTGGTCTGGACCTGGTTGTCGACCTGCCGCGCCCGCGCGCTCGGGGTTCACACCGCCTGGCGGCGCTGGAAACCGAAGTCCTCAATCGCATGTTGTCTTTCCCCGGTTCACCGCCGGAACCCGAACCCACTTCACCATTGCCCACGCAGCTGCGTTGGGCCAATTAATACGATCCCCAAAGGAAGCCATACCATGACAATCAAAGCCATCAACGTTCGTAACCAGTTCAAAGGCACCATCAAGGAAATCGTTCTGGGCGACGTACTGTCGGAAATCGACGTGCAGACCGCCTCGGGCATTGTCACCTCGGTCATCACCACCCGCTCGGTCAAAGAGCTGGAACTGGGGGTTGGCAGCGAAGTGATTGCGTTCGTGAAATCCACCGAAGTATCGATTGCCAAGCTGTGACCGCAGCGTTGTACAGAACCCCGGACGGTGGAAACCCTCCGGGGTTTTTTGCGACCGTCTTCTGCTTGAACGAAAACGCCGCAAGGCGTTAGCGCTTGCGGCGTTCAGGTTGCCCGGCGTGAATCACACCGTATGCAGATACCAGTTGTACTCAAGGTCGGAGATGGAGTGTTCGAACTCCTCCAGCTCACTTTCCTTGCAGGCCACGAAGATATCGATGTACTTCGGATCGATGTACCTGGCCATGACCTCGCTGTCGTCCAGCTCGCGCAGTGCATCGCGCAGGTTGTTCGGCAGGCTCTGTTCGTGCTGCTCGTAAGAGTTGCCCGAAACCGGCGCGCCAGGCTCGATCTTGTTGGTCAGGCCGTGGTGTACGCCCGCCAGGACCGAAGCCATCAGCAGATACGGGTTGGCATCGGCACCGGCAACGCGGTGTTCGATACGCACCGCATCGGCAGTGCCTGTAGGCACGCGAATGGCAACCGTGCGGTTGTCCAGGCCCCAGGTAGGCGAGTTGGGTACGTAGAACTGAGCACCGAACCGGCGATACGAGTTGACGTTCGGGCACAGGAACGCCATTTGCGCCGGCAGGGTCTCGAGCACACCGCCGATCGCATGACGTAATGCGGCGTTCTGCTCGGGATCCTCGCTGGTGAAGATGTTCTTGCCATCGCGGTCCAGGATCGAGATGTGGACGTGCAGACCATTTCCTGCCTGACCCGGATAGGGCTTGGCCATGAAAGTGGTGTCCATCTCGTGGTCGTAAGCGATGTTCTTGATCAGTCGCTTGAGCAGTACCGCGTAGTCGCACGCCTTGAGCGGGTCGGCAACGTGGTGCAGGTTGACTTCGAACTGCGCCGGGGCGCTTTCCTTGACGATGGCGTCGGCCGGAATGCCTTGCTCCTTCGCGCCTTCAAGGATGTCCTGCAGGCAATCGACATATTCGTCGAGGTCGTCGATCAGGTAGACCTGTGTCGAGTGCGGGCGCTTGCCGGAGATCGGCGAGCGTGGAGGTTGCGGGCGGCCATTCACGTTCTCCTGATCGATCAGGTAGAACTCCAGCTCGAAAGCCGCGCAGATAGTCAGGCCTAGGTCATCGAACTTGGAAACCACCTGACGCAGCACTTCACGCGGGTCGGCAAAGAACGGGGTGCCTTCCAGCTCGTGCATGGTCATCAGCAATTGCGCGGTCGGGCGCTTCTGCCAGGGTTCGTTGCACAGGGTGTCAGGGATTGGATAGCAGATTCGATCGGCGTCGCCGATGTCCAGGCCAAGACCGGTGCTTTCCACCGTCGAGCCATTGATATCCAGGGCAAACAGGGAGGCAGGCAGGTTGATGCCTTTCTCGTAAACCTTGTGGAGGCTGGTGCGCTCGATGCGCTTGCCGCGCACCACACCATTCATATCTGCAATCAGAAGGTCAACGTACAGAACCTCAGGATGTTCCTTAAGGAACGCGTTCGCTTCGTTAAGCTGAACGGCACGCGGGGGTACCGACATGATGCAACACCTTTGTTGTTAAAAATATCAATCATCGAGTATTACGGGTTTCAGTCAATCCGAAAGCCATGATGAAGTCAATAGAGCCACAGGTTGCCCCAAAATTGCCCCGTGACGCCGTTTTTGCCGCTATTTGGGGCGTGGTTTTGACACCGTGGGCTGTGCGGCATATGCGTGTCAGCGATCTGTCTAAAGCCTTTAACGGGAAGTTGTATAAAAAAATGAACAAGGCTAAGCTCGATTGCGACCCATAGAGCAATAATACCGGGGGTTCGATGCCTTGCCTTCCCATGATTGGCTTACGCTTCTGCGACGTGCAGAGCAGTCATCATGTCTGTCACATTAGCGTCCATAATGGCCTGCCGCTGAACGTCTCGACGTCCGGGGTACCATGCTGCCCATGAATTCACACACGCAGGTGCCACCTTACCGCGTATTCGCGCCTGCCGAAACGAGTTGTATACCCTGACGCCAATGCGTCTGGAAACGCCTGATTCCATCAGGACACGACAAACCCTGAGGTATTTATGAGTACCAACCTCGACCAGCTCACCGATTGGTTGAAAGAACACAAGATCACCGAAGTCGAATGCATGATGTCCGACCTCACCGGGATCACCCGCGGCAAGATCTCACCGACCAACAAGTTCATCGCTGAAAAGGGCATGCGTCTGCCCGAAAGCGTGCTGTTGCAAACGGTGACCGGCGACTATGTAGAAGACGAGATCTACTACGAACTGCTGGACCCCGCCGACATCGACATGATCTGTCGCCCTGACCAGAACGCGGTGTATCTGGTCCCTTGGGCCATAGAGCCCACTGCGCAGGTGATTCACGACACCTACGACAAGCAAGGCAACCCCATCGAGCTGTCCCCGCGCAACGTCTTGAAGAAAGTTCTCAAGCTGTACGCTGATCAGGGCTGGCAGCCGATAGTCGCACCGGAGATGGAGTTCTACCTGACCAAGCGCAGCGACGACCCGGATTATCCGTTGCAGCCTCCGGTCGGGCGTTCCGGTCGGCCGGAAACCGGACGTCAGTCGTTCTCCATCGAGGCGGCCAACGAATTCGACCCGCTGTTCGAAGATGTCTACGATTGGTGCGAGTTGCAGAATCTGGATCTGGACACGCTCATCCACGAAGACGGCACGGCGCAGATGGAGATCAACTTCCGTCATGGCGACGCACTGTCGCTGGCTGACCAGATCCTGGTGTTCAAGCGCACCATGCGCGAAGCCGCGCTCAAGCACGATGTGGCGGCGACCTTCATGGCCAAGCCCATGACCGGCGAGCCGGGCAGCGCCATGCACCTGCACCAGAGCATCATCGACATTCACACTGGCAAGAACATCTTCTCCAACGAAGACGGGACGATGAGCCAGCTGTTTCTGAATCACGTTGGTGGCCTGCAGAAATTCATTCCCGAGCTGCTGCCGCTGTTCGCGCCCAACGTCAATTCGTTCCGCCGCTTCCTGCCGGACACCTCCGCGCCGGTCAACGTCGAATGGGGCGAAGAGAACCGGACCGTGGGCCTGCGGGTCCCGGATGCCGTGCCGCAGAACCGCCGCGTGGAAAACCGCCTGCCTGGCGCCGATGCCAACCCCTATCTGGCAATTGCCGCGAGCCTGTTGTGTGGCTTCATCGGCATGGTCGAGGGCATCAACCCGAGTGCGCCGGTGGTTGGCCGGGGTTATGAGCGCCGCAACCTGCGCCTGCCGCTGACCATTGAAGATGCGCTGGAGCGTCTGGAAAACAGCAAGACCATCGAAAAGTATCTGGGCAAGAAATTCATCGTCGGCTACGTCGCGGTCAAGCGCGCCGAGCACGAGAACTTCAAGCGCGTGATCAGTTCCTGGGAGCGCGAATTCCTGCTTTTTGCCGTCTGACCGCTGAACAACGCCGCCGCGCCTGCGCAGGCGGCGTTCTTCAACCGAATTGATAAAGGATGTGCCGCATGACTGCCAAAAACCCGCAAACCCTCGAATGGCAAGCCTTGAGCAGCGAGCATCACCTGGCGCCATTCAGCGACTACAAGCAGCTGAAGGAAAAGGGACCGCGCATCGTCACCCGCGCCGAAGGCGTGTATTTGTGGGACAGCGAAGGCAACCAGATCCTCGACGGCATGTCCGGCCTTTGGTGCGTTGCCATCGGCTACGGTCGGGACGAACTGGCCGACGCTGCCAGCCGCCAGATGCGTGAGCTGCCTTATTACAATCTGTTCTTCCAGACCGCCCACCCGCCTGCGCTCGAACTCGCCAAGGCACTGTCGGAAATCACGCCTGCGGGCATGAACCATGTGTTCTTCACCGGCTCCGGTTCCGAAGGCAACGACACCATGTTGCGCATGGTTCGTCATTACTGGGCGCTCAAGGGCCAGCCGAACAAGAAAACCATCATCAGCCGCGTCAACGGTTACCACGGTTCCACCGTGGCCGGCGCGAGCCTGGGCGGCATGACGTATATGCACGAGCAGGGCGATCTGCCGATCCCCGGCATCGCCCATATTCCCCAGCCGTACTGGTTTGGCGAAGGCGGCGACATGTCTCCAGACGAATTCGGGGTATGGGCCGCCGAGCAGCTGGAGAAGAAGATTCTCGAACTGGGTGTCGACAACGTCGGTGCATTCCTCGCCGAGCCGATTCAGGGTGCCGGTGGCGTCATCGTGCCGCCCGACAGCTACTGGCCGAAGATCAAGGAAATCCTTGAGCGTTACGACATCCTGTTCGTGGCGGACGAAGTCATCTGTGGCTTTGGGCGTACCGGTGAGTGGTTTGGTAGCGATTTCTACGGCCTCAAACCGGACATGATGACCATCGCCAAAGGCCTGACCTCAGGCTATGTTCCAATGGGGGGGCTGGTAGTGCGGGACGACATCGTTGCCGTGCTCAACGAAGGCGGCGATTTCAACCACGGTTTCACGTATTCGGGCCATCCCGTGGCAGCAGCGGTCGCGTTGGAAAACATACGTATCCTGCGCGAAGAAAAGATCGTCGAACGGGTCAGGTCGGAAACGGCACCATACTTGCAAAAGCGTCTGCGTGAGCTGAGCGACCATCCCTTGGTGGGCGAAGTGCGTGGTGTCGGCCTGCTGGGCGCCATCGAACTGGTGAAAGACAAGGCTACGCGCGAGCGTTATAGCGGCAAGGGTGCCGGCATGATTTGCCGAACCTTCTGTTTCGAGAATGGCCTGATCATGCGCGCAGTTGGCGATACCATGATCATCGCGCCACCCTTGGTCATCAGTTTTGCGGAAATCGACGAACTGGTGGAGAAGGCCCGCAAGTGCCTCGACCTGACGCTGGAAGCACTGCAATTGTAGGAGCGAACCGGGCGGCGATCCGCTTGTCCGCGAAGGCGGTTGTGAATGTACCGGCCTCTTCGCGGCGCAATCCGCTCCCCACAGGGACCGGCGCTTCTGAAGGCGGTGGCTTGATACAGAATCCTAACGGTCAGTGATAAAAAACATTGGAGCTGTGCATGAAAACATTTGGCAAGACCCTTCTCGCGTTGTCCCTCATGGGTGTTGTGGCCGCAGCTGCGCAGGCCGATGACAAAGTGCTGCACGTCTACAACTGGTCCGATTACATCGCGCCGGACACCGTTGCCAAGTTCGAAAAAGAGTCGGGCATCAAAGTCGTCTACGACGTTTTCGACAGCAACGAGACGCTTGAAGCCAAACTGCTGGCCGGCAAATCCGGCTACGACATCGTCGTGCCGTCCAACAACTTCCTGGCCAAACAGATCAAGGCGGGCGTTTATCAGGAGCTGGACCGCTCCAAGCTGCCGAACTGGAAGAACCTGAACGAATCGCTGCTCAAGGCCGTTTCCGTCAGCGACCCGGATAACAAGCACGCCTTCCCGTACATGTGGGGCTCGATCGGCATCGGCTACAACGCCGACAAGGTCAAGGCAGCGCTGGGCGCCGATGCGCCGGTCAACTCCTGGGATCTGCTGTTCAAGCCCGAGAACGCTGCCAAGCTGAAAGCCTGCGGCATCAGCTTCCTCGATTCGCCGACCGAGATGCTGCCGATTGCCCTGCATTACCTGGGCTATCCAACCGATTCTCAAGACAAGAAGCAGCTGGCCGAAGCCGAAGCGCTGTTCATGAAAATCCGTCCTTCGATTGGCTATTTCCACTCGTCCAAGTACATCTCCGACCTGGCCAACGGCAACATCTGCGTTGCAGTCGGTTATTCGGGCGACATCTATCAGGCCAAGTCCCGCGCCGAAGAAGCCGGTGGCAAGGTCAAGGTGAGCTACAACATTCCAAAGGAAGGCGCCGGCAGCTTCTATGACATGGTCGCCATCCCCAAGGATGCTGAAAACGTCGAAGGTGCCTACAAGTTCATGACCTTCCTGATGAAGCCGGAAATCATGGCCGAAATCACTGACGCGGTGCGCTTCCCCAACGGCAACGCGGCAGCCACGCCATTGGTCAGCAAAGACATCACCAGCGATCCGGGCGTTTACCCGCCTGCCGATGTGCAGGCCAAACTCTATGCTATCGCTGATCTGCCGGCCGCCACCCAGCGCCTGCTAACCCGCAGCTGGACCAAGATCAAATCGGGTAAATAAACCTGTCATGAAACCTGTGGATGCTGCGTGGCCCTGGCCGCGCAGCATCCAACAGACAGGAATGTTGTCGAAAACTTTGCTGGATGGACCTTTAGAAGGTAAGTTGCGCGCCGGTTTCCGTTGTCCGGATGCGCTCCGGCTTCCAGGCTCCCCCTGTTAAAAGGACCCACTCTTTGTCTACTTCCCTGTTTTCCAAAGCCCTGCTGGCCGGCGTCGGGCTGACTATCGCAGTCAGTGCCCAGGCTGAGTCGACCGTGCACATTTACAACTGGTCCGATTACATCGGCAAAACCACGCTGACCGACTTCGAGAGCGCAACCGGCATCAAGCCGATGTACGACGTTTTCGACTCCAACGAGACGCTGGAAGCCAAACTGCTGGCCGGCCGTACCGGCTACGACGTGGTGGTGCCGTCCAACCATTTCCTGGGCAAGCAGATCAAGGCGGGCGCTTTCCAGAAGCTCGACAAGTCGCTGCTGCCCAATTACAAGAATCTCGACCCGGCGCTGCTCAAGCGTCTGGAAAAGAACGATCCGGGCAACCTGTACGCCGTGCCTTATCTGTGGGGCACCAACGGCATCGGTTACAACGTCGAGAAAGTGAAGGCCGTACTGGGCGTCGACAAGATCGATTCGTGGTCGGTGCTGTTCGAACCTGAAAACATCAAGAAGCTGTCGAGCTGCGGCGTCGCCTTCCTCGATTCCGCGGACGAGATGCTGCCGGCGATGCTCAACTACATGGGCCTGGACCCAAACAGCACCAAAGAGGCTGACTACAAGGCGGCCGAAGCCAAGCTGCTGAAGATTCGCCCGTACGTGACTTATTTCCACTCGTCCAAGTACATCACTGATCTTGCCAACGGCGACATCTGCGTTGCAGCCGGTTTCTCGGGCGACGTGTTCCAGGCCAAGGCGCGTGCCGAGGAAGCGGGCAAGGGCGTCAAGATCGCTTACAGCATCCCGAAAGAGGGCGGCAACCTGTGGTTCGACATGCTCGCGATCCCGGCGGACTCCAAAAACGTCAAGGCCGCAAGCGCGTTCATCAACTACATGCTTGACCCCAAAGTGATCGCTCAGGTCAGTGACGAAGTGGGCTATGCCAATGCCAACCCGGCAGCCGGTGAGTTCATGGACCAGGAGATCCGCACCGACGAAGCGGTTTATCCGCCGCAGGACGTGCAGGACCGGCTATACGTGAACAGTGAGTTGCCACCCAAGGTGCAACGCCTGATGACCCGCAGCTGGACCAAGGTCAAGTCGGGCAAATAAAAAATCCAGCGCCCGGCCGTACAGGTCGGGCTGCACTTGTGTTGGGAGTTTCACCCATGGCAGTTGCCTCCGGCGCCTACAAAAAATCCCTGGAAGGCGGTCAGCAACCTAAACAGGTGCTGGTCAAGATCGACCGGGTCACGAAAAAATTCGATGAAACGGTTGCCGTGGACGACGTGTCCCTGCAAATCCACAAGGGCGAAATCTTTGCTCTGTTGGGCGGTTCAGGCTCGGGAAAATCCACGCTGCTGCGCATGCTGGCCGGTTTCGAGCGTCCGACCGAGGGACGAATCTTCCTCGACGGCGTCGACATCACCGACATGCCGCCGTACGAACGCCCGATCAACATGATGTTCCAGTCTTACGCGCTGTTCCCGCACATGACCGTGGCGGACAACATCGCCTTCGGTCTCAAGCAGGACAAGCTGCCCAAGGCCGAGATCGATGCCCGCGTCGCGGAAATGCTCAAGCTGGTGCAGATGTCCCAGTACGCGAAGCGCAAACCGCACCAGTTGTCCGGTGGACAGCGTCAGCGGGTCGCCCTGGCGCGTTCGCTGGCCAAGAAACCCAAGCTGTTGCTGCTCGACGAGCCAATGGGTGCGCTGGACAAGAAACTGCGCTCGCAGATGCAGTTGGAGCTGGTCGAGATCATCGAGCGGGTTGGCGTGACTTGCGTCATGGTGACCCACGACCAGGAAGAGGCCATGACCATGGCCGAGCGCATCGCGATCATGCACCTGGGCTGGATCGCGCAGATCGGCAGCCCGATCGATATCTATGAAACGCCGACCAGCCGCCTGGTCTGCGAATTCATTGGCAGCGTCAACCTGTTCGAAGGCGAAGTGATCGAGGACATGGAAGGCCATGCGCTGATCCGCAGTCCCGAGCTTGAGCGCAATATCTTCGTTGGCCACGGCGTGAGTACCTCTGTGGAAGACAAGCACATCACCTATGCGCTGCGTCCCGAGAAGCTGCTTATCACCACCGAACAGCCTTCGTTCGAGTACAACTGGTCACGCGGCAAGGTTCACGATATCGCTTATCTGGGCGGCCATTCGGTGTTCTACGTTGCGCTGCCATGCGGCAAGCTGGTGCAGTCTTTTGTCGCCAATGCCGAGCGCCAGGGTGCGCGGCCAACATGGGGCGATGAAGTCTACGTCTGGTGGGAAGACGACAGCGGCGTGGTGCTGCGCTCATGAAAATCCGCAAGGTCAAACGCGCCCTTAACCGGATCACGCCCAATGGCCGGCAAGTGGTCATCGGCGTACCGTTCCTCTGGCTGTTCCTGTTCTTCGCGCTGCCGTTCCTGATCGTCGTCAAGATCAGCTTCGCGGAGGCCGATGTAGCGATCCCGCCTTACACCGAGATATTCAGCTACGCCGAGGAAAAGTTGCAGGTGATCCTGAACCTGGCCAACTACACCTTGCTCGGCGGCGATGAGCTGTACGTTTCGGCGTATCTGGGCTCTCTGAAGATGGCATTCATCAGCACGCTGTTGTGCCTGTTGATCGGCTATCCGATGGCCTACGGCATTGCCAACGCCCGCAAAGACATGCAGACAGTGCTGTTGCTGCTGATCATGATGCCAACCTGGACCGCGATCCTGATTCGCGTCTATGCGTGGATGGGCATCCTCAGCAACAACGGGCTGCTCAATGCGTTTCTGATGTGGCTGGGGCTGATTGATGAGCCTTTGCAGATCCTCAATACCAATCTGGCGGTCTACATCGGCGTGGTCTATTCGTACCTGCCGTTCATGATCCTGCCGCTCTACGCCAATCTGGTGAAACACGACCAGAGTCTGCTGGAAGCAGCGTCAGACCTGGGTTCGAGCACCTTCAACAGTTTCTGGAAGATCACCGTGCCGCTGTCCAAGAATGGCGTCATCGCAGGCTGCATGCTGGTGTTCATTCCGGTGGTGGGCGAGTTCGTGATCCCCGAGCTGCTGGGTGGCCCTGAAACCCTGATGATCGGCCGCGTGTTGTGGCAGGAATTCTTCAACAACCGTGACTGGCCGGTGGCGTCCGCCCTGGCAGTGATCATGCTGCTGGTGCTTATCGTGCCCATCATCCTGTTCAACCGCAGTCAGGCTAAAGAACTGGAGAGCAAGGCATGAAGAGCTTTCGATTCTCGAACCTGATGCTGGTCCTTGGCCTGGTGTTCATTTATGCGCCGATGGTCATCCTGGTGATCTACTCGTTCAACGCGTCGCAGCTGGTGACGGTGTGGGGTGGATGGTCGGTCAAGTGGTACGTCGGCCTGCTCGACAATGCCCAACTGATGGGATCGGTGATGCGTTCGCTGGAAATCGCCTGCTACACGGCGATTGCCGCAGTCGCCCTGGGGACCATGGCGGCGTTCGTCCTGACGCGCATCACGCGCTTCAAGGGCCGCACGTTCTTCGGTGGGCTGGTCACCGCGCCGCTGGTGATGCCGGAAGTGATCACCGGTCTGTCGCTGCTGTTGCTGTTCGTGGCGATGGCGCAATTGATCGGCTGGCCGCAGGAACGCGGCATCGTGACCATCTGGATCGCGCATACCACGTTCTGCGCGGCCTACGTGGCCGTGGTGGTGTCGGCGCGTCTGCGCGAGCTGGACCTGTCCATTGAAGAAGCGGCCATGGATCTGGGCGCGCGGCCGTGGAAGGTGTTCTTTCAGATAACCATCCCGATGATCGCGCCTTCGCTGGCAGCGGGCGGCATGATGTCGTTCGCGTTATCGCTGGACGATCTGGTGCTGGCCAGCTTCGTATCCGGGCCGGGTTCGACGACCTTGCCGATGGAAGTGTTCTCCGCCGTGCGTCTGGGCGTGAAACCGGAAATCAACGCAGTGGCGAGTCTGATCCTGCTGGCAGTGTCGTTGGCGACCTTCCTGGTGTGGTACTACACCCGCAGCGCCGAAGAGCGCCGCAAACGTGCCATCCAGCAAGCCATCGAAGAAGCCGCTGCCGATTCATGGAAACAACCGGATCCACGCCGGGCCGCGTAATTGCCAACCGATTTGGGTCTGCTTCGCAGCCCCTCGCCAGCAAGCTGGCTCCTACAGTTCGTGTTGTACCGCGATTCATGTGGGAGCCAGCTTGCTGGCGAGGAGGGCGCAGCCCATCGCAATCCTACGGCACCAACCTCAAAACCCCCTTGGTGTGCTCCGCCACATCCTTCTCGCTCAAGCGCTGCGGCATGTACTCGCCTTTGACAAATGCCTCGGCCTGATCGGCGTAATGCTTGTCGAACGGCACGCCGCTCTGGCCGACCGGGTTGATGCCAAGGCTGTGCGCCGGGTCTGCGAAGTCGATCAGGCGTCGAGTGGAGGGGCCGTAGGTGACCGGCCACGGGGCTCGTCTGAACTGTGCCGACAGATTGTTTGGCACTTCGTGGCTGCCCGGCGCGGCGAACGGGCCGACATTGAACAACCAGTCCAGCGGTTTTTGCGCGCCCAGCGGATGTTCGTGAGTCAGCGTGTGCGCCTTGCCCCAGTGCCATTGGGCCGGGTCTTGCCCATAAAGCGACGACAAGCGCTCCAGACTGTTGCGCCAAGCAGCTTTGAGAATGTCGGAGCGTGTCTCCACCTCAGGCGTAGCGCGGTCATCCCACCAAGGCGACTGCGCATTGGCCGCCAGACGGGGCACGGCGCTATCCAGAGCCCGCGTCGAGAGCAGCGTCCCGAACATTCCGTCGCCTAGTTCATCGTGGAAAGCTTTCTCGACCACGTCGAACAGCAACTGATTGAACAGCGTAGCGGCGACGGAATCGACCGGGTAATCACCTTGCCAGGCTGCCAGTCTCTCGACCAGCGCCTGCTCCATTGGCCCTTGTGCAACATTGCGCAGCTCCGGTAGCCATGAACGAAGGATGCCCGGCGCGTAATCGGTTCGCGTGCCCAACTGCAGCGCTGCGCTGGATTTGAGATCCCACTTGATGCCCGGCTCGCTCAGCTGCCGATCAAGCTGCTGACCCCGCTCGGCAGGGTTGTAGTAGCCGGGTATCGCCATGCCGGTCGGTGACAGAGGCTGGAAGTTGGCCGACACAATATAACCGCGGGCCGGATTCTCTTCCTGCGGGTTGGCGCTGAACGGGTAAAACCCCAGCTTGTCTGCCTGCGGCGTGCTGCCGTCCAGCAGGAAAGCCGGGTTGACCCCTTCCGGCCGGATCGGTAGTTGTGCCGCCGCCCACCAGCCGATATCGCCCTGGGCGTTCGCCCAGACCAGATTCAGGCCGGGCGACTGGATTTTCTGCGCTGCGCCGCGCATCTTCGCCAGAGAGTTTGCGCGGTTAAGATCGTAGAAGCCGTCAAGCACCGGATTCTGCGATTCCAGAAACGACCACCACATGGCGACCGGGGCCTGGCCGGCCAGCTTGCCCATCGCATCGTTGACGATCGGGCCGTGTGGCGATTGGCGAAGGGTGATCGTCACCGGCTCCTGCCCCTTGACCGCGATCTGCTGCTCGCTGCGCGTCATGTCCACCCACTGCCCGTGGTACCAGACTTGATTGGGGTTGTCCGGATTGGTCTTCTCCACCACCAGATCCACGTCATCGTTCTGGAACATGGTCAGGCTCCAGCCGAAATCCAGGTTATGACCGAGAAACGCGAAGGGGTTGAGCGCCTGGTGGTGGCCGTAAAGCTCGAAACCCGGCGCTGACAACCGGGCTTCGTACCACACCGACGGCACCGAAAACCGGATATGCGGGTCGCCCGCGAGGATCGGTTTGCCACTTGCTGTGCGGCTGCCGGCGATCGCCCAGGCGTTGCTGCCTTCAAACTGCGGCAGCCCGGCGTTGTGTAGCGCGCCCAGACTCAGCTCGGCCAGCTTGTCGAGGCTGTGCCAGTCGGCGTCGCTCAAGGTGGGACGGGCGTCGAGTACACCCTGCGGATGCCAGTCAAGGTCGAAAACCTTCAGATAGTCAGGCCCCAGTTCATCGCGCACGTAAGTAAGCAACGGCTCGGTGCGGAAGGCGGCTGCGAAACTGTAGGCGAGATAACCGCCAACGCTCACCGTGTCCTCGGCAGTGAACGGACGTTTGGGGATGCCCAGCGCGTCGAACTCCATCGGCCGTGGGCGGCTGTTCTGAAACTGGTTGATTCCGTCGAGGTAGGCTTGCAGCGCTTGCCACGTTGGCGTGCTCTTGTTCTGGCGCGCAACGTAAGCGGCTGCATGTTCGCGAATGCGCAGGCTGCGAAACAGCCTGTCGGTATCGATCAGTCTGGGGCCCATCACTTCGGCCAGCTCGCCTCGCGCCAGACGGCGCAACATCTCCATCTGAAACAGCCGATCCTGTGCATGCACGTAACCCAGTGCGCGGTACATGTCCGCTTCGTGCTCGGCACGGATGTGCGGCACGCCGCGCTCGTCGTAACGCACGCTGACCGGCGCCTGCAAATGACTGATGACGATTTGGCCATCGCGCACTGGCTGTTTGCTGTGGATGTACCAGCCGCCAACGGCACCCAGCAGGGCGACGACAACGGCGAGGATGATGAGGCTGCGCTTCATCGGACTTCCTTGTAAGACCTGGGACAAAGTGTCGAAGACCGAACAGCCGGCTGGCTGCGCTTGACCGGCATGATTGTGCGTGAGGCGGCGCAGATTTGATGTCGGACATTTCGGTTTCCGGCGGCGTAGCTTGCCATGCCTGCATAGACAGATGAATATCGACACACGTCTTTAGCCGCCCACGCCGTGATCTGGATCCCCTAATGTCTGTAACGTTCGACCCCGACAACCTACGCGCCAGCCTGCTTCCGCTGAATGCCCAAGACCCGCTGACTGAACCTGGCCAGGCTTATCAGCGTTTCTATGATCTGGCGAGCGTGGGCGGGGACAGGTTGATTTACAGTTGGCTGGGACGCCTGGATGTGGACGGCTATGAGATTGTCGGTCAGGTCTGGTTGCCCGAAAAACCCGTGGCGACGATGTTTCTGTTCCACGGTTTCTACGACCACATGGGCCTGTACCGCCATGTCATCGACTGGGCGCTTGCGCAAGGTTTTGCGGTGATTTCCTGCGACCTGCCCGGTCATGGGCTGTCCAGCGGCAGCCGCGCGAGCATCAATGATTTCGCCGAGTACCAGGCGGTGTTGCAGCGCCTCATGAACGAAGCCGAGGCGTTGAAACTGCCGCATCCGTGGCACCTGTGCGGGCAAAGCACCGGCGGCGCGATCGTTATCGATCATTTGCTTCATCGCGGCGCAGACAGCCCGGCACAAGGCAAGGTCATCCTGCTGTCGCCGCTGGTGCGACCACGGGCGTGGGGCTGGTCACGGCTGAGCTATTACGCGCTCAAACCATTCGTAAAAGGCATCGCCCGACGCTTCACGGAAAATTCCAACGCACCGGCTTTTTTGCCGTTCCTGCTCGCCGATCCGCTTCAGCCGCGCCGCCTGCCCACCGCCTGGGTAGGCGCGCTGGCCCAGTGGATCGTGCGCATAGAGCGCGCGCCAGCCTGTGCTCGCAGCCCGATCATCATCCAGGGCGATGCCGACATGACCGTCGACTGGCTGCACAACCTCACCATCCTCAAGGCCAAGTTCCGCGAGCCGGAGATCCTGATACTGGATCAGGCACGCCATCACCTGGCCAATGAATCGCCGGAGTTGCGGGCAAGGTACTTCGAGTTTCTGAGCGGCCGAATGAACTGAAACGCTCGGCCTTTTGATAGCAGCACAGGTGCCGTGGGCTTAGTTCGCCAGACTCGATGCGTTCTGACCAACCGCCAGGCCGGCGCGAATCGCGGCGAGGGCGGCCTGGTAATAGGCTTTGCCTTCGGGTGACTCGGCGAAGGTGGAGAATTCTTCGAGTTCGGGATCGGACAGATCGCGGTAGACGTAGAGCAGCGTGTTGTTGAGGTCGGCGCTGATCTGCGCCATCAGGCGTTCGCGCTGGCCTTCGAGCATGCCTTGCGCCTGTCCACCGCCCAGAAGGCCGGGAATCATCTGGCTCAGGCTGTCGGCGGCAACGCCTGCAATGGCAAGACTGACTTCGGCACCGGCCTGTTTGGCCGGCAGTGCCTGGGCCAGGTGGCCGATCAATAGTTGGCGCGTGGCGTCGGCCTGAATCACCGGCAGGCCTTGAGCGTGCTTGGCGAGCTGATCGGGTCGAGTGGCGGTGAGCTCGGCGTTGACGATCTTGCGCCCCAGCGGAGTCTGGAAAAATTGCAGCGCGGGGGCCGGGTCCTTCAGGGTTTCACGCAGCCGTTTTTCGGCGCGCTGATCCATGGCTTGCGGTGCGAAGCGCTGATTGCTGTTGCTTACCAGCGCCTGAAAAACTGCCGGCGGCAGATTGTTTTTGTAGCGCTGCTGCGCGGCTTTTACCGCCTCGCTGAAATGCGCGCGTTGCTCTGGCCAGCCGGCGGCCTTGTACAACAGATCGTAGCTGTCTGCCCAGGCAGGCAAAGCGCAGCACATCAACAGCAAAAAAAACAAACGACGCATTAGGGACTCCTGTCGGCAGGCCGCTATTCTCGGGGTGTTGCCGGGGCTTTGTCGAGTTATGACTGCCCCTGCCGAATGAAAACTCCTGCGCACCACAATGCTGTATGCACGCCTCTGTTGGAGCACGGGGCTTATGGATACTATGCACGCCATGCGCATACCTACCGATCACCCGCTGCTGCTCCAGATAGTCGACGACCTCGCCACTCGTGGCTGGTCCCAGCAGGATATTTTCCTGCCCGAAAGTCTGACCCGTGAACTGGCGCAAGAGTGCCGCAAACGTGCAGCCCAAGGCGAGCTTGAGCCTGCCGGGATCGGAAGAGGCGTGGCCCAGGAAGTGCGCGAGGGCATTCGCGGGGATCGCATTCAGTGGCTTGAGCCTGGACAGGCCGAGTGCTGCGACCACTACATGGAATTGATGGATAGCCTGCGGCTGGCGTTGAATCGCGGCCTGTTTCTGGGGCTTGAGGATTTCGAAAGCCACTTCGCCCAATACCCGCCGGGAGCCTTCTACCTGCGCCATGTCGACCGCTTTCGCGATGATGACAAGCGTATGGTTTCAGCGGTGCTGTACCTCAATGACGCCTGGCTGCCGGATCATGGCGGCCAGTTGCGCATGTACCTCAAGGATGACGTGGTGCGCGACGTGCAGCCGGTCGGGGGCAGTCTGGTGGTGTTTCTGTCGGGCGAGGTGCCGCATGAGGTGCTGCCGGCTACGCGGGATCGGCTGTCACTTACCGGCTGGTTCAGGCGACGGGGCAATGATTTGTTCGTGTGAAGTTCTGCCCGCGACTGCGATGCCACATCGGTGAGATTTTTTGTGGGAGGCAGCTTGCTGGCGACGGCGGAGTGTCAGTCACTACTGGGCAGGAAGGTATGTTGCAGTCGCGGGCAAGCGCGCTCCTACCATCGTTTCAGGAGAGCCAGGGCGGCGAGATTTTTTGTGGGAGGCAGCTTGCTGGCGACGGCGGGGTGTCAGTCACTACTGGGCAAGACGGTATATCGCCGTCGCGAGCAAGCTCCATCCCACGGATTCGGTGACCACCTTTAAGCGCAAAAGGAGACCCGAAGGTCTCCTTTTTTATGTGCGTCGAAAAAATCAGAACAGAACGCGGCTACGAATGGTGCCTTTGATCTGTTGCAGCTTCTCTTGCGCCAGGTCCGAGTACTCGGCATCGACGTCGATGACCACGTAGCCGACCTTCTCGTTGGTCTGCAGGAACTGACCGGAAATGTTGATGCCGTTTTCCGCAAAGACTTTGTTGATCTCGCTGAGCACGCCCGGGATGTTTTCGTGGATGTGCAGCAGGCGGTGCTTGCCGGGGTGAGCAGGCAGGGCAACTTCCGGGAAGTTGACCGACGACACCGAAGTACCGTTGTCGCTGTACTTGACCAGTTTCTCCGCGACTTCCAGACCAATGTTGGCCTGGGCTTCGGCAGTGGAGCCGCCGATGTGTGGAGTCAGGATCACGTTGTCCAGGCCACGCAGCGGGCTTTCGAAGATGTCGTCGTTGGAGCGCGGCTCGACCGGGAACACGTCAATGGCCGCGCCGATCAGGTGTTTGTCCTTGATCGCGTCCGCCAGAGCGTCGAGCTCGACCACAGTACCGCGCGCAGCGTTGATCAGGATGGCGCCTTTCTTCATGGCACGGATTTCCTTCTCGCCGATCATCCACTGGGTTTCCGAAGTTTCCGGAACGTGCAGAGTGACGATGTCGGACATGCCCAGCAGCTCGGTCAGGCTGGCCACCTGAGTGGCGTTGCCCAGCGGCAGCTTGGTCAGCGTGTCATAGAAGTAGACCTGCATGCCCAGACCTTCGGCCAGGACCGACAACTGGGTGCCGATCGAGCCGTAGCCGATGATGCCCAGCTTCTTGCCGCGGATTTCAAACGAGTTGGCCGCGCTCTTGATCCAGCCGCCACGGTGGCAGGACGCATTTTTCTCGGGGATGCCACGCAGCAGCAGGATGGCTTCGGCCAGAACCAGTTCGGCCACCGAGCGCGTGTTGGAATACGGCGCGTTGAACACCGCGATACCGCGCTCGCGCGCTGCGTTGAGGTCAACCTGGTTGGTGCCGATGCAGAAGCAGCCGACCGCGACCAGTTTCTTTGCGCAATCGAACAGCTCTTCGGTCAACTGAGTACGGGAGCGGATACCGATGAAGTGGGCGTCGGCAATCTTTTCCTTCAGCTCGGCTTCCGGCAGCGACTTGGTGTGGTATTCGATGCTGGTGTAACCGGCGGCCTTGAGGACGTCGACGGCGGATTGGTGGACGCCTTCGAGAAGAAGGAACTTGATCTTGCTCTTGTCGAGGGAAGTCTTGCTCATCTGCGTAAACCTGTGTCCCGGAGAAATTGGCAGGGGGCCGGATCGGCCATAGGCACGATTCACGGGGGTCGTATGCTAGCATAAGGACCCCGCGAAACCTCATTCCTGAACGTGAACCGTTCTCAGGATGCCCATGAATGGTTCGAGAGTTGAGTCGATGGACAATCCCGTTTTGATTGACGAGCTGAAGGCCCTTGTCGACCCCGGCAAGGTGCTGACCGATACCGCCTCGCTGGAGAACTATGGCAAGGACTGGACCAAACAGTTCGCGCCGGCCCCCAGCGCCATCGTATTTCCGAAGACCACCGAGCAAGTCCAGGCCATCGTGCGCTGGGCCAACGAGCGCCGTGTCGCCTTGGTGCCATCGGGCGGTCGCACCGGATTGTCTGCTGCCGCGGTGGCCGCCAACGGCGAAGTCGTGGTGTCCTTCGACTATATGAATCAGGTGCTCGATCTCAACCTCACAGACCGCACGGTCGTGTGCCAGCCAGGTGTCATCACCCGCCAGCTGCAGGCTCTGGCAGAGGAAAACGGCTTGTATTACCCGGTGGATTTCGCGTCATCGGGTTCCAGTCAGATCGGCGGCAACATTGGCACCAACGCCGGTGGGATCAAGGTGATTCGCTACGGCATGACCCGCAACTGGGTTGCGGGCCTCAAGGTTGTCACCGGCAAGGGCGACGTGCTGGAACTCAACAAAGACCTGATCAAGAACGCCACCGGCTACGACATGCGCCAGTTGTTCATCGGCTCCGAAGGTACGCTGGGTTTCGTGGTCGAGGCGACCATGCGTCTGGACCGGGCTCCGCGCAACCTGACCGCGATGGTGCTGGGCACGGCTGACTTCAACTCCATCATGCCGGTGCTGCACGCCTTCCACGGCAAGATCGACCTGACGGCTTTCGAGTTCTTTTCCGACAAGTCCTTCGCTCGCGTCATGGCGCGTGGCGACGTGCCGTCCCCGTTCGATACGCCGTGTCCGTTCTACGTCCTGCTTGAGTTTGAGGCCGCAACGCCTGAGCTGGCCGAGGACGCGCTGGCAACCTTCGAACACTGTGTCGAGCAGGGTTGGGTGCTTGACGGCGTTATGAGTCAGAGCGAACAGCAGCTACGCAACCTGTGGAAGCTGCGCGAATACATCTCCGAAACCATCTCCCACTTCACGCCCTACAAGAACGACATCTCGGTTACCGTCTCCAAAGTGCCCGAGTTTCTTGCCGAGATCGATGCGATTGTCAGCGAACACTATCCGGACTTCGAAGTGCTCTGGTATGGCCACATCGGCGACGGCAACCTGCACCTGAACATTCTCAAACCCCAGGACCTGGACAAGAACGAGTTCTTCGTCAAATGCGCCAGAGTCAATAAATGGGTGTTCGAAACCGTCGAGAAGTACAACGGGTCGATTTCCGCCGAACACGGTGTGGGGATGACCAAACGTGATTACCTGACGTACAGTCGCTCGCCGGTGGAAATCGAATATATGAAAGCCTTGAAGGCGGTCTTCGACCCCAACGGGATCATGAACCCCGGCAAGATTTTCCCGCTTTGATCTTAGTGTCCTAATAAAAACCATATCCAGAAGACCCAGGAGACGTCATGAGCTACCAGCACAAATATGTCGATGGAACGAGCATCCACTTCCCGCTGGGTAAAGTGGTCTGCATCGGTCGCAACTATGCCGAGCATGCCAAGGAGCTGGGCAATCCGGTGCCGACCGAGCCGCTGATCTTCATGAAGCCGGGGAGCTGCGTGGTGGCACTGGAAGGCGGTTTCAGCATTCCGGCCGACCGTGGTGTGGTGCATTACGAAGCCGAGATCGTCGTGCTGATCGGCAAGCCGCTGAGCAAGAAGCCCTCGGCCGAGGAAGTCATCGATGCCATCAGCGGTTTTGCGCCGGGCCTGGATCTGACCCTGCGTGACGTCCAGTCGCGTTTGCGCGAGAAAGGCCTGCCGTGGGAGCTGGCCAAGTGTTTTGACGGGGCTGCGGTGATCGCGCCGTTCGTGCCAGCTGAAACCTATCCGGATCTGACCGATATCGGCATACGCCTGACCATCAACGACAAGGTCGTGCAGGATGGCAACAGCAGCCTGATGCTCAACCCGATCGTGCCGATGATTCAGCACATGGCCGCCAACTTCTCGCTGCAGGCCGGCGACATCATCATGACCGGTACCCCGGCCGGTGTAGGGCCGTTCCAGGCCGGCGACCAGATCGTGCTGGAGCTGACCGGTCATAGCCGATACGAAACCGTCGTTCGCTAAGGCCTGCTTTCAGCGTCTGGAACTGCCTGAGGGAGTACCGTCAGGCGGTTTTTTTGCCTTTGCAAGGCGCATCCGACCAATTGGCGTTTTTTTCACAATCGATCTGGATAATCCTGCCAGCTCTCCGCTGGAGAGTTTCGTCGTAGTGACGTCAAACCCGCCTGGAAACAGTTAATGACTACTGCTAGCTCATCTCCGCCCGCTCGCCGGTCGAGGTTCGCTCGAATCCGGAATCTGCGCTGGTATTCCTGGGTATTTCTGGTTGTTGTGCTTGGCTATGCGCTGGCTTTCCTCATGCATTGGGATGATCGTGCAATGCTCTGGCTACAAGAAGGTTTCCAGACCAAAGCCGAGCGCAAGGCCAGCATCTGGCTACCTGACTACCATGTCGCGATAGACGCCAAGGTGCTGCCGGGCATGAAAGAGTACGAAGCCTCGGATCTGTCCTATAACCCTGCGACCAAGACTCTGTTTGCAGTGATGGGCAAGAAGCCGTTCCTTGTAGAGCTGAGCCTGACCGGCGATGTGCTGCGCGAAATTCCTTTATCGGGGTGGAGCAACCCTGAAGGTGTTGCCGTACTCAACGACGGGCTGATCGCAATCACTGATGAGCGTCAGCACCTGCTGACCATTTCCAGGGTAACCGCCGACACGACAGAGCTGGAAATCGCCGACGCCCAGAAGTACGACCTCGGTACTTCGGACAACCAGAACAAGGGTTTCGAGGGTGTGGCCTGGGACCCGGCACGGCAACAGTTACTGCTTGGCGAAGAGCGGCCGGCGGAGATCTTCACCTGGAAAAGTGATGGTGGTCGGATTCTCACCGGCAACAAACGCAGTGTGTCGAGCAATGAACTGGACGTGCGTAATCTGTCGTCGCTGAGCATCGACCCTCGCACCGGTCATACTCTGGTGCTCTCCGCTGATTCGCATCTGCTGCTGGAGCTGGATGAAGAGGGCAGACAGGTCAGTTTCATGACGTTGTTGGGCGGCATGAACGGCCTTGCCGACACGATACCGCGCGCGGAAGGCGTAGCCCTCGATGAAGAAGGGACGTTGTACATAGTCAGCGAACCGAACCTGTTCTATTCCTATCGCAAGCACTGACGTGCCCCAGCGTGCCGGACAAGGCATAAAGCCATTAAGCGTGGGTTCATTTTGGCATGCTATTCATGCTGGCTGATCAAACTGTGAGCTTATGTAATGCGTCGCCTCAACCGATATTCACTGCTCGTTCTCGTCCTGGCTGTTCTGATTGCGCTGCTGTTCGTTGTTGATCGCAGATACCGTTTCACAGAGCGTGCTGTGTTCAATTGGCAGATGTTCTGGCAATCGGAGTCCCGCGAAGTCATTGCTCTGGGCCAGTATCGCGCGGTCATTGAAGCGCAGCCCATCGAAGGGCTGGAAGATGACGTTTCGGCTCTGAGTTACGACCCGGACCGTAAAAGTCTTTTTACCGTCACCAACCAGCGCAATGCCATTGCGGAGTTGAGCCTGGACGGCCGTACTCTTCGCCGAATCCCCTTGATCGGTTTTGGCGACTCGGAAGCGATCGAGTACATCAGCCCCGGCGTCTACGTCATCAGCGATGAGCGCCGCCAGCGGTTGATCAAGGTGCAGATTGACGACGCCACACAATCGCTCGACGCTGCGACCGCCGAACAGTTGACGTTGGGTATCGATGCCGGCGGCAACAAAGGGTACGAGGGTCTTGCCTACGATTCCAAGGGCAAGCGGCTGTTCATCGCCAAAGAGCGCGAGCCGGTACAGATCATTGAAGTGAGGGGTTTTCCGAAGGTAGGGGGCGATGCGCCCGACATCGTAGAAGTGACGGCGGACCGCAAACGCAACGCGCGGCTGTTCGTCAGAGACCTGTCGAGCCTTCAGTTCGACGAGCGAAGCGGCCATCTGCTGGCGTTGTCGGACGAGTCGAAGCAGATCGTGGAACTGGACACCGAAGGGCATCCAGTAGGGAGCGGTTCACTGGCTGGCGGCAGTATGGGCCTGAGCAAAAGCGTGCCTCAGGCCGAAGGCATCGCCATGGATGACCAGGGCACCCTGTATCTGGTCAGCGAACCGAACCTGTTCTACGTGTTTCGCAAGCCCTGAACGTCGACACGCTCTGTGGGAGCTTGGTTGCCCGTGGGAGATTCTATGTTTGGGGGGTAGCCCTAAACCGCCCTCGGGCAGAAACTTCTGGTGCCCGCGATCCGCTTTTGATTCTGCCCGCAGGGCGTGGGAGTGAGCTGGCTCGCGATCTGGCGCGTAGCGGCAGTAATCCTGGCGACCTTGTTTATACCGCATGAACCATCTTGCTGCCGGTTCCCGGCAGATCGCAGGCAAGCCAGCTCCTACAGTTCGTGCAGCGCTGCGGTTCTTGTGGGAGCTTGCTGTGGGCGGCGATCCGACGATCTGCCGCGCAGCGGCAGCAGACCCTGCCCACCCGGACACGTCAGGCTGATAACGGTGCCGCACGTCCAGCAAGTAGCGTCTCAGCGAGTCAGTGTCTTCACACCTTCAGCAGTGCCAAGCAACAGCAGATCTGCCGGACGCGCCGCGAACAGGCCATTGGTCACCACGCCGACAATGGCATTGATCTGTGCCTCCAGTTCGACCGGATTGATGATGTTCATGTTATGCACATCAAGAATGATGTTGCCGTTATCGGTCAGAACACCTTCGCGATAAACCGGATCGCCACCCAGCTTTACCAACTGACGCGCCACGTGACTGCGGGCCATTGGAATGACTTCCACCGGTAACGGGAAAGCGCCCAGCACTGGAACCAGCTTGCTGCCGTCGGCGATGCAGATGAAGGTTTCGGCCACGGCGGCGACGATCTTCTCGCGCGTCAACGCCGCGCCGCCGCCCTTGATCAGGTGCAGGTGCTCGTCGCTTTCGTCGGCACCGTCGATGTAGAACTCCAGATTGCTGACTGTATTGAGCTCATAAACCGGAATGCCGTGGCCCTTCAGGCGCGCAGCGGTGGCCTCGGAGCTGGCGACCGCGCCATCGAATGCTGCCTTGTGCCTGGCCAGCGCGTCGATGAAGCAATTGGCAGTGGAGCCGGTGCCGACGCCGATGATGCTCTTGTCATCAAGCTTCGGAAGGATGAAATCGACAGCGGCTTGGGCGACTGCCTGTTTGAGCTGATCCTGGGTCATGCGGGCTCCGAGGTGCCTTGAGCGATTGTAAAAGCGCGCTTGCCCGCGACCGTCCGTACAGCGTTCGCAGATTTGCGAGCGCTTCGCACTCGGTCGCGGGCAAGCGCGCTCCTGCAGGGAGGTAGTTTGCGAAGGCCGGCATTATAACCAGGTTCGGTTGTGCCGCGACGGCAAGAAACCTAGACTTCGAACCCCGCCTCAGTTGCCAGCGATGACGCCCCGATGCTCGAACAGTACGTCAAGAAGATCCTCACCTCCCGCGTCTACGACGTCGCCGTCGAAACCCCGCTGCATGGCGCGCGTCAGCTGTCCGAGCGGCTTGGCAACCAGGTGCTGCTCAAGCGTGAAGACCTGCAGCCGGTGTTTTCCTTCAAGATCCGCGGGGCCTACAACAAGCTGGCGCAGCTCTCGCCTGAAGAACTGGCGCGGGGCGTGGTGACCGCCTCGGCGGGCAACCATGCGCAGGGGCTGGCGCTGGCTGCCCGGCAACTGGGCATTGCCGCCACCATCGTGATGCCCAAGACCACGCCCGAGATCAAGGTCGAAGGCGTGCGCTCGCGTGGCGCGCAGGTGCTGCTGCACGGGGATTCGTTTCCCGAGGCGCTGGCCCATTCGCTGAAGCTGGTCGATGAACAGGGCCTGGTGTACATCCACCCCTACGACGATCCCGACACCATTGCCGGACAGGGCACGGTGGCCATGGAAATCCTGCGCCAGCAGCCCGGCGCGCTGGACGCGATCTTCGTGCCGGTGGGCGGCGGCGGTCTGATTGCGGGCATTGCGGCGTACGTCAAATACCTGCGTCCGGAGATCCGCATCATCGGCGTCGAGCCGGACGACTCCAACTGCCTGCAGGCCGCCATGGCGGCGGGCGAGCGCGTGGTGCTCAGCCAGGTCGGGCTGTTTGCCGACGGCGTGGCGGTGGCGCAGATCGGCCATCACACGTTTGAAGTGTGCCGCCAGTATGTCGACGAGGTGATCACCGTGAGCACCGACGAGATCTGCGCGGCGATCAAGGACATCTACGACGACACCCGCTCGATCACCGAACCGGCCGGCGCGCTGGGCGTGGCCGGGATCAAGAAGTACGTCGAGCAGCGCGGCATCAGCGGCCAGACCCTGGTGGCCATCGACTCAGGCGCCAACGTCAACTTCGACCGCCTGCGCCACGTCGCCGAACGCGCCGAGCTGGGCGAAGGTCGCGAAGCCATCATCGCGGTGACCATTCCCGAGCAGCCGGGCAGCTTCAAGGCGTTCTGCCAGGCCATCGGCAAGCGGCAGATCACCGAATTCAACTACCGCTACCACACCGACCGCGAGGCGCACATCTTCGTCGGCGTGCAGACCCACCCGGTCACCGACCCAAAGCATGCGTTGATCGCCAGCCTCACCGGCCAGGGCTTTCCGGTGCTGGACCTGACCGACAACGAGCTGGCCAAGCTGCACATCCGCCACATGGTCGGCGGGCATGCCGAGCGGGTCAGCGATGAAGTGGTGCTGCGTTTCGAATTCCCCGAGCGGCCGGGGGCGCTGTTCAACTTCCTCAACCGGCTGGGCGGGCGCTGGACCATTTCGATGTTCCACTACCGCAACCACGGCGCCGCCGACGGCCGTGTGGTCGCCGGGCTGGTGGTGCCGGAAGACGAACGCCACCTGGTCGGTCAGGCGCTGGACGAGATCGGCTACCCGTATTGGGATGAAACCCATAATCCGGCGTATCGGTTGTTTTTGGGGTAATGCTCCCGCCCTAGACGCCGCAGTACCAGTGGGAGGGAGCTTGCTCGCGACGAGGCCGACACATTCACAACACAGGTACCGGTCGAAAATACGCCGTCGCGAGCAAGCTCCCTCCCACAGAGGACCGCGCGCATTCGCAGAGGCCAGGCTACCTGGATATCTCCGTCCTGCTGCTAAACTCTATCGGGCTCGATCTGGAAGGAGTGTTTTGCCATGGACCTGATCATTGCTCTGAAAACCCTGCATATAGCCGCCATCGCCACTGTGCTGCTCAGTGTTCTCGGGCTCGCCGGTGGGTTGGTCAAAATTCGCGCGGCGCACGACGCTGACGCGCACACCCGCTTTCTGCAACGCCCTCTGCTATTCGCCTGGATTCTGATGGCGGTGGCTCTGGCGATTCTGCCGTTTACTGGCTGGTGGCTGGTGCATCTGGTCGGAATGTCGCTGGGGCAGACGTGGATTCTCGCCAGCAGTCTGCTCTATACCCTGGCCATATTCAGCTGGGTATGGCTGGTCACACGGCTCAACCGTCTGCGGTTGGGTACCACCACGGATAATGCTCGCTTCACTTGGGCTCTGGCCGTCGTCTGCGCCGTGTGTTTCGTGGCGATTGCCGGCCTGATGGGGCTCAGGCCGGCCTGAACGACCGTTATTTGCGCAGGGTGATGACCGGCCAGCCGCGTTTCTCGGCTTCGGCACGCAGTTTAGGGTCCGGATCCACCGCGACCGGGTTGGCGACCTGTTCCAGCAGCGGCAGATCGTTCAGCGAGTCGCTGTAGAAATAACTGTCGTCCAGGCTCAACCCGCTTTCTTCAAGCCACATGTTCAGGCGCGTCACCTTGCCTTCGCGGAAGCATGGCACGCCGGTGGTCCGGCCTGTGTAGTGTCCGCCCGCCACCTCGCATTCGGTGGCCAGCAGCGTTTCGATGCCCAGACGCTCGACGATCGGACCGGTCACGAAACGATTGGTGGCCGTGATGACCACCAGTTTGTCGCCCGCCTCGCGGTGCCGGGCGATCAGCTCCAGCGCCTTGGGCAGAATGATCGGCTCGATGCAGTCGCGCATGAAATCGCGGTGCCATTCATCCAGTTGCGCCATTTCGGTACGGCCAAGGATTTCCAGGGTGAAGTTCAGGTAGTCGGTCAGGTTCAGCGTGCCGGCCAGATAGTCCTGGTAGAACTCGTCATTGCGGGTTTTGTAGGTGGCGGTATCAAGGATGCCGCGCTCGCACAGGTAATCTCCCCAGGCGTGGTCGCTGTCACCACCCAGAAGCGTGTTGTCGAGGTCGAATAGAGCCAGGCGCATGCGGTTACTCGCTGAAATTTCTGAAGAAAGAGGCCAAGAATACGAGGTTTTCACAAGTCTTCACATAAGGTGCTAAGCCTCGTTGCTGGTTTGATCGCCTTTGTGGAACAATGCGGCGACATGCGTTTGCGAGGTTGTTGCCGTGATCGACCCCGATGGTTTCCGTCCTAATGTCGGGATTATTCTGACAAACGATGCTGGTCAGGTCTTATGGGCTCGGCGTATTAACCAAGATGCCTGGCAGTTTCCGCAGGGTGGTATCAACCCGCAGGAGACGCCGGAAGACGCGCTCTACCGTGAGCTGAACGAAGAGGTCGGACTCGAACGACAGGATGTGGAAATCCTCGCCTGTACCCGAGGCTGGCTGCGCTATCGTCTGCCGCAACGACTGGTCCGTACTCATAGCCAACCGCTGTGCATCGGTCAAAAGCAAAAATGGTTTCTCCTGCGCCTGATCTCCAACGAGCAGCGGGTGCGGATGGATTTGACCGGGAAGCCGGAGTTCGATGGTTGGCGTTGGGTCAGCTATTGGTATCCGCTAGGCCAGGTGGTGACATTCAAGCGCGAGGTGTATCGACGCGCACTCAAAGAGCTTGCCCCGCGCCTTTTATCGCGCGACTGACACGGAGTTCGACCCAGAGCCATGCTCAATACGTTGCGCAAGATCGTCCAGGAAGTTAACTCCGCCAAGGATCTGAAGGCGGCGTTGGGCATTATTGTGCTACGGGTCAAGGAAGCCATGGGCAGCCAGGTCTGCTCGGTCTATCTGCTGGATCCCGAAACCAACCGTTTTGTGCTGATGGCGTCCGAAGGTCTGAACAAGCGCTCCATCGGCAAGGTCAGCATGGCGCCGAACGAAGGCCTGGTCGGCCTGGTCGGCACCCGCGAAGAACCCCTCAACCTCGAAAACGCCGCGGATCACCCGCGCTACCGCTACTTTGCCGAAACCGGCGAAGAGCGTTATGCATCTTTCCTGGGCGCGCCGATCATTCACCACCGCCGGGTCGTGGGCGTACTGGTAATCCAGCAGAAGGAACGTCGCCAGTTCGACGAAGGTGAAGAAGCCTTCCTGGTCACCATGAGTGCGCAGTTGGCCGGCGTTATTGCTCACGCCGAGGCGACCGGATCGATTCGCGGTCTGGGTCGTCAGGGCAAAGGCATTCAGGAAGCCAAATTCGTCGGCGTCCCCGGTTCGCCGGGCGCGGCGGTCGGTGTGGCGGTGGTGATGCTGCCGCCCGCCGATCTTGAAGTCGTCCCCGACAAGACGGTCACGGACATTGATGCCGAACTGGCGCTGTTCCAGAACGCGCTGGAAGGCGTACGCAGCGACATGCGCACCCTGTCCGCCAAGCTCGCCACGCAACTTCGCCCTGAAGAGCGTGCGTTATTCGATGTTTACCTGATGATGCTCGACGATGCCTCGCTGGGCAGTGAAGTCACCAACGTCATCAAGACCGGCCAGTGGGCACAAGGTGCGTTGCGCTCGGTGGTCAACGAACACGTCAAACGCTTCGAGCTGATGGATGATGCTTACCTGCGCGAGCGCGCCTCCGACGTCAAGGACCTCGGTCGCCGCCTGCTGGCTTATCTTCAGGAAGCGCGGCAGCAGGCGCTGGTCTACCCCGACAACACGATTCTGGTCAGCGAAGAACTGTCGCCGGCCATGCTGGGTGAAGTGCCGGAGGGTAAGCTGGTCGGCCTGGTTTCGGTCCAGGGCTCGGGCAACTCCCATGTCGCGATTCTCGCGCGGGCCATGGGCATTCCGACGGTTATGGGTCTGGTCGACTTTCCTTATTCCAAGGTCGACGGTATCGATCTGATTGTAGACGGGTATCACGGTGAAGTGTTCACCAACCCCAGCGACATCATGCGCAAGCAGTTCACCAAGGTGGTGGAGGAAGAGCGCCAGCTGTCCGAAGGGCTGGATGCCCTGCGTGAGCTGCCCTGCGTAACCCTTGATGGCCATCGCATGCCGCTCTGGGTCAACACCGGCCTGCTTGCCGACGTCGCGCGCGCTCAGCAGCGCGGTGCCGAAGGCGTCGGGCTGTACCGCACCGAAGTGCCGTTCATGATCAACCAGCGCTTTCCCAGCGAGAAAGAACAGCTGGCGATCTACCGCGAACAGCTGGTCGCTTTCCATCCGCTGCCGGTCACGATGCGTAGTCTGGATATCGGCGGCGACAAGGCTCTGTCCTACTTTCCGATCAAGGAAGAAAACCCGTTCCTGGGCTGGCGGGGCATTCGCGTCACCCTCGATCACCCGGAGATCTTTCTGGTCCAGACCCGCGCCATGCTCAAGGCCAGCGAGGGTCTGAACAACCTGCGCATCCTGCTGCCGATGATTTCCAGCACCCACGAAGTGGAAGAAGCGCTGCACCTCATCCATCGGGCATGGGGCGAAGTGCGCGACGAAGGCACCGACGTGCCGATGCCACCGGTCGGGGTGATGATCGAAGTGCCGGCGGCGGTCTACCAGACCCGAGATCTGGCGCGTCAGGTGGACTTCCTGTCAGTGGGCTCCAACGACCTCACGCAATATCTGCTGGCGGTCGACCGCAATAACCCGCGCGTCGCCGATCTGTACGACTATCTGCATCCCGCCGTGCTGCAAGCCCTGCAAAGCGTGGTGCGTGATGCCCATGCCGAAGGCAAGCCGATCAGCATCTGCGGCGAAATGGCGGGTGACCCCGCAGCCGCAGTGCTGTTGATGGCGATGGGGTTCGATAGTCTGTCTATGAACGCCACCAACCTGCCCAAAGTAAAGTGGATGCTGCGTCAGATCCATCTGAGCAAGGCCAAGGAGCTGTTGGCGCAATTGATGACCAACGACAATCCGCAGGTCATCAGCAGTTCGCTTCAGCTGGCCCTGAAGAATCTGGGCCTGTCGCGGATGATCAATCCCGGCTCAGTCAAAGGGCACTAGCCGCGCCGCTCAGACCGCCGCCTTGCGCGGGTTGCGTCCGACCGGGCCGACCCGCTGTTCGATGCTGTGCTGCAAGGGTTTGAGCATTCCCAACAGAAACGCCAATTCAGCCACCACGAACAGCGGGCCGATGATCAGCCCGGAAAGATCGTCGACGAAAGCCGGTTTCCGGCCTTCGTAGTAATGGCCGATGAACTGAATCACCCAGCCCACCACGAATAACCCCACGCCCGCACCGAGCCAGGACCATGTCGTCTGCTGCGCCAGCAGCGCGCCGGCCCACACGCACAGCGCCAGAAGGGCAGCCATGATCAGGCCCAGCGAACGATCCAGCCGCAGGTAAAAGATTGTCGAAGCCAGCGCCACCAGCGCCGCAGGGGAAAGCCACCAGCCGGCGATTTCCCAGCCGGGGCGCGACAGCAGCACGGCCACGGCAAGCACTATCATCGGGATGCCTACGAAGTGGGTCACGATATTGCGAGAGTCACGGTGATAAGAAGCGTATTGACTGAGATGATCGACAAGGTTTTTCATTATTATTCCTGCCTGCAACGATGATCGGTCTGCATGTACCGTATCTTGTTGGCACCAAGGACGCTTGTGGAAAAAGGGAGCAAACATGACAAATGGAGTGTTGTGGCGGTCACGATTGATGGCCGATCACTGGTTTTCTCATCTGCCTGCCGGTTTGCAGGATAGCCTGCTGGAGGCGGCCCGCCAGCGGCGCAAGACGCCTGGCAAACTGCTGTTCTGCAAAGGCGACGCGCCATGCGGGCTTTACGCTCTGGTGGAAGGCACAGTGCGAATGGGCAGCGCCCACGAGCAGCGTCTCGCTCCGCGACTGGAGGACGTCAGGATCCCTTACTGGTTTGGTGAAGTCTCGCTTTTTGACGGGATGCCGCGCCGGCTGGATGCCGTTTCGCTCGACCAGACCATCTTTTTGCATGTCCCGCAGAGCGCCTTGTTGGAAATCCTCGATAAGCACCCCGAATACTGGGGGCCGCTGGCTGCGCTGTTGAGCCGCAAGCTGGGCCTGCCGCTGCTGCGTCCGGAGAAAATCCGGCTGCTGCCCGCCAGAGCGCAAGTCGCGTGGCGTTTGCTGATGCTGTGCGAAGGCTACGGCGTGCTGAGCCACGCGAGACGCTTGATCCGGCTGGAAGAGATCGAAGCAGGCGCGACTTTGGCCCTGTCTGGAACCGAGTTGCTCGACGTCTTGAAGGATCTGCAGGAGCGCAAGATTGTGCGGATGATTGAAGGGCAGCTTGAAGTTTTTGACGTGGACAAGCTACGCAAAGTGGCGAATCTCTCCAAAGCACCAGCGCTCAGCTGCTCGACGAACAGCGCGTGATCAGCGCGTCATCTCGCGGCGGTATTGCTCCGGCGTCAGGCCGGTCCAGCGTTTGAAGGCGCGACTGAGGCTGTCGGTGTCCGCGAAACCGAGTAGCCCGGCGACTTCACTGAGCGAACTGTGCGGGTCACTCATATGCAGGAGCGCCAGGTTCTGCCGGCACTGGTTGAGCAACAGGTCATAACGACAGCCTTCGTCCGCCAGATGCCGTTGCAGGCTGCGCGTAGTCAGGCCCAGTGCTTCGGCGATGCTTTGCGCCGAAGGCTCGCCTTCGGGCAGCAGGTTTTCGATGGCACCTCGAACACGCCGCTCCCAGCCGATCGCAGGCGGCTGCTCGTCCTCGCCAGATGGCTGAGGGCTGTCGTCGAGGTGGCTTTCGAAGCCTGCGCTGGCGAACTCCAATCGGTTGTACTGCGATGAGAAATACAGCGGCGCACGGAACATTTCATGCCACGGCTGTGGATTCTTCGGCGCATCGCGCTGTAGATGCACCGCCAACGGTACATAACCTCTACCCAGGCGGTTGCGGCAGGTCCGCAAGTAAATCGCGGCAAACGCATCCATCACTTCGTTGGCGTGAGGGGCGCAGCCGGGCGGCGCGTGAAAGTCGAATTCATAACGATCGTCGGCGCGCTTGAGGTCCAGAGCCAACGAATCCTCGGCGGACGAGTGATAACGCACAATCCGTTCAAAGACTTCGCGCAGTGACCCACTGGCGACCAGCGTGTAGCCCAGCGCATGAAACGTGGCTGGGCTCACAAAGCGCGACACGCGCAGACCCAGCGCGGGATCGTTGCTGGCCTCGATTGCCAACCGCCAGAGCTGCAGCGTTGCGCTCAGAGGGAACGCGGTGTGCGAGTTGTCGGCCTGAGCGGGATCGATCCCCGCTGCCCGGCAAAGGGCGGCGCTGTCCAGGTCCAGCGCATCCAGTTGCTTGCACAACGCGCGCGTCCAGTTGGCGAGGCTGCTTGGCTCAGGCATCCGGGCAAACCTCCCTGTGGTCAATGGCTCTGATCGGCGCGCAGGTTGAGCACCGGTCATCGGAGAATGGAAGCTTTGATGACACTTGTGCAAGCGCTGACTGACTGAATGCACCGCTGGGCGCATAACTCGCCGTAAAACAGCACCGTTCGTCTGTCACTGAAAAAACACCGAGGCGTCGCATTTTTGTAACGCACCCCGATTAGTCTTTGCTCTGTAAGCGATTCTTATCAAGGGCCATTCCTTAAAGGCAGGGAATGGCCCTCTTTTTTGCCTTCGATATATTATTCGGGTATTAACAAATAGCTTCTTATTCCTTAGAGGATATAAGTTCCGTCCTTATACTTGCCTCCACTACGCGCATGCAGGAGGCGAACCCATGCATAACGAATCGATCCGGTACCTGATCGTGCCAGGCTGGCAGGGGTCGCCTGAAGATCATTGGCAAAGCCATTGGCAGAACAGTCTGCCCAACAGCGTTCGGGTGGAGCAGGCCGATTGGCTGAGACCTCGTCGTGAGGACTGGGTCGGCGAGTTGCAGCGCACGATTGCCGCCGATACCTCGCCGGTTATCCTTATCGCGCATAGCCTGGGCTGCGTTACCGTCGCCCATTGGGCGAGGCTGGCACCGCTGGAAACCCTGCGTCAGGTACAAGGCGCGTTGCTGGTGGCACCTGCTGATGTCGATCGACCGAACTGCCCGCCGGCTCTGCGCAATTTCGCGCCCGTTCCGGCAGAGCTGTTGCCGTTTCCTGCCCAGATCGTCAGTTCTGACAATGACCCTGCCGTCAGCACCCAGCGCGCGCTGGAAATGGCCCGCAACTGGGGCGCGGAAACCGGAATACTGAGTCAGGCGGGGCATATCAATGTGAAGTCCGGTCACAAGCGGTGGGAACAGGGGTTCGCCTACCTTTACCGCCTGCAGAACCGTCTGGAGCACCATGCACGCCGCCGCGCCTGAGCCCGGCGCTTTCGTTTGATCAGGCCCCGGGCCTGTCTGTTCAGTCTGTTTATTGTTGCGTCCGGACCTTTCCAGGGTTGGGGCGGGAGTGTGTCATGAGCCTGCACGAAGCCTTTGGTCAACCATTGCTGACCTTCCCCGATGCCGAAAAAAGCCCCCTGAGCATTCGCGCCAAGGCGCTTGTGTTCGTCGATCCTCGTTCGCGTCGACTACGGGCTGAAATGGAACAGTTGGCACCCCGCTCGCTGCCGGTGTTGATCCGCGGCGAATCGGGGACCGGCAAGGAACTGCTGGCGCGGCATATTCACCGCGGCAGCGACCGAACCGGGCTGTTCGTCTCGGTCAATTGCGGCGCTATCAGCCCGACTTACGCCGACGCCGAGCTGTTCGGGCATGCCGCCGGCGCTCACAGTGGTTCGGTCAGCAGCCGTGCCGGGTGGTTTGGCTCGGCCAATGGCGGAACGTTGTACCTCGATGAAATCGGCGATCTGCCGCTACCGATTCAGATCAAGCTGCTCGCCGCGCTGGAAACCCACGAGGTTACTCGGGTGGGCGCCCATCAGCCGAGTCCGGTGGATGTGCGCCTGGTCGCGGCCACCAGCATCGATCTGGCGCAGGCAGTGGCCGCCGGCAAATTTCATGACCGGCTTTTTCACTACCTCAGCGAAGGGCGGCTCGATCTTCCGGCCTTGCGCGAGCAGCCGGGCAATATTCTTCCATTGGCGGAATACTTCGTCGGCATTTACAGCCAGCGCCTGAGCCTGCCGGTGCAACTGATCAGCGAAGCGGCGCAGTCTGCGCTGGAAGCGCATGACTGGCCGGGCAATACGCGGGAGCTGGAAAACGTCATTCATTTCGCCCTGCTGGTCAGTAGTGGCGATGAAATATTGCCCGAGCACCTCAACCTGCCTGACTGCGCCAGTTCGCTGGCGAGCATCGAACGCCAGACCCGCCGACTGGTCGTCAATGCGGTGCCAGAGCAGTTGCTGGCGCTCCGGCGTTTGCTTGACGAGGTCTTGCCGCCCAGCGTTTGAGCACTTTAGGGCCATTTCGAACAAAAAAGCATAAGCATTTGCTTAAAAAGTCTTTTCTTGGAATAAAAAATACCGGTAATGTCCGCACCACGCCACCGCCCCGCACGGGCGGCGGCACACCCACTGATCAGGTGTCGCAACGAGTGACGCTTCAGGATTTTCGCTAAGGACATTAAATGAAAAAGACGTTGTTGATGACCGCTCTGGCGGCTGCGTTCTCCATTGGCCTGGCTCATGCCGGTGAAAAACTGGTCGTCGGCGCAACACCTGTTCCGCACGCAGAAATCCTTGAGCTGATCAAGCCGACGCTCGCCAAAGAGGGCGTGGACCTGGAAATCAAGGTCTTCACCGATTACGTGCAGCCGAACGTACAGCTGAACGAGAAGCGTCTGGACGCCAACTACTTCCAGACCAAGCCATATCTGGACGGCTTCAACAAGGGCAAAGGCGCCAACCTGGTGACTGGCGTCGGCGTTCACGTGGAGCCCTTCGGTGGCTACTCGAACAAGTTCAAAAAGCTTGCTGACTTGCCGGAAGGCGCAACCGTCGCCATTCCAAACGAAGGCAGCAACGCCGGTCGCGCACTGCTCCTGCTGCAGAAGGGTGGCCTGATTACTTTGAAGGACCCGACCAACGCGCTGGCGACTCCGAAGGACATCGCCACCAACCCCAAGAAGCTGAAATTCCGCGAGCTGGAATCAGCGGTATTGCCACGTGCTCTGGGTCAGGTTGACCTGGCCATGATCAATACCAACTACGCGCTGGAAGCCAAGCTCAACCCGAAAAAGGATGCGCTGATCATCGAAGGCGCTGATTCGCCTTACGTGAACTTCCTGGTGACCCGCGAAGACAACGCCAAGAGCGATGCCATCGAAAAACTCTCCAAGGCACTGACCAGCCCTGAAGTGAAAGACTTCATCAGCAAGAAGTACGACGGCGCGGTATTGCCAGCGTTCTGACTGCCGGTTGCAGACCGTTTCCAGGCAAACGCCAGGGCTGACAGCTCTGGCGTTTTTGTTTGCGTATGCGTTGCAGGAGCGCGCTTGCCCGCGACCGGCTGCGTAGCAGCCGTCGTTTGTACGAGCGCTGCGCACTCGATCGTCGTATGCCGCCCAGGCCAAGCGCGCTCCTACATTGTTGCGAGAAAGCCTAGGCCAATCAGCGCTATGTATATGCGTTAACGGTATTTAAATTTGGCTTCTTATACCTATAAAGTTCCTGCTCTCAGTCACTTTCAAGTTCTGGAGTCGGAGTTCTCATGCCAGCAGCCTCCCTCGTTTCATCATCGGTTCAAGCCAAAGGCCAGGATTTCGATGTGCGTCCATTCGGCGAAAAGGTGGGCGCCGAGATCGTCGGGCTGGATCTCTCCAGACCATTGAACGACGCCGACTTCGCTCGTGTGCATCAGGCGCATCTGGATTACCACCTTATCGTGTTCCGCGATCAGCACATCACGCCGCAGCAGCAGGTCGATTTCAGCCGCCGTTTCGGCGTCTTGCAGATCCATGTGCTCAAGCAGTTCCTGCTCGCCAACCACCCGGAAATCCTGATCGTTTCCAACATCGTCGAGAACGGTCAGCCGGTCGGCCTGGGTGACGCCGGCAAATACTGGCATTCGGATCTGTCTTACAAGGAGCTGCCAAGCCTGGGCTCGATGCTCTACGCCCAGGAATTGCCGAGCGAAGGCGGCGATACTCTGTTCGCCGACATGCACCTGGCCTGGGACACGTTGCCCAGACACCTGCGTGACGCTGTGGAAGGTCGCAAAGCGGTGCACAGCTACACCGCGCGCTACGCCGAAGGCCATAACGCCGCCAGCTGGCGCCCGACGCTGACGCCGGAGCAATTGGCGCAAGTGGTACAAGTCAGCCACCCGATTGTGCGCACACACCCCGAAAACGGTCGCAAGGCACTGTTTGTCAGCGAAGGTTTCACCACCCGTATTCTCGACCTGCCAGAAGACGAAAGCCGCCAGATTCTCAATGAGATCTACGCCCACAGCGTGCGCCCCGAACATATCTACCGGCACCAGTGGCAGCCCAACGACATGGTGTTCTGGGACAACCGTTCCCTGATCCACCTTGCCGCCGGTTGCCCGGCTCACCTGCGACGTCGACTGCATCGCACGACCATCCAGGGCACCGCGCCGTTCTGATCGGGAGAGTTGTCAATGAATGCTGTTGTGCAAAGCCACGCGGCTAGCCAGGGTACGAATCCGCCACAGGCCATTCAGCATGCCACTGAAGCCTTGTTGCAAGTTAAGGGCGTCAGCCTGGAGTACCGCACCCCCGAGCGGGTAGTGCGGGCGACCCATCAGGTCAGTTTCGAAATAGACCCGGCCGACCGCTTCGTGCTGCTCGGCCCATCCGGCTGTGGCAAGTCAACGTTGCTCAAGGCCGTGGCCGGGTTCATCCAGCCCAGCGAGGGACAGATCCGTCTGGCTGGCGCGCAGGTCAAGGAACCCGGCCCTGATCGCATCGTTGTGTTTCAAGAGTTCGATCAGCTGCCGCCGTGGAAAACCGTCATCGAAAACGTGATGTTTCCGCTGCTGGCTTCGCGGACCCTGAAGCGCCCCGAAGCTCTGGAACGAGCACGCTACTACCTGGAGAAAGTCGGCTTGAGCGCTTTCGCCGACGCCTATCCGCACACGTTGTCCGGCGGGATGAAAGCGCGCGTGGCGATTGCCCGTGCGCTGGCGATGCAGCCGAAAATCCTGCTGATGGACGAGCCGTTCGCCGCTCTGGACGCGCTGACCCGACGCAAGATGCAGGAAGAGTTGCTGGAACTGTGGGAAGAAGTGCGCTTTACGCTGCTGTTCGTGACGCACTCCATCGAAGAAGCGCTGGTAGTGGGCAACCGAATCTTGCTGTTGTCGCCGCATCCGGGGCGCGTTCGTGCCGAGATCAACAGCCACCAATATGACCTGCGAAGCCTTGGTGGCGTTGGCTTCCAGCACACCGCCCAACGTATTCATCGCCTGCTGTTCAATGAAGAAGAGGCCGGGCAGGGCGAGCAGGAGCTCAACTTCCAGGATATTCGTATCGCTTACTAGCACCTCATCTCTGTAGATACTCTGTTCCCGGTCAAGCTTTCAGCAGGTGCTTTTCGCTGAAAAGCTTGGCCGTGTCGAAATCTTCTCCTATGCGGATGCAAGCCCACAAGCCTGTCAGGTATTTGCGCATAACCGCGCAGATGGCCTGCATTTTCCGCTTCCCACGTGCGATCAACCCTTCGTAAAAAGCCTTCACATTCGAGTCGCAGCGAATCGCTGACATTGCCGGCATAAACATCGCCGAACGCAGGTAGGCATTGCCGGCCTTGCTCAGACGCCCCGGTTTGTCGATGCTCGTTCCGGACTGGTTCAGTCTCACGTCCAACCCCGCATAACGACTCACCTGCGGGGCTTTGAGTGTGACTGGCAGCGTCGCCAGTTCTGCCAGCACTGCAAAGGTCGAAACGTCGCCCATTCCCGGCGCAGCCACCATGTGATCGAACTGGCTCTGCAATATCGGACAACTGGCGATGATTGCTTGCCCGGCTTGCCTGAACCGCTCAATGCGCTTGCCAAACATCGCAATAGCCTCTTCCTCGTCCTCGATCAGCAGCGCTGAAGTGGTTCCAGTCGCCCGCAGGGCGTGCAGCTCATTCTTGGCCCGGGTGCAGTGGCCGTTCAACCGGTTGATGTGGCGTCCAATGGCGCGCAGCTCAAGCTGCGCGGGGCTTGGCGGGATCCACAGGCGAGGCGTCATGCGTTCGCCATACTCGGCTAGCAGTTGGGCATCGATGGCGTCCGTTTTACTGTGCTGAAGCATCAGCCTTGCAAAATTGCGAGAGCTTTTCGGGTTGATCACCGAGACCGGCAACCCAGCCGCGTTCAACTCCAGAGCCAGATCCAGGTAATAAATACCGGTGGCTTCCATAACGACAGACAGCGGTTTTAGCGCTATCAGCTTTTTCACCGCCGCTTTGCGGCCCTTGGGCGTTTGAGCGATATCCCACGGACCGGCTGCGCGGCCCTTGTCACGCCAAACCATCACAGTGCTACGAGAACCGACATCCAATCCGACGTGAACACTCATGCTTTCCACTCCGAAGAAACTGGGTGAAGATGGCTCCTGGTTCCCCTGACCTCGAACTTCATGCCGCTGCAACCTTGTAATGCGAAGTCCGACTTGTCGGCTTCTCGATACTCTTCGTGGTGGGCAATGAGGCGGGGGAGCCTCTCTACAGACAAGGTCAGGAGCAAATCCTGCCTTCAGGAGCAGTCGGCCTCCCCCAGAAACACATCTTTGGGACAACACCGATGAGCTTAGTTGCTCTCATTGGGTGTTTGGCCAACATACAAGGAGCGAACTTGTTCGCGAAGTGGCCGGTACTGACGCAGCGGATGTGCCCGTCTGAAAGCCGCCTTCGCAGACAAGTCCGCTCCTGCGGGACGGCGCCAAATTCGAGATTTGCACCCATGAGCCTTTCCCCACCGATCCGCGAAGAATACGAAGTCGCACTGGAGCCTTTCACTCAGGAAGACCTGGCCCGCGATATCCCGTTGGTGCAACGCATCTGGCAATTGGGCTGGGTACGCAAGAGCGTGATCATGATTGCGCTGGCCGTGCTCTGGGAAATAGCGGCGCGCATTCAGGGCAACGACTTGTTGCTGCCCAGTTTCCTGCAAACCGCCACGGCCTTCTATGACGGCCTGATCACCGGCGAACTGCCCGGCAAAGTCTGGATTTCCCTCACGGTGCTGATCCAGGGGTATCTGATCGGCATCGTGTTGGCGTTTGCGCTGACAACCCTCGCGGTATCGACGCAGCTGGGCCGCGACCTGCTTGGCACGCTGACTGCCATGTTCAACCCGCTGCCGGCCATCGCCTTGCTGCCGCTGGCCTTGCTCTGGTTTGGCCTGGGTCAGAACAGCCTGATTTTCGTGCTGGTGCATTCAGTCCTGTGGGCACTGGCACTCAACACCTATGCAGGCTTTCTTGGCGTTTCCGAAACCCAGCGCATGGCCGGTCGTAACTATGGGCTCAAGGGTCTGCGTTTCGTCTGGTACATCCTGATCCCGGCTGCACTGCCGTCGATTCTTGCTGGCCTGAAGATCGGCTGGGCTTTCGCCTGGCGCACGCTGATCGCCGCCGAGCTGGTGTTCGGTGCCTCGTCAGGCAAGGGCGGTCTTGGCTGGTACATATTCCAGAACCGTAACGAGCTGTACACCGACAAGGTTTTCGCCGGCCTCGCCGCCGTCATCCTGATCGGTCTGCTGGTGGAAAACCTGCTGTTTGCCAACATCGAACGCCTGACGGTCAAGCGCTGGGGGATGCAGCGCTGAGCCGGACAACCGCTGACCAACACAACAAACAACATAGTGAGGACTACATGGCCCAGATTTTCAAGCGTCCGGCGCTCACTGCGCTGGCAACCACTTTCCTGCTGGGCAGTCTGCTCAGTGGTGGTGCGCAAGCTGAAGGCAAAATCAGCATCGCTCAGCAGTTCGGTATCGGTTACCTGATCCTCGACGTAGTGCGTGATCAGAAATTGATCGAAAAGCATGGCAAGGCCCAAGGCCTGGATATCGAAGTGAACTGGAACAGCATCTCTGGCGCCACCGCGATGAACGAAGCGTTGCTGGCCGGAGCGCTGGATGTGGTTTCCGCCGGTGTGCCGCCGATGCTGACCATCTGGGATCGCACCAAGGGTAAACAGAACGTCAAGGCCATCGCCTCGCTAGGCTCGATGCCCAACTACTTGTTGACCAACAATCCCGACGTGAAAACCATCAAGGACTTCTCTGACAAAGATCGCATCGCTGTGCCGGCGGCAGGCGTGGGCTTCCAGTCGCGGACGCTGCAGATCGAAACCGCCAGGCTGTTTGGTAACGACAACTTCAAGAAATTCGACAACATCTCGGTCAGCCTCGCGCATCCTGATGCGACCTCGGCGCTGATCGCAGGCGGTTCGGAAATCAACTCGCACTTCTCCAGCCCGCCGTTCCAGTACCAGGCGCTGGAAAATCCGAATGTTCACAAGGTGCTCAGCTCTTACGACGTGCTTGGCGGCCAAGCCACGTTCAACGTGCTGTACACCACCGAAAAATTCCACGACCAGAACCCCAAGACCTATAAAGCGTTCTACGACGCGCTGGCCGAGGCGGAGAAAATCATCAAGGCCGACAAGCCTGCGGCTGCACAGACCTACATACGCGTCGAGCAGTCGAAGTTGCCATTGCCTCTGGTGGAAAAGATAGTGGCCGACCCGGAAATAGACTTCACCGTTACCCCGCAGCGCACCTACATCTACGCCGAGAAGCTGCATGAACTGGGTGTACTCAAGAACAAGGCAGCAAGCTGGAAAGACTACTTCTTCGAAGAGGCCCACGGTACGCCAGGAAGTTGATCCTGCTCCGCTTGTAGGAGCGGAACGCCGCCCGTTACGCATTTCTCCTGACACACCGCGTTATGCCGATCGCGGGCAAGCGCGCTCCTACCGGACCGATCCCCCGCAGCTCAGTCCGGTATGCAGCTCATTCGGGCCAGCTCCATGCCGGTTCGTCCAGCATTCCCTGATCGACGATGCCGGTTTGACCCAGCACTTTCTCCAGAATGACCGGATTGCATTCCGGCGCTCGCTCCAGCGCGGCGATCAGGCGGCTGGCATGGGACACCACCCACATCTGGCATTGCTCGGAGGCCTGCACGATCAGCCGCGCCAGTGCCGGAAGCAGATCGGGGTGCAGACTGGTTTCAGGTTCGTTGAGCACCATCATGGTCGGCGGGCGAGGTGTCAGCAGGGCAGCCATCAGCAACAGATAGCGCAACGTGCCGTCTGACAATTCAGCCGCCGATAACGGGCGCAACAGGCCTTCCTGATAGAACTCCAGCGCGAATTGCCCGCCCGGTATGGCGCTGATCTTCAACCGCGCGCCGGGAAAAGCATCACTGACCGCGGCGTGCAGCGCTTCGGGGTCACCTATTTCTAGAATGGTCTGCAACGCTGCCGCCAGATCGCGGCCATCGTGATGCAGCACTGGCGTGCGAGTGCCCAACTGCGGCTGGCGAGCAGGTGCCTGGGCATCGCTGCGGAAGTGATCGTAAAAACGCCAACCGCGAATCTGCTCGCGCAGCTGCAGTACTTCCGGCGAGGTACGCAGGCTGCCGACCTGATCGAACAGGCTGTCGAAGCTGGGCGTGTGTTGCGCCAGTACATCCCAGCTGCGACCGTCGCGGGCGCGAACCATGGGCCCGGCGCGGTCGACCAGCAGGCTGGCCGGGCGATACAGCGGCCCGGCCCAGATGCATTCGCGCTTGATTTCCGGGTCGAGAGAAAACGCCGAACTGCTGGGCTCGGGCAGCCCCAGCGAGATCGCGTAACTGAAGTCCTCGCTGGCGAAGCCCAGCCGCAAGCGCATCGCACCCCGGCGCGGACCGCCCTGCACCGGCACCTCGCGGTTCTGCATACGACGACTGATCTTTTCCGGCCCAGCCCAAAACGTGGATTCAAGCCCGCCTTCACGGGCCAGCGCATTGATGACCCCGCCCTGAGCGGTCTCTGCCAGCAGCCGCAACGCACGGTACAAGTTCGACTTGCCGCTGCCGTTGGGCCCGGTGACCAGATTCAGGCGGCCCAGCGGCACCACCAGTTGATTGATCGAGCGGTAATTGGCGACCGCGAGTGTCTTGAGCATCCAGGCTTCCTTGCTGTCTCGAATAGACCGACTGACGAGTTTATCCCCACAAGGAACCCTACCGCACCGACACAGTCGCATGTTCACGTTGTTCTTACGTGATATCACCGCAGCACCCGGCAGCCGCAAAAGGAGTCTGCATGCCTGCTCGTCCTCCACGACTCTTCTCGCTCGGCCCGATGGCCGTGTTGGTTGCCGCGCTGCTGGCGCTGGCCGGCTGTGGCGAGGAAAAGCCGGCCGCGCCCGATATGCCGCGGGTTTACGTGCAGGCGGTTAAAACCGCCGAGTTCGCCGCCGCCGTTGCGCTGACCGGTGACATTCAGGCTCGCGTGCAGACGCGCCTTTCGTTTCGCGTTAACGGCAAGATCATCCAGCGCAACGTGGACGTCGGTGATCGAGTAACAGCCAGACAGGTGCTGGCGCGTCTCGACCCGAGGGATCTGCAGATCAACGTGGATTCTGCCGTTGCTGCCGTTGCGGCCGAGCAGGCGCGGGTGACCCAGACGCGGGCCGCCTTCGTGCGTCAGCAAAAGCTGTTGCCAAAGGGCTACACCAGCCGCAGTGAATACGATTCCGCACAGGCCGCGTTACGTGGCAGCGAAAGCTCGCTGAAAGCCGCGCAGGCGCAATTGGCCAACGCCCGCGAGCAGCTGAGCTACACGGCTTTGATTGCCGACACGCCCGGCGTGATCACTTCGCGTCAGGCGGAGGTTGGTCAGGTTGTGCAGGCAACCATGCCGATTTTCGATCTGGCCCGCGACGGCGAGCGCGATGCGGTGTTCAACGTCTACGAATCGCTGTTCGTGCAGCCGCCGACCGACCAGGCCGTGCAGGTGTCGCTGCTCGATAACCCGGACATCAAGGTCAACGGCAGAGTGCGGGAGGTCACGCCCGCCGTATCCGCCGAGACCGGCACGCTGCAAGTAAAAGTCGCGCTCGACCCGTTGCCGCAGGGCATGGACCTTGGCTCGGTGGTAAGCGTCGCGCTCAGTCCGCCAGCCAATGCCAGTGTCGAGCTGCCCTGGTCGGCACTGACCAAGGATCTGGGCGAGCACCTTGGCAAGCCCGCGGTCTGGGTAGTCGACGAACAGGGCAAGGTCAGTCTTCGCAAAGTCAGCGTGACGCGTTACCTGACGTCCAGCGTGGTGATCGGTGATGGATTGAAAAACGGTGAAAAGGTCGTGGTCGCTGGCGGACAGCTGTTGCACCCTGACATGCAGGTGGAAATCGCCGAGCAGCCCCAACCTCAAGCCGCGCAGGTGAAGCCATGAAGCGCCTGTTGAGTATGCTGGCGGCCAGTTTCTTGCTGGCCGCTTGCGGCAGGGACGAACCGCCGCCCGAGCCGGTTCGGCCGGTGGTGTCGGTTGAAGTCCGCTCCGAGTCGGTACAGGAATTCGGTCGCTTCGCGGGCAGTATCCAGGCGCGCTATGAAAGCGTGCTGGGTTTCCGGGTGCCTGGCCGGATCGCTCGGCGTGAAGTCGACGTGGGCAGTGAGGTTCGCAAGGGCGCTTTGCTGGCAACGCTCGACCCGACCGACCAGCAGAACGCGGTTCGCGCACGCCAAGGTGATCTGGCTCAGGTCGAGGCGCAATGGATCAACGCGCAGGCCAACGCCCGACGTCAGCAGGAATTGTTCGACCGGGGTGTCGGTGCCCAGGCTCAACTGGACGTCGCACTGACAGACCTGAAAACCGCCACCTCGTCTCGCGAGCAGGCGCGCGCCGCTGTAGAGCAGGCTCAGGATCAGCTGAGCTACAGCGAATTGCGCAGCGACCACGACGCTGTCGTAACTGAATGGAAAGCCGAAGCCGGGCAGGTGGTGACTGCCGGGCAGGAAGTCGTGACTCTGGCGCGCCCCGATATCAAGGAAGCGGTCATCGACTTGCCGGCCTCGCTTGCCGACCAGTTACCGTCAGATGTGGTATTCACGGTTGCCAGCCAGCTCGAACCGTCCGTCAGCACCACGGCGACGCTGCGCGAGATAGAACCACAGCCGGACCGCTCGACCCGCACCCGCCGCGCTCGCCTGGCATTGGCCGAGACACCACCGGCGTTACGCCTGGGCACCGCCATCAGTGTCACCCTGAGCTCGGCGATAGCGCCTCGACTGCTGTTGCCGATCAACGCCCTGCAGGAAGTCGACGGCAAGCAGCAGATCTGGGTCATCGACGCACAAAGCCAAACCGTTAATCCCAGACCGGTAAGCGTGGTCAGCCGCGAGGGCGACAGTTTTGTGCTAAGCGCCGGCGTCAAGGCTGGCGAACGCGTGGTCAGCGCTGGCGTCAACAGCCTCAAGCCGGGGCAGAAAGTCAAAGTCGATGAGGAAAGCCCGCGATGAAAGGGAGCTTCAACCTGTCCGAGTGGGCGCTCAAACATCAGTCGTTCGTCTGGTACTTGATGTTCGTCGGCCTGCTGATGGGCGTGTTTTCCTACATGAACCTGGGTCGTGAAGAAGACCCGTCCTTCACTATCAAGACCATGGTGATCCAGACGCGCTGGCCTGGCGCAACGGTGGACGAAACCCTGGAGCAGGTCACCGACCGGATCGAGAAAAAGCTCGAAGAACTGGACTCGCTGGACTACGTGAAAAGTTATACCCGGCCCGGTGAGTCAACGATCATGGTGTTCCTGCGCGATACCACGGACGCGGCGGCGATTCCTGAGATCTGGTATCAGGTTCGCAAGAAGGTCGACGACATTCGCGGGCAGTTCCCCCAAGGTTTGCAGGGGCCGGCGTTCAACGATGAATTCGGCGACGTTTACGGCTCCATCTATGCGTTTACCGCGGATGGCTTTTCCATGCGCCAGCTGCGCGACTATGTCGAACAGGTCCGCGCCGAAATCCGCGAGGTGCCGGGGCTGGGCAAGGTCGAGATGATCGGCCAGCAGGACGAAGTCATCTATCTGAACTTCTCGACCCGCAAACTGGCGGCGCTTGGGCTGGACCAGCGCCAGGTAGTGCAGAGCCTGCAATCGCAGAACGCCGTCACGCCAGCGGGCGTTATCGAGGCCGGGCCTGAGCGCATTTCGGTGCGCACCTCCGGGCAATTCGCCTCGGAAAAAGACCTGGCGGCCGTCAACCTGCGCCTGAACGATCGCTTCTATCGCTTGAGCGATATAGCCGAGATCCAGCGCGGCTTCACCGATCCGCCTGCGCCGCTGTTCCGTTTCAACGGCAAGCCGGCCATCGGCCTGGCCATTGCCATGAAAGATGGCGGCAATATCCAGAGCTTCGGTAAAGCGTTGCATGACCGCATGGATGCTTCGACCGCGAACCTGCCGGTCGGCGTGGGTGTGCATAAGGTTTCCGACCAGGCCGAGGTGGTAGACAAGGCGGTTGGCGGTTTTACCAGTGCACTGTTCGAGGCGGTGATTATTGTGCTGGTGGTCAGCTTCGTCAGCCTCGGCGTGCGCGCCGGGCTGGTGGTCGCGTGTTCGATCCCGCTGGTGCTGGCCATGGTTTTTGTATTCATGGAGTACAGCGGCATCACGATGCAGCGGATCTCTCTGGGCGCGCTGATCATCGCGCTGGGTCTGCTGGTCGACGATGCAATGATCACCGTGGAAATGATGGTCACTCGGCTGGAACTGGGCGAGACCAAGGAGCAGGCCGCGACTTACGCTTACACCTCGACCGCGTTCCCGATGCTCACCGGTACGCTGGTCACCGTGGCGGGTTTTGTGCCGATCGGGCTCAATGCCAGCTCGGCGGGTGAGTACACCTTCACCCTGTTTGCGGTCATCGCCGTGGCGATGCTGGTTTCCTGGCTGGTGGCTGTGCTGTTCGCGCCGGTGATCGGTGTGCATATTCTGAGCAGCAACATCAAGAAGAAGTCCGAAAAGCCTGGCCGCATTGCCCGTGGTTTCAACGGCAGCATGCTCTGGGCAATGCGCCACCGCTGGCTGGCAATCGGTATCACGCTGTTGTTGTTTGCCGCCGCACTGTTTTCCATGCGCTTTGTGCAGAACCAGTTTTTCCCGGCGTCGGATCGGCCGGAAATTCTCGTCGACCTCAACCTGCCGCAGAACGCGTCGATTTACGAGACGCAAAAGGTGGTGGATCGTTTTGAGGCGAGCCTGAAGGACGATCCGGACATCGACCGCTGGAGTACCTACATCGGCCAGGGCGCGTTGCGTTTCTATCTGCCGCTGGATCAGCAATTGCAGAACCCGTTCTATGCGCAGCTGGTGATCGTTAGCAAGGGGCTGGAGTCCCGTGGCGCGTTGACCGAGCGCCTGCAGAAGCGCCTGCGCGATGATTTCGTCGGCATCGGTTCGTTCGTTCAGCCTCTGGAAATGGGGCCGCCGGTGGGACGCCCGATTCAGTATCGTATCAGCGGCGAAAATATCGACAAGGTTCGCCAGCACGCCATTGAGCTGGCGACTCTGCTGGACAACAATCCTCATGTTGGCGAGGTCATCTACGACTGGAACGAACCGGGCAAGGTGTTGCGCATCGACATCAATCAGGACAAGGCGCGGCAGCTGGGGCTTTCGTCCGAAGACGTCGCGCAACTGATGAACAGCGTGGTGAGCGGCTCGGCCGTGACCCAGGTCCGCGACGATATCTATCTGATCAATGTGGTGGGACGCGCCGAGGAAGCCGAGCGGGGCACGCCGGAAACCCTGCAGAACCTGCAGATCGTGACGCCGAGTGGCACTTCGATTCCGCTGCTGGCGTTTGCCAATGTGGGTTACGAACTGGAGCAGCCGCTGGTCTGGCGGCGTGACCGCAAGCCGACCATTACCGTGAAAGGTGCGGTGCGTGATGACATGCAGCCCACCGATCTGGTGGCCGAGCTGAAGCCGGAAATCGACAAATTCGCTTCCGGCCTGCCGACCGGCTACAAGGTTGCGACCGGCGGTACGGTGGAAGAGAGCGGCAAGGCGCAAGGACCTATCGCGCAGGTTCTGCCGTTGATGCTGTTTCTGATGGCGACCTTCCTGATGATTCAGCTGCACAGCGTGCAGAAGATGTTCCTGGTCGCCAGCGTCGCGCCGCTCGGGCTGATCGGCGTGGTGCTGGCGCTAATCCCGACCGGCACGCCTCTGGGATTCGTGGCAATCCTCGGGGTGCTGGCATTGATCGGCATCATCATCCGCAACTCGGTCATTCTGGTCACGCAGATCGATGCCTACGAGCGCGATGGTTACCTGCCGTGGGACGCGGTGGTTGAAGCCACCGAACACCGCCGCCGGCCGATTCTGCTGACGGCGGCGGCAGCGAGCCTCGGCATGATCCCCATTGCCCGTGAAGTATTCTGGGGACCGATGGCCTACGCGATGATCGGCGGCATCGTGATCGCCACGTTGCTGACCCTGCTGTTTCTGCCGGCACTGTATGTCACCTGGTACCGGATCAAGGAGCCATCGGATCAGCAACGCAAAGACGCCGAGTCGAAAGACAACGCGAGTTTCCACGCGCCGCCTGTTCGCTGAGCTTCAGGAGCCATCCCGGGTCAGGATGGCTGTTCTTCCGTCAGGCTGAAACCGCCGAACCTTACGGGCCCCAGCGTTGACGCCCGTTTTTTCTTTTTTTTGGCCGGGCTCGGGGTGGCGACGTTGATGAAACAGTTATTGAGCTGATCCTGGAAATACAGCCTGACTGACAGCCGCTGCCAGTCCTGGGGTGCCACGCCCAGGACCGGAGAAACCTGAGCCGTGCCATCGGCAGTGAAGCCACCGACACTGACGGCAAAACCGGGCTCGGTGACCCGTGGATCGGCACTCTTTACGTCAAACTCGATACGCAGTGTCTGGCCGGGCAGATCCGGCAGCGTTTGGCTGATCAGCGTATCTGTGAGTAGGCGTACGCTCTGGCCTTTGGGACGAGGCTCGAATGCCGGCTCGAAACCTTCCGGCGCTTGCCAGCTCTCGAGGCCGTTGATGAAATTTCCGTTCGTGATGTATTGCATGGCTTGATCGTCCTTTGATCGATTAGTGCTCCATTCAGCACAGGGCACACGAAATAGTGTAGCCAAGGCCGTGTCAAGGGCTGAGCGCACAGGCAGGCATCTGGTCGCATGGAGCATGCGCCCGCTGCGATAACTGTTGGAGCGACCTTGATCGCGAGGACGTCGGGGCAGCCGCCGCATGTGTATCGTTTGCTCCGCCGCCTTCGCCAGCAAGCTGGCTCCCACGCCCTTCGGGCAGAATCACAAGCGGCTTTGCGAGCACCCTGAGCTTCTGCCCGGAGGGCGTAGGAGCTGGCTTGCCTGCGATCTGGCGCGAAGCGGCAGTAAACCGGGCGACCTTGTTTTTTCAGGTACCGGGCGGGTCACTCCCACGCCCTTCGGGCAGAATCACAAGCGGCTTTGCAAGCACCCCGGGCTTCTGCCCGGAGGGCGTAGGAGCTGGCTTGCCTGCGATCTGGCGCGAAGCGGCAGTAAATCGGGCAACTTTGTTTTTCCAGGTACACCGCGTGAACCATCTTGCTCCCACGCTCTTCGGGCAGAATCACAAGCGGCTTTGCGAGCACCCTGAGCTTCTGCCCGGAGGGCGTTAGAGGGCTGCCCCCCAAACATAGAATCTCCCACGCTGACCGCGTTGCCTCGATCTTTGTGGAGCCAGCTTGCTGGCGAGGGGCGGCACATGAAGCCTGGGTACCAGCCCGTCGCGGGCAAGCGCGCTCCTACAGTTCAGCGGTTTCTGTGCGCCGCCAGACGCTTGCCAGCCATGGCTGTTGTTCCCTCGGCAACCCGGCGGGGCGGTAATAGTGCTCCAGTTCGACGAATCCGGCCTGGGTCAGCAGCTCCCGCCATGTTTCGAGGTCGTGATAGGCACCGTAGCGTTCGCCTTTCCAGCCTTCCTGATTCTGGCCACGTGGGTTGGAGCTGAACAGCACACCGTCCGGTTTGAGCGTGGCATGTAGCTGACGCAGGACGCGTGGCAGCTCCTGACGAGGGACATGAAACAGCACGGCATTGGCAAAGATGCCGTCGAAGCGCGCCGCAGGCAGATCCAGCTCCAGAAAATTCTGATGCAGCACCTCGCAACCTGAATCGGCGCGGGCCATTTGCGCGAATCGCTCGGAGCCATCCAGGCCTACCGCGACGTGACCCATTGCCGTAAAGGTCTTGAGGTCGCGGCCTGGCCCGCAGCCGAAGTCGAGGATCTGCAACGGCGCAGGCGCCTGGATGTGGCGCAACAACGCATCGATGTTCTGGCTGACATCATGGTCGCGCGTGCCTTCACGGAAATCCTCGGCGACCCGGTTGTAATGGTCGACTGTGGTGGTGGTGATCTGGGCGAGGGTTTGCGGGTCGAGTTTCATCAAAGGCGGTCCGGTCCGGGAATGCCGACAATATACCTCCGGACCGGTAGCGCCGCTCAGCGCTTGTTCAGGCTGCGCGCCAGACGATCGCCGCCCAGCTGCACGACGGCAACCACCACGACCAGCAACACGATCACCGTCAGCATGATCTGGGTGTCGAAACGCTGGTAACCGTAGCGATACGCGATGTCGCCCAGTCCACCGGCACCGATGGCGCCGGCCATGGCGGAAGAGTTGATCATCGTCACCAGCGTGATGGTGAAGCCACCCACTATTCCCGGCAGCGCCTCGGGCAACAATACATGCCAGATGATGTGCCAGCGCCGGCAGCCCATTGCCTGTGCGGCTTCGATCAGGCCGTGATCGACTTCGCGCAGGCTGACTTCGGCGATGCGCGCAAAAAACGGCGTGGCGGCGATGGTCAGTGGCACGACCGCAGCCCAGACACCATAAGTGGTACCGACGATCATTCGGGTGAAGGGAATCAGCGCCACCATCAGGATCAGAAACGGAATCGAACGGAACAGGTTCACAAAGCCGCCCAGCACCCGGTTGATCGCGGGCGCTTCGAAGATACCGCCCCTGGAACTGGTGACCAGAATCACCGCGAGCGGGATCCCCAGCAGCAGGGCGATCAACGACGACACACCCACCATCAGGAACGTATCGATAGTCCCTTGAATCAAGCGATCAAGCCACATAGCCCAATACCTCCACACGTGGCGCCTGAGTGCGGGCGCGCGCCAACAATTCATCCCGGCCATGAGGCGAGCCGGCCACCGACAGGATCAAGTGCCCGATGGCGCGATCCTGAATACGCTCCACTCCGCCTTGCAGCAGTTTCACCTTGCCGCCGAGCGCACTGAACAGCGCGGCAAGGTCGGGTTCTTCGGCGCTGGAACCGGTGAAATGCAGATCCAGCAGCAACGCCGCGTCGGGTTTGCCCGGCTGCGCAGTCAGACGCGCAGCCAGTTCGTCCGGCAAGCCGAGCTGCAACGGCGCGAGCAGGGTTTTGCTGACGTCGTGACGCGGGTCGCCAAACACTTGCCAGACCGGCCCTTGCTCGACGATCTGACCTTGCTCCAACACCACGACGCGATGGCAGATATCGCGGATCACTGCCATCTCATGGGTAATCAGCACGATGGTCAGGCCGAGTCGCTGGTTGATCTCGCGCAGCAGGCCGAGAATCGACTGCGTGGTCTCCGGGTCCAGCGCAGAAGTGGCTTCGTCGCACAGCAGAATCTCCGGGTCGTGGACCAGCGCGCGGGCGATGCCGACGCGCTGTTTCTGTCCGCCTGATAACTGCGCCGGATAGGCCTTGTGCTTGTCTTTCAAACCGACCAGTTCCAGCAGCTCGGTTACTTTGCGCTGGCGTTGCACCCTGGGAACACCAGCCACCTTGAGCGGCAGCTCGACGTTCTGCCAGACGGTCTTGGCCGACATCAGGTTGAAGTGCTGAAAGATCATGCCGATGCGCCTGCGCAGTTCGACCAGCTTGTCTTCGTTGAACTCGCCGATGTCGACCTGATCGATCAACACCCGGCCACTGGAGGGTTTCTCCAGGCGGTTGATGGTGCGAATCAGCGAGGACTTGCCCGCACCGCTGCGGCCAATAATGCCGAAGATCTCGCTGCGCTGGATCGCCAGGTCGATATTGGCCAGTGCCTGCACCGGACCTTGCCGGCCTTCATAGGTCTTGCCCAGGTTGATGAACCGTACATGAGCGTGATTCAGGTCTGGATGCAGCTCGGCCTGCTGCGCTTCAGCGCCTTTGCGGTACAGTTCTGGCGGCAGCTGCCGCTGGATCGACGCGTTCATTGTTTCCAGCCCACTTGATAGAGCGTGCCGTTGACCTTGTCGAGCGAAGCGCGGACCACTGGCGAGTGCTGATAGATGTCCACGAACCTGGCCAGGCGTGGGTCATCCTTTTTCTCGGGCTTGATCACGAACTGAATCACGTACTCGGGGTGGTCCAGACCGTCGAACAGGATCGCCGACTCGGCCGGAAAGGTCTTGGCCAAGCGGATATACGCCGGGTAGCCCTGCACCAGATCGGCATCGTCATAAGCGCGCACCAGCTGTACGGCTTCTACCTGAATCAGCTTGAGCTTTTTGGGGTTGGCGATGATGTCTTCTTCGGTGGCCTTGTAGCCCACGCCTTGCTTGAGCGTGATCAACCCAGCCTTGGCCAGCAGTTGCAGGCCGCGTCCGCTGTTGATCGGGTCGTTGGCGATAGCGACCGTCGCGCCGGTGGGCAGCTCGTCGAAGCTTTTGTACCTCCTGGAGTAGAGTCCGACGTTGTTAATGATGCCGGGCGCGTACGGGACCAGCCCGAATCCTGCCGCTTCATTGGCGTTGGTCAGGAACGGGATGTGCTGGAAGTAATTCACGTCGATATCACCGGCCGCGAGCGTGACGTTCGGCGCGATCCAGTCGGTGAACTCCACCAGCTCGACCTTCAGGCCTTGCTTGCCGGCTTCCTCGACCGCTGCTTCCAGCGGAATGGCAAAAGCTGCGGTGGTGCCGACTTTGAACGGCGCATCGGCGGCGTGGGAGGTAATGGTCAACAGGCCAAGGGCCAGGGCAACGAGTGATTTGGTCATGAAGGCTGTCCGTAATTGTCTGGATTGAACTGTGGGTCGCAGCTGTGAAGATCGTGGGAGGGAGCTTGCTCGCGACGACGGTGTTACGGACGACACATTTCTGTGCCTTGGCCGATCTTGTCGCGAGCAAGCTCCCTCCCACAGAGGAGTTGTGTGCCCGGTCATTGTTTTTGGTGCCGATAGGTTGAGCCGACATGCTGCGGTGGCAGGCGGTCTGTGCCTTCGGGGAAGAGCTTGCTGCGCAGCGTGCCTTCGTCGTAGGCGGTCTTGTAGGAACCGCGCCGTTGCAGCTCGGGAATCACCAGATCCACGAAGTCCTTGTAGCTTTCCGGCGTCACGATGCGGGTCAGGTTGAAGCCGTCCAGACCGGTTTCATCGATCCAGGACTCCAGCTCGTCGGCGACCTGCTCGGGCGAGCCGATGATCGTCACGTAGCGGCCGCCCAGCGTCTGCTGTTCAAGCAGTTTGCGGCGGGTCCAATCGTTGTTCTTCAGGTTGCGAGTGGCAGATTGGATCGCGTTGCTTTTCACATACTGAATCGGCTCATCCAGCTCGTATTCGGCGAAGTCGATTCCCGTCGACGCCGCGAAATGCGCCAGGCCGGCTTCCGGGCTGGCGTGGCGGCAGTAATCGGCAAACTTTTCTCTCGCCTGCGCTTCGGTGGCGGCAACCACCACGCTCAGGCCCATGAACACTTTGATGTCCTGCGGATTGCGGCCGGCCTGCACCGCGCTGGCGCGCACCTTGTCGACCTGCTCGCGGGTAGCGGCCTTGTTCTGACCGCTGATGAACACGCATTCGGCGTGGCGCCCGGCGAATTGCAGCCCGCGGTCCGAACTGCCGGCCTGAAACAGCACCGGAGTACGCTGTGGCGAAGGCTCGCAGAGGTGATAACCCTCGACTTTATAGAACTCGCCCTCGTGACGGACCTTGTGAACCTTTTCCGGTCGGGTATAGACCCGCTGCTCGCGGTCATTGATAACCGCGTCATCTTCCCAGCTGCCTTCCCAGAGTTTGTATAGCACCTCCAGATATTCATCGGCCTGGTCGTAACGGCGGTCGTGCTCGACCTGTTCGTTGAGGCCCATCGCCCGCGCGGCGCTGTCCAGATAACCGGTGACAATGTTCCAGCCAACCCGGCCACGGCTCAGGTGGTCGAGGGTCGACATGCGTCGGGCGAACAAATATGGCGCGTCATAGGTCAGGTTGGCGGTCAGGCCGAAGCCCAGATTGCGGGTTACGGCGGCCATGGCTGAAACCAGCAGCAGCGGATCGTTGACCGGCAACTGGATCGCTTCCTTGAGGGTGACGTCCACCGAGTTCTGGTAGATGTCGTACACGCCAACGATGTCTGCGATGAACAGCCCGTCGAACAGGCCGCGTTCCAGCAATCTGGCCAGATCGGTCCAGTATTCGAGGCTGTTGAACTGCGTGGAATTGTCCCGCGGGTGTGTCCACAGACCGTGGTTGATGTGGCCGATGCAGTTCATGTTGAACGCATTGAGGAGAATCTTTTTCCTGGCCATCAGATGGTTCCTCGCAACGGCGGCTTGGTGTCGTTGAGGTAGTAGTTGCCGATGGCGTGGAACTTCCAGCGCACCGGGTCATGCAGCGTATGAACCCGCGCGTTGCGCCAGTGGCGGTCCAGACCGTGCTCGGCAAGTGTCGACTGGCTGCCCGCCAGCTCGAACAGCGTGCTGCTCGCCGCAAGAGAGATTTCCGTGCTGATTGCCCGTGCTTCGGCGACTGCAATCGACGCGGCGGCGACCGTTTCGGCAGTGCTGTCGGCCTGCGCCAGATCCAGAAATTCGCCGGCCCGCTCCAGCAGCGCCTCTGCCGCATACAGCCGGGCGCTCAGCTTGCCGAAGCTGTTCAGGGTCAGCGGGTCATCTGCCGCCTTATCGACACCTGAGTCGATCCATGGACGGCTGCGAGTGCCCACGAATGTCAGGGCGTCCTCGAACGCTGCGCGGGCGATGCCGGTGTCGATGGCTGCGTGGAGAATCTGCGCCAGCGGGCCGACAGTGGTCGGGCGCTCGAAGACGCTCTGGAAGGGGATCACATCGGTAGCGCTGACATAAACGTCATCAAACACTACCGAACCGCTGCCCGTGGTGCGTTGACCGAATCCGCTCCAGTCGTCGATCACACTCAGCCCGTCGCTGTCCCGTGGCACGAATGCCAGGTGCTGGACGCCGTCGTCGTCGACCACCGAAGTCGGAATGCGCTGCGCATAGAGCGCGCCGGTAGCGTAGAACTTGCGGCCGTTGATGCGAAACCCATCGCCATCGCGGCTCAAACGGGTGGTGCGGTCGTGGGCGGTTCGGGTGCCCAGTTCCGCAAGTGCGTTACCGAAACGCTGACCCGCCAGAACCTCGGCATACAGCCGTGTCTGTTGCGTCGCGCTGCCGTTCACTCTCAGCACTTCGAGCGCGTAGAAATGGTTTTGTGGAATCTGCCCGAGTGAACCGTCGGCCTCGGCAATCAACTGCACGACCCTAGCGAGCGTGATGTTGGAAACACCCGCGCCGCCGTGCGCTTTCGGGACACTGATACCCCATAGCCCCGACTGGCTGAACAACTCCAGTTCGGCGTGCGGCAGGCGGCGTTCGCGGTCGCGCACCGCGCTGTCGGTTCTGAAGTGCCCGGCCAGCTCGCCCGCGACCTGCAAGGCCTGGGCGTCACTGGTAATGACGGCGGCGGTTGTCCGCGCCGCAAGATGAATACTCATGCAGTGTTTCTCCTGAGGGCCGGTTCAGATCCACGAATGACGGGCGGGCAGCGTGCCGTTGAGATGCCAGGCGCCAATAGCGTGGTATTTCCAGCGCACCGGGTCATGCAGCGTGTGCACCCGGGCATTGCGCCAGTGGCGGTCCAGATTGAATTCGGCAAGGGTGGCGCGGCTGCCGGCGAGCTCAAACAGCTTCTCGCTGGCCAACAGGGATATCTCGGTGGTGAGTACCTTGGCGCGGGCCACAGCGATGGACGCTCGCGCGGCGGAGGCTTCGTCGACAGGCCCGGCATTGACCTCATCCACCACCTGCGCCGCCTTGCGCAGCAGCGCTTCGGCCGCGTGCAGGTCGAGCTTCAGACGACCGATGTCAGCGATGACATAAGGATCGTCGCTGGCGCGCTCGACCTTGGCATCGATCCACGGGCGTGAGCGCTCACGAACAAAACTGATCGCGTCGTCAATGGCCGCGCGCGCGATGCCGGCGTCGATAGCGGCCTGAATCAGCTGCGATACCGCGCCCTGGATGTTGGGCGTCAAGGCCAGGCGCCAATTGGCGACCACATGTCTTGCCTCGACCGGCACGTTATCCAGCAGCACCGTGCCGCTGGCCGTCGTGCGCTGCCCGAAGCCCGACCAGTCATCGACAATCCGCAGGCCAGGCGTGCCGCGTTTGACGAAAGCCATTACTTGCCTGCCTTGGTCGTCAAGCGCCTTGACCGCTACCCAATGGGCGAAAAGTGCGCCTGTGGAATAAAACTTCTGGCCGCTGAGCAGGAACCTATCCGCGACCGAGACAAGGCGAGCCTTGAGTTCAAGGGTGTTACGCGTGCCGCGCTCGGGACCGGCGTTGCCGATCCGCCAGCCTTGCAGCACGCTCTGGAACAGCGCGACTTTCTGGGCTTCGTCGGCGCTGCCGAGGATCAGGTTCAGAATGCCAAAGTGGTTCTGGGGAATCTGCCCGAGCGCCGGATCGGCGGCGGAAATGATGCGGAAAACTTCTGCGACGGTGGCAAATGAAAGGCCTGGCCCGCCATAAGCCTTGGGTATCGAAATGCTGCCAAGGCCGCTGCGGGTGAACTGCTCGATTTCTGCCCAGGGCAACGAGCGCTGCTGGTCACGCCTGGCTGCATTTACCCGCGCCAGTGCAGCAAGTTCGTGCGCGGCGGCAATAGCCTGAGCGTCATTTTTCAGCACGGGCGCTGGCAGCAGTGGCGGGGCGACGTCCGTATGTTGTGGTGACTCGATCGGTGCGACTGCCGCTGCAACAGCAGACCCGTGCCGTTCACTGCCGCTGTGCAACGCCCTGGTGTTATCCACGGAGGTGGTTGTGTAGGAAACCATCGGAACCTCGAAACAATGGCCGCGCAAATAAGCGGCGTCGATCGGTAAGGTGTCCGGTGGTCCGGTTCATATACCCTAAACTTGTATAAATATTTTTTAAACGTGATTTTTGGAATAAGCATAGACGGCATTTGCCGGGCCGGGGTTGGTTAAGCCGACAGGTGCAGGGCGCGGTGTAAAAAAGGCCAGCATCGAAGACATGCAGTTTGTCCTGGAGCTGACCTCTCGCAATCGTGCTGACGTAGCTGTAGTCACTGGGGGGAGTCGCTTAGCGCCTGGACATTGATCTCACGAGGCGGCGCCCACAGCGAATTATTACCAACCCGGTCGATGACGCAGTAGGTGACTTCCAGGCGCTGCTCGTCACCAGCTTCGATGATCAGTGCCGGGGGCACTACCAGACTCACCGGAGCGCCGACGTCTTCGGCGGTCAGTGGCGGCAGATCCATGCGCAGATCGCCCCAACGCACCGTGATCTCGTCGTGAGGCGCCATGTTCAGATAGGGCTCGATGCTCATCGGCAGTCCGCCAATCATGTGTCTGGACGTCAAGCCACGACGCACCACCGATGGCGGGACAGTGAGCGGCGCGAGTCCCTGATTTTCCTCAACGCTTGGGCTGAGCAACTCGCCGCCGGGCGCGTTAAGTTTGACCCACAGTTTGCGGCAAGATGATGTTAAAGGGGCGCCCCCGACCTTCATGATCCGGTAGTAGGTTCGCGCTTTGCCGTTCTGTAGGAAACTTTCTGGTACGCGTAGGGCGATAGTTTTACCGACGTCAGACGACTTTAAAATTTTTGACGCGACGTAACAGTCGTCCCAGAAGAGTTCAATAAGGTCTCCGGTATCCATTTCAATGTAGGGCTCGATATGAATCATCAAGTGCGATGCCACCTTTAAGCCGATGCCGTGGCGAGTGGCCTGCGGGATTGTGGGGGCAGGCAGCCTTGGCGGATGGGGATTGAAGGGTGTCTGGCTCATGTTCGAATACTCATGGTTATCGAAATTGCAAGTAACGAGTGGTTATAAGTCGTTCACGGCAACTGCCGAATAACGCTTAATAAGCTCGGCTGATAAGTACCTTAAAGTTAAGAGTAGTGGCAAACATTACAAAGTGTAGAAATTGGGTGCTTGCGTATTAGCAAGTATTGGTTCTCGGTTACTTGGCGGGAGCTAATGGGCTTTGCAGTTTGCTGTCAATATGCGTTCGATGGGCTGGAGCGTTTTTTCAATAAATTAGATGTTTCCTACACGCTACGCTTGGAGCCCTTTACCTGCGGGAAACAAAAGTCCTACTCACGAGAGCCTGTAGAACAAGGCGTAGCAAAGCGCGGAAGGGAGTTGGACAGCAGACGATTCCGATTTCCGGTAGGGCGGTTGCGGGTTGTTGGGTTTTGCGGGAGGACCAAACTGCAAAAGCAACCTGAAAGTCGATGGGAAAACCGACACTTTCGCGTTCTATCAGCAAAGATTCTGATTAATCAATTTCTGTAGAAATGTAAGACAAAGACAAGCGACGTCGGCTGACGTCGCATTGTTTGAGAGGACATGTAGGATCAGGCTCTGCTGCGCTCCAGAAATTGCTTGGTCCGCTCGTGTTGCGGATTGGCAAACAGTGCCTTCGCTTCGCCCTGTTCCACGATTACACCCTTGTCGATGAATATCACCCGGTTGGCCACATCCCGAGCGAAACTCATCTCGTGGGTAACGATGACCATCGTCCGGTTTTCCTGCGCCAATGCACGGATGGTGCTCAGCACTTCACCAACCAGCTCCGGATCCAGCGCGGAGGTGGGCTCGTCGAACAGTATGACCTGCGGCTCCATCGCCAGCGCCCTGGCAATAGCCACCCGCTGCTGCTGACCGCCCGAAAGACGCCTTGGGTAGGCGTCCTCCTTGCCTGACAGACCGACCTTGGCCAACAGTTTGCGCCCCAGGGCCACAGCACTTTCACGCGCTATCTTCTTGACCACTACCGGGCCTTCGATAACGTTTTCCAGCGCGGTGCGGTGGGGAAACAGGTTGAAGTTCTGGAAGACAAAACCGACCTGCTGACGTAACTGGCGGATCAATCCTTGCTGCTGGCTGAGCGGACGTGTGCCATCGATCTCGATGTCGCCCACCTTGATCCGGCCGCTTGAAGGCTCTTCGAGCAAATTCAGGCAGCGCAGCAAGGTGGTCTTGCCCGAACCGCTGGGGCCGATGATCGCGACCACCTCGCCGGCGTCGATCCGCAGATCAATGCCCTTGAGCACTTCCTGCCCCTTGAACTGCTTGGTGAGTTTTTCGACCGTTATCATGCGTCAGGCCTCCCGATCATGGCGATTGACCCGGGCTTCCAGCCGGTTCTGGAAGTGCGAAAGCACAGTGGCCAGAACCCAGTAGATCACCGCGGCGGCCAGATACATGGTGAAGATCTCGAAGGTGCGGGCGGTGATCAGCTGCGCCTGGCGGAACAGTTCAGGCACCTGAATGGTGGCGGCCAGCGCAGTGTCTTTAACCAGCGAGATGAAGCTGTTGCCCAGCGGCGGCAGCGCGGTGCGAGCCGCTTGCGGCAGAATCGCCCGGCGCATGGTCTGCCAGCGGGTCATGCCGATACTGGCGGCTGCTTCCCATTGGCCACGGTCTACCGCACCGATTGCCGAGCGCAGAATTTCACACGCGTAGGCGCCCATGTTCAGAGAAAAGCCGATCAATGCGGCGGGCAGCGGGTCCAGCTCTATGCCCAGTTGCGGCAGGCCGTAATAGATCATGAACAGCTGGACCAGCAAAGGCGTCCCGCGGAAGAACGAAACGTAGATACGGGCAACCCAGCTCAGTAGCTTGAAGCGCGACAAACGCATCAGTGCCAGACCGAAGCCCAGCAACAATCCGAAGAACATCCCGCCCAGGCTGAGGATGACGGTGTAATACGCGCCCTTGAGCAGGAAGGGCGCGGAATCTATTGCGAGCTGAAGGCTCTCTTCGATCATTTGGTCACGTCAGCGTTGAAGTACTTTTGCGACAGCTTGGTGAGCGTACCGTCCGCTCGCAGCTTGGCGATGGCCTTGTTGATGGCTTCCAGCAGTTCCGGTTCGCCCTTGCGCAGCGTTACGCCCGACTCCTGACGCGAGAACGGTTCACCGGCGACGGCCAGGGTGTCCTTGGTCTTGGCGACCAGTTCCAGCGCTGCCAGACGGTCGACCAGGATGGCGTCGATGCGGCCTACGCGCAGGTCCTGGTATTTGGTCGGGTCGTCGTCATAGGTTTTGACGACCGCGCCCGGGACGTTTTCCTTGATCCATTGCTCGTAGTTGGTGCCCAGACCGACACCGACCTTCTTGCCGGTCAGATCCTGGGCCGTCTTGATGGTGTTCTCATTCTTCTTTTGAGTCAGCGCCTGGATGCCGGAGATGGTGTACGGCTCGGAAAAATCGTACTTCTTCTTGCGCTCTTCAGAGATGGTGACCTGGTTGACGACCACGTCCAGACGCTTGGACTCCAGGGCAGCGAGGATGCCGTCCCATTTGGTCGGCTGGATCTTGGCCTTTACGCCCAGCTCCTTGGCCAGCGCTTCGGAAAGCTCGACTTCAAAACCAGCGAGCTTGCCGTTTTCGTCGACGAAGCTGAACGGCGGGTACGTGCCCTCAAGCCCGACGCTCAGGCTGCCGCTGTCCTTGATTTTCTGTAGTTGCTCGCCCGCCATGGCTTGCCCGGCGACGCCAGAGCCGAGCACCAGGCCCAGAGCCGACACAAGAAACGTACGACGAATAGCGGAAATGTTCATGCGAGCCTCTTTTTATTTGAACGCCAGATGGCGAAATGCGGTTGTTGTGAAAGTCAGGCAAATTTCAGACCCAACCCGATGACATTGGTTGGGTCATTTTGCGGATCGAGACTATAAAGCCGATTCCTTATGAAGAAAAATAACTAAAAGCGACCCGCCTAGCTTTTTCGGAAATAACTAGAGCAACTGACCTCACACATTGTTATCCGGAAAATACGTCCGGGTAAGCGAACAGCGCCGGTGCGCCTCCGGTGTGCAGGAAAATCAGCGGGCCGTCGTTGAAGCGTTGGCGGCCGATGCCGTCGAGCAGGCCCGCCATGGCTTTGCCGCTGTAGACCGGATCAAGCAACACACCTTCATGGCTCGCGACCAGCTTGATGGCCGCGAGGGTGCCCGCGTTCGGTTCACCGTAGCGCGGGCCGTAGTATTCGTCCCAGAGCTCGACTTTGAAGGAGCTCGGCAATGACAGCTCAAGCAGTTCGGCAGTGCGCTCGGCCAGGCCTTGTACCTTCGGCAGCTGCGCTTCTTCGCTGCGCGAGACGGTAACGCCGATCACCGGCAGATCCGGTAGCGTGTGGCTCAGCGCCAGAGCCAGACCGCTGTGCGTGCCAGCGCTGCCGGATGCCAGCACCACAGCGGCAAAATCCAGTCTGGTCTGTCTGATCTGTTCCGCCAGTTCCAGCCCGGCCCGAACGTACCCTAGCGCACCGACGGCACTGGAGCCGCCGATCGGCACTGTGTAGGGCTTTTTACCGCTGGCGCGCAGGCGAGCGGCCAGGGCGTGCAACTGGTCGTCGGCGTTGTCGAGGTTCTCCACCATCTCGACGCGGGCATCGAACAGCTCAAGCAGCAGCCGGTTGCCATTGTGCAGATAGTTGGGATCTTCAGTGCCGATCGGGTTCTCCAGCAACGCGACGCAACCCAGCCCCAGACGAGCGGCCAGTGCGGCGGTCTGGCGGACATGGTTGGACTGAATCGCGCCTGCGGTGATTAGGGTATCGGCACCTTGCGCAAGAGCATCGGCCGCCAGGTATTCAAGCTTGCGCACCTTGTTGCCGCCCATCGCCAGAGTCGTGGTGTCGTCGCGTTTGATGTAGATATCGCGGCCTACCCAGGTCGACAGTCGTTCGAGCTTTTCCAGTGCGGTGGGCGCGCTGATCAGGTCCAGGCGATTGAAGCGGGCGAGCTGTTTATCGATCATGGTGGGAGATAAGCCAAATGGAGAATTCCCGGACTATAGGCAGACGAGTCCTACACGGCAACCTGCGCTTGTCTCCACATTGCGTCGCATCGCCTTATGCAAATTGTTATTTTTTCCGCGTGATTCTTTGCCGTAGAGTGGTGCGGCAATGGCCTTGCAGCGTCGGGCCGTCCTTTTCAGACACAAGGAGAGTCCAGCGTGAGCGATATTCCAGAAACTTCTGTTGAAGGTCGTTCCGGTCATTGGCAGTTGCAGCGCATCGTCAGCCAACTGCGCGATGCCCGTGATGATTGGCGCACAAGCAATCGGCGGGTGAGCGGCGAGCATGGCGGTCGGGAGCTGCCTTCCCGTGCGGCAATGGGTGAAATTCTCGAAGCGCTGAGTGGCGCGCTGTTTCCAATGCGCCTGGGGCCAGTGGATCTGCGTGAGGAAAGCGAGGACTTCTACGTCGGCCATACGCTGGACGTGGCGCTCAATGCGCTGCTGGTTCAGGCCCGGCTTGAACTGCGCTATGTCGCGCAACAGCAGGGGCAAGACCTCAAGAGCATCGACGAGCGTGCCCTGGCGCTGATCCAGGATTTCGCCATCGCGCTGCCGCAGATACGCCGGCTGCTGGACACCGACGTGCTGGCTGCGTATCACGGCGATCCGGCGGCCCGCAGTGTCGATGAGGTGCTGCTGTGCTACCCCGGCATCCTTGCGGTGATTCACCATCGCCTGGCCCATCATCTGTATCGGGCCGGCTTGCCGCTGCTGGCGCGCATCAGTTCGGAGATCGCTCATTCTGCCACGGGTATCGATATTCACCCAGGCGCGCAGATCGGCCCGAGCTTTTTCATCGACCATGGCACCGGCGTGGTGATTGGCGAGACGGCGATCATCGGCGAGCGGGTGAGGATTTATCAGGCCGTGACCCTGGGCGCCAAGCGCTTCCCCGCGGATGAGGACGGGCAGTTGCAGAAAGGCCACGCGCGCCACCCGATCGTCGAAGACGATGTGGTGATCTATGCCGGCGCGACCATTCTGGGCCGGATTACCATCGGCAAGGGCTCGACCATCGGCGGCAACGTCTGGCTGACCCGCAGCGTCCCGGCCGGCTGCAACCTGACCCAGGCCAACCTGCTGCAGCAGGACGACGGCACGCAGAAATAGGCGGCTGAAGCTCGCGGACCAGATTCCCTCCGCTTGCTGCCGCTGCGCGCCAGATCGTCGGAGTGCCGCCCACAGCAAGCTAGCTCCCACAAGTACGCTGCGCTCCTGTAAGAGCGACCTTGGTCGCGATCTGGCGCGCAGCGGCAGCAGGCGGGCCTGAGTCAGGTCGCCGGCTTGGTCGAGCTCTTGAACTACGCCGCCTTTACCTGCAAAACAAGCTCAGATATCCGGTGCACAGGTTTCGCTGCCGCTACGCGCCAGATCGCGACCAAGGTCGCTCCTACACCGACCGCATCGAGCACCAGACCACATTTGGCGCAGCCCCGTGGGAGCCTTGGTCTGGGCAGCAAACCCTTCCGACAAGCGGAACGAACCCCTGTAGACAAGCGTCATAGGCCGGGTCCGAGTGCGCGTCCGCTGGCCTGCGATTAGTCATGTCAGCCGTATCCATGTTTTAATTGAACGCTCGTTCAACTAAAACCGGTGGTTCGCTGCCCGCTTACAACAGGAGGCTGACCTTTTGCCATATCCGTTTTTTGCAGTGCCTTCCCCTATAACGCAGGTGCATCCGTCATGAGTGCATCCAGCTCACCATCCAGCGGCCTGGTCCGCATGAACGCGCCGGTTTTCTACTTCGCTGCCAGCTTTATCCTGATATTCGGCTGCACCGTTATTGCCTTCCCGAAGGTCAGCGGAGAGTGGTTGCTGGCTGCCCAGAACTGGGCGGCCAACACGGTTGGCTGGTACTACATGCTGGTCATGACGCTGTATCTGGTATTCGTGGTGGTCACCGCGCTATCTGGCTACGGCAAGATCAAGCTGGGTGCCGACCACGACGAGCCCGAATTCAGCTACCTGTCATGGGCGGGCATGCTGTTCGCTGCCGGGATCAGCATCACGCTGTTCTTCTTCTGCGTCTCCGAACCGCTGACCCATCTGCTGAGCCCACCCCAGGGCGAAGCGGGCACTGCCGCCGCCGCACGTCAGGGCATGCAACTGCTGTTTCTGCATTGGGGGCTGCACGGCTGGGGCGTTTTCGCGTTCGTGGGCATGGCGCTGGCGTATTTCGCGTACCGCCATAATCTGCCGCTGGCCCTGCGTTCCGCGCTGTATCCGCTAATCGGCAAGCGCATCAACGGGCCTATTGGGTACGCGGTGGATGGCTTCGGCATCATTGCCACCATCTTCGGTCTGGGTGCGGACATGGGCTTTGGCGTGCTGCACCTCAATTCCGGCCTCGATTACCTGTTCGGCGTTGCCCATACCCACTGGATTCAGGTCGGCCTGATAACCCTGATGATGGGTGCCGCAATCCTGGTGGCCGTCGCGGGTGTCGACAAGGGCGTGCGCGTCATGTCCGACATCAACATGCTGCTGGCCTGCGCGTTGCTGCTCTTTGTGCTGTTCGCCGGCCCCACGCAGCATCTGCTCAATACACTGGTGCAGAACATCGGCGATTATCTGGGTGCGTTGCCCACCAAAAGCTTCGATGTCTACGCCTACAACGAACCCAGTGACTGGCTGGGCGGCTGGACCGTGTTCTACTGGGCCTGGTGGATCGCATGGGCGCCGTTCGTTGGCTTGTTCATTGCCCGCATTTCGCGCGGCCGCACCATCCGGGAATTCGTATTCGGCGTGCTGCTGATCCCGCTGGGGTTCACCCTGGCCTGGATGTCGATTTTCGGCAACAGCGCCATCGACCAGGTCATCAACCATGGCATGACCGCGCTCGGCCAGTCGGCTATCGATGATCCGTCGATGACTTTGTATCTGCTGCTGGAAACCTATCCATGGAGCAAGACAGTCATTGCCGTGACGGTCTTCATCAGCTTCGTGTTCTTTGTCACGTCCGCAGACTCGGGTACGGTCGTGCTGTCGACCTTGTCTGCCAAAGGCGGCAATCCCGATGAAGACGGCCCGAAGTGGCTGCGGGTCTTTTGGGGCGTGGCCACCGCGCTGATCACCAGCGGCCTGCTGTTCTCCGGCAGCATCGATGCCCTGAAGTCCGCAGTGGTACTGACCTCGTTGCCGTTCTCGCTGATCCTGCTGCTGATGATGTGGGGCCTGCACAAGGCGTTCTTCCTTGAGTCGCAACGGCAGATTGCTCAGCTGTATTCGCTCGCCCCGGTTTCCGGATCGCGTCGCGGCGGCTGGCGTCAGCGTTTGAGCCAGGCCGTGCATTACCCGTCGCGCGACGAGGTGTACCGCTTCCTTGACCAGACAGTGCGGCCGGCTATCGAGGAGGTGACCGCTGTTTTTGTCGAGAAGGGTCTGAGCGTGGGTAGCTTGCCCGATTCGTCCAACGACTCGGTCAGCCTCGAAATCGGCCACGGTGAAGAACGGCCGTTCATTTATCAGGTGCAGATGAAAGGCTTCTTCACGCCGTCTTTCGCCCGTGGCGGCATGGGGTCCAAGCAACTGAACAACCGTCGCTACTACCGCGCCGAGGTTCACCTGAGCGAAGGCAGTCAGGATTACGATCTGGTCGGCTACACCAAAGAACAGGTCATCAACGACGTGCTCGACCAGTACGAGCGCCACATGCAGTTCCTGCATCTGGTGCGTTGAGGGTCACGCCGGCCTGAGGGTCGCGGGCAAGCGCTCCTGCACTGTGGGTGGGAGGCAGCTTGCTGGCGACAAGCCGGTCAGGCAATCCCGCCATTGGCCCGCAGGGTCTGGCCGTTGATCCATCCGGAGCCCGGGCCGGCCAGGAAAGAGACCACGTTGGCGATGTCCTCGGGTTCGCCGAGGCGTTGCAGTGGTGGCAGGCTGGCGAAGTGTCTGATCTGTCCTTCGGTTTTGCCGTTGAGGAACAGCTCGGTCGCGACCGGGCCAGGGGCGACGGCGTTGACCGTGATGTTACGGCCGCGCAGTTCTTTGGCGAAGACATGGGTCAAGGACTCCACCGCCGCTTTGCTGGCGTTGTAGATCGCATAGCCCGGTAACTTGAGCGCGAGTGCGGTGGTGGAGAAATTGATCACCCGACCGCCATCGTTCATGCGCTTGCTGGCTTCGCGCAGGGTATTGAAGGTGCCGCGAGTGTTGATGGCGAAGGTTCTTTCGAAGACTTCGTCGCTGGTCTCGGCCAATGGCATGGTAGTCATCACGCCGGCATTGTTGACCAGCACATCGACCTTGCCCAAGTGGTGCTCAGTGGCGTCGAACAGACGTCGCACATCGTCCGGGCTGGCTACATCGGCCTGAATCGCAGCGGCCACGCCGCCCGCTGCAACCAGTTGCTCGGCCAGGTTTTCCGCGTCGGTGGCACTGTTGGCGTAGTTGATGGCGACAGCGAAACCGTCCGCCACCAGGCGTCTTGCGATTTCAGCGCCGATACCGCGCGACGCGCCGGTGACGATGGCGACTTTACGAGGACTATTCATGGCCGACCTCCGTTGCAGGGAAAATACAAGGCTAAGTGCTTTCGCGTTCGATCAACTGGCAATCGAGCAGGTTCAACCGTTGGATCTCGCCTTCGACCGGCAGCACGGCTGCGGGAAACCGTGATTACGCGTTATACCGTCCGGCATCGCCAAGCCTGCCCATCACACCTGAAATCATTCAGGCACAACAGGCCACCGCCGATCTGTTCTATCAGAACCGATTGATTCCCAAGCGAGTCGATATCCAGCAGGCCGTCTGGCACAGGCCCTGAACACTTGCCCGGGCTAACCGTACAGCCCGCCGACCACTTACAAGAGAGGCTTCAATGACCTATATCGCCGCCGAAAACCGCTACAAAGAGATGCCTTATCGCCGCACCGGCCGCAGCGGACTGGTGCTCCCGGCGCTTTCTCTGGGGCTGTGGCATAACTTCGGCGACAGCACGCCTATCGACACCCAGCGCGCAATGCTGCGCACCGCGTTCGATCTGGGTATCAACCATTTCGATCTGGCCAATAACTATGGCCCGCCGTACGGCAGCGCCGAGATCAATTTTGGTCGTCTGTTGCGCGAAGATTTCAGCGCTTATCGCGATGAGCTGATCATCTCCAGCAAAGCCGGTTGGGACATGTGGCCGGGCCCGTACGGGCAGGGCGGCGGCTCGCGCAAGTACGTGCTCGCCAGCCTGGATCAGAGCCTGCAGCGCATGGGGCTGGATTACGTGGATATCTTCTATTCGCACCGCTTCGACCCCGACACTCCGCTTGAAGAAACCGCAGGCGCTCTGGCGACCACCGTGCAGCAGGGCAAGGCGCTGTACATCGGGATCTCGTCCTACTCAGGCGCCAAGACCCGTGAAATCGCCGCGCTGCTCAAGGAATGGAAAGTGCCGCTGCTGATCCATCAGCCGGCCTATAACATGCTCAACCGCTGGGTCGAGAAGGATCTGCTGGATACGACCGAGGAGCTGGGCGCTGGAGTTATCGCCTTCACGGCCCTGGCCCAGGGCTTGCTGTCCAACAAGTATCTGAACGGTGTGCCCGAAGATGCGCGGGTCAATCGTCCAGGCGGTGGTTCGCTGCAGGCTTCGCATCTGTCCGAGCAGAACATTGCTCATGTACGTGCGCTTAATGAAATCGCTCAGCGTCGTGGACAAAGCCTGGCGCAGATGGCGTTGGCCTGGACGCTGCGTGATCCGCGCGTAACTTCGGCCCTGATCGGCGCCAGCCGTCCGGAGCAGATCGTGGAAAACGTAGGAGCACTGCAGAACCTGACCTTCAGCAGCGAAGAACTGGCCGAAATCGACCGCTTCGCTGTGGAAGGCGGAATCAACCTGTGGGAAAAACCGTCGCTGGCCGAGTGACGTTCCCCTAGGTGGCATAGCCGACCTATGTCGGTACTTGTTGGCGAAGGCGGTTTTCCAGCTGGTACGACCGTTGCGGTTGTACCGGCCTTTTCGCCAGCAAGCTGGCTCCCACAGGATTGCAGCCCACTCTGTGAGAGCTGACCGCAGTCCTTGTGGGAGCCAGCTTGCTGGCGATGAGGCTGGTGCTGCCGTTATAAGACCTGCGCCGTCTAACTCTCGTCGGCCTCGTCCTCATCTCCGCCATCGACCTTCATGCCCAATTCCTTGATCTTGCGGGTCAAGGTGTTGCGGCCCCAGCCCAGAAGCACGGCGGCATCGCGGCGGCGGCCGGCGGTGTGCTTGAGGGCGGTTTCGATCATGATGCGCTCGAAGGTCGGCACCGCACTGTCCAGCAGACTGGACTGGCCGCGCGCCAGAGCCTGGTCGGCCCACTGACGCAGTGCCTGCTCCCAGTTGGTGACCGGCACGGAATCCTGCGGCAGGCTCAGCAGCTCGGGCGGCAGATCGCTGATATGCACTTCCCGACCCGACGCCATGACCGTGATCCAGCGGCAGGTATTCTCCAGCTGACGCACGTTACCCGGCCAGGGCAGATGCTTGAGGTATTCCTCGGTCTCGGCCTTGAGCAGTTTCGGTTCGACCGCCAACTCCTGCGCCGCACGGCTCAGGAAGTGCCTGGCAAGGGTCGGAATGTCTTCACGGCGATCCGACATGCGCGGAATGTGGATCCGGATGACGTTCAAACGGTGGAACAGGTCTTCCCGGAACTTGCCGGCCTGTACCAGGGTTTCCAGATTCTGGTGAGTCGCCGCGATGATGCGCACGTCAACCTTGACCGGCGTGTGGCCGCCGACCCGATAGAACTCGCCATCGGCCAGCACTCGCAGCAGACGGGTCTGGGTGTCGGCCGGCATGTCACCGATCTCGTCCAGAAACAGCGTGCCGCCATCAGCCTGTTCAAAGCGGCCACGGCGCAGGTTGGCCGCACCGGTGAACGCGCCTTTTTCGTGACCGAACAGCTCCGACTCCATCAGATCCTTGGGAATCGCTGCCATGTTCAGGGCAATGAAAGGCGACGCGGAGCGCGGACTGTGGCGATGCAGCGCGTGGGCCACAAGCTCTTTGCCGGTGCCCGACTCACCATTGATCAGCACCGTGATGTTGGAGTGGCTCAGGCGGCCGATGGCGCGAAATACTTCCTGCATCGCCGGCGCTTCGCCGATGATTTCAGGCGTGCGGGTCAGCGCCGGCGCTACGTCCAGGCCTTGCTGCTCCTGAGCGTGCTGATTGGCGCGTTTGACCAGCGAAACGGCTTCGTCGACATCGAACGGCTTGGGCAGGTATTCGAACGCACCGCCCTGATACGACGCCACGGCGCTGTCCAGATCCGAATGGGCGGTCATGATGATCACCGGCAGTCGCGGGTGCTGCTCGCGAATCCGCGCCAGCAGATCCAGACCGCTGGCCCCGGGCATGCGGATATCGGAAATGATCACATCCGGCTGCTGCCGGGCGAGGCGGCTCATGACTCCGTCGGCGCTGTCGAAGCTCTGCGTGGTCATGCCTTCCTGTTGCAGGGCTTTTTCCAGAACCCAACGGATGGAACGATCGTCATCTACGATCCAGACAGTTTCACTACGGCTCATGTCGAAGCTGCTCCTTGTTCCAGTGGCAGGAAGATCGAGAACGTGGTGTGGCCGGGATGGCTGTCACACTCGATCAGACCCTGGTGCTGGCTAATGATGTTCTGGGTGATGGCGAGTCCCAGCCCTGTTCCGTCCGGGCGTCCGCTGACCATTGGGTAGAAGATGGTTTCCTGAAGCTCGGCGGGAATACCGGGGCCGTTGTCGATGATTTCAATCTTGCTGACCAGACGATGGCGCACGTGGCCGATCGTGAACTGGCGCATTGCGCGGGTACGCAGGGTGATGCGGCCCAGGCGCAGCTCGTTCTGGCCACTGATGGCCTGCATGGCGTTGCGTACGATGTTGAGCACTGCCTGGATCATCTGCTCGCGGTCGATGAGCACGTCCGGAATGCTTGGGTCGTAGTCGCGAACGAGCGTTATGCAGCCCTGGCTTTCCGCCTCCACCAGGCTCGACACACGTTCCAGCACTTCGTGAACGTTGGTCATGGCCAGCGACGGCAGTTTGTTGGAACCGAGCATCCGGTCCACCAGGTTTCGCAGGCGGTCGGCTTCCTCGATGATGACGTTGGTGTAGTCCTTGAGGCTTTCTTCAGGCAGCTCACGAGACAGCAACTGGGCCGCGCCACGAATGCCGCCTAATGGATTCTTGATCTCGTGAGCCAGCCCGCGCACCAGCATTTTGGTGGTTTCCTGCTTGGAAAGCTGGGCTTCTTCTTTAGTGATGCGCAACAGCCGGTCACGCGGGTGGACTTCAAGCAGCAACAAGGTCTCGCCCTTGTTGAGGATCGGCGTCACGGCGTAGTCGACCGTCAGGGTCTGACCGGTCAGAGCGGTGAGCATCGCTTCGCGCTTGGTAAACGGATGCGCCTGTTCGACCGCCTGACGCAACGAACTCAAAGCTTCGGCGGACTCGGTGAACAGCTCGCTGATGAATTGGCCATGGCTGCGCTGGCCGCTGATGGCCAGAAGCATTTCCGCTGCCGGGTTCATGTACTCAAGCCGCAGGTCGGCGTTGAGCAGAATAGTGGCAGTGGTCAGGTTATCCAGTAACAGTCGGTGCAGCGCGTCGCTGATAGTCATGAATCGTGTCGACCTCTCTTGGCACATTGCAGTCGCGCAGTGCGGGCGCTGGCTGGTATCGCTGGCATGAGTAGGGCCGCTGATACGGCACGCAATGGTCATGCTGTGTCAGCAAGTTGCAAAAACCAAACCAAGGCTCCGAAAAGAAGCGTTTTATTCAGGGGAATGGATCTTTTTGTTCTCCGCTGCCCACTTTAAGCGCCGACGGCGGCTCGTTTGTGAACCATTCTGGGCTGTCGCTGTGCAGGGTTAAACGCATCATGCACCAATAAGGTGCTGATGATGAAGGCGGTGGCAAGCGGGCTGGATCAGAAGAAAGGCAGGATGCTGCTTTTCTCTTCGGGCTTGTCCTTGAGCGGGCACTCTGGCCGCACGCCGTACTCATCGGTCTTGCAGGGTCTTGTCGCCCGCTTTTGCGCGAGTGTGACGCGTTGCAGGTGAAAAGGCTGGTTGGGCGTCTTCTCCAGCACCCGGTCCAACTCGTCGAATATCTCAACCGAGACCTGATGGGTGCCTCGGTCGATGTTGTGCAACGGGAATACGGGGCTGCGCCCTGGCTCGCCGACGACCTGACCATCGAGCATCAGCCGATAACGATGGCCGGGCTGCAGCGGCGGTTCGCTGGTGACCGTGACGATCAGGTCGCCGCTCGGGCTGCTGATCGTGGCATCAGGTTCCGGTATCAGCACCCGCAGCAAATCATAGTGAAACATCGGGTAAACGACCGGCGCTTGGGGAGCAGCCTTGAGCGTTCGTGTGGGCGGAGCGCCGGTCATGCTGTTGCTGGGCGCGATCTCGACCCGCTTGGCATTCTTGCGCGGCTGATCGGTAAAGACCCGATTGCCGTTGGCATCGATGTAGGTATAGACATCCGCGACCGCCGACACACTCGACAATGAAAGCAGGCACACCAGCAGGCGGACTTCAAGGCCGATTGACATGGACTCTCTGCACCGTAAGCGTAAGCGTTGGGCTTTGTTGCAGGATGCCCTGCGCATCCTGCACGGCGACGGCGAAGCTGTGCTCGCCGCGGTCGATGTTTATCACCTGAAAGCGCGGGATGTTGGTCGGTTGCCCGTAGGGATTGCCATCGACCAACAGTTGCATCAGGTGCCCGGACCTGAGCCGCGGTTCAATCCTGACGCCGATGGTAAAGGTGCCGTTGTTGGCGCGTAGCGCTTCGTCCGTCGGCAGGTCGGTCAGTTCAAGCGTGCTGTAAGCGGCTTGCGGCTGCTCCGGTTCGGCAGTTGGAGCCGACTGAACAGATCCGGCGCGTGGCGCTGCAGGCTCTATGCTGTTCAAAGGCGGGAGCTCGACGGTCTCCGCCTTGATCCCGTCCGGCGGCTGATTGCTATAAGCCGTATTCCCGTTGGCATCGGTGTACTTATAAATCTGTGCTGCCACGGGCAGGCTGATCAACAGCAGCAGGCAGGCAAAGGATCGACGCATGGGGGCTCCGAATGCAGGGGCTGGATGCCGGTTCATTGCGACAGGGGCGTTCCGGGAGTGCCAGCATAGAACACAATCAGCTCGACCGGTTCACTGCCGGTCACGCCTCGATGCACGGTATCGACCATTTCCGCGAGTGTATCGCCGGCTTTGAGCAGGATGGTATGCGGAGTGTCCTTTGCCTGCACAGTGATCTGCCCTGAAACCACATAAGCCGCGTTGGGTATTGCATGCCGATGCCATTTGAGCGCGGTTTCGGCCGGGATGCTGATTTTCAGAATTGTCAGCTCCGGCTGGCCGTCCGGATAGCGAGTGTAGGGCGTGCCATCCCAGGAGGCGGTGCTTTTCAGCAGTACTTGCGAAGTGACTGGTGGCATTGCCGCAGACGGCGGTGCGTCTTCGGCGATCGCACTACCACTCAGCATCAGGATGACGGCGAAAAAAGAGGTTGCTCTGCTCATGATGAAAACTCACGGGTATGGCACAAGTCGCAACAATGCCTGTGAGTCGAGGGCGGATGGCGGTAAACATATACCGCACAGCTAACAGAGGTGAGCGTCGTTCAGCGAATCCCGGTCGCACGTGGATCAGCAGGCGCATGACCCTCGGCGCGCCGTTGGGCATGGTGTTTCTCCAGAAACGAAAAGACCTCCCGAAGGAGGTCTCCTCTACGCCGCCAGAGCAGGCGCGGCTGGATCAGCAGCTGTAGTACAGCTCGTATTCCAGTGGGTGTACGAAGGTGCGCACTTTGATTTCTTCTTCGCTTTTCAGCTCGATGTAGGCATCGATGAAGTCGTCGCTGAAAACGCCGCCTTTGGTCAGGAACGCACGACCTTTGTCCAGCTCTTCCAGCGCTTCTTTCAGGCTGCCGCAAACTTGTGGGATCTCTTTAGCCTCTTCAGGCGGCAGATCGTACAGGTTCTTGTCAGCTGCATCGCCAGGGTGAATCTTGTTCTGGATGCCGTCCAGGCCAGCCATCAGCAGAGCGGCGAACGCCAGGTACGGGTTGGCCGATGGATCCGGGAAGCGTGCTTCGATACGACGGCCACGTGGGCTGGAGACGTAAGGAATACGGATCGAAGCGGAACGGTTGCGAGCCGAGTAGGCCAGCATTACCGGAGCTTCAAAGCCTGGTACCAGACGCTTGTAGGAGTTGGTCGACGGGTTGGTGAAGCCGTTCAGCGCCTTGCCGTGCTTGATGATGCCGCCGATGAAGTACAGGGCGGTGTCGGACAGACCGGCATAGCCTTCGCCGGCGAATGTGTTCTTGCCATCTTTGGAGATGGACATGTGAACGTGCATACCCGAACCGTTATCGCCGTACAGAGGCTTTGGCATGAAGGTCGCGGTGCGGCCGTAGGCATCGGCAACGTTGTGTACGCAGTACTTGAGGGTCTGAACTTCGTCAGCCTTCTTGACCAGCGTGTTGAATTTCACGCCGATTTCGTTCTGGCCGGCAGTCGCCACTTCGTGGTGGTGAACTTCGACGACCTGGCCCATTTCTTCCAGGGCGTTGCACATTGCGGTGCGGATTTCGTGGTCGTGGTCGAATGGCGGAACCGGGAAGTAGCCGCCTTTGACGCCTGGACGGTGGCCCTTGTTGCCGCCTTCCACGTCCTGATCGGACATCCACGAGCCTTGCTCGGAGAAGATCTTGAACATGGAGCCGGAAATGTCGGACTTGAACTTCACTTCGTCGAAGATGAAGAACTCAGGCTCGGGACCGGCGAAGACGGTGTCACCGATACCGGTGGACTTGAGGTATTCCTCGGCGCGATGGGCGATGGCGCGTGGATCGCGATCGTAGCCCTGCATGGTCGAAGGCTCGATGATGTCGCAAACCAGGATCAGCGTCGGCTCTTCGGTGAACGGATCGAGAACAGCGGTTTCGTCGTCCGGCAGCAGGATCATGTCGGAGGCTTCGATGCCTTTCCAGCCGGAGATGGAAGAACCGTCGAACATTTTGCCGACTTCGAAGAAGTCGTCTTCCAGCGCGTCGCGAGCCGGCATGGTCACGTGGTGCTGAGTACCTTTGGTATCCGTGAAGCGCAGATCAATCCACTTAACGTCATGATCTTTGATGAGTTGAACCGACTTCGACATGGTGTCCTCCGGGTGGATAAGAGCCTGTTGTAGTTTTGGCCCTTTGAATTTGGTGATGCCGGCCCGAATACTCGACCAAGGCAACCTGCCTCACAAGGGAGCAATTTGCATGCCAGTGCCCCGTGTTGGGATTCGTGCCTCAAGCGCAGGCATTTCGGGCTTAAAACAGCGATCCACGGCAATTCTCCGCACCTTTATAGCGCTTGCCGTCACTGATACGACCCTTTTTGGTGCGCTGATGATTGGCAGTACGATAACTGGTTAAACCTTGAGCAATTTCCGCTATAATCCGCGCCCCCCTTTTTTGGCCGGCATCCTACGCACCGTTTCTATGAAACTAATCGTCAAAGTTTTCCCAGAAATCACCATCAAAAGCCCGCCGGTCCGCAAGAAATTCATTCGGCAGCTGGGCAAGAACATTCGTACCGTGCTCCGGGAACTGGACGCGGACATTGTTGTGGGTGGTGTGTGGGACAACCTTGAGGTGGAAACCCGGTCGACCGATCCCAGAGTCCTGCAGGGCATCACCGAGCGCCTGAGCTGCATGCCGGGCATCGCGAATTTCCTGCAGGTTGCCGAATATCCTCTGGGCGATATGGATGACATCGTTGCCAAGTGCAAAGAGCACTACGGCGACCTGCTGCCCGGCAAGATGTTTTCCGTGCGCTGCAAGCGGGCCGGCCGCCACGATTTCAGTTCGATGGACGTCGAGAAGTACGTCGGCAGCAAGCTGCGGATGCAGTGCGGCGCCGCCGGAATCGAGCTGAGGAAGCCGGACATCGTGGTGCGCATGGAAATTCGCGACCAACGGTTGTTCGTCATCCACGACCAGCACAAAGGGCTGGGCGGATACCCGCTCGGTGCGCTGGAACAGACGCTCGTGCTGATGTCCGGCGGCTTTGACTCCACTGTCGCGGCTTATCAGATCATGCGCCGCGGGCTCATGGCGCATTTCTGCTTCTTTAATCTGGGTGGGCGCGCCCACGAGCTGGGCGTGATGGAAGTCGCGCATTACATCTGGAAGAAGTACGGCAGCTCTCAGCGGGTGCTGTTCGTCAGTGTGCCGTTCGAGGAAGTTCTCGGAGAAATCCTGCAAAAAGTCGATAACAGTCATATGGGTGTAGTTTTGAAGCGTATGATGTTACGCGCTGCATCCGCGGTCGCCGACCGACTGGAGATCGACGTGCTGGTAACCGGCGAGGCGATTTCCCAGGTGTCCAGCCAGACGCTGCCGAACCTGTCGCTGATCGACTCGGCAACCGACAAGCTGGTCCTGCGGCCGCTGATCGCGAGCCACAAACAGGACATCGTCGACCAGGCGACTGAAATCGGCACCGCCGACTTCGCTCGGCACATGCCTGAGTATTGCGGGGTGATTTCGGTCAACCCCAAGACCAACGCCAAGCGCAACCGCGTTGAGTATGAAGAGCAACAATTCGACATGGCGATTCTCGAGCAAGCGCTCGAACGCGCCAGGCTGGTCCCGATCGACAAGGTGATCGAGGATCTGAGCCGCAGTGTCGAAATCGAAGAAGTCAGTCAGGCGCTCGCCGGCCAGGTCATCATCGACATCCGCCATCCGGATGCTCAGGAAGACGAGCCGTTGCAAGCGCCGGGCATCGAGATACAGACCGTGCCGTTCTATGCATTGAACAGCCGATTCAAGGAACTGGATAACACGCGCCAGTACCTGTTGTATTGCGACAAAGGCGTCATGAGCCGCCTGCATGCTCATCATTTGCTCAGTGAGGGGCATGCCAATGTGCGCGTATATCGACCGAGCTAAGTGCCCGGGGCTGTTTGCCTGTGGCTTGCGTCACCGGCCCCCCGACACCAGTCGCCAAGCCGTACCGGCTTTTGCCGACTCCTAACTGTAATGGCTGTCTGTTTTCAGTCAGCAGACCGAATCCTCTGATCGAGATACACAAGTGATCGAAAATCTACGCAACATCGCCATCATTGCTCACGTTGACCATGGCAAAACCACCCTGGTCGACAAACTCCTGCGTCAGTCCGGCACTCTTGAGCGCAACGAGCTCAACGACGAGCGCGTCATGGACTCCAACGACCAGGAAAAAGAGCGTGGCATTACCATTCTCGCGAAGAACACCGCGATCAACTGGAACGGCTACCACATCAACATCGTGGACACCCCGGGCCACGCCGACTTCGGTGGTGAAGTAGAGCGCGTGATGTCGATGGTCGACTCCGTTCTGCTGCTGGTCGACGCTCAAGACGGCCCTATGCCGCAAACCCGTTTCGTGACCAAGAAGGCTTTCGAAGCCGGCCTGCGTCCAATCGTGGTCATCAACAAGGTTGACCGTCCGGGCGCGCGTCCTGACTGGGTTCTGGACCAGATCTTCGACCTGTTCGACAACCTGGGCGCCACCGAAGAACAGCTGGACTTCAAAGTCGTCTACGCCTCGGCCCTGAACGGCATCGCCGGTCTGGACCACACCGAAATGGCTGAAGACATGACCCCGCTGTACCAGTCGATCGTCGACAACGTACCAGCGCCGGCTGTTGACCGTGAAGGTCCGTTCCAGATGCAGATCTCCGCTCTGGACTACAACAGCTTCCTGGGTGTTATCGGCGTCGGCCGTATTGCTCGTGGTCGCGTCAAGCCGAACACTCCGGTTGTCGCCATCGACGTTGACGGCAAGAAGCGTAACGGCCGTATCCTGAAGCTGATGGGTCACCACGGTCTGCACCGCATCGACGTTGAAGAAGCAGCTGCCGGCGACATCGTCTGCATCAGCGGTTTCGACGAGCTGTTCATCTCCGACACCCTGTGCGATCCAAACAACGTAGAAGCGATGAAGCCGCTGACCGTTGACGAGCCAACCGTTTCCATGACTTTTCAGGTAAACGACTCGCCGTTCTGCGGCAAGGAAGGCAAGTTCGTCACCAGCCGTAACATCAAGGAACGTCTGGACAAGGAGCTGCTGTACAACGTTGCTCTGCGCGTTGAAGAAGGCGACACCGCTGACAAGTTCAAGGTTTCGGGCCGTGGTGAGCTGCACCTCTCGGTTCTGATCGAAACCATGCGTCGCGAAGGCTTCGAAATGGCCGTAGGCCGTCCGGAAGTGATCATCCGTCGCGTTGGTGACGTGAAGCACGAACCGTACGAAAACGTGACCATCGACCTGCCTGAAGAAGCGCAGGGCGCGATCATGGAGCAGATGGGTCTGCGTAAAGGCGACCTGACCAACATGGTTCCGGATGGCAAAGGCCGCGTTCGCCTTGAGTACAACATCCCGGCTCGTGGCTTGATCGGTTTCCGTAACGAATTCCTGACCCTGACTTCCGGCGCAGGCATCCTGACCTCGATCTTCGACCGTTACGACGTGATGAAGTCGGGCGACATGTCCGGCCGTCAGAACGGCGTTCTGGTTTCGGTTGAAACCGGCAAGGCGTTGACCTACTCCCTGGAAACCCTGCAGGCTCGCGGCAAGCTGTTCGTTGAGCACGGTCAGGAAATCTACAACGGTCAGATCGTCGGCCTGAACAGCCGCGACAACGACCTGGGTGTAAACCCTACCAAGGGCAAGAAGCTCGACAACATGCGTGCTTCGGGTAAAGACGAAACCATCGCTCTGGTTCCGCCTGTCAAGTTCACTCTGGAACAGGCTCTGGAATTCATCCAGGACGACGAGCTGTGCGAAGTCACTCCTAAGTCCATCCGTCTTCGCAAGAAGATCCTGGACGAAAGCGAGCGTACCCGCGCTGCCAAGAAAGCCAAGGCTTGATTTAAGCCCGGCTGAATAAAACGCCCCCGGTCGAAAGGCCGGGGGCGTTTTTTTATGCCTGCTGCTTGGTCTGTTGTAGGAGCGCGCTTGCCCGCGACCGGCGTAGTGTCGGTGAATGCATCTACAACTGAGGGAATGCCGTCGCGGGCAAGCACGCTCCTACAGGGGAGCGTGGCTCAAAACTTCAGCGGCACCCGACCGGAATTGGAGTTGAGCGTACCGCTGCTCTGACGCTCGACAGCCTTCGGCTTGTAGGCGCAATAACCCGGACGTGGTCCGACCTTGGGGTGGTTGCGGCAGGTGTCCGGGCGTTTGTCGTAGATGGTGCACAGGCGGCTCTTGCGATCCAGATACAGACAATCGTTGTTGCTCATGCGCTGCAGGGTGAAGATCTCGGATTTTTGGTTGTAGCGCTCGACGATCCCTTCTTTCTGCAAACGCTTGGCGATGTTTTTCGCCGGTTCGCCACGCTCGAACTCATCCACGATCCCGATGCGGATCAGATCTTTGATCTTCACTTCAACCGGCAAGGTGCAGCAGCTGGAAATGCAACCTCCGCACATATGGCTGGAGTATTTGGCCCAGGTATCGATGCGATCGAGTTCTGCGGCGGCGATCAGGGTGGGTTTCATTTGAGTTCAAGCTTCCGGGTGAATCGGGCGCGCGATCATACAGCGTACGCACGCAATTGTCCGCGAACCGGACAGGCGGATTGCTACCAGCCGCCTGTCCGGTTCGTGCGCGTGTAGGAGCGCGCTTGCCCGCGACCGGGGGCGATGCGGTTTTGGCGTCCGATACACCCGCTTATGGATCAAAGCAATCCCTGTTCAGGTCAAGGCTGCAGGATCACATCCGCCAATTCATCAGTCGCTTCCTGCCGCTCAGTCTGACTCAACCGCGGATGCGGATTGAGCGAAGACCACTGCGGATGCGCACGGGCCTTGTTCAACGCATCAGGGAGCTTGCCCTGGCGCCAGGTCTTGTCATCGGGCGCGGCCAGTTCGATGGACTGAATCGCGGCGTGGCCCCGAGCCGCGAGAGCAAGCACGAGCTGTTTCTGGCGCAGCGCCAGCAAGCGCAGAACCGATTCATCCACGGTGAGTTCGCGGTGCCCCTTGATCTTGCCCAACAACCGACCGCCGTAGCTGCGTGCCGTTTGCAGCGCGCCTCCGGCAAGCGCGCCCACTAGCGCCGCCGCTCCAAGCGTGACCCCGCCGACCAACAGGTCAACGCCGGCACCGGCTGCTGCACCTGCGGCCACACCGCCGCCAACTCGCACACCCAGCTGTTTCAGGGTTTCCGGGTTGAACAAGTCATCGCCCCAGCGGCCGTCCATCAGCGGCAGATCGCTGGTCGTGACATCGTCCTTGCGAAACGCATAGAGCTTGAGCAGCGCCTCGACACATCGCTGTTCGCGTTGGCGTACGGCCTGGCGCAGCTCCTCGATCGCCTGCGCTTCCTTGTCAGCGGTCGTTGCGACGCTGCGGCGACAAGCGGCGCAATCGATCAGCATCTCGGCGATCAGGCGTGCGGCGCTGTGGCGCCGGGCCTCGCGCTGCGCCTGCTGATCCTGAATCAGTCGCTCCAGCTGCGGTCCCGCGCTTTCGAACAGCAGCGCCAGGCTTTCATACAATCGACGTCCGCCATCCTCGGGCGGTGCAACGCTGTCGAAACGCACCAGTGCATGCAGGCCAAGCCGCGATAAAGCGTCTCGCCAGTCCGCCTCGCGGTGCTCGCGGCTGCTGACGAAATTCAACACCGGTAACAGCGGCTTGCCGCAGCTGGCCAGTACCGCCAGCTCGTCACGGTATTTGGACAGCACCGGCTCGCGGGCATCGATGACGTACAGGCCTGCATCGGACTCCAGCAACTGGCGCAGCACTTTTGCTTCCTGCTCGAACCGTTGCCGGGCTTCGCTGCCTTCCAGAAAACGCTGCAACCGAGCCGGCCCGTCAAGACGCTCGCCAGGCCGATCCAGGCGTTCCAGATAATCGAGCAAAGCGATGGCATCTTCCAGGCCGGGCGTGTCGTAGAGCTCCAGAATTGGCTGGCCTTCCACCGAGAGCCGTGCGCCTTCCACGTGGCGGGTCGTGCTTGGGCGATGCGAGACCTCGCCAAAATGTACGTCCCCGGTCAGGGTGCGCAGCAGCGATGTCTTGCCCACGTTCGTGTGCCCGACGACGGCCAGCTTGATGGCGCCGGACTTGCCCGATTTAGTCATGGCCTGTCTCCAGCCATGTGAAGCGGGCATCGTCGGACCAGTCCAGTTCAAGCTTTTGCAGTGCGACCTGCCAGTCCTCGACGCGTTCGGGGTCCAGCGTCTGATCGGCAGGCGCGGGCAGTAACCAGATGCGCGTTGCGCCAGCGCATCGCGATAGTTCTGCGATCAGCGCGAGGCTGCCACGATCCGGGGAGCGGCGCGGATCACAGGCGATCAAGAGCCGTGCGGGTGGATAGAGCGTCAGCTGTTCCAGCAGGCGATGTCGGGATTCTCTGCTGTCGAGCACGCCTGCGTCCGCAACACCCGCAGGCAGCTGTGGTGGCCACGGATGCTGACCGTCCAGTTCGATGGCAACCAGCAACGCGCCGTCGCTTTTTGCCGAGCCGCCGAGGGGCTGGATCTGATGCAGGGTAGCCGGCGCGGCATCATTGATACCCAAACGCTCGCTGCTCGGCATCAGACGCTCACGCAACTCCTGATAACCGGGCGAGTCGACATCCAGCTTCAGATCCGCGCGGCCACGTTTCCAGCGCCACAGGCAGAACAAGGCAAGCAAAAGCCGCGGCACGATGCCGTAAACCAGCAAGACACCCACTAGCCACGCCGCCCAGGCCTGTCGCGCATTCTCGACGCCCAGCGCGCCATTACCGCTGGCGCGGATCATGGCTTCATCCGGAACGCTGAAACCCAGCAGAGCAGGGAGCGTGCCGAGCGCCTGGGTTAGCGCGACAAAGGTGTCGCTGCCCAGAATGGTGGTCTCCCAGACAAAACCATAGCGTCGAGTCGCCATCAACATCAGCAGCAACGCCATTGCACTCAGCAGAGCGACCAGCCAGAGGCCATGCACCAGCAGGCCCAGCACCCAGCGGTTCAAGCGGCGACGCTGCAGGAGCAGAATCAATGCGGGTGCGAGCTGCGCGGCCTGTGCATCGCGAGCGAGCTTTTCACTCAGCCACAGCCAGAGTTGGCCCAGACCCGCATTGCCGCGTCCGGCTGATACCAGGCCCAGCGCCCAACTCAATAGCAGGATCAGGTTCAACCCGAGGAGGCTGCCCACTGCCCAGAACACATTGACCGCCGCTTGCCCATCGCCCATTGCGGCGAATGCCAGACCGGCACCGCTGACCACCGCCAGCACGACCAGTGCGATCAGCGCCAGGCGCGCGCCCTGTTTCCAGCGCAGCAGCGCACCAACCATGCCGTCGCGTTCGGCCAGCGACAGGGCGCGATGGGTGATGCGAGCGGTCAGATCGCCCTCGGCAGCGCGGGCACGGCGGTTGGCTTCCTGGTCGTCCAGCGTGCCGGCTTGCTGTTCGCGCAGGCGCACGGCTTCGGTCAGCCACAGGGTGTCGAGTGGTGTCAGGGCAGTCACACAGCATCTCTTCGTCAAATTCAGCGGTGAGCATAACCGCTGTGATGGGACTGGGCATCGCGTATCACAGTTCAGTCTTATCCTTGCGCCGGCTCTGATATCCTCACGCCCATGAAAACTCATCTCCCCCTCAGCCTGATTGCCGCGCTTGGTGAAAACCGGGTGATCGGCGTCGACAATTCCATGCCCTGGCACCTGCCGGGGGACTTCAAATATTTCAAGGCCACGACCCTTGGCAAGCCGATCATCATGGGGCGCAAAACCTGGGATTCGCTAGGTCGCCCATTGCCCGGGCGGTTGAATCTGGTGGTCAGCCGTCAGGACGGTCTGCAACTGGAAGGCGCCGAGGTGTTCTCATCTCTGGAAGCCGCCCGAGAGCGCGCCGAGCAGTGGGCACGTGAGCAGAGCGTCGACGAGGTCATGTTGATTGGCGGCGCGCAGCTATATACCCAGGCCATGCCGCAGGCCGACCGGCTGTACCTGACCCGAGTCGCGCTCAGCCCTGAAGGCGATGCGTGGTTTCCGGAGTTTGATACGGCGCAGTGGAAGCTTATTTCGAGTCTGAAAAATCCGGCGGTCGAGGACAAGCCGGCTTATGCTTTCGAAGTGTGGGAACGTCAGGCGTAATCGGGGCTGCTGCTTTGCAGCCCGTCGCGGGCAAGCGCGCTCCTACGCAGCGATAACAGTAGGAGCGCGCTTGCCCGCGATGGACCGCAACGCGGTCCCGACAATTACGGAACCAGCTTGTCCAGCAGAGCCTTGTCGCGTACCGCGCCTTTATCGGCGCTGGTGGCGAGCAATGCGTAGGCCTTGAGCGCGGTGGTCACTTTGCGTGGACGCTGCTCGACCGGTTTCCAGCCTTTCTTGTCCTGCTCTGCGCGGCGCTCGGCCATTTCCGCGTCGTCGATCAACAGGTTGATCGAGCGGTTCGGAATGTCGATCAGCACTTTGTCGCCGTCGCGAACCAGGCCAATCGCACCACCGGCAGCCGCTTCCGGAGAAGCGTGGCCGATGGACAGCCCGGACGTACCGCCCGAGAACCGACCGTCGGTCAGCAGTGCGCAGGCTTTGCCCAGACCTTTGGATTTCAGATACGAAGTCGGGTAGAGCATTTCCTGCATGCCCGGACCGCCTTTCGGACCTTCGTAACGGATGATCACGATATCGCCTGCCTGAACTTCATCAGCCAGAATGCCGCGCACTGCGCTGTCCTGGCTTTCGAAGATCTTGGCGTTGCCTTCGAAGACGTGGATCGACTCATCCACGCCAGCGGTTTTCACTACGCAGCCGTCCAGAGCAATGTTGCCGTACAACACCGCCAGGCCACCTTCCTGCGAATACGCGTGCTCGACGCTGCGGATGCAACCGTTCTCGCGGTCGTCGTCCAGGCTCGGCCAGCGGGTCGACTGGCTGAACGCTGTCTGGGTCGGGATACCGGCAGGGCCCGCCTTGAAGAAGGTATGCACCGCTTCATCATCGGAGAGCGTGATGTCCCACTTGGCGATACCTTCGGCCATGGTCTTGCTGTGGACGGTCGGCAAATCGGTGTGCAGCAGGCCGCCACGGGCCAGTTCGCCCAGGATGCTGAAAATTCCGCCAGCGCGGTGCACGTCTTCCATGTGGTACTTCTGGATGTTCGGCGCCACCTTGCAGAGCTGTGGAACCTCTCGCGACAGCCGGTCGATGTCGCGAAGATCGAAATCGATTTCGGCCTCCTGGGCAGCGGCCAGCAGGTGCAGGATGGTGTTGGTCGAGCCGCCCATGGCGATGTCCAGCGTCATGGCGTTTTCGAAAGCCTTGAAGTTGGCGATGTTGCGCGGCAGAACCGACTCGTCGTTCTCGGTGTAGTAGCGCTTGCACAGCTCGACGATGGTGCGACCCGCCGTGAGGAACAATTGCTCACGGTCGCTGTGGGTTGCCAGGGTCGAGCCGTTGCCAGGCAATGCCAGGCCCAATGCTTCGGTCAGGCAGTTCATCGAGTTGGCGGTGAACATGCCGGAACAGGAACCACAGGTCGGGCAAGCGCTGCGCTCGTATTCAGCGACCTTTTCGTCGCTGGCGGTGCTGTCCGCGGCGATGACCATGGCGTCGACCAGATCGAGGCCGTGGCTGGCAAGTTTGGTCTTGCCCGCTTCCATCGGCCCGCCAGAGACGAAGATCACCGGGATGTTGAGGCGCAACGAGGCCATCAGCATGCCTGGGGTGATCTTGTCGCAGTTGGAAATGCACACAATGGCGTCAGCGCAGTGAGCATTGACCATGTACTCCACGGAGTCGGCGATGATCTCGCGGCTCGGCAGCGAGTACAGCATCCCGTCGTGGCCCATGGCGATGCCGTCATCGACCGCGATGGTATTGAATTCTTTCGCCACGCCACCGGCACGCTCCACTTCCCGGGCGACTAGTTGGCCCATGTCCTTGAGGTGGACGTGGCCTGGAACGAACTGGGTAAACGAGTTGGCGATGGCGATGATCGGTTTCTTGAAGTCTTCGTCCTTCATGCCCGTGGCGCGCCACAGGGCACGAGCGCCGGCCATGTTGCGACCGTGGGTGGACGTTTTCGAGCGGTAATCAGGCATTGGAGCACTCCGGCAAAAAAGGCTAATCGGTGAAGGGAGTGAGCTTCTATGGACGTCGCACGCAAGCGGCAGTGACCGCAAACAGCAACGAAACCGAACGCTACGGGATCACCGAGCACTCAGCCTGAGCTCATAAACCCGCCGGGGGTGACTGGCGATGAATAGAGCCGATTCTACACCTGTCGGCGGTCCGTGGTCAGCCTGTCGCGCACGAAGAAGGGGAGAGGGGCCGGTAGGAGCGCGCTTGCCCGCGACAAGGCTGTCAGTACACATCCTGCATATTGTTTATCTCCTTGGTGCTGCACTTCTCACTAGTCTTGATTCCAATAAATGAGGAGAGGCAAGGATGCCAAGAACACATCGCGGGTCCCAGCTACGCGTCGGCCGCTATTCGGAAGCTGGGCGAATTTATCTTTTGACTTCGGTAGTGCTTGGTCGCCAGCCGTTATTTTCGGACTGGCGGGTCGGGCGGCTTCTGGTCAACGAGTTTCGTACAGCGGAGAGGGAAAGACGTGCCCGATCCTTGGCATGGGTCATCATGCCGGACCATTTCCACTGGCTGATCGAACTGGAAACCGGCAGCCTCGGGATGTTGATGCGGCGGGTCAAGTCAGGTAGCTCGCGCGCCCTGGTAGCGGCTGGAGCGGGACCGTTGCGGGTTTGGCAGAAGGGTTATCACGACAGAGCAATCAGGCGTGAAGAGAATGTTCAAAGCGTGGCCCGCTACGTGGTAGCCAACCCACTCAGAGCGGGACTGGTGAGTCGAATAGGTGACTGCGGGCAAGCGCGCTCCTACGGTCAGGAGAGCGCGATGTTCCCGTAACCGTAGGAGCGCGCTTGCCCGCGACAATGGCGCTATCAGCTATTCGGCAACAACCGGCAAGTAATACTCTTGATGTAGCGCGTTTCGGCGATAGCCGGGTGAACCGGATGGTCCGGGCCCTGGCTGCCGCGTTCGAGCAGCTGGATGTTGCGGTCCAGGTGGCGGGCGCTGGTCAGGAGGATGTTTTGCAGGTCATCTTCCGGCAGGTGCATTGAGCACGACGCGCTGACCAGGATGCCGTCCTTGGTCAACAGGCGCATGGCTTGTTCGTTCAGGCGGCGGTAGGCGCCTTCACCGTTTTTCAGGTCTTTCTTGCGTTTAATGAACGCTGGCGGGTCGGCGACGATCACGTCGAAGCGCTCTTCGCCGGCTTTGAGTTCCTTCAGTGCCTCGAACACGTCACCTTCGATGCAGGTGAGTTTTTCCGCGAACCCGTTCAGCGCCGCGTTGCGCTCAACGCCGTCCAGAGCGAAGGACGAAGCGTCGACACAGGTGACATCGCTGGCACCGAAAGCCGCCGCCTGGATGCCCCAGCCGCCAATGTAGCTATACAGGTCCAGTACGCGCTTGCCTTTGACATAAGGTGCGAGGCGCGCGCGGTTCATGCGGTGGTCGTAGAACCAGCCGGTCTTCTGTCCGGCCATGACAGGTGCTTCGAACTTCACGCCGTTTTCTTCCAGCGCTACCCACTCAGGAACAACCCCGAACGCGGTTTCGACATAGCGGTTCAGGCCTTCGGCATCGCGTGCCGCGGAGTCATTCTTGAACAGAATGCCGCTTGGCTTGAGGACCTGTACCAGCGCGGCGACCACGTCTTCCTTGTGATTTTCCATGGTGGCGGAAGCCAGTTGCACCACGAGGATGTCACCGAAGCGATCCACGACCAGGCCCGGCAGCAGGTCCGAGTCGCCGTAGACCAGGCGATAGAAGGGTTTGTCGAACAGGCGGTCGCGCAGCGACAGTGCCACGTTCAGGCGATGCACCAGCAGCGATTTATCCAGCGGCAGCTTGATGTCGCGCGACAGCAGGCGCGCACAGATCAGGTTGTTGGGGCTCATGGCGACGATCCCCAACGGCTTGCCGCCGGCGGCTTCGAGCAGTGCTTGATCGCCCGCCGCAAAACCGTGCAATGGCGTGGCGGCTACGTCGATTTCGTTGCTGTAGACCCACAGATGACCGGCGCGCAGGCGACGGTCGGCGTTGGCTTTGAGGCGCAAGCTAGGCAGGGACATGACGTCGCTCCGGAAAAAAGAGCGGGATTATAACCCGTCATCCCGACCGCGGGCCGGGATGACGCAAATTAACTGCCGCGACCGGTCAGGCCGACAATGCCTGGATCAATTGGCGACTGAAGGCAGGAATGTCGTCCGGCTGGCGGCTGCTGATCCACTGGCCGTCGGTGACCACTTCCTGATCGACCCACTTGGCGCCTGCGTTGACCAGATCGTCCTTGAGCGTCTTGAAGCTGGTCATGGTCTTGCCTTTGACCAGCCCTGCGGACACCAGCAGCCAGCTGCCGTGGCAGATGACCGCCAATGGTTTGCCCGCTGCATCGAAAGCCTTGACGATGTTCTGCGCATCGACGTCGATACGGATGGTATCGGAGTTCTGCACGCCGCCCGGCAGCAAAACGCCGTCGTAGTCTTCGACGTTAGCGGCCTTGAATGTCAGATCGACCTTAAAATCGTCTGCGGGCTTGTCATGGTTCCAGCCTTTTACCTTGCCGTCCTGGCTGGAAAGGATATCCACCTTCGCACCTGCCTGTTCGAGTGCTTCTTTCGGGCCGGTGAGTTCTACCTGCTCGAAACCGTCAGTGACGAGGATCGCGATACGTTTGCCGTTCAGAACGTTGGACATGAAAACCTCCAGTCAAGGATCAGGGAAGGGCGCAAGGCGAGGATTGAAGGCTCTGCGCCGTGCGCCGGTGTCACATAGTCCGAAGCTTGAAGGCTGTCAAAGTTCAGGAAATGTCGGGTGATGAAGATGGACCGTCGGGTGTTAAGTGGGCAAAATCGAGGCCTGACCCTGAGTAGTGACTTATGTCCGAAGAGCTAACTTCCGAACAGATCCAACAGGCCCTGCAGGGCATCAGCGTTCCGCCACAGCCGCAGATCATGGTGGATCTGCAGATGGAACAGTACATGCCCGACCCCGATCTCGGGGTGATCGCACGCCTGATCGCTCAGGACCCTGGCTTGTCCGGCGCGCTGCTCAAGATCGTCAATTCGGCTCACTACGGGTTGTCGAACAAGATTGCTTCGATTCAGCGGGCGGTCAATCTGCTGGGTAGCCGCTCGATCATCAACCTGATCAACGCGCAGTCGATCAAGGGCGAGATGAGTGATGAAACCATCGTGACCCTCAACCGGTTCTGGGACACGGCTCAGGATGTGGCCATGACCAGCCTGACGCTGGCCAAGCGTATCGGTTCGCAGACGGCGGACGAATCCTACGCGTTGGGTCTGTTCCACGACTGTGGCGTCCCGTTGATGCTCAAGCGCTTCCCCGATTACATGACAGTGCTCGAAGATGCGTACGCCAAGGCCGGCCCAGACTGCCGCGTGGTGGACACTGAAAACCGGGCCTTCCACACCAACCATGCGGTGGTCGGCTATTACACCGCCAAGTCGTGGCGTCTGCCGGGCCATGTCAGCGAAGCAATTGCCAACCATCACAACGCCTTGGCTATTTTCCAGGACGACACGAGCCGCAATGCTGCGTTGAAGAATCTTCTGGCACCGCTGAAGATGGCCGAGCATATCTGCGAGTCGTACCGGGTGTTGGGCAATCAGGTCGATGACCATGAATGGGGTCTGGTCGGCCCGCTGGTGCTCGATTACGTAGGGTTGTCGGAATACGACTTCGAAAACCTCAAGGAAAGCATCCGCGAACTGGGCGCTCGTTGACCGGCGCTGCTGTCTGAACGTGTTTCACCGAGCGAACCATGCCTGAATTACCTGAAGTCGAAACCACCCGCCGGGGCATCGCGCCCCATCTGGAGGGGCAGCGCGTCAGCCGCGTGATTGTCCGCGACCGGCGCCTGCGCTGGCCTGTGCCTGAAGATCTGGACACTCGTCTGTCTGGACAACGCATCGTGGAAGTCGGGCGTCGCGCCAAGTACCTGTTGATCCAGGCCGAGGTGGGCACGCTCATCAGTCATCTCGGAATGTCCGGCAATCTGCGCCTGGTGGAGGCCGGTCTGCCGGCGCTCAAGCACGAGCATCTGGATATCGAGCTGGAGTCGGGTCTGGCGTTGCGTTATACCGATCCACGCCGTTTCGGTGCGATGCTCTGGAGCCTCGATCCGCATAACCACGAGTTGCTGATCCGGCTGGGCCCCGAGCCGCTGACCGATCTCTTCGACGGCGAGCGTCTGTACGAGCGGTCGCGAGGCAAATCCATAGCAGTAAAGCCCTTCATCATGGATAACGCGGTGGTGGTCGGTGTTGGCAATATCTACGCCACCGAAGCGCTGTTTGCCGCAGGTATTGACCCGCGTCGCGAAGCGAAAGGGATTTCCCGGCTGCGTTACCTGAAGCTGGCAATCGAGATCAAGCGCATCCTGGCTTACGCCATCGAACGCGGCGGCACGACATTACGTGACTTCATTGGTGGCGACGGCCAACCGGGATATTTCCAGCAGGAACTGTTCGTCTACGGTCGGGGCGGCCAACCGTGCAAGGTGTGTGGCACGACGTTACGCGAGGTCAAGCTGGGACAGCGCGCAAGCGTGTTCTGCCCCAAATGCCAGCGTTAAGCAGAGCGGCGCCTGCCAATACTTGCAATATCTGGTGCCTTGCTTAATGTCCGACGCTGTTTATAGTGAACAGAATTCACCCGCCACGCCCGAAGGACCAAGCCATGAGCCCGTTTCGTATTCTCGCTGCCGCCCTGGCCCTGTTCATCGGCCTGCAGGCTATGCCCGCGCTGGCCAACGATCTCCCCGCGGGCAGCGGTGATCCGGTCTATACCATGCAGAATCCGCCGGCGTTCGCCATGATCGGCGACCTGTTGATTGCCCGACCGTTGCTCATCGTTGCAACTGTGATCGGCACCGGGCTGTTCGTGGTGGCGGCACCTTTCGCGGCTGCCGGCGGCAACCTCAAGGCGACAGGCCAGGCCCTGGTAGTCGACCCTGGCAAGGCGGCATTCGTGCGCTGCCTGGGTTGCACCACATCCGGTTACGGCAAGAAAGACTGACTGGACGCGCGGCTTTACGCCTTGCTGGTGATGAGGCGGTACTTTTCCATCAGCTGTTCTTTGCTTTCGACGCGATTCTCATCCAGCGGGATGCAATCCACCGGACAGACCTGCTGACATTGCGGCTCGTCGTAATGGCCCACGCATTCGGTACACAGGTTCGGATTGATCACGTAGATCTCTTCACCTTGTGAAATCGCTTCGTTCGGGCACTCGGGTTCGCAGACGTCGCAGTTGATGCAATCGTCAGTGATGATAAGGGACATGAATCACTCCTGCCGCTGGTCTCGCCAGGGCACATGAAAACCAATGCGGCGAATTGTGCCGCATTAGGCCTCGGTATGCACCTGCACGTTCATGCAGAAATGTTTAGCGCTGGAAGCGTTCGGTAAGCGCCTGGGCGACAGCCGGGTGGACGAACTTGGTGATATCTCCGCCCAGTGCGGCGATTTCCCGGACCAGTGTCGAGGAAATGAACGAATAGCGCTCCGACGGAGTGAGAAACAGGCTCTCCACATCGGGCGCCAGCTGGCGGTTCATGTTCGCCAGCTGGAACTCGTACTCGAAGTCCGAAACTGCCCGCAGCCCGCGCAGGAACACATTAGCGTTCTGCTCCTTGGCAAAGTGGGCGAGGAGAGTGGAGAAGCCCACGACTTCGACGTTGGGCAGGTGTTTTGTGACCTCGCGGGCCAGCTCGACGCGTTGTTCCAGAGGGAACAGCGGGTTTTTCTTCGGGCTGGCGGCAACGGCAATGACCACTTGGTCGAACAGGCGCGAGGCGCGCTCGACCAGATCTCCATGGCCCTTGGTAATAGGGTCGAAGGTGCCTGGGTACAACACTCGGTTCATCGCGTCGTCCTGGTCGGAGTCCGTTGTGGGACTCGGATGGTATCGCAGCCTTCCCGATGGGCCAAGCCGGAACCGGTCAGGTAATGGTCGTATTGCGCCGATTATCGGCCATGTTTCATCTTTCCGCCGCCTGGCGGTTGGAATGGTTCTGGGGCGGTGGCGCAACAAAGTCGCTGAGCGGTCCGCTCGCCAATTCGTCCGCTTACGTTACTATCGACATACTCCCGCCAACTTACGAGCGACGCAGTCAAGCATGGCCCCACGCATCAAGACTCGAGAACGTATCGTGCAGACCAGCCTGGAGCTGTTCAACCAGCAGGGCGAGCGCAGCGTCAGCACCAACCATATCGCGGCCCACATGGAAATTTCGCCGGGCAACCTCTATTACCACTTCCCGAACAAGCAGGCGATCATCGCCGAGCTGTTTCAGGAGTACGAGACGCTGGTGGAGAATTTTCTCCAGGTTCCAGCGGGCCGGTCGCTGACTGTGGAAGACATGCGTGATTACCTGCTGGCGATCCTCGACGGCATGTGGCGCTACCGCTTTCTGCATCGCGATCTCGAACACCTGCTGGGTATGGATAGCGAACTTGCGACGCGATACAGGCGATTCTCCCGACGAGGCCTGACTCAGGCCATGGCTATCTACGGCGCTTTCAATGAAGCAGGCATCATTGATATCGACAAAGTGCAGATGGAGTCCCTGACCCTCAACACCTGGATCATCCTCACCTCCTGGGTCCGGTTTCTATGCACCACGCGAGAAGCGCCGTCGCATCTGGAGCAATGCGCGCTTCGCCGCGGCGTGTATCAGGTGCTCATCCTGGAGGCCGGTTACATTACCGAGCAGTCGCGTGCGGAATTCACTGCGCTGTGCGGGGAGTTCTTCGTACCGCTCGGCAAGGTGCTTGAGTAACAGAATGCGCAAGTCTGCGGCCGGCCGCCGACATGCGTGAATGATCGTTTTGATGCCACAGGAGTCTGTCATGCCCATCGCACAACTGATCAGCCCTCAGGACCTCGCTACGCGTCAACGGACGCCGGGCGTCGTGATCCTGGATTGCCGATTTGCCCTGGACGACCCCGATTACGGACAGCGCAGCTATGCCATGGGCCATATCGACGGCGCAGCGTTCGCGGATCTGGAGCGCGATCTCAGCGGGCCTGTGACCAAGGGCAAGACCGGTCGTCATCCGTTGCCTGACCCCAGGGTTCTGGGTCAGCGCCTTCAGGGCTGGGGTATCGACCAGGATAGCGAAGTGATTCTCTACGATGATGGCACGGGCGCCTATGCCGCTCGCGCCTGGTGGCTGCTGGCCTGGCTGGGTAAACGTGACGGCGTTTACCTGCTGGACGGCGGACTGAAGGCCTGGCATGCAGCAGGCTTGCCGCTGAGCCTTGACCCGCCCGACCACAAGCCAGGCACGTTCGCCGGCGAGCCGGACATGTCGCTGGTGCTCAGCACTGAGCGACTGCATGGCAGGCTGGGGAATGCCGACATGACTTTGCTTGATGCGCGCGCAGAGCCTCGCTTTCGTGGTGAAGTGGAACCGATCGATCCGGTCGCCGGCCATATCCCCGGCGCGCAGTGCGCGGTGTTTACCGACAATCTCGGCGCGGACGGTCGTTTTCTGCCGCCTGAGCAGCTCAGGCAGCGTTTCGACGAAAAGTTGCAAGGGCGCTCACCCGACAAGCTGGTCGCTTACTGTGGCTCGGGGGTGACTGCCTGCCATAACCTGTTCGCGTTGTGCCTGGCAGGTTATCCGTTGGGTGCGTTGTACGCCGGATCGTGGAGCGAATGGATCACCGATCCGAGCCGTGAAGTAGCAACCGGCGCCTGACTCGGCCGGTTTGTATGCATAGGTCGTGGGGTTCGGCGTCAGCTTCTGTAAGGATTGTCGTGTTCATGAGCGACGCCCAACCAAAGGGGGATGCGTCGCTCCAGGTAATAGCCAGGATTTTTCAGCGACCCTTCGACAAATCCGACATGGCCGCCCTGGGCATGCAGTTCAAACTCTATACAGGACGACAGCTCGGCAGGCTCCGGCAAACTGTGGCTGGATACGAAAGGATCGTCGGCCGCCTGGATGACCAGCGTTGGCGTCTGGATCTGGCCGAGGAAATAGCGGCTTGAAGCCCGACGATAGTAATCCTGGGCGTCGACGAAGCCGTGCAGCGGCGCGGTGACGCGCCCATCGAAGTCCCAGAAGGTACGCATGTTTTCCAGCGAGCCCAACGCCGCCAGCTCGGCCAGCCCCTCGCTCATCCCTTCGTGCTGAAAGCGGCGTTGTTTTTCACGGATGTAGGTGAGCATTTCGCGCATGAAATGCCGCTGATAGATCCGGGAAAATCCCTGGCCCATGCGGTTGGCGCTTTCGTCCAGGCGAAAAGGCACCGACACCGCCACCGCGCCGAGCAGTTCGCTGCCGGAGCCGGACTCGCCTAGATACTTGAGCAGCACATTGCCGCCCAGTGAATAACCCACAGCGTAAAGCGGTGCCAGCGGACGTAGCGCGCGCAAGTGAGCGATGACCTCTGCGAGGTCCTCGCTTGCGCCCGAATGGTAGCTGCGCGAGAGCAGATTGGGTTCGCCGGAGCAGCCTCGCCAGTTCAATGCGACACTCGCCCAGCCCTGGTCGGCCATCGCCTTTTGCAAGCCGGCAACGTAGGGCGAGTTCGAAGAGCCAGTCAGCCCGTGCAGGACTAGGACCAACGGCGCGTCAGCCTGATGCGGCCCGTGCCAGTCGAGATCGAGAAAGTCTCCGTCCTCCAGCCACATGCGCTCGCGGGTACGCGCCAACAGCGTGCGCTTGCGCCACAGCGGTCCCCATAACGTCTGCAAGTGTGGGTTGCTCAACCCACGTGCGGGGACGAACGGCGTCGTGAACGGGAAATGAGCGGGCGTTGTGGACACGGTCTTGATCATCGTGAATGCAGTGGCTGATATCAGCTAAGTTGCCACTAAGCGTGCCGGGATGTAAGGGGGGAAGCCCGAACGTGCGACTGAAGGTGTCTCGCGCCAGCCGCTACCTTCACTCGGATAATCAGGCTCCGAAGTGTTTCAGCCGCGCTGCCAGAGTGCGTAGTACACCTGACCGGCCTTTTTTTCACGATGCAGACGCCAGTCGCCGGGCAAGCCCGTGGTCGATGGGGCGGATTCGCTTTCGGTATAGATCCAGGCGCGATCTGCCAGCCACCCCCGGCTTTCCAGCAAGGCGCAGGCCGATGGCAGCAGGCCCTTGTGAAACGGCGGGTCAAGGAAAACCACATCGAAAGGCGTGGCCGCCGCGGTTTCCAGATGCCGCAGGGCATCGGCCTGCACCACCTGACCAGAAGTGCAATTGAGCGTATTCAGGTTCTGGCGCAGATTGGCGACAGCCGCCGGATTGCTGTCCAGCGCGAGACCCATGCTCGCACCTCGCGACAAGGCCTCGAAATACAAGGCTCCGCTGCCAGTGAAGACATCCAGAACGCGGGCGCCCGCGATATAAGGCGCCAGCCAGTTGAACAGGGTTTCACGGACGCGATCAGGCGTCGGGCGCAGGCCCGGCGCATCGGGGAAGGTCAGCTTGCGGCTGCCCCATTCCCCGCCAATGATGCGTAACTGGCCTTGGCCACCGTGATTCTTTGGACGTGGATTGGCCATCAGTGCTCCGGAACCGCAGCGGGGCGCTCGGCGGGTTTGTCGGTGGGTGGTGGCAGCTCTTTCTGCGGCACGTTCGGGCCGACGGTGACGACCACCATTTTGTCGGCACTGAGGTGTTTGCTCATGGCAGCCTTGACCTGTTCGACCGTGACGTTCTGTGCCTGGGTCATGTAGTCCTCCAGGTACGTCAGCGGCAGGTTATAGAAGCCGATGGCGCCCAGCTGGCCAACGATGGCTGAGTTGCTCGCCGCGCTCAGCGGGAAGCTACCGGTGAGTTCACGTTTGACGTCATCGACCTCCTTCTGGGTCGGACCGTTCGCCAGAAACTCTCGGACGATGTCCTGGACCAGTTTCAGCGTGTTCTGACTCATGTCCGCGCGAGTCTGCAGGCTGATCAGGAACGGGCCGGGCACCTGCATCGCGGTGAAGCCCGAGGAAACGCCGTAGGTCAGGCCGCGCTTCTCCCGCACTTCAGTCATCAGGCGGCTGCCGAAACCGCCGCCGCCCAGCACGGAGTTGCCGATGTTCAGCGCAACGTAGTCCGGATCATTACGGTCGATACCCAGCTGCGCGAGCATCAGGTGCGTCTGGTTGGAAGCAAACTCGATGTGCGTTGCTCCGGCCTTGGGTTCCACGGGCATCGGCACTTTAGGCAAGGCCGGGCCTTTGGGCAGTGCAGAGGAAACCTGTGCGGCAATGGCCTGGGCTTCTTCCCGAGACAGGTCGCCCACCAGCGCGATTACCGCGTTACCGGCAGCATAAGCTTTGGCGTGAAACGCCTTGAGCTGCGCAATATTGATCGCACCGATGCTATGCGCGTCGCCGTCGCTCGGATGCGCATAAGGATGATCGCCATAGACCTGCTTGAACAGTGCCTCACCGGCAATCGCGCCGGGGTTCTGTTTGCGGTATTCGAAGCTGGCCAGCAGCTGGTTCTTGATGCGGGTCAGCGAGTCTGCCGGGAATGTCGGCTTACCCACGACTTCACTGAACAGCTTCAAGGCGGGTTCACGCTTGTCCGCGGCGCTCAGGCTGCGCAGTGAAGCGACCGCCATGTCGCGGTACGAGCCGTTCTCGAACTCCGCGCCCAGCCCTTCGAAACCCTGGGCAATTGCCGTGACGTCCTTGCCGTGAATACCTTCATTGAGCATCGCGTTGGTCAGCGTCGCGATACCCGGTGTCTTGTGGTCCTGGCTGCTGCCAGCGGCAAACGTCAGGCGGATGTCGAACATCGGCAGCTCTCGCGACTCTACGAACAGCACCTTGGCGCCTTCAGTGGTGTTCCAGGTCTGGATGTTCAGCGCGCGGCGGGCCGGGGGCTTGCCGTCCAGTTCCTTGAGCGTTTGCAGATTGCCGCCCAGTTCCGTCGTGACCGGGGCGGCTGGAGCTGGAGCAGGAACTGGTGCCGGTGCCTGAGCGGTCTGTACGACCGGCGACTGCTGCGGGGTGTTACCGGCAGCCGCGGTTTCCGCCAGAGCAGGTTGGGCGAGCACGGTGCCCAGCGAGACTGCCAGGGCCATGCCGAGCAGCGCGTGACGTGAAGCGTTGCGCTTGATCATTTGGCTTTCTCCGCAGGCAGAACGTGCGCAACGCTGAGGCGCTCACGAGTGAAGTAGGTCTTGGCGGCTTTCTGAATATCTTCAGGGGTGACGCTTTGCAGCGCCTGGACTTCGTTATCCATCAGTCTCCACGAAAGGCCGACTGTTTCCAGTTCGCCAATCATGGTGGCCTGGCTGGTGATGGAATCGCGCTCGTAGACGACGCCTGCGATGACCTGCGCGCGCACGCGCTCCAGCTCTTCGGCCGATGGCGCATGGGTTTTCAGATCGTCGAGCAGACGCCAGATTCCGGCTTCGACATCGGCCAGCGTCTTCTTCTTTTGAACGTTGGGCGTGGCACTGATCATGAACAGGCTGTCGCCGCGGGCGAATGCGTCATAGTGCGATGCGGCACCGGACACCAGTTCTTCGCCACGTTCCAGCCGGGCTGGAATGCGAGCGCTGTAGCCACCGTCGAGGAGAGCGGCGATCAGGCGCAGGGCATTGACCGAACGCGGGTCTTCGACCGTTGCCATGCCGGGCACGTTGAAGCCATACATCAGGCTCGGCAATTGGGTCTGTACATGCAGGGTGATGCGACGTTCGCCCGCTTCGCCCAGTTCCAGCGGCTGTTTTGACGGCGGCACGTTGCGGCGCGGAATGGCTCCGAAGAAACGTTCGGCCAACGCTCTGACTTCGTCAGGCTTCACGTCACCGACTACTACCAGCGTGGCATTGTTGGGTGCGTACCAGGACTCATACCAGTGGCGCAGCTCTTCGACTTTCATGCGGTTGAGGTCCGCCATCCAGCCGATGGTCGGCGTGTGGTAGCCACTGGCAGGGTAGGCCATGGCCTTGAAGCGTTCGAACGCCTTGCTGGTGGGTTTGTCATCGGTGCGCAGGCGGCGCTCTTCCTTGATGACTTCGATCTCGCGGCTGAACTCGTCCGCCGGCAGTTTCAGCGTCGCCATGCGGTCGGCTTCAAGTTCCAGCGCAACGCTCAGGCGGTCGCGGGCCAGGACCTGGTAGTAAGCCGTGTAGTCGTCGCTGGTAAAGGCGTTCTCTTCAGCACCCAGATCACGCAGGATCAGAGAAGACTCCCCGGCGCCGGTCTTGCTGCTGCCCTTGAACATCATGTGTTCCAGTGCATGGGACAGGCCGGTCTGCCCGGGCGTTTCGTAGCTGGAGCCGACCTTGTACCAGATCTGGGAGACTACGACGGGAGCTCGATGGTCTTCGCGAACGATGACTTTCAGGCCGTTATCGAGCATGAATTCATGAGTAGGCTGCGGATCGGCGGCCAACGCTGTCAGTGGCAGACAGATTGTGCCGAGCAGCAGGCCTGCGGCGCGGCGGGCTAGAGCATTCATTCGTGGTTTGAACCTGTAGGACGGCCCGCTGAACTTAGCGTCGGTGGGCGCGGGGGTGTTAGGATACTGGTCCGTTTGCGACAGAAACAGCCTTCACCGGTTAAATCCAGATGAAACCTGTGCACAGGCGCGGCTGAACGGCACCCGCATAGTACGATGGGTCAGTGAACAAGCCGTGCTAAAAGCAGTCTGTTTTTCATGTCAGAATTTTCCGAGGCGCCTCTGGCGTTTCGCTACCTTGAGATAGCCGTCCTCCATGTTTGGTTCCAACGACGACAAGAAGAACCCAGCCGCGGCTGGCGAGAAGAAAGGCCTGTTCGGGTGGCTGCGCAAAAAGCCGCAGCAAGCCGAGCCGCAGCCGGAAGAACTCCCTGTAACCGAGCCGGAGCGCAGTGCAGATGCAGCGCCGCTGGTCGAGCCACAATCCGTTGCGCCGACAGCCGAACCGCCAGCCACGCCCGCGCTGGCCGAGGCCCATGCGGCAGTACCGCCTGGCGAACCGGCGGCCCAGCCCTGGCTGACCTTGCCGGTGGCTGATGAATCCGTTGCGCTGGTCGACGAGCTTGAACCGCAAACGCCGCCGCCGATTCCGGAGCACGGGCACGCTCGCTCGGTACCCGATCCGGTTGCCGCTCCCGAGCGTGCGGTCGAGCCCGAGCCGCCGCTGGATGTTATGCCACTCAACGTCCCGGAATCGGTGCTGGTCGCACCTGAGCCGGTCGCCGCGCCAGCCGCCGAAGCCCCGGTTGCAGTTGAAAAGCCGGCCATCGAGTCCGTTCCAGCCGCGTCGCCGGTTGCGGCACCCGCCGCGCCCGGGGCCGAAGCGGGCAAGGTCGGCTTCTTCGCCCGCCTGAAGCAGGGCCTGTCGAAGACCAGCGCCAGCATCGGCGAAGGGATGGCCAGCCTGTTCCTGGGCAAAAAAGCCATCGACGATGATCTGCTCGAAGAAATCGAGACCCGCCTGCTGACCGCCGACGTGGGTGTCGAAGCGACTTCGGTCATCATCCAGAGCCTCACCCAGAAGGTTGCACGCAAACAGCTGACCGACGCTCAGGCGCTGTACACGTCCCTGCAGGGCGAACTGGCAGCCATGCTAAAGCCGGTTGAGCAGCCGCTGGTCATCAAGGCCGAACACAAGCCATTCGTGATTCTGGTCGTGGGCGTCAACGGCGCCGGCAAGACCACAACCATCGGCAAGCTGGCGAAGAAGCTGCAACTCGAAGGCAAGAAAGTCATGCTGGCTGCGGGCGATACGTTCCGCGCCGCCGCGGTTGAGCAGTTGCAGGTCTGGGGCGAGCGCAATCAGATTCCAGTGATTGCTCAGCACACGGGCGCCGACTCGGCGTCGGTAATCTTCGATGCCGTCCAGGCCGCCAAGGCGCGTGGCGTGGATGTGTTGATCGCCGACACTGCGGGTCGCCTGCACACCAAAGACAATCTGATGGAAGAGTTGAAGAAGGTGCGTCGGGTGATCGGCAAGCTGGATCCCGAGGCGCCGCATGAGGTGTTGCTGGTACTCGATGCGGGCACCGGTCAGAACGCCATCAACCAGGCCAAACAATTCAACCAGACGGTCACCCTCACCGGGCTGGCCCTGACTAAACTGGACGGCACCGCCAAGGGCGGCGTGATCTTCGCGCTGGCCAAGCAGTTCGGGCTGCCGATCCGTTATATCGGTGTCGGCGAAGGCATCGACGACCTGCGCACCTTCGAGGCAGAGCCGTTTGTTCAGGCGCTGTTTGCGGAGCGGGAGCGTACATGATTCGGTTCGAGCAGGTCGGTAAGCGCTACCCCAACGGGCACGTCGGGCTGCACGAGCTGAGTTTTCGAGTGCGCCGCGGCGAGTTTCTGTTCGTCACCGGCCACTCCGGTGCAGGCAAAAGCACGCTGCTGCGCCTGCTACTGGCGATGGAGCGGCCAACCACCGGCAAGCTGATGTTGGCCGGTCAGGACCTGGGGCAGATCAGCAGCGCCCAGATTCCGTTTCTGCGTCGCCAGATCGGCGTGGTGTTCCAGAATCACCAGCTTCTGTTCGATCGCACGGTGTTCAATAACGTCGCGCTGCCTTTGCAGATCCTCGGGCTGTCCAAGCCTGAAATTCTCAAGCGCGTCGACTCTGCGCTTGAACGCGTGGCGCTGTCCGACAAGGCCGAGCTGTATCCAGGCGACCTGTCGACCGGGCAGCAGCAGCGGGTCGGTATCGCTCGCGCCATCGTCCATCGCCCAGCCTTGCTGCTGGCCGACGAGCCGACCGGTAACCTCGACCCGCGTCTGGCGGCGGAAATCATGGGTGTGTTCGAAGACATCAACCGACTGGGAACCAGCGTGCTTATCGCCAGCCACGATCTGGCGCTCATCGCCCGCATGCGCCACCGCATGCTGACCTTGCAACGCGGCCGCCTGATCGGCGACGGGGAGGCTGGAGCATGAGTGCGACACGCAGTCCAAAGGTGTCCGAACGCGTCGCGCCCAAAGCGGCCGACCCTGCACCGACCAGGAAAAAGCAGCAGCGTGATCACGACGATGACGGTCCTGATTTCAAGACCTTGCTGGCCGCGTGGCTGGAAAGCCATCGCTCCAGTCTCGTGGACAGCCTGCGGCGTCTGGGCAAACAGCCGATTGGCAGCTTCTTTACCTGTCTGGTGATGGCAATTGCGCTGAGTCTGCCGATGGGGCTCTCGTTGTTGCTGAACAATGTCGAGCGCCTCGGTGGTTCCTGGCAGCGTGCCGCGCAGATTTCGATCTACCTGAATCTGGACGCCAGCAGTGCCGACGGCACCCGCATGCGCGATGAGATCAAGGCCATGCCCGGTGTGGCGGAGGCCGAGTACATCAGCAGTCAACAGGCACTCGACGAGTTCCAGCAGCAGTCCGGCCTGGGCGAGGCATTGAAGGAGCTGCCGGAAAACCCGCTGCCGGGCGTAGTGCTGGTAACGCCAAACGAGGTCGACAAGCCCGCGCTTGAGGCCTTGCGTGCGCGGCTGGCCGAATTGCCAAAAGTGCAGCAGGCGCAGCTTGATCTGGTCTGGGTCGAACGTCTGGCGGCAATCCTCAAGCTGGGCGACCGTTTTGTCTTCGGCTTGACGGTTCTGCTGGTCTCGGCTTTGCTGTTGGTCATTGGCAATACCATTCGGTTGCATATCGAAAACCGGCGCACTGAAATTGAAGTTATCAAGCTCGTAGGCGGTACCGACAGCTACGTGCGCAGGCCTTTCCTTTATATGGGTGCGCTCTACGGTTTCGGCGCAGGCATCCTGTGCTGGGGCGTTCTGGCCTTCGGTCTCGACTGGCTCAACGACGCGGTAACAGGGCTGGCCGGACTTTACGGCAGCGACTTCGCGCTGGATGGCGTCCCCACGGGTGATGGATTTTCGCTCTTGCTTGGAGCGGTATTGTTAGGGTATATCGGTGCTTGGATTGCGGTCGCCCGCCATTTGCGAGAGCTGGCGCCACGGTAAGCTAAATTTTGTTTCAAAAATTGACTGATTCGGAACTTGTCTAGTGGTTCCCAGTCAATTTCGCAGTACTCAACTGCACAAGTCATGTGAGTCGGAGGTTTTTTCGTATGACCACTTCTTTGCAACCTGCCTATGCTTTGGTTCCGGGGGCTAACCTCGAAGCCTATGTGCATACGGTCAACAGCATTCCATTGCTGACGCCGGAGCAGGAGCGTGAACTGGCTGAGAGTCTCTACTATGAGCAGGATCTGGGGGCGGCTCGGCAGATGGTCCTCGCCCACCTGCGTTTTGTGGTGCACATCGCACGCAGTTATTCGGGTTACGGTCTGGCGCAAGCGGACCTGATCCAGGAAGGTAATGTCGGCCTGATGAAGGCTGTGAAGCGCTTTAACCCGGAAATGGGCGTGCGTCTGGTTTCGTTCGCTGTTCACTGGATCAAGGCCGAAATTCACGAGTTCATCCTGCGCAACTGGCGGATCGTCAAGGTCGCTACGACCAAAGCTCAGCGCAAGCTGTTCTTTAACCTGCGCAGCCAGAAAAAGCGTCTGGCCTGGCTGAACAACGACGAAGTACATCGCGTTGCTGAAAGCCTTGGCGTGGAGCCTCGCGAAGTGCGCGAGATGGAAAGCCGCCTGACCGGCCAGGACATGGCGTTCGACCCGGCTGCGGAAGCTGATGACGACAGCGCTTTCCAGTCGCCGTCCAATTATCTGGAAGACCATCGCTACGATCCGGCACGTCAGCTGGAAGATTCCGATTGGTCCGACAACTCCACGGCCAATCTGCATCAGGCCCTGGATGTGCTGGACGAGCGCAGCCGCGACATTCTCTACCAGCGCTGGCTGGCTGAAGAGAAAGCCACGCTGCACGACCTGGCACAGAAGTACAACGTCTCCGCTGAACGTATTCGTCAGCTGGAGAAGAGTGCGATGAACAAGCTGAAGACGTCGATAGCCGCCTAATGCAGCTCGCAAAACAAAACGCCCCGATTCGATCGGGGCGTTTTTGTTTGTGCGGTTTTCGCGTGTAGGAGCGGACTTGTCCGCGAAGAGGCCGGTACATTCGCTGCACCTGCAGCGGTTGGGGCATGGCCTTCGCGGACAAGCGCGCTCCTACGAAAGCGGGTTCTGCGCCATCAGAGCCTGCGGCTGTGATTCAGCCCTGCCAGATAACCCTCGCCACCTAATTGCCTCATCTGCTGCCGTATCCACCCTGCGCGACGTGCGACATAGCTTCCCGGGCGGCTGGCGCTCCACTGGCGGGGGTTGGGCAGGACGGCGGCCAGGTAGCTCGACTGCTGAGTGCTCAGCGCGCTGGCATCGACCCGAAAATGGTGCTGCGCCGCAGCCTGAGCGCCGAACACGCCTTCGTCCCACTCGACGCTGTTGAGGTACACCTCCAGAATCCGCTCCTTGGACCACAGCAGTTCGATCAGCAATGTGAACCAGGCCTCCAACGCCTTGCGCACATAACTGCGACCCGACCACAGGAACAGGTTCTTCGAGACTTGCTGGCTCAACGTACTGGCGCCGCGTATCGAGCCGCCGCGCTCGTTATGCAGGATCGCCGCCTGGATTGCATCGACGTCGAAACCCCAATGCTCGGCGAATTTCTGATCCTCACCTGCAACAACCGCGACCTTCAGACTGTCGGCGATCTGGTCCCAGGGTCGCCAGCTGCGCTGCAGATCGATGGGCTCCCCGTTGATCCATGATTCGATCTTGCGCTCCACCATTAACGCCGTGCCGGGCGGCTGAACCCAGCGCAGCGCCAGAACCAGCACAAAACTGCCCGCTGCAAACCACAGCAGGACCTTGAAGACGCGACGGAACAGAGACTGCAGCATAAGAGATGGCTTGGCCGAACCCGTTGAGCGGGCCATTATACAGACCATGCGCCTTCGGACGATTTTTCAAAGGAGTTCCTGATGCTTCGTAGCTTTCTGATGCTGGCCGCCTTTTTCGGCTTCACTGGCGTCGGCCTCGGTGCTTTCGCAGCACATGGCCTCAAAAGCCGCCTCACTGCGGAATATCTGGCGATCTTCCACACCGGTGTGCTCTACCAACTGATACATGCACTGGCGCTACTGGGCGTGGCCGTATTGGCAGCGCAGCTGCCGGGAAGACTCGTCACTTGGGCGGGCTTCTCGTTTGCTCTGGGCATCGTGCTGTTTTCGGGCAGCCTTTATGTGCTGACCCTGAGCGGTTTCAGCAAGCTGGGGATCATCACGCCGTTCGGTGGCTTGGCGTTCCTCGTTGGCTGGGCGCTGCTTGGCGTGGCGGCCTGGCGTCTGGGCAACGCCACGGTTTGAGGCTGGTACCGCGCCTGAGACGAATGGCGCGGCTTTGCCTTGGTCATCCCGACTGATCGGGCTAGAATGCGGGCCCCTAAAAATGATGGCTGCTCTCGCATGCGCATTCAGTTGAACGGTGAATCCTTTGAGTTGCCCGACGGAGAAACCGTCGCGGCGTTGCTGGCCCGCCTGGAACTCGTCGGGCGTCGGGTCGCGGTAGAACTGAATCTGGATATCGTGCCGCGCAGCCAGCATGAGTCCACAGTCCTGTCCGAAGGCGATCAGGTCGAAGTGGTTCATGCGATTGGCGGCGGTTAGAGCCCGCCCGGCATAGCAACGACTCCCATCTTGTAGAAGAGGATTTCCGATGAGCAATGCACGCAGCGACAAGCCATTCGTTCTGGCCGGTCGGACCTTCGAATCCCGCCTGCTGGTGGGTACCGGCAAATACGCTGATATGGAACAGACCCGTCTGGCCATCGAAGCTTCGGGCGCCGAGATCGTCACGGTTGCGGTGCGCCGCACCAACCTGGGTCAGAATCCGGGCGAACCGAATCTGCTGGATGTGCTGCCACCGGACCGCTACACCATTCTTCCCAACACCGCCGGTTGCTTCGACGCGGTCGAGGCTGTGCGCACCTGCCGTCTGTCCCGCGAGCTGCTGGACGGGCGCAACCTGGTGAAGCTCGAAGTGCTGGCGGACCAGAAGACCCTGTTCCCCAACGTGATCGAAACCCTCAAGGCCGCCGAAGTTCTGGTCAAGGACGGTTTTGACGTGATGGTCTACACCAGTGACGATCCGATCATCGCCCGTCAATTGGCCGAAATCGGCTGTATCGCGATCATGCCGCTGGCCGGCCTGATCGGCAGTGGCCTGGGAATCTGCAACCCGTACAACCTGCAGATCATCCTCGAAGAAGCCAAAGTGCCGGTGCTGGTGGATGCCGGCGTCGGTACCGCTTCAGACGCGACCATTGCCATGGAACTGGGCTGTGAAGCCGTATTGATGAATTCGGCCATCGCCCATGCCCAGCATCCGGTCATGATGGCCGAAGCCATGAAACACGCCGTAATTGCAGGACGTCTGGCGTACCTCGCCGGGCGCATGCCTCGAAAACTCTATGCCAGCGCTTCCTCGCCGCTGGATGGCCTGATCAAGTAAGAGCCCGTTGATGACTGATTCGCACGTTCCGCACCCAGAGTCGCCTGTTACCGAAGAAGGCGAAGAGCGCCAGCACCGCCGCATCAAGAGTTTCGTGATGCGTGCCGGTCGCATGACCGAAGGCCAGCAGCGCGGGCTGGACCAGGGCCGCCCGCAGTTCGGCCTGTCGTTGACGGACGCGCCGGTGAATTTCGATCAGGTGTTCGGTCGCTCCGCTCCGCGCACTCTGGAAATCGGCTTTGGCATGGGCCATTCACTGCTGGAAATGGCAGCCGCCGCGCCCGAGCAGGATTTCATTGGTGTCGAGGTGCATTACCCGGGCGTCGGTGCCCTGCTCAATGGGGTGCTGACCCAGGGCCTGACCAACGTGCGCGTCTACGATTGCGACGCCATCGAGGTGCTGAACCGCTGCATCGCGGATAACAGCCTGGATCGACTGATGCTGTTCTTCCCGGACCCTTGGCACAAGAGCCGTCATCACAAGCGCCGCATCGTGCAACCGGAGTTCGCGGCGCTGGTGCGCAGCAAACTGAAGGTCGGTGGCGTGTTTCACATGGCTACTGACTGGGGTCCGTACGCTGAATATATGCTGGAAGTGATGAGCGCCGCGCCGGGCTATCGCAACCAGGCTGAAGACGGTCAGTACATACCGCGCCCGACCGAACGCCCAATCACCAAGTTCGAACGCCGTGGCGAGCGTCTGGGGCACGGGGTGTGGGATCTGAAGTTCGAGAAGGTCGACTGACTTTCTCTGAAAGTAGGAGCGCGCTTGCCCGCGATAAACGATGACGCGGTTTGCCTGATCAAGCCGGGCCATTCCTGTCGCGGGCAAGCGCGCTCCTGCGGGCATCAGTCGCTCACTTCCTGTCCGCGATAACTCCGATCAGGATCAACACCACCAGCAACACCGGTGCAAGGCTGTAGTTGTTGAACTGGCTCAGTCCGCGGATGACCCAGGGCGTGGCGTAGATCAGCGCCAGGCCACTGCCTAGTGTGCAGAGCAGGGCCATGATCGGGATGCGCAACGCGCCGGCCATGCTGCCGATGCGCTGTTCCATCCATCCTTTGATATCCGATCCGAACAGCACCAGCAGGCAACCCACCAACGCCAGGGCAATTTCTGAAAGATTGCTGCGACTCCAGCGCGAAACAGTGGCAAGCAGGTCAAGTATGAGATCCATGCACGGTCCTTAGATCAGAAAATATTGCAGCAAATCGTTGAGAAACAGCTGGCCTTGCGGGGTGGCAACCAGTCTGGCGGGATCGGCTTTCAGCAACCCGCGTTGCTCGGCCTCACGCCGGGCGCTTGCCAGCGAGGCGAGACTTAGACCGGTGCGTTCCTGAAATAACGCAGCGTCCACTCCATCAGTCAGACGCAGCGCGTTCATCAGGAACTCGAACGGCAGCTCTTCCGTGGAGAGGCGCTTGTGTCCGGCCTGGAATGGTTTGTCCGGGTTGAGGTAGTCCTTGGGCAGGCGGGTTTTCCAGGTACGGATGATGCGCCCGTCCGGATGACTGAGCTTGCCGTGAGCGCCGGCGCCGATACCGATAAAATCACCGAACGCCCAATAGTTGAGATTGTGCCGCGCCGCCTTGCCCGGTTGGGCGTAGGCCGACACTTCGTATTGCGCGTAGCCGTTGTCGGCGAGCAGTTGCTGCCCGGTTTCCTGAATGTCCCACAGGATATCGTCTTCAGGCAGCACTGGCGGCTGGTTCCAGAACACCGTGTTGGGCTCCAGGGTCAACTGGTACCAGGACAGGTGCGTCGGCGCGAGGGCGATAGCCTGACGCAGATCATTCAATGCTTCTTCCTGAGACTGATCCGGCAGGCCGTGCATCAGGTCCAGATTGAAATTGTCGAAACCCGCCTGGCGAGCCATATCCGCGGCGCGGATCGCTTCGTCGCCGTTATGAATGCGCCCCAATGCCTTGAGCTTGGCTTCCTGGAAGCTCTGGATGCCAATCGAGAGCCGATTGATGCCTAAGCTGCGGTAGGCGCGGAATTTCTCCTGCTCGAAGGTGCCGGGGTTGGCTTCCAGGGTGATCTCGATGTCGCTGGCGAAGCGGATCCGCTGTTCGACACCGGTCAGTAAACGGCCCAGCGCCTGGGCGCTGAACAGGCTTGGCGTGCCGCCGCCAAAAAAGATCGAGCGCAGCTCGCGGCCATGCACATGAGGCAGGTCCAGATCCAGATCGGCCAGCAACGCGTCGACATATTCCTCTTCCGGCAATATCGGGCTGGCGGTATGCGAGTTGAAGTCGCAATAAGGGCATTTGCGCACGCACCACGGAATGTGGATGTACAGCGACAGCGGCGGCAGCTGCGGCAGCGCGATACCGGGGCTCGCGGACGAGAACCCCGTCTCGCCCGGAAACAGGGGTTGTGCAGGCGTGTCGTGGGTCATTGCAGGCCCAGACGCTGCCGCAGCAGGACCATGGCACGGGCTCGGTGGCTCAGCTGATTCTTTTCCGCGGGACTGAGTTCGGCGCTGGAGCAGTCACGCTCCGGCACCCAGAACAGCGGATCATAGCCAAAACCATGTTCGCCACTGGCAGCATGCAGTATCCGTCCGTGCCACAGGCCTTCGCACAGGATCGGCAAAGGGTCGTCAGCATGGCGCACCAGCGCCAGTACGCATACGAACTGTGCACCGCGTTGCTCGTCTGGCACATCCTTGAGTGCTTCCAGCAGTTTGGCGTTGTTCGCCGCATCCCCCTGGCCATCGGCATAGCGGGCCGAGTAGATGCCTGGCGCGCCGCCGAGAAAATCCACAGCCAGCCCCGAGTCGTCCGCCAGCGCTGGCAGCCCGGACAACCGGGAGGCGTTGCGAGCTTTCAGGATCGCGTTTTCGACGAAAGACAGGCCGGTCTCCTCTGGCTCCACCTGGCTGAATTCGCCTACCGAGCGCAGCTGCACGCTGTCACCGAGCATGGCCTGGAGTTCTTTGAGCTTGCCGCCGTTGTGGCTGGCCAATACTAGTTGGGTAAGGTTCATCATTGGCCTGGGAAGAGTTCCTGATTGAAGCTGAAGCGGTTGGTCTTGCCACCCGCCTGAACGGTGATTTCGAAAATTCGGGTTTCCTGCCGGGTTACCGGGTATTGCGCCAGGAATGACACCGCGCCGTGCTCGGTAACCTGTTTGAAGAGCAGTGCCTCCGGCTCGCCTGTCAGATCCCTGATGGTCCCGCTGACCTGCGCCGGATAGGGCTTTCCGGTCTTGAGCACCGAAACGTTGATCACACCTTGATGCTTGCTGCGGATCAGTTCGACGCCTTTGGCGATCTCCGGCTGCAGAAACGTCGAATTGAAGGTGTTGTAGTAAACGGTCACATCACCAAACACTGCCTGCCGGGTGCTGCTGATGGCGTCGGCGGCAAGGGCCGACGGGCCGAGGCAGGCGGCGAGCAGTAATATTGCCAGGCGGCCCATGTGGGTTCTCCTGATAGACACTGGGTTACACGGCGACCTGATGGTCCGTCAGGCCCGGGCTGCTGACCCGGTAAATGCCGATCTCACCCAACAGATTAGGCCAAAGCTTGCTTGCCCATCCATGCCGATGCTGCTGATCGACGGCGAGTCGGTCGATAACCTGCGCCTGACGCTCACGACACAGCTCTTCGAAATCCTCGAATGTGCAGAAGTGGATGTTGGGCGTGTTGTACCAGGTATACGGCAGGAATTCCGAAACCGGCATACGGCCTTTGCTCGCCAGATACCAGCGGCACCGCCAGTGGCCGAAGTTTGGGAAAGTGATGATGCACTGGCGACCGACGCGCAGCATTTCATCGAGGATCCGGTCGGGGTAGTGCACGGCCTGCAACGCCTGGGTCATGACCACGATGTCAAAGCTGTTGCTGGCAAAGTTGCCCAGGCCCTTGTCCAGGTCCTGCTCGATAACGTTGATGCCTTTGGCCACGCACTCGGCGATATTGTGCGGGTCGTTTTCAAGGCCGTAACCGGTGACTTGCTTGTTGTCACGCAGCCAGGTGAGCAGTTCACCATTACCGCAGCCCAGGTCGAGTACGCGGCTGCCGGCAGGAATCCACTCCTGGATGATTTCAAGATCGGCTCTCATGGCTTTCTCACAACGTAATTCGGTTCATGTAGTTACCGAAAGCCTGCAGGTAGCGCGGTATCGGGATCAGAAAGGCGTCATGGCCCTGAGGTGCGTCGATTTCCAGATAGCAGACGTCCTTGCGCGCGGCCATCAGTGCGTCCACCAGCTCCCGCGAACGGGCAGGCGAGAAGCGCCAGTCGGTGGTGAAAGACATCACGCAGAACTTTGCCGTGGCCGATGCGAAGGTTTTTGCCAGATCGTCGTCGAAATTGGCCGCAGGGTCGAAATAGTCCAGCGCCTTGGTCATCAGCAGATACGTGTTGGCGTCGAAGCGCCCGGAGAATTCTTCGCCCTGATAGCGGAGGTAGCTTTCGACCTGGAATTCCACGCTATGGAAGTCGTAGTTGAGCTTCTCGCTCTTGAGACCGCGGCCGAATTTCTCGCCCATCGAATCATCGGACAGATAGGTGATGTGCCCGACCATGCGCGCCAGCATCAGGCCGCGCTTCGGGATCACACCTTGCTCCTGGAAGGAGCCGCCATGGAATTCCGGATCGGTAAGGATCGCCTGGCGGGCAACTTCGTTGAATGCGATGTTCTGCGCTGACAGCTTGGGCGCCGAGGCGATGGCCAGGCAGTGCCGCACGCGGTCGGGGTAGCTGATGGTCCATTGCAGCGCCTGCATGCCGCCCAGGCTTCCGCCGACGACTGCCGCCCATTGGCTGATGCCCAGCAGATCGGCCAGACGTGCCTGGCTGTTGACCCAGTCCTCGACGGTGAGCACCGGGAAGTTGGCACCGAATGGTTTGCCGGTTTCCGGGTCGATGCTGCTCGGGCCGGTCGAACCGTTGCAACCGCCCAGGTTGTTCAGGCTTACGACAAAGAATCTGTTGGTATCGATCGGCTTGCCGGGGCCGATGCAGCTGTCCCACCAACCCGGTTTGCGGTCGTCGGTGCTGTGATAGCCGGCAGCATGGTGGTGGCCGGACAAGGCATGACAGATCAGCACGGCATTGCTGCGCGCAGCGTTCAGCTGGCCGTAGGTTTCATAGATCAGGTCATAGGCAGGCAACGAGCGGCCGCAGGCCAGGGCGAGTGGCTCGCTGAAATGCGCCAGTTGCGGAGTGACCAGACCGACAGAGTCGTGGGGAAAGACCGTGGGCATTGACCCTGCTCTCATTCAAATGAGGCGTAAGTCTAAAGATCGCATGGGGTAGCGGCAACAGAGGAATCTTCAACAGCGGATACAGAAATGCAGGAGCGAGCTTGCTCGCGATCTGGCGCTCAGCGGCAGCAAGACCCATTCGCCGAATAAGTCTTGCTGCCACAGTGCTGAATATCGGGACACTTCGCGGTCGAGCGGATCGCCAGCCGGTCCGCTCCCACAGCGTGTGATGTCAGATCAACATGCGCAGCACTTGCGGCATGCCGGTCATGGCGGCGAGGTTGTTGATGACCAGCATGTCCAGCAGTTTGAGGACCAGGAAGGCCAGGATCGGTGAGATATCCAGACCGCCCAGGTTCGGCAGGACGCGGCGCAGCGGCGCCAGCAAAGGCTCGCAGATCTGGTTGACCAGCTCTGCGCCAGGGTTGTGGCTGCCGGGTGCAACCCAGGAAAGGATCACGCTGACGATCAGGGCAAAGAAGAAGATCTTCAGGAACAGTGCGGTAACCCCGATGATCGCCCACAGCAGCAGCTGAAGCGGATCGCCGGTCGTGCCGTAGCTGAGCAGCAGCGTCAGGGCCATGAGGATCATCTGCACGATGATCGCCAGCACCAGCGACGACATGTCCAGCCCGAACAGGCTGGGGATGATCCGGCGCAGAGGCTTGAGCAGCGGCTGCGTGGCGCGCACCGCGAACTGACACAGCGGGTTATAGAAGTTGGCGCGTACCAGTTGCAGCACGAAGCGCAACAGGATGATCAGCAGGTACAGGCTGCCGAGGGTTTGCAAGATGTAGATTGCAGCGGTGTTCAGTCCGATCATCGATCTGCTCCGTTAAAGACCTGAAAAATTATTTGCCTGATTGTTCGGCCATTTCGGCCGAGCGATGCCGGGCGGCGTCGAGTGCGGTTTGCACCAGCGTTTCGAAGCCACCCTCTTGAAATGCCTTGATGGCCGCGGCGGTGGTCCCGCCGGGCGAGGTGACACGGCGGCGCAGTTCGCCGGCGTCCACGTCGCTGCCAGTCGCCATCAACGAAGCGCCCAATGCAGTTTGCAGGGTGAGTTTCCTGGCGATGTCTTCCGGCAGGCCCAGCTTCACGCCTGCCGCCGTCATGGCTTCGATCATCAGAAAGAAATACGCCGGGCCGCTGCCAGAAAGAGCAGTCACTGCGTCCATGTGCTGTTCCTGCTCGATCCAGACCGCAATGCCGACCGCCGAGAGCAGATGCTCGGCCTGTTCGCGCTGTTTGTGGTTGACCTTGCCGGTCGCGTAAAGGCCGCTCGCACCCTGACGCAGCAGTGAAGGGGTGTTGGGCATGCAGCGCACGACGGGCTGGTCTCCGAGCCAGCGCGCCAGGCTGTCGCAGGTAATGCCAGCCGCCACCGATACCACCAGCTGCTTGGGCTTGAGACTTGGTTTCAACGCTTCGCAGACGGCTTTCATCATCTGTGGCTTGACTGCCAGAACCACAACATCGGCACCTTCGATGGCTTCGGCGTTGTCGGCGAATACCCGGATGCCATGTTCGGTGGCAATGCGTTCGCGACTTTCAGCACCCGGCGCGCTGGCGCGGATCAGGGCTGCATCCACGCCTTGGGCACGCAGGCCACCGATCAGGCTGGCAGCCATGTTTCCTGCACCGACGAAGGCGATACGAGTCTTGCTCATGAGCTGGGTCCTTGAGTGGGAGGGTTAGGGCTGGCCGTAGTTGCGAGCGCCAAAAAGCGCAGTGCCGATCCGGACCCAGGTCGCGCCCTGGGCGATCGCGGCTTCCAGATCGTGGCTCATGCCCATGGACAGCGTGTCGAGTGGCAGATTCAGGTTGTCCCGTAGCGTGCGCACGGCGGCGAATGCAGCAGCCTGTGCGTTGACGTCTTCCGTGGGCTCGGGAATCGCCATCAGGCCGCGCAACTTCAGTCGTGGCAGCTCGCTGATGGCGGCCGCCAAAGCGGACAGATCTTCCGGCGTACAGCCCGATTTGCTGGCTTCCCCGCTGACGTTGACCTGAATACAGATATTGAGCGGTTCAAGACCTTCGGGGCGCTGCTCGGACAGGCGTTGTGCGATTTTCAGGCGATCCACGGAATGCACCCAGGCGAAGTTTTCGGCGATAGGGCGCGTCTTGTTCGACTGAATGGGGCCGATGAAATGCCAGCACAAGGGCAGGTCGGTCAATTCGGCCTGTTTGCCCAGCGCTTCCTGCAAGTAGTTTTCGCCAAAGTCGCGCAGGCCAGCCGCGTAAGCTTCGCGTATCGCGTCAGCCGGCTTGGTTTTGCTTACGGCCAGCAGGCCAATGGCGGCGGGATCGCGTTGCGCTGCGCGCGCCGCCGACAGAATTCGGGATTCGAGCGTTGATATGTTCGCTGCTATCGTGGACATTTAGGTCTGCCGGCAGGGCTGAAGTCTGCGGCATTCTATGTGATTGAGGAGCTGTATGGATATTACCGAGCTGCTGGCGTTCAGTGCCAAACAGGGCGCGTCGGACTTGCACCTCTCCGCAGGCCTGCCGCCGATGATCCGGGTTGATGGCGATGTGCGGCGAATCAACCTGCCGCCGCTGGATGCCAAGGAAGTAAAGGCGCTGATCTACGACATCATGAACGACAAGCAACGTCAGGATTTCGAGGAACATCTTGAAACTGATTTTTCGTTCGAGGTTCCGGGTGTCGCGCGTTTCCGGGTCAATGCATTCAACCAGAATCGCGGTGCCGGCGCGGTATTCCGGACCATTCCGTCGAAGATCCTGAGCATGGAAGACCTCGGCATGGGGAGCGTCTTCCGCAAGATCACCGACGTGCCGCGCGGCCTGATACTGGTGACCGGGCCGACCGGCTCAGGGAAATCGACCACGCTGGCGGCGATGATCGATTACCTCAACTGCAACAAGCATCACCATATCCTGACCATTGAAGATCCCATCGAATTCGTTCACGAGTCCAAAAAGTGTCTGGTCAATCAGCGTGAGGTCCATCGCGATACCCATGGCTTCGCCGAAGCATTGCGCTCGGCACTGCGCGAGGACCCGGATGTGATTCTGGTCGGCGAGCTGCGCGATCTTGAAACCATCCGGCTGGCGCTGACCGCCGCAGAGACCGGCCACCTGGTGTTCGGCACCTTGCACACCACCTCGGCGGCCAAGACCATTGACCGGGTCGTGGATGTGTTTCCTGCGCAGGAAAAATCCATGATTCGTTCGATGCTGTCCGAATCGCTCCACGCGGTAGTGTCGCAGTCGTTGCTCAAGAAAGTGGGCGGCGGCCGGGTCGCGGCCCACGAAATCATGATGGGCACGCCGGCTATCCGTAACCTGATTCGCGAAGACAAGGTCGCGCAGATGTATTCGGCCATTCAGACGGGAGGCTCGACAGGCATGCAGACGCTGGATATGTGTCTGGCCGATCTGGTGAAGAAAGGCCTGATCAGCCGCGAAAGCGCGCGTGAGAAAGCCAAGGTGCCGGACAACTTCTGAAGTTGATCTGACACTGACCCGGTGGGCGCGCGCCAGCCCGCGCCCTTGAACGAAAAGGCCTGCCAGGCGGCAGGCCTTTTAGCTCACACGGTACGGTCAGCGCTGTACGACGCGGATCTCGTTGCTCTGTTTTGGCAAGACGCGTTTGGCAACCTTGTAATGGCTGTTCCAGTACGGCTTCTTCAGCGTGTCGACAGACACCTTCTTGCCACGACGCGGTGCGTGGACAAAACGATCATTGCCCAGATAAATCGCAACGTGGTTGATCCTGCGACTCTTGATGTTAAAGAACAACAGATCGCCCGGCTTCAGGTCCTTGCGATCGACCTTCTGGCCCTGAGCCTGCGCCATGGCGCTGGACGTGCGCGGCAGGTCCAGTTCACCTACATCGGTGAACGCGTACTTGACCAGCCCGCTGCAGTCCAGGCCCTTGCCCGGCGTGGTGCCGCCCCAGCGATACGGCGTACCAACCGCTTGCAACGCACGCTTGACGACGGCATTGCCCTGCTTGGCATTGGTCAGGGCCGCGGCCTTGGCGCTGGCGGGCTTGACGGAATTCTTGCGCGAGAACGGCATCTGAGCATCGCGATCGGTGTTGATCTGCAATGGTAGAGTCGCCATGTTCACGGGCGTGATACGGTTCGCGACAGCCGGAGCGAAATGACCTTTCGCGGTAAAGCCGGTGAAGCTCGCAGGTAGTTGTTGCTCACGATTGGTGGCGTGGGCGGCCAGTGGCATCAACAGGCAAATGGTTAGCCATGTCTTGAAAAAAGGACGCATTGGATAAGCTCATGGTGATCAGCGCGCAACTTTATAACAGCTTTTTTGACGATCCCGACCCCATTTGTCGATTCCGTCACACTCGCACCATTGCATTTTATGCGACAGACTCTTTCTTTTTCCGATGTAATCCTTTTGGGAACAAGGGTTTGAGGCACCGGGCCGCGCCTGGATGCCGTACGTCGGAAGAGTTCAATGAAGTCACACGATCTTCATCTATTTTTTTCTATCGAGTGAATGAGGCAGCACATGAGCGACTATCGATCTGATACCCACAGCAAGGTGCTGGGGTATCTGTTGTGGATCTTCGGATTTCTGGGTGCGCACCGTTTCTATTACGGCAAGCCAGTGACAGGGACGATCTGGTTCTTCACCTTCGGCCTGTTCGGGATTGGCTGGCTGATCGACTTGTTCCTGATTCCGAGCATGGATCGTCAGGCGGATCTGCGGTTTACCCAGGGGTCAACCGACTACAGCGTGGCGTGGGTCCTGCTGACCTTTCTCGGTCTGTTCGGCCTGCATCGCATGTATCAAGGCAAATGGATCACCGGGATCATTTACCTGCTTACGGGCGGCTTGTTCCTGGTAGGCGTGCTGTACGACTTCTGGACCCTGAACGACCAGATTTCCATGAAGAACGCACAGCGCGGGTGAGAGCCGGCAGTGCTATCGCCAGCAAGCTGCCTCCCACGAAGCTTGCGGTAACTTTGAATTGTGGGAGGGAGCTAGCTCGCGACTTCGATTTGCGTGCCCCCGCAGTACTGAATGACACAGTGCTGTGGCCAGCAAGCTGCCTTCCACAAAACAGCGAGGCAGTTGCTGGCTTTTACAAGTGCCGCGCTGCGGCGATCAGGCGCTGTGGCAGATCCTTCCATCCACCAACGTGTAGCGGACTGCGCCCGGCAGGCAATGGCCCATGAACGGGCAGTTGTCGCCCTTGGACAACCAGTCCTCACCGGCTACGGTCGATGCTGCGGGATCGAACAGCACCAGATCGGCCGCCGAGCCAGCAGCCAGCTGACCTGCCGGCAGGCGCAGGGCAGCAGCGGGGCCTGTGCTCAGACGAGCGATCAGGGTCGGAAGATCCAGCAAGCCGTCTTCGACCAGGGTCATCGCCAGCGGCAACAGCAGCTCCACGCTGCTGATGCCAGGTTCGGTCGCGCCGAACGGCGCCAGCTTGGCATCGCGCTCGTGTGGCTGGTGGTGGCTGGATATCGCCTGAATCACCCCGGACTTCACTGCTTCGCGCAGGCCATCGCGGTCTGCGCGAGTGCGCAGTGGCGGCTGCACGTGATAGAGGCTGGAGAAATCGATCAACGCCTCATCGGTCAGGATCAGCTGATACAACGCTACATCAGCCGTCACCGGCAGACCGCGCGCTTGCGCCTGGGCAATAAGCGCCGCGCCGCGAGCGCTGGTCAACTGGCTGAAGTGCGCACGCACGCCGCTCTGTTCCACGAGCAGCAGGTCACGGGCAAGTGCCACGGTTTCAGCGGTTTCCGGGATGCCGGCCAGGCCCAGGAAGCTGGCCGTTGGGCCTTCATGCGCCAGACCGCCTTCAGCCAGATCGCGGTCCTGGGAATTGAAGATCACGGTCAAATCGAAGGTCGCCGCGTATTCCAGCGCCCGACATAACGTGCGGCTATTGCTGAAACTGCTCAAGCCGTTGCCGAATGCCACGCAGCCCGCGTCGCGCAAGGCTACGAGCTCAGCCAGTTGCTCGCCCTCCAGCCCTTTGCTCAAGGCGCCGATCGGGAACACCTTGCTGTTGCCGGCTTCACGGGCGCGGTCAAGGATCAGCTCGGCGACAGCCGACGTGTCGAGAACCGGCCTGGTGCGCGGTGGGCAGCACAGGCTGGTGACACCGCCTGCGACTGCGGCACGGGTTTCGCTGGCAATGGTGCCTTTGCGGCTATAGCCCGGCTCGCGCAACGATACGTTGAGGTCGACCAGGCCGGGCGCGGCCACCAGGCCGTGTGCGTCGATGGTCTGAGTTGCTTCGAACCCGGCCGGAGCAGCGCCGATTGCGACGATCTTGCACGCTTCTATGTGCAGGTCGGTGACCTTGTCCAGGCCGCTGTTGGGGTCAATGACGCGAGCGCCGAGAATGCTGAGCTTCACAGGGCGTTCTCCTGCTGGAACTGACGTTGTGCGGTCTGGCCGCTCATGGCCATGGACAGAACCGCCATGCGCACGGCGATCCCGTAGGTGACTTGATTGAGAATGACCGAATGCGGACCGTCGGCTACTGCCGACTCGATCTCCACGCCGCGATTGATCGGGCCGGGGTGCATGACGATAGCGTCAGGCTTGGCACCCGCCAGCCGCGCGGTGGTCAGGCCGAACAGCCGGTAGAACTCGCCTTCGCTGGGCAGCAGTCCTCCAGTCATGCGCTCGCGTTGCAGGCGCAGCATGATGACCACGTCCACATCCTTCAGGCCTTCGGCCATGTCGGTGTAAACCTTGACTCCGTACTGCTCGATGCCGATCGGCAGCAGGGTTTTCGGCCCGATGACCCGGATGTCCGGACAGCCCAGCGTCTTGAGCGCCAGCATGTTGGAGCGCGCCACCCGTGAATGCAGGATATCGCCCACGATGGCGACCGACAGGTTCTCGAAGCCGCCCTTGTGACGACGAATCGTCAGCATGTCCAGCATGCCCTGGGTCGGATGCGCATGGCGGCCGTCGCCGCCGTTGATGATCGCCACCTCCGGCGAGACGTGTTCGGCAATGAAATGCGCCGCGCCGGAGTCGGCGTGACGCACCACGAACATGTCCGCCGCCATCGCCTCAAGGTTGCGCAGCGTGTCGAACAGCGTCTCGCCCTTGCTGGTCGATGACGTCGAAACGTTCAGCGTGATCACGTCCGCCGAAAGCCGCTGGGCCGCCAGTTCGAATGTGGTGCGGGTGCGGGTCGAGTTCTCGAAGAACACGTTGCACACCGTCTTGCCGCGCAGCAGCGGGACTTTTTTCACCGCTCGGGCACCGACCTCCAGAAAGGAGTCGGCAGTATCGAGGATCTCGGTGAGCAGCTCGCGGGGCAAGCCGTCCAGAGACAGGAAATGGCGCAGCTGACCCTGATGGTTCAACTGCAACGGGCGCTTGGCGTCGAGAGGCGTCATCGCAAAGGACTCTTATAAGGCGGTGGCGGTGGAGAGGTCTTGTATTTCCAGAGCCAGCGGCGCGGGGCCGCTGAGCTTGACGCGTTCTTCAGGGGCCAGCGACAGCGTCGCACCGACCACGTCGGGACGGATCGGCAGCTCACCGGCGTTCAGGTCGAGCAGGCACACCAGCGTGACGCTGGCTGGGCGGCCGTAATCGAACAGCTCGTTCATGGCGGCGCGAATGGTCCGGCCGCTCATCAGCACGTCGTCGATCAGCACCAGATGCTGGCCTTCGATTTCGAACGGCAGCTCGGAAGGACGCACCTGTGGGTGCAGGCCGTTCTGGCTGAAATCGTCACGGTAAAAGGATACGTCGAGGGTGCCTAGAGACGCTTCGCTGCCCAGGGTTTCGAGCAACGCCTGAGCGACCCAGACGCCGCCTGTGCGGATGCCGATGAAGCGAGGGTCGCTGATGCCGCGATGGCTGAGGTGAGCGTTCAGGTCAGAGGCCATCTGACGAATCAGTTCGGCGGGGTTGGGCAGACTCATGATTGCTCCTTTGAGGCCCGAGCGGCATCTGTTGGCGCTGCTCAGGCGGAAACTTGGAAATCCGGGTATCTCAGTGGTGGCAGGCGGCAGGCGTCACGCACCCAACAAGTCGGTGTTCGCCTCAAGCCAGCCTTGCAGCAGCAGTGCGGCGGCGATGGCATCCACCGGGTTGTCACGGTAACTGCCGCGCTGGCCGCCGCGCGCCATGCGCTCGCCCTTGGCCTCGAATGTGGTCAGGCGTTCATCATGGGTATAGACCGGGATGTTGAAGCGGCCATTGAGCTTGCGGGAAAATTTCTCCGCGCGGGCGCTCATCTCGCTGGGCGTACCGTCCATGTTCAGCGGCAGGCCAACCACGATGGCGTCGGGTTTCCACTCGGTGATCAGGGCCTGGACCTTGTCCCAGTCCGGAACGCCGTTCTGCGCCTTGAGTGTGCAGAGCTCGCGGGCCTGACCCGTGATGGCCTGGCCGACCGCTACGCCGATCTGTTTGGTGCCGTAGTCGAAACCCAGAAGCAGACGCAATGCAGCCATCAGGCGTGGCCCGCCTGAGTCGAAAGCAGGTTCAGGTTGATCCCCAGACGTGCCGCCGCCGCATCGAGCCGCATGTCGCTGTCCACGTCGAACAGAATGGCCGGGTCGAACGGGCAAGTCAGCCATGCATTGGCCGCCATTTCGGCATCCAGCTGGCCTGCGTCCCACCCGGCATAACCCAGCGTGATCACGCTCTGGTCAGGGCCGTAGCCATCGGCGATCGAAAACAGCACGTCCTGAGAAGTGGAGAGCGAGATGCCGCCAAGGTCCACGGTCGCTTGGAATACCTGGCCGCTGGGGTGCAGGACAAAGCCCCGGTCAGTCTGCACCGGCCCGCCGAAATGGATCGGGATGTGCTGGCAACGAGTCGGCGCCGGTAGCTCCGGTCGCAGTTGTTCAAGGACATCAGCCAGCGTCAGGCTTTGCGGGCGGTTGATCACCAGCCCCATGGCGCCATTGGCGTTGTGCTCGACAACATAGGTCAAGGTCTGGGCGAAGTTCTCGTCGTGCATATGCGGCATCGCGATCAAGAACTGATGCTTGAGATAACTCGGGGAGACTTTTTTCATGAGTCCTAGTGTGGCGCTGCGCAGCAGACCTGACAACTGCCAGATGCGCAGGCGTACCGGTTTCCGTCGGCCGATCAGTTGCTCGACAGTTTGTCGCCGCGGGCAAACTTCCAGGTGCGGATGATTTCCAGGCGGTCGATGTCGGCAAGATCGCCGGTGAACGGTGCAAATGGCGCAGCCAGACGCACTATTCGCTGCGCCGCCTGATCCAGCAGCGGCTGCCCCGACGATTCCAGAACCAGCACTTCGTAAAGCGAACCGTCACGGTTGATCGACACCAACAGGCGCAGGTTGCCGTAGATATGTTTGCGTCGTGCTTCTTCCGGGTAGTTCAGGTTGCCGACCCGCTCGACCTTCTTGCGCCAGTCGTCCTTGTACCAGGCACCCTTGTCGCGCATGGTCGAGGCGGCATTCAGGCGATGGATCTTCGGGCGTTTGGCGTACAGCTGCTGTTCGGCCGACAGCTCCGCCTCAAGGCTGGCGATCTCGTTGCTGAGTTCGGCGCTGTCGAAAGTCGGTGTCTGCCGCGCTGCCGGCTCCGGTTTGACTTCTTCACGCTTGGCGACGGTCTTGTTCGGGCTTGGTGCGACGGTCGCCACGGCAGTTTTCGGGGCCTGCTGTTTCACTACCGGCTTGCTGGCCGGAGGCGGCGTGACCTTGTTGACTTTGGTGTCCTGGTACGGCGCGATTTCAGTGGTCTTGAGCGTCTCGGCCTTGTCCAGCGTGCCGCTGCCTTGCTGATCTTCCTGAGCCAGAAAGTCGGCCTGTTTGGGCTTTTCGGTGCTCTTGAACGTGGCGAGGGTGATCTCAAGGGTTTGAGACACCTGCTCGGGTTTGACGTAAGTGAAACCGACGCCAAGGATCACCGCCAGATGGATCAGCGCCGCGATCATCATGGTGAAACCCAGACGATCCACCGGACGTACGCCCGTTTGGGAAAGCTCGAAGGGTAAGTCGTTTCTGGCCATCGACGTCATCAGCGGTTCAGCATCTCTAAAGCCTGCCTGTCAAAATCCGGGTTGCCTGCTACAGGTCGCGCATCATAACGCACAGTGGGCCATGCGCCGCTCGCGTATCGGATGAAGGGGCGCTAGCGGCCGCGCCCCTTTGCATCCTGTGTGCGACCCACGCACAAACGCGTGCAGCGCGGCAGTTGCGATGATCAGCGCGCCTGCAGCTTCTTCTCGATGGCGTCCATCAGCAGACCGCCAATGTTGGTGCCGTAGGCGTTGTCGATCTCGCGGATGCAGGTCGGGCTGGTGACGTTGATCTCTGTCAGGTGCTCACCGATCACGTCCAGACCCACGAACAACAAGCCTTTCTCACGCAAGGTCGGGCCGACCTGAGCCGCGATCCAGCGGTCCTTGTCGCTCAACGGGCGCGCTTCGCCACGTCCGCCCGCCGCCAGATTGCCACGGGTTTCGCCGGCGGCCGGGATGCGCGCCAGGCAGTAAGGCACAGGCTCGCCGTCGATCATCAGAATGCGCTTGTCGCCATCCTTGATCGCCGGCAGATACCCTTGAGCCATGATTTGCTGAGTGCCGTGCGCCGTCAGGGTTTCCAGGATCACCGAGAGGTTCGGGTCACCTTCGCGGTGGCGGAAAATCGAAGCGCCGCCCATGCCGTCCAGCGGCTTGAGGATGACATCACCCTGCTGACGGGCGAATTCGCGCAGGATGTCCGGGCGGCGGCTGACCAGCGTTGGCGGCGTGCATTGCGGGAACAGCGTGGCGAACAGCTTTTCATTGCAGTCGCGCAGGCTCTGCGGCTTGTTGACCACCAGCACGCCAGCCCGCTCGGCCTGCTCCAGCAGGTAAGTCGAGTAAACGAATTCCATATCAAACGGCGGATCCTTGCGCATCAGGATCACGTCCAGGTCTTCCAGGCCATTGTCGACTTCGGCGTCCAGCTCGAACCATTTCACCGGGTCGGCGTACACCTTGAGCGGTCGCATGCGGGCACGGGCCTGGCCGGCGGTCTGATACAGGTCGCGCTGTTCCATATAAAACAGGGACCAGCCACGCTCCTGAGCGGCAAGCAGCATGGCCAGCGAGCTGTCTTTCTTGTAGGAGATGCCCTCGATGGGGTCCATGACAATCCCTAAGCGAACGCTCATGGGCAATATCCTCTGATCGTTGGGGCCGCGAAGGCCGTGAAATGGCGTCAGGGTGGCGCTCTGAAAGCCTGGGGTCAAGGGGCAGTCAGAGGCCGGTCTCCGCAGCGGCGCACTTTATGGATTGCGCCTGGAGAGTGTGCTAAAAAGGCTCGGCACCGGGTCGCAAGCCCCGCAGTTCAGTGAAGCGTCACCATCAGGCCTTCAGGGCCACGCAGAACGCGCAAAAATTCGCTGCGGCGATGGAAGAGCAGACATGGAACAACACGCCACAGCATTGAAAGTCATGGTCATCGACGACTCGAAGACCATCCGCCGCACCGCCGAAACCCTGCTCAAGAACGCAGGTTGCGAAGTCATCACCGCAATAGACGGTTTCGACGCGCTGGCCAAGATCGCCGACAATCACCCAAGAATCATCTTCGTCGATATCATGATGCCGCGCCTTGACGGTTATCAGACCTGCGCGCTGATCAAGAACAACCGTGCATTCAAGTCGACTCCGGTCATCATGCTGTCTTCCAAGGACGGGTTGTTCGACAAGGCCAAGGGGCGGATCGTCGGCTCCGACCAGTTTTTGACCAAGCCATTCAGCAAGGACGAACTGCTCAGCGCGATCAAGGCCCACGTGCCGGGCTTTGTTGCAGTGGAACAACATATTTCGTGAGGCCTGCGCCCGGCGCGGGCCCGCACTCTGACGGGGAACACCCATGGCTCGAATACTCATCGTCGATGACTCGCCGACCGAGATGTACAAACTCACCGGGATGCTTGAGAAGCACGGCCACGAGGTCCTGCAGGCGGAAAACGGTGCCGACGGTGTGGCCCTGGCACGTCAGGAAAAACCCGATGCCGTACTGATGGACATCGTCATGCCCGGCCTGAACGGGTTTCAGGCCACACGTCAATTGACCAAGGACGCCGACACCAATGCGATCCCGGTCATCATGATTACCACCAAGGATCAGGAAACCGACAAGGTCTGGGGCAAGCGCCAGGGCGCAAGGGATTACCTGACCAAGCCGGTCGACGAAGAAACCCTGATGAAGACCCTGAACGCGGTGTTGGCCGGCTGATTGCCGGAATGACCATGGCCGAACCTCGTACCGCCTTTGAGCTGCTGCTCGACATCGACCAGCGTTGTCGTGCGCGGGCGGCCGGGCTGCCGTTGCAGGAAGCTCATCAGCAGGATTGGGCCGGAATCGGCTTTCGTCTGGGTGAACAGCGTTTCGTGGCACCCATGAGCGAGATCGCCGAAATCCTCCATGAGCCTCGCTATACGCCAATGCCGGGTGTAAAACCCTGGATGCTCGGCGTCGCCAACCTGCGCGGGCGGTTGTTGCCGGTCATGGACTTGTGCGGCTTTTTCGGACGAGAGCTGTCACCGGCGCGCAAGCAAAGGCGGGTGCTGGTAGTGGAGCATCAGGATGTGTTTGCCGGGTTGCTGGTGGATGAAGTGTTCGGCATGCAGCATTTCAGTCAGTTGAGCCTGATGCCGCAGGCTTTCGGGGAGATCGACCAGCAGATAGCGCCGTTCTTGCGCGGGCAATTTCTGCGCGAGCAGGCCTGGCAGGTGTTCAGCCCTTTTGCGCTGACGCGCGCTCCTCATTTCATGGACGTAGCATTCTAATTCGACGGGCCGGCCTTGCCGCGCGTGTTGTGTACCTCGAATCGCAGTGGGTCCAGGCGGGGGCCGGATAATGAGTAATACAGGCAGGTCACTGGAAGGCGCGCAGAGTCGGTTGCAGATCACTCTGCTGTTCATCGCGCTTATCGTCTTTATCATGTTGCTGTTCGCCAACTTCGCTTACCTCAACACTCAGTCGAACTACGACAAACAGTACATCGGCCACGCCGGCGAGCTGCGCGTCTTGTCGCAGCGCATCGCGAAGAACGCGACCGAGGCCGCATCCGGCAAGCTCCAGGCGTTCAAACTGCTGGCCGAGGCGCGTAACGACTTCGAGCTGCGCTGGGGTTACCTGAAAAAGGGCGACCCGGCGACCGGGCTGCCGGCCGCGCCGTCTGGCGTTCACGACGAGCTGCGTAATGTGCAGAGCGATTGGGACACTCTGCGCAAGAGTACCGATGTGATCCTGGCCAGCGAGCAAACGGTGCTGTCATTGCATCAGGTCGCCGCGACGCTGGCTGAAACCGTTCCCCAGTTGCAGATCGAATACGAGAAAGTCGTCGAAATCCTGCTGCAAAACCGTGCGCCGACCAGCCAGGTGGTTCTGGCTCAGCGTCAGGCGTTGCTGGCGGAGCGGATTCTCGGCTCGGTCAATACCGTGCTGGCCGGCGACGAAACCGCCGTGCAGGCAGCCGACGCATTCGGCCGTGACGCCACTCAGTTCGGTCGCGTGCTCAGCGGTATGCTCGACGGCGACCCGAGCTTGCGCATTCCCCAGGTCGAAGACCAGGACGCCCGCGCCCGTCTAGGCGAGATTGCCGAACTGTTCCAGTTCGTCTCCGGCTCGGTGGATGAAATTCTCGAAACGTCTCCGGAACTGTTTCAGGTGCGGGAAGCGTCGGGCAATATTTTCAACAGCTCTCAGACCTTGCTGGAAAAGACCTCGATCCTGACCAACGGTCTCGAAAGCCTGGCCAGCCGCCGCACGGTCAACTCGGTGGGCGGTTACGTGCTGGGCCTGCTGGCGCTGATGTCGATCATCCTCATCGGTCTGGTCATGCAGCGTGAAACCAACCGCCAGTTGCGCGAGACGGCCCAGAAGAGCGAGCGCAATCAACACGCGATCATGCGCCTGCTCGACGAGATCGAGAGCCTGGCCGACGGCGACCTGACAGTGACCGCTTCGGTGACCGAGGACTTCACCGGCGCAATCGCCGACTCTTTCAACTACTCCATCGACCGGTTGCGTGAACTGGTGGTGACCATCAACCACACCGCCGAACAGGTCGCGACAGCCGTTGAAGACACGCAGGCCACCGCCTTGCAACTGGCGGCAGCGTCCGAGCACCAGGCGCTCCAGATCAGCGCGGCGTCTACCGCCATCAACGACATGGCCGCGTCCATCGATCAGGTGTCGGCCAATGCGTCCGAATCTTCCGCGGTGGCCGAGCGTTCGGTGACCATCGCCAACAAGGGCAACGAAGTGGTGCACAACACCATTCACGGCATGGACAACATCCGCGAGCAGATTCAGGACACCTCCAAGCGCATCAAGCGTCTGGGTGAGTCGTCTCAGGAAATCGGAGATATCGTCAGCCTGATCGATGACATCGCCGACCAGACCAACATCCTCGCGCTCAATGCGGCCATTCAGGCGTCCATGGCTGGCGACGCCGGTCGTGGCTTCGCCATCGTGGCCGATGAAGTGCAGCGACTGGCCGAAAGATCATCGTCCGCGACCAAACAGATCGAAACCCTGGTGCGCGCCATCCAGAACGACACCAACGAAGCGGTCATCTCCATGGAGCAGACGACCAGCGAAGTGGTGCGCGGCGCGCGGCTGGCCCAAGACGCCGGCGTGGCGCTGGAGGAAATCGAAGGCGTTTCCAGAGTGCTGGCCGAACTGATCGAAAGTATCACCGACGCGGCGCGGCAACAGGCGGCGTCCGCTGGACAGATATCCCAGACCATGACCGTCATCCAGCAGACCACCACGCAAACCACGTCGGGCACTGCGGCAACGGCGGAAAGCATCGGCAACCTGGCGAAAATGGCCAGTGAGATGCGCCGCTCGGTTTCGGGATTTACCCTGCCGCCCTCGAATGAACTCGGGTAATGTTCAAGCAATGAACACATGTGAGCAGGAAATAGGCAGGGTTCGTCATGGCTGATCGTCACGACTACGTTGCTCTGGAATGGCTCAAGGGCGAAATCGCCGAGACGCTGACGCAGGCGCGTCTGGCGCTGGACGAGCACGTCGAGCAGCCTGGCGACACGGCGGCAATCGATCGATGCCTGGGCCTGGTGCATCAGGTGCATGGCAGCTTGCAGATGATCGAGTTTTACGGCGCGGCACTGCTCGCCGAGGAAATCGAACAGCTGACCCTGGCATTACAGCGCAACGACGTCGCGCATCGCGGCGAGGCCGTGGAGCTGCTGAGCCAGGCGATGACTCAGTTGCCAGCGTATCTGGACCGTATTCTCGACGCGCGCCGTGACCTTCCGCTGGTGGTCCTGCCGCTGCTCAACGACCTGCGCAGCGCGCGAGGCGAAAGCCTGCTCTCGGAAACCAGCCTTTTTGCTCCTCAACTGGCCACCTTGCCAAGGCTGGACGCCGAAGAGCTGGCCCGACGCAACACCCCCGACCTGCCGAATCTGCTGCGCAAGTTGCGCCAGACCCTCCAGGCGGCGCTGGCCGGGTTGATGCGCGAACAAGGGGTGCAGACCCAACTCGGTTACATGGCCAAGGTCTTCGCCAGACTGGAACAGCTGTGCGAGGACGCACCGCTGGGCGCTTTGTGGCGTATTACCTCGGCGCTGGTCGAAACGATGGTCAACGGCAATTTCACCAACAGCCCGGCGCTGCGCAGCCTGCTCAAGGATGCCGACAAGGAGCTCAAGCGCCTGGTCGAGCAGGGCATAGAAGGGATCAACCAACCTGCGCCAGAAGAATTGCTGAAAAGTCTGCTGTTTTACATCGCCAAGTCCGACAGCCAGGCGCCGCGCATGCAAGACCTCAAGGATCAGTACGCGCTGGCCGAAGCCTTGCCCGGCAACGAAGTGGTCAATGAAGAGCGGGCGCGCATGGCCGGCCCGGGCCGCGACGCAATGCGCTCGGTGATCGTCGCGCTGTGCGAAGGTCTGGTGCGAGTCAAGGAACGTCTGGACGTATTCGTACGGGGAGACCGTCAACACGTCAGCGAACTCAATGCGCTGTTGCCGCCGTTGCGCCAGATTGCCGATACCCTGGCGGTGCTGGGTTTCGGGCAGCCGCGCAAGGTGATCATCGACCAGCTGAGCGTCGTCCTTGGTCTGGCCCAGGGGCAACGCGAACCCGGCGACGCCGCCCTGATGGACGTCGCGGGCGCACTGCTCTATGTCGAGTCGACCCTGGCCGGGATGATCGGCACCGAGCCTGCGGGCCGTGAAGAAAGCCAGTTGCCTACCACGGACCTGACCCAGATTCATCAGGTTGTCATCCGCGAATCCCGGTTGGTGCTGCAACAGGCCAAGGACGTGATACTCGATTACATCGAGGGTCAATGGGACCGTGAGCGGCTCGAACCTCTTTCGGCGCTGCTGGTGCAGGTGCGCGGCGCGCTGGCAATGATTCCACTGGCGCGCGCGGCCAGTCTGCTCGCCGCCTGCAACGACTACATTCTCGAACGGCTGAAGGTCGACAAAACCCGGCCCGACTGGCTTCAGCTCGATTCCCTCGCCGATACCCTGACCGGCATCGAGTATTACCTCGAACGCATGGGCGAAGACCCGAACGCGCCCGGCGACCACATCCTCGATATGGCTCAGCAAAGCCTGGCGCGCCTGGGTTATACGCCCGAGCCTGAAGACGTGCCGGTGCTCGAAGAAGTCGTCACTCAGGACGAGCTGCTGGAGCTCAACGCCAGACATGCGCTGGTCAGCCCGGCGCAGACCATTGCTCAGGTGCTCGCCAGCCCGGTCTCGGCCGTCAACCCGCCAGCCCGTGATTTCCCGGCCAGCCTGTTGCCGCCACCCGGCGACGAGCCGCCGGTGGACGCCGAGTTGCGCGAAGTCTTCCTGGAAGAAACCGAGGAAGTACTTGATGCACTGCGCGAGTACCTGCCTCGCTGGCGCGCCGCGCTTGAGCAACCGGGAACAGGCCACGGCAGCGCGCTGACCGAAGTGCGCCGGGCTTTTCACACGCTCAAGGGCAGCGGCCGCATGGTTCGGGCGCTGGTTCTGAGCGAGCTGGCCTGGGCCGTGGAAAACCTGCTCAACCGGGTGCTGGAAGGCGATGTGCAGCCGGACGCGCAGTTGCATCAGCTGATGGACGAAGTGCTGGCCCTGCTGCCAGCGGTCATTCAGGATTTCGCTGACGGCAGACAGCGCCAGCGCAGCGACGTCGATCAACTGGCCGCGCGTGCGCGTGCACTGGCCAACCCCTCGATGGTCGGCACGCGGGCCGCGGCAGCAGCCGGCTCATCGAGCGAAGAACTGGACCCGCATTTGCTGGAGATTTTCCGTCAGGAAGCGCAAGGGCACTTGAACGCCCTCGGGCAATTTCTCGACGCCGCTGGCGGGAGCGAGTCGCCGCCCATTACCGACAACCTGCTGCGGGCGTTGCATACCCTGAAAGGCAGTGCACACATGGCGGGCGTACTGCCGGTCGCCGAACTGGCGAGCCCGCTCGATCAGCTGGTGCGTGAATACAAGGCCAATCTCATTTCGCTGGGCAGCGCGGAAGTCCTGCTGTTGCGCAGCGCCGAGCCGCTGCTGCGCAAAGGGCTGGATCAGCTCGACAGCACGCCGCTTGCCGCTATTCCGGGTGCGATCCGGGTGATCGAGAGCGCCGCCACGCTGCTCAGCGACCGGCTGACGGCTGCCTTGCGCGACTCGGATAACGGCCTGCGGATCAAACACAATCCGAAGCTGATCGAGACCTTTCTGGCCGAAGGCATGGACATCGTGCTCGATGCCGAGAACCTGCTCCAGCGCTGGCGCGCACACCCTGGCGAGCGCCAGGAACTCAGCGCGCTGCTCGACGAACTGACTACCCTGGGCCACGGCGCGCATCTGGCTGATCTGCCGCAGGTAGACGAGCTTTGCGAAGCCTTGCTCGATCTCTACGGTGCTGTCGAAGAAAGCAGTCTGGCGGTCAGCGAATGTTTTTTCGATGAAGCAGAGAACGCTCACGCCGCGTTGATTGACATGCTCGATCAACTCGCCGCTGGCCAGAACGTCGACCCACGCCCCGAGTGCGTCCGAGCGCTGCATGGCTTGCTGGACGAAGCGCTCGATCCTTCCGAAACGGGCCTGGTTCGGCGCGAAGGCGGGCTGACGACGAGCATCACCGCGCTCGACAACGCCACCCGCATGCTGGAGCATCAGGCACTCGACGCCGATCTGGCGGACCTGGACGACGGGATCGTCGAGATATTTCTGGAAGAGGCCTTCGACATTCTCGAAAGCGCCGGGCGCGCTTTACAACGCTGGCTGGATGAGCCGGAAAACCCTGCGCCGCTGCCAGCGCTGCAACGTGACCTGCATACGCTCAAGGGCGGCGCGAGAATGGCGTCGGTTGCCGCGGTCGGCGATCTGGGGCACGAACTTGAGAATCTGTACGAAAGCCTGCTGGACCGGCGCTGCAGCCATTCGCCAGCGCTGGCCGAGCTTCTGCTCAAATGTCATGACCAGCTGGCGACCATGCTTGAGCAGCTTCAGCGCAATGTCCCGCTCGATGACCCGGCGCCGCTGATCGAAGCTCTGATCGCGTATCGTCAGGGCATCGCACCGCAGCCAGACGCTGAACCGCTGTCGCCCATGGAGACGTCCGCCGAGGACCATCCCGAGCGCGATCCCGAGCTGCTGGAAATCTTTCTTGAAGAGGGTTTTGACCTTAGCGAAAGCTCCGCCGCCGCGCTGGCACGGTGGCAGGCCGACCCGCAGAACCTGCTGGAAGTCGAAAATCTGTTACGCGACCTGCACACGCTGAAAGGCGGGGCACGGATGGTCGAGATCACGCCTATCGGCGATCTGGCCCACGAGCTGGAATCGCTTTACGAAGGGCTGTCGACCGGAACAATGCACCCCAACCCGATGCTCATGAGCTTGTTGCAGAGCGGCCATGACGTGCTGGCCGATATGCTCGACGCCGTGCGCAAGGGCAAACCCCTGCCCAACGCAACGTTGCTGATCGACAGCATCCGCGCTTTCGCCAGCCTGGAACCTGCGCTTGCTGCACCGGATGCCGCGGGTCCTGAGCCGGAGACCGTGGAGACGCCAGCGCCGGCAGCCGAGGCCGAGCCTGAAAGGGTCGTACCGGAAACCGTCAAGGTGGTGGCCGAGCAGCTGGAAAATCTGGTCAACCTGGCCGGTGAGACCTCGATTTTTCGAGGTCGCATCGAACAGCAGATCTTCGATACCCAGGCCACACTGGCGGAAATGGAAACCACCATCGAGCGCATGCGCGATCAGTTGCGGCGGCTCGATATGGAGACTCAGGGCCGCATCCTCAGCCGCGAGCAAGCGCAGGCCGAGCGCCTGGGCTACGAAGAATTCGATCCGCTGGAAATGGACCGTCACTCCCAGTTGCAGCAGCTGTCCCGTGCCTTGTTCGAGTCCGCGTCCGACCTGATGGACCTCAAGGAAACATTGAGCGCCCGCGCCCAGGTCGCCGAAATGTTGCTGTCCCGTCAGGCCAAGGTCAATACGCAGTTGCAGGAAGGCCTGATGCACACGCGCATGGTGCCTTTCGAGCGGCTGGTGCCGCGTCTGCGCCGGGTCGTGCGTCAGGTGGCTTTGGAGCTGGACAAGAAGGTGCGCTTCGATGTCGGCAATGCCGAAGGCGAAATGGACCGCAGCGTGCTGGAGCGCATGGTCGCGCCGCTGGAACACATGCTGCGCAACGCCGTCGATCATGGCCTTGAAAGCGGCGAAAAACGCCTCGCCGCAGGCAAGCCCGAGCAGGGACAGATCACGCTGAATCTGATGCACGAAGGTGGAGACATCGTCATTGAACTGAGCGACGACGGCCCAGGTGTCGACCTCGCCGCCGTGCGCCGCAAGGCCATCAAGCGTGGCCTGATTCACCCGGACGCCGAGCTTTCCGATCATGAAGTGCTGCCGTTCATTCTGCAGGCGGGCTTTTCCACCACCGACATCATCACCCAGATCTCCGGGCGCGGCGTCGGCATGGATGTGGTGCATGCCGAGGTCAAGCAACTGGGTGGCTCGATGGTCATCGATTCAACTCCGGGCAAGGGCACGCGCTTCCGGATTCGCCTGCCATTCTCCGTGTCGGTGAACCGCGCGTTGATGGTGGTGTGCGGCGAAGAGCAGTACGCCGTGCCGCTCAATACCGTCGACGGCATTGTGCGCGTCATGCCCGGCGAACTGGAGGCTTACTACCAAAGCAGCCCGCCACGTTATCAATATGGCGGTCGCAGCTATGAACTGCGTTATCTGGGAGAGCTGCTGAACAACGGCCAGCCGAAACTGGTGGGCCAGCTGGAGCCGTTGCCGGTCTTGCTGGTGCATCTGCAAGACCAGTGGGTGGCGGTGCAGGTCGATGCGCTGGCCGGCTCGCGGGAAATCGTGGTGAAAAGCCTCGGTCCGCAGTTCTCGCGGGTACAGGGCGTTTCCGGTGCGACCATTCTGGGCGACGGCCGGGTGGTGTTCATTCTCGACCTGATGGCGCAGATTCGCCTCTTGCAAGGACGTTTGCAGGCGCAGCAGCTAGCCGGGCTGAACACCCCGCCGTACACCGAAGTCGAGCACGTCCGGCCTCTGCGGGTTATCGTCGTGGACGACTCGGTGACCGTGCGCAAAGTGACTGGCCGGCTGCTGGAGCGCCACGGCATGCACGTGGTAACCGCCAAAGACGGCGTCGATGCCATGACCCTGCTGCAGGACTTCACGCCGGACGTCATGCTGCTGGACATCGAAATGCCGCGCATGGACGGTTTCGAGGTTGCCGCGCACATTCGCAACGACGAGCGGCTGCGGGACCTGCCGATCATCATGATCACCTCGCGTTCCGGCAAGAAGCACCGCGACCGCGCGATGAGCATCGGCGTCAACGAATACCTCAGCAAGCCCTATCAGGAAAACATGCTGCTCGACAGCATCGCCCACTGGACCCAGGTCAATGTCTGAACGCCCGCTGCAAACCACCCGCCTGACGACGCTGACCGGGCTGCTGCTCGCACTGAGCGACCGCAGCCTGCTGCTGCCCAATGTCGCGGTTGCCGAACTGATCGACTATCAGGACTGCAGCGCGGACCCTGACGCGCCTGCCTGGTACCTGGGCCCTATCAGCTGGCGCGAACTGACCTTGCCGCTGTTCAGCTTCGAAGCGGCCTGCGGTGGCCGGACGCTGGTAGGCGGCAGAGCCCGCATCGTGGTCCTCAATGCCCTCGGCGGCCGCGACGACCTGCGCTTCATCGCCCTGCTGGTCCAGGGCATCCCGCGCTCCTGCAAAGTGGACAGCCAGCTGAGCTACGTCGACGTGCCGCTCTCCAAGCTCGAACTGGCAGCGGTCCAGGTAGGCGAGACCGTGGCACGCATCCCCGATCTGGTCGGGCTTGAGCAGTGGTGGGTGGATTCGGGGCTGTAGGCTGAAGATATCTTGCGCGCAGCCTGATTATTCGGGAGCCTTCACGACTGTGTCTGGCAAGCGGATAACGCACCGATGTATTACGGAGAAAAATTCAACGCCTGGTCGCATCTGATCGGCGCCGTGCTGGCGACGCTGGGCGCGGTTTTTATGCTGATCAAGGCCAGCCTGCATGGGGATGTCTGGAAAATTGTCGGTACTGGCGTTTATGGCGTGTGCCTGGTCGCGCTGTACAGCGTGTCGACGGTTTATCACAGCGTGCGCGGACGGACGAAAGCCATCATGCAGAAGGTTGATCACTTTTCGATCTATCTGATGATCGCCGGCAGCTACACGCCCTTTTGCCTGGTCACCTTGCGTGGTGCCTGGGGCTGGACCCTGTTCGGCATTGTCTGGGGGCTGGCGCTGATCGGTATCCTGCAAGAGATAAAACCCCGGTCAGAAGCGCGGGTGCTGTCCATTGTGATTTATGCGGTGATGGGCTGGATCGTGCTGATCGCGGTCAAGCCCTTGCTGGCGGCGCTTGGGCTGAGCGGTTTCATCTGGCTGGCCGGCGGCGGCATCCTGTACACCGTCGGCATTCTGTTCTTCGCGTTCGACCATATCCGCCACTGGCACGGTATCTGGCACTTGTTCGTGATCGGCGGCAGCCTCATGCATTTCGTGGCGGTCTGGTTCTTTGTGCTTGAGTGATAGCCGGCCCAATCCCGCGGGAGGCAGCTTGCTGGCGAAAGGGCCGCGGCATTCATCGCTGCTTTATTGCCCTTGCGTCAGTCTTCGCCAGCAAGCTGGCTCCCACAAAGATCGTTTTGCTGTCTGCGTGCTGTGCTGGAACACCCAGTCCGTGGGAGGCAGCTTGCTGGCGAACGGGCCGTGACATCCATCGCTGCTTTATTGCCCTTGCGTCAGTCTTCGCCAGCAAGCTGGCTCCTACAAAGATCATCTTGCTGTCTGCGTGCTGTGCTGAAACAGGCAGTCCGTGGGAGGCGGCTTGCTGGCGAAAGGGCCGTAACATCCATTGCTGCTTTATTGCCCTTGCGTCAGTCTTCGCCAGCAAGCTGGCTCTCACAAAGATCGTTTTGCTGTCTGCGTGCTGTGCTGGAACACGCAGCCCGTGGGAGCCAGCTTGCTGGCGAGAGGGTCGTGACTGCCACCGCTAGCGCCCACAGAAACGTACAGCGCTAGAAATCGCCCCACAGCTGCTGCGCCACGCTCAGCGCCACCACCGGCGCGGTTTCGGTGCGCAACACGCGCGGGCCGAGGCGCGCAGCGTGGAAACCGGCGTCTTTGGCCTGCTCGACTTCCGCATCGTTCAGACCACCTTCAGGACCGACAAGAAATGCCAGCGTGTCGGGCTTGTCATGGCTGGTCAGTGGTTCGGCGACCGGGTGCAGGACCAGCTTGAGATCCGCCTCGGTGCGCTTGAGCCAGTCGGCCAGCGGCACCGGTGAATGGATGATCGGAACAACCGACCGCCCGCATTGCTCGCAGGCGCTGACGGCGACCTGCTGCCAGTGGGCCTGGCGTTTTTCCGCGCGCTCATCCTTGAGGCGGACCTCACACCGCTCACTGACGATAGGCGTGATCTCGCTGACGCCCAGCTCGGTGGCCTTCTGGATAGCCCAATCCATGCGCTCGCCCCGGGACAGACCTTGACCCAGATGAATGCGCAGCGGCGATTCGGGTTGCCCGGCGAAGCTGTCGTCCAGTTGCACGCGGACACGCTTCTTGCCGACCTCCAGCAAGGTGCCGCGAAATTCCGTGCCCGAGCCATCGAACACTTGCAGCGCGTCGCCCTCGGTCATGCGCAGCACGCGGCCGATGTAGTGCGCCTGCGCCTCGGGCAGCTCGTGCTCGCCGAGGGACAGCGGGGCGTCGATGAAGAAGCGGGACAGTCTCATGGTTATCTCTGAATTGGCAAAGTCGGTGGGAATGTAACGGCGCTGTCGGTGCAGGAGCGCGCTTGCCCGCGACGGGTATCAACCCGGGTCGCGGAAATCGGGGTGAAAGTTCTCGCGGACAGCGACCGTAACGCCGCTGCGCGTGGCGATATCGATACCTTCGCTCGCCACCTCAGCCAGGAAATCGATCTGTTCAGGCGTAATCACATACGGCGGCAGGAAGTAGACCACGTTGCCCAGCGGGCGCAGCAAGGCGCCGCGTTCCAGCGCATGCTGGAAAACCTTCAGGCCGCGACGTTCCTGCCAGGGGTAAGCCGTCTTGCTGGCCTTGTCCTGCACCATTTCTATCGCAAGCGCCATGCCGGTCTGGCGCACTTCGGCCACGTTGGGATGGTCCGCCAGGTGCGCGGTGGCGGTTGCCATGCGCCGTGCCAGTGCCTTGTTGTTTTCGATGACGTTGTCCTGCTCGAAGATATCCAGCGTCGCCAGCGCAGCGGCGCAGGCCAGCGGATTGCCGGTATAGCTGTGCGAATGCAGGAAGGCCCGCAGCGTCGGATAGTCGTCGTAGAAAGCGTCGTAGACGTCATCGGTGGTCAGGCAGGCCGCCAGTGGCAGATAACCGCCGGTCAGCGCTTTGGACAGGCACAGGAAATCCGGCCGGATACCGGCCTGTTCGCAGGCGAACATCGTGCCGGTGCGGCCGAAGCCCACGGCAATCTCGTCGTGAATCAAGTGAACGCCATAGCGATCACACGCTTCGCGCAGCAGCTTGAGGTAGATCGGGTGATACATGCGCATGCCACCAGCGCCCTGAATCAACGGTTCGATGATCACCGCCGCGACCGTTGCGTGGTGCTCGGCAAGCGTCTGCTCCATGGCGGCGAACAGGTTGCGCGAATGTTCTTCCCAGCCCATGCCTTCGGGCCGGTGATAGCAATCCGGGCTCGGCACCTTGATGGTGTCCAGCAGCAGCGCCTTGTAGGTTTCGGTGAACAGCGGCACGTCGCCGACCGACATGGCGGCCATGGTTTCGCCGTGATAACTATTGGTCAGTGTAACGAAGCGCTTCTTCTCCGGCTGGCCGCGATTGAGCCAGTAATGAAAGCTCATCTTCAAGGCGACTTCGATGCAGGAAGAGCCGTTGTCGGCATAGAAGCAGCGGGTCAGACCCTCAGGCGTCAACTTGACCAGACGTTCCGACAGTTCGATAACCGGCTGGTGGCTGAAGCCTGCGAGAATCACGTGTTCCAGCTGGTCGACCTGATCCTTGATGCGCTGGTTGATGCGCGGGTTCGCGTGGCCGAATACATTGACCCACCAGGAGCTGACAGCATCGAGATAGCGCTTACCCTCGAAATCCTCAAGCCAGACGCCTTCGCCACGCCTGATCGGAATCAGCGGCAGGTTTTCATGATCTTTCATCTGGGTGCAGGGGTGCCACAAAACCTTGAGGTCGCGTTGCATCCACTGGTCATTCAGGCCCATTTGCATTCTCCGGGTAGCGACTCGCATGGCGCGAGGACGAACAATCGCGCAAGCCTATGCAATGCCCGACCGCGGGACAACCCATAGTGTCGCCACGGCTTCGGTAATGTGGTGAGCGAGATGGCTGGCGGCCACCTTGGGCGTGGCGTATCCTTCGCCGCTATTCGATGTGCCGGGCGTCTTCTTTGCCCAACCTTCCCTACGTTTTTTCGGAGTTCGCGGAATGCTTTCTGGGTGGCTGCGCGCCTGTGCGCTGGTGGTGATTGGGCTGGTCAGCGTTGCGACGCTCGCTGATGAAAAAAACAAGACGGCCATAGTCGTCGGCGGTGGCCTGGCAGGCCTGACCGCGGCTTATGAACTGCAGACAAAAGGTTGGCAAGTCACGGTACTGGAAGCCCGGCCAAGTCTGGGCGGGCGCTCCGGATTGGCGACCAGCGAATGGATCGGCAATACCAAAACGCAACCGGTGCTGAACCGCTATCTGGACGGCTTCAAGATCCAGAGCGTGCCGGCGCCTGAGTTCGTCCGCACGCCGAGCTACCTGATCGATGGCGTGTATTTCACCCAGGCCGAGCTGGCGCTCAAGCAGCCAGCGACCGCCGAGGGCATCAAGCGCTACAACGACACGCTGGATAATCTGGCGCGTTCTATCGAAAACCCGGAAAACCCGGCTGCCAACAGCACATTGTTCGCGCTGGACCAGATCAACGTCGCCAACTGGCTCGACCGTCTGAACCTGCCAACCACAGCCAGACAGCTGATCAACCAGGAAATCCGTACGCGCTACGACGAACCTTCGCGCCTTTCTCTGCTGTATTTTGCACAGCAGTCGCGCGTGTATCGCTCAGCCGATGAGCGCGACCGCCGCGCTGCACGCCTTCCGGGCGGCAGCGGGGTGCTGGCGCAGGCGTTCGCCAATCAGCTCAAGACGGTCAAGACCAATGCTCCGGTAACGGCCATCACGCAGGACAAGACCAATGTCACGGTCAAGGCCGGCGCCACCAGCTACACAGCCGACTATGTAGTCGTGGCCGTACCGTTGCGCTCGCTGAGCAAGATTCAGATGGCGCCTGCGCTGGACCCGCAGCACACGGGCGCTCTGAAAAGTACCAACTACGGTTGGCGCGATCAGATCATGCTGAAGTTCAAGACGCCGGTCTGGGACAGCAAGGCGCGCCTCTCCGGCGAGATCTTCAGTAACACCGGCCTGGGCATGCTATGGATCGAACCGGCGCTCAAGGGTGGCGCCAATGTGGTGATCAACCTCTCCGGTGATAACGCGCGGATCATGCAAGCGTTCGGCGACAAGCAGCTGGTCGATCAGGTACTGATCCGCCTGCACGCGTTCTATCCACAGGCACGCGGGGCTTACACCGGTTATGAGATCCGTCGCTACAGCGTCGACCCGTCCACCGGCGGTTCCTATCTGGCTTACGGGCCGGGACAGATCAGCAAATACTGGCGCTTGTGGGAAAAGCCCTTCCAGCGCGTGGCCTTTGCCGGTGAGCACACCGATACCTTGTATCCGGGTTCGCTGGAAGGTGCCTTGCGCAGTGGTCAGCGAGCGGCGGGTCAGGTAGTGGATCTGGCCGCAGGCAAGTCGTTCGAGCCGGTTAAAGTGGTGCCACCTGCAGCGCCAGCAGCCAAGAAATCAGAAGGTAATTTCTTCAGCAACCTGTTCGGCGGCTCTTCCGACAAGGCTGAGCCGGAGAAAACCGAGCCTGCCAAAGCGGTTGAACCAGCCCCGGCTCCGGCTCCAGCGCCCGTACCGCCTGCACCTGCGCCAGTCGCCGAGCCTGCCAAGGCTGAGCCGGCGAAAGCCGAGCCCGCCAAGAAAGCGCCAGTGAAGAAAGCGCCCGCGAAGGATGCGGCGAAAAAGGAATCGGCGAAGAAAGAGCCCGCAAAAAAGGAAGCTGCCAAGAAGGCACCCGCCAAACCTGCGGAAGCCAAAAAGGCGCCGGCCAAGGCTGAAGCGTCGAAAAAAGCCGAGCCCAAGACTGAAGCCGCTCCGGCACCGGTAGCTGAACCGAAAAACTGATCGGTTTAATGCTCCATTGAAAAGGGCGCGGTCTAGACCGCGCCCTTTTTGTTTCATTAATCCGACCTTGCTTCAGCGCTTGGCTTCGGTGGTGATGAAACTCTTCTGTCCTTCAAGACGACGGACCTCGACGAGTTCCGCCTGAGGTGCCTTGCGACATTTGTACTTGATGCCTTTCTGACGCGGCATGGTGCTGACCATTTGCATACATTCTTCCCGGGAGGTATAGGCGGCCGGCTTGCGCTCGTCCACACAACCCTCCATACCACTGCAAAAAGTCATAACGACAAAGTAAACAGTCATCATCGCGGCGCTGCTCCATTAATCACTACGATTTAAATGCCCTGCGCCGGTTCTCGTTAACTGTCTGAAGACTGGTAGCAGTGATTGTCGGCCTGGACGAAGGCGGTGAGGACCGACCCGTTCGCTTGCCTGATGCTCATGCTGACGCCTATGACATGGCCCAACAATGGCTGAAAGCTGCCATCTGTCGGAATACTGTCACTGCCTGCCATTTTGTTGGGCGGCGTCATTTATGCGTTACAGGAAATGGTCAGTATTTTGACTTTTTTGGGCTTTTTTGGCGTGCTGCGGTTGAACGCCACTCATCTGCATCGAATGCCGATTGCCATGGCGAGGTTTTTTCGGGTGTAACTTAACGAGATGCTACGTTTTGTAAGGGGCGGGAAACAGCACACTCAGATTTCCAGGCGGCCGGTGATGGCCATTGCGCACAGCTGTACTATACCGGTAACGCAATAATCGTAATTCTCGATATGTCAGAGCGAAATTTTGCGCTTTCATTCGATAGATAAAAAGCTAGTCTGTTGGCACTTCTTACAAGGTACAGGCAATGCAGTTACGTAATTCATCCACTCGCTACGGTCTGATCAGCAGGGTCCTGCACTGGGGTGTGGCGTTAACCGTGTTTGGTCTGTTTGCGTTAGGGCTCTGGATGGTCGGACTGGACTATTACGACACCTGGCGCAAAGCGGGGCCGGATCTGCACAAGAGCATCGGGATTACTCTGTTTGCAGTCATGCTGGTGCGTCTTGTCTGGCGCTTGGTCAGCCCGCCGCCGCCACCGCTGGCGACCTACAGCAGGATGACACGCATAGGCGCACATTTCGGCCACCTGTTTCTGTATATGGCGCTGTTTGCCGTGATGCTCGCGGGCTATCTGATCTCCACCGCCGATGGCGTGGGGATTCCAGTATTCGGCCTGTTCGAAGTGCCGGCGCTGGTCAGCGGCCTGCCGGATCAGGCAGAAACCGCAGGCACGATTCATCTGTATCTGGCCTGGGCTATCGTAGTGTTCGCGGTGCTCCATGGCCTCGCGGCACTGAAACACCACTTCATCGACCGCGACGTGACGCTCAAGCGCATGTTGGGTCGCAACTGATCGTCAACCAAAAAGGGAATAAAGCATGTTGAAGAAGTCTATCGCCGCTCTGGCTCTGGGTACCGCTCTACTGTCCGCCGGCCAGGCAATGGCTGCCGACTATGTGATCGACAAGGAAGGTCAGCACGCCTTTGTTGACTTCAAGATCAGCCACCTGGGCTACAGCTTCATCCACGGTACTTTCAAAGACTGGAACGGCGAGTTCAGCTTCGACGCTGCCAAGCCGGAAGCCAGCAAGATCTCGGTCGAGCTGAAAACCGCCAGCCTGTTCACCAACCATGCCGAGCGCGACAAGCACATCAGCAGCAAGGATTTCCTGGACGTCTCCAAGTATCCTGAAGCCAAGTTCGTTTCGACCAGCGTCAAATCCACTGGCGAAAAAACTGCCGACGTCACCGGCGACCTGACCCTTCACGGCGTAACCAAGCCGATCGTCATCAAGGCCACCTTCAACGGCGAAGGCAAGGACCCATGGGGCGGCTACCGTGCCGGCTTCAACGGCACTTCGACGCTGAACCTGAACGACTTCGGCATCAAAGGCCCAGGCCCGACTTCCCAGACTCTGGATCTGGATATCTCGTTCGAAGGCACGCTGAAGAAGTAAGCGCACCGCAAATAAAAACGCCGACCTCAGGGTCGGCGTTTTTATTTGTACCTGGTATTTGTAGGAGCGCGCTTGCCCGCGACGGCGTATTTTCGAGCGATACATGTGTTGCGACTGTACCGGCCTGGTCGCGGGCAAGCTCGCTCCTGCAGAGCAAAGCGAAAATAAAAACGCCCCGAACCAGTCGGGGCGTTTTTGGTGTTGCAGACCGATCAGCTGTCGCGATTGCGCGTCAGCAGGGCGGGTTTTTCACCGCGTGGGCGGGCGGGCAGCTGATCCAGCTGCTCGGCGGACGGGAAGCGGTCGATCTTTGACTCTTTATGCACGATCTTCGGCTGCGGCTGGCTGTCACGCGAACTGCGCACAGCGGGTTCCTGACGCGGTGCCTGATCGTCACGAGCCGGGCGGCGGTTGCGCGGCTGACCGTCACGCGGTGCGCCGTTGCGCGGAGCCGAACCGTTGCGCTTCGGAGCGCCGGTGCCCGTGCCGGTACGAGCGCCGCCACCATTGTTGCGACCCGAACCTGCAGGGCGCGGAGCTGCGCCGGCAGCGGGCGTGGCGGCAGGCGCGCCTGGACGGCGACCACGGTTCTGGTTCTTGCCCTGGTAAGGGCTGACGTAGTCGACGCGGTTTCCGAAGTTATCGACTTCGTCATCGCGGAATTCGTCGGGTGCGCGGTCCGGTGCCGGACGTGGCGCAGCCTGAGCCTGGGAGGAACGCTCGCCGCGTGGCGTGCCTTCACGTGGCTTGCGTTCGCGAGGTGGACGGGCAGGGCGTTCCCCATTGGCCGCAGCGGCCGCCGGTTTTTCCTTGCCCTTATCTTTCCCCTTGTCGCGGCGACCGCCGTTGTTCTTGTCGCCTTCACCGCGTGGAGCGCGTGCGCCACGTGGATTGCGAACATCCGGACGCTCGCGGACTTCAGGCTTCTCGGCCTCGACCGCGGACATGTCAAAGCCCATCAGATCGCCATCCGGGATCTTCTGGCGAGTCATGCGCTCAATGCTCTTGAGCAGCTTTTCTTCGTCTGGAGCGACCAGCGAGATCGCCTCGCCGGAACGACCCGCACGGCCGGTACGACCGATACGGTGTACGTAGTCTTCATCGACGTTGGGCAGCTCGAAGTTGACGACGTGAGGCAACTGGTCGATATCCAGGCCGCGTGCGGCGATATCGGTGGCGACCAGGATGCGCACTTCGCCCGCCTTGAAGTCGGCCAGTGCCTTGGTGCGAGCGTTCTGGCTCTTGTTACCGTGAATCGCCACAGCGCTGAGGCCGTGCTTGTCCAGGTACTCGGCCAGACGGTTGGCACCGTGCTTGGTGCGAGTGAAAACCAGCACCTGTTCCCAGGCACCGAGCGTGATCAGGTGCGCCAGCAGCGAACGCTTGTGGTTGGCCGGCAGGCGGAAGACGCGCTGTTCGATACGCTCGACCGTGGTGTTGGGCGGCGTGACTTCGATGCGCTCGGGGTTATGCAACAACTTGCCGGCGAGGGCCGTGATGTCATTGGAGAACGTGGCCGAGAACAGCAGGTTTTGGCGCTTGGCTGGCAGGCGAGCGAGAACCTTCTTCACGTCATGCACGAAGCCCATGTCGAGCATGCGGTCAGCTTCGTCGAGCACAAGGATTTCGACGTGGGACAGATCGACGCTGCCCTGGCCGCACAGGTCGAGCAGACGGCCTGGGCAGGCCACCAATACATCGACGCCACGGGCCATGGCCTGGACCTGCGGGTTCATGCCGACACCACCGAAGATGCAGGCGCTGACGAACTTCAGGTCGCGAGCGTACAGCTTGAAGCTGTCATGCACTTGCGCGGCCAGTTCGCGAGTAGGGGTCAGGACCAGTACGCGAGGTTGGCGCGGGCCGTGACGCTGGGATTTGTCCGGATGACCATTGGGGAACAGCCGCTCCAGAATCGGGAGGGCGAAGCCACCGGTTTTACCAGTACCTGTCTGTGCCGCAACCATCAGGTCGCGACCTTGCAACACGGCGGGAATGGCCCGCTGTTGCACCGGAGTAGGCTGGGTGTAGCCCGCTGCCTCGATGGCGCGGACTAAAGCCTCGGAGAGACCGAGGGAAGCAAAGGACATGAGTAATCCTGTTCTGTTGGAGCTTTAGCTCAAGGGATGTCTTGCCTGGCGCGAATGGCGTGTAAAGACAACGCGATCCCGTCCGGTCCTGCGGGGTCTTTAGTTCATCTGGTGACGTCGGCGCGGGGTGAAAATTGCGCTGTGGGCGTGACCGAGATGACTTCTGCAAGACCGAGCGTCCGGGCGTAAGCCTGGCGGGAAGGCTGGAGTATAACAGAGCAAACGTGCTGCGCTGCTTTCCGGCTGCTCAATGGTTGAGTCGTGAAGCGCACCCGGCGCGGGCCGGGTGCGTGAAGCCTCTGTCGCTGTCAGCGCGGCAGCTTCAGATTGTTCCACACCGCAAGGCTCGGCTCGGCCTGGTTCAGCGTATAGAAATGCAGGCCCGGCGCGCCGCCTTGCAGCAGGCGTTCGCACATCTGGGTGATCACCTGCTCGCCAAACGCCTGGATGCTGGCGGTGTCGTCGCCATAGGCTTCCAGCTGTTTGCGAATCCAGCGCGGGATTTCCGCACCGCAGGCATCGGAGAACCGCGCCAGCTTGGTGTAGTTGGTGATCGGCATGATGCCCGGCACGATCGGGATCTCGACGCCCATCTTCTGCACGCGCTCGACAAAGTAGAAATAGCTGTCGGCGTTGAAGAAATACTGGGTGATCGCACTGTCGGCACCGGCATTGGCCTTGTTGACGAAGTGCTTGAGGTCTTCCTCGAAATTGCGCGCCTGCGGGTGCATTTCCGGGTAGGCGGCGACTTCGATATCGAAGTGGCTGCCGGTTTCTTCACGAATGAAGGTCACCAGATCGTTGGCATGGCGCAACTCGCCACTGGCCATGCCCATGCCCGAAGGCAGGTCACCGCGCAGGGCCACGATGCGCTTGATGCCCGCTTCCCGGTATTGAGTGAGCAGGCTGCGCAGGTCGTCCTTGCTGTCGCCGACGCACGACAGATGCGGCGCGGCAGGGACTTTCACTTCGTTCTCCAGCTGCAGCACGGTATTCATCGTGCGGTCGCGGGTCGAACCACCGGCACCATAGGTGCAGGAGAAAAAATCGGGGTTGTAGCTGGCTAGCTGACGAGCAACAGTCAGCAGCTTTTCATGGCCAGCATCGGTCTTCGTCGGGAAGAACTCGAAGCTGAAGCGACGTTCTTGGCTCATCGTCAATAACCCTGGAAATCGGGAACATATGCTGTTCCTGTGGGAGCGAGCTTGCTCGCGATAAGGTCGCAACGACCTTCAGATACTCCGCGATACGCGAGCGCTGCGCGCTCGATCGCGGACAAGTCCGCTCCTACAGAGAAAGCGAACTTGTCCTTATCGATCAGTAGCGGTAAGCGTCTGGCTTGAACGGACCTTCGACGGTCACGCCGATGTAGTCGGCCTGGGTCTTGGTCAGCTTGGTCACGACGCCGCCGAAGCCGCGTACCATTTCCAGGGCCACTTCTTCGTCCAGCTTCTTCGGCAGCACTTCAACGGTCAGGCGCTGAGCCTTGTGGGCTGGCGACAGGTCGGCGTACTTCTGCTCGAACAGGAAGATCTGCGCCAGAACCTGGTTGGCGAACGAACCATCCATGATGCGGCTCGGGTGGCCGGTGGCGTTGCCCAGGTTAACCAGACGGCCTTCGGCCAGCAGGATCAGGTAGTCGTCGTTCTGCGGGTCGAACGAACCGGCACCGGTACGATGGATCTTGTGTACCTGTGGCTTCACTTCTTCCCATGCCCAGTTCTTGCGCATGAAAGCGGTGTCGATTTCGTTGTCGAAGTGACCGATGTTGCACACCACTGCACGCTTCTTCAGCGCTTTGAGCATGTTGGCGTCGCAGACATTGACGTTACCGGTGGTGGTCACGATCAGGTCGATCTTGCCCAGCAGAGCCTTGTCGATGCAGGCTTCGGTGCCGTCGTTCTCGCCGTTGATGAACGGCGAAACCACTTCGAAACCGTCCATGCAGGCCTGCATCGCGCAGATCGGATCGACTTCGGTGACCTTGACGATCATGCCTTCCTGACGCAGCGACTGAGCCGAGCCCTTGCCCACGTCACCGTAGCCGATGACCAGTGCCTGCTTGCCGGACAGCAAGTGGTCGGTGCCGCGCTTGATGGCGTCGTTCAGGCTGTGACGGCAGCCGTACTTGTTGTCGTTCTTGCTCTTGGTGACCGAATCGTTAACGTTGATGGCCGGGATTTTCAGCTCGCCCTTGGCCAGCATATCCAGCAGGCGGTGAACGCCGGTGGTGGTCTCTTCGGTAACACCGTGGATCTTCTCCAGCATCGCCGGATATTTCTTGTGCAGGATCTCGGTCAGGTCGCCGCCGTCGTCGAGGATCATGTTGGCATCCCATGGCTGGCCATCCCTGAGGATGGTCTGCTCGATGCACCACTCGTATTCTTCTTCGGTTTCGCCTTTCCAGGCGAACACAGGAATGCCGGCGGCAGCGATGGCGGCAGCGGCCTGGTCCTGAGTAGAGAAAATGTTGCAGGACGACCAGCGAACTTCGGCGCCCAGGGCAACCAGGGTTTCGATCAGTACGGCGGTCTGAATGGTCATGTGGATGCAACCGAGAATCTTCGCGCCCTTGAGCGGCTGCTCACCGGCGTATTTGCGGCGCAGACCCATCAGGGCTGGCATTTCGGATTCTGCGATGAAGGTTTCGCGACGGCCCCACGCGGCCAGGGAAATGTCGGCAACTTTGTAGTCGTTAAATTCTACGGGCGTGATTACAGCGCTCATTAAGAGTCTCCATTCCAAAAAAATGCGAATGGGCGCCGTTGTGCGTTTATGGTTCGCCGACCAGAGAGTGGCCAGGCAAACAACGCCCCATCCGAGCCTGACAGGAAACCTGCTGCAGCGCCCCTCGGACAGGTGGCGGGAACGGCATCGAGAGAAGATGACCGTTTTGAAACGACCGGCAGTATAGCGTCGCTCGGGATTCTACCCAAGGCTTTCTATCGGTTCCTTGTTATCGGCAGCCTGCCGCGCACCTGTACCTCAAAAAATATTTTTCTACCGCACTTTGCTCCGCCAGCGCTCATAACCTCGGTTCCTATCAAGCATGGAAGCGCGTTTACCGGCGCTTCCAGTCAAGCAGCGCGTCAGTGCGCGAGGAGCAACAACATGAACATTATCTCGAAAGGATTCGAGTCGACCCAGGTGCCGACTGCGCCGGGGAAGGGAACAAACATTGTCGAGCGTGCCGGCAGTCGGCGGATCACGCTTACGGAGTACGACAACGGCGCAAGTCGCCTTGAGCTGGACAGCCCGCCGATCAAAAAACTGATTCTCAGCGGCGGCGGTGCCAAGGGATTCGCCTACTCCGGAGCGGTCACCGCGCTGGAAAATCTCGGGGTTCTGCCGGGCATCGACGCCATCCACGGGTCTTCGGCCGGCGCGATCATGGCCACGCTGGTTGCCTCGGGTATGGATGCTGCGCAGTTCGACGCGCTGAGCGACAACACCGATCTGCTGGCATTGCTCGACAGCCCCAACGAAAGCGTCAGTTGGCTGCAACGTGGGTTCGCACGTGTGGGCGAAGCGGCAGAGAAGGCTTTGCCCGGCACCATAGGCGGCTTCACTCGCTTGCTGTTGAGCGTACTGCCGCGGGTCCAGTCACAAGCATTGCCACTGCAGACGCTGATCCGCGAAAAGGCGCGTACCGCAGTGCTCGCGCACATCACCGATGCCCACGCAGGCGAGGTACTTGCCGTTCGGGAGCGGCTGCTGGCCGGCGGTGTTGTGACTTTCGCCGATCTGGCGGTGCTTCACCGTCATATCCCGCAGATCAAGAACCTCAATATCACGGGCACAGCGATGCTTGGGGAAATGCCGCAGCTGGTGGTTTTCAGCGCGGCGCTCACGCCAGAACTGGACATCGCGCTTGCCGCGCATGTTTCGGCGTCGCTGCCGGTGGTCTTCCGCCAACCCGGTCGCAACGGCCTGGATTTTCAGGAAATCGACGAGCTGACATTCTTCCAGGATGGCGGTGTGCTGCTCAACACGCCGGTGCCGCAACTGATCGACCCCGGGCTTGCCACGGACCTGCTCTCGGGGTCGGACATGCTGATCCTGAGATTCGAGAAGAAAGCTTCTTCCGGTCGCGGCGGCCTCAAGAAATTTCTTACCGACTGGGCGGCTGGTGCTCCGGTGTCGGCCGGGCGGGAATTCCAAAATTTGAGTCTGAAGGCGTTCTCCGCGCAGACGGTCGTGGTTCCGCTGCGCACGGAGCGGGGTGACTTCACCAGTGCGTTGAACGGCACGCTCAACTTCACCATGAGCCTGGACATAAAGAACCATTTGCAGGAGCGGCTGGAGCAGGCAGTCAGAACGCATCTGCTCGAACGCGCCGAGCGGCGGGAACACTACGATTTCGGCTCGCTGACCGAGGCCTTGCAAAGCCTGGATGACGAGATGCTGGCCAGCATACCGACCACAGTCGCAGCGCCTGCGGTGGTTGAAGCACTGGGCTGGCGCAGGAACGCGCGGCGGGCGCTGGACAGGCTGGCAATCGCGACCGAAGCGGCTGATAAAGGCGCGCCGTTGTTACTGGCTGGCGAGGTACGGGACGCTCTCCAAGAACTCGACGCATTGGCGGTTCACCCGGCACACCTGCAAAGGCTTGCGTTGGAGTTGAATCGCTATGATCAGCAGGGTCTCAAGCGGCTGCTCGATGCCATGCGTGACCAGATCGTGGAGTCGCCGGTGCTGAGCGCCGCGCTGCTGGAAATGCGCAAGCGCGAGATTCGTGTTGTTGCGGGGAACATCCGCAAGGCGGTGATCTATCCGTCTTTGCACCTGCTCTGGCAAACCAGCGCCAATACCGAGTTGCTGTTGCGTGCAGACCAGATGCTGCTGCAGGCAACTCAGGCCCGCCAGGTCAATCAGGCGCTGGACGAGATCATCAATGGTTACCGGTCACGCAACAAGCTGCCCGAATTGTTCTGGAAGCCCAGGACGGTCGAACTGGCAGAAGCGTGGCGGGTCAAGGCATAGCCGCGATACAGGTAAATCATGGGCGCAGACGATTTGCTCTGCCATGATGTTCAGCATCCTTATGGCAGACGGTCAGGAGTGAACATGAATTTCCACACCCGCAAATGGGTAAAACCCGAAGACCTCAATCCGAACGGCACGTTGTTCGGTGGCAGCCTGTTGCGCTGGATCGACGAAGAAGCGGCGATCTACGCCATTGTCCAGCTGGGCAATCAGCGCGTGGTGACCAAGTACATCTCCGAGATCAATTTCGTCAGCGCCTCGCGGCAGGGCGACATCATCGAACTGGGAATCACGGCGACCGAGTTCGGTCGTACGTCGATTACCCTGACCTGTCAGGTGCGCAACAAGATCACCCGCAAGAGCATTCTGACGGTTGAGAAGATGGTGTTCGTCAACCTCGGTGAAGACGGCCTGCCCGCGCCGCATGGCCGTACCGAGATCCGCTACATCAAGGATCAGTTTGATATGCCTCAATAAGCTCGCGCTCCAGGGTTTCCGTAGGAGCGGACTTGCCCGCGAAGACTTGGGCATGGCCGACGCGAATCTGTCGACCGTACCGGCCCTTTCGCGGACAAGTCCGCTCCCACAGGTTTCAGCGAACGTCTATCACCGAAAACGCGGGAACTGGCTTGGTGGCTTCTCGTAGAACACGCTTTCGCCCGGTGTGCGGTCCATGACGCCGATCAGCTTCAGCCAGGTGTCCAGATCGTCAGTGCTGATCTTGGTGTCGTCCTTGCCTTTCTTCCAGAGGTTGTCCAGCAGGCCGAAGAAGTTGGTGTCGTCGAGGATGAACTTCGCGGCGGCTTTTTCCTTCTCGTCGCCCTCATTGAGGATCTTCTCGAAATCCTTCTTGCTGACAATGTCGTCCTTGCCGTTCCACTCATCCCACTTCTCGCGGATGGTCTCGATCTCTTCCTTGTGCGCGTCGTAGAAAGCCTTGTTGTAGACATCCATCGGCAAGCCGTTGGTGTTCTCGCCCATGATGCCGTTCTTGTCCTTGTGCAGACTTTCGTCCAGTCGGATCAACGATGAGCCCTGGTCCTGCGGCGTTTCCTGGAAGTGTTTCCACTCTTCGGACTGGTAATCGAAGATGCTCTGATCGGTCGGCGCGTCGCGACCTTCGTATTCATAGAAGCTGTAGCGAGCGTATTCCAGCTTGTCGCCCCAGTCGTCCTGCGCAAAGCCGATCTCGGCCTGGTCCTTGAACCACTGGCCCTCCTTATCCGTGGCTTTCTGCTTCTTCTGGTGGTCGACGAAGATGCTGATGATGCCGGTGATGATGCCCAACCCCGCCGTAATCAAAAACAATGGAGCGGTCGCACCTGCAATCGCACCGATGGCAGGTGTGATCAGGCCCGCGATACCGATACCAGCAGCCGCAGTGCCCGCGACGCCGGACACGATCTGCAGGCTGCCGTTGGCGATTGCCAGGTCGCTGCCGGACTTGATGCCGTCCTTGATCGCGATGCCGCCCATGACGATGTCGGCGATGCTCATGATGTCCGGCGCCACGCCCAACACCTTGACCACGGAACCTGCGATGCGCGCCGAGACATTCGGCAGTACTTTGGCCGCGCCCTCCGGTGCTGCGCCTTCGACGCTTTGCGTAACGCTGCGCACGTCCACCAGGCTGCCGGCACCCGCGTTTCCTGCCACGGCCTGGCCGACCGACGCACGCATGTTGTCGACCACATCGTCGGCAGGGATCGGCTGGTTGTCGGCTTCGAGCATGACGTTGATCGACTCGCGGTCGATCTCGCCGTTGCCGAGCATATCGGCCAGGTTCACACGGTCGTTGTCGGCGGGCACTGCCTGCCCGTTGCGCTCCAGCTGCTCTTCGATGCCTGCGGCGAACGCCTCGCGCGAGGGCGGCGGAAGATCGCGGGCGGTGAAGTAGCTCACGGAGTCCGAGTACAGCGAGGACACCGCGTCGGCGTAGCTGGAATAGCCTGAACTGCTCACCGACTCCGGCGCCGCGGTGTTGGCGGCTCGCTCCAGTTCGGTGGCGATGTTGTTCGCGTCATCGACCTCCAGCGGAGGCAGGTCGGCAGCGGCTCGCTGAGCGTTGATGCTCTGGAAGACCGAATCCTGGGTAATGTTCAGGTTCAGGTCGGTGGCCAGCTGGTTCAGGTTGCCGTACTTCGAGTAGTCCGCAGGCGGCACGCCGCCGGAGCGGGTAACGATATCGTCCAGCAGCTCGCGGCTGACGTCCTGTGAAAGCGTGCCTGCTTCGTTGACTTCATTGACCAGGCCGATTTGATCGACGACGTTGCCGGCACCGTTGCCCGCATTGATGCTCTGCAGTTCGTAGACGCTGCCCAGACGGTTTTCCAGGCCCTCGTCCACGGCCGGCACATTGTTGGCCGCCTGGGCTTCATCGATTTTCTTGGTCCAGGGCGCTTCCTTGCCCCAGATTTCCGGTAACGACTTGCTCAGGCCCAGCAGCTCGGCGGTGTTGGTCTTGGTGAACAGGTCGAACACGCCAGTCTTCTCAAACTGCGCGCCCGAGCCCAGGAAGGTGATGAAGTCCTTGGCGATGGCCAGGCGCTCCAGCGGGTCGTCGCTGAGCTGGCCGTTCTTGGCGGACAGCATGTAGATCGCGCCGCCCAGCGAGGTGAAACCGGCCGCGGTGCCGAACACGCCGCTCTGGTTGAGCTTGCCGATGGCTTGCTTGAAGCCCTCCCGGTCCTCGGCGCCGACGTACTTGTTGGCGGCGGCTTCCTTGAACTGTTCCTCGCTGATCTCGCCTTTGTTGAGCTTGGTGATCTGCTCGGAAAAATCGGTGAACTTGGTCTGGTCTTTCAGCAGTTCGTTGATGAACTTCTCGACAGTTTCCTGGGTTCGGCGGGAAATATCGAACATGCCTTTGATGCCCTGCTTGAGGGCCGAAAAGATGTCCTTGAGTGCCAGTTCCTTGAACTCGTCGGGAATGCCGCCGGGGTCGGCCATCAGCTTGTCGACTTCGGCCATCACACTGTTTTTCTTCAGCTCGCTCTGCGCATTCTTCGCCAGCTCAGGGTCAAGCAATTCCAGACTGGAAAGCAGCCGCGCGACGTCCGACTGTCCTTCAGAGTTCTTGCCGGCCTTTTCCAGGTCGTTGAGGTATTCGACGAATTCCAGGCTGGTGAGCTTTTCATGCAGCTCCTTGGCCAGGGATTCCTTGTCGCCGCCGCTGACCTTTTCAATGGCTGCGTCCATCTCGGCCTGGTATTCCTTGCCGATCTTGTCCTTCTCGCCATTGCCGTTGGCGAACAGCTCGGCCAATGCCTTGTCGATGTTGTCGCCGTTGAGGATGTCCTGCATGTCAGCGTCGGTCAAGGTCTCACCCTTGTCGTCGAACTTGCGCCATGACTCCGCGCCACGCGGGTCCTCCACGTACGGCGTGATGGTGCGCCCGCTCTCCATGGACGCCTTGGCTTCGATGGCCATGACCAGCTTGTAGATATCGCTGTTCTTGTCGACCTTCTTGTCGTCGACCAGCTTCTGGTACTTGTCCATCAGGTTCTTGGTAGCCAACTCGACCACCGTCAGATCCGCGGAATCCTTGTCTTTTTCGTCCGACTTCACGCCAGTGGAGCGGCTGAGGATGTCCAGTTCATCGAGATTGCCCATGCCGTGCTCATCGCGGATCTTCTGGACATCGCCCTGCGCGCCGTCGCTGCTGATCTGTGCAACGCGGTCGTACAGCTCCTTGTTTTCGAATTCGGAGACGACGTACTTCTTGCCGTCCCGACTCTCGAACTGAATCACGCCGTTGCCGAACTCGTCTTTGGGACCGGCCAGCATGATGTCGTGCTCGGCGACGTAGAGGCCTTCGCCGGCGACTTCACGCTTGTCGGTGTCGACCCGGTTTTCCAGCGTCACCCGCGACAGGCCCATCTGTTGCACGGAGGTGAACAGCTCAGGCGTCAACGCTTTGGAAACCGTGACCTTGTCGCCGTCGTGGGTAATGAAGGTCACTACTTCGGCGGTTTCCAGCTCGCCTTTCCACTCGAAATTCTTGATGTCGCCCCATTTCGGCAATTCGGTATTGCGATCAGCGACTGTGATGCCGTCTTCGATGGCTTTATCGACCTGCGCCTTCTGGTCAGGAGACTTGTTGAGGTCGTTGAGCCGGGAGAGAAACTTGAACAGCTGCGGATTGGTGGAGGCGGCGACGACCACACCCTGGCCATCGCGCTCGTAATGCATGTCGCCATTTTCCATGACCGACACCTTGGTGCCCTGAATGGGCGGCCAGGTTTCGTTGTCGGTCGCGACGCGGTCCGGCTTTTTCGAATCATTGTTATTGGCGACAAACAGGCTGCGTTTGAGCCGGGACTCGAAGTCCGGGGTGCCTTCGCGTGGGGTTTCGGTACTGGTTGGACGAATGTTCATCAGCAAGTGCCTCGCAGGGTAAGGCTGACCTCACGAGGCAAGGCAGCTAAATAAGAGTGCGAAAAGGACTTCGCCGATTCTTACTGTTAACGCCTGTAAATTGCTGTGAAACGTTGTGATTTACGCTGAAAATGATGGCTTTATGATGGCCCCTCCTTGGGCCCTTGAGTCCGTCTATATATTACAGAGCCTGCCATTGGCGCAGCCAGGCAAGGCCTTCCGAGGTGTCGCCCTTGGGGCGATACTCGCAGCCGATCCAGCCGGTGTAGCCCAGTCGGTCGATCTCCTCGAACAGCCAGGCGTAGTTCAGTTCGCCCAGGTCCGGCTCGTGGCGATCCGGAACACCCGCGATCTGGATGTGACCGATGCCTGCGAAGTCGCGGCGCAGTTTGGCCGTCAGATCACCCTCGACGATCTGGCAGTGATAGCAGTCGAACTGCACCTTGAGGTTGTCGGCACCCACCTGCTTGCAGATCTCCTGCGCCTGGTCCTGGCGGTTCAGAAAGAAGCCGGGCATGTCGCGGGTGTTGATCGGTTCGACCAGGATCGTGACGCCAGCGGCCTTGGCCTGCTTTGCGGCAAAAGCCAGATTTTCCAGATAGACCGCCTGATGACGCTGGCGCAGGTCTTCGCTCGGCAGAAGGCCGGCCATGACGTGAACCTTGTCATTGCCCAGCACCTGCGCATATTCCAGCGCACGTTCGATGCCGCTGCGAAATTCCGCTTCCCGGCCTGGCAGGGAGGCGATGCCGCGCTCGGCTGCATCCCAGTCGCCCGGTGGTGCGTTAAACAGCGCTTGAACCAGCCCGTAATCGTCCAGAGGCTGCTTGAGCTCCTGCGGGCTGTAGGCGTATGGGAACAGGTACTCCACAGCGCCGAAACCATCGGCAGCCGCGGCGGCGAAGCGGTCCAGAAAATCGTGCTGTGGGTACAGCATGCTGAGGTTGGCGGCGAAACGTGGCATGTTGGCTCCAGTGCGTTCAAAGGTTGAGACAAAGGTCAGACGAAAGGCCAGAGCAGCAGGGTGATGACAAAACCCAGCGTTCCCAGCAGCGTGACCAGCACAGTCCAGGTGCGCAAGCCGTCAGCTACGTTCAGACCGGCCAGTTTGGTAAACATCCAGTACCCGGCATCGTTGATGTGTGACATTGCCAGACCGCCACCGCCCATGGCCAGACACAGCAGGGCCAGGTGGTTGGCGCTCAGGTCCAGCGTTGCAATCAACGGGCTGAGAATGCCGGCAGTGGTCACCAGCGCGACAGTGGTCGAGCCCTGAACCGCGCGCAGCAACAGTGTCAGCAGAAAGCCCAGCGCCAGCACCGGCAGGCCGGTATTGCGCAGAGCTTCGGACACCACCGCGCCGATACCGGTATCCACCAGCACCTTGCCGAACACGCCACCGGCGCCGGCGATCAGGATCACCATTGCCACTCCCGGCAGTGCCGAGCCGATCACGTCGGAAACCTGCGAGCGGCTCCAGCCACGGCGCGAGCCCAGCAGCCAGGCGCACAGCAGGGTGTCGATCAGCAGCGCAACCAGTGGTGCGCCGAGCACGGTCAATACGCCGCGCAGCGTGGATTCGGCGGGCAACAGCGTAGTCGCCAGCGTGCCCAGCAGGATCAGCACAATGGGCAGCAGGATCAGCGCAATGATCAAACCGAAACCGGGCGCGGGGGCTGGCGGCAGTTTGGCGGCCAGGCTGCCGGCGGTTTCCTCTACACCGGTAGTTTGAGTGTGGGTCGTTTCGCGAACGCTGGAGTAGTCGTTGCGTGCCCAGGCTTCCAGGTCTTCATTGGTGACATGCGGGCCATAGACTTCGGCGCGGATGTCATCGGTCATCGGGTAAGTCTTGCGGGTCATGCGGCCCGCAACGAAATAACCGATCACGCACAGCACCGCTACGATGGGGATGCCGAGCATCAGCACGCGACCCAGATCGGCACCCAGCTGGCTCGCAGCCGCCACGGCACCGGGATGCGGAGGCAGAAACGCGTGCACCGCCAGCAATGCGGCACACATCGGCAGGGCGAAAATCAGCAGGGGCTTGCGCGCGGCACGGGCTACGCCGTAAGCCAATGGCATGAGGATGATTACGCCAACCTCGAAGAACACCGGAATGCCGACCATGAAGCCCGCGACCGTGAGCGCCAGCGGCGTGCGCTTGTTCCCGAAGCGGTCGATGAGCGTCCGTGCCAACGCCTCGGCGCCGCCGGACAGTTCGATGATCCGACCGATCATGGCACCCAGCGCGATGATGATCGCGATGTGGCCGAGGGTCTTGCCCATGCCGCCTTCAATGGTCGCCACCAGATCGGCCGGCTTCACTCCGGCTACCAGCGCCACGATGATGCTGACCAGCATGAGCGCCACGAAAGGCTGGAATTTGTACTTGAGCACCAGAAACAGCAGCAGTGCGATACCCGCGCCTGCGACGATCATCAACATTAACGGTGTCATGCCTGTGCACCCCGGTTACCGATTAACGAGGCGGGCGACACGCAGAAGCTGGCAACGCGGGAACGCAGATAAGTCATGCTGTTCATTCCTGTTGTTATTGTTTTCCGGCACGGCCGGAGTAGCTGATCGGGATCAACCGGACGGCTTGTTTCGAGCCGTCCGGTCATTACGCAGTGGTCACCACTTCGCGCCGAAGACCTGGCGCAGCTCTTCCAGCGCCGCCGGGTCCAGCGGTGCTGGCTTGGGGTTGGTCATCAGCCAGAGGCGGGCTGTCTCTTCCAGCTCTTCCAGGGCATAACAGGCCTTGGCGACCGAGCTCTCCCAGACCACCGGGCCGAGGCGTTCAAGCATCACCCCGCGAACACTGTTGGCCAGTTGCGCGACACGCTCGGCCACGATGGGCGAGCCGGGCCGCTGGTAAGCGATCAGCGGGATGTGCCCGACTTTCATCACCTGATAAGGCGTCAACGGCGGCAGGATGTCGTCGCCCTGCCAGACACCGGCCAGGGTCAGCGCGACCAGATGCGTGGAGTGGGTGTGGACTACGCCGCCGACTTCGGGATTGCGGTCGTAGACCTGTCGGTGCAGCGCGAGCGTCTTGGACGGTTTGTTGCCGGACACCCATTCGCCCGCCAGATTGACCTTGGCGATGTCGTCCGGATTCATACGCCCCAGACAAGCGTCGGTCGGAGTGATGAGCCAGCCGTCGTCGAGGCGGGCGCTGATGTTGCCGGCACTGCCGACCGTGTAGCCGCGGCCATACAACAGCCTGCCGACGTCGCAGATTTCCTGGCGCAGGGCCTTCTCATCGATCATCAGGCTTCTCCCGCCAGTTGCTTGAGCGCCTTGGCGAAGAAATCCCGAGCGCCAAAGTTGCCGGACTTGAGGGCCAGCGCCAGCGGTTGCGCACCACTGCTGACTGTCGCCGGAACACCGGGATCGATCTGCGCGCCGATTTGCAGAAGTTGCACGCCGAGCGCCTGCACCACCGCGCCGGATGTCTCGCCACCGGCGACCACGAAGCGTCGCACGCCAGTCTCCAGCAAGCCTTTGGCGATCTGGCCCAGTGCGTCCTCGACCATCGCGCCGGAGCGCTCGACGCCCAGCTCTTTCTGTACGGCCTTGACTTCATCCGACGTGCTGGTGGCGTAGATCAATACGGTCTGCCCGGCGTTTTGCGCAAACGCGATGGCCTGTTCGACGACCGGTTTACCGGCTGCCAGATCCAGCGGATTGATTCGCATGGCAGGTCGGTTGCTTTCCAGCCAGGCGGCGACCTGACCGTTGGTGGCTACCGAGGCGCTGCCTGCCAGCACCACTTCGCCGCCGCTTATCTTGATGGGCTGGGCGGCGTCGATGTCGCGCAATTTTCCGGCCTTGCGGAAATTGCCCGGCAGACCCAGCGCCAGACCCGAACCGCCGGTCAACAACGGCAAGTCCGCGCAGGCTTCGCCCAAGGTGTACAGGTCGGCATCGCTGAGCGCGTCAGCGATTGCCATGCCCACGCCGTCGGCGCGCAATTCGGCGATCTTCTCCCGAACCTTGTCCGCACCCTGAGCGACTGTGTCGTAGCGCAGCAGGCCGACCTTTTTGTCGGTCTGGGCCTGGAGCACGCGAATCAGGTTGGCGTCGGTCATCGGTGTGAGCGGGTGGTTCTGCATCCCCGACTCGCTCAGCAACTGGTCCTGTACGAACAGATGACCACGGAAAATCGTGCGGCCGTTCTCCGGGAAAGCCGGGCAGGCGAGGGTGAAATCGCTTCCAAGCTTGTCCAGCAGCGCTTCGCTGACCTGGCCGATATTGCCTGCGGCGGTCGAATCGAACGTCGAGCAGTATTTGAAGAAGATCTGCTCGCAACCGCGATTGCGCAACCATTCGAGAGCAGCCATGGACTCATCCACAGCTTCAGCCGCTGGCGTGGTACGCGACTTGAGGGCGATAACGATGGCGTCCGCATCCAGACCCGCCGCCATTTCAGCGGTGGGGATGCCGATGCTCTGTACGGTACGCATGCCGCCGCGCACCAGCATGTTGGCCAGGTCGGTGGCACCGGTGAAATCATCGGCGATGCAGCCCAGCAATGGGCGAGAGGAAGTCGAAGTCATGATCGTTCCTCAGGCTTTGGCTTTCGGCAGTTCGATGCCGGGGAAAATCTTGATCACGGCCGAGTCGTCTTCACGACCGTAGCCTGCGCTGGATGCTTGCATGAACATCTGGTGTGCGGTCGCCGACAGTGGCAGCGGGAATTTGCTGGTACGCGCGGTATCCAGCACCAGGCCCAGGTCCTTGACGAAAATGTCGACCGCCGACAGCGGCGTGTAGTCGGCGTTGAGGATGTGCGGTACGCGGTTCTCGAACATCCACGAGTTGCCGGCGCTGTTGGTGATGACCTCGTACAGCGCGTCGGCATCCACGCCTTCGCGCAGGCCCAGAGCCATGGCTTCGGCGCTGGCCGCAATGTGCACGCCCGCCAGCAGCTGGTTGATGATCTTGACCTTGGAACCCAGGCCGTGAACGTCGCCCAGACGGTAAACCTTGCCAGCCATGCCGTTGAGGACCGCTTCGGCCTTGGCGTAGGAGTCGGCCGGGCCGGAGGTCATCATGGTCATCTGGCCGGCAGCGGCCTTGGCCGCACCGCCGGAGATCGGCGCATCGAGATACAACAGGTTCTGTGCCGTGAGCCGCTCGCCGAGCTCGACCGCGAAAGTTGGTGCGACGGTGGCGCAGCCAATCACCAGGCTACCGGGACGCAGCGCCGCAACGGCGCCGTTCTCACCGAATAACACGGTTTCGGTCTGCTCGGCATTCACTACGACTGTGATGATTACATCGCAAGCGGCCGCCATGCTGGCAGGCGAATCGCAGGCCACGCCGCCTTCCTGAGCGAAGGCTTCAGTGACGCTGGTGCGCACATCGCACGCGTGAACCTTGAAGCCGCTGCGCAGCAGGGATCGGGCAATGCCCAGGCCCATGGCGCCCAGGCCGATAACGCCAACGTTCTGAGTGTTCATGCAGTAATCCTCAAGTCAGTGCCGATGCTCGTCAGTCCAGCATACGGACGATATTGTTCTGATCTGTGAATCCGATAGTGAACCTGTGAGTGGATAATGTGAAGTCTTTTTTGTTTTTAACAAATCTTCACATCATCGGTATTTTTCATCAGCCACAAAAAAGCCCCTTCATGAGGGGCTTGGTAATCGATCCGTGGGAGCGGACTTGTCCGCGAGAGGCCAGCGCATCCGCTACATATCCATTGTCAGGAACATAGTCTTCGCGGACAAGTCCGCTCCCACGGACCATTTCCCAGCGAAGATCTAGCGCTTCCCACCCACCGGTGCGAGGAGCAATTCGATGCGTTGCTTGCGGATCCCGTCGACCGCCGCTTCGGCCAGCGATGCGTCGGTGATGATGGTGTCGAACTGATCCAGCGCCGCGATCTTGTACATGCCAAAGGTGCCGTACTTGGAGCTGGTCGCAATCAGCACGGTTTGCGAAGCCGACTGCATCGCCGCCTGCTTCACTTCAACCTTCAGCGCCGAAGGCGTGGTGGTGCCGCGTTGCAGATCCCACGAACTGGTGGACATGAACGCCACGTCCGTCGCCAGCTGGCGCAGGGTCGCCGCCGCGAGTCCTCCGACGCTGGAGCGGTTGGGGTGATCGAGCAGGCCGCCGGTGTGGATCACGTCCACATGAGTCGCGTCAGCCAGCGCGTTGACGATGCCAAAATCGTTGGTCACTACCGTCATGCCTGACATCGCCACGATGAACGGCACGATCTCCAGCGTGCTGGTGCCGGCATCCAGATAGACCGTCATGTCGGGGTGCAACAAACCCGCCGCCAGCCGGGCCATGGCTTGCTTGTGCGGCAGCTCGACCACAGCCTTGGATTGGTGGCTGGGTTCGCTGTGTACCTGACTGACGATGCGCACGCCGCCCGTCACCGAATAAGCACGCCCTTCCTGCTCCAGCAGCGCGATATCGCGGCGAATGGTCATGTGCGAACAGTCGAACATCTCCATTAGCTGATGCACGCTGAGCACCTGGTGCTTGCGCAGCTCGCGCAGCATCAGCTCGCGGCGCTGATCGGGGATCATCGGTGTGCCGCCGGTAATGGCGAGCTCCTCGTCGGTGGACATTCCTGCTCCTGTGCATCGATGGACCGCCCACGGCGGGTGGACGGTCCGGGCATCTTAGCCAATCGGCCCGGCAATGGAAGCGCGGACTAGTGAGCGCTTTCCTGCGGCGCCGACGAACCGGTCACCGAGCGCACCAGTTTGCCGATGGTCAGGCCCTGCAGCAGGCTGGCGGCGGCCAGGTGCAACTGCGAACAGCATGGCGGTTTCGCCGACGCTCGGGGTTTCGCCCAATTGTGCGATGCCGAGCAGCACGGTGAATACCACTACCGCCGTGCCGTCGTTGAACAGCGACTCACCGACGATTGTGGTCTTGAGCGGCTTCGAAGCATTGGCGGTGCGCAGCACGCCGAGCACGGCAATCGGGTCGGTCGGCGAGATCAGCGCGCCAAACAGCAGGCAATACAGCGGGCTGACGTGCCAGCCGAACAGGGAGAAAATCCAGTACGCCAGCGCGCCGATGACGGTGGTGGCGGTCAGTACCCCGAAGGTTGCCAGCAGGCCGATGGGCCACCGATGGCTTCGCAGATCAGCGAGGTTGACGTGCAGCGCATCGGCGAACAGCAGGAACGACAGCATCCAGTTCATCAGCAGGTCGCCAAAGTCGATCTGGCCGATCAATTGCTGAACGTGTTCTTCGAGCCCAGGGAAACCCATGAAGCTCAGGCCTTGCAGAATCAGCGAAAACAACAGCGCGGTGACCATGACACCGATGGTGGGAGGCAGCCGATGAAGCGGAAATTCACATAGGTCAGCAGTGAGGTAAGGCAGATAAAACCAACAGCAAGTTCAAGCATCCGTATTCTCGATTCAAATCATGCCCGGGGAATGCGGTCTGCTTTCTGCCGGGCATTGTTAGGATGTGCCGGCAATGCCGCCGGACACATCCGATGAGGCAAACAGCAAAGCCGCTGTTGTCACCGGCGCAGTGGCGTGGAGCTCCGCAGCTTGCCCCACAACAACCCGATCACGGCGGCAATGGTCGATGCCGACAGCACACTGAGCTTGGCAGCAGCGAGCAGCGCAGGGTCGGAAAAAGCCAGCGATGCGATGAAAATGGACATCGTAAAGCCAATGCCCGCCAACAGGCCGACCAATGCCACACCGTTCCAGCTTACGCCTTCAGGCAACTGGCAGATATTCAGCTTCACCAGCGCGAAGCTGGTCAAGACAACTCCCAAAGGCTTACCCAGAACCAGTGCCACCATCACCCCGGCGAATACGTGCTGAGACATTGCCTCGCCCAGATCCGCGCCCGCCAGGTTGACTCCAGCGTTGGCAAGTGCAAAAAGCGGCATCACACCGAATGCGACCCAAGGGTGGAGCCCCATCTGGATCCGTTGTACTGGAGGCAGCAGTTCGCGCTGGGCGTGCTTGAGCTGTTTCAACGGCTCGGCGACGGTATGCGGGCTGTCGTCAGATTTGGAAAAGCGGTCGGCCAGTTCATGGAAGGTGCGTCTGATGGTTTCCAGCGGACGTTCCACGGCGGGCTTGCGGTTGACAGGAGTCATCAGGCCCAGAATCACTCCGGCGAGGGTTGGATGCACGCCGGTTTTCAGCAAGCCGAACCATACGATCGCGCCCGGAAGAATATACGCATAGGCCTTGCCTATGCCCATGCGCTGCAGCGCCACAACCAGCAGCAGGCCGACCACGGCGATCCCCAGGCCTTGGTAATCCAGGCTGGCGGTATAGAACACCGCGATGATCAGGATGGCTACGATGTCATCGATGATCGCCAGTGCCAGCAGCAGAACCCTTACCCCGCCTGGAATAGACTTGCCGAGCAGTGCAAGCACCCCGACCGCGAAGGCGATGTCTGTGGCGGTGGGAACGGCCCAGCCGCTACTCGCCACGGTGCCGTGGTTGAGCAGGGTATAAAGGATGGCCGGCATCAGAACACCACCCAGCGCCGCGCCTAGCGGGAGTGTCGCAAGCTTGAAGTTGGCCAGTGCGCCGTCTTTTATTTCCTGACGGATCTCTGCGCCTACGACCAGGAAGAATATGGTCATTAACCCATCGTTGACCAGAAAGTGCAGGGAACGCGAGACGCTGTACTCACCAATGCCAAGCGTGATTTGGGTATGCCAGAAATGGTCGTAACTGGCGGCTGCCGGGCTGTTGGCCCAAACCAGTGCCACCAGCGCGGCGAGTAGCAAGGCGATGCCGCTGACCGCTTCGATATGCGAGAAGCGCTCCAGTGCGGAAACCGCACGCTCGGTCAGCAATTGGGGACGCGGGATGTAAGGGCTGTTCGGATTTTTATCAGGCACGGCGGTTCTCCGCTAGCGGCCCGACCAGCGTTTGAGATTTAACCTGCCCTGTGCCGTATGCAGCAGCGCACCCGGAACGGATCATAAGAAGCACGGTGGCCGGATGCAAATCGATCCGGCTCGCAACGGCTCCGCCAGCCATCAGCTTGCCACTGTGAGCAAATGTTGGACTACAGTTGAGGGACTTCCGGACAAAGCCATAACAAGACGGAGCAACTCCCTATGTCAGCTCGTACCCGCTGGAAAATCCTGGCCGTCTCGGCGGCACTTTCGGTCACTAGCGCGGCCAGCGCCGCGCCCTCGTTCATCAACATTCTTACCGGCGGGACCAGTGGGGTTTACTACCCCATCGGGGTGGGACTGTCACAGATCTACGGAGATGGTATCGCCGACGTCAAAACCTCGGTTCAAGCGACCAAAGCGTCCGTCGAGAATCTGAACCTGCTCCAGGCCGGGCGTGGCGAACTCGCGTTCGCGCTTGGCGACTCGGTTGCCGATGCCAGCAAAGGCGTGGAGGAAGCGGGCTTCAAAGCGCCGTTGACCAAGTTGCGTGCGATCGCAGGCGCCTACCCCAACTACATCCAGATCGTGGCAAGCCAGGAATCGGGTATCAAGACGTTGGCTGACCTTAAGGGCAAGACCATTTCAGTGGGCGCTCCGAAGTCCGGTACCGAGCTCAACGCTCGCGCGATCTTCAAGGCTGCAGGGCTGACCTACGATGATATGGCCAAGGTGCAATACCTGCCCTTCGCCGAGTCCGTGGAGCTGATCAAGAACCGTCAGCTCGATGCGACGTTGCAATCCTCCGGCCTGGGCATGGCCGCCATTCGCGATCTGGCCTCGACCATGCCGCTCAATTACGTGGCCATCCCTGCCGATGTGGTCGCGAAGATAGGCAACGCCGCCTACCAGCCGGCCATGATTCCTGCCAATACCTACGACGGTCAGCCGGCGCCGGTGCCCACTGTTGCAATCACCAACATTCTGGTGACCCGAGCCGATCTGTCCGATGAGCTCGCCTACCAGATGACCAGGCTGATGTTCGAGAACCTGCCGCGGTTGGGCAACGCCCACTCGGCGGCCAAGGAAATCAGCGTGCAGAACGCCGCGAAGAAGCTGCCTATTCCGTTGCATCCCGGAGCCGAGCGTTACTACAAAGAAGCTGGAGCTCTGTGACGGAGGCCGGAACATTTCGTATCCAGAATTGGCGTGATAAGGCGGGCACTTGATGAGCGAAGAAACGCACGGCATCGCGGCGAATCCGCGCGACTGGCCAAGGACGCTGTTCTATGTGGCGTTGCTGTTTTCCGTTTTTCAAATTGTCACTGCGGCGTTTTCGCCGGTTTCCAGTCAGGTGCTGCGCGCTGTCCATGTAGGGTTTCTGCTGTGGGTGGTGTTCCTCAGCTACCCGGCATACGGAACGAATCGGCCATATCAGTCCGTTGCCTGGCTACTGAGTCTGGCGGGCATTTGCACCGCTGCGTATCAGTGGTATTTCGAGGCCGATCTGATACTGCGGTCCGGCGACCTGAGCGAGCTGGATATGGTGATCGGCCTGGTGCTGATTGTGCTGGTATTCGAAGCCGCGCGCCGCGTAATGGGGATCGCGTTGCCCATTATCTGCGGGCTGTTTCTGGCTTATGGTCTGTTCGGCGAGCACCTGCCCGGCGACCTGGCGCATCGGGGGTACGGATTCGATCAGATCGTGAACCAACTGTCGTTCGGTACCGAGGGCTTGTACGGTACGCCGACTTACGTGTCGGCGACCTACATTTTCCTTTTCATCCTGTTCGGTTCTTTTCTGGAACAGGCCGGGATGATCAAGCTATTCACCGATTTCGCCATGGGTTTGTTCGGCCACAAGCTGGGCGGCCCTGCAAAGGTCTCCGTGGTGTCATCGGCGTTAATGGGCACCATCACCGGCTCTGGCATCGCCAACGTAGTGACGACCGGGCAATTCACCATTCCGCTGATGAAACGCTTCGGTTACCGGGCTGCATTCGCTGGCGGAGTGGAAGCGACGTCGAGCATGGGCAGCCAGATCATGCCGCCGGTGATGGGCGCCGTCGCATTCATCATGGCCGAGACGATCAACGTGCCCTTCGTCGAAGTGGCCAAAGCCGCACTTATTCCCGCGATCCTCTACTTTGGATCGGTGTTCTGGATGGTGCATCTGGAGGCCAAGCGCTCCAACCTTAAAGGGCTGCCCAAGGATCAATGCCCCAGTGCGTGGGCCGCTGTAAAAGAGAGCTGGTATCTGCTGATTCCGCTGCTGGTGCTGGTGTACCTGCTGTTTTCAGGCCGCACGCCACTGTTCTCCGGCATGGTGGGACTGGCCTTGACGGCGATCGTGATTCTCGGTTCGGCGATTATTTTGCGAGTTTCCAGCTTCGCCTTGCGATGCGCGTTCTGGATCGCACTGGGTGTGCTTTGCGTCGGGTTCTTCCAGCTGGGGATCGGGGTGATCTTTGCCGTGATCGCCGGTTTGATCGTTGTGTGCTGGTTCATCAAGGGCGGGCGCGACACGCTGGACATCTGCCTGAACGCGCTGGTCGAAGGCGCCCGTCATGCGGTGCCGGTCGGCATCGCTTGCGCGCTGGTGGGTGTGATTATCGGCATCGTCTCGCTGACCGGCATCGCATCGACTTTCGCGGGCTACATCCTGGCCATCGGCAAGGACAATCTGCTGTTGTCACTGATCCTGACCATGGTGACCTGCCTTGTCCTGGGCATGGGCATTCCGACGATCCCCAACTACATCATCACCAGCTCCATAGCCGCACCCGCTTTGCTGGAACTCGGGGTGCCGTTGATTGTGTCGCACATGTTTGTGTTCTATTTCGGCATCCTCGCCGACCTGACGCCTCCCGTCGCGCTGGCTTGCTTCGCTGCTGCGCCCATCGCCAGGGAAACCGGCTTCCGGATCAGCTTGTGGGCGGTGCGTATTGCGTTGGCCGGTTTCGTGATCCCTTTCATGACGGTTTATAACCCGGCCTTGATGCTGCAGGGCGACGATTTGTGGGCGACCGCCTACATGCTGATCAAGACTGTGCTGGCGGTAGGACTCTGGGGCATGGCTTCTACCGGTTATCTGCAACGGCACATGCCTTGGTGGGAGCGCTTGCTGTGCTTTGCCGCCGGCGCATCGCTGGTCGTAGCGCTGCCGTTGACCGATGAGATCGGTTTCGCGCTGGGCACGCTGATGATCCTGCAACATGTCTGGCGGTTCCGTCGTCACGGCCTTCTTGCCCGATGATCGCTTTGTGTCTGGGGCTGGCCGGTACAGTGTGGGTGCAGCTGCCGATCTCGCACTTCACGCTGGGCTGGTCTCACACCATCGAAAAGATTCGCTGGGAAGAAGATTATCTCGTCACGGCGCAGGGGCTGGTTCTGACTGAAGCCCGGGTAAGGGGCAGCGGGGCGGGCATGGAGATCCCCAACGGGGCCCGGCTGGAGAACGGCAGCTGGCGGTACCAGCCTCGCGTACCGGCGTTGCAACCGCTTAAGCTGGCCCGTACCCCGCAGGCCGGCGATTATCAGATATGTGGCGAGGGCCGTTGTCGCGAGCTGAGCGAATGGCTCGGCCCTCCCAGCGCTGACCGAACGGCGTTGGAGTTGTGGGGTTGCCCGCTGGCTTGACTCAGCTTCTTGCCGACGCTGCGACAGATGCGTCGCAGCCCTGATCCCGGTATGGTTGTCTGCGCTTGTTATAGCTTTTGGTAAAAACCAGTTCAGCTAGAGGTCCCATGCAGATCGAGCTATTGGAGATCCGCGACCATCTTCAGCGCTTCGCGCCTTTCGACACATTGCCCGCTGAAACGCTTGATGAAATAGCGCGGCGTGTCGAGGTCAGCTATTTCAAGGCGGGCAGCCAGATTCTGGAGGCCGGGGCGGTCATCCATCATTTGCATTATGTGCGCAGCGGTGCGGTGGAAATCTCTCGCCGCAGTGGCGAGCTGTACAACCGTCTCGTCGAAGGCGATGTGTTCGGGCAGGCAGGCCTGTTGCGCAGCAACAAGGTGCGCTATCCGGCACGCGCTTTCGAAGACAGCCTGATCTATTTCATACCCGCTGACCTCTTCGCCCAACTTTGCGAGCGATACGACAGTTTCGCCGAGTTCGTCGAGGCCGAGGGGCATTCGCGGCTCAAGTCGGCGGTCGAGGCCCAGGGGCGGGCGAGCGAGCTGATTCAGCTCAAGTCGCGGGCGCTGATTTCGCGCGATCTGGTATGGGTGACGCCGCAAACGACCGTTCATGAAGCTGCGCAGTTGATGACCCGGGAAAGCGTGTCGTGTGTAGTGGTCATGGAACCGGTTGAACGCGGCGCCGAACGAATGCTCGGCATCCTGACCGACCGGGACCTGCGAACCCGGGTGGCGGCGAATGATCGAAGTGCCAGCGGGACGCTGATCAGTGAGGTGATGTCAGCCGATCCAATCGTGATCCAGGCTGATGACTCGGTATTCGAAGCCATGCTCTGCATGCTGCGTAACAATATCCATCACCTGCCGGTGGCCCACAAGGGACGCACGCTGGGCCTGATCAACCTGTCGGACATCATCCGGCACGAGTCGCAAAGCAGTTTGTATCTGGTCAACAGTATTTCGAACCAGACGTCGGTCTCAGGTTTGCGCTCGCTGCTGCGCGACTTGCGAGGGACATACATTCGCATGGTTCGCGACGGAGCCACAGCGCACATGATCGGTAGCGCCATCTCGGGCATCGGGCGGGCATTTACCCAGCGTCTGCTCGAACTGGCCGAAAAGGAATATGGGCCGCCGCCGGTCCCGTATTGCTTCATGGTGCTGGGCTCAATGGCCCGAGATGAGCAACTGCTGGTGACCGATCAGGACAACGCGCTAGTGCTGGACGACAGCTTCGATCCCGCTATCCATGATTCCTACTTCAGGAAACTGGCCGAGTTCGTCAGCGACGGATTGGCTGCCTGTGGTTACAGCTACTGCAAAGGCGGAATCATGGCCACCAATGACCAGTGGCGCCAGCCGCTGTCGGTGTGGAGATCCTACTTCACCCAATGGATCGATAAGCCCGATGCTGCCTCGCTGCTCAACAGCTGCATCTTTTTCGATCTGGACGGCGTCTATGGCCGCCTGGAGCTGGTGGCAGAACTGCAGCGTCTCTGTGCGCAGAAGGCCAGAACAGCGCCCGACTTCCTCAAGGCCATGTCCCGAAATGCGTTGAACAGAACCCCGCCGCTGGGGTTCTTTCGCACGTTCGTGGTTGAAACCGATGGCCGTCAGAAACAGATCATCAATCTCAAGGGACGCGGCACCGCACCCCTGACTGACCTGATCCGTATTCACGCGCTGGCCTGCGGCTCCACCGCGCAGAATTCCTTTGAACGTCTTGAGGCCATCAGCGCCACCAAGCTTATGCCGCCGGAGGCGATTGAGCATTTGAGGTATGCGCTGGAGTTCCTGTCCATGGTTCGCATCCGTCATCAGGCCGAAGCCCTGGAGCTGGGCGAGAAGCCGGACAATTACATCGAGCCGGGACGGTTTTCTCACAGCGAACGGCATAACCTCAAGGAAGCCTTTCAGGTGCTGAGCAATGCGCAGAAATTTCTGCGCTTCCGCTATCCTGGCGGCGTGCGGCAGAGCCGATGAAAATGGCGGACCCGACCAGCGCAGCGGGCGTCCTCGACTGGGCCAGGCGGTTCGAGACACTTGCCCTGGGAACCAGAAACCCGCTGCTTCAAGCGTTCTATCAGGCCGGAGCGGTCGGTGCCGACACGCCGCTGGGGCAGATCCCGATGCTGGCGATGGATGTGGAAACCACCGGCCTGGATCCGCGCAGCGATAGTATTGTGAGCGTTGGCCTGCTGCCTTTCACTTTGCAGCGGATACGGTGCGCAGAGGCGCTTTACTGGGTGGTCAAGCCGCCTTCGGAGCTGAGCAGTGAGTCGGTAACTTTCCACCACATCACGCATTCGGACATACGCCACGCGCCGCGGTTGAACGAGGTGCTGGAAGAGTTGCTCAAGGCAATGGCGGGCAGAGTGATGGTGGTTCACTACCGGGCCATCGAGCGAGGCTTTCTCGATCAGGCTTTACGCAGCACGCTGGGTGAAGGGCTGGAGTTTCCAGTAATCGATACTATGCAACTGGAGGCGCGGATGCACAGGCAGAAACGAGGCTGGCTCGACCGCCTGCTGCGTCGCCCGACCGTTTCCATCAGGCTCGCCGACAGCCGCACGCGTTACAACCTGCCGCCCTATCGGGCTCACCACGCTCTGGTCGATGCCCTTGCCACCGCAGAGCTGCTGCAGGCGCAAGTGGCAACTCATTACGATGCAAGTACCCCAATCGGCCATTTGTGGCAGTGACGCCCGGCTTCAGGCCATAAAAAATGCGCCTGAAAGGCGCATTTTTTCGGTTCCGTTCAGGAACGGGGTTCGGACATCAGACCCTTGACCAGCGATATGCATCCCACCGCCAGTACCAGTGCAAAAGGCAGGCCTGTCGACACAGCCATTGCCTGCAACGCGACCAGACCGCCGCCCAGCAGCAGGGCTATTGCGATCACGCCTTCGATCACCGCCCAGAAAACCCGTTGCGGTACCGGCGCGTCTACCTTGCCGCCTGCGGTGATGGTGTCGATGACCAGTGAGCCGGAGTCCGAGGACGTAATGAAGAAGACCATCACTAGAATGATGCCCAGGAAGGATGTGATTTCCTTGAGCGGTAGTGCTCCCAGCATGGCGAACAGTTTGAGTTCGAGCACCGCATCCTTGACCTCGACCAGCCCCTGCGTGGTGACCTGATCGATCGCCGTGCCGCCGAACGTTGTCATCCACAACACCGAAACCAGCGAAGGCACCAGCAGGACGGAAACCAGGAACTCGCGAACGGTACGGCCTCGGCTCACGCGGGCGATGAACATGCCGACGAAAGGTGACCAGCTTATCCACCACGCCCAGTAAAAGGCGGTCCAGCCCTGGGTGAACTCTGTGTCGGTTCGCCCGAACGGATTGGACAGTGCGGGCAGATACCCAACGTAAGTTGCCAGGTTTTTGAAAAACCCAGTGAAAATTGCCAGAGTCGGCCCGACGATGATGATGAACATCAGCAGCAGCAGGGCCAGGCCCATGTTGATCTGCGAAAGCATCTTCACACCCTTGTCCAGGCCCGAGACGACTGACCACAGGGCGACGAGCGTGATACCGACGATCAACAGAACCTTGCTTACATTGGTCGACTTGATACCAAACAGGTATTCCAGGCCTGCAGCGGCCTGTTCAGCGCCGATGCCCAGCGATGTCGCCAGCCCGAATAAAGTTGCGAACACCGCCAGAATGTCGATCACATGACCTGGCCAGCCCCAGACTCGCTCACCAAGCAGCGGGTGGAAGACCGAGCGAATGGAAAGCGGCAGACCTTTGTTGTACGAGAACAAGGCCAAGGACAACGCAACAATGGCGTAAATCGCCCAAGGGTGCAGGCCCCAGTGGAAGATCGTGGCCGCCATGGCGAGATCGGCCGAAGCTTTCATATCGCCCGCTGCGCCACCCAGGGGAGCCCAGTCGGTTCGCGCACCGGAAGCATCCGCCGTGACGCCACCCATAGCGGCGGCGTAGTGCGACATCGGCTCAGCAACGCCATAAAACATCAGACCAATACCCATGCCTGCGGCGAACAGCATCGAGAACCAACCCAAATACGTATGATCTGGTACTGCATCTCTGCCGCCCAAGCGCACTTTGCCCAAAGGCGAAACGATCAGGACCAGGCAGAGGATCACAAAGATATTGGCGACGCTCATGAAAAACCACGCCAAGTGGCCGGTAAGCCAGTTGCGGATCGAGCTGAAAAGCGGCTCGACTTCATTCTGCAGCGCCAGCGTCATGACTACGAAGAGCAATACAGTGGCTGCGGAAATGATAAAAACCTTTCCGTGAATATCCAGGGAAAATGAAAACTCTCCCTTGATGTTGTCTTGCCCGATGACGTAGTCGGTTTCGATCAGGTTAGCGTCACCGCTGGGAGCCGGTATTCCTTCGCCGCTGGTTGATCGAGTGTTTTCCGGCAAATCATCCATAGGGTTTTTACCCACAAGAGCCTCCTAAGACTGGCACGTACCGCGTGCGTTATGGTTATGCCCCGCTGTTCCTATGGTAAAACGAGAAAGTCGTGTATCTATCCTAGCAAGGTTTGATCGATATTCCGGACCGTCCGGCCTGTGCCACGTAAATTAGCCGATCGATTTGCGACCGGTTCACCTGCCGCCGACGCATTTGGCTATGTCAACGACGGTTGCGAACGCAGGCGCGCAAGTTGACCAACGAGATATGTTTAAGCAGCGGCCATGCGACCAGAAACATTTACGCTTAGTTCAGTGGCCGTAGGGCTGTATATCCAGATGCTCGACGCAAACTACTTGGGTTCGCAACCTTTTCCTCGACCGGAGCTCCTACTTGGGCTGGTCTTTCTCGATGGGCTTCTGATGAAGCGAACAATATAAGGATGGATGTATGACAGTTGCTTTCTGGTGTGTATTGATTGCGTTTCTTCTGCCCATCGCGTGCGCGGCGATCGCCAAGTTCGGCAGCGGCAAGTTCAAGATGGGGCACAATCACGATCCGCGCAGCTTTCTCGACAAGCTCGAAGGCTTCCCGAAGCGTGCCCACGCGGCGCAGCTCAACAGCTACGAGATCAACCCGGCCTTCGCCGCTGCGGTCATCATCGCGCACATCACCGACAATGCGTCGCTGGTCACCATTGATGTGATGGCTGTGCTGTTCATCACCAGCCGCTTGCTATACATCATTTTCTACCTGGCGGACCTGGCTGCCTTGCGCTCGATCATCTGGATCATTGGCCTGGGATTGGTCATTGGCCTGTTCGGAGTCGCCGCGGTACCCGCCGCGGCCTGATTTGGACGCGCCTTCACCAGGCTTTAATGTGGGAGCCAGCTTGCTGACGAAGAGGCTGGCACAGCCGCAACATGTGTGTAGCTTGTACCTAAGTCCTCGCCAGCAAGCTGGCTCCCACAAGATCGTGGCGCACTCCTAATCTGTAGGAGCCAGCTTGCTGGCGAAGGGGCCGATACAGCCGCAACCGGCGTGTCGCCTGTACCCGAGTCTTCGCCAGCAAGCTGGCAACCAGAGTCCTACTCCTGCGGCTGGACCTTTTCCAGTTCAGCCTGGGCATCCTGCAGCTCTTTGCGCGATTCGGCGAGTTTGTCTTTTCGCTTGTTGATTCGCTCCGGGTCGCCTTTGGTCATGGCCTTGTTCAGGTCTGTCTGACGGCGGCTGACTTCGCGTTTGGCGTCCAGCACCTTCTGTTCGCGCTGCTTGAGCAGAGAGGCTTCGGTGCAGTTGGCGTTGACTTCGCTCAACGCTTTTTCCAGCCCGGCCTGCTGGTATTTGTCGCCCTCGGCCTTGGCGTCCTGAAGCTTGCTACTGATCTCCTGGCTCTTGACCAGACACTCTGACGACGCAGGCGCCGCGTCGGCGGCCAGTAGCGGGGTCGCCAGCAATGTGCAGCTGGTGAACAGAATCAGGGGCGATAAAAACTTCATGTGAACTCCTTAACCAATACTTCCGGGCGTATGCACGCTTGAAACCCGGTAATCGAAATACGTCTAGAAACCGTTGATGCCCTGCGCTCTGAGCTGTGCCGCCAAAGCCTGCATCTGCGGGTGACTGAAAAATGCCTGGAGTGTGGCCGCACGGCCAGCGCCAATACCCGGCACGGATTGCCACTGCTCTGTGCTGCGTGCCGCCAGCTCGTCCCAGTCACCCGTCAATTGCGCACCGCCGGTGGGCGGCAAGCCAATGGCGATGAGCCATTTGTGAAACGGGCGGTCACGAGCTGTTTCCAGACTGCGCAACAGTGTAGCGCTGCTTCGTTCGGCCAAGCCGGGAATGTTAGCAAGCCGGGCGCTATCGAGTGTCATCCAGTCGAGCAAACCAGTGATTTGCCCGGCCTCGATCAGCCGGTCCCAGGTGCCCGGTCCGACACCCGGCAGCGCAAGGCCCCGCTTGCCGCCGAGCCAGTTCAGGCGGGCGCGAAACTGTTGCTCACAACCGGGTGCCAGCTCCAGACAGCTCAAGGCGTGATAGTCGTCGGCTTGCGGCACGGTCAGCTCCATGCGCTCGACACTGCGCGAGACCACGCCATCGAGCCGTGGGATCGTCAGCCCCGCCAGGCTGACTGCGACCTGATCGCCGGGGCGGATATCCATCGCCTGCCAGCGCTGCAGCGAACCGACGCTGATGCGAGCGATGTTGCGGTCGTCCAGCCGCACAGGCTTGAGGTCCAGCACGGGCGTGATTCTGCCGCTGCGACCGATATTGAAAGTGACTTTACGGACCTCGGCCAGCGCCTGTGCGTATGGATACTTCCAGGCAGCTATCCAGTAAGGCGGCTTTCGATAACCTGCCTTGGCTTGCCAGCGTCGCGCAGGCGGGCGCTTGCCCTGGCGCATCACCACGCCGTCAGTGGCGAAGGGCAGTGCGCTGCGATACCAGTAATCACGCCAGGCACTGGCCTGCGCAAAGCCGCGCAGGGGTTCGCTGAAACGCACGCTGTCCTCGAAGCCCAGCGCCTGCAGGCCTGCCAGCCGATCCTGCATGCTTGATGGACCATCCGGCCAGTCCCATACGAACAGGCCAATGTTCGCGCCTTCTTCGACTGTAATGATCTTGCGGCCCAGCAGCCCGGCGACTTTGCTGCGCGCGTTCAGACTCCCCGCTTGGGCCTGGATGTGGTCAGTCAGTTTCCAGTAAAGCTCGCCCTGCAAGATCAGCGTTTTCTGCCAAGGCAGGCTGGCGGGGATCGCCGCAATCCGAGGCGCATGAGGCGTCCAGTTCTGGCCGCTCAGCCCGTCGCCACGGCTGATTACCTGGACCAGTTCTCCCGCTTCATACGTCAGCGTAACCGCCACGCCGTCGACCTTCGGTTGAATCCAGAGGTCGGTTCTACCCTTGAGCCAGGCTTGTACGGCAATTTCATCGGCGAGCTTATCAAGGCCGGTGTGCGGAACAGGGTGCGCGACCGGCCCGCGAGCCGTGGCCAGCGGGCTGGCGGACGTTACTGGCAACGCAGCGAAGCAGGATTCGAGCAGCGTGAGCCGCTGGCGCGACTGGTCGTAAAGCTCGTCCGCCACCAGCGAGACGCCCTGGCGGTGATAGCTGTCGTCCCATAGAGCAAGGCGGGTTTGCAGAGCGCTCATTTCGAACCGGGCTTTTTCAGGCTGCCAGTCGGGACACGGGTCAGCATCGGCGGCGATGCAATACATCGTGAAGGCGGCACAGGCGAGCAGGCGGATTGAAAGCAGCATCGAAGCGTCCTTGCTTGGAAGTTGACTGAGCAAGGCTAGCGGGAGTTGGCGGAGCAGGAGGCAGCGAGGTTTTGCAGGGTTTTACCAGCTCCAGCCTGCGTCGCGAGACTGTGGCAGGAGCTCGCTGGCGAGGACGGCGCTCCGGGCAGTATATCTATTGCGGATCCACAGGCCCCTTCGCCAGCAAGCTAGCTCCCACATAAAGCCCAAGATCCGCCGCGAGACCGTGGGAGGCAGCTTGCTGGCGACGGCGGCGCCACAGGCGATAAAGATCGCCGGTATTGCTTGAAAAAAAGCCCCCGAGGCGCAGGCCGTCGGGGGCTTGGTAGAGCGGGGACTTATTACAGACCGGCAGCGGCGCGCAGTGCGTCGGCGCGGTCGGTTTTTTCCCAGGTGAAGGCGGTGAAGGTGTCATCGCCAACGGTCATTTCAACCGGGGTGCGACCGAAGTGGCCGTAAGCGGCGGTTGCCTTGTACATCGGGTGCAGCAGGTCGAGCATGGTGGTAATTGCGTATGGACGCAGGTCGAAGTGCTCGCGGACCAGCTTGATGATCTTGTCATCCGACAGCTTGCCGGTGCCGAAGGTGTTCAAGGAGATAGAGGTAGGCTGCGCCACGCCGATGGCGTAGGAAACCTGGATCTCGCAACGCTCGGCCAGGCCGGCGGCGACGATGTTCTTGGCCACATAGCGACCGGCATACGCTGCCGAACGGTCAACCTTCGATGGGTCCTTGCCGGAGAACGCGCCGCCGCCGTGACGGGCCATGCCGCCGTAGGTGTCAACGATGATCTTGCGACCGGTCAGGCCGCAGTCACCCACCGGGCCGCCAATGATGAAGTTGCCGGTCGGGTTGATGTGGAACTGGGTGTCCTTGTGCAGCAATTCGGCAGGAATCACGTGCTTGACGATCAGCTCCATGACGCCTTCGCGCAGGTCTTTGTAGGAAACGTCCGGGTTGTGCTGGGTCGACAACACGATAGCGTCAACGCCTACGACCTTGCCGTTTTCGTAGCGGCAGGTGACCTGAGACTTGGCGTCCGGGCGCAGCCATGGCAACAGGCCGGATTTGCGGGCCTCGGCCTGGCGCTGCACCAGCTGGTGCGAAAAGGAGATCGGCGCCGGCATCAGCACGTCGGTCTCGTTGCTGGCATAGCCGAACATCAGGCCCTGGTCGCCCGCACCCTGATCTTCAGGCTTGCTGCGGTCAACGCCCTGGGCGATGTCGACGGACTGTTTGCCGATGATGTTCATCACGCCACAGGTCGCGCCGTCGAAGCCGACGTCCGAGCTGTTGTAGCCGATATCGAGAATGACGTTACGCACGATCTCTTCCAGATCGACCCACGCCGAAGTGGTCACTTCGCCAGCGATGATCGCCACGCCAGTCTTGACCAGGGTTTCGCACGCAACGCGGGCGTATTTGTCTTCAGCGATGATTGCGTCCAGTACCGCATCGGAAATCTGGTCGGCGATCTTGTCCGGATGTCCTTCGGACACGGACTCGGAGGTGAAAAGTGAGTAGTCGCTCATCTCTACGGGTTTCCTGAAAATTTTACCGATGGTGAGTGTTGCCAGCCGGTCGCTGAAAATGGCGGACCTGAATCTGGAAACCATTACGTAAGCCTACGTACAGGCTTTCCCCGGGAACTAGCCCCGCAGCGATGGCCCAACGGGCCAGATCTTCCTGTTCGAAACCCAACCAGAGATCGCCACAGGCCTCCCTGGCCCAACTCTGATCGTGGCTGCACAAATCCGTTATCAACAAACTGCCGCCTGGCTGCACCAGCCCGGCCAATTGCTTCAAGGCATCGGCCGGCGCGGCGAAATGGTGAAGCACCATGTTCAATACGACGCAATCGGCACGCACTTTAGCGTCCACCAGCGCATCGGCCAGCCGCAGCTCAACATTAGCCAACGCCTGACGGGTGCAGGCTTCGCGGGCCAGTTCAAGCATGGTCGGGCTGTTATCCATGGCCGTGACGTGCTGGAAGCGGCGGGCCAGTTCCGGCAGGAATCCGCCATCACCCGGCCCGACTTCCAGCGCCGTCGCATCAGGCTCGAAGCTCAGTTTGTCGAGCAGCGCCAGCAGGCTTTCGCGGTATTGGGCAAGCCCCGCGATGAGATCCTGCTGGGCGCGGAATTTTTCCGCGGTGCGGGCGAAAAAATCCTGGCTGGCCAGTGCGCGCTGCCTATGCACCAGGCCGATCCGTTCCAGCACATCCGCGGGCAGTTCCAGCGAATCGACTTCGTCGAGCAGCGCTGCATGCAGTCGTCCGCCGGGCCGCCCGGTATGGGGCAGGGCGCGGCGGTAGAAAATTGCGTTGCCTTCGCGCCGGGTCGCGACCAGACCGGCCTGCGCCAGCACCTTGAGGTGATGACTCATGCCCGACTGGCCAATGGCGAAGATCTGCGCCAGCTCCAGCACGCCAAACGAATCGTTGGCCAGCGCTCGCAGAACATTCAGCCGCAGAGGATCGCCGCCCGCCTTGCACAAGGCAGAGAGGTCGTCGCAGTCATCAGGGCCGATTGCAGGTGCGCGCAGGTTCATGGAATCGCAGTCTAGAGAGCGATCCGGCGTGCCGCAAGGTCAATATCAAAAAGTTTTGATATTGGTCGATGGGTGGCGCCGGCCCGTTTCCTGACCAATGAGTCTGAGGGGAATACAGGCAACTACGACCCAATAACGACATCAACGCCGGAAAAAAGAACCTATGGTTACTAGTCTGTCATTGCCCCCGGGCAGCCCGTGAGGGAAAATGGCCGTCTTTTTCCGATCCCATCTCATACTTTCCAGGAGATCAGCGATGCCAAGCCGTCGTGAGCGTGCCAACGCCATTCGTGCCCTCAGCATGGATGCCGTGCAAAAAGCCAACAGCGGCCATCCCGGTGCCCCGATGGGCATGGCGGATATCGCCGAGGTTCTTTGGCGCGACTATCTGAAGCACAACCCGGCCAACCCGTCTTTCGCTGACCGTGACCGTTTCATCATGTCCAACGGACATGGTTCGATGCTGATCTACTCGCTGCTGCACCTGACCGGCTATGACCTGTCCATCGAAGACCTGAAGAACTTCCGTCAGCTGCACAGCCGTACGCCGGGCCACCCTGAATTTGGTTACACCCCGGGCGTGGAAACCACCACCGGCCCGCTGGGCCAGGGCTTCGCCAACGCGGTAGGTTTTGCGGCCGCCGAGAAAACCCTCGCCGCGCAGTTCAACCGTCCCGGCCACACCATTGTCGACCACAACACCTATGTGTTCATGGGTGACGGCTGCATGATGGAAGGCATCTCGCACGAAGTCGCGTCGCTGGCCGGCACGCTGCGTCTGGGCAAGCTGATCGCTTTCTACGACGACAACGGCATCTCCATCGATGGCGAAGTCGAAGGCTGGTTCACCGATGACACGCCCAAGCGCTTCGAATCCTACGGCTGGCAGGTAATCCGCAATGTCGACGGTCACGATGCCGATGAAATCAAGACCGCCATCGACACCGCTCGCAAGAGCGACCAGCCAACGCTGATCTGCTGCAAGACCACTATTGGTTTCGGTTCGCCGAACAAGCAGGGCAAGGAAGAATCCCACGGCGCGCCGCTGGGTGCCGACGAAATCGCCCTGACCCGCGCTGCCCTGAAGTGGACCCACGGCCCGTTCGAAATCCCGGCCGACATCTACTCGGAGTGGAACGCGAAGGAAAAAGGTCTGGCGGCCGAGGCCGAGTGGGACCAGCGTTTCGCTGCGTATTCCGCCGCTTTCCCTGAGCTGGCCAATGAGTTCATCCGTCGCATGAGCGGCGAGCTGCCTGCCGATTTCGCCGAAAAATCGGCTGCTTATATCGCGCAAGTCAATGAAAAGGGCGAAACCATCGCCAGTCGCAAGGCCAGCCAGAACGCACTGAGCGCCTTTGGCCCGTTGCTGCCGGAAATCCTGGGCGGTTCCGCCGACCTGGCAGGTTCCAACCTGACCATCTGGAAAGGCTGCAAGAGCATCACCGGCGAAGACGCCAACGGCAACTACCTGCATTACGGCGTCCGTGAGTTCGGTCAGGCCGCGATGATGAACGGCATCGCTCTGCATGGCGGTTTCGTGCCGTATGGCGCGACCTTCCTGATCTTCATGGAATACGCCCGCAACGCCGTGCGCATGGCTGCCTTGATGAAGAAGCGCGTGATCCACGTTTTCACCCACGACTCCATCGGTCTGGGCGAAGACGGCCCGACTCATCAGCCGATCGAGCAACTGACCAGCCTGCGCACCACGCCGAACCTGGACACCTGGCGCCCGGCCGATGCCGTGGAGTCGGCAGTAGCCTGGAAATACGCCATCGAGCGTAACGACGGCCCGTCCGCGCTGATCTTCTCCCGTCAGAACCTGCCGCATCAGGCGCGCGACGAAGCGCAACTGGCCGACATCGCTCGTGGCGGTTATGTCCTGCGCGACTGCGCCGGCGAGCCGGAGCTGATCCTGATCGCCACCGGTTCGGAAATCGGTCTGGCGGTTCAGGCATTCGATGCGCTGGCTGCAAAAGGTCGCAAGGTGCGCGTGGTTTCCATGCCATGCACCAGCGTCTTCGAAGCCCAGGACGCAAGCTACAAGCAATCGGTTCTGCCGCTTCAGGTCAGCGCACGTATCGCAATCGAAGCCGCCCACGCTGACTACTGGTACAAGTACGTCGGTCTGGAAGGTCGCGTGATCGGCATGACCACCTTCGGCGAGTCGGCACCTGCGCCAGCGCTGTTCGAAGAGTTCGGCTTCACGCTGGAAAACGTGTTGAGCACTGCTGAAGAGCTGCTCGAAGACTAAAGACGGCACACCGTAGGAGCGCGCTTGCCCGCGACCAGGGTTAACGCGAAATGTCAGACGATCCGCGTTGTATTTTGTCGCGGGCAAGCGCGCTCCTACAGGTTTTCAGCGAACACCCGCGAGACCCCCATGCCCCAGCCCCGCCCTTACAAAGTTGCTCTGAACGGTTACGGCCGCATTGGTCGTTGCGTCGTGCGCGCTTTGTGCGAGCGGGGGGCGAAGGCGGGTTTTGAAGTCGTTGCGATCAACGACCTGGCCGACATGGCCAGCCTTGAATACCTCACGCGCTTTGACTCCACACATGGCCGGTTCCCCGGCGAAGTGCGGGTTGAAGGCGATTATCTGCACATCAACGATCACAAGATCCGCGTGCTGCGCAGCCCGACGCCCGAAGGCATCGACTGGGCCGCGCTGGACGTCGATCTGGTTCTGGAGTGCTCCGGCGTCTACAACACCCGCGAAGACGGCCAGCGCTTTCTCGATGCGGGCGCGCCGCGCGTGCTGTTCTCCCAGCCGATGGCCAGCGAAGCGGATGTCGACGCGACCATCGTGTTCGGCGTCAACCAACAGAACCTGACCGGGCGTGAGTTGCTGGTTTCGGCTGCGTCCTGCACCACCAACTGCAGCGTGCCGTTGCTGCGCTTGCTGGATCAGGCACTGGGGCTGAATTACGTCACCATCACCACTATCCATTCGGCGATGAACGATCAGCCGGTCATCGACGCCTATCATCATGAGGACTTGCGGCGCACGCGCTCGGCGTTCCAGTCGATCATCCCGGTCTCCACCGGGCTCGCGCGCGGAATTGAGCGGCTGCTGCCGGAACTTGCGGGCCGAATTCAGGCCAAAGCAGTTCGCGTACCGACGGTGAATGTCTCGTGTCTGGACATCACGCTGCAAACCACGCGTGATACCGATGCTGTCGAGATCAACCGCATCTTGCGCGAAGCCGCTACTTGCGGCCCGCTCAAAGGCTTGCTGGCATACACCGAGCTGCCGCATGCCAGTTGTGATTTCAACCATGACCCTCATTCGGCCATCGTCGACGCCAGCCAGACCCGTGTCTCCGGCCCAAGGCTTGTGAACGTGCTGGCCTGGTTCGACAACGAGTGGGGTTTTGCCAATCGAATGCTCGACGTCGCGGACCACTTCCTGCGCGTCGCGGACCAATAACAGTAAAAACAGGAACGCCTCATGACCGTGTTGAAGATGACCGACCTCGATCTGCAAGGTAAGCGTGTACTGATCCGCGAAGACCTTAACGTCCCGATCAAGGACGGCGCCGTCAGCAGCGACGCACGTATTCTTGCGTCGCTGCCGACCATCAGGCTGGCATTGGAAAAAGGCGCGGCCGTCATGGTCTGCTCGCACCTTGGCCGCCCGACCGAAGGCGAGTTCTCGGCCGAAAACAGCCTCAAGCCGGTCGCCGACTACCTGAGCAAGGCCTTGGGCCGCGAAGTGCCGCTGGTTGCCGACTACCTGGATGGCGTCGACGTCAAGCCAGGCGACGTTGTGCTGTTCGAGAACGTGCGCTTCAACAAGGGCGAGAAGAAAAACGCCGACGAACTGGCGCAGAAGTATGCGGCGCTGTGCGACGTGTTCGTCATGGACGCGTTCGGCACCGCCCACCGCGCTGAAGGTTCGACCCACGGCGTGGCCAAGTTCGCCAAGGTTGCTGCGGCAGGTCCGCTGCTGGCAGCCGAACTGGACGCGCTGGGCAAGGCGCTGGGCGCGCCAGCCAAGCCGATGGCCGCGATTGTTGCCGGTTCCAAGGTCTCGACCAAGCTCGACGTGCTCAACAGCCTCAGCGCCATCTGCGACCAGCTGATTGTCGGCGGCGGCATTGCCAACACGTTCCTTGCAGCCGCTGGCCACAAGGTCGGCAAATCGCTTTACGAGCCGGACCTGCTGGACACCGCTCGCGCCATTGCTGCCAAGGTCAGCGTGCCGCTGCCGGTAGACGTCGTGGTAGCCAAGGCGTTTGCTGAAGATGCCGAAGCGACCGTCAAGCTGGTCGCCGACGTGGCGGATGACGACATGATCCTCGACATCGGCCCGCAGACAGCCGCCCGGTTCGCCGATTTGTTGAAATCTTCCAAGACTATCCTGTGGAACGGCCCGGTTGGCGTGTTCGAGTTCGATCAATTCGGCGAAGGCACCAAGACTCTGGCCAAGGCCATCGCTGAAAGCCCGGCGTTCTCCATTGCCGGTGGCGGTGACACGTTGGCGGCGATCGACAAATACAATGTCGCGCAGCAGATTTCCTACATCTCCACTGGTGGCGGTGCGTTCCTCGAATTCGTGGAAGGCAAGGTTCTGCCGGCGGTGGAAATGCTTGAGCAACGCGCCAAGGCCTGATGTGCGGCGGCGGCAAGGAGTGACACATGGTGAGGGCGTTACCGTTGTTTTTCATGACCGGCCTGCTGACCGGTTGTGCAAGCGGACCTGCGACTGACGAGGCAGAGCCTGTGCCCGAGACCCAACTGGCACAGCTGAGCTGCTACCAGGCGCGATGGCAGGCTGAAACCGTGCCTGTCATCTACAAGCGCGGCGGTCTCGAGGTTTGGGATCGGTATGAATTCATGCCGCAGGTCGGTAACGTCGCTTGTCGCTGAACCTGTTCTGAACTGTTGTCGGCAACATATACGGAGCCTGGCGGTCTTTAAGGGGTGGATTACTTTCCGGAAAGGAGTTTCGCCATGAAAATCGCCGCCTTGGCTCTTGTGAGTTGCTTTGTTGTAGCAGGCTGTACCGGTTCTGGCACCCATGCCAAGACCTGTGAAGTATTCAGCCCGGCTTCCGTGGATGTACCAACGACCGACAACACCCAGCGTGTCGAGGCGCGGGTCACCGGCGAGCCGGCCGATGATCGTAATCAGGAACAGAACTGCCCCTGACAGACTGAAGCGCTCGCAAGCGCCAGGTTTCGCCGGGCAGGCCAGGAGATGTGATGAAAGGCTTGTTTGCCCTAGCGGCACTGGCGGCGCTGGGTGGTTGCGCCAGCGGGAAAACTCCGCAGCAGGGCGATCCATGGAACCATTGGGTCTGTGACAGCAAGGCCGAGGTGCACTGGCGCTTCACCGATTCCAGCGAAAAGCAGGTCGACGTTCGACTGAACGAAAGCGACCAGGTGTTCCGCCTGCAGGCCCAGCCCGGCGCTGCCAGCGGCATGCTTTACAGCAACAATGTGTTGGCATTTGCCAACAAAGGCAGTGAAGGCGTTATCTATTGGGACGCCACCAATGATTTGATCGGTCGCGGCTGCAAGGCCAGGTAAATCGCAGCCGATGCCCCACCCGCACGGCTGAGTGGCCGCTGCGTATAACTTGAACAGCAGCCGCCACTACGGCAGGCTTGCACGATTAACGACCCTACCGGGAGAGAGACAGACAATGGCACTTATCAGCATGCGCCAGATGTTGGACCACGCAGCCGAATTCGGTTACGGCGTTCCAGCTTTCAACGTAAACAACCTGGAACAGATGCGCGCCATTATGGAAGCGGCCGACAAGACCGACTCCCCGGTGATCGTTCAGGCTTCGGCCGGTGCCCGCAAATACGCCGGTGCCCCGTTCCTGCGTCACCTGATCCTGGCGGCCGTCGAAGAATTCCCGCATATCCCGGTGGTCATGCACCAGGACCACGGCACCAGCCCCGACATCTGCCAGCGCTCGATCCAGCTGGGCTTCAGCTCGGTAATGATGGACGGTTCTCTGGGTGTGGACGGCAAGACGCCGACCACTTACGAGTACAACGTCGACGTAACCCGTCGTGTCGTTTCCTTCGCCCACGCCTGCGGCGTGTCGGTTGAAGGCGAGCTGGGTGTTCTGGGTTCCCTGGAAACCGGCATGGCCGGTGAAGAGGACGGCGTCGGTGCCGAAGGCGTTCTGGACCACAGCCAGATGCTGACCGACCCTGAAGAAGCCGCCGACTTCGTGAAAAAGACTCAGGTCGACGCATTGGCTATCGCCATCGGCACCAGCCACGGCGCGTACAAGTTCACCAAGCCGCCTACCGGCGACATCCTGGCGATCGAGCGCATCAAGGCGATCCACAAGCGTATCCCTAACACTCACCTCGTCATGCACGGTTCCTCTTCCGTTCCGCAGGAATGGCTGAAAATCATCAACGAGTACGGTGGCGACATCAAGGAAACCTACGGCGTGCCGGTCGAAGAGATCGTCGAAGGCATCAAGCACGGCGTGCGCAAGGTCAACATCGACACCGACCTGCGTCTGGCGTCCACCGGTGCCATCCGCGAATTCATGGCCAAGAACCGCAGCGAGTTCGACCCGCGTAAATACCTGGCCAAGACCGTAACCGCCATGCGCGACGTGTGCATCGCCCGTTACGAAGCCTTCGGCACCGCAGGCAATGCCTCGAAGATCAAACCGATCTCCCTGGACGCCATGTTCGAGCGCTACGCGCGCGGCGAACTGGATGCCAAGGTCAACTAAGTTGATGGCGTAATAAAAAACCCGCAGAGATGCGGGTTTTTTTATGGCTCGCTTGGGCGAGCGCGCTCCAGGGTTTTGTGCACTACTGTGGGAGCCAGCTTGCTGGCGAGGAGGCCGGTACGTCCACAAAAGGTGTGTCGCCTGGATTGTTCACATCGCCAGCAAGCTGCCTCCTCTGGGACAGCGACCGCGCTGCCTGAAATTGCTGCCGCTGCGCGCCAGATCGCAGGCAAGCCAGCTCCTACAGCCGTCGTGTGCTCAAGCGCTTTTCATCAGCCCCGCGCAAGCGGTCTTGAACGCTTCGTGCTGGTACTTGTTCAGGGTTTCGGGCAGCTGGAATGAATGTTTCTTGTTCTGGGCGTTGATGGTCTGGGGCGAGATTAGTGTCACGCTGCAATCGGAGATGAGCTGCAGGACCGTCTCGATCTTGAACGTGGTCGGGCCGCCGGCGAATTCGCCCTTTTTGCTGCGCTTCTTGATGGCGATATGGCTGATGCCGTTTTCCCGCAGGAAGCCGGCCACCTGGGTGGCGAACGCTTGAACGTTGGCCGCTTCGTCATCGTCCGCAAGCCCCAGTTTACGGGTCGCCAGGGGGACGTGAACGACGCTGCCGTTCTGGAGCGTCGCCAAAGCGAAGATCGCTTCGCTGCCTTTGATTTCTACACCGCAAATAATCATGAGAACGCCTGATACTTCTGGTTCAAGGATGAAACACAGGGTATCTCATTGCGGCTTATTCCTGCGCTATCGACTCCAGATACTCCGAACGCTCGTCGCTCATGCGCGCGATGCAGTCATTCTCGCTGATGGTATAGGCCTTGCTGCCCGCCGCGGAGGGGAAGACTTCAACCGCGCAGTCGGCATCACGCAGTTTTTCCCAGGCCTGCTGGGCGGTCTTGAGCTTGCTGGTGAAGTCGTTGAACTGGGTCTTGTTGGCGACGAATTGCGACTGTACGCGCGCCAGCAGGTTCTGGAAGTTTTCCTTGAGCAGCTCTTCGGCGGTGTGCCGGCTGTAGACCGAACATTCCAGGGTCTGGCTTTCGCTGTCGACGCCATCGCACGGCGTCGTTTCCGGGTCTTCAGCGGCATGGGCGACGGTCGCGGTCGTCGCCAGCAGGGCCAGGGTCAGAAAAAACGTTTTCATCGAGTCGCTCCGATCCATTGATGCGCTGGATTCTGTCTCAAGCGCGCGTTAAAGAACAGGTATACGACACAGCTCGATGCCGCACTGTCGTCGATTGTCGCGACTTGACGCTTTCGGCAAACCCCCTGTCGTTTTTGCACCCGGCTCGCCGCAGCTGGCGGCATATGCTGGCCCCAATAGCGCCGACAGCCGATTCGGTGCGCCAGCACTTGAACAGGGGACAGCCTGATGAGCCCAGCCGAACTGCACGCCGACAGCATCATTATCGACGGGCTGATTATCGCCAAATGGAACCGTGAGCTGTTTGAAGACATGCGCAAGGGCGGCCTGACCATGGCCAACTGCACCGTGTCGGTGTGGGAGGGCTTTCAGGCGACCATCAACAGCATCTGCACCAGTCAGAAGCTGATGCGCGAAAACAGCGATCTGGTCATGCCGGTGCACACCACCGCCGACATCCGCAAGGCCAAGGAGCTGGGCAAGACCGGCATCCTGTTCGGCTTCCAGAACGCCCATGCCTACGAAGACCAGATCGGCTACGTCGAGATCTTCAAGAAGCTCGGCGTCGGTATTGTGCAGATGTGCTACAACACCCAGAACCTGGTCGGCACCGGCTGTTATGAGCGTGATGGCGGCCTGTCGGGTTTCGGGCGCGAGATCGTCGCGGAAATGAACCGCGTCGGCGTGATGTGCGACCTGTCCCACGTAGGCTCCAAAACCTCCGAAGAAGTCATCCTCGAATCCAGGAAGCCGGTCTGTTATTCCCACTGCCTGCCTTCCGGCCTTAAAGAGCACCCGCGTAACAAGTCCGACGCCGAGCTGAAGTTCATCGCCGACCACGGCGGATTCGTCGGCGTGACCATGTTTGCGCCGTTCCTGGCCAAGGGAATCGACTCGACCATCGACGACTACGCCGAAGCCATCGAGTACACCATGAACATCGTTGGCGAGGACGCCATCGGGATTGGCACCGATTTCACCCAAGGCCATGGTCAGGAATTCTTCGAGTACCTGACCCACGACAAGGGCTACGCCCGGCGCCTGACCAGCTTCGGCAAGATTATCAACCCGCTGGGTATCCGCACCGTGGGCGAGTTTCCGAACCTGACCGAAACCCTGCTCAAACGCGGCCATTCCGAGCGCGTTGTCCGCAAGATCATGGGCGAAAACTGGATGAGCGTCCTGCAGAACGTCTGGGACGTCTGACGCCCCGCGCCACCTCACCGAACTGATAACCCCACCGCGCTTGAGCGATGGGCATGAACCCGAATGTCTGGAGTTTGACCCATGGCCAAGATCGCCCCGCAACTGCCCATCGAAGTCGATAGCGAAACCGGCGTATGGACGTCCGATGCACTGCCGATGCTGTACGTGCCGCGCCACTTTTTCGTCAACAACCACATGGGCATCGAAGAGGTTCTGGGTGCCGAAGCCTACGCCGAGATTCTGTACAAGGCTGGCTACAAGTCCGCCTGGCACTGGTGCGAGAAAGAAGCTGAATGCCACGGTCTGGAAGGCGTTGCGGTATTCGAGCACTACATGAAACGTCTGTCCCAGCGCGGCTGGGGCCTGTTCAAGATCCAGGACATCGATCTGGAGCGAGGCACCGCGAGTATCAAGCTAGAGCATTCCTGCTTCGTGTACGTCTACGGCAAGGTCGGTCGCAAGGTCGATTACATGTTCACCGGCTGGTTCGCCGGCGCAATGGATCAGATCCTCGCCGCGCGGGGCAGCCCGATCCGGACCGTGGCCGAGCAGGTCTACAGCGGCTCCGAACAAGGGCATGACGACGGTCTGTTTGTCGTTAAACCGGTGTAAGGCGAGGTTCGTGCTATGGCATTCGAAGCGATGTTTCAGCCTCTCCAGATCGGAAAGCTGACGATCCGAAACCGCGTACTCAGTACTGCGCATGCGGAGGTCTATGCGACTGACGGCGGCATGACGACCGAGCGCTACGTGAAGTACTACGAAGAGAAGGCCAAGGGCGGCATAGGCCTGGCGATCTGCGGCGGGTCCTCAAGCGTGGCTATCGACAGTCCGCAAGGCTGGTGGAAGTCCGTCAACCTGGCGACCGACCGCATCATCCCGCACTTCCAGAACCTGGCTGACGCCATGCACAAGCACGGCGCCAAGATCATGATCCAGATTACTCACATGGGCCGTCGCTCCCGCTGGGACGGCGATCACTGGCCGACCCTGATGTCGCCCTCGGGCATCCGCGAACCGGTGCACCGCGCGACCTGCAAGACCATTGAACCGGAAGAAATCTGGCGGGTGATCGGCAACTATGCCAGCGCCGCCGCCCGTGCCAAGGCCGGTGGACTGGATGGCGTCGAGCTGTCCGCCGTGCACCAGCACATGATCGACCAGTTCTGGAGCCCGCGCGTCAACAAGCGGACCGACGAATGGGGCGGCAGCTTCGAGAACCGTATGCGTTTCGGGCTGGAAGTCATCAAGGCCGTGCGCAAGGAAGTCGGCCCCGATTTCTGCGTGGGCCTGCGCCTCTGTGGCGACGAATTTCACCCCGATGGCCTGAGCCACGAGGACATGAAGCAGATCGCCAAGTACTACGACGATACCGGCATGATCGACTTCATTGGCGTTGTGGGTTCCGGTTGCGACACCCACAACACCCTGGCCAACGTTATCCCCAACATGAGTTATCCACCGGAGCCATTCCTGCATCTGGCCGCCGGCATCAAGGAAGTGGTCAAGGCGCCGGTACTGCATGCGCAGAACATCAAAGACCCCAACCAGGCTACCCGGATTCTGGAAGGCGGCTACGTCGACATGGTTGGCATGACCCGCGCGCACATTGCCGACCCGCACCTGATTGCCAAGATCAAGATGGGCCAGATCGACCAGATCAAACAGTGCGTCGGTGCCAACTACTGCATCGACCGCCAGTATCAGGGGCTGGACGTGTTGTGCATCCAGAACGCCGCGACCTCTCGCGAATACATGGGCGTGCCGCACATCATCGAAAAGTCCACCGGGCCGAAACGCAAGGTGGTGGTCGTGGGTGCAGGCCCCGCTGGCATGGAGGCCGCGCGGGTATCGGCCGAGCGTGGGCATGACGTGACGCTGTTCGAAAAGAAAGAGGCGATAGGCGGGCAGATCAGCACGGCAGCCAGAGCCCCGCAGCGTGACCAGATCGCCGGGATCACTCGCTGGTTCCAGCTTGAATTGGCGCGCCTGAAGGTTGATGTGCGCCTGGGGACTGCCGCCGACGCCGCCACCATCCTTGATCTGCGTCCCGATATCGTGGTGCTGGCGGTCGGTGGTCATCCGTTTCTGGAACAGAACGAACATTGGGGCGCAGCCGAAGGCCTGGTCGTCAGCAGTTGGGACGTACTGGACGGCAAGGTCGCGCCGGGCAAGAACGTGCTGGTCTACGACACGATTTGCGAATTCACAGGCATGTCCGTCGCCGATTACCTGGCCGACAAAGGCAGCCAGGTCGAGATCGTCACTGATGACATAAAACCGGGCGTGGCGATTGGCGGGACTTCATTCCCGACTTACTACCGCAGCATGTACCCCAAGGAAGTGATCATGACCGGGGACATGATGCTGGAGAAGGTCTATCGCGAAGGCGACAAGCTGATCGCTGTGCTGGAAAACGAGTACACCGGCGCCAAGGAGGAACGTGTGGTCGATCAAGTGGTTGTGGAAAACGGCGTGCGTCCCGACGAGGCGATCTACTACACGCTCAAGGAGGGCTCGCGCAACAAGGGGCAGATCGACATCGACGCCTTGTTCGCGATCCAGCCACAGCCCTGTCTCAGCCAGCCGGGTGACGGTTATCTGCTGTTCCGCATCGGCGACTGCGTGGCTCAGCGAAACACCCATGCGGCGATCTATGACGGGTTGCGCCTGTGTAAGGATTTCTAACGGCTTTTAGGTAACCCTGTGGGAGCGAGCTTGCTCGCGAATGCAATCTGTCAGTCGACATCAATGTGCCTGATCCACCGCTTTCGCGAGCAAGATCGCTCCCACAGAACCTCGAAATCATAGTGCCCCTGTGGGAGCCATCATGCTGAACACTATTCTCCCCATCCTGTTGTTCGCAGCCCTGGCCCTTGCGGTCCTTGGGGTGCGGAGGCGGGTCAGCCTGTGGCGCAACGGCCGGGCTGCAAAAGTCGATCTGCTCGGCGGGCTGCTGGCCATGCCCAAGCGCTACCTGGTCGATCTGCACCACGTGGTGGGGCGCGACAAATACATCGCCAACACCCACGTCGCCACGGCGGGCGGCGCAGCGGCATCCATTCTTCTGGCGGTGCTGGTCCACGGTTTCGGCATGCACAACCGCATTCTGGGTTATGCGCTTTTACTCACCACCGCGCTGATGTTCGTCGGAGCGATCTTCATCTATCGCCGCCGCATCAATCCCCCGGCCCGTTTGTCCAAAGGACCGTGGATGCGCCTGCCGAAAAGTCTGTTGGCGTTCTCCGTCAGCTTCTTTCTGGTCACGCTGCCGGTCGCTGGCGTTCTGCCGCAGGACTTCGGAGGGTGGCTGCTTGCTGCCGTCCTTGCGCTCGGCGTGGCCTGGGGCGTAAGCGAGCTGTTTCTGGGCATGACCTGGGGCGGACCGATGAAGCATGCGTTCGCCGGTGCGCTGCATCTGGCCTGGCATCGCCGCCCGGAACGCTTCGGCGGCGGTCGCTCCACCGGCCTCAAGCCGCTGGACCTGACCAATCCCGATGCGCCGCTTGGCGTGGACAAACCGAAAGACTTTACCTGGAACCAGCTGTTGGGTTTCGACGCCTGCGTGCAGTGCGGCAAGTGCGAAGTGGCATGCCCTGCCTTCGCGGCCGGCCAGCCACTCAACCCCAAGAAGCTCATTCAAGACATGGTCGTCGGTCTGGCAGGCGGCACCGATGCCAGGTTTGCCGGCAGCCCGTACCCGACACCTGACGGCAAGGGCAAGCCCATCGGCGAGCACGGCGGCAATCCGCATCAGCCAATCGTCAACGGACTGGTGGATGCCGAAACGCTGTGGTCCTGCACCACCTGCCGGGCCTGCGTGGAAGAGTGCCCGATGATGATCGAGCACGTCGACGCCATCGTCGACATGCGCCGCCACCTGACCCTGGAAAAAGGCGCAACGCCAAACAAGGGCGCAGAGGTGCTGGACAACCTGATCGCTACCGATAACCCCGGCGGCTTTGCGCCTGGTGGACGAATGAACTGGGCCGCCGACCTGAACCTGCCGCTGCTCGGCGAAAGGCAGACGGCAGACGTGCTGTTCTGGGTCGGTGACGGAGCCTTCGACATGCGCAATCAGCGCACTCTGCGTGCTTTCGTCAAAGTTCTCAAAGCCGCCAGTGTCGACTTCGCGGTGCTGGGTCTGGAAGAGCGCGACAGCGGCGACGTCGCCCGGCGCCTGGGCGATGAGGCCACATTTCAGATGCTCGCGCGCCGTAATATCCAGACGCTGTCGCGCTACAGCTTCAAGCGCATCGTGACCTGCGATCCGCACAGCTTTCATGTGCTGAAGAATGAATACGGTGCGTTCGGTGGCAGCTATCTGGTCCAGCATCACAGCACCTTCATGGCCGAACTGGTTCAGACCGGCACATTGAAGCTGGGGCAGCACAAAGGCACCAGCGTGACCTATCACGATCCCTGTTACCTGGGTCGCTACAACGGCGAGTACGAAGCGCCCCGCGCAGTGCTGCGCGCGCTGGGTATCGAGGTCAAGGAGATGCAGCGTTCCGGATTCCGTGCCCGATGCTGCGGTGGCGGTGGCGGTGCGCCGATTACCGATATTCCCGGCAGACAGCGGATACCTGACATGCGTATGCAGGACATCCGCGAAACCGGTGCCGAGCTGGTGGCCGTGGGTTGTCCACAATGCACCGCAATGCTTGAAGGCGTCGTCGAACCGCGTCCATTGATCAAGGACATCGCCGAACTGGTGGCTGACGCGCTGGTGGAAGAGGCGACCGTGAGCAAGCCCGTTCCGGCCAGACGTGAACCTGCGGAGGTGAATTGATGAGCGATGTTATCCGCCGCGATCCTCGTGCCGAATGGATTGCCCGTAACCGGCTGCACCCGCTGCATGCCGCCATGCAGCCGGCCCCGACTCGCTGGATGGGACCCAACGGCGTGATGCGCCGCAACGTTCATGGCATCGGTTTTATTGGCCCCAACGGCATCAAACGTATCGACCGCAGCGGCGCGCAGCAAGCCGCGGGTGGCAAGCGGTCGGTCACGGTCGAGGTACAGTTGCCTCTGCACCGGGTCCCGGAACCGGCGTTCCATATCTGCGTGGTTCCGGACATGGTCGGTGGCCGGCTTGGCAGCCATGATCGTGATCTGCTTGGGCTTGCCCGTCAGATGGCAGGCGACGACGGCGCAGTGCTTGCCGTGGTGTTCGGCGACCATAAGGAAGTCGCGTTCGACACGGCTGGCGTAGATCGCTTGCTGGTCATTGAAGGTGACGAATTCGACGGTTATGCGCCAGAACAGCGTGTACAAGGCTTGCGCGCTGTGGATAACCAGTTTGCCCCGCGTCATTGGCTGCTGCCTGATAGCCGAACCGGCGGCGGGGAGCTGGGAAGGCGTTTCGCGGCGAGTATGGGGGAGCGGCCTGCTACCCGTGTGTGGCAGGTCAAGGATGATCACTGCATCGGACGCGCAGGCGCCGGTCGTGAAGACATTGTGCGTCCGTTGGCCAAACTGATACTGGCCGCAGCCGAATGCGCCGAGCCGGTCAGCGAAACACGTCATGAAGTACTCGCCGTGGAGTTATCCACAAACGTTCCGCGCAGCCTCTCGCGTATCGAAGATCTGGGTGCTGTGGCAGTTGATCCGGCAGTTATCCCCATGGCGGAAGCCGAGTTCATCTTCTCTGGTGGCAACGGCGTCAAGGACTGGGAATTGTTCCACCGTACAGCCATGGCTTTAGGCGCGACCGAGGGCGCGTCGCGCGTCGCGGTGGACGATGGTTTCATGCAGCGGGACCGGCAGGTCGGCGCCAGCGGCACCTGGGTAACAGCGAGGGTCTACGTCGCCGTGGGTATCTCCGGCGCGATCCAGCATCTGCAAGGCATAGGCGCTTGCGACAAAGTGATAGCGATCAACCTGGATGCGGGCTGCGACATGGTCAAGCGCGCCGACTTGTCCGTAATCGGGGAAAGCGCCGGAATTCTTCAGGCACTGGTCACAGCGGTCGAAGCATGGCGCGGCGGGGAGAAACGTGATGCGGCTTGAGCAAACAACTGCAGTTGTGGATAACAATCCCGTACAGGTTATCAGCCTTGTATCCGTAGGCGCGCACCCGACTTCAGGCCGTACTCGAAGAGCGGAACAAGATGCGCGGGCTGTGGAACTTGGCTTGCGTCTGGTTGGGGATAACTTGCAGGTGCTGCACGCCGGCGAGGCTGATGAACCTGCGCTGCGCGCGTATCTTGGGATGGGACTGAGTGAGCTGCACATTCTGGAGCAGCCACCGGGCGCGGATGCATTGCCCGTACTCGCCGATTACATCAGACACAGCCCCGCGCAGATGGTACTTGCGGGCAGCCAGGCGGAAACCGGCGAAGGCTCCGGCATGCTGCCGTTTCTGCTGGCCGAGCAATTGGGCTGGCCGCTGGTGACAGGTCTCGCTGAGGTGGAATCGCTGGGTAACGGTACAGCCTTGGTGCTGCAAGCGTTGCCACGCGGGCAGCGTCGACGCCTCAAGGTTCGCCTGCCATTCCTCGCCACTGTGGATAACGCTGCACCCAAACCCCGACAAAGCGCCTACGGCCCCGCGCAACGTGGGACTCTGGATGTCGAGGAGGTGGAAATTCTGACCGACGATTTACTCACAGGCCAGGCATTGCAGCCGGCGAAGCCTCGTCCGAAGCGGCTGAAAGTCATCAAGGCAAAAAGTGGCGCGGATCGCATGAAAGCGGCCACCGCCAAGGCCAGTGGCGGCACAGGCCAAGTCCTCAAAGGCCTGACCCCTGAAGAAGGCGCAGCCGCCATTCTCAAGTTACTGATAGAAGAGGGCGTGGTCCGATAGCCACGCTCGTGGGGTCAGTTACACACATTGGCTGTGCGTCTCGCTGTGGATAAGGTGTTCGCGGGTTGCTGAACGCCTTGTGCTACGTGGCCTGTAGGCGGTAGATCATTTATTGATCACCCTAAGTGACGGATTTGCCGTGCTTTTTCTTCAGGTGGAAGGCCCGCTACCTTCGTAACTACCCACATTCTCTGTTGGCGCTTCTGTGGACAACTTGTTCGTGATCCTCCGCAGCTCCCGTGTCTAAAGGCGTTCAAGCAATTGATCATAAATTGATCACTACCCTTGGCTCATATGCATATCTCAGCCGAAGCATCGGTAAGACCCAGCTTTGGCAGGTTGTCCACAAACGAAATGCTGCCCAGGCGAAGTTGTACCCAAAGTCTGTTGGTCCTTCTGTGGATAAGATGTTCGTCATCCTCTGCGAGCCTTGCATCCATTGGCTTTTGTAGCCCTGGTCAAAAAACGTACAGCAACCAGCGGCTAGTTAAACCCTTGAGGAGATTGGAATATCTGCCGGATTGAAGGGATAACCACAAAGGTAATCCACAATTGCTGTGTGCTGCCGTGTGGATAACTTGTTCATGAAGCGAGGAACATCCAGTAGAAACGGACCTTCGCTACGGTTGGTTATTTTTTGACCACTTTCGATCCGGGAATCTGTTTACCTGGAAACCGCGCCGCGATCCTTGCGCGGCCCGCCGCTTGCCAGGAACGGCAGCGGTTCTGGCTCAAGGTCCGGCTCCTGAGCATCAACCGCCTCCTGCGATCTCTTTCACCGTTTCAGCAACCGGGCTATCGGTTACCAGTTCACTCCAGCGCCCATCTGCAATGACCTTTCCTTGGCTGATAACGATGACACGGTCGAAGCTCGGCAAGACTGCCAAATCATGAGTAGCGCAGATGAGCCCCCGACTGTTGAAAGAAGAAAAGATGACCTCCCAGACTTTCAACCTCATCTCTTCGTCCAGTGAGGCTGTGGGTTCATCGAACAAGTTGAACTCGCCCGGCCGATTGATCAGCCTCAGTAGCGACAGCCTTTTTGCTTCCCCGCCTGAGATGTTCTTGGCGCCTTCGGCAATGGATCGGTGCTCTACGACGTCTCGAAGCTTCAGCGCGTCGGTCGCGGACCTCACCGAAGGCGATATTTGCCGTCCGAAAAGCACTGAATGCTGAAAGGGTCCTTCAAGGAAAGTTGGATGTTGGGGGCAATAGCGGACGTGACCGAGATATTTGCCAATCTCGGATGAACCTATCTTCAAGCCGTCAGCGCTGAGGTGGCGACGTCCCGATGTCACGATTCCGGCCAATATCTCAAGCAGAGTCGTTTTCCCTCCACCGCTGGGCCCTGTGATCGCAACGGATTGATCGGCACGGAAACAAAGTGGTCGGTCGGTTACAGGAGGAAAGGCCGAAAGCTCAATATGCGAGAGAGAGTCCAGAAAAGCGGGCTCCGTGCTGTCGGCCAGGGCATCCAATGAAAGCGCCCTCTGAAGAGTTTTTTTATCCACGAGAAACTGATCCAGTGTTCTATAGGCCTCGGCCAGCGCACCAATATTGTTTACAAGCATTCCCGCAATCGAAAAGACAGCTATGAGTTCGCCAATCGTCAGCCGGGGCGCAGGCGATAACTGGTCATGGATGCCCCAGGCCAACAGCGCCGCAACGGTAAAACCAAGGTACAGAATTTTGACTGATCCCAGAATGGCGCCAATTCCTGCCACCTTGGTGGCAGCTCGCGCGTAACTTTCGTAGCTGGCGTAAAGCGGTTGAGGGGCACTGTCACAAGCCTGTTCCAGCTTGATGCTCTTGGCCGAATGAAAAGTTTCGTAAAGCTTCGATGACACCAGGTCTTCCTGCTCGTTTACGGCAAGCAAGAAAGGCCGCCGCCAATTGACCAGATGATGGTAGGTAAACAGGTAGCCGACCGACAGTAATGTCGTTATCAGAAGCGGTACGGTCCCTCCGATATAGCTGAAAATACACGCGATCAGAACGACCTCTATTATCAAAGGGAAGCCTGACGTTATCGCAAAGGTCAAAAATTTCTCATGGGCAGTGATTCCGCGCTCCAGCGATTTGATCAAACTACCCAGTCGAAGCGTTGAAAACTGCTCGAATTCTTTTCGCAATATAACGTCTGTCCACTGAATGGACTTGTCCTTCAAAGTGGTTTGTACGAGCTTGACCAATTGATAAGTTTGTAGTGGGTGAACTACCGATTGAAAGACGGCGGCAGCGCAAAGCAAAGATACAAGCAAGAAAGCATGCGACGTGTCTACCCCGTCGGGGACGGTCATGTTGTCAATGATTTTTCCAAGCAGCATCGCTGGCAAGATGGAAATTATTTTCAAAAGGACCGTCATGCTAGTCGCGGAAATAAACAGAGCCCGCTTGGCACGAAGCGTTTCGTTCAGGAAGTCAATCATGGTGGATGGTCTCTACACGAACGATTTATTCGCATGAAGCAGATGCTGCAGTACTGCAGTACTGCCGGCATGCCGGAACTGATCAGCGATAGGCGATGAAGAATCTATTAATAGCAGCCGAATATATCTGCGCCTAGTTCATGTCGCTTATTTGGCGTCTGACAATTCCGTAGGAGGATTCGCTGGTCGTGTAAGAGGGTTTTGGTAAATAACTGAATCTTCTAGATAACGCTTGTAGGACTTGCCTTTTGGCGGATTGAGTCCGTAAGGCGGAGAGAGTCTGAAGGTAGAGGCGAGGGCCTGATCGGTTTCTACGGAAGCTGACCCTGTGGGAGCGGATTTATCCGCGAAAGCTGCATTGCAGACGACGGAAATACCTTGGCTACAGCCGCCACTTCACGGACAAGCGGAGCGCCACCCGCTCCACTCTCACGGGTCCGCTCCGCTCTTGCATCGGTGAGGCAACGTCAATCACATCGAGCGGTTGCAGCACTCACTCGTGATTCACCGCCACGCCTCTCAGATACGGCGCAGGCTCGGCACCGAGGTTTGCCAGAACCCGGGCGCTGTACCAGTCAATGAAGTTCACCACGCCGAACTCGTACGTCTTGGAGTACGGACCTGGCTGGTACGCGGTGGAGTTGATGCCGCGCTGGTTCTCTTCGGCCAGCCGACGGTCCTGGTCGTTGGTCGCGTCCCACACTTCGCGCATGCGCTGCACATCGTAGTCGACGCCCTCAACGGCATCCTTGTGGACGATCCACTTGGTGGTGACCATGGTTTCCTGCGCGCTGATCGGCCAGACGGTGAACACGATGATGTGGTCGCCCATGCAGTGGTTCCAGGAGTGTGGCAAGTGCAGGATGCGCATTGAGCCCAGGTCCGGGTTCTGGATGCGGCCCATGAGTTTTTTGCAGCCGACCTTGCCGTCCAGGGTCATGGATAGCGTGCCTTTGAGCAGTGGCATGCGCACGATCCGGTTGCGTAGCCCGAAGCTTGCGTGGGCGTAAGGAATCTTTTCGGCGTCCCAGGCCGCTGCGGATGCGGCGACGTGATCCTTGAACGCCTGGTCGGCGCGCGGGTCGGTGACGTCGTCCCATTCGAGCAAGGTCTTCAACAGCTCGGGGTGCGAACCGTTGCAGTGGTAGCACTCGCGGTTGTTTTCCAGCACCAGCTTCCAGTTGGCCTTTTCCATCAAGGTGGTCTGCACCGCCACCTTGGTGTTTTCCATGTCGTAGGGTTCCATGTAGTGGCGCAGCGTCGACAGGAACTCGTCGATTGCCGGAGGGTTCTCGGCAAGGCTGATGAAGATATAGCCGCCCGCCGTCTTCACATGGATGGGCTTGAGGCTGAAGTTCTTCATGTCGAAGTCCGCGCCCATCTCCGTGCCGGCGTACAACAGACGCCCGTCCAGCTCGTACGTCCACTGATGGTAGGGACATACCAGCTTGGCGACCTTGCCCTTCTCGGCGGTACAGAGCCGCGACCCTCTATGCCGGCAGACGTTATGGAACGCATTGACGCTGCCGTCCGCGGCGCGCACCACCAGGATCGGGTTCTTGCCGATCTGCAGGGTCAGATAGTTGCCCTTGGCCGGGATTTCGCAGGTCATGCCCGCGATCAGCCATTCCTTGTGAAAGATCTCCTGCATATCGATTTCGAATACGCGTTCGTCGCAGTAGAACGGCTGCGGCAGCGAGAATGTGCGCTCACGATTCTGCAACATCTGCGCGGTTGCCTTGCGTGCAGGTTCAAGCGGATCGCCCAGGCTCAGGGTTGCGGTGACGTCCATTTTCAAAGTCCTCATGACCGCGCGTTTGGCGGCCTGCGAATGTGGCTGATACGGTCAGTGATTGCACGCAAGACGACCTGTGGTTCGTTCAGGCCTGTGAGTAAGGATTACGTAACGACCTGATGCGGAGTGTGGCGATGAGTGAAGCAAGAACCTTATCCATGGGCGACATGGCCGAATCCGTTCCCGACGCGGTAGCCCTGCTGGAGCGGGGCTGGTCGCCGTAAGCATGTGAATGTCGTTGATAGATAAATGGACCGCTCATGCGTTACGCAGAATTCGCTGCAAGAGAGGCCGATAGTCGGCCGTGGAGAGTCAGCATGTCTCAAAGTTTTCTCAGCCCGGTAACGACACAGACATGGGCCAACGGGCGCCACCTTGTCCGGGTCGTCAAAGTGATCCAGGAAACCTGGGACGTGCGCACCTTCTGCTTCATGGCGGACCAGCCGATCCTGTTCTTCTTCAAGCCCGGGCAGTTCGTGACACTGGAGCTGGAGATTGAGGGCATGCCGGTCATGCGCTCCTATACCATCTCCAGTTCACCGTCGGTGCCGTACAGTTTCTCGATCACCATCAAGCGCGTTCCGGGCGGTAAGGTTTCGAACTACCTGCACGACACTCTGCACGAAGGCCAGGAGCTGGCTGTGCACGGTCCGGTCGGGCTGTTCAACGCCATCGATTTTCCCAACCCGAAAATCCTCTACCTCAGCGGCGGGGTCGGTATCACGCCGGTCATGTCCATGGCGCGCTGGTTCTATGACACCAACGGCAACGTTGACATGGTGTTCGTACACAGCGCCCGCTCGCCCAAGGACATCATCTATCACCGCGAGCTGGAGCACATGGCGTCGCGTATCGATAACTTCAGCCTGCATCTGGTCTGTGAAAAGCACGGACTGGGCGAGCCCTGGGCCGGTTATCGCGGCTACTTGAACCAGAAGATGCTGGAACTGATGGCGCCGGATTTCATGGAACGCGAAGTGTTCTGCTGTGGCCCGACGCCTTACATGAACGCGGTCAAGCGGCTGTTGCAGGATAACGGCTTCAACATGGCGCAGTACCACGAAGAGTCCTTTGGAGCGACGCCGCCCGAAGCCCGCGCCGATGCGGTCGAGCAGGCCGAGATTGCAGCGGAGGCGCCGGATGTCGACGTGGCGGATCTGCATCAGGTGGAATTTACCGACACAGGCAAGAGCATCCGCGTTGCGCCGGGCGAAACGGTGCATGCCGCTGCGGCCAAGCTCGGGCTGATGATCCCCAAAGCGTGCGGTATGGGGATCTGCGGTACCTGCAAGGTCATGAAACTGAGTGGTGAAGTGGAGATGGAGCACAACGGCGGCATCACCGATGACGACGTGGCCGAGGGTTACATCCTCTCGTGCTGCAGCGTGCCGAAGGGCGATGTGCGAATTGAGTATTGAAAGGCGCCAGGCTGATCGGCGCATGCCTTGGAGCAACTGTGTTCTTGAGCCAGATGCGCGTCTGCCTGCAACGCCGCCTCGCCAGCAAGCTGGCTCCTACAGATTTGCGGCTCAGCACAAAACGTAGGAGCGCGCTTGCCCGCGACGAGGTCGGCCAACACCACACAGCTGCTGGTCAGTGCCGGCCCTTTCGCCAGCAAGCTGGCTCCCGCAAAAACAGGGTCGTTGCGTCCCCTCATACAATCAGGAGTGGGTTTGCTTATAGGCTGCCAGGGCGGGCAGCAATTGCTGGTCAATGGCCTGTCGCACGGCCGGCAGTATGGTTGCGCTGCCGGTCAGCAGTTGCTCGACCAGACGACGAAGCGCCGCCGCACGTTCGCTGGTCAGACCGCATACAGCCTGGGCGCAGGCCTGTTCCGCCGTGGCACCGCTGGGCATTTCGAAGCCCAGCGCGCGGAGCTGGCCCAGCAGGTCTTCCTGATCGATCAAATCGGCATGCATCATGGCGCAGGTTCCTGTCTGTCGGGTTTTGCTGATTCTGGTGGGCTCATATCGCTGCGGCAACCCCACCGCCGACTCATTGGCCGGAACACCTATGGTCAGGTCGTTTTCAGTTAAGTCGTGCCTGGCAAGATTGTTCCTGACCAAGTTTTGCTAAACTGCGCAGCCTTCCAGGAGTTGCCATGAATTACCGTCACGCCTTCCACGCCGGCAACCACGCCGACGTCTTCAAACATATTGTCCTGACCCGTCTGATCGCCCTCATGGCGCGCAAGGAGCAGCCGTTCGCGTATCTCGACACCCACGCGGGCCTCGGGCTCTATGATCTAAAGGGTGATCAGGCCACCCGCACCGGCGAATGGCTGGAAGGCATCGGCCGTCTGTGGGGCGCGTCGGACGTGCCATCGCTGGCCGCCGACTACCTTCAGGTGCTGCACGACATGAACCCCGATGGCGAGCTGCGCTACTACCCGGGCTCGCCGGAACTGGCCCGTCGCCTGACTCGCGAACGCGAGCGCGTGCTGCTCAACGAAAAGCATCCGGAAGACGGCCGGCTGCTCAAGGAGAACATGAAGGGCGATCGCCGCGTTGCAGTGCATCTGGGCGAGGGCTGGCATGTGCCGCGCGCCTTGCTGCCGGTAGCGGAGAAGCGCGCGGTGATGCTGATCGACCCGCCGTTCGAGCAGCTCGACGAAATGAAGCGCTGCGCGGTCGCGCTCAAAGAAGCCATAGGCCGCATGCGCCAGACAGTGGCCGCGATCTGGTACCCGATCAAGGACCCGCGCCAGCTCAAGCGCTTTTATCAGGATCTGGCCGAAACCGGCGCTCCAAAGCTGCTGCGCGTCGAACTGTACGTGCATCCGCTGGATACGCCCGCCAGCCTGAATGGCTCGGGGCTGGCCATCGCCAACCCGCCTTGGGGCCTCGAAGAAGAACTGCGCGAGCTCATGCCCTATCTGGCCGGCAAACTGGGGCAGACCCGTGGCGACTGGAAAATGGACTGGCTGATCGCCGAGTAAGCGTTCACTGATCCGCGACGAGCCCGAACCCTGCGCGACGGGCTCAAATCCTGATGGACAAACCCGGTCCACCCCAATTATCTTGCGCGGCAGGCCGCCTCATGTGGCCAACGTCGCTCGGACGGTTCCGGGCGCTTACGTACGCGAGATACTCATGGCAGACCAAGGTTCGCCGCGCCGCTTTGCGCGCATCGATCGACTCCCCCCTTATGTATTCAACATCACCGCCGAGCTGAAAATGGCTGCTCGTCGCCGTGGTGAAGACATCATCGACTTGAGCATGGGCAACCCCGACGGGGCCACGCCGCCGCACATCGTAGAAAAACTGGTCACCGTCGCCCAGCGCGAAGACACTCACGGCTACTCGACTTCGCGTGGCATCCCGCGTCTGCGCCGGGCGATTTCCAACTGGTACAAGAAGCGCTACGAGGTCGATATCGACCCCGAGAGCGAAGCCATCGTCACCATCGGCTCCAAGGAAGGGCTGGCGCACCTGATGCTCGCGACCCTGGACCAGGGCGACACGGTGCTGGTGCCCAACCCCAGCTACCCGATTCACATCTATGGTGCCGTGATCGCCGGCGCCCAGGTGCGGTCGGTGCCGCTGGTGCCGGGCGTGGACTTCTTCGCCGAGCTGGAAAAGGCCATTCGCGGCTCGATTCCCAAGCCAAAGATGATGATCCTTGGTTTTCCGTCCAACCCGACCGCGCAGTGCGTCGAGCTGGATTTCTTCGAGCGCGTGGTTGCGCTGGCCAAACAGTACGACGTTCTGGTGGTCCACGATCTGGCTTACGCCGACATCGTGTACGACGGCTGGAAAGCGCCGTCGATCATGCAAGTACCGGGCGCCAAGGACATCGCGGTTGAGTTTTTCACGCTGTCCAAAAGCTACAACATGGCTGGCTGGCGGATCGGTTTCATGGTCGGCAACCCGGAACTCGTTGGTGCATTGGCGCGAATCAAGAGTTACCACGACTACGGCACCTTCACGCCTTTGCAGGTGGCAGCGATTGCCGCGCTCGAAGGCGACCAGCAGTGTGTGCTGGATATCGCCGAGCAGTATCGCCAGCGTCGCAATGTGCTGGTCAAAGGTCTGCATGAACTGGGCTGGATGGTCGAGAACCCCAAGGCGTCCATGTATGTCTGGGCCAGGATTCCCGAGGCTTATGCGCATCTTGGCTCGCTCGAATTCGCCAAGAAACTGCTCGCCGAGGCCAAGGTGTGCGTCTCTCCGGGCGTCGGTTTTGGTGAGTACGGCGACGACCATGTGCGCTTCGCGCTGATCGAAAACCAGGACCGCATCCGCCAGGCCGTGCGCGGCATCCGCGGGATGTTCCGGGCGGATGGGCTGGTTGTGCAAAAAAGCTGAAAACAGGATGTGATCGGTCGCCAAGGTCGTGCCGGTGCCTTGGCGCGCCTTGGGTTTTTTAGCGATGGAACCTTAAGCGGGAAGCGGCCTGGCTGGCAGCGGCGTAGATTTAATGAACGGAGTAAACGGAGGTTCAAAGTGGGTGGTGACGCCGTACACGATGGACAATTCATCGGAGCCGCTATCCACGTAATAGTCGCCCGGTATTGCGCACCGGACAGCTTCAGCTTCCGTTACTGTTGTTGAGTAGCTTCGCCCTTCAACGGTACGGATGTTGACCGAGGCATGACGGTCTTCAGCAATCCTGATGGTTCTGTCCATCACAATGTCTTCTTCAGATGGACTTACGTAAAAAGTCGAGCCTTTAGGAAGATAAAGAGGCAGATCGGATTCAGTAGCGTCCGGTGCGACGGGTGAAGGTATTTCCCATACGTAGATATCTGATATCACTTCTTCATCCAAAGAAGAAACGACCTTGAAGATAACGGAGTGAAAGGCATCGTTCTGATGAACGATGTCTTGCGTGCTTGCGTAAAGCCTGGCCTCGGTTATAGAAACCGCGGTGGAGAACGTTTTCCCTGTGCCCTCAGTGTAGACGGTAATCTGCGCCTCAAGGCTCTGCAGTTCTTGAATGGTCCTTAGTTTGACGGCGCTAAGTAGTTCCGAATCATGAAGCACGCCCTGGGAAAGGAAGAGCAGTGGGTCAGTGGTGAATGCTCGATTGTTTTTTTGCGAAGTCAGCGTTCTCCATAGCGCCGGCGTCAAGATATGGGTTCTTGCGGTTGTGCCCATGATTGTCTCCTTCCTGGAGTGGCTGGTAGTCGATCCGTTGAACTAAAAATGGAATGGTCCAAAAACACTGTCGCATGACGGCAGCGGTTTTAAAGTTATTCAGACCTGATTCGTAAATAGAACAGGCATGGTTGTTACCGTGCCGTCGGCCTTTTTGCATAGACAGACTATGTTCCGATGCCTGACGCGTCTACTGTCAGAACTGGCAGGTCTTGCTTCCATGATCATGTTGTTCGCCAGTCATTACCGGACCGCACAGCGGCGGTAATCCTTGCACGCAGCTGGCTGGAGTGTCGAAACCGAAAGCATCGATATACGTCTGGGCCAGATACATGTGCATAACGCGCAGCATGAGGAACGATCAGCGTTTGGTGGTCCATGTCGTAAACGCGCCTTTGTGTGGCGTCCATAGGCAATTGACCGGTCCTGCCCAGCCCTACCATCGCTTGCAAAAGGGCACTTCATCGCCCCGATGACAAGCCAGGCGCAACGCCGCCGCTGGGAGAACCGCGATGTTCAGCAAGCAAGACCAGATTCAGGGATATGACGATGCATTGTTGGCGGCAATGAATGCCGAGGAGCAGCGTCAGGAAGACCACATCGAACTGATCGCTTCGGAAAACTACACCAGCAAACGCGTGATGCAGGCCCAGGGCAGCGGTTTGACCAACAAATATGCCGAAGGCTATCCGGGCAAGCGTTACTACGGCGGTTGCGAACACGTCGACAAGGTCGAACAACTGGCCATCGACCGCGCCAAACAGCTGTTCGGCGCCGATTACGCCAACGTCCAGCCGCACTCCGGCAGCCAGGCCAACGCCGCTGTCTATCTGGCATTGCTGCAGGCGGGCGACACCGTGCTGGGCATGAGTCTGGCGCACGGCGGTCATCTGACTCACGGCGCCAAGGTCAGCTTTTCCGGTCGGCTGTACAACGCGGTGCAGTACGGCATCGATACCGCAACCGGGCTGATCGATTACGACGAAGTCGAGCGCATCGCCCTGGAATGCAAGCCCAAGATGATCATCGCCGGGTTCTCGGCCTACTCCAAAACCCTGGATTTCCCACGCTTTCGTGAAATCGCCGACAAGGTGGGCGCTTACCTGTTCGTCGACATGGCGCACGTCGCCGGGCTGGTGGCGGCAGGTCTGTACCCCAATCCGCTGCCGTACGCCGACGTCGTCACCACCACCACGCACAAGACCCTGCGCGGTCCGCGCGGAGGGCTGATCCTCGCCAAAGCCAACGAGGAGCTGGAGAAGAAACTGAACTCCGCGGTTTTCCCCGGCGGGCAGGGCGGGCCGCTGATGCATGTCATCGCCGCCAAGGCCGTGTGCTTCAAGGAAGCCATGGAGCCGGGTTTCAAGACTTATCAACAACAGGTGATCGACAACGCGCGCGCCATGGCGCAGGTCTTCATCGACCGTGGCTTTGACGTGGTGTCCGGCGGAACCGACAACCATCTGTTTCTGGTCAGCCTGATTCGCCAGGGCCTTACCGGCAAGGACGCGGATGCCGCGCTGGGCCGCGCTCATATCACCGTCAACAAGAACTCGGTACCGAACGACCCGCAATCGCCGTTCGTGACCTCCGGCCTGCGCATCGGTACGCCGGCCGTTACCAGTCGCGGTTTCAAGGTCGCGCAGTGTGTCGAACTGGCCGGCTGGATCTGCGACATCCTCGACAACCTCGGCGATGCCGATGTCGAGGCCAACGTGGCTCGCCACGTTGCGGCGCTGTGTACCGATTTTCCGGTTTATCGCTGAGTCAGGAGTCGCCCCAGATGCAACATTACTCAGGCTTCGGCCTTCTCAAACACTCCCTCAGCCACCATGAAAACTGGCAGCGCATGTGGCGCACGCCCACGCCAAAGCAGGTCTACGATGTGGTCATCGTCGGCGGCGGCGGGCATGGTCTGGCGACCGCTTATTACCTGGCCAAGGAACACGGCATCACTAACGTCGCCGTCGTCGAAAAAGGCTGGCTGGGCGGTGGTAATACCGCGCGCAACACCACCATCGTGCGCTCCAACTACCTGTGGGATGAGTCCGCTCACCTGTATGAACATGCGATGAAGTTATGGGAAGGGCTGTCGCAAGACCTGAACTACAACGTCATGTTCTCCCAGCGCGGCGTCTACAACCTGTGCCACACCCTGCAGGACATGCGTGACTCCGAGCGCCGTGTCAGCGCCAACCGCCTCAACGGCGTGGATGGCGAACTGCTCAACGGCAAGCAGGTCGCCGAGGAAATCCCGTATCTGGACTGCTCGAAAAACACCCGCTACCCGATCATCGGCGCGACCGTGCAACGCCGTGGCGGCGTGGCGCGTCACGACGCAGTGGCCTGGGGCTTTGCCCGCGCTGCCGATGCTCTGGGCGTGGACCTGATCCAGCAGACCGAAGTGATCGGCTTTCGCAAGGAAAACGGCATCTGCGTCGGTGTGGAAACCAATAAGGGCTTCATCGGCGCCAAGCGCGTCGGCGTGGTGACCGCCGGTAACTCCGGACACATGGCAAAACTCGCCGGCTTCCGCCTGCCGGTCGAATCCCATCCGTTGCAGGCGCTGGTATCCGAGCCGATCAAACCCATCATCGACAGCGTGATCATGTCCAACGCGGTGCACGGCTATATCAGCCAGTCCGACAAGGGCGACCTGGTGATCGGGGCCGGTATCGACAGCTGGGTCGGCTATGGCCAGCGCGGTTCCTATCCGGTCATCGAGCACACCATCCAGGCCATCGTCGAGATGTTTCCGGTGCTGTCGCGGGTGCGCATGAACCGCCAGTGGGGCGGCATCGTCGACACCACGCCGGACGCCTGCCCGATCATCTCCAAGACGCCGGTCCCCAACATGTTCTTCAACTGCGGTTGGGGCACCGGCGGGTTCAAGGCTACGCCCGGCTCGGGCAACGTGTTTGCCGCAAGCCTGGCCAAGGGCGAGATGCATCCACTGGCCAAGCCTTTTTCAATCGAGCGCTTTCACAATGGCGCTCTCATCGACGAACACGGCGCTGCCGCTGTCGCCCACTAACAGGAGAGTCCGACCATGCTGCATATCTTCTGTCCTCATTGTGGCGAGCTGCGCTCCGAAGAGGAATTTCACCCGTCAGGCCAGGCCCATATCCCGCGTCCGCTGGACCCGGGCGCCTGCACCGACGAACAGTGGGGCGACTACCTGTTCTTCCGCGACAACCCGCGCGGGCTGCATCACGAGCTGTGGAACCACGTCGCCGGTTGCCGTCAGTACTTCAACATGACGCGCAATACGGTGACTTACGAGATTCTCGAAACCTATCCGATTGGCGCCAAGCCCGCTTTCACCGACAAGGCAGCCAGTGGCCAGGGAGACAAGGTATGAGCCAGAACAACCGATTGCCCAATGGCGGGCGCATCAACCGCAGCAAAGTGCTCAACTTCAGTTTCAACGGCCAGACCTACCAGGGTTATGAAGGTGACTCGCTGGCGTCCGCGTTGCTGGCCAACGGGGTCGATATCATCGGCCGCAGCTTCAAGTATTCCCGCCCGCGCGGCATTTTTGCCGCCGGTTCCGAAGAGCCGAATGCGGTTCTGCAGATCGGCGCTACCGAAGCGACGCAGATCCCCAACGTGCGCGCCACTCAGCAGGCGTTGTACTCTGGCCTGGTTGCCACCAGCACCAATGGCTGGCCAAGCGTGAACAACGACATGATGGGTATTCTCGGCAGAGTCGGCGGCAAGCTGATGCCGCCGGGCTTCTACTACAAGACATTCATGTACCCGCAATCCTTCTGGATGACTTACGAGAAGTACATCCGCAAGGCGGCAGGGCTTGGGCGTTCGCCAACCGAGAACGATCCCGACAGCTACGATGCGATGAACCAGCATTGCGACGTGCTGATCGTCGGCGCGGGCCCATCGGGTCTGGCGGCGGCGCTGGCGGCTGCGCGCAGCGGTGCCCGGGTGATTCTTGCCGATGAACAGGAAGAATTCGGCGGCAGCCTGCTCGACAGCCGCGAAAGCCTGGACGGCAAGCCCGCGGCTGAATGGGTTGCAGAGGTAGTCCGGGAATTGAAGAGCCTGCGCAACGTAACGCTGTTGCCGCGCGCCACAGTCAATGGCTATCACGACCACAACTTCCTGACCATTCATGAACGTCTTACCGACCACCTCGGCGACCGCGCGCCCATCGGCATGGTGCGCCAGCGTATGCACCGGGTCCGGGCCAAACGTGTAGTGCTCGCAACCGGCACCCATGAGCGCCCACTGGTCTACAGCAACAACGATGTACCGGGGAACATGCTTGCCGGTGCGGTCTCCACTTACGTGCGCCGTTACGGTGTCGCGCCCGGCAAGAAACTGGTGCTGTCGACCAACAACGACTATGCCTACCGCGTCGCGCTGGACTGGCTCGACGCCAGTCTGCAGGTCGTGGCTATCGCTGACGCGCGGCACAACCCGCGCGGCCCGCTGGTCGAGGAAGCGCGTGCCAAGGGCATTCGCATTCTGACCTCCAGCGCGGTGATCGAAGCGCGTGGCAGCAAACGAGTAAGCGCTGCGCGGGTTGCGGCCATCGACGTTGCCGCTCACAGCGTCACCAGTCCCGGCGAGTGGCTGGACTGTGACTTGATCGCAAGCTCCGGTGGCTACAGCCCGATTGTTCACCTGGCTTCGCATTTGGGCGGCAAGCCCGTCTGGCGCGAAGACATACTCGGCTTCGTGCCCGGTGAAGCGCCGCAGAAGCGTGTTTGTGTCGGCGGCGTGAACGGCGTTTATAGCCTGGCCGATACGTTGGCGGACGGTTTCGAAGGTGGCGCGCGCGCAGCAAGCGAAGCCGGGTTCAAGGCCGTGGAAGGCGTCATGCCCAAGGCCCTCAGCCGCGCCGAAGAGCCCGCCGTCGCGCTGTTCCAGGTGCCGCACGAAAAAGGTACGGCCCGCGCGCCCAAGCAATTCGTGGATTTGCAGAACGATGTCACCGCCGCCGCCATCGAACTGGCGACCCGCGAGGGCTTCGAGTCGGTCGAGCACGTCAAGCGCTACACCGCGCTGGGCTTTGGCACCGATCAGGGCAAGCTGGGCAACGTCAACGGCCTGGCCATTGCGGCTCGCTCGCTCAACGTTTCCATTCCGGAAATGGGCACCACCATGTTCCGCCCCAACTACACGCCCGTGACCTTCGGCGCGATTGCCGGGCGGCACTGCAAGCACATTTTCGAGCCGGTGCGCTTTACCGCGCTGCACGCCTGGCACGTGAAGAACGGCGCCGAATTCGAGGACGTGGGGCAGTGGAAGCGGCCCTGGTATTTCCCAAAACGTGGCGAGGACATGCACGCGGCGGTCGCTCGCGAATGCAAGGCCGTGCGTGACAGTGTCGGTCTGCTGGACGCATCCACGCTGGGCAAGATCGACATTCAGGGCCCGGACGCCCGTGAATTTCTCAACCGTATCTACACCAATGCCTGGACCAAGCTGGATGTGGGCAAGGCGCGCTACGGCCTGATGTGCAAGGAAGACGGAATGGTCTTTGACGATGGCGTGACCGCCTGCGTCGGCGACAACCACTTCATCATGACCACCACCACCGGTGGCGCGGCCCGCGTTCTGCAGTGGCTGGAAATCTATCAGCAGACCGAATGGCCCGACCTGAAGGTGTATTTCACTTCGGTCACCGACCACTGGGCGACGCTCACCCTGTCCGGCCCCAACAGCCGCAAGCTGCTGGCTGAAGTGACCGACATCGACCTGGGCCGTGAAGAGTTTCCTTTCATGACCTGGAAAGAAGGGCAGGTGGCCGGCGTTCCGGCGCGGGTGTTCCGGATTTCCTTCACTGGAGAGCTCTCGTACGAAGTCAACATTCAGGCCGACTACGCGATGGGCGTACTGGAAAAGATCGTCGAGGCCGGGAAGAAGTACAACCTGACGCCGTATGGCACCGAGACCATGCACGTACTGCGTGCCGAAAAGGGCTTCATCATCGTCGGTCAGGACACCGATGGCTCGATGACGCCTGACGACCTGAACATGGGCTGGTGCGTCGGGCGGACCAAGCCGTTTTCGTGGATCGGCTGGCGGGGCATGAATCGCGAAGATTGCGTGCGTGAACAGCGCAAGCAACTGGTCGGCCTCAAGCCCGTCGACCCGACCAAGTGGCTGCCCGAAGGTGCGCAACTGGTGTTCGACACCAACCAGACAATCCCAATGAACATGGTCGGCCACGTGACGTCCAGTTACGCGCATAACTCGCTGGGTTATTCGTTTGCGATGGGTGTGGTCAAGGGAGGCTTGAAGCGTATGGGCGAAAAAGTCTTCGCTCCGTTGGCGGACGGCAGCGTGATCGAAGCCGAGATTGTTTCCTCGGTGTTCTTCGATCCGAAGGGCGAGCGGCAGAACGTCTGAGGCTGATATCCCTGTAGGAGTGAGCTTGCTCGCGATCGGCTGCGAAGCAGTCGTGAAAACAGTTGATGCGCGCTTACCTGAAAGTCGTTCCGACTTTATCGCAAGCAAGCTAGCTCCCACAGGATCGGGTTCTCCGCAACAACAGAATTCATAACAGGTGATTCATGACCACAGTCAATGTTTACCAGCAACGTCCCACCACCGGTGCCAAGGCCGAATCGCCGTTGTTTCATGCCAGCCTGGAAAGCCTGGTCGGCAAAGGTCGCTCGAACCCCGGCGTGCTGTTGCGCGAGAAAAAACTGCTTGGCCATCTGACCATTCGCGGTGATGCCCGCGATCCGGCGTTCGCATCCGGGGTTCACAAAGCGCTGGGCATGGAGCTGCCGGCGGCGCTTACGCTCGTTGTCAGTGGTGAAAGCTCGTTGCAATGGATGGGGCCCGACGAGTGGCTGCTGATCGTGCCGACCGGCGAAGAGTTCGCAACAGAGCAAAAGCTGCGTGACGCGCTGGCCGGGCTGCATATCTCAATCGTCAACGTCAGCGGCGGCCAGTCGATTCTTGAACTGACCGGTCCGAAAGTGCGCCAGGTGCTGATGAAGTCCACCAGCTACGACGTGCATCCGGACAACTTTCCGGTTGGCAAGGCGGTGGGCACGGTGTTCGCCAAGTCGCAGCTGGTCATTCGGCGCACCGGCGAGGAAACCTGGGAATTGCTGATCCGCCGCAGCTTCGCCGATTACTGGTGGCTATGGCTGCAGGACGCAGCCGCCGAATACGGATTGGGAATTCAGGCATGAGTCGCGCGCCCGATACATGGATTCTGACCGCCGACTGCGCCAGCGTGCTTGGCACGGTAGACGCGGTGACGCGCTATTTGTTCGAGCAGGGCTGCTACGTCACTGAGCACCACTCGTTCGACGACCGGCTGTCCAACCGTTTCTTCATCCGCGTCGAGTTCCGCCAGCCCGATGGCTTCGACGAGCAGGGCTTTCGCGCCGGGCTTGCGGAACGTGGCAGGGATTTCGGCATGGTCTTCGAGCTGACCGCGCCCGACTACCGGCCCAAAGTCGTGATCATGGTTTCCAAGGCCGACCACTGCCTGAACGACCTGCTGTATCGCCAGCGCATCAACCAGTTGGCGATGGACGTGGTGGCCGTGGTGTCCAACCATCCCGATCTCGAACCGCTCGCCCGCTGGCATGGAATTCCCTACTACCATTTCCCGTTGGACCCCAATGACAAGCCGGCGCAGGAAGCCAGGGTCTGGCGTGTCGTCGAGGAGTCGGGCGCCGAGCTGGTGATTCTCGCCCGTTACATGCAAGTGCTGTCCCCGGAGCTATGCCGCAAGCTCGATGGCAAGGCAATCAACATCCATCACTCCCTGCTGCCCGGTTTCAAGGGTGCCAAGCCTTACCACCAGGCCTACAACAAGGGCGTCAAACTGGTGGGCGCGACGGCGCACTACATCAACAACGACCTGGACGAAGGTCCGATCATCGCTCAGGGCGTGGAGGTAGTGGATCACAGCCATTATCCAGAGGACCTGATTGCCAGAGGCCGTGATATTGAAGGCCTGACACTGGCCCGGGCGGTGGGTTACCACATAGAGCGTCGGGTGTTTCTCAACGCCAATAGAACCGTAGTTCTGTAGGAGCGAACTTGTCCGCGAAGACGTACTACAGGCAATGCACATGCTGTGGTGGCACTGCCCTCTTCGCGGACAAGTCCGCTCCCACAAAAAAATTTGGACGCAAGTCAAACAAGCAATCCATGCGTTGCCGCAACACCTGAAGCACGCAGCGTATTTCTCCGCGACAACAATAAAAGCGAGGTGAAAAGCATGTCTGACAATCGTGGTGTGGTGTATCTCGGCGCTGGCAAGGTCGAAGTACAGACGATTCCCTTCCCTAAAATGCAGGACCCACGCGGCAAGCGTATCGAGCATGGTGTGATCCTGCGCGTGGTCTCCACTAATATCTGCGGCTCGGACCAGCATATGGTTCGCGGTCGCACTACTGCCCAGACCGGACTGGTGCTCGGTCATGAAATCACCGGCGAAGTACTGGAAGCCGGACGCGATGTCGAGAATCTCAAGGTCGGCGATCTGGTATCGGTGCCATTCAATGTGGCGTGCGGCCGCTGCCGCAGTTGCAAGGAGCAACACACCGGCGTGTGCCTGACGGTAAACCCCGCGCGGGCCGGTGGCGCCTACGGTTATGTCGACATGGGCGATTGGGTCGGCGGCCAGGCCGAATACGTGCTGGTGCCTTATGCCGACTTCAACCTGCTCAAACTTCCGGACCGCGACGCGGCCATGGAAAAAATTCGCGACCTCACCTGCCTGTCCGACATTCTGCCGACCGGCTACCACGGCGCGGTGACGGCTGGCGTCGGCCCAGGCAGCACTGTGTACGTGGCGGGTGCCGGTCCGGTCGGGCTGGCGGCGGCAGCATCGGCACGGCTGTTGGGCGCGGCGGTGGTGATTGTCGGCGACGTGAACCCGGCGCGTCTGGTTCACGCCAAGGCGCAAGGCTTCGAGATCGCTGACCTGTCTCAGGACACGCCGCTGCACGAGCAGATCGCTGCGCTACTGGGCGAACCGGAAGTGGACTGCGCCATCGATGCGGTGGGCTTCGAGGCTCGTGGACACGGACACGCCGGCGCGCAGTCCGAGGCACCGGCCACTGTGCTCAATTCCCTGATGGGCGTCGTGCGCGTGGCAGGCAAGATCGGCATTCCCGGCCTGTACGTCACCGAAGATCCGGGAGCGGTCGACGCCGCTGCGAAGATGGGCAGCCTGAGCATCCGCTTCGGCCTGGGCTGGGCAAAATCCCATAGCTTCCACACCGGCCAGACCCCGGTGATGAAGTACAACCGGCAGCTGATGCAGGCCATCATGTGGGACCGTATCAAGATCGCCGATGTGGTCGGTGTCGAAGTCATCAGCCTCGACGATGCGCCGCGTGGTTACGGCGAATTCGACGCCGGCGTGCCGAAGAAATTCGTGATCGATCCGCATAAGCTGTTCAGCGCTGCGTAAAAACGCCGGGGTCTCCAGGAGCGCGTTTACCCGCGACCACGGTCGGCCAGTGACACATTTGTTCGCTGGCGCGACCGGGATCGCGGAAAACCGCGCTCCTGCGATGACTGTGGGCGTGCACTCCGGTAGGAAATAACCCCTATCCGGCCTCTCACGCTGGGAACAAGCCCTTGCCCGTCCAGTCAAACCGAGTGTTTTTCCGCCTACTCACGGGCGGTTCAGGTTTGATGAGGTCGAGCACATGAACACTGCACGCGGTATGGCACTGGCAACATTGATGGCGCTGGCGACAAGCCAGGCAATGGCCTTCAATCTCAACGACGCAGCGAATGCAGTCACCAACGCCACGAGCGGCAATCAGAAAGCAACGGCAGCGCCCGAGGCGGCCGGTCTGCTCAACACGCTGGGCACTCAGCTCAATGTCACGCCTGAACAGGCCGTCGGCGGCACTGGCGCGCTGCTGGGGCTGGCGAAGAACAAATTGACCGGCGCGGACTATTCGCAGCTGACGAAATCGGTTCCAGGCCTCGATCAACTCTCCGGCTTGTCGGCTCTCGACAGCCTCGGCGGCGGTGGGCTGGGCGGACTGCTCGGTGGCGCGAAAGAATCGGGCAACAGTTCGGTGCTCAATCAGGCCTTGGGCAACGTGCAGGACATGGGCGACGTAAACAGTGCCTTCAAGGCGCTTGGCATGGACAGCAGCATGGTCAGCCAGTTTGTCCCGGTGATTCTGCAATACCTCGGCCAGCAAGGCGCCAGCGGCTCGGCATTGCAGAGCCTGAGCGGGCTATGGGGCGCTGGCAGCTGATGCCGGGTTAGCGGGTGCCACCCATGCGAAGCGCTTGCCCGGTCGCGCGGAAATCGTGATCCTTGATTCCGGCAGAGAACGCTCCGCCATAATTGAATACGATGCCCACCAAAGCGCTGGGACTTCGCTTTTGCAGATACAAATTGATCCATGTCCCGGCCGCTTCGACATGGGCAGCGGTATTGCTGAGTTCGCCAGCAGCAACACTTTTTGCCAATTCAGCGTATTCCCGGGCATGAGACATCGAAAGGCCGCGGTCCCCATGACTGGCGAGATTGCGATTGACTGCATTGAGTTTCTCGATGAATGGGTTCTTGAGGCTCAAGGGGGCAATAGCGTCTTGCAGCGCTTGTCTGGCAGGTGACATGGGCGCAATCGGAGTAGGGTTGCGCGATAAAGCCTGAAACGTGGTACGCAGAATGCTGCTTTGCTGTGGGCTCCAGGCGGCTGCGATGTGGGTGCGGATCGCGAAACGCACTGTCGCTGCAACCTCCAGCAATTTCGAAACGAAGTGACCTGACGGGTCAGTACTGTTGACAGGATCACCCGAACAGTAGGCATATGCATTGATTCCGCCCTTGCCGAACGGGCTGAGGGTATCGGCGCTATTGAAACGCATCAGGACAGGATTAAACGCTCGCGCTCCGTTTCCCAGGAGGTAGTGCCCGGTGGTCGGATCGGCTTGCTGGCCGGTAAAGCCTGGCATCCCGGGCGCGCCTGCTGCCGGGTGTTGAACCCCGTAGGGCATATAGACATAGGATTGGGGTTTCAGATCTTCCATGCTGTGCAGAACAGAAGATGCCCTATCTGTCACCAGCAACGCATTTCTGGCTGCGCCTGCCTCGACCGTGCGCCAACCCAGTATCTGAGGACCCGCTCGAAAAAATCTCTGGTGGCATTGGCTTTGTACGGTAGAACTCAGTAGGTCAGAGAGATAGAAGTACCGAATAGTGAGCTGCCCGGCCGGAGTACGGCTCGCCAGTCGGTCTAGGGCGTCATAGTGATACACGATCGGCACGGCTGCCTGTGCGGTAGACATCACAGTATGCTCCATCATTGGCATGGAGGCAGTTTCAGCGGCTTATTGTGGGCTGTCTAGCTGTCAAAAGTGTCAGGTGTGCCCCCCTTTTTTTGATTCCCGCCGCAACTCTGCAATACGTGCGTTCTTCTCGATCCAGAGCTGGTTGACCCAGGTCTGGATCTTCTCGCGAAATACCGGGTCGTTCTCGTAGTCACCTTGCCATAGCGACGGGTCGAGCTCGCGGGTTCTGATATCGACGATGACTTCTGGGACCTGACCGCAGAGCATGTCCCAGAAACCCGGAATGCGGTTGCCCGGGTAAACCACCGTAACGTCGAGAATTGCATCCAGTTGCTCGCCCATCGCCGCCAATACAAAGGCGACGCCGCCCGCCTTGGGCTTGAGCAGGTCGGAGTAGGGCGAGGCCTGCGCGGCGTGCTTGGCAGCGGTGAAGCGCGTGCCTTCCAGATAGTTGACGATGGTCACCGGCTGGCGCTTGAACAGTTCGCAGGCCGCCTTGGTAATCTCCAGATCCTTGCCCTTGAGTTCCGGATTTCTGGCGAGGAATGCCTTGGTGTAGCGCTTCATGAACGGGTAATCCAGCGCCCACCAGGCCAGACCCAGCAACGGCACCCAGATCAGCTCTTTCTTGAGGAAGAACTTGAAGAACGGCGTTCGCCGGTTGAGCGCCTGGATCAGTGCCGGGATATCCACCCAGGACTGATGATTGCTGATGACCAGATAGGACGTATCGCTGCGCAGGCCTTCGTCGCCGCGAATGTCCCAGCGCGTCGGGATGCAGGTCGCGAAGATCAGCTTGTCGATCTCGGCCCAGGTTTCGGCAATCCACATGACGGCGCCTGAACAGCGGTCGCGCAGGCGACCCTTGAACAACAACTTGAGCAGTGCGAAAACCAGCAGCGGACCGATCAACACGAGCGTGTTGATGAGCAGGAGCAGGGTGACGAAACTGCCGGTGAGCACACGGCGCATAGAAGACTCTGAAGGGATCTGGGTCGGGTTCCGGGCCGGCAATGATAAAGATCCTCGCCAGCCACGCCAAATGCACAGGTGCTTACAAATGTTTCATGCGCTAACAATTTCGTGGGCGTGGCTTTTCGGTTCGCCGAACCAAAGGCTGCGCCGCTGTCTAAATTTCGCGTCATTCAGGCGCTGCCCCTCAGAGGAACCCATCACGTGAAACCGATACTGGCGCTTCTGTCTCTGCTGGCGTTGCCAGCCATGGCTGCTGACCCCACTTTGTACGGTCGTTACGAAAACATCAGCGTCCCCGAGATAGGCAAGACGTTCAAGGCCAAGATGGACACCGGTGCGCTGACCGCATCGCTGTCGGCCAAGGACATCGAACTGTTTCAGCGCGGCGGTGACGACTGGGTGCGCTTCCGTCTTGCTACCGAGGGCGCGGGCAACAAGGTCTACGAACACAAGGTGTCGCGGATCAGCAAGATCAAAGGCCGTTCCGACGGTGAAGAGGAAGACGAGGATATCGATCCGGTGAAACGCCCGGTGATCGACCTCGAACTCTGCCTGGGCGACAAGAAGCGCACCGTCGAGGTCAATCTGGTGGACCGCAGCCACTTCAACTACCCGCTGCTGATCGGCGCCAAGGCGTTGCGCGAGTTCGACGCGGCGGTCAACCCGGCCAGGCGCTATACCGCAGACAAACCCGATTGCTGATTGGCTGCGGCAGCTTGCCCCTGGCCGTCAGACGCGGGGTTGGGTCGCCAGCATCGAAGGACGCTGGCTGACCTCCAGATACCAACTGGCCAATCGCGGCCAGGTGCTGCGCCAGCCGAGTTCAGGCTGGCGGAAGTCCAGATAGCCAAGGGCGGCCGCGACGGTAATCGAAGCCACATCGAACGATGAGCTGAGCTCGGTGATGGCTTCCTGTTCGAAGTACGCGAGCGTGCGTTCGATTTTTTCCTGCTGATTCTGCAGCCACAGGTCCCAGTGTTTGTCTTCGGGGCGCAGGGCGGTTTCGTAACGGATCAGCAATGCCGCATCCATCAGCGCGTCGCCCAGTGAAGCCAGCGTCAAGCGTCTCCAGCGCGCCGAGCCTTCGCGAGGGATCAGCGGGTTGCCGACATGCTGGTGGTCCAGAAAGTCGAGAATCACCCGGCTGTCGTGGATCACATTACCGTCAGCCAGGCGCAGGGCCGGAAGCTTGCCGACGGGGTTCTCTGCGTTTAGCTCCGCCGAAGGGCTGACGGGCGTCAGCGTCGTGGGATGCAATGTAACCCGGTCGAGCTGGCCCGTTTCGTGGAGCAGCACGACCACTTTGCGGGCGAAAGGCGAGGCGGCATTGAAGTACAGCGTCATGGTGGGAGCTGACATGGATCTTCCTCGGGACGGGCGGATGCCTAGACTAGACAGCACAACGAGGCCGCGCAATCCCACCACTGTCCTGATTTCGAGCCATGGATGTTCGGGCTTTTTTGCGGACAGCGCGGAACGCTGCCCGGCCCGCGCCTAGCGAGCCAGCAGCCCTCTGATACCCAGCACCGCCGCAGCGCCCATGCCCAGCCACGCCAGCGCATCCCACCAGCCATCGCCCAGCAGCGCGGCGAACAGGCCAGCCGCGGTGAGCAGGCCGATCAGCGTGGGGACGGCGAAAGTTTTGCGCGTTGTCCGGCGCTTGCTCATTGCGTGACCTGCACCCTGGACGTCGCAGCCGAGACGGGCGCGCGGCGTCGGACCCACCACAGGTAGACCCCGCTGCCCAGCACGATGATGGTCAATACGTCGAGCACGGCCCAGAGGATCTTCATTGGCATACCGCCGTAGTCACCGAAATGCAGCGGCTGCGACATGCCAAGAGCGTCCATGTACCAGGGGCGCCCGACCACCGCAGTCACTTGCAGGGTCCGGGCATCGATCAGCACAGGCGTCGCCAGATGCGCGGTCAGATGAGTGTCGCCTTTGAGGAATACAGCGTAATGGTGCTCGCTGGAGAACCGCGTACCCGGGAAGGCAATGAAATCCGGCTCCATGCCCGGTGCCACGCTTGCGGCGATGTCCAGCAAGCGGTCGGCAGGGGCGCGCTGGGTCAGCGGCGGTGCGTCGCGGTACGGAGCGACCATTGCGGCCAGCGTATCGTTGCGCCATGAAGCGATCAGCAGATCGGCGCAAGCGCTAATCACGCCGGTTACGCCGACCACCAGTGCCCAGGTCAGCGTCACCACGCCGATCAGGTTGTGCAGGTCTAGCCATCGTGTGCGTCCTGATCTGCCGGCGCGCACGGTGCCGAAATCGAGTTTGCGCATGAAAGGCGCGTACAACACCGTCCCCGAGACGATCGCCACTATGAACAGCAGGCCCATGAACGCCAGCAGCAGCTTGCCCGGCAGTTCGGCGTACATGTCGACATGCAGGCGCAGCATGAACATCATGAAGCCGCCGTTGGCCGACGGCATTTCCAGCGCTTCGCCGGTGCGCGCATCGAGTGCGAAGGTGTGTGATGAATTGGGCTCGGTGCCTGCCGTGGCGGCGGTAATAGCCATGACGCCGTTCGGATCTTCCTCGTCCCAGCCGAAGTACTGCATGACCTCGCCCGGGCGATGCGCTTCGGCGGCTCTGACCAGCTGCTCCAGATTAAGGCGCGGCGTGTCGGCGGGCATTTCCCGATAGTGAGGCGCGTCACCCAGCAGATGGTCGATTTCATGGTGAAAGATCAACGGCAGGCCGGTAATCGCCAGCATCAGCAGGAACAGCGTGCAGATCAGGCTGCTCCAGGTATGGACCACCGACCAGCGGCGCACGGTTTGGCTCTTCATCGTCATATCCACAGGCGAAAGGCATATCGCGGGGGCGCTACTTTAATCCAATCAGGCTGTCTGTAGCGAAGAGGCCAGTGCAGATGATGGATCTATCGAACCCTGTACCGGCCCCTCGCCAGCAAGCTGGCTCCCACGAGATCGCAGCGCATTGCAATCGTGTAGGAGCCAGCTTGCTGGCGAGAGCTTTGACCAGGCGATAAAGACGGGTGATCCAAGCTGGCTTCCATAAGGACCGCGGTGTGCGCTGAACTTGTAGCGAACACGGAATCAGAACGAATGCGACTGCTTGCGTCTGCGCCATTGACCGAGGCGTTCTTCGAGAGCGGCCGGGCTGTCGAGCTGCTGTTTGCGCGCATGGCTGAACAGGATCAACGCCAGTTCTGCGGTCACCAGCGCGTCGGCACTGGCATTGTGGCGTTCCTCGGCATGCAGGCCGAAGAACCGCGTCCAGTCGTCCAGCGCGGCATGGCGCAGGTTGGCATGCTCGAACAGCATTGGCGCAATTTCCGCGACATCGAAAAAAGGATGCTGCAAGCGGTAGTCCAGGCTGTCTTTCAGCGCGCGGGCCAGCATGTGCTGATCGAATGGCGCGTGGAACCCCAGGATCGGGCTGCTTCCCACAAACTCCATGAAGTCCAGAAACGCCTCGACCGGTTCACTGCCCGCCGCGATAGCACTAGGCGCCAGCCCATGAAGCAGCACCGCTGGACTGACCTTGTTATCGACGCGCAGAATCGTGCGCTCGAATTGCTGACCCAGATCGATGGCGCCATCCTCGATCACCACGGCGCCTATCGACAGCACCTGATCACGATTCATGTTCAGGCCACTGGTTTCCAGATCCAGAACCACCCAGCGTTGCTGACGCAACGGCTGGTTGCTGAGCCTGGCGCACTCGGGCAACCGGGCAACACGCTGACGCTGCAGCTCGTCCAGCGGGGTTTTCTGCGGTCTGGGACGCAGCCAGTCGAACAGTTTCATAGCTGATAGCGCAGCGACAGGCTGGATTGCAGGCGCTGGGCCTGGCGAAACGATTCGCGCAGGATACGTCTGTCCAGATGGTTGAGCGTGTCCGGATCGATCCGGTTGGAATAGGGCAGATTCTGACGGCTCTGCAGCTGATGCTGCTGCATGCGTGCCTGCTGAATGAAATGGTAAGCCTCTTCATAGGCCGCGCCGTCCAGTGGATCAACCACCTCGCGCTCCACCAGCTGGCGCAGGCGCTCAAGGGTATTGATCGCGCCGATACCATTGGCCAGCGCCAGCAGCCGGGCGCCGTCGACAAAAGGTGTCAGGCCCTCGGTCTTCAAATCCAGCGTGTCTTTTTCCGCGCCCTTGCGGGCCAGCACGAAATCCTTGAAACGCCCTACAGGTGGTCGATGACGCAAGGCATTTTCCGCCATCATGCGCTGGAACAACCGGTTGTCACCGACCTGATCGAGGATCGAGCGGCGCAGCTGCTCGACGCCGCCTTCATCGCCCCACACCACGCGCAGGTCGAAGTAAATGCTCGACGCCAGCAGGTTCTCGGGCGTGGCTTCCCGAATGAAAGCCGCGAAGCGTCTCGACCATTCCGCGCGTGACAGGCAGAGTTCGGGGTTGCCCGCCATGATGTTGCCCTTGCACAGCGTGAATCCGCACTGCGCCAGAACCTGATTGATGCACTCGGCAATCGGCAGCAGCAGGCCACGTATTTGCGCCGCATGCGCAGCGTCCCGGGCTTCGAACAGAATGCCGTTGTCCTGATCGGTATGCAGCGTCTGTTCACGCCGGCCCTCGCTGCCGAAGCACAGCCATGTGAACGCGACCCCGGGGTCGCCTTTTTCTTCCAGCGTCAGCTCGATGACCCGGCACACGGTGTGATCGTTGAGCAGCGTGATGATCTGGGTAATCTGGGTCGACGACGCGCCGTGGGCCAGCATCCGGTCAACCAGTTGCACGATGTCGCCACGCAGGTTGGCCAGCGCCTCGATGCGCGGAGCATTGCGAATGGTGCGCGCCAGATGCACGAGATCGACCCGTTGCAGGGAAAACAGGTCGCGCTCGGACACGACGCCGCACAGACGCCCGTCGCGCACCAGACAAACGTGAGCGATATGGCGACTGGTCATGGCGACGGCTGCGTCGAACGCGCTGGCGTCAGGGCTGAGAAAAAAGGGTGAATGACTCATGCGCAGGCGAATCGGCTGGGCGAAGTCGACATTCACATCGGCAACTGCCTCGCGCAGATCGCGCAGGGTAAAGATGCCCAGTGGCGCCTGCTGCTCATCGATGATGACAATGCTGCCAACCTGCTGCTCATGCATCAGCTTGACGGCCTCGCGCATCGGCGTCTCGGGGCTGCACATCACCGGATGCCGCATGGCCAGCTCGCCCAGCCGGGTATTCAGCGAATACTGGGTGCCGAGGGTTTCCGCGGCGCGTTGCTGTACCTGCTGGTTGACCTGATCCAGCAGACTGCTGACGCCACGCAGGGCAAAATCGCGAAATACCGTGGACAGCGCAAACAGCTTGATGAATGCCTGCTTGTTCAGTTGCAGGCAAAAAGTGTCTTCGGCTGCCAGGTGCTCGGTTCGGGTGGCGCGTTCGCCCAGCAAGGCTGCCAGCGGAAAACATTCGCCCGCGCTGATCTCGAAGGTGGTTTCGGTGCCGCCTTTGGCCGAATGCGGCCGCTCACCCACGACTTGCCCTTGTTTGACGATATAGAAGTGTTCGACAGGGCCGTCGGCAGGTTTGATGATGCTCTCTTGCGCGGCGTAGAAACGCAGCTGGCATTGCTCGACCAGATACGCCAGATGAGCATTTTCCATCTGGTTGAAAGGCGGGTATTTCTGCAGGAACTGCATGGTTCCGTGGATGTTCTGCAGTACTGCCGTCTTGCCTGCCTGGGTGAAAGCATCTGCCTTGCTCATGGCCTTTACCGCGTTTTTGTTATTGGCGTTCATGGTCGGTCGCTTCCGATGCAGTGCCCATTGGACGTAAGTCTTACGCGTGCGAAGGCTTTCCGACGCGGCTCAGTTGTGTATAAGCTGTTTCGACAAGCGCACCGGATGGCGCTTGAACTCTGGCCAGGATGCCGACGAAATGCGCCGCAGGTTTACGTACCTTTGCGGTCAGAATGAAGTCCAGGGAAAGATGAGACCGTAATGATCGACCATGACATCCTGAGCGATGAAGAGCGTGACGCCTTGTCTCAGGTCATGCTGCAAGCCGGTTGCGATGCCCCGCAACGTGTCCTGATCGTCGATGACGACAGCGACGCCCGCGAGCTGCTGGCCGAAATTCTCAGCCTCAATGACATCAGTTGCCTCACTGCATCAGGCGGCGACAGTGCCATGCAACTGCTGCGCACACGACAATCGATCGGCCTGTTGATCACCGACCTGCGCATGGCACCCTGCGACGGCCTCGACCTTATTCGTCAAGTCCGGGAATCGGACCAGGCGGGACTGCCGATCATCATCGTCTCCGGCGACGCGAACGTGCGCGACGCCATCGACGCGATGCACCTGAGCGTCGTGGACTTCCTGCTCAAACCACTCAATACCAAGCAGTTGGTGAAACTGGTCAAGCGGGAATTGGGGATGAGCTGAGTGCATTGTTCCCGCAGACGAAACCGCTGTGGGCTCGCAGCCTTGATGCGCTGCGAGCAGGTTTGGTGGGTGGCCTGAGGATCTGCTACTACTTGCCGGACAGTGAATGCGCGGGCTGATCGCCAATGCAGTCAGCGGAGTTTGGGCCTAGATAGATCATGCCAGCGTACACGCCGGGTCTGGATCTATCGCCCCAAAAGATGCCATTGCCTCCCGAACGACCAAAGTCATAAATTTCGCTTTCACCAAGCTGAACGCCGCTTCTGTTGTCATACAAGCGGTCAAAGCCAGGCTGTATCCAGTTAATGAACCACTCCGGTTCGGATTGCTTATCAGGAGTAGTCCACGGATGAAGAAACGTCGGCATCACCCAGAATGGTTTGTAGCTGTCGATTCTGTAGCATTTTCCCGGGCTGATGATCGCCCCATCGATTTTTTCGGCCAGTCCTTTTTCCCACCAGCGCGAAGCGGCCCACAGGCTGATCGCGATAATTACGTAAGCCGTAGCGAGCAAGGCCCGTCTTGAATGAGTGCTCATGACCATTGGGTTAGCTCAATCTTCCGGTCGACTGTTCTCCAGAGTACGTCCGAATAAACGATGAAATCTCCGCCGTGTTCGTGTTTGCTACGAAACTTTCGGAAGTCGCTATTGGTTACTACAGCGAACGGACCTTCTTTCAGGCGCAAGATAACTTGCCCGTGCGCTGTCACGCTCATTATGGTCTCAGCTTTAGTTAAGACTCGATCCTCTGTCCAGCTGCCTAAGTATTGAAAGCCATTGAAATCATAATGATCGCGTATATAGAATCCGGCTTTTTCTATATGGAAAACATGACGTGATTGTTTGGTGGTAGCATTTTTTTCTTCTACAGTGCTTCCTATAACGCCAATTTTCAGTGTGGCCGATCCAAGCGCGCCATACATGTCGTCTAAGACATCCCATGCCCCGCCAAGGCTTGCGATATTTACCTGAGAAAGCCCGTCCATTTCCCGAGCTGATAAATGGCTGTGGCCTAAAGTGAAAGTGCCGGCCCCATCCCATCCAGCGCTTTTGAGCCGTTCTTTCAAAAGGCCGATGGCTGGGGCGCTGGCCAACCTGGTCTCTACTGACGCTACCGCGTCTTTGCAGCGATCGAACTTCATTGCCCAGTCCATTTTCACAATGGTCTCGTCGCACACTTCCGGGCGTAGTGTCACCGGCTCCGGTTTTGTTTTATCGCGCTTCCACTCCTCCGGCATCTCCCACGCCGGGCTGTCGAACCACCTTTGCATCAGCGCCGCCGCCGTGTGCCAGCCCATGTTGCGCATGGCGGCGGGCAGGCGGGTTAGGGCCAAGGGCTCGACGATGACCTCCTTGGGTGGCGTGTCGGTTGGGGCGTAAGTCTGCGAGGTTGCCTGTGGCAGGGCGAACAGGGTATCGGGGCCTATGGCATTGGTGCGTTGAAAATCACTCAGGGACATGGCGGTTACTCCAGAACAGGTGACGGGGCGCTAATGGCTATGTCCAGGGAAGCGGGGCCTCTGCTGCCTTGCCGCGGGCTCCGGCCTTCGCGATCAAGCACGCCTCGGGCGATGCACTGGCCGTCTTGCAGCAAGACGTAATTGAGGTGGCCGAGCGGCAGACGTCGAGTGCTGATGAACTGGAAGCACTCATTGCAATGGATGTCGCTGGGCGCGGTCCAGGTTGTGGCCGCAGGCGCTGCCGCCAAAGGCTGGATAAAAGCCTGGCCGGTCGACGACTCGGTCTCGCTGGGTGAGTAAGCCGCAACGCCCATGGCCGCAGGCTGACCGTCGATCCAGAAGCAGCTTTGCTGCTGTGAGATCAGGCGGGCTCCGCAACTGGTCAGGTCGCCTTCGATGGCGACCGGATGGCCCTCCACCACGAAGTGGTTCTGACCGGTGACGATGCGGGTCGGGCCATGCAATGGGCACAGCACCTCGCAGCCGATGTGGGCAACGGCAACGTTATCGATGAAAAAGGTTTTCGCGCCACTAATGACGCTTCCTCCATGGTCGGTGATATCGCCGATAACGATGGCAAGATGATTCATGTGGCTCTCCCTGAGTCCTGTTCGATGCACCTGCGATCACGCGTTCGGATGAACGGAGCGTGGCGGGTTAAGAATGAGCGGAGGGAGAAATAGCACTGGCGGACGCAGGCGAATACGGCGCGGGAGGGGGGCAAGGCAATTAAAGAAAGGTCTTACGACAATCTGTTGCGTTTCTTGTTTGTTGGTTGATTTGTTCTTACAGGATGCGGCCGAATGACGCCGACCTGTGGGAACGCCCCTCGGGCGCTCCCATAGATACATCAGCTTGCGAACCGGGCCTTGAACTCTCGGCGTCGACGGTGCAGCACCGGCTCGGTGTAGCCGTTGGGTTGTCGGGCGCCTTCGATGACCAGTTCGACCGCAGCCTGGAATGCGATGTTGCTGTCGAAGTCCGGAGCCAGCGGACGATAGGCCGGATCGTTGGCGTTCTGCCGATCCACTACCGTCGCCATGCGCTTGAAGCTTTCCAGCACCTGGGCCTCGCTGACCACGCCATGACGCAGCCAGTTGGCCATGTGCTGGCTGGAAATCCGCAGTGTGGCACGGTCTTCCATCAAGCCGATGTCGTTGATGTCCGGGACCTTGGAGCAGCCGACGCCTTGGTCAATCCAGCGCACTACGTAGCCGAGGATGCCCTGAGCGTTGTTGTCCAGTTCGTTCTGGATCTGCTCTGCCGTCCAGTCCGTCGCGGGTGCAAGCGGAATGGTCAGGATGTCGGCGACCGACGCCGGCGTGCGCTGGGCCAGTTCGGCCTGACGGGCGAACACATCGACCTTGTGATAATGCAGGGCGTGCAGCGCAGCGGCAGTGGGCGATGGCACCCAGGCCGTGTTGGCGCCGGACATCGGGTGAGCGATCTTCTGTTCGAGCATCGCCGCCATCAGGTCGGGCATGGCCCACATGCCTTTCCCGATCTGGGCACGACCCGGCAATCCACATTTCAACCCGATATCGACGTTGGAGTTTTCATAAGCGGCGATCCACGGCTCGGCTTTCATCTGCGCCTTGCGCACCATCGGGCCGGCTTCCATCGAGGTATGGATTTCGTCGCCGGTGCGATCCAGGAATCCGGTGTTGATGAACACCACTCGCTCGCGTGCCGCCTGTATGCACGCCTTGAGATTGACCGAGGTGCGACGTTCCTCGTCCATGATCCCGACTTTGAGGGTATTGCGCGGCAGGCTGAGCACCTGCTCGATACGGCCAAACAGTTCGTTGGTGAAGGCGACTTCTTCGGGGCCGTGCATCTTGGGTTTGACGATGTACACCGAGCCGGTACGGCTGTTGCCGCGTGAGGTCGTGCCGTCGAGGTTGTGGACGGCGGCGAGACTGGTCAGCAGGCCGTCGATGATACCTTCCGGCACCTCGTTGCCGTGCCTGTCGAGGATCGCATCGATGGTCATCAGATGGCCAACGTTGCGGATGAACAACAGCGAGCGGCCATGCAGAGTGACTTCTTCGCCCTCGGGCGTGGTGTAGACGCGGTCGGGATTCATGGTGCGCGTGAAGGTTTCGCCGCCTTTGGTCACCGACTCGGCGAGATCGCCCTTCATCAAGCCCAGCCAGTTGCGGTAGACAAGCACTTTGTCGTCGGCGTCGACCGCGGCGATGGAGTCTTCGCAATCCATGATGGTGGTCAGCGCGGCTTCGACCAGGATGTCCTTGACGCCCGCCGGGTCGGTTTGCCCGACAGGGCTGGCCGCGTCGACCTGGATTTCGAAATGCAGACCGTTGTGTTTGAGCAGTATTGCGAACGGCGCCGAAGCTTCTCCCTGAAACCCGATCAGTTGCGCGTCATCCTTGAGACCGGTATTGCTGCCGCCTTTGAGGCTGACGACCAATCGGCCATCGATCAATTTGTAGGCAGTGGAGTCGGCATGGGAGCCCGCGGCCAACGGCGCGGCTTCGTCGAGGAAGGCGCGGGCGAAGGCGATGACCTTGTCACCGCGCACCTTGTTGTAACCCGAGGCCTTTTCGGCACCGCCTTGTTCGCTGATGGCGTCCGTGCCGTAGAGCGCGTCATACAGCGAGCCCCAGCGCGCATTGGACGCGTTGAGCGCAAAGCGCGCGTTCATGACCGGCACCACCAGTTGCGGGCCGGCCATGCTGGCGATTTCTTCGTCGACGTCCTGCGTGGTGATCTGAAAGTCCGCCGCTTCCGGCAGCAAGTAACCGATTTCCTGCAGGAACGCCTTGTAGGCCGATGCATCGTGCGCCTGGCCGGCCCGTGATTGATGCCACGCATCGATTCTGGCCTGCAGGTCGTCGCGTTTGGTGAGCAAGGCTTTGTTTTTCGGTGCCAGGTCATGGATCAACTGATCCGCGCCAGCCCAGAAACCGGCTGCGTCGATGACAGTGCCGGGGATGGCTTCGTTCTGCACGAAGTCGAACAGGACTTTGGCGACCCGCAGGTCACCGACTTGAACGTACTCGGTCATTGCTATTGCCTCACTCTGCTCAGCAGGGGCGAGCTCACTCAGGGAGCGCTCTGTTATTGGTCTTGGATTATGTAGTGCGCGCCGCGGAATACTACATGAGGCTTGTCAGCGTGAAAATGCTTCTGGATATGTCCTTTCGCGACCATGCGCATCCGGCCAGCCAGCACGCCGCTCTTGCCTATACTTGCTCGACATTCGTCAGTTTCGCTGGCGGTGCCATGATCAGAAGAGGATATCGAGCGTGGAACATCTCGTCGTTACAGTGGTTGCTCCAGACAAACCCGGCCAGGTCGAGCGCATCGCCGATTGCATTGCCGTTCAGGGCGGCAACTGGCTGGAAAGTCGCCTGTCACGGCTTGCCGGCCAATTCGCGGGAATCCTGCGGGTCAGCGTTCCACCCGATAACAAAAATGCCTTGATCGATTCGCTCAACGCGCTTGCGGCTCACGGCATCCGGGTGTTGCTGGCGGAGAGCAGCGTGGACGCTGAGGCCGATAGCCGCTGGAAACCGATCAGCATGGAGTTGGTAGGCAACGACCGTCCCGGCATCGTGCGTGATATCACGCGGCTGCTGGCCGAGCAGGGCGTCAACGTCGAGCGACTGGTTACAGACGTCACGCCAGCGCCCATGAGCAATGAGCCGTTGTTTCATGCGAACGCCACGCTGGGGGTGCCCGTCGACCTGCTGCTAGACGACTTGCAGGCCCGACTCGAAACACTGGCCGATGACCTGATGGTCGAACTGGTCCTGCGTACGGATCTTTGAGCCGCTGAAGGGTTATCCAAGGTATCCGTGCATCCGCCTGTGGATAAGCTGGGGGAATAGCCTTGCAGACCGCAATACATAAGGGCTTGAAGCTTCTGATCAAAAAATGATCAGCGAGCAGGCTTGTGCACAATTAACATGAGCCTGCTTGTGGATAACCTTGGGAGAACGCTCTGCAGGCCAAGAGAATAAAGGCCTGCAGAGGTTTGTGCGTTTTTTGATCAGCCCCTGCGGCGCAGGTTTACCCAGGCATCGACGCTGTAGAGGGCCAGACCGGCCCAGATGAATGCGAAGGTGATCAGCGTGCTCGTGCTCAGGTGTTCTCCATAGAACGCCACGGCAAGCACCAGCACCAGGGTAGGTGCCAGGTATTGCAGGAAGCCAAGCGTCGTGAACGGCAAATGGCGGGCGGCGGCGTTGAAACACACCAGCGGTATCAGCGTGACCGGGCCGGCAGCCGCGAGCCACAAGGCTTCGGTCGTGGTCCAGAAGGCGGGCTGCGCACTCATCGCCATCGGATTGAACAACAACCACGCCAAAGCCAGAGGCACCAGCATCCAGGTTTCTACAACCAGGCCGGGCAGCGCCGCGACCGGCGCTTTCTTGCGGATCAGCCCGTAGAAGCCAAACGTCAACGGCAGCACCAGCGACACCCACGGCAGACTGCCGACGTGCCAGACCTGTTGCGCCACACCCGTGGCGGCCAGCACAACGGCCAGCCATTGCATCCGCCGCAGGCGTTCGCCCAGCAGCAACATACCCAACAGCACGTTGATCAGCGGGTTGATGTAGTAACCCAGGCTGGCTTCGAGCATGCGCCCGTTATTGACTGCCCACACGTAGACCATCCAGTTGGCCGCAATCAGCGTACCGCTGAACGCAAGCACCGCCAGCCGTCGCGGGTTGTCGCGCAACTCGCGCCACCAGTTAGGGTGCTTCCACACCAATAACAGCAGCGAACCGCACAGCGCCGACCACAACACGCGATGGATGATGATTTCGAGCGCAGGGACGCTGGCGATGGCTTTGAAGTAGATGGGGAACAGCCCCCAGATGATGTAAGCGCTCAGGCCAAGAATGTAGCCGCGGCGCAGGTTGGCAGTTTGCATGGGTCGTCCTTGCAGCAAAGATTATCTGTCTGTTTCAGGTCTGGTTTTTATGGTTGAAGCGCGGTGCGACACATGCGTTGCACATGCCGCGGGGTCGGGCGGTTCAGAACAGTTTGAGCGGCTCCTCGTTCAAGGCCGAGAGTTGCTCGCGCAGCGCCAGGATGTGGTCGCCCCAATACCGTTCGGTGCCGAACCAGGAAAAGCTGTGCGGGAAGGCCGGATCGTCCCAGCGCCGCGCCAGCCAGGCGCTGTAGTGCATCAGGCGCAGGGCGCGCAGCGGTTCGATCAGGGCCAGTTCGCGCGGATCGAAATCGTGAAATTCGTTGTAACCGTCCATCAGCTCAGACAGCTGGCCCAGGCATTCCTGGCGGTCGCCGGCCAGCATCATCCAGATGTCCTGCACCGCAGGCCCCATGCGACAGTCGTCCAGATCGACGATATGGAACATTTCGTCGCGACACATCATGTTGCCGGGATGGCAGTCGCCGTGCATGCGGATGTTGGTGTACGGGGTCGACGCATAGGCGTCTTCGACACGCTTGAGCAGGTCGCGGGCCACTGACTCGTAGGCCGGCAGCAGGCTGCGTGGAATGCATTCATTTTCCAGCAGGTAGTTGACCGAGTCGTGTCCGAAGTTTTTCACCCCAAGCGCTTCGCGATGCACGAAGGGCCTGGCCGCGCCGACTGCATGGATACGGCCCAGCAACTGGCCGAGGCGATACAGCTGATCGAGGTTGCCCGGCTCGGGCGCACGGCCGCCGCGTCGTGGAAACAGCGTGAACCGAAAGCCCGCATGCTCGAACAGCGTCGCGCCGTTGTGCACCAGTGGAGCGACCACCGGCACCTCCACCCCGACCAGTTCGGCAGTGAAACTGTGCTCTTCGAGAATCGCCTCGTTGCTCCAGCGCTGCGGACGATAAAACTTGGCGATCAGCGGCTGACCGTCTTCGATACCGACCTGATAGACGCGGTTTTCATAGCTGTTGAGCGCCAGGACGCGGGCATCGCTGAGAAAGCCGATGCTTTCCACGGCGTCGAGGACGAGATCTGGAGTCAGTGTTGCGAACGGGTGAGCCATGCGTACTCCTGCGCGCGGCAGGTTGCCGCGTCGGACCGCAGATGGTAACGCACCCGGACCGGGGTTCGGCAAATAGCCGGCGGTTAATTACTCATGGAGCTACGGATTGGCTGTCACGAAACAGTCATCGACCGGTCGTGGGATCGCCATGTTGCTCGGCTAATGTCGCCGCCAATGAGATCGATCTCAAGCGAGTGATCAATGCCTGATCTGAAAAAAGTGGCGCAGCTGGCGGGTGTTTCCCGAGCGACGGCGGCCCGTGCCTTTTCCAGCCCTGATGTGGTGCGGCCAGCGACCCGCGACCTGGTGTTCGCCGCCGCGCGCGAACTGGGGTTTCGCCCCAATCGGCTGGGCCGTCAGTTGCGTCTGCAAGCCACCAACCTGATTGGCGTGGTGGTGCCCAACCTGCTCAATCCGGTGTTTGCCGAGCAGTTTCAGGCCATGGAGCATGCCGCTCGGGCTCGTGGGTATAACTTGCTACTGGCGACTACCGATTACGCCAGCGAGCGCGAAAGCGAAGTCGTCGAAGAGCTGCTGCGTCAACGGGTCGACGGGCTGGTACTGACCGTGACCGATGCCGAGAGCAACGGTGTCCTGCAAAGCCTCACCCGCGAGGACACGCCGTTCGTGCTCGCCTACCACCAGACCGGCAACCCCGACTACAGCGCCGTTTCGGTAGACAACCGCGCAGGCATGGCCCTCGCCACCCGTTATCTGCTCGATGCCGGCCATCGGCGCATTGGCATGGTCGCGGGGCCTGCGATGCAGTCGGATCGGGCGCGCCTGCGTTACGCCGGATACTGCGATGCCATGCGCGAGCGAGGGCTGGTGCCGCAACCGATCATCGAAATGCCCGACCATACCCGAGCCGATTTCATTGCCCTCGAAGCCTTGCTCGCCAGCCACGAAGCGCCCAGCGCACTGGTCTGCTCCAACGATCTGCTTGCCATCAGCCTGATCGCCGAGCTGCGCCGCCACGGTTGCAGTGTCCCCGAGCGTCTTTCGGTGATCGGCTTTGATGGCATCGAGCTGGGCACCCAGATGCATCCGACGCTGTGCAGTGTGGTGCAGCCCATCGCCGAGCTGGCGCGAACCGTCATTGACCAACTGGTGGCGCAGATCGGCGGCGCCGCACCGGTTTCCCATTGTCTGCCGTGCCATATCCGGCCCGGTGAAAGCACCCGGTCTTACTCGCCACACCCCCAACCGCCCGGATCATCCGAGCCCCATCAGGAGACGCTTCATGCTCAGCTTCAGTAAAACCCTGGCAGCTCTGCTGCTGTGCGGCGCGGCCAGCCTTGCTCAGGCCGCAGAAACGGCGATCTGCTACAACTGCCCGCCGGAGTGGGCCGACTGGGGCACCCAGCTCAAAGCGATTGCCGACAGCACCGGCGTGCAGGTGCCGCTGGACAATAAGAACTCGGGCCAGTCGCTGGCCCAGATCGTCGCCGAGCAGGCCGCGCCGGTGGCGGACGTGGTTTATTACGGCGTGACCTTCGGCCTGCAGGCACAAAAGGCCGGTGTGGTTGACACTTACAAACCCAAACATTGGGATGACATTCCGGCGGGTCTGAAAGACCCAGCCGGTCACTGGTTCGCAATTCACTCCGGCACGCTGGGCATCATGGTCAACGTCGATGCGCTGGGCGGGTTGCCGGTCCCGCAAAGCTGGGCCGATCTGCTCAAGCCCGAGTACAAGGGCATGGTCGGCTACCTCGATCCGTCGAGCGCTTTCGTCGGTTATGTCTCGGCGGTTGCGATCAACCAGGCCATGGGCGGCACGCTGGACAACTTCGCGCCAGCCATCGATTACTTCCAGAAGCTGGCGAAAAACTCGCCCATCGTGCCCAAGCAGACCGCCTACGCGCGGGTGCTGTCCGGTGAGCTGCCGATCCTGGTGGACTACGACTTCAACGCCTACCGCGCGCGCTACAAGGATAAAGCCAACGTCGCGTTCGTCATCCCCAAGGAAGGCACCATCGGCGTGCCTTACGTAATGAGCATGGTCGCCAAGGCGCCTCACCGCGCAAACGCGGAAAAAGTGCTGGATTTCGTGCTGTCCGACGAAGGTCAGGCGTTGTGGGCCAAGGCTTACCTGCGTCCGGTTCGTTCGAAGATGCCTGCCGAAGTGGCAGCGCAGTTCCTGCCGGAAAGCGATTATGCGCGCGCCGGAGTGGTCGACTATCAGCAGATGGCCGGCGCTCAGGAAGCTTTCGCGGCCCGCTATCTGCGTGAGGTGAAATAAATGGCGGCCTCGCTGGAGCACGCGCCCGCCACGCGGCAGGTGGGTTTGTCGAGGCTGCGCCTGCGCCCGACCGCTGCGGTTGCGCTCGCTCCGGCGATGGCCGTGCTGGTCGCTTTCTGGCTGCTGCCGTTGGCGCACCTGTTCATTCTTGGTGGCCGCAGCGCCGAAGGCGCCGACAGCGGTTACTGGCAGGTGCTGAGCAGCGCTCAATACCTCGGCAGTCTGGCGCAGACCTGCGTGCTGGCCGTGGTCGTGACGCTCGCCGCTCTGGTGGTAGGTGGCATCAGCGGTGTGTTCTTGGCCCGACAACGGTTTTTCGGACGCTCGGCGCTGGTGGCGTTGCTCACCTTCCCGCTGGCATTCCCCGGTGTGGTCGTGGGTTTTCTGGTGATCCTTCTTGCCGGACGGCAGGGAATATTCGCGGCGCTGGGGCTGGAGCTGGCCGGAGAACGCTGGATCTTTGCCTACTCGCTGACTGGTCTGTTCATCGGCTATCTCTATTTCTCCATCCCGCGCGTGATCCTCACAGTGATGGCCGCGTGTGAAAGTCTCGACACAAGCCTTGAAGAAGCGGCGCGCTCGCTCGGGGCAGGGCACTGGCGGGTAGTCTGCGACGTGATAGTGCCGGGACTTGCGCCAGCACTGGTGTCTTGCGGCGCGATCTGCTTCGCAACCTCCATGGGTGCGTTCGGCACGGCGTTCACCTTGGGCACACGGCTGAACGTGACACCGGTCGCGATCTACAACGTGTTCACCAACTACGCCAACTTCACCGTGGCCGCGGCGCTGTCAGTGATTCTGGGTCTGGTGACATGGGCCGTGTTGCTCATCGCGCGGCGGCTGGTCAAGTCTTCTGGAGCTGCGCTGTGAAACGATCTTCGCTGTTTGTCCTGCAACTGGCCTTCACGCTGCTGGTGTGCGCCTTCATGCTGGTCCCGGTGGTGCTCTCGCTGCTCGCCGGGCTGACCCGCAACTATTTCCAGGGTCTGTCGAGCGGGCTGACCTTCGACTGGCTGATCCAGGTCTGGCAGGCCTACTCGCCAACCGTCTGGCTGTCACTGCAACTGGCGGTGGCCTGCGCGTTCTGCGTCTGCATCATTGGCGTGCCCGCTGCCTACGCGTTGGTGCGAATGAACAATCGCTTCAGCCGCGCCTTCGAAGAGTTGATGGTATTGCCTGTGGCGATGCCGGGCCTGGCCAGCGCCTTGGCGCTGTTGCTGACCTACGGCCACTTCGGCAGCTTTCGCGGCAGCTGGCTGTTCATCCTGGTAGGGCATGTGTTGTTCACTCTGCCATTTCTGGTCCGGCCGGTCATGGCAGTGATGCAGCGCCAGCATTTGCCGATCCTGGAGGAAGCGGCGGCCAGCCTCGGCGCGGGGCCTGTCAGACGCTTTTTTACTGTGGTGGTGCCCAATTGCCGTGCCGGGATTCTCGCCGGCGTGCTGATGGTAGTGACTCTTTCGCTGGGTGAATTCAACCTGACCTGGATGCTGCACACGCCCATGACCAAGACGCTGCCGGTCGGGCTGGCCGACAGCTACGCCTCGGCGCGGCTGGAAGTCGCCAGCGCCTACACCCTTCTTTTTCTGTTGCTGATCGTGCCGCTGCTCATTGCGTTGCAGGCCATCAGCGCCCGTCTTTCCCGTGGAGAAAGCCGATGAGTGGAACGACCCTTCGCCTGCGCGGCTGTCGCAAGGCATTTGCGGACGGCACCGTCGCCGTACACGATCTGAACCTGACCATCGAGCCCGGTGAGACCCTGGCGATCCTCGGCCCTTCGGGCTGCGGCAAGACCACCACACTGCGCCTGATCGCAGGCCTTGAACGGCCGGATGCCGGTCAGGTGCTGTTCGATGATCAGGACGTCACGCGGTTGCCCATCGAACGTCGGGACGTGGGCATGGTGTTCCAGAACTATGCGCTGTTTCCCAACCTGGATGTAGCGGGGAACATCGTCTATGGCCTGAAGATTCGCGGCGTGTCGCCGGCGCTGCGCACCAGGCGCTGCGAGGAACTGCTGGAGCTGGTCGGTCTGCAGGACCACGGCAAGCGCGGCATTCATGAGCTGTCCGGCGGCCAGCGCCAGCGGGTTGCGCTGGCTCGCGCGCTGGCACCGCGACCGCGGGTCCTGCTGCTCGATGAACCGCTTGCTGCGCTGGATGCGCAGCTGCGTGAACGGCTGCGCAGTGAGCTGGATCAGCTGCTGCGCGGGCTGGGCATCACGTCGGTGTTCGTGACCCACGATCAGGGCGAAGCGATGGCGCTGGGCGACCGCATTCTGGTGATGGAAAAGGGCCGTATCGCACAGTTGGGCAGCCCTCGGGAAATCTATCAGCAACCGGCCAATGCTTTTGTCGCAGGTTTCGTCGGCAACCTGAACGCATTCAACGTGGTGGAGCGCACGCCATTCGGTCTGAAGGTCGACGGCGGCGTGCTGCCGTGGCATGGCGCGCAGGTGCCTGCAACGGTGTATTGCCGCCCCGAACATTTGCGCGTAACGACTGCGCAAGGAGACCTCAACGGGCGGCTGGTCGGGCAATTCTTTCAGGGCGCGCAAAACCGCTTGCTGGTCGACGTGGGTGCCGGGCAACCGTTGCTGGTGGACAGTAGCGACAACCTGATCCACGCCGCCGGCGCCTCCATTGCACTGAGCATCGACCCTCAGGTGCTGTTCACCCTGCATTCGTAATTTCGTTTTTGTAGAGAGATCACCTTGAATCAACCGTTTCTAATCGCTCAGATCAGCGACCTGCACCTCAAGGCCGGCGGCCGCCTGACCTATGGCGTGGTCGACACGCTGGCCGCATTGCGCCGGGCTGTCGACCATATCAATGCCAGCAAGCAGCGCCCGAATGTGGTGGTCATCAGCGGCGATCTGGTGGATTTCGGCCGTGCAGACGAATACGCCGTGCTCCGGCCCGAGCTTGAGCGCTTGCGCATGCCGTTCTATCTGGTGCCGGGCAACCATGACGACCGCGAGAATCTGCTGGCGGCGTTCGCTGACCATGCATACCTGCCATTGTCGGCGACCGGTCCGCTGGACTGGGTAGTGGAAGAGCATCCGGTGCGCCTGATCGGGCTGGATACGACCATCCCCGGTGAGCACGGCGGCCGACTGGATTATTTCCAGCTCGACTGGTTGAACACCCAGCTGTCGCGCCGTCCGGATGTACCGACCGTGCTGGTTCTGCATCACCCGCCGTTCATCACCGGGATCGGTCATATGGACCTTGCGCCATTTGGCAACGCGGCGGCGCTGGAAGAGGTCATCGCGCGACATCCGCACGTGGAGCGCCTGCTATGCGGCCATCTGCATCGGCCGATGCAGCGCCGCTTCGGCGGTAGTCTGGCGTGCATCTGTCCCGGAACCTCACACCAGATCGTGCTCGACCTGGATGAAGCAGCGCCTGCGCATTTCAATCTGGAGCCTGCGGGATACGTGCTGCACCGCTGGCATCCGCAGCAGGGGTTCGTGAGCCATAACGCGGTGCTTGGCGAATACGAAGGGCCATATCCGTTCTATGACGTGAACGGCTTGATCGATTGATATCAACAGCTTGCAGGAGCGCGCTTGATGGGAGGTGAGCCTTTTCGCGGACAAGTCCGCTCCCACGGCCGTAACACAGCTCCTGTGGGAGCGGACTTGTCCGCGAAGAACCAGGCTCAGCGCTCCTGCGATGCTTGCGAGGTTCACCGTATTCTCAGGTGCCGATAATCCCGCCGTCGTCACGGGTGATGACCATTACCGAGGAGCGGGGTTTGCCGTCGGGCAGGTGTTCAGGAAAGGTCGAGCCGCCGTTTTCGCCGGGGTGCTGGATGCCGATGAACAGGGTCTTGTAGTCCGGCGCGAAGCTGATGCCGGTGACCTCGCAGCCAACCGGGCCGACCATGAAACGGCGTATTTCGCCGGTAGCCGGGTCGGCGCAGAGCATCTGGTTGTTGCCCATGCCGGCAAAGTCGCCCTTGTTGCTTGAGTCGCCATCCGTCTGGATCCACAGACGGCCGGCCGCATCGAAGCTCAGGCCGTCCGGGCTGTTGAACATGTTCTGCGGGTTGATGTTGCTCGAACCGCCCTGCGGCTTGCCGGCGTGGACCGTCGGGTTGCCGGCCACCACGAACAGATCCCACTCGAACTCCATGGCCGAGGCGTTATCTTCCGCTTCGCGCCAGCGCAGGATCTGCCCGTACTGGTTCTTGGCTCTGGGGTTCGGGCCGCCGACCGGCTGACCGTCCTCGCCGCGCTTGGCGTTGTTGGTCAGGGTGCAGTAGACCTGGCCGTCTTTAGGGCTGACGACAATCCATTCCGGGCGGTCCATGCGCGTCGCTTTCACGACGCTGGCCGCCAGCCGCGCATGAATCAGCACTTCAGCCTGACTGTTGAAGCCCGCCTCGGCGTCCAGCCCGTTCTTGCCGTGTGTCAGTTCGATCCACTGTCCCTTGCCTTTGGGGCGGTCCGGATTGCCGTCGCCCGCATCGAACTGAGCGACATAAAGCGTGCCCCGGTCAAGCAGGTCGCGGTTGGCCTTGGGGTCGTCATGATCAATCTTGTCGCGGCTGATGAACTTGTAGATGAACTCGCCTCGCTCGTCATCGCCCATGTAAACCACCGCGCGGCCGCCTTTGGTCTGCGCCAGCGCAGCGTTCTCATGCTTGAAACGGCCGAGCGCGGTGCGCTTGACGGGCGTGGATTTCGGATCGAACGGGTCAATCTCCACCACCCAGCCGTGACGGTTGACCTCGTTGGGCGTCCTGGCAACGTCGAAGCGCGGATCGTGAGCATGCCAGCCGATCTCTTTACTGGCCGCCACCACGCCGTAACGCTTGAGACCCGCATCGAATTTCTGTTGCGGATCGCTGCTGCCGAAGCAGTCGGTGAAGTTCTCCTCGCACGTCAGATAGGTGCCCCACGGCGTCTTGCCGTTTGCACAGTTCTGAAAGGTGCCCAGCACATGAGTGCCGCTTTTGTCGGCCTCGGTCTTGAGCCAGTCGTGGCCGGCGGCAGGACCGCTCAGTTCGATGGGCGTATTGCCATGAATGCGGCGGTTATAGCTGGAGCCCTGGACGAACTGCCACTGGCCGCCCCTGCGCTGGATTTCGATTACTGACACGCCTTCGGCAGCCAGCGCCTTGCGCACCTCTTCAGCCGATTGCGGCTCCTTGCCGTGGTCGAACAGGTAACGGTAATTGGTGTATTCGTTGTTGATAGCCATCAACGCCCGGTCATCGTGGCCTGGCATCGGAAACAGGCTCATGCCGTCATTGTTGTCACCGAACTGCACTTCCTGCGCTTGGGCCGTGCCTTTGCCGCTGGGGTCGAATGCGGGACCTGAGGCATGCAACGGCTGCCCCCAACTGATCAGCACCGAAGCCCGATAGCCCGCAGGCAGGCTGATGTCGTCGGTGGTAGCAGTCGCAATGCCGGTGAAACCCAGCAAACTGCCCGACGCGGCGCCGACGCTGTCGGCCAGAACGCTGCGGCTGAGCAGATTGCCGCCCAGGAACATCGCGGCGCCGCACAGAGCGCCCGCGCTGATGAAACCCCGGCGGGTAAGGCCGACCATGTTTTCCAGATCGGTGGACTGATTGTCTTCCAGTAATTTCATCATCGCGGCTCCATCGGGTATGCCAGCTACATTAGTGCGCGCGTATGACGAAATTGTGTCCGGATGATGACTGGGCCGGCCCAGGCAGCAACCATTGTAGGAGGGAGCGGAGCAGGTCTAGAGCAGCGTACCGATCAACACTTGAGATGGAGCGAATCGGACCTGTACTTTGCAGCCGCTCGTCAGTTGCAGACCGACGAGGTGGTCAGATGGCGCGAGAGCGCACAGCGTCTGGCCTCCGGGTAAGCCGATACGCACCTCGCTAGGGCCGTCTTCGGCGGCGATCACCTCGTCGATCAGGCCGAACAGGGCGTTCTGCTCGTCCGGCTTCGACTGGCCCCAGGCCAGTACCTGCAGCGAACCGGCCTTGATCAGCGCGACGACATCGCCGCCTGGTTCCAGGTCCAGGCGCATGGTGCTGTCATGGGTGATCTGCGCTTGCAGATATTGCTCGCCCGCCAGCTGCAAGCGGATCAGGTCGTTGTGCCCGTGGCGATTGATATCCACGATGCGCCCAAGCAACTGGTTGCGAGCGCTGGTGCGCAGCGTCAAGCGATTGAGCAGGTCAAGATCGCCGCTTTCTTCGGCGGCCTCCAGTACCTGAGCCTGCAAGGTCTGCAACCGTTGATACAGGCGCAGCAGGCGTTCGCCTTCCTGCGACAGGCTGGCACCGCCGCCGCCACGTCCACCGACGGCGCGAACCACGAGCGGTTGTTGCGCCAGATTGTTCAGCTCGTCGATGGCGTCCCAGGCAGCCTTGTAACTCAGCCCGGCGCTTTTTGCGGCGCGGGTGATGGAGCCTTGCTCGGCGACATGCCGCAACAGCTCGATGCGTTGCGGTCGGCGCGACAGATGCTGGGTCAGCAGAGAGGGCAGGGGCATGGCGACGGGTTCTGTGGCCTTGGTGGACTGCCAGTGTAAGACAGATTCTGATTTGCCCGTCAGCACGCTAGTAGCCGCTCAGTCTTCGGGTCGCGGCGTTCTTGCCAGACAATACACGTCTACGCGCTGGGCGCCGGCGTTGAGCAGCAGACGGGCAATGCCCTCGGCGGTGGAGCCAGTGGTAACCACATCATCCACGAGGGCGAGGTGTTTGCCGTCAAACCATGCGAGTTCTTTCAGGGCAAAGGCACCGTTCAGATTGCGTTTCCGCGCGCGGGCATCCAGACCTTGCTGGGTCGGCGTTTCCTTGATGCGTTGCAACTGTTGCTCATTCACCGGCAGCTCCAGCGACTTGCCGATCCATCCGGCCAGCATCGCGGCCTGATTGTAGCCCCGCTCGCGCAAGCGCTTCTTCGCCAACGGCACCGGTAGCAGGGCGTCCGGCCTGGGCAGGCCTTCATCGAAACGATGCTGCAGGTGTTGCACAAGAAGCTCGCCCAGCAATCGCCCTATCGGCCAGTTGGCCCGATGTTTGAAACGGGTAATCAACGCGTCGACCGGGAAATCATAACGCCATGGCGCAACGACTTGAGTGAATGCCGGAGGTCGCTGCAGACATCCTGAGCAGGTTACCTGCGCTGTCTGAAGCGGCAAGGCACAGGTTTCACATTGAGCGCCCAACCAGGGTAGTTCGGATTCACAGGGCACGCACATGGGGGAAGGTGTATCGCTGAGTTCATCGCAGAGCAGACAGGTTTGGTTGCTTCTTAACCAGATGTAAACCTGATGCTCGCTAGCAGGTTGACAGCTCATGACTCTTCCTTAAATATGCCGGTCATCCGTGTCGCGTGTGGAAGGCTGTCCCGCGCGCGTTCCCACAGGCATGCCGCTGAAACATGCCAGAAAAAATAGTGCCCAGAAAAGGAGCCGCCCGATGAGCGCCAGCACCACTGCCACCCTGCGTCATGACTGGACTTTAGCCGAGGTTCGGGCGCTGTTTGAACAGCCGTTCAATGACCTGCTGTTTCAGGCGCAGACTGTGCACCGCGCTCATTTCGACGCCAATCGCGTGCAGGTTTCCACGCTGCTGTCGATCAAGACCGGCGCCTGCCCGGAAGACTGCAAATACTGTCCGCAGTCCGGCCACTACAACACCGGACTGGAAAAGGAAAAGCTGCTCGAAGTGCAGAAGGTGCTGGAAGAGGCTGCTCGCGCCAAGGCAATCGGTTCGACCCGCTTCTGCATGGGCGCGGCCTGGAAGCATCCGTCCGCCAAGGACATGCCCTATGTACTGGAAATGGTCAAAGGCGTAAAAGCCATGGGCATGGAAACCTGCATGACGCTTGGGCGTCTGGATCAGGAGCAGACCGAGGCGCTGGCTCAGGCCGGTCTCGATTACTACAACCACAATCTGGACACCTCGCCGGAGTTCTACGGCAGCATCATCACCACGCGTACTTACGGCGAACGCCTGCAGACGCTGGCCTACGTGCGGGACGCGGGGATGAAGATCTGCTCCGGCGGGATTCTGGGCATGGGCGAGTCGCTGGATGACCGCGCCGGGCTGTTGATTCAGCTCGCCAACCTGCCTGAGCACCCTGAATCGGTGCCGATCAACATGCTGGTCAAGGTCGCCGGCACGCCGCTGGAAAATGCCGACGATGTCGACCCGTTCGATTTCATCCGCATGCTGGCGGTGGCGCGGATTCTGATGCCCAGATCCCATGTGCGTCTGTCGGCCGGTCGTGAAGCCATGAATGAGCAGATGCAGGCACTGGCGTTTCTGGCCGGCGCCAACTCGATCTTCTACGGCGACAAGCTGCTGACCACCGCCAACCCTCAGGCCGACAAGGACATGCTGTTGTTCTCGCGCCTGGGCATCAAGCCCGAGGCTCGCGAAGAACACGCCGACGAGGTGCATCAGGCCGCCATCGAGCAAGCACTGGTCGAGCAGCAGAGCAGCAGTCTTTTCTACGACGCGGCTTCGGCCTGAGTCCTCTTTCCTGACTACAGAGGCCTTGATGTCCTTCAATCTCCGCGCCCGGCTCGACGTCCGGCGCGATGCGCAGCTGTACCGCCAGCGCCCGACGCTGCAAAGCCCGCAAGGGCCTCAGGTGGTGGTCGACGGCCAGCCGTTGCTCGCGTTCTGCAACAACGATTACCTGGGGCTGGCCAATCATCCTGAAGTCATCGGCGCCTGGCGGGACGGCGCTGAGCGTTGGGGCGTGGGCGGCGGCGCTTCGCATCTGGTGATCGGCCACAGCACGCCGCATCACGAACTCGAAGAAGCCCTCGCCGAATTCACCGGGCGCCCGCGCGCGCTGCTGTTCTCCAACGGCTACATGGCCAACCTTGGTGCGGTAACGGCCTTAGTCGGGCAAGGTGATACGGTGCTCGAAGACCGGCTCAACCACGCTTCGCTGCTGGATGCCGGTTTGCTCAGCGGTGCGCGGTTTTCACGCTATCTGCATAACGATGTCGCAAGCCTGAACTCGCGCCTGGACAAGGCGGTTGGCGATACGCTGGTGGTCACCGACGGTGTGTTCAGCATGGACGGCGACGTCGCGGATCTGCCGGCGCTGGCCAGAGCGGCCAAGGCCAGGGGCGCGTGGCTTATGGTGGACGATGCTCACGGCTTCGGGCCGCTTGGCGACACTGGGGCCGGAATTGTCGAGCATTGCGGCCTGGGCCTGGACGATGTGCCGGTGCTGATCGGCACGCTGGGCAAATCGTTCGGCACGGCCGGTGCCTTTGTCGCGGGCAGTGAAGAGCTGATCGAAACGCTGATCCAGTTCGCCCGGCCTTACATTTACACCACCAGCCAGCCGCCCGCGCTGGCCTGCGCCACCTTGAAAAGCTTGCAGCTGCTGCGCACCGAGCACTGGAGACGCGAGCATCTTGCGCGGCTGATTCAGCTGTTTCGCAGCGGTGCCGAACAGATTGGTTTGCAGCTGATGGACAGCTTCACGCCCATCCAGCCGATCCTGATCGGCGACGCTGGCCGGGCCCTGCGCTTGTCGCAGATGCTGCGTGAAAAAGGCTTGCTGGTCACCGCCATACGCCCACCGACCGTGCCCGCCGGCGGCGCGCGCTTGCGGGTAACGCTGTCCGCCGCCCACAGCGAGGCGCAGGTGCAGCTATTGTTGGATGCATTGGCGCAGTGCTACCCACAATTGGGCATTGGCGAACCGATGGAGGCTGATCATGCGTAATCGTTTGATCCTGCTACCTGGCTGGGGGTTGGGCACTTCGCCTCTTGAGCCGCTGGCAGCGGCATTGCGCGGGCTCGATGAGCACCTGCGTGTCGAAATCGAACCGCTGCCGGAACTCGACAGCAGCGATCTCCAGGAATGGCTCGCCGAGCTGGACGCCAATATCGCCGATGACGCCTGGCTTGGCGGCTGGTCGTTGGGTGGCATGTTGGCTGCGGAACTGGCGGCCCGGCGTGGCGAACGCTGCTGCGGCCTGGTGACGCTGGCCAGCAACGCCTGTTTCGTTCCCCGTGGCGCCTGGCCGAACGCAATGCCCGAGGGCGATTTCGGAGCCTTCCTGGCTGGTTGCGAAGCCGACCCCGATGCGACCCTCAAGCGTTTCAGCCTGCTGTGTGCGCAGGGTGCGCAAGACCCACGCGGTCTGGCGAGGCTGCTCAAATCAGCCGCGCCGCATGGTGCTACGCGTGCATTGCTCAACGGCCTGAAAGTCCTTGAGCAGATGGACACCCGCAGCGCCTTGCAGACGTTCCGCGGCCCGCAACTGCATCTGTTTGCAGGGCTCGATGCATTCGTGCCTGCAGAGGCCGCTGGAGATCTGCTGGCGTTGCTGCCGGATATCGAAGTGGGCCTCATCGAACAGGCCAGCCATGCGTTCCCACTGGAAAACCCCCACGGCGTGGCTGCGGCGATCCAGGCTTTCTTGCATGAGTCCGGTGATGACTGATCTATCCAACCCTGAATTACCAGGCGCGCTGCCGGACAAGCGCCAGGTGGCAGCATCATTTTCACGAGCAGCGGCCACCTACGACAGCGTCGCCGAGTTGCAACGTGCAGTCGGCAGCGCCTTGTTGACGCGTTTGCCCGTCGACTTGCTACCCAGGCGCTGGCTCGACCTGGGCTGCGGCACGGGGCATTTCAGTCGCGCGCTCGCCCAGGCATTTCCACACGCTGAAGGCATCGCGCTGGATATCGCCCAAGGGATGCTTCGTCACGCCAAGCCCTTGGGCGGTGCCCGGCATTTTGTGGCCGGCGATGCCGAGCGTCTGCCGCTGCAGGACGACTGTTGCGAGGTGATTTTCTCCAGCCTCGCGGTGCAATGGTGCTCGGACTTCGCTGCGGTGCTGAGCGAGGCCCGGCGCGTATTGCAACCGGGCGGCGTGTTCGCCTTTGCGAGCCTGTGCGTTGGCACCCTGCGAGAACTGCGTGAAAGCTGGCAAGCGGTGGATGGGCTGGTGCACGTGAACCGCTTTCGTGAGAGCGAGGACTACCAGCGCTTGTGCGCCGCCAGCGGTCTGCGCATTCGCAGTCTGGAAGTTTGCCCACATGTGCTGCACTACCCGGACGTGCGCGGCCTGACCCATGAGCTCAAGGCGCTCGGCGCGCACAATATCAATCCCGGCAGGCCTGGCGGCTTGACGGGACGGCAACGGATTCTAGGCTTGGTCCAGGCTTATGAGTGCTATCGCGAGGACGCCGGGCTGCCGGCCACTTACCAAGTGGTTTATGCAGTGCTGGAAAAGCCTGTCGAATCCATCTCCCCAGGGAAGGCTGCCAGATGAGTGTTGCGTATTTCATCACCGGGACCGACACGGACGCTGGCAAGACCACGATCGCGGCCGGCCTGCTGCATGCGGCGCGCCTCGCGGGCCTGAGCACCGCGGCAGGCAAGCCGGTTGCCTCTGGCAGCGCAATGACGCCTCACGGGCTGCGCAATTCCGATGCCTTGGCATTGCTTGCCGAGTGCTCGCTGCCGCTGGCTTATGACGAGGTAAATCCGGTTGCGTTCGAGCCGGCCATCGCGCCGCATCTCGCCGCTCGGGAAGCGGGAGTCGCGCTCAGCGTCAGTTCGTTGCTGCAACCTATGCGAGCGCTACTTGAGAAACGGGCCGATTTCACGCTGATCGAAGGTGCCGGCGGCTGGCGCGTGCCGCTGGCCGATCAGAGCAATCTGTCCGATCTGGCGATTGCGCTGGGGTTGCCGGTCATTCTGGTAGTGGGCGTACGGTTGGGCTGCATCAATCATGCGCTGCTGACCGCCGAAGCCATCGCGCGGGACGGGCTGCAACTGGCGGGCTGGGTAGCCAATATCATTGAACCCAAGACCTCACGGCTGGAAGAAAATCTCGCGACGCTCGCCGAGCGTTTGCCGGCTCCGTGCCTGGGGCGCGTGCCACACATGAAAAAGGCCAGCGCCGAGAATGTGGCGTCCTGGCTGCATCTGGAGCTGCTTGAGTGATCAGGCGCTGCATCTGACTGACAGCGTTAGAGAATGTGGGATTTCCATGGCTCAGCCTATCGGGCGGCTTTGTGCCATTAGTCTTTTTGTCGGGCAATTTGTCGATTTTGCTGGTTCAATAGCGCTTGTTCGCCATATGAACTGAGGACGGCTTATGCAAATCTCCATGAATAACACCCTTTTCCCAGGCCTGAGTGCAATCCAGGTCGGGCAGGATCGTGTGGATCAGGCAGCCACTCAGATCGCGAGCACCAACATCGAAGTTTCCGGCAGAAGCCAGTCTTCGGACTTCCAGCTGGAAAACCTGCGCTCTGTGGAACGCAGCCAGCGTTCCGATCTGTCGGCGAACATCGTTGAGCTTGCCGCCGGTAAAGAACAGATTCAGGTCGGCCTCGCCGCCCAGAAAGCCAGCGATGAAGCGCTGGGTACATTGATCGATACTTACGTCTGATCACGCCTGACCTGCGCTTGACCCTGTGACGCCGTGCCTTTGAGCACGGCGTTTGTGTTTCTATCGGCCTGTATCACCGCGCTGTATCTTCCCCGTTCGACTTCCTGCCTCAACTAGACTCACAGCGTCGCCAAGACGGCGCTGACGGCATTCACCTGCCCGATTCGGATACGTCGGAGACGAATGGCGTGCGTCGCGCTATTGACAAGAATTGGGCTTAAACGTAAGTTTCAAACACCTGTTTGACCGTAACGCATGCGAGATCCTCGTGTGCCTTGGGCCAGCGCCCGGCGATCGCTTCGGTCATTCGTTCCAGGATTCATCAGCAGAGGTTTATCGCTATGCCTGAATACAAGGCTCCCTTGCGTGATATTCGTTTCGTTCGTGATGAGCTGCTCGGTTACGAAGCCCACTATCAAAGTCTGCCCGCTTGCCAGGACGCAACGCCTGACATGGTCGATGCCATTCTTGAAGAGGGCGCGAAATTCTGCGAGCAAGTTCTGGCGCCGTTGAATCGGGTAGGCGATATCGAGGGCTGCACCTGGAGCGAAACAGGCGTGACCACGCCGACCGGTTTCAAACAGGCGTACAAGCAATTCGTCGAAGGCGGCTGGCCAAGCCTCGCCCATGACGTCGATCACGGTGGTCAGGGCCTGCCTGAATCGCTGGGTCTGGCGATCAGTGAAATGGTTGGTGAAGCCAACTGGTCGTGGGGCATGTACCCAGGCCTGTCGCACGGTGCGATGAACACCATTTCCGAACACGGTACGCCCGAGCAGCAAGAGGCTTACCTGACCAAGCTGGTTTCCGGCGAGTGGACCGGCACCATGTGCCTGACCGAGCCGCATTGCGGCACCGACCTCGGCATGCTGCGCACCAAGGCCGAGCCGCAGGCCGATGGCAGCTACAAAGTGACCGGCACCAAGATTTTCATCTCCGCTGGCGAACATGACATGGCCGATAACATCGTCCATATCGTGCTGGCGCGCCTGCCGGACGCTCCGGCCGGCACCAAGGGGATTTCGCTGTTCATCGTGCCCAAGTTCGTACCGGCTGCCGACGGAAGCGTAGGCCCGCGCAACGCAGTGAGCTGTGGCTCGCTGGAACACAAGATGGGCATTCACGGCAACGCGACCTGCGTGATGAACTTCGATGCAGCCACCGGCTTCCTGATCGGCCCGCCGAACAAGGGCCTCAACTGCATGTTCACGTTCATGAACACCGCTCGCCTGGGCACCGCATTGCAAGGTCTGGCGCATGCCGAGATCGCTTTCCAGGGCGGCTTGAAATACGCCCGTGATCGCCTGCAAATGCGTTCGCTCACAGGCCCGAAAGCGCCGGATAAAGCTGCTGACCCGATCATCGTCCACCCGGACGTGCGCCGCATGCTGCTGACCATGAAAGCGTTCGCCGAAGGCACGCGGGCCATGGTGTACTTCACCGCCAAGCAGGTCGACATCGTCAAGTACAGCCAGGACGAAGAACAGCGCAAGGCCGCTGACGCGCTGCTGGCGTTCATGACTCCGATCGCCAAGGCATTCATGACTGAAGTCGGCTTCGAAGCGGCCAACCACGGCGTGCAGATCTATGGCGGTCACGGCTTCATTGCCGAGTGGGGCATGGAGCAGAACGTGCGCGACAGCCGCATTTCGATGCTCTATGAAGGCACCACCGGTATTCAGGCCCTGGACCTGCTGGGTCGTAAAGTGCTGATGACTCAAGGCGAAGCGCTCAAGGGCTTCACCAAGATCGTCCACAAGTTCTGCCAGGCCAACGAAGGCAGCGAAGGCGTTCAAGAGTTCGTCACACCGCTGGCCGCGCTGAACAAGGAATGGGGCGAGCTGACCATGAAGGTCGGTATGGCCGCCATGAAGGACCGCGAAGAAGTCGGTGCCGCTTCGGTGGATTACCTGATGTTTTCCGGCTACGCATGCCTGGCCTACTTCTGGGCGGACATGGCGCGGCTGGCGACCGAGAAGCTGGCAGCCGGCACCTCCGACGAGGCGTTCTACCGCGCCAAGGTGCAGACCGCGCGCTTCTACTTCCAGCGCATCCTGCCGCGTACCCGCACTCATGTGGCGGCGATCCTGTCGGGCGCCGCTAACCTCATGGACATGAAAGAAGAAGACTTCGGCCTCGCTTACTGAGTCCGGCGTAACACACCAGACCGCTTGGCCTTCGGGTCAGGCGGTTTTTTATTGCCTGCCGTTCCGCCGTGTAAAACAACGTTCATAAGGAATCAATAAACCTTTCCGGCTTCCTGCCGTTACAGGAAAGTGGCCATCAGATTGCCTCTGCTGAATGCATTGCTCGCTGGATGAGGGCACAATGCCACCAATCCGGCCATTTACTCCGATGCCAGTAGGAGAGGTTCCCCTTGCTTCGTTTGTCCGCTGCACGAATCAGCCACTTTCTGCCCTCTCTGGCATTGCTGCTTGCCGGGCTGGCGGCTGCCTACGTCAGGGACTTGAGCGTTTTTTTCACCTCCCTGTTCAACGTGTTGCCTACGCTGGTTCTGCTTCTTGGTGGCGCTTACTGCGGCGTATACAGACGACAGCGCGAGCTGTTTCTGATGATCACCGTTTACGTTGCCTATTTTCTGCTCGACACACAGACCGATTTCTATCGCGATAACGGCAAGGTCCGTGAGGATGCGGCGGTAATCTTTCACTTGGTTTGTCTGTTGCTGCCAGTCATGTTCGGCGTATACGCCGCTTGGGAAGAGCGCACGCACCTGTTTCAGGATCTGGTCGCGCGACTTGCCGTGCTGGTGGCGGTAGGTGGTGTGGCGCTGGGCCTTGAGCAGAGCTATCCGGTGGCGTTGCAGGCCTGGCTGGCCGAGATTCGCTGGCCTGCGTTACACGGCGCGTGGATGTCGCTGGTGCAGTTGTCCTACGCAATGTTCCTGGTCTCCTTTGCCGTGCTGGTGTGGCAGTACCTGGAAAAGCCACGGCCGCTGCATGCGGCCCAGCTGGTGGGGCTGCTCGGATTGTTCTGGGCACTGCCCAAGACATTCATCCTGCCGTTCACGCTCAATATCATATGCAGCCAGGTCATGCTGATGATTGCGGCGGCGGTTGCCCATGAAGCCTATCAAATGGCCTTCCGCGACGAGCTGACCGGTCTGCCGGGCCGCCGGGCGCTCAACGAGCGCATGCAGCGGCTGGGACGCAACTACGTGCTGGCCATGAGCGACGTCGATCATTTCAAGAAATTCAACGATACCCACGGCCACGACGTCGGCGATCAGGTGCTGAAGCTCGTGGCCAGCAAGCTCTCGCGGATCACCAGCGGCGGCGGCAAGGCCTACCGCTATGGCGGCGAGGAGTTCGCCATTGTCTTCGCGGGCAAGACCATCGAAGAATGCATGCCGCACCTTGAGGCGATTCGTGAGCTGATTGCCAATTACGAGATCCTGCTGCGCAACAAGGACAACCGTCCTCAGGATGATCAACAAGGCCGGCAGCGTCGAGGTGGCGCACAAGCAGGCAGCGTGTCGGTCACGGTGAGCATCGGCGTGGCCGAGCGTCAGCCCGAGCATCGTACGCCTGAGGAAGTTCTCAAGGCGGCCGACCAGGCGTTGTATGCCGCCAAGGGCGCTGGCCGTAACTGCGTGATTGCGCACGGCCAACAGAACAAGCGCGGCGCCGTCCGCACCGCAGAAGCCTTCGGCTGAATCGACACGCCGATCTGAAACCCGTTTCTCCTTTATCTCCACGGCCTTGGCGCAGCGAGTCGAAGCCGGCCATTGGTCGGCGTGACCGGCCCAGACCGTACGGTCATGTCACGACCCTATGTGTCTGAAATAGTGTTCGGTTAGACTCGACTGCATTGACCCACCTGGCGCGGTCGCCGCGCCGACACTATCTCGATGTCTCTGCTCCGTTTGCGAGGTTTGCCATGGCTGATTACCAAGCGCCGTTGCGCGATATGCGCTTCGTTCTCAATGAAGTGTTCGAAGTCTCAAAACTTTGGGCCCAGCTGCCGGAGCTGGCCGAGACGGTGGACGCCGAGACGGTGGAAGCCATCCTTGAAGAAGCCGGCAAGGTCACCAGCAGAAGTATTGCGCCATTGAGTCGCAATGGTGACGAAGAAGGTTGCCACTGGAACGATACCGCTGTGACAACCCCGACAGGTTTTCCTCAGGCGTACCGGGCTTATGCCGAAGGCGGCTGGGTGGGCGTCGGCGGTAATCCCGAGTTCGGCGGCATGGGTATGCCAAAGGTTGTGTCGGCTCAGGTCGAGGAGATGCTCAACTCCGCAAGCCTCGCGTTCGGCCTCTATCCCATGCTGACCTCGGGCGCGTGCGTCTCGATCAATACGCATGCCACCGAAGAGCTCAAGGTCAAATACCTGCCGAACATGTACGCGGGGATCTGGTGTGGTTCGATGTGCCTGACGGAGGCGCACGCCGGTACCGATCTGGGCATCATCCGCACCAAAGCCGAGCCGCAGGCCGACGGGTCCTACAAGATCACCGGCAGCAAGATATTCATCACGGGCGGTGAGCACGACCTGACCGAAAACATCATCCATCTGGTGCTCGCCAAACTGCCGGACGCACCTGCCGGCCCCAAAGGCATTTCGCTGTTTCTGGTGCCCAAGTTCATGGTGGGCGACGACGGCAGCCTGGGCGAGCGCAACACGGTCAGCTGCGGTTCGATCGAACACAAGATGGGCATTCAAGCGTCCGCGACCTGTGTAATGAACTTCGACGGTGCCGTGGGTTATCTGATTGGCGAGCCAAACAAGGGCCTGGCCGCCATGTTCACCATGATGAATTACGAGCGTCTGGGCGTGGGGATCCAGGGGCTGGCGTCCGGCGTGCGCTCTTATCAGAACGCAATCGAATACGCCCGTGATCGTCTGCAAAGCCGGGCCCCGACCGGCGCGCAGAACCAGGGCAAGGTTGCCGATCCGATCATCGTCCACCCGGACGTGCGTCGCATGCTGCTGACCATGAAAGCCTTCAACGAAGGCGGACGAGCCTTCTCCAGTTACGTGGCTTTGCAGCTGGATATCGCCAAGTTCAGCGAAGACGAAGTCGCACGCAAGCGTGCCGATGACCTGGTGGCGCTGCTAACGCCGGTCGCCAAGGCGTTCCTGACCGATGTCGGGCTGGAGACGACGGTACATGGTCAGCAGATCTTCGGTGGCCATGGCTATATCCGCGAATGGGGCCAGGAACAACTGGTCCGCGACGTGCGCATCACGCAGATCTACGAAGGCACCAACGGCATCCAGGCGCTGGATCTGGTCGGCCGCAAAGTCGTCGGCTCGGGTGGCGCCTTCTATCGCCTGTTCTCGGACGAAGTGCGACAGTTCGTTGGAGCCAACGAAGGTCACCTGGCCGAATTCACCAAGCCGTTGAGCGCCGCGCTCGATACGCTGGATGAGCTCACCAACTGGATACTCGACCGCTCGAAAACCAACCCCAATGAAATCGGGGCGGCATCGGTGGAGTACTTGCACCTGTTCGGTTACACAGCCTATGCCTATATGTGGGCTCTGATGGCCAAGGCTGCGGCGGGCAAAGAGGATCAGGACAGCTTCTACGTCAGCAAACTGGGCACGGCGCGGTTTTATTTCGCCCGGTTGCTGCCGCGCATCCATTCTCTGGATGCTTCGGTACGTGCCGGTAGCGAGTCGCTGTTTCTGCTGGATGCCGAAGGCTTCTAAGAAAGCGCTTGTAAGCATTTGCTTACGTGATATACCGGCGATTCGCCTCTACCGCAAAAATGGATCCAAAGTTAATCTAGCTACATGGACGTCGCGCAGGAAGCGCAACCACATAACAGGGACACGTAGGGATACCTGCCAGGATGGCGGGAAGAAAGGGAAATCAGGGAAACAGTCTGGAAAACCCCGCTTCGGCGGGGTTTTCTTTGCGCGTGTGTTTTTGCTGTCATCTCAGCTGCTGGCTGTATGCCAGAGCAGGCGGAACCCTCACGGACGCACAGGGTCGATTAGCTGTCTGGTCTTTTCAAAGGCCACTAATCAGGAGCTGACTCATGGACATCATTCGCATCATCTTCGCTATCCTGCTGCCCCCGCTGGGTGTGTTCCTGCAAGTAGGCCTGGGCGGCGCGTTCTGGCTGAACATTCTGCTGACGCTGCTGGGTTACATTCCGGGCATCATCCACGCGATCTACATCATCGTGACGCGAAAATGACGCAGGGGGCCTGAGCTCATTGCACGGCCTTTCGGGCCGTGCGCAGTGCGTCGATCAGTTGAGTACGTCCCGATAGAACCGCCATTCGGCTTCCAGCGCATGAGCCTGATTGCCGGCCTTGCGGAAGCCGTGACGTTCGTCGGGGTAGAAATGGGCCTGCGCCGGGATGCCTTTGCGCACCAGGGCATCGAGCATGGCGCGGGTCTGTTCCGGCACCACCACCGCATCCAGCTCGCCCTGGAAAAACACCACCGGCACCGTGATCCGGTCGGCATGCAATAGCGGTGTCCGGGCGTTGTAGCGTTCAACGTCCTGTTCAGGGTCGCCGATCAGCCAGTCCAGATAATCGCCTTCGAACTTGTGGGTCGCTTTAGCCAGTGCAATCGGGTCGCTGACTCCATAAAGGCTGGCACCTGCTCTGAAAACCTTCTGGAACGCCAACCCGCACAAGGTCGTGTAGCCGCCGGCGCTGCCGCCGCGAATGAATGCCTGTTCTTTATCTATCAAGCCACGTTCGGCCAGATAACTGACGACCGCGCAGGCGTCTTCGACGTCCACCACGCCCCAGTTCAGATGCAGACTCTGCCGATATTCGCGTCCATACCCCGAGCTGCCCCGATAATTGAGATCGGCCACGGCGAAACCGCGCTGGGTCCAGAACTGAATGCGCGGGTCCAGCACCGGGTAGCATGCCGACGTCGGGCCACCGTGGATAAACACTACCAGCGGCGGCTTCTCTGCCCCGTTCATGGCCGGGTAGAAATAGCCATGAGCTTCGGCTGTTCCACTCGGATAGCGCAGCGTTTGCGGGCGGCTGATGCGTTCAGCCGGAAGCGGCGCGCCGCCGCCCGCCAGCACTTGCACGCTGTGATCGCTGCGTGAAATGGCGAGCACTGCCGAGGTGCTGAGCGCCGACGCGGCGATGCAGTAGATGAACTCCTCGTCCAGCGCCAAGTTGCGGAAGCGACAGTACTCGCCGCTGTAGTCTTCGACGCTTCCGTCCGGGAGACGCATGCCCAGAACGCCCATGCCGTCCTCGAACCAGCTGGCGAGATAGCCGCTGTTGACCGGTAGCCAGGTGCAGCTGCCCAATTGCCAGGGTGCGGATGAATGGTCTGCGGCGGGTGCCGGTAGCGGCGCAAAGCCGGAGGCGGTTTCAACCCAGGGCTGCCAGAACCCGGCGCGGTCGGTCAGACAGTACAAAAGCCCCTGACTGCCGAAGCGAGGTTGCTGCAGCGACTCTTCCTCTCCATCACCGGCAATGCAGCGAGGGCTCGACCACTGGCCGTCATCCTGGCGCTCCGCGCACATCAGACGAGTACTGGTCCATGGCTGATGCGGGCGCTGCCATTCGATCCATGCCAGCCTGCTGCCGTCTGCACTGACCACCGGTGATGCGTAGAAGTCCGCACCTTCGGCCCACACGCTACGCTGGCCGTCAGCCAGATCCACAGCCACCAGCCGATGAGTGATGTGCTCCTCCTCAACGGCGAGAACCAGGCCGTTGCTGAAGAACACGCCGCCGTAGCGTCGTTCGCCCTGGGTCAACGCGACCGGCGCACTGCCATCAAGGGCCTGGCGGTACAGCTGTTGATCGCTTTCGTTGACGAACACCACCGCATCGTCAGCCAGGCAGAACGAACCGCCTCCATACTCGTAGACACGGCTGCGCGCGCTGAAGCCGTCCGGTGTCAGGCACTGGGCCTTACCTGCGCACCAACGCCAGATCCGACAGGCGCCGTCTTCAGGCCGATATTCATTCCAGAACAGCCCGGCCGAGTTGACGTCCAGTTCAGCGAAGTCGGTGCCGGCTGCTACGGCCTGCGCCGCGGAAAGAGGCTCAGGAGGATTTTGCGATGAGGCGTGAGTTTCGTTCATTGCGGAAGGCCAACTGCTCGATGGATTGGGTGGCTGTCTCTGCTTCGTCGCGTGCCTGGGTGATTATTCCGTGGTGCGGGGATTTGCTGCACACCGGATCGGCATTGGCAGCGTCGCCGGTCAGCATGAACGCCTGGCAGCGACAACCGCCGAAATCCTTTTCCTTCTCGTCACAAGAGCGGCACGGCTCGGGCATCCAGTCGTAGCCACGGAAGCGATTGAAGCCGAACGAGTCGTACCAGATGTGCTGCATGCTGTGCTCGCGCACGTTGGGAAACTGGATCGGCATCTGCCGGGCGCCGTGGCAGGGCAGCGCGGTGCCGTCCGGCGTCACGGTGAGGAAGATGCTGCCCCAGCCATTCATACACCCTTTGGGGCGTTCTTCATAATAGTCGGGGGTGACGAAGATCAGTTTGCACGGGTGATTGTCGGCTTCGAGCTTCTCCCGGTACTGGTTGGTGACTGCTTCGGCACGCACCAGCTGGTTTTTAGTGGGCAGCAGGCCGACCCGGTTCAGATGCGCCCAGCCGTAAAACTGACAGGTCGCGAGTTCGACGAAATCCGCTTCCAGTGCCAGACACAGCTCGATGATCTTGTCGATGCGGTCGATGTTATGCCGGTGGGTCACGAAGTTGAGCACCATCGGATAACCATGTTTCTTCACCGCCTGAGCCATTTCCAGCTTTTGCGCGAAAGCCTTTCTGGAGCCGGCGAGCATGTTGTTCACCTGCTCATCGCTGGCCTGAAAGCTGATCTGGATATGGTCCAGACCGGCTTTCTTGAAGTCGATGATCTTCTGCTCGGTGAGGCCGATGCCGGAGGTGATGAGGTTGGTATAGAAGCCCAGGCGCCGCGCCTCGGCAATCAGCTCTGCCAGGTCCTGCCGCACCAGCGGCTCGCCTCCGGAAAAACCGATCTGTGCCGCGCCCATTTCCCGCGCTTCGCGCATGACCTTGAACCACTGCTCGGTGGTCAGTTCCTGGCCCTGCCTGGCGAAATCCAGCGGGTTGGAGCAATACGGGCACTGCAACGGGCAGCGGTAAGTCAGCTCGGCAAGCAGCCACAACGGCAGGCCGGTTTCCGGCCTGGGCGGCATCAACGGGTTGGGTGTAGCCAGTGCCATGTCAGTCAAGATTGATCCAGTGCTTGTCGTGGGCGACCTTCATGAAGTCATCAACGTCGAAACCCAGCTCAGGGATGTTGGGAAACTTGCGCTCCAGCTCGCCGATGATGGCGGCAATGCTGCGTTGCCCGTCGATCAGCTCGCCGATCCAGCCAGCGCTGTCGTTGAGCTTGATCATGCCTTCGGGATACAGCAACACGTTGCCTTTCTGGGCTGGCTCGTACTGAAAGCGATAGCCCTGGCGCCAGACAGGAACGAGCTGACGATCGAACTTCTTCATAAAGCAATCCCCTTATGCCAGACCCGCTGGTCTGTGACGCTGTGATACGGCGGGCGGTTCAACTCGTAGGCCATGCTCATCGCATCGAGCATGCTCCACAAAATGTCGAGTTTGAACTGCAGAATCTCCAGCATGCGCTGCTGGCTCTCGTAAGTAGTGTAGTGCTCAAGCGTGATCGCAAGGCCATGTTCGACATCGCGACGTGCCTGCGACAAGCGCGTGCGGAAATATTCGTAGCCGTTCGGGTCGATCCACGGGTAGTGCTGCGGCCAGCTGTCCAGACGCGACTGGTGGATCTGCGGCGCGAACAGCTCGGTCAGCGAGCTGCTGGCCGCTTCCTGCCAATTGGCGCGCCGCGCGAAGTTTACGTAGGCGTCGACGGCGAAGCGCACACCCGGCAGCACCAGCTCCTGCGAGCGCATCTGGTCGGGATCGAGACCGACGGCCTGGCCCAGACGCAGCCAGGCCTCGATGCCACCGTCCTCACCCGGCGCGCCGTCATGGTCGAGCAAGCGCTGAATCCACTCGCGACGCACTTCGCGGTCGGGGCAGTTGGCCAGAATCGCGGCATCCTTGAGCGGGATGTTGACCTGATAATAAAAGCGGTTGGCGACCCAGCCCTGGATCTGCTCACGGGTCGCGCGGCCTTCATACATCGCCACATGAAACGGATGATAGATGTGGTAGTAGGCACCCTTGGCGCGCAGGGCCTTCTCGAATTCGTCGGGGGACAGTGCAGTGACTTCGCTCATGTCGGTTCCTTGCTCCAAAAGAGGTTCCAAGACGTCGGGCTTATGGCTAGAGTTCGATGCTCATACCGTCGAACGCGACCTCGACGTTGCGGCGAACCAGCTCGGCGCGCTCCACGGAGTCTTCGTCGAGGATCGGGTTGGTGTTGTTGATGTGGATCAGCACCTTGCGCTGGTCCGGGAAGCCTTCGAGCACTTCCAGCATGCCGCCCTGTCCATTCTGCGCCAAGTGGCCCATCTCCCTTCCGGTTCGAGTACCGACGCCGCGGCGCTGCATCTCGTCGTCTTCCCACAAGGTGCCATCCACCAGCAGGCAATCGGCGGCGTGCATTTTTTCGCGCAGGGCGTCGTCCACCTGGCCCAGGCCGGGCGCGTAGAACAGCTTGCCGCCGGTGCGGGTGTCTTCAACGATCAGACCGATGTTGTCACCAGGGTGCGGATCAAAACGATGCGGTGAGTAGGGCGGTGCGGCACTGCGCAGCGGGAACGGCGTGAAGCGCAGGTTGGGACAGGCCGGGATCGTGAAACTGCCTTGCAGCTCGATTCGGTTCCAGGTCAGGCCGCCGTTCCAGTGCTTGAGCATCTCGAACAGCGGAAACCCGGTGCTGAGGTCTTCGTGGACCATATCGGTACACCAGACCTGGTGCGGGCAGCCTTCACGCAGGCTGAGCAGGCCGGTGGTGTGGTCGATCTGGCTGTCCATCAACACGATGGCACTGATGCCGGTATCTCGCAGCGCGCGGCCCGGTTGCATGGGAGCAAAGCCTTGCAGCTGGGCCCGGATATCCGGCGAGGCGTTGCACAGCACCCAGTTCACGCCATCGTCGGAAATCGCGATGGACGACTGGGTCCGCGCCTGCGCGCGCAAGCTGCCATCGCGAAAGCCCGCGCAATTGACGCAGTTGCAGTTCCACTGCGGGAAACCGCCGCCGGCGGCCGAGCCTAGAATCTGGATGTACATGTCAGCTTCCTAACGTGACCTGAAACGCAAAATAAAGAACCGCTGCAACAAATAAAAAAGCCCCGGCGAACCGAGGCTTTCCTGCGCTTTGAAATCAACGGTTAGCGAAGTACATGGTGACTTCGAAGCCGATACGCAGATCGGTGTAAGCAGGTTTAGTCCACGACATAGGAGACTCCTTCATTGAGTACAGCGGTGGGTGACATCATCTTAGTGCGCCCGTGGGGGAATACGTTCAGATGGTTAGGGAGCTATGTTACTCAATTTAACAATTTCGTAGTGCCAGAATCTTCATGAAAGACCGTTACCGTTCAGGTAAAGATCCGGCCAGGCGCTCGGAGCGGGACGATTGGCCAGGATCAGCCAGCCTGCTGCGGCGCCTGCCAGATTGCGGGCGGCCTCGGTTAATCCCTCGCAATCCAGCGCTGCCAGTGCGTTGCGCAGCTGGATGAGGTAATTGTCATCGTGGCCTGCCAGATGCGCTTGCCAAAGGAGCTGGGCCAGCTGTTCGTTCGGCAGAGCATGCGGGTCGAATTGTGCGATCAGGGCGCGCTTCTGCTCTTCCAGGTCGGCGACCGCGATCATTTCCGCAATACTGTCGATCAACGTCTCGATATGCCGCACCAGCTGTTCGGCGCCACAGGCGGGCGACTGAACCCCGAACAAAAGACCGGTTAGCCCGCCGATCTGACGCAGGCCGCTGAACACCGCGTAACCCAACTGAAGTTCCACGCGCAGGCGCTGGTAGAACGGCCCTTGTACCAAATGACCGAGCATACGCCAGGCGGCCTCATCTGTGATGGATGCGCCAGCCGTCGGGCAGAACACCAGCACGGCATCCTCTGAAGATTCTGTGGCTTCATTCAGCCAGCATTTGCCGGGTTGCCGCTCAATGAGCCGCAATGCTCCGGACTGCGGGCTGCCGGGAGCCAGGCTCAACGCCGCGCGGACTGACGGTTCGTCGGTTGGCGGCAGGCCAGTGACAAACGCCGACCATCGGGCACGGGACCAGATTGTTTGCGGATCATCCGCCTGAGAAGTGGTTTGCGCTGCCACGACCCGATCCGGCAGCACCTTGAGCAATTGGCGGATCGGTATCAAAGGCGGCTCGCTGTGGGCGGACGTGTACCGGGCCAGGGATTTTGCGTCGGCCGCTACTAGCTGGCGCAAGACATGTTCGATGATTGCGACCATCGGCTGGCGAATGCCATTCAGCTTCATCTCCCAGTAAGGGCCGTAGGCGCTGAATGACAGATCGACCCCAGCCTGCCGTGCGTCCTCGCTGGTCGTTTGCAAGCTCTCATTGAGCATGCGCCACACGCGAGGCTGGGCGTCGGCCAGCTGCCATCGCAGGAACACCGCTGCTTCGTCGCTCTGCGTCGGCAGGGCGCGATGGAAAACCACCGAGTCAGCTGTTTGCGGAACCGGCGTGGCGTCAGTGCGCGCTGGCGCTAGCAGGAACGGGTTGGGTGGCGGCAGTTGCCATTTCACCGATGCGTCTGCATCGTCTTGAAGTGTTTCCGGACCGAGCAAGGATTCAGGCGTCAGTTGCGCGATGAGCGCTTCCAGCGCCGAGCGGCCGTTCCGGCTCAATGTGCCGGGCAAGTCACGACAGTAATGATGCGCCAGCTCCAATGCACCGCAGGTCTGCAACCTGCGTTGCTGCATGGCACCGAACTCGGCGACCCGTTCAGGCCAGTGCAGCTTGAAGAACGCCAACCAGCTGAAGAACAGCCGGGCGACAGCGTTTCGCTTGTCTGGCCTGGACCCCTGGAAGTCGATGTCCAGCAGCAATTGGCCGTTGAACTGATACAGCGGCGCGGCTTTCAGCGAACTGATCAAGCCTCTGTTCACCAGTTCGCTTTTCAATCCACCAGGTTTGGGCGTATTCAGCCAGTGACAGAGATACGCTACGGCCTCATCAGCCTGCGCGGGCAGCCCTTCGCAGGCGAACAGCAGGTGCAGCCGATCGTTGTGGGGGAGGTTTCTTGTGCTCTTGCCGTCCCTGTCGCGCGCAGGCTCCCTCTCACATGAATCGGGCAGACCTCCGTGGAAGGCAGCTTGCTCGCAATTGCTTGCCTGGAATGGAGCAGCCAACAGCGGAGGCGCTTGCCTGGCGGCTGGTTCGCCTGTCCTGAACACCGCGCCGTGTTGAGTCGCCAACTCTCTTAACGCGACCAAGGGCTGTGGCCCGGCCAGGCACAGCGTCAACTGCCCGGCCTGATAGAAGCGGACGTAAAAGTCCTTCAGCGCCTGCTGAAACGCCGGGTTGGGTACAACAAGGCTGTAACGGTTACCGGCGTGAAAGCCTCGAAGCGGATGCCGCGGATTGAGCGACGTCAATAGATCGGTCTGGTGACGCGCTTCAGCGTCGCGGCTCCAGGCAATGAACTCTGCGTGCAACACCTCACGCTCGCGAAGCTGATCAGCCATGTTCATACGAGGGTTGGCGAGCATGTCACACAGGCGTTCCACTCCCTCGGCAAACGCCGCCACCGGCAGCTCGAAAAAGAAATCGGTGGTGCGTTCCCGGGTGCTGGCGTTGATCTGCCCGCCGTGGCGCTGCACGAAGGTCATCAGCTTCTGGTCGGCGCAAAAACGCTCGGTGCCGAGAAAGAACAGGTGCTCAAGAAAGTGCGCCAGCCCCGGCCATGCAGCAGATACATCGTGGCTTCCGGCCGCCACCCGCAACGAAGCCGCGCAGCGCTTGAGCCGTGGCGCATGGCACAGCACAACCTTCAAGCCATTGCCCAAGGTGAATCGTTCAGTATCCAGGGTGTTCAGCGCAGGCATGACCGCTTCCGCAACGCATTTGAAAGACAGGACGCCATGCTAGCGGATAACCGCCTGGCTGGTCAGGCTTTGATCAACGCACCATAGAGTTCGGGTCGCCGGTCGCTGAGATACGGGTTGAGGGTTCTGGATTCGCTGACCCATTTGCGGTCCAGCGTGGCGAGCGCGAGGGTTTCATCACGTCCGGCGAGCGCAGCGCGACTACCATCCGGCGCGCAGATGCTGCTCTGCCCGCAATACTGAATATCGCCTTCACTGCCGCAGTAGTTGGCGTATACCAGATAGCACTGGTTCTCGAAGGCACGGGCACGTACCGTCACTTCGCAGACAAAATCGTAGGGCGTCATGTTTGCGGTCGGCACCAGAATCAGTTCCGCGCCGGCCAAGGCAAGGCGTCGGGTATTTTCGGGAAATTCGACGTCGTAGCAGATCAACAGGCCGACGCGCCAACCGTTCAGTTCGACCACCGGAAACTCATCGCCTCCGGCAGCGAATATGGCTTTGTCCAGACCGCCGAACAGATGGGTCTTGCGGTAGTTGCACAGGCTGTGACCGCCAGCGTCGATCAACTGCGCCGCGTTGTAAATCTGCCCATCGGCGCCCAGTTCCGGATAGCCATACACGATAGCGATCCCATTGGCCTGCGCGATGGCCGCTACCTGCGCCGCCGCCCGTCCATCCCGCGCCTGCGCCAGACGGGTGACCGCTTCGGCCCCAATGTTGTAGCCGGTCAGAAACATCTCCGGGCAAATCAGCAATTGCGCGCCCTGACGCGCGGCCGCTCGGGCCTGCTGCTCCAGCCTCAGCAGATTGCCGTCGACGTCCAGCGCAAGCGGCGGACATTGATAAAGCGCAACGCGCATGATGGTTTCCTTCTGTCAGTTGGGCAGCGCGATGGGGCCGATGTCACGGAACACGTCGCCCGGGCCCGGGTTCTCGGCGTGGGTCTTGCCGCCGAAGTGGGTCATGATGCCCCATACGGCGTTCAACGACGTCTGTACCGCGCCCTCGACCCAGGCTGGGGTCCAGGACACGTCATCACCGGCAATGAACATCCCGCGTTGCTCGCTCGGCATGTCCTGCTGCATGAAATGCGCGTACATCCGTTGGTTATAGCGGTAATGGCCCGGCAACGCGCCTTTGAAGGCACCGAGGAAATGCGGATCCGCCTCCCACGAGACAGTAATCGGGTCGCCGATGATTCGCGCCGCGATATCCACTTTCGGGTAGATCTTCTTCAACGCATCGAGCGCCAGTTTTACGCGCTTGTCGATGGGCTGCGGCAGCATTTTCAGCGCATCGCTCATCCACGAATACGACAGGCAGATCACGCCGGGCTTGTCGTCGCCGTTATCGAACAGATAGGTGCTGCGGGTGAGGCGGTCGGTCAACGTCATGCTCATCAGGTCGCGACCGGTTTCCGGGTCCTTGTCCTTCCAGAAAGGTCGGTCGACCATCACGAAGGTTTTCGACGACTGCATGTAACGGGTGCGGTCCAGCGCCATCCACATCTTCTGTGAGAACAGCGACTCTTCGCACTCGATCTGCGTGGTCAGCAGCCAGCTCTGGCAAGTGGTAAGCACCGCCGCGTAGTTGCGGGTGTCGCCCCAGTTGTCAGTCACCGCCAGCGTGCCGTCTTGCGCACGGGCAATGCGTTTTACGCCAGGTCGTGGCGCGCCACGGTGCAACGACGACAGGCTGGTGCCTTTCGGCCAGTGAACGCAGCGCTCGGGTACGTGATTCCACAGCCCTACTGGAACCTGCTGCACGCCACCGACGATCAGGTGTTGATGCTCGTCGCAGTTGGTCATCACGACGCGAAAGATCTCCAGCATGGAATTGGGAAAGTCCGAGTCCCAGCCGCCAGTCCCGAAACCCACCTGACCGAATACTTCGCGGTGGTAGAAAGACAGCTTGGCGAATGCCTTGGAGGTGGCGACAAAGTCGTAGAAAGTGCGGTCGTCCCACAGCGGCACCAAGGTATTCCACAGCTCTTTGAGGCGCGGAACGTCACGGTCGCGGATGGCCTGCTGAATGTCGGAAAACTGCGCGCCGGTCTCAAGGGCATCCGCCCAGGCGTCGGCGACTTCCTGAAAGAGGTCCGGCAAGTCCGAGAGCATTTGCGCGTAATGCGTCGTGCCTTCGAGGTCGATGACGGTGCTGCCGGACGCCGCTGTCAGAGGGTTGGGAAAGGGTCTGGACTCAAGCCCGAGCTTGTCGACGTAATGGAAGAACGCGGTCGATGACACCGGAAAGCGCATTCCGCCCAGCTCGGCGATGATGCCCTTGGCGCCCTCGAATTCTTGGGAGCGCAGACGGCCGCCCATTTTCGAGGCCTCGTACACCACCGGCTTCAGGCCCAGCTTCATCAGCTCATAAGCGGCAACCAGCCCGGCGATGCCAGCACCAATGATCGCCACTTCGCTGCCATGGTTTTCCTTTGGAATACTGCCCAGCCCGGCGGGATGCTCGATCCAGTCATCGAAAGGAAAGGGGAAGTCCGGACCGAAGATCGTGATTGGCTTCTTGCCGTTTGCGGGGTGGCGATTGGTTTTCATGAACGACCTTGTTCTGGCAACTGCGAAAGGCATCAGTCTAGTGAAGGTCGAGGAAGTTAATAAGACGCAATGTGTCGTCGTTATGCATGGCTACGCTGCAAAGTGACGAGCCAGACAGTCATTTTGCAGCGGTCGGCTGATTGATCAGACTGGCTGACCCCGATCGATCTTGCTGCTGAGGATGATCGACGTGGTGGTCTTCTCCACACCGTCGACACTGCCGATCAGGTCCAACAGCTGGTCCAGCTGCTCCGGTGAGTCGGTGCGCAGCCAGGCAACATAATCGAATTCACCGCTCACAGCGCACAACTGCTGGACCTGAGCGATGGCGCTGAGCCGGCGCACGACTTCCTTCCCCGAGCGCGGCTGCACGGTAATGCCGACATAAGCCTGCAAACCGCCATCCACCACGCGCTGGCTGAGCCGCACACCATAGCCGCTGATGATCTTGCTGCTTTCCAGCCTGGCGAGCCGAGAGGTCACGGTCGTGCGCGCGATACCGAGCTGGCGAGCCAGGGTCGCGACGCTTTCGCGCGCGTTGATCTGCAAGGCCGCAATGAGTTGGCGGTCGATGTCATCGAGCATGGGGGCGCGTAGTTCCGGCACGGCCATTCCTCAGAACTTCCAGCGCTTGGCCGTTTTGGCCAGGCGCGCCTGCAGACCATCGAGGTTATGCGCCAGCTGAACATTCATCAGGTGGTAGCCAAGCAGTTCGGCGGGCACCGGCGCATCTGGCTCGGGGGACGCGGTTTCGGCAGGCCTTGCCAGACGCTCGATGGCGCCGGTCTGCAGAGCGCGCGCCATGCCGATCAGTTGCCGACGGATCTGCCGATAGTCGGCGTCCAGCGAGGCTTTCAACGAACTGCCTGCTGCTTCATCAAGATTCGTCGGGCGAATGTTGGCCAGGATCTCCAGCGTGCTCAGGCACATGCGGAAATGCCCCTGAATGGCGTCCAGTTCGACCATGGAAATCTTTACTTCTTTGGACACCGAAGGCAGCAGCGAGCGCAACTGCAACATCGTGCTGTTGAGCCGGGCAGTCAGTTTCAAGTGTTCATCGGCAGTCACCGGCTGGCCCTGGCTGATACGGCCATAGACCTTGGCGCAATCGCGCAAGCCGCTGGCCAGGTTGTAACGCCAGGAAAACACTGCATACAGCGGCAGCGCGAAGGAAAAAGCCAGCGCCAGGGCGATCCCTATCAGGATATCCACCGTGCGCCACAGCCCGTCGCTGATCGGGTTGTAACCGTGACCGGCGACGATGAACAGAGTGATCGCCGACAGCAACGCCGTATAACCGCCCTTGCCAATGGCGTGATAGGCAAAGAAACCGCACATCACCGCCATCATCGAATACGTCAGCAGCGGCATCTCCAGATAACCCTGCTGCACCACCACAAACAGCCCGAGCCCCGCGCCGATCAGCGTTCCATACGCCCGCTCGACCGACTTCTTGCCAATATTGCCGTGGTGCTGCAACCCACCAATCACGATAAGCATCGTCACGGATGCCCACTCGCCATGCGGCAGATTCAGGCCGGTAGTCAGCAGAATGGTCACCAGCAAACCCACCGCAATCCGCGCCGCATGAATCAGCCGCGCGTGCCTGTAACGGCGGTACGGGTCCAGCAACGGACGCAGAACAGGGCGGAGCCAGGAAGGTATGAAAACAGAGCGCGAATTGGTCATGCGTTAAAAGACCGCAAGGGAAGGGAAGAAGTCCGTGATTGGATGTTGATGGGCGGTAGTAAGCCACATCGGGAGCTGGAATAGGAGTAGGTGAGCGGGGCCGGCCGGGTTCTTTGCACCGAGCCCGCGTGGACCTCTGGGGAAATTGATGAGGCTGCCGATAATTCCCAAAAAGAGACCGAAGGGGCCTTTTCAGGGACTGTTCCGGCATCCATGTACTTTCAGTTTTCCATTCCGGTTTTTACGTCCCTGGCGACCAGTTAACCCGGTAACGAGTGCTACGTCCTGCGCCCGGCAGGCGAGTCAGGCACTCTTTTTTGAGCAAGTCGGCGAGGTGGCGAGTGGCGGTCGCTTTGGAAACCTTTGCAACTGCCTGATACTGGGCCGCGTTAATGCCTTCCTCAAAGCCACGCTCGCCCCCGTCAAGCAGACGGTTTAGCACTTTGACCTGTTCGGCGAGCAAACCGTCTCCACGATGCAATTCCCAAAAACGGGTCTTGGCAAGTACGCGTTCAATGCGCAACAGCGCATGTTCCATACTGCGCAGCAGTGTGAGCAAAAACCATTCAAGCCAGGCGGAAATATCAGGCGTGCCTTTCTGGCTGGTTTCCAGAATGTGGTAATAGCCAGATCGGTCGCCGAGAATGCTCACCGACATGGCATAGAACCGGATCGCCTGTTGATCGCCTTGGGCCAGCGCAAGATCGGTCAATGCGCGCGTCATGCGGCCGTTTCCGTCATCGAAAGGGTGCAATGTCACAGACCAGAAATGAGCAATCCCTGCTCGGATCAGGGGGTCGATATTCGGATCGTTCCGGCTGACGGTAAACCAGTTCAGGAAGTCGGTCATTTGCTGGTGCAGAACCGCGCGTGGTGGTGCTTCGAAATGCACGGTAGGGCGGTCGATCCGTCCGGAGATCACTTGCATGGGCTCATCGCCACGCAGCTGCCCGACGCGGATTGGGTTGGCGAGCAGACTGTTGTTCGTTGGGAACAGCCACTGATGCCACGCAAACAGACGCTCAAGCGTAAGGGGTTTATCGTGCCGGCGAGTTGCATCCATCATCAGCTCAGCCAGGCCTTCGCTGCGTGGGCTCGGCTTGCCCTCGTCAGCCAGGCCCAAGCGGCGAGCCAAAGAGGAGCGCACCGAAGCTGCGTTCAGTTGCTCACCTTCGATAGCGGAGGAGGTGATGATGTTCTGTAGCATTGTGTCGAGGCTTTCCAGCAACTCGGCACTTCCACCAGCCACACCCGACATGCCAAGCAGACGGCCCTGTGCCTTGGCGCACTCACGCAACAGCGGTGCAAGGCGCTCGCCGTCCCAATGAAAACGCGGCCAGTCAGAGTGCTGCCAGATCCAGAGCTTTTCAGACATAGATAATCCCGTCTGAGCCGAATACCGGATTTAATCGGCTCACATAATGAGCCGATTGTGGCGTGTAATCGGCTCAGCGTCCAGACGGGATGAGAGATGCTGGTCAGGCGCGTATTCGAACCGTTGAGCAAAGGATTACGAGTCGGCTGAAAATGCTGCATGCCTACTGACCCTCGCGATTCAAACTCAGTCGCCCGCATCTGCTGTGACTTTTTTGAGCGTTCCTTATACGTTACATTCATCTCAATTTGTTACGTATATAGAACATGGACTATTTTCTGATTGCATCGCGTCTTGGCGAGCAGATTCGGCAGCGCCGCCTTAATCGAGGCCTTACGCAAGCCATGCTCGCGGCACTGGCCGCTGTCACCAGGCAAAAGATCATCGCCATCGAGAAGGGTGATCTGTCGGTAGGCATGACGGCGTATGCACGAGTGGTTGGAGCTCTGGACTGTGAACTAGCGGTCATACCTGCCGTTATGCCCACACTGGATGATATTCAGGGAATCTTCGACTAGCCGTCATCCTGATGCAGGCGGTGATCTCCGAGGGGCATAGCGGGAAGATCCTGATTAGCGCAGGTTGTTAGCGCGAGTGACCGAGCAGGCGCCGCAGGTCACTGCGGGGGCTTTTACTCTACCCTGCCTGAGCAAACTGAACGCTTTGGCCCACCGAGCGCCCTTAACGTAAGATCGCCTACATTAAGGTGATCTCTGCCTCAAACTGTCTGGGACGGCAATGGCCGGCAGGCTTCTATTTGCACGTGTGGCGGTATTGCTGCGCGGATTAAAGAATCAGGACGATGAACGATAACGCTCTTAAATTTGCACAATACTGGCGCAACTCCCTGGCGGATGCCGAACGAGGTCAAGGTGGCCTGCGCGTAACTGACCTTAAAGAATTTATCCGTCTCCCTGTTAGCATCCTGCACTCAGGAACGGTAGGAGATGAAGTCGTCGAAGCGCTTTTTGCCGGCGAGTCAGAGCAAACGAATACGGTCGAGGTGACGGTTAGACCAATGGTCTACCGGGCCCAGCTAGAGCACGGTGTAGCAAGCGGCGATAGCCGCCCGGCTGTTGTTACCCCCATCGTGAGTCGTGCCTTGGTGAGTCGTGACGGTCAGCTTTTTCCGACAACAAGCACTGTCATTCCACGAGATATTTTGGAACCGCTCGAGGCCGGTTCTTTTGCGTTAGGGACTGTCGAGAACGTAGACATTTTTTTGACCGAAAATCCGGTTCAGCACTTTGATCCGCCTGCAGATGGCGGCAAGCCAGATGATCACTGGTATGCCGAGCACTGGAGTAAATATCTGCAGTTCTGCGATCGGTTTCTAGCTCAGGTCGGGCAAGGGTGGCCCGGCACGGAGGATCGATTCCTGCTGGGGAACGAGTGGTACCTCTTCAAGGAGCAGAAGATCGACGGTGCTAGCCAGCATATTGTTCGGCTATACGATCACCTGCGGACGGTTGATCCGTCAGTGCCGCTCTTTGAGCGTTATGCCGAGCAGACTCCGCGCGCCCTTGAACCATGTCTGCCGACAACCGCCGGTTTTGCTGCCCGCCTGGGGCACGCTAGCGACACTCACTCATTGGCTGTCGCTCAGCGCGATGCGCTGACTCATCTTTTGGTTGCAGATGACGGCGATATCCTAGGGGTAAATGGACCACCTGGCACCGGCAAGACGACCCTGCTGCTGTCTGTGGTCGCTTCACTGTGGGCTAAAGCCGCATTGGCAGGTGCCGAGCCGCCGGTAATTGTTGCTAGCTCCACTAACAATCAGGCGGTAACCAACATCATTGACGCCTTTGGTAAAGATTTTTCGACCGGTAATGGGCCATTTTCGGGACGCTGGCTACCAGACATCAAAAGCTTCGGCGCTTATTTTCCCTCTTCGTCTAAAGAGGCAGAGATGGCTGAGAAGTATCAGACGCGCAGTTTTATTGAGGCAGTTGAGTCCGCTGACTATCTGGCAAAAGCGAAAAGTACCTACCTTGGCAAAGCTACAGACGCTTTTCCGACTGAAAATCAACTGACTATTCAAGTAGCGGTAGATCGACTGCAGCAAGAGATCCAGGCTCGAGCCAGGACACTTGGAAATATTGAGGCAGCCTGGCAGGTTCTGACCAAGGCCCGTGAAGCTGTGCGTGTTGAGCTGGGCAACGACCCACATGCGCTCCTTGAGAAGCGCCGACATCTGGTGTCACGTCAAGCCACTTATCTCGCTGGCATCAGAGGCATATCTCTAGGCTTCGAGCAGTACTTGGCTAATGAGTCGGTTTTGTTTGCATTATTCAGTTGGCTGCCTCCTGTGGCCGACAAGCGATTGCGATTAGCCAAGCTGTACATCAAGTCAAATCTGCCGTCGGGCGAAAGTGGTTCCTTACAGACGTTTCACGATGACTTGGAGGCGTTGGACTCTTGGAGCAGTGTCCGTGACATAGAGAATGGGTTGGTAGGGTGGAGTTCCAAAGCTGCTGCTCTCTTGGCGGCTTCGCAAGCACTCCTACTAAAAGGTGAACAGGTCATAGCCGATGAACAGCGCTGTGTATCAAATTGGGGCTCTGCGCTGGCAGCGTTGAGGCTGCCCCTTGGGTTAGACGAGAAAAATATCCGCATTGAGGATTGCGATGCGCTGGCTGATACACAGATACGCTTTCCGATTTTCTTACTGACTACGCATTACTGGGAAGGACGCTGGCTGCTGGAGGTCGAGGAGTCGCTGGAGGAAATTCTTAAGTCAGGAAAGAAAAACGGCCGTAAGACGCTCGAAAAGCGCTGGCGTCGTTGGATGAAGCTGACTCCTTGCATCGTATCGACCTTCTTCATGCTGCCCAAGGAAATGAAAGGTAGCAGGCATGATGGAAATGGTCTGGTACTGGACTATATGTACAATCTTATCGATCTGCTGATTGTTGACGAGGCTGGCCAGGTATTGCCTGAGGTCGCAGGGGCGTCATTTGCGCTCGGTAAGCAATCTTTGGTTATTGGCGACACGCTACAGATAGAGCCTATCTGGTCTGTCCCTGCGTCGGTCGACATTGGTAATCTCGTTAGCGCCGAGTTGCTTCCCCGTAATGATATTGCTCACTCTTATGATGTGCTTTGCTCCACTGGTAAAAGCTCTGCTTCGGGCAGCGTGATGCAAATTGCTCAAGCCGCTAGTCGGTATCACTATGATGCAGACATGGAGCGAGGCATGTTTCTCTATGAACATCGTCGGTGTTATGACTCCATCATCGATTACTGCAACAGACTCTGTTACAACGGTAAATTACAGCCTAAGCGCGGCGTTAAGCCGGCGGTAGGGCTCCCAGGGCTTGGGTATCTGCATGTCGATGGTCTTTGTCAGCAGAGTGGCGGTCGCAGTCGGATTAACCGACTGGAGGCCGAAACTATTGCCGCTTGGCTCGGAGCTAACCGTGCTCAACTTGAAACCCAGTACAAGAAAGATATCTCTGAGATTGTGGGGGTCATTACTCCCTTCGGTGCGCAGACTCAAGTGATTGCCGACGCTTGTAGTAGTCGGGGCATAAAAACAGGCAAGGGGAATGGGGAGCTAACGGTTGGCACCGTGCACTCATTCCAGGGCGCAGAACGCCCTGTTGTAGTATTTTCTGCCGTGTACTCCAAGCATGCCGACGGTGGCTTCATAGACCAGCGCGAGAGCATGCTGAATGTAGCAGTGTCGCGAGCCAAAGATAGCTTTCTGGTATTTGGCGATATAGATGTTTTCGGTGCTGTGGTTCCTACAAAACCACGCGGGTTGCTGGTCGATTATCTGCTGCGCGATTCTGCCAGCGAGCTTCATTTTGACTATCAGCCTCGCACTGATTTACACACTACCTTGACCAGGCTGGAGCACCTGCATGAAGCTGCTGAACACGATAGGTTTCTGTTGCAAACGCTGAACAGCGCATTGCGAGAAGTGCACATTGTCACACCGTGGCTTCTACTAGACCGCATTAAAGAAATTCGTGCTTGGGAGGCTATGCTTGAAGCAGTAAAACGAGGCGTCCGAGTCTCTATATATACGGACTTTGAATTTAATATTAAAAATCAGAATAACGCCTCCGAGGCTACTACAAGGCGGACTTATTTCAAGCAGGCAATTGATGCGCTCAGAGAACAACGTATCGACGCGCATTTGATGCACAAAGTTCACAGCAAAATCGTGATGGCCGACGATAATCTGCTTTGCATCGGCTCGTTTAACTGGTTCTCAGCTAGTCGCAAAGAAGAGTATGCGCGTCACGAGACCTCCATGGTCTATCGAGGGCCCGACGTTGTCAGCGAGATTGAGGTCAATCGGCGCAGTCTTACTAAACGCATGCTCTCTGCACAGACAGTTTGACCTAAGCCAATCGACCAGATGACGGGGCGACTCTCCACATAATCCGAAATATGGATTCTTCATTCCACGTTATGAAGCTTGAACAGGTGACTCACCAAAGCCGGCTCCAGCCGAACGGTGTTGTTGCTCCTGGGTTGCCGCCGTTGGTCAGCGAACCGAGATGAGTATCGCCATAGTTCACAATCACCTCGATGACAAAGCGGCAAGGGAATATTTTCGCAGGGTGCCGGATCAATTGCTCAGCTTTGGTGGCCTCGTCTGCCTGCGTGGTGGGATTCTTGGCGGGGCTGACCTCGCGCAGGTATCGCTGCAGGGCATTTTCGAGTCTCAGTCGCTCGGATCCGCTGCGCTGGATATACACCTCGCACCATTTCATCCTCGGTGCGCTGTGACCAATCCTCGGCGTCGCGTTTGGTACGAAAGGCTTTGGCTACTGTTGGCCAGCCGGTTTACGGATCAAAGCCTTCCAGCTGCCGGAAGGGGCCTTAACTAGTGTCGCCATCTGAGAGGACTCCACGAGTGTACTGGCGCACCAGCACTGTACCGATTTTGCACCTTTGGACCATAGGACTGTATCTGACGTGTTTACCCCAGAAACACAAAAGCCGCGCAATGCGCGGCTTTGGAGTTGGTGGGCCCACACGGACTCGAACCGTGGACCAAAGGATTATGAGTCCTCTGCTCTAACCAACTGAGCTATAGGCCCTCAGTAGGCCGCGGATTATAACGACGGTTTCGCGGCTGTGCTATCCGAAAAGTCGGAAAGGTTCGTCGGAAGAAAATTGGCGCAGAAGGTGTCCGGGTGCAGGGGCAGGCTGACGATGTAGCCCTGGATCTGTTCGCAGCCTTCGGCAGCCAGGAATTTCTGTTGTTCGGCGTTCTCGACGCCTTCGGCGATCACGGTCAATTGCATGCTGCGTCCGAGTGCGATGATGGCGCGGACGATGGCGGCGTCGTGGGTGTCCTCTGGCAGGCCGCGGACGAAGGACTGGTCGATCTTGAGGATGTCCAGCGGCAGGCGCTTGAGGTAGCTCAGCGATGAGTACCCGGTGCCGAAGTCGTCTATTGCCAGCTGAACGCCGAGTTTCTTCAGCTTATGCAGCACGGACAGCGCTTCTCCGGTCTGGCTCATGATGAAATTTTCGGTGATCTCCAGCTGCAGGCACCCGGGCTCCAGGCCGTTGTCGTCCAGCAACTGCTCGATGCGTCGGACCAAGTTGGGCTGGCGCAGCTGGGCGCCGGCAAGGTTCACCGAAACCGCCCCGAACGGTTGGTAGGTCTTGCGCCATTCGAACATCTGGCGGCAAGCGCTTTCCAGCACCCAGTCTCCGATCTGCAGGATCATGCCGTTCTCTTCCGCCAGCGGGATGAAGTGCTCAGGCGGGACTTCACCAAAGATCGGGTGGCTCCAGCGTATCAACGCTTCAGCGCCCACCAGTTGGTTGGTCAGCAGGCTTATCTTCGGCTGGTAGGACAGGCTCAGCTCGTTGCGCTCCAGCGCTCTCCGGAGCTCCTGCTCAAGGGCGATCCGCTCGCTCGCCTGCGAGGTAAGGTCGCGGGTGTAGCTTTCGATCCGGTTGCGGCCCTTGGCCTTGGAGCGATACATCGCGGCGTCGGCGTTCTTGACCAGTGTGGCGACGTCGGTGCCATCCGTGGGGAAAAGGCTGCTGCCGATGCTCGCGCTCATGAAGAACTCGTGCTCGCCGGCCTGGAAGGGTGCGCTGAAACATGCGAGCAGCTTGTTGGCGATGGTTTCGGCGTCGCTTGGCTGAAGAAGCCCCGGAAGCAGCACGATGAATTCGTCGCCGCCGAGTCGCGCCACCGTATCGATGTCGCGCAGGTTCTCTTTGAGGCGTAGCGCGATGCCCTTGAGCAGCAGATCGCCGACCGGATGGCCGAGGCTGTCGTTGATGTGCTTGAAACGGTCCAGATCCAGAAACAACACCGCGCCGAGGCTGCCCGACTCTTCACTGTGCAACAGCGCCGTCTGCAGGCGGTTCTCGAACAGGGTGCGGTTCGGCAGCCCGGTCAGCGGGTCGTGATGGGCCTGATAGTCAAGGCGCGCCTGAGCGTGCTTGAGGCTGGATATGTCGGCGAACACGGCGACGAAGTGCGTGATGGTCTGGTCCTTGCTGCGCACAGCGCTGATCGTAAGCCAGCTGGGGTACAGCTCACCGTTCTTGCGGCGATTGCAAATCTCGCCCTGCCAATGGCCCTCGGCCGTCAGCTGGTACCACATGGCCGCGTAGAACGCGCTGTCGTGCTGGCCCGAAGCGAGGAGGCGAGGGGTGTGGCCGATCGCTTCCTGTTCGCTGTAGCCGGTGATCTCGCTGAACGCCCGATTGACGGCGTTGATGCGCTGCGAGGTGTCGGTAATCAGGACACCCTCGGCTGTGCTTTCGAAAACCGTCGCCGCCAGATGCAGCTTTTCCTGCATCTGCTGACGTTCAGTGATGTCGCGGGTGATGGTCAGAATGCAGTCCTCGCCCCCGATCAGCACCGGGTGCGCCGACAGCTCGCATATCCGCAAGCGCCCGTCGGCGCCGCGGATCTGTACCCGGAAATCACGAACGAAGCCGTGTCGCTTCAATTGCTCACGTAGATGCAGTCTTTCTGTCGGGTTGGCCCATAGGTCCAGGTCGAATGTCGAGCGGTCCAGGCACTGCCGCTCGCTGTAGCCGGTCAGGCGGCTGAACCCCTCGTTGACCTCCACGACCATGCCGTCATGCTCACGGGTAATCGCCATGCCATCGGGCGAAGCGTGGAACGCTTTGGCGAACTTCTCTTCAGAGAGCTGCAGCTGTTGCTGCGCCTGCTTGAGCGGGGTGATGTCCCGGATGACCACCAGCACGGCTGGAATGGAACTCAGGTCGAAGGGCTCGGCGGAGATAAGCCCGGAAAATGTTCGACCGTCCTTGCGCCGCAGCGGCATTTCCAGATTGCGGATATTGCCCTTTTGCAGTCGCTCGATCAGCGCGGGTCCAACCCCGGGTACTGCCCAGAGGTTGATCTGGGCAGGCGTCTTGCCGACCACTTCCTCTGCAGTCAGCCCGGTCTGTTCCACGAAGGCTTTGTTGGTGTCCAGAATGCTGCCGTCCGACAGGCGGGCGATCATCATGATGTCCGGGCACTGGGCGAACACCGATGCAAATTTCCCCTCGGAAAGACGCAATGCTTCTTCAGCCTGTTTGCTGTCACTGATATCGATCATTAATCCACGCATAAGTGGCTCACGTCCGTGCTCTGTCAGGCTGTGATCTTGCGGGGTCGTGACATGGACTCAATACCCGAGGGGGGCCAAGTCGAGGTCTGGACTTCACCGCATTGACTGTTTTTTTCGAGACGTCTTCACATCTGCTGAATGCACGTTATTGCGCAACTGCTCAGGCAGGGTTTCTTTCAGGAATGACACATAGTTGTAGGTCAATTTGCGAGGCTTTGCCGTTCCAGCGACGACTGACAGGGGGGTGGATTCGATGAGCCAGGTCGAATGGCACCCGATGCCGTACGGTCGATGGCGCGCGGCATGGAGCGATCTCCAGGGTTGCGGGCGACTCGTCCAATATAGACCCGCCACAGCATTTCAGAGGTCAATTTAGCGTTGGCGTAGGAAATTTTTTGCCCAGGACGGGCGGGGCGCTCTGGCGCAGCATTCGCCAGAAAAGCAAAACCCCCGGAAAGCCGGGGGTTCTGGAGTTGCTTGCTCGATTACTCGTCAAGGAACGAGCGCAGGTGCTCGCTTCTTGTCGGGTGGCGCAACTTGCGTAGCGCCTTGGCTTCGATCTGACGGATCCGCTCGCGGGTAACGTCGAACTGCTTGCCGACCTCTTCCAGAGTGTGGTCGGTGTTCATGTCGATACCGAAACGCATGCGCAGAACCTTGGCTTCCCGAGCGGTAAGGCCCGACAGCACTTCGCGCGTCGCTTCCTTCAGACTTTCAACCGTGGCGACATCGATTGGCGACTGCATGGTCGAGTCTTCGATGAAGTCACCCAGATGCGAGTCTTCGTCATCACCGATCGGGGTTTCCATGGAGATCGGCTCTTTGGCGATCTTGAGTACCTTGCGGATCTTGTCCTCAGGCATTTCCATGCGCTCGCCCAACTCTTCCGGAGTAGGCTCGCGACCCATTTCCTGCAGCATTTGCCGGGAAATACGATTCAGCTTGTTGATCGTCTCGATCATGTGCACCGGAATACGGATGGTGCGTGCCTGGTCGGCAATCGAGCGAGTGATCGCCTGACGGATCCACCAGGTGGCATAAGTCGAGAACTTGTAGCCGCGACGGTATTCGAACTTGTCCACCGCTTTCATCAGGCCGATGTTGCCTTCCTGGATCAGGTCGAGGAATTGCAGGCCGCGGTTGGTGTACTTCTTGGCAATGGAGATCACCAGACGCAAGTTCGCTTCGACCATCTCTTTCTTCGCGCGGCGGGCCTTGGCCTCACCGATCGACATGCGACGGTTGATGTCCTTGATCTCGGCGATTTTCAGGCCGGTTTCTTCTTCGAGCGCGGTCAGCTTCTGCTGGCAACGCTGGATGTCAGGCTGCAGGCGACCGATGGCTTCGGCGTATTTGCTCTTGCCTTTGGCCAGCGATTCGGTCCAGCTCTGGTCGACTTCGTTACCAGGGAACTGGCGCAGGAAGTCGGCACGTGGCATGCGAGCATCACGCACGCAAAGCTGCATGATGGCGCGTTCCTGGGCGCGGAGGCGGTCCAGGGCGCTGCGTACACGTTCTACCAGGCCTTCGAACTGCTTGGGCACCAGCTTGATCGGCATGAACAGCTCGGCCAGCGCAGCCAGCTCGGCAATGGCATGCTTGTCGTCTCGACCAAACTTCTTCAGCGCCTTGCGGGTGATCTCCATCTGCTCGGCAACTGCGCCGAAGCGCTGCTGAGCGATGACCGGATCCGGACCGCTTTCGGTTTCTTCTTCATCGTCGGCGTCGGCCGATTCTTCCTCGTCGTCGTCAGCGTCGTCAGCCTTGACTGTTTTCGGATCGACAGGAGGAGGAACTTCCGCAGGCGGCGCAATGCCGTCATCCGGATCGATGTAGCCGCTCAATACGTCGGACAGGCGGCCACCTTCGCTGGTAACCCGCGTGTATTCGGAGAGGATATGGTCAACCGTGCCAGGGAAGTGCGCGATAGCGCTCATCACTTCACGGATACCTTCTTCGATACGCTTGGCGATTTCGATCTCGCCTTCACGGGTCAGGAGCTCAACGGTACCCATTTCCCGCATGTACATGCGAACGGGATCGGTGGTGCGTCCGATGTCGGTTTCAACCGCTGCCAGTGCTGCGGCCGCTTCTTCCGCGGCTGCCTCATCGGTATCGGCATCGGCCAGCATCAGGGCGTCTGCATCCGGAGCACTCTCGTGTACCGGGATCCCCATGTCGTTAATCATGCGGATAATGTCTTCCACCTGCTCCGGATCTGAAATATCCTCAGGCAGGTGGTCGTTGACCTCTGCGTAAGTCAGATACTTCTGCTCACGGCCCAGAGTAATCAACTCTTTGATACGAGACTGCTGTTGCGCTTTTCCGGACATAACACCCTATCCACTGAAGGTCTTGGCGGGCAAAAAACAAGCCGAGGATTATACCCGAGCTAGGACCTCACGCGCCAGTTGAGGTCGGGTTTTGTGCAGAAACATCGCGATTTAGCAGCTTGAGCAACAGAGCTTTTTCTTCTGTCGTCAAACCGGTTTGACGTTCCTTGCTGATCAATTGATCGAGGCTCCGCTCGCGTTGGCTCGCCGATAACCTAGTTATAGTGTCGAAAAACTGTTGTTCAAGGTTGTCGGCCTCGATCAACCATTCCTTCTCTGCCAATGCGCGCAGCAACCGGCCCTGTTCGGTGCCATGCCAACGCGCTATCAACTGTAACGACCGAAGGTTCGGATTCTTTTGCCTCGCCTCGATCAATGCGACCAGCAATTGTGCCTGTGCATGGTCTTCTGCGGCGAAATGGCTTGCATTCTCGACCTTTTCGGCCAACTCGGGGTGATGCAGCAGCGTCCGTAGCGCCGCTTGCATCGGCGGTTCGACCGCTGTCGGGACGCGAGGCGCGCGAGGCTCGAAGTCCTGGCGCTTGCCTTTTTTGTCCCAGGGCTTCTTGTCCCATTTCTTCTGATTCGGACCGCCGGTTTTCTTCGGCGTCCATTCCTGTTGCGCTTCGTAGCCGCCGTGCTGTTGATAATCGGCAAAATCGGGGGCTGCATCGTAATCGATATACGGGTCGTAGCCGGGTGGTGCGTCGGCGGGTGCGCTCTGGACCAGCTGGTTGACTGCGTCACCACTCAGGCCGGTGATCTCGCTCAGCCGCTGGCGCATCAGGGTGCGCAGATTGGCGCCCGGCACCTTGTCGATCAGCGGAGCGGCCAGCGTCGCCAGGTGCGCCTTGCCTTCCAGCGAGCGCGGGTCCGCCTCTTTGGTCAACTGCTCGAAGAAGTAATCGGCCAGCGGCTGGGCGTGCTGGTTGATGCGCGCCTTGAACGCATCCGTGCCTTCGGAGCGCACCAGGGTATCCGGGTCCTCGCCTTCGGGCAGAAACAGAAACCGTGCACGTCTGCCGTCCTGCAGGCTGGACAGCGTTGCTTCCAGCGCGCGCCATGCGGCGTTGCGGCCTGCCTGGTCGCCGTCGAAACAGAACAGCACGCTCGGGACCACTCGGAACAGCCGTTTCAGGTGCTCTTCACTGGTTGCGGTGCCCAACGTGGCCACGGCATTGCGCAGACCTTGCTGAGCCAGCGCGATGACGTCCATGTAGCCTTCGACGACGATGATTTCGTCGAGATTGCGATTGTACTTGCGTGCCTCGAACAGCCCGTAAAGCTCCTGGCCCTTGTGGAAAACCGGAGTTTCCGGGGAGTTCAGGTATTTGGGCTTGTCGTCGCCCAGCACTCGGCCGCCGAACGCGATGACCCGTCCGCGCGAATCGCGAATCGGGAACATCACACGATCACGGAAGCGGTCGTAGCGCTTGCCGGTCTCGGCATTCTCGATCAGCAGGCCGGCGTCGATCATGACCTTCTGTTGAAGCGTGTCGCTGCTCAGGTGCTTGTACAGGTTGTCCCAGCCGGGCGGCGCAAAGCCAAGCCCGAAATCCCGAGCGATTTCACCCGACAGGCCTCGGCCCTTCAGATAGTCCACCGCAGCCTTGCGCGCCGGGTGGCTTTTCAGTGCCTGACGATAGAACTCGGCCGCCGCCGTCAGTAACGGATAGAGCGGGGAGTCAGTAGGCTGCCGAGGCTTCTGGCCTTTGACGCCTTGCTCGCGCGGTACTTCCATGCCCGCTGCCTTGGCAAGGTCCTCGACCGCCTGGGGAAAATCCAGGTTGTCGTGGTCCATGATGAAGCCAAGGGCGTTGCCGCCTGCGCCGCAGCCGAAGCAGTAGTAGAACTGCTTGTCGGGGCTGACGCTGAACGAAGGCGTTTTCTCTTTGTGAAACGGGCAGCAAGCGGTGAAGTTCTTGCCCGCTTTTTTCAGCTGCACACGCGAGCTGACTACATCGACGATGTCGGTGCGGTTCAAAAGGTCGTCAATGAAGCTCTGGGGTATCAGCCCGGCCATGGCGTTCTCGTCATCAGGCGTATCGCGAAAGTATCGTGGTGACTCTACGAGTCTCGCGTCAGGCTGTCAGCCGTCTTTTTCAGATGAAGTGGCGACAGGCGAGCGTACACATGGATATATGGACACGTTCGTCGACCGGGCGATGGCTTCGAGAAAAACAAGCGACACGGAGTCTCGCGAATTCACGCCAGAAGTGTCACGGGAGACGCTGCCTTGGCTGAGTTTCTTGCGAAAGTCATCAAGGCATACTCGTCTTGCACATCGATCGTCATGCTTGTCCGGGCGGACGTGACCGATATCGCCTGGAAACAGGCTGGACGTGCTTTGACGGACTCGGCCATTGTCGCGTCTGCGACCCGGCAGGATCAGTCAATCAAGCGTGATGCTGAAACTGCAACTGCCGACAGCCCGGCTGTGAGCCGGGCAAGGCAGAAGCTTGCGACGTCAGACTGTATTAGTACAGACGAACGGCGCGGCGCTGTTCGCGCTGGACTTTCTTGGCGTGACGCTTGACAGCAGCAGCTGCCTTACGCTTACGCTCGGAAGTCGGCTTCTCGTAAAATTCGCGGCTACGAACTTCAGCCAGAACACCGGCTTTTTCGCAGGAGCGCTTGAAACGACGCAGAGCTACGTCGAAGGGTTCGTTCTCTTTAACTTTGACGGCTGGCATCCAGAGCTACCTTCATTCATTACCGGGGTCGACGCTCTATGCAAACACTGCACAAAAGTACGTCGGTTTTTAAGGGTTGCGGATGTTAACCCCTCATTGAGAGGAATGCAAAGCCTCTGATCGAAAACCGCTGGTCGGCGCCTTGGGTGACGACTATCATGCGCGCCTTCAAATCTGCCCCCTACAAGGCGCAAACCCATGTTAGTACTGGGATTAGAAACTTCCTGCGACGAAACCGGCGTCGCGCTCTACGACAGCGAACGCGGTCTGCTGGCTGATGCATTGTTCAGCCAGATCGACCTGCACCGGGTCTATGGTGGCGTGGTCCCCGAGCTCGCCTCGCGCGATCACGTGAAGCGCATGCTGCCCTTGATTCGCCAGACTCTGGCGGAAGCGGACTGCGTTGCCACCGACATCGACGCCATCGCCTATACAGCCGGGCCTGGCCTGGTCGGCGCGTTGCTGGTCGGCGCATCCTGTGCGCAGGCTCTGGCATTCGCCTGGGATATCCCGGCGCTGGGCGTGCATCACATGGAAGGCCACCTGCTGGCGCCGATGCTGGAAGAACAGCCGCCGCAGTTCCCGTTCGTCGCTTTGCTGGTTTCCGGTGGCCACACGCAGCTGGTTCGCGTCGATGGCATCGGCCGTTACGAGCTGCTGGGTGAGACGCTGGATGACGCCGCCGGTGAAGCGTTCGACAAGACCGCGAAAATGATGGGGCTGCAATACCCTGGCGGTCCGGAGATTTCCAGGCTGGCTACGCAAGGAGTGGCCGGGCGTTTTTCATTTCCGCGTCCCATGACCGATCGTCCCGGCCTGGATTTCAGTTTCAGCGGCCTGAAGACATCGGCCCTCAACACCTGGCAGCAGTGCCAGAGCGCCGGGGACGACAGCGAGCAAACCCGTAGCGACATCGCTCTGGCCTTCCAGCAGGCGGTGGTGGACACTCTGACCATCAAATGCAAGCGCGCGCTGAAGCAGACCGGCCTCAAGAGCCTGGTCATCGCTGGCGGGGTGAGCGCTAACAAGGCACTGCGCCTGTCACTGGAAAGCATGCTTGGCGAGTTGCGCGGCAACGTCTACTACGCGCGTCCGGAGTTCTGCACCGATAACGGCGCGATGATCGCTTTTGCCGGTTGTCAGCGTCTGCAGGCCGGGCAGAAAGAAGATCTGGGCATCAGCGTCCAGGCGCGCTGGCCAATGGAGCAACTGCCGGCGATCTGAGCGGTTCGGGGTGTCGGGCGGCTTGAGCGGTTTTCAGTCAGGTCTTCAGAAATGCCGTTCGCGCCCGGCGAGCAGGTCGCGTAGATTGCCACGGTGGCGCCAGACGATCAGCAAGGTCAGAACGGTCATCGGCAGCAAGGCGCGAGGTTCCTGCCAGGCTAACAAGGGCAAGGTCAGCGGCGTGGCGATCAAGGCGGCGAGCGAGCTGGTCCGGGTCAGGTAGAACGTCAGCAGCCAGGTTATTACCGCAAGCGCCGCAGCAGGCGGGTAAAGGGCCAGAAGCATGCCGGCCGCTGTCGCGACGCCCTTGCCGCCCTTGAAACGGAAGTACAGCGGAAACATGTGGCCCAGGACCGCGCAGACGCCGATCCAGGCCTGTTGCATCGGGTCGAGGCCGCACAGGTTGGCGAGCAGGACGGGAAGCAGGCCTTTGCAAAGGTCGCCGAGCAAGGTCAGCACAGCCAGTCGCTTGCCGGCCAGGCGCAACATGTTGGTGGCACCGGCATTGCCCGATCCGCTGACACGCGGGTCCGGGCTACCGGTCAGACGGCTGAGCAGGATGGCGAACGAAAGTGAGCCAAGCAGGTAGGCGAAAGCCGCCAGTAACCAAAACATGCTAACCATTCCGGGCGAGGATGCCCTGATTCTAACGGCGCATCGCGCCCTTGTCGTGCAGTGGAGAGTAGGGCTTGGACAGAGTTTTCATCGACGGACTCGAGGTCGATACGGTGATCGGCGCTTACGACTGGGAGCGCGGCATTCGCCAGTGCCTGCGTCTGGATCTGAGTTTCGCCTGGGACAACCGGCCCGCCGCCGCGGGTGATGACCTGAGCAAGGCACTCGACTACGCAAGCGTTTCGACACGGATTCAGGCCTTCGCCGAACAGGCGCAGTTCCAGTTGGTGGAAACCTTCGCCGAGCGTCTTGCCGAAGTCCTGATGAGCGAGTTCGCGATCACCTGGATGCGCCTGAAAGTGACCAAGCCCGGTGCCGTTCCAGCCGCTGCCGGCGTGGGTGTGGAGATTGAGCGCGGATGTCTCTGACCCGGATCTTCCTGGGGCTCGGAAGTAATATCGAGCGCGAGAAGCACTTGCATGCGGGGCTCGATGCCTTGGATACCTTTCTGAGCGACCTGAGCTGCTCGCCGGTTTTCGAGAGTCATCCGGTGGGCATCAAGAGTGGCCCGTTCTTCAATCTGGTGGTTTCGGCGCTGACCGACCTGCCGTTGATGGAACTGGATCGGCGCCTGAAATTCATCGAAGCCGACAACGGCCGTTACGCCCCGGACCGCAAAGGTCTGCCGCTGGATATCGATGTACTGCTCTACGACGAGCAGGTGGGTAATTTCGACGGCCTGATCCTGCCCCGCGCCGAAATCCTGAAGAATGCTTTCGTGCTGTGGCCGCTGTCGCTGATCGCGGCGGATCGCCTGCATCCTGGCGTCGGTGTGCCCTTTGGCAGGCTCTGGGCCGAGGCGCAGATCGATCAACAGCTCTGGCCGGTGAGCTTCGAATGGCGGGGCGTGCAACTGACGCCGTCTGAGTTGCTCGCTTCGCGGTAAAGCCCGGCCCATGTGGGAGCGAAGCGGGTGGCGCTCCCACGGGTCTGACTTACAGGCCGGTCTCAGGCGTTGTACTCAGCCTTGTAAATCTTGAGCGCGTCCAGTCGCTCGCTTTTCAGCGCGTTGCCCAGATCCTGGCCTTGTAAACCTTTCTCCAGCAACGGTTGCACCGAGACCGCCCGTGCGGCTTGCGCCGCGCCGCGCAGGTACTCGGCCTGTGGGTAGCTGCGTTGCTCGAAACCGTCGCGCCCTCGGGCGTCCATCTCGCACGCGGCAATGAACTCCTCAAACCGCTGCGGCCGACGGTACACGTCGAAGCTGTGAAGCAGGTCCAGCAGCGTCGAAGGCTTCAATTCCAGAGCCCGGTGCCCGTGCGTGTGATACTGGCCGACCAGCAGCGCCAGCTCCTGACACTCCCTGGGCACCCGGAAACGTTCGTTGACGGCTTTTATCGAGCGCAGGCCGGTGTGCTCATGAGCGATGTGTTGTGGCCATTCGGATTCAGGGGTCAGCCCCTTGCCCAGATCGTGGAGCAGGCAGGCCCAGCGCACGCTCAACGGATGCTTGTGCAGCGCTGACTGACCCAGCACGCTGAGTACATGCAGGCCGGTGTCGACTTCAGGATGATGCGCCGGCGGCTGGGGCACGCCAAACAAGGCGTCGACTTCCGGCAGCAGCTCCTTCAGCGCGCCGCATTCGTGCAGGACTCGAATGAACACCTGAGGCTGCTCTTCCATAAGCGCACGGGAAATTTCCTTCCAGCTGCGCTCCGGCGTCAGTGCCTTGAGTTCCCCTGATTCACTAAGCTGTCGCATCAGCTGCAACGTCTCGGGTGCAATGCTGAAACCCAGCGGTGCGTAACGCGCCGCAAAGCGTGCGACACGCAAGACTCGGAGCGGATCTTCGGCGAAAGCGGGGGAAACGTGACGCAGAATTCGCGATTCCAGATCTCTCAGGCCGCCGTATGGATCAATCACGACGCCCTGCGTATCCTCGGCCATCGCATTGATGGTCAGGTCGCGGCGAATGAGGTCATCTTCGAGGGTAACGTCAGGGCTGGCGTGAAAAACAAACCCGCCGTAGCCGACGCCGCTCTTGCGCTCTGTGCGAGCCAGCGCGTATTCCTCGCCCGTCAGCGGGTGGAGAAACACCGGAAAGTCAGTGCCGACAGGGCGATAGCCCTTGATCAGCATTTCGTCGGCGGTGGCACCGACCACTACCCAATCGATGTCGGTAACGGGTTGCCCCAGCAGACGGTCACGAACGGCACCGCCAACTTTATAAATCTGCATAAAAGAACCTCCGTGAGCACGACAGGATAAACCTTGTCTCGCCCTCGCGGAGGTTAAAACCGAACCACGTACTTTAAATACCGCCAGTGCTCACATGGTCACAGGTGAACAACCGCCAGATCGAGCCGCGGATATTCGCTGCCAGCATGTTCGCCACGAGGCGGAACATGATGGGTCTTGACTACTTGGTCTCCCTGCAGGGTTTCCAGATGAATGTCGAAACCCCATAGACGATGCAGGTGCTTGAGCACCTCGTCGGTGGAGTCGCCCAGCGGCTTACGATTGTGCTGTTGATGGCGCAAGGTCAGCGAACGGTCGCCGCGGCGGTCGATGCTGTAGATCTGAACGTTGGGTTCGCGATTGCCCAGGTTGTACTGCGCCGCCAGTGTCTCGCGAATGGTGCGATAGCCTGACTCGTCATGGATGGCCGGGACCAGCAGATCCTCTTTCTGATCGTCGTCGAGGATGCTGAACAGCTTCAGGTCGCGAATGACCTTCGGCGACAGGTACTGCAGGATGAAGCTCTCATCCTTGAAGCTCGACATGGCGAATTTGACAGCAGTCAGCCAGTCGGTACCTGCGATATCCGGGAACCAGCGACGATCCTCCTCGGTGGGGTGCTCGCAGATGCGCCGGATGTCCTGATACATGGCGAAGCCCAGCGTGTAAGGGTTGATGCCGCTGTAATACGGGCTATCGAAACCAGGCTGATAAATCACACTGGTATGCGATTGCAGGAATTCCAGCATGAAGCCATCGGTAACCAGGCCTTCGTCGTACAGATCATTCATCAAGGTGTAGTGCCAGAACGTCGCCCAACCCTCGTTCATCACCTGCGTCTGACGCTGTGGATAAAAGTACTGCGCGATCTTGCGTACGATCCGCACCACTTCGCGTTGCCAGGGTTCCAGCAGCGGGGCGTGCTTCTCGATGAAATACAGAATGTTTTCCTGTGGCTCGGCGGGGAAGCGGGCGCTGTCTTCCTTGCCCATCTTGTCAGCGCTCTTGGGGATGGTGCGCCACAGGTCGTTGATCTGCCGCTGGAGGTGTTCCTCCCGATCCTTCTGGCGGCGCCGCTCTTCCTCGGCCGAAATAGGGTAGGGGCGCTTGTAGCGGTCCACGCCGTAGTTCATCAACGCGTGGCAGGAGTCGAGCAAGTCCTCCACAGCGTCGATACCGTGGCGCTCTTCGCATTGCATGATGTACTGCTTGGCGAACACCAGGTAATCGATGATTGAACTGGCGTCTGTCCAGGTGCGGAACAGGTAGTTGCCTTTGAAAAAGCTGTTGTGCCCGTAGCAGGCATGCGCCACCACCAGAGCCTGCATACAGATGGTGTTTTCTTCCATCAGGTAAGCGATGCACGGATCCGAGTTGATCACGATCTCGTAAGCAAGGCCCATCTGGCCTCGGGTGTAGGACTTCTCAGTACTCAGGAAGTGTTTGCCGTAGGACCAATGGTGGTAACCCAGCGGCATGCCGACCGACGCGTACGCGTCCATCATCTGCTCGGCGGTGATCACTTCGATCTGGTTGGGATAGGTATCCAGGGCATAACGCTCGGCAATGCGACTGATTTCCTTGTCGTAAGCCTGGATCAGTTCAAAGGTCCACTCTGAGCCCGTGGACAGGGGCTGGCGCTGCTCTCTAGCGGTCATGACACTAACCTGCGCTGGAAGAGTTCACGGAATACCGGGTAGATATCACTGGCAGACACCAGTTGCTGCTGGGCGAACGTGTCGGCGAACTGCTCACCGATGCGTTCATACTCGAACCAGAGCGCCTGATGCTCGCGCGGAGTGATCTCCACGTAGGTGTAATACTGCACGAACGGCATGATCTGCTTGGTGAGGATATCCCGGCAGATCGGCGAGTCATCGTTCCAGTTGTCGCCGTCCGACGCCTGGGCGGCGTAGATGTTCCACTCGTTGGCCGGGTAACGCTCGGCCATGATCTCCTGCATCAGTTTCAACGCACTGGAAACGATGGTGCCGCCGGTCTCGCGCGAATAGAAAAATTCCTCTTCGTCGACTTCCCGGGCACTGGTGTGGTGGCGGATGAACACCACTTCGATTTTGTCGTAATTACGTTTCAGAAACAGATACAGCAGGATGAAGAAGCGTTTGGCGACGTCCTTGGTGGCCTGGGTCATGGAACCCGAGACGTCCATGAGGCAGAACATGACCGCCTTGGAACTCGGGTTGGGCTGTTTGACCAGCAGGTTGTATTTGAGGTCGAACGTGTCCAGATACGGAACCCGGCGGATGCGTGCGCGCAACCGCTCGATCTCGACTTCCAGTTCCTGGATATCGCCAAAGTTGTCCGGCTCTTCACGTTTGAGTCGCTCAAGTTCGCTGACCGCTTGCTTGAGCTTGGCACGGCTGCTGCCGGACAACGCAATACGCCGCGCGTGGGCCGAGCGCAGCGTTCGAATGATGTTGATGCGAGAAGGGTTGCCTTCATTGCTGATGCCGGCACGCACCGTCTTGAAGGTGTCGGTGCCGGTCAGGTTGCGTTTGACCAGGTTGGGCAGTTCGAGGTCCTCGAACATGAATTCGAGAAACTCTTCCTGGGTGATCTGGAAGACAAACTCATCCATGCCTTCGCCGGAATTGCTCGCCTTGCCCGGCCCTTTGCCTCCGCCGCCACCTTGTGGTCGGGGGATGTGCTCGCCGGTGGTGAATTCCTTGTTACCAGGATGGACCACGGTCTGTTTGCCGCCGCGACCATGATGCAAAACCGGCTCGTCGATATCCCGGCCGGGAATGCTGATCTGTTCGCCATGTTCCATGTCGGTGATGGAACGGCGGCTGACGGCTTCTTCCACTGCCTTCTTGATGTGATCACGGTAACGCCGCAAAAAACGCTGACGGTTCACCGTGCTCTTGTTCTTGCCATTGAGACGTCGGTCGATCACATAGCTCATAGGCCCTCCGGGCAGCTCCGAGTTACAGCTTCAAGCCGCCAGCTTGAAGCTCAAAGGCAAGCGGTGGCACAACAGCACCTCAGGCGCGCCGTCCGGCCCGCCTGAGGCTTGCAACTTGCCGCTTGCTGCTGCCTTACTGCGACTTGCGAACGCGCAGATACCACTCGGAGAGTAGACGCACCTGCTTATCGGTGTAGCCCCGTTCGACCATTCGAGTGACGAAGTCGTTATGTTTCTGTTGATCCTCTTTGCTGGCTTTGGCGTTGAAGCTGATGACCGGCAACAGGTCTTCGGTGTTAGAGAACATTTTCTTCTCAATCACCACCCGCAGTTTTTCGTAACTGAGCCAGGTCGGATTCTTGCCGTTGTTGTTGGCGCGGGCGCGAAGCACGAAGTTGACGATCTCGTTACGGAAGTCTTTGGGGTTGCTGATTCCAGCTGGCTTCTCGATCTTCTCCAACTCCTCGTTGAGCGCCACGCGGTTGAGGATCTCGCCGGTTTCCGGATCACGATATTCCTGGTCCTGAATCCAGAAGTCCGCGTACAGCACATAGCGGTCAAAGATGTTCTGCCCGTACTCACTGTACGATTCCAGATAGGCCGTCTGGATTTCCTTGCCGATGAACTCGATATAGCGCGGCGCCAAGTATTCCTTGATGAACCGCAGATAACGCTCGCGGGTTTCGGCCGGGAACTGCTCCTGCTCGATCTGCTGCTCCAAAACATAAAGCAGATGGACCGGGTTGGCGGCGATCTCGTGGGGGTCGAAGTTGAAAACCTTGGAGAGGATCTTGAACGCAAAGCGTGTGGACAGACCGTTCATGCCTTCGTCGACCCCCGCGCTGTCGCGGTATTCCTGGATGGACTTGGCTTTCGGGTCGGTGTCCTTGAGGTTCTCGCCGTCGTACACGCGCATCTTGGAGTAGATATTGGAGTTCTCCGGCTCCTTGAGGCGTGACAGCGTGGTGAACTGCGCCAGCATTTTCAGTGTGTCGGGCGCGCAGTGCGCCTTGGACAGCGAGCTGTTGAACAGCAGCTTGTCGTAGATCTTGATCTCATCGCTGACGCGCAGGCAATACGGCACCTTGACGATGTAGATACGGTCGATGAAGGCTTCGTTGTTCTTGTTGTTGCGGAAGCTATGCCATTCCGATTCGTTGGAGTGCGCGAGCAGAATCCCGGTGAAAGGAATTGCCCCCAGACCTTCGGTACTGTTGTAGTTCCCTTCCTGAGTGGCCGTCAGCAACGGGTGCAAGACTTTGATGGGCGCCTTGAACATCTCGACGAATTCCATCAGGCCCTGGTTGGCCCGGCACAGTGCGCCCGAATAGCTGTAAGCGTCGGCGTCGTTCTGTGGGTATTCTTCGAGCTTGCGGATATCGACCTTGCCGACCAGAGCGGAAATGTCCTGGTTGTTCTCATCACCAGGTTCGGTCTTGGCTACAGCGATTTGATTGAGAATCGAGGGATACAGCTTCACAACTTTGAACTGACTGATATCGCCCCCGAACTCAGCCAGACGCTTGGTCGCCCAGGGCGACATGATCGTGCTCAAGTAACGTCGGGGAATACCAAAGTCCTCTTCGAGGATCGCGCCGTCTTCGCTGGCGTTGAACAGCCCTAGCGGCGACTCGAAGACCGGTGATCCCTTGATGGCGTAGAACGGGACCTTTTCAATCAGTTGCTTGAGCTTTTCAGCCAGCGAGGACTTGCCGCCGCCAACCGGGCCGAGCAGATAAAGGATTTGTTTCTTCTCTTCCAGACCTTGAGCGGCATGGCGGAAATACGAAACGATCTGGTCGATGCATTCTTCCATGCCATGGAAGTCCGCAAAGGCCGGATAGCGACGTATCACTTTGTTGGAAAAGATTCGCGACAGCCTGGAATTGGTCGACGTATCGACCAGCTCCGGTTCGCCAATAGCCAGCAGCAGACGCTCTGCTGCCGAGGCGTATGCGCTGCGATCCTGTTTGCAGAGCTCAAGGTACTCCTGTAACGAGAGCTCTTCCTGACGTGTGGCTTCAAAGCGTTGTTGGAAGTGGCTAAAAATACTCATGACGTCACCTCGCTCGATACGTAGAGCCGGCAGCGGATCGTCAGTCGATGCTGGCAGCAGCTGAGTATCCAGATGCTGTTACCCCCCAGAACACCATAAGTAACTACCGATGACCCACGCGCCGGTGTACCGGCTCTCCCCTGATTACGGATGGCCTGTCGCTAAGGATAGTTCGGTTTCTGAAAGATAAAGGCAGGATGAGCGAGAAGTAGCGCGGACCGTTCGTCACTTTCGGCGCGAGCCCGCGTGGCACGCGGGATCGAACGTCAGAAAATTTTTTCGCTCAGCCTTGTGCAGTTTCGTCTGGATAGGTAGCGCGCCAGAGCTCGAAACCGCCATCCATGCTGTACACCTCGGAGAAGCCCTGGCCGACAAGGTAGGCTGCCGCGCTCTGGCTGGAGTTGCCGTGGTAACAGACCACCACCAGCGGTTTGTCCAGATCGGCATTGGCGATGAAGTCCGCCAGCGAGTGATTATCCAGATGCAGCGAGTCAGGAATATGACCGCTTTCGAACGTTTGCGGATCGCGCACATCGACCAGCACGGCACCTTGCTCGCGCAGGGCGTGGGCCTCTTGTGGAGGAATGCGTTTGAAGTCTGTCATCAGAGGCTCCCGGTTGAAAGTTAATGCCGGACCACAGAGGTCTGGGTCGAAGAAATATCGGGCGATGTCGCCTTGCCCTGGGGGGTGCAGTCGCACTGATGCCGCTCGAACGTGTCGAGATTGAGCATGGTCAGCGAGCCGCCCCAGACGCAGCCGCTGTCGAGTGCATAGACGTCTGGCTCATCGCAGCGCCCTTCAAGGGCTGCCCAATGGCCGAAGACGATCTTCACGGATTTGGTCTTGCGCTGCTTGTGGCTGAACCACGGCGCGTAGCCAGGCGGCGCCGTTTCGATCCCTTCCTTGGCCTTGAGATCGAGCTTGCCATCGCGGTTGCAGAAACGCATTCGGGTGAAATAGTTGGTGATGACCCGCAGTCGCGTGACGCCCCGCAGGTCACCGCTCCACTTCGCCGGTTCGTTCCCGTACATGCCATTGAGGAACGGCTCGATCAATGCGTCATCGCGCAATGCGGCCTCGACCTCACCGGCGTATTTGAGGGCCTTTTTCAATGACCACTGCGGTGGAATCCCGGCATGTACCATGGCCACATTGCGTTCTGCGTCATAGTGCATGAGCTTCTGTTGGCGAACCCAGTCCAGCAGTTGGTCGCGGTCCGGTGCCTGCAGAATGTCGTCCAGCGTGTCGCCTTTCTTCAGCCGGTCGATCTTGCGTGAGGCAGCCAGCAAGTGCAGGTCATGGTTCCCCAAAACACAGATCACCGAATCCCTGATGCCATACAGGTAACGCAGGGTTTCGAGCGACTCAGGGCCGCGGTTGACCAGATCGCCAACCAGCCACAGGCGATCCCTGGCCGGATCGAAGCTGACGTGTTCAAGCAGGCATTTCAACGGTTCCAGGCAACCTTGCAGGTCGCCGACTGCGTAATCCGCCATCAGTGGAGCGCACCCGGTACTGCGAGACGAAAGGGTGCGATGACCGCGTCGAAGCGCTTACCGTCTTCGGCGAGCATCTGATAGGTGCCTTGCATGTTACCGACCTTGGTCGTCATCACCGTGCCGCTGCTGTAAGTGTGGCTCTGGCCTGCCTGAATCAGCGGCTGTTGCCCGACAACACCTTCGCCGCGTACCTCCTCGACATGGCCGTCGCCATCGGTGATGACCCAATGGCGAGACAGCAGCTTGGCTGGCAACTGGCCGTTGTTCTGCACCGTGATGGTGTAGGCGAAAGCGAAGCGGCTCTGCTCGGGCTGCGACTGTTCTGCGAGAAAGCGGGTGACGACGCTGACGTCGACCTGATAACGGGAATCGGACATGCAGTAGGCCTTGGAAGCTATGGCGAAACAACTGGGGCGCGCCCCGGAACGCTCAGTCTAGGACAAGTCGACGGAAAATGACTAATTGCCAGCCGCCGTCGACCTGTCTCCAGGCGTCACTCCGACGCTGTTTTCTCGCTCAATTTGTCGGCCAGACGCACGAACGCGGCCAGATCCAGCTGTTCGGGACGCAGGCTGCCGTCTACGCCGGCGGCTGTGATGTCCTCGGCGCTGAGCAAAAGTTTCAAAGTGTTGCGCAGGGTCTTGCGGCGCTGGTTGAAGGCCTCGCGAACGATGCGCTCCAGCAGGCGATGATCCTTGGCCGGATGAGGCAGCGTTTCGTGCGGCACCAGACGGACAATCGCCGAGTCGACTTTGGGCGGGGGATTAAATGCACCCGGGCCGACGTTGAACAGATGTTCCACGCGGCAGTGGTACTGAACCATGATCGACAGACGGCCCCAGTCACCGCCGCCCGGACCTGCAGCCAGACGCTCGACCACTTCCTTTTGCAGCATGAAATGCATGTCGCGGATCAGACTGGCGTTCTGCAGCAGATGGAAGATCAGCGGCGTGGAAATGTTGTATGGCAGGTTGCCGACCACGCGCAGCGTATGGGGCTCGGCACCCAGGCTGTTGAAGTCGAACTTCAACGCGTCGCCCTGGTGCAGATTGAAGTTCGGCTTGGTCGCGAACTGGGCGTTGAGGATCGGGATGAGGTCTTTGTCGAGCTCGACCACGTCCAGACGCGCGCCGCTGTTCAGCAGGCCTTCGGTCAGAGCGCCCTGGCCCGGCCCGATTTCCAGCATGCGGTCTTCGGGTCTGGCACGAATGGCACGCAGGATCTTGTCGATAACGCCCGCGTCGTGCAGGAAGTTCTGCCCGAAGCGCTTGCGCGCCCGGTGCTGGTATTGCTCGGTCATGAATGAGTCTCGGCCATCTGGTAGGCGGTTTGCAGAGCGACCTGCAGGCTTCCGGTGTCGACGTTTCTGGTACCGGCCAGATCCAGCGCGGTGCCGTGATCGACGGAGGTCCGGATGATCGGCAGCCCGAGCGTCACATTGACCGCGGCACCGAAGCCTTTGTACTTCAGCACCGGAAGGCCCTGGTCGTGATACATCGCCAGCACCGCATCGCAGTGCTCCAGATATTTGGGGGTAAACAGAGTGTCGGCGGGCAGCGGGCCGCGCAGATCAAGGCCCTCGCTGCGCAGACGCTCCAGGGTAGGTTCGATGATGTCTATTTCTTCGCGGCCCAGATGCCCGCTTTCGCCTGCATGCGGATTGAGGCCGCAAACCAGAATGCGCGGGTGAGCAAGGCCGAACTTGTTGACCAGATCCGCGTGCAGGATACGCGTCACACGTTCCAGCCGGTCTGCTGTGATGGCGTCGGCCACGTCACGCAAGGGCAGGTGAGTGGTCACCAGTGCCACGCGCAGACTGCCGGTCGCCAGCATCATCACGACTTGCTCGGTCCGGGTCAGCTCGGCCAGAAATTCGGTGTGCCCGGAAAACGCGATACCGCCGTCGTTGATCACGCCCTTGTGCACAGGGGCGGTGATCATTGCGGCGAAGCTTCCATCCAGGCAGCCTTGTCCGGCGCGTGTCAAAGTCTGCAGGACAAAGGCAGCGTTAGCCTTGTCCAGCTTGCCGGCCACCACTGGAGCCGCCAACGGCGTGTCCCATACGTACAGGCTTCCAGCGGGCGCCGGAGCATCGGGAAACGCGTCGGGAGTCACAGTCAGCAGGCGGACGTCCACGCCCAGCTGCGCGGCCCGCTCTGCGAGCAGGTCACGGCTGGTTATGGCAATCAGAGGATAAGGCTGGGGTTGCGTGGCGAGCAGCAGGCAAAGGTCAGGACCTATGCCGGCCGGCTCGCCGGGTGTCAGTGCGAAACGCCTGGGTTTCACTGGGCAGCCTGTGGCGCGCCAGGGAGTTTGATTTCGACGTACGCTTCGTCACGGATCTGACGCAACCAGGTTTGCAGCTCTTCGTCGTACTTGCGGTTACGCAGCACGGTCAGCGCCTGCTGGTCGCGAGCCTGACTGGTGGCGTCGGTGGCGCGGCGGCCAATGACTTCGAGAACGTGCCAGCCGTAGGCGGTCTTGAACGGCTTGGACAGCACGCCCTGAGGGGTCTGCGCCATGACTTCACGGAACTCGGGAACCAGAGAGTTGGGATCTACCCAGTTCAGGTCGCCACCGTTGAGTGCCGAGCCCGGGTCTTCCGAAAAGCTCTTGGCCAGCTCGCCGAAGTCTTCGCCGTTCTCGATACGGTCATAGAGCTTTTCCGCGAGGCGACGGGTTTCTTCTTCGCTGCGGATTTCGCTTGGCTTGATCAGAATGTGACGGACATGAACTTCGTCACGCATCTGGGCCTGACCCTGACCACCGCGTTTTTCCAGCAGCTTCAGGATGATGAAGCCGCCTGGAGTCCGCGCGGGCGGCGTAACGTCGCCTACCGGCATCGAGCTGAGCATGTCGCCGAAAGCAGGGGGCAGTTGAGCCGCCTTGCGCCAGCCCATGTCGCCGCCTTCCAGTGCGCTTTCGCTCGCCGATTTGGCAATAGCCATCTGGGCGAAATCAGCGCCTTTCTTGAGCTGAGCGTAGATGTCCTGTGCCTGACGTGCCGCCGCCTGGATCGCGTCCGAGGACGCGCTGTCCGGAGTGGCGATCAGGATGTTGGCCAGGTGGAATTCTTCGGACAGCTGAGCCTGACCCTGGCCGGAAGCCAGGAAGTTTTTGACTTCCTGCTCGGACACCTGGATACGCTCGGCGACGCGACGCTGACGTACGCGGCTGATGACCATTTCACGACGAACCTGCTCGCGGGCGTCGTTATAGGACACGCCGTCATGCGCCAACGCGGCGCGGAACTGTTCCACGCTCATGTTGTTGCGCTGAGCGATAGTGCCGATGGCCTGGTTCAGCTCTTCATCCGTGATACGAATGCCGGAGCGTTCGCCAATCTGCAGCTGCAGGTTTTCCAGAATCAGGCGATCCAGAACCTGCGGCTGCAGTGCTTCGGCAGGCGGAGTACCGCCGCCACGCTTGGCAATGGTTTGCTGAACTTCACGAACGCGCTGGTCCATCTGGCTTTTCATGATCACGTCGTTGTCGACGATGGCCACTACGCTGTCCAGAGGTTGAACCGCTGCATGCACGGCGCCGCTCAGGAGTAACGCGCCCAGCATCAGCGGGCGCAGACAATCAGAAAGCTTGGTCTTCACGTTCACGATAACCTTGGATGCCTTGGTCGAGGAAACTCTCTACTTTGGCGCCGGTAACGCCGCCGAGTCCTTTCAACACAATTTGTAGGAATATGCCGCGGTCGCCTTTTTCGTTCTCAGGCGCGTCCTGGCTGAACTCGTCATAGTCAATCCAGTAACGGTTGATCAGGCGCAGTTTCCAGCAGCAGTTGTCGTATTCGAAACCACCAAAGGCCTCAATGGTACGGTCGCGGTTGTAGTCATACTGCCAGCGGCTGATAAGGCTCCACTGCGGCACGATAGGCCAGATGACCGAGAAGTCGTGCTGCTGGATCTTGTAGTAATCCTCGACGTAGCCCGGTTGACCTGGCGTACCGTAGTCACCGCCGCCCACAGTCCACCGACCGGTGGTCTGGTCGTAACGTACCTGGTCGTTGCGATAGCGGTAGCCGGCGTTGATCACCTTGCCTGGGTTGTCTTCCGGCTGGTAATGGAACATCGCGCTACCCGAACGGGTGCTGTGGCTGTCCGGGTCCCAGTTGAAGTCGGAACTCAGACGCCAGTCGCGGTTGAAGCGATATTCGTATTCCAGTGCGTAAGGCGAGACGTTAGCCTGGGCATCATCTCGATCAGCAAACTCGATGCCAGGCAACTGCACCTTGCGATCAGCAAAGTAAATGGCCTGACCGATGCTGAAGCGCTGACGCTCGAAGCCGTTTTCTTCGATCCAGCGGTTGGTAATGCCCAGCGACAGTTTGTTTTCGTCGCCGATGCGGTCCGAGCCGGAGAACCGGTTGTCGCGGAACAGCGACGCGTAGCTGAACGTGCTTTCGCCGGTGTCGAATACCGGGATGTCGTCCTGGTCCTTCTCTGGAACATAGAGATAGAACAGGCGCGGCTCCAGGGTTTGGCGATAATCCTTGCCGAACCATTGAGTGTTGCGATCGAAATACAGACCGCTGTCCACGCTGAAGATCGGCACGCTGCGATTCACGCTGCTGTCGAACTGACCGCCCGCAGCCAGCAAGTCCCGCTTGCCTCTGCCGTCAAGGTCCAGATCATACTGGGTGTAGGCGTACTTCAGCTTCGGCGTGAGGAACCCGTAGGTCCAGTTCATCGGCAGGCTGATGGATGGAGCCAGATTGAGTCGGGTACCGTTCGCACGGTCCAGGCCTGAAATGTTTTCGTCCAGGCGCGTTTCGCCTACTGGAAACCCGTTCGCGTCGAACGGGCCGCCGTTCTCATCAAAGTAGTTCCCCGTTCTGAGATCACGCTCGAAACGTACCAGCTCGGTCTGGTAGTCGAAGCGCAGGCCAGCCGGATTGAACGGCAGCGTGCCGTCCAGTGCCAGCTGCGGCATGCGGTCGTACGGTGTAATCCGGGTCACGGTCGCCAGCTTGTATGCCTGAGCGTTGACCAGTGCGCGGAAATTATCGCCACGATAGGTCAGAGAGCCCTGCTGGTTGACGTAGTCGGTGCTGGTGACGCCGATCTGGTCGGTTTCGAGATCCTGGAAGTAGTACGGATCGCTGATGTCGGTGTAGTCGACCTTGGCCAACCAGCGCGAATCCAGGCCGCTCACGTGCTGCCAGTTGATCATCCAGCGCTTTTCTTCGTAATCGGACTGCAGCTTGCGTTCGTCTTCCTCATCGTTGAGGTAAGCGCCGCCAATCTGACCTTCACTGCTTTCGGTCAGATAACGGAATTCGCCTTCCATCAACAGGCCGCGCTTGGTCATGTAGCGCGGATACAACGTGGCGTCGTAGTTGGGCGCCAGGTTGAAGTAGTAAGGCGTGACCAGCATCATGCCGGTGTCGGTGCTGGTAGAGATCGACGGTGGCAGGAAACCGGACTGGCGACGGTCATCGATCGGGAAATAGATATACGGTGTATAGAACACCGGCACATCCTTGACCCGCAGGGTGACGTTGGTCGCGGTGCCGAAACCGGTGGCCGGGTTCAGCGTGATGTTGTTGCCTTTCAGCGTCCAGGCGTTGCTGCCTGGTTCGCAGGACGTGTAAGTACCGTCCTTGAGGCGGATGATCGCGTTTTCGGCACGCTTGGCGTACAGGGCGTTACCGCGGATATTCGACTTGTGCAGGACATATTCGGCGTTATCGACACGGGCTTCGCCGGTATCGAGTTGCAGTTCTGCCTTGTCGCCGACGATCAGAGCGCCGTTGTCGCGCAGACGGACATCGCCGTTCAGCTCGCCACGGTTCTCGGCCTGATGCAGCGCGGCCTCCTGGGCCTGAACCTGCATGCTGCCCTGACGCAGTACGACGTCACCAGCCAGGGTCGCCACTTGGGCTTCCTGCTCGTAACGCGAAGCCTTGGCGCCGATGAACATCGGCGCTTCGTTCATCGGGGTCTTGTCGTCCATGCCTGGGCGGATCGGTTCGACATAAGCGCCCGAGCAGTACGGGCCGGTTTCGGCCAATTGTGCGGGGGTGAGCTGTTCACGAGGAACCCAATCGAGGTGGCTGTAGTCAGCACTACGCGACTTCAGGCCTTTGCCCTTGGCTTCGGTAACCAGCTGAGTGGTTGCCACGGGCTGTTCGCCAGCCACTACGGTGTCCGAAACCACGGTGCCGTTCGAGCTGACCGACGTCGCGCTGTGCACGGGACGTGGCGGCAGCTGCGCGGCGGCACTGGCCTTCGGCGCACAGTTCCAGGCACCCGAAGCAGAGACTGAGCAGTCATACTGTTCCGCGGCTACCACGAACTGGGTGGCCAGAGGTTGCATCGCCAGCAAACTGCCGGTTACGAGCAACGGAAATTTTTTACGAAACGCGGGGGATTTCAATGCCATCTTATTAGTCCGGGCTTCCTGCGCGCCATCTGCCCGCGGGGGGGCCGCACGCCTCTCGATGGGCTGAAAAAGATCCCGGATAATAAAGCATGACCCGCTTGACGGCTAGCGCCGTCGGAGACCCTTGTAATGCCAGATCAAGATATACGCCTGCAATCCCTGAAAGTTTGGCTCGACGAGCAGCTGCCAGCTCTCTTCGCCGCCGAGGATTGGGGCGTCGTACCCCCGGCCACGTTGACCGGGGCCAGCAGCGACGCGAGTTTCCGCCGTTACTTCCGGTGGGAAGGTGGTGGCCGGACTTTTATTGTCATGGATGCGCCGCCGCCTCAGGAAAACTGCAAGCCGTTCGTGGATATCGCTCATTTATTGAGCAAGTCAGGCGCCAATGTTCCGCGAATCTACGCACAGGATCTCGAACAGGGTTTTCTGTTGCTCAACGATCTGGGACGCCAGACTTACCTGGATGTCATCGATGCCGATAACGCGGACAAGCTGTTTGCCGATGCAATAGATACCCTGCTCGCATTTCAGCAACTGCCTATGGACGCACCGCTGCCCAGTTACGACGTCGCACTGCTGCGTCGCGAGCTGGAGCTGTTTCCGGAGTGGTACGTGAAGCGTCACCTCGGTGTCGAGCTGGATGCGGCTCAGTTGGCAAGCTGGCGGAATGTCAGCGAACTGCTGATCGAAAGCGCGCTGGCGCAGCCCAAGGTGCTGGTGCATCGCGACTACATGCCGCGCAACCTGATGATCAGCGAGCCGAATCCCGGCGTGCTGGATTTTCAGGATGCTGTTTATGGTCCGGTAACTTACGACGTGACCTGCCTGTTCAAGGATGCGTTCTTGAGCTGGCCACAAGAGCGGGTGAGTGGCTGGCTGGAGCATTACTGGAACAGGGCCCGAGCACTGGGCATTCCGGTGCAGGAAGATTTCGCGAGCTTTGAACGCGCCAGCGACCTGATGGGTGTGCAGCGTCATTTGAAGGTTATCGGGATCTTCGGCCGTATCTGCTACCGGGACGGCAAGCCGCGCTATCTGGAAGACGTGCCGCGTTTCTTTTCCTATATAGAAGCGGTGCTGTCGCGCCGTCCGGAACTGGCAGAGCTGGGCCAGTTGCTGACCAGCCTGCAGCCTGCGCAAGCAACCGTTTGAAAGCCAGGGGCGTAACCCTGTGGAAAGGAAGCGAATCGTGTTGAAGAGGCCTGAATGAAAGCAATGATCCTCGCCGCCGGCAAAGGCGAGCGGATGCGCCCGTTGACGCTGCACACCCCCAAGCCGCTGGTGAAGGCGGCCGGGGTTCCCTTGATCGAATACCACTTGCGCGCGCTGCACGCGGCCGGGTTCGACGAGCTGGTCATCAACCATGCCTGGCTCGGTCAGCAGATCGAAGACCGTCTTGGTGACGGCCAGCGTTTCGGCTTGAGCATTCGCTATTCCCCGGAGGGTGAGCCGCTGGAGACCGGTGGTGGCATCTACCGTGCCTTGCCGATGCTCGGCGACGAGCCATTTCTGGTCGTCAACGGCGACGTCTGGACCGATTACGATTTTGCGGATTTGCGCAAGCCGATCACGGGTCTGGCGCATCTGGTGATGATCGACAATCCGGACCACAACCCCGCGGGCGATTTCTGTCTGGTCGACGGGCAAGTTCGCGAGGCGGATGCCGTCACGCCGCGCCTGACTTACAGCGGTATTGCGATCCTGCATCCACAGCTGTTCCGGACATGCGAAGCGGGCGCCTTCAAGCTGGCGCCCCTGCTGCGCGAGGCGATGGGGCAGGGGCTGGTAACCGGCGAGCATTTTCGGGGACGCTGGATAGACGTCGGTACCCATGAGCGGCTGGCGCAAGTCGAGCACACGTTGTCGGAGCTGCGCTAATGCTCTGGCCCGTCACATTGCTTGGCGCAGGCATCGGTTATGCGATTGCCGACATACCCGGCACGCTGCTTGGCGCCTTGCTGGGGCAGGTGGTGGATCGGCGTTTGCAACTGCACACCTGGGCGCATCTTCGCGAACGGCTGGGCGGACGCGCGGCGATCCATGACGACGAGCTGCTGTTCGTACTATTGGGGCGTCTGGCCAAGAGCGGCGGGCGGATTGTCGCCAGCCATATCAATCAGGCGCGCGTGGAAATGCGTCGTCTGAACCTCGATGACGCGGCGCAACGGCGGGCAATGCTGGCGTTCAACCGTGGCCGGGACGCCACCGACGGGCTGCGAAGTTACCTGCGTCGTCTGCGCGGACAAACCGAGCTTGCGGAAAGCCTGCTGCGTGCCTGCTGGCGCATGGCCTGGGCGGACGGCAAGGCGACCCGGCACGAGCGCGAGTTGATCGGTGTCTGGGGAATGTGGCTGGGTTGGACGGACGTGCGTGTCGAGGCGTTGGCCGCTGAGCATGATCCGATGCAGCGGCCGAAGGTCGGCGGCACCGGCGACGACTACAAAGGTGCGTTGAAGCTGCTGGGAGTACAGGCCGACTCGGACCCGGTGAGCATCAAGCGCGCCTACCGTCGACTACTCAGCCGCCATCACCCCGACAAGCTCGCCGGATCGGGTGCCAACTCGCTTCAGGTGCGGGCCGCCACCGAGAAAACCAGCGAACTTCACCGGGCTTACCGGGTGATCAAGGCGCGCCGCGGGTTCTGAAACCGACGGCGAACCCCATTAGGTCCGGACCGGCGATCACTCGGCCTCGATCCAGCCGCGAACCCGTCGGAACAGCTGGTCCTGCTCCGCTTCGCCGTTGCCCGCGATGTCGGTCAGGCTGATCTGGGTAAATCCCGGACCATTGGCGCGCTTGCTGGCCTGCAGACGCTCAGTGGCGGCGCGTTGTAGCTGGTTCTTGTAGACGAAATCTGCGGTCTTCATTTTCAGGGTTGGCACCAGCTCCACCAGGGATGGCTGGGCGTTGGCCGGTTCGCGTGCGGCAACCATCACGAACTTGCGCACCGCTGGAGACGCGCGCTCACTCAAGTAGCGAGCCGCCCAATACGCGCCACTGCTGTGCCCGAGCAGCACGATACTGCGCGCCTTGTTCTGTTGCGCGAAGCCAACGGCACTGTCGATGCGGGCAAAGATTCGCTCGGCTTCGGCTTTCTTGCGTTCTTCATTGGCAGCGGCTTTGGCGGCATCAGCGCTGGCTTGAGCGTCGGCGTCGGTGGCCTTCGCGGCTTCGGCAGCTGCGGCATCCGCCGGCGCGTCCTTGGGCGCTTCGGCCTTCGCGTCGGAGGACGGCACATCCGGCTCGCGGGGCAGCAGCGCGTCGTCCTGGACGTCGGGCAGCGACAGGCTCAGCGTCGACCAGCTGACATTGGGGAACTTGCGGCGCAACGGGCCTACCGCGTCCGGCCAGTCAGGTGACTCGCCGGCCCCGGGAAGAATAATGACCGCGCCCTGTGGGTCGCCGCTGTTGGCTGGTTTCCACAGGGCCAGAAAGCTCTCGTCACCCGCTTGCAACTGTTGCAGATCCTGACGAGGCAACTGGCGCTCAAGCGCGATGGCGTCTTCCTGATCGCGAGTCAGCAAAGGCGCGCGTTCGACCGGAGCTTGCGCGGCGGCTTCAGCGTCCTTGGGTTCGGGATCGGCTGCCATTACCGGCGAGGCGCAAGGTACTATCAGCGACAGCAACAACGCAGGAAGCGTTGCGCGAAAGGTGTAGGGCATCGAATATTCCAGGCCAGAAACTATCCCGGCAGCCTAAAGGGTTGATCGGCATTTGTCAGGCCCGGCCTTGGCCGGCGGCTGATCTGCATACACATGAGAGCGACACCTTGATCATTCGTCATCTGCGCGCCGTTTTTATCGGCTGCCTGGCTCTGCTCTTGATGGTTTTCGTGCCGTTTACCCAGGCGGACGAAACCGCGCCGGTGCTGCGCGCGCCTTTGAGCCAGGCGCAGCGCGCATGGCTCGACCAGCATGGTCCGCTGCGTGTCGGTCTGGTTCTGGGCGCGCCTTATGCCCAGTTCGACCAGCGGTTGCAGCAGCTTTCCGGCGCCAACGTCGACCTCATGAATGCATTCGCGGCTGTGCTGGGGGCAGAATTGCTGTGGCGCAATTTCCCTGATCAGGCCGCTCTCCAACTGGCGGTGGAGCAAGGCACGATCGACCTCGCTCCCGGCCTCATGCAGACACCGGCCACGTTGCGACACTGGTTGTTCTCCGATCCGTATCTGCGAGTTTCCCAACTGCTGGTCGGTGAACGCGGTGCCGGTACCGTCGTGGACCTGGAAACCCTTGACAACCGCTCACGGGTGGCCGTGCGCATGCCGAGCCCGACCGCCGATTATCTGCGCAGCAACTATCCCCAGCTGAACCTGCAAGGTGTTCCGCTGGAGCGCCAGGCATTGCAGTTATTGCTCAGTCAACAGGCGCGCTACGCCGTGGTCGATGAGGCGCAGCTCAGCCGGCTGTTCCGCGAATCCGAGTTTGCTGCGCTGGGTGTGGTGGGCGACATCGGTCTGCCTCAGCTGCTGCGCATCGGCTCGCGGCGTGATCAGCCGCAGCTGGCCGAGATTGTCGGTGCGGCGTTGCGGGCGATTCCCGCCAAGGAACTGGAGCAACTGCACGAGCGCTGGATGCCACTCAAGCCAGCGCATCTCAGCGAATCATCAAGTTTGTGGAAGAACCTGTGCCTGCTGTTGGCCATGATGCTGCTGGCTTGCCTGGCTGTTGCCATCTGGCAGCGGCGTCAGCAGCAGTCGCTGGAGCAGGAACTGCTGGCCGCGCGCGAAGATATCGCGCGGCGTGTCGAAGGCGAAGAAGCATTGCGTCTGGCGCAGTTCTCCATCGACCAGAGCACGGTCGGCATCCTTTGGGTCAATTGGGACAGCCGTGTGCGTTACGCCAACCAGGCTGCGGAATCGATGTTGGGGTACAGGCCGGGCAAGGTCATCGACCGGCCTCTGATCGACTTCGAACCTGGGCTGCACATGGACCGCTGGCTGAGCCTGTGGATGAACGCGCGCTCCAGTGAAGACAGCCCGCAGGCGTTCGAAACCCAATGTCTGCGCGCCGACGGCAGTCTGTTGCCGGTCGATGTATCGCTGAGCTTCCTGCGTTTCGGCGCCGCTGAGTATCTGGTGGTGTTTCTCAACGATGTCAGCGAGCGGCGTCGGGCCCATGATCAGCTGCGCGAGCTGTCGGCCCATCTGGAAAGCGTGAGGGAAGAGGAAAAAGCGCGCATAGCCCGTGAGGTTCACGATGAACTTGGCCAGATGCTGACTGTGCTCAAGATGGAAACCTCGATGTGCGAGCTGGCCTATGCCGACCTGGACCCCGGATTGAGCGAGCGGCTCAACAGCATGAAGCGTTTGATAGCGCAGCTGTTTCAACAGGTGCGCGACGTGGCGACGGCACTGCGACCCCCGATTCTGGATGCGGGTATTGCGTCCGCCATCGAGTGGCAGGCGCGGCGTTTCGAGGAGCGCACGCACATTCCCTGCCTGGTGCAGGTTCCGGAAAATCTGCCCGCACTCAGTGATGCGGGGGCCACGGGGCTGTTCCGGGTTCTTCAGGAAGCACTGACCAACGTGATTCGCCATGCCCGTGCCCACACCGTGGAAGTCAGCCTGGCGCTGGAGAACGGCATGATGTGCATGACCATTGCCGACGATGGGCAGGGTTTCGTGTTGCAGCCGGGCAGGGCCGTTTCGTTCGGGCTGGTGGGCATGCGCGAACGTATGCTGATGCTGGGCGGCCGGCTGGAGCTGGACAGCGAGGTGGGTGAAGGCACAACCTTGCGTGCATACATCCCGTTGGATGCAGCCGGGCAGGAGCGAACACCGTGATTCGTGTATTGGTAGCCGAAGACCACACCATCGTGCGCGAAGGCATAAAGCAGCTGATCGGCCTGGCCAAAGATCTGCTGGTAGTAGGTGAGGCCGGCAACGGCGAGCAACTGCTTGAGACCTTGCGCCATGTACCTTGCGAAGTGGTGCTGCTGGACATTTCCATGCCCGGCGTAAGCGGGCTTGAGGCGATTCCGAGGATTCGGGCGATGAGCAATCCGCCGGCAATTCTGGTGTTGTCCATGCACGATGAAGCCCAAATGGCGGCCCGGGCGCTGAAAGTCGGTGCGGCGGGCTACGCGACAAAGGACAGCGATCCGGCCCTGCTGCTGACCGCGATTCGCCGGGTTGCAGCCGGCGGACGCTACATCGACCCGGAGCTTGCGGATCGCATGGTGTTCGAGGTCGGTCTGACGGACAACCGGCCTTTGCACTCGCTGCTGTCCGAGCGAGAGTTTTCGGTATTCGAACGCCTCGCGCAGGGAGCGAACGTAAACGATATCGCTCAGCAACTGGCGCTCAGCAGCAAGACCATCAGCACCCACAAGGCGCGGCTGATGCAGAAACTGAACATCACTTCGCTGGCCGACCTCGTCAGATACGCGATGGAGCACAAGCTGCTCTGAGTCTGAAAACGACATGCGTTTTGGCAGGGCGCTGTACGTGTAGGAGCCAGCTTGCTGGCGATAGCGTTCGACCAGGCAATGAAGATGTGTGGGTTGAACCGGCGCTGTCGCCAGCAAACTGCCTCCCGCTGTCTTGAGTCTGGCTTGAATGGGTGCAAGCTTGCTGAAGCCGACATGCCAAATCCCGCCATCTCTGTAGGGCGATCCCTACCCCGGCGCTTCCGGCGCGCTTAGGCAAATCTCTCCCGACCCCCGATTTCCGGGGGGCTGGCGCTGCTCTAGTCTTCAACCCACGCAGATATGACAAAGGTGTGGGTAATGAGCAACGTCGATAAAAGCGCTGGAGCGAGTGATGTTCTGGTCAGCTTTCGTGGTGTGCAAAAGAGCTACGACGGCGAGGCTCTGATCGTCAAGGATCTGAACCTGGACATCCGCAAAGGTGAATTTCTCACGCTGCTCGGGCCGTCGGGTTCGGGCAAGACCACCAGCCTGATGATGCTCGCCGGTTTCGAGACGCCGACGGCGGGCGAGATACTGCTTGGCGGTCGGGCCATCAATAACGTACCGCCGCACAAGCGCGACATCGGCATGGTGTTCCAGAACTACGCCTTGTTCCCGCACATGACCGTTGCCGAGAATCTTGCCTTCCCGCTGTCGGTGCGCGGCATGAGCAAGACTGACGTCGGGGAGAAGGTCAAGCGGGTGCTGGGCATGGTCCAGCTGGACAGCTTCGCGCACCGCTACCCGGCGCAGCTGTCCGGCGGTCAGCAGCAACGTGTCGCGCTCGCTCGGGCCCTGGTGTTCGAGCCGCAACTGGTGCTGATGGACGAACCGCTCGGCGCGCTGGACAAGCAGTTGCGCGAACACATGCAGATGGAGATCAAGCATCTTCACCAACGCCTCGGCGTGACGGTCGTCTACGTTACCCACGATCAGGGCGAAGCCTTGACCATGTCCGATCGTGTCGCGGTATTCCATCAGGGTGAAATCCAGCAGATCGCCGATCCGCGCAGTCTCTACGAGGAGCCGAAGAATACGTTCGTTGCCAACTTCATCGGCGAGAACAACCGGCTCAACGGCAGACTGGTCAGCCAGAGCGCTGGTCGCTGCGTAGTCGAGCTTGAGCGTGGCGAGAAAGTTGAAGCGCTGGCGATCAACGTCGGCCAGACCGGCGGGCCGGTCACGCTGTCGATCCGCCCCGAGCGCATCAGCCTCAATGGCCGCAGCGAGAGCTGCGTCAACCGGTTCTCCGGCCGGGTGGCGGAATTCATCTATCTGGGCGACCACGTTCGTGTACGTCTGGAGGTTGCAGGCAAGTCCGACTTCTTTGTCAAACAGCCGATTGCCGAGCTCGACTCCGCGCTCAGTGTTGGCGATGTGGTGCCCATTGGATGGCAAGTCGAGCACGTCCGTGCGCTCGACCCGTTGCAGCCCGTGCATTGATCACTCGATAAAAGCAAAAACAGAGGCGAGTCAGTCGCCCATTCCAGTCGCTTCCAACACTGCTCGTGGAGAAAAGAATAAATGCTGAAATCATTGAAGTTCACCGCTATCACGTTGGGCATGATCTGCGCCGGGCAAACGATGGCCGCAGACCTCACGGTCATTTCCTTCGGTGGCGCCAACAAGGCCGCTCAGGAAAAAGCGTTCTATGCGCCCTGGGAAAAGGCCGGCAACGGCAAGATCATCGCTGGCGAATACAACGGGGAAATGGCCAAGGTCAAAACCATGGTCGACACCAAGAGCGTGTCCTGGGACCTGGTGGAAGTGGAATCGCCGGAGCTGGCTCGCGGCTGTGACGAAGACATGTTCGAAGAAATTGATCCGGCAATCCTCGGCAGCGAAGCGGATTATGTTCCGGGCGCCATCACTACCTGCGGCGCGGGCTTTTTCGTCTGGTCCACGGTGCTGGCCTACAACGCCGACAAGGTCGCCAGCGCTCCGACCAGTTGGGTGGATTTCTGGGATACCAAGAAATTCCCCGGCAAGCGTGGCCTGCGCAAGGGTGCGAAGTACACCCTCGAATTCGCTCTGATGGCCGACGGCGTTGCGCCGAAGGACGTCTACAAGGTTCTGGCCAGCAAAGACGGCCAGGATCGCGCCTTCAAGAAACTCGATGAGCTCAAGCCCAGCATCCAGTGGTGGGAAGCTGGCGCCCAGCCGCCGCAATACCTGGCCTCCGGCGACGTGGTGATGAGTTCGGCCTACAACGGCCGCATCGCTGCGGTCCAGAAAGAAAGCAACCTGAAAGTGGTCTGGACCGGCGGCGTCTACGACTTCGACGCCTGGGCGATTCCGAAGGGTTCGAAGAACGCCGAAGCGGCGAAGAAATTCATTGCTTACAGCCTGAGCCCGGAGCAGCAGAAAGTTTATTCGCAGAACATCGCCTACGGCCCGGCCAACACCCAGGCGGTGAAGCTGCTGGACAAGGACACGCTGCAGAACATGCCGACCACGCCTGAAAACATCAAGGACCAGGTGCAGATGGACGTTGCGTTCTGGACCGATAACGGCGAGTCCCTGGAACAGCGCTTCAACGCTTGGGCGGCCAAGTAAGGCTGATCCCGACGCTGAGTGAGTATCGGGCGTGGTCCCTGAAGCGGGGAGCACGCCCTTCGTTGAAAGATTCCGGAGTTCGTTATGGCCACCGCCGTGCCCCTGACCGAAGGCGCCAGCCCCACCCTCAAGCAGCGTCTTGCTCGCGCCGAGCGGCTCAACCGCTGGAAGGCACAGGCCCTGATCGCACCATTGGTGCTTTTTCTGTTGCTGGTATTTCTGGTGCCGATTGCGGCGCTGCTCTACAAGAGCGTCGACAGCCCGGAAGTGGTAGCCGCGCTGCCGAATACGGTAACCGAAGTCCAACAGTGGGACGGCAAAGGGCTGCCCCCCGAGTCCGTCTATAAAAGCCTGAGCCTGGAGCTGGCCGAAACCCGCAAGAACTCGACCCTTGGCGAGCTTTCCAAGCGGCTGAACATGGAACTGGCCGGCTACCGCAGCCTGCTGAGCAAGACGGCGCGTGCCTTGCCGTTCAAGACCGAGCCCGCTTCCTATAAGGATGCCCTCGAAGCGCTGGACGAGCGGTGGGGCGACCCTGCGTACTGGCAGGTGATACGCCGCAACACCAGCAGCATCACTCCTTACTACCTGTTGGCCGCACTCGATCATCGCATCGATGATCTGGGTGACGTTGCACCTGCGACGCCCGATCAGGCGATCTATCTGGACATTTTTGCCCGTACGTTCTGGATGGGGCTGGTGATCACTGCAATCTGTCTGGTGCTGGCTTACCCGCTTGCCTATTTGCTGGCCAGCTTGCCGGCGCGGCAAAGCAACCTGTTGATGATCCTGGTGTTGCTGCCGTTCTGGACGTCGATTCTGGTGCGCGTCGCCGCGTGGATCGTGCTGCTGCAGTCCAGCGGTCTGATCAATAGCGCACTGCTGGCGATGGGCATCATCGACAAACCGCTGGAGCTGGTCTTCAACCGGGTAGGTGTGTACATCTCGATGGTGCACATCATGTTGCCGTTCATGATCCTGCCCATCTACAGCGTGATGAAGAACATCTCGCCGACGTACATGCGCGCCGCCATTTCCCTGGGTTGCCATCCGTTCGCCAGTTTCTGGCGTGTGTATTTTCCGCAGACGTATGCCGGGATCGGCGCGGGCTGCCTGTTGGTATTCATTCTGTCGATCGGTTACTACATCACGCCCGCGCTCCTGGGCAGCCCGAACGACCAGATGGTCAGCTATTTCGTCGCGTTCTATACCAACACCAGTATCAACTGGGGCATGGCCACGGCATTGGGCGGCCTGTTACTGCTGGCCACCATCGTGCTGTACCTGATCTATAGCTGGCTGGTGGGCGCCAATCGCCTGCGTTTGAGCTGAGGAGCGTTGCCATGTTGAACCCTTACACATCGCCCATCGAACGCATCTGGCATTACGCGCTGCGAATCCTCTGTGCGCTGGTGCTGCTTTTTCTGGTACTGCCGGTGCTGGTGATCATCCCGCTGTCGTTCAATTCGGGCAGTTTCCTGGTCTACCCGCTGCAAGGGTTCTCGTTGCAGTGGTACCACGACTTCTTCAGCTCGGCGGAGTGGATGCGCGCGTTGAAAAACAGTCTGATCGTCGCGCCGGCCTCGACGCTGCTGGCCATGGTGTTCGGCACATTGGCGGCCATTGGCCTGACGCGAGGTAACTTCCCTGGCAAGGCGCTGGTGATGGCGCTGGTGATCTCACCCATGGTGGTTCCGGTGGTGATCATCGGTGTGGCGAGTTATCTGTTCTTCGCGCCGCTTGGCCTCGGTAACAGCTACACCTCGCTGATTCTGGTGCATGCGGTGCTGGGCGTGCCGTTTGTGATCATTACGGTGTCGGCTACCTTGCAGGGTTTCAATCACAACCTGGTGCGCGCTGCTGCCAGCCTTGGCGCGTCGCCACTGACGACGTTCCGCCGGGTGACCTTGCCGCTGATCGCGCCTGGCGTGATTTCCGGCGCGCTGTTTGCCTTCGCCACGTCCTTCGACGAAGTGGTGGTGACGCTGTTTCTCGCGGGGCCGGAGCAAGCGACCCTGCCGCGCCAGATGTTCAGCGGCATCCGCGAAAACCTCAGCCCGACCATCGCCGCCGCCGCGACGCTGCTGATCGCATTCTCAGTGATCCTGCTGCTGGTGCTGGAGTGGCTGCGTGGGCGGAGCGAGAAGCTGCGAACGCAGGTAGCGTAGGAAACACGGACCAAAGTGGGAGCGGACTTGTCCGCGAAGCAGGCGCCGCGAAATACCTGGCAGTGCGCGTAATCGTTCTTCGCGGACAAGTCCGCTTCCACCCGATACAATGCGCGCCACCGTGATTCTGCTCAAACAGGTGCGCCATGCAGCCCTTCGTTATTGCTCCATCGATCCTTTCCGCTGACTTTGCCCGTCTGGGTGAGGAAGTCGACAACGTATTGGCCGCTGGCGCGGACTTTGTCCACTTCGACGTCATGGACAATCACTACGTCCCGAACCTGACCATCGGTCCGATGGTGTGCAGTGCGCTGCGCAAGTACGGCGTGACCGCACCTATTGACGTGCACCTGATGGTCAGCCCGGTGGATCGCATCATCGGCGACTTCGTCGAGGCCGGTGCGACCTACATCACGTTCCATCCCGAAGCGACCCAGCACGTCGACCGCTCCCTGCAGCTGATTCGCGAAGCCGGCTGCAAGTCCGGCCTGGTGTTCAACCCGGCGACGCCGCTCAACCTGCTGGAATACGTCATGGACAAGGTCGACATGATCCTGCTCATGAGCGTCAACCCGGGCTTCGGCGGCCAGAAGTTCATTCCTGGCACGCTCAACAAGCTGCGCGAAGCCCGTGCGCTGATCGACGCGTCGGGCCGTGAAATCCGTCTGGAGATCGACGGCGGCGTCAACGTCAACAATATCCGCGAGATCGCCGCGGCAGGCGCCGACACCTTTGTCGCCGGCTCCGCCATCTTCAATGCCCCCGACTACAAGGAAGTGATCGAGAAAATGCGTACCGAACTGGCGTCTGCCCGCGCATGAGCGGCTTCGAGCAGCTGTTTTCGGGCAAGCTGCCCAGGCTGATCATGTTCGATCTGGACGGGACGCTCGTCGACTCGGTGCCTGATCTGGCCGTGGCAGTGGACAAGATGCTCGTCCAGCTCGGCCGTCCCAGGGCCGGTCTTGAGGCGGTCCGCCAGTGGGTCGGCAATGGCGCGCCGGTGCTGGTGCGCCGGGCGCTCGCAGGCTCCATCGACCACAGCAATGTGGACGATGCCCTGGCCGAGCAGGCGCTGGAGCTGTTCATGCAGGCCTACGCCGAGAAGCATGAGTTCACCGTGGTTTACCCAGGCGTGCGTGAAACCCTGAAGTGGCTGCAGAAAAACGGCGTCGAGATGGCCTTGATCACCAATAAGCCGGAGCGTTTCGTCGCGCCGCTGCTTGATGAAATGAAGCTGGGTCGGTTCTTTCGCTGGATCGTCGGTGGCGACACCATGCCGCAGAAGAAGCCTGACCCCGCCGCGCTGTTTTTTGTGATGAAAATGGCCGGCGTTCCGGCGTCCCAATCGCTGTTCGTCGGCGATTCGCGTTCTGACGTGCAGGCCGCGAAAGCCGCTGGCGTGGCGTGCGTTGCGCTGAGCTACGGTTACAACCATGGCCGGCCGATCGAAGAAGAATCCCCGGCGTTGGTGATCGATGATCTGCGCAAGCTGATTCCCGGTTGCCTGGAACAGGACGCTGGGATACTGTTGCCCGAAACCGAACGTCCCTCCCGTAGAGATTCCATCGTGGTGGTCACCCGCAAACTCTGGATGAAAGTCATCAAGGCCCTGGCCCGCTGGCGTTGGCGCGCCTGAACTGAATCCGGCCGGACTTCCGGCACCGTTTGCCTACCTGACCGAATTACCTCAAACCACGAGGCTGATGATGAATCGCGAAGAATTCCTGCGTTTGGCTGCTACCGGCTATAACCGCATCCCGCTTGCCCTTGAAACTCTGGCTGACTTCGACACGCCGCTGTCGATCTATCTCAAGCTTGCCGATCAATCCAACTCCTATCTGCTCGAATCGGTGCAAGGCGGCGAGAAATGGGGCCGTTACTCGATGATCGGTCTGCCATGCCGCACGGTGCTGCGGGTGCATGGTCATCACGTCAGCGTGACGCTGGATGGCAACGAGATCGAAAGCCGGGACGTCGAAGATCCGTTGGCATTCGTCGAAGAATTCAAGGCCCGCTACAACGTTCCGACCATCGCCGGCCTGCCACGCTTCAATGGCGGGCTGGTGGGCTATTTCGGTTATGACTGCGTGCGTTACGTCGAGAAGCGTCTGGCCAACTGCCCTAATCCCGACCCGCTGGGCGTGCCGGATATCCTCTTGATGGTGTCCGACGCAGTGGTGGTGTTCGACAACCTGGCGAGCAAGATGCACGCCATTGTGCTGGTCGATCCTGCTCAACCGGATGCGTTCGAAGGCGGTATCGCACAGCTCGATGAACTGATGGGCAAGCTGCGCCAGCCAATCACTCCACGCCGCGGCCTGGACCTCACGCGTCCGCCGGCGGCCGATCCAGTGTTCCGCTCCAGCTTCACCCAAGGGGATTACGAAGCGGCCGTCGACACGATCAAGCAGTACATTCTGGCAGGCGACGTGATGCAGGTGGTGCCGTCGCAACGGATGTCCATCGACTTCAAGGCGGCGCCCATCGACTTGTACCGGGCGCTGCGTTGCTTCAACCCGACGCCTTACATGTACTTCTTCAACTTCGGCGACTTCCACGTCGTTGGCAGCTCGCCGGAAGTATTGGTACGTGTCGAAGATAACCTGATCACGGTACGTCCGATTGCCGGTACGCGTCCGCGCGGCGCCAATGAAGAGGCCGATCTGGCGCTTGAGCAGGACCTGTTGTCCGACGACAAGGAAATCGCCGAGCACCTGATGCTGATCGACCTGGGCCGCAACGATACCGGTCGGGTGTCGGAGATCGGTTCCGTCAGGCTGACCGAAAAGATGGTCATCGAGCGTTATTCCAACGTGATGCACATCGTATCCAACGTTACCGGCCAGCTGAAAAGCGGCCTCAGCGCGATGGACGCACTGCGGGCGATCCTGCCGGCCGGCACCTTGTCCGGTGCGCCGAAGATCCGCGCCATGGAAATCATCGACGAACTCGAACCGGTCAAGCGCGGCGTGTACGGCGGCGCGGTCGGCTATCTGGCGTGGAATGGCAATATGGACACCGCTATCGCGATCCGCACGGCGGTGATCAAGAACGGCGAGCTGCACGTGCAGGCCGGTGGCGGTATCGTTGCCGACTCGGTGCCCGCGCTGGAATGGGAAGAAACCCTGAACAAGCGCCGCGCAATGTTCCGCGCCGTGGCGCTGGCCGAGCAGACGTCCGAAGACTGATCCCGGCCGCTCTTACGAAAGCGGCGCCGTACGAGTGGGAGATTCTCTGTTTGGGGCAGTCCTCCAACGCCCTCCGGGCAGAAGCCCGGGGTGCTCGCAAAGCCGCTTGTGATTCTGCCCGAAGGGCGCAGATCGCAGGCAAGCCAGCTCCTACGCCCTCCGGGCAGAAGCTCAGGGTGCTTGCAAAGCCGCTTGTGATTCTGCCCGAAGGGCGTGGGAGCCAGCTTGCTGGCGAAGAGGCCGTCACTATCGCCGCACCTCCACCAGCCTTGACCCCGCTGTCGTGAGCGAACTCCCTCCTACATATAGATATGCCAGCTCCCACGCTGTGGGAGCCGGCGCTCCGCTTGTTGGCGAATGAAGCCGCTCGCTCAAAAATCCAGGCTCAACGCCACACTCGCCCCTTGATGGGTCATGTCATCGTTCTGTCGCCAGTTGTAATTGGCGCGCAGCGACAAGTCCTGGGTGATCTGTTGACGGAAGCCCAGCGTCGCGCGGTTCAGATTGCGCTGCGGCGTGTAGCCGGGCAGGGTGAAGTCAATGCTTGGCACGCTGTTGAGCGCCATCGTCACCTCTTGCCGGTCAGTCTCATATTCACGTTCATGGGCGAACTCGGCGAAGATCTGCGTCGATGACGTGATGTGAAACTTGGTTTGCAAGCCCACTCCGGCGCGGCGCGATTTGCGGGTCTGATCACTGAAGGTCAGGGCGGTCGAGCGGTTGCCCTGCTCCGAATAGCCGTCCACATCGATGTGGGCGTAGTCGGCACTGATGAACGGCGACAGATGCCAACGGCTGTTGGCACCGGCAAAATCAAAACCGATACGTGCACTGGCAGCCCACACCTCACCGTAGGTATCGCCTTTTTCCTCGCCTTCCCCGGCACCGAGGGCGAACTTGCGGTCGGCGTTCTCGTAATCGAGCTTGCCGCCAGAAGCTGACAGATCCCCCCACCAGTGATTCGCCTGATATTGCAGGAAAACCGTAGCGAGGTAGGCGTTGAGCCTGTAGTCCGAATCCTTGGAGCCAGCTTCCAGATCCTGGCGATAAGCGCCTGCGACCACGCCGGTTCGCCAGTGCTCCGCAAAGCGCCAGCTGCCGCCCAGCGTCAGGCTATAGCCTCGCCCTTCTGCGTCTGCGGAATAGTCCTGTGCGTCGAAGTCGGCTTTCTGGCCGCCCGCCGCCAGAATGCTTCGCCACTCGCCGACACCTTGCCAGTTGCCCCAGTCAGCCAGCCATTGCGAGCGAAGCTCATCCTGCTGGCTGCGCAAGGCGGTGTTGGCCATTTCGGGCAGCAGCGTGACTTCCCATGGTGCCGACAGCAATGAGTAGGCGTAGTCGGCAAGCAGGCGTTGCCCGCCTGCGGTCGGGTGGACGCGGTCATTGAAGAACAGACGATTGGGGTCTGGCGTTGCGCTGCTGATGCCGTAGGTTTCGTTCTCGTCGCAGTTGTCGCCGCTGAAGCAGGTGCTCACCAGATCCTGATCGGCGGCAAACCCGTAGCGCGCCGGGTCGTCCAGGGTTTCGGAGATCAGTAACGGAATGTTCAGCGGGATGACTTCGGCGTCGATGCGCTCAAGCCGGCTGACCAGTTGCTCGTTGAATTCCCCGCTCAGCCTGGAGGTGATGGACTCAAGTGGCGTGCCGCTCAGCGCCGGAGTCTGGCCAATGTCGGGCAGCATCCAGATCATGATGTAACGTGCGCCGGCCTGTTGCAGCGCCTGCGCGCCATCAGCCAGTCGGTCGGCGGCGTCCTCTGCGTCACCGCCGCTCAGCACCCGTCCCTGCAGAAAATCATTGCCGCCCCCAGTCAGGTAATACAGGGCGTTGGGATCAGCGCGGAAATTGTTGGCTGGAAGATAGCCCGTCCGGGTGCGCAGTACTGTGCCGGAGCCGCTGGTGTCTGGGGTGACAACGCGCGATTCCGACGTGATCGCGTCATAAATCTGGTCCGTACGATCGCCGCCCACCGCCCAGTTGTTGCCGTCGGGCAACCCGAGCGCAGCGTTGACCGGCGACGTTGAAGCGTTGAGGTCGTTGGGCGCGACGTTGAGCCGCTGACCCAGCAGAGTAGAAGAGTTCAGCCCCACGACCTCACCGCTGCCTTCCAGAAAGGTCGGCCCGACCCGGTTGGTGAAGCGCAGCGTTGCTCCGGCTGGTCCGTCTTCATCCGGAAACTGGCCCGCGTCCGACAGACTGTCGCCGAACACCACCATCGTTGAATAAGGGGAGGGCGCCGCCTGCACACTGGCGCAAGCCAGGGTCAGCAAGCAGGCCGCGAACGGCACTCGCAGTGAAGAGTTAGTCATGGGAACAGTCCTTGCGGTTTTTATTCTCTCAAGGAACCGTAGCAAGCCTGCTCATCACCGCCAGCGTTGGAACGCGGCTCAGACGCAGTTACCGCTCAGCGGCGCGTCGTTCATCGTTTTGGCTGCCGCGAGCCAGCCTGCCCGTCAAGTCAGGGCACTTGCGTAATATTCGCTTGCCGGCCTGCCTCATGGGCGCTCTGATATTGCGCGGTATCCCTCGGTACGCTACTGTGCCGAAACGTACGAACGAGACCCTCCCCGTGACGATTGTCAGCAAACTCTTGATGCGTGTTATCAAGGCCCACGCCCGTTGGCGTTGGCGCGCCTGACTATTTCCCTGCCGGCCCCGCCGGACCAGTACCTGTATGCCTTCGATTCGCTTTTTGCCGCCCCGGTCGAGCCCTGCGCCAGAGCCCGACGACGCGGATGCACAAGCGAGTGGAACTCTTGAAGGCCTGATGAGTGAATTCAAAAGGTTAATAGCAAATGCTGCTGATGATCGATAACTACGACTCTTTTACCTATAACGTCGTGCAATACCTCGGTGAGTTGGGCGCGGAGGTCAAGGTGATCCGCAACGACGAGCTGACCGTCGCCGAAATCGAAGCCCTCAATCCGGAACGCATCGTCGTCTCCCCCGGCCCGTGCACGCCCAACGAAGCGGGCGTCTCGCTCGACGTGATTTCGCATTTCGCCGGCAAGCTGCCGATCCTTGGCGTCTGCCTCGGGCATCAGTCCATTGGTCAGGCGTTTGGTGGTGACGTGGTACGCGCACGCCAGGTGATGCATGGCAAGACCAGCCCGGTAGTCCACGAGGATCACGGGGTATTTGAGGGCTTGAATCACCCGCTGGTCGTGACCCGCTACCATTCTCTGGTGGTCAAGCTGGACACTCTGCCGGACTGCCTGGAAGTCACTGCCTGGACTGCGCTGGAAGACGGCACGGTCGACGAGATCATGGGCCTGCGCCACAAGACGCTGAACATTGAGGGTGTGCAATTTCATCCCGAGTCCATCCTGACCGAGCAGGGTCATGAGCTGTTCGCCAACTTCCTCAAACAGACCGGCGGCAGTCGTCAGGCTTAAGGACCTTTATGAATACGCCTATGAATATCAAGGCTGCGCTCAACCGCGTGGTCAACCAGCTGGACCTGACCACTGGCGAAATGCAGGACGTCATGCGCGAAATCATGACCGGCCAGTGCACCGAAGCGCAGATTGGCGCATTTCTGATGGGCATGCGGATGAAAAGCGAAACCATCGACGAAATCGTCGGCGCGGTTTCGGTCATGCGCGAACTGGCCGATCAGGTCGAGTTGAAGACCCTGGACGGCGTGGTTGATATCGTCGGCACCGGTGGCGATGGCGCGAATATCTTCAACGTGTCCACTGCGTCTGCCTTCGTGATCGCGGCGGCGGGTTGCACAGTGGCCAAGCATGGCAACCGTGCCGTGTCCGGCAAGAGCGGCAGCGCCGATCTGCTGGAAGCCGCAGGCGTGTACCTGAATCTCAATCCTGTGCAGGTCGCGCGTTGTATCGATAGCGTGGGCATTGGTTTCATGTTCGCCCAGTCCCATCATCGCGCCATGAAATACGCGGCCGGCCCGCGTCGCGACCTGGGCCTGCGGACGCTGTTCAACATGCTCGGGCCGTTGACCAATCCGGCCGGCGTTCGTCATCAGGTCGTGGGTGTTTTCAACCAGGCGCTGTGTCGCCCGCTGGCGGAAGTGCTACTGCGCCTGGGCAGCAAGCATGTGCTGGTGGTGCATTCTCAGGACGGGCTGGACGAGTTCAGCCTGGCGGCGCCAACCTTCGTTGCTGAGCTGAAGAACGGCGAAGTGACCGAATACTGGGTGCAGCCTGAAGACCTGGGCATGAAGAGTCAGAGCCTGTACGGTTTGGCGGTGGAAAGCCCGGCCGCCTCGCTTGAACTGATTCGCGACGCCCTCGGGCGACGCAAGACCGAAAACGGTCAGAAAGCGGCTGAAATGATCGTGCTCAATGCTGGCGCTGCGCTTTATGCCGCCGATCATGCGTCCAGCCTCAAGGAAGGCGTGGAGCGTGCGCACGATTCGCTGCACACCGGCCTCGCCCGGGAAAAGCTGGAGGAGTTGGGCGCCTTTACCGCGGTATTCAAGCAGGAGAACGAAGGATGAGCGTGCCAACCGTACTGGAAAAGATCCTTGCCCGTAAGGCCGAGGAAGTTGCCGCTCGCCGTGCGCTGGTGACGATGGCGCAGCTTGAGCAGCGCGCCGCTGGCGCCGATGCGCCGCGCGGCTTTGCCAAGGCGCTTATCGATCAGGCGAAGCTCAAGCAGCCGGCCGTCATTGCCGAAATCAAAAAGGCATCGCCGAGCAAAGGCGTGATTCGCGAGAACTTCCTGCCTGCCGAGATCGCCAAGAGCTATCAGGCCGGTGGCGCGACCTGCCTTTCGGTGCTGACCGACATCGATTTCTTCCAGGGCGCCGACGAATACCTGCAGCAGGCACGTGCGGCCTGTCAGCTTCCGGTGATCCGCAAGGATTTCATGATCGACCCGTATCAGGTGGTCGAGGCGCGGGCGCTGGGTGCCGACTGCATCCTGCTGATCGTCGCTGCTCTGACTGATGGGCAAATGGCCGAGCTGGCATCGGTCGCCAAAGGTGTCGGTCTGGACGTGCTGGTCGAAGTTCACGATGGCGACGAGCTGGAGCGGGCGTTGAAGACCCTCGACACGCCTCTGGTCGGCGTCAACAACCGCAACTTGCACACGTTCGATGTCAGCCTGGAAACCACGCTGGACCTGCTGCCGCGTATTCCGCGTGATCGTCTGGTCATCACCGAAAGCGGTATTCTCAATCGCGCCGACGTGGAGCTGATGGAAATCAGCGACGTGTACTCGTTCCTGGTCGGCGAGGCGTTCATGCGTGCCGAGCAGCCTGGCGCTGAGCTTCAGCGGTTGTTCTTCCCTGAGCGTGGACCGGTTGCGGTCAGCGCTTCGCCTCTGGATTGAAGCGAGTCCGCCATGACTGAGCTGATCGTCGACCTGTGTGTGGAGAAGGGTCTTCAGGCCGAACAGGATCTGTTGGCTTCAGTCTGTGCGGGGGATGTCGATCATGGGCTGCTGTTCTGGCGGCCTTGTGATCGAGCGCTGGTCATGCCGCGCCGCATGAGTCGCTTGCCCGGCTTCGTCGAAGCTCACGAAACGCTGGCCGACAGCGGTTGGCCGATCCTGTTGCGGGAAACCGGTGGCGAGCCGGTGCCGCAGTCGTCCGCAACCGTAAACATCGCTCTGGTCTACGCGCAGCCGCGCAACGAGCCGGATCGCGATCGCATCGAAACCGCCTATCGGCGGCTATGCCAGCCGATTCTGGATCTGCTCGGCGAACTGGGTGGCAGCGCCTCGCTGGGTGAAGTGGACGGCGCTTTCTGCGACGGCCGCTTCAACGTCAATCTTGACGGGCGCAAGATGGTCGGCACCGCCCAACGCTGGCGCCAGAGCCGGGGCGGCCTGCGCCCTGTGGTCTTGGCCCATGGTGCGCTACTGGTCGAGAACGAGCGCGAGCCTATGGTGGCCGCGGTCAACCGTTTCAACGAGCTGTGCGAACTTGATGCCCGGGTGCGTGCGCAAAGTCATATCGCCTTGCATGAAGCCTTCCCCGACTTCAACGGATTCGAGCGTTTGCAGCACGCTTATCAGCTGATGCTCGCCGGTCTCTGATCGATCGCTTCAGCGCGTCCCGAAGACCACCATTGTTTTGCCTTTCACATGCACCAGGCTCTGCTCTTCGAGTGCCTTGAGCACGCGGCCGACCATTTCCCGAGAGCAACCGACGATACGACCGATTTCCTGGCGGGTAATCTTGATCTGCATTCCGTCGGGGTGAGTCATTGCGTCGGGCTGCTTGCAAAGCTCCAACAGCGTGCGTGCGACTCGTCCAGTGACATCGAGAAACGCCAGATCGCCAACCTTGCGCGTGGTATTGCGCAGCCGATCCGCCATCTGGCTGCACAGTGCATAAAGCATCTCGGGGTAAAGCTGCGTCAGCTCGCGAAATCTGGCGTAAGGGATCTCCGCTACTTCGCATTCGGTCTTGGCGCGAACCCAGGCGCTTCGCTTCGACTCGCTGCCCGGCTGCTCGAACAGACCCAGCTCGCCGAAGTAATCGCCGCTGTTGAGATAGGCGACGATCATTTCCCGGCCCTCATCGTCCTCGATGATGATGGTCACCGAGCCCTTGAGGATCAGAAACAGCGATTCGGAGCGATCCCCGGCGCAGATGATGTCGCTTCTGGCGGCGCAACGACGACGCTGGGCGTGGGCGAGAAGTTTGTCCAGACTCTTTATTTTTGATGGTGGAGTGATTGCGACCATGCGTGAATTCCAAAAGATCCTTCGCCAACTGGCATTGTTCTAGATATCGGCTGCGCCTGGATAATCGGGAGCAATTCGATGGCAGTTTGACGTCATTTACGAAATTTCCTACATATTTTCTACGCCGCGAGATTTTTATCGAGCCCCCGGCTGCAAACCGCCCATGTGCTAAGCTGGCGACCCTTTTTTCAGTGGAGACCTGGCCATGAAGGCACGCATTCAATGGGCTGGCGAAGCCATGTTTCTCGGTGAGTCCGGGAGCGGCCACGTGGTGGTCATGGACGGCCCGCCCGAGAGCGGCGGTCGTAACCTGGGCGTACGTCCCATGGAGATGGTGCTGATCGGCCTTGGTGGTTGCAGCAACTTCGACGTCGTGAGCATCCTCAAGAAGTCACGTCAGCCAGTCGAAAGCTGCGAGGCATTCCTGGACGCCGAACGGGCGGATGAAGATCCCAAGGTGTTTACCAAAATCCACCTGCACTTCGTGGTCAAGGGCCGAGGGTTGAAGGAAGCCCAGGTCAAGCGCGCCATCGAACTGTCTGCGGAAAAATATTGCTCTGCGTCGATCATGCTGGGTAATGCAGGTGTGAAGATCACCCACGACTACGAGATCGTCGAGCTCGGCTGAGGAAAGGCCTGCGGGAGCGGTGCCTTCGCGGACAAGCGGAGCGCCGCCTGAACCGCTCCCGCAGTGGGCCTTAAATGCGGTAGGTGCTTTTGGTCATGACCTTGGCAAGCACGCTCATGCCGAATTTCACCGGGGCGGGAAAACGGAAGCCACCAGCGTGCAGCGCGGATTCTGCGTGGTGTTCCTCGTCGTTGAGCATCTGTTCAAGAATGGCGCGGGACTTGGCGTCCTCAGCCGGAATCTGCTCCAGATGCTCGTTAAGATGTTTGCACACCTGATCTTCAGTGGCTGCCACAAAACCCAGGCTGATTCGGTCACTGATCAAACCTGCGGCTGCGCCGATACCGAATGAGAGCCCGTAGAAAACAGGGTTCAGCACGCTGGTGTGACTGCCAAGCTGGCGAATGCGTTGTTCGCACCAGACCAGATGATCGATTTCCTCTTCCGCCGCGTGTTCCATGGCCTTGCGAACCTTGGGCAGCTTGGCTGTCAGCGCCTGTCCCTGGTAGAGCGCCTGGGCGCAGACTTCGCCGGTATGGTTGATTCGCATCAAGCCCGCGACGTGACGTGTATCGACATCGTTCATCTTGTGCTCGGGTTGAACGACAGCGGGAGAAGGGCGGTGTGAATGACCGCTTGAGGGCAGCAAGGTGCGCATTGCGCTATCGGCTTGCAGCAGCAGTCGGTCGAGTGGGGAGTAATGACGCTCGGTAGCCATGGGCACCTCCGGAATGATCCATAGCCGGCAGTCTACCCCAATCAGAACAGCGAGGCTTGAGCGGAATCACCTGCCAGCCTCGTACGCGAGCCCGGCAGGGTGGTGAAACGCTGGAGCAATCAGCCCGGCGGCCAGGTCATCTGGCGCTGACCCAGCACATGCATATGAATGTGGTACACCGTCTGCCCGCCCAGCTCGTTGCAGTTCATGACTACGCGAAACCCGTCCTCGCAGCCCAGCTCTTTTGCGAGACGCTGTGCGGTGAACAGAATATGACCGGCCAGACCCTTGTCTTCCTCGGTGAGGTCGTTGAGGGTGGCAATCGGCTTTTTCGGGATAACCAGGAAGTGCACTGGCGCCTGTGGAGAAATATCGTGGAAAGCCAGGACTTGATCATCTTCGTAGATGATCCTGGCCGGGATTTCCCGGTTGATGATCTTGGTAAACAACGTGTCCATTACCCTTTGCTCCTTGTCGGTGGGTGAGATCACTGCGAGCCAGCCCGGAGTGTACTGAGCAGAACCGCAAGGTGCCCAGCCATTTGTAACTAGCGGGGGCAGCACGCTTTGTTGACGTAACCGCTGATCTGCCTGGCCAGCCAGCGCGATACCATTCGCGGGCCGAATGCCCATAACTTGTTGCGCCATCCGGGGATGATCACCGCACGGTTTCTGGCCAGGGCGCGCACGGCATGAAGAGCCACCTCTTCGGGGCTCATCATTCGCTCTTCGTTTACTTCCAACAGGGCCGTGCGGAAAAATGCCGTGCGTGTCGGGCCGGGACACAGCACTGAAACCTTGACCCCGGTTTTCTTGCCTTCTTCGCGAAGTCCCTCGGAGAAGTGCAGGACATAGGCCTTGCTGGCGTAGTAAGTGCTCATCCACGGGCCGGGCTGGAAGGCCGCGACCGAGGCGACATTGAGTATCTGCCCGCCGCCGTGCAACGCCATCAGGTTGCCAACCGTGTGGCACAGGCGCGTCATGGCCAGAATGTTCAGGTCGATCAGGTCTTGTTCCGCGCCCCAGTCCTGGGCCAGGAAAGGACCACAGGTAGCGATTCCCGCTGCGTTGACCAGCAGGTCAATTTGATGGGCTCCGTCTTCCAGCTCCAACAGGAAGCCGGAAAGACGCAGCGGTTCACCCAGATCGCAGGCGCGAAACAGAACTTCCACACCGAAGCGCTGGGTCAGCTCCAGAGCGATGGTTTCCAGCAAGTCCCGCTGGCGAGCGACCAGAATCAGGTTGCGACCTCGACGCGCCAATGCTTCGGCCATTGCCAGGCCGATGCCGCTGGATGCTCCAGTGATGAGGGCGTAACGGGTCATTCGGTTCTCCATTGAACGTATCGCGGGTGCGGCGATAAGACCTGCGCTTCGCTGTCCGCGTCACGTTTCATGCTGCTCATCCTCGTTTTGATATACGGCGCCGGGCTCAGCGGTGTCGCTCGCAGCGTCGTCTTCATCGGCCGGTAAAGACTGTTCGTATTCGAGGGTGGAAGTCTCGACCTGTTCCTGAAATGCAGTCAGACCGCCAGCCAGGCTGGCAAAGATGATCAGAGCGATCAAGGCGATCCACAACCATGCGAGGATCTTTACGGCCCGGCTATTGGGTGGCGCTGGCGCTCCATACTGGTTCGGTCCGGCATTGCCCGGCATGGCGACCAGCACAATCGGGAAAATGCTGCTCACGAATGGCACCAGATTGAGCAGCAGAACCCAACCGGACCAGCCGACATCATGTGCCCGTTGCACGCCGATCTGGACGTTCACGCAAATGAAGGCCGCAGCCAGCAGTGCCGCCATCAGCCCGCCAATGGTGAGGTCCACGCTCATGACCAGCAGGCAGGCGAACCCCGCGACCATCAGCACGACCGTCATCACCAACGTCCACGCCAGATAGCGCACGCGGCCGATCCTGCCCTGAACGCTACAGACCTTGAGCGACGAATATTGCGGCAGCCCCGGCGTGACGTCGGCGCGCGGCGGCGCATAGGGCGACTGAGCCGGCGAGGCGTACGGCGAAGGTTGCGAAGCCGAATGGACATCGTCCAGGCTGAAACTGAGTTCCGGGTCGGCCTCGATGCGCGCTTCAATCCCGATGTCGTTGAGCGCTTTGAGGTAACGTTCGGCATCAGCGCGCGACACACCACGCTTCAAGGCCACAGGGTTGCCGTTGAACAGTTTTTCGACAGCCGCTGTCTCGCTTTTGAACAGCCCGGCGAGATTCAGTTTGGCCGTTTCCAGCGAAACGCCTTCGCGTACCTGTCCTTCGAACATGATCTTGAAGTGTGTGTCGGTCATGACAGCATCCCTGGTCCGAACATCACGTAGCTCCCGCGGCAGTTATCAGAAAGGTTTGACCACGACCAGGATGACGACCGCCAGCAGGATCAGCACCGGCACCTCGTTGAACCAGCGATAGAACTTATGGCTACGGCCATTCTCACCACGGGCGAAACGTTTGACCTGAGCGCCGCAGACATGGTGATAGCCGATCAGCAGAACCACCAGGGTCAACTTCGCATGGAGCCAGCCCTGGCTGAAATAGGCGCTGGGGCTGAAGCTGACCAGCCAGCCGCCAAAAATCAGGGTTGCGATCATCGCCGGCCCCATGATTCCTCGGTATAGCTTGCGTTGCATGACATTGAAACGCTCGCGGCTGACGGTGTCCTCGCTCATGGAGTGGTAGACGAATAGTCTCGGCAGATAGAACAGGCCGGCGAACCAGCAGACCATTGAGACGATGTGCAGCGCTTTGATCCATAAAAAGAGCATTTTCTTGATTTCCAGGTTCACGGTGGCGGAATAGTAGTGGCTTGGGCGTCCATACGTCACGTTGTCGGTTGTCGCATCGAGCATAGGCCCATATCATCGACCGCTTTCCGGTTGTTTCGTTTGAGGGCAGGTTATGGTCAAGGTCGGTATTGTCGGCGGCACGGGTTACACCGGGGTCGAACTGCTGCGTCTGTTGGCACAGCATCCGCAGGCTGAAGTGGTGGTGATTACCTCTCGCTCGGAGGCCGGTCTGCCAGTCGCCGACATGTACCCGAACCTGCGAGGCCACTACGACGGTCTGGCGTTTACCGTTCCCGACGTCGCCACGCTCGGCGCCTGCGATGTGGTGTTCTTCGCCACGCCGCATGGTGTTGCGCACGCACTGGCTGGCGAACTGCTCGCGGCAGGCACGAAGGTCATCGATCTGTCAGCCGACTTCCGCTTGCAGGACTCGGATGAGTGGGCCAAGTGGTACGGCCAGCCTCATGGCGCCCCTGAGTTGCTGAAGGATGCTGTCTATGGTCTGCCAGAAGTGAACCGCGAGCAGATCAGGACTGCGCGCCTGATTGCAGTGCCTGGTTGCTATCCGACCGCCACTCAACTGGGTTTCCTGCCATTGCTCGAAGCGGGTATCGCGGACAATAGCCGGTTGATCGCTGACTGCAAGTCGGGCGTCAGCGGTGCAGGTCGCGGGCTGAGTCTCGGCTCGCTGTACTCCGAGTCCAATGAAAGCTTCAAAGCCTATGCCGTCAAAGGGCACCGCCATTTGCCGGAAATTACCCAAGGCCTGCGTCGCGCGGCGGGCGGTGACGTTGGCCTGACCTTCGTGCCGCACCTGACGCCAATGATCCGCGGGATTCATTCGACTCTGTATGCGACTGTCACCGACAAGTCGATTGATTTGCAGGCGTTGTTCGAGAAGCGTTACGCGGATGAGCCTTTTGTCGACGTGATGCCTGCGGGCAGCCACCCGGAAACGCGCAGCGTGCGTGGCGCGAACGTGTGCCGGATCGCCGTGCATCGCCCACAGGGTGGCGATCTGGTAGTGGTACTGTCGGTCATCGACAATCTGGTGAAAGGCGCTTCGGGCCAGGCGGTGCAGAACATGAACATCCTGTTCGGTCTGGACGAGCGTCTTGGCTTGTCTCACGCGGGCATCATGCCGTAAGGCGAGCGCCGGGCTGCAAGCGAAGCTGTATGGCGCTTGCGGCTCGGGCATTTACCACTGCTCTGCAAATAGTTGACCAAAATTCTGGGACAAGCGGATAATGCCCGCCATTACGCATTACGACGGCTAACGCCGGGAGATATCTGACATGAGCGTTGAATCCTTCACTCCTACGGCTCTGGAATTCACCCCTGGTGCAGCGCACAAGGTGAAAACCCTGGTCGATGAAGAAGGCAATGATCGTCTGAAGCTGCGCGTTTTCGTGACCGGCGGCGGTTGCTCCGGTTTCCAATACGGTTTCACATTCGATGAAGACGTAGCGGACGACGACACCATCGTGGAGCGCGAAGGGGTCAGCCTTGTGGTCGACCCGATGAGCTTTCAGTATCTGGCTGGGGCGGAAGTGGATTACCAGGAAGGGCTGGAAGGCTCGCGCTTCGTGATCAAGAACCCGAACGCGACCACCACTTGCGGTTGCGGCTCGTCCTTCTCGATCTGATCGACTGCCTTACAGCAAAACGCCGCGCATCTGCGCGGCGTTTTGCATTCTGCAGTCAGGATCAGGCCGGGTAGATCGCACCCAGTACGCGCAAACCACTGGCGCCGGTGACTGTGGGCCGGTTCGCTGGAACGCCTTCAAGGCAGCAGTGTGCAAGCCAGGCAAACGCCATCGCCTCGACCCAGTCCGGATCGACGCCGAATGCCGCTGTGCTGTTGACCTTCGTATCAGGCAACAGCTCGGCAAGCCGGCTCATCAGCGCAACGTTGTGGGCGCCGCCGCCGCAGACCAGTAGCTCCTTGGTGCTCGACTGGGCCGAGCGCAGGGATTCGGTGATGGTCAGCGCCGTCAGTTCAAGCAAAGTGGCCTGAACGTTTTCCGGCGGGAGAGTGGGGAGCTGAAACAGGTGATGATGCACCCAGCCCAGGTTGAACACCTCGCGGCCGGTGCTTTTCGGCCCCTTGGTCAGGAAGAACTGATCGCTGAGCAGTCGCTTGAGGAGTACCTCGTCTACCTGACCGCTCGCGGCCCAGGCGCCATCCCGGTCAAAGCTCTGGTTGCGCTGAAACTGAATCCAGGCGTCCAGCAGTACGTTGCCCGGACCGCAATCGAACCCCGACACCGGCCGATCTGACTCGATCAGGCTCAGGTTGCTGAAGCCGCCAATGTTGAGGACAGCCCGGTGGTCCTTGTTGTCATCGAACAGAGCTTCATGGAAGGCGGGCACCAGGGGCGCGCCCTGGCCGCCGGCCGCGATGTCGCGCCGGCGGAAATCGCTGACGACAGTGATCTCAGTCAGCTCCGCAAGCAACGCGGGGTTGCCGATCTGGATGCTGAAACCGCGAGCTGGCTCGTGGCGAATGGTCTGGCCGTGGCTGCCGATCGCACGAATCTGGCCGGCGACCATGTTCTGTTCCTTCAGCAGCGTCAGGACACCCTGGGCGACCAGTCGCACCCACTGCTGCTCGGCAATCGCAGCTCGCGTGAGCTCATCGCTGCCCGCGGAGCAGAGGCCCAGCAGCTCGGCATGCAGGTCCTCGGGCATCGGAATGTAGTGGGTCGCCAAAAGCCGCGGACGGTCATCCTGCTCCAATAGGGCGATATCGATCCCATCGAGGCTACTGCCGGACATCACACCTATATAGAAGAAGGCCATGGATTACCTTTTATTTGAGGCCAGCGTGGTGGCTTTTTCCTGATCCATGCGAGCCATCAACGGCTGGCTCTGCTGCATGAACCGCTGTTTTTCGGATTTGGCGATAGGATCCGCCATCGGAAGCTTCTGGCCCAGAGGGTCGACATGGACACCATTGACCTGGAATTCATAATGCAGGTGCGGGCCAGTCGACAGGCCGGTCGTTCCAATATAGCCGATCACTTGGCCTTGCTTGACGGTTCCACCGGTTTTTACACCTTTGGCGAAGCCTTGCATGTGACCGTAGAGCGTGCGGTAAGTATCACCGTGCTGGATGATGACCGTGTTGCCATACCCACCGCGACGGCCGGCAAGCAGGACTTTGCCATCACCGGTCGCCTTGATCGGAGTGCCGCGTGGTGCGGCGTAGTCAACGCCTTTGTGGGCGCGGATCTTGTTCAGGATAGGATGCTTGCGGCCCATGGAAAACATCGAGCTGATGCGCGCGAAGTCTACCGGGGTGCGGATGAAGGCTTTACGCATGCTGTTGCCTTCAGCCGTGTAGTAGTTGGTGTTGCCCTGCTTGTTGGTGTAACGGACTGCAGTGTAGGTTTTGCCCCGGTTGGTAAAGCGCGCCGAGAGGATGTTGCCAGTGCCGACGGGCTTGCCATTGACGACCTTCTGTTCATACACCACATCGAATTCGTCGCCCTTGCGGATGTCCTGGGCGAAGTCGACGTCGTATCCAAAAATGTTGGCCATATCCATCGTCATGCTGTGGGACAGCCCCGCGCGCTGGGCGGAGGACGACAATGAACTGTTGATCACCCCGTGTGCGTAGGCATTACGTACGTTGGGCTTGCTGACTTCACGGCTGAATGCAAATCCGGTGGGCGTGCGGGAAAGGCTGATGGTTTCAAGGTCGCTGAGCTTGCTGTGGATCTGCTTGAGCTGACCATCCGGAGCCAGCTCGAACTGAAGCGTCTGGCCGTTCTGCAGCCTGCTGAACTGGCGAGCCTGCTTGTCGCTGGCCATGACTTCATGCACGGCCGCGGCGGGCAAACCAACTTTCTCGAACAAAGTGGAGAGCGTATCGCCTTTAGCGACTACGATTTCCCGGTGATTGGGGTCCTTGGCGGCTACAGGAGCGGGCGTGACCTCAGCTGTTTGAGGCTGATCCTGAGCTTCTTCGATTTGCGCGAACGGCGATTGGGCAGGTTCCAGTGTGGCTTGATCCGCCTGGGAAGCGTCTTGTTCCGGTGCGTTCTGGTCTGCAGGCATTTCCAGATCGAGCGGGAGGTTCGTTCGTTTTGCTTCAACTTCGCTGGATGGGAAGACCAGGAGAGCCAGGCTCAGCAGGGCGGCGATGCCGCTGGCAGCTAGCAGGTGGCTCTTCGGATAAAGCGGAGGCGCTTTAGGCGGTGTGTCTATCATAGGTAATTTGACTTTGAAAAAGGTGAAATGGAAAAGATGAATGACATGATGAAGATGAAATAACTGTATAAAATATAACCAAAACCTGCTCGAAGCAACCCTCCAGGGAGTCAGTATCTGATTCGCGGCCGGGCGCCGGGCAAAAACTTGTAATTGGGTGCTGATCTTGTATGGTTGGTTCCCTTTGAAATGGGGGCTTGTATGAAGTCGGTTGAAGAGCAGCTGGCGCTGATCAAGCGCGGCGCGGATGAACTGCTGGTCGAGGCCGAACTGGTCGCGAAACTGGAGCGTGGCGAGCCGCTGCGTATCAAGGCAGGGTTCGACCCTACGGCGCCGGACCTGCATTTGGGTCATACCGTTCTTATTAATAAGCTTCGTCAGTTCCAGGACCTGGGGCACCACATCATCTTCCTGATCGGTGACTTTACCGGGATGATCGGTGATCCGAGCGGCAAGAGTGCGACCCGTCCGCCGCTGACACGCGAGCAGGTGCTCGACTACGCCGAGACCTACAAGTCGCAGGTGTTCAAGATTCTCGATCCCGAGAAAACCGAGGTAGCGTTCAACTCGACCTGGATGGACAAGCTCAGCCCGGCAGATTTCATTCGCCTGTCTTCGCAATACACCGTCGCGCGCATGCTTGAGCGGGATGACTTCGACAAGCGTTACAAGAGCAACCAGTCGATCGCGATCCACGAATTCCTGTATCCGCTGGTGCAGGGCTATGACTCGGTCGCCTTGAAGGCGGATGTCGAGCTTGGTGGTACCGACCAGAAGTTCAACCTGCTGATGGGGCGTGAGCTGCAGCGCGCCTATGGTCAGGAGCCGCAATGCATCCTTACCATGCCGCTGCTGGAAGGGCTGGACGGCGTGAAGAAGATGTCCAAGTCACTGGGTAACTATGTTGGTATCCAGGAAGCGCCCGGCATTATGTATAGCAAGCTGGTATCGATCCCTGATTCCCTCATGTGGCGCTACTTCGAGCTGCTGAGCTTCCGGTCCATGGAAGAGATCGAAAGCCTGAAGGCCGAATGCGAGGCTGGCGCTAATCCGCGGGATATCAAGATTCAGTTGGCTGAAGAGCTGGTCGCTCGCTTCCACGGTGAAGAGGCTGCTGCAACGGCGCACCGTTCCGCAGGCAACCGCATGAAAGAAGGCGAGCTTCCGGATGATCTCCCGGAGATTGCTGTCAGTGGCACTGAAGATATGCCTGTCTCGGCCGTCCTTAATAAGGCAGGCCTGGTGAAGAACGCGGCAGTTGCCCGTGATCTGTTGGCGTCAGGCGGCGTGCGTATAGATGGTGAGGTTGTTGATCGCAGCTTCGTATTCAAGTTGGGCGCAACGCACGTATGCCAGGCCGGCAAGAAGGCATTTGGCCGGGTAACGTTGAATCCGGAATGAATTTCAAAATAGGGGTTGACGCCTGATTTAATCTCTCTATAATTCGCCCCACTTCCGGCGCAGACGGAAACGAAAAAGCCTTGCGAATCAACGAGTTGCGAGGTTTTGATGGTGAGGTCAGCGAAGAAGTGGCGTCGATCAGGTTGATCGACAGCGGTGAGAAAAAAGAGTTTGACACGCGGTTGTAACGCTGTAGAATTCGCCTCCCGCTGACGAGCAACGCAGAGTTGATCGAGGCGCAAGTGGTTGAAGTGAATAAGGAAACTTTGAAACTTCTGAAAATAACCGCTTGACAGATACAGAGGACGCTGTAGAATGCGCGCCTCGGTTGAGACGAAAGAATCAACCCACCGCTCTTTAACAACTGAATCAAGCAATTCGTGTGGGTGCTTGTGGTGTCAGACTGAAGTCAACAGATTATCAGCAACCCAAGTTACTCCGCGAGAAATCAAAGATGTAACCAGATTGCTGAGCCAAGTTTAGGGTTTTCTCAAAACCCAGATAGATGTTTGAACTGAAGAGTTTGATCATGGCTCAGATTGAACGCTGGCGGCAGGCCTAACACATGCAAGTCGAGCGGCAGCGGGTCCTTCGGGATGCCGGCGAGCGGCGGACGGGTGAGTAATGCCTAGGAATCTGCCTGGTAGTGGGGGATAACGCTCGGAAACGGACGCTAATACCGCATACGTCCTACGGGAGAAAGCAGGGGACCTTCGGGCCTTGCGCTATCAGATGAGCCTAGGTCGGATTAGCTAGTTGGTGAGGTAATGGCTCACCAAGGCGACGATCCGTAACTGGTCTGAGAGGATGATCAGTCACACTGGAACTGAGACACGGTCCAGACTCCTACGGGAGGCAGCAGTGGGGAATATTGGACAATGGGCGAAAGCCTGATCCAGCCATGCCGCGTGTGTGAAGAAGGTCTTCGGATTGTAAAGCACTTTAAGTTGGGAGGAAGGGCAGTTACCTAATACGTATCTGTTTTGACGTTACCGACAGAATAAGCACCGGCTAACTCTGTGCCAGCAGCCGCGGTAATACAGAGGGTGCAAGCGTTAATCGGAATTACTGGGCGTAAAGCGCGCGTAGGTGGTTCGTTAAGTTGGATGTGAAATCCCCGGGCTCAACCTGGGAACTGCATCCAAAACTGGCGAGCTAGAGTATGGTAGAGGGTGGTGGAATTTCCTGTGTAGCGGTGAAATGCGTAGATATAGGAAGGAACACCAGTGGCGAAGGCGACCACCTGGACTGATACTGACACTGAGGTGCGAAAGCGTGGGGAGCAAACAGGATTAGATACCCTGGTAGTCCACGCCGTAAACGATGTCAACTAGCCGTTGGGAGCCTTGAGCTCTTAGTGGCGCAGCTAACGCATTAAGTTGACCGCCTGGGGAGTACGGCCGCAAGGTTAAAACTCAAATGAATTGACGGGGGCCCGCACAAGCGGTGGAGCATGTGGTTTAATTCGAAGCAACGCGAAGAACCTTACCAGGCCTTGACATCCAATGAACTTTCCAGAGATGGATTGGTGCCTTCGGGAGCATTGAGACAGGTGCTGCATGGCTGTCGTCAGCTCGTGTCGTGAGATGTTGGGTTAAGTCCCGTAACGAGCGCAACCCTTGTCCTTAGTTACCAGCACGTTATGGTGGGCACTCTAAGGAGACTGCCGGTGACAAACCGGAGGAAGGTGGGGATGACGTCAAGTCATCATGGCCCTTACGGCCTGGGCTACACACGTGCTACAATGGTCGGTACAGAGGGTTGCCAAGCCGCGAGGTGGAGCTAATCTCACAAAACCGATCGTAGTCCGGATCGCAGTCTGCAACTCGACTGCGTGAAGTCGGAATCGCTAGTAATCGCGAATCAGAATGTCGCGGTGAATACGTTCCCGGGCCTTGTACACACCGCCCGTCACACCATGGGAGTGGGTTGCACCAGAAGTAGCTAGTCTAACCTTCGGGAGGACGGTTACCACGGTGTGATTCATGACTGGGGTGAAGTCGTAACAAGGTAGCCGTAGGGGAACCTGCGGCTGGATCACCTCCTTAATCGACGACTCAGCTGCGCCATAAGCTCCCACACGAATTGCTTGATTCATTGAAGAAGACGATTACGGTAACAGCTCTTAACTGGGTCTGTAGCTCAGTTGGTTAGAGCGCACCCCTGATAAGGGTGAGGTCGGCAGTTCGAATCTGCCCAGACCCACCAGTTTCTTGTTGGGGCCATAGCTCAGCTGGGAGAGCGCCTGCCTTGCACGCAGGAGGTCAGCGGTTCGATCCCGCTTGGCTCCACCATATTTACTTGTCAAAGCTTAGAAATGAATATTCGCGTCGAATATTGATTTCTGATCTTTTTCAGAATCGTTCTTTAAAAATTTGGGTATGTGATAGAAAGATAGACTGAACGTTGCTTTCACTGGCAACGGATCAGGCTAAGGTAAAATTTGTGAGTAATTGCAAGTTTTCGGCGAATGTCGTCTTCACAGTATAACCAGATTGCTTGGGGTTATATGGTCAAGTGAAGAAGCGCATACGGTGGATGCCTTGGCAGTCAGAGGCGATGAAAGACGTGGTAGCCTGCGAAAAGCTTCGGGGAGTCGGCAAACAGACTGTGATCCGGAGATGTCTGAATGGGGGAACCCAACCATCATAAGATGGTTACCTTGCACTGAATACATAGGTGCATGGAGCGAACCAGGGGAACTGAAACATCTAAGTACCCTGAGGAAAAGAAATCAACCGAGATTCCCTTAGTAGTGGCGAGCGAACGGGGACCAGCCCTTAAGTTGATTTGAGATTAGCGGAACGCTCTGGAAAGTGCGGCCATAGTGGGTGATAGCCCTGTACGCGAAAATCTCTTGTCAATGAAATCGAGTAGGACGGGGCACGAGAAACCTTGTCTGAATATGGGGGGACCATCCTCCAAGGCTAAATACTACTGACTGACCGATAGTGAACCAGTACCGTGAGGGAAAGGCGAAAAGAACCCCGGAGAGGGGAGTGAAATAGATCCTGAAACCGTATGCGTACAAGCAGTGGGAGCCCACTTTGTTGGGTGACTGCGTACCTTTTGTATAATGGGTCAGCGACTTATTTTCAGTGGCGAGCTTAACCGAATAGGGGAGGCGTAGCGAAAGCGAGTCTTAATAGGGCGTCTAGTCGCTGGGAATAGACCCGAAACCGGGCGATCTATCCATGGGCAGGTTGAAGGTTAGGTAACACTGACTGGAGGACCGAACCGACTACCGTTGAAAAGTTAGCGGATGACCTGTGGATCGGAGTGAAAGGCTAATCAAGCTCGGAGATAGCTGGTTCTCCTCGAAAGCTATTTAGGTAGCGCCTCATGTATCACTGTAGGGGGTAGAGCACTGTTTCGGCTAGGGGGTCATCCCGACTTACCAAACCGATGCAAACTCCGAATACCTACAAGTGCCGAGCATGGGAGACACACGGCGGGTGCTAACGTCCGTCGTGAAAAGGGAAACAACCCAGACCGTCAGCTAAGGTCCCAAAGTCATGGTTAAGTGGGAAACGATGTGGGAAGGCTTAGACAGCTAGGAGGTTGGCTTAGAAGCAGCCACCCTTTAAAGAAAGCGTAATAGCTCACTAGTCGAGTCGGCCTGCGCGGAAGATGTAACGGGGCTCAAACCATGCACCGAAGCTACGGGTATCATCTTAGGATGATGCGGTAGAGGAGCGTTCTGTAAGCCTGTGAAGGTGAGTTGAGAAGCTTGCTGGAGGTATCAGAAGTGCGAATGCTGACATGAGTAACGACAATGGGTGTGAAAAACACCCACGCCGAAAGACCAAGGTTTCCTGCGCAACGTTAATCGACGCAGGGTTAGTCGGTTCCTAAGGCGAGGCTGAAAAGCGTAGTCGATGGCAAACAGGTTAATATTCCTGTACTTCTGGTTACTGCGATGGAGGGACGGAGAAGGCTAGGCCAGCTTGGCGTTGGTTGTCCAAGTTTAAGGTGGTAGGCTGAGATCTTAGGTAAATCCGGGATCTTAAGGCCGAGAGCTGATGACGAGTGTCCTTTAGGACGCGAAGTGGTTGATGCCATGCTTCCAAGAAAAGCTTCTAAGCTTCAGGTAACCAGGAACCGTACCCCAAACCGACACAGGTGGTTGGGTAGAGAATACCAAGGCGCTTGAGAGAACTCGGGTGAAGGAACTAGGCAAAATGGCACCGTAACTTCGGGAGAAGGTGCGCCGGTGAAGGTGAAGCATTTACTGCGTAAGCCCTCGCCGGTCGAAGATACCAGGCCGCTGCGACTGTTTATTAAAAACACAGCACTCTGCAAACACGAAAGTGGACGTATAGGGTGTGACGCCTGCCCGGTGCCGGAAGGTTAATTGATGGGGTTAGCGCAAGCGAAGCTCTTGATCGAAGCCCCGGTAAACGGCGGCCGTAACTATAACGGTCCTAAGGTAGCGAAATTCCTTGTCGGGTAAGTTCCGACCTGCACGAATGGCGTAACGATGGCGGCGCTGTCTCCACCCGAGACTCAGTGAAATTGAAATCGCTGTGAAGATGCAGTGTATCCGCGGCTAGACGGAAAGACCCCGTGAACCTTTACTATAGCTTTGCACTGGACTTTGAATTTGCTTGTGTAGGATAGGTGGGAGGCTGTGAAGCGTGGACGCCAGTCTGCGTGGAGCCATCCTTGAAATACCACCCTGGCAACTTTGAGGTTCTAACTCAGGTCCGTTATCCGGATCGAGGACAGTGTATGGTGGGTAGTTTGACTGGGGCGGTCTCCTCCTAAAGAGTAACGGAGGAGTACGAAGGTGCGCTCAGACCGGTCGGAAATCGGTCGTAGAGTATAAAGGCAAAAGCGCGCTTGACTGCGAGACAGACACGTCGAGCAGGTACGAAAGTAGGTCTTAGTGATCCGGTGGTTCTGTATGGAAGGGCCATCGCTCAACGGATAAAAGGTACTCCGGGGATAACAGGCTGATACCGCCTAAGAGTTCATATCGACGGCGGTGTTTGGCACCTCGATGTCGGCTCATCACATCCTGGGGCTGAAGCCGGTCCCAAGGGTATGGCTGTTCGCCATTTAAAGTGGTACGCGAGCTGGGTTTAGAACGTCGTGAGACAGTTCGGTCCCTATCTGCCGTGGACGTTTGAGATTTGAGAGGGGCTGCTCCTAGTACGAGAGGACCGGAGTGGACGAACCTCTGGTGTTCCGGTTGTCACGCCAGTGGCATTGCCGGGTAGCTATGTTCGGAAAAGATAACCGCTGAAAGCATCTAAGCGGGAAACTTGCCTCAAGATGAGATCTCACTGGAACCTTGAGTTCCCTGAAGGGCCGTCGAAGACTACGACGTTGATAGGTGGGGTGTGTAAGCGCTGTGAGGCGTTGAGCTAACCCATACTAATTGCCCGTGAGGCTTGACCATATAACACCCAAGCAATCTGCACGCTTCGAAAGAAACGACCAGATTGCGGTGACTGTGAAGACGACACACACCGAAAACTGCAGCTCACAAACATCACATACCCGATTCGCTGGAACGTCGGCAACGACGCCCCGGCACACCGAATTTCTTGACGACCATAGAGCATTGGAACCACCTGATCCCATCCCGAACTCAGCAGTGAAACGATGCATCGCCGATGGTAGTGTGGGGTTTCCCCATGTGAGAGTAGGTCATCGTCAAGATTCATTCCGAAACCCCTGATTGCGCATGCAGTCAGGGGTTTTGTCTTTTCCGGCAACCCAGAAAACCCGCTGGGAATGACTGGCCGCGACCCGTCGGGCGTCGCTCCCGCAGGCATAAAAAAGCCACCGCTTGCTTCAGCCTATGCAGTCTCGATGTGCGTGGCTATCATGCGTGCCTCACTGCCAGGCGATACGTACATGCTGATTTTGTTAAAGCTCCTCGCTGATGGGGAGTTCCACTCGGGGCAAATACTGGGTGAAATCCTCGGTGTAAGCCGAAGCGCAGTCTGGAAAAAGCTTCAGCAGCTTCAAGAGGACCTTGGCATTGAAATTCACAAAGTGCGCGGTCGTGGATACAAGCTGGCAGATCCCGTTTCCTTATTGAGCGCTGATGCCATCACTCTCCATGGATGTCCTTCCGTGTGGTCGATCTGCCTCCGTGAAACAGTGGACTCCACCAATGCAGAAGCGATTCGCCTGATCGGCCAGGGCGTAAGTATGCCAACCCTGGTTCTTGCTGAGCGTCAGACCGCAGGTAGAGGCAGACGTGGTCGGAAATGGGTAAGCCCGGTTGCCGAAAATCTCTACTACAGCCTCGCATTGCGGATTGATGGCGGCATGCGGCAGTTGGAAGGACTGAGCCTGCTCGTAGGCTTGGCGGTCATGACCGTGCTTCATGACATGGGTGTAACGGAGGCAGGCCTAAAGTGGCCTAATGACGTGCTTGTTGGCAGACGCAAGATCGCCGGCATCCTCCTGGAGCTGATTGGCGACCCGGCGGATGTATGTCATGTGGTCATCGGTGTCGGTATCAACGTAAACATGCAGTCTTCCACTGAAGTCGACCAGTCCTGGACGTCTATGCGCCTGGAGCGCGGAGGGCTGGTCGATCGCAATGAGCTGGCCGCTCGTATCAGTAAGAAGCTCGACGAAATGCTGGTAGTGCATCGTGAGCGGGGTTTTGCAGCCTTCCAGGCCGCTTGGGAGAGCGCACACCTGTGGCAGGGCCGGGCCGTGAGCCTGCTATCGGGCGTGGATGCGGTGGAAGGGAAGGTTCTGGGGATAGATGCGCTCGGAGCGTTACGGTTAGATGTAGACGGTGTAGAGCGAAGCTTTAGCGGCGGCGAGCTCAGCCTGAGGTTGCGTGATGATTCTTGAACTCGATTGTGGCAACAGCTTCATCAAATGGAGAGTTACCGGGGTAGGAGGAGTGGCTATCGTCGCAGGAGGCGTCGTCGCTTCGGATGACGCATTGATTGATCGCCTCGACCAAATCCCTGAGCTGGCAATGACCAGTTGCCGGTTGGTCAGTGTCAGGAGCGCTGAAGAGACAGAAAGCCTGATTGATGCATTGAGCCGCAGCTTTTCAGTGCCTGTTACCTGCGCCACGCCAGCTAAAGAGCTGGCAGGCGTGGTGAACGGCTACGACGATTACCAGCGCTTGGGGCTGGATCGCTGGCTTGCATTTGTAGGGGCGTATCACCTCGCTCAGAAAGCGTGCCTGGTACTTGATCTGGGAACGGCCGTGACTTCGGATTTTGTCGCGCGGGACGGCAGGCATCTGGGGGGATTCATCTGCCCCGGAATGCCGCTTATGCGCAATCAGTTGCGAACGCATACACGGCGTATCCGGTACGACGATGCAGCGGCTGAGCGCGCGCTGGATAGCTTTGTGCCAGGGCGAGCAACTTCCGAAGCTGTTGAACGGGGGTGTGCGCTGATGCTGCGCGGTTTCGCTATGACGCAGATGCAGATTGCCCGGGATTATTGGGGGGATGACTTCTGTGTTTTCATCACGGGTGGCGATGCCGGATCGGTAGTAGATGTATTACCGGGCGCGCGCGTAGTACCCGATCTGGTTTTTGTTGGCCTGGCTCTCGCCTGTCCGCTGTGCTGAGGTTTGTATGCGTTGGCTTTTTTTGCTGTTGTTGATGCTCAATGTCTTCTACTACATCTGGCATCAGCAGGAGGCTCCGTTGCGCGCGAAGGAGGTCATGCCGCTGGCGCTTCAGCGCGCTTCCGGGCAGGACATAAAGTTATTGAGCGAGTCCAGTGCTGGCAAAGCACATCAGGATGCGTCGCCGGACTGCTTGTACGTCGGAGGCTTCACTCGGGAAGGGGATGCTCATGCGGTCGAGCAGCGGCTCAACAGCCTGGACATACAATCGCGCTTTGAGGCGTCGCTCCCAGGCGACGCACCGGGTTATTGGTTGCAGATCGCACCCACGAGCCGACGGCTGGTAAGCGATGCGCTGCTGACTCAGTTGAGCCAGGATTTTCCGCAATTTAAAAACAAAATAATGTCTTGCGAGGGCATTGCATCTCCGGATTAGTTTGCATAGAATGGCGCCCGCTTCGCAGTGCGGTGTAAATCACACGAACGGGGCAGTAAGTGTCAACGCGTCTAACCTCATATTTTTTATGAGAAAATGGTTGACAGAAGGGCGGCATGAGTTGAGAATGCTGCCTCGCTTAGGAGGGGTTCCCGAGCGGCCAAAGGGATCAGACTGTAAATCTGACGTCTACGACTTCGAAGGTTCGAATCCTTCCCCCTCCACCAGATTTAGCGCGAGCTGCAAATCGTGCGGGTATAGTTTAGTGGTAGAACCTCAGCCTTCCAAGCTGATGATGCGGGTTCGATTCCCGCTACCCGCTCCATGTTTGCAGTTCATGCATGATGTTTCGCTCTTGTAGCTCAGTTGGTAGAGCACACCCTTGGTAAGGGTGAGGTCAGCGGTTCAAATCCGCTCAAGAGCTCCATTATCGAAGGCAGATATGAAAATATCTGCCTTTGTTTTAGGCGGTCGCACTGCCTTGTGCGGCGCTTGAAGCCCTTTAGGAATATGCGCTGTCTTGGGCGGTTCCGAAGAAGGTGTTGAAAAACTCTTGTCAGGTCCGCATAATGGTCGGCCTGATTTTGTTTTAGGTCAGTAGCTCAATTGGCAGAGCGACGGTCTCCAAAACCGTAGGTTGGGGGTTCGATTCCCTCCTGACCTGCCAGATTCCCTAGATGTAATCTGGCTTTCTTTTCACAGGATCTCCGTAGATGAATCCCAAGGCTGAAGCATCAGACTCTCGCTTTGACTTGCTGAAGTGGCTCCTTGTAGTCGTTTTGGTTGTCGTTGGTGTTGTCGGTAATCAGTATTACTCTGCGCAGCCGATTCTGTATCGTGTTCTTGCTCTCCTCGCAATTGCTGCTGTCGCTGCCTTCGTTGCGCTTCAGACCGGCAAGGGGAAGGCTTTCTCCGTCCTGGCGAAGGAAGCTCGTGCAGAGATTCGTAAAGTCGTTTGGCCTACTCGCCAAGAAACCACGCAAACCACTCTGATTGTTGTGGCAGTTGTGCTGGTAATGGCGTTGCTGTTGTGGGGGCTTGATTCCCTGCTCGGCTGGCTTGTTTCCTTGATTGTTGGCTAAGGGTGTCCCGTGGCTAAGCGTTGGTACGTAGTGCATGCTTACTCGGGTTACGAGAAGCATGTAATGCGCTCGTTGATCGAGCGTGTGAAGCTCGCAGGCATGGAAGATGGCTTCGGCGAAATTCTGGTCCCCACTGAAGAAGTGGTGGAGATGCGTAATGGCCAGAAGCGCAAAAGTGAACGCAAGTTCTTCCCTGGCTATGTGCTGGTTCAGATGGACATGAATGAGGGTACTTGGCACTTGGTCAAGGACACTCCTCGTGTCATGGGCTTCATCGGCGGTACTGCCGATAAGCCTGCGCCCATCACCGACAAAGAGGCAGAAGCCATTCTGCGTCGTGTTGCTGATGGTAGCGACAAGCCGAAACCGAAGACTCTCTTTGAGCCGGGTGAGGTTGTCCGCGTAACCGACGGTCCGTTTGCAGATTTCAACGGCACTGTCGAAGAAGTTAACTACGAAAAGAGCCGGATTCAGGTCGCGGTGCTCATTTTCGGTCGTTCTACTCCGGTGGAACTAGAGTTCAGTCAGGTCGAAAAGGCATAACTGAGCTGGAATCCCATACCCCGCAGTCTAAGGCTGTGGGGTTTTTTCGTCACTGGGATATACGTGTAATAGCCGGGGAGCCTTTATTGGCGCTTGAACCCGTAATTGGAGTGCCTCATGGCCAAGAAGATAACCGCGTACATCAAGCTGCAAGTGAAAGCCGCTCAGGCTAACCCTAGCCCGCCCGTTGGTCCGGCCCTGGGTCAGCACGGTGTGAACATCATGGAATTCTGCAAAGCGTTCAACGCCCGTACTCAGGGTCTTGAGCCAGGCTTGCCGACTCCAGTGATCATCACTGTATACAGCGACCGTAGCTTCACTTTCGAAACAAAAAGTACCCCTGCGTCGGTTCTGCTGAAGAAAGCTGCAGGTTTGACCAGCGGCTCGGCTCGCCCGAACACCGTTAAAGTCGGCACCGTTACCCGTGTTCAGCTCGAAGAAATCGCAAAAGCAAAAAATGCGGATCTGACTGCTGCTGACATGGATGCGGCCGTGCGCACTATCGCCGGTTCCGCTCGTAGCATGGGCCTTAACGTGGAGGGTGTGTAATGGCTAAGTTGACCAAGCGTCAAAAGGCAATCGCTGGCAAGGTTGAAGCTGGCAAGGTGTACAACTTTGTCGACGCAGCTGCTCTGCTGGCCGAGCTGTCGACCGTCAAGTTCAGCGAGTCCGTTGACGTTGCTGTTAACCTGGGCGTTGACCCTCGTAAATCCGATCAGGTTGTGCGTAGCGCTACCGTTCTGCCGCACGGCACTGGCAAGACCGTACGTGTTGCAGTGTTCACCCAGGGTCCAGCTGCTGAAGCCGCTCTGGCTGCCGGCGCTGACCGCGTTGGCATGGACGATCTGGCTGCCGAAATGAAAGCCGGCGACCTGAACTACGACGTAGTTATTGCTTCCCCGGACGCAATGCGTGTTGTAGGTCAGTTGGGTCAGGTTCTGGGTCCTCGCGGCCTGATGCCTAACCCGAAAGTCGGTACCGTTACTCCGGACGTTGCTAACGCCGTGAAGAACGCCAAGGCTGGTCAGGTTCGCTACCGCACCGACAAAAACGGCATCATCCACACTTCCGTTGGCAAGGTCGGTTTCGACGCTGTCAAGCTGAAGGAAAACGTTGAAGCCCTGATCGCTGATCTCAAGCGTATCAAGCCTGCTTCTTCGAAAGGTATCTACGTCAAGCGCGTTACCCTGAGCACCACCATGGGCCCAGGCCTGGTCATCGACCAGGGTTCTCTGGACGCGTAAGACTGATCCGGCACGGTTTTCCGTGCCGTATCGAAAAATTGGGGTCCCTGCCTGGCGGGGGCTATCCAAGACCGTAGGCGACGCAAGTCTTAAACCACAAGCCTACGCAGATGGTGCTCCCGGTTCCTTACCGAATCAGACACCAAAACGACATCTGGCTTCGGTCAGATGAAACGGTAACAAGCAGGAGTTAAACCCGTGGCAATTAAACTCGAAGACAAGAAGGCCATCGTCGCTGAAGTCAACGAGGCTGCCAAAGCTGGTCTGTCCGCTGTCGTGGCTGATGCCCGTGGTGTGACAGTCGGCGCTATGACCGGACTCCGTAAAGAGGCTCGTGAAGCTGGCGTTTACGTACGCGTTGTACGTAACACCCTGCTCAAGCGCGCTGTTGCTGACACTGAATTCAGTGTCCTCAACGACGTGTTCACCGGCCCGACCTTGATCGCATTCTCCAACGAACACCCGGGCGCTGCTGCTCGTCTGTTCAAGGAATTCGCAAAAGGTCAGGACAAGTTCGAGATCAAGGCAGCTGCGTTCGAGGGCAAGTTCCTCGCAGCTAATCAGATCGACGTACTGGCAAGCCTGCCGACCCGTGACGAAGCAATTTCCCAGCTGATGAGCGTGATTCAAGGCGCTACCAGCAAGTTGGCTCGTACTCTGGCGGCTGTTCGCGATCAGAAAGAAGCCGCAGCAGCCTAAGGCTGAAGCAGATCTTTTCGCGCATTTTTGTTTATTTTGATGGTCGCGTAGGCCGTCCCCCAATTCAGGAAATTGAGTCATGTCCATCTCTCAAGACGATATCCTTAACGCCGTAGCCGAAATGTCCGTTCTGCAGGTTGTAGAACTGATCAAGGCTTTCGAAGAGAAGTTCGGCGTTACTGCTGCCGCTGCTTCGGCTGGTCCAGCTGCTGCCGCTGCTGTCGTTGAAGAACAAACTGAATTCAACGTCATGCTGCTCGAAGCTGGCGAGAAGAAAGTTAACGTCATCAAGGCAGTTCGTGAACTGACCGGTCTGGGCCTGAAAGAAGCCAAGGCAGTCGTTGACGGCGCTCCAGCAATGGTCCTGGAATCTGTTGCTAAAGACGCAGCAGACAAAGCCAAAGCCACTCTGGAAGAAGCAGGCGCTAAAGTCGAGCTGAAATAAGCATCGACCTTGAGCGTCCAGCCCAAGCGTTGAGCGAAAGGCTGATGGCTGGTGGCTTTTGCCACCGGCCTTTTTCCGTTATAGACGATTGGCACGGTCAACGTCTGTAACGTGCAAGAACCACCGTAGGTGGCGCAGACCATGGGGTTTGCAAGATTTTCTGGCTGCTTCCGTCGGGAGGGAGCCAAACAAGCAGGTGACCAAGCTGGGGAACGCTGATGGCTTACTCATATACTGAGAAAAAACGTATCCGCAAGGACTTTAGCAAGTTGCCGGACGTAATGGATGTGCCGTATCTCTTGGCCATCCAGCTGGATTCGTATCGCGAATTCCTGCAGGCGGGAGCGACCAAAGATCAGTTCCGCGACGTCGGTCTGCATGCAGCCTTCAAATCCGTTTTCCCGATCATCAGCTACTCCGGCAATGCTGCGCTGGAGTATGTGGGTTATCGCTTGGGCGAACCGGCATTTGATGTCAAAGAATGCGTGCTGCGCGGTGTGACTTACGCTGTACCTCTGCGAGTCAAGGTTCGTCTGATCATCTTCGACAAAGAGTCGTCGAACAAAGCGATCAAGGACATCAAAGAGCAAGAAGTCTACATGGGTGAAATCCCCCTGATGACTGAGAACGGTACCTTTGTTATCAACGGTACCGAGCGCGTTATCGTGTCTCAGCTGCACCGTTCGCCAGGCGTATTCTTCGACCACGACCGTGGCAAGACGCACAGCTCGGGCAAGCTGCTTTACTCCGCTCGCATCATTCCATACCGCGGTTCGTGGCTGGACTTCGAATTCGATCCGAAAGACTGTGTATTCGTCCGTATCGACCGTCGTCGCAAGCTGCCTGCTTCCGTACTGCTGCGTGCGCTGGGCTACACGACTGAACAAGTGCTCGATGCTTTCTACACCACCAACGTATTCCATGTGCGCGGCGAAAGCCTGAGCCTGGAGCTGGTGCCTCAGCGCCTGCGTGGTGAAATTGCCGTTCTGGACATCCTGGATGACAAAGGCAAGGTTATCGTCGAGCAAGGCCGTCGTATCACTGCCCGCCACATCAACCAGCTGGAAAAAGCCGGGATCAAAGAGCTGGAAGTACCTCTGGACTACGTCCTGGGCCGTACTACCGCCAAGGTCATCGTGCACCCTGCGACCGGCGAAATCATTGCCGAGTGCAACACCGAACTGAACACCGAGCTGCTGGCCAAGATTGCCAAGGCTCAGGTTGTCCGGATCGAAACGCTTTACACCAACGACATCGACTGCGGTCCGTTCATTTCCGACACGCTGAAGATCGACTCCACCAGCAACCAACTGGAAGCGCTGGTCGAGATCTATCGGATGATGCGTCCTGGTGAGCCGCCGACCAAAGATGCTGCTGAAACGCTGTTCAACAACCTGTTCTTCAGTCCGGAGCGCTACGACCTGTCCGCTGTAGGTCGCATGAAGTTCAACCGTCGTATCGGTCGCACCGAGATCGAAGGTTCGGGCGTGCTGTGCAAGGAAGACATCGTTGCTGTCCTCAAGACGCTGGTAGACATCCGTAACGGCAAAGGCATCGTCGACGACATCGACCACTTGGGTAACCGTCGCGTCCGTTGCGTTGGCGAGATGGCCGAGAACCAGTTCCGGGTCGGTCTGGTACGAGTCGAGCGCGCTGTAAAAGAGCGTCTGTCGATGGCGGAAAGTGAAGGCCTGATGCCTCAGGACCTGATCAACGCCAAGCCGGTAGCTGCTGCGGTCAAGGAGTTCTTCGGTTCCAGCCAGCTGTCGCAGTTCATGGACCAGAACAACCCGCTGTCCGAGATCACCCACAAGCGTCGCGTCTCCGCACTCGGCCCAGGTGGTCTGACTCGTGAGCGCGCGGGCTTTGAGGTTCGCGACGTTCACCCGACTCACTACGGTCGCGTGTGCCCGATCGAAACGCCGGAAGGTCCGAACATCGGTCTGATCAACTCCCTGGCAGCCTACGCCCGTACCAACCAGTACGGCTTCCTCGAAAGCCCGTACCGCGTGGTGAAGGAAGGTCTGGTCAGCGACGAGATCGTTTTCCTGTCGGCGATCGAAGAAGCGGATCACGTCATTGCTCAGGCTTCGGCTGCGATGAACGAGAAGCAAGAGCTGATCGACGAACTGGTGGCTGTGCGTCACTTGAACGAATTTACGGTCAAGGCGCCTGCCGATGTTACCCTGATGGACGTTTCGCCCAAGCAGGTTGTATCGGTCGCGGCTTCCCTGATCCCGTTCCTCGAGCACGACGACGCCAACCGTGCGTTGATGGGTTCGAACATGCAGCGTCAGGCTGTACCGACTCTGCGCGCTGACAAGCCGCTGGTTGGTACCGGCATGGAGCGCAACGTTGCTCGTGACTCCGGCGTCTGCGTCGTGGCTCGCCGCGGCGGTGTGATCGACTCCGTCGATGCAAGCCGTATCGTGGTTCGCGTTGCCGATGACGAAGTAGAGCCAGGTGAAGCAGGTGTAGATATCTACAACCTGACCAAATACACCCGCTCGAACCAGAACACCTGCATCAACCAGCGTCCGCTGGTGAGCAAGGGCGATCGCGTTCAGCGCAGCGACATCATGGCCGACGGCCCGTCCACCGACATGGGTGAACTGGCGCTGGGTCAGAACATGCGCATCGCGTTCATGGCCTGGAACGGTTTCAACTTCGAAGACTCCATCTGTCTGTCGGAGCGCGTGGTTCAGGAAGATCGTTTCACCACGATCCACATCCAGGAACTGACCTGTGTGGCCCGTGACACCAAGCTTGGCCCAGAGGAAATCACCGCAGACATCCCTAACGTGGGTGAAGCTGCGCTGAACAAGCTGGACGAAGCCGGTATCGTTTACGTGGGTGCCGAAGTTGGCGCCGGCGACATTCTGGTAGGTAAGGTCACTCCGAAAGGCGAGACCCAGCTGACTCCTGAAGAAAAACTGCTTCGCGCGATTTTCGGTGAGAAAGCCAGCGACGTTAAAGACACATCCCTGCGCGTGCCGACCGGCACCAAGGGTACTGTCATCGACGTACAGGTCTTCACCCGTGACGGCGTCGAGCGTGACGCTCGTGCGCTGTCGATCGAGAAGTCCCAGCTGGACGAGATCCGCAAGGATCTGAACGAAGAGTTCCGCATCGTTGAAGGCGCGACCTTCGAGCGTCTGCGTGCTGCATTGGTCGGCCGCAAGGTCGAAGGCGGCGCGGGCCTCAAGAAAGGTCAGGACATCACCGACGAAATTCTCGACGGTCTTGAGCATGGTCAGTGGTTCAAACTGCGCATGGCTGAAGATGCTCTGAACGAGCAGCTCGAGAAGGCCCAGGCTTACATCGTTGATCGCCGCCGTCTTCTGGACGACAAGTTCGAAGACAAGAAGCGCAAGCTGCAGCAGGGCGATGACCTGGCACCGGGCGTTCTCAAGATCGTCAAGGTTTACCTGGCAATCCGTCGCCGCATCCAGCCGGGCGACAAGATGGCAGGTCGTCACGGTAACAAAGGTGTGGTCTCCGTGATCATGCCAGTCGAAGACATGCCGCACGATGCCAACGGTACTCCGGTGGACATCGTACTGAACCCGCTGGGCGTACCTTCGCGTATGAACGTCGGTCAGATCCTCGAAACTCACCTGGGCCTCGCTGCCAAAGGTCTGGGCGAGAAGATCAACCGCATGCTCGAAGAGCAGCGTAAAGTGGTCGAGCTGCGCAAGTTCCTCACCGAGATCTACAACGAGATCGGTGGCCGTCAGGAAAACCTGGACGAGTTCTCCGACCAGGAAGTTCTGGATCTGGCGAAGAACCTGCGCAACGGCGTACCGATGGCAACTCCGGTTTTCGACGGTGCCAAAGAAAGCGAAATCAAGGCAATGCTCAAGCTGGCAGATATGCCGGAAAGCGGCCAGATGCAGCTGTTCGATGGTCGTACCGGCAACAAATTTGAGCGCGCTGTAACTGTTGGCTACATGTACATGCTGAAGCTGAACCACTTGGTGGACGACAAGATGCACGCGCGTTCCACTGGTTCTTACAGCCTGGTTACCCAGCAGCCGCTGGGTGGTAAGGCGCAGTTCGGTGGTCAGCGTTTCGGGGAGATGGAAGTGTGGGCGCTGGAAGCATACGGCGCTGCGTACACTCTGCAGGAAATGCTCACAGTGAAGTCGGACGATGTGAACGGTCGTACCAAGATGTACAAAAACATCGTGGACGGCGATCACCGTATGGAACCGGGCATGCCCGAGTCCTTCAACGTGTTGATCAAAGAAATCCGTTCGCTCGGTATCGATATCGATCTGGAAACCGAATAACACGTGACGCGAATCGGGGGCAGGGCGGTATTGCCTGCTCCCTGCTCCGCCAGGAGGAAAGGCCTTGAAAGACCTACTGAATTTGCTGAAAAACCAGGGTCAAGTCGAAGAATTCGACGCGATCCGCATCGGGTTGGCGTCGCCTGAGATGATCCGCTCGTGGTCGTTCGGTGAAGTTAAAAAGCCGGAAACGATCAACTACCGTACGTTCAAACCTGAGCGTGACGGCCTGTTCTGCGCCAAGATCTTTGGCCCGGTCAAGGATTACGAGTGCTTGTGCGGTAAGTACAAGCGCCTGAAACACCGTGGTGTGATCTGCGAGAAGTGCGGCGTTGAAGTCGCGCTGGCCAAGGTTCGTCGTGAGCGCATGGCGCACATCGAACTGGCTTCGCCTGTTGCCCACATCTGGTTCCTGAAATCGCTGCCGTCCCGTATCGGCCTGCTGATGGACATGACCCTGCGTGATATCGAGCGCGTTCTCTACTTCGAGAGCTACGTCGTTATCGATCCAGGCATGACCACGCTTGAAAAAGGTCAGCTGCTGAACGATGAGCAGTACTTCGAAGCACTCGAAGAGTTCGGTGATGATTTCGACGCCCGCATGGGTGCCGAGGCCGTCCGCGAGCTGCTGCACGCTATCGATCTGGAGCACGAAATCGGCCGTCTGCGCGAAGAGATTCCGCAAACCAACTCCGAGACCAAGATCAAGAAGCTGTCCAAGCGCCTGAAGCTGATGGAAGCCTTCCAGGGTTCCGGCAACCTTCCTGAGTGGATGGTTCTGACCGTTCTGCCGGTTCTGCCGCCAGATCTGCGTCCTCTGGTTCCGCTGGACGGCGGTCGTTTCGCAACTTCCGACCTCAACGATCTGTATCGTCGAGTGATCAACCGTAACAACCGCTTGAAGCGCCTGCTTGATCTGTCCGCTCCGGACATCATCGTGCGCAACGAAAAGCGTATGTTGCAGGAAGCTGTGGATGCGCTGCTCGACAACGGCCGTCGTGGCCGTGCGATCACCGGTTCCAACAAGCGTCCTCTGAAGTCCCTGGCTGACATGATCAAGGGTAAGCAGGGTCGTTTCCGTCAGAACTTGCTCGGTAAGCGTGTTGACTACTCGGGTCGTTCGGTAATTACCGTTGGCCCGACCCTGCGTCTGCACCAGTGCGGTCTGCCGAAAAAGATGGCTCTGGAACTGTTCAAGCCGTTCATCTTCGGCAAGCTTGAAATGCGTGGCCTCGCCACGACTATCAAAGCCGCCAAGAAGATGGTCGAGCGCGAGCTGCCGGAAGTCTGGGACGTTCTCGCTGAAGTGATTCGCGAACACCCGGTACTGCTCAACCGTGCACCGACGCTTCACCGTCTGGGTATCCAGGCATTCGAGCCGGTTCTGATCGAAGGTAAGGCTATCCAGCTGCACCCTCTGGTCTGTGCTGCGTACAACGCCGACTTCGACGGTGACCAGATGGCCGTTCACGTGCCTCTGACCCTGGAAGCACAGCTCGAAGCGCGCGCACTGATGATGTCGACCAACAACATCCTGTCGCCAGCGAACGGTGAGCCAATCATCGTTCCTTCGCAGGACGTTGTATTGGGTCTGTACTACATGACTCGCGAAGCGATCAACGCCAAAGGCGAAGGTCGTGTGTTTGCTGACCTGCAGGAAGTCGATCGCGTATTCCGCGCCGGCGAAGCAGCGCTGCACGCCAAGGTCAAGGTTCGCATCAACGAAACGGTCAACGATCGTGATGGTGGCAGCGTCAAGAACACTCGTATCGTCGACACTACTGTCGGCCGTGCGCTGTTGTTCCAGGTGGTTCCGGCCGGCCTGTCCTACGACGTCGTCAACCAGCCGATGAAGAAGAAAGCAATCTCCAAGCTGATCAACCAGTGCTACCGCGTGGTTGGTCTGAAAGAGACCGTTATCTTCGCCGACCAGTTGATGTACACCGGTTTTGCCTACTCGACGATTTCGGGTGTTTCGATCGGCGTTAACGACTTCGTTATCCCGGACGAAAAAGCTCGCATCATCGATGCCGCGACAGAAGAAGTTAAAGAGATCGAAAGTCAGTACGCCTCCGGCCTGGTTACCCAGGGCGAGAAGTACAACAAGGTGATCGACCTCTGGTCCAAGGCGAACGACGAAGTTTCCAAGGCAATGATGTCGAACCTCTCGAAAGAGAAGGTCATCGACCGTCACGGCGTGGAAGTCGATCAGGAATCGTTCAACTCGATGTACATGATGGCTGACTCCGGTGCTCGTGGTTCCGCTGCCCAGATTCGTCAGCTGGCCGGTATGCGTGGTCTGATGGCCAAGCCGGACGGTTCGATCATCGAGACGCCGATCACCGCGAACTTCCGTGAAGGTCTGAGCGTACTCCAGTACTTCATCTCGACTCACGGTGCTCGTAAGGGTCTGGCGGATACCGCTTTGAAGACCGCTAACTCGGGTTATCTGACTCGTCGTCTCGTAGACGTCGCGCAGGATCTGGTAGTTACCGAAGTGGACTGCGGTACCGAACACGGCCTGCTGATGACTCCGCACATTGAAGGCGGTGATGTTGTAGAGCCTCTGGGTGAGCGCGTTCTGGGTCGAGTGATCGCCCGTGACGTATTCAAGCCGGGTACCGAAGACGTGGTTGTGCCTGCTGGCACGCTGGTCGACGAGAAGTGGGTTGAATTCATCGAGCTGAACAGCATCGACGAAGTCATCGTGCGCTCGCCAATCAGCTGTGAAACCCGTTACGGCATCTGCGCCAAGTGCTACGGTCGCGATCTGGCTCGTGGTCACCAGGTGAATATCGGTGAAGCAGTCGGCGTTATCGCTGCTCAGTCCATCGGTGAGCCGGGTACCCAGCTGACGATGCGTACGTTCCACATCGGTGGTGCGGCAAGCCGTACTTCCGCTGCCGACAGCGTTCAGGTCAAGAACGGTGGTACTGTCCGCCTGCATAACCTGAAGCACGTTGAGCGTGTCGACGGCCATCTGGTTGCGGTTTCCCGCTCGGGTGAACTGGCGATCGCAGATGACTTCGGTCGTGAGCGTGAGCGTTACAAACTGCCTTACGGTGCAGTGATTTCGGTGAAGGAAGGCGACAAGGTCGACGCTGGCTCTATCGTAGCCAAGTGGGATCCGCACACTCACCCAATCGTCACCGAGATGAAAGGTACTGTTACCTACGTCGGCATGGAAGAAGGCATCACCATCAAGCGTCAAACTGACGAATTGACGGGTATGACCAACATTGAAGTGCTCGATGTTAAGGATCGTCCAGCTGCAGGCAAGGACATCCGTCCAGCCGTGAAGATGGTTGGTCTGGATGGCAAGGATCTGCTGCTGCCAGGTACCGACGTACCTGCGCAATACTTCCTGCCGGCTAACGCCCTGGTAGGTGTTGCGGACGGTGCGCAGATCGCGATCGGTGATGTTATCGCTCGTATTCCGCAGGAAACTTCGAAGACTCGTGACATCACCGGTGGTCTGCCGCGTGTTGCCGACCTGTTCGAAGCTCGTCGTCCGAAAGAGGCGTCGATTCTGGCAGAAGTCAGCGGCACCATCGCGTTCGGTAAAGAGACCAAGGGCAAGCGCCGTCTGGTCATCACCCCGAACGACGGTAGCGATCCGTACGAAGAGCTGATTCCAAAGTGGCGTCACCTGAACGTCTTCGAAGGCGAACAAGTGAACCGCGGTGAAGTCATCTCCGACGGTCCTAGCGATCCACACGACATCCTGCGTCTGCTGGGTGTGAGTGCGCTGGCCAAGTACATCGTCAACGAGATTCAGGACGTTTATCGTCTGCAAGGCGTGAAGATCAACGACAAGCACATCGAGACCATCCTGCGTCAGATGTTGCGTAAAGTTGAGATCTCCGAGTCCGGCGATTCGAGTTTCATCAAGGGCGACCAGATGGAACTGACTCACGTACTGGTAGAGAACGAGCGCCTGAGCGCGGAAGACAAGTTCGTTTCCAAGTTCACGCGTGTACTGCTGGGTATCACCAAAGCATCGTTGTCGACCGAGTCGTTCATCTCCGCGGCCTCCTTCCAGGAGACAACCCGCGTACTGACCGAAGCGGCGGTAACCGGCAAGCGTGATTACCTGCGCGGCTTGAAAGAAAACGTGGTTGTGGGTCGTCTGATCCCGGCCGGTACCGGTCTGGCGTACCACAGCGAGCGCAAGCGTCGCCGTGAAATCGACAAACCTCTGCGCGTAAGCGCGAGCGAAGTTGAAGCCGCTCTGACCGAAGCGTTGAACTCAAGCGGTAATTGAGGCTGAGCCCCGACTTTTTCTTGCCTGGATTGACAGAAATTCTCGTCGGTCCAGGCACGGGGACGTCGGGGCTTTGTCTTGACTGGGGGCAGGATCCTCTTTAGACTCTTGTACCCCTAAATTTGGCGGGGCTCGCGCCCTGTCATTTGCTTTTCTTGTAAGACAATAGCGTCGCAAGACAACAGTGGAGCTAGTAGATGGCAACTATCAACCAGCTGGTACGTCAGCCGCGTAAGCGTATCGTCGAGAAATCCGACGTACCTGCGCTGCAGAACTGCCCGCAGCGTCGCGGTGTGTGCACTCGTGTGTATACCACCACGCCGAAAAAACCTAACTCGGCACTGCGTAAAGTATGCCGTGTGCGCCTGACCAACGGTTTCGAGGTTTCCTCGTACATCGGTGGTGAAGGTCACAACCTGCAAGAGCACAGCGTGGTACTGATCCGCGGCGGCCGTGTAAAAGACTTGCCAGGTGTTCGTTACCACACCGTTCGTGGTTCTCTGGATACATCCGGCGTTAAAGGCCGTAACCAGGGTCGCTCGAAATACGGTACCAAGAAGCCTAAGTAGTATTTGGTTTCTGATTAAAATTGCAGATTTCTATTTTTCTGAGTCGATAAGAGTAAGGTCGGGCTCATCCTTCATAGGATGGTGGTCCCGAGCTAACCTGAAGACCGTTTGAGGGCTTATCCATGCCAAGAAGACGCGTAGCAGCCAAGCGCGAAGTGCTTGACGATCCAAAATACGGAAGCCAGATTCTGGCGAAGTTCATGAACCACGTGATGGAAAGCGGCAAGAAAGCCGTTGCCGAGCGTATCGTTTATGGCGCGCTGGAGAAGGTGAAGGAACGTAAGAACAGCGACCCCCTGGAAATCTTCGAGAAAGCTCTCGACGCCATCGCTCCGCTGGTCGAAGTAAAGTCGCGCCGTGTAGGCGGTGCTACTTACCAGGTTCCTGTCGAAGTTCGTCCGTCCCGTCGTAATGCTCTGGCAATGCGTTGGCTGGTAGACTTCGCGCGCAAGCGCGGTGAGAAGTCCATGGCTCTGCGTTTGGCTGGCGAACTGCTGGACGCCGCTGAAGGTAAAGGTGCTGCAGTCAAGAAGCGTGAAGACGTGCACCGTATGGCCGAGGCCAACAAGGCTTTCTCGCACTACCGCTTCTAAATTCAGCGTCACTAATTTTGCGAGGGCTTTATGGCTCGTACTACACCGATTAACCGCTACCGTAACATTGGTATCGTTGCTCACGTGGATGCTGGTAAAACCACCACCACCGAGCGCGTCCTTTTTTACACTGGCGTAAATCACAAGATGGGCGAAGTGCATGACGGCGCTGCGACCATGGACTGGATGGTGCAGGAGCAGGAGCGTGGTATTACCATTACTTCCGCTGCCACCACCGCGTTCTGGGCCGGCTCGAACAAGCAGTTCGAAAAGCATCGCTTCAACATCATCGATACCCCCGGTCACGTTGACTTCACCATCGAAGTAGAGCGCTCCCTGCGCGTACTCGACGGCGCGGTCGTTGTGTTCTGCGGTACCTCGGGTGTTGAGCCGCAGTCGGAAACCGTATGGCGTCAGGCCAACAAATACGGCGTTCCACGTCTTGTTTACGTAAACAAGATGGACCGTGCCGGTGCGAACTTCCTGCGCGTGATCGGTCAGATCAAGCAGCGTCTGGGTCACACTCCGGTGCCTATCCAGCTGGCTATCGGCGCAGAAGACAACTTCCAGGGTCAGATCGATCTGATGACCATGGAAGCGGTTTACTGGGACGACGCTGACAAAGGTATGGCTGCTCGTCGCGAGCCGATTCCTGCTGAGCTGCAGGACCTGGCTGACGAATGGCGTAGCAACATGGTTGAGGCTGCGGCCGAAGCCAACGAAGAGCTGATGAACAAGTACCTCGAAGGCGAAGAGCTTTCCATCGAGGAAATCAAGGCCGCTCTGCGTCAGCGCACTATCGCTGGCGAAATCGTCCTTGCTGTTTGCGGTTCGTCGTTCAAGAACAAGGGTGTTCCTCTGGTTCTTGATGCTGTTATCGACTACCTGCCGGCCCCTGTTGACATTCCTGCCATCAAGGGTTCCGACCCGGATGACGAGACTGTTGAAATGGAGCGTCACGCAGACGACAGCGAGCCGTTCTCGGCTCTGGCGTTCAAGATCGCTACCGACCCGTTCGTTGGTACGCTGACGTTCGCTCGTGTTTACTCGGGTGTTCTGAGCTCCGGCGACGGCGTGATCAACTCCGTTAAAGGCAAGAAAGAGCGCGTGGGTCGTATGGTGCAAATGCACGCAAACACCCGCGAAGAGATCAAGGAAGTACGCGCTGGCGACATCGCGGCCCTGATCGGCATGAAGGACGTCACCACTGGTGATACCCTCTGCTCCGCTGAAAAGCCAATCATCCTGGTTCGTATGGACTTCCCGGAGCCGGTAATTTCGGTAGCCGTTGAGCCAAAAACCAAGGATGACCAGGAAAAAATGGGTATCGCTCTGGGCAAGCTTGCTCAGGAAGACCCTTCTTTCCGCGTCAAGACTGATGAAGAGACTGGTCAAACGATCATCTCTGGCATGGGCGAGCTGCACCTGGACATCCTGGTTGACCGGATGCGCCGTGAGTTCAACGTCGAAGCCAACATCGGCAAACCACAGGTTTCCTATCGTGAGAAGATCACGAAGGCTTGTGAGATCGAAGGCAAGTTCGTTCGCCAGTCCGGCGGTCGTGGTCAGTTCGGCCACTGCTGGATCCGCTTTGCACCTGCTGACGAAGGTCAGGAAGGTCTGCAATTCGTGAACGAAGTGGTAGGTGGTGTGGTTCCTAAGGAATACATCCCTGCTATCCAGAAGGGTATCGAAGAGCAGATGAAGAACGGTGTTGTTGCCGGCTATCCGCTGATCGGCCTGAAGGCGACCGTTTTCGATGGTTCTTACCACGACGTCGACTCCAACGAGATGGCGTTCAAGGTGGCAGCCTCCATGGCGACCAAGCAACTCGCTTCCAAAGGCGGCGGTGTTGTTCTTGAGCCGATCATGAAGGTTGAAGTTGTTACACCTGAGGACTACATGGGTGACGTGATGGGTGACCTGAACCGTCGTCGTGGTCTGATCCAGGGTATGGAAGACACGGTTTCCGGCAAGGTAATCCGCGCCGAGGTTCCGTTGGGTGAGATGTTCGGTTACGCAACCGACGTTCGCTCCATGTCCCAGGGTCGCGCGAGCTACTCTATGGAATTCTCCAAATACTCCGAAGCTCCGTCGAATGTCGTCGAAGCTATCGTTAAAAAACAAGGCTGATTCAGCCCCTTTAGGCTAGGAGTTCACTGTCGTGGCTAAAGAAAAATTTGAACGTAACAAACCGCACGTCAACGTTGGCACCATCGGTCACGTTGACCACGGTAAAACCACTCTGACCGCAGCACTGACTCGCGTTTGCTCCGAAGTTTTCGGTTCCGCAAAGGTTGACTTCGACAAGATCGACAGCGCCCCGGAAGAGAAAGCTCGTGGTATCACCATCAACACCGCTCACGTTGAATACGATTCGGCCGTGCGTCACTACGCGCACGTTGACTGCCCAGGTCACGCCGACTACGTAAAAAACATGATCACCGGTGCTGCCCAGATGGACGGCGCGATCCTGGTTTGCTCGGCTGCTGATGGTCCGATGCCACAGACTCGCGAGCACATCCTGCTGTCCCGCCAGGTTGGCGTTCCGTACATCGTTGTCTTCCTGAACAAGGCTGACATGGTTGACGACGCTGAGCTGCTGGAACTGGTCGAAATGGAAGTTCGCGATCTGCTGAGCACCTACGACTTCCCAGGCGACGACACTCCGATCATCATCGGTTCGGCTCTGATGGCTCTGAACGGCCAAGACGACAACGAGATGGGCACCTCTGCTGTCAAGAAGCTGGTTGAGACTCTGGACAGCTACATCCCAGAGCCAGTCCGTGCTATCGACAAGCCGTTCCTGATGCCAATCGAAGACGTATTCTCGATCTCCGGTCGCGGTACTGTTGTAACTGGTCGTGTTGAGCGCGGCATCATCAAGATCCAGGAAGAAGTAGAAATCGTAGGTCTGCGTGACACTACCAAGACTACTTGCACTGGCGTTGAGATGTTCCGCAAGCTGCTGGACGAAGGTCGTGCTGGTGAGAACTGCGGCGTTCTGCTGCGTGGCACCAAGCGTGACGACGTTGAGCGTGGTCAGGTTCTGGTCAAGCCAGGTACCGTCAAGCCGCACACTCAGTTCGAAGCTGAAATCTACGTTCTGAGCAAAGAAGAAGGTGGTCGTCACACTCCATTCTTCAAAGGCTACCGTCCACAGTTCTACTTCCGTACTACTGACGTAACTGGTAGCTGCGAACTGCCGGAAGGCGTTGAGATGGTAATGCCAGGTGATAACGTCAAAGTTGCCGTTACCCTGATCAAGCCAATCGCAATGGAAGACGGTCTGCGTTTCGCTATCCGTGAAGGCGGTCGTACCGTCGGCGCCGGCGTCGTAGCCAAAATCATCGCTTAAGCGTTGATTCAAGAAAAAGCCCCCGCTTGCGGGGGCTTTTTTATTGGGTTGACACTCTGTTAGGTCGTCTATAGAATTGCGCCTCCTTTTAACGGGCGTATTGCGCTCGGTGGGAACAGCAATCTGGAGTCTGAAATCCAATGCAAAATCAGCAAATCCGTATCAGGTTGAAGGCTTTTGACCATCGCCTGATCGACCAATCAACCCAGGAAATCGTGGAAACCGCGAAGCGTACTGGGGCACAGGTGCGTGGTCCGATTCCACTGCCGACCCGTAAAGAGCGGTTCACCGTTCTGGTTTCTCCGCACGTCAACAAAGACGCGCGCGACCAGTATGAGATCCGTACTCACAAGCGCGTTCTGGACATCGTCCAGCCAACGGATAAAACCGTTGACGCTCTTATGAAGCTCGATCTTGCGGCCGGTGTGGAAGTACAGATCAGCCTCGGCTAAGACTTGGGTCTTAGTCGTGTAACGCTCTGAAATGGGCGGCCATAGCGGGTGAAAGCCCCGTACACTCATGAGGTTTACAACATGACTATTGGTGTAGTCGGTCGTAAATGCGGTATGACCCGTATTTTCACCGAAGAAGGTGTCTCCATTCCGGTCACGGTCATTGAGATCGAACCGAATCGCGTCACTCAGTTCAAAACCGAAGAAACCGATGGCTATCGTGCAGTGCAAGTCACTGTAGGCGAGCGTCGCGCTTCGCGTGTTACAGCCGCTCAGGCTGGCCACTTCGCCAAGGCGAACGTAGCTGCCGGTCGTACCGTAATGGAATTCCGTCTTGAAGAAGGCGACTACCAGGCCGGCGACCAGATCAACGCTGAAATCTTCGCTGCTGGTCAACTGGTTGATGTAACCGGTCAGTCCAAAGGTAAAGGCTTCCAGGGTACGATCAAGCGCTGGAATTTCCGTGGTCAGGATAACACCCACGGTAACTCCGTCTCCCACCGCGTCCCAGGCTCTATCGGCCAGTGCCAGACTCCTGGTCGTGTATTCAAGGGCAAAAAAATGTCCGGTCATATGGGCGCTGAGCGCGTGACCGTGCAGTCCCTGGAAGTAGTGCGCGTGGACGCTGAACGCAATCTGTTGTTGGTCAAGGGTGCTGTTCCTGGCGCTACTGGCGGCAACCTGGTTGTACGTCCGGCAGCCAAGGCTCGCGGTTAAGGGGAAGCTGACATGCAATTAAATGTAAATGACGCTCAGGCAATCGAAGTTTCCGAACTGACTTTTGGCGGCGAATTCAACGAGACGCTGGTTCACCAGGCAGTCGTGGCCTACATGGCTGGCGGTCGTCAGGGTAGCAAGCAGCAGAAGACCCGTTCTGACGTATCCGGTGGCGGTAAGCGCCCATGGCGTCAAAAGGGTACTGGCCGCGCTCGTGCCGGTACTATCCGTAGCCCGATCTGGCGCGGCGGTGGTACTACTTTCGCAGCACGTCCACAGGATCACACCCAGAAGCTCAACAAGAAGATGTATCGCGCAGCTCTGCGCTCCATCCTTGCTGAACTGGTTCGTACCGAACGTCTGGTCGTGGTTCAGGACTTCGCTGTTGAAGCACCGAAAACCAAAGATTTGCTGAATAAGCTGAATGGCATGGGCCTGACTGACGTCCTGATCGTGTCTGATGCTGTTGACCAGAATCTGTACCTGGCTGCTCGTAACCTGCCACACGTTGATGTTCGTGACGTGCAGGGTTCCGATCCAGTTAGTCTGATCGCATACGACAAAGTGTTGATCACTGTGTCGGCCGTGAAGAAATTCGAGGAGCTGCTGGGATGAACCAGGAACGCGTATTTAAAGTTCTACTTGGCCCGCACGTTTCCGAGAAGGCCACAGTTCTGGCTGACAAGAAAGGCCAGTTCGTTTTCAAGGTTGCTACTGACGCAACCAAGCTGGAAATCAAGAAGGCCGTCGAAAGCCTGTTCAGCGTGAAAGTAGAGCGTGTTACTACCCTGAATGTTCTGGGTAAGAGCAAGCGCACTGCTCGCGGTCTGGGCAAGCGTAATGACTGGAAGAAGGCAGTTATCTCCCTTCAGCCAGGCCAAGATCTCGATTTCAGCAGCAGTGCTGAGTAAGGAAGGGGTGCATCATGGCAATCGTTAAATGCAAACCGACTTCCCCTGGCCGCCGTTTTGTGGTCAAGGTGGTCAACCAGGAGCTGCATAAAGGCGCTCCTCACGCACCGCTGCTCGAGAAAAAATCGAAGTCTGGTGGTCGTAACAACAATGGCCGTATCACTACACGTCACGTGGGTGGTGGTCATAAGCAGCATTATCGTCTGGTCGACTTCCGTCGCAACGACAAGGATGGCATCGCTGCCACCGTCGAGCGTATCGAATACGATCCAAACCGTACTGCTCACATCGCTCTGCTGCTGTACGCAGATGGCGAGCGTCGCTACATCATCGCCCCTAAAGGCGTGAGTGCTGGCGACCAGCTGATCGCAGGTGCTCTGGCACCGATCAAGCCGGGCAACGCTCTGCAGCTGCGCAACATTCCAGTTGGTAGCACCGTACACGGCATCGAACTGAAGCCAGGTAAAGGCGCACAGATCGCTCGTTCCGCTGGTGCTTCGGCACAGCTGATCGCTCGTGAAGGCGTGTACGTTACCCTGCGTCTGCGTTCCGGTGAAATGCGTAAAGTTCTGGCTGAATGCCGTGCAACGCTGGGTGAAGTCTCGAACTCCGAGCACAGCCTGCGTTCCCTGGGTAAAGCCGGTGCCAAACGCTGGCGTGGCGTTCGCCCAACCGTTCGTGGTGTTGCCATGAACCCGGTTGACCACCCACATGGTGGTGGTGAAGGTCGTACCTCTGGTGGTCGTCATCCGGTATCGCCGTGGGGCTTCCCGACTAAGGGCGCGAAGACTCGTGGTAATAAGCGTACCGACAAAATGATCGTCCGTCGTCGCAAGTAAATAGAGGGATACGACAGTGCCACGTTCTCTGAAAAAAGGTCCTTTTATCGATCTTCACCTACTGAAGAAGATCGAAGTGGCGGCGGAAAAGAACGATCGCAAACCAGTTAAAACCTGGTCGCGTCGTTCGATGATCCTGCCACAAATGGTCGGTCTGACCATTGCTGTGCATAACGGTCGTCAACATGTTCCCGTTCTCGTGAGCGAAGACATGGTCGGCCATAAACTGGGCGAGTTTGCCGGTACCCGCACTTATCGTGGGCACGTGGCAGACAAGAAAGCCAAGCGTTAAGGGGTAAGGAACGATGGAAGTAGCCGCTAAGTTGTCGGGCGCTCGAATCTCCGCCCAGAAAGCCCGCTTGGTCGCCGACCAGATCCGCGGGAAGAAGGTGGGCGAAGCGCTCAACCTGTTGGCTTTCAGCAGTAAGAAAGCCGCCGAGATCCTGAAGAAAGTGCTGGAGTCGGCTGTAGCCAACGCCGAGCATAACGAAGGCGCAGACGTTGATGACCTGAAGGTCTCCACCGTTTTCGTCAACGAAGGGCGTTCGCTGAAGCGCATCATGCCACGTGCTAAAGGCCGTGCTGATCGCATCGTCAAGCGGTCTTGCCATATCACTGTCAAGGTTGCTGACAAGTAACGGAGTCGAAGAGATGGGTCAGAAAGTACATCCCATTGGCATTCGCCTGGGAATCGTCAAGGAGCACACCTCCGTCTGGTACGCAGACGGTCGGACTTATGCGGACTACTTGTTCGCTGATCTGAAGGTGCGTGAGTATCTCCAAGACAAACTAAAAAGCGCGTCCGTAAGCCGTATCGATATCCATCGTCCGGCTCAGACAGCACGTATCACCATCCACACCGCTCGTCCCGGCATCGTGATCGGCAAGAAAGGTGAAGATGTTGAGAAACTGCGTCAGGACCTGACCAAGCAAATGGGTGTGCCTGTGCACATCAATATCGAAGAGATCCGCAAGCCGGAGCTCGACGGTATGCTGGTTGCGCAGAGCGTAGCTCAGCAGCTGGAGCGTCGTGTAATGTTCCGTCGCGCCATGAAGCGCGCTGTACAGAACGCCATGCGCATTGGTGCCAAAGGCATCAAAATCCAAGTGAGCGGTCGTCTCGGCGGTGCTGAAATCGCACGTACTGAATGGTATCGCGAAGGTCGTGTGCCACTGCACACCCTGCGTGCCGACATCGACTATGCCAACTACGAAGCTCACACCACTTACGGTGTGATCGGTGTAAAGGTTTGGATCTTCAAAGGCGAAGTAATTGGTGGTCGCCAAGAAGAACTGAAACCACAAGCACCAGCGCCTCGTAAAAAAGCTGCTAAGTAAGGGGTACGCCAAATGTTGCAACCAAAGCGTACGAAGTTCCGCAAGCAGATGACCGGCCACAACCGTGGTCTGGCACTGCGCGGTAGCAAAGTCAGCTTCGGCGAGTTCGCGCTGAAGTCTGTTGCTCGTGGTCGTCTCACCGCTCGTCAGATCGAGTCAGCGCGTCGTGCACTGACCCGTCACGTAAAACGTGGCGGCAAGATCTGGATCCGTGTGTTCCCGGACAAGCCTGTAACCAAAAAGCCCCTCGAAGTTCGTATGGGTAAAGGTAAGGGTAACGTGGAGTACTGGGTTGCCCAGATTCAGCCAGGCAAAGTCCTGTATGAAATCGAGGGTGTTTCTGAAGAGCTGGCGCGTGAGGCTTTCGCCCTGGCTGCTGCAAAGCTGCCGCTCGCCACCTCCTTTGTTAAGCGGACGGTGATGTGATGAAAGCGAATGAACTTCGTGAAAAATCAGCACAGCAGCTGAACGAGCAACTGCTCGGCCTGCTGCGCGACCAGTTCAATCTGCGTATGCAGAAAGCAACTGGCCAGTTGGGGCAGTCTCACCTGCTCTCGCAAGTTAAGCGTGACATTGCTCGCGTGAAGACTGTGCTCAACCAGCAGGCAGGTAAGTAATCATGGCTGAAGCCGAAAAAACCGTCCGTACGCTGACTGGCCGTGTTGTCAGCGACAAGATGGACAAGACCATCACCGTTCTGATTGAGCGTCGCGTCAAGCACCCAATCTACGGTAAATACGTTAAGCGTTCGACTAAGCTGCACGCGCACGACGAAACCAACCAGTGCCATATCGGCGACAAGGTCACGATTCGTGAAACTCGTCCGGTAGCCAAGACCAAGTCTTGGGCGTTGGTTGATATCCTCGAACGCGCTGTGGAAGTCTAAGGGCTAGGGGTCGGAGAAATTATATGATTCAGACTCAATCCATGCTCGATGTGGCCGATAACAGCGGCGCACGCCGCGTTATGTGCATCAAGGTGCTTGGTGGCTCCCATCGTCGTTACGCTGGTATCGGTGACATCATCAAAGTAACCGTCAAGGAAGCAATTCCTCGCGGCAAGGTGAAGAAAGGCCAGGTGATGACTGCTGTTGTAGTCCGCACCCGCCACGGCGTTCGTCGTGCAGACGGCTCCATCATCCGCTTCGATGGCAACGCTGCTGTTCTGTTGAACAACAAGCAAGAGCCGATCGGTACCCGTATCTTTGGGCCAGTGACCCGTGAACTTCGTACTGAGAAGTTCATGAAGATTGTCTCGCTCGCCCCAGAAGTGCTGTAAGGAGATCCGACATGCAAAAGATTCGTCGTGACGACGAGATCATCGTGATCGCCGGCAAAGACAAAGGTAAGCGCGGTAAGGTGCTCAAGGTTCTCGCTGACGACCGTCTGGTCGTTGGTGGGATCAACCTGGTGAAGCGTCATACCAAGCCTAACCCGATGTCGGGCGTACAGGGCGGTATCGTCGAGAAAGAAGCGCCACTGCACGCTTCCAACGTCGCCATTTTCAACGGCGCAACCAACAAGGCTGACCGCGTTGGTTTCAAAGTTGAAGACGGCAAGAAAATTCGTGTCTTCAAGTCGACCCAAAAAGCGGTTGATGCTTGAACACTGCTAGGTAGAAGACCATGGCACGACTGAAAGAGATTTACCGGAAGGAAATCGCTCCGAAGCTTAAGGAAGAACTTAAGCTGGCGAACGTGATGGAAGTTCCGCGCGTTACCAAAATCACCCTGAACATGGGTTTGGGCGAAGCGATCGGTGACAAGAAAGTCATCGAGCACGCTGTTGCTGACCTGGAAAAGATCACCGGTCAAAAAGTCGTCGTGACTTACGCTCGGAAATCCATCGCTGGCTTCAAAGTCCGCGAAGGCTGGCCGATCGGCGTCAAGGTTACTCTGCGCCGTGACCGTATGTACGAATTCCTAGATCGTCTGCTGTCGATCTCCCTGCCTCGGGTTCGCGACTTCCGCGGCCTGAATGCCAAGTCCTTCGATGGTCGTGGTAATTACAGCATGGGTGTTAAAGAGCAGATCATCTTCCCGGAAATCGACTACGACAAGATCGATGCTCTCCGCGGTCTGGACATCACCCTGACCACCACTGCCAAGAACGATGAAGAAGGCCGCGCTCTGCTGCGTGCTTTCAAATTCCCGTTCCGCAACTGATTGGAGTAGGAAAATGGCCAAGAAGAGCATGAAAAACCGTGAGCTGAAGCGTCAGCTCACCGTTGCCAAGTACGCCAAGAAGCGTGCCGAGCTGAAAGCAACCATCGTTGATCTGAACGCAAGTCCAGAAGCTCGTTGGGAAGCTACCGTAGCTCTGCAGAAGCAACCACGTGACGCAAGCGCTTCGCGCATGCGTAACCGTTGCCGCTTGACTGGTCGTCCGCACGGCGTATACCGCAAGTTCGGCCTGGGCCGTAACATGCTGCGTGCTGCTGCAATGCGTGGTGACGTGCCAGGTCTGGTCAAGGCCAGCTGGTAAGCGCACATCTCGTCTCAACCCGGTCGGTCTCCTTGGAGATGGGTCGGAGTTGAGCCCGAGTTTGAATCAAGCCCCTTTTGGGGCTTGATTCATTTCTGGGGTAGGTCTAGAATTGCCGGCTCGCCTGAGCCCGTGTTTTCACTTGCCCGGAAAATCTCGGCGACAAGCTGTAGCCGTAAGGCTAATTATTTTGTTTTAGGAGCGTCTAGCCCATGAGTATGCAGGACCCGTTAGCGGACATGCTAACTCGTATCCGTAATGCCCAGATGGCTGAAAAGCCCGTCGTAAGCATGCCATCTTCCACGTTGAAGGTTGCTGTAGCCAAAGTCCTGAAGGACGAGGGTTACATTGCGGGTTATCAGATCAGCAGCGAAACCAAACCGTCGCTGTCCATCGAGCTTAAGTACTTCGAAGGCCGTCCGGTCATCGAAGAGGTTAAGCGCGTCAGCCGTCCAGGCCTGCGCCAGTACAAGTCCTCCGACGATCTGCCAAAAGTACGTGGCGGTCTTGGTGTGTCTATCGTCTCCACCAACAAAGGTGTGATGACGGATCGTGCTGCGCGCGCTGCCGGTGTCGGCGGCGAAGTGCTTTGCACTGTGTTCTAAGGGGGGATAAGCATGTCACGCGTAGCTAAGAACCCCGTTAAGTTGCCATCCGGCGTCGAAGTCAAACTCGTCGGCCAGCAGCTTTCGGTGAAGGGTGCCAAGGGCACTCTGGAACTGAACATCCATTCGTCTGTTGAGATTGTTGAAGAAGCTGGTGAGCTGCGTTTCGCTGCTCGCAATGGCGATCAACAAACCCGCGCAATGGCAGGCACAACTCGTGCACTGGTTAACAACATGGTCCAGGGCGTAAGCCAAGGCTTCGAGCGCAAGCTCCAGCTGGTCGGTGTTGGTTACAAGGCGCAAGCAAAAGGCTCGGTCCTGAACCTGGCACTTGGCTTCTCGCACCCGGTGGATTACGAATTGCCGAATGGCATCACCGCTGAGACCCCCAGCCAGACCGATATCTTGATCCGTGGTATCGATAAGCAGTTGGTTGGTCAAGTGGCCGCTGAGATCCGCGACTTCCGCCGTCCTGAGCCGTACAAAGGCAAAGGTGTGCGTTACGCGGACGAAGTCGTCCGCCGTAAAGAAGCCAAGAAGAAGTAGGGCATAGCAAATGACCGTCAAAAAAGTTACCCGACTGCGTCGCGCTCGCAAAGCACGCCTGAAGATGCACGAACTCGAAGTCGTTCGTCTCTGCGTGCACCGCTCTTCGCAGCACATTTATGCCCAGGTCATTTCGGCCGACGGCAGCAAAGTCCTGGCAAGCGCCTCGACTTTGGACAAAGAACTGCGTGATGGTGCCACTGGCAACATCGACGCGGCCACTAAGGTTGGCAAGCTGGTCGCCGAGCGCGCAAAAGCCGCGGGCGTATCGCAAGTGGCTTTCGACCGTTCTGGCTTCAAGTACCACGGCCGTGTCAAAGCGCTGGCTGATGCTGCTCGTGAAGGCGGGCTGGAGTTCTAAGTTATGGCAAATAACGACCAAAAACGCGACGAAGGCTACATCGAGAAGCTGGTTCAAGTTAACCGCGTGGCCAAAACCGTAAAAGGCGGCCGTATCTTCACTTTCACCGCGTTGACCGTGGTTGGTGATGGTAAAGGGCGCGTTGGCTTCGGCCGTGGCAAGTCACGTGAAGTGCCTGCTGCAATCCAGAAAGCTATGGAAGCTGCTCGCCGCAACATGATCCAGGTTGATCTGAACGGCACCACTCTGCAGTACGCAATGAAGTCCGCCCATGGCGCTTCGAAGGTGTACATGCAGCCTGCTTCTGAAGGTACCGGTATCATCGCTGGCGGCGCTATGCGCGCAGTGCTGGAAGTTGCTGGTGTTCAGAACGTGCTGGCCAAGTGCTACGGCTCGACTAACCCTGTAAACGTGGTTCACGCCACTTTCAAGGGTCTGAAGGGCATGCAGTCTCCTGAGTCCATTGCTGCCAAGCGTGGCAAGCGTGTTGAGGAGATCATCTGATCATGGCTACCGTTAAAGTAACGCTGATCAAAAGCATGACCGGCCGCATCCCTAACCACAAACTGTGCGTTAAGGGTCTGGGTCTGCGTCGCATCGGTCACACTGTAGAAGTCCTGGATACTCCCGAAAATCGCGGGATGATCAACAAGGCTTACTACATGCTGCGAGTCGAGGGTTAATCGATGAAACTCAATGATCTGAGTCCAGCGCCGGGTTCCCGTCGCGAAAAGCATCGTCCGGGCCGTGGTATCGGTAGCGGTTTGGGTAAGACTGGTGGCCGTGGTCACAAAGGTCAGACTTCCCGCTCCGGTGGCACCATTGCTCCGGGCTTTGAAGGCGGCCAACAGCCGCTGCATCGTCGTCTGCCAAAATTCGGTTTCGTTTCCCTGAAAGCCATGGACCGCGCAGAAGTGCGTCTGTCCGAGCTGGCTAAAGTGGAAGGCGACATCGTAACTGTGCAGTCCCTGAAAGATGCCAACGTGATTAACCAGAACGTACAGCGTGTGAAAATCATGCTGTCGGGCGAAGTTACTCGCGCTGTCACCATCAAGGGTATCGCCGCCACCAAAGGTGCGCGTGCGGCTATCGAAGCAGCTGGCGGCAAGTTCGAGGAATAAATGGCTAAGCAAGGTGCTCTCTCAGCGCTCAGCAAAGGCGGGTTGTCCGAGCTCTGGGCTCGACTGCGTTTTCTATTCCTGGCGATTATCGTCTATCGGATAGGTGCGCATATCCCAGTTCCGGGTATCAACCCCGACCGTCTGGCGGAACTGTTTCGACAGAATGAGGGGACCATTCTTAGCTTGTTCAACATGTTTTCCGGTGGCGCACTGGAGCGGATGAGCATCTTTGCACTGGGGATCATGCCGTATATTTCGGCATCGATCATCATGCAATTGATGACCGCCGTCAGCCCTCAGCTGGAGCAGTTGAAGAAGGAAGGTGAGGCTGGTCGTCGTAAGATCAGCCAGTACACCCGCTATGGCACCGTCGTCCTGGCTCTGGTTCAAGCGATAGGCATGTCCGTTGGCTTGGCCGGTCAGGGCGTTGCTTTCTCTGGCGACCTCGGTTTCCACTTTGTGGCTGTCACCACCTTCGTGGCTGGTGCGATGTTCATGATGTGGCTCGGGGAGCAGATCACGGAGCGCGGTGTTGGCAACGGTATCTCGATGTTGATCTTTTCGGGTATCGTCGCCGGTCTTCCGAGAGCGATCGGGCAGTCTTTCGAGTCTGCGCGTCAGGGTGATATCAATATTTTCGCTTTGGTCGCCATCGGTTTGCTGGCAGTAGCGATTATCGGTTTCGTGGTGTTCATTGAGCGTGGTCAGCGTCGTATTGCTGTTCACTACGCCAAGCGTCAGCAAGGCCGCAAGGTCTTCGCTGCGCAGACCAGCCACCTGCCGTTGAAAGTAAACATGGCTGGTGTGATTCCGGCCATTTTTGCGAGCAGCATCCTGCTGTTCCCGGCTTCGTTGGGTTCCTGGTTCGGTCAGTCTGAAGGTATGGGCTGGCTGCAGGATATCTCGCAGTCGATCGCTCCTGGTCAGCCGTTGAATATTCTGCTGTTTAGTGCAGGGATTATTTTCTTCTGCTTCTTCTATACGGCGTTGATGTTCAATCCGAAAGACGTAGCGGAAAACCTGAAGAAGTCCGGTGCCTTTATTCCGGGTATTCGTCCAGGCGAGCAGTCTGCGCGCTACATTGATGGCGTTCTGACCCGCTTGACCATGTTCGGTGCTCTTTATATGACGGCCGTGTGTCTGCTTCCCCAGTTTCTGGTGGTTGCAGCAAACGTACCGTTCTACCTTGGCGGGACCTCGTTGCTGATCGTGGTCGTGGTTGTGATGGACTTTATGTCTCAAGTGCAATCTCACCTCGTTTCGCACCAGTACGAATCCCTGATGAAGAAAGCCAACCTGAAGGGCTACGGCGGCAGCGGCGGTATGCTGCGCTGAAGCACCCATAAGGTTCTAGGAGTTGGTGATGAAAGTTCGTGCATCGGTGAAAAAGCTGTGCCGTAACTGCAAGATTATTCGCCGCGAAGGTGTGGTTCGAGTAATTTGCAGCGCGGAACCACGTCATAAGCAGCGCCAAGGCTGATTGTGATTTGTGCTTAAGCCCAGCAGCTAGTGCGCTGCTGGGTTGATTATTTGTTACTACAGCGATATTATCTCGCGCCCTATTTCTTGGCTTCCGGGGCGTAGGTAGCTGTCAATTGGAGTCCCACTGAATGGCCCGTATTGCAGGCGTTAACATTCCAGATAACAAGCATACTGTTATCTCGCTGACCTACATCTATGGTGTTGGTCGCACCACTGCACAGAAAATTTGTGCTACCACCGGTGTTAATCCGGCGGTGAAGATCAAAGATCTGAGCGACGAGCAGATTGAACAGCTGCGTGGCGAAGTGGCGAAGTTCACCACTGAAGGTGACCTGCGTCGCGAAATCAACATGAAAATCAAGCGCTTGATGGACCTGGGCTGCTATCGCGGTCTGCGTCATCGTCGTGGTCTGCCAGTGCGCGGTCAGCGTACCAAGACCAACGCGCGTACTCGCAAAGGTCCGCGTAAGCCGATCCGCAAGTAATCGCACCAGCGCAACGACAGGAATTTAGTCATGGCAAAACCTGCTGCTCGTCCTCGTAAAAAAGTTAAAAAGACAGTGGTTGATGGCATCGCCCACATCCACGCGTCTTTTAACAACACAATCGTCACCATTACCGATCGTCAGGGTAACGCTCTTTCCTGGGCTACCTCCGGCGGTTCGGGTTTCCGTGGTTCCCGCAAGTCCACCCCGTTCGCTGCTCAAGTAGCTGCTGAGCGTGCTGGTCAAGCTGCGCTGGAGTACGGTCTGAAGAACCTCGACGTCAACGTCAAGGGTCCAGGCCCAGGTCGCGAATCCGCTGTCCGTGCATTGAACGGCTGTGGCTATAAGATCGCCAGCATCACCGACGTGACGCCAATCCCGCACAACGGGTGCCGTCCGCCGAAGAAGCGCCGCGTGTAATCCAGGAGACTGTAAGAAATGGCTCGTTACATTGGTCCAAAATGCAAACTTGCTCGTCGTGAAGGCACCGATCTCTTTTTGAAGAGCGGCGTTCGCGCTATCGAATCCAAGTGCAACATCGAAGCAGCTCCAGGCATCCACGGCCAGCGCCGCGGTCGCCAGTCCGATTACGGTACTCAGCTGCGTGAAAAGCAAAAAGTCCGTCGTATCTACGGCGTTCTCGAGCGTCAGTTCAGCGGCTACTACAAAGAAGCCGCCGGCAAGAAAGGCGCAACAGGTGAGAACCTGCTGCAGCTGCTCGAATGCCGTCTGGACAACGTTGTATATCGTATGGGCTTCGGCTCGACTCGTGCCGAATCCCGTCAACTGGTTTCGCACAAGTCGGTCAGCGTCAACGGCAAAACCGTTAACGTTCCTTCGTACCAGGTTCGTGCTGGTGACGTCGTCGCTATCCGCGAGAAGGCCAAGAACCAACTGCGTATTGTCCAGGCTCTCGATCTGTGTGCCCAACGTGGCCGCGTAGAATGGGTAGAAGTAGACACTGAGAAGAAATCGGGCGTTTTCAAGAACGTTCCAGCTCGCAGTGATCTGTCCGCCGACATCAACGAAAGCCTGATTGTCGAGCTCTACTCCAAGTAAGGGCTAGAAAATAGGTGCATCCATGCAGATTTCGGTAAATGAGTTCCTGACACCCCGCCACATTGATGTGCAGGTTGTCAGTCCAACCCGCGCCAAAATCACGCTCGAGCCTCTCGAGCGCGGTTTTGGCCATACCCTGGGCAACGCGCTTCGCCGCATTCTGTTGTCCTCCATGCCCGGCTGTGCAGTAGTCGAGGCCGAGATTGACGGTGTACTCCACGAGTACAGCGCCATCGAAGGTGTACAGGAAGATGTCATCGAAATCCTGTTGAACCTTAAAGGTCTGGCTATCAAGCTGCACGGTCGAGACGAAGTTACGCTGACCTTGTCGAAGAAGGGTTCGGGGGTGGTTACCGCTGCCGATATTCAGCTGGATCATGATGTCGAGATCGTTAATCCCGATCACGTAATCGCTAACCTGGCGTCTAACGGCGTCCTGAACATGAAGCTCACCGTAGCTCGTGGTCGTGGTTATGAGCCGGCAGACTCGCGTCAAAGCGATGAAGACGAAAGCCGCAGCATTGGTCGCTTGCAGCTCGACTCTTCGTTCAGCCCGGTTCGCCGTATCGCGTACGTGGTGGAAAACGCCCGTGTCGAACAGCGTACTAACCTGGACAAGCTGGTTATTGATCTGGAAACCAACGGTACTCTGGATCCTGAAGAGGCAATCCGCCGCGCTGCAACCATTCTGCAACAGCAGTTGGCTGCGTTCGTCGACCTCAAAGGTGACAGCGAACCAGTGGTAATCGAACAGGAAGACGAGATCGATCCGATCCTGCTCCGTCCGGTTGACGATTTGGAACTGACTGTACGTTCGGCTAACTGCCTTAAGGCGGAGAACATCTACTACATCGGCGACCTGATTCAGCGCACCGAAGTAGAGCTGTTGAAAACTCCGAACCTTGGGAAGAAGTCTTTGACTGAGATCAAAGATGTTCTGGCCTCCCGTGGTCTGTCCCTCGGCATGCGCCTCGACAACTGGCCGCCGGCAAGTCTTAAGAAGGACGACAAGGCTACGGCCTGATCGTCGTAATCACCGAACGTCAGTTTGGTAAGGAATGAACCATGCGTCATCGTAAAAGTGGACGTCACCTGAGCCGTACCAGCTCGCACCGCAAGGCCATGTTTCAGAACATGGCGGTGTCGCTGTTCGAGCACGAGCTGATCAAGACTACTCTGCCAAAAGCCAAGGAACTGCGCCGCGTTGCCGAGCCGCTGATCACCCTGGCCAAGGAAGACAGCGTAGCTAACCGCCGTCTGGCTTTCGACCGTACTCGTTCGAAAGAAGCCGTTGGTAAGCTGTTCAACGATCTGGGCAAGCGCTATGCAACCCGTCAGGGCGGCTACCTGCGTATCCTGAAGTGCGGCTTCCGCGCTGGCGACAACGCGCCTATGGCGTACGTCGAGTTGGTTGATCGTCCTGTCGGTGGCTCTGTAGAAGCTGCTGAGTAAGACATCAGTTGTACAAGAAACCGGGCCTAGCGCCCGGTTTTTTGTTTTCTTGAATTGTAAAAATCTATAGCTTAAAAAAACTTAATGAATTTGAAGGCTGTAATAGTTCTGGACAATACTCTCACTCAAGCCGATAGCCGGCAGCACAGCCTGAGGAAGATATTGCATGAGCCAGAACAAGACACTTACGACTGCCAGTGGTGCGCCAGTCGCGGACAACCAGAATTCCCGTTCGGCTGGGCCTCGGGGTCCGTTGCTGCTGGATGATTTCCATCTGATTGAGAAGCTTGCACATTTCAATCGTGAAAACATTCCGGAGCGCCGCGTGCATGCGAAAGGGTCGGGTGCTCATGGCACTTTCACCGTTACCCGTGATATCAGCCGCTACACCAGCGCCAAGCTGTTTGATACGGTCGGCAAGCAGACTCCGATTTTCCTGCGCTTCTCTACCGTAGGCGGCGAGCGTGGTTCGGCTGACACAGAGCGTGACCCTCGCGGCTTCGCAGTCAAGTTCTACACCGAGGAAGGCAACTGGGACATAGTTGGCAACAACACTCCGGTGTTCTTCATCCGTGACCCGCTGAAATTTCCGGATTTCATTCACACACAGAAGCGTCTGCCACAGAGCAATCTGAAGAGCGCGCAGATGATGTGGGACTTCTGGTCGCATTCGCCTGAAGCCCTGCACCAGGTCACCATCCTGTTCTCGGATCGTGGTATCCCGGACGGCTACCGCCACATGCACGGTTTCGGTAGCCACACCTACAGCCTCATCAGCGCCACTGGCCAGCGTCACTGGGTCAAATGGCACTACAAGACCAAGCAGGGGATCAAGAATCTGGCGCCTGCTGACGCAGCTCGTATCGCCGGGACCGACCCTGATTACGCGCAGCGTGACCTGTTCAACGCCATTGAACGCGGTGACTTCCCGAAATGGCAGGTCTGCATCCAGTTGATGACTGAAGAGCAAGCCAACAATCATCACGAAAATCCGTTCGATGTGACCAAGACCTGGTCGCAAAAAGAATTCCCGCTGATTGAAGTCGGCGAACTTGAACTCAACCGCAATCCGCTCAACTACTTCGCCGAGGTAGAGCAGGCAGCATTCGGGCCGAGCAACATGGTCCCAGGTGTTGGTCTGTCGCCTGACCGTATGCTGCAAGGCCGTGTGTTTGCCTATGCCGACGCGCATCGCTACCGCGTAGGTACCAACCACCAGCAACTGCCGATCAACTCGCCGAAGAACCCGGTATTCAGCTACCAGCGAGACGGCTCGATGGCGTTTGGCAGTAACGGTGGCGCGGCACCTAACTACGAGCCGAACAGCTACGCTGACGCGCCCAAGCAGGATGCACGTTATGCCGAGCCTGCTTTGGCATTGAGTGGCGATGCCGGACGTCATGATCATCGTGTAGACACCGATTACTACAGCCAGGCGGGCAAGCTGTTCAATCTGATGAACGCTGACCAGAAGGCGCTGCTCATCAGCAATATCGCCGGCGCGATGGCGGGTGTATCGAACGATGTGGTTCAGCGTCAGCTGCAGTATTTCTACAAGGCCGATCCGGCTTATGGAGAAGGGGTTGCCAGGGCTTTGGGCGTCAGCCTGGGCTGAGTCTAAGTGAGAAACAGAACCGCCCTCATTAGGGCGGTTTTTCGCATCTGGATGGCGGGAAATCGCGTCACTTTGTCTGTTTATTGCGTTTTTCCGGGTGACCAGATGAGGCGCTTGGTTCAAACTATCGCCTTTCAGCAGGGAGATCTGGTGCGATGCAAGGCCATCCAGACGTAATTGATTATCTGAACACATTGCTCACTGGCGAACTGGCCGCGCGTGACCAGTACTTCATCCATTCCCGTATGTACGAGGACTGGGGTTTCGCCAAGCTGTACGAGCGTATCAACCACGAGATGGAAGAAGAGGCGCAGCACGCAGACGCGCTGATGCGACGGATACTGATGCTCGAAGGAACGCCGCGCATGCGCCCGGACGATCTGGACATCGGCACCACCGTTCCTGAAATGCTGGCCAGCGATTTGCGCCTGGAATACAAGGTACGCGCTGCGCTGTGCAAGGGCATCGAACTGTGTGAGCTTCACAAGGACTACATCAGCCGCGACATCCTGCGTATTCAGCTGGCTGATACCGAGGAAGATCACACCTACTGGCTGGAGCAGCAGTTGGGTCTGATCAAATCGATCGGGCTACAGAATTACCTGCAGTCGCAATACTGATCAGGTTTCAGGCACAAACAAAAAAGCCCCCGCACTTGCGTGACGGGGGCTTTTTGTTGGCCGGACGTTCCTGCTTTACCGGTCAGGCTTTGTCTCTGAGCAGCAGCGGTTTGAGGTAGTGCCCGGTGTAGGACTGCTTCATCTCCGCAACCTGCTCGGGGGTGCCGGTCGCGATGATTTGTCCACCCCTTGAACCGCCTTCCGGGCCGAGGTCTACCAGCCAGTCCGCGGTCTTGATGACGTCCAGGTTGTGCTCGATCACAACCACGGTGTTGCCGTGATCCCGTAAGCGATGCAGTACATCAAGCAGTTGCTTGATATCGGCAAAGTGCAGGCCGGTGGTGGGTTCATCGAGGATGTACAGCGTCTTGCCTGTGTCACGCTTGGAAAGCTCGCGGGACAACTTGACCCGCTGCGCCTCGCCGCCTGACAAGGTCGTCGCCGACTGCCCCAGTTTGATGTATGAAAGCCCGACATCCATGAGCGTCTGAAGCTTGCGCGCCAGCGCAGGCACCGCGTCGAAGAACTCACGAGCCTCCTCGATGGTCATCTCCAGCGTTTCGTGGATGGTTTTGCCTTTGTATTTGATCTCCAGCGTCTCGCGGTTATAGCGCTTGCTCTTGCAGACGTCACAAGGGACGTAGATATCCGGAAGGAAGTGCATCTCGACCTTGATCAGCCCGTCACCCTGGCAGGCTTCGCATCGGCCGCCCTTCACGTTGAACGAGAAGCGACCCGGGCCATAGCCGCGTGACCGGGACTCCGGAACGCCCGCAAACAGTTCGCGGATCGGTGTGAACAGGCCGGTGTAGGTCGCCGGGTTGGAGCGCGGCGTACGACCGATAGGGCTCTGGTCGATGTCCACGACCTTGTCCAGATGCTCCAGGCCCTTGATGCTGTCATGGGTGGCAGCCTCAAGCGTGGTCGCGCCATTGAGCGCGGTGGCGCTGAGTGGAAACAGCGTGTTGTTGATCAGGGTTGACTTGCCGGAACCCGATACGCCTGTCACGCAGGTCAGCAAGCCGATCGGGATTTCCAGGTTCACATCGCGCAGGTTGTTGCCACGTGCGCCTTTCAGCGTCAGCGACAGCTTCTTGTTGCGCGGCGTGCGCTTGGCCGGCACTTCGATCTTCACTCGGCCGGACAGGTATTTGCCCGTCAGCGAATCGGGATGCGACATGACTTCGTCCGGCGTGCCTTCGGCGACGATGTGACCGCCATGGACGCCGGCACCCGGGCCAATGTCCACCACGTAGTCCGCGAGGCGGATCGCATCTTCGTCGTGCTCGACGACGATCACGGTGTTGCCGATATCCCGCAGATGCTTGAGGGTGCCGAGCAAGCGATCGTTGTCGCGCTGGTGAAGGCCGATGGAGGGCTCATCGAGGATGTACATCACGCCCACCAGACCGGCGCCGATCTGACTGGCGAGCCGGATCCGTTGCGCTTCACCGCCCGACAACGTATCCGCGCTGCGGTCCAGCGTCAGGTAATCCAGGCCGACGTTAACCAGAAACTGCAGGCGCTCGCGAATCTCCTTGAGAATCTTGTCGGCGATCTCGCCGCGACGTCCGGTGAGCTTTAAGTCGCCGAAATAGTCAGTGGCATCACCGATCGGCAGGCTGGTGACCGCAGGCAAGGTTTTCTCGCCGACCCACACGTGCCGCGACTCGCGACGCAAACGGGTGCCACGGCAATCGGGGCAGGGCTGGGTGCCGAGGAATTTGGCCAGTTCTTCGCGTACCGTCGCCGACTCGGTTTCCCGGTAGCGACGCTCAAGATTGGGCACGATACCTTCGAAAGCATGCGCTCGTTTGACGATGTCGCCGCGGTCGTTCAGATAGCGGAAGTCGACCTTCTGGGTGCCGCTGCCGTTGAGCAGAATCTTCTGCTGCTCGGCAGGCAGTTCCTTGAACGGCACTTCCAGACTGAAGCCGTAATGCTTGGCCAGCGACCCCAGCATCTGGAAGTAGTACACGTTGCGTCTGTCCCAACCACGAATCGCGCCTTCGGCCAGCGTCAGCTCCGCATTGACGAGACGCTTGATGTCGAAAAACTGTTTGACGCCCAAGCCGTCGCAGGTCGGGCAGGCTCCGGCCGGGTTGTTAAAGGAAAACAGCTTGGGTTCGAGTTCGCTGATCGCATGGCCGCAGATCGGGCAGGCGAAGCGCGCGGAGAAAATGGTTTCTTCGCCAGCCTCATCGTCCATCGGCGCGACCAGTGCGATGCCGTCGGCCAGCTTGAGCGCAGTCTCGAACGACTCGGCCAGACGCTGCTGAAGATCCGCACGCACTTTGAAACGGTCCACGACCACATCGATGGAATGCTTCTTCTGCTTGTCCAGCTTGTCCAGCTTGGGCAGCTCGTCGAGCTCGTACAGCTTGCCGTTGATCCTGGCCCGAACGAAGCCCTGCGCACGCAGTTCTTCAAATACCGAAAGGTGCTCACCCTTGCGCTCGCGGATCACCGGCGCCAGCAGCATCAGTCTGCTGCCCTCAGGCTGAGCCAGAACCAGATCGACCATCTGGCTGACGGTCTGTGCTTCGAGCGGCGTGTCGTGATCCGGGCAACGTGGCTGGCCGACCCGCGCGTACAACAGGCGCAGGTAGTCGTAAATCTCGGTGATGGTGCCCACGGTCGAGCGTGGGTTATGGGAAGTCGACTTCTGCTCGATGGAGATCGCCGGCGACAGACCTTCGATGGTATCGACGTCCGGCTTTTCCATCATCGAGAGGAACTGCCGGGCGTAGGCTGAAAGCGACTCGACATAGCGCCGCTGCCCTTCGGCATAGAGCGTGTCGAAGGCCAGCGATGATTTGCCAGAGCCGGACAACCCGGTGATGACGATCAGTTTGTCGCGTGGCAGGGTCAGGTCGATGTTTTTCAGGTTGTGGGTTCGGGCCCCACGAATCAGGATCTTGTCCAAAATGGCCTCGCACGGCGGGCGTCGAAAACGTGGGAGTATACGGCCAAACACTGGATGGATACACACTATCCGTTCCGCGTCGCTGTTCTAGATGAAGACTCTGTCATCTATACGCGTCAAAGCGTCGCGATATACCCCGTCAATCGATGGGACTGGTAGAATCGCCGCCGGTTCACACGAGGTTTTTCCATGCACGATCCCCATAGCGAACGAATGAGCAGTGGTGAGACGCGTGCCGCAGGTGGTCTTGCGCTGGTTTTCGCGTTTCGCATGCTCGGTATGTTCATGGTCCTGCCGGTCCTGGCCACTTACGGCATGGATCTGGCGGGTGCCAGCCCGGCACTGATCGGCCTCGCCATCGGCGCGTACGGGCTGACTCAGGCTGTTTTGCAGATTCCGTTTGGCGTCATCTCTGATCGCATCGGCCGGCGGCCGGTCATTTATCTGGGTCTTGTCGTCTTCGCCATTGGCAGCCTGGTTGCGGCGAATGCCGATTCGATCTGGGGCATTATCGCCGGTCGGATCCTGCAGGGTGCCGGGGCGATTTCCGCCGCTGTCATGGCGCTGCTCTCCGACCTGACGCGCGAACAGCACCGTACCAAAGCCATGGCCATGATCGGCATGACCATTGGCCTGTCCTTCGCCGTGGCGATGGTGGTCGGTCCGTTGATCACCGGCTCGTTCGGCCTGTCCGGGCTGTTTCTGGCAACCGGCGGTATGGCACTGCTGGGGATTCTGATCGTCGCGTTTGTCGTACCCAAAGCCAACGGTCACCTGCTGCATCGCGAGTCAGGCGTGGCAAAGCAGGCGCTGGGCACCACCTTGCGTCATCCGGATCTGCTGCGCCTGGATTTAGGTATCTTCGTGTTGCACGCAATGCTGATGTCGAGCTTCGTAGCATTGCCGCTGGCGCTGGTCGAGAAAGCCGGGCTGCCCAAGGAAGAGCACTGGTGGGTCTACCTCACGGCGCTGCTTATCTCGTTCTTCGCCATGATCCCCTTCATCATTTACGGGGAAAAGAAACGTCAGATGAAGCGCGTGCTGCTCGGCGCGGTGCTCGTATTGATGCTCGCTGAGCTATTCTTCTGGGCATTCGGTAACACGTTGCGGGCACTGGTCATCGGGACAGTGGTATTCTTCACAGCGTTCAATCTGTTGGAAGCTTCGCTGCCGTCATTGATCAGCAAGGTTTCACCGGCTGGCGGAAAAGGCACCGCAATGGGTGTTTATTCCACGAGCCAGTTCCTTGGTTCGGCGGCAGGTGGGATACTGGGCGGCTGGTTGTTCCAGCATGGCGGGCTCGATGTGGTGTTCCTCGGTGGAGCAGCCATGGCCGCCATCTGGCTGGCTTTTGCAATGACCATGCGTGAACCGCCTTACGTGACCAGCCTACGTCTGCCGTTGTCGCCACAGGCACAGCGTGATGCAGGCCTGGCAGAACGATTGATGTCCGTAACAGGCGTGACGGATGCCGTGGTGGTTGCCGAAGAGGCAGCCGTCTATATCAAACTGGATACAAAACTATTGGATCGTGCGTCTCTTGAACAGCTGGTCAATCCAGCGCCGGAAGCGTGCGAAGCCTAGGAGAACGTTATGGCCCGTGGGGTTAACAAAGTCATATTGGTCGGCACTTGCGGCCAGGATCCCGAAGTTCGCTACTTGCCTAACGGTAACGCCGTGACCAACCTGAGCCTGGCGACCAGCGAACAGTGGACCGACAAGCAGAGCGGCCAGAAGGTCGAAAAGACCGAATGGCACCGCGTATCGATGTTCGGCAAGGTCGCCGAAATCGCGGGTGAATACCTGCGCAAAGGCTCCCAGGTCTACATCGAAGGCAAGCTGCAGACTCGCGAGTGGGAAAAAGACGGCATCAAGCGTTACACCACTGAAATCATTGTCGACATGCAGGGCACCATGCAATTGCTCGGCGGCCGTCCTCAGCAGGGCGATGCTCAGCAAGGTCAAGGCGGCTACGGCAATTCCGCACCGCGCCCACAGCAGTCGCGTCCGCAGTCGGCACCGCCTCAGCAGTCGTACTCGCAGCCGCAGCGCGAATCGCGTCCTGCGCCACAGCAGCAGGCTCCACAGCCAGCCGCTGACTTCGACAGCTTCGATGACGATATTCCGTTCTAGGATACGGCTCAGATACTTGATGTAAAGTTTTACCCTGAAAGCCCCGGTGCATTAGCATCCGGGGCTTTTTATTTGCCCCTAAAAAAGTTAAATTTTGAGCCGGAACGGGGCCTAGGGGGATTGTTAGTGAAAAGTGTAAAGAATAATGTGATCACTAGGATTGAGAAAGTGGCGAAGACGAAGGAGTTCGTATTCGACGATGGAGAGCGGGCATGCGTGATCACCGACATGCAGGGGATGCCACTTTACTACCCCAACCTCTATCTCACTACTCAAGTCCGTAACCGTAGCCTCTCCTCATCTTCGCTTGCAAACACCGCTGGCCATTTATGCGTGTTCCTTCAAATATTGTCAGAGCGAGGGATCAATCTGATAGATCGGTTTTCCAAAGGCGTAGTGCTAGAAAACTACGAGATAGAAGCCATGCGTGGGTATATGCAGAGGCGTTTACTGGCTCAGCCCGAGGGATTGGCGCGTACCTGCTTTGCGGGGAAGGTCTATGTCTCGAAGGAAATCGTGCATGCGCGAACCGGAGCTGCAGTCGATTACGTATCATGGCTTGCCGGTCGGTATCTGAAATCACCAGTTGATCCTGAAGCTTTAGCTAGGGTTCTGTCAGCGATGAAAGACATCAGACCTTTAAATAAAAAAAGAAATCTTCTGTATCGTGACAATGGATTAGACGATGTAACTGCCTCGGCAATTCGCGAAGTGTTAAAGCCTGACTCATCTTATCGTTTGTGGGACGATGACGGTGTGCAGTCTAGAAATAAGTTAATGCTCACTCTTTTGTACGAGCTTGGTATAAGGAGGGGGGAGCTTCTGAATATCAAATGTGAAGACATAAACTTTCATTCAAATCGCATTTACATCGTCAGGCGCGCAGATGAAAAATCCGATCCGCGTGTAAAACAGCCTCTGGTCAAAACGAACGACAGAGAGTTGGTTGGTAAAGCTCATGTGATCAAGGCTGTGCAGGAGTATGTTCTGACATACAGAAGGAAAGTCCACGGCGCTCGTAAACATGGATATCTTTTTGTAACGCACAAGGCTGGCCCTACGTTAGGTCAGCCATTGTCTATTGCAGGGTATAAGGACGTTGTCAATTCGTTGCGCACCCATATTCCTCCGCTTAGAGGATTTACTGGTCATCAGTTGAGGCATTACTGGAATGAGCGTTTTTCTGACCTTGCTGATGAAAGGAAGTTGGGCGCTGCCGAAGAAGAGCGGCTTCGATCAATGCTGATGGGGTGGAAGCTGGGGAGTGGAACTGCGGCAACCTACAATAAACGTGCTGATAGACGTAAAGCCACGGAGTTTGGTCTTGCACTCCAGGAAAAAACGCTGCGGCCAGTAGCAGGGGGGCAAAATGACTGAGTTGTCAAATCTGATCATCTCGACGGGCGCTGGATCAGTAGGTTCAGTGCTTAGGTCAGTCCTCGGTTACGAGTTCGACAGTTCCGATACCTTATGGAAATTGTCGAAAGACAGTACTTTGAATATGGGGCTTGTCATGGAGCGGACACCCAACAAGTATCAGTATTCAGTGCGCAAGCTCTTCGAGCATTACGCGACTACTCAAGCGGGCTCTTCGGTCCTGGCAGTGGCTAACTCAGTTTACCATTTGTTCTCTGCAACGAACGGCGAGTTGGATACCCATCAGCTCATAAACTTCAAAGCTTCGCTAAATGGGGATTACGCGCATCTCCATCGAGTCCGGCCTTTCCTAAGACGTTGGCTAGCATTTCGACTGCCGGGCATCAACAAAGATGTGGTAGGAATGGTGGATGGTTGGCGATTGCCCGGCGGCGCGAAAGGCCAAGCTGTCAAAAGTATGGATCCTACTCAGGGACCGATGTCTGACTTTGAGCTAATGGCTTTTAATGAAGGTGCAATCTTCGCTTATGAGGAAGGCGACCTAAGTCTTTACGAGCTATCCATTTGTCTTCTCACGAGCAGCACGGGACGGCGACCTATCCAGATAACGCATCTCAAATGCAAAGACCTGATAAAGGTCGACGGTAGCGATGGAGCAGCCAAGTATCTTTTGCTTATACCTCGTGCGAAACAAGAGGGAGCAGACTTTCGGGACGAGTTTAAAACATTTCAGCTAACTCGGGATCTATACGATGTTCTATTCAATCATCGCGCCAAGGTATTTAAAGCTGTTCAGGCGATGGGCTATCAAGTAAACGATCAAGAACTTGGCCTAGTTCCGCTTTTTCCAGCGAGACGAAAGCTTCAGTCTTTCGGGCCTAAGACTAATTTTTCTGCTTCTAGGCAAAGATTTCTCGCGGCGCTTCCGGGTGAGCAATTGCATGCTCGTACCGAGGTGATCGATCTTGCAGTCAAACGCGCTGTTGAATATGGTGATATTTATTCGCATCGCACGGATGGGCACTTACACGTTTTCCCTAAGCGTTTCAGATATACCCTGGGTACTCGTGCAGCGAGGGAGGGCATGAGTAAATATGTTATCGCTGAATTGTTGGACCATTCAGATATTCAACATGTGGACGTCTATACTCTAAACGTACCTGAGCACATAAAAAAAATTGATGCAGCACTGGGCTTTCAGTTGGCACGTTTTGCTCAGGCCTTCTCCGGGAATCTGGTTGATTCTGAGTTGGATGCTATTCGTGGCGCTGATCCAGCCAGCCGAGTACGACACCGCAAGGGGGAAGTCGGTACATGCGGTAGCTTTTCGTATTGTGGGATGAACGTCCCGCGCCCCTGCTATACGTGTGTAAGTTTCCAACCTTGGTTAGATGCGCCGCATGAAGATTTCTACGCTGAGCTTTTGGAGGAGCGTGAGCGGTTGCTATTGGATACTGGTGATCTGGCAGTAGCGTCCGTCTTGGATCGAACGATTGCAGCCGTTGCTGAAGTTATCTTGAAATGCGCGAACCGTAAGTCTGAGGTGGAGCAGTGAGTAATCTATTTCAATTTTCCAGTCGTTCAGACTTGGACTCAGTCCAAAACTTGGACCTTTTCATCAGGAAGTGCAAGGAAGAGCTCACTGTTTTTGGGGCAAATACAGACTGGTCTGCTTGGATATGGCCTAAAGTGGCAAATTTCACCAAGCTTGGCTCCAGTTCTAGGTCGCATTCAGTAGAAGATCGTATGGGCGAGCCGTTCATTTCGTTTGCGAAAGCATACTTTCGCTATCAACAGGGTCATAATCCTACGGGCACTAAAAATGAAACTAAGGCGCTCAAGGTCTTGGAGTTCGTCCTTTCCGAACAATCGCCTTCTCCCGACATATCTGAACTTGATACTACTGTGCTAGATCGCGCGGCCATCGTGGCGCGCGAGCATTATTCTGGTGCTGCTTACCAATGTGGTAGAGAACTAGAGCGCTTAGCAAAATTTGTTACCACTCACAAGCTTGTCAGCCACTCCTGCGGGGACTGGAGGAATCCAATTGCTCGCCCAACCGAAGGAGGTAAAAGAACTGGTAAGTCGGGCAGAGAGGAGCGCGATAAAAAACTGCCTCACCCTGATGCAGTACTTGCTATGGCTGATATTTTTGCAAACTGTGGCGATACTCCCAGAGATATTTTTACGTCTAGCGTGTTCGCGCTTTTGATGAGTGGCTCGGTACGGATATCAGAAGTATTAACGCTGCCCTTGGCTTGCCAACACTCAGATTATGATAAAGATGGTAATCCGGTGTTTGGACTTCGCTTTTACTCAGGGAAAGGGTTTGGCTGGAATATTAAATGGGTTCCTACGATAATGGTTGAAGTTGTGAAGACGGCTATTGATCGTATTACAAAGTTGACAGAGGAGGGGCGCAGTCTAGCGGTGTGGTTGGAACAACATCCTGATACCATGTTTATTCATCCCGATTATGCTTCCCATGATTGGGGTAAATCACTTTCTGAGATCGAGGCGTGTGAAGCTTTAGGTTTGGATTTGAGCCATAGTGATGCTTGCCAGCGGATGTACTATTCTTATGGCTTTAGCCGTGGCGACGTCATAACGTTAGACAGCCTGTGGGGTAAAATTAAGTCTCGTGTTCCTGATGAGTTTCCCTGGGTTAATAAAGAAGCCGGCATCAAGTACAGTGGTGCTTTGCTCGCAATGCAAGCCAACAGTCTTCATGCACAGCGCGGTACTGTCCGCGTCCTTCCCTGGATGCCAGACGTAAATATTATGAATAATGATCTGTCTCCAAGGGAGTCTTTGGGCGAGGGTGCGAACCACAGCAGCATTTTTAAACGGTACGGCTACAAGCACATAGACGGTACTGAGATGAAAATCACCACGCACCAAATGCGTCATATGATCGACACAATGGGTCATAGGGGAGGTATGAGTGAGGATGAAATTGCGAGGTTTGCTGGGCGTGCAGACCCCAAACAAAATAGGGTTTACAACCACATTACTCCTTCAGAGGTTGCCGACAGATATGAGCGGTTACAGGCTGAGTCTGCACACGATAAAGCAATCCTGATTCACTGTGAGCCAGTAGATCGTGAAGCATACAATCTGGCTCCAAAGGGGGCTATCCATAAGAGTAGGTGGGGCTGGTGCACGCACGATTTTTCATCTTCTCCATGCGGTATGTTTCGTGATTGTCTGAACTGCAATGAGCATTTGTGTGAAAAAAGGACGGCTAACAGAGCACAACTCGAACAGGATTTGCGCGAGATCGAGGAGCAGCTTGCTGAAGCTGAGTCAGCAATGGCCGCAGGCTACGCTGGTGCAGACCGTTGGTATGAGCACCATTCGCTTTCGGCTGTCCGTTTGCGCGAACTGTTAGGGATCTTCAGGGATGATACGGTCGAAGAAGGAGCCCTCATACGAATTAAAAATGATTTTGCTCCGAGCCATGCCTCTAGGGCTCTCGCTGCGAATCATGACGACGTATCTGGCCGATTGGATGATGAGTCTTCGAAAACCTTGTCTAACCTTATTGAGTTTATGTAATGGCTAAACACCTAACTCCAACTGATATTCAAGCTGCGGTTGACCTTTTGTTCGGTTGGGAGGGGCCGCTTAGCTGGGAGCTATTATGTGAACGTCTGTTGCCCGTAGTTGGTAAGCGTCCAACTCGACAATCCCTTTCCTCTCATTCGGAAATAAAAGACGCATTTGTTTGGGCTAAGAGCAAAAGTAAAGAGCAAGTAGTTCGGGTGCCTTTGCCGTCCAGCTTGAGGATGGCGGCAGACAGAATTGCTCGCTTGGAGGCGGAGGTCGACGTGCTTAAAAAACGAAATTCGATGCTGATGCAGCGTTTCCTTATTTGGCAATACAATGCTTCCAATCATGGTTTGCATGAATCTCAACTGGATCTGCCACTTCCTGTGATAGACCGTGAGCGCTCTGACGCAGTCATCAATCGTGCACGAATTATTCGTCCATCTCGCCGAGTTGATAAGAAGGCGTAGTTTGTGTAGCACGCGTACGGGCGTTTTTACCTTCTAGGGTTTTTGTAATGAAAGTGAGCAGAAGCCTTTGAACACCTAGGTCAGCTTCAGTCGGCAGAACAGCCTTATCTGGATCAGCTTTCGCTCAGCGGCGGCACCATTGAGATCAAAGTCGACAATTCATTCTAAGCTCAAAACCGTAAAGGAAAAGCCTTGCGATTGGTGTCAAAAGGTGAGCCACCGGGGCTCACTTTTACAGGCATGGAGGGCGACTCTGATAACTCTGAGAAGTATTTAGATCGCGCCCTGAGTGGACTGGCCGTGATGTTCAGAAAGGCCAGCTTATTCGAAACCGGGTAGGTTAAGCGTGCCACCGCTGGTGCGTTTGCCGAACCCAGTCGGAGTTAGCAGGCGGTGCTTTTTCATCTCAGCGAGCACGGCCAGCCACTCGCGCTTGCTGAAGCGCAGCTTGGCTTCATTCCAGCGGTGCATGACCTCATCCACGATATCGTCATCGGTAGCCTGACGGCCTTCGATGATGAAATCGTTCCAGGCAGCGTAGAGGGTCACGGTCATTTCGCAGCGATCCGTATCCCAGTCACGCATTAGCTCAATGACTTGCTCAATATTCGCCTGCTCAATGGCCGACCACGTGCGCTTATACGCTTCGCGATGTTGCCCGGCCTGCGAGAGCGGGCGGTACGCATGGCCGACCGTCTCACGGTCAATGCGCCCGTACCATTGGTGCTTTTGCAACTCAGCTTCAACCTGGTTCATCAACTGGCGATCATGGGGGCCCGCCACATTGCGTAAGTAAGTCGCCTGAATCGCATCGAGCCTGGCTGCATGCTCAGCCAGGTAAACCACCTTCTGCAGTTTGCGCTGGCCAAAAGTGCGCTGGGCGTGAAGCCTGTGAGTGACTTCGGCGGCGAGCAGGGTGCGGGCGGCTTTTTGATCCGTGATAGCGGGGGCCAGCTTTCCATCGTCATCAAGGGCGTGCTCGACCATGGTGCTGGCAAGTTTTTCGTTGAGTTGACGGGCTTGTATTAGGCGGGTTTTCAGTTCGTCGCAGAGGTCCATTAGTTGGTCGACTTTGGCGGCGATGCGATGTTGCTCGGCAAGTGGGGGAATGGGGAAAAAGACGGCTCCAATCTTTCCTGGAGATGTATGCTTAACTTTCATTCCAGTGGAGCTTTCAGCGACACACGTTCTTAGATACGCCGTGTTAAAGTAGTGAAAAATATATCTAGAAAAAACGATTTCACTATCAAAGATAATTTTTCCTAGGCGTTGATTATGTAAATAGACCTTTCCGTCATTCGGAACAATAGCGGGACTTCCAAGAAGTCCCGCGGCCTGCTCAGTCATCGCAACTATAAGATCGCCGGCTTCAAGAGCGAACTCTTTATCAACGGGGCCGCGATAGTATTTTGTACGACTACCTCGATCCCGAAATCCACCCTTCTCATGAAAATTACCTGGCGTGGTCAAAACGTATGGTGAAGCTGAGTCGCAAAAATATGCGCTTGAAAAAGCATAACCGTGTTTGATGGAAATTAGATCGCTTACCCGGCACCATTCCCATGCTTCCGGTACAGCAAACGGTTTTTTCTCTTCTACTGCAATTCCAAGTGAGGGCTGTTTCTTGATCGTGCCCTCTGCCAGTAGGCGCGCTTTCTTCTCGGCAATCTGCCTAAGCGACTTACCGGGGGGCTCATCGCTAGGATCTTGCTGCGTCAATTTGCCCATTACAGCCAGTTGCAACAGGGTTTGCTTGAGTGCGTCGATGCTAGGTTCGGTGGTGAACAGGGCGTGGAAGTGTTCGGCCAAACGCTGCCAGTTGGCAGCAAACTCAGTAGCGTTGCTGGATTGGCTTATGCTATCGAGCAGCGCTTGCACCAGTTGAGTGTGGGCGCTATCGGCGTCGGCGTGCTGGGCTTCCAAGCGGTCGCACAGTGCCATCAGTTCATCGACTTTGGCGACAATGCGGTGTTGTTCTGCGAGTGGAGGTAACGGAATTAAGCCGCTGAAAAATTGACCATCATTGATGGCAGGGTAAGCAATACCTATCTGTACAGACTCAACGTATCGTACAAAAACGGGACTTCTTAAATAGCATAGGAAATATCTTGCAGGCATCTCCAAGTAGGGATGAATTATCGCGAACGCAGTGCTAACAATCGGTTCTTGCTCATATTCCTTATCAATTACAGCAACGTTTAAAAGATACGGTCGAATAGTCGAATAAATCACCGTTCCAGACCTAACCACTTTGCGTGCTCGCGATGGCGCATCTTCTGCCATAAGAACTTGGGGAGTACTGATCGTCCCAGCGGCATTGTCAACTGCGCCTACGTCGATATATGTGAATGCTTGATCCGGTGTTTTCTGCCCCCAATCATGACCTACAGCTGCTACACGAACCCACTCCCAGTTGGTAGGGACTTCAAAGGGCCTATGTTTTTGGTCAATCTCCGTCAGTGGCTTTTGCTTCTTGATCTTGCCCTCAGCCACCAGCCGCATTTTTTCCTCGGCAATCCTCCGAAGCAACTCGTTAGCCGGTTCATCACTCGAATCTTGCGGCACTAACTTGCCACGCACCGCCAGCTCCAGAATCAGCTCACGAAGTTTCTTGATACCGTTGGGCGCACTGGCTAGCAGCGGCAGATTGTCGGTGAGCAGCGTCGTCATACCTGGCGCTCCAGCGCTTCGGCCAGCACGGCTTTTAGCTGGTCGCGCAGGTCGCTGATCTCGCCTTGCAGCGCGGCGTAATCACACAGGAGCTGGTCCGGGTTGTGGCTGACCTGTTCCCCAATATGCGGGTTCTTGCAGTCCAGGTTCCAGTTGCGCGCCTGCAACTCTCCGACGCCGACCTTCCAGGCAAACTCGTTCTCCACCCGCGCAGCAAAGCCATCGTCCTCGCTGCCCCACCAGACTTCCTCGACGGCGAATTCTTCGATGCGCATTGGCCGGGTCTTGGAGTAGTTTTTTACACCGGCCGGGTACTGATGCTCGTAGAACCATACCTGTTTGGTAGGTGTGCCTTTGGTGAAGAACAGCAGGTTGGTCTTAATGCCGGTATAGGGATTGAAGACTCCCTTGGGCAGGCGAACGATGGTGTGCAGGTTGCACTCAGTCAGTAGCTTTTCCTTGATGCGACTTTTGATCCCGTCGCCAAACAGGAAGCCGTCGGGCAACACCACAGCGGCGCGACCACCGTCCTTGAGCAGGTGCATGATCAGCACCAGGAACAGGTCGGCAGTTTCGCGGGTGCGGAAGGCTGCAGGGAAGTTGGTTTCGATACCGTCTTCTTCCATACCGCCGAACGGAGGGTTGGCGACGATGCAGTGCACGCGCTCGCTCGGGCCCCAACTGATCAGGGGTTTACTCAGGGTGTTGTCATGCTTGATCTGGCTGGGCACTTCAATGCCATGCAGAATCATGTTGGTGGTCGCCAACAGATGCGGCAGCGGCTTTTTCTCCACACCGAAAATGCTGGCCTGCAGGGTACGCTCGTCTTCAGCGGTTTTTACGTAGCGGCTGCGCTTGTGCTCAATGGCGCAAGTGAGGAAGCCTCCCGTGCCGCAGGCCGGATCCATGACCTTTTCGTCCAGCTTGGGATCCACCATGCGCACCATGAATTCGGTGACCGGCCGCGGCGTGTAGAACTCACCAGCGTTACCCGCGTTCTGTAGGTCGCGCAGCAGTTGCTCATAAAGATTGCCGAACTCATGGCGCTCTTGGGCCTTGTTGAAGTCCACGCCTTCCTGAACTTTGTTGATCACCTGACGCAGCAATTGGCCGGACTTCATGTAGTTGTAGGCGTCTTTAAACACACTGCGCACCACATAGGCCGACGGCGTGTTGCTGTACTCGTGCAGATTCTGCAGCTGGGGAAACAGATTATTGTCGATGAAATCCTTCAGCGCTTCACCGGTCATGCCTTCCGGGTCGGCGGCCCAGGTTCGCCAGCGGCAGCTGTCGGGGATGGGCGATCGGTAGCTATCGTCCATCAGCTCCCATTCCAGCTCGCGGTCATCGAAGATCTTCAGGAACAGCAGCCAGACCAACTGGCCGATACGCTGAGCGTCGCCGTCGACGCCGACGTCTTTGCGCATGATGTCTTGAATGGACTTGATGGTGGAGCTAATGGACATGAAGTTCTCTCAACGCGTGCCGCAATGGGGGCGAAATTCTACAGGACAGGTCGATTTCCTGCCCTGACATATCGTCGGTAGGTAGCTTTTAACTTGCGTAAAGCTCACCTTCCAGTTCGTGAATCGCCTGGTTGTAGCCAGCCTTACCGCCAAAGGCTTTAACCAGCTCCATCGGTGCGCCGATCTGGCTAAATGGATCGAGCTGGAGGATCTTCATGTCTTCTATGTGCTCAACGCCTGTGTCGGCGTATTTATCCAGCAGAGCCTCCAACACCAGGCGGGCAGAGCCGGAGTACTTTGCGAAGTAGTTGCGTTTTTTTACTTGTTCGGCGCGCTCGCGGCGAGTCAGGGCGGGCTGGTCGAAGGCGACGTGGCAGATCAGATCGAACGGGTCGAGTGCTTGGCCCTGCTTCTTTTCCACCTCCTCCGCCAAGGCTTCCCACATTACGCCTTGAACAGCCATCTCCTCGATAATCACTTTCTTTTGTTCGGAATTACTCCAGCGGCGCAGGAAGTCATCGAGCGAGGCAAACTGTTTTTGCACGCAGGCACGAGTGTAGTCGTGCAACGACTCGGTGATTAGCCGACCATCCGGGCCGTAGTACTGTACGCGTTCGGCGATGACGTACACAGGCAGGTTGTCGATAACGTATTTGATGCGCTTTTTATCGGGCGAGGTATCGCCCTCGGAACCTTCATCAGGTAGCCAGTCGCCGCCATCTACAATGCCATCTTCGCCTTCTAAAGGACTGTCGGGAGGAACGGGCGAGGCGTCACCTTCAGGGTTGTAGATCACCACCGGTTCGCCGTCGAAATCTGGGTCGGCAAACAGTTCGGTCGCTTTCTTGAAGTCCATGATGGTGAACCAGAACTTGCCGAAGTCCTCGTTGATCCGGGTACCGCGACCGATGATCTGTTTGAACTCGGTCATCGACTTGATGTGCTGATCGAGCACGATTAGCTTGCAGGTCTGCGCATCGACGCCGGTAGTCATAAGCTTGCTGGTGGTGGCTATGACGGGGTAACGCTCTTCCGGATTGATGAAATTGTCTAGCTCGGCCTTGCCCTCTTTGTCATCACCGGTAATACGCATCACATATTTGCGGCTCTCAGCAACACGCAAAGGATTGAGGTTGATCAGCGCCTGGCGCATGCGCTCGGCGTGGTCGATGTCGTCGCAGAAAACGATTGTTTTCTGGTACGGGTCGGTGGCTTTGAGGAAGTCGGTGACCTTCTGAGCCACCAGTTGAGTGCGCGCCTCGATGATCAGATTACGGTCCATGTCCTTGAGGTTGTAGATGCGGTCTTCGATCAGCTCGCCATTTTTGTCGAGCATGCCTTTGGGGGGCCGCCAACCTTGCAAGTCTTTATCGAAATCGATGCGTACCACTTTGTAGGGAGCAAGAAAGCCGTCCTCAATGCCCTGTTTAAGCGTGTAGCTGTACACCGGTTCACCGAAGTAGGTGATGCTGGAAACCTCTTTGGTTTCCTTCGGTGTGGCGGTGAGGCCGACATGGGTCGCGTTGGAGAAGTAGGCGAGAATTTCGCGCCAGGCAGAATCCTCAGCCGCGCTGCCACGGTGGCATTCGTCGATCACAATCAGGTCGAAGAAATCGCGGGAGAACTGCTTGTAGATGTTCATCTCTTCTTCGTTGCCCGTGACGGCCTGATAAAGCGACAGATAGATCTCGTAGGAGGTGTCGATCTGGCGTTTGGCGATTTTGGTCATCGCCTGGCCGAAAGGTTTGAAGTCGTTGTTCTTCGTCTGGTCGACCAGGATATTACGGTCGGCGAGAAAGAGGATGCGTTTCTTCTGCTTGGACTTCCACAGCCGCCAGATGATCTGGAAGGCGGTATAGGTCTTTCCTGTGCCGGTCGCCATTACCAGCAGCACGCGATTTTGCCCGCGTGCCACAGCTTCAACCGTGCGGTTGATGGCGTTCATTTGGTAGTAGCGCGGCATACGACCAGAGCCGTCATCGTAATAAGGCGCTTCGGTCTTGTGCTGGGCTTGTCCTTCCAGCCCCTTCCACTGGCAGTAGCGTCGCCATAACTCCTCAGGACTGGGGAACTGATCAAGACTCAGCTGGGTTTCCACTTGGCTGCCGGTACCGCTACGGTCATGAAATAGAAAGCCATCGCCATTGCTGGAGAATACGAACGGCACATCCAGTGCTTCCGCATAGCCTAAGGCTTGTTGCATGCCGGAGCCTACAGAGTGCTTGTTGTCCTTCGCCTCGATCACGGCAAGTGGCAGGTTGGGTTGGTGGTAAAGGATGAAGTCGGCTCGGCGGGCTTCACCACGGCTGTGCAGCTTTCCTCGGACGATGATACGACCCTTGGTAAAGCTTACCTCCTCGCGTACCTGCTTGTGCATGTCCCAGCCGGCCAGCTGAATAGCTGGCGCGATGTACTTGCTGCAGATGTCTCGCTCGGACAGCGATTTCTTATCCATTACCCTAATTCCCTTTCAAGCCGGTCTGGTCTTTCCAGTCCGGCACCGCTGATCGTGCTTTATGGGCGTAAATGTACCTTGTTTGGCTTCAATCGAGTTGCACGGTGCGGGATTTTGGTGCCTGAGGGGTGATGAACTCCTAGCGATTGCGGCTACACAACTACCGGACGAAGCCCCGCTTGATGGGCGTAGTGGTCTTTGACTTGACATCATTTCCGCGCCAGCGGCAATTTCGAAGCTGTTAGCAGAGTCTAGCCTTCAAGATTCAGGTGTTACGGAGCCAGCCTCAGCACGTATACGGGCCAATAAGGCTTCAAGATCGTCCGCATCGCCTTTTATGTGATATGCAGCCGCTAGTACGCTCAAGGGATGGACCTCCATCACCGACGCCAGTCCCTCTAGCTTGTCCAATGTTGGGCATTTCAGACCGCGCTCGAGCGTGCTGAGGTAAGTCCGACTGCTGATGCTCGAGAAATCCTCTTGGGTCAAGCCTTTGGCTAATCTGAATTGCTTTAGTGCCTGACCAAACGCTTGCTTCAGCTCCATTTTGCACCCTACACAAAATAGATGATGAAGCCTTGTGGACCACTATAGGGCTACAATCTATAGTGGTCGTTTTAGGGGGGCTCTGGTATGTATGTGACAAGGCAGGAGGCGTACGTTGACCTTTCTGAGCTTGGTGGGGATGGCTTGCATTGGAACTACGTCGAACACAGCCTGCATGCGCCATGGTTCTACATTACCTTGTGCCGCCATAGCAATGGATGCACCATTCGGACGATGCTCCAAACAATGGATCCTTACGTCCTAGCTACGGCGATATGTAGCCCCTCACACGACTTATCTGTGAGTGAAGTGATGCTAGTCACGCCACCATATATAAATGGGACTGAGTCATGGCAGATGGAAAAACTTCTGGAGTACACGCAGTGCCACACAGAAGAGCACGGGAGCTTTGAGTTTTTTCTCGTTCCAGGAAAGGATTACTATGTACCGCAAGTAATTCTAAGCACAGAAAACCTAAAGCAAGAAAAATGTATATTCTACAAAGCCTGTGAGGTATAGAAGGGTTGCACTATCAATAGTATCTAGCGAGTTAATGAGGTGCGGCTTAAGACGGAGGGCTTGGTGTGTATAAGAAGATGCCAAAAACCGAGCGGCTGGGAATTCTGACTGCGAATGAAAAATTATCAAGGATAGTAAATTCTAAATTTTACGAGTCTTCACAAGAGCGCAGTGGAGTTGGTTCGTTTCTCACCGGCAGTGAGTTGCAATCACTGCGCGAGGAAATGATGAAAGATGGCGCATATATGAAGGAGTGGTTAAGATCCAAACCTAGAAAAACCATCCGATAATACGACTCTTGTGCACGTCACAGGTCTATTTGAAACTGATGTTTTCAGGATCTTGCGGCCGCAATTTTGTGTATCTCTCATATTGGTTGCGTAAATCTGCCAGCGAGCGGGAGGTGTCGAAGCGCAGGGAGTTCTGTTGAGGAGGGTTAAGTCCCAGCTTTTTTGAGCGCTATCGTTCACGGTTGAGCTACCCCTGGCTCAGCAGGTGAGCAGAGGGAAAGTTGAAATGAGCCAGCGCCGCTAGGGGTTGGAGCCGATAATCAAGGCGTAGGTGATGACTGCGCCCACTGCATCAAATTTTCTTAAGCGTCACTATGCCATCAGAAAGGTTGATCACCATCATGAATATGTGGCTGACTACCGACTAACGTGCACGCTTGAGCGATATCGATCATGGATGAGCTACCCCTAGGTCAACTTAGCAACCGCAATCTCGGTTTCACCTACGCCACGAGCCGCAGGCAGCGCCAGGCTTCTTGCTGTGCTCCCGAGGCGCTCGGCATCGCCCCCGCTGGCGTATTGAGCCTGCCTCTGTGCGCTCCCCCCCCGGTTGCAACAGCGGAATCGATCATTGACTACGTCTAATTCACCTGAGAAGCGAACTGGACGGCTGTCTTTCGCTATTTTGTAACTCTACCCTCATAACAGTCCGGAGGCATTGATGCCTGTACCGTTAGATCGCAAGGATCATCAGGGGATCACTTACAAGCGCCCTCCTCAAATCGAGGCCTGGATTTCTACGTTGGAGAGCGTCGACGTCGGTGAAAGGACTACGCAGCTTTCGCTGCCTAAAACTAGCGAGGGCTATGTGCCGTCGGAGGTATTGGTCTACTTCCTCCGCCGTGCTTGGCAGGCCTCTGACCGTAAGGTCTTCGAGGAGACGTTTCGACTTCTTTTGGGGCGCGTTGAGCGATCACTTCGTTCCAGGCTCTGGGACTCGGCGATTGGTAATGCGTCTGACATTTGCGACGAGATCATCAACCGCTTTGTTGTGAGCGTAACCAGGGACTGTAAGTCGCACGATGGGCTTCTAGATTTCTACGAGGTACGGTTCGATAGGGCGCTAAGCACCATTAAAATTTCTGTATTGCGCAGGCTGTACGCTGAGGTTGGCGATGCTGTCTTGGTCTCTTTCGATAGCCAGGATCCAGATGACGGCTCCCTTTCTTCCGAGGTGGAAGTCGCTTGGGAAGATCGCCTCCGAGATGAATTGAGGAAAATCGATGATCCAGCTTTCCGGTTCACGCTATTGTCGGCGATTGACCGTCTGCCACAGGATCAGAAGCAGGTTATTGGTCTGCGATTGAAGGGCATTCCTGTACATGCGAATGATCCGTCTGTTCAGACTATTGCAAAAATGCTCCAGTGCGACGAGCGAACGGTGCGAAACCGAAGTGCTCGTGCCCTTAAATCTCTCAAGGTTATGCTTGAGGAGGAGATGAAATATGAGCTTAGATAAGAACATATCTGAAGAAGAGGTGCTTTTAGCTTTTTCGGTAGAGGAATATCACGATAGCTGTACGTTGGAGCGGTATGTTAAGAGGTATCCGCAACATGCAAGTGCCATAGTGGACTGCTCTATAGAATTTATGCTGGGGGATGAACTTATCGAGAGTGCTAAAATTCCTGCAACTGATGCAGCCATAAATAAAGCCTGGAGTCAGATTGAGTCATCCTTGAATTTTAGTCAGAAGCAAAATAGTTGTATGAATCCTTTTGCTCAACTTAGTTCTTCGGCGTTCAGAGATCTAGCTAGAAAGATCAATGTAAATGGTTTGTTTCTTGGGCGGGTTCGGGATCGCGGCATAAAGGTTAGCACCTTTCCTGTTGAGTTTGTTGCGAGGCTTGCATCTGAGCTTGGTGGGTCGGTTGATAATATGCTCGCATATTTATCGAATCCTCCTAATATAGATTCTAGCCAAAGTTTCAGGTCCAGTGAAAAACCAACCGCAAGTGAACAAATATCTTTTGATGACGCCGTGGAAACCTCTCAGTTAACTATCAATCAAAAGGATGCGCTCTTAGCGCTTCGAGGCTGAATATGGATGCGACCGAGGCGGCAAGATTAGAGGCTGAGAAAATCCACCTCGCGGCTGTCGCTGAAGGTAGCGATCCTTGGTGTCCACTTCAATTTGCGCTAATTGAAGCGGGCAGGCGTCACCTTGATGTCTATGGCTTGCCCAAGGGCGATCCAGCTTTAAAAGGAGGCCAGGCTGTCTTTGACAGTCAAGCAGGAGCAATTCTCTATCAGGATATTGGTAGCGATTTTGATCGTGCGTTTCTCGTTGCTCACGAACTCGGACACCTGGTGTTGGAGGGGGGGACTGATGATGCAGTTACGCTCGACGCGCAGCCCGAGCGGTCGACGGAGGATTCTCCAGTCGGTGCTGATAGTTTGATTGATTATGGCGCTCGTGAGCGTCGTGAAATTAAAATGGATCTCTTTGCGCGTGAGTTTTTAATACCGCGTTCAGTTGCGTGCACCCTTCATGTGGAAGACGGGTTATCCTCTTTAGAAATTGCTCAGCGTCTAGGTGCGCCTCTACCTGTTGTACAGCAGCAACTTCTGGACGCGCTGTTGCTTCCAAGAGTTTCTACTGGGCAGGAAAACAGTCTCAACGACCGGGGGGATATCCGCCCTGACCTGTCACAGCAGGTCGCTGCATCGCATCGTGATTCTCCTTTTCAATTACAGGCCGGACCTGGCACAGGCAAAACCAGAACGCTAGTGCAGCGTGTCGAAAAGCTTATTCTCGACGGTGAGGATCCTAGCGCGATTCTGGTTTTGACGTTCTCTAACAAAGCAGCGAGTGAGCTGAGTGAGAGAATTGCGTTATCTAACCCACTAGCCGCAGCAGCAATGTGGATTGGGACATTCCATGCTTTTGGTCTTGATATTATTCGGCGATTTCATCAAATCCTGAAATTACCGCCTGAGCCTCGCCTTATTGATCGACTCGAAGGCATTGAATTACTTGAAGCTGAAATACCCCGGCTTTCACTCCGGCATTATCGAAACCTCTGGGATCCAACACTTGATCTAAATGACATGTTAAGTGCCATTTCACGTGCGAAAGATGAATCTATAGAGGCTACCGAATACATTCGTTTAGCTGAGTCGATGACTCGTAACGCTGGAGGCGATTCAGCTGCACTACTTCGAGCTGAAAAATGCTTGGAGGTTGCAAGTGTTTATGAGGCGTATGAACGATTGATGAGAGAGCGAAAGCTTATTGACTTTGGCGATCTTATTTCGTACCCGGTGCGGCTGGTAGAAACTCACGCGGAAGTTCGGGGCGCATTAAGGAGACGGCACAAACACGTGCTGGTGGATGAGTATCAAGATGTTAATCGATCGTCAGTACGACTCTTAAAGGCCATCGTTGGAGGCGGGGAGAATCTATGGGTGGTTGGTGACGCCCGGCAGTCTATCTACCGTTTTCGCGGCGCGTCCGCCTCCAACATGGCGCATTTTAGCGAGGATTTTCCCGGAGCAGTAATCGAAAAATTAGGTGTCAACTATCGTTCAAAACAAGAAATAGTCGATACATTCGCCACCTTCTCCACAGCCATGAAAGCTTCTCAGGGGGCGTTACCCCTATCTTTGACTGCGAGCCGCGGAGGTGCTGGGGCTCATCCAGAACTAAGCATTGTAGGGTCGACCGCAGAGGAAATTTCAGCACTCGCGGGATCCATAGAGACATTACGCACGTCAGGTACTCCGTACCGGGGACAGGCAGTCCTGTGCGCATCAAATACTCGTCTGAGCGAAATAGCCAAAGGTCTGGAGGCTCGGGGCATTCCTGTTTTTCATCTAGGAAGTATTTTTGAACGCCCAGAGATAAAAAACCTTTTGGCGCTCCTTACCCTACTTAATGATGCGTCTGCGGTCGGTTTGATTCGCGTGTCCGCGATGGCAGGCTATGAATTGCCGATGGCAGAAGTCGTCCACCTGATTAGACACCTCCGCACGATTAAAGCTGGACCTTTAGATTGGCTTGATGAGACAAACTGGCCTCTCCTACATTTTGAAGACAGCAGACCTAAGTTATTGAATATTGCTCAGCTTTTTCAGGGGCTGAATTTCAGGGGGAACCCTTGGAATATCCTTGTGTCATGGGTTATCGATGGCCTTGGCCTTGCAAGAAGTCTTCATCTGGCCGATGACTCTGGAAGCAAAATGAAGGGCTTGGCTCTTTGGCAATTCCTTAATTTTTGTCGCAAACAGCCCTCAGGTCCTGGGCTGCCTTGCATCCGATTGCTTGATCGGATAAGACGGTTGGTTTTGGTTTCTGGTGATCGTGGCCTTCGCCATCTGCCAAGGGCCGCTGGCGGAGTTGACGCTGTACGTCTGATGACTATTCACGGCAGTAAGGGGCTAGAGTTTCCGGTTGTCCACTTGCCTGGCATGGTGGCCGCAAGCTTACCCCGGAACAACAGGCCGCCACGTTGCCTGCCCCCTGACGGACTAATCTACGGTGCTGTAGGGCTGTCTGGGCTTGAAGCCGTGAAAGCTGGGCACGAGGAGGAAGAGGAATGTCTTTTTTTTGTTGCCATTTCCAGAGCTCAAGATAGGTTGTTCTTGTACGCGTCATCATTGCAGGCTGACGGTAAAAACCGCAGTAAATCGAAATTTCTGAGCCCTATCGGTGAACATTTAAATCAGGTTGCTAAGCCGCTGCTGTTAGCCGTGGATTCGTACTCAAGAACTCCGCTGGAGCTTCTTTGGGAGGAAAAACCCAATTGGGATGATAGTCAAATTGCTCAGTTTGAGCGTTGTCCCCGTAGTTTCCTGTATTCCCACGTCATCGGACTTGGAGGGCGTCGTACCGAGACGGCCTTTCTCAAAATGCACAATGCTGTGAGGGCCGTCTCACAATGGTTAAAAGCCGAATATGAACACATTCCTCCCAGCGCGGCTCAACTTGATGCAGCCTTCGAGAAGGCATGGTTGGCGGAAGGCGCTGTCGATCATGGTTATTCTGAGGACTACAGAATCATTGCCCGTCGGCTGGTGGACTACCTTATCGAAAGCCGAAGCGTTGGCACGCCGATTCCGGTCATGCCAATTTTATTAGAAGGGGTTCACGGCAACGTTGTTGTAACACCAGATAGTGTTGTACGAGGCGGCAATGGCCAGACCATTGTGCGGCGAGTGAAAACGGGTAAGCCAAAATCCAATGGGTTTGACGATATCGAGTACACGTTGCTCCACATGGCAGCAACTCAGAACTACGGCGCCTCTGTCAAAATTGAGGTTACGTACCTCACTAGTGAAACGACTGATGAGATGTCCATTACGGACCGAAAACTAGCCTCGCGAAAGGAAAATTCTGCGCGGATGCTGGGTGAAATTAGCTCTGGTGCTTTTGGTCCGAAGCCGGAATCGAGGGTATGTCCCTCATGTCCCAGCTTCTTCATCTGTGGTGACTTACCTAAAGGGATAATTGGTGGGAAAAAAAAATAGATCTGCTTTCCGGTTTCCTCCAATGCTGCGATTGACCTAGTGAAGGCCAGAAAACTCGCAAAATGCGAGCGGCTATCTGAGGTGATCCACATGCAATCTCAACACCCTAGCAGTGACAATCGTATTTCGGTAGAAGACGTCGGCGCTGCGATCCGTGAGGGGCGTCCCCTCAATCCTGCTCATTTTTACAGCATCATTATCGCTGATGAACAGCTTAGCGAACGTCATTTGCAGCTGAGTGACCCCGTGCCAACTGGGCGGCAAATTCTCATCGCTGCAGGCGTCCGTCAGGTTGACGAATACAGCATCTACGCAATTCTCCCCTCTGGTGAGTTTGAGGATTTGCGGCTCGATGAGACTTACGACCTGCGTGAGCGAGGTGCCGAAAAATTCATCATTTTTCAGACTGACCGCTCGTTCAAGTTCAGCATCGATGATAAATCGATGGAGTGGGGTAAACCGGCTATCAGCGGTAAGGTTTTGAAAACTCTGGCCGGTGTCCCAGCTGAGACTTACGATGTTTACCTTGAAGTGCGAGGCGGGCAAGATTTGCTGATACGGGATTCTGACCTGATTGATCTAGGTAAGCCCGGAATTGAGCGCTTCATCACTCTTATCCGTGATACTACGGAGGGCCTGACAGGTCTCCCGGAGGCAGATCAGCGCTATCTCCAACGTCATGGGATTCCTGTGCAGGTGGTATGCGAAGGTCCTCATACGGGCGTAGTACTCCAGCAAGTACGGTTGCCAGAAAATAAATTCGATCACCCAGCGGCAGATATCCTCGTAATTCTACCTCCCGGATACCCAGATGTTGCGCCTGATATGTTTTTCTGCGATCCGTGGTTGAAACTGGTGACGGTAGGACGGTATGCGACATGTGCAGATCAGCCACACGTTTTCTCCGGACGCAACTGGCAGCGCTGGTCTCGGCACAATAGTGCATGGCGGCCAGGAGTTGATGGTCTGCACACCATGATCAAGCGCATTGAGCATGCGTTGATGGAGGCCAAGTAATGTCCGGCGCAACGTTGGATATTACTTTGATCGAATCTCATGAAGCGGCGCTTCGTGCGCTGCTTTACCGAGAGGACGGTTCAGAGGCCGCTGCCTATGTCCTTTTCGGAAGAGCTGAGATCAATGAGGATCCTTGGTCAAAACACCCACGGATCCGATTGATCTCGCACGAAGTAGTTCCGATCCCCCCAAGCGAGGTCATTTCCTCCTCATCTGTCCACGTGACGTGGTCCACGAAGGGTTTTATGCAACTGTTGGGAGTTGCACAAGATCGTGAACTGATACCTGCTTTGGTTCACACCCACCCTCGTGCAGATGCTTTTTTTTCTGACCAAGATGATCGTAATGAGGCTGAGCTGGCCCGCACAGCATTCAACAAGCGGAGTTTGGGACTCGCGAGTCTAGTATTCGGGGAGAACGGGGCCATCGCCGGACGCCTTTGGACATCACCTACAGCGACTACAGATGCTTCGAAGATCTCCATTGTCGGTAACAAAATAGACATTCGGCAGCGTCAGAAGCACCATGAAAAGTCCGGGATGCTAGATCGCCAGGCGGCACTTTTTGGCAAGGGATTCAATCCTATCGTTCGTTCGCTGCGTGTGGGTGTAATCGGCTGTGGAGGCACAGGCAGTGCGGTAGTTTCACTGTTGGCACGTTTAGGCGTTGGGCATCTTGCGCTAATCGACAATGACACAATCGACACGACGAACCTCAATCGTGTGCATGGCTCACGAGCAGATGATGTACGGGATCAGTTGGCCAAGGTGGACATTCTTGCTCGTGAAATCGAGGTTTTGGGGCTTGGTACGCACGTGGTCACGAGCAAGGCTTGGGTAGGCAATCCAATGCTCCGTGATGTGTTGAAGTCCTGCGATGTACTTTTCGGATGCACGGACGACAACCAGGGACGGCTGACATTGAACCGTTTCGCTCACTTTTATGGTGTCCCGCTTGTTGATTTGGGATTGCGTATGCGCTCCGCAAGAGGTGGAGCCGAATATGAAATGACCGGACGGGTCACCACTATTAAGCCGGGCTCCCCCTGCCTGATGTGTCTTGGGGTCGTCAATCCGCAGAGAGCCGCCGCCGAAGGACTGCAGCGTAGCGATCCTATCGAGTATGAGCGTCGTAAGGCTGAAGCTTATGTTGACGGCGGTGGGGATCCTGCTCCGGCTGTCGTAACGTTTACCACAAGCATAGCCTGCGCCGCAGTCGATGAGCTCATCCAAGGGCTAACAGGATTCCGGGGTGGAGAGGGCATGGTTCACAATCGGATTCGTCGATTTGATCGCGTAGAAGACCGCTCCATGACCTGCAAGCCTATGCAAGGGTGCCCTGTTTGCTCCAACGAAGCGGTTTGGGGACGCGGCGACGTCAACCCGTTTCTCGGCGTGATAGGGTGAAACATGCGGTTTTTTTTTGCTACTACGTTGCGTCGGTTTGGATGGCTGAATGCCGATTATCTGATAAAGAAGGTCTCTCGCCACCCGGGCAAGACCGTAATCCCTGTTGGTGAGCTTTGGTTAGTGATTGATGGTGAGATTAGCAAATGGGCTTGCCTCACCTGCCCAGGAGGATGTAACTCCAGCATCTCGCTTTCGTTGAGCCCTGATCGGAGGCCTCGTTGGACTGTAGAGCAGGATTTCTGGGGACGTCCCACGATTGCGCCGTCAGTACACCAGCATAGCGTTTGTAAGTGCCATTTTTGGATAAGAGAAGGCTCGGTAGTTTGGTCAAAATAATGAGTATATTTGGAAGGCGGGCTGTAATACGGTTAAAGAGCGTTGAAGGTGTCTGTATGTTTTGTATATACCTTTGCTTAATAGGTTTACTTCGTTAATCCTTAGTATAAGAGTCTGGTGCTACGATCACTAGTAGCGTCTGGGCAAACATTTTCCTCTAGTTGGGGTGATTCAAAAGGAAGATTTATGAATATAAAACAAGCAGTAATGCTTTCTCGAACTCAACGATGTGTTGGCGGTGGTCTTCTATTCACCGGAGCACTCTTCTATTTTATCAGTCTTCTTATGGCGATATATCGTACGGCGCAGAGCATGAATGACTCGGCGCTGCTCTGGCGGTTCGGCGCGATAATTCAAAACTTTATTGCGGCCATATTTGAACTAACCGCGCCTTACATCGGTTTCGTCTGGCGGAACGTGCCGACCATCAATCAGGCAGACCCATTTACCTATGGGAATCTACTTTTTTTGGGCCTTGTTGGTGTCATGATCGTGGGCAAGCAATTGGTGCTTGCCGGTCGACGGCTCCGGGCTCGCATTCAGCGTCAGATTGATCGCGTGGAAGAAATGCAGTGGCACAATTCGATGATGGCGAGTCGTACACCAGCTGGCACCTCAATCTCTGCCAATTTGATTGGCCAGATCAACATTTTGCAGCAAACCATGCCACCTAATCCAGATGGGGGGTGGTGGACACGGCCTTGGGGACTTATCGGGCTTTCGATCGTCAGTGGATACTTTGTGGCTGTGTTAGCAAAGCTGACTGGGATGCTTTGAACCGCTGCCCCGTATAAGAAGCCCTGAAGATCTATTTCTTAGGAGGATATGGACTCTTGCATACTAAATTGGCATGATGTTAATTTGCCATTTGAGTTGCTCTGCAACAGAGCGGCACTCGGGCTAACGCATCATGATTGTGTTAGTGGGCTCAAAAAAATAGCTGCGAGCCAGACTAGTCAGGGAGCGAAGGTTATGTTTGGGGTAAAGAGCTTTACCAGTGGTAGTCATAAGAATTTTTATGTTTCGGGAGCGTCAAGTCCAGATAAACCGCTTAAATCTGTTATCGTCGGAGACAACGCCGCCGGTAAGACACGATTTATCGTCTCCGTTATTGATGCTTTTAGACTTTTGCACCAGGCTAGATCAGGTGGTGGACCTAGAAAGCTATCAAATCGCCGCAAAGATCTTACGTCGACAAGCGGCGATTTAAGATTATGCTATTACACATCTGCGGGCTTTGTAGATGCTCAGGTTGATAGCACAACCTTGACAGTTACCTTGGATGGTGGGCATATATTTCCAAGGGAAATTCCTTTGCCCGCTCGAATAATTGCAATTAGTAGCGCATATAATGATAAGTTTCCTTTTTCAACTAATGATGAGGAGTTAGAGGGGGGTTTTTATAAATACTGTGGACTTCGTGAAACAAGCAATGCTTCGTGGAGCGCAACCTTAGCTAGGAAGACCATTGAGAATCTGTTGATGATGGATACTCTCGGTGCTGCCGTTCCCATTGAGGCCTTGTTCGATCAGCTAGGGTTGCAAACTAAATTCAGGATCTCGCTTTCTGCTACGAGTAAAAGAAAATTTTCAGAAGCGCTAAGCAGTCCAGATGCTTTACTTGAATATATTCATAATTATTCAAATTATCAGCGTCGAATGCAGGTCGATATGTTCACGTCCACCTCAAAAAAAGATGTGATGTCTATATTTGAGGGGTATAAACATTTAAGACAGCAGACTGATAAGTCACACTATTTTGATATAGATTTAAAAAGCGATGGGCGGGGTCATAGTGAAATATATGATTTCCTAAATATTGTTAGGCGAGTAGGCCTGATTAAGGATGTCCATTTAGAACTATTTAGAGTTGGTGCTTATGAATCTTATGCATTCTCTAATGCAAGCTCTGGTGAAACTCAGTTGCTTTACGGTTTTTCTAGTATTCTAAGGTATGCGTGCGACGACTCTATAATTTTTATTGACGAGCCAGAAGTCAGCTTGCATCCTGCTTGGCAGATTCGTTATGTGGGGCTGTTGAAAAAAGCATTGGTAGCTGTTAAAAATTGTCATTTGATTATTGCTACGCATTCGCATTTTATCCTTTCTGATTTGGATGAGGCTAATAGTTCTCTCCATGTTTTTAAAAAGGAAAAAGATGGTGGTATTTCTATCGAGAATCTCGAGTATTCAACTTATGCATGGAGTCCAGAAAATATTTTGTACTCTGTTTTTAATGTTAGAACTATCGGTAATCATGCGTTCGAAAAAGATCTGCAGGAAGCATTAAATCTGATCGCAGTTAAAGACAGCGATCTGGTTCGCTTGTCAGTGCTAGCATCTAAGTTTCAAGGGCTGGTGTTCGACTCATCGGATCCGCTAAATAAGGTGATTGGAGCAATCAGGGGATACTCTGATGGCCATCACTAATTGGTACTTGAATATTGATAGGCTGCCTCAGTTTCCCGATGAGGTAATAGATTATTTAGAGGGCCTAAAACCACACAAGGCCGCCCTTTGGGATAAGACAAATAAAGAAATGGCGGAGTATAAGTCTTCCCTTCTTGAACAGCTGGCTGAAATTCAGGATAATAGATGTGCTTACTGTGGTCTTAGTTTGGATTGGAATCTCGTTGATCGAGAGCATTTCGTTCATAAGGGGCAGCTTACTGGCTATCCGGAATTCATGTTCAATCTAAAAAATCTATTTGCTGCTTGTGGGTTTTGTAATCGTAGAATTAAAGGTCAAAGAGTTACGTTGCAAACATATAATGAGAATTACGATGAGTGTGTTTTTTGTATAATTCATCCATTTTTCGACACGCCAGAAAACGAGATTGAGTTCTTGGAGTTGCAGCAAGGTCAGCATATTCTTGTGAAGGCTCTGACACCTAAAGGCCAATCTACAATAGATTTCTTTTTGCTCAGCGACAAGCGCTTGACCGTTCGACGGGCAGGTTTTATTGCGGAGCGTGAGTTAGAAGCTGAGATGGACTCAGGGGCTTATGCTGAATTGAAGTTGGTGTCTTACTATCGGCCAGATTGACCAACCTATAATTATTAAACGGCGAAAAACCTCTGCCTTTCGCTTTGCGTTCAAGCCTGTGGGTGAGTGATGGCTGGTGGGCCCCTAATTTTGACACGTTGATAAACTTCGTCGACTTTTATGGTTGAAACTTTACGATTCTACCTGATTTTTCTACGCTAAACCGCTATAATCCAACTGGGGCTTGGAGTAATCTTTACATATCTTATCTCACCTATCCTTTCCCCTTTTGACCGAACGCTTGTCATCGCTTGCATCCAAGGCCCTCCAGTCATGACTTGAGGGCCTTTTTGTTTTTCGGGCTTGGCTCTTGAGGTGTTATCCGAAGGGCTAGCCTGAACCTTAATTCCGGTTCATGTCTGCCGCGGTTGTGCGCGGCGCCAGGCCATCGGGCTCTGGCCTGCCTTGCGGGTGAAGGTCCTGGTGAAATGGGACTGGTCAGCGAAGCCGCACTCCAGACTCACCTGCGTGATCGGCATGCCCGATTCGAGCAGTTCCTTGGAGCGTTCGATCTTGGCGTGCAGGAACCAATCCTGCGGCGAGTAGCCGGTATTTTTCTTGAATGCGCGGGAAAAGTGACTGCGTGACAGGGAGCATCCCCGCGCAACCTCACTGATACTTAGGGGTCGGGCAATGGAATTGAGCATCAGCTCCTTGGCGCGTCGCTCCTGCCACGGTGCCAGGGCGATGCGCTGGGCCGGGGTGCGGTCCGCAGGGCAGAGCGCCAGCAACTGTGCGCCCAGCGCGAGACATTTCTGATAAGCCGTCGAGGGCTGCGAATGCAAAAGTGCGTGTTGCAGGCTTTTGAGTTGATCGAGAAGCTGTGGATCCAGAGACTCATCGGGGGCGGTAACCGTGGGTAGCATGGTGACTCTCCTGAGAAGTGGCAGGAGGAGTCTGGAGGTTGGCAACCACCCAGGTCCTTTGGCGAAGCTTAAATATCCTTAAGATCCGGAACTCTATGGTCCTGGATGCAACGCAGTTTCAATTGCGGCCAGAAGTGCTTCGCCGGTGAACGGTTTGTGCAGGCAATCATGTGCGCCAAGGCCGGCAGCTTCTTCCAGCGACGCATCGTCCCAGTGGGCCGACATGCAGATCACTGCCGCCTGGCTGCCGGCTGCCTTGAGCGCCATCTGCACCTCAAGGCCCTGCAAACCCTTCATTCGCAAATCGAGCAATATGCAGGCCGCCTCATCGAGCTCGGCGCAGGCGAGCAGTTCCTCCCCGGAAGCAAAACTCAGCGCCCGGTAACCGGCGGACTTCAGCAGATTGACCAGGCTTTTGCGCACCGACAAATCATCATCGACCACGCAGACGGCAGGCAGTTGGGCAGGGCTCATGGCAAGTACGCGTTCATGAGCAGGAGTCGGCTGGCGGCGCGTCGAGCATCCGATACTGGCTGACCAGGTCGACCAGCGTGCGAGCCTGCATTTTCGCCATCACGTGTTTCTTGTGTACTTTGGCGGTCACTTCGCTGATTGCCAGCTGATTGGCGATCTGTTTATTGCCGATGCCCGTTACCAGCAGTCCGAGCACCTCATACTCGCGTGGTGTCAGCGACTGCGCACGCTGCCGGGCCTGTTCGACCTGGTTCCATGTGTCGCGTCTGGCATGGGCCTGCTCCATGACCTGGCGAAGCGTGGACAGCAGCTGCTCGTCGTCGAACGGTTTGGTCAGGAACTCCACCGCGCCGGCTTTCATCGCCTGAACGGACATCGGAATGGTGCCAAAGCCGGTCATGAAAACGATTGGCCAAGGCTGGCCGCGCCTGATCAGCTCGGCTTGCAGGTCCAGCCCCGTGGCCGCGGGCAGACTGACATCCAATAGCAGGCACGCCGGGCCGCATGGCAAAGAGGCGTCGAGAAACTCTTCGGCCGAGCCGAACAGTGCGTGGGGAATGTCTTCGGACCTCAGCAGTCGGCTCAGCGCAGTACGCACTGCCAGATCGTCGTCGATGATGTACACGGCTGCCGGGTTGCTCTGGCGCACGGGCTCCGATACGGTCAGCGGCTCGCTGAACCGCGCGGCGGCATTCATCGACACAGGCGCGCCCTGAACGAGCGGCGCGCTCGCCGGCAGCAAGCGATAGCCACGGCGCGGGATAGTCTGAATGAAGTCCTTGCCGCCCAGCAGTTTGCGCAGGTGCGAGATATGGACTTCCAGATTGTTGTTTTCGACGATGGTGTTCTGCCAGACCTGGCTGATGAGCGCGTCCTTGCTGACGATATTGCCCTCGGCGCGGATAAGCGTAGCGAGGATATCGAACGCTCGACCGCCCATGCGCAGCATCTGCCCATCCCGGAAAGCTTCGCGTCGTTCGAGAGAAACTGAGGCGAGGCCCACTCGGATCATGATGTTGTTTCCTTGCCGGTGTGTAGGCCGGGCCGTCGGCCCCGTGCTGGTGCGTACAAACTAGATGAAGCCTTAATGCAGCGCAATTATCCCGTCGTATAGGTAGGTTGCCGGGGCTGGTTCGCGCGAAAGGCGCTACGCCTGCAGTATTTCATTTCAGTTAGTCACAGGACACCGGTTATATTCCGCGGTCGCAGACAATCAAAAGCGGCGGTGATCCCCATGCCAGATGCCTCCAGCCCGACAAGCGGCCCGACTACCCGCCTGGTGTTCGACGAGGCATGGCTTGGGCAATGCTCCCTTCAACTATTGCGGCGCGAAGGCGAAATCACCTATTGCCGGATCGAGGATCCGCAGACCGGCATGGTCTGGAATGCGGCGCGCGTGCCGCTGCAATCCGCAGCCGCCTGCTTGCGACTTGAGCGAGACTATCGCCTGCGTCTTGCTCCTGAATGGGCGCTGCTGCCGGTGGCCTTCATTCATACTGTCGAAGGTCCGCTCACGCTGTTTCCGCAGCCGGCTATTCCATCGCTGTCCGACCTGCTTTCGGGTGGAAGCTTGCCGATCGGGCGTTTTCTGAACATCGCCCACAGCGCTGTCAAAGCGTTGGCTGGGGCCCACGCGGCCGGCGTGGTGCACGGGAATTTGCGTCCGGCCCATGTGCTGGTGGAATCCGACGATCACGTTCTGCTGTATGACTTCCGTTCCCCGCCCTGCGACGGCAAGAATGGCTCAGTGCCCAGCGCACAGGAGTGGCCTTATCTGGCCCCGGAACAAGCCCGCCCGCTGGGCAATGCGCCCGACATGCGAAGTGACCTGTACGCACTGGGGGCGATTTTCTATCACGCGTTGACCGGCCGAGCGCCGCTGGAGGCTCAGGACCTGGCGCACTGGCTGCACGCTCACGTCGCAGTGCAGCCGCCGCTGGCGTCGGTGACCGATCCCGGCATTCCGGAAGTGCTCGGTCAGCTACTTCTCAAGACCATGGCCAAGGACCCTGGCGCTCGTTATCAGACCGCCGAATCTCTGCTGGCGGATTTGGCCTGGTGCCGAGCCCAGTGGGAAGCCGAGGGTCGAATGCTTCCCTTCAGCCTGGGGCGCTCCGACCCGCCACCGGCGCTGGGTCATTCACATGGGCTCGTCGGCCGGGACCGCGAGCGGGATTGTCTTCAGGCTGCATTCCAGCATGTGGTCGCCGAGGGCCGCTCACGTCTGGTGCTGGTCTGCGGTGCAGCCGGTGCCGGCAAGTCCGCGTTGGTGGAGGAAAGCTTCAGCGGCCTGACGGTGCCGTACCGTGCCAGCGGCAAGAGTGACCTGCTGCAAAGGGAAATTCCTTACGCGCCCTGGTCGCAGATTTTCAGGTCGCTGGTCGAGCAGCTGTTGGGCAAGGAACATAGCGAGCTTGAAGCAACCCGCGACCGGTTGATCCGGCAGCTCAATGGCCGTGGCCAGTTGCTGGCGGATCTTGCTCCCGACGTCGAAATGGTGACAGGTCCGTGCGCGCAGTTGCCTGATCTGCCGGCCAGCCTTGCTCTGGCCCGCGCCAACCGGACGTTGCGTGACGCACTGGAAGCTTTTGCCCGGCCAGGGGCGCCGTTATTGCTGTTTCTGGACGACATTCAGTGGGCCGACGAAATGACCCTGGCGCTGCTGCAATCGCTGCTCGCCCGCCCACCCAGACATGTATTGCTGGTACTCGCTTACCGTGACGCCGAGGGGCAGTCTCTTGAAGTCGAGGGCCGGTTGCTGAACATCGCTCGTCGTCAGAGCGCGGTGCCTTGCCAGCAGATAGCCTTGGACCCGCTGTCGGTTGATGAGGTCGCCGCGTTGCTGGCCGACAATCTGGAGGTCAGTAGCGAACAGGCGATGCCCATCGCCGAGCTGGTGCATGTGAAAACCGCTGGCAATCCATTTTTCATCAAACAGGTACTTCGAAGCCTGATCGATGAGCGGATAGTGCGCTTTGATTCGGAGTTGAGGCGCTGGGTCTGGTCGGTGGAGGAGGTCAGTCGTCGGCGTTACGCCGACAACGTTGTCGAGTTGATGATTCATCGTCTGAACCGGCTGCCTCCGGCCCAGCGGGAGCTGATACGGCTGGCGGGGTGCGTGGGCGGGCATAGCGAAGAGTCCTTGTTGGCGCACCTCACCGCGAGCGATCCGGCGCAGATTCGCAGCCTGGCCCAGTCTCTGGTCAACGCAGGGCTGCTGCTGCACGACGGCGCAGGCTACAGCTTTCCTCATGACAGGGTTCTGGAAGCGGCATACAAGCTGACACCACCGGATGAACAGCCTCCCGAGCACGCTCGCATTGCCCTGTCGATGCTCGATGTTGGCGCTGTGGAAACCCACGACGGAGTTTTCGAGGTCGCCAACCAGATTCAGCGTGCCTGCTGTGAGCGCCTTGGGGACGAGCGCCGTGGCCGCTTTATCGAATTGCTGATACGCGCCGCTCGCCGAGCCAAGAGCGCAGCGGCCATTGACCAGGCCGCCGGCTATCTGCATACCGCGCGCGGTTTGCTAGGGGACGCTGGCTGGATCAATCGGTATCAGCAGGCTTTCACTGCGCACTGGCTCGCGGCCGAGTGCGAAATGCTCTTGGCGCGCCTCGACAGGGCGCAGTCGCTGATAGATCTGTGCCTCGACCGCGCCCGCTCTGACCTGGATCTCGCGGTGGCCTATCGGCTCCAGGCTTCGCTGTACACGTTGCATTCAAACTATGAAGCGGCGATCAGCGCGGCATTGGAAGGGCTGGCACTGGTGGACGTACCGCTGTTGCGCCATCCCTCTGCGCAAGACCTGGACCAAACGTATCAACGGGTGCGACAGATCATCGGCAACCGCGCCATTTCCGAACTGGACCTGCTTCCCAAGGCAGACGACGGGCGTATCGAGATTGCCATGGGTTTGCTCACCACGCTGATCTCGTCGTTCTTCGTCGATGACGACATAAGCTTCGTTCATCTTGCCAAGCTGGTCGAGCTGACGTTGCTTCACGGCGTCACGCTCGGCAGTTGCTACGGCTTTGCCTGGTTCGGCGTGATGATCGCCGACCGCTACGGCGCATATGCGGATGGCCACGCCTTCGGTCAGGTAGCGCTGGCGCTGGTCGAGCGTCACGGATACGAAGGCGCGCGTACCGGAACGCTGGTCGCCGTGGATCAAGTGAGCCCGTGGACGATGCCGCTGAGTTATGCGCTGGCACGGGCGCGCGAAGCAGTGGTTAACGGACATGCCGGTGGCGATCTGGGTATGGCGTGTTACGCCTGCAATCACATCGTGTCGGACCTGCTGATCATGGGCGAGCATTTGCCCAGTGTGCAGGGAGAGGTGAGCCGCGGGCTGGCCCAAGTCAGGCAGTTCCACTACGTCGATATCGAGCGCATTCTGCTGGCGCAGCAACAGTTTGCCGCCGACCTGCAGAATGGTCGCCCGCAACGCCCGCTCGATGAACTGAATGCTCCGGAAGTCGACGCGTTCGGCATCATCGACCGGGAGCGGGTATCGCAACCGACGCTGTTCTGGAGTTGGCTGTATTCCGGGATGTCGGCGTTCTACTACGGCCAGATCGACTACGCCTTGCGGCGTTTCGCCGATGCGCAGCCGCTGGTATGGTCGATTCCCGCGCACATCAATCTTGCCGACTACCATCTGTTTCACGCTCTGGCTGTGGCTGACCCGACCGCGCCCGGCGATGCAGCAGAAAAACTTGAGCGCATGGAGCTTCATCGCCAGCGTTTCGTCGCTTGGGCCGACATCAATCCAGCCACCTTTCGCAACAAGCTGTTGCTGATCGACGGCGCGATTGCCCGTCTGCAAGGGCAGGATCTGACCGCCATTCGCTGTTTCGACGAGTCAGGCATCGCTGCGGCGGCGGCCGGCTTCACCCACGAACAGGCGCTGGCTCACGAAATGTTGAGTGAGGTTTGCGAGCGCAACGGTCTGGTTTCCGGGAACCATCACCATATGCGGGTGGCCCGCGACTGTTACCGGCTCTGGGGCGCATTCGGCAAGGTCAGCCAGCTGGAGGCGCGGCACTCGTTTCTGGCAAGTGAACCGATGGTCGGTGCGCCGCCGGGTGCGTCGACCGAGGCGGGGCTCGACCTTGCAGTTGGGATCAAGGCCGCGCGAGCGCTCTCCGAAGAGGTGCTGTTGGACCGCCTTGTGGAAACCCTGATGACCCACCTGATGATTCACGCCGGTGCCGATCATGGCGTGCTGATGATGGCCGATGCCGGTGAACTGCAGATAGCCGCCACCGGACGAGTCATCGGCGGGGAAGTATCCATCGAGATGGACGGCCCGGCGCTCACGGCGGAACAGGCACCGCTGTCTATCCTCAACGCGACCATGCGCACCCGTAAACCGCTGGTACTGGACGACGCTTCCCTCGAGCGGCCCGAGGCGCACCGCGCGGACCTCAGCCGCCGCGCCGCACGCTCGATTCTATGCCTGCCGCTGCTCAAACAAGGCACCTTGTTGGGGCTGGTGTATCTGGAAAACAGTCTGGTGCCAGGGCTTTTCAGTTCGCAGAGGCTGGCAATTCTGGAAATCCTGGCCTCGCAGGCAGCGGTTTCGCTGGAGACGGCGCGACTGTATGCCAGGCTGATCGAGGAAAACCATACTCGCGCGCAGATGGAAGTAGAACTCAACAGCTCCCAGGCCGAACTGGCGCGTATCTCGCACCTGACCGTAATGAGCGAGCTGTCGGCATCCATTGCCCATGAGATCAGCCAGCCGTTGCTGGGTATCGTTTCCAATGCTGCCGCCAGTCTGCGCTGGCTGCGCCGTGCTACGCCGGAGGTCGAGGAGGCAGTGCTGGGCCTGGAAGATATTCGCTCCGACGGTGTCCGCGCCGCCAATATCGTTCAGTCACTGCGCTCCCTCGCCAAACAGATACCGCCCCGGCTGCAACCGGTGGCGATCGACGATCTGATCCGGGAGGTGCTGCGGCTGACCGCAGGCGAAATCGAGAAGCAAGGCGTGACGGTCGAAACCCGGCTGACCGCTCGGTATCGGGCATCGGCCGATTCCGTACAGATCCAGCAGGTGGTCTACAACCTGGTGACCAACGCGTTGGAGGCCATGGCTGACATTGTCCCGCAGCAGCGGCGGTTGGTGATCAGTTCGAGTGTGGAGAACGGCAAGGTGGAAGTCCGTTTCGAAGACAGCGGCCCAGGGATTCCCGCCGAGGACCGTGAGCGGATCTTCGATGCGTTTTACACCACCAAGGGCAATGGAATGGGCATGGGGTTGGCGATCTGTCGCTCAGTCATCGCCGCCCATGGCGGGACCTTGGCGGCGGAAGCAGCCAGGAACGGTCTTTGCTGCATCCGCTTCAACCTGGCGCTGGCACCATAAATGAGTGCCGGTGCGTCCGAAACATAGGTACAGACGCCACGGCGGTTGCAGCTGTACCGGCCCACTCGCCAGCAAGCTGGCTCCCACAGAGGTTGCAGTGCCCACTGATCTGTAGGAGCCAGCTTGCTGGCGAGGCGCAGTGTGGATCACACCTTGTACCGGCTGAAAGACAGCTGTCGCGAGCAAGCTCCCTCCCACAGAGATAGCGATGCCCACTGATCTGTAGGGGCCAGCTTGCTGGCGAGGGGCAGTGTGGATCACACCTTGTACCGGCTGAAAAACAGCTGTCGCGAGCAAGCTCCCTCCCACAGAGGTTGCAGTGCTCACTGGGTTGTGGGAGGCAGCTTGCTGGCGATGGGGCCAGCCCTGACACTGCAAATACAAGGGCTAAAAGCAGCGGCTGCCTCCCACGTGGTCCACGTCAGTCAGCAATAAACGCCAGCAGGTCTTCATTGAGTTGCTGGCCATGGGTCACGGCGAAGCCGTGTGGTGCGCCTGGGTAGACCTTCAGCGTGGCGCCCTCGATCATTTCAGCGGCCAGTTTGCCGGTGGCTTCGAAAGGCACGATCTGGTCGCCATCGCCGTGGATAACCAGCGTCGGGACATTGATCTTCGCCATGTCCGGACGGAAATCGGTCTCCGAAAACGCAGTGACGCAATCAACGGTAGCCTTGAGCGATGCCATCAGGGCGATGTTCAAAGTCTGAGTCATGACGCCGTCGGAAACCTTCTGGCCTTGCTCGATGCCGTAGAACGCGCCGGAGAAGTCAGCGATGAATTGCGCCCGGTCCTGCAGCAGACCGGCCTTGATGCCGTCGAACACCGACTTCTCCACGCCCTGCGGATGATCAGCTGTCTTGATGAACAGCGGAGTCACCGCGCCCAGCAGTGCCAGTTTGGCAACCCGTTCGCTGCCGTGACGAGCGATGTAGCGCGCCACGTCGCCGCCGCCCATGGAAAAGCCCACCAGGGTCACGTCGCGCAGGTCGAGGTGTTCGATCAGTGCTGCGATGTCATCGGCAAAAGTATCGTAGTCGTAACCGGTCCATGGCTGGCTGGAACGACCGAAACCACGACGGTCGAACGCGATGGTGCGGTAGCCGCGGCTGCTCAGGTATTCCATCTGGTATTCCCACATGTCCGCGTCCAGCGGCCAGCCGTGGCTGAACAATACCGGCTTGCCGGTGCCCCAATCCTTGAAGTAGATCTCGGTGCCATCGCGGGTAGTAAAAGTGCTCATGCGGGTTCCTCTGTCAGTGAGTCATGGGTCAGTGAACGTCTGGAAAGGTGCGCGGTTTCGGAGTGCGCGCCAGCAGTATTGACCCAAGACAAGCGCAGCGATTGCGTCGATGTGCTTTTCTCGTCTGCCGGGCAATTCAGCACATCTGCACAATAGCTGGCCCCCGGCCGACCGCCATAATGCTGGCTGGCAACCCACCAGAGAGCAGCCTGATCATGGCATTGACCACACCGCGCTTCGAATCCGTCCAGCATGCATCGACCTTGCTCGGCTATGGCCTGCTGTTCATGCGGGTCAGCGCCGCGTTGTTGCTGCTTCAGGTCCACGGGCTGCCGAAACTGTTGAACTGGAGCACAGAGCTTCAGCGCATCGAAGATCCTTTCGGCCTCGGTGCCAGCCTGACGCTCGGCCTGGCGGTGTTCGCCGAGGTGCTGTGCCCGGTGTTGTTGATCCTGGGTGTCTACGCTCGCCTGGCCTGCCTGCCGGTCCTCGCAGTCCTGGTCGTCGCCGTGGCGGTCGTGCATCCGGAGTGGACACTGGAGCAGGGCCAGTTCGCCTGGCTGTTGATCATCCTGTTCGCCGGCCTTGCGCTGACCGGCCCGGGCCCGCTGGTGCTCGGGCGCTTGCGCCACCGTTAACCAGCGCGTTCAGGACAGCCCGCATTTGCGGGCTTTTTTACGGCTGCCTCCGGACCCGCGGCTGAAACATGAACCACGTATTTTCCTTACAGACCGAACTTGCCGCCGGAACAGGAATCAGTTTCTTGTGGCCCGGCTCGGGCCCGCTGCTTACTGGAAGGAGGAAACTGCGTGGTACCACAGTTGAGAACATTGATCCTGCTTTGCGCATTGTTCTGCGTTGGCAGTTTCCAACTTCAGGCTGCAGACGTGCCCGCGTTGCCGATGGCAGCCGGAGCGCCGGTCGATGACAAAGCCGCCGAAAAGGGCGATGCGAAAACCGACGCCAAAGAGCCCGCCAAGGAAGAACCCGCGCCCGCTGAAGCCGCACCGGAGATTCTGGTCCAGGGCGGTCTGCTAGGGGCGATCAGTTCCGGTATCGGTGATGTTCAGGAGAAGCTCAACCTCGACGACAACCTCTGGGACTCCTGGCGGCTGCGCGCTGACCGGGCCGCCGTTGAGCTGGACAAGCTGGTCAACAAGCCGACTGCGCGCTCGCCGTGGGGTGTGATCGGCGACTTCGTGGTCCTTTCAGTGGTATGGATCGGGGCATTTGCGGTTCTCACCACCCTTGGCCGTTTCATCGCCGTGCGGCTGTGCCGACGTCCGTTCTTTGCTGTGCGTGAACGCAGCCAGGCGCTGCTCAAGTACGTGTTGCCGTTTACCCTGCCAGCGGTGGTTTGCCTGCCGCTGACGCTGTATGTCAGCCATTTCATGCCCACCTCGGTGGGGCGCGCGCTGGCGCTGTGTTTCGCGTACGCAACCAGCAGCGGCATCGTCTCGACGTCCGTACTCTTGTGCGTGATTGTGATGTTCAACGCCGGGCACAAACGCCCCGCGGTGCGCGTGATCCGTCGCTATGCGCCCAGGCCGTTGTTCATCATCGGCTTTCTGGCAGCACTGAGCGATGCGTTGACCAGCCCGCAGATCGCCCGTCAGATCGGTAGCAATGTCACCACCAGCATCGCGGTATTCACCGGTCTGTTCGCGTCAGTCGTGTTCTGTGTCCTGGTCATCAAGATGCGCCGCCCGATTGCGCATCTGATCCGTAACCGCTCGTTGGGCAGCCGGCTACAGCGACCGGCGCTGCAGCAGTCGCTGAAAGTGTTCTCCAATATCTGGTATCTGCCGATCCTGCTGATGATCCTGGTCTCGGCGATCAACCTGATCGGCGCTGGCGAAGACAGCCAGGAAGCCCTGCGCTCCGCGCTGTTCACCACGTTGCTGCTGATTGCCACGGTGTTTTTGAGCACCGTGTTCCAGCACGTTTTCAAACCTGCCGAAGAGGGCATCGGGCGAGGGGGGCATGTCTACAAGGCGCGTCTTTTGAGCTTGTTCTATGCCTTGCTGCGCATTGTGCTGGCCATTTCCTTCATCGAGATACTGGGGCGTATCTGGGGCTTCTCGATGTTCGAGTTTGCCCAGCGTAATACCCTCGGCCGGGTCATCAGCGATTCGCTGAGCAGTATCGGCCTGATCTTTCTGGTGACCTGGCTGCTTTGGGTCGTGCTGGACACTGCCATTCAGGAAGCGCTCAAGGCGCCCGTCAACCATCGCCACGCGCGTCAGCCCAGCACGCGTATCAAAACGATTCTGCCGCTGCTGCGCAACGCCATCAAAATCGTTCTGGTGGTGATCTGCGCGATCACCACCATGGCCAACCTGGGCATTAACGTCGCGCCGCTGCTGGCGGGTGCCGGGGTTGTGGGTCTGGCAATCGGTTTTGGCTCGCAACAGTTGGTACAGGATGTGATCACCGGTCTGTTCATCATCATCGAAGACACCTTCTCGGTGGGTGACTGGGTGGTGCTCAGCACCGGCCATTCAGGCTCGGTGGAAAGCCTCACGATTCGTACCGTGCGGCTGCGTGACGGCAAAGGCTTCGTGCATTCGGTGCCGTTCGGTCAGATCAAGGCGGTCACCAACCAGTCTCGCCAGTTCGCCTACGCCTTCTTCTCGGTGCAGTTCACCTACGATTCCAATATCGATGATGCGCTGGCGCTGATCCGCGAAACCGGGCAGTCCATCACTGAGGACATCCTGCTCAAGAACAATCTGCAAGGTCCGCTGGAAGTGTTCGGCGTTGACCGAATGGACCTCAACGGCGTGGTGCTGACCGGGCAGTTCCGTACTTCGTCCGGCGGACAATACGCCGTGGGACGGGCTTTCAATGAGCGGCTCAAGCGGCTTGTGGATAAGAATCCGAACGTGCGCTTCGCTCAGACTTATCCACAGGTGGTGATGAATCCTGCGGCGCTTCAGCCTCCCCAGGCGGCGCCGCTTCCCGACGGATCCCAGCAGGCACCCGCGCCGCAGAGTCAGCCGCCTTTGGCCAAATCCGACGGTGCCTGATATTCCGGGGCTGTGTACGTGCGTCAGCCTCCGGGCGGCGCACGCCGCAACTGTTGGGTGAAAGCGAGCGACGTGATATGTTTGCAGGCGTTTTTCACCTGATTATTTGATGACTCTGATACCGAGCCTGCTGACCTTATGCGAATGCGCCTTATGCTACTGGGCGGCGGGAATGCCCTCGGGCAGGCGCTGATTCGGCTGGGTGCCGAGGAAGACATTGGTTTCCTCGCACCACGTCCGCCACAAGATGGGTGGGACGCAGCGAGCCTGACGCAACTGCTCGACGACACCCGTCCCGATGCCTTGATCAACCTGGCTTATTACTTCGACTGGTTTCAGGCCGAAACCGTGAGCGAGTCGCGCCTGACTCACCAGGAGCGCTCCGTGGAGCGCCTGGCTGAGTTGTGCCAACACCACAACATCATTCTGGTCCAGCCTTCCAGCTATCGCGTGTTCGATGGCTCGCGTGCTACGGCCTACAGCGAAAAAGACGAACCGATCCCGCTGGGCCTGCGCGGTCAGGCGTTGTGGCGGATCGAGCAGAGTGTTCGAGCGGCTTGCCCGCAGCACGTGCTGTTGCGCTTCGGCTGGTTGCTGGACGACAGCCTCGACGGCGTACTCGGCAGATTCCTGACCCGTGCGGAGCGACCTGAAGAACTGCTGCTCGCTGACGACCGACGCGGCAATCCGACGCCGGTCGACGATGCGGCGCGGGTTATTCTGTCGGTCCTCAAGCAACTCGATTGCGAAGCGCCGCTGTGGGGCACTTATCATTACGCCGGTCACGAAGCCACCACGCCGCTGGCGCTGGGGCAGGCAGTTCTGACCGAGGCGCGTCTCTTGCATCCGCTGGCCGTCGAGTCGCCCACGGCGCAGGCGCATGCTGCAAGGCCAGATGCCAGCGAAGAACCGCAACATGCGGTGCTGGCCTGCAAGAAAATTCTTCATACCTTCGGCATCAAGCCCCGCGCCTGGCGCGCCGGGCTGCCGAGCCTGCTGGATCGGTACTATCGACATGGCTGACGCCCCAATTCTCATCACTGGCGGGGCGGGGTTCATCGGTTCGCATCTGGCCGACGCACTGCTGGCCGCGGGTCATGCCGTGCGCATTCTCGACGACCTGTCGACCGGCAAGCGCAGCAACCTGCCGCTGGACAACCCTCGAATCGAACTGCTGCAAGGCGACGTGGCGGATGCCGACCTGGTGCGCCGTGCAGCGCAGGGTTGCAAGGCGGTGGTGCATCTGGCGGCGGTCGCTTCGGTTCAGGCCTCGGTCGAAGACCCGGTCCGCACCCATCAGAGCAACTTCATCGGCACGCTGAACGTCTGCGAAGCGATGCGCGAAGCGGGCATCAAGCGCGTGGTCTTCGCGTCCAGCGCTGCGGTATATGGCAACAATGGCGAAGGCGAGTCGATCACTGAAGACACCACGAAGGCGCCGTTGACCCCTTACGCGTCCGACAAACTGGCCAGCGAGCAGTATCTGGATTTCTATCGCCGCCAGCATGGCCTGGAGCCGGTCGTCTTCCGCTTCTTCAACATCTTCGGCCCGCGTCAGGACCCGTCGTCGCCGTATTCGGGCGTGATCAGCATCTTTGCCGAGCGCATCGAAAAGGGACTGCCGATCACGGTTTTCGGCGACGGCGAACAGACGCGTGATTTCTTTTACGTGGGCGATCTGGTCAAGTTGCTGGTCCAGGCACTGACGCAACCGCAGCCCGCCGAAGGGGCGATCAATGTCGGGTTGAACCAGGCTACGTCGCTCAATCAGTTGTTGTCCGAACTGTCCGCCGTGGTCGGCAAGCTTCCGGATGTCAGCTATGGCGAGCCGCGATCCGGCGATATCCGCCACTCCCGCGCGGATAACCAGCGACTGCTGGCACGGTTCAAACTCGACCAGCGGACCCCGCTGCGAGTCGGACTGGCACGTCTGCTGGGTCGCTAAACACGACTTACCCCTGCAGGGGCGCGCTCGGCCGCGACGCCCGAACATGTGCGTTTCCCGCGGTCCGTAGTTGACCCAGAACGACAAAGGCACCTATCAAGGTGCCTTTTTCATACAAGCGTTGATGCGGCGTCAGAACTTGTAGCCCACACCCACCATGTAAACCCACGGATCAATATCCACGTCGACCTTAGTCTTGCCGACGCTCAGCGCCGACGGACCGTCTACGGTGGCTTTGGTGTCGATGTCGACATACCAGACCGACGCATTCAGCAGGATATTGTCAGTCAGCATGTAATCCATGCCCAGTTGGCCGGCCAGCCCGACCGAGTCTTGTAGCTTGAGGTTACTGAAGCCCTGATCCTTTCGGTTGCCAGTCAGGTCGGTGTCGAAGAACGTGGTGTAGTTGATGCCCACGCCGGCGTATGGCTGAAACCGGGACGATGGCGCCATCGGGTAGTACTGCAGCGACAGGGTGGGCGGCAGCTGCTTGACGTCGGCTAGCTTGCCGTCAAGCCCAGGGCCCAGGCCTTTGACCGAAACGGTGTGGCTGAACGGCGTGGCGGCGAGCAGTTCGATGCCGACGTGTTCGGTGAGCATGTAGGCGAAAGTCAGACCCAGCTGGTTTTCGCCGTCGACGGTCGCTTTGGTGCCCGAAACTCTGGTGCCGTCCAGCTTCACTTCACCGCTGTCTTCGTTGGGCTCAACGTGCGCGACACCGGCGCGAACGATGAAGTCGCCCGGTTGATAGGCGTGTGCGACAGCGGGGGCGGCGATTGCAAGCGCGATTACCGATGCGCGAAGCAAATACGAGTTCATGGGGGCTCCAAATGGTCATCAAGAATGGATCCATTTTAAAACCCCGTTTTTACCCGGACCTTGATGCAGCTCAATGAATGGCCGGGAACCTGCGACGTATCAGGATTCAGGCAGCTCGTAGATCAGAATCTTGTCGGCCTGCATCTGATAACCGGCTTCGGCCAGTTCACTGGTAGACGGTTTGGCCTGCATGGGCCCTTCGATCCAGTAGGGTTGATACAGCTCGTCCACCTTCACGCCCAGTTCACTGGTGACATGCACGATCTGGTTCGACGGCGGAGGCGGGACGTGGATGCAGGCGCCGAAGTAGGGCACCAGCAGGAACTCGGTCACTCGACCTTCCTCGCTGACTTCAAGCGGCACGATATAACCCGGCAGGCGTACGTGCTTGCCGTCCAGCGCCTTGACCACGGGCGCATGGGGCGCGGCTTGCCGGGCGGCGGGCGCGGCTTCCATCGCCAGCGCGTCGGACAGCTTCGACAGGTCGTGAATCGGTGCAGTCACCGGCGCAACGGCAGGCGCATCGGGCGGGATCATTTCTTCCCAGGTCAGCACCCGTGGCTCGGCCGCCCACAACGATGGCGTGACGGCCAGCAACAGCGTGAACAGCAAGCGCCGCATAATGTGATTCCTCATAAACGGATCGACAGACCGTCAGCCAGCGACTGCCGATAGGCACGCCAGGCGGGCACGATGCCCATGACCAGCGCAGCAGCCAGGATGCCACCGAGCAATGTCCATTCGTACTGGCTTGGCGGTGTCAGCGAAAGATACAGGCCATAGTTGTTCTGTACATAGTCCTGAGCGGCGAAGACACCCACATAAAGCAGTGCCACGCCGCTGACGACTCCGGCCAGCGCCAGTGCGAACGCCTCCAGCACCAATAGACTTGCGACATGCCAGGGCCTTGCGCCTACCGAACGCAGGATCGCCATTTCCCGCCGGCGCTCGTTCAGGCTGGTAAGAATCGCAGTGAGCATGCCGATCAGGCCAGTCAGCACTACGAACAGAGAAATCACGAACAGGGCTTTTTCTGCCGTACCCATCAGACTCCACAACTCCTGCAGCGCGACGCCAGGAAGAATAGCCAGCATCGGCTCGCCGCGAAATTCATTGATCTCGCGTTGCAGACTGAAGATGGAAATCTTGCTGTTCAGGCCGAGCATGAACGCGGTGATTGCCTTGGGCTGCAAGTCCATGTTGCGCGCCTGATCGGCGGAGATACGCTCGTTGCCTCGGGCCGGCGCGCCGTTGTGCCAGTCGATATGGATCGCCTCCATGCCGCCCAGGCTGATGTGCAGCGTGCGGTCTACCGGCGTACCGGTGGGCTTGATGATTCCGACCACGGTAAACGGCTTGTCATCGTGTTTGACCAGGCTGATCGCCGCGACGCCGTGAGCCAGCACCAGCTTGTCGCCCAGCTTGTAATGCAGCGCCTTGGCGACCTCGGAACCGAGCACCACTTCGAACGGATCGGTCTGGAATGCCCGGCCTTCGGCCAGCTCCAGGTGCTGCTGCCGGCCAAATTGATAATGCTCGAAATACGAACTGTTGGTGCCCATGACCCGGTATCCGCGATGTGAGTCACCGAGTGAAACCGGAATCGCCCACTTGACCTGCTTGTTGTTGGCGAAATGTTCGTAGCTGTCCCAGCGGATGTTGTTGGTGGCGTTGCCGATACGGAATACTGAGTAGAGCAGCAGGTTTATCGATCCGGAGCGCGCGCCGACGATCAGGTCGGTGCCGCTGATGGTGCTGGCGAAGCTGCTGCGCGCTTCGGTGCGGACCCGCTCGACGGCGAGCAACAGGCAGACCGACAGGGCAATGGCGAAAACCGTAAGAAACGCGGTGAAGCGGCGATTGGACAGGCTCGCCATGGCCAAGCGAAACAGATACATCTCAAATCTCCACGGCTACGGCGGCACGGTTGAGCTCGGACAGCGACAGATGACGGTCGAACAGCGGCGCAAGGCTCTGGTCATGACTGACGAACAGCAGGCTGGCGCCCGCTTCCCGACATTCGGCGAACAGCAGTTGAATGAAGGCTTCCCGTGCGTCGGCATCCAGAGCGGAGGTCGGTTCGTCGGCGATCACCAGCTCGGGCTGGCCGATCAATGCTCGGGCGGCGGCGACCCGCTGCTGTTGGCCAATGGACAGCGAGTCGGCGCGCCGATTGAGCATCGCCGGGTCCTTCAGTCCAAGATGTGCGAGCAGTGTCGTGGTCGCGGCTTCGACGCTGCCGTGTCGCTGTCTTGCGCGCCCGGCACGGACATTCGAGAAATGGCAGGGCAGTTCGACGTTCTCACGCACCGACAAAAACGGCAGCAGGTTGAACTGCTGGAAGATGTAGCCCGTATGGTCGACTCGGAACCGGTCGCGAGCGCCCGCTGACAGTTTCGACAGATCCTGCCCCAACAGCCGGACACAGCCATCGTCCGGCAGCTGCACGCCGCCAAGCAGGCCGAGCAAAGTGGTCTTGCCGCTGCCACTGGGCCCCTTGAGGAAAAGGGTTTCCCCAGGCAACAGGCTGAAGTTGGGGATATCCAGCAACAGCGGGTGACCTGGCCAGCTGAAAGTCAGGTCAGACAGTTCGATAAGTGCTTGGGGCATGGCCTGTTCCGGCGTTTCGTGAAAGCAAAAGACCGGGCAAGCCCGGTCGGTACGTGCGATGGAGCAATCAGAACTTGAGCGTTGGATTGGCCGCGATGACTTCAGCCCCGGACTGCCCGCCGGGCGAGATCAACTGGACCTGAAGTTTTTTGGTATCCGGGAAGGTCTTGAAGATGTTCGACAGGTCCAGCTTCTTGAGAACGGCCGGCGCGTCGCAAACGAACGCATAGTGGCCATGGATCTCACTGTGTTCATGCTCGTCGCCGTCGGCGTGCGCTTCGTGATCACTGTCCTTGTCGCCGAACAGCGGGCTGGACAGTTTTACCGACGTCGCGGAACAGTTCGCCGCGTCGGCGATATTGAACAACGCATTGGGCTTGAGCAGCAGCTCCCGTGCCTGAGCGACCTTGGCCTTGTCCTGCGCGGAAGTGGCGTCATGTTCGAAACCCACAATGTTCATTGCCGGGCTTTCGAACTGAAACTCCAGCTTCTTGCCTTCCAGCACCACGTCCAGCCTGCCTACGCCATGTTCATGAGCGCCAAGGCTGGCATGCTCATCGCCATGATCGTGGTCATGATGATGTTCGGCGGCATGGACCGCGGCCAGGGGCAGCAGAGCAAAAGGAAGGGCAAGTAGCAGACGGCGCATGACAAACTCCAGGCTGAGGCTAAAAACTGTTATGTGATCTTATAACAGTTGGCCGTGCGAGCGATGGCTTTTTTGCCTTCGTTCAGATTTCGTCCTCAGAGTGCCAGAAAAATACACCGGGCATACATGGCGTCCGGTTTATATCGAAGTGATCTCAGCTGCGCGGCGATAACTCCTACGCTCAGAAAAGGACGCCGATGCATGCCAGGTCGGTGAGTCCTGTCACCGGAGCTGCACGGCATGGCATGTGCCTTATCAAGGACCGATCATGAGCAAAGACCATAGCAACGCGCAAATTCTGCGCACGCTTTATGAAGACCTGACCCGAATCGATGAATTCGCCGATCCGGCCATCGTCCTGCACAAGGCCGATCGCGGCGCGAGCGGCGGCTTGTCCATGGCCATCGGCAGACGCGCGGCACGTAACCATGAAGTTGATCTTGCAGAGCGCGCCCACCAGACGCTGCACATGGAGGTGCAGGACATTGTCGCCAACGATCATTTTGGCGCGGTGCTAGGCAGGCTCCACGCCACCTGCGAAGGCCAGACCATCGGCATGCCATTCTGCGGATTGTGGCGCTTTCGCGATGGCAAGATTATCGAACATTGGGAGAACGCCTATGACGCGCGGGTGCTCGGCGGCTTTCTGATGGGCGAAGAGAACCAGGCGATTCGCTGGCTCAGTGCATGAGCGTGGGCTTGAGCGTCATCCTGTGGGAGCATGTGCGCCTGACAGTTTGCAGGTACAACTCACATGTTGCGTATTCGAGGAACGGTAGGGCAGTGGCCGGTAGATCTGACTCTGGAACTGGACGATGAGGACTGGGCAAAACTGGGAGCCCGGCTCAAGTCCGGCGCTCCGGAGCTGGCAGCAGCGCAGGTGCAGGAAAGCAGGCCCGCTCGTCAGGACGATCAGATCTGGCAGACTGCCACGGGCATTTTGCAGCAAGCCGGGCAGATGAGCGGTCCGCAGCTGTTGGGTCAGCTCGAAGCGCTGACCGGCAGCACAGCTGCGGGCAAACGCCTGTTGGTGCGTCTGCGCCACAGCGCCAATGTGAAGGTCGACAGCGGAGCCGATGCCCCGCTGTACAGCTGGGTCGACTGACCTGACTCAGTACAGCGCCGCGAACAGCTTGCGACGGTAGGTCGTGACCAGCGGATGATCGTTGCCCAGCAGGTCGAACACCTGCAGCAAGGTTTTGTGCGGCAGGCCTTCGGAGTACGTGCGATTGCGGATGAACAGCTTCAAGAGACCGTCCAGTGCGGCCTCGTACTGCTGACGTGACAGTTGCAGCACCGCCAGTTGATGGGCCGCTTCGTCGTCCTGAGGGTTCTGCGCCAGACGTGTCTTGAGTTCGGCGGCTTCCGGCAAGGCTGCGGCGTCGGCCAGGAACGTAAGCTGCGCCCGGACGCCCGCCAGTTCGGCCTTGTGCGCATCGCTCTTGACCGCGTCCAGTACGGCACGCGCCTCACCCAGTTCACCGCGTTCGGCCAGGCAACGTGCATATAGAATCAGTGCAGTGGCGTTGGTGTTGTCTTCGCTGAGCAGCGTCTTGAGCACCGCTTCGGCGTCGGCGAAACGGCTGTCGGCAAACAACGCCTGCGCCTGCTTGAGCGGATCGGCGGCAGGAGGCGGCGGCATGACCACATGCTGGTCCAGCAGCTTGCGGATTTCCGACTCCGGCTGCGCTCCGGCGAAGCCATCCACCGGCTGACCGTCCTTGAACAGCACCACGGTCGGCAGGCTGCGAATGCCGAAGCGGGCAACGATGTCCTGCTCGATGTCGCAGTTGACCTTGGCCAGCAGCAGTTCGCCCTGGTAACTCTCGGTAATCTGTTGCAGCAGCGGCATCAGCACCTTGCACGGTGCGCACCACTCGGCCCAGAAATCCGCCAGCACGGGCTGGTCGAACGACTTCTCGATGACCATCTGATCGAAGGTCGCGGTAGTGACGTCGAAAATGTAAGTGTCCTGGCTCATGGCGCGTCTCGGCAGAATCTGAATGTTGCCAACTATAAAGGCCGCGGAGGTTTGCTGAAAGCGGTGCCGAATTCCAGGAGCCAACTGTCTTTCCATCAATCTCTGATGAGCGAGCGCTGCCCGGCCAGCTCTTACGCTCCCGTTACCGTGGGAGGCAGCTTGCTGGCGACAGTGCCGGTCCAGTCACACATCTGCATCGTCTGATCAAATCTGTACATGCGCAGTCGCGGGCAAGCGCTCCTACAGGTCCGACGCTGATGTTGTGGGAGCCGACCTTGGTCGCGAGGACACCGGGGCAGCCGCCGCATCTGTATCGTTTGTTCCGCCGCCCTCGCCAGCAAGACGGATCGCCGCCCGCTGCCTCCCTCAGGGTTGCAGCACGGCAAACTATACGAGCCAACTGTCTTTCATCACTTTCGGATGAGTCAGGCTTCAGGGCTAAGGCGGGTTTCAGCGGGTCGCCTGGTAGAGACTCACATCCCGAAACTCATGGGGCTCGGCCAGGTCCGGCAAGGTATGGGCATGCAGTATTGCAATCCGCTGGTAAGCCGGGTGTCTGAAGTCGCGAACCCGGGAGTCGGCCACCAGCGCCTGCCGGCCCCGGCTGAGGAAATGATCGAGCAGCGGAAGGTTGGCTCGGTCGTAAAGCACATCAGCGACCAGGATCAGGTCGAAACGGTCGGCCTCGGAAAAGAAGTCAGCCGAGTAACCAAGCTCCACTTCATTCAACTGGGCATTGGCCCTGCAAGCGGCAATCGCCAATGGATCCAGATCACAAACCACCACCTCCAGCGCACCGGCCCTGCGTGCAGCGATGCCGGCGACTCCCGAACCGGCACCGAAATCCAGCACCCGCTTGCCTTTGACCCATTGCGGCTGCTCGGCCAGAAACCGGGCCAAGGCCAGTCCACTTGCCCAGCAGAAGCCCCAGTACGGAGGCTCGTCCAGAATGCGCCGGGTTTCGTCGGGACTGAAAGCGCGGTCCATGTTCACCGCGTCGATCAACCACAGCTTCAGATCTGTGCCCGGCAGACTGGTAACCGCCAGGCGGGCGTCGCCGAGCAGCTCACTGAGCGGCTGCTGAAGCTGTGGTGGAGCAGTCATGGTGCGGTGACGAACTGCAACGGGCCCAGCGCCTGAGTCGTGGCCTGCTGAATGCGCATTGAAGGCAGATGCAGAATCAACTGGCCGGACTTGATGGCCCGACCCCGCAGCTCGACCTGTCCGGCAGCCGGGAATGCTTCCGGGTTGAAGCGCAGCTGGAAAGGCAACGATTGCCCGTTGCTCTGCAGGGTGGTGCTGGTAAGCAGCTTTTGCGGGCGGCCACGTTCATCGACTACCAGCATCGCCATTTCCACCTCGGCGCCTGCCGGTATTCCTAGCAACTGGCCGCTGATTTCCCGCTGGTAGGGCAGCAAAGGGCCCGGGCCGGCAGGCACCTGTAACACCGGCGCGGCAGGTTTGGCAGGCGCCGGCGGCGGGGTGTCATTGCTGCTACAGGCGGCCAGCAAACCGGCCAGACCAAGCAAAACAAGGGGGCGTAGCGTCATGAGAGCTCCACAATACAAAAAACGAAAGGCTGATTGACGCTGGGAATTCAGTATTTATCAGGCTCTGGCGATTTCACACCGCTTCGGTGCGGGTGTATATACCGTAAACCTCAAGTGTTGTCTTGCCGGCGGGATGCGCTACCATGACGCTCCTCATTTTTTGTTGCCTGCCAAACCATGCACTGTCCCTTCTGCGGTGCCAATGACACCAAAGTCATCGACTCCCGCCTTGTCGCCGAAGGCGAACAGGTTCGTCGTCGTCGCGAATGCCTGGCCTGCGTCGAGCGTTTCACCACGTTCGAAACCGCCGAGCTGGTCTTGCCCCGCCTGATCAAACAGGACGGCAGCCGTCAGCCGTTCGACGAAGAAAAACTGCGCGCCGGCATGCAGCGCGCGCTGGAAAAGCGCCCGGTGAGTGTCGAGCGTCTGGAAGCGGCATTGGTCCACATCAAGCACAAGCTGCGGGCAACCGGCGAGCGGGAAGTGAAATCCCTGGTCGTTGGCGAACTGGTCATGGCCGAGCTGCAAAAGCTCGACGAAGTGGCTTATATCCGCTTCGCTTCGGTTTATCGCCGCTTTCAGGATCTCAACGAATTTCGTGAAGAGATCGAGCGTCTGGCCCGTGAGCCGGGCAAGGAATGAACAACCACCCGCTGACCGAGCAAGGCGCACTCGACGTTCATTACATGGCGCGGGCGCTGGAGCTTGCGCGCAAGGGGCTTTATTCCGCTCATCCCAATCCGCGGGTCGGTTGCGTGATCGTGCGCGACGGGCAGATCGTCGGCGAGGGCTGGCACGCGCGGGCGGGCGAGCCCCATGCCGAAGTCCACGCATTACGTCAGGCGGGTGAAAAGGCGCGTGGCGCCACGGCTTACGTCACCCTTGAACCTTGCAGTCATCACGGTCGCACGCCGCCTTGCGCCGATGCGTTGATCAGCGCCGGCCTTGGACGTGTCGTCGCCGCCATGCAGGACCCCAATCCGCAAGTCGCCGGGCGCGGTCTGTTGCGGCTGATGAGCGCCGGGATCGTTACCCAGAGCGGCGTGCTGGAGGCCGAAGCCCGGGCGTTGAACAAGGGCTTCCTCAAGCGCATGGAAAAAGGCCTGCCCTACGTGCGGGTCAAGCTGGCGATGAGTCTTGACGGTCGCACGGCGATGGCCAGCGGCGAAAGCCAGTGGATCACCGGTCCGGATGCGCGCTCCGCGGTGCAGCGCCTGCGGGCACAATCGAGTGTCGTGCTGACCGGTGCCGACACAGTGCTGGCCGACAAGGCACGACTGACAGTCCGCCCCGATGAGCTCGGCCTGAATGCCGAGCTGACCGCGTTGGCAGCCATGCGCCCTCCATTGCGGGTGCTGATCGACGGCCGTCTGCGAGTGCCGCTCGATGCACCGTTTTTCCAGGCCGGGCCCGCGCTGATCGCGACTCAGGCGGCGGCATCGGCCCGCAGCCGATATGACGAAGACGGCCACGAACTGCTGGCGCTGGCCGATAGCTACGGCCACGTTGACCTGCATAAGCTGTTGCTCGAACTCGCCGCCCGCGGCGTCAACGAGGTGCTGGTTGAAGCGGGTCCGCGTCTGGCTGGCGCCTTCACGCGGCTGGGGCTGGTGGATGAGTTTCAGATATTCATCGCCGGCAAGTTCCTCGGTTCCTCCGCGCGGCCGTTGCTCGATCTGCCGTTGGCGCAAATGAACGAGGCGCTGGAACTCGATATCGTAGAAATGCGCGCCGTGGGCAATGACTGGCGAGTCATCGCTCTCCCTGTCCGCGCGCCCGGCGTATAATTCCCCGCTTTCGCCTCGCGCGCAGGCTTTGTTCTCCCGGAGGACCCATGTTTACCGGCATCATCGAATCCATCGGCAGCATCCGCGCCCTGACCCCGAAAGGCGGCGACGTCCGCGTTCACGTGGCCACCGGCAAACTCGATCTGGGTGACGTCAAGCTCGGCGACAGCATTGCAGTCAATGGCGTGTGCCTGACCGCCGTCGAGCTTCCCGGCGATGGCTTCTGGGCCGACGTCAGCCGCGAGACGCTGAACGTTACCGCGTTCGTCGACCTCAAGGTCGGCAGCCGGGTCAACCTTGAGAAAGCCCTGACGCCGACTACACGATTGGGCGGCCATCTGGTCAGTGGCCACGTCGACGGGGTCGGTGAAATCCTGTCCCGCGAAGAGAACGCCCGCGCGATCCAGTTCCGGGTGCGCGCCCCGCGCGAACTGGCCAAGTACATTTCGCATAAAGGTTCGATCACCGTCGATGGCACCAGCCTGACCGTGAACGCAGTCAATGGTGCCGAGTTCGAGCTGACCATCGTGCCGCACACGCTGGCCGAAACCATCATGGCCGACTACCGACCGGGCCGTAAGGTCAATCTGGAAGTGGATCTGCTGGCGCGTTATCTGGAGCGTCTGCTGATGGGTGACAAGGCCGCAGAGCCGACGCAGGGCGGCATCACCGAAAGTTTTCTGGCCGAGAACGGCTACCTCAAATCCTGAATTGAAGGGGGTGCCGAGTGGCGCTCAACACGATCGAAGAACTGGTTGAAGACATTCGCCAGGGCAAGATGGTCATCCTGATGGACGACGAAGACCGCGAGAACGAAGGCGACCTGATCATGGCCGCCGAATGCGTCAAGGCCGAGCACATCAACTTCATGGCGCGCTACGCCCGCGGCCTGATCTGCATGCCGATGACTCGCGAGCGCTGCGAAACCCTCAAACTGCCGCTGATGGCGCCGCGCAACGGTTCCGGTTTCGGCACCAAGTTCACCGTGTCCATCGAAGCCGCGGAAGGCGTGACCACCGGCATCTCCGCAGCCGATCGCGCGCGCACCGTTCAGGCTGCCGCCGCCAAAGACGCCAGAGCCGAAGACATCGTCAGTCCTGGCCACATTTTCCCGCTGATGGCTCAGGCTGGCGGTACATTGGCTCGCGCCGGCCACACCGAAGCGGCTTGCGATCTTGCACGCATGGCCGGTTTCGAGCCTAGCGGAGTGATCTGCGAAGTGATGAACGACGACGGCACCATGTCCCGTCGCGCCGAACTCGAAGCTTTCGCGCTCGAACACAACATCAAGATCGGCACCATTGCAGACCTGATCCACTACCGGATGATCCATGAACGTACCGTTCAGCGGATTGCCGAGCAGCCGCTGGATAGCGAACTGGGTCGTTTCAACCTGGTCACCTACCGCGATTCGGTCGAGGGCGACGTGCATCTGGCGCTGACACTTGGCACCATTCGTGCCGAAGAGCCGACGCTGGTCCGGGTGCACAACATGGACCCGCTGCGCGATCTGCTGATGGTCAATCAGCCGGGGCGCTGGAGCCTGCGAGCCGCGATGACCGCGGTTTCCAAGGCTGGCAGCGGTGTCGTGCTGCTGCTCGGCCATCCGCTTGATGGCGACGTGCTGCTGGCTCATATTCGCGAAACCGCCGGCCAGTTGCCGATCAAGACGCCGACCACCTACAGCACCGTGGGCGCTGGTTCGCAGATCCTCCGTGACCTTGGCGTACGCAAGATGCGGCTGATGAGTTCGCCGATGAAGTTCAATGCGATATCCGGTTTCGATCTGGAAGTTGTAGAATACGTGCCCTCCGAATAAATACCGGCAGGAAAGGCCATGCGAGCGCCGAGGTTTTCGCATCGCCTGACCTGGCAGTCCGATTCGTGGCCTAAACTCCCTCAAAGTCCGCCGAACGGCGGGCTTGCTCTTTAATACGAGACTCACCCGAATGACCTTGAAGACCATCGAAGGTACTTTCATCGCCCCCCAAGGCCGCTACGCCCTGGTAGTTGGCCGTTTCAACAGCTTCGTCGTGGAAAGCCTGGTAAGCGGTGCGGTTGATGCCCTCGTTCGCCACGGCGTCAACGAAAGCGACATCACCATCATCCGCGCACCGGGTGCGTTCGAACTTCCGTTGGTTGTGCAGAAAGTAGCCGAGCGCAAGGAGTTCGCGGCCATCGTGGCCCTGGGCGCGGTCATTCGTGGCGGCACCCCGCATTTCGAATACGTTGCCGGCGAGTGCGTCAAAGGCATTTCCCAAGTTGCAATGCAGTTCGGCGTTCCGGTTGCATTCGGCGTCCTGACGGTCGACTCGATCGAGCAGGCTATCGAGCGTTCCGGCACCAAGGCCGGCAACAAAGGCGCTGAAGCTGCCTTGTCCGCTGTTGAAATGGTCAGTCTGCTGTCGCAGCTGGAGGCCAAGTGATTTCCGACGATAGCGATCAGTTCAACCCACGCGACGCCAAATCGCCCGAGGCCGCCAAAGGCAAGAGCGCCAAGCGCCGTGAAGCCCGCCAGCTGGCGACCCAGGCTTTGTACCAGTGGCACATGGCGGGTCACTCGCTGAATGAAATCGAGGCGCAGTTTCGCGTCGACAACGATTTCAGCAACGTCGACGGTGCCTACTTCCGTGAACTGCTGCACGGCGTAGCCACCAACAAGACCGAGATCGACGTCGCACTGGCGCCTTGCCTGGACCTGACCATCGATGAGCTGGACCCGGTCGAGCTGGCGGTACTGCGTCTGTCCACGTTCGAACTGCTCAAGCGCATCGACGTGCCTTACCGCGTCGTGATCAACGAAGGCATCGAGCTGGCGAAGGTCTACGGTTCCACCGACGGCCACAAGTTCGTCAACGGCGTACTCGACAAGCTGGCACCGCGTCTGCGCGAAGTCGAAGTGAAGGCTTACAAGCGCTGATCCGCGCTTGTCCTTGCCATGGGTGAGTTCGAGCTGATCCGCAATTACTTCGCCGCCGCGCCTTGTGCGCAGGCTGGCGGAGAGGTTGCCCTGGGCATCGGTGATGACTGCGCACTGCTGGCGATAGCGCCAGGCGAGCAACTGGCGGTTTCCACCGACACACTGGTTGCCAGCGTGCATTTTCCTGCCGTTTGCGACCCATTCCTGCTGGCCCAGCGTGCGCTGGCCGTTTCCACCAGTGATCTGGCGGCCATGGGCGCTCGTCCCATCGGCTTTACCCTCGCATTGACACTTCCTCAGGTCGACGCTGACTGGCTGCAGGCGTTTGCCCGCGGCTTGAACCAGATGGCGCAGAGCTGCGAAATGCGACTGATCGGTGGCGACACCACGCGTGGTCCGCTGAGCCTGACGCTCACTGTCTTCGGAGCGGTACCGGCCGGGCTGGCTCTGACTCGCAGTGGTGCGCGGGAAGGCGACCTGCTGTGCGTCGGTGGCGATGTGGGCGACGGCGCGGGCGCGTTGGCGCTGGTACTGGCGCAGCGTGATGCCGAACCAGCGGTCGCCGAATATCTTCTTGTTCGCTACTGGGCTCCGCAACCTCAGCTGGCGCTAGGCCAAAGCCTGCTTGGCAAGGCTACCGCCGCGCTGGATATCTCTGACGGCTTGCTGGCGGACTGTGGCCATATCGCGACGGCGTCGAATGTTCGGTTGCTCATCGAGCGGGACAAGCTGCCCCTGTCAAAACAGCTACTGACGTTGTTTGGGTTGGAGGCCGCCCAGCAGGCCGCGCTCAGCGGCGGCGACGATTACGTGCTGGCGTTCACACTCCCACCCGAAGCGCTGCCGGAACTGCTCGAAGCGGGTTGGCCGGTGCGCGTCATTGGACGGGCGGTAGCCGGGCAGGGCGTTGCGCTGGTGGATGCACAGGGTGGTGATGTCACGCCAGCCATCAAGGGTTACCAGCATTTCGGGGTGACGGGCTGAATCGGCCCGGAGCATCCATCGATTTTCGCGATAGGAATGCTCCATAATTCAGCCGGAGCGTCTGTAGGACCTGCTGTTACACTGTTACAATGTTGTCCTTGCGAATTTCCAGCCTTCAAAATCATCAGGAGCACACGGTGCCCGTCGTATTTGTCGCCGCTTCCAAGCTGCCTACGCCTTTTGCCCAATTCACCATGCACGGCTTCCTTGAGTCCGCAACCGGACGCGAGCACGTTGTCTTGAGCCTGGGTGATGTCGCAGATGGCGCTCCCGTTCTCGGTCGCGTGCATTCCGAATGCCTGACAGGCGATGCCCTGTTCAGCCAGCGCTGCGATTGCGGCTCCCAGCTTGAAGCAGCTCTGCGCGCCATCGCTACGGAAGGGCGAGGCGTTCTGCTTTATCTGCGTCAGGAAGGTCGTGGCATCGGCCTGATGAACAAGATCCGCGCGTATGAGTTGCAGGACGGCGGTGCCGATACCGTAGAGGCCAATGAGCGTCTGGGTTTCGCGGCGGACCAGCGCGACTATGCGATCTGCCTGCCAATGTTGCAGCATCTGGGCGTCGAGTCACTGCGCCTGATGACCAACAACCCGCGCAAGGTCAAAGCGCTCACAGATATGGGCATCAAGGTTGCGGAGCGAGTACCACTGCACACCGGCCAGAATCCGCACAACAAGCTGTATCTGGCAACCAAGGCCGGAAAGCTCGGGCACATGATGGGCAACGAGCACCAGAGCGAAGTCGACCCGGTATAACCTGTACCGGGTCCGGCGCCGCCTTGGCAGCGGCGCCTTGCATTCAGCCGATCAACACCAGGCGCTCGTTGATCGCCGCTTCGATACCGGCAGCATCCAGCCCGCATTCGGCCAGCATCTGCGCTGGTTTGGCGTGTTCGACGTAAACATCCGGCAAGCCCAGGTGCAGCACCGACTTGAGGATATTTTCCCGTGCCAGGAATTCGCTGACGGCCGCACCAGCACCGCCCATGATGGCGTTCTCTTCGATGGTGACCAGCAGCTCGTGACTGGCGGCGGCATCGCGCACCAGCGCTTCATCAAGCGGTTTGACGAAACGCATGTCGATGACCGTCGCATCCAGTTTCTCGGCAACAGCCAGGGCCTCGGTCAACTGCACGCCGAAGACCAGCATCGCAACTCCCTGGCCTTGCCGACGCAGGATACCTTTGCCGATTTCCAGTGGATCGAGGCTTTCGTCGATTGTCGCATTCGGGCCGGTGCCGCGCGGGTAGCGCACGGCCGCAGGGCCGGCATGCAGGTAGCCGGTACTGAGCATCTTGCGCAGCTCGTTCTCATCGCTCGGGGTCATGATGACCATGCCGGGGATGCAGCGCAGGTAAGACAGATCGAAGCTGCCAGCGTGCGTCGGGCCGTCTTCGCCGACCAGACCTGCGCGGTCGATGGCGAACAGCACGTCGAGGTTCTGCACCGCGACGTCATGAACCAACTGATCGTAGCCGCGTTGCAGGAACGTGGAATAGATTGCCACCACTGGCTTGCTGCCTTCACAGGCCATGCCCGCTGCCAGCGTGACCGCGTGCTGCTCGGCGATAGCTACATCGAAATAGCGCGTCGGGAAGCGTTCGCTGAACGCCACCAGATCCGAGCCTTCTTTCATCGCCGGAGTAATGCCCACCAGGCGGGAATCGGCATTGGCCATGTCGCACAACCACTCTCCGAACACCGCGGAGTACTTCGGGCCAGCGGCTTTTTTCGGCACGGCGACCGGTGCATCGAGGGGTTCGAGCTTGGTGATGGCGTGATAACCGATCGGATCGACTTCCGCAGGCGCGAAGCCTTTGCCCTTTTTGGTCACTACATGCAGGAACTGCGGACCTTTGAGGTCACGCATGTTGCGCAGGGTAGCGATCAGGGTCGGCAGGTCATGGCCGTCGATAGGGCCGATGTAGTTCCAGCCCAGTTCCTCGAACAGCGTGCCGGGAACCAGCATGCCCTTGGCGTATTCCTCGGTGCGCCGGGCGATTTCCCACGCGCCGGGCAGACGAGACAGCACTTTCTTGCTGCCTTCACGCATGCTGCTGTAGGTGCGGCTGGAGAGAATCTTGGCCAGGTAGTTCGAAAGCCCGCCGACGTTGCGCGAGATCGACATGTCGTTGTCGTTGAGAATCACCAGCATGTCGGCGGCGACTTCCGGCGCGTGGTTCAGCGCCTCGAAAGCCATGCCGGCGGTGAGCGCGCCGTCGCCGATGACAGCGATGGATTTGCGCTCGCTGCCTTGCAGGCGTGCGGCTATTGCCATGCCGAGCGCGGCACTGATCGATGTGCTGGAATGGCCGACGCCGAAGGTGTCGTACTCGCTTTCACTGCGGCGCGGGAAGGCGGCAACGCCGTCCTTCTGGCGCAGGGTCGGCATGCGCTCACGGCGCCCGGTCAGAATCTTGTGCGGATAGGCTTGATGGCCCACATCCCACACCAGGCGATCGTCCGGTGTATCGAACACGTAATGCAGAGCGATGGTCAGTTCGATGACGCCAAGGCCTGCACCGAAATGCCCTCCAGTCTGGCCAACGGAGTAAAGGAGTTCCAGGCGCAGTTCATCGGCCAGGGTTTCCAGCTCGGCTTCGCCCAGGCGGCGCAGCCCGTCCGGCGTGGCAGCGCGGTCGAGCAGCGGCGTAGTCGGGCGCTCGCGGGGGATCTCTTTGAACGTCGTGGGCATCAGGCGAATCGTTATGAGTAAAAGAGGCGGCAGTTTACCTTATGCATCGCAAGCTGCCCATGAACCGCGTCAGTACATGCGCGGTGTGCATTCGTAACCGGTTGAGACAGGATGAATCCCGGTTGATTCATCCTGTCTCCTGCAGCCGGTCGCAATCAGTTGCGCCGGTTGACGATGTAGCGTGCCAGTTCCCGTAACGGCTCGGCTGCATCATCGAAGGCGCTCAACGCTTCAAGGGCTTGATCGCGCAGCTCCAGCGCATAGGCTTTGGCGGCGTCCAGGCCCAGCAGGGCTGGGTAAGTCGGCTTGTCGCGGGCAATGTCTGCGCCTTGGCGTTTACCAAGGGTCGCGGTATCGCTTTCCACGTCGAGAATATCGTCCTGAACCTGGAAGGCCAGACCGACCGCGCGAGCGTAAATCTGCAGCGCATCAAGCTGGCTCTGATCTGCCCGACCGCTGGCCAGTGCACCAAGGCGCACGCTGGCTTCGATCAGCGCGCCGGTCTTGTGCCGATGCATGTATTCGAGCGCGGTCTGATCGAGTTTCAGACCCACCGATCCCAGATCGATAGCCTGACCGCCGACCATACCGGCCGGCCCGGCGGCCTGCGCCAGCGCGCGAACCATCGACAGGCGGGTTTCGGCATCGCGCGAGGTCAGCGTCGGATCGAGCAGGGCGGTAAATGCCAGGCTCTGAAGGCCGTCGCCCGCGAGAATCGCGCAGGCCTCATCGAACGCCTTGTGGGTGGTCGGCTGACCACGGCGCAGATCGTCGTCGTCCATGGCTGGCAGATCGTCATGCACCAGCGAGTAGGCATGAATGAGTTCAACCGCGCAGGCCGCGCCGTTGGCGTCCTCGGCGGCTCCGCCCAGCGCTTCGCACGCAGCATACGCCAGCAATGGGCGCACACGCTTGCCGCCATTCATCACGCTGTAGCGCATAGCGTCATAAAGACGGTCGAGTTCCGGCCCTGGTGCCGCAAACAGACCTTCGAGCGCTGTGTTCACGCGGTTCTGGCTTTGAGCCTGGTAGCTCGCGATCATTCGGGTTGTTCCGCATCAAAAGGCTCTTCAGCCAGTTCGCCATCGCGCTCCAGCAGCACCTGAACCTTCTGCTCGGCCTGCGCCAGTGCGTTCTGGCAATCGCGGGTCAGGCGTACACCTTGCTCAAAAGCGGTCAGCGAGTCTTCCAGTGACAGCTCGCCGTTCTCCAGACGCTCCACAAGCGTTTGCAGATCAGCGAGAGACTGTTCGAAATCCAGTGCAGCTTTCTTGCGGGCCATGAGGGCAATTCCGGTAGAGACTAAACCGCGCGACACTAGCAGAGCCCAGCCTGCGGGGCAAACTACGGCTAGAGTTGCGCTGCTGCTTCGAAGCCTGCCTGCAGGTCGGCAATCAGGTCATCCGGGCTCTCCAGGCCGATCTGCAAACGCAGCATGGGGCCGTATCGATTGGCGACGCCATGGAATTCCACTTCACTGATCAAGCTCTCGAAGCCGCCCCAAGAATAGCCGATTCCGAACAGTTTCAAGGCACCGACGAACCGGTCCAGCACTTCACGTTCGGCTGTCTTGAATTCGAAACTGAGCATGCCGTTGCAGCCATGGAAGTCGCGCTTCCATATCGCGTGTCCCGGGTCGCTCGGCAGCGCTGGATATAACACTTGCGCCACCTGCTCGTGTGCTTGTAGCCACTGGGCCACCTGCATCGCATGGCGCTCGTGCATCGCCATGCGGGCTGCAAGACTGCGCGCGCCGCGCAGCACCAGATAAGCGTCGTCCGGACTTACGGTATTGCCAACCGCGGTGTTCATGGTCTTGAGCGCTGGCCAATGCGCCTCGGTGGTGCTGACGCTGCCCATCATCACGTCCGAATGGCCGGCGACGTACTTGGTCAGTGCCATCAGCGAGACATCCGCGCCCAGCTCCAGCGGCTTGAACAGTACGCCCGAGCCCCAGGAGTTATCCACAGCCAGCAGCAGGCCTCGTGCCTTGCACAGTCGGGAAAGGGCAGGCAGATCGCACATGGCGTAAGTCAGTGAACCCGGTACTTCAGCGTAGATCATGCGCGTGTTGGGTTTGATCAACGCTTCGACATTGCTGCCATCCGCGGCATAGAAATCGAATTCGATGGCAAAGGCCGTCAGCATCGTCCGCGCCAATCGCCGCACCGGACCGTAGACGGACTCGGTCAGCAGCACATGGTCGCCTGGGCGCAGAAACGCCTGAAACATCTGCGCTACCGCCGCCAGCCCCGTTGGATACAGACAGGTCCCGTGGGCGCTTTCCAGCTCGGAGATCAGATCCTGCAGCGCGAAGGCGGTGGGGTTGCCATTGGCGCCGTAGGTCAGCGACCGTTCCGGGCCCGCAGTTCGCGCTTCTGCCTGGCGCAAGCTCTCCAGGCTGTCGAACAGCACGGTGCTGAGCCGTACCACCGGCGGGTTGACCGACAGACCCGGTCCGCTGCTCGCGGCCCGGCCACGTTGTGACAGTACGGTGTGGGCGCGGGGATCTTTGTCTTGCATAAAAAATCTGTTTCCAAAGGCGTACGGATCAGCAAGCGTAAGGGATATGAGCGAGGATTACTCCTGCGTTGTGTTCATGGCGTAAAACTCATGCAACTTGGCTTGCAGCATTTGCTTGTCCGGCAGTCGGGTCTGGTATTCGGCGATCAGCGCGGGCGACAGTGAGCGGTTGAGGGCATATTCGACAACCTCGTCGTCCTTGCTGGCGCACAGCAACACGCCAATGGCCGGGCTTTCGTGAGGTTTGCGCTCGGTCTGGTCCAGTGCTTCCAGATAGAAATTGAGTTTGCCCAGATACTCCGGCTCGAAGCGGCCGACCTTGAGTTCGATGGCAACCAGGCAGTTAAGCTCGCGATGGAAGAACAGCAGGTCGAGCGCGAAATCCCGGCCCCCGACCTGCAGCGGATATTCCGAACCCACAAAACAGAAGTCCCGCCCCAGCTCGATCAGGAACTCCCTGAGCCGATCCAACAGGCCACGGTGCAGATCGGCTTCAGCGTGGCCAGCGGGCAGGTCCAGAAACTCCACCATGTACGCGTCGCGGAATATCTCCAATGCGGACGGCTGAGTTTGCTTCAGCAGTGCGGAGGCTTTCGCTGGCTGGGTGACGCTGCGCTCGAATAGAGCGGCTTTGAACTGGCGCTCCAGTTCGCGGCTCGACCATTTTTCCTGAATCGCCATGCGCAAGTAAAACTCGCGCTCTTCCGAGCGTCTGCTTTGCCCGAAGATGATCAGGTGATGCGTCCATGGCAATTGTGTCAGCACTGCTGACACTTTCTCGTCGTCACGATAAGTCTCGTAGAACTGACGCATGCGGAACAGATTGCGGCGGGTAAACCCGCGCAGCCCCGGCTGCGTCCGAGCAAGATGCTCGGCCAACTGGCTGACGACCGCATCGCCCCATTCGGCTTTCTCGATCTTGCGGCTGATGTAGCCGCCGACCTGCCAGTACAACTCGATCAGGTGTGTATTGACCGCTTGCACGGCCCGTTGCCGCGCGCCATGGATCAGCGCAATCACTTCATCGAAACGCTCATTCGCGGGTGGTCGAGACGTGTCGGGCGTGTTCATACCGAACCCTCCCAAATGGCCAGCAGGCCCGCCGATAGTAGAAGCGCGTTGGCATTTCGGGAATGGAACATGGGGCACGTCCTTGGCAGAAAAGAGGTGGCCATTTTACCGATTACAGTCCGCGTCCAGGCCGGTAAATATGTACCGCATATGAAGCTGTGTCCCCCGCAACCAATGACAAAAACGTCCCTGAATCCGGCACTGCAGCCCCGCGTATCAAGTAACCTGTATCGAAATGTGAAAATTTCGTGCGCTGAAGATAACAATCGTGAAAGCGCACTGATATCATCCGCGTCTGAGAATCAGTCGTATCGGCATGGAGGCCGGTCACTTCCTTGCCACTCACGGGTGTATACCTCATGGCCTTACCATTTCCTTCGCGACCTGCTTTGCTCGCCGTCTGCTGTTCACTGAGTTTCGCGGCCCACGCTGCACCGCCAGTCGTAGAGATCGGTGCAACCGACGTTTCCGCCAATGCTGTCAGTCCCAACCCCCACGCGCTGCCAGCCGAGTTCGCGGGCGGTCAGGTTGCCCGCGGCTCGCAAATGGGCGTGCTGGGCAATCAGGACAACATGGACGTGCCTTTCACCGCGACCAGCTATACCTCGAAGCTGATCGAGGACCAGCAGGCCGAAGATGTTGGAGATGTGTTGCTCAACGATCCATCGGTGCGCCAGTCATTCGGCTTTGGTAACCAGGCGCAGGCGTTCGTAATCCGCGGCTTGCCGCTGGCCAGCGATGACATTTCCTACAATGGTCTGTATGGCGTGCTGCCGCGGCAGATCATTTCCACTGATGCCATCGAACGCGTGGAAGTCTTCAAAGGTCCGAACGCCTTCATCAATGGCGTGAGCCCGACCGGCACGGGCCTCGGCGGCAGCGTCAACCTGCAACCCAAGCGCGCCGGCGACACCCCGACTCGACGTTACACACAGGACATCAGCAGTGACGGCCGCGTCGGCGAGCATCTGGACCTCGGACAGCGCTTTGGTGAAGACAACCGTTTCGGTGCGCGGCTCAACCTCAGCCAGCGCGAAGGCGAAACGGCAATCGACGATCAGGACCAGCGCACCAAGCTGTTCATTGCTGGCCTGGATTATCGCGGCGACGGGTTCCGTGCCTCGACCGATTTCGGTTATCAGAAACAGCGCATCAACCACCTGCGCAACACCGTACGGCTGGGCAGCGCGTGGACCAGTACTCCGCAAACGCCCGGTGCGACCAGGATTCCGCGAGCGCCTGATGCGAGCAAGAACTACGGCCAGGACTGGACCTACGCCGAAACTGAAGACACATTCGGCATGGCTCGTGGCGAGTGGGATCTGAGCGAAAACTGGACTGCCTATCTGGCGGGTGGTGCCAAGCACACTCGGGAAACCGGTGTATATGGAACTCCGGTTCTGGTCGACGGCTCTGGCAATGCAACTATCAGTGGCTCGGAAATTCCGCACAACGAAGACAACGTCAGCTTCATGGCTGGCCTGAATGGTCGGCTACTAACTGGGCCGGTCAGCCATCAGATCAGCCTCGGCGCGACGACTATCTGGACCCAGCAGGAAAACGCTTACGTTTTTTACGCACCAAGCAGCACCAATATTTACAATCCTTCGAAACTCCCAACGCCGACCGCTCAAACTATTACCGGTGGTGAAATGGGTGATCCGGGCGTGACCGGCAAAACTCGCAACCGCAGCATCGCGATTTCCGACACTTTGGGCTTCTTCGATGACAGCTTGCTGATTACCGCTGGCCTGCGCCGGCAGCAGTTGCGGGTGGAAAACTACAGCTACGACGGCACCAGTTTTGACGACAGTGATGGTAGTCGCAAAGATCTGTACGACGAGGGGATCACCACCCCGGTCTACGGCATCGTTTACAAGCCGACCAACACTGTTTCGCTTTACGCCAATCGCATCGAAGGTCTGGCTCAAGGCGAGAATGCTCCAATTGAGGCCAGCAACAGAAACGACGTATTCGCACCCGGTCGTACTAAACAGTTGGAGGCCGGTATCAAGCTGGACATGCAGTCCTTCGGCGCTAACCTCGCCGTGTATCGCATCGAGAGGCCCACCGACGGCTACCTGCAGGACGGCGTCTTTGTCCGCGACGGCGAACAAGTCAACAAGGGCATCGAGCTAAGCGTCTTTGGTGAGCCTGTCGAAGGTCTGCGCTTGATGGCGGGCGGCACCCGAATGACTTCCGAAGTCAACGGCACCCAAGGCGGCACCAATGACGGTAACCATGCCATTGGCGTACCGACTTTCCAGCTCAACGCTTCTGTCGACTGGGACGTACCCGGCCTGGAAGGCGTAGCACTCAACGCACGCATGCTGCGCACCGGCGGTCAGTACGCCGACGCGGCCAACAACCTGAGCTTGCCGACCTGGAATCGCTTCGACGCCGGTGCCCGCTACAAACTCAAATTGGCCGAGAAGGACCTGACGCTGCGCGTCAACGTCGAAAACATCAGCAACAAGAACTACTGGGCCTCCGCCAACGGCGGCTACCTGACCCAGGGTGACCCTCGCCTGGTGAAGTTCTCGGGCACGATTGATTTCTGATAGTCATTCGCTGGCGTTCCTGAGTACGCCTCGCCAGCAAGCTGGCTCCCACAAGTTCGCAGCAGGCCGCGATACTGTGGGAGCCAGCTTGCTGGCGAAGGCAATTTTGCGGGCGATTCACTTGCTGCGCCTGGCTTGGCAGCCAGCATCCGAACCTGAGTAGCGGGCACTAAAAAGCCGGCTTGTGGCCGGCTTCTCAAGGACGGTCTTGGTTTATTTTTGGTAAACCGCAACCGCCTTTAACAGGTGCATCCGCAACGGGACGCTAAAAAAGAACAGGGCGACTAATTGATCGCCGTGCTGGGCATCAACGCTGGGCGTCGATGCCTTGGGTGGGCAGAGGATACTGAGGTTTTTCGCCTATGCCCAGCCTTGAAGTGCTTCGTAACATTTGCCGCCGCGCGGTTTAGCGCAGCAGCAAGGCGTTCCGACGCTGGTTGAAAGTGGACCACCAGAACACCCAGCCGAGAATTTTCAGGTGCTGTTGCTCCATCTCCTGGGCGGTAAACAACTCGTCCGGATACTCATTGTGATTGTGGCTGCGCAGGCGCAGGCTGCCGTTGGGCAGGCGGTAGAGGTAGCGCACGCGCAGGATGCCGCCGTGTTCGAGGGCGTAGATTTCTCCGTCGATGACCTGAGTCTGGCTGCGATCCACGCCTAGAAGCGAACCGTCCTGGATCTTGTCGGCCATGCTGGTGCCGACCATCATCACGCACAGGCACTGCTTCGGGTCGACCCCCAGTGCTTGCAGTGGCTGCATCGGCAGGCGAATCTTCTGACCCGGCGCTTCAGTCAGGACAGTTCTGCCGGCACCCTGCGCGGATTCGACCTCCCTGAAAATCTGCACTTCCACGTCGCCGCGCACCAGATTGCGCCCGTTGTGGATTGCCACCTGGGTATCGCCGCCGGTGTTTTCATTGGCCGAGTCGGTCGGGTGCTTGGGGCCTTCACCTGTGCGCAGCCAGCGAGCGTTGACGGTCAACAGTTCAGCCACTTCTTCGAGCCGCGCCATGGGCACGCCGCGCTTGAACCAGTTGTTCACATGCTGCGGCGTGATCTTGCGATTGGCGGCAAAATCCGTGGCGCTTAAATGGCACTCCCGCAGGAGGATACGTAGTCGATCACCTGATGTATTCATGGGGGTGAATTTTACAAAGGTGATGTGGCTGTTTAAATGAACGAGGTGTTCAAAGCGGTGTTGTCGCGCAGTTGTGGTGACTATCGTCCTACGGACCAAATGATACTTGTGTAGGGCGCTTCCGGAATTTTTATTTATCTCGAACACATTGTGCTTCGGCGCTACGCCGCAACGTGCGGGCCACGGACCGTTTAACCGGAGCCAAAGATGCCCGGCGTTTTAAACGCATTTTTAATCGTGACGGGCGCGACCGAGCCTGTTCATCGCAGGTCAGCAAGGTACGGAAAGGGATAAAGCGGGAGGTAAAGCAGAAGTGCGGGACGCCCGCGTTCAGGCGTCCCGACGGTGAACCGGTGAATCAGCCCTTGTAGGCTTCAACCGACTTCAGGATCTCGGCGCGGGCCGCATCAGCGTTGCCCCAGCCTTCGATCTTCACCCATTTGCCTTTTTCGAGATCCTTGTAGTTCTCGAAGAAGTGCTTGATCTGCTCAAGCAGCAGCGGCGGCAGATCGGTGTACTCTTTCACGTCGACGTACAGCTGAGACAGCTTGTCGTGCGGGACTGCGATGACTTTGGCATCGCCGCCGCCGTCGTCGGTCATGTGCAGGATGCCGACCGGACGGGCACGGATGACCGAACCTGGAGCAACCGGGTAAGGCGTAACGACCAGCACGTCGAGGGGGTCGCCGTCGTCAGCCAGGGTGTTGGGGATGAAACCGTAGTTGGCCGGGTAGAACATCGGGGTGGCCATGAAACGGTCAACGAACAGGCAATCGGATTCTTTGTCGATTTCGTACTTGATCGGCGCATGGTTGGCCGGGATTTCGATCGCGACGTAGATGTCGTTCGGCAGGTCTTTGCCCGCAGGAATCTTGCTGTAGCTCATTGGGCGTTGCCCCCATAGTTGACCAGACGGAGATTGGCGCGAACGCCAAAAAGTGGCCCGGATTATAGGCATATTCTGTAACCGATGCCACGCACCACGTTGGCTCAGTGCTGGCCTTGATGATGGCCCGGATGCGGCTCGGCGTAGGCCGGGTCGCTCTGTTGCAGAGCGTGTAGCCGGGCAAGAGTGTCCTGGCGGTAGAACGCCTGAAGCTGTTGGTAGACCCTTGGGTAAGCGTCATGCAGCAGGTCTGGCGCGCTGAAGAAGTATTCGCTGGTCACGGCGAAGAATTCGGCCGGGTCTTCGGCGGCATACGGGTCAATGGCGGTTTCGGCGTCGGGGTTCTGGTCCAGCTGTTGATTGAGGTCGTCGTAAGCGGCCTGCATCACGCTGGCCCATTCGGTAACCTTCATGTCGCTGTGCAACGGCGGCAGGCCATTGGCATCGCCGTTGAGCATGTCGAGCTTGTGCGCCAGTTCATGGATCACCAGGTTGTAGGCATCCCAACCTCCGCTGGACAGCACGCCGGGCCACGCCAGTATGACCGGGCCCTGCAGCCAGGCTTCACCGCTGTGCTCGCCGTCCCACTCATGTTCGACGCCGCTGGCATCGCGATGGCGTTGCGGGCTGCGAAAGTCGTCCGGGTACAGCACAATCTCGTGAAAGCCCTGATACCAGTCCAGGTCAGCAAGGCCGAGCAAGGGCAGTTGCGCCTGAGCCGCGAGAAACAGGCGCTGCTCGGCATCCAGCTCGACGCCGGGCAGGGCGGTCAGGTGCTTGTTGTGCAGGAACAGTACGCAGGCGTCGCGCAGTCGCTCAAGCTGCGCCTGGTTCAAACCATCAAGAATCGGCAGCCGCTGACACACCTTCTGCCACAGCTCGGCCGCAACCGGGTTCTTCGCCAGCGTCCGTTGCCGACGCCAGTTACGCAGCGACCACATGCTTCAGCTAACGTCGACGGAGCGGCCGGCGCGGCTGCGGATCACGCCGATGATCATCGGCAGTAGCGACATCAGGATGATGAACAGCACCAGCAACGTCAGGTTCTGCTTGATGAAAGGCACGTTGCCGAAGAAAAAGCCCAGCGTCACCAGACTGCCCACCCACAGGATCGAGCCCAGCACGCTGAAGCCCAGAAAGCGCGGGTAATGCATGTGGCCGACGCCGGCAACGAAGGGCGCGAACGTGCGGATGATCGGCAGGAAGCGCGCCAGAGTGACCGTCTTGCCGCCATGGCGGCTGTAGAACTCATGGGTGCGGATCAGATGATCGCGGCGGAACACACGCGACTTTGGGTTATTGAAGAGTTTTTCCCCGGTGGTGCGGCCGATGATGTAGTTGGTGCTGTCACCCAGAATCGCGGCGGCCATCAACAGGCCAGCGAGCAGGACCGGATCCATGCCGCCACCGGCAGCCACAGCGCCGGCGATGAACAATAGCGAGTCGCCCGGCAGGAATGGCATAACCACCAGGCCTGTTTCACAGAAGATCACCATGAACAGGATGGCGTAAATCCACGGGCCGTAATTGTTCACCAGCAGGTCGAGGTAAACATCGAGATGCAGGATGAGATCGAGCGGGTTGAAATCCATTGATACACCTGAGGCGAAAACCCTGTGCCGGGTCGCGGGCGAAAGACACTGCTGATGATACGCGCGGCATTATAGAGGGGAAACGCAGACAGCAGGGTGTTCAGGGCATGCAGCGATGGAAGATGCACGCTGAAGCGTTGGCGCAAGTCCGACCGGCGCTTGACGTATGCAGGCCGCCGGCGGCTTGTGCAGGAAGGAGGGCGGTCAGTTGATCGGCAGCACGTAGTTCTTGAACTGCGTGTCCTCCTTGAAGCCGATGGACTCGTAGACTTTCTGAGCGACTTCGTTGGTGCTGCTGGTCGCTACCCGCATGCGAACGGCCTGGGTTTCCTTGGCCATCTTCTTGGCATGTTTGACCAGATGATCGGCAACCAGCTGGCGGCGGTAATCTTCGTTGACATAAATATCATTGAGGATCCACACCCGCTTCAACGATAGCGAGGAATAGCTCGGATAAAGCTGACAAAAGCCCAGAAGCTTGCTGTCGTCATCCTTGGCCAGCGCCAGATAGATGACCGACTCGTCACGACGCAAGCGCTTTTCGAGGAATTCGCGCGACGACTCCGGATAAGGCAACTCGCCGTAGAACTCCCGGTATTTGACGAACAGGGGGGTCAACAGGTCCAAGTGTTCAAGCGTGGCTTTGATAATCCGCATGTCGGGCCTCAACTTCACTATGGGGGCACTGCGTCTGGAGCGATTCGATGCTGTCCGATCGCTTTAGAAAGCGCAATCTAATGCGCCAAGGGCGGCCCGGACAGCAGGAAATTTCCTTTGGTAGCGGGGCTACTTGATTCGACGGTTTTCATTTCGGCCTCGTCCTTGAGCTGAACGCCGGAAAGCTGTCTGCGACAGGCTTCGCGCATCAGGTAAAGCAGCCGATGCGCCGCAGTGGCGTAGCTCAGACCTTCCAGCCTGATATTGGAGATGCAGTTTCTATGAGCATCGTTGAGGCCCACTTTTGGTGCGTAGGTGAAGTATAGACCCAGGCTGTCTGGTGAACTCAGGCCGGGGCGTTCGCCGATGAGGATGATCACCATCTTCGCGCCCAGCAACTGGCCAACCTCGTCGCCAACCGCGACCCGGCCCTGTTCGACCAGAACCACAGGCGCCACACTCCAGCCATCCCCGGCAGCCTGTTCCCGCATGCGCTGCAGAAACGGTACGGCATGGCGATGCACCGCCAGTGCGGAAAGACCGTCGGCGATGACCACCGCCAGATCCACACCGCCGGGTCGAGCAGCGGTGTAAGCCTGCAGCTGTTGCACAGACTCTTCGTTCAGGCGACGGCCCAGATCCGGGCGTTGCAGATACTCGTCGCGGTCCGCTGCGGCGCTGTGCAACTGCAGGGTTTCGTAACCGCTTTCCGCTAATTGCGCGCTGATCGATTCGTGGTCGAAGGCCAGATGCACCGCGTCGCGTGCCTGTGCATGTGCCAGCTGAAAATCCAGTTGCGCCGATGTAGGCAGGCTGGAGCCCGTGCGACCCAGAGCGATGCGCGCGGGAGTCAGGCGTCGAAGTTCCAGCCATGGATTGGCCGGGACGTCGGGCTTTTCGATGTCATCCAGGTGTCGGTCGCTCATGACATGTGCCCCAACGCGTTTCGGAAAGCGGCGGGCAGGCTGTCGCCGAAGCGGATCCTGCCGTCTGCCTGGGTGAAGATTCCCATCTTCTCCAGCCAGGCTTCGTATTCCGGCGCGGGTCGCAGACCGAGGCTTTGTCGGGCGTAGAGCGCGTCGTGAAACGACGTAGTCTGGTAGTTGAGCATGATGTCGTCCGACCCGGGGATACCCATGATGAAGTTGATTCCGGCCACGCCCAGCAGCGTGAGGAGGGTGTCCATGTCGTCCTGATCGGCCTCGGCATGGTTGGTGTAGCAGATGTCGCAACCCATCGGCACGCCCAACAGCTTGCCGCAGAAGTGGTCCTCAAGCCCGGCGCGGATAATCTGCTTGCCGTTGTACAAGTACTCCGGGCCGATGAAGCCCACCACGGTATTGACCAGAAATGGCTTGAACCGCCGCGCCACGGCGTAGGCCCGCGCCTCGCAAGTCTGTTGATCGACGCCGTGGTGAGCATTGGCGGACAGCGCGCTGCCCTGGCCTGTCTCGAAATACATCAGGTTTTGCCCAAGCGTGCCGCGATTCAGGCTCAGCCCGGCTTCGTAGCCTTCCTGCAAGAGCTGGAGATTGATGCCGAAGCTGGCGTTGGCGGCTTCGGTGCCGGTGATCGACTGGAACACCAGGTCGACCGGAACGCCGCGATTGATGACTTCGATGGACGTTGTCACGTGAGTCAGCACGCAAGACTGAGTCGGGATCTCATAGCGCTGTACGATGGCATCGAGCATTTCGAGCAGCGCCACGATGGACGACGTGCTGTCGGTGGCCGGGTTGATGCCGATCATGGCATCGCCGTTACCGTACAACAGGCCATCAAGAATGCTGGCCGCGATTCCCGAAGGATCGTCGGTCGGATGATTGGGCTGCAAGCGCGTAGACAAGCGTCCGCGCAGGCCTATGGTGTTGCGGAATCGAGTGACGACGCGGATTTTCTGTGCAACGAGCACCAGATCCTGTACCCGCATGATTTTCGACACGGCCGCCGCCATTTCCGGCGTCAGGCCCGGCGCTAAAGCATTCAGACTGGTTTCGTCGGCGCTGTCACTGAGCAGCCAGTCGCGAAATCCACCTACCGTGAGATGGCTGACCGGCGTGAAAGCCTGAGCGTCATGGGTGTCGATGATCAGGCGTGTGACTTCGTCCTGTTCATATGGAATCAGCGCTTCCTCAAGGAAATGCTTGAGCGGGATATCCGCCAGCGCCATTTGCGCGGCGACGCGCTCGGCGTCGCTCTGCGCCGCTACGCCCGCAAGAAAGTCACCGGAGCGGGCGGGGCTGGCCTTTGCCATTACATCTCTGAGGCTGTCGAAGCGATAGGTATGCGCACCGACGGCGCAGGAAAAGCTTGCCATTCAAATCCTCCGTGACTGTTTATGGACGTTCACGCAAGCAATTAGTACGCCATTTGCAGGAGCGCGCTTGCCCGCGACGCAGGCGATGCTGTCGCGGGCAAGCGCGCTCCTACGATCAGAAGAACCCCAACTAGAAGAACCCTAATGGATTGATGTCATAGCTCACCAGCAGGTTCTTGGTCTGCTGGTAGTGCTCCAGTGCGATTTTGTGGGTCTCGCGGCCCACGCCGGATTTCTTGTAGCCGCCGAACGCCGCGTGCGCGGGGTAAAGGTGGTAGCAGTTGGTCCAGACACGCCCCGCCTTGAGCGCGCGGCCCACGCGGTAGGCGCGGTTGATGTCGCGGGTCCACACGCCGGCGCCGAGACCGAATTCGGTATCGTTGGCGATGGCCACTGCTTCAGCTTCATCCTTGAACGTCGTGACGCTGACGACCGGGCCAAAGATTTCTTCCTGGAATACCCGCATCCGGTTGTTGCCCTTGAGCAGGGTCGGCTGGATGTAATAGCCGGTCGACAGATCGCCCTCCAGCGCCTCGACCTTGCCACCGGTCAGCAGCTCGGCACCTTCGGCCTTGGCGATATCGAGATAGGAAAGAATCTTGTCGAATTGCTGCTCGGACGCCTGAGCGCCGACCATGGTGTCGGTGTCGAGCGGGTCGCCGCGCTTGATCTTTTCGACCTTGGCCATCACCGCTTCCATGAATTGCGGGTAGATCGACTCCTGAACCAGCGCCCGCGACGGGCAGGTGCAGACTTCGCCCTGGTTGAAGAACGCCAGCACCACGCCTTCGGCGGCTTTCTCGATGAACTCCGGCTCGGCGTTCATAATGTCTTCGAAGAAGATATTCGGTGACTTGCCGCCCAGTTCCACAGTGGACGGGATGATGTTATCGGCCGCCAGCTTCATGATGTGCGAACCCACCGGCGTGGAGCCGGTAAAGGCAATCTTGGCGATACGTTTGCTGCTGGCCAGCGCTTCACCGGCCTCGCGGCCATAACCCTGGACGATATTCACTACGCCGGCGGGCAGCAGGTCGCCGATCAGCTCCAGCAACACGCTGATACCCAGCGGTGTCTGCTCGGCGGGTTTGAGCACCACGCAGTTGCCGGCCGCCAGGGCAGGGGCAAGTTTCCAGGCCGCCATCAGAATCGGGAAGTTCCACGGGATAATCTGCCCGACCACGCCCAGCGGTTCGTGAATGTGGTAGGCCACGGTATTGCCGTCGATCTCGGCTGCGCTGCCTTCCTGGGCGCGCAGGGCGCCGGCGAAATAGCGGAAATGGTCGGCGGCCAGCGGAATGTCGGCGTTCAGCGTTTCACGGATTGCCTTGCCGTTGTCCCAGGTTTCGGTGATCGCCAGGGTTTCCAGATTGGCTTCGATACGATCGGCAATCTTGAGCAGGATCAGTGAACGCGCCTGCACCGAAGTAGAGCCCCAGGCCGACGCCGCAGCGTGAGCGGCATCCAGAGCCTTATCGATGTCTTCGGCGGTCGAACGGGGAAACTCCGCAATGGGTTTGCCGTTTACCGGCGACGTATTGGTGAAGTATTGGCCTTTTACCGGCGCGACAAATTCGCCGCCGATGTAGTTGCCGTAGCGCTCCTTGAAGTTGACGATTGCGCCTTCGGTACCGGGATGTGCGTAACGCATGGTGATGTCTCCTGATTCTTGTTTGTGGAGGGAGTCTGTATCGTTCTCGCGTTAAAGCATTGGCAGGGAGTACTAAAGCGTAGGCCATATATGCCCTTTGCGGAGCTTGAACTTTAGGCGCAGGCGCTGGACGCGTCGCGCTCTGCAACGTCTTCCGGACAAACACCGGGTGCCATTTCACCGCCCCTGAGCTAACCTGCGCGGATGTTATAAGAGGTAGTCATGCATATTCATATCCTTGGTATCTGCGGCACATTCATGGGTTCACTGGCGGTGCTCGCCAAAGAACTCGGCCACCGGGTCACCGGCTCCGACGCCAACGTCTACCCGCCGATGAGCACCCAGCTGCAAGCGCAGGGCATCGAGCTGACCCAGGGTTACGATTCGGCGCAGCTCGATCCGGCTCCGGACCTGGTGGTGATCGGCAACGCGCTGTCGCGGGGCAACCCGGCTGTGGAATATGTCCTCAATAAAGGCCTGCCTTACGTATCGGGCCCGCAGTGGCTGGCCGACCATGTACTGCAAGGCCGCTGGGTGCTGGCCGTCGCCGGCACCCATGGGAAGACCACCACCAGCAGCATGCTGGCCTGGGTCCTGGAGCACGCGGGCATGAGCCCCGGCTTTCTGATTGGCGGCGTGCCGCAGAACTTCGCGGTGTCCGCGCGGCTGGGCGATACGCCATTTTTCGTGGTCGAGGCCGATGAGTACGACAGCGCGTTCTTCGACAAGCGCTCGAAGTTCGTTCACTACCGTCCTCGCACCGCCATCCTGAACAACCTTGAATTCGATCACGCCGACATCTTCCCCGACCTGCCGGCCATCGAGCGTCAATTCCACCATCTGGTGCGCACTATTCCGAGCGAAGGGCTGGTGATCCATCCGACCACCGAACCTGCGCTGGCGCGGGTCATCGACATGGGCTGCTGGACGCCGGTGCAGACCACCGGCCAGGGCGGTCAATGGCAGGCTCGACTGCTGAGTGAAGACGGCTCGCGCTTCGAGGTGATCTTCGACGGTCAGGTTCAAGGCACGGTTGAATGGGACATGACCGGTCAGCACAACGTCGCCAACGCTCTGGCCACTCTGGCCGCGGCACGCCATGTTGGAGTCGTGGCGGCTCAGGGCGTACAGGCCCTGAGCGCGTTCAAAAGCGTCAAGCGGCGCATGGAGAAGCTCGCCGAGGTGCGAGGCATTACGATCTACGATGACTTCGCTCACCATCCGACCGCCATCGCCACCACCCTTGACGGGTTGCGCAAGAAAGTCGGCGATGCGCCGGTGATCGCCATCATCGAACCGCGCTCCAACTCCATGAAGCTCGGCGCGCACCGCGACGGTCTCCCGGAAAGCGTGCAGCAGGCCGATCAGGTGGTCTGGTACGCGCCGGCCAATCTTGGCTGGGATCTGGCGGCAACGGCCGCCGAATGCAAGGTTCCGGCGGTGGTCAGCGATTCTCTCGACGGCATTATCGAGCGGGTCAAGAGTCAGGCTCAGCCCGGCACCCACATCGTGATCATGAGCAACGGCGGCTTCGGCGGCCTGCATGGCAAACTGGCCGAGGCGTTGCAATGAGCGGCCCGGAACGCGTCACCCTGGCAATGACGGGCGCATCGGGTGCTCAGTACGGTCTGCGTCTGCTCGACTGCCTGGTGCGCGAAGACCGCGAAGTGCATTTTCTGATCTCCAAGGCGGCGCAGTTGGTCGTTGCGACCGAAACCGACGTGCGCCTGCCGCCCAAGCCGACCATGCTTCAGGCTTTTCTCACCGAATACACCGGTGCGTCGGCCGGGCAGATTCGGGTCTATGGACGTGATGACTGGATGTCGCCCGTGGCCTCCGGCTCCGGCTCGCCTGCCGCGATGGTGGTCGTGCCGTGCTCTACCGGGACGTTGTCGGCAATTGCCACCGGGGCCTGCAACAATCTGATCGAACGTGCCGCGGATGTCACCTTGAAAGAGCGCCGTCAGTTGATCCTGGTGCCGCGCGAAGCGCCTTTTTCCAGCATCCACCTGGAAAACATGCTCAAGCTGTCGAATATGGGAGCGGTGATCCTGCCAGCCTCGCCAGGTTTCTATCACCAGCCGCAAACCATCGATGATCTGGTGGACTTCGTGGTGGCGCGGATTCTCAACCTGTTGAACATCCCGCAGGACATGCTGCCGCGCTGGGGCGAGCACCACATGGGTAACGATGAATAGGATCCTGCTGGTGCTGCTGGCACTGGCGATGACGGGCTGCGCCACGGTGCGGACGCTCGACGCCGCCAGGCCCGGCGCGCCAGTGGTCTACGCCGGTACGCGGCTGGATCTGTACGCGATTCAGGGGGGATGCTGCGCGATGGACCGCTTCGGCGCCGAGGCGCCGCGTTATCCCGGCCTGGACCTGCCTGGCAGCGCCTTGCTCGACACCCTGTTGCTGCCGCTTTCATTGCTGACGGCAGCGGGGTTCGGGGTTGAGGCCCAAGGCGGATTGTGATCCCGGGCCGCGGTGTGAGCTGTAGGAGCGCGCTTGCCCGCGACAACGAACCTACTTCCCCAGCCTCTTCAGCTCATCCGATTCCACGATCCGCACGCCGTCCTGTTCTTCCAGCGCCAGGCGCCACATGGCGCGGGCCAGTTGGCAGGCTTCGATGGCGCCGTATTTGCCGGGAATGAGCTTGGCGATGGGCGCGGCCAGTTGCTCCGCCCAGCGGGTTTCCGGGCGATTGCCGACCAGCAGAGAGGGGCGCGCCAAAGTTAATTGCGGCCAGTCCTGCGCACGCAATGCCTGCTCCATTTCGCCCTTGATGCGGCTATAGAACACGCTGGAATCAGGGTCGGCGTTGACCGCGCTTACCACCAGCAGATGGCGTGCGCCCAGCTCGCGGGCGCGCTTGCCGAAAGCGACAACCAGATCCAGGTCGACGGCCCTGAACGCTTCTTGCGAGCCAGCCTCCTTGATGGTGGTGCCCAGGCAGCAATAGGCGATGTCGACCTGACCGCTGAGCGTTGGCAATAGCGACAGCAGGTCGCCTACGGGGTTTTCCAGGTGGGGATGTTCGGCCAGAGGCCGGCGGGTAGGCGCCAGCACACGACTGACGGTGGGTTCATTGAGCAGGCGATCAAGCAGATGCTCGCCCGTGAGTCCGGTAGCTCCTGCAAGCAGGATGTGTTGCGGCGTCAAGTACATACTGTTTCTCCCTTGATACTGAACAGCCTAGCGGCTGGTCGAGGACTTCGCTTCCTTGCGAGTCAACGTCGTGTTCAGCGCGCGCTCAGCCTGATTCTTGCGCAACAGTTGCCAGCGAGAGAGCACCCCGTCGGGCGCCCATATCTGCGGTTCGGAGGCTTCGAAGTTATCTTCGATCTCGCGTTGGGCGACATAGGCTTTAGCGCTGCTGAAAGCCTGCTGCAAGTCATCGGTTTCGACCAGCGCGCGTCCGAATAGTGCATCGCCAAAATACGTGAAATCCGCTTCCTCGGAGCAGCCGAACGACACCCGGTCGGCGCGTGAGGCGGTGATGACCACCGTTCGCTCATCCTTCAGATCCGGAATGAAACCGCCCGAATAACAGGCAGAAATCACCACGATCTTGTCGCGTTTCTTCAGCGGCGCCAGGGCGGTGGCCAGCGCTTCGGTGGACAGGTCGGCCAGCGACAGGCGCGGTTGATCGAGCACCAGTTCGTGGTCTTCGGTGCCGTGGCTGGTCAGGTAGATGAACACCAGATCTTCCGGCCCGGTGCGCTCGGCCAGGGTGCGAATGGCGCGACTGATGGTTTCGCGGGTGGCCAGCGGGCGGTCGTCCATATGATCGCGATGGTTGGTCAGGCTGACCTGCCCGCGGGCACCGAAGCGCGTCGCCAACAGGTTGCTGACGTAATCGGCTTCACGCAGAAACACGCTTTGTTTGCCGTCCCCGGCAATGACCAGGCTATAAAGCTCGGGTGCAGGTGTTGAGGCAGGGATCGCCTGCAAAGCCTTTTCCAGAAGCGGCCCCTGAGCAAGAAGGCCGGTATCCAGCGGGTCCGGCAGCAGGTTGCCCTTGGCGTCGCGGGTCAGCTGACCGTTTATCCACACCCCTTTCTGTATGCTGCCGTCGGCGGCGGTGAGCGTGCCGGCGCCGTGGTAAGTGTCATTGGCGAACTGACCGTCGTAGCGGCTGCCGTCCGCCAGTTGCAGATGGCCTTCGCCCATGAAGCGCCCATTGCTGAAGTAGCCCTGGTAACGGCTGCCGTCGGCACCGATCAACTCGCCCTTGCCGTTGAGCGATCCTTCTTTGAACTCGCCGCTCCAGACGTCACCGTCGCTGTTTTCATAGCGGCCTTTGCCATCGAGCTGGTTGTTGCGAAAGCCACCGACGTACTGATCACCCTCGGTACCGATAAAGCTGCCATTGCCCTGAAGCTGGCCGCCGACGAAGCGACCGCTGTACTGGTTGCCGTTGGCATCGGTGCGCACACCTTCGCCTTCAGGCAACCCCCGGACGAACTGGCCCTGATAATGGCTGCCGTCTTCCAGTTCGAGGCGTCCGGCGCCGTGGTACAGGCCGTCCTTGAACTGACCACGGTAAAGCAGACCCTTTTCCTTGAGCGTGCCTTCGCCATCGCGTCGGCCCAGCTTGAAGCCGCCGACATAGCTGGACCCGGCGCGCGTGGTGAGCTTGCCCTGGCCGTGATAGAGACCGTTCTGGAAATCGCCGATGTAGATGTCGCCGTTGCTGGCGTGCCATTCGCCGCGGCCCTGGCGCTGGCCGCGCTCGAAGTCGCCCGCGTACCAGCTGCCGTTGGTGTAATCGATCCGGCCCTGGCCGTGCAGAAGGCCGTCTACCAGATCGCCGCGATACCGTCCGCCGTCGGGCAGCAGGCCATCGGGCGGCAACAGGGATTCGCCATCGCCGCAACCGGCGAGCAGAAGGATCAAAGCCAATGGGGCGAGCGCGCGCATGTGGAATCTCAGGAAGTTGATCAGGGGTGATACACCCCTTTAAAGCAGGTTCGCATCAGCCGTGGACGAGTATGCCGTAGCGAGTAAGCGGGACGAAACAGTCTGTAACGACTGTTTCGTATCTGGGGCGTTTTATATGAAGCACAGCGATAGCGGTGCAGCGACGAAAGCAGGTTTTTCCTCGCCTTCAATCTCCAGCGTGGCGATGACTTTGAGCAGCCACTGACCGGGTTTCTTTTCCGTGACGTCGCTCAGTTCGACCTTGAGCCTGACCCTTGAATTAACTTTCACCGGCTGGACGAAACGCACGCTGTCGAGCCCGTAATTGACCACCATCTTCAGGCCTTCAGGCAGTACCAGCAGACCCTCCATCAGTTTGGGGATCAGCGACAGCGAAAGAAAACCGTGGGCAATGGTTCCGCCAAAAGGAGTCTGGGCCGCTTTGACAGGGTCGACGTGAATGAACTGAAAATCTCCGGTCGCTTCCGCGAACAGGTTGATGCGCTCCTGGTCGATGGCCAGCCATTCGGAACATCCCAGTTCCTTGCCGACATAGTGCGCAAGCTCTGTAACAGGTACAAAAGGCATATCACTCTCCTTGTCATTTTTTTGTGCAACATAATGCCTGGTCCCGCGTCGGGGTTGCCGGCGCGGGCGCACTGAAGATCAGCAGAGGGTTTGCGGTTGGTCAAGCACGGCCGGCCATGTGAATACCCCGCGCATGGCTGCGCTCGCGGCGTGTTTATAATGCCGCCTGGATTCGCCCGGTTCGTTTTGATTGGTTGGAGTACTCATGCTGCTACGGGGTCTGACATGGCTGGTGCTGTTCCAGTTGCTGGGGACAGCACTCAACCATCTGTTTCTTTCGATGTTGCCGGGCCCGATCATTGGTCTGGTTTTGCTGATGGGCTATCTGATGCTGCGCGGCGAAGTGAGCGAGCCGATCAGCCTCGCCGCCAGCAGCCTGTTGCGCTATCTGCCACTGCTGTTGGTACCACCGGCGGTGGGCGTGATGGTCTGGGCTTCGGCCATTGCCCAGGATTTCTGGGCAATTTTCGGCACGCTGGCCCTGTCGCTGATGATATCGGTGATGTTCGCGGGCTGGCTGATGCAGAAACTGATCGAGCGCCAGGCGCGCCGTGAGGAGCAGTCATGAGCCTGGACTGGCATGGGGCCTGGATGTCAGTGATCCATCACCCGCTCTTCGGCATCGCGGTGACGCTGGGCGCTTATCAGTTGGCGATGGCCGCCTATGAAAAGACCCGCTGGCTGTTTCTGCAGCCGGTACTGGTGTCGATGCTGGTGGTGATCGCGATCTTGCTTGGATGTGGCCTGGATTATGTCGAATACCGCGCCAGCACGGAAATTCTCACCGTGTTGCTGGGGCCCGCCACGGTTGCCCTCGCGGTGCCGCTTTATCTGAATCTGCGGCGGATTCGTCAGTTGCTGTGGCCAACGTTAACTACGCTGGTGGTTGGCGGAGTGTTTGCCACGGGCCTTTGCGTGGCGCTGGGCATGTTGTTCGGCGCCGACCACATGATTTTGATGACCATGGCGCCCAAGTCCGTTACCTCGCCGATTGCCATGCTGGTCGCTCAACAGATCGGCGGCGTGGCCGCGCTGGCTGCGGTATTCGTCCTGATCACGGGTGTGTTCGGGGCGATATTCGGTCCGGGGCTTTTGTCGCTGATGGGTGTCAGACATCATGCTGCCCGAGGCATGGCGTTAGGGCTAACCGCTCACGCCGTAGGTACCTCAGTGGCTTTGCAGGAAGGCGAGGAGGCCGGTGCCTTCGCGGCGCTGGCGATGAGTCTGATGGGCGTGGGGACCGCGCTTTTTCTGCCGTTGGCTGTGTCTTTGACCGTTTAAGGGTAATTTTTATGACGTTGCCTCTGTTTCCACTCAACGCTGTGCTGTTTCCGGGATGCGTGCTCGACCTGCAACTGTTCGAAGCCCGTTACCTGGACATGATCGGCCGCTGCATGAAGCAGGGCGCGGGATTTGGCGTGGTGTGCATCACCGAAGGCAGCGAAGTAGGCACGGTGCCCGGTGGCTATTCGCGGATCGGCTGCGAAGCGCTGGTGCGTGACTTCCAGCAACAGGACAACGGTCTGCTGGGTATTCGCGTGGTAGGCGGGCGGCGGTTTCGGGTGCTGGAAACGCAGGTGCAGCGCGACCAGCTGCTGGTCGCTGAAGTGCAGTGGCTTGAAGAACCGCATGAGCGCCCGCTGCAGGAAGAAGATGCGGACCTTGTCGCGCTGCTCGAAGCCCTGGCGGAGCACCCGATGGTGGCGTCGTTGAACATGGGCGTCAGCGCCGAGGGGCAACAGTCGTTGTCAAACCAGCTGGCCTATCTGCTGCCGTTCACCGAGCAGGACAAGATCGAATTGCTGGAAATCGACGATCCTGAAGAGCGTCTGGACGCCATTCAGGAGCTGCTCGACGAGATGCAGGGTGATTTGCAGGCCTGACCGATCCGGTCAGACCTTGCCTGTCAGTACTGGTAGCGCAGCACCGCGTGGGACAGGGCGTTGACCGCGAAGGTGCCCAGCAGGGCAGTGAGTGCCGGTAATACCAGCCACCAGACTTTCGTGGACATGGCCGGCAGCGACTCGTGACGCTGAACGATTGCCAGACTGATAGAGCAGACACAGAACGCCAGCAACATGCCGGCCAGGATATCGGTCGGCCAGTGAACACCCAGGTACACCCGCGACAGCGCAATAGCCAGGGCCGGTATGCCGCCCAGCAACATCCAGGTCAAGCGCAGACGTACGGGCTGCCCGCGTCCGGCCAGTACCGCCAGCGTCATGAACAGCGCGAAAGCCGCTGAACTGTGCCCGCTGGGCATGCTGTAGGTGGTAAGCGGTTCAACCAGCACTTCCGGGCGGGTCCGTGCGAACAGCGCTTTGAGTGTGCCGTTGCCTATGGCCGTGCCGAGCGTGGTTGCCAGCGCAAACGCGGCATGCCGCCATTGCCGGGCGATCAGCAGTGCGATGACCAGAACGCAGGCGGCCAGCAGCTGCGCCTTGAAGTCACCGATGCTGGTGATCAGGATCACGATATTCTGCGCGGCCTCGCTGCGGTGCTCCTGTACCAGTGTCATCAGGCCCTGGTCGAAATCGGTCAGGTACGGCCAGCCCATGAACAGACCGGCAAGAATGACCAGGCTGAGCACGGCGATAACTTTGGTGGCATAGCGCTTCTTGCGCATGCTGCTCTGGATACTGAGACCGAACAGCAGCGCCAGCGCCGCTCCGACCACCGCCGCCTCGGTCCAGAAGCCTTCCGGCAAAGGCAGGCGGATCGCCGCGCCCGCCGCCCAGCCGGGCATCAGGTACACGATCGACCACCCCGCGGCGGCAATTACGCTTACCACCGTAAAACGCGGCAACGGCATGTCACACATGCCCGCCGTCATGGGCAGCATCGGCCGCAACGGGCCAATGAAGCGACCGACCAGCAGGCTGGCGATCCCGTATTTATGGAAGTAAGCCTCGGCGCCGGTCATCCATTCCGGATGCGAGCGCAGTCCGGGCAATTGGCGGATGTTCTGATGAAAGCGTCTGCCGATGAAATACGACACCGCATCGCCCAGCAGCCCTCCGGCAAAGCCCAGAATCAGCACCTCGCCCAATGGCAGGATGCCACTGCCGGCCAGCGCGGCGATGGCAAACATGACGACCGTGCCCGGCACGACGATTCCGACAATAGCGACACATTCAACGAAGGCAACGACGAAAATAGCCATCGCAACCCACGACGGGTTTGCGGTCAGCCAGCCGGTGATACCAGTGAGCCAGTCGCCCATGGGTCAGCTTCCTTGTTCGAGAATGTAGTAATCGCGGCCTTCGACCTGACCGCGTCTCAGAGGGTTCCGCGTGCAGAAACGGGCGTAATCGGCGTCGACGAAGCGGTACATCAGGTGCTCGTCACGACCGACCGGGATGCCCAGGCGTGTAGTCTGGATAATGCGCGTCGGGGTCTGTCCAACGTCTTCGACACGCAGCCTGAGCGGGTCGAAGCGCTTGGCGTTCCACATCGGGACTTTCAGGCCAAGCGCTCTGCACAATAGCGTCTGACCGGCGCAGAGTTGCTCGGGTGCTCGAATCGCACCGCTGGCGTCCGGATTGTTCAGTTGCATCCGGGCCAGCGCGTTCTCGTCACTCAACGCGTCGACCCAGGGGAAACCGGACTTGATCAGCACCGCATTGCCAGGGCCTTCGGCACTGAAGTTCATCGAGTCGCTGCCACGCGCGTAATACATGTAGATGTGGCCGCCATCGAGAAACATCGCTTTGCGTTTTTCGGTGTAGCCCAGGGAAGAATGGCTGCCTTTTTCTGCCTGATAGTAGGCTTCGGTTTCGATAATCCGCGCCGCCAGCCAGAACTCGCCAACCTTGTGCCGGACCACCTTGCCCAGCAGGTCGCGCGCCAGAACCTGAGCGTCACGGTGGAAAAAACTGTCGGGAAGGGCTGAATGCATGGGCTTACAAACGAGAATGAGAAGGGGCAGATCATAGCAAGCGCGGTCTTAATTGCAGCTGAATGTGTCCAGTTGCGATGTTTTCTTGTTTCCGAACGTGACAGTTCGTGTTGAATTGTTCTCGCCAGCAAGCTGACTCCCACAAGGATTGTGGCATCCGCTGAACCTGTGTGAAGCCAGCTTGCTGGTGAAGAGGCCATTGTGGGCGCATCAAATTGGGCCCAGCCACAAACTTTGCGCTGTTATCGACCATCCGCCTGTCTGCGCTGTCGTTCGGACCGCTTGATCGCTATAATCGGCCGCTTTCCTCTCTGCCAAGACCTCTGAGACCATGACTGAGTCCGTTCTTGACTACATGACCCGCCTGGGTCGCGCCGCCCGCGAAGCTTCGCGAGTGATCGGTCGTGCGAGTACGGCGCAGAAGAACCGCGCTTTGCTGGCTGCCGCCACCGCGCTGGACGAAGCTCGCGCCGAGCTGTCCACCGCCAATGAGCTGGACCTTGCCAACGGCCGTGCCAATGGGCTCGAACCCGCAATGCTCGAACGTCTGGCCCTGACCCCCGCGCGCATCGACGGCATGATCGTCGGGTTGCGTCAGGTCGCCAGTCTGCCGGACCCGGTCGGCGCGATCCGTGACATGAGCTATCGGCCGTCGGGTATTCAGGTAGGCAAGATGCGCGTGCCACTGGGTGTAGTCGGAATCATCTATGAGTCCCGTCCGAACGTGACCATTGATGCCGCGAGTCTGTGTCTGAAGTCAGGCAATGCGACCATCCTGCGTGGCGGTTCCGAGGCCATCCATTCCAACCGTGCCATCGCCGCCTGCATCGAGCGCGGGCTGGCTGAAGCCGGGTTGCCTGCCGCCGTTGTGCAGGTTGTCGAGACGACTGACCGGGCCGCGGTCGGTGCCTTGATCACCATGCCTGAATATGTGGACGTCATCGTTCCGCGCGGCGGCAAAGGCTTGATCGAACGTGTCAGCCGCGATGCCCGCGTGCCCGTCATCAAGCATCTGGACGGCATCTGCCACGTGTACGTCAGCGCCCATGCGAACCTGGCGAAAGCGCAGGACATCGCGTTCAACGCCAAGACCTATCGTTACGGCATCTGCGGCGCAATGGAAACGCTGCTGGTCGACCAGACCGTCGCCGCCGATTTCCTTCCGTCGATGGCTGCCCGATTCCGCGAAAAAGGCGTCGAACTGCGCGGCTGCGAGCGGACCCGTGCGTTGATCGACGCGGTCCCGGCGACCGAGGATGACTGGCACACCGAGTACCTTGCGGCCATCCTGTCGATCCGCATCGTCAACGGTCTGGATGACGCCATCGAACACATCAACCATTACGGCTCGCATCACAGCGATGCCATCGTTTCGGAGCATCAGGGCCAGGTACGACGTTTCATGGCCGAGGTCGACTCCAGTTCGGTCATGGTCAACGCGCCGACCTGCTTCGCCGATGGCTTCGAATACGGCCTGGGCGCCGAGATCGGCATTTCTACTGATAAGCTGCACGCCCGCGGTCCGGTCGGTCTCGAAGGCCTGACGTGCGAAAAATACATTGTGATCGGCGACGGTCAGTTACGCGGACAAGCCTGACTTGAGCAAGCCCATGGCAGCCATGCCCAGACGTATCGGCATGCTCGGGGGTACGTTCGATCCGGTTCATATCGGCCATTTGCGCGGTGCGCTTGAAGTGGCCGAGTTGCTCGAACTCGACGAGTTGCGCCTGACGCCCAGCGCCCGGCCGCCTCATCGGGAGCTGCCGAGCGTTACCGCGCAGGACCGTCTGGCGATGGTCCGTTGCGCGGTGGAAGGCGTTTCACCGCTGACGGTCGATGACCGTGAGCTGAAGCGGGACAAGCCTTCGTATACCATCGACACACTGGAATCGATGCGCGCCGGACTGGCCGCGCATGACCAACTGTTCCTGCTGCTGGGTTGGGATGCCTTTTGCGGCTTGCCAGGCTGGCATCGATGGGAGGAATTGCTGGAGCACTGCCATATCGTGGTGCTGCAACGCCCGGACGCGGACAGCGAATCGCCGGATGCCATGCGTAATCTGCTGGCGGCACGCGCGGTAAGCGATCCCAAGGCCCTGAAAGGGCCGGGCGGACACATTACATTCGTCTGGCAGACACCGTTATCGGTGTCTGCCACCCAGATCCGACAGCTGCTGGCCAGCGGTAAGTCGGTACGCTTTCTGGTGCCAGACGCGGTACTGGCCTATATCGAAGTGCACGGGCTTTACCGTGCGCCGAACACCGATGGAGCGCCCTGATAAACAGCTTTGATCGATAAGCGTTTGGGCGTTTCCACATATATGAGCTGAATGAGTTTTTTATGACAAAGCAAAAAATGAGCAGTGAAGAAGTCGTCGCGTTGGCAACCGCCGCCCTGGAAGACGTCAAGGGTGCCGACATCCTGGCGATCGACGTGCGCGAAAAAACCAGCATCGCCGACTACATGCTGATCTGCACCGGTACTTCCAACCGCCAGTTGAACGCACTGGTCGACAACGTGCGTGAAAAGGTCAAGGCCGCCGGCCTGATGCCGCTCAGCGAAGAAGGCAAGGGCGACAGCGACTGGGTTCTGCTGGACCTGGGTGACGTCGTGGTTCACGTGATGACCGCTGCCGCGCGTCAGTTCTACGACCTGGAACGTCTGTGGCAGGGCGCCGAACAGAGCCGTGCCGCCAGCGCCGCGCACCACACTCCGGGCCACGAATAAGGCATCATTGTGCGTTTGCGTCTGATCGCTGTCGGTTCACGCATGCCCAAGTGGGTGGAAGAGGGTTGGCATGAGTATGCCAAGCGTCTGCCATCCGAGCTTGCGCTGGAGCTCGTGGAAATTCCGCTCAATACCCGTGGCAAAAACGCCGACGTGGCGCGCCTTATCCGTCAGGAAGGTGAAGCCATGCTGGCCAAAGTGCAGCCCGGCGAGCGGATCGTCACTCTTGAAGTGCACGGTAAACCATGGAGTACCGAGCAACTGGCGGTCGAACTGGATCGCTGGCGGCTCGATGCGCGTACGGTCAACCTGATGGTGGGCGGCCCCGAAGGGCTGGCGCCGGAAGTGTGCGCGCGCAGCGAACAGCGCTGGTCGCTGTCGCCGTTGACCCTGCCGCATCCGTTGGTGCGTATCCTGATCGGCGAACAGATGTATCGCGCCTGGACAGTCCTGTCCGGGCACCCTTATCACAAGTAGCATCGCTTTTATTGTGAACACGGCCTAAATGTCTCAACCGATCCGTCTCAAAGACCATGAGAAAGACGCACGCCTGGTGCGCGGCCGGGTCGTGTTCGGTGCCGTGGCGATCATGTTTCTGGTGTGCGTACTGATTGCGCGGCTCTATCTGCTGCAGGTCATCCAGTACGACTACCACTCGACGCTGTCGGAAAACAACCGTGTTCACGTCCAGCCGATTCCGCCCAGCCGTGGCCTGATCTTCGACCGCAACGGCGTCGTGGTGGCGGACAACCGCCCCAGCTTCAGCCTCAGCGTGACTCGCGAGCGCTCCGGCGACTGGTCAAAAGTCCTGGATACCATCGTCGAAGTGCTGCAACTGACGCCTGACGACCGGGCGATCTTCGAAAAACGCATGAAGCAGGGGCGCAGGCCGTTCGAGCCGGTGCCGATCCTGTTCGAGCTGACCGAAGAGCAGATCGCGCTGGTCGCGGTTAACCAGTTCCGCCTGCCCGGCGTTGAAGTGGTCGCGCAGCTGGTACGTCATTACCCGCAAGGTCCGCATTTTGCGCACTCGGTCGGCTATATGGGGCGTATCAACGAGAAAGAGCTCAAGACCCTGGACCCGGTGAACTACAGCGGCACCCACCACATCGGCAAGACCGGAATCGAGCGTTTTTATGAGGCCGAGCTGCACGGGCAGGTCGGCTATGAAGAAGTCGAGACCAACGCCCGCGGCCGCGTGTTGCGTGTGCTCAAACGTACCGACCCGGTGCCGGGTAAAGACATCGTTCTGAGCCTGGACATCAAGCTGCAGGAAGCCGCCGAAGCCGCGTTGGGCGGACGTCGTGGCGCCGTCGTGGCGCTGGAGCCGAATACCGGGGAAGTGCTGGCGATGGTCAGCGCGCCGAGCTTCGATCCGAACCTGTTCGTCACTGGCATCAGTTTCAAGGCATACGCCGAGCTTCGTGATTCCATCGACCGGCCGCTTTTCAACCGTATTCTGCGTGGTCTTTACCCGCCGGGTTCGACCATCAAGCCCGCGGTAGCTGTCGCCGGCCTGGACGCAGGCGTGGTCACGCCCGGTTCGCGGGTGTTCGACCCCGGTTTCTATCAGTTGCCGAACTATGACCACAAATACCGCAACTGGAACCGCACCGGAGATGGCTGGGTCGACCTGGATACCGCGATCATGCGTTCCAACGACACCTATTTCTACGATCTGGCGCACAAGCTGGGGATCGATCGGCTGGCGACATACATGAACAAGTTCGGGCTCGGGCAGAAGGTCTCTCTGGACATGTTCGAAGAGTCGCCGGGCCTAATGCCGTCTCGCGACTGGAAACGCGCCACCCGCCGTCAGGCCTGGTTCCCGGGTGAAACCCTGATTCTGGGGATCGGTCAGGGGTACATGCAGGCCACGCCGCTGCAGCTCGCGCAGGCGACAGCGCTGGTAGCCAGCAAGGGCAAGTGGATCCGGCCACATCTGGCCAAGACCATCGAAGGCCAGCCGCCGGTCGACGAAAATCCGATTCCCGATATCATTTTGCGCGATCCGGCCAACTGGGCGCGGGTCAATCATGGCATGCAGGAAGTACTGCACGGCGCACGCGGCACGGCCCGCAAGGCAGCCATCGGCGCTCAATACCGCATCGCGGGCAAGAGCGGTACCGCTCAGGTCGTGGCCATTAAACAGGGCGAGAAATACGACCGTTCCAAGGTTCAGGAGCGTCATCGTGACCACGCCCTGTTCGTCGGCTTCGCGCCGGCCGACAATCCGAAAATCGTCGTGGCTGTGATGGTCGAGAACGGTGAGTCCGGTTCCGGCGTCGCAGCCCCTGTGGTTCGTCAGGTGATGGACGCCTGGTTGCTCGACGAGCACGGCGCGCTTAAAACCGAATATGCCGGTTCCCTCAACCTGGAGGCTGCGGCCCGTGAAGAGTAGTTTTGACCGCGTGCTGTCCAGCGAAGATGTGATGCGCCGCCGCGCCACCTTCCTGCAGCGCATTCATATCGACGGTCCGCTGTTGATCCTGTTGCTGACCCTGGCCGCCGGCAGCCTGTTCGTGCTGTATTCGGCCAGCGGCAAGAATTGGGATCTGTTGATCAAACAGGCCAGCTCGTTCGGCATCGGCATGGTGGCGATGGTGATCATCGCCCAGCTGGAACCCCGGTTCATGGCGCGTTGGGTGCCGGTGCTGTACGTCCTCGGCGTGCTGTTGCTGGTGGTGGTCGACGTCATGGGGCACAACGCCATGGGCGCGACCCGCTGGATCAACATTCCAGGCGTCATCCGTTTCCAGCCTTCGGAATTTCTCAAGATCATCATGCCGGCGACCATCGCCTGGTATCTGTCCAAGCGTACGCTGCCGCCCGACATCAAGCATGTCGTGGTCAGTCTGGCTTTGATCGGCGTGCCGTTCGTCCTGATCGTCCGTCAGCCGGACCTCGGCACCTCGCTGCTGATCCTGGCATCCGGTGCCTTCGTGCTGTTCATGGCCGGTCTTAAATGGCGCTGGATCATCAGTGTGCTGGCGGCAGCAGTGCCAGCCGCGGTGGCGATGTGGTTCTTCTTCATGCACGACTACCAGAAGCAGCGAGTCCTGACCTTTCTCGATCCGGAAAGCGATCCGCTGGGCACCGGCTGGAACATCATCCAGTCCAAGGCCGCCATCGGCTCGGGCGGGGTATTCGGCAAAGGCTGGCTGCTGGGCACCCAGTCGCACCTGGACTTTCTTCCGGAAAGCCACACCGACTTCATCATCGCCGTGCTCGGCGAGGAATTCGGGCTGGTCGGCATCTGCGCGTTGCTGATCATTTATCTGCTGCTGATCGGACGCGGGCTGGTGATCACCGCTCAGGCGCAGACGCTTTTCGGCAAATTGCTGGCGGGCGCGCTGACCATGACATTTTTTGTTTACGTTTTCGTCAACATCGGTATGGTCAGTGGCCTGCTGCCGGTCGTGGGCGTGCCGCTGCCCTTCATTAGCTACGGCGGAACTTCGCTCGTGACACTACTGTCAGCGTTTGGGGTTTTGATGTCGATTCATACGCATCGCAAATGGATCGCTCAGGTTTGATTAAGGTGAAGAACTCAATGCAAGCAATGCGTAGCTGGGCTCGATATGCTCCGGTGGTCGGCCTGGTAGGCATCCTTGGATCGGTACAGGAAACAGTCGCGGGGGACTATGAAGGCTCGCCGCAGGTCGCCGAATTCGTAGGCGAAATGACCCGCGATCACGGCTTTGCCGGCGAACAGTTGATGGACGTGTTCCGCGAGGTGGAGCGCAAGCAGGCGATACTGGACGCGATCTCCCGCCCGGCCGAGCGCGTCAAGCAGTGGAAAGACTACCGCCCGATGTTCATTACCGACGCCCGTATCGCACGCGGCGTGGATTTCTGGCGCCAACACGAAGCGGCTCTGGCCCGCGCCCAGCAGGAATACGGCGTACCGGCCCAGATCATTGTCTCGATCATCGGCGTGGAGACCTTCTTCGGTCGCAATACCGGCAATTATCGAGTGATGGACGCGCTGTCCACGCTGGGCTTCGATTATCCGCCGCGCGCTGAATTCTTCCGCAAGGAGCTGCGTGAATTCCTTTTGCTCGCCCGCGAGCAGCAACTGGACCCGTTGACCCTCAAAGGCTCCTATGCCGGCGCGATGGGCCTGCCGCAGTTCATGCCGAGCAGCTTCCGCGCCTACGCCGTCGACTTCGACGGTGACGGGCACATCAATATCTGGACCGACCCCGACGATGCCATTGGCAGCGTGGCCAGCTACTTCAAGCGCCACGGATGGGTGGCCGGTCAGCAGGTGGTGAGCCGCGCATCGGCTCGCGGCGCTCAGATCGACCAGGGTCTGAGCCCCGGCCTGGATCCCGTTATGTCGGTTGGGGAGTTGCGGGGGCTGGGCTGGGCGAGTCATGATGCGCTGCGCGACGATTTGCCCGTCACGGCGTTTCGCCTGGAAGGGGCGAGCGGTCCCGAATACTGGATGGGGTTGAGCAATTTTTATGCAATTACCCGTTATAACCGCAGTGTGATGTACGCCATGGCCGTGTATCAGCTGTCTGAATCTCTGGTTCAAGCTCGAGGCGTCAAGTAATGCCGGCAGTGCCGTTTAGTAGCTCTCTGAAACTGCTGGCCGTGACCGGCCTCGCACTGCTGGTCGCCAGTTGCTCGTCGCCGTCGCGCACAACGCAGCCGGGCAAGGGTGGACCTGTCGTGCGCGCCACGCCGGGCCTGGACATCAATCGGGCCCACAAGGACGGCGCGCCCTGGTGGGATGTGGATGTGTCCCGTATTCCCGACGCCACGCCGACCCTGCACACCGGGCCTTACAAGGCCAACCCCTACACCGTGCTGGGCAAGACCTATTTCCCGATGAGCGAATCCAAGCGCTACGTCGCTTCGGGCACCGCATCCTGGTATGGCACCAAATTCCACGGGCAGAACACCGCCAACGGCGAGGTGTATGACTTGTACGGCATGAGCGCGGCGCACAAGACGTTGCCGCTGCCCAGCTATGTGAAAGTCACCAACCTGGACAACAACCGGACGGTAATCCTGCGCGTCAACGACCGCGGGCCGTTCTACTCCGACCGCATCATCGACCTGTCCTACGCCGCGGCCAAGAAGCTCGGCTATGCCGAAACCGGCACGGCGCGGGTCAAGGTCGAAGGCATTGACCCGCAGGAATGGTGGGCGCAGCGCGGCCGTCCGGCGCCGCTGATGCTCAGCCAGCCGCAAGTGGTGGCGCAGGCTTCGGCACCGTCGATCTCGACGTCCACTGGCACCGTCGAACAATACACGCCGCCGCCTCAGCAGCACGCGGCGCCTGCCGTACCCTTGCAGGTCGACGCAAAAAAAAACGTTTCAGGACCAGCCGCTGGGCTGTTTCTCCAAGTGGGAGCCTTCGCCAACCCGGACGCTGCGGAACTGTTGAGGTCCAAGCTGAGCGGGATGGTTCAGGCTCCGGTGTTCGTGAGTTCGATAGCACGCAATCAGCAGACGCTCTATCGAGTGCGGCTGGGACCGATCGACACGCCGGGTGAAGCCCAGCAGTTGCAGAACAGCGTCAGGTCGGCCAACCTCGGCCAGCCCAGCGTCGTGACATCGGATCAGTAACACCAACGTTCAATGGTCGCCTTTCGGCAGTAATGGAAGGCGGCAACGGTCGCAGGCAGCGAGCACTTGCCGTCAGAGCAAGCGCTGCGGGTGGCCGTCCACAAGGTCGTGTGTCGAACAGGCGATCTTGTCAGCCAGGGCCTTAGCCTGGCGCCATGAACCGTACCGGAGCATCGTGCTCCGCCGGTCTGTTCAGCTTTGCCCGCAAGGGCATGTTTGCCCATTAGCATTTTCGAGAGACGGATGAACATCACCACCTTTGCAAAACGTTTGTGCCTGCTTGTGCCACTGGTCATCGCCCCGAGCACCTGGGCCGCGGAACAAATGACGCCTGCTGCTCCGCAGCTGGCTGCCAAGTCCTACGTGCTGATGGATGCCACCAGCGGCAACGTGCTGGTCGAAAACAACGGTGACCAGCGCCTGGCACCCGCGAGCCTGACCAAACTGATGACGGCCTACATCGCGACCCTGGAAATCCGTCGCGGCCAGATCGGTGAGAACGATCCGGTCACCGTCAGCGAGAACGCCTGGCGCACGGGCGGTTCGCGGATGTTCATCAAGGTGGGCAGCCAGGTAACCGTCAGCGACCTGCTGCACGGCATCATCATCCAGTCGGGCAACGACGCCAGTGTCGCGATCTCCGAGCACATCGCCGGCAGCGAAGACGCGTTCGCCGACATGATGAACAAGACGGCCGCCGATCTGGGCATGACCAACAGCCACTTCATGAACCCGACCGGCCTGCCGAACCCCGAGCACTACTCGTCGGCTCACGACATGGCCAAGCTGGCTCGCGCGATCATTCACGAAGACCCGGCTCACTATGCGATCTATTCGCAGAAAGAGTTCTTCTGGAACGGCATCAAGCAGCCTAACCGCAACCTGCTGCTGTGGCGCGACAAGACCGTCGACGGTCTGAAGACCGGCCACACCGAAGAAGCAGGCTACTGCATGGTGTCCTCGGCGGTACGTGACGGCATGCGTCTGATCGCCGTGGTCTTCGGCACCAACAGCGAGCAGGCTCGCGCGGCGGAAACCCAGAAGCTGCTGACTTATGGCTTCCGGTTCTTCGAAACCCAGAACTTCTATCAGAAGGGCACCGAACTGGCGCAGGCGCCGGTCTGGAAAGGCACCGTCCGTCAGGTGAAGGCTGGTCTGGCCGAAGATCTGAGCCTGACCATGCCTAAAGGCGAAATGAAAAAGCTGTCCGCCAGCATGACCATGAACCCGCAGCTGGTAGCGCCTATCGCCAAGGGCGACGTGATCGGCAAGGTTGAAGTGAAGTCGGAAGAGAAAGTGGTACACACCGCGAACCTCATCGCACTTGAGCCCGTTGAAGAAGGTGGTATTTTCCGCCGCCTGTGGGATAGCATTCGCATGTTCTTCTACGGCTTGTTCAACTGACCTTCTAGTAATCAATGCCGACCTTCTCGCAGCCCGCTTTTCAGCGGGCTGTGTGTCCGTCGTCACGGCTTGTGAGACCTTTACTGCCATGACAGATACCGACGTCAAGTCGCACAAAATCGAATTTCCCTGCAATGACTACCCGATCAAGGTGATCGGCGACACCAGTGTGGGCTTCACTGACGCGGTGATCGAAATCCTGGGCAAGTACGCCAGCATCGACATCGCAACGCTGGCCGAGCGCCAGAGCAGCAACGGCAAATACACCACGGTACAACTGCATATCGTCGCAACGGGCGAAGACCAGCTGCGCGACATCAATAGCGCCCTGCGCGCTACGGGTGTCGTGCACATGGTGCTCTGATGTCGCAGGTGCTTGGCTTTCGTGATCTGGGTCTGCTGGATTACGAGCCCTCATGGCACGCGATGCAGCGTTTCACCAACGAGCGCGACCGCGAGGCGGCGGACGAAGTCTGGCTGGTCCAGCACCCGCCGGTTTTCACCCAGGGGCAGTCCGGTAAAGCGGAGCATCTGCTGGTGCCGGGTGATATTCCGGTCGTGCAGGTCGATCGTGGCGGCCAAGTGACCTATCATGGCCCCGGCCAGTTGGTGGCTTACCTGATGCTTGACGTCAGGCGCCTGGGTTTCGGCGTTCGCGATCTGGTCACCCGAATGGAAAACACGCTGATTGCGCTGCTGGCCAGTTATGGCGTGACGGCCTTTGCCAAGGCCGACGCGCCCGGCGTCTATGTCGACGGCGCGAAGATCGCGTCGCTCGGCCTGCGCATCCGTAACGGTTGCTCGTTTCATGGGCTGGCGCTGAATGTCGACATGGACCTGGCACCGTTTCATCGCATCAACCCTTGCGGTTATGCGGGGCTGGAAATGACCCAGCTTCGCGATCACGCAGGGCCGATAGAATTTTCCGAGGTAAGTGCCCGGCTGCGCGCGCAGCTCGTCAAACACCTCGACTATGCTGAGCAGGCGACCCTTACGGGCGGAATACATTCTTATGACTGACACCGTGCAAACCCTGATCCCTGCGCTCGACGTTTCCGAGCGTGCGGCCCGTCCGAAAGTCGAAGCCGGCGTGAAGCTGCGTGGCGCGGAAAAAGTCGCGCGCATCCCGGTGAAGATCATTCCGACCGTCGACTTGCCGAAAAAGCCCGACTGGATTCGGGTGCGGATCCCGGTGTCCCCGGAAGTCGACCGTATCAAGCAGTTGCTGCGCAAACACAAGCTGCACAGCGTTTGCGAAGAGGCATCGTGCCCGAACCTGGGCGAATGCTTCTCGGGCGGCACCGCGACCTTCATGATCATGGGTGACATCTGCACCCGTCGTTGCCCGTTCTGTGACGTCGGCCATGGTCGCCCGAAGGCACTGGATGCCGACGAGCCGAAGAACCTGGCGGTGGCCATTGCCGATCTGCGCCTCAAGTACGTTGTGATCACCTCAGTGGATCGCGATGACCTGCGTGACGGCGGTGCTCAGCATTTCGCCGACTGCATTCGCGAGATTCGTGCGCTGTCGCCGGGCGTTCAGCTCGAAACACTGGTGCCGGACTACCGTGGCCGTATGGATGTCGCGCTGGAAATCACCGCAGCCGAGCCACCTGATGTGTTCAACCACAACCTGGAAACGGTTCCGCGCCTGTATAAGGCTGCGCGTCCGGGTTCGGACTATCAGTGGTCGCTGACGTTGCTGCAACGCTTCAAGCAGATGGTGCCGCACGTGCCGACCAAATCCGGTCTGATGCTGGGCCTTGGCGAGACTGACGACGAAGTGATTGAAGTGATGCAGCGTATGCGCGAGCACGACATCGATATGCTGACGTTGGGTCAGTACCTGCAGCCTTCGCGCAACCACCTGCCGGTCCAGCGTTTCGTTCACCCGGACACCTTCGCCTGGTTCGCCGAGGAAGGCTACCGGATGGGCTTCAAGAACGTGGCATCCGGCCCGCTGGTTCGCTCGTCCTACCACGCCGACGAACAAGCCAAGATCGCCAAGGCCAGTCTGGTCTGATCAACGCTTGAACCGCACATGAAAACGGGCCGGATATCACTATCCGGCCCGTTTTTCGTTCTGTGACTATGTGGAAGCGGGCCGGGCGGCGCTCCGCTTGCCTGCGATCTGCCGGGATCCGGCGGCATCCAGGTTGGGTGCGGTGTGTCTGGCACGGCCAGGCGCGTCACCTGCTGCCGCTGCGCGCCAGATCGCGGACAAGTCCGCTCCTACACGGATTGTAGTGTTACGGCTGGCGCAAGCGATTCAGCAGCTCATGCGTCGGGTATCCATCCGCAGGCCAGCCGAATGACTGCTGGGCGCTGCGTATCGCCTTGCGCGTATTGGCGCCAATGATGCCGTCTGGCGAGCCTGCGTCGTATTGACGGGCGGAAAGCAGGCTTTGCAGCTCGATGCGCTCAGAGCGGCTTAGCGGCAGATCTCCGCGCGGCCAGCTGCCGACCACGTAACCGGCACCCTTGAAACGATCCGACAACAGGCTGATAGCCAGCGCATAGGACGTCGAGTTGTTGTATTTGAGAATGGCGCGGAAGTTGTCCAGCACCAGAAAGGCCGGGCCGCGATAACCGGCTGGCAGCAGCAGCGTCGCCTGCTGTTGGCTGGCTGCAACCGGGATCGCCGAGCCATCCGGCTGTTTTATGCCGAGCTGTTGCCACTCAGCCAGGCTTTTACGGGTGGTCGCGTCGGCCAGCGCGTAATCGAAGTCCGAGCCCAGCACTACTTCGAAACCCCACGGCTGTCCGCGCTGCCAGCCTGAGCTTTGCAGGTAGTGGGCGGTCGATGCCAAGGCGTCGGCGGGCGTGTTCCAGATATCACGACGTCCGTCGCCATCGAAGTCCACAGCGTGGGTGTTGTAGGTGGTGGGTATGAACTGGGTCTGGCCCATGGCGCCAGCCCACGAGCCAAGCATCTTGTCCGGTGTGATGTCGCCCTGCTGAAGGATTTCAAGCGCGGCCAGCAACTGGCTCTGTGCAAAGCCTGGGCGACGGCCTTCATACGCCAGCGTGGCGAGCGAGCGAATCACTGATTGCGAACCCTGGAAGCCACCGAAATTGCTCTCCATGCCCCATACGGCCACCAGCGCCTGGCGGTCAACGCCATACACCTGTTCGATCTTCTGCAGGTCATTGGCGTACTCGGAGAGCAGGGCCTGGCCTTTGCGTACTCGTGCGGCCGAGATCGCGCCATCCAGGTACTCCCACACCGGCCGGCTGAATTCCGGCTGACTGCGGTCCGCCTTGACCACGCTCATGTCCGGCGTGACACCGGCAAACGCCCGGTCGAATACGTCGGCGCGAATGCCGGCCTTCAGGGCCTGATCGCGGAAACCGGCTTGCCAGTCGCTGAAGCTGATGGCGGGCTGAATCGACAGGTTGTCGTCCACACTGAGGGGCGGCGCGGGCGCAGGCGTCGCGACAGGTGTAACGGCAGGAGTTTTGATGGTCTGGAGAGGCGTGGCGTCAGCGGCAGTAGGTTTTTCTGCGCAGGCTACCAGGACGATGAGGCTGGAAGCGGCGAGGAGTTGGCGCAACTGCGAGCGCTGGGTAAAACAAGAAGGCATGCTTGGGTCCAGGAGGATTACCGACAGATGCAGACCTTAACACGGCAACGCGGTTGAAAGCGCCCCGCAAACGTAGCGGGGTATCAGGCAGCCAGAAAGCAAGAAGCCTCCCAGCTTTTGGACTGGAAGGCTTCGCGGCGGTAGCTGCCCTTGCCTTTGGCGGGTCGTTCCTGGCGGCTACGGAACAGTGGCTGGGCGACGATGGATTTGGCCTTGTTCGGCCGTTTTGGCTTGCTCATGGCAGATGCTCCAGAGGGGAAAGTTGCGGAGCGAATATTCGGCCAAAGAGCATAGGTTGTCCAATAGTTGCCTGCTATGGACGGGCATGCGCAAAACCTTGCGGGAGGACGCTTGGTCTGGGCAGCATCCGATGCCCTGGCGCGCAGCGGCAGCAAAACCAGGCACCCTGGCCTTGCCGGACACACCGCATCCACTGCTCTTGCTGCCGCTGCGCGTCAGATCGCAGGCGAGCCAGCTCCCACGCCCTTCGGGCTGAAACATCGAGCCCGCTTGTGATTCTGGCCGAAGGGCGTGGAGTTAGCTTGCTGACGATCTGGCGCGAAGCGGCAGCAAAACCAGCCACCTTGGCCTTGCCAGACACACCGCATCCAGCGCTATTACGGCCGCTGCGCGCCAGATCGCAGGCGAGCCAGCTCCCACGCCCTTCGGGCTGAAACATCGAGCCCGCTTGTGATTCTGCCCGAAGGGCGTGGGAGTTAGCTTGCTGACGATCTGGCGCGAAGCGGCAGCAAAACCAGGCACCCTGGCCTTGCCGGACACACCGCATCCAGCGCTATTACGGCCGCTGCGCGCCAGATCGCAGGCGAGCCAGCTCCCACGCCCTTCGGGCTGAAACATCGAGCCCGCTTGTGATTCTGCCCGAAGGGCGTGGGAGTTAGCTTGCTGACGATCTGGCGCGAAGCGGCAGTAAAACCAGCCACCTTGGCCTTGCCAGACACACCGCATCCAGCGCTATTACGGCCGCTGCGCGCCAGATCGGCCAGGTCAAGCTCGCTCCCACAAGTGATAGACGGTTGTGGCGCGCCTGTTACTCCGCAGGCAGTGCCAGCCTTTGTCCGGCCATCAGAAGCGCCAGTCGACCGAGGCTGCTCCAGGGCGAGCCGGTTGCCTGGCCTTTGATCTGGGCATCGATGCGCTGGGCGTCCATCAGCAGTTGGCTCCAGCGTTTTGCGGAATGGCGTTGCAGCGCTTTGCTCATCAGCGGCTTGCGCTTGTCCCAGACCGGCGGGCGCGCGGAGCTGAAGACCTTGTCCAGCGGCATGCCCTGGCTGAACTGCAGAGACATGGTCGCCAGCGCGCGCAATTCGCGGGTCAGTGCCCAGAGCACGACGGGCGTCTCGACGCCTTCGCCGCGCAGACCTTCCAGGATACGCAGCGCATGCGCCGCCTCACCGTTAAGGACGGCGTCAGTAAGGCCGAAAACGTCAAACCGCGCACTGTCCGCTACCGCCGCCTGGACGGTCTCGACAGTAATCTGGCCGTCTTCTGCCATCAGCTTGAGCTTTTCGATTTCCTGAGCCGCAGCCAGCAAATTGCCCTCGACCCTTGCCGCGATCAACTCGACCGCATCCTGGGTGGCCGCAAGCCCGGCCTGCGAAAGACGCTGACGAATCCATTGCGGCAACTGGCCGATGTCCACCGGCCAGATCTGTACGAACTGAGTGTGCGCGCCCTCGATCAGCGCCTTGCCCCACTTGGTCTTCTGCGCGCTGCCATCGAGCTTGGGCAAGCTGATCAACAACAGCGTGTCCTCGGCGGGGCGGGCACAGTATTCCATCAAGGCCGCCGCACCCTTGTCGCCTGGTTTGCCGGATGGCAGACGCAGTTCAAGCAAACGACGCTCGGCAAACAGCGACATGCTGGCGCCAGCCTGCAGCAGCGTTCCCCAGTCGAAGCTGGCATCGGCGCTGAATACCTGGCGTTCATCGAAGCCCTGACGCCGCGCGGCGTTGCGGATGGCGTCGGCGGCTTCCTGGCATAACAGCGGGTCATCGCCGCTGATCACGTACACAGGCGCGAGCGTGCCTTGCAGGTGTTTGTCGAGTTGGGCGGGGGCAAGTTTCATCGTCGGGGATACCGGGGCCAGTCGGCTGGCCCCTGATATTTACCTGCTCGGGATTTCGATAGGCGACTGTTGCGGCGTTTCGTCGCGAGCACGCTGCGCTGCTTCCAACGCTTCCTGTTCGGCTTTGGCCACGGCATCGGCGTTGGCCTGAAGTTGATCCAGACCCGCCGGCGTCAACTGCTGCAGGCGCGACATGGTTCTCTGAACCAGATCGTTGCGCATTTCCTGACGGACCTGTGAAGCTTCGCGATCAGAACCGGTCAGGTTGTTGCCATCGTGTGCGTAGGATTTTTCTACGACAACGCTGTCACCCAGCAGGAAGCGATCACGCTCGCCACGGATCTCATACTTCAGGGTAGTGGTCAGTTGATACTCGGAGGCGCGACCGGAGCTGGAGAAGCCGATCGAACGCTGTTCTTCCTGTTCGCTGACCAGCACCAGCTTGTACTGGGCGCCGTTGTAAACCTTGACGCCAGAGGCCGTCAGCATGCGGGAGAGCTGCGTCACGGTTTCGCCGTAGGCGTTACGCGCCTTGACATCAAGTTCCTTGATCGTCAGTTCGTTGGTGCCGGTGCCACGCAGCTGGAAGCCACAGGCGCTCAGCATCACCGCCAGGCCCATCACCAGCAAATTGCGTTTGATCATCTTGTTGCTCCCCTTGAATCCGTTTGGGACGTCATTGCGTGCCCGGAATTATGTTCGGCGCCTGTCTGCCAGGCGCCCGATCCAATCAGCTTGCGACGATATTGACCAGCTTGCCGGGCACGACGATCACTTTGCGGATCGTCAGACCGTCGATGAAGCGCAGCACGTTCTCGTTGACCCGGGCAGCGGCTTCGATCTCTTCACGGCTGGCGCTGGCCGGCATTTCGATCTGGCCGCGCAGCTTGCCATTGACCTGAATAACCAGTTGCAGACTGTCCTGCACCAGCGCGCTTTCATCCAGCACCGGCCAGCCCGCATCGATGACCGGAGTGTCATGGCCCAGCGCTTTCCACAGTTCGTGGCTGATGTGCGGCGTGATCGGTGCCAGCAGCAGCGTGACGGTTTCCAGACCTTCCTGAAGCAGGGCGCGGTCCTGGGCCGTGGCGTGCGGCGCTTTTTCCAGCACGTTCATCAGCGTCATCACCTGGGCGACGGCTGTGTTGAATTTCTGGTGCTGACCAATATCCTGGCTGGCCTGCTTGATTGCCTGGTGAATAGAGCGGCGAACGGCTTTCTGGTCATCGCTCAGTGCCGACAGATCGAGACTGTCTGCGGTGCCCTGGATCACGTGTGCCTGGGCAAGACGCCAGACGCGGCGCAGGAAGCGGTGCGAACCTTCTACGCCGGAGTCGGACCATTCCAGGCTCATGTCGGGCGGAGAGGCGAACATCATGAACAGGCGGCAGGTGTCCGCGCCGTATTGATCAATCATGGTCTGCGGGTCGATGCCGTTTTTCTTCGACTTCGACATCTTCTCGGTGCCGCCGATTTCCACCGGCAAGCCGTCGCTGGTCAGCCTGGCGCTGATGACCTTGGCCTTCGCATCGCGTTCAAGCGTTACATCGGCAGGGTTGATCCAGGTCTTCTTGCCGCTGGCTTCCATGCGGAAGTAGGTCTCGGCGTTGACCATGCCTTGGGTCAGCAGGTTCTTGAACGGCTCGTTGGACGTTACCAGCCCTTCATCGCGCATCAGCTTGTGGAAGAAGCGCGCATACAGCAGGTGCAGGATCGCGTGTTCGATACCGCCGATGTACTGATCGACCGGCAACCAGTGGTTAGCCGCGCCCGGTTCCACCAGGCCGCCTTCATAGTGAGGCGAGGCGTAGCGTGCGTAGTACCAGGACGATTCGACGAAAGTGTCCATGGTGTCGGTTTCGCGCTTGGCCGGTGCGCCGCATTTCGGGCAGCTGCACTCGTAGAACTCCGGCATGCGCGCCAGCGGCGAACCGGCGCCGTCGGGTACGACGTCTTCGGGCAGCACGACAGGCAACTGGTCTTCCGGCACCGGCACGTCGCCGCAGCTGTCGCAATGCACGATTGGAATCGGGCAACCCCAGTAGCGCTGACGGCTGATACCCCAGTCGCGCAGGCGGAACTGGGTGCGGGACTGGCCGAGGTTCTTCTTGACCAGTGCAGCTTCCATGGCATCGAAAGCCGCCTGGAAATCCAGCCCGTCGAACTCGCCGGAATTGATCAGCTGGCCATGCTCGCCGTAGGCAGCCTGCCAGGGCGCTGGCGTCTCGTCGCCAGTGCTGGTGCGGACCACGGCCTTGATCGGCAGACCGTATTTGGTGGCGAATTCGAAATCGCGCTCGTCGTGGGCCGGCACCGCCATGACAGCGCCATCGCCGTAGTGCATCAGCACATAGTTGGCGACCCAGACCGGAAGCTTTTCACCGGTCAGCGGATGCTCGACGAACAGCGAAGTAGGCAGGCCTTTCTTCTCCTGCGTGGCAACGTCAGCTTCGGCGACGCTGCCACCCTTGCACTCTTCGATAAAGGCTTGCAGCTCGGCGTTGCCTTGCGCCGCCTGCGTCGCCAGCGGGTGCTCGGCGGCAACGGCCACATAGGTCGCGCCCATCAGCGTGTCAGGGCGGGTGGTGAAGACTTTCAGTGCACCGGTCTGGCCAATGGATGCCTGGTCATAGGGGAACTGCACTTCCATGCCGCGCGACTTGCCGATCCAGTTGCGCTGCATGGTCTTGACCTGCTCGGGCCAGCCCGGCAGTTCGTCCAGACTCTCCAGCAGCTCATCCGCGTAGGCAGTGATCTTGAAGTAGTACATCGGGATTTCGCGCTTTTCGATCACCGCGCCCGAACGCCAGCCGCGGCCGTCGATGACCTGCTCGTTGGCCAGCACGGTCTGGTCGACCGGGTCCCAGTTCACAGTCCCGTTCTTACGGTAGATCACGCCTTTTTCGAACAGGCGAGTGAACAGCCATTGTTCCCAGCGATAGTAATCGGGCTTGCAGGTAGTCACCTCGCGGGACCAGTCGATCGCCAGCCCCAGGCTTTTAAGCTGGGCCTTCATGTAGGCGATGTTTTCGTAGGTCCACTTGGCGGGCGCGACGTTGTTGTCGATCGCGGCGTTTTCCGCCGGCATGCCGAATGCATCCCAACCCAGAGGCTGCAGAACGTTCTTGCCCTGCATGCGCTGGTAGCGGGAGATCACGTCGCCGATGGTGTAGTTGCGCACGTGACCCATATGCAGCTTGCCGCTTGGGTAAGGAAACATCGACAGGCAGTAATAGGTCTCCTTGCCTGGCTGCTCACTGACTTCAAAAGACTTTTGCTCTTCCCAGAAGGTCTGGGCGGCGGCTTCGATTTCGCGGGGCTGATAGAGTTCGTGCATGGCTACTTTTACTAAGGATTGTTGACCCTTGACCGCTTCGTTGCTTTGCCGAGTCTCGTTGCCACCGTGGGCCGGGCATTGGAGCCGCCCGTGGGTGCATCCGGGCTCAAGAGAGCGGAAGTGGAATTACAGGAAGCGCCGTAGCATACATGAGCGCCGCCGACCGAGGGAAACGCTGATTGCTCGGCACCCGGCCAAAGCCCGGCGTAAAGCGCGTGATCTGGCCGTTGGTCGCACTTTCGGGACGGTTTTTGAACCAGCGCTAAGCTCATTGACGAGGGTATGTCTTATCTTCAATGAGGTGAACGGATGACAGAGTTGCAGCACACAGTAAGCACTCCTGAGCTGTATGAACGTTTGATCAATCGTCTGGGACTGGCTCTTGAAATGGCGAGTACCGCGGTCCGGCTTCGAAACGAGCTGCCTGCGGAACTTGAGCTCAAAGGGTTGAGCAGTGCCGAGTTCGAGCTGATTGAGGCCTACCTTGAAAAAGGCGCGATGGCGGCAAACGGGGCTGTTGAGAGTAAGTCAAAGGGCAGTTTCAATGTTCCAGTGGAGCAGACCGATTCGATAGCCAAGCCGCGCGTTTGCGCCAGGGTCATCTGGCTCAGTGACAAGCGCCGTGCCAAAACGTCGGAGCGGCCAGGCCGCAACAGTTCACACAGCACTTTCAAGCTTTAAAAACCCGTCGCAGGCTAGGACCTGCTTATAAGCATTGTTGCTTAGCACCATTCCTTTTAGGCTTCGGGCATCCATGGAGATGCCCTGATGCCATTACGTTATTTGTTCAAGACCTTGCTGCTGCCCCCGGGGATTCTGTTCCTGCTGATGGGCATTGGCTGGTGGCTGCGCAAATCTCGTCCGCGAACCGCTGCGGGCTGTTTCATTTTGGGGCTGGGCGGCTTGTGGCTGATGAGCCTGCCGGTCGTGGTCGAGCACGCGGCCCGCGCGCTGGAGCAGGATCCGCCGTTGCCGAGAGACCAGTGGCCTGCACTGGCGCAGCGGGCTGACGTCATTGTCGTGCTGGGCAGCGGTCGCGAACGTCATGACCCGGTCTGGGGCGAGGACGTTTCAACCGGCATCGGCCTGGAACGTCTGCGCCTGGCGGCGCGTCTTGCGAAGGAGTCGGGGCTGCCGATCCTGACTTCCGGTGGCCTGCACTTCGGCGAACCGCCGAGCGAAGCCGAGATCATGGCGCGCTCGCTGGAGCAGGACTTTGCAATGCCGGTGCGCTGGCAGGAAGGCCGCAGCCGGACGACCTGGGAAAACGCGACCATGACCGCCGACATCCTGCGCGGGCAGGGAGTCAAGCGCGTCGCACTGGTGACGCAGGCCTGGCATATGCCAAGAGCCCGCTGGTGTTTCGAACAAGCGGGCTTCACCGTGGTGGCCGCGCCGGTCGGCTTTCTGGGCGTGGACAACGCCCGGCCGTTTGGCGGCTGGTTGCCCGAAGCGCGGGCGATCACTCAGAGCGGGGCGTTACTCAACGAGGCAGCCGGGCTACTGGTCTACCCATGGGCGTATCCGTAATACCTCCGGTACGCCCGTTGCCATCGAACTGAGCCCGTGAATCAGACCGTCCTGGAAATCCGCGAAGCGAGCAGCGCCCAACCGAAGATCAGCAGACAGACGATTGCCAAGGGCCAGGAGCGCCAGCGCAGGTAGGGTGTAAGTTCGTGCATCGGCACAACTTCGCCGTACAGGACGGCGCGCTCGAACTGAGGAATCTGCGCGGTGATCTTGCCGAACGGGTCGATCAGGCCGGTGACACCGTTATTGGTCGCGCGGATCATCCAGCGGCCCGCTTCGAGCGCGCGCATCTGCGCCATCTGCAAGTGTTGCAACGGGCCGATGGAGGTGCCGAACCAGGTGTCATTGCTGACCGTCAGCAGCAGGTCGCTGCGTGCCGAAAGTCCGGCGGCGAATTCCGGGTACACCACTTCATAGCAAATGAACGGCGCGATCTGGTATCCCTTGGCCTGCAATAACGGCTGATCGTTGGGACCGCGCGCGAAGTCGGACATCGGCAGATCGAAAAACGCGATCAGGCCACGCAGCAAATCCTGCAGCGGAACGTACTCACCGAAAGGCACCAGCTTCTGCTTGTAGTAAAGGCCGTCGCCCTGGCCAGTCACCGTGATGCCGTTGTAATAACGGTTTTCACCGCGTTCATTGCGGTCCCGGACCGGCACGCCGGTGATCAATGCGGCACCGCGGTCGCTGGCGAACCGGCCCATCATCGTCAGGTAACCTTCCGCGCTCTCCTTGAGAACCGGCACGGCGGTTTCCGGCCAGACGATCAGGTCGGCCTGCTGCGAACTGAAGGTCATGTCGCGGTAAAGCGCCAGCTGGGCATTGAGCTGCTTGGGGTCCCACTTCATGCTCTGCTCGATGTTGCCCTGCAACACGGCAACTTTAAGCGGGTTGCCCGATGGCGAGGTCCAGGCGTGACCTTTGAGCGACAAAGCCGTGATCCACGGTGCAAACAGCAGTACCACGCCGATGGCCAGAAACGACTTGCGGCTGCGCAGCCGATGCAGATTGCAGAGCAATGCGGCGGTCAGACCCAGCGTGAACGAAATCAGCCACACGCCGCCCACCGGTGCCAACCCGGCCAGCGGGCCGTCGAGCTGACTGTAGCCGGAATACAGCCATGGGAATCCGGTCAGGAACCAGCCACGAAAGGCTTCCTGGAACACCCACAGCGCCGCGAAGGCGAGGGCGTCCGCCAGCGGCGCTTCGTTGCGTCGCAGCCAGCGCGCCCAGAGCCAGGCGGGCAGCGCGAAAAACAACGCAATGGCGGCAATGAACGCCAGCATCAGCAAGCCGGCCAGCAGCACCGAAGCGCCGCCGTACGTATGAATGCTGACATAAATCCAGCTGGTACCCGCGCCGAACAGACCAAACCCGTAGCACCAGCCACGGCGCAACGCCTGGCCTGGGCTCAGCTCGCGCAGCCCCAGATAAAAAAACACCACGGCCAGCAGCGCCAGTGGCCAGAAATCGAACGGTGCCAGGGCCAGAGTGGTGACAGCGCCGGCCGCCACGGCCAGCAGATTACCGGGCCAGCCGGGACGGGTTATCCAGCGCATCTATTTTCCTTGGTACGGCATCGGAAGGTTACGGACGTGAGACAGGGCTCAGACGCAGCAAGTGGATGCGCCGGCTGTCGGCGCTCAGCACGCGAAAACGGTAGGCACCGATCACGGTGATTTCCGCGCGCTTGGGCAGATGGCCGAATGCGTTCATGACCAGACCGCCGACGGTGTCGAATTCGTCGTCGGAAAACTCGCTGTCGAAAAACTCGTTGAAATTCTCGATGGGCGTCAGCGCCTTGACCAAGAAGTCGCCGCTGGGCAGCGGTTTGATGTAGCTGTCTTCCTCGACATCATGTTCGTCTTCGATGTCGCCGACGATCTGTTCCAGCACGTCTTCAATGGTGACCAAACCCGCCACGCCGCCGTATTCGTCGATGACGATGGCCATATGGTTATGGTTAGCGCGGAATTCGCGCAGCAACACGTTGAGGCGCTTGGATTCCGGAACAAACGTCGCCGGGCGCAGCAAGGTCTTGATGTCGTCGCTATCGCCATCGGCCTTGAGAATCAGGGGCAGCAGATCCTTGGCCAGCAGCACGCCAAGTACGTCGTCATGGCTTTCGCCGATGACCGGGTAGCGTGAATGCGCCGCCTCGATGACGGCCGGCAGAAATTCGCGAGGGGTCTGGCTGGCCTTGATGCTGATCATCTGCGAGCGCGGCACCATGATGTCGCGCACCTGCAGGTCGGCAACCTGGATCGCACCTTCGACAATGGCCAGCGCTTCGCTGTCCAGCAGCTTGTTCTGGTGGGCTTCGCGCAGCAGCTCAAGCAGCTCCTGGCGGTTTTTCGGCTCATGGACAAAAGCCTGGGTGAGTTTACCCAGCCATGACTTTTGTCCGTTGCTCGATCGGTCTTCGCTCATAGCCCTTACTCGTGTTCCTTTCTTACTGGTTCTGAATGGTTTGGTTCGGCGTCTTCGTCGTCGGCGTAGGGATCCGGATAGCCCAGTTCCGCAAGCAACGTTCGTTCCAGTGCTTCCATTTCTTCGGCTTCTTCATCATCGATATGGTCGTAACCCAACAGATGAAGGCAGCCGTGAATCACCAGATGCGCCCAATGTGCGTCGACGGCCTTGCCTTGTTCCCGGGCTTCGCGATTGACGACCGGAACGCAGATCACCAGGTCGCCCAACAGCGGGATATCCAGCATGTCGTCGGGTACATCGGCAGGAAAGGACAGCACATTGGTGGCGTAATCTTTATGACGCCATGTGTGATTGAGTTCACGGCCTTCGGTTTCATCCACCAGCCGAATGGTCAGCTCCGAGTCGGCGCTACGCTGGCGCAAGCCCATTTCGCACCAGAGGCGGAACTGGGCTTCACTCGGGGCGCTGATTTCACTGGCGATCTGCAGATCCAGCTCAAGCATCGCGGTTCTTGTCTCGTCCATAGCTGTTACCGCTCGACGCGCCATCGCTGTAACGGTCATCGAAACGCTCATAGGCTTCGACTATGCGCTGCACCAACGGGTGGCGAACCACGTCCTTGGGCTTGAAGTGCGTGAAGCTGATGCCTGGCACGTCCTTGAGCACGTCGATGACATGGGTCAGGCCCGACTTGGTGCCCTTGGGCAGGTCGACCTGAGTGATGTCGCCGGTGATCACGGCCGTGGAGCCGAAGCCGATACGGGTCAGGAACATCTTCATCTGCTCGACGGTGGTGTTCTGACTCTCATCGAGAATGATGAAGCTGTTATTAAGGGTGCGCCCGCGCATGTAAGCCAGCGGTGCAACCTCGATGACCTGCTTCTCGATCAGTTTGGCAACGTGCTCGAAGCCCATCATCTCGTACAGCGCGTCGTAGAGCGGGCGCAGGTACGGGTCGATCTTCTGGGCCAGGTCGCCGGGCAGGAAGCCGAGCTTTTCGCCCGCTTCCACGGCCGGGCGCACCAGCAGGATGCGGCGGATCTGCTCGCGCTCCATGGCGTCCACGGCGCATGCGACCGCAAGATAAGTCTTGCCGGTGCCCGCCGGACCGATACCGAAGTTGATATCGTTGCCAAGGATTTCCTTCACATAACGCTGCTGATTCAGGCCGCGTGGGCGAATCATGCCTTTCTTGGTGCGCAGCGCAACGCCGACTTCGGCGGCGGGGTGGTTGTCCAGCCCGTCGACACCCGATTCCTGCAGGAACAGGTGAACCATGTCCGGCGTCAGATCCGTACCTTTGGTTTCACGGTACAGACGTCGCAGAAGGTTTTCAGCCGATTTGGTTTGTTTAGGCTCGCCAATGAGCTCGAACTGATTGCCGCGATTGCGGATCTCGATGTTCAGGCGCTGCTCGATCAGGCGCAGATGCTCGTCGAGTTGGCCGCACAAGTTGGCGAACCGATGGGCCTCGAAGGGTTCGAGGGTGAAACGATGGGGTTCTATGGTTGCGTTCAAGGTCGTTTTGTAGCCATCCGGCAGCAATGAGGTAAGGCGAAGAATACTCCTGGTGCTGGCCGTGCGAAAGGTCTGACTTGCAATTGGCGTAAACAGCCGGGAGGTATCCGCTTGTAGGAGCGGACTCGTCCGCGAATAGGCCGGAACAGCCACCAAACCTGCGGCGCCTGTAATGAAGCTTTCGCGGACAAGTCCGCTCCCACGGCAGCCCCAAAGAAATAGAGGGATCTACTGCAACAACGAACCCCGCAGTGAATGCGGCTGGGCGTCGTCGATGTGGACGTCAGCGAACTGGCCGATCAGCGTGGGGTCGGCGCAGCGGAAATTGACGATCCGGTTGTTCTCGGTCCGGCCTTGCAGTTCGCCGGGGTCTTTCTTCGAATAATCGGTGACGAGAATCCGCTGAATGCTGCCGACCATCTGTCGGCTGATCTCGAAGCCCTGCTGATTCAGACGATGCTGCAGCGCCGCCAGACGCTCTTTTTTCACCGCCTCGGGCGTCTCGTCCTTCAGATCCGCAGCTGGCGTACCGGGACGCGGGCTGTAGACAAACGAGAATGAAAAGTCGAAGCCTACGTCCTGCACCAGCTTCATCGTGTCGTTGAAATCCTTTTCGGTTTCACCCGGGAAGCCGACGATGAAGTCCGAGCTGATGCTGATGCCCGGAACCGCAGCCCTGAGCTTGCGCAGCCGCGACTTGTATTCGAGAGTGGTGTGGTTGCGCTTCATGGCTGCCAGCACACGATCGGACCCGGACTGAACCGGCAGGTGCAGGTGCTTGACCAGTTCGGGGACCTCCGCGTGGGCCTGGATCAGGCTGTCGGAGAACTCCAGCGGGTGCGACGTGGTGTAGCGAATGCGGTCGATGCCATCGACGGCGGCCACTACCCGGATCAGATCGGCCAGATCGGCAACGCTGCCGTCCTGGTTGACGCCGCGATAACCGTTGACGTTCTGCCCCAGCAACGTGATCTCACGCACGCCGTTTTCCGCCAGGTGAATGACTTCGCCCAGGACGTCATCGAACGGACGGCTGACTTCTTCGCCACGGGTGTAAGGCACGACGCAGAACGTGCAGTATTTGCTGCAGCCTTCCATGACCGACACATAGGCGCTCGGGCCGTCGACGCGAGGCTCGGGCAGGTGGTCGAACTTTTCGATTTCGGGGAACGAGACATCGACCTGCGGCAGGCGGGTGGCGCGAGCGACGTTGATCATCTCCGGCAGGCGATGCAAGGTCTGCGGGCCAAAGACCACATCGACGTAAGGCGCGCGGTCACGGATGGCAGCGCCTTCCTGGCTGGCAACACAGCCGCCGACCGCGATGACCATTTCCGGGTTGGCGAGCTTCAGCTCACGCCAGCGGCCCAGCTGCGAATACACCCGATCCTGGGCGCGTTCGCGGATCGAACAGGTATTGAGCAGGATCACGTCGGCGTCTTCCGCGCGAGCGGTGACTTCCAGGGCCTGATGTTCGCCCAGCAGATCGACCATGCGCGAGCTGTCGTACTCGTTCATCTGGCAACCGTGGGTTTCGATATAAAGCTTCTTGGCCATTCGTGATCATCAGCGGATTCAAAGAACCGCGCATTATAGGGGCGAAGCGTTCGGGTTCCTAGCGTTGGCTGTCCAGCGGACATGCTATAGTGCGCGCCCCCTTTTTTTCTGCCTGAGTCCTTAACTGCCAGTTATGACAAAACGCGAAGCCCCCATCTACAAAGTGATTTTTCTCAACCAGGGCCAGGTGTTCGAGATGTATGCCAAACAGATCTATCAGAGCGATCTGTGGGGCTTTCTCGAAGTGGAAGAGTTTGTCTTTGGCGAGCGCACCACGGTCGTGGTCGATCCGAGTGAAGAGAAACTGAAGGCTCAATTCGAAGGCGTGGTGCGCAGTTTCGTGCCGATGCACTCGATCGTGCGCATCGACGAGGTCGAACGCATGGGCACGCCGAAGATCAGCGAAGCCCGCGGCACCGGCAACGTCATGCCGTTCCCGATGCCGATGCCGGAGAAGTAGCGCTTAGGTTGGGATAACACAGGCCTGTGGATCTGTGGTTCTGTGGGAGCGGACAAGTCCGCTCCACAAAGCTGGATTTTTCAGGGCAACGGCGAAAACGGCGTGCGGCCTTCCGCGGTCTGCAGCTCCAGCAGGTACTTGCGGAAGATCTGGCCCAGCACCTGGGTGGCTACTTCGAGTTCGTCGCGACGCATCTTCGCAGACACCTCGTCGGCAGCGTCCAACGCTTCTTCCGAGCCGTTGACGGCGGCCATCTTCAGCACGACGTAGGCCTGAATATTATTGGCCTGAACGCCTTCGCCACGGCTGAACATCAGGCCCAGCTGATACTGCGCCTGGGCATGGCCTTGCAGCGACGCCTGCTCGAAATAACTCAGTGCCTGAGCCAGATCGCGCTCGGTGCCTTTGCCTTCATGATAGAACTCGCCCAGCTCGTATTGCGCTTGTGCGTCGCCAGACTGCGCCGCCTGCTGGCAGGCGCTGAGCGCTGCGGGCAGGTTCTCCGGCTGAGTATTGAGGGTGCAACGGCCCACCGCTGGGATTAACAACGAGTTGCCGCCTGCATTCGCCAGCAGGGGAGAGATAAGCAACAGGCAGCCCAATGCAAGGGTGCGGCCGGTGCGATTCATGGGAGTCGACTTACCTCTGAAAAAGGTGCGGGGGTGCCCGTCCAGCGGAACATGCTGGCTGGGCATTATGAAATAAGCAGGGCCAACCTTACAAAGTCTTTACGGATTTTCTGCTGCACGGCTTGGAAAAGCCTTTATTTGCGGGGCGAAAGCCCTGTAGGAAATCTGCGGATCAATCATCGGCATCCGCAGGCGTCGACGGCCTGCGGATGCCGGTGCGATTACTTGAGGGCCGCGAAGGCCTTTTCAGCAGCGTCCAGCGTCAGCTGCAGCTCCGCATCGCCGTGGGCAATGGAAGTGAAACCGGCCTCGAAAGCGCTCGGCGCCAAGTACACACCGCCTTCCAGCATCAGGTGGAAGAAGCGCTTGAAACGGTCGGCGTCGCTGGTCATCACGTCCTGGAAGGTCACGATCGATTCGGCTTCGCTGAAATACAGGCCGAACATGCCTCCTGCCTGAGTGGTCACGAACGGGATGCCGGCGGCGTCGGCGCGTTGCTGCAGGCCTTCGAGCAGGCGGGTGGTGAAGTCAGTCAGTTCGTCGTGGAAACCGGGACGGCTGATCAGGCGCAACGTGGTCAGGCCCGCAGCCATGGCCAGCGGGTTGCCCGACAGGGTACCGGCCTGATAGACCGGACCCAGTGGCGCGATGTGCGACATGATCTCGCGCTTGCCGCCGAAGCAACCCACGGGCATGCCGCCGCCGATGATCTTGCCGAAAGTGCTCAGATCCGGCGTGACGCCGTAGTAAGCCTGAGCGCCACCGAGGGCTACACGAAAGCCGGTCATCACTTCGTCGAAAATCAGCACTACGCCATGCTCATCGCACAGGGTGCGCAGACCTTGAAGGTAACCAGGCGCCGGCGGCACGCAGTTCATGTTGCCGGCCACCGGCTCGACAATGATGCACGCCACCTCCTGGCCGACTTCGCTCAGCAGAGCCCGGACTGCCTCCAGGTCGTTGAACGGTACGGTCAGGGTGTGCCTGGCAAACGCAGCAGGTACGCCCGGCGAACTCGGCACGCCCAGCGTCAGCGCGCCGGATCCAGCCTTGACCAGCAGGCTGTCGGAGTGACCGTGGTAGCAGCCTTCGAATTTGATGATGCTGTCGCGACCGGTGTAACCACGAGCCAGACGAATCGCGCTCATCGTCGCTTCGGTGCCGGAGCTGACCATGCGCACCATTTCCATCGACGGTACCAGCGAGCAGACCAGGTCGGCCATCTCGGTTTCCATGGCCGTCGGCGCGCCGTAGGACAAGCCGTGCTCAAGCTGGCTGCGCACGGCGTCGAGCACTTCCGGATGGCTGTGGCCAAGGATCATCGGACCCCATGAGCCGACATAGTCAACGTAGCGCTTGTCATCTTCGTCAGTCACATAAGCGCCGGCAGCGTGCTTGAAGAACAGCGGCGTGCCACCCACGCTCTTGAAAGCGCGAACCGGCGAGTTGACGCCGCCGGGGATGTGTTTCTGGGCGTTGGCGAACAGTGTTTCGGAACGGGACATGATTGAGTCTCTGCTATGCAACGGTAAGTCGTGGCTGCCCCAGGCTCTATAGGAAATGTATCTGCGCTCGGTGACGCTGCGTTGAAGGCAGGCTCGCCTGACCTTCGCTCGAAAACATTTCGTACAGACCCTGATGGGCCTGAACAGGCCGACGGGACGTAATACGCAAGGCAGGCACTATAACAAATGCAGGTCGGCAGCCGGATGCACATGTCCGAATTCAGCCAGACTTTTGCCGGATGCTGGAATAGAGTCTGTTCCATGAACACTCTAGATCCGCACATCTGCTACGCAGCCTTTATCGCCAGAGACCGCCGTTTCGACGGCTGGTTTTTCATGGGCGTCTCGTCGACCGGCATCTACTGCCGGCCAATGTGTCCGGTCCGTGCGCCCCAGGCTCGCAACTGCACCTTCTACACCTCGGCCGCGGCAGCCGAGCGCGCGGGCTTTCGACCCTGCCTGCGCTGCCGTCCCGAGCTGGCGCCGGGCAACGGTCTGCTGGACGTGTCGAGCCGCTTGGCCCAGGCCGCTGCCCGCTTGATCGAGGAGGGCTTTCTCAGCGGCAGAAGTCTGGACGATCTGGCCGACCGTGTCGGCGTGACGTCCAGACACTTGCGGCGGATCTTCGAAACCGAGTTCGGCGTGACAATGGTCGAATTCGCCCAGACCCAGCGCCTGTTGATCGCCAAACGCCTGCTGACCGATACCGGCCTGTCGATGACGGAGGTTGCACTGGCGGCAGGGTTTGGCAGCGTGCGACGTTTCAACGATGTGTTCCAGGCTCGCTATGGCCTTAACCCGTTGCGCTTGCGCAAGGCGACGCACGTACCGGGCGCGGCGACCATGCGATTCGAGTTGTCATACCGGCCGCCGTTTTCCTGGAGCGGCGTGCTGGAGTTTCTCGCCCATCGCTGCATTCAGGGCGTAGAGCAGGTCAGTAACGATACTTACTCACGCGCCATTGAGTTCGAGCATGCCGGAAAACGGCTGGCAGGCTGGCTCAACGTAACGCATGCACCACTGCGACACGCACTGGTGGTGACTGTCTCGTCTTCCCTGCAATCGGGCATCGCCCAAGTGCTGGCGCGAGTGCGGCGAGTGTTCGACACCGGTTGCCGGCCCGATCTGGTGGATGCGCACCTGGGACCGCTGAGCGCGGATCTACCGGGCATGCGCGTGCCGGGTGCTTTCGACGGTTTCGAGATAGCCGTGCGTGCCGTGGCCGGGCAACAGATTTCGGTGCTCAATGCGCGCGCCATCCTGGGCCGGATTGCCGAACGCTTCGGGAGCGCCGTATCGGACGCGCCTAACGGGTTGCATCACACCTTTCCGGATGCCGAGGCCATTGCGCGCCTCGATCCTGAACAGTTGATCGGTGCCGGGCTGATTCGCATCCGTGCCGAAGCGATCATCGCAATCGCAAGGGAAGTGGCGGTCGGGCGCATCATTCTCCAACCCTTGGTGCCACTGGACGAAACGCTTGCCGCGCTGCGCCGTATCCGCGGCGTCGGTGAGTGGACCGTGCAGTACATCGCGATGCGCGCGCTGGGCTGGCCCAACGCGTTCCCCGAGGGTGACGCGGTGCTGAAAAAACACCTCGGTTGCGCGACCACCGCGCAGCTCAATGAGCACGCCAGCCAGTGGGCGCCCTGGCGCGCCTACGCTACGGTGCATGTCTGGCGTCAACGGGAGGAGGCAAGAAAATGATCCATGGATACCTGATTCCAAGCCCGTTAGGCGACATCGCCCTGCGCGCCGAAGATGATGCGTTGACCGGCGTGTTCTTCGTCGGCCAGAAATACTACCCGGCGCTGACCATGATGCCTTACGACCAGGCGTTGCCACGGGTCATACGCCAGGCCGAGGAGCAACTGGCGGAATTCTTCAGCGGTGAGCGACAAGCCTTCAATGTGCCGCTGCGTTTGCGCGGCACGCCATTTCAGGAACAGGTGTGGCGCGAACTGGCGCAGATTCCTTACGGCGAAGTGGTTTCCTACGGGGCGATGGCAAAAAAGATGGGGCTGCGCCCAGGCCATTCGCGTGCGGTCGGCATGGCCAACGGTCGAAATCCGATCTGCATCATCCTGCCGTGCCACCGCGTCATCGGTGCAAGCGGCGACCTGACCGGCTACGCCGGCGGCATGGATCGCAAACATGCATTGCTCAGGCTTGAGAACGCCAGCGGCGTGCCGTTCAAGCTCGTGTAGGAGCGCGCTTGCCCGCGACCGGCTCCTGCGTCCACCGCCTATTTGGGGTCAGGACGTATGCCGTCGCGGGCAAGCGCGCTCCTACACGTCAGGGGTACAGCGCGTTGAATGCCTTGGCGCGACGTGTGACTTCGGCCGGAGTTTCAGCGCCGAACAGGCCATGGACCACCGCCAGCAGGTCCGCGCCATGCGCTACCAGCTGGGGAGCATTTTCCACTGTGATGCCGCCGATGACAGCAATCGGCAGTTTCACCCTGGAGCGGACCTGAGCCAGCAGTTCAAGCGGCACCGCTGGCGCATCGGGCTTGGTCTGGGATTTGAAGAAACGTCCGAACGCCACATAGCTAGCGCCGTCAGCCTTGGCCTGTTCGGCCAGCTCAAGCTTGCCATGGCAGGTTGCGCCGACAATCGCCTTGTGGCCCAGCAAAGCCCTGGCGTCCGGCAGCGATCCATCGGTTTGCCCCAGATGCACGCCAACCCCGAGGCGCGCAGCCAGCTCGGCATCGTCATTGATGATCAACCGGGTCTTGTAGCGCTCGCACAGCTTGAGCAACTCACTCGCTTCGCGCAGACGTCGCGATTCGTCGCTGCTTTTGTCGCGGTATTGCAGCAGGGTTACGCCGCCATCGAGGGCCGCCTCGACGTAAGACAGGAATCGGCCGGTCAGCAGCTGACCATCGGTAATGGCGTACAGGCCACGTAGTTTCATGACGGGAACCTCATGGCGTGGCCTTACGAGCAGAAATCCAGCGGCAGGCGACGGGGGACGAATTGTCCTTTGCCCAGCTGCTCGGCGTCGCGCAGCGTTCGCCAAGTGTAGTCCAGCGCCGATCTGACCGCGCTCACCAGCTCTTCGCCATGCGCCAGGCGTCCGGCGAGCGCGCTCGCCAGCGTGCAGCCCGAACCGTGATAACTGCCAGGCAGGCGCTGACAGGTAAAGGTATGGGGCTGGCCGCCGCGAATATACAGTCGGTTGTGAATATCCTGCTCCTCGCCATGCCCGCCAGTGATCAGCAGATGCTCGCAAAAAACCAGCAGACGCTCGGCGCACTGGTCCGCAGTGCCGTCAGGCAGTTCAGCCAGGATTCGCGCTTCCGGAAGGTTGGGCGTGGCAATCGTCGACAGCGGCAGCAGCCGCTCACGCATGGCGTAACCGACCTCGTCCTTGCCCAGCCGCCCACCGCCGCCCGCACGCAGCACCGGGTCGCAGACCATCGGCAAGTGTGGGTTGGCCAGCAGCAGTTCGACCACTGTTTCAACCATCTCCAGTGAGCCGAGCATGCCGAGCTTCACGGCGGCCACGCTTGAATCCTCAAGCACGGCGTTGGCCTGAGCCAACACCCACTCGCGATCCAGCACGCGGAAATCCCGCACATTGACGGTGTCTTGCACCGTAAGGGCGGTGACGGCGGGAGCAGCGTGGCAGCCTTGGGCCAGCAACGCTTCGATATCTGCCTGCAAGCCGGCGCCACCACTGGGATCGTGGCCGGAAAGGCAGAGGACAACGGGGCGGGAGCTATAGATATTCATGGTGCGCGAGCTTATCACTAAACCTTTCCAGGTCCGCCTGCTGCGCCGGGATTTTTCTTTTGTCATGCAAAGGTATGTTGCCGCGACATCATCGATACTCATGAGTCGCGGAGAATGCCGGTTTAGAGCTATTGTCTTGATTACAAACGAAATGTCTGGCGGCTTTTCCTGAGTATGCTTTATTGTTCCAGACGCTTGCGCACGACAGGCAAGTCTGCCGCCAGAGTCGCAGGAAGGCTGTACGGATCAGGGCAACACCGAAGCACTTGATTGAAACCACTCAGCCTGTTTCAAGGAAAGAAATCTGCACCGCGTCGCCTTCAACGGATGGAGTGACCGCGACGACCGACCTTGGGGCTTCAATGCGTTACTTGCTGATCATTCTGGCGGCCTGGCTGCCGCTGTTGGCTCAGGCCATCCAATTCGACGAGCAGGTGCGCAGCCTGCCGCTGGGTCGTGCCATCCAGGTATTCGAGGATGTAAGCGGCAAGGCGACGATCGAGAGTGTCAGCGCTTCAGGGCAGAGCAATGCTTTCCGTCCGATCAATGACGAAACCTTCAATGCCGGCTATTCCCGCTCGGCGTTCTGGCTGAAAGCCGATCTGCTCTACCAACCCCGCGAAGCCGCGCATCCCATGGACTGGCTTCTGGAGCTGGCCTATCCGCCGCTCGATCACGTCGACCTGTATCTGCCGGACGCCTCGGGGCGACTGCGGTTGACCTCCAGAACCGGCGACATGCAGCCGTTTGCCAGCCGCGATATCCGCCACGCCAACTACGTTTTCAATCTGGAACTGCCACCCGGCAAACCGATCACTTTCTACATGCGGGTCGCCAGTCAAGGGCCGGTCCAGGCACCGCTCAATCTGTGGTCAAGTCACGCGTTCATCGAGGACCAGCCAGCGCAACTGCATGTGATGGGGCTGATCTACGGCGTGCTGCTCGGCATGTTGATCTACAACCTGTTCATCTATCTCAGCGTGCGCGACAAGAGTTACCTGTATTACATCCTCTATATCGCGACCTTTGGCCTGTACCAGCTTTCGATCAGCGGGGCCGCCATCGAGCACCTGTGGCCGGATAATTCCTGGTGGGCGAACGCCGCTACGCCTTTTCTGATGGCCACCGCAGTGCTGTTCACCAGCCTGTTTTCCCGCAGCTTTCTACAGACCGCACGCCTGGGGCGATGGCTGGACAATCTGCTGACAGGGTTATTAGGCTGCGCCGTGGCAGTGATGCTGACCGCATTGTTTCTCGACTACGGTCTGGCATTGCGCGCAGCGACGATCCTCGTGCTGTCGTGCACCTACGTGATGTTGGCTTGCGGCATCACCGCCGTAGTCAAAGGGGTTCGCAGCGCGCGCTACTACCTGGTTGCCTGGGTGGTGTTTTTGGTCGGCGCGACGATCAACGCGGTGATGCTGCTCGGCTACCTGCCCAATACATTCTTCATTCTGTACGTCGGGCATATGGGCGCAGTGCTGGAAATGGCATTCCTGTCGCTGGCGCTGGCGGACCGGCTCAACCAGCTTCGCGAGCAACAGGCGCAGACCTTGCTCAAGGCCGGCCACGATCTGGAATGCCTTAACCAACAGCTTGCCGCCAGCAATCGCCACAAGGACGAGTTCCTTGCCACCCTGACCCATGAACTGCGCACACCCATGAACGGGGTCATCGGCTCGCTGGAGCTCATGCAGACCCTCAACATGGACAGCGAGATGAAGAGCTATCAGCAGACTGCTGCCGGTTCCGCGCAGGACATGATGGGCATGATCAACGGCATACTGACCCTGAGCGAACTGCAGGCCGGTAGCTTGTACGCGGAAAGTCGCACGTTCAGCCTGGTGGAAACATTGGAGCGCGTGCGTGAGCGGTTTATCGCCCCGGCGCGGGCCAAGGGGCTGAGCTTCGCGGTCACAGCGGACGAAAATGTCCCCCGAGAGCTGCGAGGCGACGCCGCCAAGCTCTACCAATGCATCGAATGCCTGCTCGACAACGCAATCAAGTTCACTCGCAAGGGCACGATCACGCTCCACGCAAGCGGCCGTTTGTATAACGTCGACCAGTTCGAGTTGCGTATCGAAGTGGTGGACACCGGCATCGGTTTCAGCCGTCTGGACGAGGCGCGGCTGTACCAGCATTTTTTCCAGATCGACGGTTCGATGACCCGCGAGCACGGCGGGCTGGGGATTGGCCTCGCGATTTGCCGCAAGCTCATCGAGCTTCAGGGCGGAAGCCTGAGCCATGTCTCCGAGCCTGGCAACGGCAGCTGTTTCATTCTGAGCCTTCCTCTGCCACTGGCGATGCCGGGCACACCGCGTCGCGCGTCGGAGCTGAGCCTGTCGCCCGGCGAAACCCAGGACGGCGTGTAGCTGCGAGACTGCCAGAACCCGTAAAAAGCGCCGCCAGTTCGTCACGAATGGCACTTTTTAAAGGCCGGCCTGCGTGATTCACTCTGGCATTCGACCTGTGCCCGCCGGCCAGCAGGAGACCCGCCATGAACCTGAATTCATTCGCTGAAACCCATGACGTAACCAACCAGCCACCGCCGCTGGACGGCGCCAATCTCTACCGGATCGATCTGCCCCTGCAAGCCTGGACCCAGCGCTTTGGGGCAGGCTGGGCAGCGCCTCGAATCGATGCCTATGGCGCGCTGGCAGGCGGCCCGCTGATGGAGGCCGGGTTCCTCGCCAACAAGCACAAGCCGACATTCGAAAGCCATGACCGCTTTGGCCATCGCATTGACCTGATCGAATTTCATCCGGCGTATCACCAGCTGATGAGCGCCGCCATCGAGCATGGTATTCCGTCCTTGCCCTGGACCGACCCGCAACCCGGCGCGCACGTCGCGCGCGCGGCCATGAGCTATCTGCATACCCAGGCCGAGCCCGGCACCGGCTGCCCGCTGACCATGACCTTCGCCAGCGTGCCCGCGCTGCGATTGCAGCCGGAGCTTGCGCAGATATGGCTGCCGAAAATCCTTTCCACTGAATACGACCCACGCAACGTCGGCATCGCCCACAAGCGCGGGGCAACCATCGGCATGGCCATGACCGAGAAGCAGGGCGGCACCGACGTGCGTGCCAACACCACCCGCGCTTATCCGGTGGACGGAGGCGGGCCGGGGCAGGCGTATGAGCTGGTCGGTCACAAGTGGTTCTGCTCGGCACCGATGTGTGATGCCTTTCTGGTCCTGGCGCAGACGGAGAGAGGCCTGAGTTGTTTTCTGCTGCCGCGTCACCGCCCTGACGACACGCGCAACGAGTTCTACATCCAGCGCCTGAAGAACAAACTGGGTAACTGGTCCAATGCCTCCAGCGAAATTGAACTCAGAGGCGCGCTGGCGTGGATGATCGGCGAGGAAGGACGCGGCGTGCCGACCATCATCGAAATGGTCGCCATGACCCGCTTCGATTGCATGATTGGCTCCAGCGCCTTGATGCGGCAGGCGCTGACCCAGGCCACGCACCACTGCGCGCACCGCAGGGTGGGCGGTCGGGTCCTGAACGAGCAGCCGCTGATGCAGAACGTTCTGGCCGATCTGGCGCTGGAAAGCGAAGCAGCGCTGGCGCTGACGCTGCGCATGGGGCGTGCCCTCGATCACCTGGACGATTCACACGAAGCGCGTTTCGCCAGGCTCGTCACGGCAGTCGGCAAGTACTGGATCTGCAAGCGCGCTCCCGCAATGATCAACGAGGCGGCCGAGTGCCTGGGCGGCGCCGGTTATGTCGAAGACAGCATCCTGCCGCGCTTGTATCGCGAGGCGCCGGTCAATTCCACGTGGGAAGGCTCGGGCAATGTGCAGTGCCTGGACGTGCTGCGAGCGCTGTCCAAAGAGGCCGGCATGCTCGACATGCTGTTCGAAGAACTGGGCGACGGCCACGGTGACCGCCATCTGACCGCGCACATCGACCTGCTGAAAAGCGCTTTCAAAAATCCCGCGGATATCCAGTACCGGGCCCGACAACTGACCGAAGATATCGCCGTCGCCCTGCAAGCCAAACTGTTGCTTGAAGGCGGCGACGCGGCGGTCAGCGACGGTTTTATCACCGGGCGACTGCTATCGCCGGGAAGGGTGTATGGCGCGTTGCCGGCAGGGGTCGATGTAGTCACACTGGTCGCGCGGGCCTCGCCACAGGTGGCATGAACGCGGGAACCCGTTAGGATGCAGGTCTGCAATATCCAGACAGGACTAGACCGTGACCCAAGCCTTTGTTGTGGTAGAAACCGCCGAGCAAGCCGTGGAACGGCTTGCCGAACTGCATGAACGTGCGACCGGTGCCCTCAGCCGGGCGCTCAAGCTGTACCTGAAAGACCGCGTGGAGCCTGATGCCGAGCAACGCGCGCTGTTTCGCTACCCTGAGTTGCGCCTGACCTACAAGTGTCATGGCGAAGTACCGCTGACCACCCGCGCTTACGCCAAGGTCCAGTTGCCGGGTACTTACAGCGTCACCGTCACCCAGCCCGCCGCTTTCCGCAAGTACCTGCTCGAACAGCTGGGCCCGCTGATGAGCGACTTCACTGTTTCGGTATCGGTGGGCATCAGCGAGCAGGACATTCCTTATCCGTACGTGGTTGAGCAGGGCGATGAGCTGGCCGGGTCCGGCGTCACAGCGGCAGCGCTGGCGCGTGTATTCCCCAGCACAGACCTGTCGGCCGCTACCGATGGCATCGCCGACGGCCTGTACGACTGGGCCAACGTCGATCCTCTGCCGCTGGCGCTGTTTGACGCGGCGCGGGTGGATTTCTCGCTACGCCGAATTGTGCACTACACCGGCAGTGACTGGCGTCACGTGCAGCCCTGGATCCTGCTTACCAACTATCACCGCTACGTCGACCAGTTCATCCTGCATGGCCTGGAAAAGCTGCGCGAAGATCCGCGTTTCGTGCGCATGGTGCTGCCGGGCAATGTCGTGGTCGACAAGAGCATGGGCGAAGAAGAAGCGCAGGCAATCGTTGCCAGCGTGGTCTGGCACCGCTACCAGATGCCGGCCTACCATCTGATCGCGGAGGACGGCCACGGCGTGACCCTGGTCAATATTGGCGTCGGCCCGTCCAACGCCAAGAACATCACGGATCACCTGGCGGTGCTGCGTCCGCATTGCTGGCTGATGATCGGCCACTGCGGCGGGCTGCGCCAATCCCAGACCATCGGCGACTACGTGCTGGCGCACGCTTACATGCGTCGGGACGGGATTCTTGACCGCGTGCTGCCGCCGCATATTCCGATCCCCGCGCTGGCCGAGGTTCAGATGGCGTTGCAGGAATCAGCGGCGCAGATCACCGGCGAGCGCGGCGAAGAGCTGAAAAAGCGGCTACGCACTGGCACCGTTCTGACCTACGACGACCGCAACTGGGAGTTGCGCTGGGCGCAGGAACGACCTTTGATCAACCTGTCCCGCGCGGTTGCGGTAGATATGGAAAGCGGCACTATCGCCGCTCAGGGCTATCGCCTACGGGTGCCTTACGGGACTTTGCTGTGCGTTTCCGACAAACCGCTGCACAGCGAAATCAAACTGCCAGGCTCGGCGAACGCGTTCTATGAACGCGCCGTCAGCCAGCATTTGAAAATCGGTATCGCGGCACTGGACCTGCTGCGCACCCAGCTCAACTCGCTGCACTCGCGCAAGCTGCGCAGCTTTGACGAGCCGCCGTTCCGGTAACAGGTACGTTAGCCCCCGTTCCGATAACAGTTCCGTTTTACAAAAAGGGTCACTACAGTGGCCCTTTCTGTTTCCGATTAGCGCAGCCTCATGTCCCGCATTCAACGTCCTGTGTCCCGTCGTCCTTCGCCTGGTGCTGCAAGCGGCCCGCGTCGCGTCGCCAAGGCGCCGCCCGCCGAGCCGAAACTCTTCCTTTTCAACAAACCGTTCGACGTGTTGACGCAGTTCAGTGACGGCGATGGCCGCGCCACCCTCAAGGACTTTATCGACGTACCTGGCATTTATCCGGCAGGTCGCCTGGACCGCGACAGCGAGGGGCTATTGCTGCTGACCAACGACGGCCAGCTACAGGCGCGGATCGCCGACCCGAAGCACAAGCTGGCTAAAACCTACTGGGTACAAGTTGAAGGCGAGCCGACCAAGACGCAGATCCAGCAACTGCGCGACGGCGTCCTGCTCAATGACGGTCCGACCTTGCCGGCGCAAGCCAGGCAGCTGGACGAGCCGCAGTTATGGCCGCGCAACCCGCCCGTACGCTTTCGTAAAAGCGTGCCGACCAGCTGGCTGGAACTGGTGATCAAGGAAGGGCGCAATCGTCAGGTGCGCCGGATGACCGCGGCGGTTGGCCTGCCGACGTTGCGGCTGGTTCGGGTGCGGATCGGCGAGTGGACCCTTGACGGACTGGATCAGGGAAAATACCGGGAAGTGCCGGCGAAGCTGTGAGCGTGGCCAGATCAGTGGCGTTTCAGGAGCCGTTTTCGATCCAGGCGATTACTACCGTCTTGATAACGAACGCCATGATGCCCAGCCCTAATACCAGAAACAGGATCAGGGTGCCGAATCGACCGGCGCGGGATTTTTTCGCCAGATCCCAGACGATGAAAGCCATGAAGCCAACCAGCAGCGTGACGAGGATGGTCATCATCCATTCTTCGAGTAACACCGGGTCCATCATGCGCTCCAGTCAGACCGGTCTACGCCTGACTGCGCAGATGAATCAAGGGTAGTTCAGTGCTGGCCAGTACTTGATTGAGCACGAAGCTCGACTTGACGCTGGTCACGCCGTCGATGCGGGTAAGATGGCCCAACAGCAGTTTCTGGTAGTGATCCATGTCAGGCACCACCACTTTGAGCTGGTAGTCGGCGTCCATCCCGGTCACCAGACTGCACTCCAGCACCTGCGGCAGATTGCGGATGTGCTGCTCGAAGTTCTCGAAACGCTCCGGCGTGTGACGGTCCATGCCGATCAGCACGTAGGCAGTGAGGGTCAGCCCGAGCTTCTTGCGATCCAGCAACGCGACCTGCCGGACAATATAGCCATCGTCTTCCAGCTGCTTGACGCGCCGCGAACAAGGCGACGGCGACAGACCTATCCGCTCGGCCAGTTCCTGGTTGGAAATCCGCGCGTCCCGTTGCAGTTCCGCCAAAATGCTCAGGTCATATCTGTCGAGCTTGCTCACGACTTGCTCCTTTATGAGTTCGATTGCGCTGAATTATTCATCTGAAGCTAAAAATTGCGCAAGTGATGTTTTGCTGAGCAATCTTAGCAATCCCTTGCCTGTCCGGCAGGCCTATCCTTTTTCACAGAATCACTGCCCGGACATAGCGTCCAGCGCGGCTCGCCCAATCAGGCCAGCTGCGGCCTCCCATCCCACAGGGTGGATCAGGCCCCCGGGCTGCATACTGTCCAGAAGACGGCATGAGGTGAGCCGGCGTCAAAAGCGTCGAGCCAGGACGAAGTATCCCAAGGGGGCCATTTGGCCCCCTTTTCTTTGTGTCTGATAAAGTGCGCAGAACGGCATAACGCCATCGCAGTCTTATGGACGTGGAGACACGCTCTGGAGAACCAAGCATGAAAACCGGCATCTGGCAGCTGACAGCAATGAGCCTGTTGTGGATGAGCATCGGCGCCCAGGCTCTGGCCGGCGATCAATCGCCTCGCGACCAGCTTCGTGGCAGCGGCGCGGAGGGCAGCCAGCAGCGGCAGATTCAGCAACAGCAGAACCAGCAACAGATGCAGCAACAGATGCAGCAACGCAGCGCCGAGCGTCAGCAGCAACAGCAGATCAACCAGCAGCAGCGCGAACAGCAGCGTCAGATCCAGACTCAGCAGGACCAGATGCGCCAGGTCGAGCGCGACCAGCAACAGCAGATTCAGCAGCAACAGATGCAGCAGCGAAACGTCGAGCGGCAGCAGCAACAGCAGATCAACCAGCAGCAACGCGAACAGCAGCGCCAGATTCAGGAACAGCAGAATCAGCAGCGCCAGGCCGAGCGCCAGCAGCTGCGGCAGGCTCAGGACAATCTGCCGATTCAGAGCGGCCCGCGTGAGGCGTGGCAAACTCAGCCTCCACGCCAGGGTTATTATCATGACATTCCGCGTGGCAATCGCAACTGGCAGACCGGTCGCCCCAATGATCATTGGGATGGGCGGCCGGACGGCCACGGCAATGGCTGGGGGCCGGGGCCGCAATATCGTCCGGGCCATGCCATCGACCGGGTGCCGGGCGGGTATTCGCGCATTCCGTATCGCGGTCAGGATTACTTCTACGCCGACGGGTATTGGTATCGCCCGCAAGGTCAGCGGTACATCGTCGTAACGCCGCCTTACGGCGCACGGGTGCGCAGCTTGCCGTCCTATTCAAGGGAAGTCTGGGTCGGAAGTTCGTTGCTGTTTCTGGCTGCGGGCACTTATTACACCTACCAGCCCAATACCGAGGAATATGTGGTGGTCACGCCACCGCAGAACGAGCCGGCGTACGCCAATCCGCAGCAGGGCAACGGCTACGATCCGGTGGCTTATCCGCAGAACGGGCAAAGCCCGCAGCAAGTCGAGCTCGATCACTACCAATGCTACCGCTGGGCCGCAGATGAGAGCGGTTTCGATCCGGCCAACGTCACTTACCAGCCGGCTCCCGAAGTGGTGGACAGGTATCGCCGCTCGATGGGTGCCTGCTTGGTCGAGCGCGGTTACAGCGTCCAGTAAAGCTGATCATCGACGGTTCTGCTTTACCACTTCCTGAGGATCGGCGTGGACCAGCACTTCAGCTTTGGGATAGCGCTGATGGATCGCGTCGGCGACTTGGTCGCACAAGCCATGGGCGACCGACAGCGTCAGGCTGCCGGGCAGCTCCAGGTGCAGTTGCACGAACCAGTGGGTGCCGGAAATCCGCGTGCGCAAATCATGAGCGCCTAGCACGCCGGGCACGCCGCGGGCTAACTCAAGCATCTGCGCGCTGACATCCGGTGGCAGCTCCTGATCCATCAGCACCGATACGGTTTCGCGCGCGATATGCACCGCGCTCCACAGAATGTAGACCGCTATCGCCAGGCCGAAATAGGCATCCAGTTGCTGCCAACCGTACCAGGCCAGAGTGAGCGCGAGCAGGATGCTGGCGTTGAGCAGCAGGTCCGAGCGGTAATGCAGCGAATCAGCGCGAATGGCCGCCGAGCCGGTTGCGCGCACGACCCTGTGCTGCAGCCCGAGCAAAGCCAGTGTCAAGACGATGGAGAAGACCATCACCAGCATGCCCGCGAGTGGCGCGCCCAACGGCTGCGGGTTCTGAATGCGCTCGACCGCCTGGAAGGCGATAAGTACGCCGCTCACGGCAATGAAAAGCCCCTGCGCCATGCCCGACAACGCTTCTGCCTTGCCGTGTCCGTAACGATGATCGTCATCGGCGGGGCGCAGCGAGTAATGCACCGCCAGCAGATTCAGAAACGAAGCGGCGCCGTCCAGTAGCGAATCGGTGAGCCCGGCCAGCAGGCTCACTGATCCGCTTATCCACCAGGCCACGCTCTTGGCGATGATCAAAGTGACGGCGACCGCCAGCGATGCCCTCGTGGCCAGACGCAGAAGGCGGCTGTGCTCGGCGCTCGTGCTCATGACGTTCCTTTCTTCACACCGACATCAGGCCGCAGGGATCAGACCCAGCGAAGCCAGCTGTTCGGCACTGCCTTTGTGCTGGATCAGGCGTGGGTCGTCCAGTGGCAGGGAGCGGCCTAGCTCAGCCTGGATGATTGCCTGCAGTTTGTGATTGTCCACACTGCCATCGGGATTGATGGCCGGTTGCAGCTTCTGCGGATCGATCTGTGCGTGCTCGCCCGGTGCGTAGTAGATAGCACCTGTCGCGAAGTCGACGGCGAAGGCGATCACGCCGGGAATGAGGTAGAACAACAGCCCGATTGCATCGAGCGCAGCGATGGCCGGGTCGATTTTTCCATCGATCTGGCCACGACGGTCGGGGTAGAAAATGGTGCCGCAGGCCGAAATCTGAGTCAGCAGCGCGGCGACCAGAACGCCGCCAATCAAACGGGAAGGAATGCGCATGGAAAGCTCCTGAAATGAAGAGGCCAACTATACAAGGCAAAGGCCGCAAGGCTAAGACTATTGCATAGCGAAGCGGTTCTACCCGCAGGAGCGCGCTTGCCCGCGATAGCGCCGGTACGGTCGCAACAGATGTGCTGGCCGACATGATGCTGTCGCGGGCAAGCGCGCTCCTACGGAATTCCAATTGTGGGAGGGAGCTTGCTCGCGACGGGGCAGTCCAGTTACGAATGCAGCGACTGACACGACGCTGTCGCGAGCAAGCTCCCTCCCACAAAATAGGCTTCTGGAACAGCGCATCCGTATAATCGGCCGCCTGTTCTGGAGCCGCCATGAATTCCCTGCCTATCGATGCTGTCCTGCCGGCCTTGCGCCAGGCCCTTACCGCCCGCGACGAAGTCGTGCTGGAAGCGCCACCCGGCGCGGGCAAGACCACGCGTGTGCCATTGGCTCTGCTGGAGGAAACCTGGCTGGCCGGGCAGAGCATCCTCATGCTCGAACCGCGACGGCTCGCCGCGCGTGCCGCGGCCGAACGGCTGGCGGCGGAGCTGGGTGAAAAGGTCGGTGAAACCGTGGGCTATCGCATTCGTCTGGAAAGCCGCGTCGGCCCCAATACCCGCATCGAAGTCGTGACCGAAGGCATCCTGACCCGGCGCTTGCAGGACGACCCTGCGCTCGAAGGTGTCGGGCTGCTGATCTTTGACGAATTCCATGAACGCAGTCTGGACGCCGACCTGGCCCTGGCGCTGAGTCTCAATGGGCGAGAGCTGTTTCGCGAGGATCAGCCGCTGAAGATCCTGCTGATGTCGGCGACGCTGGAGGGCGAGCGTCTTTCGGCGCTGCTCGATGATGCGCCGGTGGTGCGCAGCGATGGCCGTATGTTCCCGGTCACGACGCAATGGGGGCGGCCGTTCCAGCCGGGCGAGTTCATCGAGCCACGTGTGGTGCAGACCGTACTCGACGCGCTGGGCAACGAAAGTGGCAGCTTGCTGGTGTTTCTGCCGGGCCAGGCGGAGATTCGACGCGTCAACCAGCAACTGGCCGAGGCGCTGGGGGAGCGTCCGGATGTGCTGCTTTGCCCGCTGCACGGCGAGCTGGACCTGAGCGCGCAGCGCGCTGCCATCGAACCGGCGCCCAAGGGCAGCCGCAAAGTGGTGCTGGCGACCAATATCGCGGAAACCAGCCTGACTATCGACGGCGTGCGTGTCGTGGTAGATGCGGGCCTGGCGCGGGTTCCGCGCTTCGACCCCGGCAGCGGCATGACGCGGCTGGACACCCAGCGGATCTCCCGCGCCAGCGCCACCCAGCGCGCCGGTCGGGCGGGGCGGCTGGAACCCGGTGTATGTTATCGGCTCTGGTCCGAAGCCCAGCATGAACAGCTCGCCGCGTACGGCACAGCCGAAATGCTCCAGGCCGATCTGGCCGGACTCGCCTTGCAACTGACACGGTGGGGCGTTGAACCCTGTCAGCTCAAGTGGCTGGACCTTCCACCCGCTGCGGCTTTTGCTCAGGCGCGGGACCTTTTGCAACGCCTGGGCGCGCTGGAAGACGATGGCCGCCTGAACGCGCACGGTCAGAGCATGGCCGAGCTGCCTGCGCATCCGCGCATTGCGCACCTGCTGTTACGCGGGCATGCGCTCGGGCTGGGCGACATGGCGTGCGACGTGGCGGCGTTGCTCGGCGAACGCGACATTCTGCGAGGCGCAGGTGCCGACCTGCACAGTCGTCTCGCCATGCTGTCCGGCGGTCATCGCGGTGGGCAAGGCGCAGTGAATCGGGTCCGCCAGCTGTCGCGTCAGTACCGTGGTTATCTGCGCGGCAAACCGACCCGGCCGGTCGGCGATCCCGACCATTCGCGCTGGCTGGGCTGTCTGCTGGCGCTCGCGTATCCGGACCGCGTGGCGCAGCAGCGGCGACCCGGTGGCGCCGAGTATCGACTGGCCAATGGTCGCGCCGCTGTGTTCGGCGAAGCGGATGCACTGATGAAGCATGGCTGGCTGGTAGTGGCCGATCTTGGCAGCCGTCAGGGTCAACGTGAAGAGCGCATCTACCTGGCTGCCGATCTCGATCCGAATCTGTTCGACGGCGTGCTCGCCGAACAGGTGAGGGTGGTGGACGAGTTGGACTGGGACGAACGCGAAGGCGTGCTGCGCGCCGAACGCCAGCGCAAGGTCGGCGAGTTGATACTCGGCACCGCGCCGCTGACCGGTCTGGATGAAAACGCACGCTCGCGGGCACTGGTCAATCTGGTGCGGCGCAAGGGGCTGGAGCTGTTGCCGTGGACGCCAGCGCTGCGTCAGTGGCAAGCGCGGGTCGCCTTGTTGCGCGAGCTCGACGTGCAGCAGCACAAGGAAAGCCAGTGGCCCGATTTGAGCGACGCAGCGCTGCTTGCCTCGCTGGAAACCTGGTTGCAGCCCTATCTGGCCAATGTCAGTCGTCTGAGCCATTTCAGCCAGCTCGATTTGCCGTCCATCCTGCGCGGCATTCTGCCCTGGCCGTTGCCGCAACAACTGGACGAGCTGGCGCCGACCCATATCAACGTGCCGTCCGGCTCGTCGGTCAAGCTCGACTACAGCGAGATTCCCCCGATCCTCGCCGTTCGTTTGCAGGAACTGTTCGGGCTGGCGGATACGCCGCGCATCGCTGGCGGTCGTCAGGCCTTGAAGCTGCATCTGCTATCGCCGGCGCGGCGTCCAGTGCAGGTCACTCAGGATCTGGCAAGCTTCTGGCGCAATACCTATCAGGAAGTGAAGAAGGATCTGAAAGGCCGTTACCCCAAACATTACTGGCCCGAAGACCCGTTGATCGCCGAGCCCACCGCCCGGATCAAGCCGCGCAAGGTCTAGCGGACGGGTTCGACCGGCAGGAGAATCCGGCCGATAAGCGGCAGGTGGTCAGAGATCAGCAAGGTATCGGCCCGACGCACACGGGCCTCGATACGCTTGAGGCTCGGGCTGTGGAACAGATAATCCAGCGTCCGGTCCGGGCCATCCACACGGGTATCGTTGGGGAAGTGGGTCAGCCAATGTTGCCGATCCATGCCGCTGGCTTCGGCATTGCTGGGGATCATCGGATATTTGTCCCACAGCGCATGCAAAGGGCTGTCGGCGCTGTAACCGTTGCGCAATTCGGCGGGCAGACGCTGATACTGGCCGAGCGGCAGCAGATTGAAGTCACCGCCGATCAGCCAGGGTGTGCCACGGCTTTCCAGCTTGTCGAGCAATTGCTGGGTGGACTGCACCTGAGGCTGCGCCTGTTCGCCGCTGCCCAGCTGTGTGTTGATCACTGCCAGCTTGCCGCCGTCCCGTAACGGCAGGTAGCTGACCAGCAAAGCAGGCTTGGGCTGGAATCGTCGGCTGATGAAATTGGTTTCCGCCTCCGGCAGTTGCAGGCGTTCCGCACCCTCGATGCGGTAACGGCTGAGGGTTGCCAGCTTCATGCCCACGCTGCCCCAGATGTGCGGGTCGGGAATGAAGTCGGCCTTCCAGTAGAACGTCTGCGAGCTGCACGGAAACAGATCGATGACACGCTCCTGAAGCAGCGCCAGCTGATCCTGATAATCCGTGTTCTTGGCGCCGTCGTTCACTTCCTGCAACAGCACGATGTCCGGCTGTTCATCGCGAATCACGCGGGCCACTTCGTCGAGGTTGTAGGCGATGTCTTCCGGGGTAGGCCGCTCGTCCTGCCCGCTGCCATCGGCCATGTCGTACCAGAACACGTAGCGTTTGCCGGCCAGATACTGGATGTTCCAGGTCATCACCTTGAGCGCCTGGCCCGGAACCAGCGGCGGCGCTGCCGAAGCGTTGCAGGACACGGTCGCAGGTTCGTTGGCAGCCGGACGCCAGGTCAGCTGGTAGATCAGGATCAACAGCAGACCGGACAGAATCAGGAAGATCAGCACAACACGCAGCAGCAGACGAATCATTGGCTCGGCTCAGAGCAGTTGGCGCTCGGTGACAGACTCGCGACGAGCATAGCCGAGTCGGCGGGCGTCGACCGGCGCGTCATGCATCGGGTTGTCGCGGCGACTCGCTGATCAGCATGAACAGCCGGAACATCACCACGGTGGTGAACAACTGGAGAAAACTGGCGATGCTGTCCAGGGCCAGCGAGACCGGTGCGCTCTGCGGCTCGGGCAGCAGATACAGACTTACACCTTCGAGCAGCGACAACGGAATGTAGATAAGCAGTATGCAGGTCAGGATCCGCAGGAAGTGGCCGGTCGTCATCAGCATGCTTTCGCGCATGGCCATGAATGGCGTCAGCCGTCTCAGCACCAACAGGTATTCACAGAAGGCCAGTTTGATCATGACCCACAGGCCCGGGACGATGAACAGCGACAGCCCGAACATGATCAGCAGGGTGCTCATGGCTGAGAGCACGGCGAAGGTCGGCCACAGGCGCAACGCCATGGCCAGCAGGTCGCGGGTCTGCGGTTGCTCGCCGCGAGTCCGCGCGTCGAGAAACAGGATCAGCGCACCAGTATAGAGCGGGTAGAAAAACAGCCCGACCACCAGTTCATAAGCGGGCGAAGCGTCTGCGGCCATGGCATTGCCGAGCGCCTGCTTGGCGAGGGCTTCGAGTACCACCAACGGCAGGCACAGCACCAGGATGCCGCCCAGGTTGCGGCGGAAGAAATACAGTGAATCCTGGATAACGGTCAGAGGGTTCATGCAGATAAGTCGCAGGCTGAAAAGCAGGTCGACACTTTAGCCCATGCCCGCGCGTGGAACCAAGGGCGGCAAAGCCGGGCCAGAGCCTTCATGACATTTTGTTCATGTCATTGAACATGGGCCGACCGGCCCCATTACTCAAGCAGGACCGGTTATCCCCCGGCAGACGTCTCAACGGTCATCCAGCGAGGTCACCATGAACAGCGAAGAACAGACTCTGATCGACGGCCTTTTCTCGAAACTCAAGGACGCCGAGACTGCATCCGCGCCACGCGATGCCGCAGCCGAAGCGCGGATCAAGGAACACCTGACCCGCCAGCCAGCCGCCCCGTACTACATGACCCAGGCCATTCTGGTCCAGGAAGCGGCGGTGAATCAGCTCAATCGTCAGGTACAGGAGCGTGACGAGCAGATCCGCAAGCTTCAGGCGGAGCTGCAACAGGCGCGCGGCCAGTCTTCATCGGCACCTGCGGGCGGTGGTTTTCTGTCCGGTATCTTTGGCGGTGGCAGTTCATCGCGACCTTCGCAGCCGTCCGCGGGCGGTTGGCGCGATGGTCCGGGGCTTGCGCCGTCGCCAGTTCAGCAGCCTGGCTACGCCGCCCCGCAGCAGGTGCCGCGCGGTAGCGGTTTTCTTGGCGGCGCCTTGCAGACCGCAGCAGGTGTAGCCGGCGGCGTGATGCTCGCTGAAGGTATCAGCAGCCTGTTCAGCCACCATGATCAACCGCAGGAAATTGTCGAAGTCATCCACGATGAACAGCCAGTTGATCAAGGCGACTGGCAGTCGCAAGACTCCCAGTACGTCAGCGACGACGGTTTCGACGACAGCGGCAGCGACCTGTTTTCGGACGATGATTCGTTTGTCTGATCGGTAACGGACTACGGGATCCGTAAGCGGGACACCCTGTGGGAGCGGACTTGTCCGCGAAAGAGCCGTACGCTTGTTACGGCCTCTTCGCGGACAAGCGGAGCGCCGCCCGGTCGCTCCCACAGGTTCTTCTCGCCCAGGCGCGCTCCCGCCGCGCCAAGCTGTCATACTGCGCACCGGTTCGTTTTCCGGATCGTTCGCGCATGAGGAATGACGGTGAAGAAGATCGCTGTGTTCGCCGATGTACAGAATCTCTATTACACCGTGCGTCAGGCGCATGGCTGTCACTTCAACTACGCCGCGCTGTGGGCGGACATCAGCAGACACGGCGAAATCGTTCAGGCGTTTGCCTATGCCATCGACCGCGGCGACAGCAAGCAGCAGCAGTTCCAGCAGATCCTGCGTAACCTGGGTTTTACCGTCAAACTCAAGCCGTACATCCAGCGCAGCGACGGTTCGGCGAAAGGCGACTGGGATGTGGGCATCACCATCGATATCATGGACGTCGCGCCGCAGGTCGACGAAGTGGTGCTGGCGTCCGGCGATGGCGACTTCGATCTGCTGCTTGAACGTATCATCAGCAAACATGGCGTCGAAGCCGTCGCTTATGGCGTGCCGGGGTTGACCGCCAACTCGCTGATCCGCGCCGCGACTCGTTATGTGCCGATCGAAGGCGCGCTTTTGCTGAAATGAATTTTTGAAAGGTTGCATCACGTGTTGGAACGCATTGCCGTCATCGACTTTGAAACCACTGGCATTTCACCGGGCCAGGGTTGCCGCGCGACCGAGATCGCCGTGGTAATCATGGAGCAGGGGCGCATCGTCGAGCGCTATCAGAGCCTGATGAATGCCGGGGTGCGCATTCCCGCTTTCATCGAAGGGCTGACCGGCATCAGCAATAGCATGATTCGCACTGCGCCTTCGGCCGAGCGAGTCATGGGCGATGTCAGCGACTTCGTCGGTTCGACTCCGCTGGTGGCGCACAATGCGTCGTTCGACCAGAAGTTCTGGGATTACGAGCTGTCGCGCATCCAGCGCAACCGCCAGCAGAGTTTTGCCTGTTCGATGCTGCTGGCGCGACGTCTGATGCCCGGTGCGCCCAATCACAAGCTGGGCACCCTGACCACTTACGCGCGGCTGCCCAATACAGGCAAGGCCCACCGGGCCATGGCTGACGCCGAAATGGCCGCCAACCTGACGGCCTACCTGACCAACGAACTGCGCCAGACCCACGGGCTGTCCGGCGTGTCGCACCAGTTGTTGTGTTCCCTGCAAAAAGTCCCTGCCGCCAAGATAAGCGAAGCGATCAAGCGTCAGCGCGGCTTTTGAGCGCGGAGCCTTCCAACCGGCTTTGTGTCTGCAGGTAGTTGAGCGGAACACTGCGCTGGACCGCTGTCGAGAGAATGATGGACGTCTTGCTGAAGCCGAATTGCGCGATGCGGTTGATCAGGTCTTCGAGCTGCGGCATCGAGTCGACTGCCGCACGCATGATTACACAGGGGTCGCCGGTCACGCGGTGACACTGGATCAACTCCGGAATGTTCCACAGTTCGTCGTAAGCCTGCTTGTTGCCGTGACTGGCCATGCGCAGCTCGATGATGCATTCGATCGGCAGACCCACTTTCGACAGATCGACCTTCGCCTGATAACCGCTGATGACACCGCTTGTCTCCAGCTTGGCGACACGTTCGGCCACCGCCGGCGCGGACAGATTGACCAGCTTCGCCAGTTGCGCGAACGAAGCGCGGCCGTTGTCCAGCAGCGCCTGGAGCAGGATCCGGTCATATTTATCCAGGGTCATCCTTCGTTCCTCATATAAAAAAGCGTTTTTTGTAATCCAAGGCCACACGGCTGCATAACCGTTGATTGAAAAGCCGGACAAGCCTTTAAACAGGTTTTACTGCTTAATGTCCCGCTTTTGCCTTCATACAATAGCTGCTCAACTCGAATAATTCTCAGAGCACGGACATGCCTTCCACTCGTCGTTTCCCGTTGTTGCTCATCGGCGCCTTCGTTGCGCTCTATCTGGTCTGGGGTTCTACCTATCTGGCGATCCGCATCGGTGTCGAATCCTGGCCGCCGCTGATGATGGCCGGCGTCCGTTTCGTGATCGCCGGTAGCCTGATGTATGGATTCCTGCGCTGGCGTGGCGTGCCTGCCCCGACCTGGACAGAGTGGAAAGCGGCGTTCGTGATCGGGTTTCTGCTGCTGGCCTGTGGCAACGGCGGCGTCACGCTTGCGGAGCATGCGGGTGTAGCTTCAGGCGTCGCGGCGCTGGCGATTGCGACCATGCCGCTTTTTACCCTGCTGTTCGGGCTGTTCTGGGGTAATCGCACCACTCACCTGGAATGGGCCGGAATCGTGCTTGGCCTGATCGGGATTGGCCTGCTGAACCTGGGCTCCAACCTGCAGGCGAGCCCTTACGGCGCGGCGATGGTAATTTTTGCCGCTGCGTCATGGGCATTCGGTTCAGTGCTGAGCAAACATCTGCCGCTGCCCGCCGGGCCGATGGCCAGCGGTGCCGAAATGATCACCGCGGGCGCGACCTTGCTGGTCGGCAGTGTCCTGAGCGGCGAGCGGCTGGACCACATGCCGACCGCCGCTGGCTGGGGCGCGCTGATGTATCTGGTGGTGTTCGGCTCCATTGTCGCGTTCAGTGCCTACATGTACCTGCTAAAGAATGTTCGCCCTGCAGCCGCGACCAGCTACGCCTACGTGAACCCGGCGGTGGCGGTATTGCTCGGGGTGATGTTTGCAGGCGAGACAATCGGCGGCGAAGAGTGCCTGGCGATGGTGGTGATCATCAGCGCGGTGGTGCTGATCGGCCTGCCGCAGTGGCGCAAAGCGCCAGCCCGGGAACCGGCAACCGCGCGCAGCCACTGACCGCAGGAGCCGGACAGGGTAAACTGCGCGCCTTGCGCTGAATTTTCCCTACGGTATCCCCATGACATTCGCCTCTCTCGGCCTGATCGAACCCTTGCTGCGCGCTCTCGAAGCGCTCGGCTACCAGACACCGACGCCTGTGCAGACACAAGCGATCCCTCCGGTGCTGGCTGGCCGTGACCTGATGGCTGCTGCACAGACCGGCACCGGCAAGACCGCCGGCTTCGCCTTGCCGCTGCTGCAGCGCCTGACCATGGAAGGCCCGAAAGTCGCGCCCAACTCGGTCCGCGCGCTGGTGCTGGCGCCGACCCGCGAACTGGCCGAGCAGGTCCACGAAAGTATTCGCCAGTACGCCGAACACCTGCCGCTGAGCACTTACGCGGTCTACGGTGGCGTGAGCATCAACCCGCAAATGATGAAACTGCGCAAGGGCGTTGACGTGCTGGTCGCAACGCCCGGCCGCTTGCTCGACCTGCATCGGCAGAACGCAGTTAAGTTCTCGCAGTTGCAGACGCTGATTCTCGATGAAGCCGACCGAATGCTCGATCTGGGTTTCGCCGAGGAACTGCGCGATATCTACGCGGCGCTGCCCAAGCGTCGCCAGACTCTGCTGTTCTCGGCGACGTTCTCAGACCCGATCCGTCTCTTGGCTTCGCAGATGCTCGATGATCCGTTGACCATCGAAGTCAGCCCGCGCAACGTTGCCGCTTCGACGGTTAAGCAATGGGTCGTGCCGGTCGACAAGAAGCGCAAGACCGAGCTGTTTATCCACCTGCTGAAGAAACACCGCTGGGGCCAGGTTCTGGTGTTCGCCAAGACCCGTGTTGGCGTCGATCAACTGGTCGACCGCTTGCAGGCCCTGGGCCTGAACGCCGACGGCATCCATGGCGACAAGCCGCAAGCCACGCGCCAGCGCGCGCTGGATCGCTTCAAGGCCAATGAAGTGCAGATTCTGGTAGCCACCGATGTGGCTGCTCGCGGGCTGGATATCGACGACCTGCCAACCGTGGTCAACCTTGACCTGCCAATTGTGGCCGAAGACTACGTCCATCGCATCGGCCGCACCGGCCGCGCCGGGCTGACCGGCGAAGCGATTTCGCTGGTCTGCGCGGACGAAGTGGAATTGCTCTCGGCCATCGAAGTGTTGACCCGCCAGACGCTGCAACGTCGCGAAGAACAGGATTTCGAACCCGAACACCGCGTGCCTGCAACTGACGCCAGCGGGCAGATTCTCAAGAAACCCAAGAAGCCGAAAAAGCCGAAGGTCACGGGCAGCAAGCGCAATTTGGGCAAATGGGTCGACAGCGGTGATTCCGAGCCGGACCCGGTGGTCAAGCCGGTGCGCAAGGTTCCAGTTTTCAACACCGGCCCACGCAAGAAAAAGCCCTGATCAAGCTGGGGAACGCCACGGTCGCCAGCAAGACGGATCGCCGCCCGCTGGCTCCCACAAGAACCGCAGTGCTGCACGAACTGTAGGAGCTGGCTTGCCTGCGATCTGCCGGGAACCGGCAGCAAGATGGTTCATGCGGTATAAACAAGTTCGCCAGGATTACTGCCGCTACGCGCCAGATCGTCGGATTGCCGCCCAGAGCAAGCGGATCGCCGCCCGGTCACTCCCACGCCCTGCGGGCAGAATAAAAAGCGGCCTCGCGGGCACCATGAGATTTCTATGTTTTAGGGCTACCCCTCAAACGTAGAATCTCTCACACGGTCTGATGCATGCGGCAGCTATGTGGGAGGGAGCTTGCTCGCGACGATGGCGTAGGGGTTCAGCCTCGCAACCACTCCACGACACCCAACCCCGCAGCGCGTCCGCTGGCGAAACATGCTGTCAGCAGGTAACCGCCGGTCGGCGCTTCCCAGTCGAGCATTTCGCCAGCGCAGAACACGCCCGGCAGCTGCTTGAGCATCAAGCGCTCATCCAGCGCTTCAAACGTCACGCCACCCGCCGTGCTGATGGCCTCGTCGATTGGGCGCGGCTTGACCAGCTTCAAGGGCAGCGCCTTGATGGCCAGAGCCAGACTCACCGGATCGTCGAAAGCTTCACGCGGCGTCAGCTCGCGTAGCAGCGCCGCCTTGGCGCCGTCCAGGCCCAGTTGGCTGTGCAAATGCTTGGACATCGAACGCGAACCGCGCGGTTTGCTCAGGGCCTTCTGCACATCGCTCACCGATTTGCCTGGCAGCAGGTCGATGAACACTGTCGCTACACCGTCACGATTGATCCGCTCGCGGATCTGCGCCGACAACGCGTAGACCAGGCTGCCTTCGACACCATTTTCAGTCAGAACGCATTCGCCCAGGCGCAATGTCTTCTCGTCCAGACCCATGGCGATATTTTTCAGCGGTGCTCCGGCAAACTTGCCGCGCAGCAGGTCGCTCCAGGCCGAGATCTCAAAGCCGCAGTTAGCGGCCTGCAACGCGGCCACTTGTACACCGCGCGCTTGCAGCAACGGCAGCCATGCGCCGTCGGACCCCAGACGCGCCCAACTGGCACCGCCCAGCGCCAGCAAGGTCGCGGCGGGGTCGAGCAGCAACTCGCCTTGCGGGCTGGCGATTCGCAGTTTGCCCGCAGCGTCCCAACCCAGCCAGCGGTGGCGGGTATGGATCGCCACGCCCGCTTCGCGCAGACGCTTTAGCCATGCACGCAGTAGCGGTGCGGCTTTCATATCGGTCGGGAACACCCGGCCCGAGCTGCCGATGAACGTTTCGATTCCCAGGTCATGAATCCACTGGCACAGCGCATTTGCATCAAAACCGCGCAGCAGCGGGGCGATCATCGGGGCGCGCTCGGCGTAGCGCGACAGAAAGGCAGGATACGGTTCGGAATGGGTGATGTTCATCCCGCCGACTCCGGCCAGCAGGAATTTGCGGCCTACCGAGGGCATGGCGTCGTACAGATCGACCTTGTAACCCGCCTGGCTCAGAACCTCCGCCGCCATCAAACCCGCCGGGCCGCCTCCGATTATGACGACGGATAAAGGTGCGGAGGTGATGAGGTCGGTCATGATCAGCTGCGTATCGAATGCGGGAGGGTGGCGCATTCTACCCGAGAATGATGCGCCGGCTTCGGCCGGTCACAGCCCCAGGTCCTGCCAGACCTTGTCCGCGCTGTGATGCAGAATGCCGTGGCGCCTGGCGAGCGCCTGTCGGTCCTTGCTGTAACCGCCGCCGATCACGCCCATTACTGGAATGTCACGGCCCAGACAGTGGCGCAGCACGGCTTCGTCGCGAGCCGCCAGACCCTGGTCGGTCATCCGCAGGTAGCCGAGGGCATCGTCTTTGTGAACATCCACGCCAGCGTCATACAGCACCAGGTCCGGTTTATAGAAGGGCAGCAGGTAGTTGAGCACCTCACCCACCACTTGCAGATAGCCGTCATCGCCCATTCCCATGGGCAGCGGGATGTCCCAGTCGCTTTGGGCCTTGCGGGCCGGAAAGTTCTTTTCGCAGTGCAGCGATACGGTGATGGCGTCCTCGGTGTCGGCCAGTATCCGCGCGGTGCCGTCGCCCTGGTGTACGTCACAGTCGAAGATCAGCACCTTGTCCACGCGGCCGCTCGCCAGCAGAAACCGGCTGATGATCGCCAGGTCATTGAAGATGCAGAAACCTGCCGGATAATCGTAATGCGCGTGATGGGTGCCGCCCGCCAGATGGCAGGCCAGGCCGTGTTCCAGCGCTTTCTCTGCAGTCAACAGTGAGCCGCCGACGGCGCGAATGGTCCGCCGCGCCAGGTCCTCGCTCCACGGCAGGCCGAGACGGCGCTGGTCTTCCCTGGAAAGATCGCCGCTCAGGTAACGGCTGATGTAAGAAGGGTCATGTGCCAGGGCCAGAATGTCCGCCGGGCACAACTGTGGGCGCAGCAGTTTCGCGTCGCAGGTCAGGCCGCTGTCGACCAGGTGATCGCGTAGCAGACGGAACTTGTCCATCGGGAAACGATGGTCCGGCGGAAACTCGGGGCTGTAATCGTCGTGGTAGATGAGCGGCAGGGACATTTTTCGTTCGTTCATGTGTCGAAGGCCGATAGTGACAGCATTGTCACCAGCCGCCCAGCGGGCTGCCAGATCAGTCGACTAGACTGGCGCACACTTAAGAGATGCTTTTACAACGGGGAGAATCGATGGAGCCGATACTCAAACTCGACAGCGCCCGATTGCTGATGCGGCAATGGCGCGACGATGATCTGCGGGCGTTTGCCGCCATGTGCGCGGATCCGCAGGTGATGCGTTACTTTCCAGAGCCGCTGAGCTATCTGGAAAGCGCCGCGCTGATTGGGCGGATGCGCGGCCATTTCGCCGAGCTGGGCTTTGGTTTGTGGGCGCTCGAACGCAAGGACACCGGTGACTTCATCGGTTTCACCGGCCTGAGCGTGGTGGGTTTCGACGCGCATTTCACCCCCGCCGTGGAGATCGGCTGGCGTCTGGCGCGAGAACACTGGGGGCTGGGCTTCGCCAGCGAAGCGGCCTGGACCGCGCTGCGCTGCGGCTTCGAGCGCCTGGGGCAGGATGAGATCGTGTCGTTCACTGCGGTCAGCAATGAGCCGTCACAGAAAGTCATGCAGGCGATTGGCATGCACCATGACCCCGCTGATGATTTCGATCACCCGAACCTACCGGAAGGCCATCCGCTGAGGCCTCATGTGTTGTACCGGATAAACCGCGAAGAATGGCTGACGACGCTGAAATCCTGAGTGAGTCGCCGACGTTAATTTCTGTATGATTTCCATCTGCCTTGCAGGCCCTGAATCGGGCCCTGCACAACTGTTATCGACCGCCGCCGTCCCACGCGCGAACGGGTTTTGTACGAGGAACCGTGAATGAGCCAAGTGTTGGAAGACCTGGTCGAGCTGCTGACCCTGGAAGCGATCGAAGAGAACCTGTTTCGTGGCCGCAGCCAGGATCTGGGTTTTCGCCAGCTGTTCGGCGGACAAGTGCTGGGCCAGTCACTTTCGGCCGCCAGCCAGACGGTCGAGGAAGATCGTCACGTTCATTCGCTGCATGGCTACTTTTTGCGCCCTGGCGACGCCGGTCTGCCGGTGGTCTATCAGGTTGACCGCGTGCGCGACGGCGGCAGCTTCAGCACGCGCCGGGTGACCGCTATCCAGAAGGGCAAGCCGATCTTCACCTGCAGCGCTTCGTTCCAGTACGACGAAGAGGGCTATGAGCACCAGACCTCGATGCCGGACATCGTGGGCCCGGAAAGTCTGCCCTCTGAACTGGAGCTGTTGACCCAGCGCGCGCACCTGATCCCCGAAGCGATGCGCGACAAGTTTCTGTGCCCCAAACCGATCCAGTTCCGCCCGGTGACAGCCGAAGATCCCTACAACCCCAAGCCCGGCGATCCGGTGAAATACGTGTGGTTCCGCGCTGATGGCACCCTGGCCGACACGCCCGCACTGCACAAATACCTGCTGGCTTACGCTTCGGACTTCAACCTGCTGACCACTTCGTTGTTGCCGCATGGCAAGACGGTCTGGCAGCGGGACATGCAGGTCGCCAGCCTCGACCATTCGTTGTGGTTCCACAATAATCTGCGTGCCGATGACTGGCTGCTGTATGCAATGGACAGCCCGTGGGCCGGCAATTCGCGCGGGTTCTCGCGTGGCAGCGTATTCAATCGTGCTGGTCAGCTGGTGGCGTCGGTCAGTCAGGAAGGCCTGATCCGCCACCGCAAGGACTGGGCATGACCCTCGACCAGATCCGCTACTGGGTGTTCGACATGGACGGCACCCTGACGATCCCGGTGCATGATTTTCCGGCGATCAAGCGGGCGCTGGAGATTCCGCAGGACGCCGACATCCTCGGGCATCTGGCCGGTTTGCCAGCCGAGCAGTCGATCGTCAAGCATGCTTGGCTGCTGGAGCACGAGCGTGAGCTGGCGGTTGCCTCTCGACCGGCCGAAGGCGCGGTGGAACTGGTGCGCGAGCTGGCAGCCCGTGGAATCCGTCTGGGCATCCTGACGCGCAATTCCCGGGAGCTGGCGCACATCACACTGGAGGCCATCGGTCTGGCGGACTGTTTTGAAGTACAGGACGTGCTGGGTCGTGATGAAGCGACCCCCAAGCCTCATCCGGCCGGATTGTTGAAACTCGCCAGCGCCTGGGAAGCCGAGCCCTCACAGATGGTGATGGTCGGCGATTATCGCCATGATCTGGACTGCGGACGCGCAGCCGGAGCCAGGACCGTGCTGGTCAACCTGCCGGAAAACCCCTGGCCGGAGCTGACCGACTGGCACGCAGTGGATTGCATCGCCCTGCGGCGGATGCTGGGGTAAGACTTCGGAGCGGCTATCGTGAACCTGTGGGAGCCAGCTTGCTGGCGAAGAGGCCATTCAGGACGCAGCAAATTTGTTGTCAGAGCCAAAGCCTCGCCAGCAAGCTGGCTCCCACAGGCATGTTGAACCGCGTTTGAGCTGCGCTGCGATTTTGTGGAAGGCAGCTTGCTGGCGACGAGGCCAGTTGGCCCCCACAGCCCTAGAACGCCTTGAACAACACCGCCTGGCCTTCCGGCGAAGTGAAGATGCCGTCGCCGCTGTGGCCGACGTTGGGCACGGTCACCAAGTGCTGATTCATACCCTCCGGATGGCGCTTCTCCAGGTATTTGAAGTAGTTCTGCCCACGCTGCAGACGGGACTCGCCCTGGGCTTCGGCGGCGCAGGTCTTGTCCAGTGCCGGGTGGTTGCGGTCGGTGTCCAGTTCGCCCAGCAGATACGTGATGTCACGTTTGACGTAGGCTTTTTCGATCTCCGCCGGCGTTTCCTTGCCGGAATAGAACGGCATCTTGTTCAGGCCATATTTCCACTCGTCAAAACCTGGGCAAGTCTGCGTCGAAACCGGCACCGGCCGCTGCGCATCGAAATACGCGTAGGAAGACGGGTTGGCAATCACATAACGCAGCTTCACGCCTTCACGATGGAGCAGGGCGTCTTCCTTGCCGCCGATCATCGCGTAGCGCTGCACCACTTGCGCACCACCGGAATGACCGGCAATGACGATCTCTTTCAGATTGGGAAACAGCTTGCTGTCGCTCAGGCGCTTGAGGATATGGTCCAGAACCACGAATGAACTGACTGGTTTGGGGCCCGCAGCCGGCGCGCCTTCCATCCAGCTGTCCTGATGCCAGCGCAGAATGGTTTCAGGCAGGTGATGGGCGGCGATGTCTCGCTCATCGAGAAACTGCGGCGCGATCAGCAGCGTCTTGCTGCGCTCCTTCGACTGGTTGGCTGCGCGCTCGATGCTGCGCAGGTAGGTCTGGGCATTGCGCAGCCGGCCGTGCAGCACGATCACCACCCGCTCGATGCGCGGCTTGGGATGAACCCACTCCTGGCTCAGACCCAGCGTCGCCTGGCTGCCATTGATGGCCAGACGATCCGGACTGATAGAGATAACCGCTTGATCCTCGGCACGAGCCAACGGGCTCAACAGGGCAGTGCTCAACAACAGGGCCACAAGCGGTTTGATCATGTATTCAGAGACTCTTGGCGGCGAACGTGTCGCATTGGTTGATTTGGCCTTGCGCAAAACCGGTCTTGAACCAGCGCACTCGCTGGGCAGAAGTCCCGTGAGTGAACGAGTCCGGCACGACGTGGCCGCGGCTTTGCTGCTGCAAGCGATCATCGCCTATGGCGTTGGCCGCGTTCAGCGCTTCTTCAATATCACCCGGCTCAAGCCAGTTCAAACGGTTTTGTGCGTTGTATGCCCAGACACCAGCCAGACAGTCGGCCTGCAACTCTTGCCGAACCAGCAGACCATTGTCGCCTTCCATGCGTTGTCCCGCCTGGCGCGCTGCCTGCACCTTGGCCGAAACCCCCAGCAAGGTCTGCACGTGATGGCCGACTTCATGGGCGATCACGTAGGCCTGGGCAAAGTCACCGGCAGCCGAAAAACGCTCAGCCATCTCGCGGAAAAACGCGGTATCCAGATAAACCTGCTGGTCGGCGGGGCAGTAGAACGGACCGGTCGCCGAGGTGGCAAAGCCGCAGGCCGAATTGACCTGGCCGCTGAACATCACCAGGGTTGGGTCCTTGTACTGCCGGCCATTCTGGGCAAAGACCGCGCGCCAGGTGTCTTCGGTGTCGCCCAGAATACTGCGCACGAATTCGGCCTGTTGGTCGTTGGCCGGCGGCGCCTGGCGGGTTTGCGAGCCTGCCGGTGCGGACTGTTCCGACATCTGGCCGGTGAGCTGCCCAAGAATCTGCATCGGATCCTGCCCGGTCAACAGGCCGATGGCGACGATGATGACCACACCACCCAGCCCCAGGCCTTTGCCGCCGATACGCATCCCGCCACCGCCGCTACTTTCACCACGAGCGTCGACTACGTTGTCGCTGCGACGGCCTTTTTTCCAGAGCATGTCGGATCCCTCATGTAGATCGTGCAAAAAGTGTAGCTGTAGAGGGAACGCGGGCGCATTTAGTTCGCCCTGACCGGGAAAGCGCGTCGAATCGATGCCTACCGATTTGCCGGTTCGTGGTCGGCTTTCACCGAATTGATGACGCCTGCATGGCGGATGACTGAATGCGGTGGCGGCGAGTGATCAGGCCGTAGGGCGGCAGCCGTGCCTCGAAATCGATAGGCAGCACCGCCAACAGATCGCGCTCCGGATAGTCCTCGACCACCGACAGCGGGGCGCCCCTGGAGAACGGGATAGGCGAGGGCGCGTCGCCGCTGTCGCCAGGACAGATACGCGCGCTCTGAATCGACGGGTCAGCCCGGGCGTTTGTCCAGGCTGACCGGCTCGGCCGGTGACGCGTCGGCAAAGCGGTCCACCTGGCGCAGCGTCTTGAAGCCCACCATCCATGCGCCAACCACACCCAGGGTGCAGACGCCGCCCATGATTGCCGCAGGGATTGCGCCGATCAGCGAGGCGCTGGTGCCCGCGCGGAACTCGCCCAGCTCGTTGGAAGAGCCGATGAACAGCATGTTCACCGCATTGACCCGACCGCGCATATTGTCCGGCGTGGAGAACTGCACCAGAGCCGAGCGGATATAGACGCTGACCATGTCCGCAGCGCCTGCGATCAACAACGCCAGGCATGACAGCCAGAACAGCGTCGACAGGGCGAACACCAGGTTGGCGATACCGAACACGCCGACGGCCAGAAACATGGTCATGCCTACGTTGCGATCCAGCGGACGCATGCTCAAGTACACGCCGACCGCCAGTTCGCCCAGGCTCATCGAAGCACGTAATGCGCCCAGCCCTTGCGGGCCGAGGTGCAGAACCTCATGGGCGTAGATCGGCAGCAGCGCAACGACGCCGCCGAGCAGTACGGCGAACAGGTCCAGCGAGATGGTGCCAAGGATGATCGGCCGCGAGCGAATGAAGGCAATGCCCGCCGTGAAACGCTGCCAGGCCCCGTCGCTCAGATCCACAGGCTTGCCGGCAAAGGGTGTCGGCACGCGGGCCAGCAGGACGATGCCGGCGATGAAAGCCGCAACGCAGGTCGAATAAGTCAGCTCCGCGCCGCCCAACGCATACAGCCCACCGCCGATCAGCGGCCCGGCGACCGTCGAGCAGCGCATGATGACGCTGTTGGTCGCGATGGCTGAAGCCAGCTTTTCGCGCGGGACGATCTGCGGCAGCAGGCTTTGCAGCGCCGGGCCGGTGAAGGCGCGGGCACCGCCATAAAGGACCAGCGCGCCGTAGATAAAGCGTACGTCCTGCAGATTCAGCGCCGAGAACGCCAGCAGAATGAGGCCGCAGAGCGCTTGAACACCCCAGCTCAGGCGGAGAATCAGCTTGCGGTCATAGCGGTCGATCAAATCCCCGGCGGGCATCAGCAACAGCAGCATGGGCACGAACTGCGCCAGGCCGACATAGGCCAGCGCCATCGGCTCGCGGGTCATGTCATAGACCTGCCAGGCGACGACCACAGCCTGAATCTGCATGGCAAACACCGCCAGCAGACGCGCGAAGATGAAACTGAGGAATCCAGGCTGGCCGGACAGTTTGAAGGATGAGGCGGAGGCGGAGGATTCAGAGCTCAAGACAGGATCCCATCGAAGCGGCGACTACGGGAATCGCGTTATACCGTAATGCATCGATAGGCTGCTAATTAAATAGTTCACATTTGCGGACTGTAGGAGCGCGCTTGCCCGCGACAGCGGCATTACAGGCGGCAGGTCTCTAGCGGATCTCCAAACCCTCTCGCCAGCAAGCTGGCTCCCACCAGGCCTGCGGCGTGCGCAAGCCTGTGGAAGACACGAAATTTACTGCGCTGCTACTGGCCTTCTCGCCGGCAAGCTGGCCCACCAAGCCTGCGGCGTGTGCTGAACCTGTGGGAGCCAGCTTGCTGGCGAAGAGGCCGGTACAGACCTAGCACAGTCCGTACTGGAGTCGCAGTCACGGGCAAGACGGTTCGCCGCCCGCCCGCTCCTGTCCTATGAGTTACCTTCTGACCAGCAATACCCCGGATTCCATGTGGTGGGTATACGGGAACTGGTCGAACATCGCGCAGCGTTCGATGCGGTGGGTGTCGTTCAGCTGGGCGATGTTGGCGGCCAGGGTTTCCGGGTTGCAGGAGATGTACAGGATCCGGTCGAAACGACGCGTCAGCTCGCAGGTGTCCGGGTCCATGCCGGCGCGCGGCGGGTCGACGAAGACGCTGCCAAAGTCGTAGCTCTTGAGATCCACGCCCTGCAGGCGACGGAACGGGCGAACGTCGTTGAGCGCCTGGGTCAACTCTTCCGCGGACAGGCGTACGAGCGTGACGTTGTCCACCGCGTTGTCTTCCAGATTGCTCAGCGCCGCATTGACCGAGGTCTTGCTGATCTCGGTCGCCAGGACCTTGCGTACGCGAGTCGCCAGCGGCAGGGTGAAGTTGCCATTGCCGCAGTACAGCTCCAGCAAGTCGTCGTCCCGCTCACCCAGCGCCTCGAATGCCCAGTTGAGCATCTTGCCGTTCACCGTGCCGTTGGGCTGAGTGAATGCGCCTTCCGGCTGGCGATAGCTGAAGGTGCGCCCGGCAACGTCCAGTTCCTCGGTAACGTAATCGCGGCCAAGCACCAGACGTTGTCCCTTGGAACGGCCGATCAGGCTGACATTCAATTCGGCCGCCAGCTTTTCCGCCTCCGCCTGCCAGACGTCATCCAGCGGACGGTGATAACACAGCGTAATCATTGCGTCGCCGGCGAGCGTGGTCAGGAAATCCACCTGAAACAGCTTGTGATTCAGCGTCGGGCTGGCTTCCCAGCGCTCGCGCAGTACCGGCATCAGCGCATTGATGCGCTCGCTGGCAATCGGCAGGCTTTCGAGCAGGATCGGCGTTCGGTTGTCGCCTGGGTTGAACATCGCGTAGTAGCGCTTCTGATCTTCGCGCCACAGGCGGAATTCAGCGCGCAGGCGATAGTGCTCGCGTGGCGAATCGAAGACCTGCGGCTCAGGCGCATCGAACGGCGCCAGCAGCTCGCGCAGGCGGTTGGCTTTCTCTTCGAGCTGACGGTCGTAGCTCGCGGGATCGAAAGGAACACTCATGCGTTGAACCAGCCCAGCTTGATGACGAACAGGATCGAGAGGATTACCAGCGCGGAATTCAGCTCGCGGCCACGGCCCGACAACAGCTTGATAGCCGTCCAGGCAATGAAACCGAACGCGATGCCGTTGGCGATGGAGTAGGTGAACGGCATCGCCAGTGCGGTGATGACCACCGGCGCGGCGACGGTGATGTCGTCCCAGTCGATTTCAGCCATGCCGGACGCCATCAGCACTGCCACGAACAGCAGCGCCGGCGCGGTGGCGAAAGCCGGGACGCTGCCGGCCAGTGGCGCGAAGAACAGCGCCAGCAGGAACAGGATGGCGACGACCACGGCGGTCAGACCGGTACGGCCGCCGGCACTGACGCCTGCAGCGGATTCGATGTAACTGGTGGTGGTCGAGGTGCCCAGCAGCGAACCGGCCATGGCGGCGGTACTGTCAGCGATCAGCGCGCGGCCCATCTTCGGCATGTGCCCGTCCGGGCCCATCAGGCCGGCGCGCTTGGCGACGCCGATCAAGGTGCCGGAGTTATCGAAGATATCCACGAACAGGAAGGCGAAGATGATGCTCACCAGACCGACATCCAGCGCACCCATGATGTCCAGCTGCATGAAGGTCGGCGCCAGCGAAGGCGGCATCGACACCACGCCGCCGAACGGCGTGAAGCCCAGCACGATGGAAACGATGGTCACCGCCAGGATGCCGATCAGCACGGCGCCCCGTACCTGAAGCTTGTCCAGAGCGACGATCAGGAAGAAGCCCAGGGTGGCGAGCACCGGCGCCGGCTGCTTGAGGTCGCCCAGACCAACCATGGTGGCCGGGTTGCTGACTACGATGCCAGCGTTGTGCAGGGCGATCAGCGCCAGAAACAGGCCGATACCGGCGGCAATCGCCGAGCGCAGAGGCAGGGGAATGCTGTTGATGATCCACTCGCGGATGCGGAAGATCGACAGCACGAAGAACATCACGGCGGAAATGAACACCGCACCCAGCGCCACCTGCCAGGTGTGGCCCATGTGCAGCACCACGGTGTAGGTAAAGAAGGCGTTCAGGCCCATGCCCGGTGCCAGCGCAATCGGGTAGTTGGCGATCAGGCCCATCACGGTCGAGCCAATGGCCGCGGCCAGACAGGTGGCGACGAATATCGCGCCCTTGTCCATGCCGGTTTCGCCGAGGATGCTCGGGTTGACGAACAGGATGTAGGCCATTGCCAGGAAGGTAGTGACGCCCGCGAGAATCTCGGTCCTCACATTGGTGTTGTGTGCCTTGAGTTGAAACAGCCTTTCCAGCATGTCTGGCTCTCCGTGACGCGGCCTGCGTCGTGAATGGTACGACTCCAACAGCAAAGCACAGACTGCGCGGCAGCCCGTCGGTCTTTTGCGGGTCGGAAAAAGCCGCGCATCATACCAGCAGCTTCTCGGGATGGCTGCCTGTGGATGTATTTCGCGCCGTTCCACAAATCCTGAACGTTGGAAACCTCGCGAAGTCGTACCCCCTAAGACGCATATGAATGCGCTGGATGAATACCTACCGTGAGGTTTCCATGAGTGCAACGACCCTGAACCCGGACGATTTCGCAGGCCATGCGATCTCGCTGACCCTCAATGGCCAGCAGCGCCAGATAGAGGTCCAGCCATGGACCACGCTGCTGGACCTGCTGCGCGACCGGCTCGATCTGGTCGGAACCAAGAAAGGCTGCGACCACGGCCAGTGTGGCGCCTGTACCGTACTGCGCGACGGCAAGCGCATCAATGCCTGTCTGACTCTCGCCATCATGTGTGACGGCGCAGAACTGACCACGATCGAAGGGCTCGCGGACGGCGAACAGCTGCATCCGATGCAGCAGGCGTTTATCAAGCACGACGCTTTCCAGTGCGGCTACTGTACGCCGGGGCAGATCTGCTCGGCGGTCGGTCTGGCCAATGAAGGCCGCGCCACCAATCGCGCCGAGATTCAGGAGCTGATGAGCGGCAACCTGTGCCGCTGTGGCGCATACAGCAATATTCTGGCGGCGGTGGAAGAAGTGCTCCCACAAATGCAGGGCTCCCGTGATGACACGGAGGTGACGCAATGAATCCGTTCGCCTACAGCAAGCCGGCCGACGTGTCTGCGGCGATCCATCTGACCGGGCCCGCGACGCGCTTTATCGCCGGCGGCACCAACCTGCTCGATCTGATGAAAGAAAACGTTGCCCGGCCCGAGCACCTTATCGACATCACTGGCCTGCCCCTCAAAGACGTGACCGAGACTGCCGGCGGCGGGCTGCTGATCGGCGCGCTGGTGAGTAATGCCGACCTGGCCTGGCACCCGTTGGTCGAGCAGCGTTACCCGCTGCTGAGCCAGGCACTGCTCGCTGGCGCTTCACCGCAGCTGCGCAACATGGCCAGTACTGGTGGCAATCTGCTGCAGCGGACCCGCTGCTATTACTTTTACGATTCCAAGGTGTCTTGCAATAAACGTGAGCCCGGCACTGGCTGCCCGGCCCGCGAAGGCGTGAACCGCATTCACGCCATTCTCGGAGCCAGCGAGCACTGCGTCGCGACCCATCCATCGGACATGTGCGTGGCGCTTGCTGCGCTGGACGCAGTGGTTCATGTCGAAGGCCGCGCCGGGCGGCGCAGCATCGAGTTCGCCGATTTCCACCGGCTGCCTGGCGATACGCCGGAGCGCGACAATCTGCTGGCTGATGACGAGCTGATCACCGGTATCGAGCTGCCGGCCGAAAGCTTTGCCAGCCACAGCAACTACCTGAAAATTCGTGATCGTGCCTCGTACGCGTTTGCCCTGGTATCGGTTGCCGCCGCGCTGGATCTGGACGGCGGCGTGGTGCGCGATGCTCGCTTGGCGTTGGGCGGTGTCGCCCACAAACCCTGGCGAGACAAGGCGGTGGAGCGTCTGCTGATCGGTAAACCGGCCACCCGCGAGCATTTTGCGGCCGCTGCGGATGCCATGCTCGCCGACGCACAGCCACTCGCGCACAACGCTTTCAAGGTCAAACTGGCACGTCGGGCGATCATTCGTGCCCTGAGCGACGCCGCTACAGGAGGTGCTGCCCGATGAATACGTCATTTTCTCCCGTGGGCCAGCCGGTCGACCGCGTCGACGGCAAGCTCAAAGTCACCGGTCAGGCACGTTATGCCGGCGAGTACCCTGAAGCCGGACTGCTGCATGGCAGCGTGGTGTCCAGCAGCATCGCCAGCGGTCGCGTGGTCAGCATCGACACCGCCGAAGCGCTGAAAGTGCCGGGCGTTATTGCGGTGCTTGACCACACCAACCGTCCACCCATCGCCAGCTATGACGAAAGCTACGAAGACGCGGACGCGGTCGATGGCTCACCTTTTCGCCCGTTCTATAACGACCGAGTGTTGTACAGCGGCCAGCCGCTGGCGCTGGTGGTTGCCGAAACCCTGGAGCTGGCGCGTCACGCCGGTTCGCTGGTGCGCATCGAGTATGAGCAGACCCCGCACGAAACCGACCTTAGCAAGATGCTGGACCAGACGCACGATGCACCTGGCGAGTTGCCGGAGCCGCGCGGCAACTTCGAAGCCGAGCTGGCCAGTTCGGCGCTCAGCGTCGACGTGACCTACAGCACGCCCAGTGAATATCACAACCCGATGGAGCCACATGCCTCCACCGTGCTGTATCAGGCCGATGGCAGCCTGAATATCCATGACAAGACCCAGGGCACCCAGAACTGTCAGGACTACCTGCACAAGGTGTTCGGCCTTGAGAAAGAGAAGATCCGTGTTCAGGCGGCGTTCGTGGGCGGCGCGTTCGGCTCCGGCCTGCGCCCGCAGTATCAGTTGCCGCTGGCGGTGATGGCGGCCCTGAAGCTCAAGCGTTCGGTGCGGGTCACTCTGACTCGCCAGCAGATGTTCACCTTCGGTTATCGACCTCGCACCATTCAGAACCTGCGCCTGGGCGCTGCCGCCAACGGTCGGCTGTTGGCCGTGGGCCATGAAGCGATCGGCCAGACATCGCGTTTTGAAGACTTCACCGAGCACGTCGTGGAGTGGAGCGGCATGCTCTATCAGTGCGATAACGTCAAACTGAGCTACAAGCTGGTGCCGCTTGACGTCTATACGCCGCTGGACATGCGCGCACCCGGTGCGGCGCTGGGCATGATCGGCCTGGAGTGTGCCATGGACGAGCTGGCCTGCGCGGTCGCCATTGATCCCGTACGCCTGCGGGTTATCAACTTTGCCGAGCGCAACGGCAATGAAGACAAACCTTATTCCAGCAAGGAGCTGCTGGAATGCTACCGGCAAGGTGCAGAGCGTTTTGGCTGGGAAAAACGCAATGCCGAGCCGCGCAGCATGCGCGAAGGGCGTCAGCTGGTGGGTTGGGGCATGGCCGGCGGCGTATGGGAGGCGATGCAGAACAAGGCCAGCGCCAGGGCGCGTATCGATAGCCTGGGCAAGCTGATTGTCAGCAGTGCAACCACGGATATCGGCACCGGCACTTACACCGTCATGACCCAGATTGCCGCCGAGTCGGCTGGAGTCGCGCTGGAAAACGTGACGTTCCTTCTGGGCGACTCTTCGCTGCCGACCGCGCCGCTGCAAGGTGGCTCGTTCACCGTCTCTTCGGTGGGCACGGCGGTGCAGCAGGCCTGCCAGGCCCTCCAGCGCCAGCTGCTCGAAGTCGCCAAGCAACAGCATCCGGCTTATGCCTCGGCCACCCCGGAACAGGTGCGCTTCGAGGCGGGCTATCTGCATCTGGGTGACCAGGCTGTTTCGATGGCCGAGCTGGCGGCTGCTCAGGCCAGCGGTGTGATCGAAGTGCAAGTGGACGCGGAACCGGACAAGAAGCGCGACGCTTACGCAACGGCAACGCACTCGGCGGTGTTCGTCGAGGTCCTGGTCGATGAGGATCTGGGCACCATCCGGGTCAATCGCGTGGTGAATGCAGTAGCGGCGGGGCGCATCGTCAACCCGAAAATGGCACGCAGCCAGATTCTGGGCGGCGTGGTCTGGGGCCTGGGTATGGGGCTGCAGGAAGAGGCCTTGGTGGATCATGAGCTGGGCAGACCGATGAACCATAACCTTTCCGAGTACCACATCCCGGTGAACGCCGATATCGGTGATATCGACGTGGTGTTCGTTGATGAACAGGACGACATCGTCAACGCGCTGGGTTCCAAGGGCGTGGGCGAAATCGGCATCGTCGGCGTTGCCGCTGCGGTGGCCAACGCTATCTACCACGCAACCGGCAAGCGGGTCCGGGAATTCCCGATCACGATGGATAAGTTGTTGTAACAGCAGAATGCTTGCTCGATACACCGGCCCCTTCGCGGACAAGTCCGCTCCCACAGACCATGTAGCGCCTGTAGGAGCGGACTTGTCTGCAGGGGCTTGCGCGCTCCTGCATGTATCCCGGCAGACTGAGGCAACTCGTCACGCGACAAAAGACCACACGGCTCAAGTGGCTGAACAGGACTACTCTTTCGCCGTCGGCTGATCTGGATCATTTCATGGTCTAGCGAGTTATGAGCCGACTATCCCGCTCCCAGCAAAAAGATAGAACAATCAGCAGGATAGGTAATCCATACCGTGGGGGTATTCACTATTGGCCGTCAGGTCAACAGCCGGTTTCACCTGAGAGAGGAACACATATGTTCGGTTTGGAGGCTATCGATCTCGCCCGAATCCAGTTCGCATTTACTATTTCGTTTCACATCCTGTTTCCTGCCATCACTATTGGTCTGGCAAGTTATCTGGCTGTGCTCGAAGGTCTGTGGCTGAAGACGCGCGAGGATGTTTATCGAGACCTGTATCACTTCTGGTCCAAGATATTTGCCGTCAACTTCGGTATGGGCGTGGTATCCGGGTTGGTCATGGCCTATCAATTCGGCACCAACTGGAGCCGATTCTCCGACTTTGCCGGTGCTGTCACCGGGCCGTTGCTGACCTACGAGGTTCTTACGGCTTTCTTCCTCGAAGCCGGTTTCCTGGGTGTCATGCTGTTCGGCTGGAACCGCGTCGGCCGCAACCTGCACTTCTTCTCGACCGTGATGGTTGCCATCGGTACGTTGATCTCCACGTTCTGGATCCTTTCGTCCAACAGCTGGATGCAGACCCCGCAAGGCTTTGAAATTATCGATGGCCGAGTGATCCCGACCGACTGGTTCGCCGTGGTCTTCAACCCGTCGTTCCCGTACCGTCTGGCCCACATGGCAATTGCCGCCTTCGTGGCCACCGCCTTCTTCGTCGGCTCTTCCGCGGCGTGGCACCTGTTGCGCGGCCGCGATACGCCAGCGGTACGCAAAATGCTGTCGATGGCGATGTGGATGGCGTTGCTGGTCGCACCGATCCAGGCAGTGGTCGGTGACTTCCACGGCCTGAATACGCTCAAGCATCAGCCGGCGAAAATCGCCGCGATCGAAGGCCACTGGGAAAACGTCGGTGACGAACCGACCCCGCTGATCCTGTTCGGTATCCCCGACATGAAGGAAGAGCGCACCAAGTACGCGGTGGAAATTCCGTACCTGGGCAGCCTGATCCTGACTCACAGCCTGGACAAGCAGGTTCCGGCGCTTAAAGAGTTCAAGCCTGAAGACCGTCCCAACTCGACCATCGTGTTCTGGTCGTTCCGCATCATGGTTGCCATGGGGATGCTGATGATCCTCACCGGCCTGTGGAGCCTGTGGCTTCGCAAGCGCGACGGCGCGCTCTATAAAACGCGTCCGTTCCTGTATATGGCGTTGTGGATGGGCCCGTCGGGTCTGGTGGCGATTCTCGCCGGCTGGTTCACCACTGAAATCGGCCGCCAGCCTTGGGTCGTCTACGGCCTGATGCGCACCGCCGATGCTTCGTCCGGCCACAGCGTGGCGCAGATGAGCATCACGCTGGTGCTGTTCGTGGTTGTTTACTTCGTGCTGTTCGGTGCCGGTCTTGGCTACATGATGCGACTCGTGCGCAAAGGGCCTCAAGCCTACGTCGAGCACAAGCCCCATGGCGGTCCTGGCCAGAACCGCACTCCAGCCCGTCCGCTTTCCGCTGCTGTAGAAGGCTCCGAAGAAGGCGACGAACTTGACCGCCTGAGCAAGGGGAACTGAGTCATGGGTATTGATCTTCCGCTGATCTGGGCCGTCATCATCATCTTCGGCATCATGATGTACGTGGTGATGGACGGCTTCGACCTGGGTATCGGGATTCTCTTCCCGTTCATGAAAGAGAGCCACGACCGCGACGTGATGATGAACACCGTCGCGCCTGTCTGGGACGGTAACGAGACCTGGCTGGTTCTTGGTGGCGCCGGGCTGTTCGGTGCCTTCCCGATGGCTTACTCGGTAGTGTTGTCGGCGTTGTACATGCCGTTGATCCTGATGCTGATGGGCCTGATCTTCCGCGGTGTGGCGTTCGAATTCCGCTTCAAGGCCACCGAAGCCAAGCGTCACCTGTGGGACAAGGCGTTTATCGGCGGCTCGCTGGCCGCGACCTTCTTCCAGGGCGTGGCACTCGGCGCGTTCATCGACGGAATTCCCGTGGTGAACCGGCAGTTCGCCGGGGGCTCACTGGACTGGCTGGCGCCATTCCCGATGTTCTGCGGTGTTGCTCTGGTCGTGGCTTACGCGCTGCTGGGCTGCACCTGGCTGATCATGAAAACCGAAGGTTCATTGCAGAAAGCGATGCACGATCTGGCCCGCCCACTTTCGCTGGTCCTGCTGGCGGTTATCGGCATCGTCAGCCTCTGGACGCCGCTGGCGCACCCGGAAATCGCCGATCGCTGGTTCAGCATGCCGAACCTGCTGTGGTTCATGCCGGTGCCGATTCTGGTGCTGATTACCCTGTACGGTCTGATCAAGGCCGTTGGCCGTAACGCGCATTACACGCCGTTCCTGCTGACCCTGTTGCTGATCTTCCTGGGTTACAGCGGGTTGGGTATCAGCCTGTGGCCGAACATCATTCCCCCATCGGTTTCGATCTGGGATGCCGCCTCGCCACCGCAAAGCCAGGGCTTCATGTTGGTAGGTACGCTGTTCATCCTGCCGTTCATTCTGGGTTATACCTTCTGGAGCTACTACGTGTTCCGCGGCAAGGTGACCGCGGAAGACGGCTACCACTAGTCCACGCAGAGGAGTTCGGTGATGTCTGGAAAGAAACCCGTGCATGACGAGCCGGATCCGGCGATGAGCAAGCCGCTGTGGCAGCGGTTGGCCTGGCTGGCCGGTATCTGGGCCGGCAGCGTTCTGGCGCTGTTCATCGTCGCCAGCCTGATGCGCATGTTCATGAATGCTGCGGGTCTGACCACACACTGACCCGCGCGCACCAATCCCATCCGTGTTTTCGAACACGGTTTTCATACCCTCCTCGCGGAGGGTTTTTTTTGCCCGCGAAAGGTTACTTGCGGGCCTTGAGGATCACGAACTTAGGCGTGGCCGCAACCTGTTCCACGCCGCGAAACAGTCGCGCCAGTTTGCTGTGATAACCCAGATGGCGGTTACCGACGATATACAGTGCGCCGCCGGTCACCAGCGCGGCGCGGGCCTGGAGAAACATGCGCCAGGCCAGAAAGTCGCCCACGACCTGCTGCTGGTGGAACGGCGGGTTGCACAGCACCACATCCAGCGAGTCGGGCTCCTGGCTGGCCAGACCATCAGCTGCGCGGATGACCGCTTCACGTTCGCCGAACGCAGCGTGCCAGTTCTGCGCGGCGGACTGCACCGCCATGAACGACTCATCCACGAGCGTGTAATGGGCCTGCGGATTGTCGAGCGCACTGGCAATGGCCAGTACCCCGTTACCACATCCCAGGTCGGCAACCCGCGCCGCCCCCAGGTTCTTCGGCAGCCAGGGCAGAAAAGCCCGCGTGCCGATATCCAGGCCTTCACGGCAGAACACGTTCGCGTGGTTGACCAGTTCGATCACAGGCTGGTCCAGCGTATAGCGAGTCGGATAGGGCGACGGCAGTACCTCGCGGGGCTGCGGCGAGGCTATTAGAAGGCGCGCCTTCTTGACGGCCAGCGATGCCTGAACCGGCCCGACATAGGTTTCCAGCAGATCGCCCGCCGAGCGAGGCAGATGCTTGACCATCGCCGCCGCCACGACGCGCGCGCCCGGAGCGAGCTGGCCTTGCAGCCGGACCAGTTGTTCTTCAAGTAGCGCCAGCGTCTTGGGAATCCGGATCAGCACCCAGTCGAACGGGCCGGTTAACGGCTCGCTGGCGGGAACTACCGGCACGGCGTCATAAGCCATCCCGTTGCGCACCAGGTTCTTTTCAAGGCCTTGCGCCGCCAGATACGAATCAGTGCTGCTGATCACTGTGGCGTGCCGCGCCAGACTGGCGGCCAACGCCCCGAAACTGTCATTGAGGACGAGCACTCGGGTTTGCAGCGTAACGCCAGCCTCCGCGATATGACTGAGCAGGTACTCGTCGGCGGCGTCGAAAGCCTGCAGAGGCTCGTCCTGTTGCTCGGGTTGGCGAATAAGGTCAAGTTGAGCGAACGGGCTGATGAGCAGGGGCATGGGCAGGTAAACTCTGGGCAATCGGACGTATATCACGCAAATCCGCTCGGGCGGATCTACTGAAGACCGGTGATTTTACGTACTTTTCGCCCTTTGGCACCTGCCGCGTTGCAGCGTATTGTCCCCGAACTTCAGAACATTCCATGTAAAGCGGCCTGTACGACCGCTGCCGTTTTGTTGCAGACCCCCATTTTCTGTATCGCGCTGGCGATGTGGAAATGAATGGTGCGTTCCTTGAGGCAGAGGATGATTGCGATATCTCCTGCTGTCTTGCCCTCGGCAGACCATTTGAGTACTTCGATTTCACGCTGAGTGAGGGGCTTGGGTATTGATGAGCGCAGCGTGTTGCTTTCCATGTGTTCCATGATCGCCTCCATACCTTTGATGGCGAGTAGCTTTGGTACTCCAACTACCCAAAAGTAGATCGGGAATTTGACGACGAAGGCGTATCTAGACGGATGGGCTGATGGCATTCCTGCACGCAAATTGGCGTCATCGGGCTGGAACACTGATGGGAGAGGGGTCGGGCTTACAGCGATATGTCCATCTTCGGAGAGCAATCGATGCGCGCCAGAACCAAATGCTCTAACCAGAAATGGCATCTTCCGCACAAGTCACTACAAACAGGCGGTGTTTCTCGGGCGTACTTTGCGGGAAACTGGGCCACGGCTTTTCATGTTCAGGAGTCAGAGCGCACCATGACCGTCAGCGAAGACAAGTTCACCCGGCAGACATTGCAGCGCGTAACGCCGCTGACGCCCAGCCTGTTTACCTTGCGTACCACGCGCGACCCCGGCTTCCGGTTCCGCGCCGGGCAGTTTGCCCGACTCGGTGTGACCAAGGCCGACGGCTCCACGGTCTGGCGCGCCTACTCAATGGTGTCGTCGCCTTTTGACGAATTTCTGGAGTTCTTTTCCATCGTGGTGCCGGACGGCGAGTTCACCAGCGAGCTGAGCCGTCTGCGCGAAGGCGACAGCCTGCTGATCGACAAGCAGGCGTTCGGTTACCTGACGCTGGACCGGTTCGTGGATGGCCGGGATTTATGGCTGTTATCTACCGGCACGGGGGTGGCGCCTTTTCTCTCGATCCTTCAGGACTTCGAAGCCTGGGAGAAATTCGAGCGCATCATTCTGGTGTACAGCGTGCGCGAATCCAGAGAGCTGGCTTATCAATCGTTGATCGCCGAGCTCACCCAGCGCGAGTACCTGGCCGAATACGCGGACAAATTCCTGTTCTTGCCGACCGTGACGCGGGAGGCACACCCAGGCGCCTTGAGCGGTCGGATCACCCAGCTGATCGAAAACGGCGAGCTGGAGCGTGCAGCCGGCGTCGCGCTCACTCCTGAACATTCGCGAGTGATGCTGTGTGGTAACCCGCAGATGATCGATGACACGCGGGCGCTGCTCAAGCAGCGGGACATGCGGCTGAGCCTGTCCCGTAAGCCTGGGCAGATCGCTGTCGAAACCTACTGGTAACCCGCTACTGAATCAGACGTGGCTCAAAGCGGGTGCCTTGGGTCTACGGTCACAGGCTCGCTTGGCTTGTGTTGCTCTTTGAGCAGATCACGTATTTCGCCAAGCAGCACTTCCTGCTTGGAAGGAACCGGTGGTGCGCTCGGTGCCTTGGCTTCTTCGCGCTTGAGACGGTTGATAGCCTTGACGCCCATGAAGATCGCAAAGGCGACGATGACAAAATCGACCACGGTCTGGATGAACTTGCCGTAGGCCAGCAGCACCGCCGGAGTATCGCCCTGGGCGGCCCGCAAGGTGATCGCCAGGTCGCTGAAGTCCACGCCTCCGATCAGCAGGCCGAGAGGCGGCATAATGACATCGCCGACGAACGACGAAACGATCTTGCCGAATGCGGCGCCAATGATGATACCGACGGCCATATCGACCACGTTACCTTTGACGGCAAAGGCTTTGAATTCGCTGAGTACGCTCATGGGTCATTCCTTGTTACAGATGAATTGATCTCGTGCAGTGTAAGGCAGCGACAGCCGTCGCGCCGGGGGCACGTTAAATCGACCGGGCTCGATCGCTTAAGTTTTATCGGACAGGCAAAAACCCGGCGCGGCAGTCGGCCGGGGCGTGTCGCAACTGCGTTATCATTGCGGCTTTTACAACTGGGGTTGTCATGGCCAAGGCCAAACGCTTGTACGGCTGCACCGAGTGCGGCGCGACGTTTCCCAAATGGGCAGGGCAGTGCGCCGATTGCGGCGCCTGGAATACGCTGGTCGAAACCATGATCGAAGCCAACGCGCCTGCCGCACCCAGCGGGCGCACGGGCTGGGCCGGTGCTCAGGCGCAGATCAAGACCCTGGCGGAAGTCAGCGTCGAGGAAATTCCGCGCTTTTCCACCAACTCCGCCGAGCTGGACCGGGTTCTGGGCGGCGGCCTGGTGGACGGTTCCGTGGTGCTCATCGGTGGTGACCCCGGAATCGGCAAGTCGACGATCCTGCTGCAAACCCTGTGCAATATCGCCGAGCGCATGCCGGCGCTTTATGTGACCGGCGAGGAATCCCAGCAGCAGGTCGCGATGCGTGCTCGCCGTCTGGGCTTGCCCCAGGACAAACTGCGGGTCATGACGGAAACCTGCATCGAATCGATCATTGCCACCGCCCGGGTCGAGCAGCCCAAGGTCATGGTTATCGACTCGATCCAGACGATTTTCACCGAGCAGCTGCAATCAGCGCCGGGCGGCGTCTCGCAAGTGCGTGAAAGCGCTGCGTTGCTGGTGCGCTACGCCAAGCAGAGCGGTACGGCGATTTTCCTGGTCGGTCACGTCACCAAGGAAGGCGCACTGGCCGGCCCGCGCGTGCTGGAGCACATGGTCGATACCGTGCTGTATTTCGAAGGTGAATCCGACGGCCGCCTGCGTCTGCTCCGCGCTGTGAAGAATCGTTTCGGAGCGGTCAACGAACTGGGCGTGTTCGGCATGACCGACAAAGGTCTGAAAGAAGTCTCCAACCCGTCGGCGATTTTCCTCACGCGCGCGCAGGAAGAAGTCCCTGGCAGTGTAGTCATGGCGACCTGGGAAGGGACGCGGCCCATGTTGGTGGAAGTCCAGGCACTGGTGGACGACAGCCATATGTCCAACCCGCGCCGGGTGACTTTGGGGCTGGATCAGAACCGCCTGGCGATGCTGCTTGCGGTCCTGCACCGCCACGGCGGCATACCGACTCACGATCAGGATGTGTTCCTCAACGTGGTGGGCGGGGTGAAAGTGCTGGAAACCGCGTCGGACCTGGCTTTGATGGCGGCGGTGATGTCGAGCCTGCGCAATCGCCCGCTGCCGCATGACCTGCTGGTGTTTGGCGAGGTCGGTCTGTCGGGCGAGGTCAGGCCGGTGCCCAGCGGCCAGGAACGCTTGAAGGAAGCCGCCAAACATGGCTTCAAGCGAGCGATCGTGCCCAAGGCCAATGCTCCGAAGGAAGCTCCGCCGGGCTTGCAGATCATCGCCGTAACCCGTCTGGAACAAGCTCTCGACGCGCTGTTCGAGTAAGCGGCCAGCACCTGGCTGGAGCCTTTGTGGGAGCCAGCTTGCTGGCGAAGCGTCTGTGGCTGCGCTGATGACAGCTCGCCTGGAATACCGTCATCGCCAGCAAGCTGGCTCCCACAGAGGCCGCGTTTCAGGTGCTGACGGGGCAGGTCAAAACCCTTGATCGCGCCTCTCTAAACCTCGATCAGAGCAGCCTGCTCCTGGTCCAGCTCCTCGGGTCGACGAAATGTCTGGCGCTTTTGTGGGAGCCAGCTTGCTGGCGAAGCGTCTGTGGCTGCGCTGATGACAGCTCGCCTGGAATACCGTCATCGCCAGCAAGCTGCCTCCCACCTCCGTCTTAAACCTCGATCAGGGCAGCCAGCTCGCGGTCCAGCTCTTCAGGGTCGGCGAGGTTCAGCTCGATCAGGCGTTTCAGGTGGCTGATCGATTGCAGGCCGATATGCGTGCAGACAAACCCCAGTTGCTGGTTATCGTCATGCATCAATCGAGCTTCCATCTCCACATAGGCGTCCGGGCTCAGGTAGATATCGACCAGAAAGTCCGCCTCCGGGTCGCCAGTCCATGGATCGGGGCGTTCGATCAGCAGGCCTTTTAGCGAGAGGTCCACCAGCTGCACCTTCCAGCGCTGCTCGCCCTGGCTGAGTTCGGTTCTGGCGTCGAAAGCGATGCGTTTGAAGCGACGGCGATCTGCATGTGGGTCGGTCATCGAATGAGCTCTCTTGGATTCGACTGCCTGCACCGAGTGGACAGGCCCTAGGGATCAGCACCTTCACCTACCGAAGATAGACCTGAATGGGTTTATCCGACAGCCGTGCATGCAACATTTGTGAGACAAATCAGCCCTTGTAGGCAAGGCGGTTTCAAACCGGAAAACAAATCGGTCTGTAGACCAACGTGGGGGTGGCCTTTCGCTGTGACAGCGCTAAACTCGCAGTGCTTGCCTTCTAGTCAACTCTGCTGGAATAGAAAAATGAAAAATAATAATAGTCTGATGCGCCATGTTCCCTGGCTCATAGTCGCAATTGTTGGGGCATGTGCCCTGGGGGTCGTGGCCTTGCGCCGCGGAGAGGCAATCAACGCGTTGTGGATCGTGGTGGCGGCAGTCGCCATCTATCTGGTCGCGTACCGTTACTACAGTCTGTTCATCGCAAGACATGTGATGCAACTTGACCCGCTGCGAGCGACTCCGGCAGTGGTCAACAACGACGGTCTGGACTATGTGCCGACCAACAAACATATTCTTTTCGGTCACCACTTTGCGGCTATCGCAGGTGCGGGCCCGTTGGTCGGCCCGGTATTGGCCGCCCAGATGGGTTACCTGCCCGGCACGCTCTGGCTGATCGCCGGCGTGGTGCTGGCCGGTGCGGTGCAGGACTTCATGATCCTGTTCCTTTCCACTCGCCGTAACGGCCGCTCGCTGGGCGATATGGTCCGCGAAGAAATGGGCCGGATCCCCGGCACCATTGCCTTGTTCGGCTGCTTCCTGATCATGATCATCATCCTCGCGGTGCTGGCGCTGATCGTGGTCAAGGCCCTGGCCGAGAGCCCATGGGGCATGTTCACGGTCATGGCGACTATCCCGATCGCGATGTTCATGGGCGTGTACATGCGCTACATCCGTCCGGGCCGCATCGGTGAAATTTCCGTCATCGGTGTCATCCTGCTGCTGGCTTCCATTTGGATTGGCGGCGCGGTAGCCGCGGACCCGACCTGGGCTCCGATGTTTACCTTCACCGGTGTGCAGATCACCTGGATGCTGGTCGGTTACGGCTTTGTCGCGGCGATGCTGCCGGTCTGGCTGCTGCTTGCGCCTCGTGACTACCTGTCGACCTTCCTGAAAATCGGCACCATCGTTGCGCTGGCCATCGGCATTCTGGTCCTGGCTCCCGAGCTGAAGATGCCAGCCCTGACCCAGTTCACCGACGGCACTGGCCCGGTCTGGAAAGGCACACTGTTCCCGTTCCTGTTCATCACCATTGCCTGTGGCGCTGTGTCCGGTTTCCATGCGCTGATTTCTTCGGGCACAACGCCCAAGCTGCTGGATAACGAGACAAACGCCCGCTACATCGGTTACGGCGGCATGCTGATGGAGTCCTTTGTGGCCATCATGGCCATGGTTGCGGCTTCGGTTATCGAGCCGGGCGTGTACTTCGCCATGAACAGCCCGGCCGCGGTGGTTGGCAGCGATGTGGTGGCAGTGGCGACTACGGTCAGCAACTGGGGTTTTACCATTACTCCCGATCAGCTGACCGCAGTGGCCAAGGACATCGGCGAGAACACCATCCTGGCACGCGCCGGTGGTGCGCCGACCCTGGCGGTAGGTATCGCGCAGATCCTTCACCAGGCCCTGCCGGGCCAGAACACCATGGCGTTCTGGTACCACTTCGCAATTCTGTTCGAAGCACTGTTCATCCTGACCGCAGTTGACGCAGGCACTCGTGCCGGGCGCTTCATGCTTCAGGACTTGCTGGGCAGTTTCGTGCCTGCACTGAAGCGCACCGAGTCCTGGACTGCCAACGCCATCGGCACCGGTGGCTGCGTGGCGCTCTGGGGCTACTTGCTGTATCAAGGCGTGATCGACCCTCTGGGCGGGATCAACACTCTGTGGCCGCTGTTCGGTATCTCCAACCAGATGCTGGCCGGTATCGCCCTGATGCTCGCCAGCGTTGTGCTGGTCAAGATGAAGCGCCAGCGCTACGTCTGGGTCACCATCCTGCCGGCGAGCTGGCTGTTGATCTGCACCGTCACCGCGGGCCTGATCAAGCTGTTCGATTCCAATCCAGCGGTCGGCTTCCTGGCCTTGGCCAAGAAGTACAGCGCAGCGGCGGATGCCGGTCAGATCTTGGCTCCCGCCAAGAACATGGACCAGATGCAGCATGTGATCTTCAACGCCTACACGAACGCCGGTCTGACCGTGCTGTTCCTGTTCGTGGTGTTCAGCATCCTGTTCTATGCGCTGAAAGTCGGCATCGCCGCCTGGGGCAAGAAAGAACGCTCCGACAAGGAAGCACCGTTCCAGGCCATGCCACCGGCAGCGCGTGTCTGATGTCGACCCTGACCAGAGGATTTTCCTATGTTCAATGACCTGAGTCGCCTCGGGAAATACCTCGGTCAGGCCGCGCGCCTGATGGTGGGCATGCCGGATTACGACAACTATGTCGAGCACATGCAGACGACGCACCCGGACAAGCCACTCATGACCTATGAGGAGTTTTTCCGCGAGCGGCAGGAAGCGCGGTACGGCGGCAAGGCCGGTCCGAAGTGCTGCTGACCCGCTGATCCGCAGGATCAGTTATCGTAGAACCCGCGCGCCACAGGCCACTACCTGTGGCGCGTTTTCATTCCAGCCAGACGCGATACGCCGTGGAGCCTTATGACCGAGCTGCAACCCATCCCCGTTACCATCCTCACGGGCTTCCTCGGTGCGGGCAAGACCACCTTGCTGCGCTACCTGCTGAAGGCCGAGCACGGCCTGAAAATCGCCGTGATCGAAAACGAGTTCAGCGAGGCAGGTATCGACAGCCAGCTGCTGGGTGCCGAGCCGGTACAGGTCATGACGCTGTCCAACGGCTGCGTGTGCTGCACCATCCACACCGACCTCACCAAGGCGCTCTATCTGCTGCTTGAACGCCTGGACAGCGGCGAGATCGCGTTCGACCGCCTGGTAATCGAATGCACCGGTCTGGCCGACCCCGCGCCGGTTGCGCAGACCTTCTTCATTGACGAAGAACTGCGCGAACGCTATATCCTCGACGGCATCATCACCCTGGTCGACGCGGCGCATGCCGACACGCACCTGACCCAGACCATCGCCCAGGCACAGATCGGATTCGCCGACCGACTGCTGATCAGCAAGCGCGATCTGGTGGATGACGTGACTTTCGACGCCCTGAATGCGCGCCTTTCGCGCATCAATCGCCGCGCGGCCATTCGCACCGTTGACCATGGTCGCATCGACCTCGCCGAACTGCTGGACGTGCGTGGCTTCAACCTCAACGCCGATCTGGGTGGCGGCATGAGCCTGCGTCCCGTAGCGCCGACCGGCAACAGCGGCGACCGCATCACCAGCCTGGTCTTGCGTACGGAACGCCCGCTGGACATCGACAAACTCAGCGCCTTCATGAACGACCTGCTGGAAGACCACGGCAAACAGCTGCTGCGCTACAAAGGCGTGCTCAACATCGCCGGCGAATCGCGCCGGCTAGTGTTCCAGGGCGTGCTCAAGTTGTACGGTTTCGACTGGGACACCGAATGGGCTGAAGGCGAGCCGCGTGAGAGCGTGATCGTATTCATTGCCGATGAACTGCCGGAAGAAAAGATCCGGGCGGGGTTTGCGCAGATGTCGGCCTGATGCACCAGTGTAGGAGCGTGCTTGCCCGCGACGGAGTGGCAGCCGATCCTGATACTGCGTCCTTGCGCGGTTTATCTCTGGTTCGCCACGTCCGTACATCAGGATCCATCTACGTTGCTGGGCGGTCCTTGGCGGCGATATACACCTCCCTGCAATCCTCAAAATCTTTCATCGTTTTCATTTCGGTTTCTACGCCCAGATAGTATTTGCAGAAATCAATTGCATATTGGCGTTCTTTCTTCTCTAGCTGTCCGTGCCAGTTGTCTTCATGGTCGCTTGCAAAAACATTAACAAAACTGATTTGGAGGGTCGGGCTTTTTTTGATGAAAAAGCGTATCTGGTTGTCTTCAATCCAGCGTGTTTCGTAATAGCCGATGAACAGGGATGAAAGCAGGAGGGGAGCAGCGATGATATATCTTTTCTTCATGGGGCGACCAAATGGGTGAGTGTGGTGTGAAGCTGGTTTGCTTGCTCACTGGGGCTTAGGGCAACTTACGCGAGCCTCTTTCAATAGCGTCTCGTAAGTTTTATGGCTGGCTGGGTCATGAGGTGTTGCGGTTATCAGGTAACGATTGTCTTTCTCCAGTTTGTCTGGTTGGCTTAAAATTAATTTCCAGGAAATTTCCTTTTGTCGGGTTGTAGCCTCAAAGTCATGGTCTGCGATTCGGCTGTCTTCATAAAGATTTGTCCTGGTATATCTCAAGTTCTGATGCCAATTGGGTGCGGCTAGATAAGCTTTAATAAGTTCTTCGGCGAACTTTTTTTTCTCCGATGGCAGGTGTGTCAGGTTAGTTTCTATCTTGCTCCTGTCGACAAGGTTTTCCAGAAGGATGTCCCTAGGTATGCGGCTTATAAGAAAAGAACCTTTGCAGTCGTAGACCCATGCGCCGGACCGTACGTATTTGTCGGCTTGGATGATTACTCCGTTACCCCAGTCGGTAGTGTAGTGGTTTACCTCCAGGGCGGAGGCTATGTAACCCACTGCCATGATTTGGATAATAAAGACGGTTTTATTCATTGGGTGTGAATTTTATGAGGCCTATGCGAGGACCGTAAGGCGTGCTGCCTGAAAAGACTGGGTTTATCGCGCCAGAGGCCTGATATGTAGCGCCAAGCACTTTTAGCTTGTTTTTTCTTTCCTCGATTGAGTCTTTCCATTCATCGCACTGCTCTTTGCCAGGGAGTGCCTGTGAACTGATCTCGCAAATTTGGCCTTCCCGCCTATCCATAAACGACCCCCAAGTATTCTTGTAATCCGACCGCGTCACAAAAGCATGCACCGGGACTTTCAAATGATTCGCCAGCTTCTGCGCCAGACTTGCTGCGGTTTGCGGATTCAGCTGGACCCCTCCTTCAATTTCCAGATCCTGTGGGTTGCCCATGCCGGTGCGGCAAGCAAAGGAAGTGATTTTTGCTGTCTGGCTGAAAGCGCCAGGAGAGAGCTGTTGGTAGTTGTGCAGCCCCAGCGACATCGTGGATTCTTCTGGCAACTGATAGCCAAAGGAAACATGCAAAGGAATGCCGTGGCTGAACAGGTCGAATCGGGCTACCGGGTGCTTCTGGCGATCCTTGCCGCTATTGATGTATTGGATCAACTCGTCCGAAGTGTTGATGGTCCTGAATGCGGCTTGGTAAAGGTCCGCTGATGAGCGAGCTGCATCAATCATCGCTTCGCTGTAGCCAAGGGTAAAAACAATCAAGGTTCGCGGCCTGGCCGGATGTTCACGTTTGAATTCCTTCAATTGGCGAACAGCCTGCCCAATGAACATCATCTTGTTGCCCGCCGCTTCGTCGTGCTGGCTGCCTGCGACTGCGATCAGTTCAGGAAGATCGGATTCCGGGGCCTGAGGGAAGGGCGTGTCATTACTCTGCACCAATGCGCCAGCAAACCGAGCTCGCTCTTCAAGCTTCGGATCGCTGATCAGATCCGCCATCAGTTCCTCATCGACCGAGCCATCCTCCCGAATGGCGCCAAGCGTGCCGAAATCCACCACCAGCTTCGAAGTCATGAAATTCACCTCGCCACCAACACAGTCATGACTGCCATTGATGATGCTGCCGCCATGACTGGTCAGGCTGCCGACGTGTGCCATGGGCCGACCATTGACCAGAATGTGCGGGAAGCCAGAGACGATTACGGCGCCGCACCCGGTCATGTCGCCGACGCGGGCGACGGGTATGCCGTTCACCGATACCGTGCCGCCGACCGGAATGATCGGGCTGACGCCGTGGATGGGGATCAGGCAGGCGTGAAGGTCGGTCTGTCGGGCGATGGGGATCATGGTCGGCCTTGCGGGAGCGTGGGGGATGCATCCTCGCGCTTGGGGCCCGGGTGTTTATGTAGGGCGGTTCATCGGTGGCTGACGGAAAGGACTGATTGGGATGTCATCGCATGCTCTTATGGCCAAGGTCGCGGGCAAGCGCGCTCCTACACCCTAAAAGCTCCTTCGCCGCCACAAACAGAAAAGCCCGGCGCAAGGGCCGGGCTTCCGGGTGTAACCGGTGACTACGCTATCAAGCGCCGTATACCGGCAGCTTGGCGCAGATGGCTTTGACTTTCTCGCGAACGGCGTCGATCACCGCTTCGTTGTTCAGGTCAGCCAGGATGTCGCAGATCCAGCCAGCCAGTTCCTTGCACTCTGCTTCCTTGAAGCCGCGAGTGGTCACAGCCGGAGTGCCGAAGCGCAGGCCGGAGGTGACGAACGGGGAGCGTGGGTCGTTCGGCACGGAGTTCTTGTTCACGGTGATGTAGGCGCGGCCCAGGGCTGCGTCTGCGTCTTTACCGGAAATGTCCTGCTTGATCAGCGACAGCAGGAACAGGTGGTTTTCAGTGCCACCGGAAACCACGTCGAAACCGCGCTCGATGAACACCGAAGCCATGGCCTTGGCGTTCTTCACGACTTGTTGCTGGTAAGCCTTGAACTCAGGCTGCAGCGCTTCCTTGAAGCACACGGCCTTGGCCGCGATCACGTGCTCCAGTGGGCCGCCCTGGGCGCCTGGGAATACGGCCGAGTTCAGCTTCTTTTCGATTTCGGCGTTGGCGCGAGCCAGGATCAGGCCGCCACGTGGACCGCGCAGGGTCTTGTGGGTGGTAGTGGTGACGACGTCTGCGAATGGAACCGGGTTGGGGTAAACGCCGGCAGCAACCAGACCAGCCACGTGAGCCATGTCGACGAACAGATACGCACCGACTTTGTCAGCGATTTCGCGGAAACGCGGGAAGTCGAGGATTTGCGAATAGGCGGAGAAACCGGCAACGATCATTTTCGGCTTGTGCTCGACCGCCAGGCGCTCGACTTCGTCGTAGTCGATCATGCCGTTGGCGTCGATGCCGTACTGAACGGCGTTGTACAGCTTGCCCGAAGAACTGACGCTGGCGCCGTGGGTCAGGTGACCGCCGTGAGCCAGGCTCATGCCCAGAATGGTGTCGCCGCCCTGCAGCAGAGCCAGGTAGACGGCAGCGTTGGCCTGGGAACCGGCGTGCGGCTGGACGTTGGCGTAATCCGCACCGAACAGTTCCTTGGCGCGGTCGATGGCCAGCTCTTCAACGACGTCGACGTACTCGCAGCCACCGTAGTAGCGCTTGCCCGGATAACCCTCGGCGTACTTGTTGGTCAGCACAGAACCCTGAGCTTCCATGACCGCCGGGCTGGTGTAGTTTTCCGAAGCGATCAGCTCGATGTGTTCTTCCTGGCGCAGAGCTTCTTGCTCCATGGCGGCAAACAGATCGGCGTCGTACTTCGCGAGAGTCAAATCACGGCTGAACATGGCGTTCCTCGGGGGCAGGGCGGAAAAGGGAGGCATTCTACCCCATCGGGTTTTATCTGGCATATGAAAGGCAGTCATGTGCCGGATGAATGGGGTGCAGGTGTCATCTCCTGAAAAAGCGAGAGCCATGTAGGAGCGCGCTTGCCCGCGACGGCGCCATTCCAGACGTCAGACATGGTGTGGATGTGCTTGATGTGTCGCGGGCAAGCGCGCTCCTACAGCAGCGGTTTACTTCTAATCCAGCATAAACAGCGCGTCATTGCTGAACTGCGCTTCGAACTGGCTGGCGGGCATCGGGCGGCCGAACAGGTAGCCCTGGACTTCGTCGCAGCCGTGCTCGCGCAGGAACTCCAGTTGCTCGTGGGTTTCGACGCCTTCAGCGATCACCGCCAGATTCAAGCTATGGGCCATGGCGATGATGGCGCGGGCGATCTGTGCATCCTGTTCTCCGGTCGGCAGGCCGTCGACGAAGGTGCGGTCGATTTTCAGCACGTCGATCGGGAATTGTTTGAGGTAGTTGAGCGACGAGTAGCCGGTGCCGAAATCGTCCACGGCAATGCTCAAACCCAGCTTCTTCAAGCCATCGAGCATCTGCAGTGCTTCGTTGACTTCGCGCATCAGAATGCTTTCGGTCAGCTCCAGTTCCAGGCACGCCGGTGGCAGGCCCGTTTCGCTCAGCATGCGGGCGATACGTTTGCCGAGTTGGCCATCGGAAAACTGCCGCGCCGAAATGTTGACCGACACTTTGGGGACCCGCACCCGCGCCAGATGCCAGCTCTTGAGCTGTCGACAGGCTTCGGCCAGCACCCAGTCGCCGACTTCCACCACCAGGCCGAGCTCTTCGAGCACGGGGATGAAGTCGTTTGGCGGAACCAGCCCGCGACGTGGATGACGCCAGCGCAACAGTGCTTCGGCACCGGTCAGCCGCTTGCCATCACCACTGAACTGCGGCTGGTAATACAGCGTGAACTCCTGCTGTTCCAACGCGTGGCGCAAATCGCTTTCCAGCTCCAGCCGTTCCAGCGCCGTCGCGTTCATGTCCGCCTGATAGAACTGGAAGTTGTTCTTGCCGCGTTCCTTGGCGTGATACATGGCCGTATCGGCGTTCTTCATCAGCTGGCTCAGCTCATTGCCGTCCTGCGGACTCAGTGCGATACCGATACTGGCGGTGACGAAGAATTCCCGGCCTTCGAGCACGAACGGCGTCACCAGGCTGGTGAGGATCTGGTCGGCAACGTGAATCGCGCGATTCAGCGCAAGCTCTCGCGTCGCGCCCGGCTGCAGCAGCAGGGTGAACTCGTCACCCCCCATCCGCGCGACGGTATCGTCGTCGGCGACGCAGGCCAGCAGGCGCGTGGCCATCTCCTGAAGCATCCGGTCGCCAGCGGCATGTCCCAGCGAATCGTTGATCGGTTTGAAGCGGTCCAGATCCAGAAACATCAGCACCACCCAGACCTGCTGGTGTTGGGCGTGTTGCAGCGCCGAGTGCAGGCGGTCCTGGAACAACGTGCGGTTGGGCAGGTGGGTCAGCGCGTCGTAATAGGCGAGACGGTGGATGCGTTGCTCACTGGCCTTGCGTTCGCTGATATCGCTGAAGAAGCACACATAGCTGGCCAGGTCGCCTTCGTCGTCGACCACGGCGGTGATGCCCACCCAGGCCGGATATTCCTCGCCGTTACGACGCTTCAGGCTGATTTCGCCTTCCCAGGTGCCGGTTTCGTTCAGATCCTTGAGGATCAGGCGCAGGTGCGTTTCCTGGCTACCGTTGACCGTCAGCATGAGGGGCAATTGATCTAGCACTTGCGACGCTTCATATCCGCTGACGCGGGTGAAAGCTTCGTTGACCTGCACGATATAGCCAGCCGGGTCAGTGATCAGGATCGCCGACGTCGAATGCTCGAATACCGTGGCCGCCATGCGCAGGTCTTTCTCGGCGCGGCGTTGCTGGCTGATGTCGCGACCGACGCCGAGCACACCCTCAAAGGTGCCGTGCTCGTCCCACACCAGCACCAGGCGCAGTTCCACGGGGATCTTGCGGCCGTCCGCGCGCAAACAGTCGAAGACGAACAGTTGGGTCGGGATTTCGCCCCGCAGGGCAGCCAGCTCCTGAGGTTTGTCGAGCACCTGGCGGATGCGCGAGATCAGGGCGTAGAAATCCGTCAGTTGCTGAGGATTGGCGACGGCCGAGTTCCAGCCGTGCTTGATGATCCACTCCGCTTCGTAGCCCAGGACGCTCTCTACCGACGGGCTGACGTAGTTTGTCTGCACGCGATTGTCCGTGGAAAAGATCACGTCGCTGATGCTCTCGGCGAGCATTCGATAACGTTGCTCGCTGTCGCGCAGCGACTGGCTGGCCGCGACCTGTTCGGTAATGTCCTTGGCAACGCCGATGATGCGCGTGACCAGATTGTCGTGATTGCGGGCCAGCGCCTGTTCACGGATATCGAAACAGCGCCAGTTGTTGTTGCGGTCACGGAAGCGCAGCACGCACGCCGAGAGTTCGTTGTGGCCGTGATGACGCTGGCGCAGGCGCATGTCCTGATAGACCTTGGCGTCGTCCGGGTGCAACAGGATCTCCCAGAAGAACTCCCCCATCGCGTGCAGCTGGGTCTTGCTATAGCCCAGCGTTTTCCCCAGATGGTGGTTGCTGTAAATCATGCGCTGGCTCAGCACGTCCTGAACGTACAGATGATCCGGAACCGTGCGCACCACATCCGACCAGAAGCTTTCCCGCTCCAGCAACGACAGCTCGACCTGCTTGCGGCTGGTGATGTCGCCAATGCTGAGGATCACGGCATCGAAGTCTTCGCGGGTTTCGGGCAGGCGAAGCAATAGCCACAGGTGTTGGTCCTGGCCATGTTCTCTGGTCGAACGGATTTCCAGTTCAAGCCGTGGCTGCTTGTCGAGAATCGCCTGGATGATCTGAATGCCGACGCCCGGTCGAGCACGTGATTCACCCTCGATCAGCTGCCGCCACGCCTGCTCGGTGCATGCGATATTCAGCAGGCCGAGCGCTACCTGGTTCACTTCGGTGATGCGCAATTGCTGCAGCAGGCGTTTCACGTGCCCTGACTGAAGCTTGAGCAGTTGGTCAAAATCGTCGCTGGTGCGGATCTGCAGCGCTTCCAGCTGGTCGGGCAGACCTGACATGTCGAGAACGCAGATCGCGACTCCCGCGCCTTCGAATATGTCCCGATAGCGGCGGCGGCTTTCCAGCAGCTGGCGCTGGCGGCGTCGCAGGCTCAGCAGCGCAACGATCGGAAGGATGGCGAGCAGCAGCCCGATCAGGCCCTTGCCGATCAGCGGAGCGAGCAGTTCCTGGCGCGCCTTGTGAGCGTCAAACAGACCGCGCAGCTGCCAGTCGCTGTTGTTGAGCGGTTGAAGCATGACGGTTTCGGCGTGACCGGCTTCGGCATCGTCTCTGAGGTGCGTGTCGTGTAGCAGGGTTCGCTGGCTGGTCCGCTCCTCAAGACGCCAGAGGTGCTGGAAATCCTGGGCGGGCTGGCGGATCAGTGCCTTGAGCACATCCGGCGTCAGGCGCGCGACCCAGTACACGCCGCTGGCGCTGCCGGTCTGGCGCATGATCAGGTAAACCAGCATTCCGTCGTCGGAAATGGCGTAGAAATAAGGTCGGTCCAGCGCTTGAGTCATCAGGCTCTTGAGAAAGGCGCCATCTCGGGCCGCTTGCGCGCTGTCGTTGATGACCTCGCCGCTGGAGGTCAGCCAGACCACGCTGCGCAACGAAGGAATTGCTTCGCCAAGACTTTTCAGCGCACCGGGCTGCTCAAGCCTGACGCCTGACGAGGCGGCTTCTTCAAGCAGGTTCACGGCGATCTGGGCGTTGAGGGCCATGTTCAGACTCAGCCGGTCAGCCAGCTGGGTGCTGTAATCGAGACTGCGTTGGCGCTGTCGTTCCTGAGTCTGATGGAACTGATCGATCTGTTGCCAGACCAGCAGCGCCAGCATCAATAACACCAGTGCGGCTAGCGCGCCTTTCAGTGAGCCGCGCAACGGCATGACTGTATTGCTGGCGAAGCCTGGTGGCGGTGAGGGCGTTATCGTGGACAAACCGTTGATCCTGACTACTGGACTGAAGCAGCGAATTCGTTACGCACTATAAGCCGGACGCCTGAGGGGCGACTAGCATGCCCTGAGTTGTGGCAGAGTGCCAGTGTTTGCAGGCCGGATCGTTTGCCCTGCAGGCTGCATTCGGGTAGCTTTACGCAAGTCCGACTCCCGCATTAGTGAATCCACTGTGTGCAAACATCGATCCAGCTTTACATCTGCGCTCATGCCGACGTCTCTTCCCCGCATGTCTTGATTCAAGGCGCGGATTGCTCGGGCGGCAAGTCAGGCAGAAACATAAAAGCTTTTTTCCAGGCCGGCGCCTTGAACGCCGTCCTCATTCGTCCTCATCACAGACGCTAGGTTTTCATTCCATGGCTCAATACGTCTATACCATGCATCGGCTGAGCAAAGTTGTGCCGCCGAAGCGTGAAATCCTGAAAAATATTTCACTGTCCTTTTTCCCGGGCGCCAAGATCGGCGTCCTGGGCCTCAACGGTTCGGGTAAGTCGACCCTGTTGAAGATCATGGCTGGCGTCGACAAAGAGTTCGATGGCGAAGCGCGTCCAATGCCCGAGCTGAATGTGGGTTATCTGCCGCAGGAGCCACAACTTGACCCCACCAAGACAGTTCGTGAAGTGGTCGAGGAAGCGGTCAGCGTGATCAAGGACGCGCAGGCGCGTCTGGATCAGGTCTACGCCGAATACGCCGACCCTGACGCCGACTTCGACAAGCTGGCTGCCGAGCAGGCCAAGCTCGAAGCGATCCTGCAGGCCAGCGACGGCCACAACCTGGAACGCCAGCTGGAAGTTGCCGCCGATGCGTTGCGCCTGCCTGCGTGGGACGCCAGGGTTTCCGTACTGTCCGGTGGTGAAAAACGCCGCGTTGCACTGTGCCGTCTGCTGCTGTCCGCCCCGGACATGCTGCTGCTCGACGAACCGACCAACCACCTGGACGCCGACTCGGTGGCCTGGCTCGAACACTTCCTGCACGATTTCCCGGGCACTGTGGTTGCGATCACGCACGACCGCTACTTCCTGGACAACGTCGCCGGCTGGATCCTTGAACTCGACCGCGGCGCGGGCATTCCGTACGAAGGCAACTACTCGGGCTGGCTGGAAGCCAAATCCGAGCGTCTGGCGCAAGAGTCCAAGCAGCAGACCGCTCACGAGAAGGCCATGAAGGACGAACTGGAGTGGGTCCGCAAGGGCGCCAAGGCACGTCAGTCCAAATCCAAGGCTCGTCTGCAGCGCTTCGAGGAAATGCAATCGCAGGAATTCCAGAAGCGCAGCGAAACCAACGAGATCTACATCCCGGCCGGTCCGCGTCTGGGTGACAAGGTCATCGAATTCAAGAATGTCACCAAAGGCTACGGCGATCGCGTATTGATCGATAACCTGTCGTTCTCCATGCCCAAGGGCGCCATCGTAGGCGTGATTGGTGGTAACGGTGCCGGTAAGTCGACACTGTTCCGCATGCTGATGGGCAAGGAACAGCCGGACTCGGGCAGCATCGAGATCGGTGAAACCGTGCAGCTGGCCTGCGTCGACCAGAGTCGTGACGATCTGGATGGCAGCAAGTCGGTATTCCAGGCCGTTTCCGACGGCTCGGACGTGATCCGCATCGGCAACTATGAAATCCCGTCGCGTACCTATGTCGGTCGCTTCAACTTCAAGGGCGGTGACCAGCAGAAGTTCGTCAAGGACCTGTCGGGTGGTGAGCGCGGTCGTCTGCATCTGGCGTTGACGTTGAAAGAGGGCGGCAACGTGCTGCTGCTCGACGAACCGTCCAACGACCTTGACGTGGAAACGCTGCGTTCGCTGGAAGAGGCTCTGCTCGACTTCCCTGGCGCCGCCATTGTGATCTCCCACGATCGGTGGTTCCTTGACCGCGTGGCGACCCACATCCTGGCGTACGAAGACGATTCGCAAGCGGTCTTCTTCGAAGGCAACTACACCGAGTACGAAGCTGATCGCAAGAAACGTCTCGGCGAGGCTGCAGCCCAGCCGCACCGCGTGCGTCACAAGAAGCTGGCGTAACGACCCGTTGCAGGAGCGCGCTTGCTGGCGATAGCCCTCGCCAGCAAGCCGGCTCCTACCGGTCCACCGCAGCTTTTGTGGGAGATTCTATGTTTGAGGGGCAGCCCTCTAACGCCCTCCGGGCAGAAGCTCAGGGTGTTCGCAAAGCCGCTTGTGATTCTGCCCGAAGGGCGTGGGGGCCAGCTTGCTGGCGAAGCTTACCTACTCATCCACTTCGATCGATACGATCTTGATCATCTGATCGCCCGCCGGACGCTTCCATAGCACCTCATCGCCCAACCTGGCGCCCAGTAGCGCACGGCCCAGTGGCGAACCCCAATTGATCAATCCCCGGCCCGTATCGGCCTGGTCTTCGCCGACCAGCTGAACGCGTTGCTGTTTGTCATTTTCGTCTGCAAAAGTTATCCAGCTGCCGATTTGCACCTTGTCGGCGGACCCGGCAGGTGTGACGACCTGGGCTGTCTTGAGGCGTTGAAGGTAGTAGCGCAGATCCCGTTCGAGATCGGCCAGCCGCTGCTTGTCCGCTTTGTCACCGAGGGCGGTCTGGGCGCTGTGTTCGGTTTGCAGGCTGCGCACCTGTCTTTGCAGGAGCACCAGCCCTTGGGCGGTGACGTAATTGGGCTGGTTGCTGATCAGGCGCTCGACCGGTTGGCTGGCGTCGGCGGCAGCATTGTCTTCGTTAACGAAAGCGCGACTCATGACCTTTCCTCCATCAATAGAAGTTGGGCCACGTCAGCGGCGGATTGTTTCGTTGTTTTCCTAGCGAGGGTTGTAGGCCTTCGAGGCGCTTCGAGACTTCTCCCGTTCCCAGTCCCGGTCTCGGTCACTCTGGCCGACGGGCGTCTTGTCGCGGCTTTCCTGCATCGCCTGGCATTGCCGAAAGCCGTCGCCCCAGCCTTGGGAGTAGAGTTTGTCTTTTAGAAAGCGCGGCGCGTCCTTCTTGAACTCTCCGCCAATCGAACCCGCGGCTTGCCTGCCGCTGCCGCAACCATCCTGATAGCCATCTGCGAAGGCCGGCGGGTAGCCTTCGGCCAACAGTTGATCACGAGTGGACTGACAACCTGCCAGCGCGATGGCCAGCGACAACAACACCCAGTGCGACTTCATGGCGACTTCCTCGTGTATGAGTGAAGTCTAGAAGGCAATCTGTGAGTTATTTGTAAAAAATTACAGGTTTCAGATGGACTCTGTGAGAGGGAGCTTGCTCGCTACAGCACGATTCCGGCAGAGCAAATGATGCGGGCTACACCGACCCCGTCGCGAGCAAGCTCCCTCCCACCGGATGTATCTGGCTTCAATAGTGATACCACTTCACCTCAAGCATCACTTCATTCTGCGGCTCGCTCAGGTGGGTGAAATCGCGTCGGGCGCTCAGGCGCAGGCCGAGGTTGCGGGACAGTTCCCATTGCTGGTTAAGGCTGAGACTGCGCCGCACTTCGCCATTGGTGAAGTAATCGCCACGGGCCTCCAGGCTCAGATTGCCCAGCGGGTTGCGCCACAGCACGCCAGTGTTGAAACCGGCTGCCGGCGAGATGAACTCGGCGAAGTCATTGTTGCGCTCGACGCGCACCGTGCCCAGAGCAAAGCCCAGCACTTCCTCGCCTAACTGCCAGGTACCGCCCGCGCCACCGTTGACATGGCTGACCAGATTTTCATCACCATGCTTGCCGGGCACTCTTTCCAGGCCGCCGGTCACTTGCCAGGACCACGGCTGGAGCAGTGCGTTGCGAGGTGTCATCGAACGAATCGTCGCCAGATCCAGGCGTTGAACCTGCCAGTCGTTGCCTTCGTACTGACGCAGTTTGAGCTGCAGGATTTCGATCTGCGCGCCCAGCGGGAAACCATACGCGTTGTCGTTCAGATCGTGGTACGCCATGCGCAGACCGTACTCGGCGAAGGCCCGGTCATCGCGACTGCCCAGGCCCAGCTGCCAGGTGCGCGACTCATGCCCGTCTTCCGGCAGGCCGGGGCGGGGAATGTCCAGTTCCGGCGGCGGGTTGCGGTTGATGGCCTGGAGCAGTTCAAAGCTGCGTTGGGAACGGTTGGCGTCTCGCTCCAGTCCATTGGCGCGGTAGCGCTCCAGACGATAGGCAGCGTCCTGGATCAGCGCCTGGCGCGGCTTCGGCAGGGCCAGGTAATCAGGCGTCTGCAATTGCTTCTGATCGGCGCTGACCTTCAATACCCATTGTTGCTCATCGCTGCTCAGCGGTTCGGCGCGGCTCAGCAGCTCACGTTCACGTGAAGGACGGTAGACGGTCTTTTCCACCAGTCCTGCGGCCTTGATGGCTTTGACCGTGTCGGTCGGGATAGCAGTGAGGCCGAATTGCTCGGTCAGCTTCAGGCTGGGTCGCGCAACCTGCAGCAGTTCGAGCAGGCGATACGAGCAGTTTTCATCGAAAAAGAAATAGCTGAAGCGCACCTGTTTCAATTCCCAGACGTGCTCGACCATCCGCCCGGTTTCTTCGGGCGTGAGGTTCAGCCGGTATTCCCAGAGGTCGCGGTTTTCCAGGCTGCGGTATTCCGAAAGCTTTTCCTGGTAGGGCACCAGAGCGAACAGACCCGGGTAGCCACCCATCAGGCCTTTCCAGGCGTAAAGCAGGCTGTTGTCCATGCCTTCGATGTACGCACCGAAATTGATCGCGTAACTGAGCAGGGTCGTGTCGTTGGTTTTCGCGCTGGCCGGGTCGATGCGCAGCAAGGTGTGGCCGAACATCGAGGACGGGCTGTTGAGGTAGGCCGCTGGGAAAATCAGCACTGTGCTGTCCGGAGCCACGTCCTTGAACCAGGCTTTGTAGTCCTTGCAGTCGAGCACTGGCAGATCGGTCAGCTGAAGCTGATCGCGCAGCCAGCGGGTACGCGCCGGGTAGACGCATTGAGCGTGTGCCTGCTCGTCGGTAACGGGAGCGTAAATGGCCTTCAGCGTCGCACTCAGCTCCGCTTGCGGGTCGTGAGCGCCATCGGCTGCAAGAAAGAATCTGGGGTCGTCTACATAACTGCGCCAGCCGCCCAGCTTGCCGGCCTCGTAATGGCCGAGCGAGAGCCAGAAGGGCTCGTTGGCCATTTGCTGCAAACGGTCGGCTGCCAGTTGAGGCATGGCTGACAGAGGGGCACAGACAAAGAGCGCCAGATACGCAAGACGTTTGAGCATAGAGGGCAACTAGATCAGAAGAGAGGGAACCGCTCTCCGAACAGGAGAGCGGTAAGCGACTTTAAGCCTGGGTAGCGTATTTGGCCAGGGTTGGGTCTTTTTTCAGAACGGCGACGGTGTTGTTGTGTACGTCTTCGGCGGTGGCGTCGGCCTTGCTGAAGATCTGCGAGAAGTGTTCATGGGTCACAGCGGCGAAATGCGCACGGTCTTCAGGTGCAACGCCCAGCACGACCGCGTAGGTGGTCAGTGCTTCGCCTTTACCCATTGCCATGTCCTTGGAAAGCTCATCCATCATGCCGTTCATGGCAAGCCAGGATTTGCCGCCGTAGGTCAGTGCGCCGTTGGTGGAGCAGCCGTTGGTGCCGGAGGTCATGCCGAAGGTGGCGTTACCGGAAGTGCCGTTGGTGGTGGAAGCCAGGAAGTGAGCAGGCGTGCCGCGCTGGCCTTCGAACAGCATGTTGCCCCAGCCGCAGTCCGGACCGCCCGGTGCCTGAGCCATTGCGTTGATGGAAACTGCGGTAAAGAGCGTACCAAGAAGAATCCGTTTCATAGCTTATTCTCTATTTTATTCAACCAAGGGTCGGGGTTCTTGACGCGATCCGGCTCGAAACTGGCTGTGCCTGGCTCTGCAGCCTGAACAACAGAACTTGGTTCACCGATGACTCGGGCCGAAGCGGCTCATCAAGTCAGATGGCCATCTAACAATCATCTGCGCACGTTGGAGTTTAGGCAGGTTCCAAGGGTTCCGTGATGGATTGCAAATTGTTGCCCGAAAATAGTCAGGCATGCGCGTCAAGCCCGTGTTTGCGCTTGCAGAAACCATTAAGGTCTTTCCTGCCTTGCAAGTCTTGTCCGGCGAGCGCCAGAATGCCGACATCTGCCCCGCCTGATGTAAGGAACACTGATGCCCGATTCCGTCGCAGCCAGCCTTCGTCTAGCGCCACACGCGCTGACACGCCCCTTTTCCCCTGAACAGTTCAGCTTCTCGACGACCAACGATCTGGAGCCGTTTCGCGGTGTACTCGGTCAGGAGCGAGCCGTAGAAGCGCTGCAATTCGGGGTCGCCATGCCCCGGCCCGGCTACAACGTATTTGTGATGGGCGAGCCCGGCACCGGCCGCTTTTCTTTCGTCAAGCGTTACCTCAAGGCCGAGGCCAAGCGCATGCAGACCCCGTCCGACTGGGTCTACGTCAATAATTTCGACGAGCCGCGCGAGCCCAGGGCGCTGGAATTGCCACCGGGAAGCGCACATGAATTCATGGCCGATATCGGCGGCCTGATCGATAACCTGCTGGCGACGTTTCCCGCGGTTTTCGAGCACCCGTCGTACCAGCAGAAGAAGAGCGCCATCGATCGTGCCTTCAATCAGCGTTATGACCGCGCTCTGGACGTCATCGAGCGCCTGGCGCTGGAAAAGGACATCGCGCTATACCGCGACAGTTCCAACATTGCCTTTACGCCCATGGCCGACGGCAAGGCTCTGGACGAAGCCGAGTTTTCGCAACTGCCGGAAGCCGATCGCGAGCGTTTTCACGAAGACATCTCCGGCCTCGAAGAGCGCCTGAACGAAGAGCTGGCAAGCCTGCCGCAGTGGAAGCGCGAGTCCAGCAACCAGCTTCGCCAGCTCAACGAAGAAACCATCATTCTCACGCTGCAACCGCTGCTTGCGCCGCTGTCGGAAAAGTACGCCGAGAACGCCGCAGTCTGCGCCTATCTGCAAGCGATGCAGGTGTACCTGCTCAAGACGGTTGTCGAACAGCTGGTCGATGACAGCAAGACCGACGCTCAGGCCCGTAAACTGCTGGAAGAGCAGTACAGCCCCAGCCTGGTAGTCGGTCATACCCGCGACGGCGGGGCGCCCGTGGTGTTCGAGTCTCACCCGACCTACGACAACCTGTTCGGTCGCATCGAGTACAGCACCGACCAGGGCGCGCTTTCCACCAGTTATCGACAACTGCGCCCCGGGGCGCTGCATCGGGCCAACGGCGGCTTCCTGATTCTGGAAGCAGAGAAGATGCTCACGGAGCCCTTTGTCTGGGATGCCCTCAAACGCACCCTGCAATCGCGCAAGCTGAAAATGGAGTCGCCGCTGGGCGAACTGGGACGTCTCGCGACCGTGACTCTGACCCCGCAGGTCATTGCCTGGAATGTGAAGATCGTGATCATCGGTTCCCGGTCGTTGTATTACACGTTGCAGGACCTGGATCCCGACTTTCAGGAAATGTTTCGGGTGCTGGTGGACTTCGATGAAGAAATCCCCATGGTCGACGAGACCCTGGAGCAGTTTGCCCAGTTGCTGAAAACGCGTACCTCCGAAGAAGGCATGGCGCCGCTGACCGCGGATGCCGTAGCGCGTCTGGCGACGTACAGCGCTCGTCTGGCCGAGCACCAGGGGCGCTTGTCAGCGCGCATCGGCGATCTGTTCCAGCTTGTGAGCGAAGCGGACTTCATCCGTCAGCTGGCCAGCGACGAGCAAACCGATGCCGGGCATATCGAGCGGGCGCTCAAGGCCAAGGCCACACGTACCGGCCGCGTGTCGGCGCGCATTCTCGACGACATGCTGGCCGGCATCATCCTGATCGATACCGATGGCGCTGCTGTCGGCAAGTGCAACGGTCTTACGGTGCTGGAAGTCGGCGACTCGGCCTTCGGGGTGCCCGCACGTATTTCCGCAACCGTTTACCCGGGCGGCAGCGGCATCGTCGACATCGAGCGCGAGGTCAATCTTGGCCAGCCTATCCACTCCAAGGGCGTCATGATCCTGACCGGCTATCTGGGCAGCCGTTACGCTCAGGAATTCCCGCTGGCCATCTCCGCGAGCATCGCACTGGAACAATCCTACGGCTATGTCGACGGTGACAGCGCCTCGCTGGGCGAAGTCTGCACGCTGATCTCTGCGTTGTCGCGAACACCGCTCAAGCAGTGCTTCGCGATCACCGGTTCCATCAACCAGTTCGGTGAAGTGCAGGCGGTAGGCGGGGTCAACGAGAAGATCGAAGGTTTCTTCCGTCTTTGCGAAGCGCGCGGGCTGACAGGTGAGCAAGGCGCGATCATTCCTAAGGCCAACGTCGCTACATTGATGTTGGACGAGCGGGTGTTGCAGGCCGTGCGCAATGGTCAGTTCCATGTCTACGCGGTCAGCCAGGCAGACGAAGCGTTGAGCCTGCTGGTCGGCGAGCCGGCGGGCGAGCCGGACGAAAATGGCGAGTTCCCGGAAGGCAGCGTCAATGCGCGTGTGGTAGAGCGGCTGCGTGACATTGCCCAGATGCTCAGCGATGACGACCTCAAGGAGGAGTTGGAAAAAGAGCCTGCCCAGCTGCAACCCGAACTCAAGGTCTGAGCGGATTTTCAGGGCACAATGCCGGACGATCAGCGCGTTGTCCGGCATCCGTTCATCTGGCGTCGCATTGGCACGCGGCTTTTCTTCTATCCTGATTGGTTAACAAAGTGGCCAGATCCTGGCGCACCCTCCTGCTGAAACGGGGGGGGAAGAACATCGCTCACGAGGAGCTCGCTATGTCGCGTAGCCTCTGTCTTACCCGTCAATGCCTGGGACTGATGACCCGCATCGAATGCGCCGTCAAGCCATTGTGTGGCGAAAGCGGCCTGTGGATGTTGTTGTTCGCTGCCGGTATGTCCGGCGAGCAGCCGTCGGCGATCAAGTCGCAAGGGCCCTTCAGTGGTCTGCCTGCCGCCGAGTCCGTGCTGACAGCCATCGCTGAAAGTCTGGCGCTGCACGGTTACGAGCTTTCCGACGACATGCCGATCTGGAGCCTGCACCTGCAAAGCGAGCTGCGCCGGATCAATCAAGACCTCTCCGGCTTCCAGCGTTCTTCGCCTTTCTGACGCTGCGCTTTGATCGCATGCGGTATTTTGTCGCAGGGTTAGAGCCGTCTGTTCTCACTGATATACTCGCCCGTCATTGTTCAATTTCTGGCGAGTCTCAATGGAACGTTTTTTTGAAAATGCCATGTACGCATCGCGGTGGCTGCTGGCGCCGATCTACTTTGGCCTTTCCCTTGGGTTGCTGGCGCTCTGCCTGAAGTTCTTCCAGGAGATCTTCCACGTCATCCCCAACGTTTTTGCCCTGGCCGAAGCCGACCTGATTCTGGTGCTGTTGTCGCTGATCGACATGGCGCTGGTGGGCGGCCTGCTGGTGATGGTGATGATCTCCGGCTACGAGAACTTCGTCTCTCAGCTCGACATCGACGAAAGCAAGGAAAAACTCAACTGGCTGGGCACGATGGACTCTTCGTCGTTGAAGATGAAGGTGGCCGCCTCGATCGTTGCGATTTCCTCGATCCATCTGCTGCGGGTGTTCATGGATGCCGCCAATATCGAAACCGAACACCTGAAGTGGTATGTGATCATTCACATGACGTTCGTCGTGTCCGCCTGCGCAATGGGTTATCTGGACAAAGTGACCAAACACTAGATCCGCCGGGCCTGTCGTCCGCTTTGCGCGTGAACTGGGCAAGGCGGGCGGTGGGGCTCGAATGCCAATTGTGCTAGTCTGCCTGCCCTTTTGTTCGGGGCGCATTGCTACAGATCCGCGCCCCTCTGCGGAGCAGCGTCATGTCCGAAGTCAATCTGTCCACCGACGAAACCCGCGTCAGCTACGGCATCGGCCGTCAGCTGGGCGATCAACTGCGCGACAACCCGCCACCGGGCGTCGACCTGAACGCCATCGTGGCGGGCCTGACCGATGCGTTCACCAGCCAGCCAAGCCGCGTAGGCCAGGAAGAAATGTCCGCCGCCTTCAAGGCCATCCGTGAAGTCATGCAGGCCGAAGCCGCTGCCAAGGCAGAGCAGGCGGCCGGTGCCGGTATTGCATACCTGGCCGAGAATGGTAAGCGCGAAGGCGTGACCACTCTGGCGTCCGGTCTGCAGTTCGAAGTGCTGACCACAGGTGACGGCGCCAAGCCGACTCGTGAAGATCAGGTCCGTACTCACTACCACGGCATGCTGATCGACGGCACTGTGTTCGACAGCTCCTACGATCGTGGCGAGCCGGCCGAATTCCCGGTAGCCGGTGTGATCGCTGGCTGGACCGAAGCATTGCAGCTGATGAACACCGGCAGCAAATGGCGCTTGTACGTTCCAAGCGAGCTGGCCTATGGCGCTCAAGGCGTTGGCAGCATCCCGCCGCACAGCGTGCTGGTGTTCGACGTGGAACTGCTGGCCGTTCTGTAAGCGGTGCAAGTGGTCGTACGTTCTGCTGAGCGAATCGTGCCGATTCGCTCAGCAGCGGGTTGTGCCGGGCTTCATGCTCAGTGCAACTCGCCCAACGGGCGCAACGCCCGGGCATAACAGAATAGAAACAGGTTGCGCACTAGCTCCTTGAGCACCGAAGGCTCGCTGGAGTTCAGGCTGTAAACATCCAGATCGCCTTGATCCCGCAACTCCTCCAATGCCTCCTCTTCCAGCACAGCGCATACCTCGCCGGTTTCCCGGTGAAGGATTCGCAGGTAGGGATGTGGGCGGTCCAGCCATGCATCGATCAAATAAGTCATGTCTCATCTCCTGTTGCGGTTCGATGAGAATAATTCCTATTAAGATAATAGCAAGCGCCTATTTGAGATTAATTCGCATTTTGCGCTGAGCGGTTGATCCAAGCCATGTGTGCCAATCGCGATCTGTAGGAGCGCGCTTGCCCGCGACCAGCTCCGTAGCAGTCGCATATCTTGGTGGCGCTTCCCAATTGGTTGCGGGCAAGACGGATCGCCGCCCGTGCGCTGCCACAGCACAGCGGCAATAAAAAACCCGTCACAAGGACGGGTTCTTCGAAGCGACGATGCGGTCAGTGCGTACGCGCAACCGCAAACTCACTCAGCTCCACCAGCGCATCGCGGTATTCGCTCGGCGGCAGGGCTTCCAGACAGGCAATGGCGCGGGCGGCGAAGTCGCGTGCCAGCCTGGCGGTGTAGTCCAGCGCGCCGGCGCTTTCGACAGCGTTGCGGATGCTTTCGAGATCTTCCAGGCCGCCTTTCTGGATTGCCTGGCGAACCAGTGCGGCCTGCTCGGGCGTACCTTCGCGCATGGTGTAGATCAGCGGCAGCGTAGGCTTGCCCTCGGCGAGGTCGTCACCGACGTTCTTGCCCAGGGTTTCGGCATCGCCGCGATAATCGAGCAAGTCATCGACCAGCTGGAATGCAACGCCCAGGTGATCACCGAAAGTGCGCAGTGCTTCGCTCTGCTCTTCGGTGGCGCCGCACAATGCCGCGGCGCTATGGGTCGAGGCCTCGAACAGCATGGCGGTCTTGCCGCGAATGACTTCCATGTAGGTTTCTTCGGTGGTGCTGGCGTCGCGCACCTTGGACAACTGCAATACCTCGCCTTCGGCGATGATACGAGTCGCCTTGGACAGAATCTGCATGACCGACATCGAGCCCAGTTCGACCATCATCTCGAACGAGCGGGAATAAAGGAAATCGCCGACCAGCACGCTGGGCGCGTTGCCCCACAGGGCGTTGGCGGTGGAGCGGCCACGGCGCATGCCGGACATGTCGACCACGTCGTCGTGCAGCAGGGTGGCGGTGTGCAGGAATTCGATGGTGGCGGCCAGCAATCGCAGGTCATCGCCTTCACGGCCAAGGGCTTTGCCGCACAGCAGCACCAGCAGAGGGCGCAGGCGTTTGCCGCCGGCAGACGTGATGTAATCGCCGATCTTCGAGACCAGCGGCACACGCGACGTCAGCTGCTTCTTGATGATAAGGTCAACGGCACTAAAGTCGTCCGCCACCGCGCGGTAGAAGGCTTGGGGTTGCATCAGCGACACGTGCTCCGGATAGGTTGCGCCGCATGCTAGGTCGCGGGGTAGAGCGTGTCAAGGCGTGACGAGCGGCCACTTGCAAGCCGTGTAGTCCTTGCGTACAATCGCGCACCCTAACTTTCCTGGGCAGCACCTGCCTTACGCAATTGCACACCAGGCCGTTCCAGCCCTGTGCAGCCATGCCAGCCGATACTCTTCTTATAAAGAGCTGGGTGAGCAGGATTTTCGGAGAAATACCATGTACGCAGTAATTGTTACCGGTGGCAAGCAGTACAAAGTCGCCCCAGGTGAATACCTGAAAATCGAAAAACTGGAAATCGCTACTGGCGAATCCGTCACTTTTGACCGCGTCCTGCTGGTTGGCAATGGCGACGACGTCAATATCGGTGCTCCAGTTGTTGCTGGCGCTACCGTTGTGGCTGAAGTGGTTTCGCAAGGTCGTCACGATAAGGTTCGCATCATCAAGTTCCGTCGTCGTAAGCACCACATGAAGCGTATGGGCCACCGCCAGTGGTACACCGAGATCAAAATCACAGGTATTCAGGCTTAATTCAGCCTAATCCTCATTTGGAGAATTGACTCATGGCACACAAAAAAGCTGGTGGTAGTACCCGTAACGGTCGCGACTCAGAAGCCAAACGCCTTGGCGTTAAGATGTATGGCGGCCAGGCTATCGTTCCTGGCAACATCATCGTGCGTCAGCGCGGCACTCAATTCCACGCTGGCTATGGCGTTGGTATGGGTAAAGATCACACCCTGTTCGCGAAAGTGGAAGGCGTGATCAAGTTTCAGGTTAAAGGCGCCTTCGGTCGTCGCTACGTGAGCATCGTTCCGAAGACTGAAGTCTCCGCAGCGTAATCACGCAGTAGCTTGAAAAGCCCTGTCTTGCGACGGGGCTTTTTTGTTTGTAGATGTTGGTGAGTCTCTTGCAAAGCTGTTTGTGCGGGCTGTTGTGATGTTGACCCTTGTGGTCACTGGTTTCTGATCGGGATCGCAACGCTCATCTTTGCAAGAGTCTTATGTATTTATGTGGTTCTGCTCGTCCCTGTGGCGGGAGGCGTGCGTTATGAAATTTGTAGATGAAGTATCCATTCGAGTAAAAGCCGGTGACGGCGGCAACGGTTGCATGAGCTTCCGTCGCGAAAAATTCATCGAAAACGGTGGTCCGAATGGTGGTGATGGTGGCGACGGCGGCTCGGTCTATATGATCGCCGACGAAAACCTCAACACTCTGGTCGACTACCGTTATACCCGTCACTTCGACGCCGAGCGTGGCTCCAATGGCGGCAGCACTGACTGCACTGGGCGCAAGGGTGAGGATCTGGTGCTTCGTGTGCCGGTCGGCACCACCATCATCGATGCGACGACCCAGGAAATCATCGGCGACCTGACCAAGGCCGGTCAGCGCCTGATGGTTGCTCAGGGCGGCTGGCACGGTCTGGGTAACACTCGTTTCAAATCCAGTACCAACCGCGCGCCACGTCAGACGACGCCGGGCAAGCCGGGTGATCAGCGTGATCTCAAGCTGGAGCTGAAAGTGCTGGCGGACGTCGGTCTGCTGGGTCTGCCGAATGCTGGCAAAAGCACCTTCATCCGCTCGGTTTCCGCAGCCAAGCCCAAGGTTGCGGACTACCCGTTCACCACGCTGGTGCCGAACCTGGGCGTGGTCAGCGTCGACCGCTGGAAGAGCTTCGTCGTCGCGGACATCCCGGGTCTGATCGAAGGTGCCTCCGACGGCGCCGGCCTGGGTATCCGTTTCCTCAAGCACCTGGCACGCACCCGTCTGCTGCTGCACCTCGTGGACATGGCGCCGCTGGATGAAACCAGTGCCGCGGATTCGGCCGAGGTTATCGTCAACGAGCTGATCAAGTTCAGCCCGTCGCTGGCTGAGCGTGACCGCTGGCTGGTCCTGAACAAGTGCGATCAGTTGCCCGAAGAAGAGCAGGAAGCCCGCAAGCAGGAAATCATCGAGCGTCTGGAGTGGACCGGTCCGGTCTACGTCATTTCGGCGATTGCCAAGCAGGGTACCGAACAGCTTTCCCGCGACATCATGCGCTATCTGGAAGAGCGCAGTCTGCGCATCGCCGAAGAGCCTGGTTACGCTGAAGAGCTGGCCGAGCTGGATCAGCGCATCGAAGACGAAGCTCGTGCCCAGCTGCAGGCGCTGGATGACCAGCGTGCCCTGCGCCGTAGCGGCGTGAAGAGCGTGCATGACATCGGCGACGATGACTGGGACGAAGAAGATGTGGACGATGAAGATGGTCCGGAAATCATTTACGTCCGCGACTGATCGCTTGCAGTAAACTTGAACGCCGCTACCAAGTGATAGCGGCGTTTTTGTATCCCGAATTTGAAAACTCTCTGGCTAAGGTTGGAAGATGATGCGCAGCAAAGTGACGGGTGCCCAGCGCTGGGTCGTGAAGATTGGCAGTGCCTTGCTGACAGCTGACGGCAAGGGGCTGGATCGCACGGCCATGGGTGTGTGGGTCGAGCAGATGGTGGCGTTGCGCGAAGCGGGCGTCGAAATGGTCCTGGTGTCTTCCGGCGCGGTTGCTGCCGGCATGAGTCGTCTGGGCTGGACCACGCGACCCAGTGCAATGCACGAGCTGCAGGCCGCCGCTGCGATCGGTCAGATGGGCCTGGTTCAGGCCTGGGAATCGAGCTTTGCCGAATACGGTCGGCATACCGCGCAGATTCTGCTGACCCATGACGACCTATCCGACCGCAAGCGCTACCTCAACGCCCGTAGCACGTTGCGGGCGTTGGTTGAGCTGGGCGTTGTCCCGGTTATCAACGAAAACGACACGGTGGTCACCGACGAGATCCGTTTCGGCGATAACGATACGCTGGCTGCGCTGGTCGCCAATCTGGTCGAGGCAGATCTGCTGGTCATTCTCACTGACCGCGACGGCATGTTCGATGCCGACCCGCGCAACAATCCCGAGGCGCAGCTGATCTACGAAGCGCGCGCCGACGATCCCGCGCTGGATGCAGTGGCTGGCGGCACGGGTGGCGCGCTGGGGCGCGGCGGCATGCAGACCAAGCTGCGTGCGGCGCGTCTGGCGGCGCGCTCTGGTGCGCACACCCTCATTGTCGGTGGGCGTATCGAGCGCGTACTGGCGCGTCTCAAGGGCGGCGAGCGCCTGGGTACGCTGTTGTCTCCCGAGCGCGGCATGCTCGCCGCCCGCAAGCAGTGGCTCGCTGGACATCTGCAAACCCGCGGAACCCTGGTGCTGGATGATGGTGCCGTAGCGGCGCTGGCCAAGGATCACAAGAGCTTGCTGCCGGTTGGCGTGAAATTGGTTCAGGGCAGTTTTCGGCGTGGCGAGATGGTGGTGTGCGTCGCGCCGGACGGACGTGAAATCGCCCGTGGTCTTAGCAATTACAGTGCTGTCGAGGCCCAGAAGATCATTGGTCAATCCTCGGAAGCCATTGTGCGTGAGCTGGGCTACATGGCTGAACCTGAACTGATCCACCGGGATAACCTGGTGCTGGTCTGATGTGCGTCCTGCAAGGAAAAGTCCGATGCGTCTGATGAAGAGTGTTCTGGTCGCGCTGCTGGCATTGCCGGCGGTTGCGGCTGCCGAGGAGATAGGTCAGGTGTCGACCGTGTTCAAGCTGGTCGGCCCGAATGACCGGATCGTCGTCGAGGCGTTCGACGACCCCAAGGTCGAGGGCGTGACCTGCTATCTGTCACGCGCCAAAACCGGCGGGGTCAAGGGTGGCCTGGGATTGGCCGAAGACCGTGCTGAGGCATCAATCGCATGCCGGCAGGTCGGGCCGATCCGCTTTCAGCCGCCGCTGAAGGATGGTGAAGAAGTCTTCAAGGAGCGCACCTCGCTGGTGTTCAAGACCATGCAGGTCGTGCGTTTTCTGGATGAGAAGCGCAACACCCTGGTGTATCTGGTCTACAGCGACAGGGTCATCGAAGGCAGCCCGCAAAACGCCGTGACGGCGATTCCGATTCTGCCGTGGCCGCAAACGCCCTGATCTGTGGGGCCGAGCTTGTAGGAGCGGGGCAGGCAGCAAATCCCGGGCAATAAAAAACCGACCCTTGGGTCGGTTTTTCAACAAGCAGATCGCTTAAGCTGCAGCAGCTTGTGCCAGAGCTTTGATGTGGCCATTCAGGCGGCCTTTATGGCGAGCAGCTTTGTTCTTGTGGATGATGCCTTTGTCGGCCATACGGTCGATAACAGGCACTGCCAGAACATAAGCAGCTTGCGCTTTCTCAGCGTCTTTTGCGTCGATGGCTTTAACTACATTCTTGATGTAGGTACGAACCATGGAACGCAGGCTGGCGTTGTGGCTGCGACGCTTCTCAGCCTGTTTTGCACGTTTTTTGGCGGAAGGTGTGTTGGCCACCGTCGAGCTCCTCGAAAGACTTTGTGAAATAGCGAACAAAATAGGCCGCGAATCATGCCGATGAGTTGCAGTGTTGTCAAGGGCAGTTGGGCCCTTCCGCTGAGTGGTCGCAACATTTTTCCGGGTGATTCATTTCCGGCGTGTGACCTGTAAACTCGCGGGCTTTGCTTCGGGCTGTTCGCGGCGCGGAGTATCGCATAAATGGATCGCTTGATCGCTGATCCTTTGGCCGAGGCACACGACTCTTCACATGAACCTACTTAAGTCGCTGGCGGCCGTCAGCTCTATCACGATGCTTTCCCGGGTTCTGGGTTTCATTCGGGACACGATCATCGCGCGCGCATTCGGAGCCGGTATGGCTACGGATGCCTTCTTTATTGCCTTCAAACTGCCGAACCTGTTGCGCCGGATCTTTGCCGAGGGTGCATTTTCCCAGGCATTCGTGCCGATTCTGGCCGAATACAAAAGCCAGCAAGGCGAGGAGGCGACCCGGACGTTCGTTGCCTATGTCACCGGGCTGCTGACGCTGGCGCTGGCGCTGGTCACCTTGCTGGGCGTGGTGTTCGCGCCCTGGGTGATCTGGGCAACGGCACCGGGCTTTGTCGATTCTCCTGAAAAGTTTGCGCTGACGTCGGACCTGTTGCGCGTGACCTTTCCTTATATATTGCTGATTTCTCTGTCATCGCTGGCCGGGGCCATTCTCAACACCTGGAACCGCTTTTCAGTGCCAGCCTTCGTGCCGACGCTGCTGAACGTCAGCATGATCGTTTTCGCCCTGTTCCTGACGCCATACTTCGATCCGCCGGTGATGGCGCTGGGCTGGGCTGTGCTGGCCGGTGGTCTGCTGCAGCTGCTCTATCAGCTGCCGCACCTGAAGAAGATCGGCATGCTGGTGCTGCCGCGCCTGAATCTCCGTGACTCGGGCGTCTGGCGGGTGATGCGCCAGATGCTGCCGGCGATTCTTGGCGTGTCCGTCAGTCAGATTTCCCTGATCATCAACACGATTTTCGCCTCGTTCCTGGTCGCAGGTTCAGTGTCGTGGATGTACTATGCCGACCGCCTGATGGAGCTGCCTTCGGGTGTTCTGGGTGTGGCGCTGGGCACGATTCTGTTGCCGATCCTTTCAAAGACCTATGCCCAGAAGGATCGCCACGAGTACTCGCGCATTCTCGACTGGGGGCTGCGTCTGTGTTTCGTGCTGGTGCTCCCGTGCACCCTGGCCCTTGGGCTGCTGGCCGAGCCTTTGACTGTTTCCCTGTTTCAGTACGGCAAGTTCGACGCGCTGGATGCCGCAATGACCCAGCGGGCGCTGATCGCCTACTCGGTGGGTCTGCTCGGCATCATCCTTATCAAGGTGCTGGCGCCGGGGTTCTATGCGCAGCAGAACATTCGCACGCCGGTGAAAATCGCCATTTTCACCCTGATCGTGACGCAGCTGCTTAACCTGGCGTTCATCGTGCCGCTGCAACATGCCGGTCTGGCGCTGGCGATCAGTGTTGGTGCGTGCATCAATGCCGGGCTGTTGTTCTGGCAACTGCGCCGTCAGGATCTGTTTCAGCCGCAACCGGGATGGGCAAAGTTTCTGCTCAAGCTGATCGTTGCGGTCACGGCCATGTCAGCCGTCCTGCTGGGGCTTATGCACTGGATGCCGGCCTGGGATCAGGGGGTTATGTTCGAACGTTTCATGCGCTTGGGTGTTCTTGTCGTCGCGGGTGTGGTTACCTATTTCGCCATGCTTTTGTTGATGGGCTTTCGTCTTCGGGATTTCGCTCGCAAGGCCATCCTGTAGGCAGATTTTCAAAGGTTGGCTGTCGGTTTGGCGCATTGCGTACCGACAGCTGTTATCGGGCCCTGGCGTGTTGCCTGTCGTCCAGGGCCGTGTGTGGTTATAATCGGCCACTTTATGAGCAAGAAGTGCGTTATGCAGCTGGTCAGAGGCCTCCACAATCTGCGCCCCCATCATCGGGGTTGCGTCGCCACGATTGGCAATTTCGACGGTGTACATCGCGGCCACCAAGCTATTCTGGCGCGTCTTCGCGAGCGTGCGGTCGAGTTGGGCGTACCCAGCTGCGTGGTGATTTTCGAGCCTCAGCCGCGTGAGTTCTTCGCGCCTGAAACCGCGCCGGCACGTCTGGCGCGTCTGCGCGACAAGCTGGAACTGTTCGCGGAGCAGGGTGTTGACCGGGTGCTGTGTCTGTCTTTCAATCAGCGGCTGAGCAAGCTCAGTGCAGCGGAATTCGTCGCGACTGTGTTGATCGACGGCCTGGGTATCCAGCATCTTGAAGTGGGCGATGACTTCCGTTTCGGCTGCGACCGGGTTGGGGACTTCAACTTCCTGCAACAGGCCGGCAACGCCCATGGATTCAGCGTAGAAGCGGCGCAGACCGTTGAAATCGATGGCGTCCGGGTCAGCAGTACTCAGGTGCGTAAAGCCCTGGCGAGTTCGGACTTCGCCCTTGCCGAGCGTTTGCTCGGTCGCCCGTTCCAGATCACCGGACGGGTTCTGCATGGCCAGAAGCTGGCGCGTCAACTGGGTACGCCCACCGCCAACGTGCAACTCAAGCGTCGTCGCGTGCCACTGAGCGGAGTCTATCTGGTCAGCACGCAAATCGATGGCAAGACCTGGCCGGGCGTCGCCAACATTGGCGTGCGTCCGACCGTCGCCGGTGACGGCAGCGCCCACCTTGAGGTGCATCTTCTGGATTTTGCCGGCGACCTTTATGGCCGGCGTCTTACGGTGGCTTTCCACCACAAACTGCGTGATGAGCAGCGTTTTTCCTCGTTGGAGGCGCTCAAGACGGCGATCAATGCGGACGTCGCCGCCGCCCGTGCCCATTGGCATGGTTAACAGCTAATCAAGAGCCTGAAATGACCGACTATAAAGCCACGCTAAACCTTCCGGACACCGCCTTCCCGATGAAGGCCGGCCTGCCCCAGCGCGAGCCGCAAACTCTGCAGCGCTGGGACAGCATTGGCCTGTACCAGAAGCTGCGTGAAATTGGCAAGGACCGTCCCAAGTTCGTCCTGCACGACGGTCCGCCCTATGCCAACGGCACTATTCATATCGGTCATGCCGTAAACAAGATTCTCAAGGACATGATCGTGCGCTCCAAGACCCTGGCCGGTTTCGATGCGCCGTACATTCCGGGCTGGGACTGCCACGGCCTGCCGATCGAGCACAAGGTCGAAGTGACTCACGGCAAGAACCTGTCCGCCAACAAGACGCGTGAACTGTGCCGCGCCTATGCCGCCGAGCAGATCGAAGGCCAGAAGGCCGAGTTCATCCGCCTGGGTGTGCTGGGCGACTGGAACAACCCGTACCTGACCATGAATTTTGCCAACGAGGCGGGAGAAATCCGTGCGCTGGCTGAAATGGTCAAGGGTGGCTTCGTGTTCAAGGGCCTGAAGCCGGTCAACTGGTGTTTCGACTGTGGTTCGGCGCTGGCTGAAGCGGAAGTCGAATACCAGGACAAGAAGTCGGCAACCATCGACGTCGCCTTCCCGATTGCCGACGAAGCCAAGCTGGCTGCGGCTTTCGGCCTGCCTTCACTGGGCAAGCCGGCCTCGATCGTCATCTGGACTACCACCCCGTGGACCATCCCGGCCAACCAGGCGCTGAACGTCCATCCGGAATTCGAATACGCGCTGGTCGATGTCGGCGACAAGCTGCTGGTACTGGCGTCCGAGCTGGTCGAAAGCTGCCTTGCGCGCTACAAGCTGGAAGGCTCGGTCATCGCCACGACCACCGGTCAGGCGCTTGAGCTGATCAACTTCCGTCACCCGTTCTACGACCGTCTGTCGCCAGTGTATCTGGCTGACTACGTCGAGCTGGGTGCAGGCACGGGCGTGGTTCACTGCTCGCCGGCTTACGGTGTCGACGACTTCGTGATCAGCAAAAGCTACGGCATGACCAACGATGACATCATCAGCCCGGTGCAGAGCAACGGCGTGTATGTCGAATCGCTGGAGTTCTTCGGTGGCCAGTTCATCTTCAAGGCCAACCAGAACATCGTCGACAAGCTGGCCGAAGTGGGCAGCCTGATGCATACCGAAACCATCAGCCATAGCTACATGCACTGCTGGCGCCACAAGACGCCTCTGATCTACCGCGCTACCGCGCAGTGGTTCGTTGGCATGGACAAGCAGCCGGAAACGGGCGACACCCTGCGTCTGCGCGCGGTCAAGGCCATCGAAGACACCAAGTTCGTTCCGGCCTGGGGTCAGGCGCGTCTGCATTCGATGATCGCCAACCGTCCGGACTGGTGCATCTCGCGTCAGCGTAACTGGGGCGTGCCGATCCCGTTTTTCCTGCACAAGGAAAGCGGCGAGCTGCACCCGCGCACGGTCGAGCTGATGGAAGAAGTCGCCCAACGCGTCGAGAAAGAAGGCATCGAGGCCTGGTTCAAGCTGGATGCCAGTGAGTTGCTCGGTGACGAGGCCGCCATGTACGACAAGATCTCCGACACGCTGGACGTCTGGTTCGACTCGGGCACCACGCACTGGCATGTGCTGCGCGGCTCGCACCCGATGGGCCATGAAACCGGTCCGCGTGCCGATCTGTACCTGGAAGGTTCCGACCAGCACCGCGGCTGGTTCCACTCGTCGCTGTTGACCGGCTGTGCGATCGACAACCATGCACCGTACCGCGAACTGCTGACTCACGGTTTCACCGTCGACGAGAACGGTCGCAAGATGTCCAAGTCGCTGGGCAACGTCGTTGCGCCACAGAAGGTCAACGACACCCTGGGCGCGGACATCATGCGCCTGTGGGTTTCGGCGACTGACTATTCGGGCGAAATGGCGGTGTCCGACCAGATCCTGCAGCGCAGCGCCGATGCGTATCGCCGCATCCGCAACACCGCGCGCTTCCTGCTTTCCAACCTGTCGGGCTTCAACCCGGCGACCGACATCCTGCCGGCCGAGGAAATGCTCGCCCTGGATCGCTGGGCGGTGGATCGCACGCTGCTGCTGCAACGTGAACTGCAAGAGCACTACGGCGAATACCGCTTCTGGAACGTGTACTCCAAGGTCCACAACTTCTGCGTGCAGGAGCTGGGTGGTTTCTATCTGGATATCATCAAGGACCGCCAGTACACGACCGGCGCCAACAGCAAGGCGCGTCGCTCTTGCCAGACCGCGCTGTTCCACATCTCCGAGGCGCTGGTGCGCTGGATCGCACCGATCCTGGCGTTCACCGCCGATGAGCTGTGGCAGTTCCTGCCGGGCGAGCGCAACGAGTCGGTGATGCTCAACACCTGGTACGAAGGCCTGACCGAAATGCCGGAAGGCTTCGAGCTGGATCGCGCCTACTGGGACCGGATCATGGCGGTCAAAGCGTCCGTCAACAAGGAAATGGAAAACCTGCGAGCGGCCAAGGCCATCGGCGGCAACCTGCAGGCTGAAGTCACCTTGTATGCGGAAGATTCGCTGGTGTCCGACCTGTCGAAACTCGGCAGCGAGTTGCGTTTCGTGCTGATCACCTCGGCGGCCAGCGTGGCGCCGCTGGTTTCGGCTCCAGCCGATGCCGTGGTGACCGAAGTGGCTGGTCTGAAGCTCAAAGTGGTCAAGTCCGGCCACGCCAAGTGCGCCCGCTGCTGGCACTACCTCGAAACCGTCGGCGTTGATCCGGAGCACCCGGAGATCTGCGGTCGTTGCGTGGATAACATCAGCGGTACAGGCGAGGTGCGTCACTATGCCTAACAACGGGGCTGACAACGTCCAGAGCCGTTTCGGGCGTTTGAGCTGGTTGTGGTTGAGCTTGCTGGTGCTGGTCGTTGACCAGGCCAGCAAGTACTACTTCGAGCACCGGCTGGATCTGTATGAACAGATCGTGGTGATCCCTGATTACTTCAGCTGGATGCTGGCCTACAACACCGGCGCCGCCTTCAGTTTCCTGGCCGACAGTTCGGGGTGGCAGCGCTGGCTTTTCGCCCTGATCGCCATTGTCGTCAGCGTAGTGCTGGTGGTCTGGCTCAAGCGTCTCGGGCGTGGCGATACATGGCTGGCGGTCGCGCTGGCGCTGGTGCTTGGCGGCGCGCTGGGCAACCTTTACGACCGCATTGCCATCGGCCATGTGATCGATTTCATCTTCGTGCACTGGAAAGAACACGGCTTCCCGGCATTCAACGTGGCTGACAGTGCAATCACTGTCGGCGCGATCATGCTGGCGCTGGATATGTTCAAGAGCAAGAAAACCGGAGAAACCGTTCATGACTGAACAGTCATCGGCCTTGGGCTCGTCGGACGAGCTGCGAATCGGCCAGAACACGGAAGTCACTCTGCACTTCGCGTTGCGCCTGGAAAACGGCGACACCGTGGACAGCACCTTCGACAAGGCGCCTGCCACTTTCAAAGTCGGCGACGGCAACCTGCTGCCCGGCTTCGAGGCGGCGATTTTCGGCTTCAAGGCCGGTGACCGCCGAACCGTGCAGATCCCGCCGGAAAACGCCTTTGGTCAGCCCAACCCGCAAAACGTGCAGATCATGCCACGCTCGCAGTTTCAGGACATGGAACTGTCGGAAGGACTGCTGGTGATCTTCAACGATGCAGCCAACACTGAACTGCCGGGCGTGGTGAAAGCCTTCGACGATGACCAGGTCACCATCGATTTCAATCACCCGCTGGCCGGCAAGACCCTGGACTTCGAAGTACAGATACTCGAAGTGAAGGCGATTCTGGCTTCCTGACCGGTTCCTTGACCCGGCTTCGGCCGGGTAGCTCCGCACGTAAATACGAGGCACAGCATGCAAATCAAACTCGCCAACCCCCGCGGCTTCTGTGCCGGTGTGGATCGCGCGATCGAAATCGTCAATCGCGCCCTGGAAGTGTTTGGCCCGCCGATTTACGTGCGCCACGAAGTGGTTCATAACAAATTCGTCGTCGAAGATCTGCGCTCGCGCGGAGCGATCTTCGTCGAAGAACTCGATCAGGTGCCCGATGACGTCATCGTCATCTTCAGCGCCCATGGCGTTTCCCAGGCCGTACGCTCGGAAGCGGCCGGTCGCGGCCTGAAAGTGTTCGACGCTACCTGCCCGCTGGTGACCAAGGTGCATATCGAAGTCGCCCGTTACAGCCGCGACGGACGCGAATGCATTCTGATTGGCCACGAGGGTCACCCGGAAGTCGAAGGCACCATGGGTCAGTACGACGCCAGCAATGGCGGCGCGATCTATCTGGTCGAAGACGAGGAAGACGTCGCCGGCCTGCAGGTCCGCAATCCCGAGAACCTGGCGTTCGTCACCCAGACAACCCTGTCGATGGATGACACCAGCCGGGTCATCGACGCGCTGCGCCAACGCTTCCCGGCCATCGGTGGGCCGCGCAAGGATGACATCTGCTACGCCACGCAGAACCGCCAGGATGCGGTGAAGCAGCTGGCCGACGAGTGTGATGTCGTGCTGGTGGTGGGCAGTCCCAACAGCTCCAACTCCAACCGGCTGCGTGAGCTGGCCGAACGCATGGCGACCCCGGCCTATTTGATCGACGGGGCCGAAGACATGCAGCGCAGCTGGTTTGAGGGCGTCCAGCGCATCGGCATCACGGCGGGTGCCTCCGCACCGGAAGTGCTGGTGCGCGGCGTGATCCAGCAGTTGCAGGCGTGGGGCGCTACCGGCGCTGATGAACTGGCCGGTCGGGAGGAAAACATCACCTTCTCGATGCCCAAGGAACTGCGGGTCAAGTCGCTGTTGTAAGCCTGTTGGCCTGGTCATGAGCAGAGCGGGTGCGGGATCTTTGTGTCCTCTACCCGCACACGGCCGGTGATGTTCACGATCACGCGGTAATGGCTGATCGGCTGATCCTTGATACAGACGTGCAAGCTGCCGTTGGCGGCCCGTCGTAAACCGCCCAGGCCGTCGAAACTCAGATATTCCGCAACCTTGCTGTTGCCCACAATCCGGGTTCTGGCAGCGTTGGCGCGTTCGACCAGTACCGGGTCGCGCGCGTCCGGGCCCTTGCCGTCCAGATCCGCAATGATTCTCCAGCCGTTGCTCCAGTCCGCGTCAATGGCATGAATGGTAATCACCTGATTGCGTGTAACGGCGGCGACACGCGCCGAACGTATGCCGCTGGCCAGCTCCTGAGCCGCAGTCAGTCGGCGCTGGGCATCGACTAGCTCGGCTAAAGGCGGGGAAGCAAAATTGGCGAGAATCGCCAGCAGTGCAAAAACGATCAATAGCTCAATCAGGGTGAATCCTGCATGCTTCATGGGTTTTCCTCCCTGGAAAACATCATTCCAAACGCTTTCGGGCACTCGTCGCGGCAAAACAACCGTACGTCCCGCTATGGATTTTCCAACAGCGTTGCTGCCTTATAGTCGTAACGTCTAGGAGACACTCAATGCGCCCCATAGCCAAGGGATTCACCCTCGTCGAATTGTTAGTCACTGTGTCTCTGGTGGGCATTCTGGCCGCTATCGCCATTCCCAACTTCAGCAGCACGATCCGCAACAACAAGATCGACACAGAGGTCAGCGATTTGCAGCGCGCGCTCAACTATGCGCGGCTGGAGGCGATAAACAGGGGTGTGACTGTTCGAGTTGCGCCAGTAAATGGGGCTGACTGGGCGACTCAGTTGCAGGTCGTCGCGATAGCGTCCCAAACGGTGTTGCGTCTGGTCCCGGCATTGAGCAGCGGAGGTGTGCTGAATAGCGGCGGCGTAGCGGCAATCGACTTCAATAACCTCGGTGGCCTGAGTGCGCCGGCGTTGCCCGTTGATCTGGCCTATACGCGAGGTTCGACGACAAAGTTGATAAAGGTCTGCCTGACCGGGCGCATTGTTGCTAATGGAAACTGTTGATGCAGAAATTGAACTCGTCTCGCCAGCGCGGAATGACGCTGATCGAGGTATTGGTGTCTGTCCTGATCCTTGCCATCGGCCTGCTCGGCGCCGCGGCGATCCAGCTCAACGCCCTGAAATACACCGACAGCGCGACGATGAGCAGTCAGGCCAGCTTCATCGCCTACGACATGATGGATCGGATCCGCGCAAACGTTGATGGTAATGCGGTTGCGAATGGCACCACCGACGTCCTGACAACTTATGGGCTGGCCAATCTCGCAGCAGCGCCATCTGCCGGGAGTGACGCTCGCTCAATCGATCTGTCTGACTTCAGGAATAACATCACTAACTTTGCTGGTGCAGACGGCGCGGAAAGCAACATCATTATTGACAGGCCGATCGTGACCATTACTGTCGTGTGGGATGACGCTCGGGCACTGCGCTCCAGTGAGGGCGCCACAGGCGCTCCGCTTGCAGGCAGCAAGCGTTCTTTCGTGCTCAGTTCGCGCATAGGGATCAACCCATGAAGCGTTCGTCACGCGGCTTCGGTCTGGTCGAAATCATGGTGGCGCTGGTGCTGGGGCTGATAGTAAGCCTGGGCATCATCCAGATATTTACCGCCTCGCGAGCAACGTTCACCAGCCAGAACGCTGCCGCGCGTATGCAGGAAGATGCCCGCTTCGTGTTGAGCAAAATGATTCAGGAAATCCGTATGACAGGCATGGTGGGCTGTCTGGGAAGCGGGAGTTATCCGCTGGTTGCTGCTCCTCCAGAGCTCGTCAGGTCGTTGACACCGGCGGTCGATCCGGAAAGATCGATTCTCTGGGATAACACTGCCCGGACATTAACGTTGGTGACCGCCGACATCGGCACCGCTGGTACTACGCCGAACTGGACCATCCTTTCTGACTGCCAGACGTCCTCTAGGTTGTTTCTAGGAGCCAGGGCTCCCGCCGCTGGCCAGACCGCTTTTCCACTGCGACAGCTAATTTATGGCGTTAACGGCGGCACGTTGACACTGCGGGCGGGTGCAGGCGCTCCGATTCAAACTCTGCTGCAGAATGTCAGCGCTTTGGATATTCAATTTGGTATGGCAGGCAGCCCGATGACCTATACCAACGCTGTTACCTTGGTTACGTCTGTCGATGTCCGCAGTGTCCGTCTGACGTTGACTTTGGCGGATCCGAGCGGCCAGGTGAGGGAGCAGCGGTACAGCGCTGTGGCCTACCTGCGTAACCGATTTTGAACGGGTCCAGCGAAATGAGAACTATGTCATTGAAATCGGGCATGAACTTTAAGCACCGCCAGCGTGGCATGGTGCTGTTGGTGAGTCTGGTCTTTTTGCTTCTTCTAACTATGCTTGGCATCTCGTCAATGCAGAATGCCACTCTCCAGGAAAAAATGGCCGGCAGCGTAACCATGCGCAATGAATCGTTTCAGACGGCTGAAGCAGTCTTGCGACAAGGAGAGTCTGCAATAATGGTGGCCGGATATTCCTTGCCAAAATGCACAAACACCGTCACATGCCTCCCGCCGCCAGAATCAACTAACAGCGCACTCCCGACCCCAGGGTTCAACGGCAGCTCTGGCGTAACTTGGGTCAGAATCGAGGGCGGACTTTATGCCGTTCAGAACCTGGGCACGGCTACCAATCCCATCAGGCGACCGCCAACCTGCTCGGCATCGAGCACGGTCACGCTTTATCGGGTAACTGCAGTTGCCGAGAAAGGCGCAACCCGAACTGTGCTGGAGAGCATTTATGCGAATTGCTGAAATACTGCGGCGCTGCTTGAAGCTGGCAGCCGGCGCCTTATTGGGCTTCTATCTGGCAGCGCCGGTCTATGCGTTCACTCCTTCTCAGGTGCCCCTACTGAGTGCCTCTGCGGTGACACCCAATGTAATGCTCATGGTGGACAATTCAGGGAGCATGAACAACATAATCTGGGCCTCAGGCTTCAACCCCAATCTTGCGCGCCCAAAAATTACCTACTGGCAGTTATATAGCTGTGGGCGGGATACCTGTCAGATTTCTACAGACATCGATGGCAATGGCACGCTGATCCTGAGCTCCGCAAGCTCTTACAGCTGTGGAAATAGCAACTATACATACGTTGTTCGTGACGGAGTCTCTTACTGCCTGTTGTTGCCGGACCCGGCCGCGGGCGAAGGCTCGACGCGTTACACAGCAGATTATCTTTCATACCTGATCGACCTCACTCGCGCCAGCGGGAATTCAAGAACCAAGGACTTCACTGTTCCAGGCCTTATACCCAACGACTTCCGCATGAGGGTTGCGCGCAACGTATCCCTGGACCTGGTCAAAAACAACAGCCAGACGTTGAGAATCGGCTTGGCCGGTTTTAACGCACCCACGGGAACCAATTCGGGTCCGGGTGGCAAGATTTCCCGAAATGTTCTGGATTTGACAGCTGTCCAGCCCACGGCGTCCAATACGACAGGTGTGACCGCTGAAGCGGCAAAGCGCAATCTGGATGCGCTTAATGCAGCTATAACTGCAATTCGGGGCGACTCTAATACGCCCCTTGCGGAAACCTATTATGAAATCACCCGATACTTCCGGGGGATGGCGCCTTATTACAATAGCTTACCCACTCGCTATGAAAGCCCTATTCAATACAGGTGTCAGAAGAACGTCGGCGTGGTTATCACCGACGGTCTGCCTACTTTTGATCGGTCTTTTCCAAGCGACGACCCAGAAGATGCTGCCGACGGTGCTCGATCCCTCCCGAACTGGGATCTGAGGGCGAATGATGGCTTCAATCTGGCAGGTGATGGCGAGGGAGACACGCTTTATCTGGATGACCTGGCGCGGTTTGCGTATGACATTGACATGCGCAAGACCACTGGCACTTCGTCCGTCGATTTGACTTCGAAAAGCTGGGATACCGCCGGTTTTCCTCGGCAGAACATGACCACCTATACCATCGGATTCACTGCCGATAACCAGATGCTCATTGATGCCGCAGATGATCAGCATGGTCGCGGTAAGTATTTTCAAACGAATGATAGCGCTGGCTTGAATGCCGCGCTAAGCCAGGCCCTGAGCGACATCTATGCCAAGGCTGGCTCCGGCGGCGGAGGCGCGGCGAACTCGTCGACTTTACAGGCAGGCAGCCGCTTCTATCAGACACTTTACGATCCGACCGACTGGCGCGGCACAATCAGGGCTTACAACCTCAGTGCAACTACCGGTGAGCTTGGTTCGATCGAGTGGACCACCGACACCAGAATCACGAGCGGGTCACCAGGCCCGATCTTTGAATCCTGGAATACGGCTTCTCCCGCGCGAATCAATCTGGACTACAACAACTTCTCGGCGTCCCAGCGAGCTGTCATTGATACCGGTCTGCCCCCGGGGGTGAACGGTGCGAACCTGATCAACTGGAGCAAAGGTGTCAGCCATCCAGCGCTACGCAGCCGAACCCGAATACTGGGTGACATCGTCAACTCGCCACTGGCAGCAGCGTTGCCCAGCGACAAGACTGCGGTGGACTTGTTGGGCGACGGTACCTACACCACCTACCTCTCGAACAAGAACAGCAATATGGTCAATAGCCTGTTGGTAAATACCAACGATGGCTTTTTCAACGTTCTGAGTGCGGCTGGCGGAGAGCGTCGCTACGCCTACATGCCCTCAACGGTGCTGCCTGCCTTATCAACCGTCGCTTCAACTTCATATGGCTCCGGTGTACACAAATTCACAGTCGATGGTCAGATTTCCGTTTTTGATACTCAAGCCGGTGCCGCGTCAGCCTGGCGCACCGTTGCCTATGGCGGTACTGGGGCAGGAGGCAAAAGCTACTTCGCCATCAAGTTGTTTGAAGGGACGAACAACAATTCGATCAGCGCGCTTTGGGAGGTCAAGGCACCTGAACAATCAGAGCCCGGTAACAACTTCAATAACCTAGGCTTTGCCTATTCCAAACCAGAAGTCGCTCGCATGGCCAATGGAACCGGAATAGTGGTCATAGGGAACGGGTATGGCAGCTTTACCGGGCGGGCTTCCTTGCTGGTGCTCAATGCCAACACGGGGGCGTTCATCACTGAGATCCCGACTCCGGTGCTCAACAATGAGACTGACAACGGTCTGTCATCGGTGAAGCTCCGTGTGAACTCACAAAACGTGGTTCAGGCTGCATATGCCGGGGACCTCAAAGGCAGGATGTGGAAGTTCGATATGAGTTCCACGGCGGCCAGCGGCTGGAAAGTCGCCTTCAATGGTCAACCACTGTTCACCGCTCCGGGCGGCGCCAATCAGCCGATCACAGTACAACCCTTACTGATTGATCATCCACTTAACGGCAAGCTTGTTTACTTTGGCACCGGCAAGGTGAGTGAAGCCGCGGATAAGTTTACAAGTGCCCAGCAAGCGTTCTACGCCATCTGGGACGCGGATGGCGGATCGGGCAGCCTTGAAGAGGGTAATCTCCAGGCTCAGGCCGTCAACGGTACGGTCACGGGCAGCGCGGCCACCTACTTTACTTCGACTAGCAACCCTGTCGACTGGACCACCCGCAGGGGCTGGTACATGCCGTTGACCGCCAGTACGCTTTATCCAGGCGAGCGCATCATTTATCCAGCGCAAACCAGTCGCACCCGTATTATTTTCACTACTGCGTCGGTTAATTCCAGTGACCCTTGTGAGAGTACCGGCACGGGTCGCTTGTTTGAACTGGATTCTGTGACTGGAAGCATGCTGACCTATCAGGTTCTGGATACCAACGGTGACAATGACATCAGTACTGTCGATTCGATTGTCTCGGGTCAAAGTTTTGGCAGCGGTATACCTGTTCTGGCGTCAGTCGTCGCCGGCACGGGGGGCGCCAATGACAATAAGTACGTGCCGGATTCCAGCGGCGGCACGCCCAGCAGGCTACTGGAAAAGGGTGGCAGCGCTAATTTGTATCAACGCATCATGTGGCGACAGATCCAGTAGGGAAGTGATATGCGAGCGACAACCAAAGGCTTTACCTTGATCGAACTCATGATCGTGGTCGCGATTGTCGGTATTCTGGCTGCCATTGCGTACCCCAGTTACACCGAATATGTGAAACGCACACATCGGGCAGCGATTGCCACGCTGCTGGGTGAGCAGGCGCAGGTCCTGGAGCGCTGGTATTCGAGAAACGGAGTATATAACGGTACTCCCGGGCCCACCCTTTCTCAAGGCAACGCTTACTACAACATTGCATTTACGCCTGCGGCACAGACCTTTACCCTCGCAGCCACTGGCAAAGGTATGATGGCCAACGATAAGTGCGGGGTTTTCACAATCACCAACACCGGCGAACGCACCAATCCCGGCGGTACGGCAACCGTGAAGGAATGCTGGGGCCGCTAATCCTTCCGCTGGCTGAAGAACGAGATGCACATGCAACACGTAGTGATCGTCGGCGGCGGTGTTATCGGATTGCTGACTGCATTCAATCTGGCGTCCGAGCAGACCAAGGTGACACTGCTGGACCGTTCGGGCGTCGGGCAGGAGTCTTCGTGGGCGGGCGGCGGCATCGTCTCGCCGCTTTACCCCTGGCGCTACAGTTCCGCAGTGACCGCTCTGGCGCACTGGTCGCAGGATTTCTACCCGCACCTGAGCCAGCGCCTTCTCGCGCAGACCGGTCTGGATCCCGAGGTTCACACCACGGGTTTGTACTGGCTGGATCTGGAAGACGAACCACAGGCGCTGGAGTGGGCCGCTCGCGAAAACCGGCCCTTGAGCAGCGTTGAACTCAGCGCCGTGCGTGACGCGGTGCCAGTGTTGGGGCAAGGGTATTCGCGCGCGATCTACATGGCCGATGTGGCCAATGTGCGTAATCCGCGGCTGGTCAAATCGCTCAAGGCTGCGCTGTTGGCCATGCCTCATGTCGAGATCCGTGAGCACTGTGAGGTCAGCGGTTTCGTGCGTCAGGGTGAGCGGATTCTCGGTGTGAGCACCGGAGCCGGGGATGTGCTTGGGGATCGGGTGGTGCTGGCGGCGGGAGCGTGGAGCGGTGAGCTGCTCGGCACCCTCGGCGTGACGCTGCCGGTCGAGCCGGTAAAAGGGCAGATGATCCTCTACAAATGCGCGCCGGATTTTCTGTCCAGCATGGTGCTGGCGAAAGGGCGCTATGCGATTCCGCGCCGCGACGGGCATGTTCTGATCGGCAGCACGCTGGAGCATGAAGGCTTCGACAAAACCCCGACGTCGGTCGCGCTGGAAAGCCTGAAGGCTTCTGCGATCGAATTGTTGCCGGCACTGGCCGGCGCCGAGCCAGTCGCACACTGGGCCGGGCTACGTCCCGGCTCGCCGCAGGGCATTCCCTACATTGGGCCTCTGCCAGGACATGAAGGGCTTTGGCTCAATTGCGGCCACTACCGCAACGGCCTGGTACTTGCCCCGGCTTCCTGCCAGTTGCTGACCGACCTGCTGCTTGAGCGTGAACCAATCATTGACCCTGCGCCGTATGCTCCAACAGACCTGCCCAAATCGTAGGAGCGCGCTTGCCCGCGATCTGCCGGGGACCGGCAGCAACATGGTTCACGCGGTATACCTGAAACAACACGGTCGTCCGGTTTACTGCCGCTACGCGCCAGATCGTCGGATTGCCGCCCAGAGCAAGCGGATCGCCGCCCGGTCACTCCCACGCCCTCCGGGCAGAATCAAAAGCGGCTTCGCGGGCGCCATGAGATTCTATGTTTTAGGGCTACCCCTCAAACATAGAATCTCCTACCTAAAGCAGCAATTCAATCCAGCCCCAATTTCTTCAACCGATAGCGCATCGATCTGAATGACAGGCTCAGCCGCTCTGCCGCAGCCGTGCGGTTCCAGCGGGTTTCTTCAAGCGCCTGGAGGATCAGCCTGCGCTCGATGCTTTCCAGATAATCTTCCAGGTTGTTGATATCGGCCAGGCTCGGTCCGTCCTGCGCCTGTGGCGCGGCGATCTCGGCCAGGCGCAGGTCGGATGCGTGAATCTCGTCGTTCTCACACAGGGTGTAAGCCCGTTCCAGCATGTTCTCCAGCTCGCGCACGTTACCGGGAAAACGGTAACTCTTGAGCGTTTCCAGCGCCTGCGGGTGCAGGCTCGCGGGCGATTGGCCGCTGTTGCTGGCCAGGCGGCGCAGTATCGAAGTCGCCAGCTGTTCAATATCCTCGCGACGCTCGCGCAGCGACGGCACCCGCAACTCGATGACATTCAGCCGATAGTACAGATCCTGACGAAATCGTCCGGCCGTGACTTCGGCAGCCAGGTCCTTGTGAGTCGCACATAGAATGCGCACATCCATAATCTGTTCCTGCTGGTCGCCCACGCTGCGTACAGATTTTTCCTGTATCGCGCGCAGCAGTTTCACCTGCATGCCCATCGGCAGGTCGGCGACTTCATCAAGAAACAGCGTGCCATGGTGAGCCGCCTGGAACAGCCCGGGCTTGTCCTCGTGGGCGCCGCTGAAACTGCCCTTGCGATGGCCGAAAAACTCGCTTTCCATCAGGTCCGAAGGAATGGCACCGCAGTTGACCGGCAGGAAGGGCTTGTCCGCGCGCGAACCCTGTTCATGGAGCAAGCGGGCCACCAGCTCTTTGCCGCTGCCTGATTCGCCGCTGATGTAGATCGGTGCCTGGCTGCGTGCCAGCTTGCTGATCTGTGTGCGCAAGGTGCGCATCGGCGGGGAGTCACCCAGCAAGCGGCTGTCGACACTGCGCTCAGTCTGAGCTGCGGGATGCAGCCGTAGCGCGCTGTTGACCAGCTCGCGCAGGCGGCTCAGGTCTACCGGCTTGGTCACGAAATCGAACGCCCCGGATTTCAGCGCCTGAATGGCGGTGTCCAGGTTGCCATGCGCGGTGATCATCGCCACCGGCAGTTGCGGATGACTCTGCTGGATATGCTGCACCAGCTCCAGCCCGTTACCGTCAGGCAGGCGCATGTCGGTCAGGCACATGTCGAACGGCTCGCGCATCAGCCAGTCATGGGCCTCGGCCACATTTCGTGCGCTGCGTGTCTCAAGCTTCATGCGCCCCAGGGTGATTTCCAGGAGTTCACGAATGTCCGGCTCATCATCGACTATCAGGATCTTTTGCCGTTGGCTCATGCTCAGCTCGGTTTGAACGGGTGGGCGAAGGTAATGCGCAAACAGCTGCCGCCGCCATGACGCGGGCTGTATTCCAGGTGCGCCTGATTGCTTTCGCACAGCTCGCGCGAAAGGTAGAGGCCAAGGCCCGTGCCCTTGCTTTCAGTGGTAAAAAACGGCTCGAAGATTTTGCTCAGGTGCTGCTGCGGCACACCCGGCCCGTCATCCAGGACTTCCAGAACAGGGAGGTCGCTTCTCGGGTCGTGGAAAAGTTTCAGCCAGACTTGCGCCACCTCGTGGATCTTGCCGCTGTAGCGCAGACCGTTCTGCAGCAGGTTGGTCGCCACCTGATTGAGCTGTTCGGCGTCCATGCGGGTGGTCAGCATGCCCTGGCCTATTTCGGTGTGCGTCAACTGGCGCGGCGGTGCACTGCTGCGCACTCCGGCGACAAAGTTCTCCAGCCAGTGCCGCAGGTCCAGAAGTTCGGGGCGCGCTTCGCGCCGTCTGGACAGCTGCAGGACGTTTTCGATGACCAGATTGATACGCCGAGACTGGTCCTGAATGATCTGCCCGAGGCGGCGATCCGATGCGCTCAGTTCCTCCGACTCGATGAGCAACTGGGCTGCGTGACTGACCGCGCCCAGCGGGTTGCGAATTTCGTGGGCGATGCTCGCCGTGAGCCGCCCCAGCGCCGCCAGCTTCAGCTGCTGGGCCTGCTGAGTAATCTGCGACAGGTCTTCCAGAAAGATCAGCGTCTGACGCTGATCGCCACGGTTGAGCGCGGCAAAGCTCGGTTGCAGGATCGGACCCAGCGCGGAGGTCGTGACGCTGCGCGGCACCCGGATCGGGTTGATCAGCCACTGGCGAAGGCGGTCGACCAGTTGCGGGGAGAAGGCGTCGATGACTTCGCCCACCAACTGCTCGTGACCGAGCAGGTTAAGCGCGCCCTGATTCGCCAAAAGCACCTGACGGCGCGCGTCCAGCACCAGGATGCCGGTGCGCATGCGCTGCAGGATCAGTGCGTTGAGTTCTTCGAGACTATCGACATCTGCCGCGCGTTGTTCGGCCAGCACTTCACTGACCTGCATGCGAGCGGTCAGTGCCTGCACCAGAAGCGCGGCGGCGAAACACAGCGTGCCGAGTGAGCCGGCCTGCACGTAATGGTTGGAGACGGCCGGGGTGCTGAAACTGATGTAGAAGGTCAGGTAGATAATGCCGATGGCGGACGTCGCTGCGATCAGCAGCCCGAAACGGCCGCGCAGCAGCACATTACTGATGGCGACCGAGGCAATGAGCAAGTTGCCGATGCCGCTTGAAGGTCCACCGGCAGCGTAGAACAGCCCTGACAGGAGAATGGCGTCGGTCATGGCCAGACTGAACAGCTGGGCTTTGCGTCGTGGACGCTCCAGCAGGACCACGACCAGAATGTTGAACACCAGATACAACCAGCAGCCTGCGCGGAACAGGTTGGTATCGGCCATTTGCAGCAGCTCGGTGTCCAGGCTGCTGGAGGTCAGCAGAACCAGCAATACCCCGATGGTCAGTCGATACAGGTGGTACAGACGCAGGATTCGTTGCGCCTGTGGCGTATCGAGTGAAAGGGCTTCAGCGGTCACGAGTCGCAGGGCCTTCCAGCCGGTGCGCCTCGCTGCAGTACCATTGCTGTTCCTGGCTCAATGCACGGTCACGAGGAAGATGAACGCCACAGTGGGCGCAACGCACCATGGGAGCTGCATTTTCAGGCGGCTCGGCGCGTCCGCGTGGCGCGGGAGGGTTGAGCAGTCGCTTGACGAACCAGATAACCGCCAGGATCAAGGCGACCCACAAAATTATGCGAAACATGTCTACCCGCTTAGTGTTTGAATTCCAAGCAGTGTAGCCAAGCTGCGAGCGCCCGGACAGCGACAAAATCAGGCCATGTTCAAAGGCGCAGGTCCCGTCGGCATCCAGAACAGCGGGCATAAAAAAAGAGGCCCGCGGGCCTCTTCTTTGAGCATCGTGAATCAGTCGAACAGGCCCAGCGTCATGTAGCTGAACCAGGAGCGGCTTTTCTCGCCACGCGCTTCGGCTTCTTCCGCTGCCTGCTCGTCCAGCTCAGCCTGGTTCTCCGGCAGCAATTCCTTTGGAATGGCGTCCTTGGCTTCCTGATACTGACGCTGCACGTCCTGATTGGCGCGGGTTTCGCCCGGCGGCAACGGCGCTTTATTGTCAATCAACCCCAGCGTTGCCTTAGACAGCCACGAGCGGTTGTCGGCCTCGACCTGACGAGGAGTGAACTCGCCGTCCGCCAGCTGTGGGTGGTTGGGGTAGTTGGTCTTGAGCACTTCAAGGCTGGTGGCAGCCAGGTCGTCCAGATGCAGGCGCTGATACGACTCGACCATCACCGCCAGACCGTCGGCGACGGATGGGGTTTCCTGGAAGTTTTCCACCACGTAACGGCCACGGTTGGCAGCGGCCACGTAAGCCTGACGCGTCAGATAGTAATCGGCTACGTGGATTTCATACGAAGCCAGCAGATTACGCAGATAGATCATGCGCTGCTTGGCGTCTGGCGCGTAACGGCTGTTGGGGAAGCGGCTGGTCAGCTGGGCGAATTCGTTGAACGAATCGCGAGCGGCGCCCGGGTCACGCTTGGTCTGGTCCAGCGGCAGGAAGCGCGCCAGCAGGCCGACGTCCTGGTCGAAGGACGTCAGGCCCTTCATGTAATAGGCGTAATCGACGTTGGGGTGCTGCGGATGCAGACGGATGAAGCGCTCGGCAGCCGACTTGGCAGCCTCGGGTTCGCCGTTCTTGTAGTTGGAGTAGATCAGCTCCAGCTGCGCCTGATCGGCGTAGCGACCGAACGGGTAGCGCGATTCCAGCGCCTTGAGTTTCTCGGTGGCGCTGTTGTAGCTGTTATTGCCCAGGTCGGCCTGCGCCTGCTGGTACAGCTCGACTTCGCTGAGGTTTTCGTCGATGACTTCCTTCGACGAACAGGCCGCAGTCGTTGCGAGGATGGCGATCAGCAGCAGGTGTTTCACTTGCATGGCGGCTTGCGTCCCTATAACGGCCCGCTGTCTTGGGCGTGGCCGTCCTGTTATGATGAGCGCCCCGCAAAACTGGCGGGACAAAAGACGCCGTATTTAACCACAAGCGCGCTGCCGAAACCAAAGGCTAGCCGCCACCTAGTCTGGTCATGTCCGAAAATATAGAACTCCGCGCAGAGGTGCCGTCCGAATTGGGCGGTCAACGCCTCGACCAAGTCGCCGCACAATTATTCGCCGAGCACTCGCGCTCGCGCCTTTCCGCCTGGATCAAGGACGGCCGCCTCACTGTGGACGGTGGCGTGCTGCGCCCGCGTGACATCGTGCATGGCGGTTCGGTTCTGCAGCTGGTCGCCGAGCAGGAGGCGCAGGGAGAGTGGGTCGCCCAGGACATCGAACTGGATATCGTCTACGAAGACGACCAGATTCTGGTGATCAACAAGCCCGCCGGTCTGGTCGTCCATCCGGCTGCCGGGCATGCCGACGGCACCTTGCTCAATGCGCTGCTGCACCACGTGCCGGACATCATCAATGTTCCGCGCGCCGGCATCGTGCATCGCCTGGACAAGGACACCACCGGGTTGATGGTGGTTGCCAAGACCATCCAGGCGCAGACCCAGCTGGTCACGCAGCTGCAGAGCCGCAGCGTGAGCCGCATCTACGAGTGCATCGTGATCGGCGTAGTGACCGCGGGCGGCAAGATCGACGCACCGATCGGCCGTCACGGTCAGCAGCGGCAGCGCATGGCGGTGATGGAAGGCGGCAAGCAGGCGGTCAGTCATTACCGCGTGCTGGAGCGCTTCCGTTCCCATACCCATGTGCGGGTCAAGCTGGAGACCGGTCGGACTCACCAGATTCGCGTACACATGGCGCACATCAACTATCCGCTGGTGGGCGACCCTGCCTACGGTGGTCGTTTCCGCATCCCGCCGGCAGCCAGCCCGACCATGGTCGACTCGCTCAAGACGTTCCCGCGTCAGGCGCTGCACGCGCGCTTCCTGGAACTGGATCATCCGATCACCGGTAAACGCATGAGCTGGGAATCGCCGCTGCCGGACGACTTCGTCTGGCTGCTGTCGCTGCTCAAGCAGGACCGCGAGGCGTTCATCGGGTGACTGACTGGCTGATCCCCGACTGGCCCGCGCCCGCGACGATCAAGTCGTGCGTTACCACGCGGTCCGGTGGGCTCAGCCTTGCTCCGTTCGACAGCTTCAATCTGGGCGACCATGTCGATGATCGGCCGGAAGCCGTCGCCAGTAATCGTCTGCTCTTGACCTCCCGCCTCAACGTCCGCCCGGCGTGGCTGCGTCAGGTGCATGGCGTGGCGGTAGCGCATGCCGACCCGTCCGTGGTCGCCGAAGCCGATGCGAGCTGGACCGCGACTCCGGGCATCGCCTGCACCATCATGACCGCCGACTGCCTGCCCGCGCTGTTCTGTACCCGGGACGGCGCGCGGGTCGCTGCCGCTCACGCCGGTTGGCGCGGGCTGGCCGCCGGTGTGCTGGAGGCGACTGCCGACAGCCTCAGGACGCCTCCTGGGCAGATTCTGGTCTGGCTGGGTCCGGCCATCGGTCAGCAATCGTTCGAGGTGGGCGCCGAAGTGCGTGACACCTTTATAAGCAGTCATCCCGAAACCGCGCAGGCCTTCCTGCCCAGCCTGAATGCCGGTCGCTTCATGGCTAACATCTATATGCTGGCGCGCCTGCGGCTGGCGGCCCATGGTGTGACGGCTGTCTATGGCGGCGGGCTGGACACTTTCACCGATCCACGCTTCTATTCCTATCGCCGTAGCGCCCGGACGGGCCGCTTCGCCTCCCTGATCTGGATCGATCACGCCTGATCCAGCGCCTTCTCGCCCATTCCAGCTAGGCTTGCGTGGGTACGAGTCTGATGTACATCAATCGAACCGAAGCTTGAATCCTGCAGAATCGACCGCATCTATCTGTCAATCCCGCAGGTTTTCGTTATAGGTGTGTTCCTCAGGCCGTGTAAGAACATTGTGATCGCACTGGTTCTCGCACTGCCTGCATTGCTCCGGCCTGCATTGAATAGGAAGGTGACTAATGCGTATCGATAGATTGACCAGCAAGTTGCAATTAGCGTTATCCGATTCCCAATCGCTTGCCGTCGGCCTCGACCATCCGGCTATCGAGCCTGCGCACTTGATGCAGGCATTGCTCGAGCAGCAAGGCGGCTCGATCAAGCCTCTGTTGCTGCAAGTGGGTTTCGACATAAACAGCCTGCGCAAAGAGTTGAGCAAAGAGCTCGACCGTCTGCCAAAGATCCAGAACCCCACCGGCGACGTGAACATGTCGCAGGATCTGGCGCGGCTGCTTAATCAGGCCGACCGTCTGGCACAGCAGAAGGGCGACCAGTTCATTTCCAGCGAGCTCGTGCTGCTGGCGGCCATGGACGAGAACAGCAAGATCGGCAAGTTGCTGCTCGGCCAGGGCGTGAGCAAGAAGGCCCTGGAAAACGCCATCAATAACCTGCGCGGCGGCGATGCGGTCAACGATCCGAATGCCGAAGAGTCGCGGCAGGCGTTGGACAAGTACACCGTCGACCTCACCAAGCGTGCCGAAGAAGGCAAGCTGGACCCGGTGATCGGTCGCGATGACGAGATCCGTCGCACCATTCAGGTCCTGCAGCGCCGCACCAAGAACAACCCGGTGCTGATCGGTGAGCCCGGCGTGGGCAAGACTGCAATCGCGGAAGGCCTGGCGCAGCGCATCATCAACGGCGAAGTGCCGGACGGCCTGCGTGGCAAGCGGCTGCTGTCGCTTGACATGGGCGCGCTGATCGCCGGTGCCAAGTACCGTGGCGAGTTCGAAGAACGCCTCAAGTCGCTGCTCAACGAACTGGGCAAGCAGGAAGGGCAGATCATTCTGTTCATCGACGAGCTGCATACCATGGTCGGCGCCGGCAAGGGCGAAGGCTCCATGGATGCGGGCAATATGCTCAAGCCTGCGCTGGCTCGCGGTGAACTGCATTGTGTCGGCGCGACCACGCTCAATGAGTACCGCCAATATATAGAGAAGGATGCGGCGCTGGAGCGACGCTTCCAGAAGGTGCTGGTGGACGAGCCGAGCGAGGAGGACACCATTGCCATTCTTCGCGGCCTCAAGGAGCGCTACGAGGTACACCATAAAGTGGCGATCACCGACGGCGCGATTATCGCCGCAGCCAAGTTGAGCCATCGCTACATCACCGACCGTCAGCTTCCAGACAAGGCCATCGACCTGATCGACGAAGCGGCCAGCCGCATTCGCATGGAGATCGACTCCAAGCCGGAAGTTCTGGATCGCCTTGAACGCCGCCTTATTCAATTGAAGGTTGAATCTCAGGCGCTCAAGAAAGAAAAGGACGACGCCGCAATCAAGCGTCTGGAGAAACTTCAGGGCGAAATCGAGCGGTTGGAACTCGAATACGCGGATCTGGAGGAAGTCTGGACCTCGGAAAAAGCCGAGGTGACCGGTTCTGCGCAGATCCAGCAGAAAATCGAGCAGTCCCGCCAGGAGCTCGAAGCGGCCCGGCGTCGTGGCGATCTGAACCGCATGGCTGAGTTGCAGTACGGAATCATCCCGGATCTGGAGCGCAGCCTGCAGATGGTCGACCAGCACGGCAAGCCGGAGAACCAGCTGCTGCGTAGCAAGGTGACCGAAGAAGAAATCGCGGAAGTCGTGTCGAAGTGGACCGGTATTCCGGTTTCCAAGATGCTCGAAGGCGAGCGCGAGAAGCTGTTGAAAATGGAAAGCCTGCTCCATCAGCGCGTGATCGGTCAGGACGAAGCCGTGGTTGCCGTAGCCAACGCCGTACGTCGTTCTCGCGCCGGGCTGTCCGACCCGAATCGGCCAAGTGGCTCGTTCATGTTCCTCGGCCCGACCGGTGTGGGCAAGACCGAGCTGTGCAAGGCGCTGGCCGAGTTCCTGTTCGATACCGAAGAGGCGATGGTGCGCATCGACATGTCGGAGTTCATGGAGAAGCACTCCGTGGCGCGCCTGATCGGAGCGCCGCCAGGCTACGTCGGATATGAAGAGGGCGGCTATCTGACCGAGGCTGTGCGTCGCAAGCCATATTCGGTGATCCTGCTCGATGAAGTCGAGAAGGCTCACAGCGACGTATTCAATATATTGCTGCAAGTGTTGGAGGACGGACGCCTGACCGACAGCCACGGTCGCACCGTGGACTTCCGCAATACCGTGATCGTCATGACGTCCAACCTGGGCTCGGCGCAGATTCAGGAGCTGGTAGGCGACCGTGAAGCACAACGGGCGGCTGTCATGGATGCGGTCGGCAGTCACTTCCGCCCTGAGTTCGTCAACCGTATTGATGAGGTGGTGATCTTCGAGCCATTGGCGCGGGATCAGATCGCAGGGATCACCGACATCCAGTTGGGCCGCCTGCGCAGCCGTCTGGCCGAACGCGACCTGACGCTGACGCTGAGCCCGGAGGCTTTGGACAAGTTGATCGCTGTCGGTTACGACCCGGTATACGGCGCGCGGCCTCTGAAGCGTGCAATACAGCGCTGGATCGAGAACCCGCTGGCCCAGCTGATTCTGTCGGGCGGTTTCGTACCCGGCGCCAGCATCACCGGTACTGTGGCCAACGACGAGATCGTGTTCGCCTGATCAAGCTGTACGTCGACAAAGGGCTCCCGCGAGGGGGCCCTTTTTTATGGGTGAGCAATCAGGCCGGAAAATCGGGCCGAAAAGGCGATCTGAAAAAAAATCGCAAATCATTGTCTTCAAAGCAATTTAGAGGGTTGACAGGGTGTTTTGATCTTGTAGAATAGCGCGCCTCAGAGACGTGAACGCAACGATACAAACGCAGCGTAAAGGTCGATGAGATCGGGATTGGCGAAGTTAACAGCAAGTCATTTTCGATGCGGTAAGTTGTAAGTTGAATCTGAAATCGATAGTTCCGCGATAGCTCAGTTGGTAGAGCAAGTGACTGTTAATCACTGGGTCCCTGGTTCGAGTCCAGGTCGTGGAGCCAGATTTCGCAAGGTTCAATGTTTCAGTCGGGGTATAGCGCAGTCCGGTAGCGCGCCTGCTTTGGGAGCAGGATGTCAGGAGTTCGAATCCCCTTACCCCGACCATATTTGGGTCGTTAGCTCAGTTGGTAGAGCAGTTGGCTTTTAACCAATTGGTCGTAGGTTCGAATCCCACACGACCCACCATTTTTGGCTAGTTTGTATCTGGCCGAATCTTAGGGAGTGATGCCATAAACATCACCCAGATAAAAAGCGCCTTTAACTAGGTGCTTTTTAGCATCATCGGGGTATAGCGCAGTCCGGTAGCGCGCCTGCTTTGGGAGCAGGATGTCAGGAGTTCGAATCCCCTTACCCCGACCATTTTCGCCCCGCTGTATTAGGGTAGAAAATCCAGGATTCAAAAACAGTTGTTTTGAGTCCAACAAAAAAGGCGTCCTTCGGGACGCTTTTTTTTTGCAGTTTGAAATGCGATTTTGTGGGAGGCAGCTTGCTGGCGACGAGGTCATTACTTTCGCTGCAGATGTTCTGCCAATAACACCGCTGTCGCGAGCAAGCTCCCTCCCACTGACAGGAGGGCTGCCCACAGAGCTGGTCGGTGGGCACCCCGGCTTCGTCTCAGTGCAACTTCATCCTCGGCTCGGTCCCCTTGCCGATTCTGCTGCCCAGCATCAGCATCAACGTCCGGAAGGTGCCGTACAGCGCCATCTGATGCATGCGATACAGCGAAACGTAGAACATCCGCGCCAGCCAGCCTTCCAGCATGACGCTGCCCATCAGGCTGCCCATGAGATTGCCGACCGCGGAAAAGCTCGATAGCGAAATCAGCGAGCCGTAGTCCTTGTAGGTGTATTCCGGCAGCGCCTTGCCTTCGATGCGGTGGCGCAGCGATTTCACCAACAACGATGCCTGCTGGTGCGCGGCCTGGGCGCGTGGGGGGACGTTGCGGTCGGTGCCTTTCTGTGGGCATGCTGCGCAATCGCCGAAGGCGAAGATGTTCTCGTCGCGCGTGGTCTGCAGGGTGGGCAGCACTTGCAGTTGATTGATGCGGTTGCTTTCCAGCCCATCCAGTTCATGCAGGAAGCCCGGCGCCCGGATACCCGCCGCCCAGACTTTCAAAGTCGCGGGAATGAACTGTCCGCTGGCGGTGTTCAGACCTTCAGCAGTCACTTCGCTGACGGCGGCATTGGTCAGAACCGTTACGCCCAGCTTTTCAAGGGTCTTGTGGACCGGACCGCCGATACGTTCCGGCAGGGCAGGCAGTACCCGCGGGCCAGCTTCGATCACGGTGATGCGCAGGTTTTCCGGCTTGATCTGCCCCAGACCATAAGCCGCCAGTTCGTGCGCGGCGTTATGCAACTCGGCCGCCAGCTCGACGCCGGTCGCGCCTGCTCCGACAATGGCGACGGAGATTTCCTGCGTGCCATCGGTTTGCCCTGCGTGGGCGCGCAGGTAGTGATTGAGCAACTGCTGATGGAAGCGCTCGGCCTGCTTGCGGCTGTCCAGAAACAGGCAATGCTCGGCCGCACCTTTGGTGCCGAAGTCGTTGGTCGTACTGCCGACCGCCAGCACCAGCGAGTCGTAATCCAGGCTGCGCGCCGGGACCAGCTCCGTGCCCTGTTCGTCGAAAGTTGCCGCCAGATGAATCTGGCGTTTAGCGCGGTCCAGGCCGGTCATGCACCCCAATTGGAACTGAAAGTGATTCCACTTGGCCTGAGCCACATAGTTCAGCTCGTCTTCGTAAGAGTTGAGCGAGCCGGCAGCCACTTCGTGCAAAAGCGGTTTCCAGATGTGGGTGAGGTTGGCGTCCACCAGCGTGACGCTGGCCGTGCCTTTCTTGCCCAGGGTCTTACCCAGACGGGTAGCCAGCTCCAGACCGCCGGCGCCTCCGCCGACGATAACAATGCGATGAGTCATAAGGATTACTCGAAAGGTTAAAGGAATTCGGGAGCCCGATCTTCGCGAGCGCAAGGCAGCTCATAGCGTCAGATGGCTCAGTAAACGGCTCAACAAGCCCAGGCCCGTTACCACGACCAACAGCAGGATCAGGAGCAGCCATGGCCGAAAAGGCCGACGCTCGACTTGGTGCTGGGGTGCTTGAAGGTACTCTTCGACACGTCTTTGGTCGTCAGGGTTCAGGCGGCTGCTCATTTTAGCCTCGTGGCGGGCTTGGGTGGTCACTCGATGCCGCTGTCCAGCGGCTCGACCCGCAATCGATCATCGAGTCGGATGATTCCGCTTTGTATCACTCGGGCGGTGATTCCGCCATGTCCGCGTAAGGCCTGAAAGGTCCCGTGGCCCAGGCGTTGCTCAAGTTTCGCGCAGGGCTGGCACCAACCGGTGGTCTCGAATATCGCCTGGCCGACCCGAAAGCGTCGACCTTTCAGGCTGAACAGATTGATACCGCTGATGACAAGGTTGCGGCGCAGGTCCTGCGGCACAATGGGGCTTTCGGCGGGGCGACCCAGCAGCGAGCCGACCACTGCCAGATGTTCCCACTGAATCAGCGTGACCTGGCGTGCATTACGCGGCCCGGGGCGAGCGTGATCACCGGTCAGTCCCGCTTCGCGCCGCGCCTCTACGGCTTCCAGTTCCAGCATCTCGGCACGAGACGCCGGGCGCACGCCGATCCAGCGCACGCGGCCTTGCTGCGGCACATCGGCCAGCAGTTCCTGCAGGGGACTCATAAACTGATTCCAACATCGAAAACCACACTGCGGCCCAGATTGGTCCGCAGAAAATCCGGAGCATCCGGGTGCGCGAACAATACCCGAGCGAAGGTGGGTCCGACCAGTGACAGCGAGCGCCAACCCTGACGCAGGTACTCGGTCGGCGGCGGGAAGTGGCTGTTGAGGTCCAGCACTTCGCGCTTGAGGCTGGCGAAGGCGATGATGTCCAACTCGCCCAGATCCAGACCGCGCTCTTTATAGTTATGGGATTTCTTGCGCAGGGTAGGGGCAAGCCGACGCAGCAGTTCCGCCGCCGGAATACGCTTGGGCTTGGCTTCGCGGCGAACCAGTTGGCTCAAGGAGAATGCGCTGCGTCGCCTTTCAAGCTCTTCACGCCACTCGTCGTTGAGACGTCGGCCTTCATCGAGCACGAAGAACACCTCGAAACAGGCGTCGCGGAACAGCACGTCGGGCGGCTCTTGCCCCGCGGACGTGAAGTCCTCATCACGATGAGCGATGTTCAGCCCTTGTAGCAGGCGCTGGCAAACCCAGCGCTCGCGTTCCCACTTTCGCGCGTTGGAAAGAAAGGTGTTGGCTTGTTCGGCCTGGATCGTCAGCAGGCGCAGGTAATCTGAGTCATCCATGTGCCCAAGCTTAGCCTCCCGGACGCTTCGACTGAAAGAGTGATCTGAAAGGGTGGACTGGCTTCTTCATAGTTGTAGTCTGTAATCCGGCAGTCCAGCGCCTTGATGTGCAACGTTGTGGCGCAGTGCCTGATACCGACCCAAACGCTCCGAGGATCTGTCTTTGAAATTGTTGCCCGCCTTACTCCTGGCCCTGTTGCCGCTTACCGCCCAGGCGCTGGAAACCGGCGACCGCCTCGCACCCTGGACGCTGCTCGATCAGTACGATCAGCCTTATACCCTGGGCAATCAGACCCACACCCTGCTGGTCGCCCGCAGCATGGATGCCGCCAGACTGGTTAACCAGGCGCTGGAGGGCAAGCCGAAAGGCTTCCTCGAATCACGACAGACGGTGTTCGTTGCCGATATTCAGAAGATGCCGACGCTGATTGCCACAATGTTTGCGATCCCCAAGATGCGAGATTACTCCTATCGCGTGATGCTCGACCGCGACTCGCGTGTCGTGCCGCAATATGCTGGCGATGAAGATAAGGTGCTTTGGTTGCAATTGCGCGACGGGCAACTGGTCAGCCGTCAGCAATTCAGCACCGCAGAACAGCTACGCGCTGCCCTCGAACGGCCATGATCAGCGCACAGGTACTGACCGCAGGCGCCCTGGCTTTCGGGTGGCTGCTGTACGTGCCTGTGCTGTGCTGGGCGATCTGCCGCTCACCCTGGGTTGAATTGCTCACCGACCGACGGCGTCAGTATTTGTTGGTGGGGACCGTGTTTGCGCTGTTTCTCCTGTGGCTGGTGCGCCGGGATTTCGAGACAGGTGTGTCCTACCATTTCATCGGCATGACCGCCGTGACATTGTTGCTGGACTGGCCGCTGGCGCTGGTCGGCGGCGTCGCCGCGCAGATGGCACTGATCGCGCTGGGGCGCCAGGATCTGGCAGCGTTAGGCGTCAACGGTGTGTTGTTCGTCGGCGTGCCGGTACTGGTGACCGAAGCCTGCGCGATTCTCGTTGAGCGAGCGCAGTCTCGAAGCCCGTTTGTATACATCTTCTGCTCGGGGTTTTTGGCTGCGGCGACAGGGGCGCTGTTCAGCTTGCTGCTGGCGCTGGCGTTGTTGACGCTGGAAGGTATTTTCGCCATGCCGTACTGGCTGAGCGATTACATCGGTTATCTGTGGCTGATCATCTTTCCCGAGGCATTCATCAACGGCATGATCGTCAGCGCTCTGGTGGTCTTCAGCCCGGACTGGCTGGAGACCTTCAACCAGACCCGCTACCTCTCCGCACCCTGGAAAGACGACGACGCGCCGTAGGAGCGCGCTGCCCGCGATTGCTTTGCACCAGGCGATATCAAAGCGGCGGCTGTACCGGCCCCGTCGCGGGTAAACGCGCTCCTACGGAGTTGCGCCTGGCTCAATGTCCGCGACACTGCGCCGTAGGAGCGCGCTTGCCCGCGACTGCCTTGCATCAGGCGATATCAATGCGGCGGCTGTACGGGCCTCGTCGCGGGTAAACGCGCTCCTACGGAGTTGCGCCTGGCTCAATGTCCGCGACACTGCGCCGTAGGAGCGCGCTTGCCCGCGATTGCTTTGCACCAGGCGATATCAAAGCGGCGGCTGTACCGGCCCCGTCGCGGGTAAACGCGCTCCTGCGGAATTGTGCGTACTCAGTGGCCGCGTGGTGGGACGTCGAGGTCGCCGGAGAACAATTCGTCCTCGGCATCCGGGCTGACCGGAATCGCATGTTCTTCCGATGCCCAGGCGCCGAGGTCGATCAGTTTGCAGCGGTCCGAACAGAACGGGCGAGCCGGGCTGGCCGCGCTCCATTCGACAGGGGCGCCGCAGGTCGGGCACTGGACGATGGTGGGTTGGCTCATGACTGGCCTCCATTCAAAGTAAGGTAAAAATGATGCAGCCGCTCGACTTCGCTCTTCAGCCAGGCGTGGTCGCGGTCATTGGCCAGAACATCGTCGGCATGGCTCAGACGCTGTTCGCGTTGAGCCTGCGCCTTGAGAATGGCCTGAACCTGCTCCAGGCTTGAGCCGTCGCGCAGCATGGTGCGTTCGATCTGCAGCTCCGGCGGTGTGTCGATCACCAGCAAGCGCTGCACCGTGCGGTACTGCCCGGACTCAATCAGCAATGGCGACACCAGAATGGCGTAAGGCGATTCGGCACGGGCCAGATGGCTGGCGACTTCCTGGTTGATCAACGGATGCAGCAGCGCCTCCAGCCATCGACGTTGGTCAGGGTTGTCGAATATCAGGTTGCGCAGGGCACCGCGGTCCAGTTCGCCGTTGGCTTGCAGAACGTTCGGCCCGAAGTGTTCGGCAATTTGCGCCAGCGCCGGGCGGCCGGGCTCGACCACCCAGCGCGCAGCGTGGTCTGCGTCGACGGTATGAATGCCCAAATCCGCAAAGCAGCGCGCCGCAGCGCTTTTGCCGCTGCCGATGCCACCGGTAAGACCGAGAATCCAGGGTTTGAGCGAAGGTGGGGTCATCTGAAACCGGCAAATTGCAAATAGGAGTCGGTTATTTGACCACCCCAGAGCAATGCGATCCAGCCTGCAATAGCCAGATAGGGGCCGAAAGGCATCGGCGCCCCCGCTTCGACCTTGCGTATCCGCATCAGGATCAGGCCCAGCACGGCACCTACCAGCGACGACATCAGAATCGTCAGCGGCAGAATCTGCCAGCCGCCCCAGGCTCCAAGCATTGCCAGCAACTTGAAGTCGCCATAGCCCATGCCTTCCTTGCCAGTCACCAGTTTGAACAGCCAGAACACGGTCCACAGCAACAGATAGCCGGCGACAGCGCCCCACAATGCATCGCCAAGCGGCGTGAACAGACCGAAGGCGTTGACGATAAGGCCAAGCCAGAGCAGCGGCATCACCAGCGAGTCGGGGAGCAATTGGTGATCCACATCAATCATGCTCATCGCCAGCAACCCCCAGGTCAGCACCAGCATCGCCGCCGCCTGCCAGCCATAGCCGAAATGCCAGGCGATATAAGCCGACAGAACGCCGCAGGCCAACTCGACCAACGGATAGCGTTTGCTGATCGGCGATTTGCAGTTGCCGCAGCGGCCGCCCAGGAGCAGGTAACTGATCACCGGCAGGTTTTGCCACGGGCGAATCCTGTGCCCGCAATGTGGGCAGCTGGAATGCGGCAATATCAGATCGAATCTTGGACCGTCGGGTTCAGCAGGCAAGCCCAGGACTTCACGAGCCTGAGCTTTCCAGTCGCGGTCCATCATCTTTGGCAAGCGGTAGATCACCACATTCAGGAAGCTGCCGACCAACAGGCCGAGCACGCCGCCGACTATCACGAACGCCAGTGCAGAGGTGGCCAGGAAATCTGAAAGGAGCATGTCAGACGGCATTCCCGAGCTGGAAAATAGGCAGATACATCGCAATCACCAGACCGCCGACCACTACCCCGAGAACCGCCATGATCATCGGCTCCATCAGGCTGGTCAGGCTGTCGACCATATTGTCGACTTCGGCTTCGTAGTAGCTGGCAACTTTGTCGAGCATATTGTCCAGGGCGCCGGACTCTTCACCAATGGCGGTCATCTGAATCGCCAGGCTTGGGAAGACGTTGGTCGAGCGCATGGAAAAGTTGAGCTGCATACCGGTGGAAACGTCCTGCTTGATCTTGTTTACCGCATTTTTGAACACTACGTTGCCGGTGGCACCGGCAACGGAATCCAGCGCTTCAACGAGCGGCACGCCCGCCGCGAAAGTAGTTGCCAGAGTGCGGGCATAACGGGCCACCGAAGATTTGAAGATCAGTGGGCCTATGATCGGGATCTTGAGCAGGAAGCGGTCGATGCTGTCCCGGAATTTCTGCGATTGTTTATAAGCGCGTTTGAAGAGAAAGAAGCCAGCGACGAATAGCCCGATAATCGCCAGCCACCACTGCTGAACGACTTCCGAAAGCCCGATGACCATCAAGGTAAAGGCGGGAAGTTCGGCGCCAAAACCTGAGAATACCGACTGAAACTGCGGCACTACCTTGATCAGCAAAATGCCGGACACGATGATCGCAACAACCAGAACCGCGATAGGGTAGGTCATGGCCTTTTTGATCTTGGCCTTGAGTGCTTCAGTCTTTTCCTTGTAGGTCGCGACGCGGTCCAGCAGGCTTTCCAACGCACCGGCCTGTTCACCGGCGTCTACGAGGTTGCAGTACAGGTCGTCGAAATACTCGGGCTTTTGCCGCAGTGCGGTTGCGAAGCTGTTGCCAGCGGAAACTTCCTGTTTCAGGGAGTCCACCAGCGCACGCATGTTGGGGTTCTCCGCACCTTCGCTGATGATGTCGAACGACTGTAGCAGCGGCACGCCGGCTTTCATCATCGTCGCCATCTGCCGGGAAAAGAATGCGATATCCAGCGGCTTGATCTTCTTGCCCTTGCTGAACATCGATACGGATTTTTTGCGCACCTTGGTCGGGTTGACGCCTTGCTTGCGCAGCTGCGCCTTGATCAAGGGCAGACTATGGCCACTCAGTTCGCCGCTGACTTTGGTGCCTTTGCGATCCACGCCTTCCCAGGTGTAAACGCTGACTTTGACTGCCTTGTTCGCCATGCTCAATCCTTGGTCACACGGTTGACTTCTTCCAGGCTGGTAATGCCGTGCATGGCCTTGAGCAGGCCCGACGTGCGCAGATCATTGAAACCGTCCTTGCGCATCTGGATCGAGATATCCAGAGAGTTGCCTTCCTCCATGATGATCCGCTCCAGCTCCGGCGTTTTCTTGACGACCTCATAGATGCCGACGCGTCCCCGGTAGCCGCCATTGCAATGCTCGCAGCCGACCGGGCCGTAGATCTTGAACTTGCCGATCTCGGCCTCTGGAAAGCCTTCCTTGAGCAGCGTTTCGTGGGGAATGTCGAGTTCTTTCTTGCAGTGCGGGCACAGCTTGCGCGCCAGGCGCTGGGCGATGATCAGGTTGATTGCGGTAGCAATGTTGAACGCCGCGACGCCCATGTGGTGCAGGCGCGTCAGGGTCTCCGCCGCGCTGTTGGTGTGCAGCGTGGAAAGAACCATGTGTCCAGTCTGCGAGGCCTTGATGGCGATTTCCGCGGTTTCAAGATCACGAATCTCACCGACCATGATCACGTCCGGGTCCTGGCGCAGGAAGGCACGTAGCGCCTGGGAAAAGTCCATACCCTGACGCGGGTTGACGTTGACCTGGTTGACGCCTTCAAGGTTGATTTCCACCGGATCTTCAGCCGTGGAGATATTGATGTCCACGGTATTGAGAATATTCAGGCCGGTATACAGCGACACGGTTTTACCCGAGCCGGTGGGGCCGGTGACCAGGATCATGCCCTGCGGCTGCTTCAGCGCTTCCAGATACAGGGCTTTCTGCTCAGGCTCGTAACCCAGCGCGTCGATGCCCATCTGTGCGCTGGTCGGGTCGAGAATACGCATTACGATCTTCTCGCCCCACAGCGTTGGCAGGGTGTTCATCCGGAAGTCGATGGCCTTGTTCTTTGAAACCCGCAGCTTGACCCGACCATCCTGCGGCTTGCGCCGCTCGGAAATGTCCAGGCTGGCCATGACCTTCAGGCGCGCGGCAATCCGGCTCGCCAGATGAATGGGCGGTTTGGCGACCTCATGCAGAATGCCGTCGGTACGCAGACGCACACGAAACACCTTTTCATACGGTTCGAAGTGCAGATCGGAAGAGCCCAGGCGGATGGCGTCCATCAGCATTTTATTGACGAAGCGCACGACCGGAGCGTCGTCCGCATCGCTTTGCCCGATGGAGGTTTCCTTGTGCGAACCTTCCACCGCTTCAATTTCCAGACCCAGGTCGACATCCGCGAGATTACCAAGGCCGTTGTCGGTGTCGAAAAACTTGTCGATGGCGACGGCGAGCTTGTCATCTTCGACCAGAATCGCTTCGGTGTTCAGGCCGGTGCTGAACTGAATGTCGGTCACTGCCTGGTGGTTGGTAGGGTCGGATATGGCGATGAACAGCTTGTTGCCGCGCCGCCATAAAGGCAGGGTATGGTGTTGCCGCGCCAGCTTCTCGCTGATCAATCCCTTGGGCTGGCTTTCCTTGTCCAGATTGGCAAGATCCATGAACGGAATGCCGAACTGATCCGAAGCCATTTCCGCCAGCGTCAGGCTTTTGACAAGTTTGTTCTGCACCAGATGACTGACCAGCGAAACCTTGTCGCGGCGTGACTGCTCGAGCGCTTGCTGCGCGGCCTTTTCAGTAAGTAATTCGGCCACGACCAGTTGCTTGGCCAAACCGGTGAGGACAACATCAGTCATAAAACCACCACACACAGACAGTATGAGGGTTATAACGCAGTCGGCGGGTGCTGCCAATGCTGGAAGGGGATGTGACGGAAATTGTCAGTTTCTGCGGGTTACTGAAGCTCTGGTTAGCCAGCCGCTGGGATATCGCTTATTGAACGCTGCGAAACAAGCATTGGCACGGCGTATGCTTTCAGCAGGGTAAGGCACCACCTAATTGACGCCTTGGAGAAGTAGTATGAATACACAAAAAGGTTTCACGCTGATTGAGTTGATGATCGTCGTCGCGATCGTAGGTATCTTGGCGGCGGTCGCATTGCCTGCATATCAGGATTATACGATTCGTGCGCAAGTGGCCGAATTGATGGGCCTCACTGATGGCGCGAAAGTTGCGGTTACCGAGACCTATCAGTCGACGGGAGCGTTGCCTGGGGACAATGCTGCCGCTGGTTTTGGCGGTGCTACCGGCCGATATACTGCCTCGGTTGTCGTCGGGGCGGCTGGGGTTATTACAGCTACGGCGGATAACGTGAACTCTAATCCTGCCATTCGTGGGCAGACAATCACGCTGGCACCTCAAGCGCTAGCTGCCAACAACAACGTGGTCAACTGGACTTGCGGGGGTACAATTCCCGCTCGTTTCCGGCCAACCAGCTGCCGTGGCAACTAACTGCCGTTAAGTTTTCTTGATGGCAAGCGTCTATAAACGGTTGAAATCTGATTTGACGTGCTATTACATGGCTAAGCGTCAGGAATGCCGGAATAGCTCAGCCCGGTAGAGCAGCGCACTCGTAACGCGAAGGTCGCAGGTTCGATTCCTGTTTCCGGCACCAGAAAACGAAAAGCCCGATCACATCACTGGTCGGGCTTTTTCGTTTCTGTCATTCGAGGCCGTAGGGCAAAACCCGGCGCTCGCTGTCTTCAGGCGGATTTCCCATTCGCTATCCGACTTATCTCACCACTCCATCAACCCTTGGCTGCTTGCGGAAACGGCGCTTGATCACGATGATTACCGCCAGCAAAAGCAGAGCGAACACACCGAAGAAGATCGCGTTGAACACCGGGAAAGGCTCGTCGCGGGTGGTGGTTGTCTGGATTTCAGTCACGTTGGGGAACATCGAAAGAATCGTGATGCGCCAGCCGTAGTAGCGGATCAGCGCCATTTGCTGCGCGTCGCGGGAGTAGCCCTGAGCCTTGGCCTGGATATCGGCCGAGTCAAACTTGAAGTACCAGGGGAAGCTCCAGCCGGTGTCTTCGTTACGGTAGACCACGACAGCCTTGGTATCAGGGTGCTCGGTGTTGATGAAATACACGTCACGGGTCGGGCCATCCGCCGGGTTTTCTGCGTTGATGACGCCGTCGGCATCCATCCGCTTGACTTCCACTCCGGTGATCATCACGACATCATGGCGCGGCAGGACGTAATAGAGGCTCAAGGCGCCGATCCCGAGTGCAACCAGTACCACCAGCCAAATCGACCTTCTCAGCCACTTCATGTCATTGTCCCCTATCGAAAAATTGCGTGACTTTGCCTTAAACCGAACATTTTGCAGCAAAACAGTTATTACAAAATTCGACAAGGCCATTCAAAGGCCTCGTCCTCCGGAGATCTACATGATTTGGTTCCTTGAAGGGCAGTCCAGCCAGCGCGAAGTCATCATGGGCGCGCGCGAAGCGTTGCCGGCATCCGTGCAAATCATCGCATCCCATCGTCAACAGCGTTCAGAGATCACCAGTCAGGCCGACCTGGCCTTTCAGGAACCCGCAAAAAGCGAAGAGCGCATCGACTGGGTGATCGGAAACGCGCGTCGTCTGGGCGTCAAAGTCATTGTCGCCGGGCGCGTAGGCGGTTTCTACGAAGCCCAGCGCGAGCGCTTCGTTGCCGAAGGCTTTGACCTGGTTACCGGCGGCAGTTCCATGCAGACCTTCCTCAATGTAGACGACAAGAGCCGCTTCACCGCCGCCGCCGAAGCGGCGGGTCTGGCCTGCATTCCGGGAATCACCGCTCATAATGCCGAAGAGCTGAAGGCTGCCTACGAAACCCTCTCCAAATCAGGCGAGGTATGCATCAAGCCGACGGTGGGCATTTATGGCCATGGTTTCTGGCGGTTCAAGGCCGGCGTCGATGACTTCCGCTGCTTTGCCAACCCCGATGCCCGCGAAGCCACGTTCGAGGCGTACTACAACGCCTATCGCCAATCCGCCGAGCGTCCGCCAATGTTGTTGATGCCCTACATGCCGGGCAGCGAATGCTCGGTAGACATGGTGTGCGAGCAGGGCAAGGCGGTTGCCTATGTCGGGCGGCGCAAAGCGGGCATGAACCAGACCTTCGAGCGCGACAGCGCGGCGGTGCGTCTTGCGGTGCAGGCGGCGGAGCATTTCGGCTGCGACGGTTTGATCAACGTTCAGACCCGCGACAATGCTGAAGGCAAGCCGCATCTGCTGGAAATCAACCCGCGCTATTCGGGCGGCATCGGTTATACGCGCGAAACCGGTATCAACCTGCCGGGCATCTTTGCCACACGACGTCTGGGGATGAAAGAACCGGAAACACATTGGCAGGACAATATTCGGGTCAAGGCCATCACCGTCGCTGTACGGGCCATGGATTGATCAGGATAATAGTTTTTTGCTATTACTTATCGCTCTAATCAAGGAGGATCGGGCATGAAGGTGCTGGCACCGGGTGCAAACGTTGCTTTGGCCAATTCTCACTGCACCTGGAATCTGGATACCGGCAGGAGATCGGTTTTTGGAGAGTACGCCGCAGTCGCTCTGCTTCCGGTCAACGAGAAACGCCAGCCCATGGGCGATCCTGCGCTGCTTCATCAGGAGCAGGGCTGGATGGAATGGAGCGGTGGCCCTGAAAACGTCGGCTGTACGCTGAAGCTCGACCAACTGCCAGCTGGCAGTGATCGCGTTTTGCTGATGGTCTACGTGTTTTCCGCCACGGGGCCGGTCAGTGAAATTGCCAGCCTGCATCTGCAGGTCGATTCGGATATTGAACACCGGGTCAATCTGCAGGAAAACGGCGAAGCGGCGATCATTATTGGCGAGTTCTACAAGCGTAACGATCAATGGAAGTTTCGTGCGTTGAGCGAAGGCTCTGCCTATGGGCTGTCGGCATTCGGACGCAAAATCGGCCTGGAGGTCGATGAACGTCACCCGCGTCGGCCGTCCGGCGGCTCGGGTGGTGGCCCGCGTCACGACTCCGCCACCGGGACCGCGTTTGTCGTAGCGCCAGGGCATGTAATGACCTGCGCGCATGTCATCGAAGACATGAGCGTGCTGCACATTACTTCGCTGCAGGGCCGTTACAAGGTCGAGCCCGTTGTCGTGGACCGTCGCAACGACATTGCGTTGCTTCGGGTTCAGGGCGCGGCACCCTTGACCGCGTTGACCTTTCGCGAAGGCGAGGGCTGCGAGCCGGGCGACACGGTTGTCGTGCTCGGTTATCCGCTGGCATCGATTTCCGGCGGTGGGTTGCAGGTGACGCAGGGCGGGATTTCCGGCCTGTTCGGTCTGCATAGCGATGCCAGCCTGTTCCAGTTCACGGCACCGATCCAGCCGGGCTCCAGCGGTAGCCCGTTGTTCGATCAGGGTGGAGCGGTCATCGGGATGGTGACCTCTACCGTGCCGGACGGGCAAAACATGAACTTCGCGGTGAAATCCGCACTGCTTTTGGCTTTTCTGCAGGCCTGCCGCGTCGACGCATCTCGCGCCCGCACAGAAAAGTCGTACACCACTACAGAAATTACACGCTCTGCCCAGGCATCGCTCTGGCTCGTCGAAGCCTCCCGCGAGTGATGCCGCTCCCCTGGCTTCAAGGGGGTGGCAGGCGTCAGGGGCATCGGCCCGATAAACCAGGAATTTAATGATGGACAGCAGCGCAGCTCTTTCCAAACCCGCGACACTTAGTGCTGATCTGCTTCGTGGACGGCTCGACGTCAAGGTCGAGGCTTCTACCATCGCTCCAGACTCACTGTTCGGCTTTGCCGAACGACGCAATCCCAAGCGCGCTTTTCTGTTCGTGTCACGCGTGCTCGGTCGCCATATTCCCGTGCGGCCAAGCCTGATGCTCAAGAGCTTTCAGGACCTGGCGGAAAAGATCCCGGCGGATCTGCCCGGGCCGGTGCTGGTGATCGGCATGGCCGAAACCGCCGTCGGGCTGGGCGCTGGTGTCCATCGTGCCTACAGCCGGACTCGTCCCGATGCCTTGTATCTGGTCAGCACTCGGCATCCGACGGGTACTGAGCTGTTCGCGCGTTTTGAAGAAGAACACAGCCATGCCAGCGCGCATCTGCTGCACATGCCGACTGATCCGGCATTGCGCGACATGATGCTCAATGCCCGTTCACTGGTGCTGGTGGACGATGAAGCATCGACCGGCAAAACCTTCATAAACCTTCACCGAGCGCTGGTTGAAGCCGGGTTGAGCAAGGTCGAGCGCGTAGTGACCTGCGTACTCACCGACTGGTCGGCAGGCGCCGTCAGCTCGTCGATGGGAGCGGTGGCCGAACAGGTGTCGTTACTCCAGGGTTCCTACACGTTCGCCGAGGATCTGACCGCACCGCTGCCGGAAATGCCCGAGGTCGGCACGGTTGCTGCCGGTGACTGGCCATTGGCAACGGCCAGCGACTGGGGTCGGTTGGGCGTGCTTTCAGTGGCCGACACCCTGGCTCCTGATCTACGGGTTGCGCCCGGCGAGCGGGTATTGGTGGTGGGCACCAGCGAATTTGTCTGGCGACCGTTCCTGTTGGCCGAACGCCTGGAAAAGGCCGGAGCGGATGTGCATTTCAGCTCCACCAGCCGCTCGCCGATCGCCCTGGGCCATGCCATTGGCCATGCGCTCTCGTTCAGCGACAACTACGGGCTGGGCATTCCCAACTTTCTCTACAATGTCAGGCCCGGTCAGTTCGACCGAGTGCTGATCTGCACCGAAACGCCTCGGCAGGCCGTGCCCGCCGAACTGGTCGATGCGTTGAACGCTGAGGTCATCTGTGATGAATAACGACCGCCCGCTGATCTTCGTGGACCTGGACGACACGCTGTTTCAGACCGCACGTAAAACCGACCCCAACGTAGAGAAGCACATGGCGACGGTCGATATCGTCGGCAACGCCAACGGCTACATGACCAACGTGCAGAAGTCGTTTGCGCAGTGGATGCTCGCCCATGCCGATGTGGTGCCGGTCACGGCGCGCAGCGTCGAGGCGTTCAGTCGCGTCAAATTGCCGTTCAGCTGCGGTGCGATCTGCTCCCACGGCGGAGCGATGCTCGACGCCTCGGGTCGCCTGGACCAGGACTGGAACGAGCAGATGAAACAGACGCTGGCGTCCTACCAGACCCGCCTGCACGAGCTCAGCGCTGCTACGTTGGCCATCGGCCACGAGCAGGGCGTGTCGCTGCGCGGCTGGGTCGTCGAGGAAGCGCGGCTGTTTCACTACGTGGTCACCAAGCACAACGAGAGTGACGACGGCATCCTCGACAGAGTGCTGGCCGAGGTGAGGACGCGCGGTCTGCTCGACGGCATGCATGTTCACGGCAACGGCAACAATCTGGCTTTTCTGCCTGATGGTCTGGCCAAGCGCTATGCGGTTCAGGAATGGCTGCGCCGCGACCAGGCCGTGAACGGCGAGCGCCCGGTGCTGGGTTTTGGTGACAGCATCACTGATCTGGACTTTATGGAAGAGTGTCATTGGTGGGCCACGCCCGCCCGCAGCCAATTGGCAAAAATGTTTACAGGTGCCACCCATGACTAATGCCGTGCGCGGCCTGGACACGGTCGGCAGCGGCAGTTATCTGCCTGATGACGTGCAGTTCCTGCTTCGGCGCGTGGAGCTTTCGGCGACCGGCGTTGAAGAGAAGGAGCGCCTGATTCAGACCGGACAGAAGCACTATTCGGAAATGATCAGCCAGGAGACGGCACCCAGCGAGGCGCATCAGGCGCTGTTCGAGAGAACCCTTGCCCAGAACGGCGAGCGCATGGCGGCGGATGTCCAGGCGCTGGCCGAGGCACTGAACCGCGAGTGCGATGGGGGTGAAATCGTCCTGGTCTCTTTCGTGCGGGCCGGGTTGCCGCTGGGTGCGTTGTTGCGCCGGGCGTTGCTCGATCTGGACCGGGAAACCGTCCACTACGGGATCAGCGTGATCCGCGACCGGGGGATTGATTCGGTCGCCCTCGAAGCCATCGTCCAGGCGCATGGCGCGGGCAACATCGTGTTCGTCGACGGCTGGACCGGCAAGGGCGCGATCTCCGGCGAGATCAGACGCAGTCTGGCGGATGACACGCGCTTTCCGCGGGACCCTCGGCTGGTGGTGCTGGCCGACCCGTGCGGCAGCGCGTGGCTGGCGGCGTCGGCCGAAGACTGGGTCATACCATCGGGGATTCTGGGGGCTACGGTGTCCGGGCTGGTATCGCGTTCGATATGGCCGGCCGATGGCGGTCTGCATGGCTGCCTGCTGTACGAGCATCTGCGTGAACACGACGTTACCCAGGCTTTTGTCGAGCGGATCGAGCAACATCGCCGCGATCTGACATCGGTTGCTGAAGTAACGCCGTGGACGCCTGATCAGCGCACCGCGCTTCAGGCCGACGCGCAGCGAGTGGTCGCCGATCTGGCTGGTCGTTTCGGCATCACCAATCTCAACCGCGTCAAGCCAGGTATCGCCGAGGCGACCCGCGCGGTCATGCGTCGCGTGCCGGACCATGTGCTGGTGCGCAGCACCACGGACAGCGACGTGCAGCTGCTCATGCACCTGACTGAAAAAGCGGGCATTCCGGTTGAAGAAGCTGGAGCCGCCCTGGGGCCCTATAGGGCGATCACCATCATTCGGAGTCTCAGCTAATGGCCATACTCTCGCCTTATGCTCTGGGGGCAACGCTTTACATGCCTGCCACCCGCCATGACATTCTCGATGTGGTCTTCGCGGAAAAACTGCCCGAACTGCGTTCACTGGTGGTGTGCCTGGAAGACGCCGTAGCGCTCATCGATGTGGACACGGCCCTGGCGAATCTGCGAGAAGTACTGACGCGCATCAGCGATCGGGGCGGTCGACCGGCCAATGGCCCGCTTCTGTTCGTGCGTCCGCGGGACGCCGCGATGGCCAGAATCCTCAACGACTGGCCGCTGATGGCGCACGTCGACGGTTTCGTCGTCCCCAAACTTTCGCTGAACAGCCTCCGGAGCTGGGAAGAGGCGGTGACCAACCCGGCGCTGGCGCTGATGCCGACTCTGGAAACCCCGGACGTGTTCAACCCCACGGCCATGGTCGAACTGGGACAGGCGCTCAAGGCCAACCTGAACGAGCGGATCATCGCGCTGCGTATTGGCGGCAACGACCTGATGGGGTGCCTGGGTTTGCGTCGCAACCCGGCGATGACGCTGTACAGTACGCCGATGGGCTATGTCATTCCGATGCTGGCCGGGGTCATGGGGTCGCTGGGCTTCGCCCTGACCGCGCCGGTCTTCGAGCAACTGGCGACGCCGGACATTCTGGAACAGGAATTGACTCTGGATATCGCCAATGGTCTGGTAGGGAAAACGGCGATCCATCCGTCGCAGATCGCTACCATTCAGAACGCTTTGCGAGTCAGTCTGGAGGACATGAACGCGGCCCGGATGATTTTGAACTCCGTCGCACCGGCGGTGTTCAAGTACAACGACGCCATGTGCGAACCGGCCACACACTACAAATGGGCAACCCACATCATGGAGCGCGCCAAGTGGCATGGGGTCTTGCCGACTCCCGCTTCCATTGTGGATGCCAGCATTCGACTTGCCGAGGCAGCTAGCTGATGATCGAGCCCGACCTGGAAGTGGAAGTCGAACAACGCCTGTTGGCGGTGTTCGATTTCGACGGGACACTGACCCGCCATGACAGCTTTGTCCCTTTTCTTAAATTCGCTTTCGGCCAGCGCGGCTTCTCCGTGCGCATGGCCCGCCTGGTGTTGCCGAGCCTGAGTTACCTGGCTCGACGGGTGACTCGCGACGAACTCAAGGGCCGTCTGATCAAGGCGTTCCTGACCGGTGTTGAAGAACAGTGGGTCCGGCAGAAAGCCGAAGAGTTCTGTGAGCGTTACTGGTCGCGACTGATGCGGCCCGCGGCGCTGGAGTCGGTTGCCGCCGAGATCGAAAAAGGCGCCATTGTCACCTTATGTTCAGCATCGCCTGAGATGATCCTGCAGCCCTTCGCCGACCGCTTGAAAGTCGAGCTGATCGGCACCAATCTGGAGGTCGTCGACGGCAAACTGACTGGCCTTATCGAAGGCAGCAATTGCCGCTGCGACTCGAAAGTGACGCGTCTGGAAGGCGTTTATGGGCCATTGACGCAATTCCGGGTCCGAGCCTGGGGCGACACTCGCGGCGACCATGAATTACTCGCCGCGGCGCAGGATGCGCACTGGCGGCACTTCCATCCGTCCTGGCGACGAGGAGGCTATAAAGGGCCGGTGAAAGCCCCCATTAACGCCAAGTTACACAATCGTGATGGCAATGAAGACTCATCAAGGTAAGGCTGTGACACTTTTACCTGAATTCCGTATTCCACATGGAGCGAAAAATGGCACTCTCTTTGGCAAAAAACCAGACGATCTCTCTTGAGAAAACCGCTGGTACCGGCCTCAAAAAAGTCAGCATGGGCCTGGGATGGGACCCTGAAAAAGCCAGCGGTTTCTTCGGTAAACTACTGGGCGGTGGCGGCGGTGACATCGACCTGGATGCATCGTGCATCATGCTCGACGCCGACAAAAAGCCACTCGATCTGGTCTGGTTCCGTCAGCTCCAGTCCCGCGATGGCGCCATTGTCCACTCGGGCGACAACCGTACCGGTGAAGGTGCCGGCGACGACGAAACCATCAGTGTCGATCTGGAGCGCCTGCCCGCAGCCGTGAAATATCTGGTATTCACCGTCAACTCGTTCACCGGCCAGAATTTCGAAAAAGTCGCCAACGCCTACTGCCGTATCGTCGATATGGGCAGCCGCAACGAGCTGTGCCGCTTCGATCTGTCCGAGAAAGGCCAGCACACCGGCGTGGTCATGTCGTATCTGTCGCGCACCGGCAGCGGCTGGGACTTCACTGCGGTAGGGCAGGCCACCAATGGCCGCACCGCTGACGATCTGGTCGACCTGGCCGTTGGAGCCGTACGCGGATGACTCAACTTGTCCCTGGCGCCAATGCGCCGGTCGCGACCGGACCGTTGACCGTCGAGGTCAGCTATTCTCCGGTGGCCGGCGCGGATATGGATGTGTCCGCTTTCCTGTTGACCGCTTCGGGCAAGGTTCGGGGCGATCACGACATGTGCTTTTTCGGTCAGAAAAGTGTGAACGGCGGTGCGGTCCAGCTGGCGGAAACGTCGGCGGGTCGTGCCGTGTTCAACCTTGATCCGAGCCGTCTGGACGCCGCTATCGAAAAGGTCGCATTGACCGCGACCATCTACGAGAACAAAGCCAGTTTTGACAGCGTGTCGCGATTGGCGCTGAACATTACCGGCGGCATCGAGGCTGTTATTTCCACGTCGGGGATGAAGGAAACCGCGCTGATCCTGGGCGAGTTCTATCTGCGTCAGGGCGCATGGAAATTCCGTTGCGTGGCTCAAGGTTTCGCCGGTGGCCTGGAACCGCTGGCGAAAAACTTTGGCGTCGAAGTCGCGGCGCCGGAAGCTGCTCCAGCTCCAGCTCCAGCTCCAGCTCCAGTTCCGGCTGCACCGGCGCCGACTCCGGCACCCGCCGCGAAGTCGACCGTCAGCCTCAGCAAGATCACCCTGGACAAGACCCGTGCTTCGGTCAGTCTGGAGAAAACCAGCGCAGGATTTGGCGAGATCCGGGTCAACCTGAACTGGAACCGGCGCAGTGATAGCAAGGGCGGCGGTTTCTTCTCCATGAAGAAGAGCAATGCCATCGACCTTGATGTAGGCTGCCTGTTCGAATTGCAGGATGGCCACAAAGGCGCCGTTCAGGCGCTGGGTAATTCATTCGGCTCCCTCAATACCGAGCCGTTCATCAAGTTGATGGGCGACGATCGTACCGGCTCTATCAGCGACGGCGAGTGGCTGCATATCAATGGTGCCCATTGGGGCAAGATTCGCCGCATTCTGGTCTACGCCTTCATCTACGAAGGCGCGCCCAACTGGAAAGAAACCGATGGCGTGGTCACTATCCATGCGCCGGGCCAGCCGCCGATCGAGGTCCGCCTCAATGAAGAGGGCGGCCGTCAAGGTATGTGCGCCATCGCCTTGCTGGAAAATGACAACGGTGCGGTCAAAGTGACCCGTCGTGTGGACTTCCACAACGGGCACAGCAACATGGACAAGGCCTATGGCTGGGGCATGCGCTGGGCTGCGGGTTCAAAGTAAACATACAACCATATTGTCTGAGGCCGGCGTCGCCGCCTCACGGGAGATTCAAATGCTGGACTGGTTGAAAACAAACGCAACTGCGGCTCGTGACAAACTGGCTTCCGAAGTCTCGAAGTTCAAGAACCGCGAGTTCATGGACGCCGTTGTCTCGGGCTGTGCTCTGGTATCTGCCGCGGACGGCGAGATCAGCGCCAGTGAAAAGCAGAAGATGGCCGGATTCATCCAGAACTCCCAGGAACTGAAAGTCTTCGACATGAAGGACGTGATCCAGGCCTTCCAGGATGCATGTGCCAAGTTTGATTTCGACGTCGAAATCGGCCGTGCCGAAGCATTGAAGACCATTGGCAAGATCAAGAAGAAAGAAGACGCCTCCCGTCTGTTGGTGCGCGTCTGCTGTGCAATCGGTGGCGCTGATGGCAGCTTCGACGAGAAAGAGCGCGAAGTCTGCCGCTCGATCTGTCGAGAGCTCGGCCTGAACCCCTCCGATTTCGACCTGTAATTTTTATATCCTGAGGAACGCAGTTAAATGGAAAGCACCGCTATTGGCTTCCCTCCACTGACCATGGCCGTCTTCGTCGGCCTGGCCGTCGCGGCCATGGCCATCGACATGTTCTCCCACCGCGGAAACAAGCCGATCACTTTGGCCCAGGCATCTGCCTGGTCGGTTTTCTGGGTCGCCATCTCGCTGGCTTTCGCCGGTTTCCTGTATGTGCAGCACGGCTCGGAAGTTGCCACTCTGTTTGTCACGGGTTACGCGCTGGAGAAAGTCCTGAGCGTCGATAACCTGTTCGTGTTCATGGCCTTGTTCACCTGGTTCAAGATCCCGGATGGCCTGCGCCACCGTGTCCTGTACTGGGGCATCATCGGTGCCATCGTGTTCCGCGGCATCTTCGTTGCTATCGGTACCGGACTGCTGGCGTTGGGCCCATGGGTCGAGGTGGTGTTCGCGATCATCGTGGCCTGGACTGCGATCATGATGCTCAGAGCCGGTGATGACGACGACGAGGAAATCGACTACTCCCAGCACATGGCGTATCGCTTCGCCAAAAAGCTGTTCCCTGTATGGCCAAAACTGCACGGCTCGCACTTCTTCGTGCGCCGCGAAGTACTGGAACAGGAAGTCAAGAAACCTGAAAACGCCGGCATCGTTCTGGCGGCTAAAGGTGCGCTGTTTGCGACGCCGTTGTTCCTCTGCCTGGTGGTCGCGGAAATCTCCGACGTGCTGTTCGCCTTCGACTCCGTTCCAGCCATCATCGCTGTCAGCCGCGAGCCATTGATCGTGTTCTCGGCCATGCTCTTTGCGATCCTCGGCCTGCGTACTCTGTACTTCGTGCTTGAAGCTCTGAAGCGTTATCTGGTTCACCTGGAGAAAGCGGTTATCGCGCTGCTGTTCTTCATCGCGATCAAGCTGGGTCTGAACGCAACTGACCACTTGTTCCATCACGGTTACAACATCAGCGCCAACACCAGTCTGCTGGTCGTTGTGGTCGTGCTGGTGATCGGTATCGTCGCCAGCCTGCTCTTCCCGGGCAAGGACGAGTCGGCTGAAGAAAAAGCGTAAACACTGAATAAAGGAGATATACCAATCATGGCTTTGACTCTGCAAAAAGGTGGCAACCTTTCGCTGTCGAAAACCGACCCGACCCTGACCAGTGTGCTGATCGGCCTCGGCTGGGACCCGCGTGCCACCGATGGCCAGGAATTCGACCTTGATGCCAGTGCGTTTCTGTTGGGCGCCAATGGCAAGGTCCGCAGTGAAGCTGATTTCATTTTCTACAACCAGCTCAAGAGCGCCGATGGCTCCGTCGAGCACACCGGTGACAACCGTACCGGCGCTGGCGACGGTGATGATGAAGTGGTGAAGGTTGACCTGACCCGCGTACCCGCCGACGTTGAAAAAGTGGTGTTCGTGGTCACCATCCATGAAGCCGACGCTCGCAAGCAGAATTTCGGCCAGGTTGGCGGTTCGTTCATCCGCGTGGTGAACGAGAAGTCCGGTTCGGAAGTCGTGCGCTACGATCTCGCCGAAGACGCTTCAACCGAAACCGCGATGGTCTTTGCCGAGCTGTATCGCAACGCCGGCGAGTGGAAATTCCGCGCGGTCGGTCAGGGCTACGCTGGCGGCTTGAAGGCTGTGGCAAACGCACACGGTATGAATTTCTGATTCATACCCCACCCAACTTTAAGAAGGATTACGAACATGGCTGTAAGTCTGAGTAAAGGCGGCAACGTTTCCCTGTCCAAAGAGGCTCCTGGCCTTTCGGAAATCACTGTCGGCCTGGGCTGGGACCCACGTGTCACAGACGGTACGGAGTTCGACCTGGACGCTTCGATCTTCATCGTTGGTGAAAACGGCAAGGTGCTGGACGACAGCGGCTTCATTTTCTACAACAACAAGAAGTCGGCCGATGGTTCGGTCGAGCACTTGGGCGACAACCGTTCAGGCGCTGGCGAAGGCGACGACGAGTCGGTCGTCGTCAAGCTGACTGGCCTGGCACCTGCCGTCAAGAAACTGGTTTTCGCCGTGACCATCCACTCCGCTGACGAGCGCAAGCAGAGCTTCGGCCAGGTCGCGAACGCTTACATCCGCGTTCTGAACAAGGCAGACGGCAAGGAAATCGCTCGTTACGACCTGTCCGAAGACGCGTCGACCGAAACCGCGATGATTTTTGGCGAGCTGTATCGCCATGGCGAAGAGTTCAAGTTCAAGGCCATTGGCCAAGGCTTCGCAGGCGGTCTGAAGCCGTTGGCTGAAGCACACGGCGTAGCGATCGGCTAAACCCGAGCGCTGCCTGATAAAAACCCCCGCCAGCGATGGCGGGGGTTTTTTGTTTGGGTATTGCCCTTGGCTTACCCGCAAGCTCCCTGCCGCAACTCAGTAGGAGCGCGTTTACCCGCGACAAGGCCCGTACAGCCACCGCATTGACGAGCAATCGCGGGCAAGCGCGCTCCTACGATGCGCCGTCGCGGACATTGAGTTACAGGATCCCGGCGGTTTTCGCGGCCTTCAGCCAGTCCGGAAACTCTTCCATCAGCAAGTCGTACAGCTTTTCTTCCGGGATCTCATCCAGCCGGTCCAGCGCGAAGAAGTTGCAGTTGTCGACCGCGCGACCGTCCATGTCGTCGAGTTTTTCGAGGATGCCGTAGCCGCGTCCACCCAGGCCCACGAATTGCCAGAAGATCGGCAGCCGGGCGGCCTCGATCATGAGTTTGGTTATCTTGCTGTTTTCATGCACGCCGCCGTCACTGATGAACAGGATGTAGACAGGCGTCTTGTCCCCGGACTGCTTGTAATAGTCGATGACCATGCGCATGGCCTTGGGCTCGTCATTGACCCGGGCGCCAAGATCCCATTGCTTCCAGCCCCCGTGATCGGTGCCGATGAAGTCCTTGAAGTTACCCAGCGTGACCGAAGAAAGCTGCTGTGGTCTGGCACCGAATGCCCAGCAGTCCAGCGCTCCGTCATCATCGAAATGCACGGCCAGTGGCAGCAGTCGGTCCACGACTTCCTGCACGTGGCCGCGACTGTACTGAGCGTTCATCGAGCCTGAAGCGTCCAGCACCAGGCCGACCCGTGCCTTGGTGTCGGTGAGTCTGGCTTTCTCCAGGCTGACCTGGGCCTTTTTTGCCAGGCTGACCAATTGCGGCGCTGCGTCGGCGATTTTCTTTTCAAGGGAAACCCTGGCCGGTGCTGCGGGTGGCGTGTCGGCAACTTCACCACCGAAATGCACCACCAACGCATCCAGCCCGGCGTTGTAGCCTTGCAGGTTCGAAGCCAGGCGCCATTCGCCGTTCTTGCGGTAGATATCCGCGACCATGATTGCCTTCTCGGCCGTGAAGGTCGCGCCTGAGAACTCGCAGCGTGCCGCCTCGCGACCGTCCGTGTCCTTGATCAGGAAGCGGCTGGTCTGGATGTCACTCATGGCCCCGGCGCCATCGATGGCGGCCGTGAACACCAGGCGGTCGATGGAGGCCGGTAGCCCGCCCAGCGCCAGGTGGAATTCGCCGTTGGCCTGTTTCACGCTGTTGCACGGGCTGCTCGGCTGATTGAAGAAGATCATGTAGCGATCATCCGACAGCTTTCCATGCGCATCGACGCCGAAGCACACGTAATCGATAACGTGCGCCGACTGGATGTCGATGGACAGCGTAAGGTCCGAGCCCGGGATCAGGCTGGACAGCGGGATGCGTTGACCTTGAGTAATCTGCATGGGTCTTCCTTGGAGTGATGGGCCTGTAATCAGCGCTCGCTGCGCGCGATACCGCCAGGGGTCGCCGCCAGCATGCGCCCGGCCAGACGTGAGAAAGGCAGGCTTTGTAACCAGACCGTGCCGGGGCCGGTCAGTCGCGCGAAGAACACGCCTTCGCCGCCGAACAGCATGGACTTGATGCCGCCGACGGTACGAATGTCGTAGTCGACGTTCTGCGTCATGGCCGCCAGGCAGCCGGTGTCGACGTCAAGCGACTCGCCGGGCGCGAGGTCAATCTTGCGTACCGTGCCACCCATGTGGACGAATACCCAGCCGTCGCCTTCAAGCTTCTGCAGCACAAAGCCTTCTCCGCCGAACAGGCCGGTCAGAATCTTTTTCTGGAACTGAATGCCAATTGACACGCCTTTCGCACCCGCCAGGAAGCTGTCCTTCTGGCAGACCAGCTTGCCGCCGAAGTCACGCAGGTTGAGCGGCAGGATGGTGCCAGGGTAGGGCGCGGCAAACGCGACACGGCCCTTGCCCGAACCCTGCTGTGAAAACACCGTGGTGAACAGGCTTTCGCCGGTCAGCAGGCGCTTGCCGGCGCCGAGCAATGAGCCCAGCAGCCCGGAAGATTGCTGGCTGCCATCGCCGAACAGGGTTTCCATCTGCACGTCGCAGGTCTTGTACATCATCGCCCCGGCCTCGGCGACTGCACTTTCGCCTCGGTCCAGCTCCAGTTCGACGAACTGTGTTTCGCTGCCGAACAGTTTGAAATCCACACCTGCGGTCGCTTGCGACGAGCCGTAGCCGCCCGAGGCGTTCGGGTCGGGCGTGAAGGAAGGGCGTCGGATGGGCGCCGGGTTGGGGCTGGTGGCGGGTGCGGCAGGAGCCGCACGGGTAGCCGCCTGCGCGGGCAGGGCTGACGGCCTGGGCTGGATCATTTCCGGCGTAGGAGCAGGAAAGGGCGTTACACCGTCCTTTTTCATGGCGCGGACTTCCGGCACTTGATAGATCAGTTGCCAGTCCGGCATGCCCTGTTTCCAGCACCAGGAGCCGGGCGCTTCGCGCGCGATCAGCCGGGCCGCCGCTGCATCCATCGGGCCGAGCTGCTTGCCCGCGTTCATCACAAACCACTGTTCCAAGGCGATTCTCCTGAACTGGTTGATTGGTAGGGGCGAGTCCTGCTGCCGATCAGATGCTCAGGCGCATGGACAGATCGACCGCTTTGACGTCCTTGGTCATTGCGCCGATGGAGATGTAATCGACCCCGGTCTCGGCAATCACTTTCAATGTGTCGTTATTGATGCCGCCACTGGCTTCGAGCTTGGCGCGGCCAGCGGTAAGGCGCACGGCTTCGCGCATATCGTCGAGGCTCAGCTCGTCGAGCATGATGATGTCCGCGCCTGCATCCAGCGCCAGGCGCAGCTCATCGAGGCTTTCGACCTCTACTTCAACCGGCTTTCCAGGCGCGATCTTGCGCGCCGCTGCCACTGCCTCGGCGATGCCGCCACACGCGGCGATGTGGTTTTCCTTGATCAGAAACGCATCGTACAAGCCGATGCGGTGGTTGTGGCAGCCACCGCAGGTCACTGCGTATTTCTGCGCCAGACGCAGGCCGGGCAGGGTTTTGCGAGTGTCCAGCAATTTGACCTGGGTACCGCTTACCATGTCTGCAAGGTGACGAGCGCGCGTGGCGACGCCGGACAACATTTGCAGGAAGTTGAGCGCGCTGCGTTCGCCGGTCAGCAGGGAGCGGGCCGGGCCTTCAAGATGAAACAGCGGCTGGTTGGGGCTTACGCGGTCGCCGTCGGATACCTGCCAATGTACGGCAACCCGCGGGTCCAGCTGGCGGAATACCGCATCGACCCACGCTGTACCGGCGATAACAGCGGCATCGCGAGAAATGATCGTGGCTTTGGCCAGTCGCTCTGCGGGAATGAGCTGGGCGGTGATGTCGCCAGTCCCGACATCTTCGAGCAATGCGCGGCGCACATTGGCCTCGATTTCGGCGGTCAAGGCGGCGAGGCGTAAATTCGGCATATCCAACTCCACTGACAAAGTCGGTCGAGTATAAGGCACTGAAACCCTGTTACCCACCTGTGCAACCGGGACTGTATTGCCGGTGAAACGTGCTGTTGGTCGGTTTTGTCGGGCGGCATGCGATGGAATGGCTTTCTTGCTGTCTATTCCGCACGTTACCAGAACTATTTTGCGTATTGACCGTAGAGCGCAGTCTCTGCTGGCGTCAGCTACAGGTTTGAAACATAATCCGACTTGTATTTGACGTCATAGGTTTGACGAGGCATATAGCCAAGGCATGCTTCACAAGCGAAGGTTAGAGCCGCGCGAGTGATGGGATAAATGAAGTTCCTGTCAGGGGGTTTGATGCACAGCGACGATAGAGTGGTGCCTTTCAGCAAGGCGCTTCCGGCACAGGGAGCTAGCCCGCCTTTGGCTCGGCTGCCGGTCGTTCTGTTGCAGGTGCGCGACAAGGCCGCCCAGCAGCTCAAGGATGCCCTGCAGGCGTTGTTCGATAACGCGGACGACACTTTGTTCGAGATGGCTGACCGCGCCCACAACAACTCCGAACAGAACAATTTTTTCGAGGCCATGCGCGACCTGCGTCTCAAGCGCAAAAGTATCGAGCGTGCCTTCCTCGACAAGTTCTATGAATCTTTCCTCGCTCTTGGCCAGTACAAGATCAACGAACCGGTGCTTCCGACGGCTGTACCGTTCGAGAAGCTGGAGCTGGTGCACAACGATGAGCTTGAGAAGACTGTCGCTGTCGATGCGATGGTATCCAAAGTAATGAGCCGCGATAGCGTGGCTCTGGGTCAGTTGACGGCCCGCCTCAACGAACTGGTCCCTCAGCCCATCACTGATGAAGCCAATCCGATGGGCCCGGCCATGCTGTGCGGTTTCTTTTTGCAGGCCGGTCGCAGCCTGGGCGTCGGGATCAAGGTCAAGCTGATCATTCTCAAGCTGTTCGAGAAGTACGTGCTGGCCAATACCGATCACCTGTACGGCGAAGCCAACCAATTACTGATCGCCACCGGAATCCTGCCCGAGATGAAGGCGCTGCCGGCGCGTCGGTCTTCGGATCGCGCCGCGCCCAGAGCGCGCAGCGTCGAGATTTCCGAGCCGGCGCTGGCCGAGGCAGCCGACAAGCTCGACAAGGGCGTTCAGGAAGTTTTCTCCGCCTTGCAGGAACTGCTCTTGCAAGTTCGTGGCAATCTTGCGCCGCGTCATGAGCCCAATGCCGAAGTTCGGCCGATCTCCAGCAAGGATCTGCTGCGTCTGCTTTCGCATCTGCAACAGTACGTGCCGTCGCAGGAAACCGGAGACGACTTCGACCTGCGCAACCAGCTGGAGCAGTTGCTCACGCGGGTCAGTGTCAAGAGCGGTAAGTCGCGCAGTTTCGGTACGGGCGACGAAGACGTCATCAATCTGATCGCAATGCTTTTCGAGTTCATCCTGGACGACCGCAATCTGCCGCATTCCCTGCGCGCCCTGATCGGCCGTCTGCAAATCCCGATGCTCAAGGTCGCCGTGCTCGACAAGAGCTTCTTCAGCCGTGGCAGCCATCCTGCGCGGCGGCTGCTCAATGAAATCGCAACCGCCGCTCTGGGTTGGGGCGGGCGCGACGATTACCAGCGCGATTCACTCTATGTACGTGTCGAGCAGATCGTCCAGCGCCTGCTGAATGATTTTGTTGACGACCCGGCGATATTTTCCGACCTGCTGGCCGAGTTCCTGGCCTTCACCAGTGACGAACGGCGACGCAGCGAGCTGCTTGAGCAGCGCACCCGCGACGCCGAAGAGGGCCGTGCCCGTGCGGAACTGGCCCGCCGGCGTGTACAGCAGGAACTGAACCAGCGGCTGCTGGGCAAGACTTTGCCCGAAGCGGTTGTGCGCCTGTTGCAGGAGGCCTGGAGCAAGGTTCTGTTGCTGACCTGCCTCAAGCATGGTGATGACTCGCCCGAGTGGCAGGCCGGCCTGGCGGCGATGGACGACCTGATCTGGAGCGTCGAGCTGCACGAAGAGCCAGAAGCGCGCCAGCGTCTGCTGGAACTTGTGCCTGGCCTGCTCAAAGCCCTGCGTGAGGGCCTGACCAGCGCTGCGTTCGACCCGTTCGCGACCAGTGAGTTTTTCAGTCAGCTCGAATCGCTGCATGTTCAGGCTTTCCAGCATTTCTCCCGCACGCAGGATGCGACGGGGCAAGAGGCTCAAAGCGCCGTTTCCGTAACGGAAGACGAATCAGGGGGCGGCCCGGCGATGATGGCTGTCGTGGAAGAGATCGTACTGGTCAGCCTGGACGAACAGCTTCCTGACGAGCCAACGGTGCAGCTGTCCGAAGACGACGCCGGCCTGCAAATGGTCGCCAAGCTGCGCGTTGGCTGCTGGGTAGAAATCCTCGAAGACGAGGAACACAAGCTGCGCTGCAAGCTGACGGCCATCGTTGAGCCCAGCGGACGCTATGTGTTCGTCAACCGCACTGGCATGAAAGTGTTGGAGAAGACTCGTCTTGGCCTGGCTGCGGATTTTCGCCGCGGTGCCATCCGGATCCTCGACGATGCTCTGCTTTTCGACCGGGCGCTCGCTTCGGTGATCGGTAACCTGCGCAAGCTCAAAGGCGGGCAGCGGTAACCTGCGTGCCGCGCCCCCGGGGTGCGGACAAGCGGATCGCCGCCCGGTCGCATCCTACAGAGTCGGCTGTATCATCCTCTCGCGCATCGCTGCCCATCGCGGGCATACTTGCGGTCATCTGTTTTGTGCATCCAAGGATCCTTCATGCAGCTGGACACCGCGAGCGGTTGGTGCGATGGCGTGCGGCATTGCCCTTCGCCGAATTTCAATGCGCGGCCAGAAGGCGAGATTTCACTGCTGGTGATTCACAACATCAGCCTGCCGCCGGCGCAATTCAAGACCGGCAAGGTACAAGCCTTCTTCCAGAATCAGCTCGATACCTCTGAACATCCCTACTTCGAAGGTATCGCCGAACTGCGTGTTTCAGCGCATTTTCTGATTGAACGTGATGGCGAGGTCACTCAGTTCGTCTCTTGTCTGGACCGCGCCTGGCATGCCGGCGTTTCCAGTTTCCTGGGGCGTGAAGGCTGCAATGATTTTTCCATTGGGATCGAGCTTGAAGGCACTGATGAAGAGCCGTTTACCGACGCCCAATACGCCGCGCTGATCGAGCTGACTCTTCAGCTGCGCGCGGCATTCGTGGCTATAAAGCCGGAGCGCATCTGCGGTCATAGTGATATCGCGCCCGGACGCAAGACGGATCCGGGGCCGTTTTTTGACTGGGCGCGCTTTCTGGCCGCCGTGCAGGAATGAAGTGAGGGACGAGCGATGAGTTTTCTGGTGTTGCTGCTGGCAGTCTGGGTAGAGAAGTTTTCTGCTCTTCGTCAGCGCGTACAACGTGACGGTCCTTGGCTGGCTGAGTTGCACAAGCTGGAATCCCGGCCGAAAACCGCTGCACGTCCCTGGCTGATCATGGCGCTGCTGATCCTGCTTCCGCTGGTGCTTTTGCAACTGGCGCTGACGGTGATCGGCTCTGTGGCTTACGGCTGGCTGGCGCTGCCGGTTCATTTGCTGGTGCTGATTTTCAGCCTGGGGCGTGGCGATCTGACTGCCGCGCTCGGGCCATTTCGCGACGCCTGCCGCCGTGGAGACGCGCAGGCTGCGGTACATGTAGCCGAACGGGACATGGGTGTTGAAGCCGACAACAGTGAACAGCTTTTGCGTGGTGTGCAGGGCTTCATGCTCTGGCAGGCTTACCAGAGTTTCTTCGCCGTGATTTTCTGGTACTTCCTGCTCGGCCCGGTCGCAGCGCTGGCTTATCGGCTGCTGGCGCTGGCGGCGGAGCATGGCAGCACCGCCGCGGTCGTAGAGCGCGCGGCCCAGCTGCGTCATGCATTCGACTGGGTCCCGGTCAGGCTGCTGGCGGCCAGCTTCGCGCTGGTGGGAAATTTCGTGGCGGTCAGCCGGGTGATGCTGCACGAGCTCTTGAACTGGAACATCAGCGCGGCCCAACTGATCACTCGCATTGGCTGCGTCGCCAGCGAAGTGCCGGCGCCGGTCATGGGCGCGGAAGGGGTCACAAGCCTGGATCTGCTCTGGGAGCTGCTGGTCCGCGCTGCTATTGTCTGGTATGCGGGTTTCGCCTTGTGGACGCTGTTGATCTGAAGCCCGGACTCAGGCCCAGCCGAATACTTCGAAGGCATTAAGGGTGCTGGCTTCGGCCAGCTGCTCCGCTTCAACACCCATCAGCCCGGCCAACGCCTGACAGATAGCCGGCAGGTGTTCAGGGCTGTTGCGCTGGTTGGGAAACATCGCCGGTGCCATGTCCGGCGCGTCCGTCTCCAGCACCACGCTTTCAAGCGGCAGTTCGGCAAGCACACGATGCATGCGCAACGCTTGCGGCCAGGTCCCGGCGCCACCCAGCCCCAACCTGAAGCCTAGCCTGATGTATTCCCGAGCTTCTTCCCTACTGCCTGCAAAAGCATGGACAACTCCGCTGCGCTTGAGTTTGTGTCGCTTGAGAATAGCGATCACGTCGGCATGGCTGCGCCGCACATGCAGCAGCGGCGGCAGGTCGAATTCCGCCGCCAGTCTCAACTGCGCTTCGAACACCTGGCGCTGTCGTTCCCGGTCCAGATCCTCCAGGTAATAATCCAGACCGATCTCGCCGATGGCGCACAGTTGCGGGTGCCCACGCAGACGGCTCAACCATTCGCCCAGCTCGGTCAGATGCTCTTCGCGATGCTCGTCGATGTAAACCGGATGCAGGCCGAACGCAGCCTGCAGCATCGGATTGGCCAGGGTCTGATCCCAGATGCGTTGCCAATTGCGTTGGTAAACGCCTAGTACTACCAGCCGCTCGACGCCCAGCGCACGACAGTTTTCCAGAACCTGCGCGCGGTCGGCGTCGAAGTCGGGGAAGTCCAGGTGGGTGTGGGTATCGATCAGCCTCACGTCATACCTCGTGAATACGTTGCTTGAAGGTACGAACGATTGCGTGAACGCCGGGCTGGTACTGATCTTTCTCGATGGCGGCCAGCGCCAGTTGTAATGCCTTGTCGGCGATCATCTGATGCTGCTGGGCCATTGCATTGACCGGCAGCGGCAGGAAGTCCAGCAACTGAGTGTCGCCGAATGTCCCCAGATGCAGCTGCGCCGGATTCAGATGCTCGCTTTGCAGAACGTCGAATACGCCTTGCAACAACACATAGGAAGTCGTGATCAGCGCGTCGGGCAGGCGGCCAAGACGTCGCAGCATGTCGTTCATCAGGCGTTGGCCACACTGCCGGCTGAATGCGTCGCCGTGTTCGACGATGGTGGTGCCGGTGAAACCGCCAAGCGCATGTCTGAAACCTTCAGCGCGTGCGCGGCTGATGCTCAGTTCGGGGCGTGCGCCAATCAACGCGATGTGTTCTGGATGGGTCTGCAGAAGGCTACGGGTCAGTTGCAGGCTGGCGTCGTGGTCGTCGCTGACCACCGAGCAGAAGATGTCGGCGTTCATCTCGCGGTCGATGGCAATGATCGGCATGCCTTTCTTCTGCAGCTCCCGGTAGCTGTCGTCGCTGGCCGGCAAGCAACTGGCCACGAAAAGGGCATCGCAGCGCCGGGCGCGAAACAGCTGCAGCAACTGAAGTTCGCTGATCGGGTCGTCGTCGGAACTGGCGATCAGCAGTTGATAGCCGTGAGCGCGGGCGCCTTGCTCCAGCAGCTTGGCAATCCGCGCGTAGCTGGGGTTTTCCAGATCCGGAAGGATAAAGCCCAGCGTCTTGCTGTGCCGGCTGCGCAAACCTGCTGCCTGAGGGTTGGGTCGGAAGTCGTGCATGTCCACAACTGCCCGAACGCGCTCCACGGTTGCCGGGCTGATGCGCTGCTGTTCAGCCTTGCCGTTGATCACATAGCTGGCGGTGGTGACGGAAACACCCGCCAGACGTGCGATGTCGCTGAGTTTCACCCCGATTATTCCTTTTTGTTATTCCAAAACCTTCGAGTGGCGGACAGTGTCGCCTATCAAGGCGTCTGTTTACACCAGACCGCGAGATATTCCCAAGTACTCGGCCTATTTTGAGAAGTCTCCTACAGCGATCAGACCGACTGGGCTTCAACCGATGAACAGAATCGAGTAACGTGCCAGCCATTGTAGATTAAACGATTCAGCAGCCTGATTTCCTTTGCTGTAATCGTCATGAGCGCGAGGTCCCATGGGCATCGCAATCATCACCTAAGCTGTCGATCATCCAGTGATCGTCATCAAAACAAGAATCAGGCGGCGCCTCGGCGCCGCACAGGAGTCAAGCAATGCTCGAACTCAATCTGGAGCAGATATCCATGGCCCAGTCGGCGGTGGACAAGGCTGCCGCACTCCAGCTGCTTGCCGACCATCTGGTCGCCGACGGACTGGTCGCGCCGGGATACCTCAAGGGCCTGACGGACCGTGAACAGCAAGGTTCGACCTTTCTCGGCCAAGGCATTGCGATTCCTCATGGCACACCCGAAACCCGCGGCCTGGTGTTTACCACCGGCGTACGTCTGATGCAGTTCCCCGAAGGGGTGGACTGGGGAGACGGCCAGATTGTCTATCTGGCCATCGGCATCGCCGCCAAATCCGACGAACACCTGCGGCTGTTGCAACTGCTGACCCGCGCGCTCGGTGAGGCGGATCTTGGCCAGGCGCTGCGCGAGGCCCGCACTCCGGAAGACTTGCTCAAACTGCTGCAAGGCGCGCCGCAAGAGCTGGCGCTCGATGCACAGATGATCAGCCTGGGCGTCTCGGCCGACGATTTCGAGGAGCTGGTCTGGCGCGGTGCCCGCCTGTTGCGCAAAGCCGAGTGCGTGGACAACGGATTTGCCGCCGTGCTGCAGCAGGTCGAAGCATTGTCGCTGGGCGACGGTCTGTGGTGGCTGCACAGTGAGCAAATGGTCAAGCGGCCAGGCCTTGCCTTTGTCACGCCGGACAAACCGATGCGCTATCTGGGACAACCGCTGACCGGTCTGTTCTGCCTGGCCAGTCTGGGCGAAGCTCATCAGAGTCTGCTGGAGCGCCTGTGCCTGCTGCTCATCGAAGGCCGAGGCCACGAACTGGGCCACGCCACCAACAGCCGGGTCATTCTTCAGGCGCTGGGCGGCGAGCTGCCGGCCGAGTGGCCGACGCAACAGATCGGCCTTGCCAATGCCCATGGCCTGCATGCACGTCCGGCGAAAATTCTTGCCCAGCTGGCCAAGGAATTCGAGGGCGAGATCCGCGTACGCGTACTGGAAACAGGCGAGAACGCCGTGTCGGCCAAGAGCCTGAGCAAGCTGCTGAGCCTTGGCGCGCGCCGTGGTCAGACGCTGGAATTCATCGCTGAACCGACGATTGCCGCTGACGCGTTGCCGGCCTTGCTGGCTGCGGTCGAGCAGGGCCTGGGCGAGGAAGTCGAGCCTTTGCCGGTCGCCAGTGCGACGCCGACCGTGCCGGCTGCTTCGGCTGTGACAAGTGCCGCGAAGACCGTCGCCGCGCCCGCGCCGGGCAGCGTGTTGCAGGCGGTGCCTGCCTCGCCGGGGATCGCGATTGGTCCGGCTCATGTCCAGGTGCTGGAAGCCTTCGATTATCCGGCGCTCGGCGAGTCGGCTGCCGCGGAACGTGAGCGACTGGGCAAGGCAATCACGGAAGTGCGCCAGGACATCGAAAATCTCATTCAGCGCAGCAAGGCCAAGGCCATCCGCGAGATTTTCATTACCCACCAGGAAATGCTCGAAGACCCTGAACTCGGCAACGAAGTCGAACTGCGCCTGAACAAAGGCGAAAGCGCCGCAGCGGCCTGGGCGGGAGTGATCGACGCCGCCGCTTCGCAGCAGGAGCAGCTTCACGATGCACTGCTGGCAGAGCGCGCGGCGGACTTGCGCGATGTCGGCCGCCGGGTATTGGCGCAGATCTGCGGAGTGGAAACCATCGCCGCGCCGGAAGAACCCTACATCCTGGTGATGGATGAAGTCGGACCTTCCGACGTGGCGCGTCTCGATCCGGCGCGGGTGGCCGGTATTCTGACTGCTCGCGGCGGCGCGACCGCCCACAGCGCTATCGTGGCGCGGGCGCTTGGCATTCCGGCGCTGGTAGGCGCAGGCGATCAGGTTCTGCAGATCAAGCCTGGCACTGTGTTGTTGCTCGACAGCCAGCGCGGTCGCTTGACCGTTGCTCCGGACGAGTCGACGCTGCAGCGTGCCATACGGGATCGCGATCTTCGCGAAGAGCGTCTCAAGGCCGCAGCAGCCTCACGCATGGAACCAGCGGTGACCCTCGACGGGCACGCGGTTGAAGTCTTCGCCAATATCGGCGACAGCACCGTCACGCCGTTGGCGGTGGAGCAGGGCGCGGAAGGCGTCGGCCTGCTGCGCACCGAACTGCTGTTCATGGCGCATTCGCAGGCGCCGGATGAAGCCACGCAGGAAGCTGAATATCGTCGTGTTCTTCAGGATCTCGGCGGTCGGCCTCTGGTGGTGCGCACCCTGGACGTCGGCGGTGACAAGCCACTGCCGTACTGGCCCATCGACAAGGAAGAGAACCCATTCCTTGGCGTGCGCGGGATTCGCTTGACCTTGCAGCGTCCCGACGTCATGGAAAGCCAGTTGCGTGCACTGCTGCGCGCCGCCGACAGCGGCCCGCTGCGCATCATGTTCCCGATGGTCGGCACGCTGGAAGAATGGCGCCAGGCTCGGGAAATGACCGAGCGGTTGCGTCTGGAAATTCCGGTCAGTGACCTGCAACTGGGCATCATGATCGAAGTGCCTTCGGCTGCTCTGCTGGCTCCGGTGCTGGCCCGCGAAGTCGATTTCTTCAGCGTCGGCACCAACGACCTGACGCAATACACGATGGCCATCGACCGTGGTCACCCGACGCTCTCGGCTCAGGCCGACGGCCTGCACCCTGCAGTGTTGCAACTGATCGATATCACTGTCCGCGCTGCGCATGCCCATGGCAAATGGGTAGGCGTCTGCGGCGAGCTGGCCGCTGATCCACTGGCGGTGCCGGTGCTGGTCGGTCTGGGCGTGGACGAGCTGAGCGTGTCGGCGCGCAGCATCGGCGAGGTCAAGGCCGGTGTTCGTGAACTGACGCTGAGTACCGCTCGGCAACTGGCGCAGAACGCGCTGACGGCGGGCAGCGCCGCCGAAGTACGCGCGCTGGTGGAGGCCCTCTGATGGCGAAGATTCTTACCCTGACCATGAACCCCGCGCTGGATCTGACCGTACAGCTGAATCAGCTGGAGTTGGGCCAGGTCAATCGCAGCCAGGCATTGCTCAGTCACGCAGCAGGCAAGGGCATCAACGTCGCGCAGGTGCTGGCCGATCTCGGGCATTCCCTGACTGTGTCCGGCTTTCTGGGCGTCGACAATCAGCAGCCCTTCGAGAGCCTGTTCGAGCGGCGCGGCTTCGTCGATGAATTCGTGCGTGTCCCCGGTGAAACCCGCAGCAATATCAAACTGGCCGAAAGCGGCGGCCGGATTACTGACTTGAACGGCCCAGGCCCGGTGGTCAGTGAAGAGGCGCAACAAGCCTTGTTTTCCCGAATTGAACAGATCGCCCCGGATTTCGAGGCCGTAGTCGTTGCTGGCAGTCTGCCGCGCGGGGTCACGCCCGAGTGGCTGCGCTCGCTACTGGTGATGCTCAAGGGGCTCGGCGTCAAGGTGGCGCTGGACAGCAGCGGACTGGCGCTGCGCGCTGGTCTGGCAGCCGGGCCCTGGCTGATCAAGCCCAATACCGAAGAGCTGGCCGATGCCCTCGACGCACCGATCATTTCCATTGATGCCCAGGCCCAGGCCGCCGCGCGGTTGAGGGCTGAAGGCATCGAACATGTGGTGATCTCCCAGGGCTCGGAAGGCGTGCACTGGTTCAGTTCCGGAATCGCGCTGCACGGGCTGCCGCCGCAGGTGACGGTCGCCAGTACCGTAGGCGCCGGTGATTCGCTGCTGGCCGGAATGATTCACGGCCTGCTCAGCGGCCACGAGCTTCATCAGACCCTGCGGACCGCCACGGCAATCGCCGCCATGGCGGTGACGCAGATCGGCTTCGGGATCACCGACGCCGCGCAACTCAAACGGCTTGAAAGCGGCGTCACTGTGCGCAGCCTGGCAGAAGAATAAGAGAGGATCGTCATGAAGTTAGCCATAGTAACGGCCTGCCCGAACGGCAAGGTCAGCAGCGTACTCAGTGCACGATTGCTCGATGCGGCGGCGCAGCGCCTGGGCTGGGAAACCAGCGTTGAAGTGGTCGACCCGCACAAGCCGGACCATCAGCTGTCGGTGCTGGATATCGAGGCCGCCGATCTGGTTCTGGTGGTCAACACCGGTCCTTTGAATCTGAATCGCTTTGTCGGCAAGCGCCTGTTTCAGAGCGCGCCGGCGCAGGCGCTGCAGGATGTAGACGGCTTTCTGCGCCGCGCCGCGCAAGAGGCGCAGGTTTATGTCGCTGCGCCCGAACCCTCTGCAAGCGCCACCGGCGGCTCGGACCGCCCGCCGCGTATCGTGGCGGTCACGGCGTGCCCGACCGGTGTGGCGCACACCTTCATGGCGGCTGAAGCCATTGCGCAGGCGGCCAAGCGCCTGAATTACGAGCTTCAGGTCGAGACCCAGGGTTCGGTCGGTGCACGCAATCCGCTGAGCGCCCAAGCCATTGCCGACGCCGACGTGGTGCTGCTGGCCGCCGATATCGAAGTGGCCACCGAGCGTTTCGCTGGCAAGAAGATCTATCGTTGCGGCACTGGCATCGCCCTCAAACAGTCCGAAGCCACCCTGAACAAAGCCTTGGCCGAAGGCAAGATCGAGTCCGCCGCCAGTGCTGGGAGTGCGCCGGCCAAGCAAGAGAAGAGCGGTGTCTACAAGCACCTGTTGACCGGCGTGTCGTTCATGCTGCCGATGGTGGTCGCCGGTGGTTTGCTGATCGCCTTGTCGTTCGTGTTCGGCATCAACGCGTTCAAGGAAGAGGGCACGCTGGCCGCCGCGCTGATGCAGATCGGCGGAGAAGCGGCGTTCAAACTGATGGTGCCGTTGCTGGCGGGCTACATCGCCTATTCCATCGCTGACCGGCCAGGCCTTGCGCCGGGCATGATCGGCGGTCTGTTGGCCAGCACGCTGGGCGCGGGTTTCATCGGCGGTATCATCGCCGGCTTCCTGGCTGGCTACAGCGCGGCGGCAATCAACCGTTATGCACGCCTGCCGGCCAGCGTCGAAGCGCTCAAGCCGATCCTGATCATCCCGCTGTTCGCCAGCCTGTTCACCGGTCTGGTGATGATCTACGTGGTTGGCAAGCCGGTGGCGGGCATGCTCGAAGGGCTGACGCACTTCCTCGACAGCATGGGCACCACCAACGCGCTTCTGCTGGGTGTGCTGTTGGGCGCAATGATGTGCGTGGACCTCGGAGGGCCGATCAACAAGGCGTCTTACGCGTTCTCGGTCGGGCTGCTGGCCTCGCAAAGTTACGCGCCGATGGCTACGGCGATGGCAGCCGGTATGGTGCCGCCGATCGGCATGGGCATCGCGACCCTGCTGGCACGGCGCAAGTTTGCCCAGAGCGAGCGTGAAGCGGGCAAGGCGGCATTCGTGCTGGGCCTGTGCTTCATCTCCGAAGGCGCGATTCCATTCGCAGCCAAGGATCCGCTGCGGGTGATTCCGGCCAGTGTGGTGGGCGGCGCACTCACCGGGGCGCTGTCGATGTACTTCGGCTGCAAACTGATGGCGCCGCATGGCGGCCTGTTCGTGATGCTCATTCCCAACGCGATCAACCACGCGTTGCTGTACCTGCTGGCGATTGTCGCGGGTAGCGTGGTGACAGGCGTCGTGTATGCCGTGCTCAAGCGTCCGGAGGCGGTGGAGCTGGAAGTGGCACCCGCCGGCGCTTGATCTTCGGTGATATAGCCAGGGTAAATGGATCGGCCTCTTCGCCAGCAAGCTGGCTCCCACAGATTAAACTGCGCCGCAGCTTCTGTGGGAGGGAGCTTGCTCGCGACTGCGGGGGATCAGCCGCCTCGCCGGTGACTGGCGTTCCGTAGTCGCGAGCAAGCTCCCTCCCACGAGGTACGCAGGCAGCGCGACTGCGGTCGCTCTCGCAGGACGGGGCGCACCGGCCTGTCATACAGTCCCAACATTCGGCTGTTAGGTTGCCCTTTTCCTGTCTGCGAAGGGGTGAACCATGGGTCACTTCGATCTCAAGCGGCGTCGTGTCATTCAGGCTGTCGGTGCGGGTTTTCTATTGCCGGGGCTGGCGCCCGCGGTCATTGCGTCGGTCAAGGACCGCCCTCGAATCACTGATGGCGTGCAATCCGGAGATCTGTCGGGTGATCGGGCGATGGTCTGGAGCCGCAGCGACCGTCCTTCGCGGATGGTGGTCGAGTGGGATACCCGTAGCACGTTCAATAACCCGCGCCGGCTGGTATCGGCGCTGGCCGACCAGCGCACGGATTTCACCGCGCGCGTCGAACTCAACGGGCTGCCAGCCGATCAGGCCATTTTCTATCGTGTGTTGTTCGAGGACGCTCAATCGGGCGTCACCAGTGAGCCCTGGTTCGGTCACCTGCGCAGCATGCCGCAGCACAAGCGCAACATCCGTTTCGTGTGGAGTGGCGACACCGTCGGCCAGGGTTTCGGCATTAACCCGGATATCGGCGGCATGCGCATCTACGAAGCGATGCGTCTGCGCCTGCCGGACTTCTTCATTCACAGTGGCGACACCATCTACGCCGACGGCCCGGTGCCTGCGCAGCTGACCACCGAAGACGGGCGCATCTGGCGCAATCTGACCACGGAAGCCAAGAGCAAGGTGGCTGAAACCCTGGATGAGTATCGCGGCAACTACCGCTACAACCTGATGGACGAAAACCTGCGTCGCTTCAACGCCGAGGTGCCGCAGATCTGGCAATGGGACGACCATGAAGTGACCAACAACTGGTCTTCGAGCAAACAGCTCGATGATCGTTACAAGGTCAAGGATATCCAGCTGCTGGCCACTCGGGCGCGCCAGGCTTATCTGGAATACGCGCCGATGCGCCTGCAGCAGGCCGATAACGGCGGGCGGATCTATCGCAAGATTCCGTATGGACCGATGCTCGATGTGTTCGTGCTCGACATGCGCAGCTATCGAGGCGGCAACGACGCCAATCTGGCTGACAAGCCGGGGCCAGGCACCGCCTTCCTCGGGCGCGAACAACTGGATTGGCTGAAGCGAGAGCTCAAGGCATCGAACGCGCAATGGAAAGTCATTGCGGCAGACATGCCGGTCGGCCTTGGCGTGCCGGATGGCGAAGTCAGTCCGGGCGTCGCGCGATGGGAGGCCATCGCCAACGGTAATGACGGACCCGCAATGGGCCGTGAACTGGAAATCGCGGAGTTGCTGGGCTACCTGCGCGCGGAGAAGATCCGCGACTGCGTCTGGCTGACCGCCGATGTGCATTACTGCGCGGCGCATCACTACCACCCGGATCGCGCGGTGTTCCAGGATTTCGAGCCGTTCTGGGAGTTCGTTGCGGGCCCGTTGAATGCCGGGAGTTTCGGGCCCAACCCCTTGGACAGGACGTTCGGTCCGGAATTGGTCTTTCAGAAGGCGCCACCGGCGCAGAACACCTCGCCTTTTGCGGGCTTCCAGTTTTTCGGCGAAGTGAACATCGACGGGCAGACCTCCGAGCTGACGGTAAACCTGCGCGATCTGGATGGCGTTTCGGTATTCGAGCGCAAGCTGCAGCCGTCGGTCTAGCGCATCGGCGGACAAGCCGGCTGGAATTCCTTGCAACACCTGTACGTCCGGGTGGCCTATCATAAGCCACCTAACGAACAGTGCAGGGTTGCAAGGCATGCTGGGTATTTTTCTCGAAACCCTGAACATCACAGCGCCAGTGTTCGCCATGCTGTTTCTCGGCGTATTTCTCAAGCGAATAGGCGCGATCAACGACGGTTTTATCGTTTCCGCTTCCGGTCTGGTGTTCAACGTCACCATGCCCGCCTTGCTGTTCTTGGGGATTATCCACGCCAACCTGCGCGATGCGTTACAGCCCAAACTGCTGATCTTTTTCAGCGTGGCTACGCTGCTCAGCTTTGCCTGCACCTGGGCGTGGGCCATCTGGCGCTGCCCGCACGTCGAGCGCGGCATCTACGTGCAAGGTGCGTTCCGAGGCAACAATGGCGTCGTCGGCCTCGCGCTGGCGGCCAGCATGTATGGCGATTACGGCATTTCGTTGGGAGCGATTCTCGCGGCACTGGTCATCGTGTTCTACAACACCCTGTCGACCATCGTGCTGGCCGTGTACAGCCCGGTGATCAAGTCCGATCCCTGGAGCGTGTTCAAAAGCGTGCTGGCCAATCCGCTGATCATCAGCGTGATCGTCGCGGCGCCGTTTGCGTATTTCGGCATCGGCCTGCCGAACTGGCTGGAAAAGTCCGGCAGTTACCTGGCCCAGATGACGCTGCCGCTGGCGCTTATCTGCATCGGCGGCACCTTGTCGCTGGCGTCGTTGCGCAAGAGCGGCAAACTGGCGGTCAGCGCCAGCCTGGTGAAAATGGTCTGGCTGCCGCTGTTTTGCACATTGATCGCCTGGCTGGTCGGGTTTCGTGGCGCGGAGTTGGGGATTCTCTTCCTGTACTTTGGCAGCCCGACCGCCGCCGCCAGTTACATCATGGCGCGCACCGCCAACGGCAACTACGAGCTGGCCGCAGCGATCATCGTGATCACGACGCTGGCTGCGGCGGTGACCACCAACATCGGGATTTTCATTCTGCAGTGGGGCGGCTGGATCTAGGCCCGCCAGCCCGGCCGCGTTTCAATGCTGACGCCGCCACGCACGGAGGATGCCGATAGCGACGATCACGCCCAGCACTGGCAGGACGAACTTGAGCATCGCGCCTTCCAGGCGCTCGGCAAGCAACATGCCAGTGCTGATCGAGACGATGTGCAAACCGTAAGTCAGGTACAGCGACAACAACAGCAGGCCTTCGATACGGTCGATCCGGTAGCCGGAATACAACACCGGCAGACACAGCACTGCGACGCCGAGCAGCACCGGCAGGTCGAACGCCAGCGCATTGGGCGAAACCGACAGCGCAGCCGGAGCGACCAGTGCCGTTGCACCCAGCACCCCGAGCAGGTTCAAGAGGTTGCTGCCGATCACGTTGCCTACTGCAATGTCCCGTTCTCCACGCAGTGCGGCGATCAGCGAAGTCGTGAGGCCTGGCAGCGACGTGCCGATGGCGATCACAGTCAGACCGATAATCCGCTCGGACAGGCCCAGATTCAGGGCGATCACGACCGAGGCGTCGACCAGCAGATGACCACCGACGCCGAGCATCAGGAGGCCGCTGACGAGCATCGCCAGACGCGAGCCGGCACGAGGTGTCCCGGCGCTTACCGTATGACCATGGCGTGGCGCGCCCTGGCCGGCCTGACGCAACACGATGAACAGGCACATTCCCAGGCCGGCCAGCAACAGCGCGCCGTCGAGCCTGTTCAGTTCGCCGCTCCACGACAGCGCGGTGACGAGCAGGCAGGCGCCGATCATCAGCGGGATGTCGATGCGCATTACCTGACGGGCTACCCGTAGCGGAATGATCAGCGCGCAAAGGCCAAGAGTAACCAGCACATTGAAAATGCTGCCGCCGATCACACCGCCTACCGCGATATCAGTGTTGCCGGAGAATGCCGCCTGTAGACCGACCGCCATCTGCGGCGCGCTGCTTCCCATCGCCACCACGGTGAGGCCGATGATCAGCGGACGCACGCGCAGGACGGCTGCCAGGTGAACCGCTGCGCGCACTGCCAGTTCGGCTCCGATCAGCAGGAACAGCAAGCCGCTGAGCAACTGGATGAGCGCGGGGGCGGGAAGGGCCGATAGCTGGATGATATGCGGGGTCCTCAGTCCAGGCTCTGGACGCGGACTTTAGCGACGCCGCTGCGCAGCATGCCGAGTTGTTCGGCGGCGGCCCGGGATATGTCGATCAAGCGCCCTCGGGTGTGCGGGCCTCGATCGTTGATGCGCAGGATCACCGCCTTGTCATTGTTGAGGTTGGTCACCTTGACCCGCGTGCCGAATGGCAACTGTCGATGAGCGGCGGTCATGGCGTTCTGATTGAAGGCTTCACCGCTGGCGGTACGTTTACCGTGATGGCGGGCACCGTAATACGAGGCACCACCGGTTTCGTCGTAGCCGTGCGGATCGATTTCATGACTGGCACAGCCAGCCAGCAGCGTCAGCAGGCTAAAGGCGGGGAGAAGTCGGCGCATTGATGCGGTTCCTGAATTGGGCCGGCAGGAGCGGACTTGTCCGCGAAGACTGACTTCCAGGCGCTGCATTGGCTGCGGCTGTACTGACTTCTTCGCGGACAAGTCCGCTCCCACGTCTGCGAGCGTCGGGCTATCAGCCTTCCAGCTTGGCCTTGAGCAGTTCGTTGACCTGCTGCGGGTTGGCCTTGCCTTTGGAGGCTTTCATCGCCTGGCCGACGAAGAAGCCGAACATCTTGCCGCGTTTGGCTTCGTCGGCGGCGCGGTACTGTTCGACCTGCTCGGCGTTGGCCGCCAGCATTTCGTCGAGCATAGCCTCGATGGCACCGCTGTCCGTAACCTGTTTCAGGCCGCGCTTTTCGATGATCTCGTCGGCACTGCCTTCGCCATTGGCCATCGCCTCGAAGACCATCTTGGCGATCTTGCCGGAGATGGTGTTGTCGGAGATGCGCTTGAGCATGCCGCCCAGTTGCTCGGCGCTGACCGGCGACTGTTCGATTTCCAGACCCTGCTTGTTCAGCAGGCTGCCCAGTTCAACCATGACCCAGTTGGCTGCCAGCTTGGCGTCGCCGCCGATGCTGGCTACCTGTTCAAAGTAATCGGCCTGCTCGCGGCTGGAAGCCAGCACGCTGGCGTCGTAGGCCGACAGGCCGAACTGGCTCTGGAAACGCTCGCGCTTCTGCGGCGGCAATTCCGGCAGCGTCGCGCGGGTTTCTTCGAGGAAGGAGTCCTCGATGATCACCGGCAGCAGGTCCGGATCGGGGAAGTAACGGTAGTCGTTGGCTTCCTCTTTGCTGCGCATGGCGCGGGTTTCGTCTTTGGTCGGGTCGTACAGACGGGTTTGCTGGACCACCTTGCCGCCGTCTTCGATCAGATCGATCTGGCGCTGGATCTCGCTGTTGATCGCTTTTTCGATGAAGCGGAACGAGTTGACGTTCTTGATCTCGCAACGCGTGCCGAACTCTTCCTGGCCTTTTGGGCGGATCGACACGTTGCAGTCGCAACGCAGCGAGCCTTCGGCCATGTTGCCATCGCAGATGCCCAGGTAACGCACCAGCGCGTGGATAGCCTTGACGTAAGCCACGGCTTCCTTGGCGCTGCGCATGTCAGGCTCGGAAACGATTTCCAGCAGCGGCGTACCGGCGCGGTTGAGGTCGATCCCCGTCATGCCGCTGAAGTCTTCGTGCAGGCTTTTGCCCGCGTCTTCCTCAAGGTGAGCGCGGGTGATGCCGATGCGTTTGACAGTGCCGTCTTCAAGCGTGATGTCCAGGTAGCCCTTGCCGACGATCGGCAATTCCATCTGGCTGATCTGGTAACCCTTCGGCAGATCCGGATAAAAGTAGTTCTTGCGAGCAAAAACGTTGTGCTTGCCAATCTCGGCGTTTACCGCCAGACCGAACTTGCACGCCATGCGCACGGCTTCTTTGTTCAATACCGGCAGTACGCCAGGCATGCCCAGGTCGACGAGGCTGGCCTGCGTGTTGGGTTCGGAGCCGAACGTGGTCGCGCTGCCGGAAAAAATCTTCGACTGAGTCGAGAGCTGGGTATGAATCTCCAGCCCGATGACGACTTCCCATTGCATATCAAGTGCTCCTCAGAAGCCTTCAGGTGTACGGGTATGCCAGTCAGTGACCTGTTGGTACTGATGAGCGACGTTCAACAGACGGCTTTCCTGGAAATATGGAGCCAGCAACTGCACGCCGACCGGCAGACCATCGACAAAGCCCGCTGGCATCGACAGGCCTGGCAGGCCGGCGAGGTTAGCGGTGATGGTGTAGAAGTCTTCCAGGTATTCGGCAATCGGATCGTTGGACTTGGCGCCGATTTTCCACGCCGGGTTGGGCGTGGTCGGGCCGAGGATCACGTCGACTTCGGCAAATGCGGCCATGAAGTCGTTCTTGATCAGACGGCGGATTTTCTGGGCTTGCAGGTAATAGGCGTCGTAATAACCGGCCGACAGCGCATAGGCACCGACCATGATGCGGCGCTGCACTTCAGGCCCGAAGCCTTCCGCGCGCGAGCGCTTGTACAGGTCGGTCAGGTCCTTGGGATCTTCACAGCGGTAGCCGAAGCGAACGCCGTCGAAACGCGACAGGTTGGAAGAAGCTTCCGCCGGCGCGATGACGTAATAGGCCGGGATACCGTGTTGCAGGTTCGGCAGGCTGATTTCCTTGACGATGGCGCCGAGCTTTTCCAGCTCCTTGACGCTTTCCTGCACCAGTTGCGCGATGCGCGGGTCCAGGCCTGCGCTGAAATACTCTTTCGGCAGGCCGATACGCAGACCCTTGATCGAGGCATTCAGGCTGGCCGAGTAGTCCGGGACTGGCTCGTCGATGCTGGTCGAGTCCTGCGGGTCGAAACCGGCCATGCCTTGCAGCAGCAGTGCACAGTCTTCGGCGGTGCGGGCCATCGGGCCTGCCTGATCCAGGCTTGACGCGTAGGCGATCATGCCCCAGCGCGATACGCGACCGTAAGTCGGCTTAAGGCCGGTCAGGTTGGTCAGCGCGGCCGGCTGGCGAATCGAACCGCCGGTGTCGGTGCCGGTTGCGGCTGGCAGCAGACGCGCGGCCACGGCGGCAGCCGAGCCACCGGACGAACCGCCGGGTACGTGCTCAAGATTCCACGGGTTTTTCACCGCGCCGTAGTGGCTGGACTCGTTGGCCGAGCCCATGGCGAATTCGTCCATGTTGGTCTTGCCGAGGGTCACGGTGCCCGCGGCAGCGAGCCGGGAGACGACAGTGGCGTCGTAAGGCGCCTTGAAGCTGTCGAGCATCAGCGACGCGCAGCTGGTGCGGATGCCCTGGGTGCAGAACAGGTCCTTGTGCGCCAGCGGGGCGCCCAGCAGAGCGCCATTCTCGCCGGCCGCGCGCCGGGCGTCGGCCGCCTGCGCCTGGGTGATGGCCAGGTCTTCGGTCAGGGTGATGAAACTGTTGAGCTGCGGGTCGAGCTTCGCGATGCGCGACAGCAGGACACGGGTCAGTTCTTCAGAGGAAAACTTCTTTTCGGCGAGTCCGCGAGCGATCTCGGCCAGAGTCATTTGATGCATGCAGGCTCTTTCCCTTACTCGATGACTTTCGGAACCAGATAAAGGCCGTCTTGGACCGCTGGTGCGATGGCTTGGTAAGTGTCGCGACGATTATGCTCGGTAACGGCGTCGTCACGCAGGCGCTGAGAGGCTTCCAGCGGGTGCGCCAACGGCTCGATGCCGGTGGTATCGACCGCCTGCATCTGATCGACCAGCCCCAGAATGCTGTTAAGGGCTTCGGTGGTGCGTGGGATATCGGCGTCATTGAGGCCCAGTCGGGCCAGATGAGCGATCTTTTCCACGTCGGAGCGTTCAAGCGACATCGGGTATCTCCAGTGGAATGCCAGCGGCGCGCGGCCGTTGGCGGATTGCGGTACACCATCGCGTTCGTGCGGGCTCAAGCCGCCAACGCCTTGGGTCGTGTTCAGAAAACCGCCAATTTAACATATTGGCTCCTTGCCCAAAATCCCTGTCGTTGTTAGAGTTTGCCGCACTTTTTTACCCACGCGTTCCCTAGGGTCCCTTTCCCATGTTCAAGAAACTGCGTGGCATGTTTTCCAGTGATCTATCCATCGACCTGGGCACTGCCAACACCCTTATTTACGTGCGTGAGCGCGGTATCGTTCTGAATGAACCTTCTGTTGTGGCCATTCGTACCCACGGCAACCAGAAGAGCGTCGTGGCTGTTGGTACCGAAGCCAAGCGCATGCTGGGTCGTACTCCAGGCAACATCGCGGCCATTCGCCCCATGAAGGACGGCGTCATCGCCGACTTCAGCGTGTGCGAGAAGATGCTGCAGTATTTCATCAACAAGGTTCACGAAAACAGCTTCCTGCAGCCAAGCCCGCGTGTGCTGATCTGCGTTCCGTGCAAATCCACCCAGGTTGAGCGCCGCGCCATTCGCGAGTCGGCCCTGGGCGCGGGCGCGCGTGAAGTATTCCTGATCGAAGAACCGATGGCAGCCGCCATCGGTGCCGGCCTGCCGGTTGAAGAAGCTCGTGGTTCGATGGTCGTCGATATCGGCGGCGGTACCACTGAAATCGCGCTGATCTCTCTCAACGGTGTGGTGTATGCCGAATCCGTTCGCGTTGGTGGCGACCGTTTCGACGAGGCGATCATCACCTACGTGCGCCGCAACTACGGCAGCCTGATCGGCGAATCCACCGCCGAGCGAATCAAGCAGGAAATCGGTACGGCGTACCCGGGCGGCGAAGTTCGTGAAGTCGACGTTCGTGGCCGTAACCTGGCCGAAGGCGTACCGCGTGCCTTCACCCTCAACTCCAACGAAGTGCTCGAAGCGCTTCAGGAGTCGCTGGCGACCATCGTTCAGGCAGTCAAGAGCGCTCTGGAGCAGTCGCCTCCGGAGCTGGCCTCGGACATCGCCGAGCGTGGCCTGGTGCTGACTGGTGGCGGCGCGCTGCTGCGCGATCTGGACAAGCTGCTGGCCCAGGAAACCGGCTTGCCGGTCATCGTCGCCGAAGACCCGCTGACCTGTGTAGCGCGCGGCGGCGGCCGTGCGTTGGAAATGATGGATAAGCACACCATGGATCTGCTCTCCAGCGAGTAACTCGCCGGGGTGCTGTGCATGGGGCCTTTGTATGCAGGTAGCGCGTGTGCTACCTGTATGCGTCAGGCTGACGCCGGAACAGGGCGCCCATTTCTTCCATCTGTCCAGGCCGGTTCCATACCGCATGAATAACAGCCAATCGAAGCTCGGAGCATCGAGCGCATGCTTCGGAGGAGCGGCCTATTAAACCGCTTTTCACAAAAGGCCCGTCTTTGGGCGTACGCCTTCTGGTGTTGGTCGTGCTGTCGGTCGCATTGATGGTGGTCGATGCCCGGTTCACGCTGCTCAAGCCCGTGCGTAGCCAGCTGTCTCTGGTTCTGATGCAGTCCTACTGGATCGTCGACCTGCCGCAACGCATGTTTCAGGGCGTCGCCAGTCAATTCGGCAGCCGTACCGAGCTGATCGCCGAAAACGAAAAACTCAAGACCGAAGCCCTGCTCCTGCAAGGTCGCCTGCAAAAACTTGCAGCGCTGACCGAGCAGAACGTTCGTCTGCGCGAACTGCTCAATTCCTCGGCGCTGGTCAACGAGAAGGTCGAGGTCGCCGAGCTGATCGGCATGGATCCCAATCCCTTCACTCACCGCATCATCATCAACAAAGGCGAGCGCGACGGCGTGGTGCTGGGTCAGCCGGTGCTCGATGCGCGTGGTCTGATGGGCCAGGTGGTCGAGCTGATGCCCTACACCTCGCGCGTTCTGCTGCTGACCGACACGACTCACAGCATCCCGGTCCAGGTCAATCGCAACGGGCTGCGTGCCATCGCCAGCGGCACCGGCAACCCTGAGCGTCTGGAGTTGCGCCATGTGGCGGACACCGCGGACATCAAGGAAGGCGACCTGCTGGTCAGTTCGGGCCTGGGCCAGCGTTTTCCGGCCGGTTACCCGGTTGCGACAGTCAAGGAAGTCATTCATGACTCCGGCCAGCCGTTCGCTATCGTGCGCGCCGTGCCGACCGCTGCGCTGAATCGCAGTCGCTACCTGCTGCTGGTGTTTTCGGACGGACGCTCGCCCGAAGAGCGAGCCGCGGATGCCGCTCAGGCGCAGGAGTCAATCGACAAGGGTGTCGAGCCTGCTGTCATGCCGACTCTGCCTCCGCCGACGCCGGCGTTCCCGATGTGGCCGCAGCCGGTAATCCCGGTGTTCCCTGCCGCCCACCCCAGGCCTGCCGCCACAGCGCCAGTGACACCAGCGGCGGCGCCTGCCGCGCCGCGTCCGGCCAGTAGACCCGCAGTGTCCCAACCGCCGGCGGCATCACCATCCAATTCCCGGGGGGCCATCGATGGCTAGGCACGTTACCGGACGCAATGGCTGGGTTGTCTGGCTGACCTTTGCCATCGGCCTGCTTCTGAGCGTTTCGCCGTTACCACAATTCATGGAAATCTTCCGGCCGTTGTGGCTGGCGCTGCTGCTGACATTCTGGGCGCTGACGCTGCCGCACAAGGTGGGGATGGCCACTGCATGGCTGCTGGGCCTGATGGAAGATGTGCTGTACGGCACGCTGCTCGGGCAGAACGCCCTGATTCTGTGCCTGATTGCCTTCCTGGTCATGACCCTTCAGCAACGGTTGCGCATGTTCCCCATGTGGCAACAGTGCCTGGTGCTGCTGGTGGTCTTTGGTCTGGCGCAGCTCGCCCAGCTCTGGCTCAGTGCCTTGACCGGCAATCGTCAACCGACCCTCGCTCTGGTACTGCCAGCGTTGGTCAGCGCATTGCTGTGGCCGTGGGTCAGTTACGGCCTGCGCGGGTTGAGCAAACGCCTGAGAATCAGTTAAGCGCCATGTGAGCGCGGGCGCCCGATGCGCATGCCGCGCTTGCTTCACCGACACGGAGATGTCCGTATGCCCACGCTCTATCTGGCTTCTGGATCACCGCGCCGTCGTGAACTACTCACTCAGATCGGTGTGCCGTTCACCACGTTGAGCGCGCAGATCGACGAAACTCCCATCGACAACGAAACCCCGACTGCCTACGTCGAGCGACTGGCGCGTGGCAAGGCCGAGGCCGGGCTGGCGTTGCTCGCTCCTGGTGAGCACGCCTGTGTGCTGGGCGCCGACACCGCCGTGGTGCTGGACGGTCGCATCCTCGGCAAACCGCTGGACCGGGATGACGCGCTGGCAATGCTCGCCGACCTGTCCGGGCGCGAACATGAAGTGCTGACCGCCATCGCCATTATCGATCAGCAGCGCAGCGAAACCCGCGTGGTATCGAGCCGGGTGCGTTTTCGCCAGATTCCGCAGGGCGAGGCAACGGCTTACTGGGCCAGCGGCGAGCCATGCGACAAGGCCGGGGGTTATGCCATTCAAGGTCTGGCGGCGGTCTTCGTCGAAGCTTTGCAAGGCAGCTATTCTGGGGTGGTTGGGCTGCCTCTGTGCGAAACCGCAGAACTGCTGGGCCGTTTCGGCATAACCTGTTGGCAATGCCTGGAAGGGAATAAGCCATGAGTGAAGAGATTCTGATCAACATTACCCCGATGGAGTCGCGGGTGGCAGTGGTGGAAAACGGCGTGCTTCAGGAGGTCCATGTCGAACGGACCCAGAAGCGCGGCATCGTCGGCAATATCTACAAAGGCAAGGTGGTCCGGGTGTTGCCCGGCATGCAGGCCGCGTTCATCGACATTGGCCTGGAGCGCGCAGCGTTCATTCATGCTTCGGAAATTTCCATGCGCGAAGGGCCGGCGGTGGAAACCATCAGTTCGCTGGTCCATGAAGGTCAGAGTCTGGTGGTGCAGGTCACCAAGGACCCGATCGGCAGCAAGGGCGCGCGCCTGACCACGCAGCTGTCGATCCCTTCGCGGTATCTGGTGTACATGCCGCGCACCGCCCATGTCGGGATTTCGCTGAAGATCGAGGACGAAGGCGAGCGTGAGCGTCTGAAGAAGGTGGTCAGCGATTGCGTGGCGCTGGAAGGCATCAAGGAAACGGGCGGGTTTATCCTGCGCACTGCGGCGGAAGGCGCGGGTGCCGATGAAATCCTCATGGACATCCGCTATCTGCGCCGCTTGTGGGACCAGATCGGTGAGCAGATCAAGACGGTCAGCCCGCCCAGCGTGATCTACGAAGACCTCGGTCTGGCCTTGCGTACGCTACGGGATCTGGTCAGCCCCAGAATCGAGAAGATCCGTATCGATTCGCGGGAGACCTTCCAGAAAACCACGCAGTTCGTCGCTGAGCTGATGCCGGAGATCGCAGACCGCCTTGAGCACTATCCCGGCGAGCGCCCGATTTTTGACCTGTACGGCGTCGAAGACGAGATCCAGAAGGCGTTGGAGCGCAAGGTGCCGCTTAAGTCCGGCGGTTATCTGGTGGTCGATCCGGCTGAAGCGATGAGTACCATCGACGTCAACACCGGCGCCTTCGTCGGCCACCGCAACCTCGAAGAAACCATTTTCAAGACCAATCTGGAAGCCGCCACCGCCATCGCCCGTCAGCTAAGGCTGCGCAACCTCGGCGGGATCATCATCATCGACTTCATCGACATGGAAGACGGCGAGCACCAGCGGCAAGTGTTGCGCACGCTGGAAAAGCAGCTCGAACGCGACCATGCCAAGACCAACATCATCGGCATTACCGAGCTGGGGCTGGTGCAGATGACCCGCAAGCGCACCCGGGAAAGCCTGGAGCAGGTGCTGTGCGAGCCGTGCCATTGCTGCCAGGGTCGGGGCAAGCTCAAGACTCCGGAGACCATCTGCTACGAGATCTTCCGCGAGATTCTGCGGGAGGCCAGGGCCTATCAGGCAGTGGGTTACCGCGTGTTGGCCAATCAGCGAGTAGTTGATCGGCTGCTCGACGAAGAATCCGGCAACGTGGCCGAACTGGAGAGCTTCATCGGTCGGACCATCCGCTTTCAGGTAGAAACCATGTATTCGCAGGAACAATATGACGTAGTGCTGCTCTGAAGTGGCTGACTTCGCCGACATGTATAACAAAGCCCGAAAGGGGCCTGCGGCAGGAAGCCCTGTCTTGATGAGTACGATGCGTGGCAAATGAGCAATACCTGAACCTGGTTGCACCTGTACATGTGAGCCGGGTACGTTTTAGGCAAGCTGACTGGCGCATCGCACTGTGGAGGACCTTCTGACATGGAGCGTCTCCCCCGTTTATTTGCAGCCCTGACGCGCTGGGGCCTGAGTCTCTGCGCCTTGCTGTTGGTGCTGGCGGCGCTGTATGTGAGCCTGGGGCGCCAGTTGGCGCCGATGGTGGCCGAATACCGCGTGGACGTCGAAACCAGAGCCAGCGCGGCGCTCGGCATGCCATTGCGCATAGGCAGCCTGGAAGGCAGTTGGTCGGGTTTTGCTCCGGTGGTCCTGGCCCGTGACGTGACGGTCGGCGTGGGTGCCAGCGCCATGCATCTGGACCGCGTCGCAGTAGTGCCCGACCTTTGGGAAAGCCTGATGGCCCGGAGCGTGCGGCTCTCGCACCTTGAGGTCAACGGCCTGCAGCTCATCCTCAAGCAGGCGCAGGACGGCAAGTGGGCGGTCCAGGGGCTACCGGTGCGCGAAGACAGTCCGGTCGATCCCGAGCAACTGCTCAATCGGATGCAGATGGTGTCGCGCCTGTCGTTGTTCGATAGCCAGGTCACGCTGCATCCGTTTGGCGAGTCGCCGCTGACCCTCACTTACGTCAGCTTCAGTCTGTCGACAGGCAGTTATCACCAGCGCCTGGACGCTCGCTTGACGCTGCCCGACGGTCAGCCGCTTGCCTTGAACCTGCGCGCGCGGGTCGAACCGAGCAAATGGAAGGAAGGCGAAGCCGACCTCTACCTCAGCCTGCCGCAGAGCGATTGGGCGAAGTGGGTGCCGAAAGCCCTGACCCGCCAGTGGAAACTCTCGACGTTGCAGGCCGGCGGCGAATTCTGGCTGAGCTGGGGCCAAGCGGGCGTGCAGAGCGCGGTCGCTCGCCTCAATGCCCCCACCATCCGCAGCGGCTACGCCGACCGCAAGGCGGCAACGCTCGATAATCTGGCGCTCAACGCCTGGTTCAAGCGCAACGACGAAGGCTTCGACGTGACGGTCGACTCACTGGCGATGAGCCTTGGCAAGTATCGTTGGGAGAGCAAGCTGTATTTGAATCAGTCAGCGGCGACGCCTGAGCGTGAAGAGCTCTGGCACGTTCAGGCTGATCGACTTGACCTGACCCCACTAACGCCATTGATCGAATCGCTGGCACCGCTGCCGGAAAAAGCCATGGCCGTGGTCAATAACCTCAAGGTCACCGGCGGCCTGCGCAATGTCTTGCTCGATTACCGGCCTCAGGCGACGGGTGATGAGCGTTTCAGCTTTGCCGCCAATCTCGACAGGGTCGGGTTCAATGCGTACCGCGGTGCGCCGGCTGCGGGTAATGTCAGCGGTGCGATCAGCGGCGACCTCGGCCACGGCGAGCTGCGCCTGGCGACCGAAGATTTCATGCTGCATCTGGACCCGATCTTCGCCAAGCCGTGGACTTATTCAAAGGCCGACGCACGTTTGACCTGGCGGCTGGATAAAGAGGGGTTCACCCTCGTGGCGCCGTATATCAAGGTGCTTGGCGATGAAGGCAAGATCGCCGCCGACTTCCTCATCCGCCTGCACTTCGATCACAGCCAGGAAGACTACATGGACCTGCGCGTCGGCATGGTCGACGGTGATGGCCGCTACACTGGCAAGTACTTGCCTGCGGTCCTCAGCCCCGCGCTGGACCATTGGCTGCGCACGGCGGTGGTAAAGGGCGCGGTGAATCAGGGCTTCTTCCAGTATCAGGGCTCGCTGAGCAAGAACGCACCGGCCACCGCGCGCGTCATCAGCCTGTATTTCGACGTTAGCGACGCCACACTGGCGTTCCAGCCCGGTTGGCCGTCACTGACCGGCGTCGACGGCAAGGTCTACGTGGAAAGCAGCGGCGTACGCGTCCGGGCCAGCAAGGGGCAACTGCTGAACACCCAGGTCAGCGACGTGAAAGTCGAAATTCCGCATGCGCCTGCCGGTCAGGAAAGCCACCTGCTGGTCGACGGCGGTTTCAAAGGTCCGCTGAGCGATGGTGTGAAAATTCTTCAGGAAGCACCCATCGGCACAGCCAGCACGTTCGAGGGCTGGCAGGGCGAAGGTCCGCTGACGGGTGCGCTCAAGCTGGACATTCCGCTGGCCAAGGACATCGAGCCTAAAATCGTCGTCGACTTCAATACCGAGGGCGCACGTCTGCAACTGGCCGAGCCGAAGCTGGAACTCAGCGAACTACAGGGCGCCTTCCGTTTCGATAACGCCAAGGGGCTCAGCGCCAAGGCCGTTCGCGCTCAGGCCTTCGGTCAGCCGGTGACCGCCGAGATTGCCGCACAAGGCCAGCCCGGTGCCAACCTGACGCGCATCGTCGCCAATGGCCAGATCACGGTGAAGAGGCTCACCGAATGGCTGAGTGTGAGTCAGCCATTGCCGGTTTCCGGCAACCTGCCTTATCAGCTGCAACTGACGCTGGACGGCAAGTCGACTCCGCTGGTCATCAGTTCAGGCCTGAACGGAGTAGCGGTCGATCTGCCGGCGCCCTTTGGCAAATCCGCCGATGAAACGCGAGCAAGCGAATTTCGCATGACATTGCAGGGTGCCGAACAACGGTTCGGTGCCTCGTACGGCAATCTGGCCAGCCTGGCGCTTGCCGCACCCAAGGGCAAACCGACTGAAGGACGCGGCGAACTCTACCTGGGGCAGGGCGGTGCCATCGTGCCGGATGCCAAGGGCGTGAGAGTCCGGGGCGAGCTGTCGGAACTGGATATCGCGCCCTGGCAAGCAGTGGCTCAGCGTTATTCCGGTAACAACCCTGGCGGCAGCGCCAAGCAGCTGCTCAGCAGCGTGGACCTGCGAGTCGGCAAGCTGACGGCCATGGGCACAACGCTGGACGATGCGCGTGTTCAGCTGCAGCGCAGCGCCGCCGCCTGGGCGCTTTCGCTCGACAGTTCGCGGATCAAAGGCACCGCCACGCTGCCGGATGCGAAGGGCGCGCCCATCGGCGTCGACATGCTTTACGTGCGCCTTCCCGCGCCTGACCCCAAAGCGACGGCTGTGGAAAACGCGCCGGACCCGCTGGCGGATGTCGACCCGGGCAAGATTCCCGCGCTCAACATTAAGGTGGCGCAGTTATTTCAGGGCGAGCAGCTGCTGGGTGCCTGGGCTCTGAAGGTCCGTCCGACGGCGACCGGCATCCGTCTGTCTGATCTGAGTCTGGGTCTCAAAGGCTTGTTGCTCGAAGGAGAGGGCAGTTGGGAAGGCGCGCCTGGCTCCAGCAGCAGCTGGTTCAAAGGCCGTATGGGCGGCAAGAACCTTGCGGACATTCTGAAGGCTTGGGGCTTTGCGCCGACCGTCACTAGCGAGACCTTCGAACTCAACGTCGATGGCCGCTGGCCGGGCTCGCCGGCATGGGTGGGGCTCAAGCGCTACTCGGGCAGTCTCGACGCCACCCTGCGTCGTGGTCAGTTCGTGGAAGTGGAAGGCGGAGCGCAGGCCTTGCGAGTGTTCGGTCTGCTGAATTTCAACTCCATCGGTCGCCGTCTGCGGCTGGATTTTTCCGACCTGCTGGGCAAGGGGTTAAGTTATGACCGGGTCAAGGGTTTGCTGGTGGCCAGCGATGGCGTCTATGTCACGCGCAACCCGATCACCCTGACCGGGCCGTCAAGCAATCTTGAGCTAAACGGTACGCTCGATATGGTCAAGGACCGCGTCGACGCCAAGCTGCTGGTGACTCTGCCGGTGACCAACAACCTGCCGATTGCCGCCTTGCTGGTCGGCGCGCCGGCCATCGGCGGCGCATTGTTCCTGGTCGACAAGCTGCTCGGCGACCGGGTCGCGCGCTTTGCCAGCGTGCAATACAAGGTCGAAGGGCCATGGAAAGAGCCGAAGATCACGTTCGACAAGCCATTCGAGAAGCCCCAGTAATGGGGGCATGCTGTACAGTGGTGGTCGCCCTTGTAAGGAAAATGCCATGTCATTTGCCGTGATTCAGATGGTCAGCCAGAGCGACGTCCCCGCCAATCTGGCCCACGCCAGACGGCTGCTGGAACAGGCGGCCGAAGGCGGCGCGCGTCTGGCTGTGCTGCCTGAAAACTTCGCCGCCATGGGTCGTCGGGACATTGCCGATATCGGTCGCGCCGAAGCCGCAGGTCGGGGACCGATCCTGCCATGGTTGAAACAGGCGGCCCGCGACCTCAGGTTATGGATTGTCGCCGGTACGATTCCGCTGCCGCCGCCGGACCATCCAAACGGCAAGGTGACGGCGTGCTCATTATTGATTGACGAATACGGCGAACAGGCGGCCCGTTATGACAAGCTGCATCTGTTCGACGTCGATGTGGCGGATGCGCGCGGGCGTTATCGGGAATCCGACGACTATGCTCACGGAAACAGCGTGGTGGTGGTCGACACGCCCGTCGGTCGCCTTGGGTTGAGTATCTGTTACGACCTGCGTTTTCCGGAACTCTATACCGCCCTGCGGGAAGCGGGGGCTGAACTGATTACCGCGCCGTCGGCGTTCACGGCAGTGACCGGCGCCGCGCATTGGGAAGTCCTGATCCGGGCGCGCGCCATCGAAACCCAGTGCTACCTGCTCGCGGCCGCTCAAGGCGGCGTACATCCAGGGCCGCGCGAAACCCACGGACACGCGGCCGTCGTCGACCCATGGGGGCGCGTGCTAGCGCAGCAGGCGCAGGGTGAAGCCGTGCTGCTGGCGCAGCGCGACAGTGAAGAACAGGCGTCCATACGGGCGCGGATGCCGGTGTCCAGTCACCGGCGCTTTTTTTCGCAGGACGCCGTGCGGCCTGCTTCGGAGTAAATATGAGTGACGTGTCCTCTGTCAGCGAACACCTTCTGGCGCCCGGTGGTTTAAGCCTCGACAGCCTGCAATCGGTGCTGGGCGAACTGGCCGGCCCCGGGATCGACGCGGCAGATCTGTACTTCCAGGGCATGATTTCCGAATCCTGGTCTCTGGAAGATGGCATCGTCAAGGAAGGCAGCTTCAACCTCGATCAGGGCGTGGGCGTGCGCGCTCAGTCCGGTGAGAAGACCGGTTTCGCCTATAGCAATGCCATCACGCTCGAAGCGCTGAGCACCGCTGCACGTGCCGCGCGTTCGATTTCCCGCGCCGGCCAGAACGGCCGCGTCCAGGCGTTCACTTCCCAGGACGTCGCCCAGCTCTACGCGCCGGATAACCCGCTGGAAGTGCTGACCCGTGCCGAAAAGGTCGACCTGCTCAAGCGGATTGATGTGGCGACGCGTGCCCTGGACCCGCGCATTCAGCAGGTGTCGGTCAGTATGGCCGGAGTCTGGGAGCGCATTCTGGTGGCCGCCGCCGATGGCAGTCTGGCCGCCGATGTGCGTCCGCTGGTGCGGTTCAACGTGAGCGTGATCGTTGAACAGAACGGCCGTCGCGAGCGTGGCGGTCATGGCGGAGGCGGGCGTACCGATTACCGTTATTTCCTGACTGACGATCGCGCCATGGGCTACGCCCGTGAAGCGCTGCGTCAGGCGCTGGTGAACCTCGAAGCGATTCCCGCGCCTGCTGGCACCTTGCCGGTGGTGTTGGGTTCCGGGTGGTCGGGCGTGCTGCTGCACGAAGCGGTGGGCCACGGCCTGGAAGGCGACTTCAATCGCAAAGGCAGTTCGGCGTACAGCGGCCGCGTTGGCGAGAAGGTCGCGTCCAGCCTGTGCACCATCGTCGACGACGGGACTTTGGCCGGTCGCCGCGGTTCGCTGAGCGTCGATGACGAAGGCACGCCAACCGAATGCACCACCCTGATCGAGAACGGCATTCTCAAGGGTTACATGCAGGACAAGCTGAACGCCCGTTTGATGGGTGTTGCGCCTACCGGTAACGGTCGACGTGAATCCTATGCGCACCTGCCGATGCCGCGTATGACCAACACCTACATGCTTGGCGGTCAGAGCGACCCGCAGGAAATCATCGCCTCGGTAAAGAAAGGCATCTACTGCGCCAATCTGGGTGGCGGCCAGGTCGATATCACCAGCGGCAAGTTCGTGTTCTCCACCAGCGAGGCCTATCTGATCGAGGACGGCAAAATCACCGCGCCGGTCAAGGGCGCGACCCTGATCGGCAACGGGCCGGAAGCGATGAGCAAGGTGTCGATGGTCGGCAACGACATGTCGCTGGACAGCGGCGTCGGGACTTGCGGCAAGGACGGGCAGTCGGTGCCGGTGGGCGTCGGTCAGCCGACGCTGAAGATCGATGCGATCACGGTCGGTGGCACGGGCAATTGAATGTGAGCCGGGGCTGGCGGTGCGTCGCCAGCCCCAAGGTCGAAATCAGCGCAGGCCGCGTTGAATTTCGTCCAGCTCGCGGATGTATTTGAAGATTTTGCGGCTGGTGGCCGGCGGTTTGTTGCGCGCAACTTCGTGTTGGGCCTGGCGGATCAAAGACCGCAGTTGCTGGCGATCGGCGTCCGGGTACTCGACAACGAATTTTTCCAGGTCGCTGTCGTCGCCCCCGATCAACCGGTCGCGCCAGCGTTCCAGCGCGTGGAAGCGTTCGTTGTACTGGCGAGTGGAGGCATCGAGTTGGTCGAGCAGTTCCAGAATGGCTTCCTGGTCCTGATCGCGCATCAGCTTGCCGATGAACAGAATGTGCCGTTTGCGCGCGATATGAGCCGTGTGCTTGGGCGCTTCGGCCAGGGCCTTGCGCAGCGCATCGGTCAACGGCAGCTTGGCCAGCACGTCGGGCTTGAGTGTTGTCAGTCGCTCGCCGAGATCAACCAGAGCATGAAGCTCTCGCTTGACCTGGGTTTTGCTTTTCTCCCCGTCGAGGGAGTCGTCGTAAGAATCAACCATGGGGGCAGTCCGCAAATAAACGCCGCCATGATAACCAGTCGGGGGCCGCTTGTCCGGCCCGCTCGGTATTCGGCCTGTGCCGGAAGCAGAATTTGATGGAGAAAGTCATGAGTGCAACCCAAAGCGTCGGCCCGCAGGCCCTGCCCGAACTGCAAGACCAGGTCGAGCAGATCATCGCCGAAGCCAGGCGCCAGGGCGCCAGCGCCTGCGAGGTAGCGGTTTCGCTGGAGCAGGGGCTGTCGACATCCGTACGTCAGCGTGAAGTCGAGACAGTGGAGTTCAACCGCGACCAGGGTTTCGGTATCACCCTGTACGTCGGCCATCGCAAAGGCTCGGCCAGCACGTCGGCCAGCGGTGCCGATGCCATCCGTGAAACCGTCGCAGCAGCGCTGGCCATTGCCAGACACACTTCCGAGGACGAAAGCTCCGGGCTTGCCGATGCGGCGTTGATGGCGAAGGAAAACAAGGATTTCGACCTGTTCCATGCCTGGGACATCAGCCCCGAACAGGCCATCGAAAAGGCGTTGATCTGCGAAGCCGCGGCGTTCGATGCCGATAGCCGGATCAAGAACGCCGATGGCACCACGCTCAATACCCATCAGGGCTGCCGGGTGTATGGCAACAGCAATGGCTTTATTGGCGGTTACGCGTCTACGCGGCACAGCCTGAGCTGCGTGATGATCGCCGAAGGCGACGGCCAGATGCAGCGCGACTATTGGTATGACGTAAGCCGCCAGGGCGAACTGCTGGCCGATGCGCAAAGCATTGGCCGCAAGGCTGCACAGCGTGCGGCCAGCCGTCTGGGCGCGCGCCCGGTTCCGACCTGCGAGGTGCCTGTACTGTTTTCCGCGGAGCTGGCCGGCGGCTTGTTCGGCAGCTTCCTTGGCGCGATTTCCGGCGGCAATCTTTACCGCAAATCATCGTTCCTCGAAGGCGCGCTGGGCCAGCGCCTGTTTCCCGAGTGGCTGACGATCGATGAGCGCCCGCATCTGATGCGCGCCATGGGCAGCTCCGCGTTCGACGGTGACGGCCTGGCCACCTATGCCAAACCGTTTGTCGAAAATGGCGAGCTGGTGTCTTACGTGCTCAGCACTTATTCGGGCCGCAAGCTGGGTCTTCCCAGCACGGCGAACGCTGGCGGAGTGCACAACCTGTTCGTCACTCACGGCACCGAAGACCAGCAAGCGCTTATCCGCCGGATGGGCCGCGGGTTGCTGGTGACCGAGCTGATGGGCAGCGGTCTGAACATGGTGACCGGCGATTACTCGCGCGGAGCGGCCGGGTTCTGGGTAGAGAACGGTGAGATCCAGTTCCCGGTCCAGGAAGTGACCATCGCTGGCAACATGCGTGACATGTTCAAACAGATCATGGCCGTTGGCAGCGATCTGGAACTGCGTGGCAACATCCGCACCGGCTCCGTACTGATCGAGCGGATGACCGTAGCCGGTAGCTGACATTCCTTTCCGCCTGCCTCGTTCAATGGGGGCGGAACGTCTCGCGTTCCGGCCCCACATGTCAGTCATCCTGCCGATAGCCGCCATCTGCCGCGCCCCTCTTGTTTTGATTCTTGATCTCATTTAATAATGAATATCATTGTCTGACAGGCGTCGTGACGAGTTCCGACGCTTCTGGAGGGATGTCATGCAGCATTGGAAACGCACTATCGAGCAAGCCAATCGCTGTTTCAGCCTCGGCGAATGGGTTGAAGCCCGCGAGCTGTATCTTCAAGCGCTGGCGCTGGCGCAAGTACTATTCGAGCGCTGGCCAGACGCTGATGAGGCGGTGGCCGCCTGTGTCATTTCCCACCACAACCTGGCGGACCTGCATCTGAGTCTCGGCCAGCCGGAAGAGAGCGCCGAATACCTGTGCGCCGTCCACCAACTGTTATTACAGACCGTGCAGAACAACCGCTTGCCGCCAGCCTTGCGTGAGGCTGCGCTGCGTCACAGCAACAAGACCTACGTCGAGCTGCTTGGCTTTATCAGCGAGCACGGCGAATACCCGCGTACCCATCGGTTGCTGAACAGCAACGGCGAGCACTCAAGCTCGGCGGTGCTCGGCGATTCAACCGCTAGTCTTTCCTACGGAGTACATTGATATGCCTTACACGCTGCCTGCAATGCCTTACGCCTACGATGCGCTGGAGCCGCACATCGATGCGCAAACCATGGAAATCCATTACACCAAGCACCATCAGACCTATATCAACAATCTCAACACCGCCGTTGAAGGCACCGAGTTCGCCGAATGGCCGATTGAAAAGCTGGTCGCCAGCGTCCAGCAGCTACCGGAAAAACTGCGCCCTGCGGTCATCAACCAGGGCGGCGGGCACGCCAACCACACGCTGTTCTGGACGGTCATGGCCCCCAACGGCGGCGGCCTCCCAAGCGGCGCGGTGGCCAAGGCCATTGACGAGCAGCTGGGCGGGTTCGACAGTTTCAAGGAGGCCTTCACCAAAGCGGCACTGACTCGCTTCGGCAGCGGCTGGGCCTGGCTGAGCGTGACTCCGGAGAAGAAACTGATAGTAGAGAGCAGCGGTAACCAGGACAGCCCGCTGATGAATGGCAACACGCCGATTCTCGGTCTGGACGTCTGGGAGCATGCTTATTACCTGCGCTACCAGAATCGCCGTCCCGAATACATCAACGCGTTCTACAACGTCGTCAATTGGGACGAGGTTTCGCGGCGTTACGACGCAGCGCTGGCCTGATTCCGCGTCACCCGCGCGCTCCTGCAAGGCAACCATGCTTGCGGAGCGTGCCTGCGGAGCCTGTCCGGGCGGCGCTTACTCGCCTTCGTCGAATTTGTTGTTGATCAGTTCGACCAGACCATCCAGCGCGTCCTGCTCGCCTTCACCTTCAGTCGACAGATGAATTTCTGTGCCTTTGCCGGCAGCCAGCATCATCACGGCCATGATGCTTTTGCCGTCGACCATGCTTTCAGGTGTGCGACCTACCCGGATCTGGCAAGGATATTTGCCGGCTACGCCCACGAACTTGGCGGCTGCGCGGGCATGCAGCCCCAGTTTGTTGATGATGGTGATTTGACGAGCGGGCATCGCAGTGAAAATCCTTCAGCTTAGGTCGCGGTGGCGGACTTGAACGTTCTTGAGTGTCTGTTGCAGCACCTTGCCCAACCGTTCGGTCAGGTAGACGGAGCGGTGGTGCCCGCCAGTGCAGCCGATAGCGACAGTGACATACGAGCGATTGCTGGCCGCGAAGCGGGGTAGCCATTTGTTGAGGTAGGTGGAGATGTCCTGGAACATTTCCTCGACGTCCGGTTGCGCCGCTAGGTACTCGATAACCGGTTGCTCCAGACCTGAATGGTCGCGCAGCTCCGGTTTCCAGTAGGGATTTGGCAGGCAGCGAACATCGAACACCAGGTCGGCGTCCACGGGCATGCCACGCTTGAAGCCGAATGACTCGATGAGAAATGCGGTCCCGGGCTCCGGCTTGTTGAGCAGCCGCAGTTTGAGGGTGTCGCGCAACTGATAGAGATTCAGATGCGTGGTGTTTATCTTCAGGTCCGCCAGATCAGTGATCGGGCCGAGAAGGGTGCTTTCGTCACGAATCGCTTCGGCGAGCGAACGATCCGATGTGCTGAGCGGATGACGCCGCCGGGTTTCGGAAAACCGCTTGAGCAGTGTCGCTTCGTCCGCATCCAGATAGAGCACGTCGCACTGGATATTGCGGGCGCGCACTTCGGCGAGCATCAATGGGAAGCGGGTCAGGTGGCTGGGCAGGTTCCGGGCATCGATGGAGACCGCCAGCAACGGCTCAGCCAGCTCGGTATTGATCAGCGCACGTTCGGCGAGCTCCGGAAGCAGGCCGGCCGGAAGGTTGTCAACGCAGTAGAACCCGCTGTCTTCCAGCACATCGAGCGCCGTGCTCTTGCCGGAGCCTGAGCGGCCACTCACGATGATCATGCGCATGTTCAGTGGCCGTTCTGTACGTCCAGCACCACTTGATAAAGCGTTTCACCGCTTTCGGCACTGCGTAGGCGGTCGCGCACTTCGGCACGGTCCAGCATGCTTGCGATCTGACGCAGCAGCTCCAGGTGTTCATCGGTGGCGGCTTGCGGGACCAGCAGGACAAACAGCAGGTCGACCGGAGCGCCGTCGATGGCATCGAATTCCACAGGTGCATCGAGGTGAATGACTGCGCTCACGGGTGCGGTGCAGTTGGGCAGGCGGCAGTGAGGAATGGCGATGCCATTGCCAAAGCCTGTCGAGCCCAGCTTTTCGCGGGCAACGAGGCTCTCGAAAACGGTTTGCGAATCCATTTGTGGCACTTCACGGCCGATCAGATTGGCAATGGTTTCGAGTACGCGTTTTTTACTGCCACCCGGCACGTTCACGAGAGAACGGCCGGGGGTCAGGATATTTTCAAGTCGGATCATTTGAATGAGAGTTAGCGAGCTGTCGCACCTTTAAGGATGTTCTGCTGCTTTTCCTTATGCTTGAGCAATTGTCTGTCTAGCTTGTCAGTGAGCAGGTCGATGGCTGCATACATGTCGTCGTGTTCAGCATTCGCTACTACTTCCCCTCCGGGAATATGCAACGTGGCCTCAACCTTCTGCTTCAGCTTCTCGACCGTCATGATGACCTGCACATTGGTAATCTTGTCGAAATGCCCCTCCAGCTTCTTGAGCTTGAGCTCCACGTATTCACGCAGGGGCTTGGTCACTTCCAGTTGGTGTCCACTGATGTTGACTTGCATACAGCTTCTCCTTTGCCAGTGCATAAAGAGGTGGGCTGAAGACCCACCGCTGGAACGCTGTGGCGCGGCCTGCATCACATCAGTCGCTTACGCTCGCTCGACGGTGCGATCCCGAGAGATTCACGGTACTTGGCGACTGTGCGGCGGGCTACTTGAATGCCTTGTGCCTCCAGTAAACCAGCGATCTTGCTATCACTCAACGGCTTTTTCTGATTTTCGGCGGCAACCAGTTTTTTGATGATTGCGCGAATCGCCGTGGACGAGCATTCGCCGCCCTCGGAGGTGCTTACGTGGCTGGAGAAGAAGTATTTCAGCTCATAGATACCGCGTGGCGTATGCATGAACTTCTGCGTGGTAACGCGCGAGATCGTCGACTCGTGCATGCCAACCGCCTCGGCGATGTCATGCAGAACGAGCGGCTTCATCGCTTCATCGCCGTATTCAAGGAAGCCGCGCTGATGCTCGACGATCTGAGTGGCAACCTTCATCAGCGTTTCGTTGCGACTCTGCAGGCTCTTAATGAACCAGCGGGCCTCTTGCAGCTGATTGCGCATGAACGTGTTGTCGGCGCTGGTATCGGCGCGACGGACAAAACCTGCGTATTGCGGATTGACTCGCAGGCGCGGAACCGACTCCTGATTGAGCTCAACCAGCCAGCGTTCGTTGTCCTTGCGCACGATCACGTCAGGGATGACGTATTCCGGCTCGGTCGACTCGATCTGCGATCCAGGGCGCGGGTTGAGGCTCTGTACCAGTTCGATCACCTGGCGCAGTTCGTCTTCCTTGAGTTTCATGCGGCGCATGAGCTGCGCGTAGTCACGGCTGCCCAGCAGGTCGATATATTCGGTGACCAGACGCTGCGCTTCGGCGAGCCATGGCGTTTTGCCGGGCAGCTGGCGCAGCTGCAGCGCCAGACACTCGCTCAGGTTGCGGGCACCGATGCCGGCTGGTTCGAACTGCTGGATACGGTGCAGAACGGCTTCGATCTCATCCAGTTCGACATCCAGCTCCGGATCGAAGGAATCGAGGATCTCTTCGAGGGTTTCGTCGAGATACCCCTGATTGTTGATGCAGTCGATCAGGGTGACGGCAATCAGCCGGTCCTTGTCGGACATCGGGGCGACGTTCAGTTGCCAGAGCAGGTGGCTCTGCAGGCTTTCACCGGCCGAAGTGCGGGTGGTGAAATCCCACTCGTCATCGTCGTTGCTCGGCAGACTGCTGGCACTGGTCTGGTAGACGTCTTCCCAGGCGGTATCCACCGGAAGCTCATTGGGGATGCGTTCGCCCCACTCGCCATCCTCCAGATTGTCCACCGTGGATGCGGCGGTTTCCTGATAGGTCGGTTCCTGAACCTCGACGGTGGGCTTTTGATCGATGTTGTCTGCCAGCGGGTCGGAATTGTCGAAGTCGTCGCCTTCTTCCTGGCGTTCCAGCATAGGGTTCGACTCCAGCGCCTCCTGAATCTCCTGCTGGAGGTCCAGGGTCGATAGCTGGAGCAAGCGGATGGCCTGTTGCAGCTGCGGCGTCATCGTCAGCTGCTGGCCCATTCTCAAGACTAGCGATGGTTTCATGGCAGGGGCTTAAACCTTATTCGCCGGCGCACATGCGCCATCCACTACAGGGCGCCGAAGCGCCAACTTAAGCAAATTATATGCCTGAAACCGGAGGCTTTGCCTAGAGCGTCGTGACAAATAAAGCATTGTCAAGCCGGGCCTTAGGCATGAATCGCCTGAGCGGGCGACTCTCGGGATCTTTACAGGCGGAACTCGTGGCCGAGGTAAACCTCTTTCACCAGCTGGTTGGCCAGAATGGTTTGCGCGTCGCCCTCGGCGATCAGCTGTCCATCGTTCACGATGTAGGCTGTTTCGCAGATATCAAGTGTCTCGCGGACATTGTGGTCGGTAATGAGCACACCGATGCCTTTGGCCTTCAGGTGATGGATGATCTGCTTGATGTCGCCAACAGAGATCGGGTCAACGCCTGCGAATGGTTCATCGAGCAGGATGAATTTCGGGGCCGTCGCCAGCGCCCGCGCGATTTCCACCCGACGACGTTCACCACCCGACAGGCTCATGCCCAGGTTGTCGCGAATATGGCTGATATGGAATTCCTGCAGCAGGCTCTCCAGTTCCTTGCGACGAGCAGCCGTGTCGAGTTCCTTGCGGGTTTCAAGGATGGCCATGATGTTGTCGGCCACGGAAAGCTTGCGAAAGATCGAGGCTTCCTGCGGCAGGTAACCGATACCGGCGCGTGCGCGACCGTGCATTGGCTGGTGGCTGACGTCCAGATCATCAATCAGAACGCGGCCCTGATCCGCCTGGACCAGACCGACGATCATGTAGAAGCAGGTCGTCTTGCCGGCACCGTTGGGTCCCAGCAGGCCGACGATCTGACCGCTTTCGATGGACAGGCTGACATCGCGCACGACCTGGCGGCTCTTGTAGCTTTTAGCCAGATGCTGGGCTTTGAGCGTCGCCATTTACTGGGCCTTCTGCGGTTGTTCGGATTTCTTCTTCGGCTGGATGACCATGTCGATCCGCGGGCGAGGCGTGGTGACCTTGCTGCCGCCGTTGGCGCGGCCGGCGCTCACGATCTGCCTGACGGTGTCGTAGACGATCTTCTCGCCTTCGGACGTGTTGCCATCGTTGACGACCTTGGCCTTGTCGATCAGCACGATGCGATCCTGCGCCGCGTAGTACTGAATCGTCACGGCGTAAGCCTGCACGATCGGTTTGTCCACCGAAGGCTTCTGCTCGTAGTACGCAAGGTTGCCGACCGACGTGAACACGTCGACTTCGCCCTGGGCATTACGGGTGATGGTCACGGTGTTGCCAGTGATCTTCATCGAGCCCTGGGTGATGATCACGTTGCCCTTGTAGGTCGCAACGCCTTTCTTGTCATCGAGCTGAGCGTCGTCGGACTGGATGTGGATCGGCTGATCCCGATCGGTTGGCAGGGACCAGGCGCTCGCGCTTCCCAGTGCCGCGCCCAGACCGAGCAAAAAAGGAAGGGTTTTAACGAGCCTCATACTGTCCTCTTACGTTGGACAGCAGGTCCATCCTGCCGTCGTTCAAATACGCTTTCATTCCCTTGGCCGTAGTCGCACCGCCGCCGGCGTCGATTCTAACGACTTGCTGGGTCTGCGCATATTGCTTCTGCGGGAATACGGTCATGCGACTACTGGTGATGATAGTCGTACGTTTCTTTTCATCGGTGCGCGCGATACGCACGGCGTCAATCAGCTCGACTTCTTCGCCACCAGGCGAAACCTCGCCGCGCTCGCTCTGGATGTGCCACGGGAACGCGGTCCCACGGTACATCTGCAGATCGGGTGTGGTCAGCAAGGTCACGTCGGTCGCTTTCACGTGTTCGACCTTGTCGGCAGTCATCTCGTACTGCATCTTTCCGTCAGGCAGGTACTGAACACTACGCGCGTTGATCGCGTAAAAGTCGATGGCAGCCTCGTCGACGCCGGCGGCGGGCTGGTCCATGAAGCGTTCCGGGCTGACGTTCCAATAGCCGGCCGCAGCGACCAACAGGCCGATCACGCCGAATACCAGGAACTTGCGAATTTTTTTGCTCAACATGATCGGCTTCTGGCTTCTATAGATAGGCGGCATGGGCCGCTTCGAGGTTGCCCTGAGCGCTCAGGATCAGCTCGCAGAACTCACGCGCAGCGCCTTCGCCGCCGCGCGCCTGCGTCACGCCGTGCGCATGCTGGCGGACGAAACTCGCCGCGTTCGCAACCGCCATGCCTAATCCGACCCGTCGAATGATCGGAAGGTCCGGAAGGTCGTCGCCCAGGTGCGCGACCTGTTCGTAGTCGAGATTGAGCGTGGCGAGCAATTGATCGAGTACAACCAGTTTGTCTTCCCGGCCTTGAATCAGATGCTCGATGCCGAGACTCTGGGCGCGTCGCTCTACCATCGATGACTTGCGGCCACTGATGATTGCGGTCGTCACGCCTGAAGCGATCAGCATCTTGATGCCCTGACCGTCCAGTGTATTGAAGGCCTTCATCTCGCTGCCGTCCTGCAGAAAGTACAGGCGACCGTCGGTCAGAACCCCGTCCACGTCAAAGACGGCCAGTTTGATCTGCTTGCCGCGTTGCATCAGTTCAGTAGTCATCGCAGTACCTTCCATTACATGACACCGGCGCGCAAGAGATCCTGCAGGTTGAAAGCGCCGACCGGACGGTCGTCCGCGTCCACGACGATCAGCGCGCCGATCTTGAAGTCTTCCATTATTTTCAGCGCCTCGGCGGCGAGCATGTCCGGGCGGACAGTCTTGCCATGGGCAGTCATGACGTCGTCGATGGCGCACTGGCGGATATCCAGCGCGCAGTCCAGCGTGCGACGCAGGTCACCGTCAGTGAAGATTCCGGCCAGCTTACCATCCGGCTCGACGATGGCGGTCATGCCCAGGCCCTTGCGTGTCATTTCGAGCAGTGCGTCACGCAACGGCGTGCCGCGCTGAACCATGGGCAGGCTGTCGCCGCTGTGCATGACGTTCTCGACTTTGAGCAGCAAGCGCCGCCCAAGTGCGCCGCCTGGATGGGAAAATGCGAAATCTTCCGCGGTAAAGCCACGGGCTTCGAGCAAAGCGACTGCCAGCGCATCGCCCATGACCAGCGCCGCGGTCGTCGACGACGTCGGAGCAAGGTTGAGCGGGCAGGCTTCGTGTTCCACCCGAGCGTTGAGATTGACATCAGCCGCTTTGGCCAGCGTCGAGTCGGGGTTGCCGGTCAGGCTGATCATCTTGATGCCCAGGCGCTTGATCAGCGGGAGCAGCGTGACGATTTCGCTGGTGGAGCCCGAGTTGGACAGCGCCAGGATAATGTCGTCCGAGGTGATCATCCCCATGTCGCCGTGGCTGGCTTCGGCGGGATGAACGAAAAACGAGGTGGTACCAGTGCTCGCCAGCGTTGCTGCGATTTTATTGCCCACGTGTCCGGATTTACCCATGCCGACCACTACAACGCGGCCTTTGCTCGCCAGGATCATTTCGCACGCGCGTACGAAATCCGTGTCGATGTGCGCGAGCAGGCCTTCGATAGCCTCGATTTCAAGGCGAATGGTGCGTTGCGCGGATTGAATCAGGTCGCTGGATTGGCTCATGTGTTGAATCAGTCAGACTGTGAAAAGGCGGCGATTATAGCGGTAATGTAGATTTCCCTCACGTCTGATCGTCGCCGTGTGTTCTCAAGGCGTTTTCGTGCGTCTTCATTACCGTGTAAATGGCTGGCCAGATTCAAATGGCTTTCACAGAACAACAATGGATATTCATCGGTACGCCGGTTCTCTTCTTGGGTGGCATGTCGGTGGGTGATATAGTTCGCCGCTTGTTCGGCCCACCCGGGCGGCGCCCATCCCGCAGGGCTGTGCAGCCAGCGGACCGGGCCGTATCGCAAGGAGTTTAGATGAGTGCCGATGACGCCTACGCGGTCGAGTTGAAAGGACTTTCCTTCAAACGAGGGACGCGCAGCATTTTCAATAATGTCGATATTCGTATCCCGCGTGGCAAGGTCACCGGGATCATGGGGCCGTCGGGCAGTGGCAAGACGACCCTGTTGCGCCTGATGGGCGCCCAGTTGCGGCCCAGCGCCGGTCAGGTGCTGGTCAATGGCCAGAACCTGCCGGAGCTGTCGCGCAGCGATCTGTTCGATGCGCGCAAGCAGATGGGCGTGCTGTTCCAGAGCGGCGCGCTGTTCACGGACCTGGATGTGTTCGAGAACGTTGCGTTTCCACTGCGGGTTCACACTCAGCTGCCCGAAGAGATGATCCGCGATATCGTCCTGCTCAAGTTGCAGGCCGTCGGCCTGCGCGGGGCGGTCGAGCTGATGCCGGACGAACTGTCCGGCGGCATGAAGCGCCGTGTGGCGCTGGCGCGTGCAATCGCTCTGGACCCGCAGATTCTCATGTATGACGAGCCTTTCGTCGGGCAGGACCCGATTGCGATGGGCGTTCTGGTCCGTCTGATCCGGCTGCTCAATGACGCACTGGGCATCACCAGCATTGTGGTTTCCCATGATCTGAACGAGACGGCGAGCATCGCCGATTATCTGTATGTGGTGGGTGACGGCCAGGTGCTGGGGCAGGGTACGCCTCAAGAGCTGATGACCTCGGACAACCCGCGCATCCGTCAATTCATGACCGGCGAGCCGGACGGCCCCGTGCCGTTCCATTATCCGGCGCCGGATTTCCGCGAAGACCTGTTGGGGAAGCGCTGATGCGCAAGAAGTCACTGATGGACCGCGTTCGCCTGCTGGGACGCTCGGCCCTGGATATCGTTACCGTGCTGGGTCGCTCCGGCCTGTTCCTCAGCCACGCGCTGCTCGGGCGGGGCGGGCTCGGCGGCAGTTTTCAGCTGCTGGTCAAGCAACTCTATTCCGTCGGGGTGATGTCGCTGGTCATCATTGTGGTGTCCGGCATGTTCATCGGCATGGTGCTGGCGCTGCAGGGTTACAGCATTCTGACCAAATACGGTTCGGAGCAGGCGGTAGGCCAGATGGTCGCCCTGACTTTGCTGCGCGAACTCGGGCCGGTGGTGACCGCGCTGCTGTTCGCGGGTCGCGCCGGGTCCGCGCTGACCGCCGAGATCGGCAACATGAAGTCCACCGAGCAGCTGTCGAGCCTGGAAATGATCGGCGTCGACCCGCTCAAGTACATCGTCGCGCCTCGCCTGTGGGCCGGGTTCATCTCACTACCTATCCTGGCCATGATCTTCAGTGTGGTCGGCATATGGGGTGGGTCATGGGTGGCGATTGACTGGCTGGGAGTCTATGAAGGCTCCTTCTGGTCGAACATGCAGAACAGCGTTTCTTTTCCCGGCGATGTGCTCAATGGGGTCATCAAGAGCGTCGTATTTGCCTTCGTCGTGACCTGGATTGCCGTGTTCCAGGGATATGACTGCGAACCCACTTCCGAAGGGATCAGCCGTGCCACGACCAGGACGGTCGTTTACGCATCGCTGGCCGTGCTGGGCCTGGACTTTATTTTGACCGCCTTGATGTTTGGAGATTTCTGATGCAAAACCGCGCCATCGAAACCGGTGTCGGCCTGTTCCTGCTGGCCGGAATATTGGCTTTGCTCCTGCTGGCCCTGCGAGTCAGCGGTCTGAGCGCCGGAGCGACCAATGACAGTTACAAACTTTACGCATATTTCGACAATATCGCGGGTTTGACTGTCAGAGCCAAGGTCAGCATGGCTGGCGTGACTATCGGCAAGGTCACCGCGATCGATCTGGATCGCGACACCTTCACCGGTCGTGTCACGCTGGAGATCGAGAAAAAGGTTGATAACCTGCCTTCGGACTCCACCGCGTCGATCCTGACGGCCGGCCTGCTGGGTGAAAAATATGTCGGTATCAGCGTGGGCGGCGACGATGCATTGCTCAAGGATGGCGCGACCATCCATGACACCCAGTCATCGCTCGTGCTGGAAGACCTGATCGGAAAATTCCTGCTCAATACCGTGAGTAAAGACGCCAAGTGAGGAGCTTCAAATGATCTCTATTCTGCGCCGAGGCCTGCTGGTATTGCTGGCTGCCATGCCTCTGATGGCCAACGCGGCCGCCGCACCGACCGCTCATGATCTGGTTGACCGTACGACCAGGGAACTGCTGAGCGACCTGGAACAAAACAGAGAACAGTACAAATCCAACCCCGGCGCCTTCTACGATGCCTTGAATCGCATTGTCGGCCCGGTGGTGGATGCCGATGGCATCTCGCGCAGCATCATGACCGTCAAATATTCGCGCAAGGCGACGCCTGCGCAGATGCAACGCTTTCAGGAAAACTTCAAACGCAGCCTGATGCAGTTCTACGGCAACGCTTTGCTGGAATACAACAATCAGGGCATTACCGTATCGCCGGCGAAAGAAGAGGGCGCCGATCGCACCAGCGTGGAAATGCTGGTCAAGGGCAACAACGGCGCGACTTACCCTGTTTCCTACACGCTGGAAAAGATTTCCGGCGAGTGGAAAGTGCGTAACGTGATCATCAATGGCATCAACATCGGCAAGCTGTTCCGTGATCAGTTCGCAGACGCCATGCAGCGCAACGGCAACGACCTGGACAAGACCATCGACGGCTGGGCCGGCGAAGTGGCCAAGGCCAAGCAGACCACCGACGAAGCTACCCAGAAGGCGGCGCAATGAGCGAGTCCGCCGTCCGTCTTGTCGGACCGGGTGAGCTGAAGCTGGTCGGTGTACTGGATTACCGCACCGGGCCGCACCTGCGCAAGCAGGGCGCGGCACTGATCAAGTCAGGCGATCTGCGTGAATTGGTCCTCGATTGTTCTGGCGTGGAGAAGTCCAGCAGCGTGGGTCTGGCACTGGTGCTGGCATTCATGCGTGACGCCGACGAGGCCGGCAAGTCGATCAAGGTCCGATCGCTGCCCGAAGACATGCGTAAAATCGCTCAGGTGTCCGGTTTGAGCGAGTTGTTGGACATCCATTAACAGGTCGTATCGGAAAAGCCCTTTGTCTGGCATCCCCCGAGCGGGGTTCGCATAACATGGGCTTTTTTGTATGATGGCCGACCCGCGCGCGTCCGGCGCCGATCGAGGTTAAGCATGCAGGCCGTAGAAGTTAAAAGCTTCCTTGAAGGAAAGCTGCCCGAAATCAAGGTGGAAGTTGAAGGCGAAGGCTGCAACTTCCAGCTGAACATCATCAGTGACGAGCTGGCCAGCCTGAGCCCCGTCAAGCGTCAGCAACAGATCTATGCCCATCTGAACCCTTGGATTGCCGATGGCAGCATCCACGCGGTAACTATGAAATTTTTCAGCCGCGCTGCCTGGGCCGAGCGCACCTGAGCCAATTGGTGTCGAGATTCTAATGGATAAATTGATTATTACCGGCGGTGTTCGTCTTGATGGCGAAATCCGCATTTCCGGTGCAAAGAACTCTGCCTTGCCGATTCTCTCGGCAACCTTGCTGGCCGATGGGCCGGTAACCGTTCAGAACCTGCCGCACCTGCACGACATCACCACCATGATCGAGCTGTTCGGTCGCATGGGCATTGAGCCTGTGATCGACGAAAAGCTCAGCGTCGAGATCGACCCGCGGACCATCAAGACCCTGATTGCACCGTACGAACTGGTGAAAACCATGCGCGCGTCGATCCTGGTTCTGGGCCCGATGGTTGCGCGTTTCGGTGAAGCTGAAGTCGCATTGCCCGGCGGTTGCGCCATTGGTTCGCGTCCGGTCGACCTGCACATCCGCGGCCTCGAAGCCATGGGCGCGATCATCGACGTCGAAGGCGGCTACATCAAGGCCAAGGCACCTGAAGGTGGCCTGCGCGGCGCCAACTTCTTCTTCGATACCGTCAGCGTGACCGGTACCGAGAACATCATGATGGCGGCCAGCCTGGCCCGGGGTCGCAGCGTGCTGCAGAACGCCGCGCGCGAGCCTGAAGTCGTCGACCTCGCCAACTTCCTGATCGCCATGGGTGCGAAAATCCAGGGCGCGGGCACCGATACCATCACCATCGATGGCGTCGAGCGCCTTGGCTCCGCCACCTATAAGGTGATGCCTGACCGTATCGAGACCGGCACCTATCTGGTAGCCGCCGCGGTTACCGGCGGTCGCGTCAAGGTCAAGGATACCGATCCGACGATCCTCGAAGCGGTTCTGCTCAAGCTTCAGGAAGCCGGCGCTGAAATCACCACCGGCAACGACTGGATCGAGCTGAACATGCACGGCAAGCGTCCCAAGGCCGTCAACGTGCGTACCGCGCCGTACCCGGCGTTCCCGACCGACATGCAGGCGCAGTTCATCTCGCTCAACGCCATTGCCGAAGGCACCGGCGCTGTGATCGAAACGATCTTCGAGAACCGCTTCATGCACGTGTACGAAATGCACCGCATGGGCGCGCATATCCAGGTCGAAGGCAACACCGCCATCGTGACCGGCACCGAAACCCTCAAGGGCGCGCCAGTGATGGCGACCGACCTGCGCGCATCGGCCAGTCTGGTGATCTCTGCCCTGGTGGCCGAAGGCGACACGCTGATCGACCGCATCTACCACATCGACCGTGGTTACGAGTGCATCGAAGAGAAGCTGCAGATGCTGGGCGCCAAGATCCGCCGCGTTCCGGGCTAGTAACGGTCGGCCCCGCGCCATGCCGGCGTCGGGGCCGCATGCGTCACGACAAGTATTTCCTGATAAGGAATCACGTTTTCCATGTTGACCATCGCATTGTCCAAGGGCCGCATCCTTGACGACACGCTGCCGCTTCTCGCTGAAGCCGGCATCGTGCCGACCGAGAATCCGGACAAGAGCCGCAAGCTCATCATCCCCACGACGCAGCCCGACGTTCGCCTGCTGATCGTGCGCGCTACCGATGTGCCGACTTATGTCGAGCATGGCGCCGCCGATCTGGGCGTAGCAGGCAAGGACGTGCTGATGGAGTACAGCGGCCAGGGCCTTTACGAACCTCTGGACCTGCAGATTGCCAAGTGCAAGCTGATGACCGCGGGTGCCGTCGGTGCCGTAGAGCCCAAGGGACGCCTGCGCGTCGCAACCAAATTCGTCAATGTTGCCAAGCGTTATTACGCCGAGCAGGGTCGTCAGGTCGACATCATCAAGCTGTACGGCTCGATGGAGCTGGCGCCTCTGATCGGTCTGGCCGACAAGATCATCGACGTTGTGGACACCGGCAACACGCTGCGCGCCAACGGCCTCGAACCTCAGGAGCTGATTGCAACCATCAGTTCGCGTCTGGTGGTGAACAAGGCTTCCATGAAAATGCAGCACGCGCGCATCCAGGCGCTCATCGACACCCTGCGCAAGGCAGTGGAGTCGCGACACCGCGGCTGACCCGATCACGCGACGCTGAGTCGCGTCCAGCTATCCGTGTCATAGCCAAATTTTCTCAGGTGCCTGCGCGGATAGCTTGGTAGCTTTAGGCACCTGAGCATCCGCCAATTATTGAGGCCCTCGCTATGACCACTTCCACTGCAATACGCCGACTCGATGCTGCCGATCCGGATTTCGCCCGACATCTGGATCATCTGTTGAGCTGGGAAAGTGTGTCTGACGACTCGGTCAATGAGCGGGTGCTGGACATCATCAAGGCCGTGCGCGAGCGCGGCGACGCGGCGCTCGTTGAGTTCACCCAGCGCTTCGACGGGCTGCAGGTCCAATCGATGGCCGACCTGATCCTGCCTCGCGAGCGCCTGGAACTGGCATTGACCCGCATCACGGTGGCGCAACGCGAGGCGCTTGAAAAAGCCGCACAGCGCGTGCGCAGTTATCACGAGAAACAGAAGCAGGACTCCTGGAGCTACACCGAGGCCGATGGCACGGTGCTGGGCCAGAAAGTGACGCCGCTGGATCGCGCGGGGCTGTACGTGCCCGGCGGCAAGGCATCGTACCCGTCGTCGGTGCTGATGAACGCCATCCCGGCCAAAGTCGCCGGGGTAGCTGAAGTGGTCATGGTTGTGCCGACGCCGCGCGGTGAGATCAATGAACTGGTGCTGGCGGCTGCCTGCATCGCAGGCGTGGACCGGGTGTTCACCATTGGCGGCGCTCAGGCTGTCGCGGCGCTGGCTTACGGCACCGAAAGCGTGCCGAAGGTCGACAAAGTAGTCGGCCCCGGCAATATCTACGTGGCGACCGCCAAGCGCCACGTGTTTGGCCAGGTCGGTATCGACATGATCGCCGGGCCTTCGGAAATCCTGGTGGTGTGCGACGGCCAGACTGACCCCGACTGGATCGCCATGGACCTGTTCTCCCAGGCAGAGCACGACGAAGACGCGCAGGCGATTCTGGTCAGCCCGGATGCCGAATTCCTGGACAAGGTGGCGGCAAGTATCACCAGGCTGCTGCCAACCATGGAGCGCGCGGCCATCGTCGAGACGTCCATCAACGGTCGTGGCGCACTGATCAAGGTCGCCGACATGCAGCAGGCCATAGACGTCGCCAACCGCATCGCGCCGGAACACCTTGAGCTGTCGGTTGCAGACCCTGAAGCCTGGCTTCCACAGATTCGCCACGCTGGCGCGATCTTCATGGGGCGTCACACTTCCGAAGCGCTTGGAGACTACTGCGCCGGCCCCAATCACGTGCTGCCGACTTCCGGCACGGCGCGTTTTTCGTCGCCGCTGGGCGTCTATGACTTCCAGAAACGCTCGTCGATCATCTTCTGCTCACCGCAGGGCGCGTCCGAACTGGGCAAGACCGCGTCGGTGCTGGCACGCGGCGAGTCGTTGAGTGGCCATGCGCGCAGCGCCGAATACCGCATCACCGATCCCGACTGGAAAGCTGGCAGCACTGAGGAAGGTCAATAACATGAGTAAATTCTGGAGCCCTTTTGTCAGCAGTCTGGTGCCCTATGTGCCGGGCGAGCAGCCGAAACTGACCAGACTGGTCAAGCTCAACACCAACGAAAACCCCTATGGCCCGTCACCCAGAGCCATTGCCGCGATGCAGGCAGCGCTGACTGACGACCTGCGTCTGTACCCCGATCCCAACAGCGATCTGCTCAAGCAGGCCGTTGCCGATTATTACGGCGTACAGACCGGGCAAGTGTTTCTCGGCAACGGGTCCGACGAAGTGTTGGCGCATATCTTTCACGCGCTCTTTCAGCACGACAAACCGCTGCTGTTTCCGGATATCAGCTACAGCTTTTACCCGGTGTACTGCGGTCTGTATGGCATTGAGCACGAAGCCGTCCCGCTGAGCGATGAATTCCAGATCCGCGTGCAAGACTACGCCCGGCCCAATGGCGGGATCATTTTCCCCAATCCGAATGCGCCGACCGGCTGCCTGCTGCCTCTGGAAGCAGTCGAACAGATGGTTCAAGCGAGCCCGGATTCGGTGGTCGTGGTGGATGAGGCCTATATCGATTTCGGTGGCGAAACCGCGATCAAGCTGGTGGACCGTTATCCGAACCTGCTGGTCACCCAGACGCTGTCCAAGTCTCGCTCGCTGGCCGGGCTTCGTGTCGGCCTGGCGGTGGGGCATCCGGATCTGATCGAGGCGCTGGAGCGAGTCAAGAACAGCTTCAACTCCTATCCGCTGGACCGCCTTGCGAATGTGGGCGGAGCTGCAGCGTTCGAAGATCGCGAGTATTTCCAGTCCACCTGCAATGTGGTGATCGAGAGCCGTGAGGCCTTGGTCGAACAGCTCAAAGACCGGGGATTCGAAGTGCTGCCATCGGCCGCCAACTTCATTTTCGCTCGTCATCCGCAACATGATGCCGCAGCGCTGGCGGCCAGACTGCGCGAACAAGGTGTGATTGTGCGTCACTTCAAACAAGAGCGGATCGCGCAGTTTCTGCGTATCAGTATTGGCACGCCCGAGCAGCATCAGGCGCTGCTGGATGGTTTGGGCGAGCTCTGAGGTGCGAGGCTCGCGCAGCATACTTGATGCTGCGCGGGCCCAACGGCGTTACTTCTGCGGTGCCGGCACTGCGGCAGCGGGAGCGGGCGGCGGACGCATGCCGACTTCCGCGGTAAGGCGCAGCTCCTTGCCATTACGCATCACGTCGATCGCAATCTTGTCCTTGGGCCGGGCGCGGGCCACCTGATTCATCGAGCGGCGTCCGTCGCCTGCCGGTTCGCCGTTGATGCTCAGGATCACGTCGCCCAGTTGCAGGCCGGCTTTCTGGGCCGGGCCATCACGGAAGATACCCGCAACCACAATCCCGGGCCGGTCCTTCAAACCGAAGGATTCAGCCAGTTCCTGAGTCAACGGTTGAACTTCAATCCCCAACCAGCCACGAATGACCTGACCGTGCTCGATGATGGACTTCATGACGTCCATCGCCAGCTTGGTCGGGATGGCGAAGCCGATGCCCTGAGAACCGCCCGATTTGGAGAAGATGGCCGTGTTGATGCCTGTCAGGTTGCCGCTGGCATCGACCAGCGCGCCGCCCGAGTTACCGGGGTTGATGGCCGCGTCGGTCTGGATGAAGTCTTCGTAAGTGTTGAGCCCCAGCTGGTTGCGGCCGGTGGCGCTGATGATGCCCATGGTCACGGTCTGGCCCACGCCAAAGGGGTTGCCGATGGCCAGTGCCACGTCGCCGATACGAATCGCGTCCGAACGAGCGATGGTAATCGCCGGCAGGTTCTTGAGATCGATCTTCAGAACCGCGAGGTCGGTCTCCGGGTCGTTGCCGATCACCCGGGCGATGGTTTCGCGGCCATCCTTGAGGGCCACGACGATCTGGTCGGCGCCGGTGGTCACGTGATTGTTGGTCAGCAGGTAGCCTTCGGGGCTCATGATTACACCGGAGCCGAGACTTGATTCCATGCGTTTCTGCTTGGGGGCGTTGTCGCCGAAGAAGCGCCGGAACTGTGGATCTTCGAACAGTGGGTTGCTGCTCTTGTTGACCATCTTAGTCGTATACAGGTTGACCACCGCCGGTGCCGCAGCGCTTACGGCATCGGCATAGGACGAAGGACCCTGCAGGATATTGGTGGGCTGCGGGGCCTGTTGCAGATTGACGTCCAGACTGGGCAGTCCGACCCATTCTGGAAAACGCTGGATAATCAGTAGGGCGATAAGCACGCCGACCAGCAACGGCCAGCCGAAAAAGCGCAGTGCCTTGAACATTGAGCAAGTCCCGGTAATGACAGGCGCGAAATTTTTTGTCACAGGCGCGCCAGAATGGCGGGCATTATACGAGCACAAAGCAGCTCTGAACTGCATATTTAGGAGTCTTTTATGGCTGTCGCCCTGAGCACCCTGGTCGAAGAAGCCGACCGCTATCTCAACAGTGCCCGGATCCAGGATTACTGCCCCAACGGCTTGCAGGTCGAGGGCCGTCCGCAGGTCATGCGCATCGTCAGCGGCGTGACCGCCAGCCAGGCATTGCTGGATGCGGCCGTGGATGCTCAGGCTGATCTGGTCCTGGTCCATCACGGCTATTTCTGGAAGGGTGAAAACCCCTGCGTGGTCGGCATGAAACAGCGCCGCCTCAAGACCTTGCTCAAACATGACATCAGCCTGCTGGCCTACCACCTGCCGCTGGACGTGCATCCGGACGTCGGCAATAACGTGCAGCTGGCTCGCCAGCTCGACATTACCGTCGAAGGTCCGCTGGACCCCGAGAACCCGCGCGTCGTCGGCCTGGTGGGATCGCTCGCCGAACCCATGTCGCCTCGCGACTTCGCTCGACGGGTGCAGGAAGCGCTGGGGCGCGAGCCGCTTTTGATCGAAGGCAGCCAGATGATTCGCCGCGTGGGCTGGTGTACCGGTGGCGGTCAGGGTTACATCGACCAGGCAGTACTGGAAGGGGTCGACCTGTTCCTCAGTGGCGAGGCGTCGGAACAGACGTTTCACAGCGCCAGGGAAAACGACATCAGCTTCATCGCGGCCGGCCATCACGCTACCGAACGCTACGGCGTGCAGGCGTTTGGCGACTATCTCGCGCGTCGGTTCGCGGTCGAACATCTGTTCATCGACTGTCCGAATCCGATCTGAGTATCCGAACAGGCAGGCATATCGATAGATCGTTTCGATATAGCCGCGTCGCTGATCTGGCCGTATAGGGCATGATAAAGTGCGCGGCTCGAATACGGCCCGCTGGCCGCCCCGGGTCAACCGCCCGGCCCACAACGAATTGCAATCCGTGAGTACCCATGGTCGACAAACTGACGCATCTGAAACAGCTGGAGGCGGAAAGCATCCATATCATCCGCGAGGTCGCCGCCGAGTTCGATAACCCGGTGATGCTGTACTCGATCGGCAAGGATTCGGCCGTGATGCTGCATCTGGCGCGCAAGGCCTTCTTTCCGGGCAAGCTGCCGTTCCCCGTCATGCATGTCGATACCCGCTGGAAATTCCAGGAGATGTATCGCTTCCGCGACAAGATGGTCGAGGAAATGGGGCTGGACCTGATCACTCATGTGAACCCGGACGGCGTGGCGCAGGGCATCAACCCGTTCACCCACGGCAGTGCCAAGCACACCGACATCATGAAGACCGAAGGTCTCAAGCAGGCGCTGGACAAGCACGGTTTCGATGCGGCCTTCGGCGGCGCGCGGCGCGATGAAGAGAAGTCGCGGGCCAAGGAGCGGGTTTACTCGTTCCGTGACAGCAAACACCGCTGGGACCCGAAGAACCAGCGTCCCGAGCTGTGGAATGTCTATAACGGCAACGTCAACAAGGGCGAGTCGATCCGCGTATTCCCGCTGTCGAACTGGACCGAACTGGACATCTGGCAGTACATCTATCTGGAAGGCATCCCGATCGTGCCGTTGTACTTCGCCGCAGAGCGCGATGTGATCGAGAAAAACGGCACGCTGATCATGATCGACGACGACCGCATCCTCGAACACCTGACCGACGAAGAAAAAGCGCGCATCGTCAAAAAGAAAGTCCGTTTCCGTACCCTTGGCTGCTACCCGCTGACCGGCGCCGTCGAGTCCGAGGCCACGACCTTGACCGACATCATTCAGGAAATGCTCCTTACGCGCACTTCGGAACGCCAGGGCCGCGTCATCGACCACGATGGTGCCGGGTCCATGGAAGAGAAAAAACGCCAAGGCTATTTCTAAGCGGCAAGTGAGCGGCTTCGGGCCTTGGCCTGAAGCACACTTGAATAAACAGGTTTCTGACTAGCTGAACGCCGACAAGCTTGCCGCTTGAAGCTTCCAGCTTGGAGCTCCAATAGATGAGTCACCAATCCGATCTGATCAGCGAGGATATCCTCGCTTACCTGGGCCAGCACGAACGCAAGGAAATGCTGCGTTTTCTGACCTGCGGCAATGTCGATGACGGCAAGAGCACCCTGATCGGGCGCCTGCTGCACGACTCCAAGATGATCTACGAAGACCATCTGGAAGCCATTACCCGCGACTCGAAGAAGTCCGGCACCACGGGCGACGACGTCGACCTGGCATTGCTGGTGGACGGCCTGCAGGCCGAGCGCGAGCAAGGCATCACCATTGACGTTGCGTACCGGTATTTTTCGACCGCCAGGCGCAAGTTCATCATCGCCGACACGCCGGGCCACGAGCAGTACACCCGCAACATGGCGACCGGCGCGTCGACCTGCGATCTGGCGATCATTCTGGTGGACGCCCGTTATGGCGTGCAGACCCAGACCCGCCGTCACAGCTACATCGCCTCGCTGCTGGGTATCAAGCACATCGTGGTTGCCATCAACAAGATGGACCTCAACGGTTTCGATGAAAGCGTATTCGAGTCGATCAAGGCCGATTACCTGAAGTTCGCCGAAGGCCTGGCGTTCAAGCCGACCACCATGGCGTTCGTACCGATGTCTGCCCTCAAGGGCGACAATGTGGTGAACAAGAGCGAGCGTTCGCCGTGGTACACCGGCCAGTCGCTGATGGAAATTCTGGAAACTGTGGAGATCGCCAACGACCGCAACTACGCGGATCTGCGTTTCCCGGTGCAGTACGTCAACCGTCCGAACCTGAACTTCCGCGGTTTCGCCGGCACTCTGGCCAGCGGCATCGTGCACAAGGGCGACGATATCGTTGTACTGCCTTCTGGCAAGAGCAGCCGCGTGAAGTCCATCGTCACCTTCGAAGGCGAGCTGGAACACGCCGGGCCGGGTCAGGCTGTGACGCTGACCATGGAAGACGAGATCGATATTTCCCGTGGTGACCTGTTGGTGCATGCCGACAACGTTCCGCAGGTCAGCGATGCGTTCGACGCCATGCTGGTGTGGATGGCCGAAGAACCGATGCTGCCGGGCAAGAAATACGACATCAAGCGTGCGACCAGCTACGTGCCGGGGTCGATCGCCAGCATTACCCATCGTGTTGACGTGAATACCCTGGTTGAAGGGCCGGCGAGTGCGCTGCAACTCAACGAAATCGGTCGGGTCAAGATCAGCCTTGATGCGCCAATCGCCTTGGATGGCTACGACAGTAACCGCACCACCGGCGCATTCATCGTCATCGACCGCCTGACCAATGGCACCGTTGCGGCGGGCATGATCATCGCCAAGCCGGTCAGCGCTGGCGGTTCCACGCACCATGGCGAGCAGGCCCACGTGTCCACCGAGGAGCGCGCTCAGCGTTTCGGTCAGCAACCTGCGACCGTGCTGTTCAGCGGCCTGTCGGGCGCTGGCAAGAGCACTTTGGCGTACGCGGTAGAGCGCAAACTGTTCGACATGGGCCGTGCGGTTTATGTGCTGGACGGGCAGAACCTGCGCCACGACCTGAACAAGGGCCTGCCGCAGGACCGCGCCGGTCGTACCGAAAACTGGATCCGCGCCGCTCACGTTGCGCGTCAGTTCAACGAAGCCGGCCTGCTGACCCTGGCGGCATTCGTCGCACCGGACGCCGAAGGCCGCGAACGCGCCAAGGCGCTGATCGGCGCGGAGCGCATGCTGACCGTCTACGTCCAGGCCTCGCCAGCCGCCTGCCGCGAACGCGACCCACAGGGCCTCTACGCCGCCGACGGCGACAACATCCCCGGCGAGTCTTTCCCGTATGACGTTCCGCTGAATGCCGATCTGGTGATCGACACGCAGAGCCTGAGCGTGGAAGAAAGCGTCAAGCAAGTGCTGGAGTTGCTGCGCAAGCACGGCGCGATCTGATTTGACCGCTGCTAAAAAGCCCCGTCCGGACGAAAGTTCGGGCGGGGCTTTTTGGTATATGCAAAATTCTATTGCATAGGAGCGCGCCCGCGACTAAATCAGCCATCGCCAGCAAGCTGGCTCCTACAACACCGCGCGGTCTTCGTAGGAGCCAGCTTGCTGGCGATGCTATTGATGTGCGGAAATATCGGTTTTTGCTATATGTTTTCGACCTCTAAAAATAACTATGTACCACATGTTGGCAGACGCCCCGTGATTGCTTAAGTACTCATTCCACTCTGAGTACAGAAACATGAGCATTAAATATTCGGCTTTTCAAAACAGTGGCTCACCTGTATTGCCACCTAATCAAATGATGACGCCGGGGCAATTCCTTCAGTCGCCTAATGGGCGTTTTCGTCTTGATCTGCATTCCGATGGCAATCTGGTGATCAAAGATAACGGCAATATTATCTGGGTGGCTGATGGGAATCAGCCTTACAGCCGTACACTCTCGCGTAAGCAGAAAGGCGCTCCGTGGTTGGTGGTAAGTAACAGTGGTTTTCTCTACGATCCCGCCAGGTCGAGACTCTGGATTGCCGAAAGCACGCACACCCGAGACAAGTCCTATTGGCTCCACAGCCATATGTCCATACAGGATGATGGGAACCTGGTCATTTACGATAGTCGGGCAGGCGCTCTTCGGTGGGCACGGTTTGGTTTCACTCCAGGTCGGTCGAAACCAGTCAAGAAGATTTATGTTAATGGCCCCCACAATGTTAAGGATATTTATACCTGGCACTTTGGTTGAGTTCGCCATTAGGGTTTGACGGGACAGTCATGCAGGTAAGGATCCATATCGCATTTATGTTCCCGGTCCTGGTTTCGCCACTCGACTAGATAACAATCCTTAACGCAATCGCCTGGAACGCAGCCTGCGATTACCAAGAAGCTCACAAGCGTAGCCAATGTTTTCATGATGCTCTCCCTTTGTGATGCGCAAGAGTAGAGGCGCCTCTTGAGGGTGAACAGGTTGTGATGTCCGTAATGGGTGTAGGGCGTTTCTGCTTCAAGGATTCAGGGCCGGTGTAGTGAGCCGCGGGGTGCGAAAACACTGGCCCTGCTGGGTGAGTACGCCTGACGAAGATGGCGCGATCAGATCCGCTCTCGCCAGCAAGCTGGCTTGTATGGTAGGACTTGAAGGGAGGAGGTCGCCGGTATGGGGGCCTTATCCGGTGTGGGTGCACAAGTTCTGAATTGCATCAACGCTGCACTGCAGTCGGATCTCATTGGATCCATATTGCATTTGTGCAGAAGTTCAAGATTTTGTTTGCCCCAGATATAGCAATTATTGGCGCAATCCCCTGATACGCACCCGGACAGCAACAGGCTCACTGCAACTATGATTGTTTTCATGCGTCCTCCGTTTTTCTGAAAAGGATGGACGTCAAAAGAAAAAATGAATATCAGCAGCGGTCCTGAAAAACCGTAGGAAGTTTCTCTCCTGAATCCACGCGCCTGGCGCACGCGCAAAAAAGCCCGCCACTCTTGCGAATGGCGGGCTTTTCGTGTGGCTGGTCGGGCGTTATTTCTTCAGGCCGTAATGCTCGTCGAGCATGCCCGGCGCGTTGGGCGACTTCGGCGCGTAGTCCTTGGGCGCTTCGGTGTCACGCGGGGGCGTCAGGCGGTCGCGAGGAGCCGGGTTCGCGTCCGGGTGCAGGGCGGCCAGCAGACGCTGGCGGGTAATTTCGTCGAGAGCCAGACGGTTGGCGCCCTCGGCGAGGTGTTCCTGTACATCGTGATAGCTTTGCGACAGTTTCTGCACCAGGCTAGCCGTGCTGTTGAAGTGAGTGACCACCTCGTTCTGATAGGCATCGAAACGCTCCTGAATGTCATCCAGCTGACGCTGGGTGCTGTTCGGAACGGTGTTGGGCAGCAGACGTGCGGCCAGGAAACCAATGACGACACCGGCAACCAGGGCGAGAGTCGGCAACAACCAAACTAAGAGCGAGTGTTCCACGAGTCCTTCCTCTATAAACGGCTTTGCTTTACGTTAACGGCTCGAACCTGCGCTGTATACCCGCGACGCGTCGTTGATATGCCAGCCACAGACAATCAGCTAGACGAGTCGACCCATTTCGAGGTCACGGAGTTCTATTTTACCCATGCGTGAGACCCCCGTTTTTATCGATGGCCCCGAAGGCCAGCTTGAAGCGCTCTACCAGGATCAGCCCGAGGCCCGAGGCATCGCGCTGATCTGCCATCCTAACCCGATCCAGGGCGGAACCATGCTCAATAAAGTGGTCTCGACGTTGCAGCGCACCGCGCGCGACCAGGGCTTGATCACCTTGCGTTTCAACTACCGTGGCGTGGGCGCCAGCGCCGGTACGTCGGTTGCCGGCCCTGGGGAGATCGAGGACGCCGAAGCCGCGGCCAGATGGCTGCGTGAACAACAGCCGGAGCTGCCGCTGACGCTGTTCGGGTTTTCCTTCGGCGGTTATGTCGCCGCCAATCTGGGCGGTCGCCTGGAAAGCCGGGGCGAAAAGCTCAAGCACCTGTTTCTGGTAGCCGCGGCGGCATCGCGCCTGACCGATCAGAGCGTGCTGCCGCAAGATTGCCCGCTGACCATCATCCAGCCGGAAACCGATGAGGTCATCGACCCCGAATCGGTGTACGCCTGGTCCGCTGCGCTGCAACGCCCCCATGAGCTGCTGAAAGTGGCAGAATGCGGACACTTTTTTCACGGCAAGCTCACCGACCTGAAAGACCTGGTCGTGCCGCGCCTCTCGAATTGATTGCAGCATCTGGATAAGCGACCCGCCATGACCACTCGTATCCTGACCGGTATCACGACTACCGGCACCCCTCATCTGGGCAACTATGCCGGCGCCATCCGCCCGGCCATCGTTGCCAGCCGTCAGCCGGACGTGGATTCGTTCTACTTCCTGGCCGACTACCATGCCCTGATCAAATGCGATGACCCGCTGCGCATTCAGCGCTCGCGTCTGGAAATCGCCGCGACCTGGCTGGCCGCTGGTCTGGATGCCGAACGCGTGACTTTCTACCGCCAGTCCGACATTCCTGAAATCCCCGAGCTGACCTGGTTGCTGACCTGCGTTGCGGCCAAAGGCCTGCTCAACCGTGCGCATGCCTACAAGGCGTCGGTGGACAAGAACGTTGAAACCGGGGAAGACCCGGATGCCGGCATCACCATGGGGCTATACAGCTATCCGGTGCTGATGGCCGCGGACATCCTGATGTTCAACGCCCACAAGGTGCCGGTGGGGCGCGACCAGATCCAGCACGTCGAAATGGCGCGCGATATCGGTCAGCGTTTCAACCACCTGTTCGGCAATGGCAAGGAATTCTTCGTCATGCCTGAAGCGTTGATCGAAGAAAGTGTTGCGACGCTGCCGGGGCTGGACGGGCGCAAGATGTCCAAGAGCTACGACAACACCATTCCGTTGTTCAGCGGCGCCAAGGACATGAAGGACGCGATCTCGCGCATCGTCACCGACTCGCGCGCGCCCGGCGAGGCCAAGGACCCGGACAACTCGCACCTGTTCACGCTGTTCCACGCGTTTTCCACGCCGCAGCAGAGCGCCGAGTTCCGTTCCGAGCTGCTGCAGGGGCTGGGTTGGGGCGAAGCCAAGAATCGTCTGTTCAACCTGCTGGACGGCGGACTGGGTGAAGCGCGCGAGAAATACAACACATTGATTCAGCGTCCTGCCGATCTGGAAGACATTCTGTTGGCCGGTGCCCAGAAGGCCCGTCGTGCGGCAACGCCGTTCCTCGAAGAGCTGCGCGAGGCGGTGGGCCTGCGCTCGTTCCGCAACGTCGTGCAGGTCGCCGAAACCGGCAAGAAAAAAGCTGCCAAAGGTGCGCGCTTCGTCAGCTTCCGCGAGGAAGATGGCAGTTTCCGCTTCCGCATGCTGGCAGCCAATGGAGACCAGTTGCTGTTGTCGAAGAAATTCGACGATGGCAAGGCGGCTGGCGCTGCCAGCAAGGCTCTGGTGGAAAACACTGCGCCTGCAATCATCGAATATCAGGACAGCTTTGCAGTGAACCTTGGCGATGGCGTTGCCGAAAGTGGCAAATTCGATAGCCAGGAAGCACTTCGCGCAGGCATTGCCCGGTTTGAGGCTGAACTCAAATCCATGCAGGACTGATTGCCAATCCCCGGGGCCGTCGCTACAGTGACGGCCCGTTTTTGTTGCCTTGCTAACGAATATGACGCCCCTAGAACGATATCAAGCAGATCTGAAACGCCCGGACTTCTTCCACGATGCCGCGCAGGAAAATGCTGTGCGTCATTTGCAGCGCCTTTACGATGATCTGGTGGCTGCCAGCGACAGCAAGCCGGGTATCTTCGGCAAGCTGTTTGGCAAAAAAGAGCCGACCCTGGTCAAGGGCTTGTACTTCTGGGGCGGAGTAGGCCGGGGCAAGACCTACCTGGTCGATACGTTCTTCGACGCCTTGCCGTTCGAGCAGAAGGTCCGCACTCACTTCCACCGCTTCATGAAGCGCGTGCATGAAGAGATGAAGACGCTCAAGGGCGAAAAGAACCCGCTGACTATCATCGCCAGGCGCTTCTCCGACGAGGCCCGGGTGATCTGCTTCGACGAGTTCTTCGTATCCGATATCACCGATGCCATGATCCTTGGCACCCTGATGGAAGAACTGTTCAAGAACGGGGTTACGCTGGTAGCCACGTCCAACATCGTGCCGGACGGTCTGTACAAAGACGGCCTGCAACGTGCGCGCTTTCTGCCGGCCATCGCGCTGATCAAGGAAAACACGGATATCGTCAACGTCGACAGCGGCGTCGATTACCGTCTGCGGCACCTTGAGCAGGCCGAGCTGTTTCACTTCCCGCTCAACGAAGCGGCGCAGGAAAGCATGCGCAAGAGCTTCAAGGCGTTGACGCCAGAGTGCGCGAAGACAATCGAAAACGATGTGCTGATCATCGAGAACCGCGAGATCCGTGCGCTGCGCACCTGCGATGACGTGGCATGGTTCGACTTCCGTGAACTCTGTGACGGGCCTCGCAGCCAGAACGACTACATCGAACTGGGCAAGATCTTCCACGCCGTGTTGCTCAGTGGCGTCGAACAGATGAACGTTTCAACCGACGACATCGCCCGACGCTTCATCAACATGGTTGACGAGTTCTACGACCGCAACGTCAAGCTGATCATCTCAGCTGAAGTGGAGCTCAAGGACCTGTACACCGGCGGACGCCTGATGTTCGAGTTCCAGCGGACCCTGAGCCGGCTGCTGGAAATGCAGTCTCACGAATTCCTGTCACGGGCGCATAAGCCTTGATGGCGAACCGGTAAAAACAAAAGGCCTGCATTGCAGGCCTTTTTGATGTGGCGACTGTGCTGGCCCCTTCGCGAGCAAGCTCGCTCCCACAGTGACCGCAGCGTTCTCACGATCACTTTGGCAAGCGCGCTCCTACTGGGTTGGCTGCCATACCTGTTCTCCTCAAGCCGCTTGCTGAAACTGTTGCCGATACTGATTCGGCGACAGTTCTGTATGTTGGCGGAACAGGCGGGCGAAGAAGCTGGCGTCGTCGTAGCCCACTTCGTAGCTGATGGTCTTGATGCTTTTGCGCGTGCCCGATAGCAATCCCTTGGCCGTTTCGATTCTCAGACGTTGCAGATAGTGAAGCGGCTTGTCGCCGGTCGCGGTCTGGAAGCGACGCATGAAGTTGCGGATGCTCATGCCGTGCTCTCTGGCCACGTCTTCAAAGCGGAACTTGTCCGCGAAGTGCTCCTCAAGCCAATGCTGGATTTGCAGGATGATCACATCCTGATGCAGCTTCTGGCCGCCAAAGCCGATGCGGCCGGGTGAATAGCTGCGCCTGACTTCATAAAGAATGTCGCGGGCTACGGCCTGGGCGATATTCGCGCCGCAGAAGCGTTCGATCAGGTAGACGTAAAGGTCGCAGGCCGAGGTAGTGCCACCGGCGCAATACAGGTTATCCGCGTCGGTCAGATGCTTTTCGTGATTGAGCAGCACCTTGGGGTAACGTTCAGCGAATGCGTTGAAGAAGCGCCAGTAGGTGGTTGCTTCCTTGCCGTCCAGCAGACCGGCCTCAGCCAGCCAGAACACGCCTGTCGCCTCGGCGCATAGCACCGCGCCGTTCGCGTGCTGCTCGCGCAGCCAGGGGACGACCTGCGGGTAGCGTTGGCAGAGGGACTCGAAATCATCCCAGAAGGCCGGGATAACAATGATGTCGCATGGGCCCAGCTTTCCGTCCACCGGCAAGGTGACGTCGCTGAAGCTGCCAACTGGCAGGCCGTCCGGGCTAACGAGGCGGGTCTCGAATGCGGGGACCAGACCCTGGCCGAGCTGCTTGCCGTAGCGCAGGCTGGCCAGGTGGAAAAAGTCTTTGGCCTGCATCAGCGTCGAGGCGAACACCTTGTCAGTGGCCAGGATATTTACGCGCCGCAGATACGCGGATTGTGGAGTCGACATATTCTTTTATTCTTATAGGGTTTATCGGTCAGGCAACGGCTGGATCGTCTTATATTTTGGCCGGGGCTGTCCAGCCTTCCTCCGCAGCGCTCCGCTGGCGGTGGTGCTGTGGCAAAAAAAGCCATGGGTCAAAAATCAGGTTGAGGATATTTTCTCAGCCTGTATAATCCGCCAGCTCTTTGCAGTGGAAGTGATGCGCCGTCTGCCGAAGAATCTTGCCGTATAACGGACGCGCTGACCCGAGCCCCCGATAGCGTCTGTTTCCGGCTGCCTTTGACTTGTCAAAGTACGCACTATTCAGTAAGATCCGCCGTCTCATTTTCAGGGCGGCCCCTGAGGCTATAAAGAATGAAAACTTTTACTGCTAAACCGGAAACAGTTAAGCGCGACTGGTTCGTCGTCGACGCTGCTGGTCAGACCCTGGGTCGTCTGGCCACCGAAATCGCGAGCCGTCTGCGTGGCAAGCACAAGCCGGAATACACTCCGCACGTCGATACCGGTGATTACATCGTCGTTATCAACGCTGAGCAGATCCGCGTTACCGGTGCTAAAGCTTCCGACAAGATTTACTACTCACACTCCGGTTTTCCGGGCGGGATCAAATCGATCAACTTCGAAAAGCTGATCGACAAAGCTCCTGAGCGCGTGATCGAGACCGCGGTCAAAGGCATGCTGCCTAAGAACCCGCTGGGTCGCGACATGTATCGTAAGCTGAAAGTCTATGCGGGCGCTGTTCACCCTCATACTGCTCAGCAGCCCCAAGAACTGAAGTTTTAACGGAATAGTTCATTATGTCGGCGACTCAAAATTACGGCACTGGCCGTCGCAAGACCGCAACCGCACGCGTTTTCCTGCGTCCGGGCACTGGTAACATCTCGATCAACAACCGCTCCCTGGACTCGTTCTTCGGTCGCGAAACTGCCCGCATGGTAGTTCGTCAGCCGCTGGAACTGACCGAGACCGTTGAGAAGTTCGACATCTACGTCACCGTTCTCGGTGGCGGTGTAAGTGGTCAGGCTGGCGCAATCCGCCACGGTATCACTCGCGCTCTGATGCAATACGACGAGACTCTGCGTGGCGCACTGCGTAAAGCAGGCTACGTCACTCGTGACGCTCGTGAAGTTGAACGTAAGAAAGTCGGTCTGCGTAAAGCGCGTAAGCGTCCGCAGTACTCGAAGCGTTAATTCGCACTTCGTTCAAAAAGAACGCCCAGCTCTTCGCAGAGCTGGGCGTTTTTTTATGCCTGTTAATCCTGTGTGACAACGTGACACACGTCTGGAAGGCCCGGTTTACAATGTTTCCTACTTTTTGTACGGTTTAATGACCTTGTTGCTTGAAGGGTTTTTCATTTACCATCCGGCAAAATTTTTAACAGCTAGATTGTTATTAAGTAGACGCCTGATTGAACAGGCCATAAAGCGGATGGGAGAGGACGGAATGAGCAATGACGGCGTGAATGCAGGCCGGCGTCGCTTCCTCGTGGCAGCCACATCTGTGGTGGGTGCTGCGGGAGCGGTGGGGGCGGCGGTCCCGTTCGTGGGGTCATGGGTTCCCAGTGCCAAAGCCAAGGCGGCAGGGGCGCCTGTCAAAGTGAACATCAGCAAAATCGAGCCTGGCCAGCAAATGGTCGCCGAGTGGCGCGGTCAGCCTGTGTTCATCGTTCGTCGCACCCAAGAGACTCTAGACAACCTGGGCAAGCTCACGGGTCAACTGTCCGATCCTGAGTCCAAGGCTTCAGTCCAGCCTGATTATGTTGACCCCGCCGTGCGCTCGATCAAGCCGGAAATCGTGCTTCTGGTCGGCATCTGTACACATCTGGGATGTTCGCCAACCTTCCGTCCCGAAGTTGCGCCGGCCGATCTCGGCAAGGATTGGGTGGGTGGCTATTTCTGTCCCTGTCATGGCTCTCACTACGATCTGGCCGGTCGAGTCTACAAAGCGCAACCAGCGCCTCTGAATCTGCCGGTGCCGCCACATTCCTATGAGTCGGACAGTGTCATTGTCATTGGCGTCGATAAGGAGGGTGCGTGATGAGCAAATTCATGGATTGGGTAGATGCACGTTTTCCCGCGACCAGAATGTGGGAAGACCACCTCAGCAAGTATTACGCCCCACGCAATTTCAATTTTCTTTATTACTTTGGCTCGCTGGCCTTGCTGGTTCTGGTCAATCAGATCCTGACCGGTGTCTGGCTCACCATGAGTTACACGCCTACCGCCGAGGGCGCTTTTGCCTCCGTCGAATACATCATGCGTGATGTGGAGTACGGGGCGATTCTTCGTCTGCTGCACTCGACGGGCGCGTCGGCGTTTTTCGTCGTCGTGTATCTGCACATGTTTCGCGGCTTGCTTTACGGCTCGTATCAGAAGCCGCGTGAGCTGGTGTGGGTGTTCGGCATGTTGATTTACCTGACGCTGATGGCCGAGGCGTTCATGGGTTATCTGCTGCCGTGGGGGCAGATGTCGTACTGGGGCGCGCAGGTAATCATCTCGTTGTTCGGGGCGATTCCACTCATAGGTGACGACCTCACGCAATGGATTCGCGGCGACTACCTGATTTCGGGGATCACGCTGAACCGCTTCTTTGCCCTCCACGTAGTGGCGCTGCCTATCGTTATCCTCGGGCTTGTGGTGCTGCATCTCCTGGCACTGCACGAGGTTGGCTCCAACAACCCCGATGGCATCGACGTGAAAAAGCTCAAGGATGAAAATGGCAAGCCGCTGGACTGCATTGCTTTCCACCCGTATTACACGGTGAAAGATATCGTCGGCGTGGTGGTCTTCCTGTTCGTGTTCTGCTCGATTGTTTTCTTCTTCCCGGAAATGGGTGGCTATTTCCTGGAAAAGCCCAACTTCGAGGCGGCCAACGCATTCAAGACGCCTGAGCACATCGCGCCGGTCTGGTACTTCACGCCGTTCTACGCGATTCTGCGGGCGATCCCGGACAAACTCATGGGCGTCATGGCCATGGGCGCGGCCATCGCGGTGCTGTTCGTGCTGCCCTGGCTGGATCGCAGCCCGGTCAAGTCGATGCGCTACAAAGGCTGGTTAAGCAAGATCTGGCTGCTGCTGTTCTGCGTGTCGTTCGTGATTCTCGGCGTACTGGGTGTGCTTGCTCCTACGCCTGGCCGCACGCTGCTGTCTCAGGTCTGCACCTTCCTCTACTTTTCCTACTTCATTCTGATGCCGTTCTATACCCGGCTAGAGAAGACCAAACCGGTTCCAGAAAGGGTGACTGGCTGATGAAAAAGTTACTGGCTGTTTGGCTTCTGGCGATGCTGCCTGTTATCTCTTTCGCCGCCGAATCTGGGACCGAGCTGGAGAATGTGGATATCGACGTCTCGGACAAGGCCGCGATGCAGGACGGGGCGCGCACCTTCGCCAACTACTGCATGGGCTGCCACAGCGCCCAGTACCAGCGCTATGAGCGGGTGGCGGATGACCTTGGCATTCCACACGAGCTGATGCTGGAAAAACTGGTGTTCACGGGAGCCAAGATCGGCGATCACATGAACATCGGCATGCGGGCCAATGACGCCAAGACCTGGTTCGGCTCTGCGCCACCCGACCTGACTCTGGTAGCCCGAGTGCGCGGCACCGACTGGCTCTACGGTTATCTGCGTTCCTTCTACGAGGACCCGGCGCGACCGTGGGGGGTCAACAACAAGGTCTTTCCCAACGTTGGCATGCCCAACGTGCTGGTCGGCCTTCAAGGGCGGCAGGTGATCGGCTGCAAACAGGTTCAGGTGGTCGAAGACGGCAAGAAGCAATATGACACGCTGACCGGCGCGCCGTTGACGCACGAGGCTTGCGATCAGCTGACCATCGTGCCCAAAAGCGGCAGCCTGACCGAAGAGCAGTTCGACGAGAAGATCAAGAATCTGGTGACCTTCCTCGCCTATTCGGCCAATCCGGTTAAACTCCAGCACCAGCGAATCGGTACCTATGTGCTGCTGTATCTGGCGCTCCTGTTTGTGTTCGCCTATCTGCTCAAGCGCGAATACTGGAAGGACGTTCACTGATCGGCCGCTCTGTCGCCGTTCGACAAAAGCGCTCCAGTAGCGCCTCGATAAGCTGAAGATCGCGGGGCGGGTAGCGTAGCAGCGCAAGATTGCAGAATTTACATCGCGTAAATGAGCTATCTTGTCGCCCGCGACGAACACCTGCCTGGGTCCATTCGTTATCGGAGGCGCCGCTGGGGCGCTTTTGTCTGTCTGTTCAATAAATTTCAACATGCGAGGAGGATCGCCATGGGCGTGACCAATCGGTTGGCCTGTTACTCCGACCCCGCCGACCACTATTCCCACCGCGTGCGCCTGGTGCTCGCTGAGAAGGGTGTCAGCGCCGAGATCATCGACGTTGTCGCGGGGCGGCAACCGCCTCAACTCATCGAAGTGAACCCCTATGGCAGCGTGCCGACGCTTGTCGACCGTGACCTGGCGTTGTACGAGTCCACGGTGGTGATGGAATATCTGGATGAGCGTTACCCACATCCGCCACTCATGCCGGTCTATCCGGTTGCGCGTGGCAATAGCCGGTTGCTGATCCACAGAATCCAGCGGGACTGGTGTGGTCTTGCGGATCTGATTCTGGATTCGCGAGCTAAAGAAGCTGCCCGCGTACAAGCCCGCAAGGAGCTGCGTGAAAGCCTGACCGGGGTTTCGCCGCTGTTCGCGGATAAACCTTTTTTCCTGAGTGACGAGCAAAGCCTCGTCGATTGCTGTCTACTGCCCATACTCTGGCGTTTGCCGGTTCTGGGTATTGAACTGCCGCGGGCTGCCAAGCCGCTGCTCGATTACATGGAGCGTCAATTCACGCGTGAAGCCTTTCAGTTGAGTCTGTCTGCCGCCGAACGCGAGATGCGCTAAGGCTTAAGGAGCCGTTGATGAACTCCAGTCGCCCTTATCTGGTTCGTGCTCTTTATGAGTGGATCGTCGATAACGATTGCACCCCGCATGTGCTGGTGAATGCGGAATACCCATCCGTGCAGGTCCCTCAGGGCTTTGCCAGCGATGGCCAGATTGTCCTGAACGTTTCGCCCAGTGCCGTGCGTCATTTGCACATGGACAACGAAGCGGTCAGTTTTGAAGGCCGCTTCGGCGGCGTGCCTCACACGTTGTACGTGCCTGTCGCCGCTATCCTGGGCATCTATGCCCGAGAGAATGGCCAAGGCATGGTGTTCGACCTCGAAACGCCCATGGGCGAGGAAGAGGAGATCGAGCTCGACGAGGACGCGCCTCCGCCAGACAGCGAGCCGCCGCGCCCCAGCGGCCGGCCAAGTCTGAAAGTGGTGAAGTAAAAAGGCGGTCCGGAAGTTCTTTGCAGTCCTTCTGGATGTACTGAAGCCGAAAAATAGCCCTCATTTCGAGGGCTATTTTTTTGCGTCGGAATTACAGCACCTGCTGACGGGTAACGAGTTAATAAACGGGATGCTCGCGAATCATTTTTGAGCCAGCAGTGCCTTTCTTGCCGCTTTCTCATCTTTCATGGCGGCGATTTCGCGCTCGCAGGCCTCGACATCGAAGGAGTTGTCCCACTTGGCGATGGCGATGGTGCCAATGCCGTTACCGATCAGGTTGGTGACAGCCCGCGCTTCGTTCAGGAACCGGTCGATACCCAAGAGAAGAACGAGGCCAACCAGAGGAATGGAGTGGATGGTCGTGAGCGTTGCGGCAAGCGTCACGAAGCCAGCACCGGCCACGCCAGCCGAGCCTTTGGAGGTCAGCAGGAATACGCCCAGCAGAATCATCTGATCCATGAACGTCAGTGGCGTATTGGTCGCCTGAGCGATGAAGATCGCCGCCATGGTGAGGTAGATGCAAGTGCCGTCCGCATTGAAGGTGTATCCCGTTGGCAACACCATGCCTACCACGGATTTTTTGCAGCCGAGCTTTTCAAGCTTCACCATCATTCGAGGAAGCACGGCTTCGGTCGAGCAAGTGCCAAGCGTGATGAGGATTTCGTCCTTGAAGTAGCGGAGAAACTGCATCAACGGCATGCCCGACCATCTGGCCACCGCGCCCAGTATTACCACAATGAAAATCAAGGTCGTGATGTAGAGCGCGACCAGCAACTGGCCGAGCGACAGCAAAGTACCGATCCCGTACTTGCCGATTGTGAACGCCATACCGGCACCGGCTCCGATCGGCGCCAGGCGCATGACCATCGCCACGATCTTGAACAGGCCTTGAAGGAACAGATCAATGGTATTGATCAGCGGCTTGCTGGTTTCGCCCATTTGAACCAGGGCGACGCCCATCAATACGGACAGCAGGATGACCTGAAGCATGACGCCATTAGAGAAAGCGCCGAGGAATGTATGGGGGATGATATTGAGAAAGAAATCAATCGTGCCGCCTTGCTCGCTGGCGGCCTGGCTGTATTTGTTAATGGCATTTTCATCTAGCGCGTTGACGTTGATGTTCATACCCACGCCAGGTTTGACGACGTTGACCACGATCAGGCCGACGACCAGAGCGATGGTAGACAGGATCTCAAAGTAGATCAGCGCTTTTACGCCAATTCGTCCGACCTCCTTGATACTGCCCATCTTCGCGATACCTACCACGACCGTACCGAATATAATGGGTGCCAACAGCATTTTGATCAGTTTGATAAAGCCGTCCGCAAAGGGTTGGAGCTTGGCTCCGATATCGGGAACGAAGTAACCGATAGCTGCACCGATCACAATGCCGATCAGCACTTGCACATACAGCTGGCTATACCAGCGGGATTTGGAGATTTCCACGGAAGCACCTCATGTTATTTTTGTGGTGGGCATGTGGCTTGGCGTCAGCGGTGACGCCTGGGTCTGCGACCTCTTGCAAAGAGGCCGCAGATCGAGGGTGATCAGCCTTCGCCCAACTCTCGCATCACTGCGTACAGAGCGGACTTGGCTTCGAAGCCGACACCAGGAATATCCGGCAGACCGACATAGCCGTTTTCGACGCGAATACCGTCAGCGAAGCCGCCGAAAGGCTGGAACACGTCCGGGTAAGATTCATTACCGCCCAGGTGCAGACCCGCTGCGATGTTCAGGGACATCTGGTGACCGCCGTGCGGAACTACACGGCGGGAAGACCAGCCCATTTCTTCCATTACCTTCAGCGTGCGCATGTACTCCACGAGCCCGTAGGACAGAGCGCAGTCGAATTGCAGGAAGTCGCGATCAGGGCGCATCCCTCCATGACGCAGAAGGTTGCGGGCGTCCTGGTGGGAGAACAGGTTTTCCCCGGTGGCCATGGGCAGTTCATAGTGATTTGCAAGCTCGGCCTGGAGCGCGTAGTCCAGCGGATCGCCGACCTCTTCGTACCAGAAGAGGTTGTACTTCTTGATGGCCTCGGCGTAAGCGATACCGGTCTGAAGATCGAAGCGACCGTTGGCATCGACTGCCAGTCGACGACCGTCCCCGACCACTTCAAGTACCGCTTCAATGCGGCGGATATCTTCTTCCAGTGGTACCGCACCGATCTTCATCTTGACGACGTCGTAGCCACGATCCAGATAGCTCTGCATTTCTGCCTTGAGCTTGGACTGGTCTTTGCCGGGGTAGTAGTAGCCTCCCGCCGCGTAGACCCAGACCTTGTCGTCAGCGACGCCGTCGCGGTAACGGTCAGCCAGCAGGCGATACAGTGGCTTGCCTTCGATCTTGGCAACGGCATCCCATACCGCCATGTCGATGGTGCCGACTGCTACCGAACGTTCGCCGTGGCCACCTGGCTTTTCGTTGGTCATCAGGGTTTTCCAGATGGCGAACGGGTCCAGGTTATTGTTTTCATGATCAACGAGCGTATCGGGATCGGCTTCGGTGATACGCGCCAGGAAGCGATCACGCATCAGCGCGCCTTGGCCGTAGCGACCATTGGAGTTGAAACCGTAACCGATGACAGGTTTACCATCGCGAATCACATCCGTGACGACAGCGACGACCGAGCAGGTCATTTTCGAGAAATCGATGTAGGCGTTGGCGATAGGAGACGCGATTGAGACAGTTTTTTCACGGATGTCTACGATACGCATGACGGGTTCCTCTTGTTGTTGGTGGCCCAACGTTATGCGTTGCGATGACCCCCGCCCAATGCTATTAATGCCGCGCCCTATGCACAGGAGGCATTGCCCTTGGAACTCGTCTGGCTTGAGGATCTTTCAGCGCTTGCGGAGTACGGCAGCTTTGTTCGGGCGGCTGAAGCGCGCCACGTTACTCAGCCCGCGTTCAGTCGCAGGGTCCGCTCCTTGGAGAACTGGATGGGCGTCGAGCTGTTTGTACGCACACCCCAGGGGGCAACGTTGACTGAGGCGGGAAGGCAGATTTTGCCGGCGGCCCAAGAGGCTGCCAGGCGTTTGTACCGGTTGCGGTCCGAGGCACAGGAAGTGGCGGGAACCGCCGCCAAAACCCTGCAGTTCGCAGCCACTCACTCCTTGTCGTTCACCTTTTTCCCAAGATGGTTGAGAAGTGCGGAAAATGGCGCGCCGATAGATGCAGTACGTTTACATTCGGACAGCATGGCCGTTTGCGAACAGATGCTGATTCACGGTCAGGTTCAGTTCCTGCTTTGCCATCGCCACCCCGACGTCCCGCCAATGCTGGCCCCTGATCAGTTCATCGGGAAAAAGGTTGGCGAGGACGTACTCGTGCCGCTGGCAAGCGCCTCCGCCAATTTCGGCACCTCGCCTGAAACGCTGCCGTATCTGGCATACACCCATGAGTCGGGTCTGGGCCGGATCGTCGCTCACCGACTCCGTGGAAAAGAGGATTATCTTCATCTCAAACCTCTTTTCAGCAGCCATCTTGCCGCCGTGCTGATGTCGATGGCGCTGGAGAGCAAGGGCGTGGCGTGGTTACCGAACAGCCTTACGGAACAGGAAATAGCCGATGGACGTCTTGTCCGGGCGCTCGACGAAAGCTGGGACATTCCGTTGGAGATTCACCTCACTCGTCCAACGGCACCGATGAGCCCTTCCGCAGAAGAGTTCTGGGCCAAACTGAGCGGCTGAGTTACGGCTTATCTCATGGCAAGACAACTGAGCTGATTATTCACAGTTCGTGTTTATAGCTTTCACTTTCAAGCTCTTTTTGCGCGATCCGGGATCAATATGCTGTAGGCATGTCGTACCGTGATTTCCAGTCAGGCAGAGAACGATCAGCCATGAATATGCCGCGCACGCTTTATCAGAAGCATATCGACAGTCACACCGTGTGCTCGCTTGATGATCAGGGCCATGTGCTTTTGTACATCGATCGCCAGGTCGCCAACGAGTACACCAGCCCTCAGGCATTCAGCGGGATGCGCGAAGCCGGCCGCAAGGTATGGCGTCCGAGCGCGACGCTTGCGGTGGTCGACCATGTAAACCCGACCGCGCCGGTTCGTATCGCAGCCATGCCCGATGCGGGCGGTTCGCAGCAGGTCTCGTATTTCGAGGAAAACTGCCGGGACTTTGGAATCGAACTCTTCGATGTGCTGGACAAAAGACAAGGTATCGAGCACGTCGTCGCGCCAGAACAAGGCTTCATATTGCCCGGCATGGTCGTCGCGGCAGGTGACAGCCACACCACGACCTACGGCGCGCTGGGTGCCTTCGGATTTGGCATTGGTACCTCCGAGATCGAGCACCTGCTGGTCTCCCAGACGCTGGTCTACAAACGCCTGAAAACCATGCGAGTGACGGTCAACGGGCTGCTCGGCAGCGGGGTCACCTCCAAAGACATCATCATGGCGCTGATCAAATTTATCGGCGCATCAGGCGCTACCGGTTATGCCATCGAATTCGCCGGGCCGGTGATCTCCGGGCTCAGTGTCGAAGCCCGAATGACGATCTGCAACATGGCCGTGGAAGCGGGCGCCAGGGGCGCGTTCATGGCGCCGGACGACAAAGTCTTCGCTTATCTGCGAACCAGGCCCCGCGCGCCCCAGGACGATATGTGGAATCAGGCAGTTGCCAAATGGAAAGAACTGCACACTGATGACGGGGCCGTATTTGACCGCGAAGTGATACTCAACGTCGACGATCTGGAACCGATGGTCACGTGGGGGACGAGCCTCGATCAGGCCGCGCCGGTCAGCGATTGTGTGCCGGATCCCGCCGCTCAGTCCGACCTCATCCTGCGCCAGGGCATGCAACGCGCTCTGGACTACATGGGGCTGCGACCGGGCATGCCACTGAGCGAAGTCGTCATCAGCCATGCGTTTATCGGTTCCTGCACCAATGCTCGAATCGAAGACTTGCGTGACGCTGCCCGCGTCGTGCGCGGCAAGCGTGTCGCGACGCACGTCCGGGCAATGATCGTTCCTGGCTCGACACTGGTTCGTGCTCAAGCCGAGCAGGAAGGCCTTGCGAAGATTTTCCAGGATGCGGGTTTCGAGTGGCGCCAGTCGGGTTGCTCGATGTGTCTGGCCATGAACGATGACGTCCTGGCTCCGGGTGACCGCTGCGCATCAAGTACCAATCGCAATTTCGAAGGACGGCAGGGTGCCGGCGCGCGTACCCATCTGATGAGCCCGGCGATGGTCGCGGCCGCGGCAATCGCCGGGCATCTGATCGACGTTCGTTCTTTCGCTCCGGAGGCTTGAACATGCAACCTTTCAACACGGTAAGCGGCAGCGCCGCGCCACTTCTGGCTGCCAACATCGACACCGACGTCATCATGCCCAAGCAGTTTCTCAAGGGTATCGACCGGAAAGGGCTGGATCGCGGTCTGTTCTTCGATTTGCGCTTCCTGAAATCAGGCGAACCCAACCCCGAGTTCATTCTCAACCAACCTCCGTGGAACGACGCAGCGTTCCTGGTAGTCGGTCCCAACTTTGGTTGCGGGTCCAGCCGGGAGCATGCCGTCTGGGGCCTGAAACAGGTCGGCATCAGAGCACTCATCGGCACCAGCTTTGCCGGGATTTTTTATGACAACTGTCAGCGTAATGGGGTGTTGGCCATACAGCTTCCCGAAGCCCGGTTGAAGCAGATTGCAGGAGTGATCAGTGACGCAGCGACAGCACGCGTGGAAGTTGACTTGCCAGAGCAGAAAATCAGGCTGGCGGACGGCGCAGTGATTCCTTTCGAGATCGATCAATTGCGCAAACAGTCTTTGTTATCAGGGCTTGATGCAATTGGTACGACGCTACAGCGTGCCGATCAGATTCGAAACTTCGAGTCTCGACATCTGGCCCAGAATCCCTGGCTGAGATAGCGGGAAATGCCGGCGGAAGATCACTAACATCGATCTTCCGCACATGTCAGCCAACAGAAAGATCGCGAAAGTGTTCTTCCAGAAACTCGACGCAGACGCGCAATTTGGCCGACTCGCTGAGGCGAGTAGGGTAAACAGCCCAGACATTGGCGCTTTGTGAGTAATCAGCGAGCACCTGCACAAGGCGCCCTTTTTCCAGCATCGGTTTCACATCCCAGATCGAACGCAGCAGAATTCCGCCACCGCTCAGTGCCCATTCCAGAACAATTTCTCCGTTGTTGGAAGACAGTGGCCCGCTGACCCGCACCGACTCTTCCTGCCCGTTTCTGGTGAGGTTCCAGACGCCGAAAAGGTTGTTGCGCTCCTTGAGCACCAGGCAATCATGGTGTTTGAGATCTTCCAGTGAAACAGGCGTGCCACGCCGTTCCAGATACTCAGGCGTTGCACACAGCACGCGGCGATTACTTGCCAGCTTGCGGCCCATATGCTGGTCCGGCAGGTCATCGCCCACAAGTATCTCCAGATCAAACCCCTCGTTGACGAGGTCAACGACACGATCAAACACGTCGAGGCGAATATCGAGCTTCGGATAGGTCTGTGAGAGCTTGCAGATGGCTGGCGCCACATGGTTGCGGCCAAAGCCGAAGCTGCTGCAAATGTGCAGCGAGCCCATTGGTTGATGTCGCGCTTGCGATATCTCCCCGACAAAATCGTCGAAATCGCCGAGCAGCTTTTCGGCCCATACCCGCACCCGCTCGCCATCATCGGTCAACGCGATACGTCGGGTCGTGCGGTGGAACAGTTTCGTCGATAGAGTGGTTTCGAGCACCGATACCCGCTTGCTGATGTAGGCCGGCGAATAACCCAGCTCTTCAGCCGCGCTGGAGAAACCATTTTTGCGAACGACAGTGAGGAAAACCTTGAGGTCTTCGGGTAACGGAAATTGATCACGCTTCGTATTCATGCGTCACAGACTTCCGCTGTTCCTCAAGTGGTTTGCGAAAGATACATTGAAGCATCGAGGCGCAGCCTGAAACCAGAGGCTGCGCTCTCACTCCAGCCTGTCGTTGCTCAGTTGATGTATTCGAACAGCTTCACGATCTTCTGCACGCCGGACACGCCTTGCACCAGACTGGTGGCACGGTTGGCTTCGTCCTGAGTGACAAGGCCCAGCAGGAATACGATGCCGTTCTCGGTCACGACCTTGATGCGTGAGCCTGGGATCGATTCGTCGGCCAGCATCTGGGTCTTGATCTTGGTGGTCAGCCACGCATCGTTGTTGCGCGCCAGCAGCGAGGAGGGGGCCATGACCTGAAGTTCATTGTTGACCTTCTTCACGCGCTGTACGGAGCTGGCAGCCTGCTCGGCCATGCTCTTGAGGTCGGCGCGAGGCGTCTGCCCGGCGAGCAGCACGACACCGTTGTAGCTGGTGACAACGATGTGCGAGCCCTCGGCCAGATCCGGGTGGGCCTTGGAGATATTGACCGAGGCCTTGGTTTCGATCAGGGAATCGTCGATCTTGCTGCCGAAGGTCCGCGTGCCGCGGTCATCCTCGATCGGCTTGTCGCGAGCCGCCGTGAGTACCGAGCTGCAGCCGCTGAAACCGAGGCACAGGGTCAGGACCAACAGGCTGAGGCGATTAGGGGTCATTCTTCACTCCCGAACAGTTGGCTGTCGATCAGATCGCAAAGGCAATGGATCGCCAGCAGATGGACTTCTTGTATGCGGGCCGTAACATTGGCCGGTACGCGGATTTCCACGTCCTCGGGCAACAGCAGCGATGCCATGCCGCCGCCGTCGCGTCCCGTCAATGCTACGACAATCATTTCGCGATCATGTGCGGCCTGGATGGCCTGAATAATATTCGCCGAGTTGCCGCTGGTGGAGATAGCCAGCAGGACATCGCCCGGCTGGCCAAGGGCGCGGATCTGCTTGGAAAAGATTTCGTTATAGCTGTAGTCGTTGGCAATGGACGTGATCGTCGAGCTATCGGTCGTCAGCGCCAGAGCTGGCAGGCTGGGACGCTCACGCTCGAAACGGTTGAGCAGTTCGGACGAAAAATGCTGCGCATCGCCAGCGGAACCGCCGTTGCCACAGGCCAGCATCTTGCCCTCGTTCAGCAGGGCGTTGACCATCACCTGACTGGCTTGCTCGATAAAGGGTGCAAGAACTTCCATCGCCTGTTGCTTGGTATCGATGCTGGCCTGGAAGAGCTGGCGAATTCGGGATTGCATGTCCATCAATGTGACCTTAATGAGAGCGTACAGCGGCTGGTCGGACGCCCGGGGTTTCCGAAGGCTGTCCGGCACACAGAGTGTGCGGCCCGCAAAACAAAATAGCGAAATCGGGGTTGGAGGCTTGCTCGTCAGGATCGGACGCTCGGATTATTACCGGTCCGATCAACTGTCGAAGGCGTTCTTGAGCCAGTTCAGCGGAGCAGCGTCATGCGGGTCTCCCTCGACCGCGATGACATCGAAGCGGCACGGATAAGCGGCCCATTGCGGCTCCTGCTGCAAGAACAGTTGTGCGGCTGTAACAAGCCGCTCCTGCTTGCGAAAATCCACGCTGCCCATGGCTCCACCCCATCCGGAATGGCGCCGGTAGCGAACTTCGACGAATACTACTGCATCGCCGTCGAGCATGACTAGATCAAGCTCACCACGTTTACATAACCAGTTGCGGGTGATCAGTTGCAGGCCATGCTGCTGAAGATGCAACAGGGCGAGGGCTTCCGCCTCTCGCCCTGCCTGTTGCCGGGTACCGCGTTGCATCAGGGAGCGGTGTCGGGGAGGCGCTGGATGCTGCCGTCCACGAACTCGGCCCAGGGCAATTGCCGCTCGACACGGCGGCTCGGGTTCATGCTCAGGCTTCCGGACAGACCGTCGATGCGGCTATCAGGCAGTGCCTTGAGCTGAGCGAGGCGAGGGGCCAGGCGATAGGCGTCGATACCCATCGCATACAGGCGGCCAAGGCTGCCTGCCGCTTGCGGCCACTGGGCGGTAACCTGCTGACGCAGCGGGTCGTTGGCGTTGAGCAGCCAGGGAGTTTCGCAGAAGCGTACGCCGTTCAGGTCCAGATACTGAGCCCGATCGTTGCTGTTGGTGAACAGGTGCGACGTGGCGTAGACCGGCACATCACCGGCGTACTGGAACACCATGGTGGGCTTGATCTGCTGGGCCTGTTGCGGCGTTGCGGCGAGGAACATGAAATCGATGTCCTGACGACGCGATGGTTGTGCGGCTACCTGCGTGCCGACGGTGTTCTGTACCTGCTGGGCGCGACCTTCGCTCTTGCGCAGCTGGAACAGGTCGGCAACCTGCTGAGCCAGCGCGACTGGCTGATCGACATGCTCGGCGGCGATCAGAGTTCCGCCCTTCGCCTGCCAGCTCTGGCGGAATGCCTCCAGCACGCGGTCGCCCCATTCGCCTTTCGGCACCATGGCCACGGCGCTGCGCTTGCCATCCGCCCAGGCGCGGCGAGCGACTTCGCGGGCCTCGTCTTCAGCGGCCAGACCGAACTGGAACAATTGGGCAGGGCCTTCGCTGCCGGCGTCGCTGTAGTTCAGCGCCAGTGTAGTGATAGGCAACTGCTCACGGCTGTTCAGCTGTTTGACCAGGTTCTTTTCCAGTGGACCGACCACCAGTTGCACGCCAGCCGCTTTCGCCTGGGTATAGAACTCGTCCATCGAGGTCAGGCGCGAGCTGTCGAACACTTGAATGGCCGGAGGGTTCTGGCCGGCCTGCTGGGCCTGGAAATGCGCGGCCATGAAGCCTTCGCGCAACGCCTTGGCAACCGACGCCAGTTGGCCTTCCTGAGGCAGCAACAACGCGATTTTGGTCAATGGTTCGCTGGTCAGGGAGCGCAACTGGGCGAGGGTGGTCGGAAGCTGCAATGCCGCCGGATGCTGAGGGTGCTGCGCTTTCCAGGTGTCGATGGCCGCCTGTTGCTGCTCCAGCGTCCCGGCACCTTTGACCGAACGGGCCAGGTTGAGCCAGCCGCCCATGTCGTCACTGGCGGTGCTTTGCAGCTGATCGGCCGGCAGCGAAGACACCAGTGCCCAGATGGCATCGTTGTTGGCGAGAGCATCCGGACCTTGGAGTAACGGGCCCGCAAACACACGCTCGCTGACCGCAGGCAGGATCTGACCATCGGCTTCAAGCGCGCGCGCCTTGACCGTATGGGTGCGAACCTGCTGCTCGACCGACAGCTCGCCCAGGCGCTGCATGCTCGGGTGGTTGAGGGCAGTCAGCGCAGCCTTTGGCTGATTTCGACCCATTGCCAGCTCGGCGGAAAGCGTGCTGGCGAAGACTTGCAGGCCGGGCTTGAGCTGGTCGATCTGCACCTGGCCCAGAATCTGCGCGGCGCGGCCGGCATTGTTCTGACGGTTGGCCAGATCAGCGGCACTCAGCCGCAGCGTCGCGGCCTGCTCCGGCGTCTTGGCGGCAGCAGCCTGATCGAGCAACTGCTCGATGGTGGCGTCGGGAGTGCGAGGCAACTCACCAAGGCTGGAGGAGGGTGAGCTGGCGCAGGCAGCCAATAAGGCAGCGAGGCAGAGGGCAGAGAACAGCCGCAGACAAGCGATCATGTATGTGTTCCTGATACTCAAGCGAATTAACGGGGAATTGTACCCAAGCACTGGCCGGGGTGCGACTTCGATGGTGTTATAAATGGTGATGCCGGTCTTGCCGCTGCCTTGTGAGGGCGTCGGACGTCGCGTCGAGATTGGGCTTGATCATCGAGAGTGTTCCTTATTTATGACTAACCTGCGGCGCGCGCCTTTCGTCGACCCGGTAGCCTGTACAATGGCGTCTTTTGAGACATCAGGACTAACAAACATGAGGTCTGCGCTTTGACTGCCCCGGTTGCTTCGAATTCCGCCACAGGTTCGCTTTATGTGGTGGCGACACCTATCGGCAATCTGGACGACATGAGCGTGCGTGCATTGAAGGTACTGCGCGAGGTAGCGCTGATCGCCGCCGAGGACACGCGTCACTCTGCGCGCCTGATGCAGCATTTCGGTATCGGTACGCCCCTGGCGGCATGCCATGAACATAATGAACGCGATGAAGGTAGTCGTTTTATCACCCGTCTGCTGGCGGGCGACGACGTTGCGCTGATTTCCGATGCGGGCACACCGCTGATCTCCGATCCGGGCTATCACCTGGTCCGACAGGCAAGGGCGGCGGGAATACCGGTGGTTCCGGTGCCGGGCGCGTGCGCGCTGATTGCTGCCTTGTCCGCTGCGGGCCTGCCTTCCGATCGCTTCATGTTCGAAGGCTTTCTGCCGGCCAAGGCTGTAGGGCGTCGGGCCAAACTGGAATTGGTCAAGGAAGAGCCGCGCACGCTGATTTTCTATGAAGCTCCGCATCGCATCCTTGAATGCCTGCAAGACATGGAGCAGGTGTTCGGTGCCGATCGTCCGGCGTTGCTGGCTCGCGAGCTGACCAAGACGTTTGAAACGCTCAAGGGGCTGCCGCTGGGCGAACTGCGCGCGTTCGTCGAAGCGGACAGCAACCAGCAGCGTGGCGAGTGCGTGGTGCTGATTGCAGGCTGGACGCCGCCGGAGGATGAGGACGTGGTCGGTGCCGAGGCGCGCAGGATTCTTGGTCTGTTGCTCGAAGAAATGCCGCTCAAGCGTGCGGCCGCGCTCGCGGCGCAGATTACCGGTGTACGAAAGAACCTTCTTTATCAGGTCGCACTGGACAGTCAAAGCGACAAATAAGCTGGTTTTTCAAGGGTTCGCGACAATCTGCCCGGCTTTTAAAGCTTGTCCTCAAGGGCGTGTGCCGCTAACCTTGGCGGCGGAGAGTCGATTGGGCAGTCGCTGCCTCTTGCTGCTCGCAGCAAGGGGGGGAGGAAAGTCCGGGCTCCATAGGGCGGAGTGCCAGGTAACGCCTGGGGGGCGTGAGCCTACGGAAAGTGCCACAGAAAATAACCGCCTAAGCACTTCGGTGCCGGTAAGGGTGAAAAGGTGCGGTAAGAGCGCACCGCACGTCTGGCAACAGTTCGTGGCTAGGTAAACCCCACTCGGAGCAAGACCAAATAGGGTTCCAAGGCGTGGCCCGCGCTGGAACCGGGTAGGTTGCTAAAGACGTCCAGTGATGGCCGTCGTAGAGGAATGACTGTCCTCGACAGAACCCGGCTTATAGATCGACTCTCCACCTTATTCCCTCGTCTGCTATACGCGGCAGACCGACCTTCGTAAGACCAAAAAATTCTTACACCTCATAAGTCACTTTAAGTTCGGACCGTAATGGACTGAATTAAGTGAGTTTTATCTCTCGCAAGTGCTCATAAATTCCCTCTGATTCTTCAATACCGCTCCTAAATCTCCGAAATGTAAGGCTTTTCCTTGAGAGCGTGCCTTGACTGTGTGGTGGGCGGATTCCTATAGTGTGCGCAAGTGGCAGAAAGTGGCACGAAGTGGGTTTTTCTAGCGCAAAAAGATAATATCCGGAGAATGCGCCTGTGTTCCGTGGTGCCAACGCGATCAACCTCGATGCAAAGGGCCGTCTCGCTATGCCGAGCCGGTACCGTGACGAGCTGGATTCGCGTAGTGGCCGGCAACTGATCGTGACCATCGATGCCGTTGACCCCTGCTTGTGTCTTTATCCGCTGTCCGAGTGGGAACTGATTGAGGCAAAACTGCGTGATCTCGCCACTTTTCGGGAAGAAAACCGCCGCTTGCAACGGCTTCTGATTGGTAATGCAGTCGATCTGGAGCTGGATGGCAGCGGGCGTTTTCTCGTGCCGCCGCGTCTGCGTGAATATGCCAGCCTGGATAAGCGCGTAATGCTGGTCGGCCAGCTCAACAAGTTTCAACTGTGGGACGAGGACGCCTGGAACGCGCTTGCTGACGCTGACCTTGCTGCCATTCAACAACCTGGCGCGATGCCTGATGAATTACGTGACCTGATCCTGTGACTATGAATAGCGGCTATACCCACATCACCGTACTGCTCGAAGAAGCCGTCGAGGCTCTCGCGGTGCGCGCCGATGGCTGCTATCTGGATGGCACGTTCGGACGCGGCGGCCATAGCCGCCTGATACTCGAAAACCTCGGGCCGGACGGATGGCTCCTGGGGTTCGACAAGGACCCTCAAGCGATTGCCACCGGGCAAGCGCTGGCGGCCGAAGACGGCCGCTTTGTCATTGTGCAGCGCAGCTTTGCCGAACTGGGCGCCGAAGTGGAAGCACGCGGGCTGGCCGGCAAGGTCAACGGCGTGCTGCTGGACCTTGGCGTATCGTCGCCGCAGCTTGACGATCCGGAGCGCGGCTTCAGTTTCATGAATGATGGCCCTCTGGACATGCGCATGGACCCCAGCCGTGGTGTCAGTGCTGCCGAGTTCATTGCCACGGCGTCGGCCGAAGAAATCGCTCGCGTATTCAAGGAATACGGCGAAGAGCGGTTCGCCAAGCGCATGGCCAACGCCGTGGTGCAGCGTCGTGAAGTCCAGCCTTTCGAGCGTACCGCCGATCTTGCCGAAGTCCTCAAGGTCGCCAACCCTGCCTGGGAAAAGGGCAAGAATCCTGCGACGCGCGCCTTTCAGGGGTTGCGCATCCACGTCAATAACGAACTGGGCGATCTTGAAGCCGGCCTGGAAGCTGCGCTTGATGCCCTGGAAATCGGCGGCCGTCTGGTCGTGATCAGCTTCCACTCGCTGGAAGACCGCATCGTCAAACTGTTCATGCGCAAACTGGCCAAAGGTGAAGCGGATAACATGCCGCGTAACCTGCCGATCCAGTTCAAGGCCTTTGAGCCGAAGATCAAGATTCACGGCAAGGCCCAATTCGCATCCGACGAAGAAACCCGCGCCAATCCACGCTCACGCAGTGCTGTCATGCGTGTCGCGGAGAAGCTCAGGTGAGCCGTCTGTTTCTCAAACCCCTTCCCGGCGGTAGCTTCTTCATGTTGCTGCTGTTTATTGCCGTCCTGGTTTCGGCCATTGGCGTCTCCTACAGCGCCCACTGGAACCGCCAACTGCTCAACGCGCTGTATGCGGAAATGAGCGTGCGCGACAAGGCACAAGCCGAGTGGGGCCGCCTGATTCTTGAGCAGAGCACCTGGACCGCGCACAGCCGAATCGAGACGCTGGCCACCGAACAGCTGAAGATGCGTATTCCGAACGCTGCCGAAGTGCGGATGGTGGCGCCATGATGAAGCTCGAAGGCGCGCTGTATCCGTGGCGCTTCCGCGTTGTGGTCGGCCTGTTGGTGTTGCTCGTGCTCGCCATCTGCTGGCGCATCATTGACCTGCAAGTCATCGACCACACCTTCCTGAAGGAACAGGGCGATGCGCGTAGCGTTCGTCATATTCCGATTCCGGCGCACCGTGGCCTGATCACCGACCGCAACGGCGAGCCGCTGGCGGTGAGTACGCCTGTCACGACGCTGTGGGGCAACCCCAAGGAAATGCAGCAGGACAAGAGCAAGTGGCCGGCACTGGCTGCGGCGCTCGGGCAGGACCTCAAGGGCTTCACCGAGCGCCTCGATTCGCAGGCCGGCAAGGAATTCATCTATCTGGTCCGCGGCCTGACCCCCGAGCACGGCCAGTCGGTGCTCGATCTGAAGGTGCCCGGTGTCTATGGCATCGAAGAATTCCGACGCTTCTATCCGGCCGGGGATGTCACCGCGCACATGGTCGGCTTCACCGACCTTGATGACCATGGTCGAGAGGGCGTCGAACTCGCCTACGATGACTGGCTCGCCGGGGTGCCGGGCAAGCGGCAGGTCATCAAGGACCGTCGAGGGCGACTGATCAAGGACGTCCAGGTAACCAAGAACGCCAAGGCCGGTAAGACCTTGGCTTTGTCTATTGACCTGCGCCTGCAATATCTGGCGACCCGCGAACTGCGCAACGCCATCGTCGAAAACGAAGCGAAGGCCGGCAGTCTGGTGATCATGGACGTCAAGACCGGTGAAGTCCTGGCGATGGTCAACTCGCCTACTTACAACCCGAACAACCGCCGCACCATGGTGCCGGCCGCCATGCGCAACCGGGCGATCATCGACGTATTCGAGCCCGGTTCGACGATGAAGCCGATTTCCATGACTACCGCGCTGGACAGCGGCCGCTGGAAGCCGACCGACAAGGTCGAGGTCTATCCGGGCACGCTGCAGATCGGTAAATACACCATTCGCGACGTGACCAAGACCGAAGGCCCGATCCTCGATCTGACCGGCATTCTGATCAACTCCAGTAACGTCGGCATGAGCAAGGTAGCGTTCGATGTAGGTGGTGAAGCCATCTTCCGCACCATGCAGCGCGTCGGCTTCGGTCAGTACACCGGCCTGGGCTTCCCCGGCGAGCGTGTCGGCAACCTGCCCAACTACCGTGAATGGCGCAAGGCCGAGACGGCGACCCTGTCCTACGGCTATGGCCTTTCGGTGACGGCGCTGCAGTTGGTGCACGCCTATGGCGCGCTGGCCAATGACGGTCGCATCGTGCCGCTGACGATTCTGAAAAGCGATGCGCCGCCAACGGCCGTACAGGCGATCCCCGAAAACACCGCCAAGACCCTGCAAGGCATGTTGCAGCAGGTGATCGAGGACCCGCGCGGCGTCTACCGCGCCCGCGTGCCGTCGTATCACGTCGGCGGCAAGAGCGGTACCGCGCGCAAGACGTCGATCGGTACCAAAGGCTACGCCGAGAATTCCTATCGCTCGCTGTTCGCGGGCTTCGGTCCGATGAGCAACCCGCGCTACGCCATCGTCGTGGTGATCGACGAGCCGAGCAAAGGCGGCTATTACGGCGGCCTGGTTTCGGCTCCAGTGTTCAGCAAGGTGATGTCCGGCACGCTGCGTCTGATGAACGTGACGCCCGACAACCTGGCTCCAATTCCCCCGGAGCAAGTGAATGTTGCACCGGTAGCCAAAGGAGGGCGTGGGTGATGGCTTTCAATCTGAGCAAGATCTTTCCTCATACCGACCGCGACCCGCTGATCCGCGAACTGACCATTGACAGCCGCAAGGTGCGTCCCGGCGACCTGTTTCTGGCAGTGCCCGGCATTCAGGTCGACGGCCGGGCGCATATCGCCGACGCGCTGCACCGCGGCGCCGCCGCCGTGGCCTATGAGGCTGAAGGCGCAACCGTGTTGCCGCTCACCGATGTGCCTTTGATTCCGGTCAAAGGCCTGGCTGCTCAGCTGTCGCATATCGCCGGACGTTTTTACGGCGATCCGAGCCGTAGCCTGAATCTGGTCGGCGTGACCGGCACCAACGGCAAGACCAGCGTGACCCAACTGGTCGCTCAGGCGCTGGATCTGCTGGGCCAGCCGTGCGGGATCGTCGGTACGCTTGGCACCGGCTTTTACGGCGCATTGCAAAGCGGTCGGCATACGACGCCCGATCCGATTTCCGTGCAGGCTACCCTCGCTGACCTCAAGAAGGCCGGCGCGCGGGCTGTTGCGATGGAAGTGTCTTCCCATGGTCTGGATCAAGGCCGTGCGACTGCGCTGGCATTCGACGTGGCGGTGTTGACCAACCTGTCCCGCGACCATCTGGATTACCACGGCACGATGCAAGCCTATGGCGCGGCAAAGGCCAAGCTGTTCGCCTGGCCGGACCTGCGTTGCCGGGTGATCAATCTGGACGATGATTTCGGTCGCCAACTGGCCGATGCCGAGCACGAATCCAGGCTCATCACCTACAGCCTGCATGACAAAAGCGCCCGGCTGTATTGCCGTGATGCAAAGTTCGATGACGACGGCGTGCGCGCTACTCTGGTGACGTCCCACGGCGAGCACCTGTTGCGCAGCCGCCTGCTGGGCAGGTTCAACCTGAGCAACGTGCTTGCCGCAGTCGGCGCACTGCTGGGGCTGGAGTACGCGCTGGACGAAATTCTCAAGGTGCTGCCAAAGCTTGAGGGCCCGGTCGGGCGCATGCAGCGTCTGGGTGGCGCCGACAAACCTCTCGTTGTGGTCGATTACGCGCACACGCCCGACGCGCTGGAACAGGTGCTTGCAGCCTTGCGTCCGCACGCCAAGGGCCGACTGCTGTGCCTGTTCGGCTGCGGCGGCGACCGTGACCGTGGCAAGCGCCCGTTGATGGCCGAAGTGGTCGAGCGCCTGTCCGACGGCGTCTGGGTTACCGATGACAATCCGCGTACCGAATCCCCGCTGCGGATTTTCGATGACATCCGTCCTGGCTTCTCCAACGCCGAAACCGTGCGTTTTGTCGAGGGCCGCGGCCGCGCCATCGCCGAGCTGATTGCCAGCGCGAGCGCGCATGACGTGGTGGTGCTGGCCGGCAAGGGCCACGAGGACTATCAGGAAATCCACGGCGAGCGGCAAGCGTTCTCGGATCTCGAAGAAGCAGCCAAGGCGTTGGCGCAGTGGGAGCCAAAAGATGTTTGAGCCGATGACTTTCAGCGACCTGACCGCACCGCTCGATGCTCGCGCGGTAAACGGCGATTGCCGTTTCGACGGTGTGAGCACCGACAGCCGGGCCATTCAGCCTGGGCAACTGTTTGTTGCGCTGACCGGGCCGCGTTTCGACGGTCATGAATATCTTGAGCAAGTCGCGGCCAAAGGCGCGGTCGGTGCGCTGGTCGAGCGTGAAGTGCCGGATGTCGCACTGCCTCAGCTGGTTGTGCTCGATACCCGCAAGGCCCTGGCACAACTCGGCGCGATGAACCGTAATGCGTTCGTCGATCGTCCGGTCGCAGCCATTACCGGTTCGAGCGGCAAGACCACCGTCAAGGAAATGCTCGCCAGCATTCTGCGCACGCGCGGACCGGTGCTGGCGACTCGCGGCAATCTGAACAACGAACTCGGGGTGCCGCTGACGCTGTTGGAGCTGGCGCCTGAATACACTTCGGCAGTCATTGAACTGGGCGCTTCGCGCGTGGGCGAAATCGCCTTCACCGTGAGCCTCGCCAAGCCACATGTCGCCGTACTCACCAACGCAGGCACCGCGCACGTGGGCGAGTTCGGCGGTCCGGACCGCATCGTCGAAGCCAAGGGCGAAATCATCGAAGGGCTGGATGCCAATGGCGTCGCCGTTCTGAATCGCGACGACAAGGCGTTCGACATCTGGCGTGCGCGCGCCGGTTCTCGCAAGGTCCTGAGTTTTGCGCTCCGCGACACGTCGGCTGACCTGCATGCCAGTGATATCAGTCGGGACGTACGAGGCTGCGCCAGTTTTACAGTGCACAGCCCGCTGGGCAGCGCGCCGGTGCAGTTGAACCTGCTGGGCACGCACAACGTGGCCAACGCGCTGGCCGCGGCGGCTGCCGCTTATGCGCTGGGCGTATCGCTGGACGGGATCGCCGCTGGTCTGAATAACGTACAGCCGGTCAAGGGCCGCGCGGTTGCGCAGATCACCGCCAGCGGTCTGCGCGTGATCGATGACACCTACAACGCCAACCCCGGTTCGGTGAATGCCGCTGTCGACATTCTCACCAGCTTTCCCGGTCGCAAAGTCTTGGTGCTGGGCGATATCGGCGAACTCGGCGACTGGGCCGAGCAGGGCCATCGCGACGTCGGCGCTTACGCCAGGGACAAGGTTGACGCGCTGTATGCCGTCGGGCCGCTGATGACTCACGCAGTCGAAGCATTCGGCGAGCATGCGCACCACTTCGCCACTCAGGCCGAGCTGATAACGGCGCTGGCGAGTGAGCAGGAACAAAACACCACTTTATTGATCAAGGGCTCGCGCAGCGCTGCGATGGAAAACATCGTGGCCGCATTGTGCGGTTCTAGCCTGGAGAAACATTAATGCTGCTGCTGTTGGCCGAGTTCTTACAACAGTTTCACAAAGGCTTCGCGGTCTTTCAGTACCTGACCCTGCGCGGCATTCTCGGCGTGCTGACCGCGCTGACGCTGTCGTTGTGGCTGGGCCCCTGGATGATCCGTACCTTGCAGATGCGCCAGATCGGCCAGGCTGTGCGCAACGACGGGCCACAATCGCACCTGTCGAAGTCCGGCACGCCAACCATGGGCGGCGCGCTGATCCTGTCGTCCATCGGCATCAGTACTCTGTTGTGGGCTGACCTGAGTAACCGCTACGTCTGGGTTGTGCTGCTGGTGACCCTGCTGTTCGGCGCCATTGGCTGGGTCGATGACTACCGCAAGGTGATCGAAAAGAACTCTCGTGGGCTGCCGAGCCGCTGGAAGTATTTCTGGCAGTCGGTATTCGGTCTTTGCGCCGCGATCTTCCTGTACGTGACGGCGCCTTCGGCGACCGAAACCACGCTCATCGTGCCGATGCTCAAGGACGTCAGCATTCCGCTGGGCATCGGTTTCGTGGTGCTGACCTACTTCGTGATCGTCGGCTCCAGTAACGCGGTGAACCTCACTGACGGCCTGGACGGTCTGGCGATCATGCCAACGGTCATGGTGGGTGGCGCGCTGGGTATCTTCTGCTACCTGTCCGGCAACGTGAAATTCGCCGAATACCTGCTGATTCCCTACGTGCCCGGTGCGGGCGAGCTGATCGTGTTCTCCGGCGCGCTGATCGGCGCGGGGCTCGGCTTTCTATGGTTCAACACCTATCCGGCGCAAGTCTTCATGGGCGACGTCGGTGCGCTGGCGCTGGGTGCTGCGCTGGGCACCATGGCGGTGATCGTTCGCCAGGAAATCGTGTTGTTCATCATGGGCGGCGTGTTCGTGATGGAAACCCTTTCAGTGGTCATTCAGGTCGCGTCCTTCAAGCTGACCGGCCGCCGTGTGTTCCGCATGGCGCCCATTCATCACCACTTTGAACTCAAGGGCTGGCCTGAGCCACGCGTGATCGTCCGTTTCTGGATCATCACGGTGATCCTCGTACTGGTCGGCCTTGCAACGCTGAAATTGAGGTAAAACGAGTGTCCCTGATCGTTTCCGACCGCTTCCGTATTGTCGTCGGTCTTGGCAAAAGCGGCATGTCTCTGGTTCGCTTCCTGGCGAACCGGGGCGTGTCGTTTGCCGTGGCCGATACGCGGGAGAATCCACCGGAGCTGGCGACCTTGCGTCGTGACTATCCGCAGGTGGAAGTGCGTTGTGGCGAGCTGGACGTGGAATTCCTATGCCGCGCCGACGAGCTCTACGTAAGTCCGGGTCTGGCGCTGGCAACACCTGCCTTGCAGCAGGCGCATGCGCGCGGCGTCAGGATGTCCGGCGACGTTGATCTGTTCGCGCGTTACGCGAAGGCGCCAATCGTTGCGATTACCGGTTCCAATGCGAAAAGCACCGTCACCACGCTGGTCGGCGAAATGGCTGCGGCAGCCGGCAAGCGCGTGGCCGTTGGCGGTAATCTCGGGAAGCCGGCACTTGAACTGCTTGATGATGACGTCGAACTGTACGTACTGGAGCTTTCCAGCTTCCAGCTCGAAACCATCGACCAGCTCAACGCTGAAGTGGCCACCGTGCTGAACGTCAGCGAAGACCACATGGACCGCTACAGCGGGCTGCCGGCGTATCACCTCGCCAAGCACCGCATCTTCCGTGGCGCCCGACAGGTTGTCGTCAATCGGCAGGACGCGCTGTCTCGCCCGCTGCTTGGCGAAGGCATGCCTTGCTGGACGTTCGGTTTGAACACGCCTGACTTTCACGGCTTCGGGCTGCGCGAAGAGAACGGCGAGAAGTATCTGGCGTTCCAGTTCGAGACCCTGATGCCGGTGCGCGAACTGAAAGTGCGTGGCGCGCATAACCAGGCCAACGCCCTTGCTGCTCTGGCGCTGGGCCACGCGGTCGGCTTGCCGTTCGATGCCATGCTCGCCAGCCTGCGTGAGTTCACCGGCCTGGAGCACCGCTGCCAGTGGCTGCGCGAGCGCGCCGGCGTTCATTACTACAACGATTCCAAGGCTACCAACGTGGGGGCGGCACTGGCCGCCATCGAAGGTCTTGGCGCGGATACCGCCGGCAAGCTGGTGCTGATCGCCGGCGGTGACGGCAAGGGCGCCGACTTCAGCGGCCTGCGCGCAGCCGTCGCGCAGCACTGCCGTGCCGTCGTATTGCTGGGTCGGGATGCCCAGGCCATCGCTAACGTGCTGCAGGACACGGTGCCGCTTCTGCATGTCGCGACGCTTGAAGAAGCCGTACAGCGCAGCGCCGAACTGGCCGAGGCGGGCGATGCAGTATTACTGTCACCGGCCTGCGCCAGCCTCGATATGTTCAAGAATTATGAAGAGCGCGGGCACTTGTTCGCGCAGGCAGTGGAGCGCTTGTCATGATCTTCGGTGTGATCAAGCCTTATCCGTCGCCATTGATCAGCGGACGAGGCATCGACCTCGATTTCCCGATGCTCGCCGGTTGCCTCGCATTGCTGGGCCTGGGCCTGGTGATGATTACTTCGGCATCCTCGGAAGTGGCCGCCGTCCAGTCGGGCAACACGCTGTACATGATGACCCGCCACCTGATCTATCTGCTGATCGGGCTGGGCGCCTGCGGCGTGACGATGATGGTTCCGGTCGCCACCTGGCAGCGTCTGGGCTGGCTGATGCTGCTCGGCGCGTTCGGTCTGTTGTTGATGGTGCTGGTCCCTGGCATTGGCCGCGAGGTCAACGGTTCCATGCGCTGGATCGGCTTCGGTGCATTCAACGTGCAGCCGTCGGAAATCGCCAAGGTGTTCGTGGTGATCTTTCTGGCAGGCTATCTGATTCGCCGCCAGCAGGAAGTCCGGGAAAGCTGGATGGGCTTCTTCAAGCCCTTCATCGTGCTGCTGCCGATGGCGGGGCTGCTGCTGATGGAGCCCGACTTCGGCGCCACGGTAGTAATGATGGGCTCGGCTGCCGCGATGCTGTTTCTGGGCGGCGTCGGCCTGTTCCGTTTTTCGATGATGGTCGTGCTGGCCGTGGCGTCGGTAGTGGTGCTGGTTCAAGCCCAGCCATACCGGATGGCGCGTCTGACCAACTTCACCGACCCCTGGGCTGACCAGTTCGGTTCCGGCTACCAGCTGACTCAGGCCCTGATCGCCTTCGGGCGCGGGGAGTGGTTTGGCGTCGGTCTGGGTAACAGCGTGCAAAAGCAATTCTATCTGCCCGAAGCGCACACCGACTTCGTGTTCTCGGTACTCGCCGAAGAGCTGGGCGTGATCGGTTCGCTGCTGACTGTCGGCCTGTTCCTGTTCGTCAGTATCCGCGGCATGTACATCGGCCTGTGGGCGGAACGAGCCAAGCAGTTCTTCGGTGCTTACGTGGCGTACGGTCTTTCGTTTCTGTGGATCGGCCAGTTCCTGATCAACATCGGCGTGAACGTCGGCCTGCTGCCGACCAAGGGCCTGACCCTGCCGTTCCTGAGTTACGGTGGCAGCTCGCTGGTGATCTGCTGCGCCAGCCTCGGGCTGTTGCTGCGGATCGAGTGGGAATCGCGCAACAACATGGGCAGCGAGGAAGCCGAGTTCAAGGAAAGCGACTTCGCCGAGGAGACGCCCCATGGACGCTAATGTGCTGATCATGGCCGGTGGAACCGGGGGGCACGTGTTCCCGGCGCTGGCTTGTGCTCGCGAGTTCCAGGCGCGTGGCTACAAGGTCCATTGGCTGGGCACCCCGCGCGGGATCGAAAACGAACTCGTACCGCAAGCCGGGCTGACCTTGCATCTGATCGACGCCACAGGCCTGCGCGGAAAGAGCAAGCTGTCGTTGTTCAAGGCGCCGCTCATGTTGATAAAGGCACTGCAGCAGGCGCGTCGCGTCGTCCGTGAACTCAAACCGGTGTGTGTCGTGGGTTTCGGTGGCTATGTGACCGGTCCGGGTGGTCTGGCCGCGAAGCTGGCCGGCGTGCCGTTGATCATCCACGAACAGAATGCCGTTGCCGGAACCGCCAATCGCAGCCTGGCGTCGTTCGCCAGCCGCGTTTGCGAGGCGTTCCCTGACACGTTCGCGGTGTCGGACAAGCGCCGCACCACCGGCAATCCGGTACGCACAGAACTGTTTCTTGAAACACCGCGTCAGGCTTTGGCCGGTCGCAAGGCTCGTCTGCTGGTATTGGGTGGAAGTCTGGGTGCCGAGCCGTTGAACAAACTGCTCCCGGATGCCCTCGCGCAATTGCCTGAACAGATCCGCCCGGAAGTCTTCCATCAGGCGGGCAAACAGCACGATCAGATTACCGCCGAGCGTTATCGCAATGCAGGCGTAGAGGCGCAAGTCGCGCCTTTTATCCAGAACATGGCGCAGGCCTATGGCTGGGCCGACATGGTGGTATGCCGTGCCGGCGCGTTGACCATCAGCGAACTGGCGGCCGCAGGCCTGCCGTCGTTGTTGATCCCGCTGCCACACGCGATCGACGACCACCAGTCTCGCAACGCTGACTATCTGGCCCGCGAAGGCGCTGCCTTCGTCATGCCGCAAGCGACAACCGGCGCAGCCCAAATGGCGGAGCGTCTGAAAGAGGTTTTGATGCAACCTGAATTACTGAGCCGCATGGCTACCACCGCACGCCGCCTGGCCAAACCCGATGCAACCAACACCGTGGTCGACGTCTGTGTGGAGGTGGCCAATGGTTGAGAATCAACGCGCCATGCCACAACCGGAAATGCGCCGTATCCGTCGTATTCACTTCGTCGGTATCGGCGGCGTGGGTATGTGCGGCATCGCCGAGGTGTTGCTCAATCTGGGCTATGAGGTATCGGGTTCGGACCTGAAGAATTCGCCGGTCACCGAGCGGCTCGAATCCTTCGGTGCGCAGATTTTCATAGGCCACCGCGCCGAGAACACAGCCGGTGCCGACGTGCTGGTGGTATCCAGCGCCGTGAACACTTCCAACCCGGAAGTCGCGACCGCGCTTGAGCGTCGCATCCCGGTAGTGCCGCGCGCCGAAATGCTGGCCGAGCTGATGCGCTACCGTCATGGCATCGCCGTCGCGGGTACCCACGGCAAGACCACCACCACCAGCCTGATCGCTTCGGTGTTCGCTGCCGGTGGTCTGGACCCGACCTTCGTGATCGGTGGCCGTCTGAATGCCGCCGGCACCAACGCGCAGCTGGGCACCAGCCGCTATCTGATCGCCGAGGCTGATGAAAGCGACGCCAGTTTCCTGCATTTGCAGCCGCTGGTTGCAGTCGTGACCAACATCGATGCCGACCACATGGCGACCTACGAAGGGGACTTCAACAAGCTGAAGAAAACCTTCGTCGAATTCCTGCATAACCTTCCGTTCTACGGTCTTGCGGTCATGTGCATCGACGATCCGGTAGTGCGTGAAATCCTGCCACAGGTCAAACGCCCGACGCTGACTTACGGGTTCAGCGAAGGCGCAGACGTCCGCGCGATCAACGTTCGTCAGGACGGCATGCTGACCTTCTTCACCGTGCTGCGTCGCGACCGCGAGCCGCTGGATGTGTCGGTGAACATGCCGGGCAACCACAACGTGCTCAACTCGCTGGCGACCATCGCCATCGCCACCGACGAAGGCGTCAGTGACGAAGCCATCGTTCAGGGCCTGTCGGGCTTCCAGGGCGTCGGTCGACGTTTCCAGGTCTATGGCGAGCTGCCGGTCGAAGGCGGCAACGTCATGCTGGTCGACGACTACGGCCATCACCCGCGTGAAGTCGCCGCGGTAATCAATGCCGTGCGTGGCGGCTGGCCTGAGCGTCGTCTGGTGATGGTTTACCAGCCGCACCGCTTCAGTCGCACCCGCGATCTGTACGACGACTTCGTGCAGGTACTGGCCGACGCCAACGTGCTGTTGCTGATGGAAGTCTACCCGGCCGGCGAAGAGCCAATTCCTGGGGCGGACAGCCGCAACCTGTGCCACAGCATCCGCCAGCGTGGACAGTTGGACCCGATCTACATCGAGCGCGGCGTCGAGCTCGCGCCACTGGTCAAGCCGCTGCTGCGCGCAGGCGACATCCTGCTTTGCCAGGGCGCCGGCGATATCGGCGGCCTCGCTCCGCAGTTGCTCAGAAGCGCATTGTTTGCCGGTGCCACGGTCGCCTCAACCGAAGGGAAGCTGAAATGACAGCCGTCCTGCAATCCTCCCTGCGCTCGACCCTTGAGCCGAAAAGCTTCGGCCGCGTCGCCGTGCTCTTCGGCGGCAAGAGCGCCGAGCGGGAGGTGTCGCTCAAATCCGGTCAGGCAGTGCTCGACGCATTGCAGTCTGCGGGTGTCGAGGCGTTCGGTATCGACGTGGGCGATGACTTCCTGCAGCGTCTGGTCAGCGAAAAGATCGACCGTGCATTCATCGTGCTGCACGGTCGAGGTGGCGAAGACGGCACCATGCAGGGCCTGCTGGAGTGCCTGGAAATCCCCTACACCGGCAGCGGCGTACTGGCTTCGGCGCTGGCAATGGACAAACTGCGCACCAAGCAGGTCTGGCAGAGCCTCGGCCTGCCGACGCCATTGCATGCTGTGCTCGCCAATGAATCCGACTGTATTTGTGCCGCGACGGAACTGGGCTTTCCTTTGATCGTCAAACCGGCCCATGAAGGTTCAAGTATCGGTATGGCCAAGGTGACTAGCGTCGAACAGCTGCTCGACGCCTGGAAAGCCGCCAGTACCTACGATTCGCAAGTGTTGGTCGAACAATGGATCGAAGGTCCGGAGTTTACGATTGCCTGCCTGCGCGACCAGATTCTGCCGCCCATCGGCCTGGGCACTCCACACAGTTTCTACGACTACGACGCCAAGTACCTGGCTTCCGACACTCAGTACCGGATTCCGTGCGGGCTGGACGACGCTCGTGAACAGGAGCTCAAACAGCTTACCGCTCGCGCCTGCGAAGCCATCGGCGTCAGCGGCTGGGCGCGCACGGACGTCATGCAGGACGCTCAGGGCAAGTTCTGGCTGCTTGAAGTCAATACTGTGCCTGGCATGACCGACCACAGCCTGGTTCCGATGGCGGCACGCGCCGCGGGACTGGATTTTCAGCAACTGGTGTTGGCGATTCTGGCCGACAGCGTTCAGGCGCGAGGTTAAGGCATGCACGGCGCGTCGGCACGTCATCAGCCACCCGCTCCCGGCCGCAAGCCGGTGCCGCGTGGCGCGAGTCGAATGGTGGCCAAGGAGCCGCTGTCGGCGCGCCTGCCTAAACCGAAATTCAGTTTCCTGAAGCGTCTGTTCTGGCCAGTGATGCTAATCGTCCTGGGCTTCGCTACCTATGAAGGCGCGCAGCGCCTGATGCCGTATGCGGACCGGCCGATCACCAAAATCAACGTCCAGGGCGATCTGAGTTACATCAGCCAGCAGGCAGTGCAGCAGCGGATTGCTCCGTACGTCGCGTCGAGCTTTTTCAAGATTGACCTGGCGGGCATGCGCACCGAGCTTGAGCAGATGCCATGGATCGCCCACGCCGAAGTGCGTCGCGTCTGGCCCGATCAGGTGGTCATCCGTCTTGAAGAGCAATTGCCGGTGGCCCGCTGGGGTGACGAGTCGTTGCTGAACAACCAGGGCCAGGCGTTCACGCCGCGCGAACTGTCGAATTATGAACACCTGCCGCAGCTGTTCGGCCCGCAGCGGGCGCAACAGCAGGTCATGCAGCAGTACCAGGTCTTGAGCCAGATGTTGCGGCCCATGGGCTTCTCCATCGTGCGCCTGGAACTGCGTGAGCGAGGCAGCTGGTTTCTGACCACTGGAGCCGGCAGTGCCGGACCGGGCATCGAGTTGTTGCTGGGACGCGATCATCTTGTGGAAAAAATGCGCCGCTTTATCGCGATCTACGACAAGACCTTGAAAGAACAAATTACGAATATTGCGCGCGTCGACCTGCGCTACGCCAACGGCCTCGCGGTCGGCTGGCGTGAGCAGGTAACGCCGACGACGGACAAACCCGCCGTCGCGAAGAATTGATAAGAGGCAGGACCATGGCAAATGTGCAAAGCGGCAAAATGATCGTCGGCCTGGATATCGGTACCTCCAAGGTGGTGGCGCTGGTAGGCGAAGTCGCGGCTGATGGCTCGCTGGAAATCGTCGGTATCGGTACTCATCCGTCCCGCGGCCTGAAGAAGGGCGTGGTGGTGAATATCGAGTCGACCGTCCAGTCGATCCAGCGCGCAGTGGAAGAAGCGCAGCTGATGGCCGGCTGCCGCATTCACTCGGCGTTCGTCGGTGTTGCCGGCAATCACATCCGCAGCCTCAACTCGCACGGCATCGTGGCGATTCGTGACCGTGAAGTGAGCTCCGCGGATCTGGAGCGCGTACTCGACGCGGCTCAGGCCGTTGCCATCCCTGCTGACCAGCGTGTCCTGCACACCCTGCCTCAGGATTACGTGATCGATAACCAGGAAGGCGTTCGCGAACCTCTGGGCATGTCCGGCGTACGTCTGGAAGCCAAGGTTCATGTCGTGACCTGCGCGGTCAACGCCGCCCAGAACATCGAGAAGTGCGTGCGTCGCTGCGGTCTGGAAGTCGACGACATCATTCTTGAGCAACTGGCTTCGGCCTACGCGGTCCTGACCGACGACGAGAAAGAACTGGGCGTGTGCCTGGTGGACATCGGCGGCGGTACCACCGACATCGCAATCTTCACCGAAGGCGCGATTCGCCACACCGCGGTAATCCCGATCGCCGGCGACCAGGTCACCAACGATATCGCGATGGCCCTGCGCACGCCGACTCAGTACGCCGAAGAAATCAAGATTCGTTATGCCTGCGCTCTGGCCAAGCTGGCCGGCGCCGGCGAAACCATCAAGGTACCGAGCGTGGGCGATCGCCCGCCTCGCGAGCTGTCGCGTCAGGCCCTGGCCGAAGTGGTGGAGCCTCGTTACGACGAGCTGTTCACTCTGATCCAGGCCGAACTGCGTCGCAGCGGTTATGAAGACCTTATCCCGGCCGGCATCGTGCTGACCGGTGGTACCTCGAAAATGGAAGGTGCGGTCGAGCTGGCCGAAGAGATCTTCCACATGCCGGTACGCCTCGGCGTGCCGCATAGCGTCAAAGGACTCGCGGATGTCACGCGCAACCCGATCTATTCGACAGGCGTAGGCCTGTTGCTCTACGGGCTGCAGAAACAGTCGGACGGCATCTCGCTTTCCGGCCCCGGCATCAGCAGTTACGGCGACGAACCCAAGGCTCCTGTGCTTGAGCGTATCAAGCGTTGGGTCCAGGGCAATTTCTAAGAGATTCAATGCTTCAAAGCGGTAGCGGCAGTAGGCACAAACAAACTAGAGAGCGGAAGGAGAGAGAAAATGTTCGAACTCGTAGACAACGTCCCGCAAAGCCCGGTAATCAAAGTCATCGGTGTGGGTGGTGGTGGCGGTAACGCTGTCAATCATATGGTCAAGAGCAACATCGAGGGCGTGGAATTCATCTGCGCGAATACCGATGCTCAGGCACTGAAAAACATCGGTGCGCGTACCATCCTGCAACTGGGTACCGGCGTAACCAAAGGCCTCGGCGCCGGCGCCAACCCTGAAGTCGGTCGTCAGGCTGCTCTGGAAGATCGCGAGCGCATCGCGGAAGTTCTGCAGGGCACCAACATGGTGTTCATTACCACGGGCATGGGCGGCGGTACCGGTACCGGTGCAGCGCCGATCATTGCCGAAGTGGCCAAGGAACTGGGGATTCTGACCGTTGCGGTCGTGACCCGTCCGTTCCCGTTCGAAGGCCGCAAGCGTATGCAGATCGCCGATGAAGGCATCCGCATGCTGTCCGAAAGCGTCGACTCGTTGATCACTATTCCCAACGAGAAGCTGCTGACCATCCTGGGCAAAGACGCCAGCCTGCTGTCGGCATTCGCCAAGGCTGACGATGTACTGGCCGGTGCCGTTCGCGGTATTTCCGACATCATCAAGCGTCCGGGCATGATCAACGTCGACTTCGCTGACGTGCGCACTGTCATGAGCGAAATGGGCATGGCAATGATGGGTACCGGCTTCGCCAGCGGTCCTAACCGTGCGCGTGAAGCGACTGAAGCCGCAATCCGCAACCCGCTGCTCGAAGACGTCAACCTGCAGGGCGCGCGCGGCATCCTGGTAAACATCACCGCCGGTCCGGATTTGTCTCTGGGCGAATACTCGGATGTGGGCAGCATTATCGAAGCCTTCGCATCCGAGCACGCCATGGTCAAGGTCGGCACCGTTATCGATCCCGATATGCGTGACGAGCTGCACGTGACTGTAGTTGCCACCGGTCTTGGCGCGAAAATCGAGAAGCCGGTCAAGGTCATCGACAACACGCTGCAAACCGCCGCCCAGCAGGCTCCGGCCCAACAGGCTGCGCGTCAGGAAGCTCCTTCGGTCAACTACCGTGACCTGGATCGTCCGACCGTAATGCGCAATCAGGCTCATGCCGGTGCTACTGCGGCAGCCAAGATGAACCCTAACGATGACCTGGACTACCTGGACATCCCGGCTTTCCTGCGTCGTCAGGCCGATTGATGGAATGTATCAGGGGTATTAGGGTGATTGGTGTTCAGCAAAGGCGTGGTCTGCTATCATCGCCAGCCTTTGTTGATACCAGTTCGCAACTTGCGCTGAAGCGGCCATGCCATGATTAAACAACGCACCCTGAAAAATATTATCCGTGCCACAGGTGTAGGCCTGCATTCCGGGGAGAAGGTTTATCTGACTCTCAAACCTGCGCCTGTGAATACCGGCATTGTGTTCTGCCGAGCTGACCTCGACCCTGTCGTGCAGATTCCTGCACGTGCGGAAAACGTCGGAGACACCACGCTGTCGACCACTCTGGTCAATGGCGACGTCAAGGTCGATACGGTAGAACACCTGCTTTCGGCCATGGCTGGCCTTGGCATCGATAACGCCTACGTCGAGCTCTCTGCCTCCGAAGTTCCGATCATGGATGGTAGCGCAGGCCCCTTCGTATTCCTGATTCAATCGGCAGGCCTGGAAGAACAGGACGCGCCGAAGCAATTCATCCGTATCCTGCGTGAAGTGTCAGTGGAAGAGGGCGGTAAACGCGCCACTTTCGTGCCTTTCGAAGGATTCAAGGTCAGTTTCGAGATCGACTTCGATCACCCCGTCTTCCGTGACCGCACCCAGAGTGCAAGCGTGGACTTTTCCAGCACTTCCTTCGTGAAGGAAGTCAGCCGTGCCCGTACTTTCGGGTTCATGAGTGACATCGAGTACCTGCGCAAGCACAACCTCGCACTCGGCGGCAGCGTGGAAAACGCCATCGTGGTCGACAAGGACGGCGTTCTGAACGAAGACGGTCTGCGTTACGAAGACGAATTCGTCAAACATAAAATCCTGGATGCCATCGGTGACCTCTACCTGCTGGGCAATAGCCTGATTGGTGAGTTCCGCGGGTTCAAGTCCGGTCATGCCCTGAACAATCGCCTGCTGCGCACGTTGATCGCGCAGAAAGACGCTTGGGAAGTCGTGACCTTCGAGGATGCCAGCACCGCACCTATTTCTTACATGCGCCCTGTCGCGGCCGTGTGAGCTAGCTCTACTCTCTTTCCTTTTGCACTTTAAAGGCCGCCTCAGGGCGGCTTTTTTTATGTCGTGCAAGAGCGCGCAGTACCTGTAGATACTCTGTTCCCGGTCAAGCTTTCAGCAGGTGCTTTTCGCTGAAAAGCTTGGCCGTGTCGAAATCTTCTCCTATGCGGATGCAAGCCCACAAGCCTGTCAGGTATTTGCGCATAACCGCGCAGATGGCCTGCATTTTCCGCTTCCCACGTGCGATCAACCCTTCGTAAAAAGCCTTCACATTCGAGTCGCAGCGAATCGCTGACATTGCCGGCATAAACATCGCCGAACGCAGGTAGGCATTGCCGGCCTTGCTCAGACGCCCCGGTTTGTCGATGCTCGTTCCGGACTGGTTCAGTCTCACGTCCAACCCCGCATAACGACTCACCTGCGGGGCTTTGAGTGTGACTGGCAGCGTCGCCAGTTCTGCCAGCACTGCAAAGGTCGAAACGTCGCCCATTCCCGGCGCAGCCACCATGTGATCGAACTGGCTCTGCAATATCGGACAACTGGCGATGATTGCTTGCCCGGCTTGCCTGAACCGCTCAATGCGCTTGCCAAACATCGCAATAGCCTCTTCCTCGTCCTCGATCAGCAGCGCTGAAGTGGTTCCAGTCGCCCGCAGGGCGTGCAGCTCATTCTTGGCCCGGGTGCAGTGGCCGTTCAACCGGTTGATGTGGCGTCCAATGGCGCGCAGCTCAAGCTGCGCGGGGCTTGGCGGGATCCACAGGCGAGGCGTCATGCGTTCGCCATACTCGGCTAGCAGTTGGGCATCGATGGCGTCCGTTTTACTGTGCTGAAGCATCAGCCTTGCAAAATTGCGAGAGCTTTTCGGGTTGATCACCGAGACCGGCAACCCAGCCGCGTTCAACTCCAGAGCCAGATCCAGGTAATAAATACCGGTGGCTTCCATAACGACAGACAGCGGTTTTAGCGCTATCAGCTTTTTCACCGCCGCTTTGCGGCCCTTGGGCGTTTGAGCGATATCCCACGGACCGGCTGCGCGGCCCTTGTCACGCCAAACCATCACAGTGCTACGAGAACCGACATCCAATCCGACGTGAACACTCATGCTTTCCACTCCGAAGAAACTGGGTGAAGATGGCTCCTGGTTCCCCTGACCTCGAACTTCATGCCGCTGCAACCTTGTAATGCGAAGTCCGACTTGTCGGCTTCTCGATACTCTTCGTGGTGGGCAATGAGGCGGGGGAGCCTCTCTACAGACAAGGTCAGGAGCAAATCCTGCCTTCAGGAGCAGTCGGCCTCCCCCAGAAACACATCTTTGGGACAACACCGATGAGCTTAGTTGCTCTCATTGGGTGTTTGGCCAACATACAAGGAGCCAGCTTGCTGGCGATAGCGTTTGATCAGGCAAGGAAGATGTGTGGGTCGAACTGGCGCTGTCGCCAGCAAGCTGCCTCCCACTGTCTTGAGCCTGACCTTGGCCCAAGAACAGTCGCCTGCTGCCGCTGCGCGGCAAAGTGATGAAAGACAGTTGGCCCCTTCGGTTTATCAGCTTCAAGCCGCGTCGGAAATACCGGCTTCCCTGCGCTTGATGATCGCGCGGCTGGCCAGCAGGCCGACTTCGAACAGCATCCACATCGGCACGGCGAGCATCGTCTGGGAGAAGACGTCTGGCGGTGTCAGCAGCATGCCGACCACAAAGCAGCCGACGATCACGTAAGGGCGGCTCTTGCTCAATGTTTCCACGTCGGTCACGCCGGCCCAGACCACCAGGAAGGTCGCAACCGGTATCTCGAATGCCAGCCCGAATGCCAGAAACAGCGCAAGGATGAAGTCCAGATACAGACCAATATCGGTCATCATCTCGACGCCGTCCGGCGTCACGCTGGCGAAGAACCCGAACATCATTGGGAACACCAGAAAGAAGGCGAAGGCCATACCGGCGTAGAAAAGCACCACGCTGGCAATCAGCAGCGAGATCGCGACCCGCCGTTCCGTGCGGTAGACCGCAGGAGCGATCAGGCCCCAGATCTGATGCAGCAGCAGCGGCATGGCGATGAACAGCGCCGTCATCAGCGTCAGCTTGAACGGCGCCATGAGCGGCGAGGTCACGCTGGTCGCAATCATGCTCGCGCCTACGGGCAGAAACGCCCGAAGCGGCGCGGAAATGAAGGTATACAGCTGCTGGGCAAAGGGGAACAAGGCCGCGAACAGCACGGCGATGGCGAGGATGCAGCGCAGCAGGCGCGTACGCACCTGACGCAGATGGCCTACCAGCATTTGCGGGGCCTGGTGTTCGATCAGGTTCATGGTCCGGTCTGCCCGCTGACGGTCTGGGCGGTCACGCTCGGCGTCGGCTCAAGACGAATGCCTTCGCGCAGTTCCTGCTCAAGTTGCAGCAGCGGCTGGCGCTCCAGCTCCTGGCGCAACTGTTCGGTGTCCATTTCCCGCTCGAGCTGCGCCTTGATGCCGCTCATGGTCCGTTTGGCCTGACCCATCCAGCGTCCGGCGGTAGCGGCTGCCTTGGGCAGGCGTTCAGGGCCGAGCACCAGCAGTGCGATCACGCCCACCAACATCAGTTCGGTGAAACCTATCTCGAACATCAGTGCTTGCTGTCCGTTTGTACAGGCGCCTGCGCGTTGTCGTTCAGATAAGGCTTCGGTGCGTCCTGCTGCTTGGCTTCGTCGCCGCCCACCGAATTGCGGAAGCCCTTGATCGCTTCGCCAACGTCCGCGCCCAGGCCTTTGAGGCGTTTGGTGCCGAACAGCATGAAAACGATTAGCAGCACGATCACCAACTGCCAGATTCCGATTCCGCCCATGAAGGTTCTCCAGGTCATTGATTTGAAATGCGAGCAGGCATTCTGCCGAGCCTTTATGACGGCGCGGTGACGGTTTTATGGGGTTTTCATGAGGCTGCCACTTACCTGAAACATTGGCCGTGTTGACTGGCTCATCGGTTGAATGGATGGGCAGGAAAATGAAGAAAAGGCAGCAACGAGGTGCCGCGCTGCTAATGGTGCTGGTGGCGCTTGCAATGCTCGCGGGCGGGCTGGCCTGGATGGTCGAGCAGGGACGTAATGAAGTCGCCAGCGTGCAGATCGTGCAACAACGGGTGCAGGCCAGAGCTATCGAAAAGGCGGCACTGGCCTTTGCCGAACAGGCGCTCAAGGACCCGGTCTGGCGGGCCAGTCCATTGTTCTGGCAAGCATTGCGTGGTCAGCCGCTGAGCTACGATTTCGCCGGCGGCAAGTCGAGCATCCGCATCGTCGATCTGCATCGCTGTTTCAACGTCAACAGCCTGATCGGCCCGGACGCGGAGCGGGCGCAACGGCAACTGGTCCATCTGCTGGGCGACGACATGGCTGCGGAGCGTCTGACCCAGACGCTGAATGACTGGCTGGACAGCGACCAGCAGAGCCGGCAGCAAGGTGCGGAAAACAACGAGTACCTGCGCCTGACCCCGCCGCGTCTGGCGGCGAACCAGCGGATGGTCGATACCAGCGAGCTGAACCTGCTGCTACCGGCCAACAGCCAGCGCGAACTGCGTCTGCGCCAGTTATGCGCGCTGCCGGAAACCGACGGCTGGCGGCTCAATGCCAACGCGCTGAATCTCGACGAATTGCCTTTGCTTGAAGCGTTGTATGAAGGTGAAATCGGCCGAGCGCAGCTGACGCGATTGATCAGCGGACGACCGCCAGGTGGCTACAAGGACGCCAGCGAGCTGCGTCAGGCGATGGGGGCCATGGAAGACGAGCTGTTCGCGCAGCTGACTGAAGGCCTGTTGCTCAATGGCGATCATTTCCTGGTGCAGCTGGAGACCGAACTGGATGGGCAGATGTTTCGCAGCCAGTACCGGGTAGAAGCGCAGGGCGTCGTGAAATGGCACAGCCGGGTGCCGGCGCAGGAGATGGTGGTACGCGAACGGCAGGTGGGGATGTAAAAGGATCGCAGCGGTGTAGGTGCGACCTTGGTCTGGGCGGCTACCCGACGATCTGGCGCGTAGCGGCAGCAAAATGAGCCAAGCGCTGGTGTGGAAAGGGTGATGCGGGAACGGGAGTTTACTGCCGCTACGCGCCAGATCGCCAGCAAGCTGACTCCTACAGGGTTAACTGTGGGAGCCAGCTTGCTGGCGAGACAATGCTACCGACGAATCAAACGCCCAGTTCGCCACCATCGGCGCGCTGGATGACCACGGTCGATGCCCGTGGACGGACAGTGCCTGAGGTGACGTCGGTCGCTACGTCGGTGGACGGCCAGTTCTCCGGATGCTGGATGTTGACGAACATCGTCTTGTTATCCGGAGTGAAGGTGATGCCGGTCACCTCGGAGCCGTTCGGGCCGACGAAGAAGCGGCGCAGGTCCGACTGGTTCTGAGCGTTGACCGGAATTTGCTTGCCGGAAGCGTCCACCAGGTTGGTCGGGATCACGGCGAGCATCTGGTCGTTGGTATAGCTGGTGATCGTCGACTCACCGTTGTCAGTCTGGACCCAGAGGATGCCGCGGCTGTCGAAGGTCATGCCGTCAGGGCTGGCGAACTGGTTGAGTTCGGTCAGGCCGGAGCGGTTGACGTCCGGGCTGCCTGCGGCGTTGGCGCCGAACACGAAGATGTCCCAGGTGAACGACACCTGATTGTCCGCATCATGCCAGCGGATGATATGGCCGTGCTTGTTGGGCACCCGCGGGTTGGCGGCGTTGGCCGTGGTGCGGCTGGTGTTGTTGGTCAGCGTCAGGTAGACGTCGCCATTGAGCGGGTTGACGGCGGTCCATTCCGGACGGTCCATCGGCGTTGCGCCGACTGCGTCTGCGGCACCGCGGGTGTTGAGGATGATGCCGGGCAGGTCGGTGAATTTGGCGCCCAGCGTGCTGCCGTCGGTGGTCGGGGTGATCACGTCAAGCAACAGCCAGGTACCGCTGCCATCGGCGTTGAAGCGCGCGACATAAAGCTTGCCGCTGTCCATGTACTTGGCGCCGGTGGCCAGACGATCACTCGGGTTGGCGTCGGCGGCTTCCCACAGTGCGGTGGAGACGAATTTGTAGAGGTATTCGTTCTGCGAGTCGTCACCCATGTAGAACACGACCGGCTTGCCGACCGTGGTCAGGCCCGGCCAGCAGCCCTCGTGACGGAAGCGCCCGAGTGCGGTGCGTTTGACTGGCAGCGTGTTGGCGTTGTACGGGTCGATCTCGACGATGTAGCCATAGGTGCTGGCTTCGTTGCGGTAGTCGTCGGTCGCGGTGGCGCCGGTCGGAGTGACGTTGAAGCGGGTGAACTCATCGTTCACTTCCGAGGCGTCGCCAGCAGCGGTTTCCCAACGGTAGTTGCCCGCCGAAGTGCCCACGCCGATGCGAACCTGGTCCGCCGGGCGCACGCCCTTGTTAACGAAAATCCCTGGCCAGTTTTCTTCACAGGTCAGGTAGGTGCCCCAAGGCGTATAGCCGTTGCCGCAGTTGTTGTTGGTGCCGCGGGTCTGCGTGCCGCCCACCGAGAAGCGGGTCTTGACGTGATCGGTGCCTTTGAGCGGCCCCGACAGATCCATGACCGAAGCCGTGGTGAAGCGGCGGTTCAGCGGATCGTTTTCCACGACCTGCCAGCGGTCGCCGGACTTGCGCACGCGCACGACACCCGCGCCATGGGCGTTGATTTCCTTGCGCACTTCCTCCACCGGACGTTTGCCGGCAACAGTCGTTGCGCCGGCAGGGTGCAGCGCGTCCTGATCGATGTATTCGAAGTTGATTGCGATCAGGCCGTCTGTCGAGCTGCCGTTGATAGGGAAGTAGTGCATGCCGTCATGGTGCATGCCCATGGCATTGGCCTGATCAGCCGAGCTGTTGGTGCCGTCGCTTTTCCACTGTTCGGTGGCGCCGCTCAAGCGAGTGCCCCACGGGGCGAGTACATAAGCGGTGTAACCGGCGGCGATCGACACGGCATCGGTGCGTGAGCCTGGAATCGAGTTGAAACCCAGTTTCAGTTTCGCCGGCTCTGGCGTTGGTGTCGGCGTCGGCGTCGAGGGCGAGTCATTATCGCTGCCGCCGCCGCTGTCGAAACAGCCGGTCAGGCCGGTTCCCGCAATCATGGCAATCGCAGCACCGAGACCGCCACGCACCACGCTGCGACGGCTCAGATACGTGTCCAGCACGGAAGCCATCGGTTCGTTGGTGCTGAGGTTGCGGTTCTGGTTATCGCCAGTATTTCGACTCATGCATCAGGCCCTTTTTATGAAGTTGGTTTGAAAGGAACCGGGACTGTAGAAGCCGAGTGTGATGATTCTTTGGCAGTTTTATTAAGAAGTTGTCTCAGAACTGATCCACATGTATCAAATTGTTACCTTGCGCCGATGTATGTCGCCGTTAAAAAACTGCCATCAAACTGTCATTTGCAATCTCCAATATGCCGCCCCTGACAAGAATCAGCCTCAGGATGTGCAAGATGGCTTCAATGGCGCGGCGCGATGTGTTGGGATGGATGACGGTCGGAGCCTTGGCACCGCTGCTGTCAGGCTGTTCCAGCCTTCAGGGACTGGGCGCTTCCGCCAGTACCGGGCAGGTCGACCTGTTGTATGTGGCCGATACGCTCGATGCACGCCAGCCTGGCAAGCCTGTGGTTCCGGCGACGCGTCTGGGACCTGCGACCCGCATCGGCCAGGCGCCCTGGATCAGTGGCGCCAACGCACGCGTAGCGACGCCCGATCAGGCACAGCTCAATGGCCTGCTGGATACCAGCCTCAGCCAGAACCTGCAGACTGGCGGTTATCCGGTGCTGGGCGCGCTGCTGCAACGCTTCCGTCGCGAAGCGGGCGAGGGCAACAGTCTCACTCTTGAGAATGGCCAGTGCTGGAACGGCAGCGGTCTGGCTTACCTTACCCATGGCCAGTCCGGCGTGCAGGGCAGCGCTTTGCTGGGCACCGAAGTACGCGTCAGCAGCGATGAACGCTTGCTCTGGCCGCAACAGTGCGCCGGGCTCTATCGACAATTCGCTCATCCGGTGCTCGGCGCTGGTCTGGCTGCCGATGTCGCTCAGCGCCTGGGCACCGAAAGCGTTGCGTTCTTCAAGCGCGGCGGAATCCGCATCGCGGTTGTGGGCGTCACCGATCCTTATGCCCGCGATCAGCAAGCTTCCCTTAAACAGTGGAACGACAGTCTTCAACCGCTGCTCGACAAGGCCCGCGCCGATGCCGATCTGGTCATTGCGCTGGCTGACGTGGGCACCGGCCCGGGCTTCTGGATGGCGGAACGCCTGCCTCAGGTCGACCTGGTGTTGTGCGCGCGTGGTCAGGATCTGTGGCCGCAACCTGTCGAGGTCACGCAGCCTTCCGGCAAGCGGGTGCCGGTGGTGTTGGGCGGCACTCGCGCCAGTGGCGCGTTTCGTATCCGCTGCCGGCAGGCAGGCGGGCAGTGGGAGTTCACAGCGCGTTTCCACCCGGCGCTCGACAACGCGCTGAGCGCAGAAGATCACATAGAGGCCCAGCGCATTCGCCAGCTGGCCCGACAGCAACGCGTCGCGCATGCCGGCTGGCTCGACCAACCGCTGGCGCGCGCACCGGAAAACCTCTGGCGGCGGGATGTGCGTGGCGGCAGCTGGGACCGGCTGCTGCATATGGCGCTGGCGGAAAAACACGACAGTGCCGTGTTGCTGCCGGGCTTGCGCTACGACAGCCCGCTTGACGAAGGGCAGTCCATCACCCGTGACCACCTGATCAGCCTGACCGCCAGTTACCCGGCTCCGGTGGTCGACGTGCCCGCTCGCCAGGTGCCGCGTGTACTGGAAAACGCCGCCGAGCAGATGTTCGGCGAACCGTTGTTGCTGGACAACAGCCAGGACTTGCCGCGCTGGCTGGGCCAGGCCTGGCAGGTCACTTACAGCGCGGGCGGCAAACGGGTCAGTGGCGTGGGCGAACCTGCCGGCCAGTGCCGTACTTTCGGTCTGGGCTTCGACGCCCAGGCCGGGCAGCCGCTCTGGCAGCACCTCGAAGCATGGCTGCGCGAGCAGCCTGCGAACTGGCGAATCGCCGCGTTGCAACTGCCGCAAATGCGCTATGTGCAAGGCCATCCCGGCTGGCACCCGCGCGAGATCGCCAGTTGAACCGTGTTGTCGGCGCCAGCCATGTGATTCTGGTCGCGCTCGCCGGTTGGCTGGCGGCGCAATGCGTATTGCAGGTCTGGCGTGGCTCCGCGCCGCTGGCCTCAGCCGGCATGCCCACGGCACCGGCGCCACGCATGCTGGTCGGCCACTGGCAGGCCGGGCCGATCATCAGCAACGAGCTGCCGCTGACCACGCTGCCCGTGGAATATCTGGGCGGGTTCAAGGCTCGCCAGGTGAGCGCAACGGTGGTGGTGCTGCGTTACGAGCAGCGCCAACGCACCCTGGCCCGCGGCCAGCGGCTGGCCCCCGGCATTCTTCTGCAGGACATCGATGAGCTGGGTCTGGTGTTCGACAACAACGGCAAGCGCGAGCGTTTGCCATGGCCTGCGCAACGTCCGTCGTTCGGCTTCAAGCAACAGGGATAAGCATGACTTTCTATCGCCTCAAGCAACCTTTGCGCCTCGCTGTTCTGCTGTGCGCCCTGGCCGTCAGCCATGCGGGTGCCGAAGAAGAACCGGTCTACGAAGTCAATTTCGTGGACACCGAACTCAGCGAGTTCATCGACAGCGTGTCGCGCATTACCCATACCACCTTCATCATCGACCCGCGGGTGAAAGGCAAGGTGACCGTTCGCAGTACAGAGATGCTCGGCAGCGAAGAAATCTACGCCATTTTTCTCTCGCAACTGCGTGCCCAGGGTTTCGCCGCCGTCGATCTGCCCAACGGCAGCGTGAAGATCGTTCCGGATCAGGCTGCGCGCCTGGAGCCGGTTCCGGTGGAAAACGCGCGGCCGATCGGCCCGGTCAATGACGGCATGGCCACACGCGTGTTCAACGTGCGCAATGCGGCCAGCGAACAGATGCTCAATATCCTCAAGCCGCTGATCGACCCGCGAGTGGGCGTCATCACGCCGTATCCGTCGGCCAACCTCTTGGTGATTACCGACTGGCGCAGCAATCTGGATCGTATCGACAGCCTGTTGGTGCAGCTCGATCAAGTCAGCCAGGAGCCGCTGGAAGTTCTGTCGCTGAAGAACGCCAACGCCAATGACACTGCCTTGCTGGTCACTCGGCTGCTGGCGCGCGAGCAGGGCGCCGACAGCGCGCAGGTGGTGGCGGACCCTCGCAGCAATGCCTTGCTGGTGCGCGGTAGCGCTGACAGCCGCGAGCGGGTGCGGGCGCTGCTCAAGCAGCTCGATACGCCGCGCGATCCGCAACAGAACGCCAACACCGTGGTGATTTACCTGCGCCACGCCAACGCCGCCGAAGTGGTCAAGGTGCTGCGTGGTCTGAGCCAGGACAGCGCAGTGCCGACAGCTGCGGGGCAGGAAGGCGAAAAAGCTGTGCCGGTGAGCACCAGCGGCATTCGCATGGAGTACGAAGAAGGCACCAACGCGGTAGTGATGGTCGGCCCGGACAGCGAGCTGAGCGCCTATCGCAGTATTGTCGAGCAGTTGGACATCCGCCGTGCGCAAGTGGTGGTCGAGGCGATCATCGCCGAGGTATCCGATACTCGCGCCCAGGAGCTGGGCGTGCAGTGGTTGTTCCAGGGCGACAGTATCGGCGGTGGCGCAATCAATTTCAGCGGCAATAATGCCCCGAGCATCACCAGCGTGGCGGCGTTGGCCCAGGCCGGCAACACCACCGGTCTCGGTCAGTTGTTGTCCGGCGTTCAGGGCGTGACCGCAGGCGTCGGCAACCTCAGTGGCGGCGGGCTGAATTTTCTGGCGCTGCTCAACGCGCTCAAGAGCCAGAGCGGTTTCAATCTGCTGTCGACGCCGACGCTGTTGACCCTGGACAACGCAGAAGCGTCGATTCTGGTCGGCCAGGAAGTGCCGTTCGTGACCGGCTCGGTCACCCAGGACAACACCAACCCGTACCAGACCATCGAACGTAAGGAAGTCGGCGTCAAGCTGCGCATCAAACCGCAGATCAACATCGACAACACGGTGCGTCTGGACATCGTCCAGGAAGTCTCCTCGATTGCCGACAGCGCCACCGCCAGTGACGTGATCACCAACAAGCGCGAGATCAAGACCAAGGTCATGGTCGAAGACAATGGCCTGGTGGTGCTCGGCGGCCTGATCGGTGACGAGACCACCTCGACCGATCAGCGCGTGCCGTTTCTGGGTGACGTCCCGTTTCTGGGCCGGCTGTTCCGCTCGGATGCGACGCAGCGGGTCAAGCAGAACCTGATGGTGTTCATCCGGCCGCGTATCGTGCGCGACGGGCAAACCCTGGCTCAGCTCAGCAGCGAGAAATACCGCAACCTCAAGGCCAGCACTTCACTGGCGCTGCCGGGGGCGGAGCAGGGCGACACATTGCTGCAACTGTTCCCGGCCAGCCGCGAACGCATGGGGCAGGGCATATGGTGAGTGGCTTGCTGCCTTACCGGCTTGCCCGTCAGGCCGGTGTCGCCAGGGTACCAGGCGAATCCGGCTGGCAACTGTGGCTGCGGCCCGACGCGGACACCGACACGCTGCAGGAAGTGCTGCGCGTACACGGCCTGCCGAACGCGGTGGAGCACGTCTGCGCTCAGGAATACGACACGCGGCTGGGTTCGCTCTATCAGGCAGGCGAGTCCGCCACTGCGGCGCTGATCGAAGGCATCGGCGATCACGTCGACCTGGACAGCCTGATGAGCGAGCTGCCCAAGGTCGAAGACCTGTTGGAGAACGACAACGATGCACCGGTGATCCGCCTCATCAACGGCCTGTTCGCCGAGGCCTTGCGCCTGCGCGCGTCAGATATTCATGTGGAAACCTTCGAGGCCAGTCTGGTGATCCGCCTGCGCGTCGACGGCCATCTGCGCGAAGTGTTGCGACCACCACGCGCGCTTTCGACCATGCTCGTCTCACGCATCAAGGTCATGGCGCGGCTGGATATCGCCGAGAAGCGTCAGCCCCAGGACGGACGGATCACCCTGCGTTCCGCCGGGCGGGAAGTAGACATCCGGGTCTCGACGCTGCCCGGCATTTACGGTGAGCGCGTGGTCATGCGGGTGCTGGACAAGCAGGCCAGCCTGCTCGATCTGAGCAATCTCGGCATGCCGGCGGAAGTTGAGCAGGGTCTTCGCGCCTGCCTGCTGCGGCCCAACGGTATTGTGTTGAGCACCGGCCCGACTGGCTCGGGCAAGACCACCACGCTTTATGCCAGTCTCAACAGCCTGAACGACGGCTCGTGCAACATTCTCACTGTCGAAGACCCGGTGGAATACGCCATCACCGGTATTGGCCAGACCGCGATCAACCCGCGTGCCGGCATGACCTTCGCCAGCGGCCTGCGGGCCATTTTGCGCCAGGACCCGGACGTCATCATGCTCGGCGAAATCCGTGATCGCGAGACCGCGCAAATTGCCGTGCAGGCCAGCCTCACCGGGCACCTCGTACTCTCGACTCTGCACACCAACAGCGCGGTAGGCGCAGTGACCCGCCTGCGTGATATGGGCATCGAACCGTTTCTGATCGCCTCCAGCCTCAAGGGCGTCATGGCCCAGCGGCTGGTGCGGCGTCTTTGTGGCTGTGCCCGGCCAAAACCTTTGCAGGACGCCGAGCGCGCTTTGTGGCCAGAGCTCGCCGGGTTGAGCGAAAGCTTTCATCCTCAAGGCTGCGAAACCTGCCAGGGCAGTGGTTACGACGGGCGGATGGGGCTGTATGAATTCATCGAGCTGGATGCCGGGCTGATCGCGCTGCTCTACGACGGGGCCAGCGAGGTTGCCATGCACGACTACCTCGCTGACAAGCGCCAGAGCCTCGCGGCGATGGCCACCGAATGTCTGCGCCGCGGCGAAACCAGCCTGGCGGAAGTGCTGCGCGCGGTTCGGGGCTGATCAATGCCGACTTATCGCTACCAGGCGCTCGACCCGGCAGGCCGTACCCGCAAGGCCAGCCTGCAGGCGGAAAACGAACGCCATGCCCGGCAACTGCTACGTGAACAGGGGCTGTTCGCGCGCGATCTGCAACTTCAGGATGCCGCCTCGCGCAGCCCGCGCGGACAGCGCCTGAGCCACGCTCAACTGTGCGAACTGACGCGCCAGCTGGCGACCTTGTTAAGCGCCGGCATCCCCTTGGTCGACGCGCTGTCGACGCTTGAGCGGCAACTTGCCGAAGCGGCGATTCGCAATCTGTTGGTGGCTGTGCGCGGCGCGCTGGACGAGGGTCACAGCCTGGCGCAGAGCCTGCGGCGTCAGGGCGGGCTGTTCAACGGGCTGTATTGCGCGCTGGTGGAGGCGGGCGAACGCTCCGGAAAACTGGCCCCGGTGCTGGAACGTCTCGCCGAGCATCTTGAACAGGTCCAGCGCCAGCGGCACAAGGCGCGCACCGCGATGATTTATCCAGCGGTGCTGATGCTCGTCTCGCTGCTGGTGGTGGTTGGTCTGATGACGTTCGTCGTTCCCAAGCTCACCGAGCAGTTCAACCACAGCGGTCAGGCCTTGCCGCTGATTACCCGTCTGCTTATCGGCATCAGCGAAGGGTTGGTGCTGGTCGGGCCGTGGCTGCTGGGTCTGGCGGTGCTGGGCGGGTTCGCCGCGACCTGGCTACTGCGCAAACCACTCTGGCGTTTGCGCCGCGACCGCAAGTTGCTGCGCCTGCCGAAAGTCGGCGCCTTGCTGACAGTGCTGGAGAGCGCGCGGCTGGCCCGCAGCCTGGCAATTCTGGTGGGCAGTGGCGTGCCGCTGCTCGAAGCCTTGCAGGTTGCGACCGCGACGGTCGGCAACCGCGAGATTCATGGCGCCCTGCAAACGGTGCGAGATCAGGTCGAAGGCGGGGTCAGCCTGCATCGCGCGCTGACCGGTGCCGGTCATTTTCCGCCGCTGCTGCTCAACATGGTTGCCAGCGGCGAGGCCAGCGGCACCTTGCCCGACATGCTCGAACGCGTCGCCGACAACCAGGAGCGCGGCTTCGCCCGCCAGGTGGACACGCTCATGGCGCTGTTCGAACCGCTGATGATTCTGGTGATGGGCGGCGTTGTGCTGTTCATCGTGCTGGCCGTGCTGTTGCCCATCATGCAGCTCAACCAGGGGCTTACTTTCTAAACCATGGAGATCTTGATCATGCCCGCTACTGTTTCGTCCCGACACCGCCAGCGCGGCTTCACGTTGATGGAAATCATGGTGGTGATCTTCATCATCGGCCTGCTCATCGCCGTGGTCGCGCCCAGCGTGCTCGGCAACCAGGACAAGGCCATGCGCCAGAAGGTCATGGCCGACCTGTCGACGCTTGAGCAGGCGCTGGATATGTACCGACTCGACAATCTGCGTTACCCGACCAGCGAGCAAGGCCTGGGCGCGCTGACCAGCGCGCCGAAGGTCGAACCGCTGGCCCGCTCGTGGCGCGCCGACGGCTACATCCGCCGCCTGCCGGACGACCCATGGGGCAACCCGTATCACTATCGTGCGCCGGGCGAACACGGGCGCATCGATATCTACTCGCTGGGCGCTGACGGAGCGCAGGGCGGTGAAGGCACCGACGGCGATATCGGGAACTGGAATCTGTAAGTGAAGCGTTCGCGAGGCTTTTCGCTGCTGGAGATTCTGGTCGTGCTGTTGATCGTCGGACTGTTCAGTGCAATGAGCGTTGCCTGGCTGGATGCCGGGCCCGCGCCCTTGCATCGGGCGCTGGATCAACTGGCGGCAGAGGCCCGCGCGCAGGCGGCGCAGGCCCGACACAGCGGGCAGGTGCGTGGCCTGCGCTGGAATGGCCGGCAACCGGAATTCGTGCATTTGCAGTTCGGCAAGGATCAGCCTCGCTGGGTGGCCGATGAGCAGACGCCCAAGGCCTGGCCCGACAACCTCAAGGCCGACTGGCCGGCCTCCAGCGACCCGACGGTGGTGTTCACCCCGACGGGCGTCGCCCTGCCGGTGGCGCTGAACTGGCGCTGGCCCGAAGGTGGTCAGCGCTGGCAATGGTCAAGCGACGACGGTCTGAGCCGGGTCGACTTGCCATGAAGCGTCAGCGCGGATTCACGCTGCTTGAAGTCATGGTCGCGCTGGGCATCGCCGCGGTAATGACCGTGATGGTCAGTCAGCTGCTGCGCCAGCGCATCAATGTGCATCAGGCAGTGCAGCAGCATCGGCTTGGCAGTCTGTGCGCCCGCGAGCTGGAGGCGCAATTCACGGTCGAGCGTTACTGGCCGCAGATCAATCAGGTGCGCGGCGAATTGCGCCAGGGCGAGTCGACTTGTTACTGGCGGCTGGATCTGGGCATGACCGGCGTGCAACGCCTGCGCCGCGGTGAACTGGCGCTGTATGCGGCAAAGGATGAGCGTGAGCCGTTAGGTCGGTTTACCCTTTTTCTGGTGCGACCGTGAAACAGCGCCAGCGAGGTCTGACGCTGATCGAGTTGCTGGTGGCGCTGGCGCTGACAGCCGTGGTTGGCGTGGTGCTGGCGGCGTTGGTCAATGGCTGGTTGAAAGTGCGCGAGCGCCTGACCGAGCCGGGCAACGAGCCGCTGGTGCTGGAGTTCTGTCTGGCGCTGGAGCGGCGATTCGATGGGCTGGTGCTGCGTCAGCTCTACGAAAACCGTCTGCCGCTGACGCTGGGCTGGCTTGACTGGCAGCCCTCGGCCAACCAGCTGCAATGGGTTGCGCTGAGCGCCTGGCCGGGCGCTGCGGGGCAGTCGCGGCTGGAACGCCAGCGTCTGACTTTCAATCCCGGGCAGCGGCGCTTAGGTCTGTCTGCTTCGGCTGATCTGTACGCACCTGGCGAACCGCGCTGGGACGGTCGTGAAAGCCTGGACGCGGTCGACAGACTGCAAATCAGTTTTTATCAGGGAACCCGTTGGCTGGCGTTTCCTTCCACGGTCGCGGTGCAGCCCAATCGGGGTGTGCGGCTCGAATTCGAGCGTCATGGAGCACCTTATGTGTGTACGTTCGCTTTACCCGATACCCGCCCATGAAACGGCTCGACGTCATGTTTGAAAAGCTGCGCGCCCGTCGTCACGACGCTCGCAGCTGGTTGCTGGTACGTCCGGGCAGTCTGGCGTCGGATCCTTGGCAATGGTGCCATGTACCTGAAGGCCAGTCCGGCGACTGGCCGCCGCCTGCGGCTTTGCTTCAGAACACCGTCGCGCTGGTCGCGCCCGCCGCATCGTGCAGTCATTTTCTCGTGCAGGCACCGCCGGGGCTCAAGCGCCATGAATGGCCAATGCTGTTGGAAGACCTGTTGCAACAACCGGTGGCCCAGGTGCAAGTCCACTGCCTGTCGCGGGTCGACGGCCAGTTGGAATTGCTGGTGATCGAGCGGGAAAGGATCAGTGGTTGGCTGGCCGACTGCGAAGCGCTCGGCATCGCCCCGGCCTGCCTCTGGACGGAAATGCAGTTGTTGCCCCATCAACCGCCTGGCCAGATGCTGCGCTGGACTCGTCGCGACGACAGCTGCTGCAAACGGGGCGGCGATGCCGGCGCGCAACACTGGCTCGCCTGGCCGCACCTGTTGGGTGAGCTTCCGGAAACCTGGCGCGAGCCGACCGAAGAAATGACCGGGGCGTGGCCCAACCAGTGGACGCCGCTTGGCCGTGTGCAGAATCTGCTGGCTGCGGATGCTTCACGGCGCGTCAAAACCCAGCGACGCCCCGCGTTGTTTAGCCGGACCCAACGTCGGCTGACCGGCTTATGCGCGCTGCTGGCATTCACCTGGGCGGCGGTTGCAGCGGTGCAGTTCTGGCAGCAAGTACCGGTCTGGAAAGCCCAGGTCGAGGCGGTGACCGGGCCGGTCGGCAGCGCGCAGCAGGCCGCCCGCTCGCTGGCGCGCCTTCAGGCGCAGCAGACCGACTGGCGCAGCCGCCAGCAGCAGGTTGCCGAGCTGGAACGTGCAATCTCGGACTGGCTTGCCGGCCAGCAAGGCTGGGGCGTGTCCGGCAATTACTTCGACGGGCGTAGCTGGCGGTTGGTGCTCAACGGCGATCTGCCTGCGCCACCGCTGACCCATTGGCAGGCGATGGGCAAGGCCGTAGGCGCGACCGCAAGCGTTGAACCCGATACGAAACCCTCGCTGCTCACCATCAATTTCGATCTCGGTGTACAGCCATGAACAGGTTGATTCAGCGCGCGTTGAGCGCCGTCGCGGCACTGCCGCCAGCACGACGTTATGCACTGCTCGCCGGTTGGGTGGTGGTTCTGACCTTGCTGCTGGTGCTGCTCGGTCGACCGTTGGTCGCGGTTGTGAAGGACATCAGCCAGTGGCCGGCGCTCGCCCGGCAGGCGCAGACGCTGAGCCCCGGCCCGGCGTTTACCAGTGAATACTGGCAGGCCGTCGCCAGTGCGCGGGGTCTGGTGCTGACCAAGGTAGAGCAGCGCGGCGACATCTGGCAGCTGCGCGGCGAACTGAGCCGCGCCGAACCGCTGGCACAGCTGATGCGTAGCGTGCAGGAGCACGGCGGTCGACCGCTGCGCTGGAGTCTGGAGCAGGGTCATCAGGCGATGATCTTCAGTCTCGACGTTGGCCGGGGGAACACGCAGCCATGACCCGCAAACTATGGATACTGGGTGCGTCGGTGTTCATCCTGACCCTCTTGTTGAACCTGCCTGCGGCGGCTGTCGCACGGCTGATCAACTGGCCGCCCGGCTGGCAGCCTCAGACCGTGAGCGGAACCCTCTGGGACGGGCGCGTGGAAAGTATCGGCATGATCGGTCCGTTGGCCTGGAAGCTTCAACCCTGGTTCGGCAAGGGCCTGCTCGAAGGTGGCTTCCAGCAACAGGTCTGGGCGCTGGCGCTTAATGGCTGGCCATGGGCGTGGCGAGCGGAACTGATCCCCGGCGCGCCACTGGTCGCGCCAGCTTCAGGCTATGCGCTCGACGGGCAGTGGCAGGGCAGCGTTCATGTTCAGGGCCGCGGTTCACGATGCACGGCCGGCAGTGGTGAGCTGCTGGGTCATGATATGGCGCTGTTATCGCCCTGGATGATGGTCCTGGGTAATGCCCGGCTGACGGTGGAGTGTCGAGACAGTCTGCAGCTGCTGGTCGACGTGCGGCGCGAAGGCGAGCATCGGTTCGAAGGGCGTATGGACCCGTTTGCGCAATGGGCGCAGATCAGCGGCGAGGTTTGGCCCGAGGCAAGCGTCACGCCGTTGCTGATTCAGAGCGGGATGTTGAAAGCCGGGAACTCGCGGTTCGAGAGAACCCTCGGCAAGCGCTGAACCGCCTAGGTTTTGCTCTTGCCGTGGCTGGCGAGGCGTTCGAGCGCGGCGCGCAGTTTCGGGTCGGTGATGCCTTCGGCAGTGGCCTGGATGTTTTGCGCGGCAACCGGTGACAGGTCGATGGTGTGCCCCGCCGACCTGCTCTGGACGGTAGGCGGCTGCACCTTGAAGACGATGCGGGTCAGGCTGGCGAATTCCTCGAAGGCCAGCATCTGGCGGTGCAGACGCTTCTGCTGATAACGCAGGCGCGTGGCCCAGTGGCCATCGGTGACGATCAGCAGCAGGCAGCCCTCGCGCCATGACGCGACATGGCAATGTTCACGCGCGGCGGGTTGCAGCTGGCTTTCAAGCAGGCGTTGCAGATGGCCCAGGCGTTCGGCGTGGCGGAAAATGGCTTTGAGCGGCTTGGCGTCGCGCAGCAGGACAGCGGGCGCGCGGGCATTGAGAGGACGAAAGGCCATGGTGACGATGCCTGGGGGGTGACAAGGCGCTTATCTTAACAGAAAGCGTTCGTGAGGCTGGGTCGTGAGCGATTTCCGTGCTTTCATAGGCAAATCAATGAGTAACTTCTCCAAACCATGGGTTGAAGTGCTGAAAATCGGCCCCATTGTAGATCTGCCCCGTCACAGCGCTGTGCCAGCATCGTGGAATAACGCCACTTTCCTCACCATCGTTTCCGGGTAGAATGCTCGTTCGCATGCGGCCATCGAGGCTGCACGGGCGACTCACGGGGCCGCCCTCCATTCCTATGTGTGGAAGATCCTGTCGATATGTTTGCGCCTTTGTTAAAAAAACTTTTTGGAAGCAAGAACGAGCGTGAAGTCAAACGCATGCTCAAGACGGTACAGATCGTCAATGCCTTCGAAGAGCAAATGTTGGCCCTCACGGACGAGCAGTTGCGTGCCAAGACTGAAGAGTTCAAGGCCCGCATAGCCAAAGGCGAGACCCTCGACCAGCTTCTGCCGGAAGCCTTTGCCGTCACCCGTGAAGCGGGCAAGCGCATCATGGGCATGCGTCACTTCGACGTGCAGCTGATCGGCGGCATGACCTTGCATGAAGGCCAGATCGCCGAAATGCGTACCGGTGAAGGCAAGACCCTGGTAGCCACCCTGGCGGTGTACCTCAACGCGCTGTCCGGCAAGGGCGTGCACGTGGTGACCGTCAACGATTACCTGGCTCGCCGCGACGCCAACTGGATGCGTCCGCTGTACGAATTCCTCGGCCTGACGGTCGGTATCGTCACGCCGTTCCAGCCGCCGGAAGAGAAGCGCGCCGCTTACGCCGCCGACATCACCTACGGCACCAACAACGAATTCGGTTTCGATTACCTGCGCGACAACATGGCGTTCAGCATGGACGACAAGTTCCAGCGTGAACTCAACTTCGCCGTGATCGACGAAGTCGACTCGATCCTGATCGACGAAGCGCGTACCCCGCTGATCATCTCCGGCCAGGCCGAAGACAGCTCCAGGCTGTACACCGAAATCAACCGCCTGATCCCCAAGCTTGAGCAGCACATCGAGGAAGTGGAAGGCGAAGTCACCAAGCCGGGCCATTTCACCGTCGACGAAAAAAGCCGTCAGGTCGAACTCAACGAAGCCGGTCACCAGTTCATCGAGGAAATGCTCACCGAAGCCGGTCTGCTGGCCGAGGGCGAAAGCCTGTACTCGGCGCATAACCTGGGCCTGCTGACTCACGTCTACGCCGGTCTGCGCGCGCACAAGCTGTTCAACCGCAACGTCGAATACATCGTTCAGGACGGTCAGGTCCTGCTGGTCGACGAGCACACCGGCCGTACCATGCCGGGCCGTCGCCTGTCCGAGGGCCTGCACCAGGCCATCGAAGCCAAGGAAAACCTGAACATCCAGGCCGAGAGCCAGACCCTGGCATCGACCACGTTCCAGAACTACTTCCGTCTGTACAACAAGCTGTCCGGCATGACCGGTACCGCGGACACCGAAGCGTTCGAATTCCACCAGATCTACAACCTGGCCGTGATGGTCATCCCGCCGAACAAGCCGCTGGCGCGCAAGGATTTCAACGACCTCGTCTACCTGACGGCGGAAGAAAAGTACGCGGCCATCGTCACCGACATCAAGGCGTGCCTGGCAGAAAACCGCCCGGTGCTGGTGGGTACGGCGACCATCGAAACCTCCGAGCACATGTCCAACCTGCTCAAGAAGGAAGGTATCGATCACAAGGTCCTGAACGCCAAGTTCCACGAGAAGGAAGCCGAGATCATCGCGCAGGCCGGTCGTCCGGGTGCGCTGACCATCGCCACCAACATGGCCGGTCGCGGTACCGACATCCTGTTGGGCGGCAACTGGGAAGTCGAGGTTGCCAACCTGGAAGACCCGACGCCCGAGCAGATCGCGCAGATCAAGGCTGACTGGCAGAAACGCCACCAGCAGGTAATCGAGGCGGGCGGTCTGCACGTGATCGCGTCCGAGCGTCACGAATCGCGTCGTATCGACAACCAGCTGCGCGGTCGTGCCGGTCGTCAGGGCGATACCGGTTCCAGCCGTTTCTATCTGTCGCTGGAAGACAGCCTGATGCGCATCTTCGCATCGGACCGGGTCAAGAACTTCATGAAGGCACTGGGCATGCAGTCCGGTGAGGCCATCGAACACCGCATGGTGACCAACGCCATCGAAAAAGCGCAGCGCAAGGTGGAAGGTCGCAACTTCGACATCCGCAAGCAGCTGCTCGAATTCGACGACGTGGCCAACGAGCAGCGCAAGGTGATCTACCACATGCGCAACAGCCTGCTGGCTGCGGAGAACATCGGTGACACCATTGCCGATTTCCGCGAAGAAGTGCTGAACAACCTGATCAGCCAGCACATTCCGCCGCAATCGCTGCCCGAGCAGTGGGACGTGCCGGGTCTGGAAGCCGCGCTGAACACCGATTTCGCCGTCAAACTGCCGATTCAGCAGTGGCTCGACGAAGACGATCACCTGCACGAAGAAACCCTGCGCGAGAAGATCATGGCGCAGCTGCTGCTCGCCTACAACGAGAAGGAAGACCAGGCCAGCGCCGAAGCGCTGCGCACCTTCGAGAAGCAGATTCTGCTGCGCGTGCTGGACGATCTGTGGAAAGACCACCTGTCGACCATGGATCACCTGCGTCACGGTATCCATCTGCGCGGCTATGCCCAGAAGAACCCGAAGCAGGAATACAAGCGCGAGTCGTTCACCCTGTTCCAGGAACTGCTGGATTCGATCAAGCGCGACACCATCCGCGTCCTGTCCCATGTTCAGGTGCGTCGCGAAGATCCGGAAGAAGAAGAGGTGCGTCTGCGTCAGGAAGCCGAAGAGCTGGCCAAGCGCATGCAGTTCCAGCATGCCCCGGCACCGGGCATCGAGCAGCCTGCGCTGGAAGAAGAAGCCGGTGACGTTGCGGTTGCCGCGGCGCCGGTACGCAACGACCATAAGCTGGGCCGCAACGAACTGTGCTGGTGTGGTTCGGGCAAGAAATACAAGCATTGTCACGGCCAGATCAACTGACGCCTGACCTGCAGTAACCACGCCGCGACCGGCTTACCTGTCGCGGCGTTTTTTCATTGATAGCCGTACCGTTCTGGGCGGCGCAGATTGTCCTTGAGGAGCACACCCATGGCTGTTGGTCTTGGTCCTTTGCCTACGCTGCATCCGGTTCCCGGCTTTGAATTGGGTATATCGTCCGCCGGCATCAAACGCCCCGGGCGCAAGGACGTCGTGGTTATGCGTTGCGCCGAGGGTTCCAGCGTCGCGGGCGTGTTCACGCTGAACGCTTTTTGCGCGGCACCGGTGATCCTCGCCAAGCAGCGCGTGCAGGGCGCCGTTCGCTATCTGTTGACCAACACCGGCAACGCCAACGCCGGTACCGGCGAGCCGGGCCTGGCTGCGGCACGTCGTACCTGCGAAAAGCTGGCCGAGCTGACCGGCGTCGATTCGTCCGCCGTTCTGCCGTTTTCCACCGGAGTCATTGGTGAACCGCTGCCGGTCGAGAAGATCGAAGGCGCGTTGCAAGCCGCGCTCGATGACCTGTCTGTGGACAACTGGGCCGCTGCGGCTACCGGTATCATGACCACCGACACGCTGCCAAAGGGCGCCAGCCGCCAGTTCGAGCATGACGGCGTGACCGTTACCGTGACCGGCATCAGCAAGGGCGCGGGCATGATTCGTCCGAACATGGCAACCATGCTTGGCTACATCGCCACCGACGCCAAGGTATCGCAGAACGTCCTCCAGGACCTGATCCGCGATGGCGCCAACAAGTCCTTCAATCGCATCACTATCGATGGCGACACCTCGACCAACGACTGCTGCATGCTGATCGCCACCGGCCAGGCCAATGTGCCTGAAGTGACTGAGGCCAGTGGCCCGCTGTTCGAGGCGCTGAAAAAAGCGGTGTTCGAGGTCTGCATGGAAGTCGCTCAGGCCATCGTCCGCGACGGCGAAGGCGCGACCAAGTTCGTGACCGTTGAAGTCAATGGTGGCGGCAATCATCAGGAATGCCTGGATGTAGGCTACGCCGTGGCTCATTCTCCGCTGATCAAGACCGCACTGTTCGCCTCCGACCCGAACTGGGGCCGGATTCTGGCAGCCGTCGGCCGCGCAGGCGTGCCGGACCTGGACGTGAGCAAGATCGACGTATTTCTCGGCTCGGTCTGCATCGCCAGCAAAGGCTGCCGCGCCACGACCTACACTGAGGAGCAGGGCTCGGCGGTGATGGCCCAGGAAGAAATCACCATCCGCATCGAGCTGGGCCGCGGCCAGTGCAGCGAGACGATCTGGACCACCGACCTGTCCCACGAGTACGTGAAGATCAACGCCGAGTACCGCACGTAAACGGCCTGTAGGGACCGGACAAGTAGAACAGACCTGTGGGACCCGGCTCTGTGGGAATGTGGGAGCGGACTTGTCCGCGAATACGTATATGCACACGCACATATGCGCCTGTACCGGCCCATTCGCGGACAAGTCCGCTCCCACAGGTCCGCTATTCCAACAGGTCCGGCTGCCACGGAGTCTGTACGGGCTGATGGATCACCTTAATTTTCTGGAGTCACCAACATGCCTCTGCACCTGATTATCGGCGACAAACGCTACTCCTCCTGGTCGCTACGGCCATGGCTGGTGCTGGAGATGATCGGCGCGCCGTTCACCGATCAGGTGATCCGCCTCAACCAGCGCGACACCCGCCAGAAAATCCTTCAATACTCGCCAAGCGGCAAAGTGCCCGCGCTGCAATGCGAGCACGGCACCATCACAGATTCGCTGGCGATCTGTGAGTATCTGGTCGAGCGTTTTCCCGAAGCCGACCTCTGGCCGCGTGATACGGCGGCGCGTGCTCAGGCCCGTTCTGCCTGCGCCCAGATGCACAGCGGCTTCGTGAGCCTGCGCACTAACATGCCGATGGACTTGCGGCATGACCAGCCGCTGGAAGTCATTCCCGTCGACACGCAGAACGACATTGACCGGATCGTCGAGCTTTGGGGCGAATGCCGCGCGGCTGCCGTTGAAAGCGGCCCGTTTCTGTTCGGTCGGCCGAGTATTGCCGATGCATTCTTCGCGCCGGTTGCGATTCGTCTGCGTACCTACCACGTTGACCTGCCGCCCGAAGCGCTTGCCTATATCGAAACCATTTACCAGTGGCCGGCTTTCAAGCGTTGGCAGCAGGCGGGCCTGGAGGAATCCTGATCGTGAAACGCGTGCATGTAGCTGCGGCTGTGATCCGTGGCGCCGACGGCAGAATCCTGATCGCCAGGCGCGCCGACACCCAGCACCAAGGCGGTCTCTGGGAATTTCCCGGTGGCAAAGTCGAGGAGGGTGAAACCGTCGAGGCGGCTCTGGGCCGTGAATTGCTCGAAGAGCTGGGCATCGTGGTCAGTGCGTCACGTCCGCTGATCAAAGTCCGCCATGATTACCCTGATAAGCAGGTGCTGCTGGACGTCCGCGAGGTGTCGGCGTTCACTGGCGAGCCGCACGGCGCGGAAGGCCAGCCGCTGCGCTGGGTCACGCCTCGGGAGCTGGGTGACTACGATTTTCCAGCCGCGAATCGACCGATCGTTGCGGCGGCGCGCTTGCCCGGCGAGTACCTGATCACGCCGCAAGGGCTGGAAACGCCTCAGTTACTGCGCGGCATCCAGAAAGCCATTGCCAGCGGCGCTCGGTTGGTCCAACTGCGCGCGCCGGGCGGCTATGATCCGCAGTATCGCGATCTGGCGGTTGATGCAGTCGGTCTGTGCGCAGGCAAGGCGCAGCTGATGCTCAAGGGCCCGTTGGAATGGCTAGGTGATTTCCCGGCTGCCGGCTGGCACCTGACGGCCGAGCAGCTGCGCAAGTACGCCAGCCGCGGTCGCCCGTTCCCCGAGCATCGGTGGCTCGCTGCTTCGTGCCATAACGCCGAGGAACTGGCGCTGGCCGAGCTGATGGGCGTTGATTTCGTTACCTTGTCGCCGGTCCAGCCTACCCAGACCCATCCCGACGCGCAGCCGTTGGGCTGGGAGCTGGCGGCCGAGCTGATCGCCGGGTTCAGCAAGCCGGTGTACCTGCTCGGCGGCGTCGGTCCCGACCAGCGCCAGCAAGCCTGGGAAGTCGGAGCGCAAGGCGTGGCAGGCATCCGCGCGTTCTGGCCTGAGGAAATCTGAGGCTTGAGGTTTCATTGTGGGAGGCAGCTTGCTGGCGACACCGTAGTCGCCGGCAAGCTGCCTCACACAGGTTCGCCGCCGGGCACGCCTCAAGCGGGTTTTTCAGCCGCCTGCCACAAAATCTCTGCCACACCCTGGCGACGCGCAATCAGGCGCGCCGCGACGAACAGCAGGTCTGACAGCCGGTTGATATACGCCAGCCCGACACCTTCCAGCGGCTCCACCGCATTGAGTTGCTGACAGCGACGTTCCGCGGTTCGGGCCAGGCTTCGGCAGACGTGGGCCTGAGCAATCAGCGCCGAACCGCCCGGCAGAATGAAATTCTCCAGCGGGCCCAGCTCATCGTTCCAGCGGTCTATCGCGGCTTCCAGCCGCTCGATCTCGGCACCATTCAGCGCCCGGTAGCTCGGCATCGCCAGCTCTCCGCCCAAGTCGAACAGCCGGTGTTGACAAGGCGCCAGCACCTCGATGACGTCGCCCAGGGCTGGCATCCGCTCAGCCTGCTGATGCAATTGCGCGAGCAGCAGTCCGAGCTGGCTGTTAAGCGTATCGACTTCGCCGATAGCTTCCACTCGCGGATGGTCCTTGGGCACCCGACGACCGTCGCCCAGCCCGGTCTCGCCGGTATCTCCGGTGCGGGTGTAAATCTTCGACAAACGAAAGCCCATGTGTGGCTCCTGACTACAGCTTTGAAATGACCTGCTCGCGCTCATTCACCTGAGTCGCCACCAGCGGCAGCCTCAGCGTGAAACAGGTCCCGGAGCCGACGGAAGAATGCACTTCCATCTGGCCTTTATGGTTGTTGGTGATGATGAAGTACGACACTGACAGCCCAAGGCCGGTGCCCTGACCGATTTCCTTGGTGGTGAAAAACGGCTCGAAGGTCCGCTTGCGGACGCTCTCGGACATGCCGATGCCATTGTCCTCGACCTGGATTTCCGCCCATGGCGGATTCAAACGGGTGCGCAGGATAATCCGCCCCGGTTCGTCGCTGTCGGGCCGTTGATGAATGGCCTGCGCGGCGTTTTTCAGCAGGTTGAGCAGCACCTGTTCCAGCTCGTTGGCGATACACGGCACCTGACCGAGCTCAGGGTCGAACTGGCGGACGATGTTCTGTCCCTTGAAGTCAAAGCCAATGGCCAGGTCAAAGTCATTGCTGGCGATTTCCACTGCCTGATCAATCAAGGCCGGCAGATCACAGGGTGACAGCTGGCGATTGCTCAAGCGGCTGAAGTTGAGCATGTGGCTGACGATCTTCGCCGCGCGCCCGCCGGCCTGCTGGATGCCGTCGAGCAGTTGCGGGACTTCACGGCTGACCAGATAGCTGTTGACCATCGCCAGATCGACGCCGTCGGCTTGGGCCTGCTCGATGTTCTTGGGCAGGTCGGGGGATAGACGGCGACGAATGTTCTGCACGTTATGCAGAATCGCGCCCAGCGGGTTGTTGATCTCGTGAGCCATGCCGGCCGCCAGACCGCCGACCGAGAGCATCTTTTCGGACTGCACCATCATTTCTTCAAGCGAGATGCGTTGAGTGATGTCGTCGATACGGATCACCACGCCACGGCCCGCATCGCCGGTCAGCGGGTAGAAGGTCAGGGCGTAGTGGTGAGTCTCTTCGTTCTTGATCCAGGTCACGCGCTCGATCTTGGTCACGCTGTGCCGTTCGACGGTCTGCTTGAGCTGCGGCAGAAAGGCTCGCATCGGCTCGAAAGCGATAAAGATCGGCTGATTGAGCGCTTCGTCCAGCCGGGTGCCGGAAAGCGCGGTGGCTTCCTGGTTCCATTGGGTCACGTAAAGCTGTTCGTCCAGCGCGATCATGGCCGACGGCATGGAGTCGATGATGCTATTGAGGTAGTTCTGAAAGCCGGTGAGCTTTTTCTCGATCTTGCTGCGCACCTGGACTTCAAGCTCCAGCTTGCGGTTGGTGTGTCGGGTTTCCTCGGCGAGCCCCTGAGCCTGATCGTAGGCTTCCTGCGAGTCGTCGCGAGCGCGTTTGAGCTGCTGCTCGCGAGCTTCGATGCGTGACAGCATGGTGTTGAACGCTTCCGCCAGGCTGCCGATTTCATCCTCGTTGCCTGGTTTGGCGCGCAGCGCGTAGTTTTCCTCGCGGGTGACCTGGCGCGACAGTTCTTCGAGCTGATAGATCGGCTCGGTGATCAGACGCCGGATCTGCCGGGCCACGATGAGCCATAACAGAACACTGAACACCAGAATTCCGAGGCTGGCGGTCAGCGTCCCGGTATAGAACGCAGGCGGCAGCTCACTGCTGGCCACCAGCAGCAGGTGACCGGGTGCTTGCTGACCCTTGGGGATATCAATCAATCGAGTGCTGCGAAATTCGGTCAGGCGCCAGCTTTCGACGTCCTGATAACGCACCGGCAGCGCGAGCTCTTCACCTTGCTGAGCCTGCGCCAGCCGGGTGCCGTCGTTGTCGTAGATGGCCGCCGCGCGCAGAGGGCCGTAACTCTTGAGTTCCCTGAGCAACGCCCGCGCATCGGCCGGAGAGTTCAAGGCTCGCTCATTGAGGTTAGGGCTGCTGATCAGACGACCGATGGTCTGCAGCGCCTGAGGAGCCATCGCCTCTTGGGAGATGTAATAAGCGGCGCTGATGAACGTCAGGTTGGCAACGACCAGTACGGTGGTCATCAGGACCAGCAAGGCTGCGAGCAGCTTCTGGCCGACAGGCAGGTTTTCCAGGCGTTGACGCAAAGGCATGGGCGGTTCACACACGGATCAGGAATCAGCAGGGTAGCGCGGGCTAGTCGGTACGCAAACCCTTGGCTGCGAGATAAGCCGTCAGGCGAGTCTGCAACTGCTGCAGGTGGGGAACCGGGCACTGATGACGCTGGGCGGTGGCGCAGGCGTAGCCGAGCAAATAGCTGATCTCCGTGCGCCGGCCATGGGCAACGTCCTGGTACATCGAGGAATAGTTCGCCGCGGTCGCCTGAATGACCCGCTGAACTTCGTTATTGAGGTCCAGCGCCGCGGCAGGCTGGCCGCAACAGGTGAGCAGCTCGGCCAGCTCTGCGCACAGGGTGGCGACCTCGCAATGGTGATCCGTGAGCCCGCCGTTGCGACATTGATGCAGCACGGTCAGCGGGTTGATCGCACAGTTGAGCGCCAGCTTGCGCCACAGGCGGGTCAGGATGTCCGGCGTCCATTCGTGAGCGATGCCGCAGGCGTGCAGCGCCCGCAGGAAGCTGGGCGGCGTCGGGTCAGCCGGGTCACCTAGCCAGGTGTAGCCGTGGCCGGCGAACACCACGCGCCAGTCCGCCTCGCGAAAAGCGCCTTCGGTGCTGGAGGCGAAGATGCAGCGCGCTTGCGGCACACGCGCCGCAACCGCGTCCTGACTGCCAAGACCATTCTGCAACAGGATCACTTCGGCGCCGACGGTCAGTCGCGGCGCCAGAGCCGCCACAGCCTGCTCGGCGTCATAGGCCTTGCAGGCCACCAGCAATCGGCCGACAGGCTCGGCGTAGTCCGGGGTTTGCGCGGTAATGGCAAAGGGTTGCGCCACATCCCGTTCCACCAGCGTCAGACAGCCGCCAGCCGCGTTGTAGGCCTGCAACCGGCGCTCATCACGCAGGATCAGGCGTACCGTCAGCCCGGCGCGCACCAGCCGGGTCGCCCATAACGTGCCGAGACTGCCCGCGCCCAGAACATGCCAGACGTCGCTCATCGGCCTGGACCGGTCAACGGATTGAACAACCCGGCCGCATGGAAATCAGAGAACGACATGAAAGGCTCCAGTGAACGCCGGAAAAGTCTCGTTATAATGAGCGGTCTTTCATACCGTCAAGTCATGCGTGCCTTTTGCTTCTCGGGCACGCCGTTTACCTGGAGAACATACATGCCCTCGTTCGACGTAGTGTCCGAATTGGATAAACATGAAGTCACGAATGCCGTCGACAACGCCATCAAAGAGCTGGACCGTCGCTATGACCTCAAAGGCAAAGGCACTTTCGAGTTCAAGGAACTGACCGTCACGCTGACCGCCGAAGCCGAATTCCAGCTCGAAGCGATGATCGAGATCCTCAAGCTAGCACTGGTCAAGCGCAAGATCGACGTGAAATGCCTGGAAGTGAAGGAAGCTTACGCCTCCGGCAAGTTGATGAAGCAGGAAGCGGTTCTGCGCGAAGGAATCGACAAGGAGCTGGCCAAGAAAATCGTCGCTCATATCAAGGACGCCAAGCTGAAGGTCCAGGCCGCCATCCAGGGCGAGCAGGTGCGCGTCACCGGCAAGAAACGTGACGACCTGCAAGAAGCCATCGCCGTGCTGCGTGCCTACGATTCGGGCATGCCGTTGCAATTCAACAACTTTCGCGACTGAGTGAGTAATCGACTGCCGGGGAACCCATCATTCCCCGGCCAGTCCGAACCTTTTCCGGTATGGCTGAAACGATTGCGTTCTGCGATGTTTCTACGTCAGCTCATGACAGGCAAGGAGAGAAACGATGGATTTGAATGCAGAAGTCGACCAGCTGTGGAAAGCCTCCCAGAACTGGATTCCGATGCTCATGCAGTACGGCAGCCGTTTGCTGCTGGCGCTGGCGACGCTGTGCATCGGCTGGTGGCTGATCAACAAGGTCACCAACAAGCTCGGGGCGTTGCTGGCTCTGCGTCACGCTGACCAGGCACTGCAAGGGTTTGTCAGCAGCCTGGCGAACATCATTCTGAAGATCCTGCTGATCGTCAGCGTCGCATCGATGGTCGGCATTGAAACCACGTCGTTTGTCGCTGCAATAGGTGCTGCCGGTCTGGCTATCGGCCTTGCATTGCAAGGCAGTCTGGCGAACTTCGCCGGCGGAGTGCTGATTCTGCTGTTTCGTCCGTTCCGCATCGGCGACTGGATCGAGGCACAAGGCGTGCAGGGTACCGTGGACAGCATCCAGATCTTCCATACGGTGGTGCGCACTGGCGATAACCGCACCGTCATCATTCCCAACGGCAATCTGTCCAACGGCATCATCACCAACACCAACCGCCAGCCAACCCGCAAGATCGTCTTTGATGTGGGGGTGAACTACGAAGCCGATCTGAAGAAGGCTCTCGAAGTACTGCTCGACATGGCCGGTGATCCCCGAGTGCTGCAGGATCCAGCACCACAAGCCGTGGTGGCGACCTTGGGCGAAAGTGCGATTACCCTGTCGTTGCGGGTCTGGACCAAGACTTCCGACTATGGCGACGTAATCTCGCTGTTCAACGTTGAAGCGCGCGACCGCCTGAAAGCAGCCGGAATCGACATCCCGTTCCCGCAACGCGTGATCCGCGTGGTGCAAGACACTCCGCAGGCCTAATCTCGCGGCGGTCCTGCAGGAGCGCGCTTGCCCGCGACGACTTAGCATCTGACGACAAAAACGTGTTGGATGCACGGGCGCCGTCGCGGGTAAACGCGCTCCTACAGCTTTTCGGCCCCGGGGGCTTCGGTAGCTTCCTCGGCCGGCGTGCCGCGTCCTTCCTTGCTCCACTGCAACAGGATCATCACCAGGGTTGGAACACCCAGCAGGGCGGTGATCAGGAAGAAGTTGTGATAGCCGAATTTCTCCACCATTACCCCTGAGTAACCGCCAATCAGCCGTGGCAGCAAGAGCATGATCGAGCTGAGCAGGGCATATTGGGTGGCGGAAAACTTGAGGTTGGTCAGGCTCGACAGATAGGCCACGAAGGCCGAGGTCGCCAGTCCTGAGCTGAGATTGTCCAGCGAGATGGTCACGATCAGCATTTTCAGGTTCGGCCCCATGTCGGCCAGCAGCAGGAACAGAATGTTGGTCGCCGCCGAGCTGAGCCCGCCGATGAACAGAATCGGCATGATGCCGAAACGCACGATCAGCAGACCGCCTACGCCTGCGCCCAGCAGCGTCATGATCAGCCCGAATATCTTGCTGACACTGGCGATCTGGTCCTTGGTGAAACCCTGGTCGATATAAAAGACGTTGGCCATCACGCCCATGACCGTATCGGACATCCGATAGGTCGCGATCAGACCCAGCAACAGCAACGCTTGCCAGCGATAACGCAGGATGAAGTCATTGACCGGTGTGAGAACCGGCGCCAGGCCGCGTCGTCCCGCAGAAGACAAGCAGGCGATGGTCAGCAGCGTGTACAGGATCGAGCGCAGGAAGGCGCGATCTTCCAGCAGCAGATCCAGCCAGCTGGTGCCATGGAACAGCACGCTGGCGAAATCGGTGTTGTAGAACTGGGTGAACATGGCCGGAACCGAAACCAGCAGCGTGATCAGCACGAACACCGACGCCAGTTGGTGGATGAAGCCATAACGGGCCGCGGAAAGTTGGGTACGCAGTGGCACCGGTGGCTCGCGCATGATCAGCGTGGTAATCAGCGCGGGCACCATCAGCAGGCCGAACAGGACGTAAGTGCCGGTCCAGGCCGAGTGCTTGTAAGCGAAGCCGGTCGACCCGAAGCCCTCGGCAAAATACAGCGCTCCGGCGGTGGCCAGCAAAGCGGCGACCCGATAGCCGGACATATAGCTGGCGGCTAGCGCCGCTTGTTGCGTGTCATGGGCGATTTCCAGACGATAGGCATCGATGGCAATGTCCTGGGTTGCCGATGAGAACGCGACGACAACCGCGATGGCAATCAACCACGACAGGTGCTGCTGCGGATCGCAGAAGCCCATGCCGATCAGACCCAGAATCACCAGCGATTGCGACAGGACCAGCCACGATCGCCGACGGCCCAGGCGGCCAAGAAATGGCAGCCGCCATTGGTCGAGCAGCGGCGACCAGACCCATTTGAAGGCGTAGGCCAGACCGATCAGGCTTGCATAGCCGATGGTCTCGCGGGCGACACCGGCCTCGCGCAGCCAGACGGATAACGTTGAGAAGACCAGCATGTAGGGCATGCCTGCGGCGAATCCGAGCAGCAGCAATACGAGTGTCGACGGGCTGGCATAGGCGGCAAGCGCGGCGCGCCAGGTTTTACGGGGCATGGGCTGGAATCTGCCTGAGGTTGCGAAACAAAGGGCGCACTCTAACCGCTGTGCTACATGGGACGCCAGCCATCGCGCCGGATATCGACCCGATTGTTGGTGATGGTAAGACCTTCGGCACGCAAGCGGGCACGCTGTTCGTCACCTGAAGCGCTGCCGACCGGCAGGCTGAGCCGCCCGTCGGCGCCCAGGACGCGATGCCAGGGCAATGAAGAACCCTCCGGCAGCTGACTCAAGGCGCGACCGACCCAGCGTGCCGCTCGTCCGAGCCCCGCCAGTTCGGCCAACTGGCCGTAGCTGACGACGCGGCCTTCCGGGATCTGGGCAAGCGTCAGGTAAAGCGCCGTGCGCCGTGCCTCAGCGGGCGACAGCCCGGTCGGATCTCCCGAATCTTCAGCGGCGTGCTTCAAGCCCGTCTCCCTGTTCAGCGTCATGTTGAAATTTGCCTCCGGGAACTACGGAAATTTCCGACTGTCAGTCATACTCGTGCCCGCTCATCCATCAGGATAACGCCCCCATTTTCCGCTAACAGAGCCCTGACGTCGCATATGTTGTCCAGAACTTTGCTGTGCCTCGCAATATCCACTGCCTCCGCTCCATTGTTCGCCGACACCGTATGGTTGAAGAACGGTGACCGGCTGACTGGGACCATCAAGGTCTTCGACGGCGGCAAACTGTTGCTTGATACCAAGTACGCCGGAGCAATCCCGCTGGATTGGAAAGAGGTCAAAACCCTCGAAAGCGATCATCCTCTGCTGGTCAAGCAGGGCCATGCCGATGGCGAAGTCAGCAAATCGCTGAAGGCCGCCGACGACGGCAAAGTCATTCTGGCTAACGGCGATGCACCCAAGACCGTCGAGCTGGCCAGCATCGACCAGCTCATCAAGCCCAAGCCGGTCATTACCGACCTGGTGTGGAAGGGTAACATCGACGCCGCGCTGGACTTCCAGCAAGCCGAGAATGACACCGACGATTACAACATTTCGTTCGACACTTCGGCGCGTCACGGCCAGTGGCGACATAACGCCAATGGCGAATACAACCGCGAGTCGACCGACGAAGTGGTCGGCACCGACAACTGGAGCGCCGAGTACTCGCTCGATCGCTTCATCACCGACAAGTTCTTCTGGGACGCGCGCATTAACTACAAGCGCGACAAGATCGAAGACTTGTCTCGCCAGCGCACCGTCGGTACCGGTCCCGGCTACCAGTTCTGGGACGACGAGTTGGGCGCGTTCAAAGTCGGCGGCCTGCTGAACCGCACTGACTACCAGTTCTCCAACGGCGAGAAGGAAAACTTCTACTCCGTGGCGGGTACCTGGGATTACAACCGTTATCTGGTGGGCAAGAAGTTCGAATTCTTCACCAATGGCGAGGTGAGCAAGCCGCTCAGTGGCGTGGCGGACTATGCCCTGGATGTTCAAGCGGGCCTGCGTTACAAGGTTACCGACTGGGCCTCGCTGAATCTCAAGGCCGAGAAGGACATCATCAGCGGTGCCGACAATGGCAACGTGGATAAGACTCGGTATACCGCAGGCTTCGGCGTAACCTGGTAAACCGCAGGGGCAAGACGCTGCATCAGCATCTTGCCCCTGCTCACCTACGCGTATGCGCTACAGCCGCATCGCGCCATCGAGCTCAAGAATCCGCCCGCTGAAGTAATCGTTCTCAAGGATGTATGCCACCGAGTGGGCGATTTCCTGCGGTGTGCCCATGCGTTTGAGCGGGATCGCGGAAGTCATTTTCTCCAATGCCTCAGGCTTCATGCTGCCGGTCATCTCGGTCTCGATGAAGCCCGGCGCGACGCCCGCTACTCGAATGCCATAGCGCGCCAGCTCTCGTGCCCAGGTGACAGTGGCAGCCGCCACGCCTGCCTTGGCTGCCGAATAGTTGGTCTGCCCAACGTTTCCTGCGCGGGAGATCGACGAGATATTAATGATGGTACCCGCCGTTTTGCGTTCGATCATTTTCGCCGCCACTTCCCGTGTACACAGGAACACGCCGGTCAGATTGACGTCGATCACGGCCTGCCATTGCGCCAGGCTCAGTTTGGTCATGACGCCATCCTTGACCTTGACCAGCAGACCATCGCGCAGGATTCCCGCGTTGTTGATCAGGCCGTCGATCGCGCCAAAGTCATTTGCGACCTGGTCGACCATCGCCTCGACCTGCGCCTCGTCGGCCACATTACACAGATACGCACGCGCCTCGACGCCCAGGGACTTGCAGGCAGCGACCGTCTGGTCGAGCTTTTCCTGATTGAGGTCCACCAGCGCCAGTCGCGCGCCCCTGGCGGCCAGATACTCTGCCATCGCTCGGCCCAGGCCCTGGCATCCGCCGGTTATTATTATTAACTTGTCTTTCAATTCCATGTGCGTGCCCAATCAGCTGATTTCATCATGGCATCGCCAGCGTCTTGCTCGCGCAGTGCCATGGCCAGTGCACGTTATAAGCTTTTTCCATGCGTGCGTCTTCAACCCGACGACCACGTTGCAAGGAGTCACCGATGAGCGCAAAAGCCTCCAGTCGAGCCCGAAAACTGCTGCTCGGCGAGTATCGCGGCGTGTTGTCCACGCATTCCAGATCGATGCCGGGGTTTCCGTTTGGCTCGGTCGTGCCGTATTGCCTGGACGGGCAGGGCAGACCGCTGATTCTGATCAGTCGTATCGCCCAGCACACCCACAATCTGGCTCATGACCCGAAGTGCTCGATGCTGGTCGGTGAGCGTGAGGCCGAGGATGTGCAGGCGGTCGGACGGGTCACGGTCATGGCCGAAGCACGCAAGCTGACGGAGCCCAAGGCGATAGAAGAAGGGGCTTCCCGTTATTACCGGTTTTTCCCCGAATCGCAGAGTTACCACACCGCCCATGATTTCGACTTCTGGGTGCTTGAGCCGGTGCGCTACCGCTATATAGGTGGCTTCGGTGCCATCCATTGGCTGGACGAGATCGCACTGGCCAACCCGTTTGCCGGAACCATCGAGGCCGGCATGGTCGACCATATGAATGACGATCACGCCAAAGCCATTGCGCACTACGTTCAACTGGCCGGGCTGCCACAAAACGAGGCAGCCCGGTTGGTTGGCATTGACAGCGAAGGCATGCACCTGCGCATCGGCCAGAGTATTCATTGGCTTGCGTTTAACGAGCCTTGCAATACACCGAAACAAGTGCGCGAAGCCTTGGTATCGCTGGCTCACGCTACGATCTGGCCTGTGAATGATGACCGGGAAGCTTGATTTAACGACTTTCTGACATCACTTAGGGTCTACTGGAAGGCATTCTTCCGCTTAGGAACTGATTTGATGCGTGTTTTTTTGCTGCTGTTTCTACTGTTTCCTGTGCTCGAACTGTTCATTCTGGTTCGGGTCGGGATGTCCATCGGCTTTTTCTGGACATTCCTGCTGGTGCTCGCCACGTCGGTGCTCGGGTTCCTGGTGATGCGCGTGGCGGGCTTTGCCACCGCGCTGCGCGCCCGTGAGAGCCTGGCCCGCGGCGAGCTGCCCGCGCAACAGATGCTCGAAGGCCTGATGGTTGCGGTTGGCGGCGGGCTTCTGTTGTTGCCTGGTTTCATCAGCGACATTCTGGGCGTGATCTGCCTGTTGCCGATTACCCGCAAAATTCTGGTCGCCAAGGTCCGCCAGCGTGCCGAGGATCAGGCCATGCGCCAGCGCGCCTTCGCCGACGATCTGCAGGGCCATGCCAATCCCGGGCCTGCTCACCGTCCCGGCGCCATCCATCAGCCGACCCGCGAGCCTGATGTGATCGAAGGTGAATTCGAGCACCGCGACAAGTAACCGCCACTTTGGCGAACACGGCACCTTCGGGTGCCGTATTTGTTTCCATGCCCTTGGCGATACTGCAAAAATTTTCTTGCCCACCACTTGTAATCACCTTGCCCGCCCTCATGTATGGGTCACCGCAAGGTTTCTGGCCCAGTGCCAGACCGTTTTCTGCGGTTCGCTTGTCGAACCGTAACCGGCAAGGCCGGGATTTTTAACCCGCCGGTGTAGTCACCGGGCGTCAAAAACCATAATCAGGAGATCGACAATGAAGCTTCGTCCTCTGCATGACCGCGTCGTAATCCGTCGCAGCGAAGAAGAAACGAAAACTGCCGGCGGTATCGTGCTGCCAGGTTCGGCCGCTGAAAAGCCTAACCGTGGCGAAATCGTTGCTGTAGGCACCGGCCGCGTGCTGGACAACGGTGAAGTACGTGCGCTGGCCGTCAAAGTAGGCGACAAAGTAGTGTTCGGCCCTTATTCCGGCAGCAACACTGTGAAAGTTGACGGCGAAGACCTGCTGGTGATGAGCGAGAACGAAATCCTCGCTGTCGTCGAAGGCTGAGTGCTCCCGCTGATTTCCGTTACTACAAAGTATTCAAGGAATAATGATCATGGCTGCTAAAGAAGTTAAATTCGGCGATTCTGGCCGCAAAAAAATGCTCGCTGGTGTGAACGTCCTGGCTGACGCAGTAAAAGCGACCCTCGGCCCGAAGGGTCGTAACGTCATTATCGAGAAGAGCTTCGGTGCTCCTCTGATCACCAAAGACGGTGTATCGGTTGCCAAAGAAATCGAGCTGAAAGATCGCTTCGAAAACATGGGCGCGCAGCTGGTCAAGGACGTTGCCTCCCGTGCCAACGACGACGCCGGCGACGGTACCACCACTGCAACCGTACTGGCTCAAGCCATCGTCAACGAAGGCCTGAAGGCTGTCGCTGCCGGCATGAACCCGATGGACCTCAAGCGCGGCATCGACAAGGCGACCATCTCCATCGTTGCCGAGCTGAAGAAGCTGTCCAAGCCTTGCACCGACTCTAAGGCAATCGCCCAGGTCGGTACTATCTCCGCCAACTCCGACAACTCCATCGGTGACATCATCGCTGAAGCGATGAACCGTGTGACCAAAGACGGCGTCATCACCGTTGAAGAAGGTTCGGGTCTGGAAAACGAACTGTCCGTCGTTGAAGGCATGCAGTTTGACCGTGGCTACCTGTCCCCGTACTTCATCAACAAGCCGGACACCATGGTTGCCGAGCTGGACAGCCCGCTGCTGCTGCTGGTTGACAAGAAGATCTCCAACATCCGCGAAATGCTGCCAGTTCTGGAAGCTGTCGCCAAAGCCGGCCGTCCTCTGCTGATCGTTGCAGAAGACGTCGAAGGCGAAGCGCTGGCGACTCTGGTCGTGAACAACATGCGTGGCATCGTCAAAGTGGCTGCCGTCAAGGCGCCAGGCTTCGGCGACCGCCGCAAGGCAATGCTGCAGGACATCGCTGTCCTGACTGGCGGTACCGTTATCTCCGAAGAGATCGGTCTGAGCCTGGAAAGCACTACCCTGGAGCACCTGGGTAACGCCAAGCGCGTTGTACTGAACAAAGAAAACACCACCATCATCGACGGTGCTGGCGAAAAAACCGAAATCGACTCGCGCATCGCTCAGATCCGCCAGCAGATCGGCGACACCAGCTCCGACTACGACAAAGAGAAGCTGCAAGAGCGCCTGGCCAAGCTGTCCGGCGGTGTTGCTGTGATCAAGGTCGGCGCCGGTTCCGAAGTCGAAATGAAAGAGAAGAAGGCCCGCGTTGAAGACGCCCTGCACGCTACTCGCGCAGCCGTCGAAGAAGGCGTGGTACCTGGCGGTGGCGTAGCGCTGGTTCGCTCGCTGCAGGCAATCGAAGGTCTGAAAGGCGACAACGCCGATCAGGACGTCGGTATCGCTCTGCTGCGTCGTGCAGTTGAAGCGCCTCTGCGCCAGATCGTTGCCAACTCCGGTGGCGAGCCAAGCGTTGTCGTGGACAAGGTCAAGCAGGGTGCGGGTAACTACGGTTACAACGCTGCTACCGGCGAATACGGCGACATGATCGAAATGGGTATCCTGGACCCGGCCAAAGTGACTCGTTCTGCTCTGCAGGCCGCATCTTCCATCGCCAGCTTGATGATCACCACCGAAGCGATGATCGCTGACGTGCCTGAAGACAAGCCAGCAGGCGGCGGCATGCCGGACATGGGCGGCATGGGTGGCATGGGCGGCATGATGTAAGCCGGCTTTACCCTCAGCGATACCAAAAAAACCCCGCCCCGTGCGGGGTTTTTTTATCCCGGCAGTCCCACAAGGGTTTTGCGCCCTTGGGTCCAATCGGTACTGGCCCTCGCGCGCGCTTCGTCTTAAAGTGCGCCAGCCTAAACTGCATACGAGAATGCCCATGCGAATTCTTCTGGTGGAAGACAACCGCGACATCCTGGCGAACATGGCCGACTATCTGGGCATGAAAGGCTACACAGTCGACTGCGCGCAGGATGGCCTCTCGGGACTGCATCTGGCGGCCACCGAGCATTATGACCTGATCGTGCTCGACATCATGTTGCCGGGCATCGACGGCTACACCCTGTGCAAGCGCCTGCGTGAAGACGCCCGTCGCGACACACCGGTAATCATGCTTACAGCCCGCGACCAGCTTGATGATCGTCTTCAGGGCTTTCGTTCGGGCGCTGACGATTATTTGCTCAAGCCATTTGCCCTGTCCGAGCTGGCGGCACGTATCGAAGCGGTATTGCGTCGCGCCCAAGGGGGCGGGCGGCGAACGCTGCAGGTTGCCGATCTGGTCTACGACCTCGACACGCTGGAAGTGACGCGTGACGGTCGCATGCTCAAGCTCAACCCCGTCGGCCTGAAGCTGCTGGCGGTACTGATGCAGAAGAGCCCGCACGTCCTGCGTCGGGAAATCCTGGAAGAAGCGCTGTGGGGCGACGATTGCCCGGACAGCGACAGCCTGCGTAGCCATGTGCACCAACTGCGTCAGGTCATCGACAAACCATTCCCCAAACCGCTGCTGCAGACCGTTCATGGTGTGGGCTATCGGTTGGCCGAGGGCCGGGATGGAGTTTAAGCAAAGTCTTGCCCAGCGGATCATCATTGCCTTTGCCCTGATGAGCGCACTGGTCGCCGGGTCTTTCGCGATGGGGATCATTTCTACGGTTCATCTGGTGGAAGAAAAGCTGATCTCGGCGCAGCTTGGCGGCGATCTCAATCGGTTGATGCTGATGGACAGCGTCAGCGACTGGAGCCACCGGCCCAAGCCCGATCAGTTGTTCTACTTCAGCGGCGGACCTGGCGACTTCGACCTGCCACAGGACCTACGCCATCTTCAGCCGGGCTTCCATGAAGTGTTTCGCGGAGACTTGTCGTATCACGCCATGATTGAAGTGGTGGACGGGCGGCACTACGCGTTGCTGCAGGATCAGAGCGACTTCGAAGAGCGCGAGCGGGTGCTGTTCGCCGTCGTGCTGGTGGGCTTTGTCCTGGCGCTGGCGCTTGCGGTGTTTCTGGGCTGGGTACTGGCACGCCGAGTCATGGCACCGGTAGTGCGTCTGGCTCGACAGGTGCGACATCGCGACCAGTTGCTGGGCCTCGCTCCGCCGCTGGCACCGGATTACGCCGCCGACGAAGTCGGAGAGTTGGCCGTGGCATTCGACGCAACATTGGGCCGTCTTCGCCAGGCGTTGATCCGTGAGCGGATGTTCACCAGCGACGTGAGCCATGAGCTGCGCACGCCACTGATGGTGCTGGCGAGTTCCTGTGAGCTGCTGCTGGAGAACCCGGCCCTTGACCAGCGTGCTCGCCTCCAGGTGGAACGTATTGCGCGGGCTTGCGAGGAGATGCGCGATCTGGTGCAGACGTTCCTTATGCTGGCACGCACCCAGCGTGAAGACCCGACCATGACGCCGAGCGCGACGTTGTCCGGAGTCGCAGAACAGCTCGTTTCCCAATGGCGTGGTCCTATCGAAGGCAAAGGGCTGGAACTGATCTATAACGCACCACAGCCGGGCCATTCGTCGGAAGCGCGCTACAACGCGACCTTTCTTCACGCGGTCATGGGCAACCTGCTGCGTAACGCCTTGCATTACACCGACGTGGGGTTCATTGCCCTGACGCTTTACGACGACGGCTTCATGGTCGAGGACAGTGGTGTCGGAATCCCTGAGGAAAAGCGCGAGGCGATGTTCGAACCCTTTGTTCGCGGCAACGAGCAGCGCGGCGAAGGGCTGGGTCTAGGGCTCTCGCTGGTACAACGGATCTGTGCCAACCAGGGCTGGAGCGTGAATCTCACGCCGCGCGAGCCCAACGGCTGCTGCTTCAAGGTCCGCCTGGATCTTGCCAAAGCCTGAACCTGATGTGTCACCGCATTGCATCGGCAGTGTCTCGCACGTGAGAGGCTGCCGATCCTCGTTTGAGTTTTTGAAAGCTCAACACAGACAGGGGAATCCCGCTTAACATTTTTTTCACCTGAACATGACCTGAAGATGACAGCGCGGCGAATACGTTGGCGCGCATCGGAATCAGGAGACGTTCCCATGAGCAAGCGCATCGAGCTCGAATTTTCCAACAAGTACGACCGGCAGCATGCCGCTCAATATCTTCAGAAACACCAGAACGGTTTATGGCGCAAGCTGTCACATCAACGCGATGAGCAACTGGCTCGCAAAGCGTTGAGTCTGGCTGGCGATCCAGGCCTGGTGCTGGACTTGCCTTGCGGAGCAGGGCGTTTCTGGCCGTTGCTGGCTGAAAAGTCAAACCGTCACATCATCGGTGCAGATTACTCGGCCGGCATGCTGGACATCGCCTGTCGTTCCCAGCCTGCGGAGGTGGTGAAACGGGTACAACCCTTGCAGACATCTGCTTTCGCCATCGACCTGCCCGATAACGCCGTGGACAGCATTTTCTGCATGCGACTGTTGCACCACGTCGGGAAGTCGGACGACCGGATGGCTCTATTACGGGAGTTTCACCGCGTGACGCGGGATAGCGTCATCGTTTCCTTGTGGGTCGACGGCAACTTCAAAGCCTGGAAACGCAAGCGCCTTGAACAGAAGCGCGTGCTCAGAAATGGGCAGGAAAGTTACCAGAACCGCTTTGTGTTACCGGCGGCGGTAGTGGAAGCAGAATTCGAACGGGCAGGTTTTTCAGTTCAGAAGCAAATGGATTTCCTGCCGCTCTACGCCCTCTGGCGGGTCTACGTGTTGCGTAAAAGGTAGTCGAATGATTCAGGCCGCAGATCAATCAGGCGTGGTCGCAAGCAAGGAACCCTTCAAGCACTTCTGGGAGCAGCGCGGCGAATGGGTGGAAGCACCCAACATGCGCCGCGGCGGCGAAAGTGGCGTGCAACGGGTCGTGGCCAGTGATGGCCGACTGTTGTACAGCAAGCGCCAGACCGGGCATATCTACCGCAGCTGGCTGCACCCCTTCGGCCGGCCGACGGTTCTGCGCGAGCGCGATGCGCTGGAAGGCCTGCGCCAGCTGAAGGTCGCGGTTCCTGAAGTCGTGTTCTGTGGGGCCGAGCGTGATGAGAACAATGATTGGCGCGCCTTGCTGGTAACCGCCGCACTGGATGGTTTCGAAGAAGTGGATCACTGGTGCGCCGCGGGCGGACGTGAGCGCTACGGCGAGCTGCTTTGGGAGCAGATGCTCAGGGAAATCGGCGTGACCCTGGCGCGCATGCATCTGGGCCGTTGGCAGCACAGCTGCCTTTATAGCAAACATATTTTTGTGAGAGTCACGGGTGAGGGCGCTCAGGCGACCGTCCAGGTTGCGCTTCTGGATCTGGAGAAAGGTCGCCGTCGCTGGACCGCCGCGGGTGCCGCGCAGCATGACATGAAGCAGCTTCGACGCCATTCGTCATTCACTGATGCAGATTGGCGCAAGCTGGTCTATTTTTACGAGGCGGCGTTTGGCAGCTCTATCAAAGGTTTAGAGTCATGAAGCTCGAAATTGCTAGAGGTTTGTTTGTTTTCGGGGCGCTGGTAACAACCACGGTTGCTGTGGCGGCATGGCAGCAACCTCCTACAAAGATACTGAGTGCTCAGCATGGTGAAGGAAACTGCCCCATGCCTCGTGTCGCCAAGGCTCAGGAAGTGGTCAAACCCGATCACGACTTGTTGCTCTTGATGTACAGTCTGGCTCAGGGAACGGGATCGAAACATTGAAAACAGCTCCACCTTGAAAGGCCCCATGAACGGGGCCTTTTTAATGCGTGGCTGTCGCCGGGAGCCGGTCTGGTTCCTTGTCCCGCGCCGCCAGTAATGTGTACACGCAGGGCAAGACCAGCAGCGTGAACATTGTGCCCACGGACATTCCCGTGGCGATCACCACGCCGATATCGAACCGGCTCACGGCACCGGCTCCGGTCGCCAGAATCAACGGCACCATGCCAAAGACCATGGCCGCAGTGGTCATCAGAACCGGTCGCAAGCGTATTGCGGCTGCCTCTTCGACGGCCTCGCGGACCGAATAGCCCTTCTCCCGCCGCAGCTGATTGGCGAACTCGACGATCAGAATGCCATGTTTGCTGATCAGACCGATCAGCGTCACCAGGCCGACCTGGGTGTAGATGTTCAGGCTCGACAGACCGAGAAACAATGGGATCAGCGCCCCGCAGATCGAAAGAGGCACCGTCACCAGAATCACCAGCGGGTCCCGGAAGCTCTCGAACTGCGCGGCCAGCACCAGAAAAATAATCGCCAGCGCCAGCGCGAAGGTCACCCACAATGCGCTTCCTTCCTGCACGTACTGTCTGGATGCTCCGGCGTAATCGTAAGAGAACCCGGCGGGTGCTTCTTCGCTGGCAATCTGGCGGACCGTTTCGATGGCTTCGCCCATGCTGACAATCGGGAAGCCCTGGATGATGGCGGAGTTGAGTTGCTGAAACTGGTTAAGCTGACGCGGCCTTGCCCGGTCACTGATGGTGATCAAGGTGGACAGCGGCAACAGCTTGTCCTCCTTGCTCTTCACGTAGTAACTGTTCATCCAGCCGGGGTTGTCCCGATAAGGGCGCTCCACCTGCGCGATGACTTTGTAGCTACGACCGTCGATGGTGAAACGGTTGATTTCCGCTTCGCCCAGCAGGGTTCCCAGCGTCCCGCCCAGATCCTGCATGGACACGCCCATCTGCGCCGCCTTGGCCCGGTCTATGTCGACCACCACCTCTGGCTTGTCGTACGCCAGATCGATGTCCATGAAGGCAAACTTGCCCGATGCTTCGGCGCGCTTTCGGATCCGCTCGGCGACTTCAAGCAACGCCGGATAATCGTTGGGCGTGTTTACGACGAACTGAAAAGGCAGGCCTTCGCCCGTACCCGGAAGCGACGGCAGGTTGAAGCCGAAGATCTGCAGCCCGGGTATGTCCGCCAGTCGCGCCTGCACTTGCGGAAGAATTTCCATCTGGGTGCGGTCCCGTTCGTTCCAGGGCTTGAGCAGAAAGCCGCCGACCCCGGTCTGAACCCCGTTGAATCCGTTGATCTGAAACGAGGAGTAGTACTCCGGGAAGTCTCTGAAGATCCGGGTGAACTGGTCTGTATAGGCGTTGATGTAATCCAGGTTGGTCGGCTGGGGGGATGTTGACATCATGAAGATGATTCCCTGATCTTCATCCGGGGCCAGCTCCGAACGGGTAAACATCAGCAGGACCGGGATCAGGCACAGAACGATGACCGCAAACACCAGAACGACGGGACGGGTATCCAGAGTAGCGTGCAGCAGACGCTGATAACGGGCCTTCAGACCGTCGAACAGCTCATCCAGTTTATGGGCGAACCCACTAGGGTTCGGGTCGTGGCGCAACAGCATCGCGCACATCATCGGCGACAGGGTCAGGGCCACGACTCCGGATATCACCACGGCTCCGGCCAGCGTCAACGCGAACTCCTTGAACAGCGCGCCCGTGAGCCCCTGCAAAAACCCGATCGGCGCATACACCGCCGCAAGCGTGATGGTCATGGACACCACCGGCATGGCGATTTCCCGCGCGCCCTCCAGTGCCGCGTCCAGTGGCGTTTTACCCTCCTCGATATGCCGATGAATGTTCTCCACCACCACGATGGCGTCGTCCACTACCAGGCCGATTGCCAGAACCATGGCCAGCAGGGTAAGGAGGTTGATTGAGTAACCCATCAGTTGCATGAAGAACAGCACGCCGATCATCGACAGCGGAATCGTGATCACCGGGATGAGGACCGAGCGCAGCGCGCCCAGAAACAGAAACACCACCACTATCACGATCAGCACTGCTTCGATGAGCGTCTTCACCACTTCGTCGATGGAGGCCTGGATGAATAGCGTCGCGTCATAAGCGATGGACACCTTGAGGTTGGGTGGCAACTGGCTTTCCAGCTCGGGCATGACGCGCCGGACTTCCTTGATCACCTCCAGAGGGTTGGAGCTGGGAGTGCCCTTGATCCCGATATACACCGACGGCGTACCGTCGAACGAGCTGACCGAGTCGTAGTTTTCCGCACCCATCTCCACGCGGGCCACATCACCGAGCAGCACCCGGCTGTCGCCCTCGGTCTTGAGCGGAATCGCCGCAAACGCCTCGGCGGATTTGAGTTCTGTCGCGGCATTGATGCTGGTGACCACATACTCGCCCTTGACCTCGCCTGCCGCCGAAAGAAAGTTATAGCGTCGTACCGCGTCGGTGACGTCAGCGGCGGTCAGGCCGTATCCGGCCAGGCGCACGGGATCGAGCCACAGGCGCATGGCGAAGACCTGATTGCCGAGTATTTCCGCCTCCGCCATGCCCGGCAAGGTGGCGAGCTTGGGCTGGATGACCCGGGAGAGGTAATCGGTAATCTGTGGATTGCTGAGTTCGGAGCTGTAGAAACTGACGTACATCAGAGCCGATGCATCAGCAGCTTCCTTGCTGAGCACCGGGTCTTCTGCGTCTTGCGGCAGCTTGTTCTTGACCTCGTTGGCCTTGGCAAGCAGTTCGGTGAAGAGGCGGTCGCTGTCCGCGCCGATTCGCGCGTAGATCGACACGATGGAGAAGTTCTGGCGGCTGACCGAGGTCATGTAGTCGATGCCTTCCGCGCTCGCCAGACTCTGCTGCAACGGCTGGGTGATATACCCCTGGATGGTCTCCGCGTTGGCGCCGGGATAAGCCGTGGTCACCGTGATCAGCGCATTCTCCATCTGCGGATACTGACGGATGCTCAGGGCGCTGAACGCCTGAAAACCGAGAAGGACGATCAGAAGGCTGACGACAGTCGCAAGGACCGGGCGGCGGATGAACGGGTCGGTAAAGGCCATGAGGGTTCCCTGATCAGTCAGCACGCGGCAAATCGGACGGCTGGGCAGCCAGCTTGTCCGGCGTAATGGCTACGTGTGCACCGTTATCGAGTTTGAGCTGGCCACCACTGACCACCTGCTCGCCTGCCGTGAGGCCTTTACCTATCACCACAAGTCCGCCGCGCCTTTCTCCGGTTTCGACAAAGCGCCTTTCGACCGCCAGTTGCTGCTGCCCTTTGGCGTCTTTTTCCGGTTCACCCTTGTCGTTCTTTGCAGGCACCACGACGTAAACCGAATTGCCGTAAAGCGTGTAGGTGATCGCGCTTTCCGGAATTACCAGTCGGCTGGCGGTGCCTGGGAGCAACACTTGCAGGTTGGCGAACATGCCGGGCAGCAGCCGATTGTCTCGATTGGGGAGGGTGGCGCGAATCAGGATGTTACGAGTGCTGTCATCGACTTTCGGATTGATCGCGCTGATCGACGCCTCGAAATTTTCCTGCGGATAGGCAGCGACGCTGACTTGCACGATCTGCCCGACGGACAGCGAAGGCAGTGCCTGTTCGGGAACGTAAAAATCCAGATAGAGGCTGCTGAGATCCTGAAGCGTCGCTATCACCGTGCCGCTGGCCAGGTAATCCCCGACGTCGACCTGCCGGATTCCGATAGTGCCGGCGAATGGTGCGTGGATCTGCTTCTTTGCCAGCGATGCCTTGAGTTGCGCAACGGTCGCTCCGGCTTTCTTGAGCTGGGCGGCAAGCTTGTCGAAGTCGCCCCTGGAGATAGCCTGATCGCCTACGAGCCGGCTGCCCCGACCGTGTTCGACCTGCGCCAGACCGAAGTCCGCTTCCGCCGTTCCCAGCAGGGCTCGCTCTACGTCGCTGTCGAGCCTCAACAGCGGTTGACCCGCGCGAACCTTCTGCCCCGACTCGAATTGCACGGCGATCACCGTACCGGCGACTTCCAGACTGAGATCGACCCCTTGCAGGGCCTTGAGCGTACCAATGGCCGGAAGGCGGCTCTGCCAAGGCTGCTCGCGGGCTGTGACGACGGCAACGCTGATCGCCGGCTTCGGAGCGGTGAACTGCTGAATCTGTTGATAAACGGAATAAGCCTTGTAACCCGCCAGCGCAAGCACCACGAGCAACACCACACCGAGCATGACCAGCATACGTCGACGCAACATGATTCCACATCCTTGGGAAATTTGGCGGGTGATCCCGCCGACTCAGATCAGCTCGCAGTATTTCAAATTTGTTCGGTTATGCAAGTTTTACCAGCGACTAATTAGGCGTTTTATCTAACTTCAAGTTTTGTAGAAAGATCCTACTTTTTTAAAGGATAGTTCTGGCAGATCTCAAAAATTATATATGTCACCTTTTGCCCGCTTGAGTATCAAGCCCCAGCCTTCACACCTGTCGTTCGCGTCGTAAAAGGAATTCGTCATGGGCCGCATCTGGACAAAAATAGCGACCGCTCTAAGAGGTGGAGCCAACGAACTGGCCGACGCGGTGGTTACTCCGCATGCGTTGCGCATTCTCGACCAGGAAATTCGTGAAGCCGATGAGCACTTGGGCATCGCTCGTTCCAGCCTTGCGACCCTGATGGCCAAAAGCGTTCTGGCCGCGCAGGACCTGAATCGAACCGAGGCGCAGCTGGCGACCCTGACCCAGAGCGCTGAAATGGCGCTGGCGGCAGGTCGCGAGGATCTGGCGCTGGACGCTGCGGAGCAGATCGCCAGGCTTGAAAGGCTGCGAATGGACGATGCCCGTGTCGCGCAGCAGTATTCGAGCAGCGTCGATAGCTTGCGGGCTGCGTTGCAAACCAGCAAAGACAAGCTCGCCGAACTCAAGACCCGGCTTGAAATGGTCCGCGCCACCGAGATCACGCATCAGGCCAGAGCGATGTTGTCCGCGCCTGAGTGTGATTCCACCACACGCCTGCGATCAGCAGCCGACTCGCTGGACAAAATCCGCCAGCGTCAGCTGGAAGCCACAGCCCGATTGCATGCCCAGCAAGAATTGATGGCCGGCGACGCGGGCTTGAAGCAGAGGCTGCGGGCTGCCGGAATCACTGTTGACCCCTTTGATGCGCAGTCCGTACTGGAACGCATCAAAGCTGCCGTTTCTCGCTCTGCATGATCGTGGACGAGGAGACCGGCATGTATCGCTTCCTGGAGTTGGCGCTATCTTTTCCCGTTGTGATCTTCAGTCTGCTGTTGTCGCTGGCAGCCATTTACTGGCTTCTGGTGTGCTGCGGCGTTTTCGACACCGGTCCCGTCGAACTCGATATCGAAGCGGTTACCGCATATGAGAAGGCCCTGGCCGAATCCGACGAAGGGCTGTTTTCCCAGCTTGGCCTCGATGGAATTCCCGCTTCGCTAGTGCTGACGCTTGTCAGTCTCACTGGATGGCTGGTGAGCTATTTCATTCAGCTGTTAGTGATCGAGCCGCTGTCGTTGGGTTTTTTCTACTACCCGCTTGGCTTCGCCAGCGGACTGTTCGCCGCCTGCTCGGCACTGATAGCCACGGCATTACTCGTCCGCCTGTTCAGACCACTGATAAAAAGAATCCAGGGCCCGCCGTCGATGCCGATCTGCGGACGGGTGGCGATTGTGCGCAGCGCGACAGTCACTCGCGAAAGAGGGACGGCGTTTCTGGAAGACGGGGGCGCAGGGCTGCTGTTCCAGGTCCGCACCTGTGATACCGCCCACCTGAAGCGCAACGACCGCGTCGTGCTTCTGCAATACATCGCTGACGAACATTTCTATCAGGTCATCAGCGAAACGGAATTCTTGGGCCAGGCCCTGTAATGGAGTTAATCAGCATGCTGGATATGGCCATGCCATTCATCATCGTCCTTTGTTTCGCGCTTCTGGCCTTGATCGCTCTGGCCGTTCTGATCAAGACGTTTTACGTGAAAGTCCCGCAAGGCACGGCATTGATCGTCAATGACCTGTCCAGCCGGCCCAAGGTGTATTTCACCGGCGCAATGGTGCTGCCTTATCTCTACCTGATGGAAAAGATGCAGATCAGCGTCATCACCCTGGAAATCGAGCGCAAGGGCAAGGGCGGCCTGATCTGTCGCGACAACATGCGTGCGGACATTACCGTGGCGTTTTTTCTGCGGGTCAACGAAACCCAGGACGATGTGCTCAAGGTCGCCAAGGCCATCGGTGTGCTGCGCGCCTCGGACAAGGCTGCGGTGAACGAGCTGTTCAACGCGAAGTTCTCGGAAGCGCTGAAGACAGTCGGCAAGCAGTTCGACTTCGTCGAGCTTTTCGAAGACCGGGTGCGTTTCCGGGACGAGATCGTCAACGTCATCGGTCAGGATCTTTCCGGCTACGTGCTGGAGGACGTCGCTATCGATTTCCTGGAACAGACGCCCAAGGCAGAGCTGGACCGGGACAATATTCTGGATGCCGAAGGCATTCGCAAGATCACCGAGCTCACCTCGACCCACAACGTCATCACCAATGAGCTGGAACGCGATCAGGACCTCAAGATCCAGAAGAAAAACGTCGAAACGATAGAGGCAAGCCTGGCGCTGGAGCGCCAGAAGGCGGATGCCCAGGCCCGGCAGAAGCGCGAGATCGCTTCCGTAATCGCCCGGGAGGAAGCGGAAACGCTCAAGGTCCAGTCCGAGGAGCGACTGCGTGCCGAGGAGGCGCGCATCGCCACTGCTCAGCGAATCGATATCGCCGAGGTCAATCACCAGCGCGAAGTCGACGTCGCCAATCAGAACAGCGAGCGGGTTGTCATGCTGGAGAAGGAGACGGTCATCCGTGCCCAGGCTCTGGCTCAGGTCGACCGCGAGCGCGAGGTGTCGCTAAGCCGGATCGAGCGTGACCGTCAGCTCGAAGAAAAACGCGGCGAGATCGCCAACGTTACCCGCGAACGGGTGAGCGTTGAAAAAACCGTGGCTCAGGAAGAAGAAGCCATCACCACGCTGCGGGTCGTAGCCGATGCCGACCGCAAGAAGATCGTTGTTCTGACGGAGGCTCAGGCCCAGGCAGAGCGTGACCTTGTGTGTCTGGTGAAGCAGGCAGAGGCGGACAGCGCCGTGTCGGAGCATCGCGCGAAAGAGCTGGTGACATTGGCCGACGCGGACCTTCGCAAGGCCGAGAGCGAAGCACTGGCTGCGATGAAACGTGCCGAAGGCTTGCGGGCGGAGAAGGCGGCGCCCGGTCTGGCCGAGGCCGAAGTGCGTATGCAGGCGGCCGAAGCGAGCGAGCGCGAAGGGCTGGCCCAGGCTCTGGTGCTCAAGCAGCACCTGCTGTCCCAGGCGGAAGGCGACAGGGCCGTGGGCGAATCCGCAGCCGATGTCCGCATGCAGAAAGCCGAGGCCAGCGAGCGTGAAGGTCTGGCGGAAGCCGCGGTGCTCAAGCAGCGGCTGATGTCCCAGGCCGAAGGTGACAGAGCCATTGGGGAATCCAGGGCCGCCACCATTCATGAAGTCGGCGCCGCCGAGGCGCAAGTGCTGCAGAAGCGTTTCGAGGCCGAGGCTGCCGGGCTTACGGAGAAGTTCGAGGCGATGCAGAAGCTCACCGGAGACGCCCGCGAACATGAGGAATTCCGGCTGGCCTTGCAAAACCATTTCGATATCACGCTCGCGGGTATCGCCGCCAACGAGAAGATTGCCGAACAGCAGGCTCAGGTTCTGTCCGCCGCCATGAGCAAAGCCAGCATCCAGTTTGTTGGCGGCGGCGATAACACCGTTTTCGACGCGTTCGTGAAGTCTCTTTCGGTCGGCAAAGCCATTGAGGGCCTGAATCAGAGCAGTCCGCTCGCCGCTCAGGTTATCCAGACCAGTCTCGGCATGCTGGCCAGGGTCGCGACCAATAAGGGCGACGCTCGCCACGCGCAGGCAACGGCTCGCTCCGAGGCCAGTTAAATCCGCCGGGAAGCCCGACAGCTGCCGGGCGTTCTTTTTCCTGACTTCAGCCATCAACCTGCCCGGACCCGACATGTCGAACGACCCGCTCGAAACTCAGCCGATGGATACCGACGTCACTGGAGGCGGGGCGTATGAAGTGTTGCTCAAGCGTCTTCGCAATCAAGGACAGCGTCTGTCACGGCAGGTCGATGCTCTGAATGACCAGCGGCTGCAGGAGTTCGGTTGCAGTCGCATGGAGGTTCTCGGGAGAGTGCGGGTTCGTACCGAGAACAATTGCGTGCCCCGAGATATCGTCCGGGTCGGCGACTTTCTTCTGTTCGGCTACAACGTGTTTCTCGGGCTGAGGACCGAAACCCGGGTCGAAGACGTACTTGCCCTGTTCCGTCTGATTGAGCGAGAGGACGGCTTCGAAGCCCAGGCCGTTCCCGTGGAAGGAACCTGGCTGGACGACCCAGGCTTTCGCAAGGATTTTGCAGAGCTCTACACCTATTACCGTGACGCGCGGCTGCTTGAACTGGTGGTAGATGACAGCCGCCTGCTGGTCAGTTTTCAGGTGGGCGAACGCATTGACGATATACGGGTATTCCGCTGGTCCCTGGGCAGCGGCGGTACAGACGTCCGCTACGTCGATAATCGCGGCGAGCGCGATATGGCTCCAGCAGCTGGATACGACTTCGAATGGGCTCCAGCCACGCGAGAAATGATTGTCGGTGGTCGGCAACCGTGCATCAGCATCCTGGACAGCGTTTACGTTCAACTGGACAGCGGCGAGCTGGTGCTGAAGATCGAGAACGGAACGGCATGCGCAGAGGCCTTGTATCGTCATTCGCTGGCGGAAACGAATCAGTCGCTGCCTGATCTGCAAGTCGCATATGCCAGGCTCGGGGATCTGATTCTGCTCAAAGTCCGACCTTACAAGGAGGAGCACTTCCACTATCTGGTGTGCAACCTGCCGACACGCGCCATCACCCGCGTCGACTCAATTGGCCAGGCCTGCCTGCAGCTACCTGAGGACCACGGGATCGTTTTCCCTGGTGGACTTTATCTGCGTAACGGTGAGCACAAGACCTTCGAATCCGGCATGCAGCGGATGCAGTTCAAGCGGCTGTTCCGCTCGCCGAACGGTGAAGACATCCTGTACATCTTTTACGAAGCGCAGGAAGGCCGCTCGGCGCTGTTCACCTACAACATGGTCCGGCGGCAACTGCAGACACCGATACTCGGCCATGGCCACGCGTGCCTTGAAGACGGACGCATGGTGATCTTCTCGGCTGAACAGGAGCCTGCCCGTAACCACCCGATGCAGATCTGGCAAACGCCCTTTCATACCGAGGAATACGCGGCACGGCGGTCCCTGAGCAATACCTTTCTTGGGCGGATTGGCAATGCCGATCTCGTACGCGGGATATCTGATCTGTATGACCTGGCGCGCGACGTCGAGACACCAAACCCGACCGCAGCGCATTTCGCCAGATTGGGACAGCAGGTCGGTCGACTGCTCGACAAGTACCACTGGATGGCTCATGAATCGCTGAATTCAGTGACCGGGTTGTTGCGTGAGCTTGGCCAGACCGGGGGCTTGATCGTCGACGAGTTCGAGAAGGTCGAGCATCTGCGCGCCCATGCCGCGCGACAGACGATTGATGCCCAACAGCGGCATTCGGCATTGATGAAAGAACTGCACGCCGGTGCTCCACGGGGCATCGAGGACATCGTCGCCTTGCTGGAGGCCATCACTCAGCTGCGAGGCCATCTGCTGACTATCAAGGATGGGCGCTATGTCGACGCAGCCACCGTCGAAGGGCTGGAGCGGCAGCTCAAGGTCGAGTCCGAGCGCATCAGCAGTGAGGCGGCTGAATTCATGTGCCAGCCCGATGCACTGCTGCCATACAGCCAGCGGATCGCGGAGCTGGATCGGCACGTTCAGGAGGCGACTGCCCTGTTCGAACTGGACCGGGCGTTGGCCGGCCTTGGCGAAATGACCGCGGCTGTCGAGCTCCTCTCCGGGCTCGCCAGTTCGCTGAGTGTTCAGGACACCGCGCACCGCACCCGCATCACCGAGGCAATGTCCCATCTCTATGCGCTGATGAACCAGACCACGGCCCACGAAAGGACACGTCGCAAGGCGCTTGCCATGTCCGAGTCGGTGGCGCAGTTTGCGGCGCAATTTCAGTTGTTCGTGCAGAGCGCGGCTCATGCGCTGGGGCAGGCCGATACTCCCGAGGCCTGTGACGAACAGCTTTCAAAACTACTGATTCAGCTGGAAGACCTTGAAAGCCGCTTCGGCGGACATGAACCGTTTCTCGACGATTTGATGCGCAAGCGGGAAGAGCTGCTGGAAGCGGTTGAGCATCACCGACAAAATCTGATGGATGCCCGCCAGCGCCAGATTCGGACCGTGCAGGACGCTGCTCACCGTATCCTCACCAGCCTGCCTGGGCGGACTGCGGCCTGTCCCGACATCGAGAGGCTGAACGCTTTTTTCGCCACCGATCATCAGGTTCTCAGACTCCGCGAGCTTTCCGCCCGGTTGCGTGGACTGGATGACGGCGTCAAGGCCGACGATCTTGATGCAAGACTCAAGGCGGCGCGCGATGAGGCGGTGAGAGCCAAGCGTGATAGAAACGACCTGTTCGACGGCGGCGGCACCTTGTTGAGACTGGGGCCGCGCCACCGCTTCAGCGTCAACACTCAGCCACTTGAACTGACGCTGCTGCCGAAAGGTGAGCACCTGTGGCTACATATCACGGGGACGGATTTCCACGAACGTATTGATGATGACGCCGTTGTCAGCATGCGCCCGTACTTTCACGCCAGTCACGAATCGGAGTCCGAAGCGCTCTACCGTGGTGAGTACCTGGCCTGGCAGGTTCTGGAGGCTGCAAATGCGCAAGGCATCGACCTTCAGGCGCTCGATGCAGGTGCGCTGGAACAACATGTTCGCGACTTCGCGGCGCCACGGTACAAGGAGGGCTATGAAAAAGGCATCCATGACCATGACGCAGCGCTTGTACTTCGGAATCTGATGCCATGCATGGCGGCGGCCGGTCTGCTGCGCTTCAGCCCTGCCGCTCGGGCGCTCGCATTGATCGCCTGGCATCTGCCGGGTTCGTTCGAAACACAAGTCAGCCGATGGCCCCGACAGGCCCGCGCTGCGTTTTCGGTTCAGAGGCTCTTCAAACATCAGGAAGCTGTAGACGACCTGCGCGAGGAGATCGCGCTGGCACTGGAAAACTATGCTGCGGCGACGGGGTTTTCCGAATCGCCCACAGTTTTAGCTGAAAGCGCTCATTACCTTACTGAGGCTCTGGCAGGCGACCGGCCGAGTCTGGAGGCCAGCGGACACGCCCGGGATATTGTCAGTGCGCTTGACCGGCGTCTGGAAACGGAAGGCTGTGCGGATGAGCTGCGCGATGTGGTGCAAGGACTGGATGGCGACCTGTACGGGCAGTGGTCGGTGATCCGGCAATGGGTGACCGGTGCCTGTCGGGATCTGCAAGAGGCCGCTCTGACCCATTACGTCCCGGAGGCGACCGCGCTTGTGCTGCTGCGGATGGCTGGAAAGCCCGAATTGCCCGTTAACGCCGCGGCGCTGAAGGTCCAGGTCCATGGCCTGTTAGGCGAACATCCGAGGTTACGCGATGGCGTGCTTGCGCTGACTCTGGACGATTTCTTCGCCCGTGTGATGGAGCACGGGCAGGTGTTCGTGCCAGGGTTGCGCGGCTACCAGACTTTTCGCCAGTCGATCATTCAGCGCGAACGGCAGGCTTTGCGCGTTGCCGATTTCCGGTCGCGCCCGCTGACCTCGTTCGTTCGCAACAAACTGATCAATGAAGTTTATCTGCCGTTGATTGCCGATAATCTGGCCAGACAGTTGGGCAGTGCCGGGGAAGGCAGGCGCAGCGACCTGATGGGCTTGCTGATGCTGATCTCGCCACCTGGCTACGGCAAGACCACGCTGATCGAGTACATCGCATTTCAGCTGGGAATGGCGTTCGTCAAGGTCAACGGGCCAGAGTTGAATCGTGGCGTGACTTCACTTGACCCGGCGCAGGCTCCGGACAGCCCCGCACGGGTGGAGCTCGAAAAGCTCAATCTGGCTTTGCAGTTGGGCAGTAACGTTTGTCTGTTGATAGACGATATCCAGCATCTCTCGCCTGAGTTTCTGCAGAAGTTCATCAGCTTGTGTGACGCCACTCGACGGATCGAAAGCGTCTGGAAGGGGCAGGCTAAAGTCTGCGATCTGCGTGGCCGGAAGTTCTGCATCGTGATGGCCGGCAACCCGTACACGGAATCAGGCGAGGCCTTCAGAATTCCCGACATGCTGGTGAACCGCGCCGACGTGCACAACCTCGGCGAGGTGACCGGCGCAAACGCGAGCGCGTTTGCCCTGAGCTACATCGAAAACAGCCTGACATCAAACCCCGTGCTGGCGCCGTTGGCCAACCGGGAGATCAGCGACCTCTATCATCTGGTCGAGCACGCTCGTGGCAGGACCTTGGGCAGCAATGACCTTGTTCATCCTTATAGTCCGTCCGAGGTAAACGAACTGAGCGAAACCTTGCGTCGCTTGATGACGGTGCGAGAGGTTCTGCTCAAGGTCAATGCCGCCTACATCGACAGCGCTTCGCAAGCCGCCCAATACCGAACCGAGCCACCGTTCCGGCTGCAGGGCAGCTACCGCAACATGAACAGGCTGGCGGAGCGGATATCGCCAGTTATGAACGAAGCGGAGATCGACCAGCTCATCACGGATCATTACCGGGCTGAATCGCAGCTGTTGACCAGCGGTGCCGAGGAGAACCTGCTCAAGCTCGCCGAACTTCGCGGGCAACTGAACCCTGAACAGGCGGCTCGCTGGACGCGGATCAAACAGGAGTTTCAGCGTAACAAGGCGCTGGGCGGCGACGAAACAGCCGTGGGCAATCGTATCGTTGCCCAGCTTGGCGATGTGGTCGACGGCATTCGGGCGATCGCCGAGCGGTCGGGGCGGTAGCGCGATTGCTCAGACCAGGTGCAGATGGTTGTCCCACAGCCCGGTCGGCAGTTCCAGTGGCGTTGCCAGAAGCTCTGGTTTGCGGCAATCGTAAAATCGGCAACGTCCCTGGCCGGAAGTCACGACGAAGCCGTCGGCCACGGCGCCCACGCCCGCGCAGTCCGGCAGCGGCGCATCCAGCCTGACTTCGCCGCTGTCCAGGTCCCAGATAAAAAAGCGGTTGCCACGCGGCGCGGTCAATGCGACCAGCCGCAGTTCGTTGTGAATGGCGACGCTGGCGGTGTAATGGTTCATAGCGTCAAGCTGACGCGCCGCGACGGGAAACGCGGCAAAGGGTTCACCCGGCCGCTTGATCGCAAGCAGCTCGGCGGATTCGTGAGCATCGCCCATGAACTGCTGCCCGGCGACTATAGTGCCGTCGGCGGCAATGGCCAGATGGCGCACGCTGTTCATCTGTTGAGCGAGGGTTTCCTTGCTGATGAGTGAGCCGTCGCGGCGCATCAAGACCAGGCTTGGCTCCATCGCATCGAGATTCATCTCCACGCGGCTCTCGGCTTCGGTGCGGATGCCGCCGTTGGCGACCACCAGTGTTTCCCCGTCTGGCATCCAGGACACCTGGTGCGGCCCGATACCGTGGGTTGGAATCTCATCAGCGTGGTCAAGACGCTGGTCAACGAACCGATAGACACCAAGCAGGCCGCGTCCGGGTTCGGTGGTGTCGTTTTCAGTGGCGTACAGCCATTCTCCGTCGCGATGGATCACGGCATGCCCGTAGAAGTGACGGCCAGGCCTTGAAGCGATGGTCTGCAGCAACCGGCCATCCTGCAAATTGATCAGATAACTTTCGGTCCCTGGACGTCGGGCAATGAACACGGCCAACGGCAGGGTCGGATGATTGATGATGTCATGGCAACGCTGGCCTACACGCGTGGCGAACACCTCGGTGCCGTCCAGTCGATAGCCGACCGCGTAATGCCGACCTTCGCCGTCGTCGCGGGCCGAAAGCAGCAGCGGACTTCTGTCCCTCTGACGGAACAGCGTCCAGCCGCCCAATGTGCATGCACTAAGCAACAGGCTGCCGATAGCCAGCACCTGACGTCGCAACATCATCTCTCTCTCCCGATCAATCGCCGTCGTTGGCGTTGAAGCCCAGCTGAATCCCCAGCGCCCTGGCAAGTTCGCCTTCGTGCAAGCGATGAACCACGTTCAGGCTGTCATAGAACGCATTGAGCTGCTGACGACCGGCTTCGGACGCCAACAGATCGGCAAGCGGCGGTTGCAGGCCGGCGAGCAGCTTGCGGCTGGCAGCGTAGGCCGCGTCGATCTTGTCGGCCAGTGGTTTCTGCTCGGCGGGCAGCAGGCCACGCAGACCTTTGTTGTCGACGCCGGCCCAGACCGTTTCTGCGCTCATCAGGCTGGCTTCCAGGCTGCTGAGCGAAGCTTTGCTGCGCCACGCATCAGCCTGGAACGGCTGCGGCTGGCCCTTGGTCTGGCGACCCAGAGGCGTCCCCAGTTTTTTCTTCAGCGTGTCCAGCGCCGTGACCTGAACGCGCAGAAGTTCGGAGATGGCTTCACGGGAGTCGGCATAGCGCTGATTCGGGAATTTGCTCAACTGCGCGAGCATGCCGTCGCTGCTGTTCCAGCCATTGAGGATCTCTTCGGCAAGGCGTTTCTGGCGCTCGCCGATGGCCGTGAGCAGCGGGCAATACCTGGCTTTCTGTTCCGGGTTGGCCATGTCAATGCCAGCGTCGAACAGGATGTATTCATAGGCGGACAGCCCCTGCACCACGACGCTGGCCTTGGTCAGACCGTCAGCGTCAATCTGCGGCTGGGCGGCGACCAATTGCTCGACCTGACGGCCGACGAGGTTTTTCTTGTCCGGCCAGAACTGTACCTGCCACGCTCGATTGCCCTCGGCCAGCGGCCCGATCAACAGGGGTTGCAACTCGGCCCAGGTCTTCTGCGCCTTGAGGAAGTCGGCGCGCGCGCTCTCCAGATCGGTCTTGCCCTGGCAGAACGCGAGTGCACTGGTCGCCAGCTGGCGGTCTGCATCCACCCAGCGGCTGTAGGTCGGCAGGATGACCCGCTCGGCAATGGCTGCGGAGGTCACCGCCTGCGGGTCCGATGGGGCGCAAGCCCCCAAGGCCAGCGCCGCGAGACTGGTGAATAACAGCTTGGGTCGGAACATGTCCGGCTCCTTATATCTGAAGAGGAGAAATCATAACGAATTCAGAAAGGCCAACAACGCGGCGCGCTGATCGGCGTCGTAAGCCAGCACCTTGCGCTGCGCCGCCTGGGCTTCGCCGCCGTGCCAGAGAATGGCCTCCAGCAGGTTGCGTGCGCGCCCGTCATGCAGAAACTGCGTATGCCCGCTGACAGTGCCGGTCAGGCCGATACCCCACAGCGGGGCGGTGCGCCATTCCCGGCCATTGGCCTGAAACTCCGTGCGGTTGTCGGCCAGGCCTTCGCCCATGTCATGCAATAACAAGTCGCTGTAGGGACGAATAACCTGATTGGCCAGCTCGGGTTCGGCCGCATCGGTACGGGTGGTGAATTTTGGTGTATGGCATTGGTGGCAACCGGCCTGGAAGAACAGATTTTTGCCGGCCAGCACTTGCGGGTCGTCCACATTGCGTCGTGCGGGGACTCCAAGGTTGCGCGTATAGAACTCCACCAGACGCAGAATGTTGTCGCTGACCTCCGGTTCGCCAGCCGGACCATTACCGTTTGGCGCGGCAAGGCAATCGGTCTGGGTGGCGGTGCAGTCATCGAATGCTCGCAAGCGCGTTGTCAGGCCCATGTCGCCGGTGAAGGCGTGAACGTTCTGCTGATTGACGTTGGGTTGGCCTGCCTTCCAGCCAAACCGGCCCAGGGTGATTTTCTGCTGCACGTCATCCCATACCCAGTTGGCACGCCCGGATATGCCCGTGCCACGTTTGTCGTCCGGATCCGCATTGGCGAGGATCGCAGCATCGGGAATCGCTTCGAGCAAACCGAGCCCGATCATCGGCGGAGCGACCCGTGCGGATACCCGGGCTTCGGGATGCATCCGACCGTAGCCGAGCTGCGTGATCCGCAAGGTCGGGCGGCGCAGCTCAACGGTGGTGCCGTCGCGGAAACGCACGGTAAGCGGATCGTATTCGACGCGTACCTTGCCCTCCGGCGCGACGCCTGGAACAGCCATGTCTTGAAGCTGGACACCGTAGGTCGGTTCGGGCAATACGCCGGCGCGTAGAATCAGCTCAGCCTGCGAAGCGTGGTCGGGAATCGACAGTCTCACCAGCATCGACACCGCGTTGCTCGCGCCTGGCTCGGGCGGATGGCCACGGCCATCCTTGATGTGGCAGTTCTGACAAGCGTTGGTGTTGAACAGGGGGCCGAGTCCGTCGCGCGCGGTGGTGGTCGACGGCGCGATCACCCAAGGGCTGCGAAAGAAACTATTGCCGACGCTGAAATCCAGCCGCCGTAGCGGAGACAGATTTGCCGAAGGCATGGAGAACGCATTCACATCGCTTTTGCGAACCGTCGCCTCGCCGCCGGACATCGCCTCGCCAGGTTCAGCCTCAGTGAAACGCGGGGCATCGTCACACCCACTCAAGACCAGAGTCAGGAGCAAGGCAATGATCGGGCGAAACCGCGTACTCATACTCATCCTGCAGCGAAGCAAAAATCGGGGCGAGCAAGCTTATCAGCCTCATGGGCAATGAATAAGAGAGATTATCGTTTAGCGGGGCTGACGCAACGTACTGTTACGATTTCGCGCTGGCGGGTCGTTTCTCTTGGACCCAGGCAGTTGAACCCCAGGCACAAAAAAGCCGGTCAGCTCGTCACTGACCGGCATTCGTTTGTCTCGATACCTCTGCCTTGATACTTCGCCGATCAGAACTCGTGGTCGGCGTTGTCCGGATTCAAGTCGGTGATGCCCAGTTTACCGGCGGCCTGTTCGATAGCGCCGGTCTGTTTGACCAGCGCCGCGATGGCGTTGCGGACTACTTCGTTGCCGGCTGTGTTGCCGGCTGCGATCAATTGATCGAAGTGTTCGCCTTTCGCCGCGCGGTCGACCAGTGCTTGCAGTTTGGCCTGGGTGTCGTCCAGGTCGGCGCGCAGGGTGGCGTCAGCGGCAGGGTCTACTTTGGCGACCAGCGAAGAAATGCCTGGGCCGGTGATCTTCGTCCCGTCGGTCCGGGTGTATTCGCCCAGATAGACGTTGCGGATACCTTTGCCATTGTAGAAGTGCGAGTTGTGCGTGTTGTCGCTGAAGCAGTCGTGCTCGTCTTCGCTGGAGTTGGCTTCCAGCGCGACCTTCATGCGCTCGCCTGCCAGTTCGCCGAGCGACAGGCTGCCCATGCCGAAGAGCATCTTGCGCAGACCGTTCTCGCCGGATTCAGCTTCAAGCGTTGCGCGGTAGTTGTCGGCGACGCCAGCTTTCCAGTTGCCGGACATTTCCTCAAGGTCGCTGACTAGCAGATCGGTCACGGCTTTCAGGTAGGCGCGACGGCGATCGTTATGGCCGCCGGTGGCACCGGCGCCTTCCAAGTAATCGCTGGCCGGACGGGCACCGGCGCCTGCGTTGTTGCCGTTGAGGTCCTGGCCCCAAAGCAAGAATTCGATGGCGTGGTAGCCAGTGGCGACGTTCGCTTCCGAGCCGCCCAGTTCGTTGAGCGCGGCGAGGGATTCGGGGGTGATTTCCTTGATATCGACCTTGTCTTCGCCGACCTGAATTTGGGTGTTGGCGATGATGTTGGCGGTGGCGCCCGGGTTGCCCAGCGCGTGCTGGTAGTCCTTGGCAACGTAGTCGATCAGGCCTTCGTCGAGGGGCCAGGCGTTAACCTGTCCTTCCCAGTCATCGACAATGGTATTGCCGAAACGGAAGACTTCGCTCTGCATGTAAGGCACGCGTGCCGCGAGCCAGGCTTCGCGGGCGGCCTTGAGGGTTTCGTCATTTGGCTTGGCGAGGAACGCATCGATCGCGGTGCTCAGCTTTTTCGCGCCATTTTCGGCATCTTCAAACACCGCCGCCACGATGGTGGCGTAATTGGCAACCACGGCCTTGGTGTCAGCATCGTTGGTCTGGACGGCTGCCGCTGGCGCCTGAGTGCTCGGCGTCGCTGCTGGTGCGGCCGGCGCACTGGCGGGAGCCGGGGCAGGGGCGGCGGCTTTGTCCTTTTCCTCGCCACAGCCGGCGAGAGAGATAGCGATGGCCAGCAGACTTGCGGTTGCCAGAGGCATACGAATCATGACGAAATCCTGCGTCTAAAAAGGTGATGGCGGCACGCGCCCAAAAAAGCTGCGACATAATGCGAAAGATTTGCATTCTGTGTAAAGGCATAAGGCCGGTGAAGTCGCGTATAGAGAACGCGGTTTGTAACAGTCGGTTACAGAACGCTGTCGACCGGGTAGTTCGCGGCCTGATCTCAGGAAATCGCGGCGTCGCTGCGTTGGTTCTGCCTCAGGTAGGCAAGCAGCTCACGGGCCGGAAGGGGCTTGCTATACAGATAGCCCTGACCTTCATGGCAGCCTTCGGAGATGATATACGCCTCTTGCGCCAGCGTTTCCACGCCTTCGGCAATGACCTGCATGCCCAGGCTTTTACCCAGCTGAATGATGGCGCGCACGATGGTGGCGTCATCGTGGTCGTCGATGAGGTCCTGCACGAAGCTTTTGTCGATCTTGATCTTGTCCAGCGGCAGACTTTTCAGATAGCTCAGCGATGAATAGCCAGTGCCGAAATCGTCGATGGCGATCAGTGCGCCGGAGCGACGCAGGCTTAACAGGTGCTGGGCCGCGGTGGTGATGTCTTCCATCAGACCGGTTTCGGTGACTTCCAGCTCCAGACTGCGCGGTGGCAGCCGGTATATCTGCATCAGGTTGTTGACCACTCGCGGCAGCTCGGCATGGTGAAGTTGCACAGTCGACAGATTGACCGCCATGCGCAGGTCGGTGAAACCCTGGTCGTGCCACTCGCGCAACTGACGACAAGCCTGATCGAGCACCCACTCGCCGATGGCGATGATGCTGCCGTTCTGTTCGGCCAGCGGGATGAAGGTGTCCGGCGGAACCAGACCATGCTCGGGGTGCATCCAGCGGATCAGCGCTTCCACGCCCATCACCCGATTGTCGCGATAGTTGATCTGCGGCTGGTAGACCAGATACAGCTGGTCGCGGGGCAGAGCATCGCGCAGGTCTTTCTCCAGTTCGCGGCGCCGGCGCATTTCACTGTCAACGCTGGCGATGTAGAACTGATAGCGACTGCGGGAGCGGGTCTTGGCCAGCGTCATGGTCTGTTCGGCTTTTTGCAGAAGCTTCTCGGTGCTGTCGCCGTCTTCCGGGAACAGGGTGATGCCGATGGTGGCGCGCAGGCGGATTTCGTGGTCGCCTACGGCGAACGGCGCTTCCAGCGCATCAAGGATATTCTGCGCCAGCTCCGCCGCTTCGTAAGGCTGTTCGATCCCAGGCTGAACCAGCGCGAACTGATCGCCGCCCAGCCGCGCGAGCGCGCCGAGCCGCCCGCTGTGAGCGCGCAAACGGTCGGCGAGCCCCAGCAATAATTGATCGCCGGACTGGTAGCTGAACTGCTCATTGATGCCTTTGAAGTCATCCAGTCCGACGCATAGAACCGCGACACGGCGTTGCGCACGCCCTGCATCTTCCAGAATGTTGTCCAGCTGCGTCTGCAGACGTACCCGGCTGGGCAAACCCGTCAGGAAGTCCGAGTGGGCCAGGCGTTGCAGGCTGTTCTCGGCTTCGTACCGCAGATGCGCGTTGCGCTCGATGGAAGCCAGTAGTTGATTGGCGGTGTTGACCCAGATACCCAGTTCGTTCTTCTCATGACCTTTGAGCAAGGGCAGCAAATGTTCACTGGGGCGGTCGGGGTTGATGTTGGTCAGATGGTCGATGATTTTCGACAGGGGTTTGGTCAGCAACCAGTGATAAACCAGGTACAGCACCAGACCCATCGCCAGCGCCCGCAGCACGCCAGCGATGAAGATGATCCCGGCATTGATCAGGAAACCCTCGCCGTAGGTCGCGGTATCCAGGGTGATGCGCAGATCACCGTAGTATTCGTTGTAGGGCGCGCGCCCGACGAGTTGGGTCGTGAAGCTGCGCTCCTGGCCGAGGATCACGTCAGTGAGCCAACGGGTGGAAGTCTCTTTTAGGGGGCGCTCTTTCTCTGCCAGCAGGGTTTCATTCGGATGGCCGATGGATGCCATGCGCACGGCTTTGTCCTGAAACAGACCTTCGATGACTTGCATGCCCATCTCGCGATCCAGGCTGTAGACGGCCTGGGTCGAGGGGTCGCGAAACATATCAAGGATGCGCTCGGCGTCACCGGCGACAGTCTGGCGCGTCTTGTAGGCGTCAAAGATGATTTGCGCGCAGCTCAGTGCAACGCCCACCAGCAATGCCGACAGCAGCACGACGCGCAGCAACTTCATTGACAGGCTGTTCTTGAACTCCAGCTTCAAATGGTCATTCCTTAATCCGTATCGGGAACGTAGTACCAATTACCATCGAACGAACCAGCTGCCTCAGTCCGAGGCTGTTTCGCGGTTGCTGCTTGTCATCTTCGACCTGCCAGGCCCGGCCTCATTGCGGCCGGGTCGCCCCCACAGCTGACGGGCGAGCAGGGGAGCGATCAGGGTGTGATATTAGTCCGCTATCCCTGTTCTGCACTAGCTTGAAACATCAGTCATTGATGAAAAAGTGCGCAAATGTGGCAACTTTGGGCGCTTGGACAAGCTGCTCGCAAAAAACCCGGCGCTTGGCCGGGTTTTTTTGAACGAACGTGGATCAGGCCGCGTATTGCTTGGCCACGAAGTCCCAGTTCACCAGGTTCCAGAAAGCTTCAACATACTTCGGACGCAGGTTGCGATAGTCGATGTAGTAAGCATGTTCCCAGACATCGCAGGTCAGCAGAGGAGTATCGCCGCTGGTCATCGGGTTGCCGGCACCGATGGTGCTGGCCAGAGCCAGGGAACCGTCAGCTTTCTTCACCAGCCAGCCCCAGCCGGAGCCGAAGGTACCGATGGTGATCTTGCTGAACTCTTCCTTGAACTTGTCGAAGGAACCGAACGCAGCATTGATGGCGTCGGCCAGTTCGCCGGTAGGTTCGCCGCCAGCGTTTGGCGCCAGGCAATTCCAGTAGAACGTGTGGTTCCAGACCTGAGCTGCGTTGTTGAAGATGCCGCCCGAAGAAGTCTTGATGATTTCTTCCAGAGTCTTGCCTTCGAACTCGGTGCCTGGGATCAGGTTGTTCAGGTTCACGACGTAGGTGTTGTGGTGCTTGTCGTGGTGATATTCCAGTGTCTCCGCGGAAATGTGCGGTGCCAGAGCGTCTTTGGCGTAGGGCAGCGGCGGCAATTCAAAAGCCATGGTCTATCTCCTTTCAGGTCAATTGCAGTAATCGCAAGGCCGATCACGGGCGGCCAGATTCAGCATGCACCGGGAGTTTTACTCTTTTGGCGGCGCAGACCCCGGATCATAGCACCCGACCTGCGGCTTAACCACGCAACAACTGTGTGGGATAGAGGTTCCAGAGCCATCGACCCATCGGTCATCATTCGTTCAGACGCCACGAATCAGCTGTGCCGCGACCCCGAACATCATCACCGCGACTAGAATATCCAGCAGGCGCCAGGTGGCCGGCCGCGCCAGCCACGGCGCAAGCCATGCGGCGCCGATGGCCAGGGTCGAAAACCATAGCAGCGACGCGCTTGCGGCACCGACCACGTAAGCGCCGGGCTCGGTCTGTTGCGCGCCGAGCGAGCCGATCAACAGCACGGTATCCAGGTAGACATGCGGATTGAGCAGCGTGACCGCCAGGGCACTGAGCAGCACCGCGCGGCGTGAGCGCAAACCGGTGGTGTCGCTCTGCGCCAGGCTCTGGGTCGAGCATGCGCGACGTAGCGCCTGAATCCCGTACCAGATCAGAAACACCACGCCGCCCCAGCGCGCTACCGCTAGCAGGGTCGGGTTCTGCGCGAGCACGTTGGCCAGTCCGAATACGCCTGCCGCCACCAGAATCGCGTCGCATACGACACACAACATCGCCACCGGCAGATGATGCTCACGCCGAAGGCTCTGGGCGAGAACAAATGCGTTCTGCGTACCGATTGCCATGATCAGGCCGGCGGCGACCAACAGCCCGTTGAGATAGCTTTGCCACATGAAAGTGATGTCCGGAAAGTGCCAGGGAGGTGGCGATTGTCCGGCGGATGGAGGTATAAGGAAAACCAATAATCCTGATTGGCCATTAGAGAAACTGATGTTCGACTACAAGTTGCTTTCCGCGCTCGCCGCTGTGGTCGAACAGGCCGGCTTCGAGCGTGCCGCTCAGGTGTTGGGCCTGTCGCAGTCGGCGGTGTCGCAGCGCATCAAGTTACTGGAGGCACGCATCGGCCAGCCAGTGCTGATACGCGCCACGCCGCCGAGCCCCACCGAGATCGGTCGGCGCCTGCTCAACCATGTGCAACAGGTGCGGCTGCTGGAACGTGACCTGCAGAGCCAGGTTCCGGCGCTCGATGAAGAGGGGATGCCCGAGCGGCTACGCATCGCGCTCAATGCCGACAGCCTCGCGACTTGGTGGGCACAGGCTGTCGGTGACTTCTGCGCCGAGCACCACCTGTTGCTGGATCTGGTGGTAGAGGATCAGGACGTGGGCCTCAAGCGCATGCGCGCCGGGGAAGTGGCGGCGTGCCTGTGCGGCAGCGAGCGCCCGGTTGCCGGCGCGCGCAGTCGCCCGCTCGGCGCCATGCGCTATCGTGCTCTGGCCAGCCCGGCGTTCATTGCCCGCAACTTTCCGGATGGCGTCACCCCGGAGCGTCTGGTGCGCTCGGCGGCGCTGGTATTCGGCCCTGATGATTATCTTCAGCATCGCTTCCTTGCCTTGCTTGGGGTCGAAGGCGGTTTCGAGCATCATCTGTGCCCGTCGTCAGAAGGTTTCATCCGGATGATCGAAGCGGGTCTGGGTTGGGGGCTGGTGCCCGAGCTGCAAGTCCGCGATCAGCGGCAGGTCGGGCTATTGCAGGAGCTGGTGCCGGAGCGCTACATCGACGTGCCTTTGTACTGGCATCACTGGCGCACTGGCGGTCAGTTGTTGAACCGGCTTACCGAGCATCTTGCGCGGGCGTCCAGTCAATGGTTGGTGCCGCTGGACGGCGAGTGAGCGTCAACAGGTTCAGGTAAAAGCAGACAGGTTTCGAGCCGGTCTGCATCAGCGTTAACGGAGCGGTAAGTAAATGAAGATTCTGGTCACCGGCGCAAGCGGCTTCATCGGCGGGCGCTTTGCGCGCTTTGCCCTGGAGCAGGGCATGAGCGTGCGGATCAACGGCCGGCGTGCCGAAGGTGTCGAGCATCTGGTGCGGCGTGGCGCCGAATTCATTCAAGGCGACCTGACTGACGCCGATCTGGTCAGCGATCTGTGTGACGACGTGGAAGCCGTGGTGCATTGTGCCGGGGCTGTCGGCGCGTGGGGGCGTCGCCAGGATTTCATGATCGGCAACGTGCAGCTTACGGAAAACGTCGTCGAGGCGTGTCTCAAGCAGAGGGTGAGGCGGCTCGTTCACCTGTCGTCGCCTTCGATCTATTTCGATGGTCACTCGCATCTGGGCATCAAGGAAGAACAAGTGCCCAGGCGCCTGCACAACCATTACGCGGCGACCAAGCACCTGGCCGAGCAAAAGGTTTTCGGCGCCGAAGAGTTCGGGCTGGAAGTCATCGCCTTGCGACCCCGGTTCGTGACGGGAGCGGGTGACACAAGCATCTTTCCGCGTCTGCTGCACATGCAGCGCAAAAAGCGTCTGGCGATTGTCGGCAACGGCTTGAACCGGGTGGACTTCACCAGCATGCAAAACCTTAATCAGGCTATGTTAAGCAGTCTGCTGGCATCGGGTTCGGCGCTGGGCAAGGCGTATAACATCAGCAACGGTACGCCGGTGCCGTTGTGGGATGCCATCAACTATGTCATGCGCCAGATGCAATTGCCGCAGGTCACGCGTTACCGGTCCTACGGGCTGGCGTACATGGCGGCCGCAATCAATGAAGGGGCCTGCATGCTTTGGCCTGGTCGGCCCGAACCGACGTTGTCGCGTCTTGGCATGCAGATCATGAACATGGATTTCACCCTGGATATCAGCCGCGCCCGGCATTATCTGGATTACGATCCGCGTGTCAGCCTGTGGACCGCACTGGATGAATTCTGCGGCTGGTGGCAAGCGCAACAAACGACCTGAGCACTGTAGGGACTCAACGCCGTAGTTATACTGCTCAACTTTTGTTTCAACAGCTTTTTGAAAGGGTTGCCCATGCGTAACGATCCCTACGACGACATCGACGACGTCCCCAGCCTCAGCGCCAAGGATGATGACGACGATTTCATCCCGACCAAGGGTGCTCGCGAGCGCACCACGGTTTATTCGCGTACTACGCCTGTGGCCAAGGTAAAAGCACCAAGCACTGGCCCGCTCTGGGCTCTGGTTGGCGCGCTGTTCATTGCCTTTTGTGGCTTGGGCTGGTGGAGTTTTCAGCAGGTTTCGCTGATGGAGCAGCAACTGGTCGCGACCCAGGAAAGCTTCGCGCGCATCAGCGAAGAAGCGGCGGGACGGCTGCAGGATATTTCCGGCAAGGTGGTGGCGACCGAGTCGCTGTCCAGCGAGGGCGAAGCGCTCAAGCAGCGAATCAGGCTGCTCGAATCGCAACTCGACGATCAGGACAAGCAGCGCGAAGGCGTGGAAGGTCAGCAGTCGAGCCTGGACAAGCGTCTGGCGCAGATCGCGGCTCAGGCTGCTCAGCAGCAGACCGACAACGCTCAATTGCAGGAACAACTCAAGAATGTGGTCACCGAACTGACCAGTCTGAAAGCCGCGCTGCCTGACCTCAAGGCTGCACAAGCCGAGCAGGGCAAGCTCGACAGCCAGCTCAAGAGCCTGAGCGCCGATGTGGCGGCCTTGAAAAAGCAGGGCAATCCGGAAGCGGCGATTGAAAGGCTGGAGCAGGACATGATCGTGCTCAAGAGCGAGCAGGAGAATCGTCCGGCACCTGCCGCGGCGAGCAACACCGCTGAGTTCGATGCATTCCGCGCGCAGGTGACCCGCAACATCAATACCCTGACCAGCCAGATTCAGACGCTGTCCAAGCAAGTCAACGCACAGCGCTGAGGCCACCGGCACCGTAACTGTAGGAGCGCGCTTGCCCGCGACAGGCCGGTACGTGTATCGCCTGTACCGGCCTCTTCGCGGACAAGTCCGCTCCTACAGGTCTGCAGCGTAGTTACAGACGCGGGTAGTCGAGGTAGCCGACCGGGCCCGGTGCGTAGAACGTTTCAGGGTGCGGCTCGTTCAACGGTGCGTCTTGCGCCAGACGCTCCGGCAGGTCCGGGTTGGCGATGTATGGCACGCCGAATGCCACCGCGTCAGCCTTGCCTTCAGCCAGCCACGCGTTGGCGCTGTCCTTGGTGAACTTCTCGTTGGCGATGTACACGCCGCCGAATTCCTTTTTCAGCTGCGGGCCGACGCTGTCGTCTGCATCGCGTTCGCGGGCGCAGATGAAGGCGATCCCGCGCTTGCCCAGCTCCCGCGCCACATAACCAAAGGTTTCGGCCAGGTTTTCGTCGCCCATGTCGTGCAGATCGGCGCGTGGTGACAGGTGTACACCTACGCGACCCGGCCCCCAGATATCGATCGCGGCGTCAGTCACTTCGAGCAACAGTCGGGCGCGGTTTTCCACCGAGCCGCCGTACTGGTCGGTGCGCTGATTGGTGCTGCTCTGCAGGAACTGATCCAGCAGATAACCATTGGCGCCGTGGATTTCCACGCCGTCGAAACCCGCAGCCTTGGCGTTTTCCGCGCCAACCCGGTAGGCCTCGACGATATCGCCGATTTCCGCCAGCTCCAGCGCACGCGGGGTTTCAAAGCCAGTGATCGGGCGAACCAGGCTCACATGACCATCCGGCTTGATGGCGCTCGGAGCGACCGGCGTTTCGCCGTTCAGGTAGGACGAGTGAGAGATACGCCCCACGTGCCAGAGCTGCAGAGCGATACGGCCGCCAGCGCCGTGAACGGCCTTGGTGATGTTGCTCCAGCCGCGGACCTGATCATTGGACCAGATCCCCGGAGTGTTCGGGTAACCGACACCCATTGGCGTTACCGAAGTGGCTTCGCTGATGATCAGGCCTGCGGAAGCGCGCTGGACGTAATACTCGGCCATCATCGCGTTGGGCACGCGGCCTTCGTCGGCGCGGCAACGGGTCAGCGGCGCCATGATGATGCGGTTGGGCAGTTGCAGGTCGCCCATGGTGATCGGGTCAAAGATTGTAGCCATGCGTCAGAATCCTCTTCAGATCAGTTGGTAGCTGGGGCCAGATCGGGGTTACCGGTCTGACGGAAAGTAATCAGGGTCACCACCAGTGCCAGCACGGCGAGCGCCGCCGCTGCCAACGGCACGCTGGTCAGACCAAGGCCGTGAGCGATGACACTGCCGCCGACCCAGGCGCCGAGCGCATTGCCGACGTTGAAAGCGCCGATGTTGAGCGTGGAGACCAGATTCGGAGCGGCTTTGCCAAAGGTCACGACGTTGATTTGCAGGGCAGGGACGGCGGCGAAAGCGGCCATAGCCCAGAGAAACAGGGTGACTTCGGTCGGGATCAGTGCCGCGCTGGTCCAGCTCAACGCCGTGGAAACCACCGCCATCGAGACGAAGACGCCGATCAGCGTCGAGGACACGCGGCGGTCGGCCATCTTGCCGCCGATCACGTTGCCAACCGTCAGGCCCAGGCCGATCAGCAGCAAGGTCCAAGTCACGCCCTGCGGAGAAACACCGGTGACTTCGCCCAGCAGCGGCGCGACGTAAGTGAACAGGGTGAACATCGAGGCCGCAAACAATGCAGTCATGCTCAGCGACAACCAGATGCCGGCACCCTTGAGCGCGGCCAGTTCGGCGCGCATGTCGAGCTTTTCTTCCTGACGGTTGGTTGGCAGGAAGCGGATCAGGCCGATCAAGGCAATCACCCCGATAACCGTCACCGCCCAGAAGGTCGAGCGCCAGCCGGCGTACTGGCCCAGAGCGGTGCCCAATGGCACGCCCAGCACGTTGGCCAGAGTCAGGCCGGTGAACATCAGCGCCACGGCCGACGCACGACGATTGGCCGGAACCAGACCGGCGGCCACCACCGAGCCAATGCCGAAGAAAGCCCCGTGACATAGCGCCGTGACCACCCGGGCGAACATCAGCACGTTGTAGTCACTGGCCAGCGCGCAGAGCAGGTTGCCGACGATGAAGATGCCCATCAGCGTGACCAGTGCGGCCTTGCGTGGTAGCCGGGCGGTGGCCATCGCCATGAAGGGTGCGCCGATGGCCACGCCCAGGGCGTAACCGGTGACCAGCCAGCCGGCGCCGGGAATCGACACGCCCAGGTCAGCGGCGACATCGGGCAGCAGGCCCATGATGACGAATTCAGTGGTGCCGATGGCGAAGGCGCTCAGGGCCAGGATGAGTAGCGAAAGGGGCACGAAGCATCTCCTTGGATATGAAAATCAGGACGGGTTGTTCAGCTCTTGAACCAGCGCCGCTACGAAGGCCTGGATGACTTCTTCATTGCGTCTGAAGAAGTGCCACTGGCCGACCTTCTTGCTGGAAATCAGGCCGGCACGTTGCAGGGTGGCCAGATGCGCGGACACGGTGGATTGGGAAAGTCCGGCGCGTTGATCGATCTGGCCAGCGCAGACGCCGTGTTCGATGGAGTGCTCCTGCGCCGGAAAGCACGCGCGCGGGTCCTTGAGCCAGGTCAGGATTTCGCGGCGAACGGGGTGCGCCAGGGCTTTCATGATTTCGTCGAGGTCGATAGGCATGTCGTTCTCTACAGTGTGCGAAAGCGGTGTAACGCTATATCGCGATACGACGAACCTTATATCTATATTTCGCGATATACAAATATGAAAGGGTGCTGAAGGGCATGGAAATCGATATATCGGGTTATAACGATATTGGCCCGCCGCGCCAAATCGGCGTAGGCTCTGGTCCATGAACTATCTCGCGCACCTTCATCTTGGCGGCCAGCGGCCCGCACAATTGCTGGGCAGCCTGTATGGCGACTTCGTCAAAGGCCTGCTGCCCGGCCGGTTTCCGGCCGAGCTGGAAGCCTCCATCCGTCTGCATCGCAGCATTGATTCCTTTACCGACAGCCACCCACTGATCTTGCGCGCTCTGGCTCGTTTCCCGAGCGAGCAGCGGCGCTATGCCGGGATCATGCTGGACGTTTTCTTTGACCATTGCCTGGCGCGGGATTGGCATCTGCACGCGGACGTGCCGCTGGACGCGTTCACTCGCAGGGTCTACGACGTGCTGCTCGCCGAGCCGGAGTTGCCCGAACGGCTGGCATACGTGGCGCCGCGGATGGCGGCGCAGGACTGGCTGGGTTCTTACCGGGATTTCGAGGTGCTGGAGCAAGTGCTGGCCGGTATCTCACGGCGCCTGTCTCGGCCGGAAAGGCTGGCGGGTGGCATGCAGCAACTGCGCGCTCTCTACCAACCGCTGAGTGCCGATTTCGACGAGTTCTATCCGGTGCTGCGGGCGTACGCTCAGGCCGCCTTGGCCGGGCGGGACACACCTTCATTCGGCTGAGCTTCGACGCCGAACAGCGCGGTGCGAATCGCCTGCTGAGCCTGGAACGCCAGGGCGGCGCGCTCCTGATCAGCCGTCTGGATCGGTTCGAGCAGGTGAATATGCACGTCACTCTGTTCATTGGCGAACAGGCGACGCAGGTGCGAAAGCAGGTCGTCATCGCCAATGAACGGCGCGATTGGGTCAGGCTTTCCGTTACGGGAATAGGCGATGGCCACGGGCTGAATCTCGACCTGGGCGTCGATGGCGCTTGATAACAGGCGACCGTGGAAGGTGCGCAGGCTTCGTCCGTCGGTGGTGGTGCCCTCCGGAAAAATCATCAACGCGTTGCCTTGCTGCAGATGGCTACTCATTTGCTTCTGCAGCAATCGGCTGTCGCCCGAGCCACGGCGAATGAACAGCGTGCCGGCCTTGAGCGCCAGCCAGCCGGCCACCGGCCAGGTGCGGACCTCGGCCTTGGACAGAAACGAGAGCGGCGCAAGCATGCCGAGCAGAGCGATGTCGGTCCAGGATACATGGTTGGCGACCCAAAGCATCGGTCGGGTCGGCAGCTTACCGCTGACTGTGACGCGGAAGGGCAGGGCGTTGCTCAGACGAGCCATGAACCAGCGGCTCCAGCGCTGGCGACGTTGCATGGAACCGCCAATCCGGGTCCGTTCCAGCACAGCGAACGCACCGGCGATGATCAGTCCCAACGCCACCACCAACAGCACGCGTACCACGCGGACATAGCCGCGCAGCCGGCTCATCACACCGCAGCCTTGAAGTGACGGGCATAGCGCGGACACAGGTCGTCACGCTTGAGCAGGATGAACACGTCGGCCACCTGGAAATCTTCGTCCCAGCAGGGCTCGCCGCAGATCTTTGCCCCCAGGCGCATGTAGGCCTTGAGCAGCGGCGGCATTTCGCAGATCACGTTGCCCGGGATGTCCAGCTGCGGCAGCGGGTTTTTGGGCTCGGCGCGCAGGTGTTCAGTGCACAGATAACGGTCGCGCAAACGCTGCATGATCGCATGCGCCTGAACGCCGCCGTCCTGCATCGGGATGCTCGCGCAGCCCATCAGGTAGCTGTAAGCGCCTTCGTTGAGCACTTCGGCCAGCTCACTCCACAATACGGCGATGGTCCCGCCGTTGCGGTAGGCCGGGTCGACGCAGGTGCGACCCAGTTCCAGAATCGGGCCTTGCAGATGGGCCAGGCCGTGCAGGCTGAACTCTTCTTCGCTGTAGAATCGGCCCAGCGTGCTGGCCGCCTTGTGGTCCAGCAGGCGAGTCGTCGCCACCAGCCGCCCGGTGCTCAGGTCACGCACGCCGATGTGCGAGCAGTGAACATCGTAATCGTCCATGTCCAGGCCCAGCTCGGCGCCGTTCAAACGAGCGTTGAACTCTGCGCTGAACACACTGAAGCGCAAGGCCTGCGCTTCCTGTAAAGCACTCGGCCCGACCAGCCGTTCGGCCTGAAGACGACGTTCCGAAGTGTTGTCACGAATGCGGGCGATCTGGGTCATGCAAACTCTCCTGTGCCAGCGTTGCGGGCCGGCCGGTCGACTGAGTGGTCCAAGCGCTTTGCTGCAATTGCAGGCTATGGACACGCCGTGTCATGACCATGAAAGTTTGGTGATGGTTGTGTGACGCCGTTCGGGCCACCGCAACAAGAGCGCCTTGAACGTTGGGGGCAGCTTGCTGGCGAAGAGGCCGGTACTGACACAGGATACGTGTCGGCCAGAACATCCTCGCGACCAAGGTCGCTCCTACAATGGATCAGCACGCCTCGAAAAAATATGGAGGCAGCTTGCTGGCGAGGAGGCCGGTACTGACACAGGATACGTGTCGGCCAGAACATCCTCGCGACCAAGGTCGCTCCTACAATAGATCAGCACGCCTCGAAAAATGTGGGAGGCAGCTTGCTGGCGAGGAGGCCGGTACATACGCAGCAGGTCCATTGCCTGGAACGCTGCCGTCGCGAGCAAGCTCCCATCCAGCAGATTACCGCTGCGCCGTACCATCCACGTTCTGTCACGAACCCTTGCTACCGTGCCCGGATTGCCTTGCCGAGGACCGGCCATGCTGCTTCGATTCGCGCGTCTGTGCGTGTTTTCCTGTGTGGGTATCAGCGCCCAGTCCGCTCTGGCGGAGACATGGCCCGGCGAGCAGTGGTCATCGCGTCCCGTTACTCGGACAGCCGCGCTGGAGGCGCTGGAAAACTATGCCTTCCCGTCCCGAGACGAGGCGACCCGTGCCGGTGTGCGAACCGATGCGCTGCTGGTGATCCACGACGGTGAAATCATCTACGAGCGCTATGCCGGAGGGACTACCGCAGAGACACCGCATCTGACCTGGTCGATCAGCAAAAGCATCCTGGCGAGCCTACTCGGCGTGGCGTTCGGGGAAAGCCGTTTCCAGCTCGACGATCCGGTTGCGAAGTTCTACCCACCGTTCGAGGCGCATCCGACGATTACCCTCAAAGACCTGCTGCACTGGGCGTCCGGCCTGGACTGGCAGGAAGACTACGAATACGCGCCGCTCAACTCCTCGGTCGTTGCGATGCTCTATACCCGCGGTCGCAACGACATGGCCAGCTTCGCCGCCGGGCACCAGAGCTTTGCCCCGGCGGGCACTGCGTACCGCTATTCCAGCGGTGACAGCAACGTGCTGGCCGCACCGCTGAAAAGCATGGTCGGGCCGCAGACCTATCCTGACTACCCATGGACCGCGCTCTTCGATCCGCTGGGCATTCGCAGCGCTGTCTGGGAGGTTGATGGCAGCGGCACGTTCGTCGGCTCGTCCTACGTCTACATGACCGCGCGGGATCTGGCGCGCATTGGTCTGCTGATGCAGCGTGGCGGGCGCTGGCAGTCGCGTCAGATGCTGCCCCGACCGTGGCTGGATTTTGTGCTCACACCATTTCATGGGGCTAACCTGCAGTCCGGCGGCGAAGTGCCCGGCGGCCACTGGTGGCTCAATCGCACAGCGGCGGGAACCGTCGGGCCCTGGCCGGACGCACCGCCTGACACCTTCGCCGCGCTGGGACATTGGGGGCAGGCTTTGTATGTACTGCCCGGCGAACGCCTGGTGGTGGTGCGTTACGCCGACGATCGCGACGGCAGCTACGATCACAACCGGTTGCTCAGGCAGGTGCTCGCGGCTTTCGGTCAGGAGCGCACTCCGTGAGCGGCCGCCCGTTCTTCATCCGGCGTCGGCCCGTCATCAGCCTGTTGCTGCTGGCATCCGCCACGCTTGCGGTGCTGGCCTGGCAGCATCGTGTCGCGTTGCGTGCGTTTCCCGGCATCATCAGCGCCTATACGGCCAAGGAGTATTGTTCCTGCCGTTACGTGATGAACCTTTCCGAGATGTATTGCCGAGGGTACGTCAGACAGTACCTGCCCAGCGCCGTGACCGATGACGCGTTGAAAAAGGTCGTTACCGCCAGCGGTCTGGGGCGGAGCAGCACCGCTACCTGGCTGGGACCCAGACAGGGCTGTCGATTGAAGCCTTGAGTCACATCGTTAGTAACATCGAGACGAACGTAGCGGATTGCCAGCGGTCAGACAGGCGGATAAGGTTGCGCCGACCTTGACCGATGGAGTTTGCATGCCCACCACGCCTCGCCTGCTGCTGGCACTACTGGCCGCACTGGCGCTACCCGCCCACGCCAACTGGTACCTGGACAACGAATCGTCACGCTTGTCCTTCACCTCCACCAAGAATGCCGATATCGCCGAGGTGCATCGCTTCCTGGTGTTGCATGGCAAGGTGGATGGCAAGGGCGTGGCTGAAGTCGAGGTCGAACTGGAGTCGGTGAGCACCGGTATCCCGCTGCGCGATGAACGTATTCGCGATCAAGTCTTCCAGATTCGTAAATTCCCCGCCGCGCGCATCAACGCGCAGCTCGACCTGCGTCCTATCAATGCACTCGCGCCGGGTGCGCAGCTGGAGCTGCGCCTGCCGCTGAGCGTGCAGTTGGCTGGAAAAACCCACAGCTACAACGCTCAGCTGCTGGCCACGCGTCTGGATGATCGGCGCTTTCAGGTCGTGACGCTTGAGCCGTTGGTGGTTCACGCTCAGGACTTCGGTCTGGTGCCTGCCTTCAGCGCCTTGCGCAGTGCGGCGCAGCTTTCGGCGATCAGCCTGTCGGTGCCGGTTGGCGCTGTGCTGATCTTCACGGCGCGCTGACATGGCCGGGATGATCTTTCCGTGGCGCAAGGACAACAGTTTTCAGCTGCTGATTGACGGGCCGGCATTCTTTCCGCGCATGATCGCCGCTATCGACCGCGCCGAGCAGCAAGTCGACCTGGAGCTGTATCTGGTCGAAGCCGGTGCTTGCGCCGACGCCATCGTCCGGGCGCTGGTCGATGCGGCAAGGCGCGGCGTGATCGTAAGGTGCCTGTTCGACGGCTTCGGTTCCCAGGCATTCGACGCCGGGCTGCGTCGACAGCTGACTGAAGCGGGCGTGATCTTGCGTTTCTATAACCCGATCTTCTGGCGGCGCGGCATTCGCAACCTCTATCGCGACCACCGCAAGCTGCTGCTGATCGACAAAGCGCTGGCGGTGGTGGGCGGCACTGGCGTTACCGATGAGTTCTGGGAGCCAAGTCGGGAGGTGAGTCAATGGCATGAGGTCATGGTCGAAATCACCGGGCCGCTGGTGACCGACTGGCAGGCGCTGTTCAACCGGCAATTCCATGCCAATCCGCAGCGCACCGCCTGGCGACCCATGGAAAATTTCGGGCTCGCGCATTTGCCCAAGGTGCCGGTGTCCGGTCACGGGCTGGGGCGGGTTGCCTACGCTGACTCCCGCCAGCACCGCGATATTCTGCAGTCACTGGTTGTGGCGCTGAACGCCGGGCGCAAGCGCATCTGGCTGGCGACGCCTTATTTTCTGCCGACCCTCAAAGTCCGCCGCGCGCTGCGTCGGGCCGCGGCACAGGGCGTCGACGTGCGCCTGCTGCTCACAGGTCCGCGCACTGACCATTCCTCGGTGCGCTACGCCGGACATCGTTACTACCCGCGGCTGCTACGCGCCGGGGTGCAGATATTCGAATACCAGCCGTGCTTTCTGCACCTGAAGATGGTGCTGATCGACGATTGGGTGAGCATTGGTTCGTGCAACTTCGATCACTGGAACCTGCGTTTCAACCTTGAGGCCAACCTTGAAGCGCTGGACCCTGCGCTGACACGGGATGTGGTTGCCAGCTTTGAGAAGGACTTTGCCCAAAGTACCGAAATCACCCTGGCGGACTGGAAGGCCCGACCGTTGTGGCGGCGGGTGAAACAGCAAGTATGGGGTTGGGTCGATCGATTGGTGGTCAATCTGTTGATTCGGCGGGATTGAGAATCCGCCCGGAATTCTTGCTGCTGTTACCTTGCTCGTGGGAGGCAGCTTGCTGGCGACGGCGGAGTGGCAGGCGACAAAAATTTATCTTCCTCCACTTGATAGCGCGCCGGCAATGAGACAATTCCCGGCACCAGGCCTAATCTGTTCTCTGATGGATAACCACCAGGAGAATGATGATGGCTGCCAAGAAAATCCTCATGCTGGTCGGCGATTACGTCGAAGACTACGAAGTGATGGTGCCGTATCAGGCGCTGAAAATGATCGGGCATGTGCTGCACGTGGTATGTCCCGGCAAGACGTCCGGCCAGACGGTCCGCACGGCGATCCATGATTTTGAGGGCGACCAGACCTACAGCGAAAAACCCGGGCATCACTTCGCGGTGAATTACGACTTCGATAAAGTGAACGTCGAAGCCTACGACGCGCTGCTGATTCCCGGCGGGCGGGCACCCGAGTATCTGCGTCTCAACGACACCATCCTTGAATGGATTCGTATGTTCGACAAGTCCGACAAACCCATCGCCGCAGTTTGTCACGGCGCACAACTGCTGGCCGCCGCGGGCATTCTCAAAGGTCGCGAATGCAGCGCGTACCCGGCCTGCGCACCGGAGGTCCGGCTGGCGGGCGGGACCTTCATGGACATCGAAATCACTGCGGCTCACACCGAGGGCAATCTGGTCACCGCTCCCGCATGGCCTGCGCATCCGGCCTGGCTGGCGGCGTTTCTGGAGCTTTTGGGGACTGAAATACAACCCTGATCGCAATGTGAGTCTCGCTGACTCCCCACCTGTAAACTTCCGGTCCGCGATTTGAAGAGCTCGGTTCAAGGTCGCGGGCCGAATCGATCCGTGATCCCACGGGTTGATTTCTGGCGATGCTCGAGAATCTACCGGTTTGCTCCTGAACCTTTGCTCGATCGACGTGCATCAGGTTTATTCAGCACGTCATCATCGACTGGCAAAACTCTGAACCTTGACGCTGAAGGTGTCGCAACGGGGGTTACGGAAAACCTTGAGTTTCTGGCGGGCTGTTCCGCCTCTGGAGCCGCCAGCCTGGCTAGTTGATCGACCAAGGTATCCTGTTCGGCCACCCTTAATTCCTGTGGTTTGACGTGAATATAGACGTCAAGGTCCGAAGACCCCGAGAACCTGGTTTCAACCCGGATCGGCCGCAATCTGAAAGTGTTCAGCAGCCTTTGGGTGCTTTTACCGTTCTGGGTGCTCGTCAGAAAGGCTTCCATCAGCTGTGGTGAGCCGCTCGCATATTTTCGAGCGACCTCCATGACGCCTTCATTTATTACCAGACTGCGTTTTATCACTGACGGCAATGCGTTGGAAAAACCTACCGCGCGTGACACTCTTAGATACTGCTCAACGGCTACCTCATCCGCATGGACTACAGGTTCTGCCCGGACATGCTTGAAATTTTTTTTGAATGTCCACTTATGGCGCATGAACTTGTTCTCAAAATAATCTACACATTCGTAATCTTCGTGATAATACAGCGACCCTATCGTGTAAGTGTTTTCGTGTTGATGGATATACCTGGTTTTAAGCAGGTGGTCGCGCTCTGGCGATTGTCGCTGTAATTTCTCCAAGCGAGCTTGAAGTCCTTCGTCCGCAAACCAGATCTGGCCATTTTCGGTCTGTTCAGTGATGAAGCCATTCAGGTCGAATGATGTAACGGGGCTGTTCCCTACAAAACAAAAAAGATTCAACCCATCCACGTCTCCTGCCGGATCCGGGTTGATCCATCGCTGCAACCACGGCGCGTAATACCTGAAGCCGTAGTAATACAGCCCGCTGGCATCGCGCTCCTTGCCCGAATACCGGATTGTCTTGTATTTCGCTTCCACCGTGCTGCGCGCCGCCCACCAGGAAGTGCCTCCAAACGGGTAATAGCTTTCCTGGCTGATCAGCCCGCCATGCTGGTCCAGCTCCAGCGTGCTCGATCCCAAATGATCGTTCAGACTGTAGCGGATTTGATCGTTCTCGATGCCGCTCGGCGAGCCTGCCTGCCAATGCAGTACTCGCGCGTTGTGGGCGGTGATGACGTGCAGGGTTTCTCCGTCGGCGGTGGTGCGGATTTCCAGCCCCGGTAGATAGCGGACTTCGTTGCTCAAGGTACGGCTGGAGGTCTGCGCGCTGGTGATTTTGCGGCAGCGCTGACCTTGACCGTCGTAGACATAGCGTTCGTTGTCGCTGGCGGTGTCGTCGCGCGTTACGGTCGTAATCTGCCGCAGCTGGTTGCGCAGGTCCCAGTCCAGCGTCTGGCCGCGTACCAGATGCAGCAGGTTGCCGTTGGCATCGAAGGCTTCGTCGAAGTCTACTTCCACCTCGCCCTCGGGCAGGCTGCGATTGCTGTCGGCGGCAACGTGCAGGGTTCGGGTGAAGGATTGCGCGCCGACATGGCGCATCTGCAATAGATTGCCTCCGGTGTCATAGTCGTAAGTCTGGGTGTAACGGCTGACTCGATTTGGATCAGGTGGCAGGGTCTGCAGAGCGGGCAGGGCAGGGCCATGGCTGGCGCCGGTATTGACCTCACGACCGGTAGCCTCGATCAGCTGATACAGGGTGTCGTAGGTATAGCGGCTGACCGGCTCGACGCGCTGGTTGGCGAAAAAACGCACCGGCTGGGCGGTGTCTTCGATGTGCAGGATATTGCCGACCGGATCATAGCCGTAGTGCAGCGATTGCAGAATTTCATGACCGGCACGGCCAGCGGTCATGCTCTGCAGCAGGCCACTGGCGGGGTCATAGACAGCCCGGCTGATCACGCCGTTGCCTGACGTTTGCTCTTCGACCTGATCAAGGGCGTTGTAGTGAATGTCGCTGACCAGCGTTTGCGGCTGCGCGGCTGCGGTCAAGGTGAGTTCCACAGCTTTCAGTTGCCCGGCAACGGTGTGCCGGAGGTACTGCGAATGGCCCAGTGCATCGGTTTGCTTGATGGTTTCGCCCAGCGCATTGAAGGTCCACTGCGTTTCCAGCCGGTTGCTTTCTGACAGTGCGTCGCGTTCGGCTTCGGCCAGCGGCCAGTCCGGTGTCTCTGCGGTCAGCAAAAAGCTTCGGGCCTCGGTCAGGGGCGAGCCGCGCAAGCCATACTCCGGTAGATACCGGGTGCCGGCGGTGTCGTCATGACGGATCAGCTGGTTGCACCGATTATGCTCGGAATCGTCAGGCCCGCCGTAGGCCAGGCGCTCACTGACCAGACCCTGTTCGACGATGCTCACCGGTCTCATCTGATTGTCGTACCTGGTCTGGCGCTGAATGCCGCGGCCGTCCCATGCTGCCGCAACCTGGTCAGCCTCGCCCATCAAGATCAATCGCCAACCGGCATCGACGCTGTCGGTAAACAGAGAACGGCCGTTAAGGTTGTAGATCGTCCTGAGATTGGGATGCGCCAGACGCGGATCGCACTGACTGACGAGGCGGCCTGCCACGTCGTAGACCTTACGTGTAATGCGCTTTTCAGTCGCCTGATTCGGCTCAGCACGACACTGGGCAATGCGGCGCACGGCCAGACCGCGCGGCTCTACGGCCACCACTATGGGGGTGTGGGCATGCAGTGTCATGTTCATCCGCAATGTCCTTGTGTGCGGTTTAAATAAATTTATTCAAGTATCGGATCATAACGATAAACGTCGACTTTCATGTCTGCGCAAACATGCTGAGGGAATAGTCAAGGCAGGAACGATAGAAGGTTGTTCGTTAAGTACCGTAATGTTCGCCATCGGCCCGGCGAATTTTTCATTGATTGACGAGACCAACAAGGCTATAGAGTCAGCGTTCTTCAGTATTACCTGACTGCGCTGAAAAGGGTCGTTCTTGAAAGCTGCGCTGTCAAAATCTTCTTTGTCCGGCCCATCCCATATCATGGTTGCGTGTCGGAATTGTTGGCGCTGCAAGTCGGACAGAAATTGGATGCGCCCACTATATGAGGCAAGCCCTTCAGCTTTCGCTGGAGTTGCTCCTGGAATGCGTATATACCAAAAATCGCTAGTGCCAAGAGCTATATGTGACGATTCGTGAATGATATTCCAGGCAGTATGGTGGGCGCTTTCATGTACAACGCCATTTCGTAAAAAGAGATGTTTATCAGGGTCGTGAGTATATTGCCAGGCCACTTGACTGCTTTCTCTGTCACCGCCAACACCAACCATCCGGGCGCTGTCCCAGTTCTGAAGGAATGAGGATAATTTTCCAATCTGTTGGCCAAGGAATCCGAGAATACGTATGTCATTGTCATGGCTAGCTTCAGACTCGGTGCGAAAGTGGCGCAGCAGCGTCTCGCGATGTATGGGGTTGGTGGAAGAAAACATTTCTCGGTTGATTGTTGCGCGCGCAAACGCCAGCCCTTTTCTGCTGGCTGACAAGGCTACAGCCAAGGTTCCACCAAATGCCGGGTTCCATCGGGCAACGTTTTCAAGTCCGATGGCCTCGACCGGATCGCCACTCTTATCAAGTTCATCAAGCACATCGTTGAAGTTGAAAGGACTTGCGCCGGATGGGTCCATCAATGATATCGGACAATTCCTGGAAAACCGGTAAAGATTTAACCCATCCACGTCTCCTGCCGGATCCGGGTTGATCCACCGCTGCAACCACGGCGCGTAATACCTGAAGCCGTAGTAATACAACCCGCTGGCATCGCGCTCCTTGCCTGAATACCTGATTGTTTTGTATTTCGCGTCCGCCGTGCTGCGCGCCGCCCACCAGGCGGTGCCGCCGAACGGGTAGTAGCTTTCCTGGCTGATCAGCCCGCCAAGCTGGTCCAGCTCCAGCGTGCTCGATCCCAATTGATCGTTCAGGCTGTAGCGGATTTGATCGTTCTCGATGCCGCTCGGCAAGCCTGCCTGCCAATGCAGGACTCGCGCATTGTGGGCGGTGATGACGTGCAGGATTTCCCCGTCGGCGGTGGTGCGGATTTCCAGCCCCGGTAGGTAGCGGACCTCGTTGTTCAAGGTACGGCTGGAAGTCTGCGCGCTGTTGATCTTGCGGCAGCGCTGGCCCTGGCCGTCATACACATACCGCTCGCAGTCGCTGGCGCTGTCGTCGCGCGTTACGGTCGTGATCTGCCGGAGCTGGTTGCGCGGGTCCCAGTCCAGCGTCTGGCCGCGTACCAGGTGCAGCAGGTTGCCGTTGGCATCGAAGGCTTCGTCGAAGTCCACCTCCACCTCGCCTTCGGGCAGGCTGCGATTGCTGTCGGGGGCAACGCGCAGGGTTCGGGTGAAGGAGTGCGCGCCGACATGGCGCATCTGCAACAGGTTGCCGCCAGTGTCGTAGTCGTAATGTTGGGTGTAGTTGCCGACCCGGTTCGCATCGGGTGGCAGGTTCTGCAGAGCGGGCAGGGCAGGGCCATGGCTGGCGCCGGTATTGACCTCACGACCGGTGGCCTCGATCAGCTGATACAGCGTGTCGTAGCTATAACGGCTGACCGGTTCGACGCGCTGGTTGGAGAAAAAGCGTACCGGCTGGGCGGTGTCTTCGATGTGCAGGATATTGCCAACCGGGTCGTAGCCATAGGTGAGATGCAGCAGCGCTGCTTTGCCATCCAGACCGGCGTTGCGTTCCATCAGCCGGCCGTCCTGCGGGTCGTATCGCGAGCGAATGACGACGCCATTGCCGGCCGTCTCCTGCTCCACCTGATCGAATGCGTTATAGCGGATCTCGCTGACCAGGGGCTGGGCGTAGCCGGCGCCGGGCATTGTCAGTTGGATGGTTTTCTGTTGGCCGGTCGGGGTGTGCGTAAAGTGCTGCACACTGCCGAGGGCGTCGGTTTGTCGGATGGTTTCGCCCAAGGCGTTGAAAGTCCGGTGTGTCTCCAGCTGGAAGTTTTCGAGCAGCACATCGCGCTTGGCTTCCGCCGGCGGCCAGTCCGGTGTCTCTGCGGCCAATAAAAAGCGCCGGGCCTGGATCAGGACCGAGCCAAGCACACCGTACTCCGATAGATATTGGCTACCGGCAGGGTCATCGTGACGGATCGGCCGATTGCACCGGTTACGTTCGAAATCGCCAAGGCCGCCGTAGGTCAGGCGCTCGCAGACCAGCCCTTGCTCGTGGATGCCTATAGGCCGCAGATGAGTGTCGTACTCGACCTGGCGGTGGATGCCTCGGGTGTCCCATCCCTCGACGACCTGCCCAGCTTCGCCCAATAACCCCAGCCGCCAGCCGGAATCGACACTGTCAATAAGCAAGGGCTGGCCGCTGAGGCTGTAAGTTGTGGTGAGGTTTGGGTGCGAAAGACGTGGATCGCACTGGCTGACAAGGCGACCTGCCCCATCGTAGGTTTGATCGACAACACGCTCATCGGCCGGTTGATAGTGCCCTGCACGGTAAAACGCGATGCTGCGTACTTTCAGCCCTCGAGAATCTACTGCGATCAGCAGGGGTGTATGGGCATGCAGCTCGACGTTCATTTGTACTGTCCTGTTGCGACCTTTAATAATTTTTCTGTCAAGTAGTTGAAGCTCTTCTTCCAGGTCTTACCTTTGCCCACTTGCCTTCACCATTCAGCCCTGCGGCATATCCCCTCATAAAGATTTGCGTAGCGGTTCGGGGGCTAGTAACCGAGAATTCTGAGGTTGTTTCTGTCCGATGGTAAAACGGGATGAAGGATAAAGAATAAGGATCTTTGTTTTTCACGGAACGAAGGTGGCTTTGCAGCATGGAGGGGCCCGTCATATTCATTGTAAGCTTAAAGCGGCTATATAGCCCGAGCTCGGCATGCCTCTTGCGACTCCAGCCTACATTTTCATTATCAAAACGCATGTAAGTACTGGTTGTGTAGTGTTCTACGATGTTGTCTAAAAGCTCCCGGGTAAGTTTAGCTTTTGGTATGCCGGCAATTACTGCGTTTGAAAAAGCCCCTCGCTCGATATGCGCGAGGAAGCCGTGCGGCGCTTCCAGAGTACCAAGCGGTCTACCAATTGCTACGTCCGTGTCCATGTATAAACCGCCTTCGGTATAAATGGCAGCTAGTCTAAGAATATCACTGGCAGCTGCGATGTTTTTGAAAGGGCCGGAGCTTTCTCGATTGAAAATTGCTTCCAAAGCAAAGGCATTGGAATAGTCAGATGAAAGATTTTCAAATAGTTCACTCGGGGTGCGGATTGTCAGGGACTTTCCGTGACTCATGGCCATTGCTCTTTTGCCAGGATCATTGCTGTCCTCTAATCTGCCAAGGGTCCTAAGTATTTGGCCAGGTTTTCGTGTCCAGATATTAATCGCATACTCTGGATTCAACTCTTTAAATATTAGTATGTTCTGAAGATGTGGCTCTGGGATATCGCTGCCGTCCCAGAAGAAATGTGCTGTCGCTGGGACGGGTTTATTTCCTTTTAAGTCGATCCTGCCTACAGGATTGTTGTCCAGCGCTTTGAACAGATTCAATCCGTCCACGTCCCCTGCCGGATCCGGGTTGATCCACCGCTGCAACCACGGCGCGTAATACCTGAAGCCGTAGTAATACAACCCGCTGGCATCGCGCTCCTTGCCTGAATAGCGGATTGTTTTGTATTTCGCGTCCGCCGTGCTGCGCGCCGCCCACCAGGCGGTGCCGCCGAACGGGTAGTAGCTTTCCTGGCTGATCAGCCCGCCAAGCTGGTTCAGCTCCAGCGTGCTCGATCCCAATTGATCGTTCAGGCTGTAGCGGATTTGATCGTTCTCGATGCCGCTCGGCAAGCCTGCCTGCCAATGCAGTACTCGCGCGTTGTGGGCGGTGATGACGTGCAGGATTTCCCCGTTGGCGGTGGTGCGGATTTCCAGCCCCGGTAGGTAGCGGACCTCGTTGTTCAAGGTACGGCTGGAAGTCTGCGCGCTGTTGATCTTGCGGCAGCGCTGCCCCTGGCCGTCATACACATAGCGCTCACAGTCGCTGGCGCTGTCGTCGCGCGTTACGGTCGTAATCTGCCGTAGCTGGTTGCGCGGGTCCCAGTCCAGCGTCTGGCCGCGTACCAGGTGCAGCAGGTTGCCGTTGGCATCGAAGGCTTCGTCGAAGTCCACCTCCACCTCCACCTCCACCTCGCCTTCGGGAAGGCTGCGATTGCTGTCGGGGGCAACGCGCAGGGTTCGGGTGAAGGAGTGCGCGCCGACATGGCGCATCTGCAACAGATTGCCGCCAGTGTCGTAGTTGTAAGTCTGGGTGTAATGACTGACCCGATTTGGATCAGGTGGCAGGTTCTGCAGAGCGGGCAGGGCAGGGCCATGGCTGGCGCCGGTATTGACCTCACGACCGGTGGCCTCGATCAGCTGATACAGCGTGTCGTAGCTATAACGGCTGACCGGTTCAACGCGCTGGTTGGCGAAAAAACGCACCGGCTGGGCGGTGTCTTCGATGTGCAGGATATTGCCGACCGGGTCGTAGCCGTAGTGCAGCGATTGCAGAATTTCATGCCCGGCACGCCCAGCGGTTATGCTCTGCAGCAGGCCGCTGGCGGGGTCATAGACAGCCCGGCTGATCACGCCGTTGCCTGAGGTTTGCTCTTCGATCTGGCCGAATGCGTTGTAGAGAATGCTCTGCGTGAGCGTCGTTTCGTTTTTGGCGTTCAAGCGCAAATAAACGCCGTTCAGTTCGCCCGCGGTCGAGTAACTGAAACGGTGTGCATTGTCCCTGGCGTCCGTTTGGAGAACAGGCTCTGAAAGAACGTTGTATTGCCATCGAGTGGCGAACGCTTCCGCTTCCACCAGGTCAAGGTAATCAGTGTTTTCCGTCCAGTCAGGCAAGCCCTGATCGATGAGAAACTGCCTGGACTGATCGAGTACGTGGCCCTGCACGCCGTAGTCGGTAAAGTGCAAGCTACCTGCGGTATCGTCCAGCCGTACCAGCCGGCCGCACCGATTATGTTCGGCCGAGACTGCACCGCCGTCGGCGTAGACCATACGACTGATCGTCCGGGCATCGTTGGAGGCGTCGATCTCCAGGACCGCCACTGGACGAAGGCATTCGTCATAGCGCGTCCGCCAGGTGCTGCCGCGCGTATCCCAGCTTTGCACGACATGGCCCGCCTCAGCTTGCAAACTCAGCCCCCATCCCGCGTCGACGCTTTGGCTCAAGAGCGGGGTGCCCGCCAGGTTGTAACAGTGCACCAGGTTGGGCGTTACTGGCTGGCCCTGCTCAGCCAACGCGCTCAAGCGTGGGTCCAGCATTGAGACAAGCCGGCCTTGTACGTCATACGTCCGGCGGGTGGTCAGCTCAACGGCTGGTTCCAATTCCCCGGTCTTGCGCCAGGCCATTTCGCGCACTGTCAGGCCCCGCCCATCGACTACCTTGATGGTTGGTGTGTGGGCGTGGAGTGCGCCGTTCATCCCGGCTCACCTGAGGCTCGCAATGCGAGCACTTCTTCAGCCGTATCGTTCTCATCCTCGCTGATGGTGTACCAGGTCCGATAGGTCTGGCGCCGCATCCAGCCTTTGGCTGTAAGCGTGATCGTCGGTCGCCCGAGAGGGTCGTAATACTGACGATCAAAATGGCCGTGCTCGCGCAAGGATTCATCCTTCACATACAGATGGCTGTCTGCGAAGTAAGGGCGATATACCCGCACGGCGAGCCCCTTGTTGTTGTACTCGACCCGTTCGCTGACTCGCCAGCGTGGTGAGGCCTGAACGATTTTCGGTTGGCCGTCCTCGAGAATCAGGACGCCGTACTGGTCGACTGCATAAGCCTCGCCGTCTTCTACCAGTTGACGGGTTTGTAACGGACGCCCGAAGCCGTCCACCGACACCAGGCTGATGCGAATTTGTCTGGCCGGATCGCCCGGGTACCGGTCCGCCTGAAGAGTTGCATTTGCAAAAGGAAGAGGGACGGGGGGGCCGTAAGTGCCGGGGCTGTCGTAGTAGTAAACGGCGGCAGCATCACGCAATGCCCGCTCGGGTGCCGTCACGGCTTCGTGACTGCCTCCCCAGTAGTGCGTTTCACGCTTCAGTGGTTCGAAACCCACTTCCTGGCCCAGTTCGGTACCGTAGAAGCTGGTCGCCCATAACCGCCCGAACGCGTCGTAATCGGCTTCCTGGGTGTTGCGGTTGGGATCGACGATTCGAAAGACCTGCAACGCACGATAGTTGTACGTGGCTGTGGTGACGCAGCCTGCCGGATCGGTGATTTTGGTGACAAACAAGCCATAGGGGTCGTATTCGACGCTGGTCCAGCCGTGACTGCGCGTTGGCCTGAAGGCGATGATGCGGTAGAAGGCTTCGGGACCTGCATAAGTGGCGAAATTACGCTTGACTGACCAGAGCACCAGATCTTCGTTGGGCAGGAAGGCCGGCATTTGCTGATAGCGCAATTCAGTCAGGCGGGCAGCCAGTTCATCGACGGTCATGACTCGCTCATAGGCGCTGAGCGCCTGTTGGTCGAGTTCAGCGCTTTCAACGGCATCGGCCAGCGCTTGAAAGTTCGCCTCTCCATCGCCGCAATCGATGTAGCGTTGTACCGACAGGCCGGTAAGCGTGCGAGGCAAGGCAGCGAAAACGCTTTGCGGATCCCTGAACGTCTCATAGCTGATCTGCTGTGGCGTCATGGCGCTTGCCGGAACCACCATGGCATCGGTGCGTGCCCGCCAGGGCAGCCCCAGGCGCCAGCTTTGCGGGCTGTCCAGATGAATGACTTCGTTGCGTGACTCGTTCAGGTAGCCATTCTGCTGGGCTTCGTCATGGGACGCCTGCCACCATTGCCGCTGGTAGATATCTTCGAAAGGCGGCGCGTCCTGGGGCTTCTTGCGCCGAGCATAATGAACCGTCACGCCATGGGTCTGAGTGCCGTAGCGGTCCCACGTCAGGCTCAGGCTGTGCTGGCACATAGGGTCGTCGAGCTGCTCGGCTTCGTATTGGTAGGTTATGGACTCCAGCGTAAGTGGCAGCATCAAGGCATAGGGCTGATGCGGACCGAGCGGCTTGAGCTGGCGCACCAGGTATCGATGCGCTTGTACCGAATACAACTGTGGCGTGTCGCCAAGGCCAAAGACTTCGACGCGCAATGGCAAACCACTGAGCGCGCGGGTCATTTCCCTGCAGGTAGGTTCGTCGGGTTCAGTGAGCAGTTGCTCGATCTGAGCGTCCGGGTCGTATACCGACAGGAGGTGCTTGCCCAGAGGGATAGCCTGAGGGTCGCCGGTATCGTATTCGCCGCCAGCCTGCTGCGTGCTTTGTCCGGTATGAAACCAGCTCTTGACCAGCACCGGAGCGGTAAAGCCGTCCTGCTGATCAGGCGGTATTTCCGTATCGGTCTGCATGACCAGCCCGAAGCCGCGGAATTCCCTCTCTACGGGGTCATAAAACCCTTGTCGATATTGGTACAGTTGAGTGAGCTTATTGCCGGTCACCGTGTCCTTCTGGGTCTGCCTGACTACCACATGAACCGGAAAGGGCAGATACGAGACGGCCGCCTGCCCTGCATTTTGCAGCGTCTGTTTCTCGTCCAGCCATTCCTGGGCCGAGCTGCGATAAGTTACTTCGCCCGTTGCGCCCATATTGTTGTCCGTGGCTTTGAGCAGATAGGGCTTATGCAGGGTCCCCCCTCGGTTGGCCGCGTAGTGCAAGGTCCAGTGACGAGGCTCCATATGCGGCTCAGTGATGATCAGGCTTGAAAACCCCAGCCCTTGAAGGTCCGCTGCGCTGACCTGGCAGAAGCGGTCATAGCGCATACCCGAAGGCCAGGATTGCCCGAATGGGGCCGCAAAAGCGTTGCCGCCTTCGTTCATAAAGATCCGTATGCCGGCCGGCTCAAGGTAAAGCAGATCACTGGCGCCCGAGCCATCCAGGTCAGCCAATCGGATCCGGCCAGAATCGAATTCCTCATAGCTGAAAGGCAGGTGGGCGAACAGTTGCCCCTTGCCAAAACGCCCGCGTCCCAGGTTCGGCCAGAACCGGACCTCGTTATGCCGGATGCGGATCAAATGCTGCTGCCCGGTTCCCAGCAGATCGGTAAAGGCCACCAGTTCGTTGGGGCTGTCGCTGAGTAACGGCAAGCGATCATCGTCGTGTCCCACCTCTGTCGGCGCGGCGAAACCCGCCGCCCGGCGACTGGCATACAGGCGAACGCTGCGTGGTCCGATCAATGCCAGATCGGAAAGTCCGTCGCCCACAAGGTCGGCCATCTGCCCTTGCGGGTGGAAGAACTCCGCTGGGAAGGCCGCAAAGGTGGCGAAGCCAGACCAGCTACGGTCAGGGTTGAGAGTGAAGAAACCGGCCATGCCGGGCTGGGCGACAATCCATTCCAGGCGCCCGTCACCGGTGAGATCGGCGAGCGCCTGGCGCACCGGCGCGCTCGAGTCGATCGTCGGAAGCATCGGCAATTCCTGAGCGCGGCCATAGGCCACGGCATCGGCACTACCGGAAACTGCGCGTATGGGCTCGCGATAACGCCAGCCTTTGTCCTCTTGATACAGCACGCCAGGCATACCATCGCCGTACAGGTCGATCATCTGATAGCGCTGGCCGTCGTTGAGCCCGGGCATCGATTCCAGCCGTGAAAATATGGGGTTTCTGCTATCGAATTCGCTCCAGGTAAATTGCAGCACCGGATGTAACTGAAGCTGCCTCACCACTGTTCCATCCCAGGCCTGCAGGTGTGCGGCGGCCAGCAGGTTGTATTTGAGCACGGTCTGCCGGTATTCCAGCAACAGGCGCTGCACAAGCAACGGCGCCTCGCCCAGCTCGTCCGGAAAATGGTGGAACATCAGAACTTGTCTGCACAGGCGCAGATTGCCCAACTCGAAGCCGTACGCGAAGCTGGAATGCGGGTCGCTGCGTACCGGCCATTCGGTCTGCTCCGAATAGCCGGGTCTGGTCCTGTGATCGGTGCTGCGCTCGCCGTAGTCGAACAGCAGGTCGAAGTGCCAGTGCAGGTCGTCCAGGGACTCCTCGTCCCAAAGGTAAAGCACCGGGTGGGGCAGGGCATTGCCATAGCGGACCCGCCACAGATAGCACTGGGCGATGAAGTCCCGCGGGTGATCCTCCGGCAGGCCGGCTTCATCCTCGGCCTTGTATTCGTAAAGGATGTGTTCGCCAGTGGCACTCATGCTTTCTTCCAGCAGCCACTCGGCCACGCGATGGGAGTCGGCAGGATCAGTGCTGCGTGACGCTGCTCGCTTGCCGTAGATGTACAAGTTGCCGCCGGCGTCGTGAATCAGCCAGAAACCCGGATCGTCCGGATCGACACGCCAGTGTTCGATCCGGTTGAACGCGCCTTCGATTCTGGCGAAATAGCGGATCACCTGATAAGTCATGCCCAGATCATGACCGTTGTAGCTGCTGACGTGGACGAACGGGATGTCACCGTCCGCATCCCGCTCGGGCAACCAGACTTCACCGTTGGGGCCGAGCATCACGTCATCGTCCGTATAGGTCGGGACCCCTTTGCTGGCACGTCGGGCCACGCAACCGATGTTCAGGGTCCAGCCGATACCGAACAAGCCATTGCCAGCGGTGCTCTGGTAGTCGAGAGACAGCGCGGGGTCATGGCCTCTACCGGGGCTGAGGGGCAGGGCAATTTGTAGTGAGGCCATACCGCTGCTGCCGACCGCACCCCAGCCCTTGCCGAGACTCTGGATGGCTCCGCCACCCTTGGGCAGTGACGGCGTGGCAACGGCGGGCCGGGATGTCTGTTGCGATGGTGCAGGAGTGTCCATGGCTCAGGTTTCCCGTCAGCTTTTCGCGGTATAGCGCATGTGAACAATGATGTCGGTGATCGAGGCAATCACCTCCTCCTGACCGGCACTGAACTGCAAGGCCCAGCGGGAAATCGCCCCGGTGCCTTCGAAGGGCAGGTATCGCTCGTCATCGAAGTTGAAAACGAACAGGCCATCGTCGTCGACACCCGTCGAAACGGCGATCTGTTGGCTGGCGCGCATGTTTTCCTTGAGCGGCCCTTGCGGACTGTTCATCTGTACGGCGCTGTAGGTCTGCGTCAGGGTCGCGCGGATATCCTGGTAAGGACCGACGGTGATCGGCAACGAAACACTGATGCGTTTGATACGCCGCAGGTAGTGGCCTGGATAGTCGCCGTCGAGTATGGCTCTGGTTATTTCGAATTCGGCGATGCCTTCTTCCGCCAGCCGGGCGGCTGTTGCATCCCAGCCCATATTGATGCTGTGGCTCTCATCGCTGGACGCAAGTAGCTGCTTGACCGAAACCGTCTTGACGATCTCCAGCTTGCGGTCGTGACGCGCAAGATAAGCGGCATCCATACGCAGCAGGTCGAGCTTGAGTGATTCGCCCGCGGTCAGGCCGCGCCAGGCATCTTTCCAGGCGGCGGGCCTGATAAAGCTTGTCGAATAATCGGCAATTTCGTACTGCCAGCAGGCTTGTGCGGCCAGGCACAGCGAGAAGGTTGCGTCATAGGCCTGATAGTAGAAAGTCGAGAACTGGCCATTGAGCCATTGATACAGCTGGCTGTTAGTGAAGCGCTTGTTGAGAAATGCGTAAACGACTTCGGCCTGTTTTTTTGCTTCCTGGGCCTGGCGCAGTTGCAGTTCGGTGATGCGGGTCTGCGCGTCGTGGACCGCGAGTTGCGCTGCGATGTGCTCCGACTCTAGCAAGGCCTGGTCCCGGGCGTTTTCCCACTCTTGCAAACGACGGCGGTAAATTTCAGAGCGTTCCAGAGCGTTGCCGATGCTGTCGTTGAAAGTTGCGACGGCGTGCGCGCCAATGGCAACGATCTCAGGAACGCCCTCAAGGCGAAAACCACCCACGGCACCGCCGCCCGCCGCACCGACGGCCATGCCACCGGTTACGCCGGCATGAAATCCGGCATGGTTGGGAACTGTTTTAAGACCTGCCGCAACGGCACTTGCGGTAGCAGCAATACCGCTTGCAACCCGGCTACGCAGATAAGCGGATGCCGCAAGGATCTCGATGGTGCTGACATTCTCATCCGCCAGCTTCCCGTAAAAGCTCGCACGGGCATCGGCAATTGCCTGACTGGCTTGCAGCGCCTTTCGCGCCTCGATTTCGACTGTCTGGGCTTCCAGTTGCAGATCAATGGCGTACTGCGCAAATTCCCAGACCTGCTGCTGTTGCAGCTCCATAAGCTGCCCCTGTTCCCGCCGTTCGATGACCGACAGCAGAATGCTGCCAAACTGCATGAGGTTATCCACGGCAGCGCTTGCCCGGTTGAACATCACGGCATAGCGATAGTGAGGCGTTTCCTGAGCCAGCAGTGCTCTCGCACCGCCTTCGGTTGCACCGTTGGCGTAGGCTGCGAGCACAGCGCGTGGATCGAGCGGTGCCGCGAAAAGTGGCAGCAATAACGGCTTGCCATCCAGTGTCAGGTTATGGCGCAGGTTGTAAAGCCGCGACTCGACCAGATCCCAATACCTGGTCAATTCTGCATTCATGGGAACGATGAAGTGCGGATTGTCCTCTTCGAGCAATGTCGGGTCACTGCCGAAAGTACTCAAACGTAATACGGGTTGACGGAAACGGGCGAACGTCTGGCCGTCATCGGTCGCCGCGCTGGCACGGATCCGTTGTTCCTGCTCGATCAAATGCGTTTCGAACGCTCGCAGGCCGGGGTTATTCGCGTTCGCCAGGTCCCCCAGCTTGATCGGCGTCCATCGGCCAGTGATCACGGTATCGGGTCGCGGTCCGAGCAGGTCCAGAATCCGTACGTACCATAATTTGGCTTCGCCAAGGCTATCGGGAGTCAGTTGCCGGAAAGCCATGTCACCACGGTCGATCAGATTCTTGATGTAATGGAAGTACACGGCCTTTTGATAACGGACCGGGTCACTGGCGGCGATGCCGTCCGGGTCGATGGGGGCGCGCATGAAGTAGTCAGGGTCCGGTAACTCAGTCAACGGCCGTACATTCCAGTAGGCAGGCGCATTGTCCTTGGCCTTGCGCGTTGGGTCGAAGACGAAGGCCAGCCAGGATTCCGCGTCTTTGAAGCGTTGTTCCAGATTCAGCCGATGAGACGTCATGAACGGCAAATGCAGGAACAGCTCCCAGAAGTACAAGCCATTGGCACCTTTGAAGTCCATCTTGCCGGGTGTCGTTTCATCGCCGATGGCGGGTTCCTGCAGGTGCTGGGTCTCCCAGGACAATAAGGCTTCGAGCCCGACATTGGCCTTGTTGATCAGCTCGCGAGCGAACAATGTATTCATGCGGATCGGATTGCGTTTGTCGGTGGTCGATCCGTCACTGAATCGTATCGTGGAACCGGAAAAATCGATGTATTCGGCGATTCCCAGGACCGGGTCCGAGCGTCTGCTGATCCTGGGGGCAATAGGGTCAATGCCACCTTCGGATTCCCAGGTCAGTTCAATCTCGGTGGATTTCATGGCGTCCCCAAGGTTGGCGCCCGATGATTTGAGATCCACACCCACACCATGGATGATAAAGAAGTTTTTTTGATTCGGGATGAACGTTACATGTTCTACCCGCGGCAGAAGAGTCGACTTGTCGAAAGGGATCTCACAGGTATAAACGCTGGGTGCTGTCATGGAATCCTGGGGTGTACTGTAACCGATCTTGATCTGGCTGTCGGCGTGAGGAGCGTCCATCCGGTAGGGGATTTTGAATTCTTGGTTGAATGTCTGTTGTTCATCATCCAATGGCTCAATAGTTACGGAAAAATCGCGAGACACCGATTGATCTGTAACAAAGCTGATAACTCCAAATTTTATATGACTCGGGTCAAGTAGGGTGAGGCCCAGCAGAATGTCTGCTGCCGGGGTTGTGATCATACCTCCCGCGAGACTTAAGCTTTGCTGTTGATCGGGGCGATGTGTAATGACGTAATTTTGGCCATCAGGATCCATGATAAAATTCAGAAGGTCGGGATAAATGGTTCCATAAGGGTATAGGCCTATATATATTTTGGCGTTCGTCACTGTAATGGGTGAGTAAATTGTGAGTATCGATCCGGTCTCAAGTCTGCAGTATAAGTCATCGATAGGTGTGATTCTGAGTACTAGCCGGCATTGGTCTGACGGGGAGTTGAAGAATAAAAGAGAGACGGCGTTGCTCGTGTTCTTGATGTCGGACGTTATGGTGGTCGAGAATTTCAGCTTTGCATTGACGTGATCGATCAGCGGAAGAGGACCATGTTCCATGTTCGACACTGTGCGTTGCAGCCCTTCATAATTCCACCACTGATCGTCCGGCTTTGGAGCGCTTGTCCTGATGGTCTTGAATCCAATGCGTACGTACCAGGTGAACTGAAAATTCGCCTTGTTCATCAAGGCCAGCGCCCAGCAAGTCTTGCGAATCCGGGCCTCCTCCGGCTCGGGAGCATCCGGATCAAAGTTTTCGTAAACAAATCCAGCCTTTGGGAAAGCTCTGGTTGTATTAAAACTCTTGTCGACAAAGGCGGTTTCAAGAAACGCATAGTCTGAAGTGGAGCCGTCGGTGTCCCCGCCGACAAGGGTTTCCCCGGCGTACATTGCGATAAAGAGAGACTCGGGCGAAGCAGAGATATCGAAGACGGCAACGGTACTTAAATCTTTTTCCAGGTCCACGGTCTTGCCTGCTCGCGTGAAGCTGTTGAGTGTCGTGACATCCATGTATATGAGAGGGGCGCTCCACGAGTCGTCATATTTTTTGTACGAGATATTAAACAGCAATTGAATCTTCGGAGCGGCTGTTGTCGTCGGAGGCTTGGCAGGGATAATGGGGATCTCGCCGGCACCCGGATTGATAGTGCCGGCAGGCAATGTGCATTCGATCTCATCGGCAACATGGATACGATCTACCCAGGTCAAAAATAACCGGTTATTGAAAAATACCGGTCGGATGGTTCGCTCCAGCGTATTGGCATTGACCCCGATTTCCGCCCGCTTCCAGTCCGACCAGGCTCCCGGCGTCGGGTTATCATACTTCGGGCCTTCGGTACCTTCCTTGTAAGCCCGCTCATTCATATCTACCGTGCGCCAGTAGTAGATATTCTCGGCGCGAGATTTGCCGATAAAGTAATATTTGCCCTCAGCGAAACGCTCACTGTCGATATAGCCGTTGATCACGGTCAGGTTTGCAACTTCTTCGAAGCTGGCCAGGTAGGATTTGACGGCGTCCTGCGTCGTGTCGATGCTGATCTTGTTCTGGTTGATGTCGTTTTCAAGTTTTCCGAAGTAACCCGACTTTTTCAAGCGCAGGGCGGGGGAGATGAAGGTTTCAGGGTAAAGCGCCAACTGCATATTGGCGGCCCAGATCGGATATTGGCTGTTACGATCGCGCCACTCGAGGAAACGCGCTTCTGTCGGTTGAAGAAGTTCGTAGCCAGGCTCCATGCCCATCAAGGCACCATTGATGAATTGCTGGATACTGCTGATCGCTGAAGCCACGTAGCTGGTGTCGACCTGGTGGGTGACCTGATTATCGATCAGGAAAAACTCATAAAGGTCATTGGCGGTCTTCAAGCGCCGATCCAGCCCCAGGGACCCGAGCAGAGGCGAGTGAGGAACAACCTCGCCCAGGTAATAGGCTATCAAGGCATCCCGAAAAGACTCATGCAGCTGACTTTCAATGGACTTGGACATGTAGGTGGCCATCTTGGTAGTTGAGGTCAATCCCTGGCTTCAGCGTCGAGCGGCCGCCATGACGGCTTCGCCGACGGCTTTCCAGTGTTCGGTTGCGCTGGAGGGTGCAAGGGCTGTGGTCTTCAGAGTCTGTTCTGCTCCAAGGCCGGTGAGCATGCCTACCGCGCGTATGCGAATGACCCAGTCGACTTCGTGCATGGAGACGGCAATCCCTCCGTGTTCGCTCAAGAAGGCACTGGCGATCAATAGTTCAGACGCATTCCATCCCGAGAGCGGAGCCAGGGCGCTGGCGCAGCGTTGAGCGTGTTCATCCGCGTCGACCGATTCAGCGCTGTTGGCCAACCTCAGGTAATCGAGCAGGATCGGCTCAGGATGCCCGCTGCTGTCCCGCCAGACACGATAGCGGTCCAATAGGTAGAAGGTTTCCAGTGATAATTTCAAGGGTGCCGGCATCCCGGAACGCAGCCATCGTGGCACGGCCAGAAAGGTGCGCAATGCCTGAGCGCTCAAGCCTAGCTGCAGACTCACCTCGGCATGGCGCATCAAGTTCATCAGGCTGTCGATCACAGCCATGCCTGCTTCAGTCAGAGGCAAGCTCAAAGGTGCGCCGGAAGTAGCCGCCAGAAGCTCGCCAAGAAAATGGTCGGCGCTGCTTCCCGCCCAGCGCATCACCGTTTCGCAACGATCCTGAGGCAGCTCCGCGCGGGTTTGCAGCAAGTCCTCCATCAAACGGTGTTGAGCAAGGTAGGCCTTGAGAATGACTTCCAGAAAGCGCGCCGACAGGTCGGTTTTAACGGCCTCGCTCAGCTCAACAGGAGCCAGTTGCGTCTGGATGATTGTCTTGAACGCCGCAGGCAGGTTTTCAGCAAGTGCTACAGCGGGTGCGATGACGAGTCTGTAGCCAGAAATCAGCGGAGCAAGTACCTCCACTATCCAGTGGATGGGTTCGCCCCAATCGTCGAACAGGGGAAATTTCAACAGCTCGATCCGCAGTTTCGATTCGTTCGCGTCTTTCGCTAACTGGTTGAGTTGATCGATAAGGCTTTGAGAAATTTGAGCGGGTACACCGTCAATCCCCAGCTGACGCCGCAGGGTTGCGACATCGTATCCGGTTTCAGTGAGCCAGGTTACAGTCCAGTCCATCTGCATCAGGATATCGAGGACGTCGGGCTCGGTGTCTGACCCATTGGAAGCAGTACGCAGCTCACCTGTCACGACTTTTTTCCGGTACGACTCGCCGCCGAGCAGATCAAGCAGCGCGCGGCTATCCCTCGCTGTCAGCCCGAACATGGCAGCGATGCGAGTCTGGCGATAGAGCGACGATACGATTTTCAGGCTGCGTTTGAGGGGTTGAGGGGCGTTGCCGATAAGTTCGTGAGTATCAGTCGCCAGCGGCCACAGATCTTCTCGGGTCTGAGGCAGATGCAACCCTGAACAGAGCTGAGCAAGGGTCCTGGCGGTGCCGCTGTCCGTACCCGCAAGCTCGAAAGTCGTCCCGTCCAGCTTCAGAGGGCTGTCGAACAACAGAGGGCTATTGAACACCTGATCGAACATCGGTAAGCGGCCGTCATTAGCATGAACGCTCAACACGCCAACAAACGCAGCGAATTCTTGCGGCCCCAGTTTGTACTGCCTGTGCAGGTAGCGGTAGATTCCCAAGGCGCGCAACAGAGTCGCAGTCAGCAGCCATTCGAGGTTCTCGGTGTCTTGCGAACGAATGACTGCCATGATCAGAGTGTCCAGATCGCCAAAAGGTATTTCCATCCAGCGTTGAAGGCGAATCATTCGTTGAAGACGGTCAAAGCGGTCAACATTGGAATGGAGCAGCCGGGTTATTCCTGTCGCGTCTGTGCTCAGTTCCATCGCGGGCAACCGGGCCGGTCCATTGACATAGCAGGCACCGTACCGAATCGGTGGATCGACAGCTGCCGATTCAGATCCGGCAGCGTTACTTCCGGCGTCGGTAACGTTGGGCGAGCTGTAAGGCGCATGGTCATGCACTGCCAGCAAGGCTTCGACCGCCTGACTTTCAAGGCCGGTTTTATCCATGAACAGCTTGAGAAGATCCAAGGGGTTGGCGGTACCAGGAAGGTACTCGGAGTCATAATGGTCTTTGAAAAAGCGGGTAATGATTGTCGGGTCATTCCGGCCATCATGGGCCTGACCTGGGTCGAGAGTCCCGTCGGCGGTCCGGCCAGTCGGCGATGGCAGCGGGGGAGCCAGCACAATGGACTGCCGCTGCGGACTTAATCCGCTCATCAATATCTGTGCGATGGCACTGCCGTGTTGCAGCGACCCGTAAGCTGCGCTGCGCGCAGAAGTGGCCGGAACTTCACGGCTGCCGCAGTAGTTGAGTTCGCCCAGTCGCGGTTTCTTGCCGCTCAGGGCCAGAGTGATCTGTCGATGATGAAAATTGTAAGGAAATAGAAACGGATGCTTCCTGTCCGCTACCAGTTGAAGGATGGTTCGACCTCTGAGTTCTTCGACAGTATCGGTGTATTCATGAATGGCCCGACTCAGAACGTTATTGACGATTTCCAGAGTAGGGACTGGGGTGAATGTGGTTTGCTGGTCAATGACCAGATCTTTGAGGTCTGGGCGGCGTACGTCCAGATGGATTCGAGAAACTTCGTCGTCGCTGCCCTCCAATTGCTCCTTGGCAAACCTGTACAGCGAGGTGAGATAAGCAGCCGGCGAATCCTTGGCCTCAATGGCTCCTACCTTGCAGAACAGGTCCCAGTTTTCCTTGAACAGGTTGGGGAAACTGGGCCCGATATCGACCAGGGAGCGAACTCCGGTGCGGCGGGTCAGGCTTTGCATGCGGCCTGAAGAAACAAGCTGGTTGCGATACAGGCGCACGATCTGAGTGGCGTAGCAGCATGCGTTTTCATAAGCCAGATCGCCGTTCGCATCGCTGTACTGACGCAGCTCGCGTACGAAGGCGGGTTTGGCGCGGCGCACAATATCGAACACCGAACTGATATTCATGGCGCTCATAGCCTCGACGAACGACAGCTGACCATCGTCTCGGTCCGCGTTCGGTTGTTCGGCCCTGGCCAGGTTTCGTAGAAGGGAGAATGGCTGATCTGTCATGATGGCGCTCCTGCAATCATGACCTCAGTGTCGCGAAGATCCACTGACTCCGGCTAGTTGATAGAAATGCTAGGTTTGCGAAACGACGAGTGATCTGTGCACCGCATCGGGCATAAAAAACCCGGCTTTCGCCGGGTTTTTCGTTGCAACGCGCTTACTGCACTTCTACCGCCAGACTATCGCTGATCTTCTTCTGCCAGATCGCGGGCCCTGTGATGTGGACCGACTCGCCGTTGGCGTCTACAGCCACAGTCACCGGCATATCCTTGACCTCGAACTCGTAGATCGCTTCCATGCCCAGTTCGGCGAAGGCCACGACTTTGGATTTCTTGATAGCCTGGGCTACCAGGTAGGCAGCGCCGCCGACAGCCATCAGGTACACGGCCTTGTGGTCCTTGATCGCATCGATGGCGGTCGGGCCGCGCTCGGATTTGCCGATCATGCCCAGCAGGCCGGTCTGGTCGAGGATCTGACGGGTGAACTTGTCCATCCGCGTTGCCGTGGTCGGACCGGCCGGCCCGACCACTTCTTCGCGTACCGGATCGACCGGCCCAACGTAGTAGATGAAGCGACCCTTGAGGTCCACCGGCAGAGTTTCGCCCTTGTTCAGCATCTCTACCATGCGCTTGTGAGCGGCATCGCGACCAGTCAGCATCTTGCCGTTGAGCAGTACGGTTTCGCCCGGCTTCCAGCTCTGGACTTCTTCCGGCGTCAGGGTGTCGAGGTTGACTCGACGAGCGGACGGACCCGCTTCCCAGACGATTTCCGGGTAGGCATCCAGCGATGGAGCTTCCAGTGAGGCCGGGCCTGAACCGTCGAGCACGAAGTGAGCGTGACGGGTGGCGGCGCAGTTAGGGATCATGCATACCGGCAGGGAGGCGGCGTGAGTCGGGTAGTCCATGATCTTGACGTCGAGCACGGTGGTCAGACCGCCAAGGCCCTGGGCGCCGATGCCCAGCTGGTTGACCTTATCGAACAGCTCCAGACGCATTTCCTCAATGCGGTTTTGCGGGCCACGTGCCTTGAGCTCGTGAATGTCGATGGACTCCATCAACACTTCCTTGGCCATGACCGCGGCTTTCTCGGCCGTGCCGCCGATGCCGATGCCGAGCATGCCCGGCGGGCACCAGCCGGCGCCCATGGTCGGAACGGTTTTCAGCACCCAGTCGACGATCGAGTCGGACGGGTTGAGCATCGCCATCTTCGACTTGTTCTCCGAGCCGCCGCCCTTGGCCGCGACGTCCACTTCAACGGTATTACCCGGCACGATGGAGTAGTGGATAACCGCTGGAGTATTGTCCTTGGTGTTTTTGCGAGCACCCGCCGGGTCGGCCAGGATCGACGCGCGCAGCACGTTTTCCGGGAGGTTGTAAGCGCGACGCACGCCTTCGTTGATCATGTCGTCCAGACCCATGGTGGCGCCGTCCCAGCGCACGTCCATGCCGACGCGTACAAATACGGTGACGATGCCGGTGTCCTGGCAGATCGGACGGTGACCAGTCGCGCACATGCGCGAATTGATCAGAATCTGGGCGATGGAGTCGCGCGCTGCAGGCGACTCTTCACGCAGATACGCTTCATGCATCGCCTGGATGAAATCCACGGGATGGTAATAGGAAATGAACTGCAATGCGTCGGCAACGCTCTGAATCAGGTCGTCTTGCTTGATCACGGTCATGCGGCGCGCTCCTCTATGGGGACGGGAACATTCAATTACGCTATCGGCGAGCGGCTGGAACCGCGGCAGGAACCTGCGTTTTTTTCAGCAGGCCGAAGCGGGCGCAAAAAGGCGCGGCAGTATAACCCGGTCATTGGGCCAATCTGTACAATCACGGATATTTTCTGCGCTGGCCTGGAACTTTCCGATGCCTGAATTACATGCCGGCGACCGCCATTGGTCGGTCGCGGCGGGCAGCAATCTGCTGGACGCCCTGAATCAGGCGGGCCTGGCCGTGCCTTACAGCTGTCGGGCGGGCAGTTGCCATGCGTGTCTGGTTCGTTGCGTAAAGGGCGAGCCGAACGATTCGCAGCCCGACGCATTGGCGTCCGACAAGCGTCGCGAGGGCTGGCGTCTGGCGTGCCAATGTCAGGTGGTCGAGAACCTCAGTATTGAGGTCTTCGATGCTGCACGTGATGGCCTGCCGGCAAAGGTTGCCGGCTGCGACTGGCTGAGCCCCGACGTGCTGCGCTTGCGCCTGGAACCTGAGCGACCGTTGCGTTATCAGGCCGGACAACATCTGGTGCTGTGGACCGACAGCGGCATTGCGCGGCCGTATTCTCTGGCGAGCCTGCCTGGCGAGGATCGGTTTCTGGAGTTCCACCTCGATTGCCGCCGTCCTGGTGCGTTCAGCGATGCGGCGCGTCAAATGCGGGTTGGTGATCCGATCCGTCTGGGCGAGTTGCGTGGCGGGGCGTTGCGATATGACCCTGAATGGCAGGATCTTCCTCTACTGTTGCTGGCGGCCGGGACCGGGCTGGGTCCGCTGTGGGGTGTATTGCGCGAAGCTCTGCGGCAAGAGCATCAGGGCGCGATCCATCTCTTGCACCTTGCACAAGGTAATGACGAGCATTACCTGGCAAGTGAACTGCACGCGTTGGCCGCCGTGCATCCCGGATTGCAGGTAAAGCTGATCACCCCCGACCAGTTGCCGGAGGCTTTGAACGAGATGCGGCTGCTGTCGCGCAGGGCCATGGCGCTGGTATGCGGGAGCCCGGCGAGCGTCGAGAACTTCGCCAGGCGCTTGTATCTGTCGGGGCTGCCGCGTAACCAGTTGTTGGCGGATGCCTTTGTCGGCCCGGGTGGTTCAGTCGGTTGACGCCGAGCACGGACGCAGCGTTCGTTGCTTGTCCGAAGTAGGTGAAGAAAATGCCGTTTTCTGTCTGAAATGTCTGCGGGCTGAGGCTGTCCGGAAAGCAAAAAGCCCCGACTCTTTCGAGCCGGGGCTTTTGGGTCTTGCAGGTCTGGTTTTCAGACCAGCGGATCGCCGACGTGCAGGATCTTCATGCCGTTGGTGCCACCGATGGTGTGGTAGCTGTCACCCTTGGTGAGGATGACCCAGTCACCTTGCTCCACGAGACCGCGTTTGAGCAGCTCGTCCACGGCGGACTGACTGACCTGGCCTGGCGGCAGGTTCGCCGGGTCGAACGGCACGGTGTAGACACCACGGAACATGGCGGCGCGAGCCTGGGTTTCACGGTGTGGGGAGAACGCATAGATCGGCACCGAAGAACGGATGCGCGACATGATCAGCGGGGTGTAGCCGCTTTCGGTCAGCGCGATGATCGCTTTCACACCAGGGAAGTGGTTGGCCGTGTACATGGCCGCCAGCGCGATGCTTTCGTCACAACGGGTAAAGGTGTGACCAATGCGGTGGCTGGATGTCTTGCCCGTCGGATGCCGCTCGGCACCGAGGCAGATGCGCGCCATCGCCTGGACCGCTTCGATCGGGTACGAGCCCGCAGCGCTTTCAGCCGAGAGCATGACAGCGTCGGTGTAGTCGAGCACGGCATTGGCCACGTCGGACACTTCGGCGCGAGTCGGCATCGGGCTGGAAATCATCGATTCCATCATCTGCGTGGCAACGATCACTGCCTTGTTATGGCGGCGTGCGTGCAGGATGATTTTCTTCTGGATACCGACCAGTTCGGCGTCGCCGATTTCCACGCCCAGGTCGCCACGGGCAACCATGACCGCATCACTGGCACGGATCAGCGCGTCGAGCACTTCATCGTTGGCTACCGCTTCGGCGCGTTCGATCTTGGCGACCAGCCAGGCAGTACCGCCCGACTCATCGCGCAACTGGCGCGCATATTCCATGTCCGCGGCATCGCGAGGGAAGGAAACGGCCAGATAGTCCAACTCCATCTCGGCAGCCAGCTTGATGTCCTGCTTGTCCTTTTCCGTCAGCGCCGGGGCAGTCAGGCCACCGCCACGACGGTTGATGCCTTTGTGGTCCGACAGCGGTCCGCCGATCAACACGGTGCAATGCAGTTCTTCAGCGGTCTGGGTATCGACACGCATGACCACGCGCCCGTCGTCGAGCAGCAACTCGTCGCCAACGCCGCAGTCCTTTACCAGATCCGGGTAATCGATGCCGACGATCTGTTGATTGCCGTCGGTCAGTGGATGCGCGGTAGAGAAGGTGAACTTGTCACCGACTTTCAATTCGATTCGCTTGTTGGCAAACTTGGCGATCCGGATTTTCGGACCTTGCAAGTCACCCAGCAGTGCGACGAAACGGCCGTGTCTGGCGGCGATTTCGCGGATCAGCCTGGCGCGAGCCTTGTGCTCGTCAGGGGTTCCGTGGGAAAAGTTGAGACGGGCGACATCCAGACCCGAAAGGATCAGTTGCTCGATCACTTCCGGCGAATTACTGGCAGGGCCAAGTGTGGCGACGATTTTGGTGCGGCGAACGGTCATGCACAAACTCCTTAATTGAAGCGCAGCGAGAGGCTACTCCTGTCTGTGCTTTTAGTCATTGTTCCTTTGCACTAGTGTGCTGCCGGTCGGCAGGGCGCAGCGCTGACAGCAGGTGCTCAATCCCGGGTGAAGAAAACCGCCGTGAGGTCGATAAAGGGCAGAGGACAGGAGACTCCCATGCGTATTCTAATGATTGCTTTAATGCTTGCTGCGGTCAGCGGCTGCACCCGATGGTCCATGAATTCCAACCTTGACCATGCCTATCTGGCTTATGAACGTGGCGATTGCGACCGGGTAATGCTCGATCTTTCCAAGGTCGAACGTCAGAGCCGCACCCGCCGTTATGTCCAGCCTGAAGTCTCGATGTTGCGAGGGCAATGTCTTGAAAGGCAAAAGCTTTACGTGGATGCTGCGCAGACTTATCAATACCTGATGACCCATTACCCTGACAGCGAATATGCGTATCGTGCGCGCGCTCGTCTGGATACGCTTTCACAATCAGGGCACTTTCCGAAAGCTCCACCGGTCCAAACCTATCCTGCTTCACGTTGATTACACCCGATTGGATGACTGGTGGCGTTTTCGGGTGGATGTCAGCGATTTTTGAGCTAGGCTAACTGTCACGTACGCAATATCCGTCAAGGTTTTGCGTCAAGGAGGTCCTGCAGCAGGGAGCAGTTTCACGGCTGCAGCAAAGAAAACATGTTGTGCATGACCACGCTAACTGGTCTCTAAAGGCGGCCGCCATGCTTAAAGAACGAAGAATCGAACGTCATCAGCTACAGGATTATCTACAGGTCTTCAATCGGCTGACCGACAGGCCTATTGGGTGTCTGGGCAATGTTTCGGACAATGGGCTCATGGTCATCAGCGACTTGCCGATGTTGACCGGTGCGAAGTTCGAGCTTCGACTCAAAGTCCCGGATAACAGCGACGGACAAAAGTTTATCGATGTTCAGGGAACGTGCATGTGGTGTAAGGAAGACGAAACGCCGGGCAGCTACGACTCCGGGTTCCTTCTGGCCGATACACCTGCTGACTACCTCGAATTCATCCACCTGCTGCGACGCTATTTCAGTTTTCATGCGCTGGAAGCTTCGGCTTGAGCGCGTAGCGTTACCGTCGTGCTACAAGGTGCCGGCCTTCTTCCAGCTCAGGTAGCGCGTCACCAGCTTCGGTCCCAGTCCGGCGGGATCGGAGTCCAGAACCGGTACGCCTTGTGCGATCAAACGGTCGTGCAATTGGGCTCTGGCATTGAGCACATCTACCGTCCCGCAGTAGGTCAGGGCTTGATCGTAGTTGCGCACCGGCGACTGGCGAACCCCGTCGAGCATCTGTTCACGCAGGTTCGCGATCAACACCCGGTGCTGACGGCTCAGCTGTTTCACCGCGCCGAGCAGTTCCTCGTCTTCCTCATCCCGCAGATTGGTCACCAGCACCACCAGCGCACGTTTTTTCTGGCGAGCCAGAAGCTGACGCACCGCGAGGGCGTAGTCGGCGGGTCGACGTGTGGATTCCAGGTCATAAACCATGTTGAGCAGCGGATGCAGCTGGCTCTGGCCTTTGACCGGCGATAGATAGCGTTCCTGGTCGGTGGCGAACGTCGACAGCCCGACCGCATCACCCTGGCGAAGCGCGATGTAGCTCAACAGCAGGCAAGCGTTGAGCGCATGGTGGAAGTGCGAAAGATCGCCGTCCTGACTGCGCATGCGCCGACCGCAGTCGAGCAGAAAAACGATCTGCTGATCGCGCTCGTCCTGGTACTCCCTGGCAATGGGCGTTCGCTGACGAGCCGTGGCTTTCCAGTCGATTTGACGCAGGCTGTCGCCTTCCCGAAATTCGCGCAGCTGGTTGAATTCCAGCCCCAGGCCGCGACGTTGATGCTGGCGCACGCCCATCTGGCCCAGCCAGTTATCCATGGCCAGCAGTTGGCCGCCGTAGACACGGGCAAAGTCCGGGTACACGCGAGTCCTGTCGACCAGCGGCAGGTAACGCCGGGCGGTCCATAAGCGTAGCGGGCTCGACACGTGAACCTCGCAGTGTTCGAACGTGAACGGGCCGCGCTGCACAGGTCGTACGCGGTAGCTCAAATGCGTGCTACGGCCCGGCATCAATCTCCCTGACTGGGGCAGGTTTTCCGTTTCCATGCCCGAAGGTGGATGGTCTATGACGCGGATGGTCACGTCGCCCGGAAAGTCGTGCGTGACGTCCAGCCGGATGTCGCTCCAGCGTCCCAGCGCCATGCTGCCCGGAAGGTAGCGTCGCAAGCCGGGTGATGGCCGTCGTTTCAGTTTCAACAGATCGATCAGCGCCAGCCCGGCCAGCGCCAGAAAAGCTCCGTACAAAAGCCGGGTGACAAGCGTCGGCACCGGATGACCCAGTGTGGCCGACGCGTCGAGCAGCAGGGCAATGCCGGCCAGCGCAGCAAGGGCATACAGCAGGCGTGCGGAAGGCTTGAATGCCTGCTTCATGAACGCGGCGCCGGAACCTGATCCAGCAGTTGCTTGAGTACCTGGTCCACCGAAAGGCCTTCGATATCCAGCTCCGGTGCCAGCCTGACCCGATGACGCAGGACCGCCAGAGCACATCCCTTGATGTCATCCGGAACGACGAACTCCGCACCGCGCAGCAGGGCCCTGGCGCGACCGCCGCGAACCAGGGCGATGGACGCACGTGGCCCGGCGCCCAGGCTCAGACCTGGCCAGGTGCGAGTGCTGCGCGCCAGGCGCACCGCATAATCGAGCACCTGCTCGTCGACCGGCAGGTCGCTGGCGATACGTTGCAGCACCTGAACATCCCGGGCTTGCATGACGACTTTCAGAGGCTGCACGTCGAGCATGTCCGCCCGGGTCGAACGCGTGACCTGCCGCACCATGCTCAACTCCTGTTGAGCGTCGGGATAGTCCATTCGCAGTTTCAGCATGAAGCGGTCCAGCTCCGCTTCCGGGAGCGGGTAAGTGCCTTCCTGCTCGATGGGATTCTGGGTTGCAAGCACCATGAACGGCTGGCCGATCGGCAGCGCCCGGCCTTCCAGCGTCACTTGCCGCTCCTGCATGGCTTCGAGCAGCGCCGCCTGGGTTTTGGCGGGTGCGCGGTTGATTTCATCCGCCAGTAAAAGGTTGGTGAACAGCGGACCCTTGCGCAGCTTGAACTGCTCGGTCTGCATGTCGTAGACGGCATGGCCGGTGACATCGCTGGGCATCAGGTCGGGCGTGAACTGGATGCGCGCGAACTCGCCGCCAAAGCAGCGGGCCAGGGCACGGACCAGCAGCGTCTTGCCCAGCCCCGGTACGCCCTCGACCAGCACATGACCGCCGCCGATGAGCGCGGTCAGCACGTCGTCGATTACGGCCTCCTGGCCGATGACCGCCTTTTGCAATTCGCTGCGCAGCGATTGGGCCAGCTGGCTCGCGCGTTGGCGTTGCTGGGTGGGGGTGCTGGTCGCCGCTTCGACGGTCGGGCCGGTGCTTTGGGGGTCGGTGATGGGGTCACTCATAGGGCATTCCTGAGGGTTTGCAGGTGGGCAACCTGACGGGTGAAGTCTGCCCTGGAAACGCGTTGCTTCGGCCGAGGCCGCAGCGCATCGCTGATGGCGCTGGTGGGCTGCTGCGTCAGGCGCGCCAGCACTTGCCACTGGTCGGCGACGCCCAGTTGGTCGAAACCGGGGTGACGCTGACGAGCGCGACGCAGGATGTCCAGTTGCAGATGCTTGAGCAGCGCCTGCTGGCCGCTGTGTCTGGTAAGGAAGTCCGCGCAGGCTCGGGCGTGTTCGGTCAGCTGACGTCGACCTTTTGGAGCGGGCAACGTCATCGGGCCTTCACGCAGGGCGACGTGCCACAGGGTCATACCGATCAACAGCCCCAGGCACGACAACGTCAGCGAAAAATGGCGCATGAGCAAGGTGAGCAGGGTGGCATGCTCTGTCCGTAGTATCAGAGTCACCGCACTGTCCTGGGTCAGATACCACAGCAGCCAGGCGTTGTCGTATCTGGCGATGGCGCGGTTTTTCCACAGTTCGGCATCGCTTAGCACGGTTATCAGGCCACCGCCGTAATTCATTTGCAGAAGATGGGTGGCATCCGCGCTGTTGGCCCAGGAATGAGCCTGATCTTCAGGGTCTTCCAGATGAAAGGCCGGATTGAAGCTCATGTAGGCCGGTGCGTTTTCGTTCTCCAGATACAAGCGCGTCAGCTCCGGCCATGGCACTCTCGGCACACTGGCTCCGGGTGCCGCGAGTGGTATAGACAGCCTCGGTGGAGCGGCGTCGTATTGCCGGTCAGGTTGTTTCAGATCTTTGCTGAGGTATTGGCGGACTCCGACCTTGTCCAGCAACAGGTCGCCGCTGCGGCCAACGGTTTCGTCCCATAACTGCTCGGCCACCACCAGCAGATGCCCGCCAGCGCTTGTCCATTCCAGAAGTGCCTGCACCTGACCGGGCGTCATGTTCTCCCGGCTGTCGAGGAGCAGAAGCGTTTGCCGGTCCTGACGCGGGTCAGGGGGGCTGGCGAAGGTATCTGCCACATTGACCTGAACTGTGCGCTGGCGCAGAAAACGCTCGGCCGCCAGATAGGGATTGGCCCTTACCTCAGGTGAAGGACCCTGGTCCACGGTTTCCTCGTAGTGTTCCAGATGCCTGAATGCATAGCTGCCAAACAAGGCCAGGACGAGGAATATCAGGAGCCCGAATGTTATTCGTCTGCTTCGGCTCATCGTGTTGCCTCGGCATCGAACAGTCGGCGCCAGCCGTCGCATAATTCGCCCTGTGACGCGGCGGGTGGCAGACGATGGCCGTAAGCAAGGTTCTGCCAATGCCCGGTGAGTTCCCGAGTGAACGCGGTCAACGCAGGCTGATTCAACTGCGCGACCCGCTGTAGCACTTCGCCTTCCGTATCCGCGTTTTTGAGCGGTAGCTGATGTTCTGTGAGCAACCGGTTGAGCAAGGCGCGGTACAGCAGAGCCAGCGCTTCTCTGGGCTGGCTGGCCCACATTCGCTCCACGCTGCCGGCAATGTCCGGCGGCAAAGTCTGGACACCCACTTGAAGGCCGAAAAGTTGAGTCGGCGTGTCGCGCGAGGCTTTGGCAGGTCGGGTCCTGGGGCTGACGAAAGCAGCGAACCACTGGCGGTAACGCCACGCGACCCAGCCGCTCAGCCCGATGACCGCCGCCCATAGCAATACCTCGAACGAGCGCGTGACGACCTGCGCCGTTTCCATCAATCCATTCAGCCATCTGACCAATGAGGACCCGGCCTGGCTGGCGGAGGTCTTGTCCTGAGGGTTGACCTGTTCCGGAAAGCGCCAGCCCGAGACCTGTTTCAAGTTGCGGAAGGGTGGCTGTTGCAACAGATCCTTGATTGCCTGTTGAGCTGCCTCGCTGGTCAGTGCCTGATGTGTGAGGCGCGGCGCGTCCGGTGCGGCCTGGGTGTCATTCGCTGTCCGGGGTTCCGGTTCCGGTTCCGGTATGGGGCAGCTGAGATCACCGCTATCGGCCCACGCCGGGGTCGTGGCCGGCACGATGAGCAGGAAGGATCCGAGCAACAGCGCGTAGGCTGTCCCGACAAGTCGCTGACGCAACCGCCGGAAGATCAGCTCGATGTCCCAGGCTTCCAGAACAGTACGCCGGTTGAGATAGAGGCTGAAACCGCAGGCGACGTAGACGGGCTCCCAGACGATCAGCACCAGCGCATAGAAGGCATTGGTCAGATGATCGATCGGGTTCGCATCGACTTCGGTGCTCAGCAGGTTGCGCCACAGCCACTCCGTTTCCAGCTGTTGTGGTATCAGGGCATACAGCAATACGCTCAACCCGATCCAGAGCGCGGCTTCCAGATGGACGCCGACCAGCGTAAGCAGGCGCGCCGCGCGCAGGTCCGTGCGGCTGAGAGTTTGCACGCGCAAGGCACGCGGAGCTCCTGAAAGGTTCTCCAGTTGCTGCACCGGCAGCAGGAAGCTGCGGCTCAAGCTGAGCCTGCGCCACAACAGGCTCGGCACAAGCTGGGACCGGAGTGTACCGGGCCATGCTTTGAGCGCCTGTTTCAGGGTGGGAACGGATCCGAATAACGCTTGCGAGAGAATCAGCAATGGCAGCCGTTCGAAGAGGGGTTTCAGCCACCAGAACAACAGGATGGCGAGGTACGGCTGGTTATGGAAGACGAGGCTGAGCACGACGAAGATGGGCAGCGTCACGATGGCCCAGCTGGTCATCAGCAGGGTCCGATGTTCACGCGCAAGCAGTACGCCCAGGTCGATGGCTTCCCAGGGAGTTCTCGGACGCAGCTCGACGGTCGCTTCAGTCAGGCGCATGGAAGCTCCGACCTGCGAAGACCAGATAGGCGGCCACCAACAGCCATAACAGTGAGCCGACCAGATATTTGACGAGAGGCTGCGGCCAGGTTGTTGATGACCAGTAGGCTTCGATAAAGGCTGCAATGATCAACAGCAGGATCACGCCAGCGATCATTTGCGCGCTGGTCTTCGCGGCCAGTCGCAGTGCTTCGCTTCGGCTATACGGGCCGGGTGCCAGCAGTGCCCAGCCAAGCTTGAGCCCCGCAGCGCCGGCCAGAGCGATGCCGGTCAGCTCGAACGCGCCGTGGCCGATCACGAACGACCAGAACGTCTGTCCCAGCCCCTGCGTTGTCAGGTGGCCGGCCATGGCGCCGATCATCAACCCGTTGAACAGCAGGAAGAACAGGCTGCCCAGACCCAACAGCAGCCCGGTGGCGTACGTCTGAAATGCGATGCCGATGTTGTTCATGATGTAGTAGCCGAACATCATCCAGTCTTCACCGGAACCGCGTTCGGGTGTCGGACCGATCCGCTCGGCCGACGAGTCGTACATGCGTTCCAGCTCGTTGACCTGTTGCGGGTCCACCACGCTGTAGACCAGATCCGGGAAGACGTACACCAACAGCCCCATGACCGCGAGGCTGCCGAAGAACAGCAGACTGGCCGCCAGCACCAGACGCCATTCGGCGCGCACCAGTCGTGGAAAACCGGCGAGGACAAATCCTGCGAGCCAGGCGCCGGGTGCAGCGCGATGGCGGTAGAGCTGCTGATGCGCGCGCATGGCCAACTGTTGCAACGGGTCTACCAGATGGCTGCTGTAACCGCGCTCCTGGGCGAGGCTCAGCTGGTGGCAGATGCGTCGGTAGTCGCTGGCGAATGTCTCGCTGGCCTTTGGGGCCGCCTTGCCTCGTTCGAGCGCGTCGAGCTGATTGCTGAAGCGTTGCCACTGCGCCTGATGACGCGCTTCGAAGGTTGTCTGCTTCATGTCGGGCCCAGCAAGCCGCGGGCGATGCCGTTGATGTGGTCAAGCGCTCGCTCGGACGGGACATGCAGGGGGGCGGCGAGAATAGCCGCCAGCTCCCGCGCCCGTGCTTCGGACAGCTCGCTCTGACGCTCGGCGAGGTTCATTACCGCTCGCTGCTCTTCCAGTTTCAGCGGGAAAGGGCTGATGAGAGGCGCGGCGTCCGGCAGGACAGGGCGCTTGAACGGCAGGTCTTCGTGAACGACCAATGTACCGGCGGCGAGGTCGCCCAGCCGTTTGAAAGCGGGATGGTTGAGGCAGCTGATGGCGCCGAGGCTGTAGCCGAAAGGCAGCATGTCGACGAATCGCAACAGGTTGCGGGTCAGGGATGAAGCCCAGCCGACCGGCGTGCCATCGTCCTGCAGCACTCGTAGACCCAGGAAGCGCTTGCCCGGCGTTCGGCCCTGATCGAAAACCTCGAACAGCACCATGTACCACCAATTGACGACGAACAGCAGAATGGCCGCCAGCCCCATGCCGAGCGTATCGAACAGGCTGAGTACGAGCAGAAGTGCCCCCGTCGTCAGCGCCCGGATGCCGAAGTCGATCGCAAACGCCAACGCTCGGGGCACCAGGCCCGCCGGGCGCAGAATCAGATCGATTCCTTCCGGGGTTTCGATGCGTATCCGCGTGTCCAGCGACAAGGCTGAAACACCATCTCGTGGCGGCGTGGGAGGGAATGACATTATTGGCAGGCGGTACCTGAAGGGGAAAACTGATGCTAGCTACCGGAACCGGAGTAGGCAACCTGCGGTTATTGTCCACGCTTGTAAGAAACGGTTACGAGAGTCGAGAGACCAGGCGTCAGTCATTGGCTATCTCGTGGTGACAGGCCCTACACTTTGCCTGACTTCTGTTCGGGACAAGACTGTGACTTCCAGCATCTTCTGGTACGACTACGAAACGACCGGCATCAATCCGCGCAACGATCGCGCGCTGCAGATGGCCGGGATTCGTACTGATGCCGACCTCAACGAAATCGCGGTGCCGGTCAATCTGTACTGCCAGCCCAGCGACGACATCCTGCCCCATCCGGCGGCCTGCATGATCACCGGGATCACCCCCCGGCGTCTGGCCGAAAAGGGGTTGAGCGAGGCGGATTTCATGACCCGCGTACACGCCGAGCTTGCGGCTCCCGGCACCTGCGGCGCTGGCTATAACACGCTGCGATTCGACGATGAGGTTACGCGCTACAGCCTGTATCGCAATTTCTTCGATCCTTACGGCCGCGAATGGCAGGGCGGCAACAGTCGCTGGGACCTTATTGATGTGGTGCGCGCGGCGTATGCGTTGCGCCCCGACGGCATCGTCTGGCCACAGGAGGACGGTCGGGTCACGCTCCGGCTTGAAAAACTGACCGCCGCCAATGGCATCGACCATGGCCATGCGCATGACGCGTTATCGGACGTTCGCGCCACGATTGCGCTGGCGCGCCTGATCCGTGACCGGCAGCCACGGCTTTACAACTTCCTGTTCGCGTTGCGCAGCAAGCAGAAAGTGCAGGAACAGATCCGCCTCATGCAACCGCTGGTACATATCTCCGGGCGTTTCTCTGCGGCACGCAGTTATCTTGGCGTCGTGCTGCCGTTGGCCTGGCACCCGAGCAACCGAAATGCGCTCATTGTCTGCGACCTGCATCTGGACCACGCGCCTCTGCTGGAGCACGACGTGGAGGTGCTCAAGCAGCGCCTGTACACCCGCCGGGAAGCATTGGCCGAGGGCGAGCTGCCGGTTCCCCTGAAACTTCTGCACATAAATCGTTGCCCGGTGGTGGCTCCGCTCAATGTATTGCGGCCTGAAGACCAGGAGCGGTTACAACTGGATATGGGAAGCTTCGAGGCGCGTGTCGCGCTCTTGAATGAGAGTCGGGACATCTGGCATCGGAAACTCCATGCGCTGTATGGCAAGGATGAATTCGCCGGCAGCGAAGATCCCGAGCAGCAGTTGTACGAAGGATTCATCGGGGAGCGGGATCGGCGCCTGTGTGAACAAGTCCGTCAGGCGGAGCCTGAACAACTGGCTCGCGAGTCCTGGCCGTTCGACGATCCACGTTTGCCGGAGTTGTTATTCAGGTATCGCGCGAGAAACTTCCCTGAGACTTTGACCGGACAAGAGCGCAAACGCTGGCTGGAATTCTGTCAGGCACGGCTGCAGCGCCCGGAATACGGGGCTCCTAATACTATTCAAAGTTTCTCGAAAGCACTGGACGAGTTGTCTCTAGATGCCAGGCCTGATCAGCTGTCCGTGTTGCGGCAGTGGCAGGATTATGTAGAAGCGCTGCGTGAGCGACTAATGATATGACGTGGGAAGGTAAAAATTCTGACAATAAAAAACGCCAGCTTGCTGGCGTTTTCCATTGGCAGTATCAGGTACTGTCGCGTAAAGCTTAGCCCAGCAGAGTGGCCCAGCTTTCGACTTCGTCGCCGCCCCACTTGGCTTTCCACTCTTTAAGCGTCTTGTGGTTGCCGCCTTTGGTTTCGATGACTTCACCGTTGTGCGGGTTTTTGTACTGTTTGACCTTGCGCGCGCGCTTGGTGCCAGTAGTTTTCACGGCGCCACGTGGAGCCTTGTTAACTTTGGAGTCCGGATCCAGCAGGGCAATGATGTCGCGCAGCGATTTTTGATATTCGCCCATCAGGGTGCGCAGTTTGCCTTCGAATTCCAGCTCGGTTTGCAGTTTGTCGTCTTGCGACAGGTTCTTCAGACGAGCCTGCAGTTCTTTGATGGCTTCTTCCGTAGCACGGTATTCGTTGATCAGGGACATGAGGGAGACCTATGTTGAGACGATTCAGGGTTACAGTGGGGCAATAATAGTCAGAGGTCTTGAGCAAGTAAACATCAAATAAAAGTTTTATCTGAACTGTGCGTCAATATACAGATTTCCTACAGAAGGCAGAAACTAGAGTCGCACTGTATCGACCTGCAAGATGCTCGCTATAAACCCGTACTTGGCCTGCCACTTCCTACACGCGAAAGCACACATCCAAAGATACTGGCACTCTGCAATCTGGCGGTCTGGAGATGCGCCGATCTGTCGCCGTTGCGAATCGACAGGAATACTGCAGTTTTGCCGGATAACCGCTAGAATAGCGGCTTTGCGAAGTTCTGGAGTTTCCCCTAATGCGCACTTTTCGTCTGGTGATTGCTTGTCCGGACCGTGTTGGCATCGTTGCCAAAGTCAGCAACTTTATCGCCGCTCACAATGGCTGGATTACCGAAGCGAGCCACCATTCGGACAATCTCAGTGGCTGGTTCTTCATGCGCCACGAGATTCGTGCCGACACACTGCCGTTCGATCTGGAAGGCTTCCGCCAGGCCTTCACGCCGATTGCCGAAGAATTTTCCATGGACTGGCGTATCACGGACTCGGCGCAGAAGAAACGTGTGGTACTGATGGCCAGCCGCGAATCCCACTGCCTGGCAGACCTGCTGCACCGCTGGCACAGCGATGAACTGGACTGCGATATTGCCTGCGTGATTTCCAACCACCAGGATTTGCGCAGCATGGTGGAGTGGCACGATATTCCCTACTACCACGTTCCGGTCGACCCGAAGGACAAGGAACCGGCTTTCGCCGAAGTATCGCGTCTGGTCGGGCACCATCAGGCCGACGTCGTCGTGCTGGCGCGCTACATGCAGATCCTGCCGCCTGAGCTGTGCCGCGAGTACGCGCATCAGGTCATCAACATTCACCACAGTTTCCTGCCGTCGTTCGTGGGCGCCAAACCCTATCACCAGGCCTCTCTGCGCGGCGTCAAGCTGATCGGCGCGACCTGCCATTACGTGACTGAAGAACTCGATGCGGGCCCGATCATCGAGCAGGACGTAGTGCGCGTCAGCCACCGCGACAGCATCGAGAACATGGTGCGCTTCGGCCGCGATGTGGAAAAAATGGTTCTGGCGCGTGGTCTGCGCGCGCATTTGGAAGATCGCGTATTGGTACACGATAACAAGACCGTGGTTTTCGACTGATCCAGGTTTCGGGCGGGATGCCTGCGGCCAGCCGCAGGAACCATACGGGTGAGCCTCATGACCGATCCCCTTGATAAAGCGACGTCCAAAGCCCCGGCCACGATTGGGGAGGGATGCCTCAGTCGTTACGACCCCGACGAACTGACCCCGGATGACGGCACTGATTTCGATGGTGCCGCGCAACTGTGGCAGGAGTTGCATCCCACCAACGAAGCCGATTCCACGCCGGAATCCGGGAGAGATGCCTGAGCCTGTAGCCAGGCGATCTTGGTGACCGGATGGCGGCCTTCTTCCAGCAAACGCCTGATTGCCGCCAGCCAGTAGTCTCTGGACAGTTCGTGAGCCATGTCCACAGGATGCAGGCCCAGGCGAATGACAGGCGAAGTGCGCAGCTGGTGTTCTCTCAATTGGCTGTAGGTTTTCGACAAGCCGCGGCGCCAGGCGCTACGCGCGCTCCAGACGATGCCCGGCGCGGCGATTGGCGAAAAATCCGGCAAGCGATAGAAATGGCTGACATCACTGGTGTAGACCAGCGGCAACCTGCGCAAGGCTTCGCGAGTGCCGCCGCTCATCAGCCAGGCCGGCGCAACAAAACCGTGCAGCGGCCAGCCTGATCTGTCGAACAGTTCGATTCCTCGCGTCAGGCGTGCAAGCGCTTGAGCTTCATCGAGTCTGTAGAACTCGCCTTCCCAGGTGTAGACACGTCGCATGAAATATTCGCGAACGGTTCTCGGTGCGGCGCCGTCGTCGCAGTGGAAGTAACCGTGCAGCGCCAGTTCGTCGCCGCGCTCCACCCGACTGTCCAGTACCCGGCGCAGCCCGTGATCGGCTTCCAGCGGATGGCGCTTGTGAAAGTCGGGCACCACCAGCCAAGTGATGGGTACACCGCCAAGCTGATCAACTTCGCGGACGAAGGCTTCATACGCCGGCCACGTCGGTGGGGCGACATCGTGCAGTACCAGCATGACACTGCGTGGGACGGGCTCAGCCATGGGCGAGCACCGGCAAGCGATGCCCCAGCACCGCCTGGTAGTGTTTCAGCAGCCCGGCAACCACCGTGTCCCAGCTGTAACGGCCTTCGACATGCTGTCGGGCCGCGCGCCCGATTTCCCGTACGTCCTCGCTGAACAGCTGCCGCACGGCCCGCGCCATGTCATCAGGATTGTTGGCCTCGCAGAGCACGCCGCAATTTCGTGGGACAAGTTCAGTGAACGCCCCGACCGCCACCGCAACCACCGGGATGCCGCTGGCCATGGCCTCCAGTACGACCAGGCCGAAGGTCTCTTGGTCGCCCGCATGCAAGAGCGCATCCGCACTGGCCAGCAGACGTGCCAGTTGAGGCGTTTTGCAGAACTGACGGACGGTCGAGACGTTGTCCGGCACTTGCATCGGCAAGTGAGAGCCCACCAACAGTAGGTGATAGCGCGGGCCAAGCTTGCGCATGACGTGCAGCAGCACAGGCAGATTTTTCTCTTTCGAGCCGCGACCGGCGAAAATCAGCAGGCGCGTATGTGCGCTCAGGCCAAGCTCGCGCTTGACGTCCGGATCGCGACGTTCCGGATGGAAGGCCAGCAGGTCGACGCCCAGAGGTTGCACATGCACGTTGTCGACGCCCATGCCGACCAGCTTGTCGACCATGACCTGACTGGGCGCGAGCACGCGGTCGAAATTGCCGTAGAGTCTGGTGATATAAGCCTGAACGCTGGTACCCATCCAGCTGCCCATGCGGTTTCTGACCAGCAGCGGCAGATCCGAATGATAGAAGCCGATGACCGGAACGTTGAGCTGACGTCGCGCATCCAGCGCAGCCCAGGCTGTGAGATAGGGATCGCCGGCCTCGATAAGGTCCGGCTGCAGGTCTTCCAGCGCCTGGCGCCAGGGCGAAACACGCAGCGGGAAGCGATAGCCATTGCCGAACGGCAGTGCCGGGGCGGGTACCTTGTACACCCCGTCGCTGTGAGTGCTGCGCGCGCCGGGGATCAGCAGGCTGTGTCTGACCTCCGGATATTTGCCCAGCCGTCGGTGCTTGGCGTCCAGGTAAGTGCGTACGCCGCCGCTGGCGGGGGCGTAGAACATTGTCATGTCCGCAATGTGCACGAGAACAGTCCTCCGGTCCGTGGCCTTCGTATCCAGCCTCTGACAAGAATAGATGCTCACCGACGAGTCGACTGTCAGCGCAGGCACCCGTGAACGCCGGATGCTGAGCATCCCGGGACGTATCGAGCGCTTTAAAGGCGACAGGTCCCGAACTGGTCAATACTTTGCGCCAGCGCCGCTCGCGGCAGCACTGAAATACCTCGATGAAAGGTGACTACTCAATGAGCGAATCTCAGCAAATAGCGCTTGGCGCTGACCTGTCCGGCACACCCGTGTATCAGGCTCTGCGGCTGGCCAACCGTCATGGGCTGATCGCCGGTGCGACCGGGACGGGCAAGACCGTGACTTTGCAGCGTCTGGCCGAAGCGTTCAGCGACGCGGGCGTGACGGTGTTCGCCGCCGATATCAAAGGCGACCTGTGCGGGCTGGGCGCTCCCGGCAACCCGCAAGGCAAGATCGCCGAGCGGATTGCCGGCATGCCGTGGCTCGGGCATCAGCCGCAGGGATATCCGGTCACGCTGTGGGACGTCGATGGCAAGTCCGGCCATCCGCTGCGCACCACGTTGACCGAAATGGGCCCGCTGCTGCTGGGCAACCTGCTCGAACTCACGGACAGCCAGCAGGCGGCGCTCTACGCCGCCTTCAAGGTGGCCGATCAGCGAGGCCTGTTATTGCTCGACATCAAGGACCTCAAGGCACTGCTCAACCACTTGCGGGACAATCCGCAGTTGCTTGGGGAAGACAGCGCGCTGATCACGACCGCTTCCAGTCAGGCGTTGCAGCGCCGTCTTTCCGGGCTGGAGCAGCAGGGCGCCGAGGCATTGTTCGGCGAGCCGGCGCTGCAACTGGAAGATCTACTGCAACCGGCACGGGACGGGCGCGGGCAGATCCATCTTCTCGACGCCAGCAGGCTGGTGCACGAGGCGCCGAAGGTCTACGCCACTTTTCTGTTGTGGCTGCTGGCAGAGCTGTTCGAGCAGTTGCCCGAGCGGGGTGACGCCGAAAAACCGCTGCTGGCGCTGTTCTTCGATGAGGCACATCTGCTGTTTGCTGATACGCCCAAGGCATTGCAGGAGCGACTTGAGCAGGTCGTACGGCTGATCCGTTCCAAAGGCGTGGGCGTGTACTTCGTGACCCAGTCGCCCGGCGACCTGCCGGATGATGTGTTGGCCCAGCTGGGTCTGCGCATTCAGCACGGGCTGCGTGCGTTTACCGCCAAGGAGCAGAAAGCGCTCAAAGCCGTGGCGGAGGGATTCAGGCCCAACCCGGAGTTCGACACGCTGGATGTGCTGACGGAACTGGGCATTGGTGAGGCACTGGTCGGCACCTTGCAGGAAAAGGGAACGCCGGCGATGGTTCAGCGGGTTTTGATCGCACCGCCTCAATCACGCATTGGCCCGCTGGATGGCGCCGAGCGCTCGGCTCTGATTGCACAGTCACCGTTGCGCGGTCGCTACGATCAGGCCATCGACCGAGAGTCGGCGTACGAAATGCTGGTTACGCGCAAGGTGGCGAAGCCCGACGCCGAAGAGGTGCCCGCTGTACAAGGCGGTGGCGACAGTTTCAGTGACAGGGCCGGAGAGTTTCTTGGCGGGCTGGCAGGGCAGGCGATGAAAAACGCAATGCGTCAGGCGGCCGGTCAGCTGGGACGCCAGCTGGTGCGAGGCTTGATGGGGTCGTTGCTGGGAACGAAGAAGCGCCGTTAGGCGAAGCAAGGCGGTGGCGTTTGCGCGCACCGCCTTGCCGGGCTGGATCAGGACAGCGCCATGGACGCCAGCCAGAACAGGAAGGCCGAAAGCGCAACGGTCGCCGGCAGGGTCAGGACCCAGGCCAGCAGAATGTTACGCACCGTGCCACCCTGCAGCCCGCTCTTGTTGGCCACCATGGTTCCGGCGACGCCGGACGACAGGATGTGCGTGGTGGAAACCGGAAGGCTGAAGACGTTGGCCAGGCCGATGGCACACGCCGTAGTGATCTGCGCAGACATGCCTTGAGCGTAGGTCATGCCTTGCTTGCCGATCTTCTCGCCAATGGTCAGCACTACTCGCTTCCAGCCGACCATGGTGCCGATGCCCAGCGCCAGGGCAACAGCCAGGATCACCCAGAACGGCGCGTACTCGGTAGTGCCGGTCAGGTCCTTGCGCAGTTTTTCCAGATCGGATTTTTCACGTGCGCCCAGATCCGGCAGCTTGCTGACCTTGCGTGCGGTGTCGTCCAGGCACAGCAGGTAGCGACGCACTTCGATGCGTGCGTCGGAAGAGAGCGAGTGGTAATCGGTGACACCGGTCAGGCGGTCGAGCAGGGCATTGATGGTCGGCTCGGTCTGATCGGGGTTGCAGGCCGCGGTCGACGGCAGGTCGCCTTTGGCGGCCTTGCCCAGCGCCAGGTATTCACCCAGTGTGGCGTTATTGCGCTGGTAGAACTGGCTCAGGTGCAGAGTGGCATCCCGGGTGCGTTCAATCTGGTAAGTGGTACTGCCAAGGTCCAGCACGAACTGGCTGGGCACGATGCCGATCAGCACCAGCATGATCAGGCCGATGCCTTTCTGACCGTCATTGGAGCCATGTACAAAGCTCACCGCCATTGCGGAAATGACCAGCACCAGACGGTTCCAGAATGGTGGATGCTTCTTGTCATCCAGCTTGCGGCGCTGTTCCGGTGTCTTGTGCATCTTCGACAGCGGACGCCACCATTTCAGACCGATGAGTACCAGCCCGGCGACGACAAAACCGGCGAGTGGCGAGAACACCAGCGACGCGGCGATATCGATCGCCTTCTGCCAGTTCACGCCGTCAGCCAGGGGAATGTCGTTGATCAGTGCGTTGGCCAGGCCTACGCCCAGGATCGAACCAATCAGCGTGTGCGAACTGGAGGCCGGTATGCCGAAGTACCAGGTGCCCAGGTTCCAGGTGATGGCCGCCGCCAGCAACGAGAACACCATGGCCAGGCCATGTCCGGTGTTGACGTTGATCAGCAGCTCGACCGGCAGCAGGTGGACGATGGCATACGCCACGCCGACGCCGCCCAGTAGCACGCCAAGGAAGTTGAACACACCGGAAAAGAACACGGCCAGATGAGGCGGCATGGCTTTGGTGTAGATGACTGTCGCCACCGCATTCGCAGTGTCATGAAAGCCGTTGATGAACTCGAACGTAAGGACGAACGCCAGAGCGAGCAACAGGCTCACAATCACCCAAGCATCTAGCCCGCTGAATAAATCGATCATGTAGGTTTTCTGACCCGGTCTGAAGGGGGCGCGATTATGACAGAAAAAATACCGATCGACTTGCAAGCCGCTCGCCGGTGTCGCTTGAGATCAACAAAAAGACGCACGAGCCCTGTCTGAGGCAGGACCTGTCGACAGTCCGGCCGCTCCGACAGTCACCTGTGTCGGAGCGAACCTGCAGGGTCAATGCTCTTCTTTGAGCTCCTGCTCCATCTTTTGCAGCTCTTGTTTGAACGCCTGATCCAGAATGCTGGCTTTCTTGCGCCAGGGTTTGCGCTCGGGATCGGGTTGCGCGGCGTAGGTGGTGATTTCTCCGCCGTAAACATCCTTGTAACGTTGTTCCTGGCGCTCTAGTTCGGCGCGCAGTTCATCTTTAGTCACTGTGTTACCTGATTTGATCTGAGGAATCTGGTGTTGACGCGCAGCTTCGCAATCGTGTTCCTGGAACGCCCGGCCGAATTGCAGAAATAGCTGGCGTGCAATCCGGACAGTTCCAGCTGGGCTCTGAACACCCACGAGGCTCGCGGCTACGGCACCAGGAAAAACTGCAGTCGTAGCGACATGTTCGGGTTTCAGTATCGGGGCCGTCATTTGTCGGCCATGCGGCATTAGCGCCGCGACGTTCGAGCATTTACCGGGATGATCGCGAACCTTCCTGAGTTTCGCAGAAGGTGGTCATCAGCAAGGGTAAATTCGACCGCGTGAGCGCTACTATCTCCAAGAAGTTGGGTGTCGTCAACTACGGACAAGAGCCGGGGGCGCAAATTTCATTAAGGTCCGTTTTTTCTTGTGACAGTTCTGAAGTTCAGCACGCTATTCAACATGACGGAACTTTCATCGCAGGATTTTTGACAGGCGGCGGACAGAAATCTGGCGACAAAATTGTTGTCCGGTCGGGGGCCGGGAAATAAGAAAACTATCTCAATGGATGCGGTCCGCCAATACGCGACAAGGCTCGAACACAGCGCGCAGGGAACGGCGCAGAAATGAAAACGGCCTCGCTGTGATGCAAGGCCGTTGCCTTGGACTTCTTAGTGGGTACCTGACCAGTATTTCCAAGAAGTCACTTTTGGTGGCAAGCCTAAAGGTATAAGTATATTTGCGACGGGTCAATTGCGATTATCGGCCACTCGTTCGATAATCGCACAGGCCGGTTTGCGGGTTTCGGCTGGAACGCTGCAGTGTCGGCGAAGACAGGCTTGAACGAGTTGATGAGGGTGTGGCAATGAACGATGAACTGCGTAATTCCTTTGCCTCACTGGCGCCGCCCATCGTGGCTTCGCCGGCCAAAAGGATTCAGGCGCTGACCGGTGATCCGGACTTCATGACGTCGCTGGCGCGCGGGCTGGCAGTCATCCATGCCTTTCAGGAGCGCAAGAGACACCTGACCATCGCTCAGATCAGCCATCGGACCGAGATCCCCAGGGCCGCGGTGCGTCGCTGCCTGCATACGCTGATCAAACTCGGCTATGCGACGACCGACGGTCGCACTTACTCCTTGCTGCCCAAGGTGCTGACACTGGGGCACGCTTACCTTTCTTCGACGCCGCTGGCCGTTTCTTCGCAGCCTTATCTGGACCGGATGAGCGATCAGCTGCATGAAGCCTGCAACATGGCCACGCTGGAAGGGGATGACATTCTGTACATCGCGCGCTCCGCCACCACCCAGCGGCTTATCTCGGTAGACCTGTCAGTTGGCGGGCGCCTGCCGGCCTATTGCACATCGATGGGCAGGATCCTGCTGGCGGCGCTGGATGATGTGTCCCTGCGCGAATACCTGGACCATGTCGACCTGCAACCCAAGACCAGCCGCACGCTGCGCACACCGGAAGCGTTGCTCGAATGTCTGCAGCAGGTTCGTCAACAGGGCTGGTGCATCGTCGATCAAGAGCTGGAACAGGGCCTGCGGTCTATCGCCGTACCTGTCTATGATGCTTCAGGGCAGGTGCTGGCGGCGCTGAATGTAAGCACCAGTGCTGGCCGGGTTGCGCGCAGCGAGCTGGAGCAGCGTTTTCTGCCAATCATGCTGGATGCCAGCCGCGACTTGAGCACCCAGCTGTTCACCTGATCCCGTCTTTATAATTTGTTCGGTGATCGAACAGTTAGTCGATTATCGGATTGTTTGGCGTCTTGCCCAGGCATAACCTCATTTGCATTCCGGCGCTGTGTAGCGCCAATCGATGAATGTAATGGTGAGCTTGGGAGCGCGTCATGGCTGAGATTCTTTCCTTACGCGATGCGGTGAAGCAACTGGTCAACGATGGCGACACCGTTGCGCTGGAAGGTTTCACCCATCTGATTCCGTCGGCCGCAGGGCATGAAATCATTCGTCAGGGCAAAAAAGACCTGACCCTGGTGCGCATGACCCCGGATCTGATCTACGACCAGTTGATCGGTGCCGGTTGCGCCAGGCGACTGGTTTTTTCCTGGGGCGGAAACCCAGGGGTCGGGTCTCTGCATCGGCTTCGCGATGCTGTTGAAAAGCAGTGGCCGCGCGCGCTCGAAATTGAAGAGCACAGCCACGCCGACCTCGCCAACGCTTACGTCGCCGGTGCCTCGGGCCTGCCGTTTGCCGTGCTGCGTGCGTATGCCGGCTCCGATCTGCCGAAGGTCAACCCGCTGATCAAGACCGTGACCTGCCCGTTCACCGGTGAAGTGCTGGCCGCTGTGCCGTCGGTGCGCCCGGACGTGACAGTGATCCACGCGCAGAAAGCCGACCGCAAAGGCAACGTGCTGCTGTGGGGAATCCTCGGCTCCCAGAAGGAAGCGGCCCTCGCCGCCAAGCGCTGCATCGTTACGGTCGAGGAAATCGTCGATGACCTGAATGCGCCGATGAACGCCTGCGTGCTGCCGACCTGGGCATTGAGCGCGGTATGTCTGGTGCCTGGCGGTGCCCATCCGTCCTACGCGCATGGTTACTACGAACGGGACAACCCGTTCTATCAGGCCTGGGACCCGATTGCCCGGGATCGCGAAGCCTTCACTGCGTGGATTGACGAATACATTCACGGCACAGCGGATTTCAGCGAATTCCAGAGCAAATTGGCCAGCGCAGCGGAGGCAAAACAATGACTTATTCCACCAGTGAAATGATGACCATCGCCGCTGCCCGCCGCCTGCGCAATGGCGCAGTCTGCTTCGTCGGCATCGGTTTGCCGTCCAAGGCCGCGAACCTGGCGCGCCTGACCTCGGCGCCGGACGTGGTGCTGATCTACGAGTCCGGCCCGATTGGCGCCAAGCCGAGCGTATTGCCGTTGTCCATCGGTGACGGCGAGCTGGCGGAAACGGCGGATACCGTGGTCGCGACCAGCGAGATCTTCCGCTACTGGCTGCAGGGCGGCCGGGTAGACGTGGGTTTTCTTGGCGCGGCGCAGGTTGATCGCTTCGGCAACATCAACACGACCGTAGTCGGCGACTACCACAATCCTAAAGTCCGCCTGCCGGGTGCCGGTGGTGCGCCGGAGATTGCCGGTTCGGCCAAGTCCGTGTTGATCATTCTCAAGCAGTCGGCGCGTTCGTTCGTCAACAAGCTCGACTTCGTGACTTCGGTCGGCCATGGCGAAGGTGGCGACTCGCGCAAGCGTCTGGGGCTTCCGGGCGCCGGGCCGGTCGGCATCATCACTGACCTGTGCATCATGGAACCGGAAGAGGGCAGCAACGAGTTCATCGTCACCACGCTGCACCCGGGCGTGACCCGTGAGCAAGTGGTTGCCGCCACCGGCTGGGACATTCGCTTTGCCGAGAATGTCGTCTATTCCGAAGAGCCGACTGAAATCGAACTGACCGCTCTGCGTGAGCTGGAAGCGCGAACCGCTGCCGCTCACGGGCAGGTCGCAGGAGAAGCCTGATGCGTGATGTATTTATTTGCGATGCGATCCGTACTCCAATCGGACGGTTCGGCGGCGGCCTGTCGTCGGTTCGTGCCGACGATCTGGCCGCCGTGCCGATCAAGGCTCTGATGGAGCGCAACCCGTCGGTCAAGTGGGATGAGGTCGACGAAGTGTTCTTAGGCTGTGCCAACCAGGCCGGGGAAGATAACCGCAATGTGGCGCGCATGGCTGCGCTGCTGGCCGGCCTGCCGGAAACAGTGCCGGGCGTCACGCTCAACCGACTCTGCGCTTCGGGCATGGACGCCATCGGCACCGCGTTCCGCGCCATCGGTTCGGGCGAGATCGAGCTGGCGATTGCCGGTGGCGTCGAGTCCATGTCGCGTGCGCCGTTCGTAATGGGCAAGGCCGACGCTGCGTTTTCGCGCAACATGAAGCTTGAAGACACGACCATCGGCTGGCGTTTCATCAACCCGCTTATGAAAGCCCGTTACGGCGTCGATTCGATGCCCGAGACCGGCGACAACGTGGCGGACGAATACAAGGTTTCTCGAGCCGATCAGGACGCTTTCGCCCTGCGCAGCCAGCAACGCACTGCCGTTGCCCAGGCTGCGGGCTTTTTCGAGGAAGAGATCGTGCCGGTTCGCGTGGCACACAAGAAAGGCGAAACCATCGTCGACAAGGATGAGCATCCGCGCGCGGACACCACTCTGGAAACGCTGGCGAAGCTCAAGCCTGTCAATGGCGCGGACCAGACAGTCACCGCCGGGAATGCCTCGGGCGTCAATGACGGCGCGGCGGCGCTGATTCTCGCCTCCGCCGATGCCGTGAAAAAGCATGGCCTGACGCCGCGGGCCCGGGTTCTGGGCATGGCCAGCGCGGCCGTTGCGCCGCGGGTCATGGGCATCGGCCCGGTGCCGGCAGTGAACAAGCTGGTCGAGCGTCTTGGCCTCGCCGTTGCCGACTTCGATGTGATTGAACTTAACGAAGCGTTCGCCAGCCAGAGCCTTGCGGTCCTGCGCGGGCTTGGCCTGGCTGACGACGCGCCTCAGGTAAACCCCAACGGCGGCGGCATTGCGTTGGGGCATCCGCTGGGCATGAGTGGCGCCCGTCTTGTGCTGACGGCGCTGCACCATCTGGAAAAGACCGGAGGGCGTCGCGGGCTGGCGACCATGTGTGTTGGCGTGGGTCAAGGACTCGCACTGGCCATAGAGCGTATCTAGCGCACGCTACTCGCCAAGGGTTCAACCACCCGGACCGCAGCTTTGCCTCCACGAAAAGGCAAACCTGAGGTCCGGGTTGTTGTGCTTGCTGCGCTGAAATGTTACTGACTGTTTCTGGCTACTAATCTGGATGGGGTAATAATGACAACCACAACGAAGACGTCCGACTACACCGGAGAAGAACGCAGCAAGAGGATTTTCGCCATCGTAGGCGCGTCTTCCGGGAATCTGGTCGAATGGTTCGACTTTTATATCTACGCGTTCTGCGCCATCTATTTCGCGCCGGCGTTCTTTCCTTCCGATGACCCGACCGTCCAGCTGTTGAACACCGCTGGCGTGTTTGCCGCCGGGTTCCTGATGCGACCCATTGGTGGCTGGATTTTCGGGCGTGTCGCCGATAAACATGGCCGCAAGAACTCCATGCTGATTTCGGTCAGCATGATGTGCGCGGGCTCGCTGATCATCGCGTGCCTGCCGACTTATGCGTCGATTGGCGCCTGGGCTCCAGCGTTGCTGTTGATGGCGCGTCTGCTGCAGGGCCTGTCGGTAGGTGGCGAGTACGGCACCACGGCGACTTACATGAGCGAAGTGGCACTGCGAGGTAAACGCGGCTTCTACGCCTCGTTCCAGTACGTGACGCTGATTGGCGGCCAGTTGCTCGCGGTGCTTACCGTGGTGATCCTGCAACAGTTCCTCACGACTGAAGAACTGCGGGATTACGGCTGGCGCATCCCGTTTGTGATCGGTGCCGCTGCGGCAGTGATCGCCTTGCTACTGCGCCGCACTCTGAATGAAACCACCACGGCGGAAAGCCGCCAGGACAAGGACGCCGGCAGCATCGCTGCGCTGTTCAAACACCACAAGGCGGCGTTCATCACCGTGCTGGGCTACACCGCCGGCGGCTCGCTGATTTTCTACACTTTCACCACTTACATGCAGAAGTATCTGGTCAATACCGGCGGCATGGAGCCCAAGACCGCCAGCTACATCATGACCGGCGCGCTGTTCCTGTACATGTGCATGCAGCCGTTCTTCGGCATGCTGGCGGACAAGATCGGGCGTCGCAACTCGATGCTCTGGTTCGGCGCGCTGGGTGCGATCTGCACGGTGCCGATTCTCATGACGCTCAAGACCACCACCAGCCCGTTCATGGCGTTCGTGCTGATTACCGTGGCACTGGCAATCGTGAGTTTCTACACCTCGATCAGCGGTCTGGTGAAAGCGGAAATGTTTCCACCGCAGGTACGAGCGTTGGGCGTTGGCTTGGCCTATGCGGTGGGTAACGCGATCTTTGGCGGCTCGGCTGAGTTCGTTGCGCTCAAGCTCAAGGCCGGTGGCATGGAAAACGCTTTCTACTGGTATGTCACGGCGATGATGGTGGTTGCCTTCCTGTTCAGCCTGCGTTTGCCGAAACAGCCGGCTTACCTGCACCACGATCTTTGATCGGACCGGCAGGCATAAAAAAACCCACCGTCAGGTGGGTTTTTTCATTGAGCCCGCGTCAGAACAACTGGACCGAAGGCTTTTCCTTGGCAATCGGCTGGTGGTTGCCGCTGTTTTCATACCAGCCGCCGCCCAGTGCCTTGTACAGGTTGACCTCACTGGTCAGCTGGGCAAGACGGTCAGTGATCAGCGTTTGCTGAGCGCTGAACAGTGAGCGCTGGGCGTCGAGGAAGGTCAGGTTGCTGTCGATTCCGATCCGGTAGCGACGCTCTGCAAGACGGTAGTAGTCCTGGCTGGCCGCCACGAAATCACGCTGCGCCTGAAGCTGCTCGTTGAAGGTGCGGCGCGAAGCCAGACCGTCGGAGACTTCCTGGAACGCCGTCTGAATCGCCTTCTCATAGTTGGCGACGCTGATTTCTTTCTGGATCTTGGAGTAGTCCAGGCTCGCACGCAGGCTGCCGGCGTTGAAGATCGGCAGGTTGATGCTTGGCTGGAACAGCCATGTACCCGAACCGCCCTTGAACAGCCCGGACAGGTCAGTGCTGGCGGTGCCCGCATTGGCCGTCAGGCTGATGCTTGGGAAGAACGCTGCGCGCGCGGCACCAATGTTGGCATTGGCGGCCTTGAGCGAGTGTTCGGCCTGAAGGATATCGGGACGACGTTGCAGCAGATCCGACGGCAGACCCGGCGGCAGCTCGGTCAGCAGGTCAGCATCGAGCTGCATCGGAGTCGCCAGATTGTCAGGCAGGCCGGTGCCGAGCAACAGCACCAAATTGTTCTGGTCCTGAGCAACCAGACGCTGGTACTGCGCCAGTCGTGCACGGGCGCTTTCCACCGACGTGCGTGCCTGGCTCAGGTCCAGCGCGGACGCGACGCCGACCTCGTTGCTGCGCGAAGTCAGACGCAGGCTTTCCTCATAAGTCTTGAGAGTGTCCTGAGTCAGCTTCAGCAGCTCCTTGTCGGCCTGCCAGTTCAGATAGGCCGTGGCCACGTTGGCGACCAGACTGATCTGCGTGCTGCGACGTGCTTCCTCGCTGGAGAAGTAAGTCTCCAGCGCCTGCTCGCTGAGGCTGCGGATGCGACCGAACAGATCCAGTTCGTAGGCGCTGACCCCGAGGGTGGCGGAATACGAGCTGGTGATGCCGGACTGACCAAGTTGCGACATGTCGGCCGGCACACGCTGGCGCGAGCCGCTGCCGTCAGCTGAAACGCCGGGAAACAGATCGGCGCGCTGAATGCGGAACTGCGCGCGGTAGGCATCGATGTTCAGCGCCGCGACCCGAAGGTCGCGGTTGTTCACCAGCGCGGTCTGGATCAGCTGCTGCAATGCCGGGTCACGGAAAAACTGACGCCAGCCTTGCTCGGCCGCTGCCATGTTCGCCGCTTCGGCCGGTGTGTACGCCGGGCCTTGCGGGTATTGAGCGGCGACCGGCGCCTCCGGTTGATTGTACTCGGGGATCAATGAACAGCCGCCGAGTATGAATGCGGCGACTGCCAGAGAGATCAGGGACTTGCTCATTGGCCAGCCTCGGTTTGTGAAATTTGGTTCTTCTGCACTGTGTCCTTGTCTTTGCCCTTGAACACCGAGGACACCGCGACAAAGAACATCGGCACCCAGAAAATTGCCAGGACGGTGGCCGTAATCATACCGCCGATTACGCCGGTACCGATGGCGTGCTGGCTACCCGAACCCGCGCCGCTGGAAATCGCCAGCGGAACCACGCCCAGGATGAAGGCCATGGACGTCATGATGATCGGGCGCAAACGCATCCGGCAAGCTTCCATCGCCGAATCGACCAGGCTCTTGCCTTGTTCGTGCAGCTCTTTGGCGAACTCGACGATCAGAATGGCGTTTTTCGCCGCCAGACCTACCGTCACCAACAGGCCCACCTGGAAGAACACGTCGTTGGACAGCCCGCGCAGACTGGTCGCCATCAGCGCACCGATGACGCCCAGCGGCACCACCAGCATGACCGCAATCGGGATCGACCAGCTCTCGTACAGCGCCGCGAGGCAAAGGAACACCACCAGCATCGACAGCGCATAAAGGGCCGGAGCCTGCGAGCCGGACAGGCGTTCTTCGAACGACAGACCGGTGAACGCGTAGCCGATACCCGCCGGCAGCTTCTTGGCGATGGCTTCGACTTCAGCCATGGCTTCACCGGAGCTGTAGCCCGGAGCCGGGGTGCCGAGGATTTCCATTGCCGCCACGCCGTTGTAGCGCGACAGCTTCGGAGAGCCGTAGATCCACTCGCCGGTAGCGATGGCCGAAAGCGGAACCATGGTGCCGCTGTCGTTGCGTACGTACCACTTCTGCAAATCTTCAGGTGTCATGCGGCCGAAAGCTTCGCCCTGCACGTACACCTTCTTCACTCGACCACGGTCGATGAAGTCGTTGACGTAGCTGCCACCCAGCGCAATGGACAGCGTCTGGTTGATGTTGGCCAGGGTGATGCCCAGCGCGCTGGCTTTTTCATCGTCGACGGTGAGCTGGTACTGCGGCTCATCGTTCAGGCCGTTTGGACGTACGCCAGTGAGGATCTTGCTCTGCGCGGCCATGCCGAGGAACTGATTACGCGCCTCCAGCAGCTTTTCGTGACCCACGCCGCCCTGGTCCTGCAGGTAAACGTCGAAGCCCGTGGCGTTACCCAGTTCCAGTACCGAAGGTGGAACCACGGCGTAGACCATGGCGTCGCGGAAGCTGGCGAAGTGTGCCTGAGCACGCTGGGCAATCTTGAACACTGTGGTTTCGGCGTCCCGCTCGTCCCACGGCTTGAGCATCACGAACGCAAGACCCGAACTCTGGCCACGGCCCGCGAAGTTGAAGCCGTTAACGCTGAACACCGAGTTCACGCCTTTGCCTTCGCCGTTTTCCTTGTCGAGCAGGAAGTCACGCATTTCGTCGATGACTTTCTGGGTACGCTCGGCGGACGAACCGGCCGGCGTCTGAACCTGGGCGAAGATGACGCCCTGGTCTTCTTCCGGCAGGAAGGCCGCTGGAATGCGAGTGAACAGCCAGATCATGCCGGCGACGATGATCAGGTACACCACGAACGCCGGCAACTTGTGGGTCACCATCCGTTTCACGCCGTTTTCGTAGCTGACCACGCTGCGGTCGAAGGTCCGGTTGAACCAGCCGAAGAAGCCACGCTTGGGTTGGCCGTGCTTCTCGGGATCGATCGGCTTGAGCATGGTGGCACAGAGTGCCGGGGTGAAGATCAGTGCGACCAGCACCGACAAGCCCATGGCGGACACGATCGTGATGGAGAACTGTTTGTAGATCACACCCGTGGAACCGCCAAAGAACGCCATGGGCAGCAGTACCGCCGACAGCACCATGGCGATACCCACCAGTGCGCCCTGGATCTGGTCCATGGATTTTCGCGTCGCTTCCTTGGGCGACAGATGTTCCTCGGCCATCACCCGTTCGACGTTCTCGACCACGACAATGGCGTCGTCCACCAACAGACCGATGGCCAGAATCATGCCGAACATGGTCAGGGTGTTGATGGTGAATCCGAAGGCGGCAAGGATGCCGAAGGTCCCGAGCAGTACCACAGGCACAGTCATCGTAGTGATGATCGTTGCGCGCAGGTTCTGCAGGAACAGGTACATCACCAGGAACACCAGCACGATTGCTTCGATCAGGGTGTGAACAACACCGTTGATCGACTCAGTCACGGTTGGAGTGGTGTCGTACGGGTAAACCACCTTCATGCCCGGCGGGAAGAAGGGTTCAAGGTTGGCCACAGTCGCACGGATCGCCTTGGCGGTGTCCAGAGCGTTGGCTCCGGATGCCAGCTTGATCGCCATACCGGAAGCCGGCTTGCCGTTGAACTGCGCGTCGATACTGTAGCTCTGGCCGCCCAGCCCGATACGGGCCACGTCTTTGAGGCGGACCTGAGAACCGTCGGCGTTGACCTTGAGCAGGATGTTGCCGAACTGCTCGGCAGTCTGCAGACGCGTCTTGCCGATGATCGTGGCGTTGAGCTGGGTGCCGGGCAGCGCCGGCAGACCACCAAGCTGACCGGTTGCGATCTGCACGTTCTGCGCGCTGATCGCGGCGCTCACGTCTACCGGGGTCAGTTGGTAATTGTTGAGCTTGGCCGGGTCCAGCCAGATGCGCATGGCGTACTGCGAACCGAACACCTGGAAGTCGCCCACACCGGAAGTCCGCGAGATCGGGTCCTGAATGTTGGAAACGATGTAGTTGGACAAGTCTTCACGGGTCAGGCTGCCGTCTTCGGCCACCAGACCGATTACCAACAGGAAGTTTTTCACCGATTTAGTGACGCGCAGGCCCTGCTGCTGGACTTCTTGAGGAAGCAGCGGGGTGGCCAGGTTCAGCTTGTTCTGAACCTGTACCTGGGCGATATCCGGGTTGGTGCCCTGGTTGAAGGTAACGGTGATGGTCATGCTGCCGTCGGAGTTACTGTCCGAGGAAACATAACGCAGGTTGTCGATACCGTTGAGCTGCTGCTCGATGATCTGCACCACGGTGTCCTGCACGGTCTGCGCCGATGCACCCGGGTAAGTGACCTGGATATCGATAGCGGTCGGCGCAATGGCCGGGTACTGGTTGATAGGCAGCTTCAGGATTGAAAGCGTACCTACCAGCATGATCACCAGGGCTAATACCCAGGCGAAAATGGGGCGGTCGATAAAGAATCTGGACATCGATTACACACCTTTGCCGTTGGCAGCAGGAGCAGACTGGGCAGGCGTGAGGTTGGAGGCATCCTTGACCTTCACTTCGGCGCCTGGCTTGACGTACTGCAGGCCTTCGGTAATCACTCGATCACCTTCGGCGAGGCCTTTTTCGATCAGCCAGAAAGCGCCGGCCGTGCGGTTGGCGACCAGCTCACGCTGCTCGACCTTGTTGTCCTGATTGACCACCAGTGCGGTTGGCTTGCCCTTGAGATCGCGGGTCACGCCTTGCTGCGGTACCAGGATCGCCTTGCTGTTGACGCCGGCCGGCAGTTGAGCGTGAACGAACATGCCAGGCAACAGAGTGTGCTCGGGGTTCGGGAATACAGCGCGCAAAGTCACCGAGCCTGTAGCCTGATCGACCGAGACTTCGGAGAACTCAAGCTTGCCTTCCTGCGCATACTGGCTGCCGTCTTCAAGCGTCAGCTTGACCGTCGCCGCGTTGTCGCCGGCTTTCTGCAGCTTGCCGCTGGCCAGATCGCTACGCAGCTTGAGCATTTCGGCGGACGACTGAGTGACGTCGACATAGATGGGGTCGAGCTGCTGAATGGTGGCCATCGCGTCAGCCTGACCGCTGGTCACCAGCGCGCCCTCGGTCACGTTGGAGCGGCCGATACGACCGGAGATCGGTGCCATGACGCGGGTGTAGCGCAGGTTGATCTGGGCAGTCTGCAGCGCCGACTGGGCTTCCAGCGTCGAAGCCAGGGCTGTGTCGTACTCCTGACGGCTCACGGCCTGCTCGCTGACCAGTTGCTTGTAGCGGTCGGACATCGATTTCGCTGACTGCAGCGTTGCCTTGGCGCTGTTGGCGGTCGCCTCATAAAGCGCCGGATCGATCTGATACAGCTGTTGGCCGGCCTTGACGTCGCCACCTTCGGTAAACAGGCGTTTGAGGATAATGCCATTGACCTGAGGACGGACTTCGGCAACCCGGAACGCGGTAGTCCGGCCCGGCAGCTCGGTGGTCAATGTATACGGCTGGGCCTTCAGGGTAACGACGCCGACCTGTGGCGTCTGGGCGGGCGGTGCCGCTTCTTCCTTCTTCCCGCAGCCGCTGAGCATGGAGGCCAGGGCGACGGCAGTGACCAGGACGGTAACAGCTGGCTTGAATTGCATGAAGATCCTCGGGGGCAGGAGCCTGTTTACGCTGAGAAAGGGGAATGTAAAAAAAATTCCGGCTAGATAAGTAGCATGCTAATGAATATACTTACATTCATGGCTGTTTGTAAACACCTCATAAAGCGTTCGGCCACCATGAGGACCGTCAGCCACAGAGTCGGGACAAGGCAATACAAATGCCGCCCGGTAACCGATGCAGGCATCCGATCTACCAGCCTGAAGCAAGATTTTCGAGGTTTTACTGCCATGGTCCGTCGCACAAAAGAGGAAGCCCAGGTTACCCGCGCCCAGATTCTCGAAGCTGCCGAGCAGGCCTTCTATGAACGAGGTGTTGCCCGGACGACCCTGGCGGACATCGCGGCGCTTGCCGGTGTCACGCGCGGCGCTATCTATTGGCACTTCAACAACAAGGCCGATCTGGTGCAGGCCATGCTCGACAGCCTGCAGGAGCCGCTTGAGGAGATGGCCAGGGCCAGCGAAAGCGAGGACGAGGAAGACCCGCTGGGCTGCATGAAAAAACTGCTGATTCATTTGTTTCATGAAGTTGCGCTGGATCCGAAAACCCGTCGCATCAACGAAATCCTTTTCCATAAATGCGAATTCACGGACGAAATGTGTGATTTCCGACGTCAGCGTCAAGCCAACGTAGTCGAGTGCCACGACCGGATCGGCCTGGCATTGAGTAACGCGGTGCGCCGCGGGCAGCTCCCGGCAGGTCTGGACACCGCTCGCGCTTCGATCTGCCTGTTTTCCTACATCAACGGCATTCTGGACCAGTGGCTGCTGGTACCGGAACGCTTCTCGCTGTTCGAGGAAGCCGAGCGGCTGGTCGACGTATGCATGGAAATGCTTCGCCTGAGCCCGACCTTGCTGATCCGCGACCCGGCATCCGCCTGATCCTTACAACCGCCGCACGCCGTAGCGTAACCCGTGCTCACTATCTAACCGCAATGGAGCGATTGCGGGATAGAGGCTTTACCCACTGTTTACTTTTAATGCGACAAAATGCCACACGGTTGGCGGCTGCTCCTTTGGGCAGTTCTGGTGCGTCTGTAGGACGGACAGTAGGACATTTCTCGATACATGTAGCTGATTTCCCAAAGTAATTTCCGTGTATTGCTACCTCGCAAATCTCCCTTCACTCTGCGCCACTCGATCAACGACAAGGGAAGGAAGGCGGCATGTTTTTGCGGGATCTTGTGCCTCGGTGCCCGACAGTCATCAGCAATCGAATGTGTGGCACGGGAATGGGCGCCCGTCTGGTTTCAAGCGGTGGCGGGGGAAACGGTCATGTCGCAGTCTCTCGTTGACCCGCTGCTGTCGTTCACGCGTCTGGAACGCCAGGCCGAATGCATCGCGGTGGACGCGTCACCAGGTGTCCCTGTCGTCAGGCTGGGGTTGATCACCACGCTGTACTTCAAACAGGGCCATACGCCGGAGGTCAAAAAACGCGTGGAGGCGTGCTTTGCGCGCTTTTACAAGACCTTCAAGCCCTTGCTGGGCTGGCAGCTCTACAAGCGGATGCGCCGTCTCACGCCATCGGGATTCGCGGCGTGCAGGCGCCAGATCCTGCAAAGCCCGGCCGATGACCAGTTCGTATGGTCATTGGCCAGCCAGACCCAGGCCGAGGTCGCGACACACAGCCTGTTCGTGATGAACACATCTCGCAGTCAGGCCGACAGTGACCAGTCCTGTCTGAAGATGGTGCTGCCGTGGACCTACCTCACCGAACCTGACGGGCTGAAAAACTATGAAGGCTGGATTCGCTACCTGAGCAGTCAGGTCCACGCCGAACATGGATTCGGCGGCCTGGCCTGCGTCCTGCCCTCTGACGGCCATCACTACCTGCCGTGGGAATATCGCCTGGCTCAGGAGTACATCGGCCTGATGGTCGATCCCGGCCCACATATAGAAAGCTTGCGTCTGCTTGACCGGATCAAGGGCGTGAGTTGGTACACCGTCTTGGGCGACGGGTTCGTCCGTCGACTGGGCGGCAGTGACCGGCTGCGTGGCCAGCTCGCCCAGTACCGCGACGTGGTATTTCAGACCTACGAAAATGGTTTGCTGATCCGCACCGGCGCAGTGCCCGAGCTGGGCGGGGAGGGCACGCAACCTGCGCCGGCTTATGTCGCGGTGAACCGGCTGCTCAAGCCTGTCCGCCTGCAGGACACCGGCAACCTGCATCCCTATCTCGCGCCGGGGCTCGGTTTCACGGAGGAAACAACTGCGCAGTGGTACGCCCGTTTCGATGAGAAACCTGTCCCGGCTCTGGACGCCGGACAGGCTTGTCCAAGGTCCGGCTACTGGTTCAGCAGTGCTCGTGCCGGGTCGCGGCGCCTGTTCGAGCAAGGCGAGATCATGCCGGCCTTCGAACACATCAAAGGCAAGCGCACTCAGTGGTTCTGGGCTGAGCAGGAAGATTAGCCGGGCACGATTATTCGCGGCCCCGCAGGAGGTTGTTCGGCATGGCCAACGCGGCGGCAAGGCCGAGCAGGGCAACGCCGGCGCTGATCATCAGCAGGTGGCGGAAGGTCGCGGCCAGCTCGCTGCGCAACGTTTCCAGAGCCGGGCCGCTGGCTGCATGGAGGCTGTCGAGCAGTACGCTGCCTGACGAACCTTCGGCGCCCAGTGCGCCGATGCCTGCCTGACCTGCGCCGGTGTGCTGCAGCATGGCCAGCAGCAATGCCGACATGATCGCAACACCGACTGCGCCGCCCAGAGAGCGAAACAGGTTGGTGGTGCTGGTTGCCACGCCCATGTCCCTGGCGGCTACCGAATTCTGTGTGCCCACCAGCGAGGTCGGGAACTGCATGCCGGTGGCGATCCCGGTCAGCACCATGAACAGGCTCATGAGCAGCACCGAATCGGCTGGCGTGAAAGCCATCGCCAGAATGGCGCACGGCATCAGCAGCGCACCGGTCAGAATCAGCGGTTTGTACCGGCCGGTCAGCGCAGTGCGGCGACCAGCGAAATAAGCACCCATCGGCATGCCGATCGCCAGCGGCAGCAAATGCAGCGCAGCGCTGTCGGAGCCACCGCCGGTGACTGTCTGATAACGCAGCGGCATCAGCACGATGAGCGAGATGGCCTGAAAGCTGGTGAAAAACACCGTGCACCAACACAGCACGGCGCTGCGATTGGTGAATAAATGCATGGGCAGCAAAGGCTCTGGCGCCCGGCGTTCGTACCAGACAAAAACGGCCAGCGTCAGCACTGCAACGCCGAGCAGTAGCTGTACGTTAAGACTGCTCAGGCCATGTCCCTGCCCGATTTCAGTGATGCCCAACAGCAGCGCGGTCAGGCCGATGATCATCAGCACCGTGCCGAGATAATCGATGACGGGTTTACGCTGCGGTACAGGCAGGCCGATCAGCGTGCGCTGCGCGATGACCAGCGCCGCGATCCCCAGTGGCAGGTTGATCAGGAACACCCAGCGCCATGACAGGTATTCGGTCATCAGCCCGCCAAGCACCGGGCCCGCGACGCTGGCGACCGCATACATACTGCTGAAATAGCCCTGATAACGCCCGCGTTCACGGGGCGGCACTATGTCAGCCACGATGGCCTGGCTGACCGATACCATGCCGCCCGCACCTATGCCCTGAAGAATCCGCGCCAGCACCAGTTGCTCCATGCTCTGCGCCCAGCCGCACAGCAACGAAGCCAGGGTGAACGTTCCCAGGCCGAACAGCATCAGTTTGCGGCGCCCGTACAGGTCGCCAAGCTTGCCATAAATGGGCACGGCGACAGTCAGCGCTACCATGTAGGCGGAAATGACCCAGGCCAGCAGCTCAACATCCTTGAACTGTGCGGAGATGGCGGGCATCGAGACCGCCACGATGGTCTGATCGAGCGCGCTGAGGAACACGGCCATCATCAACGCGAACAGGATGCTTCGTATGGCGGGAGCCGATTGAGTAAGACTGGTCAAGGCGGAACCTGAAATCAGCGTTGGCCCGCCCAACGTGAGGCGAGACGAAGAGTCTCGCCAGTCTAATCCGATAGCTTGCTAATCGATAGCCGCCTTGGGCTGAAAAAACGATGCTGTGTCGTCTTCAGGTCATCATCGCAGGGCGCTGAACGTGGAATCGGCCGGCACGCAGTGGCCGATTGAGCAGAATACGATCTGTGGCGTCTGGCGGATCATTTCTACACGCCATGCGCCTGCGGCGTAGAGCCCTATGACAGCGAGAACACCCACCGCAGCCAGGCATCTTCTTGTTCTGACTTTCATCATGCACTCCTCATTCCTACTACAGAGCAGTTACAAAGGACTAATGAAAGTGTAGGACAAGGCCGCAGACCATGCAGGAATCCTCTGAGCTCTTCGCTTAGAATCTGCGGTTTGATTCTTTGAACAGGCGGCAGAACATGGCACGTAAAGAACTCAATGGCTTTGAAGTGGTAAGCGCGGTGATCCCCGGCGATGGCGCATACAGGGCGGCGGTTGCCGTCAAGGCAATAGGCGTTGGCGGAGCGCCGCGCTTCCACGGCGTTCTGCCTGGTCAGACGTTCGCGACCGCGCACGACGCCGATGCCGCGGCGGTTCTGGAGCTTGAGCGGATGACCGGCGTCGATGAAGAGGGCCAGCCGGTGTGGCCGAACGCCTGATCAGGCCGTAGGCCGGAACATCTTGAACAAGGCCTCGGGCCCGAGCTGGAAATAGTCGGCCGGGCCGCCGCCACGCAGAATCGGCTCGGCTGCCGCGGTGTCATAGACTCCGTCCTTGAGCAGCCATTTGGCGATGTGCACCGCCACCACTTCACCCATCACCAGCCAGCTTGGCACCAGCTCATGGTCGGCACGCTGCAGCTGGATGATCTGCGTCACCTTGCACTCGAACGAAACGGGCGTCTCCAGCACCCGAGGTACCGATACGATGTGGGATGCGAGAGGCGTCAGGTTCGCCAGTTCGAATTCATTGACCTCGGCTGAAACCGGCGCGCAGCTCTGGTTCATCGCTTCGGCGAGTGAGCGAGTAGCCAGGTTCCAGACAAACTCGCCGGTCTGTTCGACATTGTTGAGGCTGTCCTTGCGGCCGACGCTGCAGAAGCCAATGATCGGCGGGATGTAATTGAAGGCGTTGAAAAAGCTGTAGGGCGCGAGGTTGAGCTTTCCGTTGGCATCCTGCGAGGAGATCCAGCCGATGGGCCGCGGGCCTACGATGGCGTTGAACGGATCGTGGGGCAGGCCATGCCCCTTGGACGGTTCGTAGGAGTGAATATCGTCTGACATCGCTTGATTCCTGATAGCTACAAAGAAGACACGAAGAACGTAGAAGTCAGGAACATAGTGCTGGGCATCGTCCGCAGATGCCAGAGCGATTTTGCCTCTTCTGAAACGAGCAAGCCCGGCAGTGCCGGGCTCGGAGGGATCGTGCTGAAGCGGCCGGGATCAACCGACGCGGTTGGCGCCTACGCGGTCCGCGCCATCGGAAGCCAGGCGGTTGGCACCTACATGGTCCGCGCCATCGGATGCCTGACGGTTGGAACCGACACGGTCCGCACCATCGGAGGCCAGACGCACAGAGCCGACATTGGTGTGCACGGTGCCGCCCTCGGCAACCAGAGCCGGTTGCGAAACGTTGCTGGAAGTCAGGGCTGGTGCCGCGAAAGCGCTGGCGGCCATGACGGAAAAAGCGATACCCAGAATCAGTTTGTTGGTTTTCATGGTGGTGTCTCCAAATCGGTGGGATGAGTTGTCATCCCGAGATGGAGCCAATGCTACGCGACCACCCGCCAATCAAAAGTTAATCGGATTGCTACCCATCATCGCCAAAATTGATAGTTGGTGCAGGGCCCGGTTTCCGGGCCTTGCAGGGTGACGGCTGGTGCGGGAGCGCACTCGCAGAGAGCCCGTTGCGCTCCTGCTCCCAGGTCAGTCAGTCTCGATGCGTGAGTGTTTGCGGGTGTCCTTCATGAACACATACACCAGCAACGAGCATGCGATACAGGCTGTAACGTACCAGTAGTAGCCGGTTTCCATGCCGATGCTCTTGAACCACAGCGCAATGTATTCGGCTGTGCCGCCGAAAATCGATACGGTCAATGCGTAAGGCAAGCCTACGCCCAGTGCACGAATTTCAGTCGGGAAAAGCTCGGCTTTGACCACGGCGTTGATCGAGGTGTAACCGCTGACGATGATCAGTGCCGCCATGATCAGGAAGAACGCGCCCCACCAGGTCTGAATGGTATGCAAGGTGGTGAGGATCGGCACGGTACACAGGGTTCCCAGTACACCGAACGCGATCAGGATCGGGCGACGGCCGATCTTGTCGGACAGCGCGCCTACCACCGGTTGCAGCACCATGAACAGGAACAGCGTGGCCGCCGAAATGGTCGTCGAATCGCTGATGCTCATGCCGACCGTGTTCACCAGATACTTCTGCATGTACGTCGTGTAGGTATAGAACGCCAGAGTACCGCCCATGGTCAGGCCGACCACGGTCGCCAGTTCCTTGGGATGGCGCATCAGCGTACGCATCAGGCTTTCTTTGGGCTTGGTTTTCTGTTTGCGGGTGAACGACTCGGTCTCTTCCATGCCGCGCCGCAGGAACAACGCAACCACCGCACACAGCGCGCCGATGGCAAACGGGATACGCCAGCCCCAGGCATGCAGCTCTTCGGTAGTCAACACCCGCTGCAGCACGATCAGTACGGCAAGCGCGATGAGCTGGCCGGAAATCAGGGTCACGTACTGGAAGCTTGAGAAGAAGCCGCGGCGCTCTCTGGTGGCCATCTCGCTGAGGTAGGTAGCCGAGGTGCCGTACTCGCCGCCGACCGACAGACCTTGCAGCAGGCGCGCGAACACCAGCAGGATCGGTGCGCCGACGCCGATGGTTTCATAACCCGGAGTCAGGGCGATGATCAGAGAGCCAAAGCACATCAGCAGCACCGACGCCATCAGCGCCGCCTTGCGTCCTTTGTAGTCGGCGTACAGCCCCATCAGCCAGCCGCCAATCGGACGCATCAGAAAGCCCACGGCGAAGATCGCAGCCGTATTGAGGAGCTGTGCGGTGGTGTCGCCTTTGGGAAAGAAGACTTTTGCGAAGTACAGAGAGAAGGCCGCGTAGACGTACCAGTCGTACCACTCGACCATGTTGCCGACCGATCCGCTGAAGATCGATTTGAGACGGCTGGCGGTGGTTTTTTCGGCGGCGCGTGTAGCGGCCGAATCTTTCGGGAGGGAATTGGAAATTTCCATGGTGTTCCTTGCAGTCATTATTTTTAGAAGAGGGCGCTGCCCTGCTGGGGAGTGCTATAGCAGGAGGTGTGCCAGACCGGAATAGCCTGTGCCAGAGGGGGTAAGGCATGGCCAATGAGCGGAAATCCGCTCATCGGTGGTTATGACGTAAGCGGAAAATTGCTGGTCGACGCGCAATCGGATGCCTGCGCCGAGTGAAGCGCGCAGCTACAGGGCACCACGTTCGGCAGGATCGTTCGTGCAGGGTTTCTGCCCATCGCACCGCGCGCTGGGCAGGTACAAGGTGAAGCAACTGCCGCGTCCAAGCTCGCTTTCCACCATGACTTCGCCTCCGGACTGTTTGGCGAAGCCGAATACCTGCGACAGCCCCAGACCCGTGCCTTCGCCCACGCCTTTGGTGGTGTAGAACGGTTCGAAGATCGCGCCGAGCTTGTCCGGCGCAATGCCGGTGCCGGTATCGGTCAGTGAAATCGTCACGTAGTCGCCGGCGCCCAAGGTCGCGCACGATCTGCTCCGAGCGCCGTCGGGCGGTTCGACCCGGATGCACAGTTGCCCGGTGCCGGACATGGCGTCACGAGCGTTGACCACCATGTTCACCAGTGCGGCGTCGAACTGACTGCCATCGGCAAAGATGAAGCAGGGCTCGTCCGGCACCTCGATCCGCACCTGAATGCTGGAGCCTGTGAGGGAGTCCATCATCTCGCCGATGTGCTGCACGCTCCTGGCGACGTCGAAGACTTCCGGCTGCAGCGCCTGGCGTCTGGCGAACGCCAGCAGTTGACCGGTCAGCCGCGCGGCTCGGTCCACTGTGCTGGAAATCGCGTCGACATACTTGAGGCGCCGCTCCTCCGAAAGGCCTGCCGGGCGCAACAGGTCACTGCATGAGCGAATCACGGTCAGCAGGTTGTTGAAGTCATGAGCCACGCCGCCGGTGAGCTGGCCGATGGAGTCGAGCTTCTGGGACTGACGCAGCGCTTCTTCGGATATCCGCAGCGCTTCGTCCGCTTCGACCTGCGCCTGAATGTCGCGACCCACGGCATGAATGAACTGCTGGTCGGGCACCGCTGTCCAGGCGATGGTCCGCCACGAGCCATCCCGATGGCGATAGCGGTTCTTGAAATCGGGGATGTTGCGGCCGTTTTCCAGGCCATTCATGGCCGCGCAGGTACTGGCGATGTCGTCGGGATGAACCAGCGCGAGGAATTGCTGACCGAGCAGCTGTTCCTGGGTCCAGCCCAGCGCCTGGGTCCAGGCCGGGTTGGTCGCCGAGATGATGCCGTCGAACTGCGCCACCAGCATCAGGTCCGTCGACAGCCGCCATATCCGGTCACGGTCACGGGTGCGTTCGACGACGCGCTGTTCGAGCGTGTCGTTCAAGGCGCGCAGGGCCTGCTGTGCATCGCGAAGCTCGGTCATGTCGCGTGAAACGCAGAGGATCTTGTCCGGCTGGCCGGTTTTGTCCAGAATCGGACTGACTTGAACGTGCCACCATTTTTCGGTTCCAGCCATCGTCTTTGCGGTGCCCATGAAACTTGCGCTGCGCCCGGCTTTTGCGGCTTCGACTGCCGCAAGTGCGTCAAGGTTGCCCTGGTCCTGCCAGAAGTCCGGCCACGGACATCCCTGGATGGCGCCGAAATCGCAAACCTCCATGATGCGTTGACCGCCTTCGCTCATGTACACCAGGCGTGAATCGAGATCCAACACCTTGATACAGTCGTCGATGCTCGACAGCACGCGCGCGGTAAACGCTGCGTTCTCGCTGTATGGGGTGTCGTCCGCGGCTTGCGCGCCGGTTCCGTGAACCTCGCGCAAAGGGCTGTTGAGCAGACTCATGAGGTCGCCGTCCGACGGCAGATCGAGGAGGGCACGCAGGATAGAAAAAGGCCGATAGGGCGCATCGAAAATTAACTGTATGGTTCAAAACCGCTCATGATGGCACTGCGAATCTGACCTGACCATTTTTTCGCGACCGAAGGCTGTCAGCGGCCTTGGACGTGGGTATCGCTCGCGGCGCTGAGCAAACCGCCGACCCCGCTTTCAGCCGAGAAACATCTCCCGCACCAGGCCATGGCGCTGCATTTTTTCGTTCAGCGTGCGGCGGGGCAGTTGCAGCTCGTTGAGCACGGCTTTGATATCGCCTTTGTGACGGCTGAGCGCAGCACGCAGGCATTGCGCCTCGAACGCTTCCTGCTGAGCGGCCAGCGACCGGCCCGGCTGAACGCTATCCGCCTGCGCAGGATTGAGCCCAAGGATTTCGCGCTCGGCGGCGTTGGCCAGCTCGCGCACATTGCCCGGCCAGTCGTGGCTGAGCAGAGAGCTCAGTTGCGCGGCGCTGAGCGTCGGTGGTTCGCGACCCATCCGCTCGGCGGCGGCACGGGCAAAGTGGCTGAACAGCATGACGATATCTTCGCGCCGCTCGCGCAGCGGCGGCAGGCGCAGCTCGGCGACATTCAGGCGGTAAGCCAGGTCTTCGCGGAAGCGACCGGCTCGCGCTTCTTCCAGCAGGTCGGGTTTGGTTGCGGCGATGATGCGCAGGTCCACTTCGATGCTCTGGTTGGACCCCAGCCGGTCCAGGCGTTTGTCCTGCAGTACACGCAGCAGCTTGGCCTGCTGAGCCATCGGCATGCTTTCTATTTCGTCGAGAAAAACCGTGCCTCCGTCGGCGTACTCCAGCCTGCCTACCCGTTTCCCCTGGGCGCCGGTGAACGCGCCGCTCTCGTGACCGAACAGCTCTGCCTCGAACAGATGTTCCGGAATGGCAGCGCAATTGAGGGCGACGAAGGGTTTGTCGGCGCGCGGTCCGAAGTCGTGCAGGCAGCGGGCGACCAATTCTTTGCCGCTGCCCGTCTCACCGCGGATGATCACATTGACCGGCATTTGCGACAGGTCCAGCACCTGCCGCCGCAGCGTTTGCAGGCTGGGTGAAACTCCGAGCAGGATGGCATCGAGCCGGGTCCTGGCATCCGCCTGTTCATGCAGGCGGCGATTCTCAAGCACCAATTGGCGTTTTTCCATCGCCCGGCGCAGATTGCTGATCAGCGTTTCCGGGCTGAACGGTTTTTCAAGAAAATCGTAGGCACCGTCACGCATGGCCTGTACCGCCATGGGCACATCGCCGTGGCCGGTCAGCAGAATCACCGGCAGGTCCTTGTCGCGCGTTTGCAGTTGCGCAAGCAATTCCAGACCGCCCATGCCCGGCATCCGCACGTCGGTCAGCACCACACCGGGAAAATGTTCCGGCAACTGTGCAAGGCAATCGTCACCGCGGCTGAATACCTGCACGGTAAAGCCCGAAAGCGAAAGCCATTGCTGGATGGCTTCACGAATAGGCGCCTCGTCGTCTACCACAATGACTGAATTCAACATGCTATGTCCGGCTCCAGAAAGTCATTGGGCAGGCGGAACCAGAACACCGCGCCATTTCCGTGATTTTCGACGTTCAGCCGGTCCCCCAGCTCGTGAATGATTGCGTAGGACACCGCCAGACCGAGCCCCAGCCCGTCACCCACCGGTTTGGTGGTGAAGAAGGGGTCAAAGATATTGGCCATGTGCTCCCTGGCGATGCCGCCGCCGCTGTCGCCAACGCTCAGGCGCCACTGACCCTGCTCGGCTTCGATACGAACTTCGAGACGCCTGATCGGCTTGTCGCGCATGGCGTCCAGCGCATTGCGCAACAGATTGATCAGCACCTGTTCCAGGCGGATCGCGTCACCGCGCACCCATGCCGGGCGTGACAGATGCAAAACGCATTCGACGCGTTCTTCGCGCAGGCGAGGGTCAAGCAGCAACAGCGCCTGATCGACCACAGTGGCAAGATCCAGACGCTCGCGCAGACCGCTGGGGCTTTTGCGGGCGAAGGTCTTGAGATGTCCGGTCAGCGCGCCCATGCGGGTCAACTGCTGATCCACCGGCACAAGCGCCTTGCAGGCCTCTTCTATACGGCCCTGATCCAGCAGCAGCCGTACAGTTGCCAGTTGCATCCGCTGGGCGGTCAGCGGCTGATTGATCTCGTGGGCCAGCGCGGCAGACATCTGCCCGAGGGCCGCCAGCTTGGCGGACTGCACCAGACCATCCTGAGCAGTGCGCAGATCGCGGGTACGCTCCTGCACCAGCCGTTCCAGTTCGTCGCGGCTGCGTTCATGCAAGCGGGCAATCCGCCAGCGCTGGTAGAGATACAGCGCCAGAAACACCAGCGTCAGCCAGATACCGGCAGCGGCGAGGCCGGCATTGCGTATGTCTTCGTTGACCCTCTGCGGTTTGCGCAACAGGTGCAGAGTCCAGTTCTCGTCCGGCAACGGCAGCGACTGCCACAGGTATTCGGTCACGCCGTCCGGGCCATCGACCCGGCTCAGCCGGCTTAACGGTCCAAAGCTGTCTACGGTCCGGCTGCGCAGCGGCGACAGCGGTTTTTTGTCGTACTGACGGGTGCGCATGAGTTCCGCGCGGTTTTCCGCCGATATGGCTTCGAGCTCCCGATAACGCCAGCCAGGACGGTTGGCGATGAACACGATGCCTTTGTCATCGCTGACCAGCAGCAGATCGTCGCCCTGGCCCCATTCCTCTTCCAGATTGGGAAATTCCAGCTTCACGACCATCGCGCCGCTGAAATCACCGGCCTCATCCAGCACGGCGTTGGACAGGAAATACCCTGGGATGCCGGTCGTCACTCCGACCGCATAAAAGCGGCCAGTACCCTTGGCCTGGGTCTGCTGGAAATACGGCCTGAAGCCGTAGTTGTGACCGACGTAACTGTTGGGCTTGCGCCAGTTGCTCGCGCCGACGGCCAGGCCGTGCCGGTCGAGCAATTCCAGCGACGAAGAATGCGCAGTCTCGTTGATCTTTTCGAGTTTGCGATTGAGCGCGTTCTGGGCAGTAGCGGTGATCGGTCCGTTGACGGCGGCGCGGATCTCCGGATCCAGGGCCAGCACCGACGGCAACGCACGATAGCGTTCGATCAGGGTGTGGAGGGTATTGGCGTAGAGCGCCAACTGCTCACTGGCGCGGACGGCTTCTTCCGACAGCATGTGCCGCTGTGCCTGACGCATCGCCAGCCCGGCGGACAACGCGGCGCCCGTCAGGATCAGCAAGGCATACAAGGTGATGCGCAGGTAGCGATGTTTGAAGGTCATGGCCGGTGTGCTGCTCGAAGAGTTCATGCGAACGCATTCGCGGGTCTGACCCGCGAATGCGTCGTGAGCGGTCAGAGCAGCTTGAAGGTCGCTTCCTTCACCGCCTCGGAGTCCAGGCCGATCATGACCTTGAACTCACCCGGCTCCGCCGCGTATACCAGCTGCGGATTGTAGAACTTCAAATCGTCCTCACTGAGGGTAAACGTCACGACTTTCTCTTCGCCCGGCGCAAGGGTGACCTTCTCGAAGTTCTTCAACTCCTTGACGGGCCGACTGATGGACGCCGCGATATCGCGCAGGTACAGCTGAACGGCTGTGCTGCCGGCCAGTTTGCCGGTGTTTTTGACAGTTACGCTGGCCGTCAGTTTGCCGCCGCGCGCCAGTTCGCTGCCCGATAGCTTGACGTCGGAAACGTCGAACTGCGTGTAGCTCAGGCCGTAGCCGAACGGGAACAGCGGGCCATTGGGCTCCTCGAAGTAATGCGAGGTGTAGTTGCCCGGTTTGCCAGGGTGATACGGCCGGCCGGTGTTCATGTGCGCGTAGTACACCGGCAACTGGCCGATCGAGCGCGGGAACGACATCGGCAGCTTGCCCGACGGGTTGTAGTCGCCGAACAGCACGTCCGCCACGGCGTTACCGCCTTCGGTGCCAGGGAACCAGGTTTCCAGCATGGCGTCGGCCTGCTGCATTTCGTCGACCAGCACCAGCGGCCGGCCATTCATCAGCACCAGAACCAGCGGCTTGCCGGTGGCTTTCAGGGCTTTGATCAAGTCGCGTTGCTTGCCCGGGATGTTCAGGCTGCTGCGGCTCGCGGATTCGTGGGACATGCCGCGCGATTCGCCGACCACCGCCACGATTACGTCAGCCTGCTCAGCGGTTTTCACGGCTTCGTCAATCATTTCCTGCGCGGGACGCGGATCGACCTCGACTTCGTGCTCGATGAAGTTCAGGTACTTGAGGACCGCCTCGTCGTCGCTGACGTTCGCGCCACGCGCATAAACCAGCTTCGCCTTGTCACCTACGGCGGCGGCCAGTCCTTCGTACACGGTTACCGACTGATTCGGACGGCCAGCGGCGGACCAGCTTCCCAGCATATCCAGCTTGCTTTTCGCCAGGCCGCCGATCACGGCGATGGTGCCTTGCTTCTTGAGCGGCAGCGTCTGGCCTTCGTTCTTCAGCAGAACCAGCGTCTTGCGCGCGACATCGCGTGCTTCGGCGCGGTGCAGACGATCATCGGAATAGGTATCGGCCGGGTCCTGTTCGGCAACGCCGATACGCCCGAAAGGAGCGGCAAACAGGCCCATGTCGTACTTGGCGCCCAAGACTTCGCGTACCGCATTGTCGATTTCCTGCATGGAAACTTCGCCGTCTTTCACCAGGCCCGGCAGTTGTTCGCCGTAAGCGACGTCGTTCATGCTCAGATCGACACCGGCCTTGATCGCCAGTTTGGCGGCTTCGCGGTAGTCCTTGGCCACGCCGTGTTCGATCAGCTCCTTGATCGCGCCGTGGTCGCTGATGGTGACGCCCTTGAAACCCCAGTCCTTGCGCAGCAGGTCCTGCATCAGCCAGGTGTTGGAAGTCGCCGGAATGCCGTTGATCGAATTGAGCGCCACCATGACGCCGCCCGCACCGGCTGCGATACCCGCGTGGTAAGGCGGCAGGTAATCCTGGTACATCCGGGTCTTGCTCATGTCCACGGTGTTGTAATCGCGGCCGCCTTCAACGGCACCGTAAAGGGCGAAGTGCTTGACCGCCGCCATGATGCTGTCGCTGGCCGCGACGTTGTGCCCCTGGAACGATCTGACCATCGCGTCCGAGATGCGCGACACCAGATAGGTGTCCTCGCCGAAGCCTTCGGAACTGCGGCCCCAGCGCGGATCGCGGGAAATATCCACCATTGGCGCGAAGGTCATGTCCAGACCATCAGCGCTGGCTTCCCTGGCAGAGACCCGCCCGGTCAGAGCAATGGCGTCCATGTCCCAGCTCGCGGCCATGCCCAGGCTGATCGGGAAGATCGTGCGATGGCCATGAATCACGTCATAGGCGAAGAACATCGGGATCTTCAGGCGACTCTTGGCGACCGCCGCTTCCTGCAGCGGGCGGTTTTCCGAACGTGTAATCGAGTTGAAAGTGCCGCCGATTCGTCCGGCGGCAATTTCCTTGAGAATCATCGGTTGCGGCATCTCGCTGCTGATGCTGATCAGACGCAGTTGCCCGATCTTTTCATCGAGGGTCATCTGCTTCATCAGGTTCGAGATGAATGCATTCTTGTCCTGGAGCGTGGTCTTGCCAGGGTTTACGGCAGCGGCAGAGGGGTCGGCCAACACCGTTTGGCTGGCCAGACTGACCAGCAAACCTACTAAACACAGCTTATTCATGAATGATTTCTCAAGGCTTTTGCAGGCAACTCGCGTTTAATACCCGGCAGCCAGATATTGGGTTTTTGACCTTTGGCATTTATTGTTCGAGCCGGGCAGAGCGTAGCTGCTGTTCACCAGCTTGCGCCAGGCGTCGGCGAAGCGGGGGGATCTGACCGATACTCGGGCTTTGGCGACCGATTATGCCGGGGAACTCCCGTTTTGGCTAAGCGTGTCGTTTCGACGGATTCAACCAGGTACCGGAGGTAGGGTTTTGAAGTGTGTGTTACAGCTGATCTTGCCGCTTGTGTTGTTGTTCGGCGGCGCGGCAAGCGTGCGGGCAGAGACACCGGCGCTGGTGTTTCCGCCGATGACCGGCAGCGTGGTGGACGCCGCGCAGATGCTCGACAGCCAGACGACGATGCGGTTGGCCAGGCTGCTGCGGGCACATGAGCAGGCTACTGGTGAGCGCGTTGTCGTAGTGACGCTGGTCGATCTGCAAGGCGCGACCATCGAGGAGTTCGGCTCGCAACTTGGCGATGCCTGGAACCTTGGTCAGCAGGGCAGACAGGACAGCGCGCTGCTGATCGTCGACCGCGAAAAGCGCAAGGTGTTGATCGAGGTGGGGGCGGCCCTCGCCAGTCGCCTGACCGAAGCGCAGTCGTCGTTGATCATCAATATGCTCATCAATCCCGAGTTCGAGGATGCCCGCTTCTCCTCCGGAATCGAGCGCGGTGCGCAGGCAATGCTGGTTGCGCTTGGCGGTCACGTACCCGATTACCCCGAACCTGTCAGCGACAGTGACGTCTATGAGCCACAGACGGAAATCAGGCACGCCTGGCAGATGGCGCTGGTGCTGGCCGGTCTGGTGCTGCTGATAGTCGCCGTGAGCGTCAGGCGCGGTGCGCCCTGTCGCGCGGCCCTGCGTGGCGAGCGCGGAAGCGACGGTGATCGTTTTGGCGGCGGCGGGGCATCGGGCAACTGGTGAGCCGCGTAAGCGAATGACGAGGAAACAATGGCTTTACTGACGAAAGAAGAACAGCGGCAGGTGGCCGAGGCAATCGACCGGATCGAGCTGCGGACCGACGCCGAACTGGTCACCGTGCTGGCGGCACGCGCCGACGACTATGCCTACATGCCGCTCGTATGGGCCGGCGTGATCGGTCTGCTGGTGCCCGGCATTATTAACTACTGCGTCGAATGGCTGGATGCCAACGAGCTGCTGCTGGCGCAGATGGCCACGTTCATCCTGGTCGCCTTGCTGTGTCGCATCCCGGTTGTGACCAGCCATCTTGTGCCTGCCTCGGTGCGTCGCTGGCGCGCGGGCAATCTGGCGCGGCGGCAGTTCCTGGAGCAAAACCTGCACAAGACGCCGGACGGGACGGGGATTCTGGTATTCGTCAGCGAAGCCGAGCGGTACGTCGAAATACTTGTGGATCATGGCATCGCCAGCCGGCTGCACGACGACACTTGGAAGGCCATGGTCGATGTCTTCACCCAGCACGTACGCGATGGCCAGACGCTGCAAGGCTTCCTGGGATGCATTCATGCCTGCGGCGAGCTTCTGGCCGATCACGTACCGGTCACTCATAGCCGCAGTGAGTTGCCAAATAGGCTTATCGTGCTGGGCTAGACGCTTTCAATCTGCAGTGAAATCAGGACTCTTCCTACAACTCTTGTGTCTTCGAACTGCGGTTCAAGGCCCCTTCAGCTGAGCTCGCTTCATAAGGCGCCGCGGGCTTATGCATCGAAAATTGTTATGTCTGCCGAGCGCATCACAGGCGTAAAATGCGGCCCTGATTTTTCCCCACCCTTGCCGGGGTGCCCGAGGCGATACTGATGTCCGAGACAACCGATTCCCTTTCTCCTGCAGCTGCGGATCACCGCGCCGAATTTCTGAGGCTACTGGACACCAGCCTTACCCAGAATTCTCTCGTGAAGCTGGTACTTGCCAAACACGTAGGCAGCGAAGCGGAGCTGCAGCGGGTCATCATCAAGCCTCTATCGGTCAAGGCACAGCCGAGCCTGTCGTTCGTTTACCGTTACAAAACCCGCGACATCACCAAGAACCTGCCACTGAGCGAGGCGCAGGAGCGAATTGCGGAGCTGATACCCGGATCGTTCAAGAATGCGCATCTGCTGACGCTCACCGATGAGGTGCAGCTGGAATTCAGCAAGAAGAACAAGACCACGCTGTTCAGGAACAAGGCGCAGCGCGAGCGCGAGGTTCCGGCCGCGAGCCATGACCGTGAGAAAAAGCGCTATCTGGAACTGAATCGGCCGTTTCTCACTGATCTGGGCGTGACCAACAAGCAGCATGAGCTGATCCCGGCCATGTCGCGCAAATGGAAGCAGATCAACAAATTCATCGAGGTGTTTTCCCACGCCCTGACGTCCTCGCCGCTCAAGCTGGACCAGCCAATCCGGGTCGCGGATTTCGGCTCGGGGAAAGGCTATCTGACCTTCGCCATCCACGATTACCTGCGCAACACGTTGCAGGCTGAAGGTGTGGTGACGGGTGTGGAGCTGCGCGAGGACATGGTGACGCTGTGCAACAACGCTGCGGGGCGTCTTGAGCATCCAGGCTTGAGCTTCCAGCACGGTGATGTGCGCACGGTAGCCCCCAGCGAACTGGACGTGATGATTGCGCTGCACGCCTGCGACATCGCTACCGACTACGCGATTCACATGGGGATACGCTCCGGTGCCGCCATCATCATGTGCTCGCCGTGCTGCCACAAACAGATTCGTTTGCAGATCCAGAGCCCGGGTCTGCTGCGGCCAATGCTGCAGTACGGTCTGCACATGGGCCAGCAGGCCGAAATGGTCACCGACAGTCTGCGCGCGTTGTTGCTGGAAGCCTGCGGTTACGAGACCAAGGTGTTCGAGTTCATCTCGCTGGAGCACACCAACAAGAACAAGATGATTCTGGCCGTCAAACGTGCCGGTCCCGCCGATCCCGCACAGCGGCTGGCGCGCATCCAGGAACTCAAGGCGTTCTACGGCATTACCGAGCAATGTCTGGAAAGCCTGCTGCTGAGCGATGGCCTGCTCGGCTGAAGCCTCGCAGCGCTCAGTTCGCGGGGAGGTGCGGGTCGAGCATCCTGCGAGCTTTTTCCAGCAACTCGGCCAGATTGAACGGCTTGATGATCATGTCCATACGCTCGCCCAGGAAGCTGCGGCGGTTGACGGCATTCTCGGTGTAACCGGTCATGAAAATCACCGGCAGGTCGGGTCGCCAGTTGCGGGCCCGATCCGCCAGCTCCCGACCGTTCATCTGCGGCAGGCCGACGTCGGAGAGCAGCAGGTCCACTGATGGGTCGTTTTCCAGGATGCCGAGCGCCGTGATCACATCGGCAGCCAAGCTGCAGCGGTAGCCATTCTCGACCAGAAGTTCGTTGACGAACATCCTGACCGAAGCTGTGTCCTCGACAATCAGAATATGCTCGCCTGCACCGGGCATCAGCGCCTGCGGAGGCTCGATGACCTCTGGCAGCATATCGACGCGCGCCGGAATCATCAGCGTCACCTCGGTGCCATGGCCCACGAGGCTGCGAATCTGGATATCACCGCCGGACTGGCGAGCGAAGCCATAAATCGATGACAAGCCCAGGCCCGTGCCTTCGCCCAGAGGCTTGGTGGTAAAAAACGGATCGAACACTTTGTCGATGACGCTGTGTTCGATGCCGACGCCATCGTCCTTCACCGAGATCACCACATACGGGCCGTCGGCCAGTTTGGGGTCACCCTTGAAGTGCGCAGGGAAGGTGGCGACGCGAATGGTTCCGCCGTCCGGCAAAGCGTCGCGGGCGTTGATCACCAGATTGAGCACCGCGCTTTCCAGCTGGCTGGCGTCGATCATGGCGACCGAGGCCGTTGAGGTCAGATCCATCTCCAGTGCGATGCGCTTGCCAATGGTCCGGCGCAACAGATCGTCCAGCGAGGCGATGTGCCGATTGATATCGATAGGCCTGGCGTCCAGCGGCTGCTGACGAGCGAACGCCAGCAAACGTTGGGTCAGCGCCGCGGCACTCATGGCCGACGCCAGCGCGCCCTCCGCGTAGCGCAGCACCTTGTCGGGGTTATTATCGGCTGTACGTTTCTTGATCAACTCAAGGCCGGTAATGATCCCGGTGAGCAGGTTGTTGAAGTCGTGAGCAATGCCGCCGGTAAGCTTGCCGATGGCGTCCATTTTCTGCGCCTGCAACAGCCGTTCTTCAGTCTTGGCCCGCTCGGCCACCTCGAACGCCAGCTTGGTACTGACGTTGTTCAGCTGGTGGATGTGCGATTGCTCGCGTTGTCGGTGCTCGGTGACGTCTTCGACGAATACCAGGCTCATCAACGGCGTCCGATACGGCGAGATCTGCCACTCGGTATCGCGGAGCTGGCCGCGTATCGACATGCTGACGCTGCCTTTCCAGCGCTCACCGGCGCGCAGGGCAGCCGCCAGTTCTTCGATGATGTCCTGCTGATCGCTGGCCAACGCGCCGATCAGGCTGCGCTGCGATGCATTGTGGTCAATCAGCTGCGTGAAAGCGTGGTTGCACTCGTGGACGTTGAAGTGCTCGTCGAGCACGGCAATCGGTGCGGAAATATTGGCGAAAATCTCCCCGAACCGGGCCTCGCTTTCGCGCAGTGCGAACTCGGTGTCGCGCACCCGCAGCAAGGTCTTGATCGTCGCGAGCAGCACATCGGCATCGACCGGATGCACCAGATAGGCGTCCGCGCCGGCCTCCAGGCCGGTCACGATGTCGGCGCTCTGCATGGAGGCTGCCGACACGTGGACCACGGGAAGCAGAGCGGTCCGGGATTCGGAGCGCAGTAGCCGGACGATGTCGAAGCCGCTCATGTCCGGCAGGTTGACATCCAGAATCAATGCGTCGGGCACCTGCGCGGCAATCATTTCCAGGCCGTCGGTGCCGTTGCCGGCTTCGGTGACAATGAAGCCGTGGCGCTCCATGCGCCGTCTCAGCGCGTAACGCGTGGCGTTGTTGTCATCGACGATCAACAAGCGTGTTTCACGATTCATCGCGCGGCTCCCCGGCGATGGCCAGTGGAATGATCACATAGAAGGTCGAACCGACTCCGGGCTTGCTTTCCACACCGACCCGGCCGCCGAGCAATTCGGCAAATCGCTTACACAGCGATAGCCCGAGGCCGGTGCCACGCAAGCGCTTCTGCAAGGGCGAGTCGATCTGGGAAAAGTCTTCGAACAGCTCGCCGTGCAGGGCTTCGGGAATACCGACGCCGGTGTCGCTAACCGCAAAGCGCACCTCTTCGGAATTCTCCAGGGTCGCTGATACCCGAACTTCGCCACGCAAAGTGAACTTGAGCGAGTTGGAAACAAAGTTGCGAAGGATCTGCGCCAGCTTCTTGTCATCGGTAAACAGACGAGGCAGGCCGGCGGGCGCTTCGAAAATCAGGTCGACCGAGGACATGTTGACGATGGGCCTGAACATCCCGCGCAGGGCGGCGAACAGATCGAACATGTCGAACCACGCCGGCGAAATGGATATCCGTCCGGCCTCGATCTTGGCCAGGTCCAGCAAGTCGTCGACCATGTCGGAAAGCTCGCGCGCCGCGCCGCTGACAAACGCAACCTGCTTGTGCTGCTCCGGGCTCAACGGGCCGTCGACTTCATCTTTCAACAGGCTGGCGATGCTCAGGATCGAACCCAGCGGCGTCCTGAACTCATGGCTCATATAAGAAAGAAACCGGCTTTTCAGGTCCGAAGCCTGGCGAAGCTCGCTGGCCTGATTGTCCAGTTCCGAATACAGCGCCAGCACGCCCTGATTGGTTTCATCAAGCTCGGCCCGCAACGCTTCATTCTCCTGCCGCAGGCGCGCCAGTTCAGCTGACGAGCCTTCATGACAGTGGGCAGACGAATCAAGCATTGAAAGCCTCCAGGGCAACGACCAGAACAGTTACATCATCTCGACCGCGACAGTAGTCGCGATGCAGCAGGGCAGCGATGACCGCGGGATGACGGTACGCCAGGCCCGGGTAATCGCGCAGGTTCCAGCGCGATTGAAGGCCATCGCTGTACATCACCAGCAGGCTGCCACTTGCGTTCACATGTTCGAAAGCTTGCGCTTTGCGAAATTGCAGGCCGACGATGCCGGGGTGCGAAGCCAGACCGTGGCTTCGCTCGCTGCCGATCACCGTCGCGCCAATATTGCCTATGCCCAGAAATCTGAGTACGTCCCGACCGCCGTCGAACTGCGCGATGGCGATAGCGCCACCTCGCGTACCTTTCATGGCGTGATGCATGTCGTCGAGGATCGCAGTGCCATTGCTGAACGGCGCCTGCGCAAATGCGTATTCTCCGGCGCGGGCAGCGTGCTCGGCTTCGGCTCCGTGACCCAGACCATCGATCACCAGAGCGCTCAACTGAGTGTCATGCATCGCTAATGACCAGACATCGCCGCATGCGGGATCGTTCATCAGCGAGTGCTGACTGACGCCGAATTTCAGGTCTCGTGCCTTGGAGCCGCGCGGATAAAAGCGCGTCAGGATCACAGCGCCACGCGCGTCGGCATACATGTCGAATACGTCGGCCTGACGCGATACGGAGCCCAGGCCGATGCCCTGGGTTCCGCCCGTGGAAAAACCATCCTGCATACAGCGCTGCACATCGAAGCCCGGACCTCGGTCCACTGCGATCGCCTCGATACCCTGGGTTGATCCGCTGGGTACGACGCGCAAGTGCAGCTCGCCACTGCCGGCATGTTTGAGCTGGTTGGTGGCCAGTTCGGTCACTGCCAGCGCGACCCGGCCAGCGTCCGCCGGGTCGAAACCCTGCGACTCCGCCAGTTGTTGAGCGGTGCGCCGGGCATGACCTACCTGACTGCTGTCTTCGATCGGCAGGACTTGGGTCAGGGTACCGCTGAGGTTCATGTCCATCGGGTGATCGTGATACGTGTACCTGCGCCGGGCGCGGTGTCGAGTTCGAATTCGTCGACCAGACGCTTGGCGCCGGTCAGGCCCAGGCCCATGCCGCTGCCGGAAGTCCAGCCGTCGGTCATTGCCAGTTTCAGGTCGGCGATGCCAGGTCCTTCGTCACGGAAGGTGATCCGCAGGCCGGTCCGCACGCCCTCGTCGATGATCTGCCAATCCATGTCACCGCCGCCGCCATAGACCATGGTGTTGCGAGCCAGTTCGCTCACGGCAGTGACCATTTTGGTCAGGTCGACCAGGCGCATGCCGCACTCTTGTGCAAGCTTGCGCGCGGTCTGACGTGCCAGTACGACGTCCTGTTCGATCAGGATGGGTTGCGAACCGCTGCTCTGGACGGTCATTGCGTACCTGCCCGCTCTTGCAGAAGTTTCATGCCGCGCTCCACGTTCAGCGCCGTGCTGACGCCGGGCAGGGTCATACCCAGCTCGACCAGGGTAATCGCCACCGCAGGCTGCATGCCCACCAGCACGGTCTGCGCATCCATGATGCGCGACAGGCCAGAGATAGTGCCGATCATGCGGCCGACGAACGAGTCGACGATGTCCAGCGCCGAAATATCGATCAGCACGCCCTTGGCGGACGTTGCGCTGATGCGTTCGGAAAGATCGTCTTGCAGAGTCAGGGCCAACTGATCATGCATGTCGACCTGAATGGTGACGAGCAGAAAAGCACCCATCCGCAATATGGGGATTCGTTCCATGTGCTTATACCGCCTTGGTAACGGTCACACCCAGGCGACGCAGCGCCAGCGCCAGTGCGTCGGCGAGGTTGGCCTTGGTGACGACGCCCTGCAGATCCAGGCCAAGGTGAACGATGGTCTGCGCAATCTGTGGACGCACGCCGCTGATGATGCAGTCGGCACCCATCAGGCGAATGGCCGTGACTGTCTTGAGCAAGTGCTGAGCCACCAGAGTATCGACCGTCGGCACACCGGTGATGTCGATGATGGCGATCTCGGACCCGGTGTCGACGATGCGCTGCAGCAGGGATTCCATGACCACCTGCGTACGCTGCGAGTCGAGCGTGCCGATCATTGGCAGCGCAAGAACACCATCCCAGAGTTTGACGACCGGTGTCGACAGTTCCAGCAGCTCTTCCTGCTGACGCTTGATGACGGCTTCGCGAGATTTCTGGAAGGTGCGGATGGTGTGCATGGCAAGCATGTCCAGCAGTTCGGACGTTTGCAGCAGTTGTTCGGAAAGCACTGCCGGGCTGTCGCTGTATTCGGTCTGGAGCAGGGCGAACAACGGGCCTTTCAGAGTGAAAACGAATGCCGCGGTCTGATGCGAGTCATGGCCGGCCAGCGCACGGGTGTGAGAGAGTTTTTCGAGAAACTGACGAATTTCATCCCAGTCACTGCCCGCCAGGGACTGGGAGCTGCCGCGTTCTGCAGTCGAGATGACCAGGTTCAGGAAGTCCCGGGTTTGGAGCTTCACGTCTTCATCTTTCAGATTACGAGTCGCGCCGCTGGCTTCCAGGCTGGACAACCAGCTTGAAGTCAGTGCGGACTGGGAGGCCTTCATGGCCTCGACGCTACGCTGCGACAGGCTTGGCATATTTCATAACTCCTGAGTATTTCGATGAGATCGGCCGATTGTGGGGATAACAATCCAGGGATCGATATCGCCGTGCCAGCAATGCGGGGAGTTTCTACGTTTCGTGCTGAATTGCAAGCAAATGGCGAAGTTAACCACTAATTGTCGGCAATACGATTTCCGGATTTGATTGTTATTTGCCTACGCGGTAGTTGGCGGCCTGTGCGGGGACAAGCGTGAGCACGCTGTGCGAGGAGAGGGGCAGCATGTTTCGAGCGAGTTCTAACTGTCTGATTAATCGCAGTCTGAAAGGGAAGAAGAAAGGTGGTCGAGCGCTTTCCGGTCTTCCTTGGGCAGCGCGCGGAACTGTGCGATGACCCTTGCTTCCTCGGGCGTGAGACTGGCTTCCACGGTCGGAGTGCGCTGGCCCAGCAGCACATAAAGAATGTCCACGCCGGCTGCCGCCACGCCGATAAGGTAACCGGATTTCGGCTGCCTTTCACCCGCCTCATAGTGCGCCTGGGCGTTGCTGGCGATGCCACCGAGCGCGGCAAATTCCTGCTGCGTGAGCCCGAGCCTTTTACGTTCTTCTCTTAACCGCGCGCCTACCGTGCTCACAGGCCAGCCTCCATAAATATCCAGTGACTTTTGGTCGTTAGTAGTCAAAAGGATGTGTAGATCTGCCGAAGGGTAAGTGTAGAGTCATTTGCGCCATCCAAATGAATACTCGATGGATTGAAAGGTAGTATCAGGTTACATGTCAACTTCGCCCCGTCCGACAATGAACATCGGTCAGGGCTCGGTAGCGTTGTGTTAATTGCCTGGGTGATCTATCGAAACAGCCGTTTCGCTGGCGGCAACCTGCCAGGCAGGGCAGGCGCGATTACTCCACCCAGCTCTCGACCTCGGCCGCGCCATATTCGCTTTTCCACTGCTTGAGTGTCTTGTGGTTGCCGCCTTTGGTTTCGACGACCTCGCCATTATTGGGGTTTTTGTAGCGCTTTACGCTCCGGGCCTTGCGGGTAGCTTTCGTAGTCCCCGCGGTGCCTGCCTTACCCTGGCGCGTCGATGACGTTCTGGCGCCCGAATCAGGACCGATGATGGAAACGATGTCCTTGAGGCTCTTGTTGTACTCGCCCAGCAGCTCACGAAGTTTGCTTTCAAACTCGATTTCTTTTTCGAGGTCCTTGTCGCCTTTCATGGCTTCCAGCGCTTCCAGCTGTTCGGCAAGGTGGCGTTCAAGTTGACGGTATTCTGCGAGTTTGGACATGTTGGTCTGCTCCGGTCTAATCGATGTGTTCAGTCATTGGGAATGATGCGATTCTGCGTAAGGGCCAAGTGGCTGTCGGCGGCTCTCTGACGGCGCTGCCTGTAAGCTCTGGCTGCCCGCGGATCGACTAACCTGGTTGCCGACCTGGATAAGCGCCAACTCTGCAAGGCAGTGGGCGATACGTCGCCTGCCAGGCGCGGTTTTTAACCGGTACATGGCGGCGGCTGATTCGCAGCACGCCCCACAGCATGGCGCAGGCTATCGCCAACCAGGCGGCGATCATGCTGAAGATGGTCATTGCAAGGCTCATGAATACCTCCATTGCGTTGTCTTCTTCGAGCTCTCCCAATAGATGACCATCGGCCATCGCAGTGATTCAACTTAATATCCGAGGACGTTATCCAGGTCACACCGAGACTTTGCATTCAGCGAGTCGGTGCCCGGTCCATCGAGCACTAATCGAGCACTAGTTGCACCATTCAGGCAGCCGAATTACCCAGCCTTACAGTGCCTTTCAATAACAACTGCTCGACATCCGGACTCAGCTGGTTGATGGCACCCAGATACTCGATGAGCTCGGCGGCGCGGCTGCCACGCAGGCCTGCAGTGGTGAGCAGCCCGTCCGATACGTAGGTATAAACGCCTGATACGGCAAAGGCTTTCAGTTGCGCGATATGCGCGGACTGTCCAGGCAACGAGTTAACAAATTGTTCGGAATTGAAGAAGCGTCGTCTGGCGACCGGACTCTCGAACGCCACTTCAACCATGGCTAATTCCTGTCGCGCAGCGGTTGCTTTGTGCAAGACATTGGGCGCAGGCGGGTGCCCGCCATCGTTGATAAAAGGGGAGCACAGATGCAGGCGCACCTTCAGAATTCCTTGTGCGTTGGCAAGCAGATTCTGAAAGTCAGTGGCGAGATAGCGATGGAGGTCCTCAAGCCTGTTGCGCGGGCTGAAGTGCAAGTGAATCCGATCAAATAAATCCGGGCCGTTATGCCGGTCATCGTTAAAGCGGTTGAGCAGGGTGTTCGAACCTTGCGGCAAGTCGTAGGCCAATGTTTCCTCGAACATGTTCTGCTCGTCGCTGAACAGTATCGAACTTGCTTGCTGAAAGCGCTGTTGATCCTGAGCCGAGGCAAATCCGATTTCCACGCCGCCGTCGAGTTCATAGTCGGGGATCTCTGAAATCCCGTCGGCGAGCGGCCAGAGATGGGCATCCTGATTGCGGCTGAAGTGGTGCTGAATATAAAGGCCGAGTCCCGGGAGACGTGAACACAAAGGGCCGTGAACATCACGCCAATAGTGGGCGAATATCTCGTGAGGCACTCTTTCGCGACGTTTTACCGTGGTGTAACTGTTGATAGCGATCATGCGAGCCTCAATGGGTGAATGCCGATGTTCCAGTGAGTTAGGAACAACGGGTGCCCGCATGGTTCAGGGGAGTTTCAGCGCTCAGGTATCGAGTTCGAGCGATGCGTACCAGTCCGCGTAAGGGCTGTTGCTCGCCTTGTGTCTGTTGAAATCCGGGCTGCCGTCAGTCCACCAGACCGGCCCGCGTTCGCCCAGCGCCACCTTGGCGGTCTGAACGTGGGCACGAGCGGTTTTGAGCAGCGCAGCGTCCTGCGCCGCCTTCGCAGTCTTGACCTCGCGTCGGGCAGTCATCAGGTCATTGACCAGACGCTGACGCTCCTCTTGAGGCAGGGCCGGATTGCTGCAGCGCCATAGTTGACCCTTGACCACGAAGTAGCGGCCATCTGGGGTTGTCGGATACATGGGCTCAGCTCGCGATAGCAATGAGGGACATGCTGTGAGAACCGACAGGCGCTGGAAAATTCCTTGGAAAAAAGGCCAGCTTTTCAGTGCGTCGGTGTGCTTCGAACTGGCGACGGACATGAGTCCGGGGAGCCGGGTTCGTGAGAGTGAAAGCAGGGGAGGAGTCGGCGGAAACGCCTGAAAACACTAGGGGAAATGGAGCGGGTAGAGGGAATCGAACCCTCAACTAAAGCTTGGGAAGCTTTCGTTTTGCCACTAAACTATACCCGCTTTTAATGTACGTCTTTGCTCGAAAAGGCGGCTGTTGTACGCACCCGTTCAAAGCGGCTGACTTTGTACCAGAAGCAGGTCGGGATTTGAAGCGCTAATTGATCCCGTGCACCGAGCCTGACCGGCTCAGGGGAGCGCGGGCCATTCGCCGAGTGCGTATTGCGAAGCACTGGCGAACAGCGGCCGGTTCCTGTCATGCACCAGGCTCAGAAAGCATAGGCATGGTTGCTTTGAGGCAGGTTGAAGGCGTAGCGCGGTGTTTCGAGTGCCGGTTTTTCCTGCTGCAGAAAACCCAGCAGTGCTTGTCGGGTGTCGCGTGAGGCGGCTTTGTGCTCCATGTCCAGAAAGTGACCGGCCGCTTCGATGGCGCTGAATTGGCTGTGCTGCACATATTCGTCGAAAAGCACGGCGTCGTTCGCCGCGGTGTACTCGTCCCAGACACCATTCATGAACAGAACTGGAACATCGATGCGCTTCGCCGCTGCCAGATAGTTGTCCGGGTCCAGTTCGAGAACCTGGCTGATATGGTAGTGCAACTGGTCATATTCATGCAGGGCGAGGCTGCTGACGTGACGAAAGTTGAAGCGTTTGAACAGTGACGGCAGGTGCTTGCCGATGGTCGCATTGATCAGGTTTCCCATCCCGTAGCGATCATGAGCGCTCAAGTGAATCAGCCCTCTGTGCAGGTAATCGCGCATGTGCTCGTTGATGACCGGCGAGAACGAACTGATGACCGCTTTCTCGATTCGCTTCGGCCTGTGCGACAACGCAACCAGCGCCGCGGCCCCGCCCCACGAAAAGGACATGACGTGGTCGGCTTCAAAGTGCTCGATTAGCTCAAGCAGGATCTGACCTTCCATTTCCCGTGTCAGCGGTTTTTCGTGCAGGTTGTGGGGCTTGGATTTGCCCGCGTAGGGCTGGTCATAAAGCACCACGTTGAAGTGCGGGTAAAGGTTGCGAACGGTCTGTGCAAATGACGCAGTAGTGGCCAGTGAGCCGTTGACCAGAACGATGGTCTTCTCTGCGGCCTCTGCACGATAGAACTCCGTGTAAACCCGAAAAAGTCCCTGTATATCAAGCACGGCGATATCTGGCGTCATAGATGTTTCTCCTGGCATAACAGATGTACGCATGAGCGACGTCAAGCGAGTTTCGTAACAGGCAGGCATTAGCCGGTAATAGGCCCATGTCGATCCGAACGATCTGTCCGACAGGTATTGTTATTGGCGGGCATTTTGTCGTGAGCCCCTGGGGCTCGGTACGGCAAAAGGTTTCTTGGAATGCATGAATGACTAGCCGGTCACATGTGGACCGACGGTTGGATTCAAGCAGGCGATCCGTAATGCCGCAAGAACCGTTCGTAGAGCAGCGCCAGGTTCCGCCGAACGGTTGTGACTTTTTCAGATGGAGAGGATTTGAGCCGTCGTCAACGCGCGGTAGCTGCCGGGCTCTAGTCCGGGGGCGAGGGTCAGCGGACCCATGCTTTCGCGGTGCAATTCCAGCACTTTGTTGTCGAAATGGCCGAACATCCGCTTCACTTGGTGGTAGCGACCTTCGAAGATTGTCAGCCGCGCGCTACGCGGGCCCAACAGCATCAGTTCGGCGGGTTGAGTGGTGACGTTCTCGAACGCGAAGTAGAAACCCTGTGAAAAACGCAGCACATACCGTTCGTCGATCGGCTGCTCGGTTTCGACGTAGTAGGTCTTCGGCAGACGGGTCTGCGGTTGAGTAAGGCGCCTCGACCACTGGCCGTCATTGGTGATCAGCATCAGACCAGTGGTGTTGAAGTCCAGCCGGCCAGCGATATGCAGGTCCTGCTTGTCCGGTTCGTCCAGAAGGTCCAGAACAGTGGGGTGCTTCGGATCGGACGTCGCACTGACGCAGCCTTTGGGCTTGTGCAGCATGTAATACCGCGCAGGCTTGCCGGCCTGTAGCTGCAGTTCGTCAAACTCCACCCGACTGAATTCGCGGACTACGTGATGCGGATTGCTCGTGATCTGGCCATCGACTCTGATCCGACCACTGGCCAACGCTACGCGGACTTGCTGGCGATTGAAGCGAGGCAGGTTGCTTAGAAAACGGTCAAGACGCATGGCGCGGACGGTCCAGAGAAAAGCGGACGCGCATGTTACGGCATCTGGCGGTCAGTCTGATGCGCGTTCGCCTCTACGACGCCCGCACATCGTGGGCATAGACAGGCGCGGTTGCGCAGCTCGGAGGGCAGGGCTTCGAGCCTCGCGGGGTCTATGATTTCGGAAAAACACCAGCAGGCGTGGCCGACCGTGCGTGGGTCGGCCAAGGCACACTGGTTGCTCAGGCCGCATAGCGGGCATAACTGAACGGCGTCAGGTGCAGAGGTTGAAGTCATTACGGCTCGGATTGATCATGTCTGATTGGAGGCTTCAAGGTCGGAGCCTGATAGATGGGAGCTCGTCCCAACCGGGCAGCGATAGCGGCGCAGCGGCAATGCACCAGCAATATTTTGTCGTAGTGGATCCCCTGAGCATAAAGCGTGTCGAACAGGTCCGCCAGCGTGGGCGAAGGTACGCCGAAACGGTTGCGGACGGTAAGGACGTCCATCGGCGTGGCAGGGAGCTGACCTCGCAACGGTGAAGCATTGGAATTGCGCACGATATGGCTGATGTCCTCGTAGCTTTCATGACGGACGCTCTGATACTTGGACAGGGTGTAATTTTTCAACCTGCCCGGAAGCGAAGTGCCCGCCATCATCTTGTCGGTGCGAACCAGCGAAGGCAGGGCAGATCGCGTCTGCACCAGCGTGTTGCCAGCGGCATTCGAGATTGCGAAAGGCTGGACTGTCTTGCTGACGATGCGGTGCAGCATTGGGTCCACGAGGATGAAGCCGTGGGGAGCGTAGGTCTGTATCTCGGTGCCAAGCGGGATTCTGACGCTCGAGCTCCACGGCAGATAATGTCCGTGAGTGCTTACCACCAGAGTCCGGGCCTGGCCCTTGTCCGACGTCCACAGCAGGAACCGGCGACCCATTTTCCAGGCATGCACCGGTACTGCGCCGAATCGCGGGTGGCCGGGAATGGTCCATCGTTTGAGCATGGCCTCGGTGTGGAAAAACTTTTCCAGGCGGGTCTTTCGCGGATGCATCGAGCGGCGAAACAGCGACCCGAGTCCGCTGCTGATGCCATGTCCTGCGCCGGCGCGCAACGTAGTGCCCGTCGGTTTGATGATCCGGATCAGCGAACGCAGCAGCGTCGGAGTCTGTGGCCCGATGCGCAGCAGTCCCAGAGACAGCGCGGTCAGTAGCGACTGAATCTTTTCCGCCCTTCGGCTGCCAGGCAGTTGCGCAGCGGCCAGGTTGAGCGAGGCGACGCCGATTTCCATCGCCAGCGAGGCGACGAGCGCAGGCGTGAGCAGCACCGACATTGGCACCAGCAGCAGTTGCAGTCGATTGAGCAGCGACATCCAGTACCTGAGCGAGACCTCGGTGCCGGTAACGATCCGATCCTGTGCGTCTTCCAACGCATTTTGTCTTAGCGCTTCGCGCATGAACCCGAACGGCTGGCCGTCCAGTCTGCGCTCGATCAGCGAATGCTCAAGCGCCTTGCGCGTGTCGGGGTTATAAAGCCCGTCGGTCCATGGACGCAGCATGGACGCCGGTGGAGTCGGTGGCAGGACGCCGCCCCAGAGCTTCAGCAAGTAATCGAGGCGTTCCCGGTGTCGGCCAGGAATGTATTGCATGACCAGATCACGCCAGCGTCCATCCGCCGCCGCGCTCCGAAGATACTGGTGGAGCTCCTGGTCATTGCGAAACTCTCGAAACGCCTGGGCATGGCCGGCCTGATACAGCACTTTGAGCGGACCCGGCTGCTCCAGCACCAGGAGCCCGGCATACTGGATTTCCATGGCCTCGAGTGTCGAACTCTTCACATGAAAGCCGAGCGCCGACCACCTGACTGTTTCCCGTTCCGCCAGGCTTCTGACCACCAGATCGAAGCCGCTGCGTCCCAGACGAGCCTGTTTGAGGGCGATCAGCGCCTGGGCTATGAAGACGGTACTGAACGCCTGCTCGATGACCACTTTGCGCACGGTCCAGAAATCATTGATCTGTACCGACATGGTGGCCAGAAAATCCAGGTCCTTGATGTAGTCCTCGACATTCTGCGGATTGATCGGCAGCACCTGCTCTGGTGCCCAGGCACCCTTGCCGGTGTTGTCGTAAAAGACCGAGGTGCCGCCGCCATGGTCGATATAACCCGCCGGATACTGAACGCGGTAATTGGTCACCAGCGCCTGACTCAGGCTGATGGGAGTTTCATCGGGCACGTTTACATACGTCGCCGGCACGCGTGCATCGCCCAGCGGGGTGTTGGCATGGCCCCGTCGATAAGCGATGAACACGTGGTCGGGGTTGAGCGAAAGGCCGTGATGACTATGCAGGTAATCGCTCATCAGCCCGGCGGCGACTTTTGAGGGCTCAGGTATCAGGTCAAGAACGGAGGAGTGCGTCTGCCAGAGTTCGGTGGCGCTGGCCAGTGTCAGCGAGCGAGCGATGGGTTTGAGCAGGTTGAAACGGTCGTAGTTATCGGCACCGGTCAGCTCGATGGCGGCCCGCTCCTGGGCTTGTGTCAGGGCGGAGAATACGTCGCCTTCAATCAGTGACGACTCGACAACCGCGCTCGTACGGTCGACCTGTTCGGCCATGTGCAGGAGCCGTCGGTGCCAGGCGGAGCTGTTCAGCGCACCCAGTAGCCGGTGGGTCATTTCCTTCGGATCGTCGCTGATGTATTCGATCGTCTGGCCTCGCGTGCCGAGCACGTGGATAAAACAGTGCGAGGTACTTTCCGACCTGATCTGAAAAATGCCGGGTATCGGCTCACCGTCCAGCAGAAGACCGCGTACCTCTGTCTTCTGGCCGCGCCCCCGGTACTCAAGCGCTGCCAATGAATCAGGAAACCTGCGCAAACCCAGCGCATCGAGCGTCAGCAGATACCCGGCGTGGCTGATTTGCTTGCGTGCCAGCTGCCGCGCCAGTCCGTCGAGAAAGCCGAGCTTGCACAGGCTCCGGTAGGTTGATCGGTGTCGCGCCCAGAACCCTTTGAGGGCGGCATGGTAATCGTCTGGCCAGGCTGCGTTGCTGATCCAGGTGAATACCTCGGATCCCGACAGCGGAGCATCGTCTGTGAGCGGTATATCGACGATTGTGCAGCGCTGCAGCCCGCTCAAGCGCCATGGGTCGAAGCACAGCTGCGCCACGTCGGTAAGCGAGAGCCGCAGATCGTAACGCTCGGTTCCGTCCTCATCCACCGACGGGTGATCCAGCGTAGTGAAGGTCAGGTGCAGCTGGTCCGGATCAAGCCTGGCCGGGTCCAGCGTTCGGCCGGACCGCTGTTGAAGCAGAATCGCAAGGCGTTCCCGGATGAAATCCCGTCGGCTGGGCGGAAGGTCCATATCCAGCTGGCAGGCCTTGAGCAGCAGCACCGATTCGGCGATCAGCGTGAAACCGGGACCGTTGCGCAGCGACCTGAGCCTGCGCTCGGTCTCAGGGTCAGGCTCAAATGGCTGCGAAGGTTCGTCGGCCAATGGAGGGAGACGTTCTTCGCCGCTTGAGTGTTCAAAGGGCGACCGCGAGAAACGCGCCGGCGGACTCAAAGTGTCCGTTTTCTCGTTCTGAGGCACTGGCGAAAGCAGGACAGAAGGCATTTCCAGTAAAACGGAGGACGGGGCAGGCACGCTGTCCCGAGGGAACGGGCTCCAGGTCTGATTCATGACGGTCTTTCGATATGAAGGGTCGGCCCACTATGTCGTAACGCGCCATTGCAAAAGACATAACTATGTATGTCTCGTCTGGCGGTTCCGCCAGACGCCCCCATGGCCGCAGCGAATGCAATGTTTTGTAGCATTTTCGTTCGCCGAGCGACGCGCCCCGCAAAGGCTCGGCCTAGCGGTCTCGCAGGCTTTTCCACGTTGGGATGCTGGAGCGTCTGGCGACGGACAGCTGGCACTGAAAAGGCGTTTTCCTGTCTTATCAATCGTCCGCAGCCGTTTTGCGGACGCCGACCAGCGTCGCTGGTTGCGCCCAATCGCGGTCCAGGAGGCCGCCATGTATAGAAAACCTTCGCTTATCCTTTTGCTGGCCCTTTTCCTCTCGGGTTGCTACGGCGGCTCGAGGTACTACGAATCCGAGGTCTATACGCAGCCAGCGGCTGTTGTCGGGGGCGGGTATGTCCATGAGAGCGCCTATCGCGGACCCTACTATCAGGAACAACGCATCTACGTTGCGCCTCAGCCGCGGTATTACAGTCAATCGCGCTACTACGGTCAGCCGCGTTATTACTCGCCACCGGCGCGCTATTACTCACCGCCGCCTGTGCCACGTTATTACCAACCGGGCCGTCCGCCCGGCCAGGCGTGGGGATCGCCCGGATTGCGCAACAGCGACGGCTACCGCCACCGTTCCAATTTCCGCGGCGATTATCGTGGCGATTATCGTGGCGGGCATTCATGGCGTGACCATCGCCACGATCGCGGCGGCCGGGATCGTGGAGGCTGGCAGCGAGGCGGCGGCGACTATCGCCGGGGTGGGAATCGCTAGCTGATCAGACGGACAGGCGGAGCGCCGCATGAGGCGCTCCTGCCGGTCATCGCAATCACGAGGTGAGTTCCAGGTCAGCCAGCGGATGGCGACCTTCCCAGGCCTTGGCAAAATGTGCTTCAACCACGGCCGCCGGGATTGAAGCCACGTCCGGCCAGTGCCAGCGTGGTTTGTGGTCCTTGTCGATGAGTCGCGCACGCACACCTTCACTCAGGTCCGGATGACGGCAGCAGTTGAGGCTCATCGCATATTCCAGTTGAAATACCTGGGCCAGCGACATGTGCCGGGCCCGTGCGATCTGTTCCCATACCAGCCAGGCCGTCATCGGGCAGCCAGCGGCGAGGTTTTTTGCAGCTGCTGCCAGCAGCGTGTCCTGATGGTGCTGCAATTGCGTGATGGCATTCCACGCGGCGGGCAGGTCACCCACATCCAGCAACTGATCGATCTGAACGCGCCGTGGCAACCACTGCGCAGCCGGGAGTTGTTCGACGGCCTCCTGCTGCAACGCCTTGAGCAGACTGTTTAGCTGCGCCGGAACGCGTTCCTGCCAGTTGAGCTGGAGCAGGCCTTCGATCAGATCGTCCTGTTGCTCGTCGCGCAGAAAACGGTCGGCCAGATTGAGATCAAGCGCATCGCGTCCGTTGATAGGCGACCCCGTCAGCCCCAGAAACAGTCCCAGCTTGCCTGGCAGGCGAGACAGGAACCAGCTGGCGCCAACATCCGGATAAAGACCGATACCGATCTCGGGCATTGCCAGTCGGCTGCTCGGCGTGACGATGCGAATGCTCGCGCCTTGCAGCAGCCCCATGCCACCGCCCAGCACATGACCGTGGCCCCAGCAGATCAGCGGCTTGGGATAGGTGTGCAGGCAATAATCCAGGCGGTATTCCGCTTCGAAGAAATGCGCCGCCAGCGCAGGCACGGTACCGGGCTGAGTGCGGCAGGCCTCGACCAGTGCGCGAACGTCGCCGCCCGCGCAAAAGGCCTTGGCACCGTTGCCGCGCAACAGCACGCAAACGATCTGGGAATTGCCTGCCCACGCGTCGAGCTGGTCTTGCAGCGCCAGAATCATCGGCAGCGACAGAGCGTTGAGAGATGCCTGGGCGTCCAGGCTGGCGATGCCAATGCGGGCGCCGTCCGGAGCGTGCAGCTCTTCGAAATGCAGGTTCATCGTGACCCCCTTCGAGTAAAGGCAGATAAAGTTGGTCTGCTCAGGGCAGAACTGACTCAGCCAGAGCAAGCTGTACCTGAGTGTAGGAAATCACCGGTTTTATGCGGGGCATTTGACATTGCCCTTGGGCTTTCCTAACGTCCGCCCATTGTTTTCACAGGTATAACCATGACAAGCGAAGACCGCATCAAGCTGGAACCGAGCTGGAAGGCCGCGTTGCGCGACGAGTTCGAGCAACCTTACATGCATCAGTTGCGCGAGTTTCTGCGTCAGGAGCACGAGGCGGGCAAAGAGATCTATCCCCCAGGTCCGCTGATCTTCAATGCGCTTAACTCGACGCCGCTGGACAACGTGAAAGTGGTGATTCTGGGTCAGGACCCTTACCACGGACCCGGCCAGGCCCATGGCCTGTGCTTCTCGGTGCAGCCAGGCGTCCCGGCGCCGCCGTCGCTGGTCAATATCTTCAAAGAGCTCAAACGGGACCTGAATATCGATATTCCCAACCATGGCTGCCTGCAGTCCTGGGCCGACCAGGGAGTACTGCTGCTCAACACGACCCTGACCGTCGAACGCGCCAACGCCGCCTCGCACGCAGGCAAGGGCTGGCAGCATTTCACAGACCGGATCATTCAAGTGGTAAGCGAGCATCAGCCACATCTGGTGTTTCTGCTCTGGGGCGCCCACGCGCAAAGCAAACAGAAGCTGGTGGACGCCACCAAGCATCTGGTGCTGACTTCCGTGCACCCGTCCCCGTTGTCGGCTTACAAGGGCTTTCTCGGCAACGGACATTTCGGACGTGCCAACAAGTACCTGGAACAGAACGGCATCGCACCTATCGACTGGCGCCTGCCGAATATCTGATAAACGCAGGGTCCGTCAGCTGGAAACCGGCCGGTTCCAGCGCCGGAACAGCGGCTCGGCCAGAAACAGCACGAACAGCAGGCGCATGACCTGCATCGCTGTCACCAGCGGCACTGACAATTGCAGCACCTCGGCGGTCAGGCTCATTTCCGCGATGCCACCGGGCATCATGCCCAGTGTCAGCGAGCGCAGGTCCAGATGCGTGAGCGCACTCAGTGCCCAGGCGGCGAGCGCAGCGATCATCATGGTGAGCGCCGTGCCCAGAAGGGTACGCGCCAGAAATGACGGCGCGCGTCTAAAGAATTCTCGATTGAAATGGCAGCCCAGACCGCTGCCAATCAATAATTGACCCAGTTCGCTGCCGCCCGACGGCAGGCCGATTCGCAGATTCCAGATCACGCTGACCACCGCGCTGAGCAACAACGGCCCGAACAACCATGGATTGGGCTGTTTCAGGCGTTGCCAGAGCCAGGCGAGGGCAGCGCCGGATGGCAGCAGAAACAGCAGCCACATCCAATCCACCTGCGTGGCATGCACCGCCGGTGTGCCATCGCCCAACAGGTATTTGAAGACAGCCGGCACGCAAAGCACCACGGCCAGAACGCGCAGGCTTTGCGCCGCGGCGACGCTGCTCAGGGTGGCGCCGTTGCGGGCCCCCAGGTTGACCATCTCGCCCGAGCCGCCCGGCATGCTGGAGAAGAACGCAGTGGGCCGGTCTTCGCCGGTGCGCAGCATCAGCCAGACTCCGACCATGCAAGACAGACTGGTTACCAGCGCACCAAATAAAATCAGGCCGAAATGCGCCAGCACCTGTTCAATGACCACCGGGCTGAAGTGCAACCCGATGCCGACGCCGATGATCAACTGGCCACCTTTGCGTCCGCCCGGTATCCGCGTCAGCTGCCAGCGCGTCAGACAACGCACCAGAATGATCGCCAGCAACGAGCCGACCATCCACGGCAACGGCCAGCCAACCTGGCTGGCGAGATACCCGCCAGCCAGACCGACCAGCGGCGTGCCCCACCAGCCACGCCAGCCGCTATCAGACATCGCCGAGTGCGGCACGTTGCCTTGCGCGCTTGCGCCAGATGCGGATCAGCGGGAACAGCAACATGAAAATGGTCAGCACCCAGATCCCCGAGGTGATAGAGCTGGACCAGAGAATGCCCAGTTCGCCGTTGGAGATCGACAGCGCGCGGCGCAGATTCTGTTCCATCAGGCCGCCCAGAATGAAGCCCAGCAGGATCGGCGACAGCGGGAAGTCCAGCTTGCGCAGGATATAACCGAAGATGCCGATGCCGACCATCAGGAACAGGTCGAAGGTCGTGGCATGCACGGCGTAGACGCCGATCCCGGTAATGATTGCGATAACCGGCACCAGTGCCCAGTTAGGCACGGCAAGGATGCGGGTGAAGACGCGGATCATCGGGATGTTCAGGACCACCAACATGATGTTGGCGATGAACAGCGAGGCGATCAGACCCCAGACAATGTCCGGCTGTTGCTGGAACAGCATCGGGCCGGGCGTGATGTTGTACAGCGACAGCGCGCCGATCATCACCGCCGTGGTGCCCGAGCCTGGAACCCCCAGAGTCAACATGGGCACTAGCGCTCCGCAGGCCGCCGCGCCGATTGCGGTTTCCGGCGCGGCCAGACCACGGGCGTCGCCTTTGCCGAATTGGCCTGTCGCTCCTGCGATGCGTTTCTCGGTCATGTAGGCCACAGCGCTGGCAAGCGTCGCCCCGGCGCCGGGAAGCACGCCCATGACGAAGCCCAACACGCCGCAGCGCAGGTTGACCAGGAACACCGAAGCCGCTTCCTTGACGTTGAACATCATGCGCCCGGTAGCCTTGACCGCTTCCTGGCCGTGGTGGGTTTTTTCCAGCAGCAACAGGATCTCGCTGATGGAAAACAGCCCGAGTACCAGCACCACGAATTGAATGCCGTCGGCCAGGTGGATGTTGTCGCCGGTGAAACGGTACACCCCGCTGTTGGCATCGATACCGACCGCCGACAGAAACAGTCCGATAAGCGCCGCGATGAACGTCTTGAGCGGCTTGTCCCCGGCCATGCCACCCAGACAGACGATGGCGAATACCATGAGTACGAAATACTCCGCAGGCCCGAAGGCGATTGCCCACTTGGCAAGCAAGGGCGCGAACAACACCATGCCGCACGTGGCGATCAGCGCGCCGATGAACGAGCTCCAGGCCGACAGCGACAGCGCAACCCCGGCCAGACCCTTACGGGCCATGGGGTAACCGTCGAGGGTAGTCATGACGGTCGAAGCTTCGCCTGGAATGTTCAGCAGGATCGAGCTGATACGGCCGCCGTATTCACAGCCCAGATACACCGCCGCCAACAGGATCAGCGCCGATTCCGGCGGCAGACCGAGGGCAAAGGCAATCGGGATCAGCAGCGCCACGCCGTTGATCGGCCCGAGCCCCGGCAACAGCCCGACGACCGTGCCGATCAGGGTGCCGGACAGTGCAGTGACAAGGTTGTAAGGAGTCAGGGCCACGCCGAAGCCCTGGCCCAGATAGCTGAATGTATCCACGTTAATTCTCCAGAACGCTGAGCAGACCCAGGGGCAACGGAACGTCCATGGCTTTATCGAACAGCAGGTAAAGGCCGACGCTCATGGCAGTCACAACCACGATGCTGGGCATCCAGCGGCCGCCATACAGGCGAGCCATGGGGATGCCGATCAGGATGCTGCTGAGGATGAAGCCCAGCGGTTCGAACAGGCCGGCGAACACCAGCAACAGCGCAATGCAGGTGCCGATCTTGATCAGCGTTTCGCGATCCAGCGGCGGCTCGTCTTCGCTGTGTACGATGGGCGTCGGACGAATCAGCAGATAAAGCAGGGCGATAGCCATCAGCCCGAGCAGCAGCAATGGAAAGGCCCTGGGCCCTACAGGCTCGTAGGAAAACGGCGCCTGATAAGGCCAGGCCATCAGGGTCAGGCCTGCGCATACCAGCAAGAGCACGGCAGCGAAAATACGTTGTATGACCATGGAAAGCTCCCAGGCCGCGCCCGTCTGACAGGCGCGGCCGATCAGTCAGTGGGGTTCGATCACTGAATCAGGCCGAATTCCTTGGCCAGCAACTTGTAGTCGGCGACCTGTTTCTTGACGTACGCATCAAGCTCCGCGCCGGTCATGGCAAACGGGAACAGCTCGCGCTGGTCACGCAGCTTGGCGAAGTCTTCCGAGGCCAGGACCTTGTCGAACGCGGCTTTCCACCAGTTGTAATCTTCATCGCTGACCTTCGGCCCCAGATAGAAGCCGCGAACCACCGGCCAGACGATGTCATAGCCTTGCTCTTTGGCGGTCGGGATGTTCTTCATTTCAGGCTCGTCGATGCGTTTGTCGGCGAAGACCGCCAGCAGGCGCATGTCACCGCTGAGGATGTGCGGCATGGAGTCGGAAATGTCGGTACTGCCGACCTGGATGTGGCCGCCCAGCAACGCAGTAGCGATTTCGCCGCCGCCTTCCAGCGCCACGTAGCGCAGAGCGCGCGGGTTGATGCCCGCCGCCTTGGCGATCAGCGCGGTTTGCATCCAGTCCTGGCTGCCGACGGTGCCGCCTGAGCCGATCACGACTTTGCTCGGGTCGGTCTTGAGGGCCTGCACCAGGTCATCGAGGTTCTTGTACGGCGAGTCGCTTTTCACCGCGATCGCGCCGTAGCTGGTGCCGACTGCTGCCAGCCAGCGCACCGCGTTCTCGTCGAACCGGCCGAACTTGCCTTGCGCAAGGTTCAGCAGCGAACCGCTGGACCAGGCCACGAGTGTTCCTGCGTCGGCAGGGCGCTGTGCAACCACTGCGTTATAGGCGACGGCGCCAACACCACCGGGCATGTAGGTCACGCGCATCGGAGAGGTCAGAATCTTTTCGTTGATCAGCGCGCTCTGTACCAGTTTGCAGGTCAGGTCGAAGCCGCCACCCGGTGACGCCGGGGCGATGCATTCAGGACGCTTGGGTTCGGCGGCGAACAATTGCGTGGCAACCAGCATGCAGCCGGCGGTCAGGGCCATATGACGCAGGGAAAGTCTCATTTTCAGTCTCCAGGGCATTCTTGTTTTTGGATGAGAGAAGCTGTCGAGCGGGTTTTCAGATGGGCGCGGACGGGCGATCCAGCGGACGCAAGGCGTGCTGGCCGGCAAAGGTCAGAATCGGGGAAGACGCAACGGACGGTCGAGCCACAAGGGGCATGGGCATGATTGACTCCGGTTTTTGTTTTTATTGTTCAGACGCATAGTGGCGTCTTGATCGTACCCGTTCTTGCGGGACGTACCGCGATGCTAAACGGTGAACCTTTCACAAAGCTTTCAATTTGTTTTCAGGTGGGCGCAATCTGGCATCCAGGTGTTTCGGTGCTTCACAGCCTGCCGCAGCTCTGTAAACTCCGGCTCCGCTGGCCTTGATAACTCACAAAGCAGGAGACGACGATGCGTGTTCTTCTCGTCGAAGACCATCTGCAACTGGCTGAAAGCGTCGCGCAAGCGCTCAAGGGCGCGGGCTTGAACGTGGACGTGCTGCACGATGGCGTTGCCGCCGATCTGGCCCTGAGCAGCGAAGAGTATGCCGTCGCCATCCTGGACGTCGGGCTGCCGCGCATGGACGGCTTTGAAGTGCTGGCGCGGCTGCGCGCGCGCAGCAAGAACCTGCCGGTGCTGATGCTGACCGCGCGCAGCGACGTCAAGGATCGGGTGCATGGCCTGAACCTGGGCGCCGACGATTATCTGGCCAAACCTTTCGAGCTCTCGGAGCTGGAAGCGCGGGTCAAGGCGCTGTTGCGCCGCAGCGTGCTGGGTGGCGAGCGACAGCAGCGCTGCGGTGTGCTCGCCTATGATCTGGACACTCGGCGCTTCACACTCGGCGGCGAACTGCTGGCGCTGACCTCACGTGAGCAGGCGGTTCTCGAAGCGCTGATTGCGCGGCCGGGCAGGGTGATGAGCAAGGAGCAGCTTGCGGCACAGGTGTTCGGCCTTGATGAAGAGGCCAGTCCCGACGCCATCGAGATCTACATCCATCGGCTGCGCAAAAAGCTCGACGGGCATTCGGTAGCCATCGTTACCTTTCGTGGCCTGGGTTACCTGCTGGAAAGCCGCGATGAATAACGACAGCCTGCGCTGGCGGCTGTTATGGAACCTTGCACTGCTGCTGGTCGTGCTGATGCTGGCCAGCGGCATGAGCGCCTACTGGAACGGGCGGGAAGTGGCGGATACGGCCTACGACCGTACCCTGCTGGCGTCCGCGCGCACCATCGCCGCCGGTCTCACGCAGCGTGACGGAACGTTGAGCGCCGACATTCCATATGTGGCGCTCGACACCTTCGCCTACGACAGCGAAGGGCGGATCTACTACCAGGTCAACGATATCAACAAGAAACTGATTTCCGGTTTCGAGAATCTGCCGTCACCGCCGCCTGGCACGTTGCGAACCGATGATTACCCGGCGCTCGCCAGTTTCTATAACGGCCGTTATCTGGGTCAGGATGTACGAGTGGTCAGCCTGCTCAAGCCAGTGAGCGAGCCGGGCATGAACGGGATCGCCGAAATTCGCGTCGCCGAAACGCAGGAAGCGCGCGTCGGCATGGCGCGCAGTCTGATGGCCGATACCCTGTTGCGGCTTGGCATGCTGGGTGGCGGTGCCTTGCTGTTGGTCTGGTTCACGGTCAGTGCCGCATTGCGGCCGCTGGAGCGCTTGCGCACTGCGGTGGAAGAGCGCCAGCCCGATGACTTGCGCGCATTGCCCATGGTGGAGGTCCAGCATGAACTGCGTCCGCTGGTGGGTGCGCTCAATCATTTCACCGAACGTTTGCGCGTGCAGTTCGAGCGTCAGGCACAGTTCATTGCCGACGCTGCCCACGAACTGCGCACGCCGCTGGCGGCATTGAAGGCGCGGGTCGAACTCGGGCTGCGTGAGCGGGACCCGACGCAATGGCGCACGACGCTTGAGTCTGCCGCACAGGGCACGGATCGGCTCACGCATCTGGCCAACCAGCTGCTGTCGCTGGCACGTATCGAAAACGGCGCCCGGGCGATCGCCGAGGGTGGCGCGCAACAGCTCGATCTCAGCCAGTTGGCGCGAGAGCTGGGCATGGCAATGGCGCCTCTGGCTCATGCACGCGGTGTAGCGCTGGCGCTGGAAGCCGAGCAGCCGGTCTGGTTGCGCGGCGAGCCGACCTTGCTCAACGAATTGCTCAGCAATCTGATCGACAACGCGCTGGCGCATACTCCCGCGGGCGGCAACGTGGTGCTGCGGGTCAGCGCGCCGGGTGTGCTGGAGGTCGAAGACGACGGGCCGGGCATTCCGCTCGCGGATCGGGACAGGGTTTTCGAGCGCTTCTACCGACGCAGTCCGCAGGGCAGTGGTTCAGGTCTGGGGCTGGCGATCGTCGGCGAGATCTGCCGCGCGCACCTGGCGCAGATCACCTTGCACGATGGCGCGGATGGCGGTTTGAAGGTTCGGGTCAGTTTTCCGGTGCATCAGTAAAGCATGGTCATCGCTTCGTCCATTTCCGCACTCAGCGCCCCGCCGGCCGGGTTGAGCCTCAATTGCTGAAAGGCGGGCAGGTCGACGATGTCGATCTGGCTGAACGGGTGCGAGGTATGCCGATGGATGTGGATGGTGGCGACCTGCACCAGATCGATGTAATCGGCGCTTTTCGAAACCCGGGTAAAGTCCTGAAAGCGCGCCGGTACTGAGGCCAGCGCGTCGGGGAAGTCCCATGAGCGCAGCAGACGCTCGCCGATGATCGGGTGGATATTGTCGATCACATGATTGAGGCTGATCGGGTCGGCGAGCAGTTCGTAATGGTCTTCGGCATAAGTCAGGATCGGCAGGATACCGATCAGATGTATCAGACCGGCCAGCGTGGCCTGGTCCGGCTTGAGCGACGTATAGCGCTGGCACAGGCTGTAACTGATGCCCGCCACTTGCAGACTCTGCTTCCAGATATCGCGCATCTTCTGTTCGATGACTTCAGACTTGGCGTGAAACATCTGCTCGACCACCAGCCCGATCGCCAGATTGCAGGTGTAATTGACGCCCAGCCGGCGGATCGCTGTGTTCACGTCACTGACTTCGAAGTTGGCGCGCAGCAGCGGGCTGTTCGCCACCTTGATCATGCGGGCCGACAACGCTGTGTCACTGCCGATCACCTTGCTCAGCGCCGCGATACTGATTTCAGTGTCCTCGGCGGCAAGGCGGATCTTCAGTGCTACTTCCGGCAGGGTCGGCAAAAACAAGGCATCTCTGTCGATGGCCTTGATCAAATTCCTCTGCACCTCGTCAGCCATCTTGCTCATGTTGCATCTCGCAGCTGTTGGGGGTGTCCGGGATCTTCCGGGCGCTGTCGACGCCCGGGTAACCGGATAGATTGAGTGACCGTTGTTTCAGCGTTGTATTTCGAGCTTGCTGTCCAGCAGATAGGGCAGTTCACACAGTTGCAGTGTCGGGCCGTCCGGAGAGCCGAGATGAACCTGCCCACCTTCGGCCGCGTCGGCCTGCAGTACCGCCAGCAGCTCGATGCCCTGATCGGCACGAGCCGCGATGACAACGTTGCCGGCAGAGCTCGTATTGACTGGAGAAAACAGCGCAGTGCCCGGTTCCGGGAGTTCGTCGCCTTCCGCCGTCAGGCGATAGAGCCTGCGCTTGAGCTTGCCAAGGTACTGCATGCGCGCAACGATTTCCTGGCCGGTGTAGCAACCTTTCTTGAAGCTGACACCGCCGACCGCCTGCAGGTTGATCATCTGCGGGATGAACTCTTCGCGAGTGCTGCCAAAAACCTGGCCGACGCCGGCGCGAATCTGGCCGAGCAGCCAGTCGTTCAGGGAAGCTTGAGCCAGTTGCGCGGCAAGATGCGACTGAACCGACGTTGATTCGCTGGCGGGCACCCAGAGCTCTGCGCGACCCGGCGAAACGCGCGTCGCTACCAGTGCATTGGCGCGGACAACGCTGTCGGTGTCCTGCGGCAGGTCCAGGCCAAGCCCGCTCAGCGCCTCATCGGCATTCTGCAATCCAAAGCGCACCCAGCTTTCGCTTTCATCGGTCAGCTTCGATTTGGAGAACACGGCGTATTTGCGCAGGTCGAGCAGTTGCGGCTCGATCAGCTCGCTGGCCATTGCCAAAAGGCAATCGGTGCCATCGAGCAGGATGCGAAAGCTGGACTGCATCCGGCCCTTTTGCGTGCAGCGGGCGCCAAGACCGGATTTTTCATCGCTCAGATAGTTGAGGTTGCAGGTCAATTGACCTTGCAGGAATTTGCCGGCGTCCACGCCGCGAACGGCAAGAACGCCTTCGTGGGAAAGCGTGCAGAAGAAAGCTGAGTGGGCCATGGTCATCGCAAGTGAAAATTGTCTGGGGCACATCATAGTGCCGTGTTGCGATTATGAATATGGGCACATGAAAACTGCTGCGACCATTGCACGATTCGCTCGGCCGGCTGGCGCCTGTATACTCGCCGCCTACTTTGAGGAGCGCTCCATGGTCGAAGACGTCGAACTCAACCGCCTTTACTGGCACAGCCGCCGCGGTATGCTTGAACTGGACGTGCTGTTGGTCCCTTTCGTGAAGGAAGTCTATCCAAACCTGAATGACGTGGATCGGGAGCTCTATCGGCGTCTGCTGACGTGCGAGGATCAGGATATGTTCGGCTGGTTCATGCAACGCGCCGAATCCGAAGATCCCGAATTGCAGCGCATGGTTCGCATGATTCTGGATCGTGTCCAGCCCGAGTAACCACTTCGAATGCCGTTGGCAGGCTTCACGGCTGCTGCTGACGGCCTATCTCGGCGCTCAGGCGCTGGCGCTTTTCTCGTTGTACTGCCTCGACATCTCCCCGTGGGCCGCAGGCCTGGGCGCGCTGTTGTGCCTGACGCACGCAATTCTGGTCCTGCCGCGGGCGATTGCGCTCGATCATGACACTGCCTACACCGGGCTCCGACGCGGTATCGATGGCTGGCAGATCTGGAGCAAGCGGGACGGTTGGCAGGATGTGCACGTTTGCAACGACAGCGTTGTGCTGCCGCTGGTCGTCGTCCTGCGCTTTCGGCTGGTTTGCAATGGGCGCTTGCAGGGTCGGGTCCGTAGCGCTTGTATTCCGTTTGATGCGGCGGCGCCGGATGTTCACCGGCGCCTGCGCGTGCGTCTGAAGTTCAGTCGGCGTGGTTCGGTGGAACCAGGATAGTGTCCAGCGCTTCAGGCAGCATGTCCGGATAGTCGAGGGTGTAATGCAGCCCGCGGCTTTCCTTGCGCTCCATCGCCGAGCGAATCATCAATTCGGCCACCTGCGCCAGATTCCTCAGCTCGATCAGGTCGCGACTGACCTTGTAGTTGCTGTAGAACTCATCGATCTCGTCGAGCAGCAACTGCACCCGGTGCCGGGCGCGTTGCAGGCGCTTGTTGGTGCGCACGATTCCCACGTAGTCCCACATGAAGCGCCGCAACTCGTCCCAGTTGTGGGCAATGATCACGTCTTCGTCGGAGTCGGTTACCTGGCTGGCGTCCCAAGCGGGCAAATTGGCTGGCATCGGGACGTCGGGCAGCAGTGCCTCGATGTGTCCTGCTGCGGAGCGCGCGTAGACGAAGCACTCCAGCAGAGAGTTGCTGGCCATCCGGTTGGCACCGTGCAGGCCAGTGAAGCTGGTCTCGCCAATTGCATACAGACCGGGCACGTCCGTACGTCCCTGGCTGTCGACCATCACACCGCCGCAGGTGTAATGCGCAGCGGGAACCACCGGGATCGGCTGGCGGGTGATATCGATGGAAAATTCCAGGCAGCGTTCATAGACGGTCGGGAAGTGCGTCTTGATGAAAGCTTCGGATTTGTGGGTGATGTCCAGAAACACGCAGTCGATGCCCAGGCGTTTCATCTCATGGTCGATGGCGCGAGCGACGATGTCCCTCGGCGCGAGTTCGGCGCGTTCATCGAAGCGTGGCATGAACCGCTCGCCGTTCGGCAATCTCAGGTACGCGCCTTCGCCACGCAGCGCCTCGGTAATGAGGAAGCTCTTGGCTTGCGGGTGATACAGACACGTCGGGTGAAACTGATTGAATTCCAGATTGGCCACCCGGCAGCCCGCACGCCAGGCCATGGCGATGCCATCACCGCAGGCGCCGTCGGGGTTGCTGGTGTACAGATAGACTTTGGCCGCGCCACCTGAAGCCAGAATCGTGAAGCGGGCGGCGAAGGTATCGACCTCGCCGCTGCGGCGATTGAGCACGTAAGCGCCAAGGCAGCGCTGGCCTTGGAGACCAAGGCGGCGTTCGGTGATCAGGTCAATGGCGGCGCACTGATCGAGCAACTGAATGTTCGGTCGCTGTCGTGCCTGCTCCAGCAGCGTCTTGAAAATTGCCGCGCCAGTGGCGTCTGCCGCGTGAATGATCCGCCTGTGGCTGTGTCCGCCTTCGCGGGTCAGGTGAAACTCGAAGCCGCTCTCATCGCTGTCCGATTGCTCGCCGCGCGTGAACGGCACGCCTTGATCGATCAGCCACTGGATGGCCTCTCGACTGTGCTCGACGGTGAAGCGAACCGCCTCTTCATTGCACAGTCCGCCACCGGCATTGAGCGTATCTTCAACATGAGATTGCACGGTGTCGGTGTCGTCGAGAACTGCCGCGACGCCGCCCTGGGCCCAGAAAGTCGAACCGTTCGACAGATCGCCCTTGCTCAGGACGGCGATTCGCAGGTGCGCGGGAAGGGTGAGCGCCAGGCTCAAGCCCGCGGCGCCGCTGCCTATCACCAGGACATCATGCTGAAAATGTTGGCTCATGAGTGAATATCGCCTTTAACGGCCACTAGTATAAGTAAGGGGGGATCGGCACAATAGCCGCGCCTCATGGCAATGTGAGACCACGGCGGGCATGGATTGTGCTCCAGTCCCTGGCGTCATGCACACCGTTTTTCGGTCGCTCGGGTTGGTGTCGTCTTCATTCCCGCTGATTATCGACGCGATGTGCGTTGCGGGTCTTGCGCCTGTACCGGATTTCCGGGAACTTTCCAGGTGCCCCGGGCTCAATAGCAGGTTGCCTTAAAGGGAACAGCGTCGGCTTCACGCAGGGTTCGATTGATCATCATCGACGGCGGATCGACGACAAGACTATTCACGCAGCCGGCCATGTCGAGCTGCGTTTTTCGTGCAGGCTTATGACCGCCCGCAGGAAACTTGCTTGAAGGGGGAGAACTTTTGCGTAAAGCCCGAGTCTATGTTTGCGAGCCTGAACATTATCAGTTGCGACGCTCCTTCAAGCTCAATGAGGAGTGTTCATGCTAACCCAGGAAGAGGATCAGCAGCTGGTCGAGCGCGTACAGCGCGGCGACACGCGAGCATTTGATCTGTTGGTGCTGAAATACCAGCACAAGATTCTAGGGTTGATCGTGCGATTCGTGCACGACACCCATGAGGCTCAGGATGTTGCACAGGAAGCCTTTATCAAGGCGTACCGTGCACTCGGCAATTTTCGCGGTGACAGTGCTTTCTATACATGGCTGTACCGTATCGCCATCAACACGGCGAAAAACTATCTGGTGTCACGCGGTCGCAGGCCGCCGGATAGCGATGTGAGGTCTGAAGACGCGGAGTTCTACGATGGCGATCACGGCCTCAAGGACATCGAGTCGCCGGAGCGTGCATTGTTGAGGGATGAAATCGAGGGCACTGTCCATCGAACCATCCAGCTTCTCCCGGAAGATTTGCGTACGGCTCTAACTTTACGTGAATTCGACGGTCTGAGTTACGAAGACATTGCGAGCGTCATGCAATGTCCTGTTGGTACCGTGCGCTCTCGGATCTTTCGCGCTCGGGAAGCCATCGATAAAGCCCTGCAGCCGTTGTTGCAGGAATCCTGAGACAGCGGCGATAGCCCAAGAGAGGAACCCGCCATGAGTCGTGAAGCCCTGCAGGAATCGCTGTCCGCAGTGATGGATAACGAAGCGGACGAATTGGAATTGCGTCGTGTGCTGAATGCCATCGACGATGCGGATACACGTGCCACATGGTCGCGTTATCAGATTGCCCGTGCAGCAATGCACAAAGAGCTGTTGATGCCACATCTGGATATCTCGGCAGCAGTTTCCGCCGCGATCGCCGATGAAGTCAGCCCGCTGAAGGCGGCTCGTGGTCCATGGCGCGCCCTGGGTCGTCTGGCCGTAGCAGCGTCGGTCACTGTCGCTGTTCTGGCAGGTGTTCGCCTGTACAACCAGGAGGATATCGCCGGTGCTCAGCTTGCTCAGCAAGGTCAGCAGCCAGCTACCCTGTCCATGCCACAGGTCAGGGGTCCGGCAGTTCTGGCCGGTTACACCGAGAGCAGCGAGCAGGCTCCGGGTCCTATGGCCAACGGTGTATTGCAAGGTCAGGCCGGTGAGGACGATAGCCGTCTGCCAGGTTACCTGCGTCAGCACGCTCAGGATGCTGCTGTGAAAGGTACTGAAACCGCGCTGCCTTACGCTCGTGCGGCCAGCCTGGAAAACCGTTAAGGAAGTGCATGCGAGCCGTCCGTCTTTGCTCTCTATTGTTTGGTGGATGGCTTGTCCTCCCGGTACATGCTGATGAAGCGCAGGATGCGCTGAGGCGTCTCGCGCAAGCGGACCAGCAGAGTTACCAGGGAACCTTCGTTTACGAACGCAACGGCAGCTTTTCGACTCATCGGATCTGGCATCGCGTGGGCGATGGCAAGATCCACGAGCGTTTGCTGCAGCTTGACGGTTCGGCACAAGAGGTCGTTCGAGTCGGGGGTTTGACCCAGTGCGTCAGCGGGACTCTGGTCCCGGGTGTCGCCAGCCCGCCCGAATCCTCCGCACACGTTCTCGATGCCAAGAAGCTTTCGGCCTGGTACGACCTCAAGATGGTCGGCGCATCCAGGGTCGCTGGTCGTGCGGCGTCGATTCTGGCGATTACACCCAAAGATCAACACCGTTATGGTGTAGAACTGCACATTGATAACGCCACTGGCCTGATCCTCAAGTCACTTCTATTGAGTGACAAGGGGCAATTGCTTGAGCGTTTTCAGTTCACCGATTTTGATACCACGATCCCGACGGACCAGATTCTGCAGCCAAGCGCGGAGTGCAAGCCGGTAACGGTAACCCGGGCGAAGCCGCAAGCCGTGATTTCCCCTGTGGAATGGCGCTCCGAATGGGTGCCGCCGGGTTTCGAAATCACCAGTAGCGGCGTGCGCAAGGACCCGGCTACGAATGCGCTGGTGACTTCACTGATGTATGGCGACGGACTGGCGCGTGTGTCTGTCTTCGTCGAGCGGGTGAGCGGCGCATCGTCTGCTGATATCCGCACCCAGCTGGGGCCTACGGTCGCTGTCTCTCGTCGCCTGACAACGCCGCAAGGTGACGCTATGGTGACGGTGGTCGGAGAGATCCCGATGGGCACCGCCGAGCGGATAGCGCTGTCGATGCGCAGCAATGAGCCGCAAGCCACCAAGTAGCACTCAAACAAGCAGCACCGAGCTGCAAAGCCCCGAGATGTAGAAGATTTCATCTCGGGCCGATACGCCGCCAGACCGCAGTCAAGCTGGCCCTGGGCTGAGTACTGAAATGTTTGGTGAGCTTTGCAGGTTGCAAAAACTCCCGTTTTTTTCTATAGGTCACAGCCTTGCCGCTCTGGCCTTTGTCGTTTGTGGGGCCGTGAAGCTGATCCGGGGCAGGCACCGGTTCTTTGCCGGGCTTTCGGATTGGTCGCTCTGTACTGCTTAACTTTGCTCGTTATGAACGGGAGCCGTATGTCGATACCACGCATGAAATCTTATCTGTCACTGTTCGCGGCCGTGCTGATGCTTGGCCAGGTCGCCACGGCTCAAGCCGAAGACCTGCCGGACTTCACCGGGCTGGTCGAGCAGGCATCGCCCGCCGTGGTGAACATCAGTACCCGCCAGAAGTTGCCGGACCGAGCCGTTGCGGGTCAGCAGATGCCTGATCTGGAAGGCCTGCCGCCTATGCTTCGGGAATTCCTTGAGCGCAGCATGCCGCCGGGATCTCGGCCGCCAGGAAAAGGCGACCGCCAGCGCGAGGCCCAGTCGCTGGGTTCGGGCTTCATCATTTCCGCCGATGGCTACGTGCTCACCAACAACCATGTGATCGACGGCGCCGACGAGATCCTCGTGCGGCTTTCGGATCGCAGCGAGTTGAAGGCCACACTGGTAGGCACCGACCCGCGCACGGACGTCGCGGTGCTCAAGATCGAAGGCAAAAACCTGCCGACCGCAAAGCTGGGTAACTCCAACAAGCTGAAAGTGGGCGAGTGGGTCCTGGCCATCGGTTCGCCTTTCGGTTTTGATCATTCGGTGACCAAGGGCATCGTGAGTGCGAAGGGCCGCAGTCTTCCGAACGATACCTACGTGCCGTTTATCCAGACTGACGTAGCGATCAACCCCGGTAACTCCGGCGGTCCGCTGTTCAACATGGCGGGCGAAGTGGTCGGGATCAACTCGCAGATCTTCACCCGTTCCGGTGGTTTCATGGGGCTGTCGTTCGCTATCCCGATTGACGTAGCCCTCGATGTCGCTAACCAGCTCAAGGCCAGCGGCAAGGTCAATCGCGGCTGGCTGGGTGTCGTGATCCAGGAGGTCAACAAGGACCTGGCCGAGTCGTTCGGTCTGGACAAGCCGGCCGGTGCGCTGGTGGCACAGGTGCTGGAGGACGGTCCGGCAGCCAAGGGCGGTCTGCAAGTGGGCGACGTGATCCTGAGCGCCAACGGTCAGCCGGTGATCATGTCAGCCGACCTGCCGCATCTGATCGGCAACCTCAAGGACGGCAGCAAGGCTGAACTTGAAGTGATTCGTGACGGCAAGCGTCAGACCATCACGGTAACCGTCGGCGCGTTGCCGGACGAAGGCCAGGAAATGGGTGGCACGCCGGGCACGGGCAGCGAGCGCAGCAGCAACCGTCTGGGCGTCTCGGTCATCGAACTGACAGCCGAGCAGAAGAAGAGCCTGGATCTCAAGGGTGGCGTTGTCATTAAGGACGTTCTAGGTGGCCCGGCGTCGCTGATCGGTCTGCAGCCTGGCGATGTCATCACCCATCTGAACAACCAGGCGATCAGTTCCGCCAAGCAGTTCACCGACGTCGCCAAAGGGCTGCCGAAGGACCGTTCGGTCTCGATGCGCGTACTGCGTCAGGGCCGGGCGACATTCATCACCTTCAAACTCTCCGAGTAACGGATCGGTTTGACGAAAAAGGGCGGCTTATACCGCCCTTTTTTGTGCCCGCCATTAAGGCGCCGGCCAGGGGAGTCGCCTGCATGCGTGACGCCCCTTGCTTCAATCAGGTACAATTCCCGGCTATTTTTCGGCGGGTAAACTGCCTGCAACCTTTTTGAGTGTTGATCCGTGAGTGATTTGAGTCATATCCGCAATTTCTCCATCATCGCCCACATTGACCATGGCAAGTCGACGCTGGCCGACCGCTTCATTCAAATGTGCGGTGGCCTGTCCGAGCGCGAAATGGAAGCGCAGGTTCTCGACTCCATGGATCTGGAGCGTGAGCGCGGCATCACCATCAAGGCGCACAGCGTTACCCTCTATTACAAGGCCAAAGACGGTATCACCTACCAGTTGAACTTCATCGACACCCCTGGGCACGTCGACTTCACCTATGAAGTCAGCCGTTCCCTGGCAGCGTGTGAAGGCGCTTTGCTGGTTGTGGATGCCGGCCAGGGCGTCGAGGCGCAATCGGTCGCCAACTGCTACACCGCTATCGAGCAGGGCCTTGAGGTCATGCCGGTGCTGAACAAGATGGACCTGCCGCAGGCCGATCCCGACCGCGTCAAGGAAGAGATCGAGAAGATCATCGGTATCGACGCTACCGACGCCGTGGCATGCAGTGCCAAGAGCGGCATGGGCGTGGACGAGGTGCTGGAGCGTCTGGTAGCCACTATTCCTGCCCCGACCGGCAATATCGAAGATCCGCTGCAAGCGTTGATCATCGACTCCTGGTTCGACAACTATCTGGGCGTCGTGTCCCTGGTGCGCGTGCGCCACGGCCGGGTCAAGAAGGGCGACAAGATCCTCGTCAAGTCGACCGGCAAGATCCATCTGGTCGACAGCGTGGGTGTGTTCAATCCCAAGCACACCGCGACCGTCGATCTGAAAGCCGGTGAAGTAGGCTTCATCATTGCAGGCATCAAGGACATCCACGGTGCCCCGGTCGGCGATACCCTGACGCTCAGCTCCACGCCGGACGTCGAAGTGCTGGCCGGCTTCAAGCGCATTCAGCCGCAGGTTTACGCCGGTCTGTTCCCGGTCAGCTCCGATGACTTCGAGGACTTCCGCGAAGCATTGCAGAAGCTGACCCTCAACGACTCGTCGCTGCAATACCTGCCGGAAAGCTCCGATGCCCTCGGCTTCGGTTTCCGTTGCGGCTTCCTGGGCATGCTGCACATGGAAATCATCCAGGAGCGCCTGGAGCGAGAGTACGACCTGGACCTGATCACCACCGCGCCGACCGTTATCTTCGAGCTGGTGCTCAAGACTGGTGAAACGATCTACGTCGACAACCCGTCCAAGCTGCCGGACGTGTCCGCCATCGAAGACATGCGCGAGCCGATCGTGCGGGCGAATATTCTTGTGCCTCAAGAGCACCTGGGTAACGTCATTACGCTGTGCATCGAGAAGCGCGGCGTACAGCGTGACATGCTGTTCCTTGGCACTCAGGTGCAAGTGAGCTACGACCTGCCGATGAACGAAGTGGTTCTGGACTTCTTCGACCGTCTCAAGTCGGTCAGCCGTGGCTACGCGTCGCTGGACTATCATTTCGATCGTTACCAGTCGGCCAATCTGGTCAAACTCGATGTGCTGATCAACGGCGAGAAGGTCGATGCCCTGGCGTTGATCGTGCACCGCGACAACGCTCACTTCAAAGGTCGTGCGTTGACGGAGAAGATGAAAGAGCTGATTCCGCGGCAGATGTTCGACGTTGCAATTCAGGCTGCCATCGGTGGTCAGATCGTGGCACGAACAACCGTCAAGGCGCTCAGAAAGAACGTACTGGCCAAGTGTTACGGTGGCGACGTTAGCCGTAAGCGCAAATTGCTGGAAAAGCAGAAGGCCGGTAAGAAACGCATGAAGCAGGTCGGCAACGTGGAAATTCCACAAGAAGCTTTCCTTGCAGTGCTCAGGTTGGAATAGTCAGGTCCTATGTCACTAAATTTCCCGCTGTTGTTGGTCATCGCCGTTTTTGTCTGTGGCTTGCTCGCACTGCTTGATCTGGTCATCCTGGCGCCTCGGCGCCGGGCGGCCATTTCGAACTATCAGGGCACGGTCGGTCAGCCGGACATGGCGGTCGTGGAGCGTTTGAACAAAGAACCCCTGCTGGTCGAATATGGCAAGTCGTTCTTCCCGGTACTGTTCATCGTTCTGGTGCTGCGTTCGTTTCTGGTGGAACCCTTCCAGATCCCTTCGGGCTCGATGAAGCCGACACTCGATGTGGGTGATTTCATCCTGGTGAACAAGTTCTCGTACGGTATCCGCCTGCCGGTGCTGGACCAGAAGATCATCGAGATCGGCGACCCGCAGCGTGGCGATGTCATGGTGTTTCGCTACCCAAGCGACCCGAGCGTCAACTACATCAAGCGGGTAGTCGGGCTGCCGGGCGACCATGTGCGCTACACCAGCGACAAGCGTCTGTTCGTCAACGGTGAACTGGTGGCCAAGAAGCTGATCGGCTCCGAGCCGGGAACGCTGGGCAGCGCGGAGCTGTATGAAGAGCAGCTGGGCGCGGTCGAACACCAGATCCGTCAGGAGATGAGCCGCTACCGTGCGCCGCCTGACAACGAATGGACAGTGCCGGCCGGTCACTATTTCATGATGGGCGACAACCGCGACAACTCCAACGACAGCCGTTACTGGGACGATCCGAACATTCCGAAGTCGGAGCTGGGCATGGTTCCGGACAAGAACATCGTGGGCAAGGCCTTCGCGGTGTGGATGAGTTGGCCTGAGCCCAAGCTCAGCCACTTCCCGAACTTTTCGCGCGTAGGGTTGATCAAGTAATCGAGGTGGCGCTGCTCAGACAGCGCCACCTGTCATTTCCGGCTGGCTCGAAGTCGCGGTTGATCGATTGATCCGTTCGATCACGCAGGCGGGCTATCCTTGAGGTCAGGTCGCACATGGCGTTTTCCGCTTCGCAAAAAGGGCTCTCATTCGTGGGCTGGCTGGTAATGCTGGCGCTGGTCGCTTTCGTGGCGAGCACGGCCTTCAAGCTGGTTCCTCACTATCTCGACTACCTATCGATGAAGAAGACCATCGAGGCGGTCGACAGCAATCAGACTCTGGACATCACCACGGTCGACGATTTTTACAGTTATGTCGGTAAAAGCATGCAGGTCAACAGTATTCGGGATGTGGATTTGAACAACGCGTTAAAGGTGACGGTGGCGAACAACAAGTTCAACGCCCATTTGAAATACGAACAGCGCGAGCCGTTGATCATGAACATTGACCTGGTCCTGAAGTTTGACCAGCAATTCAGCGTGGGCAGACCGTGAGCGTATCCTTGAGCCGCCTGGAGCGTCAGCTCGGCTATACCTTCAAGGATCAGGAACTGATGGTCCTTGCGTTGACTCACCGCAGTTTCGCCGGCCGCAACAATGAGCGGCTGGAGTTTCTCGGTGACGCGATCCTCAACTTCGTCGCGGGCGAAGCGCTGTTCGAGCGTTTCCCCCAGGCCCGTGAAGGCCAGCTGTCCCGCTTGCGTGCACGCCTGGTGAAAGGTGAGACCCTGGCGCTGCTGGCCCGCGGTTTCGATCTGGGCGAATACTTGCGGCTGGGTTCCGGCGAATTGAAGAGCGGCGGTTTTCGCCGTGAATCGATCCTGGCCGATGCACTCGAAGCGCTGATCGGTGCCATCTATCTGGACTCCGGCATGGAGGCGGCACGCGAGCGTGTGCTGGCCTGGCTGACCACCGAGTTCGACAGCCTGACGCTGGTCGATACCAATAAAGACCCGAAAACCCGGCTGCAGGAATTCCTCCAGTCCCGTGCCTGTGAATTGCCGCGATACGAAGTGGTGGATATCCAGGGCGAACCGCACTGCCGAACATTCTTCGTCGAGTGCGAGATCACCTTATTGAATGAAAAGAGTCGAGGCCAGGGTGTCAGCCGTCGGATTGCCGAACAGGTAGCCGCGGCCGCAGCACTCATTGCCCTGGGCGTGGAGAACGGTCATGACTGATACAACTGCAACACGCTGTGGCTATGTCGCCATCGTCGGCCGGCCCAACGTAGGCAAGTCGACGCTGCTCAACCACATCCTGGGTCAAAAGCTGGCGATCACTTCGCGCAAGCCGCAGACCACACGCCACAACATGCTGGGCATCAAGACCGAAGGCGCCGTGCAGGCGATCTACGTCGACACGCCGGGCATGCACAAGAACAGCGACAAAGCGCTCAACCGCTACATGAACAAGACCGCTTCGGCTGCGTTGAAGGACGTGGACGTGGTGATCTTCGTGGTGGATCGCACCCGTTGGACCGACGAAGACCAGATGGTGCTCGAACGCGTTCAGTATGTGCAGGGCCCGGTGATTCTGGCGATCAACAAGACCGACCGGATCGAGGACAAGGGCGAGCTGATGCCGCACCTGGAATGGCTGCAAGGCCAGCTGCCGAACGCGTCCATCGTGCCGATCTCCGCGCAACACGGGCATAACCTCGAAGCGCTGGAAGGGCTGATTGCCTCGCATCTGCCGGAAAACGATCACTTCTTCCCGGAAGACCAGATTACCGACCGCAGCAGCCGTTTTCTAGCCGCCGAGCTGGTTCGCGAGAAAATCATGCGCCAGCTGGGCGCCGAGCTTCCGTACCAGATCACGGTCGAGATCGAAGAATTCAAGCAGCAGGGCCGCACCCTGCACATCCACGCCTTGATCCTGGTCGAGCGCGATGGCCAGAAGAAGATCATCATTGGCGACAAGGGTGAGCGTATCAAGCGCATCGGCAGCGATGCCCGTCGCGACATGGAGTTGTTGTTCGATTCCAAGGTCATGCTCAACCTTTGGGTCAAGGTCAAAGGCGGCTGGTCCGATGACGAACGCGCCCTGCGTTCGTTGGGCTACGGCGACCTTTAAGCGCTCAAGTCACCCGGCCCTGTCGAACAGGGTCGGGAAATCCTCTCCAGCCGAGCCCGTCCGATGAGCACGCCAACCGGCCGACCTGCGTATGTGCTGCATAGCCGCCCGTATCGGGAGAACAGCGCGCTGGTGGACTTCCTTACCCCTCAAGGCCGTTTGCGAGCAGTGCTGCGCAGCGCCAAAGGCAAGGCCGGTTCGTTGGCCAGACCCTTCGTGCCGCTTGAGGTCGAATTCCGCGGGCGCGGCGAGCTGAAAAACGTCGGGCGCATGGAAAGTGCCGGCGTCGCCACTTGGATGACCGGCGATGCGCTGTTCAGCGGTATGTACCTCAACGAATTACTGATCCGCCTCCTGCCTGCCGAAGATCCTCATCCCTCGGTGTTCGATCATTACGCCGCGACCCTGATCGCATTGGCCGAAGGCCGACCGCTGGAGCCGTTGCTGCGTTCGTTCGAATGGCGTCTGCTGGACGACCTCGGTTACGGCTTTGCGCTGGATGTCGACATTAACGGCGAACCGCTGGCTGCCGATGGCATGTACCGCCTGCAGGTCGATGCCGGCCTGGAACGGGTGTACCTGTTGCAGCCGGGGCTGTTTCAGGGCGTCGAGTTGCTTGCCATGGCCGAAGCAGACTGGAGCGCGCCCGGAGCACTGGGCGCAGCCAAACGTCTGATGCGTCAGGCACTCGCGGTGCATCTTGGCGGGCGGCCACTGGTCAGTCGTGAACTGTTTCGCAAGCCTTGATCAAGCCTTATGCTTGCCGGCCTGCATCGCTTAATCATCAGGAGACACCCGTGACTCACAGCACCCGCATTCTTCTTGGCGTGAACATCGATCATGTGGCTACTTTGCGACAGGCCCGCGGCACGCGTTATCCGGATCCGGTCAAGGCCGCACTGGATGCCGAAGAGGCCGGTGCCGATGGCATCACCGTGCATTTGCGCGAGGACCGGCGTCACATTCAGGAGCGCGACGTGCTTCTGCTCAAAGATGTGCTTCAGACCCGCATGAATTTCGAGATGGGTGTGACTGAGGAAATGCTGGCGTTCGCCGAGCGGATTCGCCCGGCCCATGTCTGCCTGGTGCCTGAAACCCGCCAGGAGCTGACGACCGAAGGCGGTCTGGATGTGGCCGGGCAGGAAGCGCGAATCAGGGCGGCTGTGGAGCGCCTGGCGAAGATCGGCTGCGAGGTGTCGCTGTTCATTGATGCCGACGAGCAACAGATTGCCGCTTCAAAGCGCGTCGGCGCGCCTGCGATTGAATTGCATACCGGTCGCTATGCCGACGCGCAGACGCCCGCCGAAGTCGCTGACGAATTGCAGCGCATCGCCGACGGCGTGGCATTCGGTCTGTCCCAAGGCCTGATCGTCAACGCCGGCCATGGCCTGCATTACCATAACGTCGAAGCCGTGGCGGCGATCAAGGGCATCAATGAGCTGAACATCGGACATGCATTGGTGGCCCATGCGCTGTTCGTCGGGTTCAAAGCGGCGGTTGCCGAGATGAAAGCGCTGATCGTGGCGGCTGCGCGATAACTGCAGACGCTCCGCTCCCGCACAGATGTGCATTTTGCCTCAGGGCTTGCGCCCCACGATCACCGCTCGCATCGGTGCGGGCAGGCCTTCCACGGTCTTGCTGTGGTCGTCGGGGTCAAGGAAATTGCCCAGCGACTGGTAGCGCATCCACTCGGTACTGCGCTGCTCTTCAACCGTCGTGGTGCTGACGTCCACGCAGCGCACGTCAACGAACCCGGCGCGGCGCAGCCACAGCTCAAGCGCCGGCACGGACGGCAGGAACCACACGTTGCGCATCTGCGCGTAGCGATCTTCCGGAACCAGCACCTGCTGCACGTCGCCGGGAATCACCAGCGTTTCCATGACCAGCTCGCCGCCCTTGACCAGACAATCCTTCAGAGCCAGCAGATGGTCGATGGGCGACTTGCGGTGATAGAGCACGCCCATGGAAAACACCGTATCGAAACCTTCAAGGTTCGGCGGCAGGTCTTCGAGCGCGAACGGCAGGTGCCAGGCCGGCAGGTCGGGCAGGTAACGTTGCATCGCCTGGAACTGGCAGAAGAACAGCCAGTTGGGGTCGACGCCAATGACACTGTCCGCGCCGGCACCGAGCATCCGCCACTGGTAATAGCCGTTGCCGCAGCCGACATCGAGCACTCGTTTCCCCTTTAGGTCGAGATGCGGTGAAACCCGCGACCATTTCCAGTCCGAACGCCATTCGGTGTCGATGTGCACACCGAACACATTGAATGGCCCTTTGCGCCACGGTGACAGGCCCATCAGAGCGCTGCGCAGGCGGGTGCGCGTTTCGCCGTCGCACTCGGTTTCAAGGGTAAAGCTGTCGGCCAGCTCGATCCGGGTCGGCGTCAGCACGGGCAGGGCGTCCAGCGCACTCTGCCAGCGTTGCAGGTCGCCGTGACCCTTGGTCATCTTGGCGTCGAGTTGGGCTTGCAGCCCGTTGGCCCATTCGGCAAGGGGCGTTCCCGCCAGGCGGCGGGCCAGTGGTGCGAGATCGATCATGGCAGGGCAATCAACGAGGCGAAGTTAAGGCATTGGAACCATGGCACGACCTTGGTGAACCCGGCAGCCAGCAGGCGCTCGCGATGGTCTTCAAGGCTGTCGGGCTTCATGACGTTTTCGATGGCACTGCGTTTCTGGGCAATCTCCAGATCGCTGTAACCGTTGGCGCGCTTGAAAGCGATGTGCAGATCAGTCAGCAGCGTGTGCTCCTGCTGATCGTTGAAGCGCAGTTTCTCGGAAAGGATCAGCGCGCCACCCGGCACCAGCGACTGGCGTATGCGGGCCAGCAAGTCGAGACGCTCGCCCGGCGGAATGAACTGCAAAGTGAAGTTGAGGGCTACGACCGAAGCGGGCTTGAAACTCAGACCAAGGATGTCGCCTTCAATGACTTCGACTGGCAGCAGCTCCTGAAACATCGAATCCTGCGCATTGAGGTATTGGCGGCAGCGTTCGACCATCGCCGACGAATTGTCCACCGCAATCACCCGGCAGCCTTCGGCGCGGACATGGCGACGTAGCGCCTGAGTGACAGCGCCCAGCGAGCTGCCCAGATCGTAGAGCACGGTGTCGGGTATGGCGAATTGCGCGGCAAGCACGCCCAGATTCTCGACGATGGTCGGGTAGCCGGGCACCGAGCGCTTGATCATGTCCGGGAATACGCGCACGACGTCTTCGTTGAAGGCGAAATCGGGCACCTGGATCAATGGCTGGGCGAAAAGACGGTCGGGTTCTTTGCTCACGGCGGTTCCGGCTGGATATCTGAAAGGCCGGCATTCTAGCCAAGTTACGACTCCGATGCATGAATCAGATAGCGTTGGGCGCCGGGTCGCGGCCGCGTCAGTGCACCGTGATCGAGCAGTCGAACACAGCTTGCGGCGTCACTTCCGGCGCCCAGGGCTGCTGGTAGACCATCAGCAACTGGCCGGTTCCAGGAGCGGCTGCCTTGTAGCGCCACACCGACTTGCCCGCGCTGCCGACCATGTCCATCTGCTCGGCGCTGGAATACACCTCGGGGCCCAGGCTGTGCAGAACCGTCGAAGCGGGGTTACGGACCTGCCAGCGGAAACCGGTCGTCGGGTTGCTGGGCAGTTCAAGAATCAGCGTCTGTCCGGATGCCAGGTGCGCAGGGCAATCACTTTGCTCTTCAATCGAGACAATATTTTTCGCGGGCTGCGCGCAAGCGGTCAGCAGGGCAAGGCCCAGGGGGGCGATAAGACGAGCAGGGGTCATGGCAAGGTCCGGTTTTGCGTGACGACGCTTGAGGATAACCGATGAGGATCGGGGCGTCCTTTTTCGCGGACAAGTCCGCTCCTGCCGGCACATGTGCAGGAGCGGCCTGTCCGCGAAGAGACCGTCAGAACAACACCTTCGCCACATCCGCAAAGCGTTTGGCGAAGTGCACGGTCAGGCCTTCCTTCAGGTACTCGGGCAGCTCCTCGAAGTTACCCCGGTTGGCTTCCGGCAGGATCAGTTCGTTGATCTTCTGACGTCGGGCTGCAATGACCTTTTCACGCACGCCGCCGATGGGCAGCACGTGGCCGGTCAGCGTCAGCTCGCCGGTCATGGCGACGCCTTTTTTCGGTGGCTGATTGCGGGCCAGGGACAGCAAGGCGCTGGCCATGGTGACGCCGGCGCTCGGGCCGTCCTTCGGCGTCGCGCCTTCGGGCACATGGACGTGGACGAAGGCTTCGTCGAAGAACTTCGCATCGCCGCCAAACTTCGACAGATTGGAGCTGACGTAGCTGTAGGCGATTTCAGCCGACTCTTTCATCACATCACCCAATTGCCCGGTCAGCTTGAAGCCGCGGTTGAGCGTATGGATACGGGTCGCCTCGATCGGCAGGGTCGCGCCGCCCATGCTGGTCCATGCCAGACCGGTAATCACGCCGGTGCCGGACAACACTTGCTCACTGCGGAAAACCGGCATGCCAAGCGAAGCTTCCAGATCCTTGGGACCGATCTTGATCGCCGAGTCCGGCGCGTCCAGCAGCTTCACCACCGCCTTGCGCACCAGCTTGCCCAGCTGCTTCTCCAGCTGGCGGACGCCGGCTTCCCGGGCATAACCTTCGATCACGTTACGCAAGGCGGCGTCGCTGATCGACAGTCGTGCCTTCGCAACGCCCGCTTTCGCCAGTTGCTTGGGCCACAGGTGACGCTTGGCGATTGCCAGCTTTTCCTCAGTGATATAACCCGACAGGCGAATGATCTCCATTCGGTCGAGCAACGGTCCCGGAATGGAGTCGAGGGTGTTGGCGGTGCAGACGAACAGCACCTTGGACAAGTCCAGGCGCAGGTCGAGATAGTGGTCGAGGAATTCGACGTTCTGCTCCGGATCCAGCGTTTCCAGCAGCGCCGAAGCCGGATCACCCTGATAGCTCTGGCCCATCTTGTCGATTTCATCGAGCATGATGACCGGGTTCATGACTTCCACGTCCCGCAGCGCTTGCACCAGTTTGCCCGGCTGGGCGCCGATGTATGTGCGGCGATGGCCCTTGATCTCGGCTTCGTCGCGCATGCCGCCTACGCTCAAGCGGAAGAAAGGGCGGCCCAGCGATTCGGCGATGGAGCGCCCGACGCTGGTCTTGCCCACGCCCGGCGGGCCTACCAGCAGAACAATCGAGCCGCTGATTTCACCTTTATAGGCACCGACGGCCAGGAATTCGATGATTCGCGACTTGATGTCGTCCAGCCCGGCATGGTGCTGGTCGAGCACCTTGCGCGCGTGGCCGAGGTCGAGCTTGTCCTTGCCGTAGACGCCCCAGGGCAACGAACTGGCCCAGTCCAGATAATTGCGGGTAACGGCATATTCCGGCGAACCGGTTTCCAGCACCTTGAGCTTGTTGATTTCCTCATCGATTTTCTTGCGCGCCTGCGTCGGCAAGGTTTTGCCTTCAAGACGCTGCTCGAACTGCTCGATATCGGCGCTGCGGTCGTCCTTGCTCAGCCCCAGCTCCTGCTGGATGACCTTGAGCTGTTCCTTGAGGAAGAACTGCCGCTGGTGCTCACCGATCTTGCGATTGACCTCGGCGGAGATCTCTTTCTGCAAGCGCGCCACTTCAACTTCCTTGCGCAGCATCGGCAGCACTTTTTCCATGCGCTTGAGCATGGGCACGCAGTCGAGCACTTCCTGCAGTTCGACGCCGGTGGCGGACGTGAGCGCCGCCGCGAAGTCGGTCAGTGGCGAAGGGTCGTTGGGGCTGAAGCGGTTGAGGTAATTCTTCAGCTCTTCGCTGTACAGCGGGTTGAGCGGCAGCAGCTCCTTGATCGCATTGATCAGCGCCATGCCATAGGCCTTGACCTCATCGGTCGGCTCATTGGGCTGGTGCGGGTATTCGACTTCCACCAGATACGGCGGGCGATGATGTTTGAGCCAGGTGCGAATGCGCACCCGGCTCAGACCCTGCGCGACGAACTGCAGGCGACCGTTTTCACGGCTGGCGTGGTGGACCTTGACCAGCGTGCCGTACTCGGGGAGGGCGTCGGTGTTGAAGTGCCGCGGGTCCTCCTGCGGCGTGTCCATGAAAAACAGCGCCAGCGAATGATGGTCGGACTTGCTGACCAGCTCCAGCGTCTCGGCCCACGGCTCTTCGTTGACGATCACCGGCAAGACCTGCGCCGGAAAGAACGGACGGTTGTGGATCGGGATGATGTAGACCTTGTCCGGCAGGCTCTGGCCAGGCAAGGCCAGCGAGGTGCTGTGGGAACTCAGGGACACGTCAAGCTCGGCGGCATCATCTGGCAATTCTGGCGAGTCTGTCTGCTGGTCGCTCATGGGGCACCTGCGAAATTGAACATGGCCTTTAGATGGGGCGCGGGGCCTCAGGTTTCAATGGGAGCGGTCGATAGTCTTGATAGGGGATAAATGCCCCGTGAGGCTGAGACGGTTTTTGTCTCTGATCCTGTTCGACCGGCTGATGGCCCGGGCACGCGTTGGCGTGGCCGTATTGCGCGCTGGATCGAGCTCAAGACACATGCTGCCAGGGCCGGCTGGTGACTGACGGCTCTGCCATCGTGGACTCAATGAATATGATCAACCTGATTTTAAATCTGGCGCTGGCCAGCCTGCTCGCGGGCGCTTCGGCGGTGGCTTCGGCGGCTACCGTGACCGTGCAGGTCGCGGACCAGCACGGCTCGGCCTTGCCGGATGCAGTCGTGACCCTCTCGGGACCGGCCACAGCGCCGACGGGGCCGTTCAAGGCTGATATGGACCAGCGCGATCAGGAGTTTTCGCCTCGCGTTCTGGCCGTACACACCGGTACGCAGGTGAAATTTCCCAACAGCGACAACATTCGTCATCAGGTGTACTCCTTTTCACCGGCCAAGCGCTTCGAGCTGCGTCTTTACCAAGGCACGCCTTCTCAGCCGCTGCTCTTCGAAAAACCGGGCGTCGTGGTGCTCGGCTGCAACATCCATGACTGGATGGTCGGCTACATCTACGTAACCGACGAACCGCTGTTCGGCGTCACCGATGACAAAGGCGCGCTCAGGCTCGACCAGGTCCCGCCCGGTCGTTATCAGGCGACGTTGTGGCATCCGCGCTCCGAGGACATGCAACCGGTAGCAGGCGGCGCATTCGAAGTCCCGGCCAGCGGGCTGACCCAGCGCGTGACTCTCACGGTTCAGCCCGATCCCGAGGATAAGCCGGGCAAGCCGGCACCTGGTGGTTTTGGCGACGCCTTTCACAAGGCTGTGCATGAATGAACCTGCGAACCAGCTTTCAGGCGCGCATCGCCGGAGTGCTGATTGCGCTGCTGCTGATAGTGGTCGCCGCGGTATTTTTCGCCGTCAAGGTCGCCACCAGTGACGCCGTACACAAACAGGCCCAGGCCCAACTGAAAGTCGGCAGCCGCGTCTTCGAGCGACTGATCGATCAGCGTGGCCGGCAGCTGCGCGATGCGGTGCAGCTGCTGGCGGCGGACTTCGGCTTTCGCGACGCGGTGGCCAGCCAGGACTCGGCGACCATCCGGTCGGTGCTGCTCAACCATGGCAAGCGGATCAACGCCAGCGACATGTTCTTGCTGGGCATGGACGGCACTGTCGTCGCCAGCACCCAGCCGCTGGTCGCGGAAGGAACCGGGTTCATTTACGACAAGGCGCTGCGCACGGCCAGGCGCAGCCAGCAGTCCGTTCTGATCGTACCGGGCGGCGGCACCCCGCACCTGCTGGTCGAAAGCATCGTCTCGGCACCGCTGCCTCTTGGGCGAGTGGTCATGGGCTTTCCCATCGACAGCGATTTCGCCCAGGAACTGCGCTCGCTCAGTGGCCTGGAAGTATCGTTTCTGACAATCGAGAACGGCCGGCCGGGAACACTGGTAAGCACTCAGCCCGAAGGACTGCACGCCAGGCTCATCGAACTGATGCGCAATTCTTCCGGCGGGCAGACGAGCGTGACGGAACAGGCCAATCAGAATTTTCTGAGTCAGTCGTTGATGCTGGCCAATACCGGCGTTGCCAGCGACGGGCAGGTGGTCGCGTTGTTGCAAAGCCCGCTGGACAAGGCCCTGCAGGCGTTCGCTCCGCTGGACGAGAACATATTGTGGATTTCTCTGGCAGCTCTGGCCGCTTCGCTGGTCGGGACCCTGGCGCTGGCGCGCAGTGTGTCGCTGCCGGTCCGTGCGCTGGCGCTGGCCGCCAAACGTATCGGCGACGGCGATTACAAAACCCCGGTGGCCATGGATCGCAGTGATGAGCTGGGCCTGCTCGCCGCTGCGATCAACACCATGCAGCATGGCATTGCGGTCCGTGAGGGACAGCTGGCACATAACGCGCTGCACGATGCAATCACTGGGCTGCCTAATCGGGCGCTGGCGATGGAGCGACTGGGCAGCGCGATTGCCGCGCAGCGGCCCGTCGCCTTGATGTATCTGGGCATCGAGAACCTCGCCGCAATCAACGAAAGCTGTGGCGCGGAAGGTGTCGATCAGCTGTTGCGTCAGATCGGCCAGCGTTTGCAGGACACGCTGCGCTCGGGCGATACCGTCGCGCGGCTGACCGCCAACGAGTTTCTGCTGTTGCTCGACCATACCGGCAGCGACGGCGCAGTCGCGACCGGCGATGCCTTGCAGCGCCTGCTCGGCGAGCCTCAGCGGCTCGACAATCACGACATCACACTCGACTGCTGCATCGGCATTGCGGTGTATCCGGAAAACGGCGACTCCGCGCAGGAACTGGTCAACCGCGCAGCCATTGCCCGCAAGGACGCAGCAAACTTGCCCGGTCGGCTGCATATCTACCAGGACGGCCGCGACTTGGCGCACCAGCGCCAGATCAGCCTGATTCGCGATCTGCGCAAGGCGCCGCAAAGCGGCGAGCTACAGCTGCATTACCAGCCAAAGCTGGACATCCGTCAGAGCAGGGTCCGACAGGCCGAGGCTTTGCTGCGCTGGAATCATCCGCAGTTCGGCAGCGTCTCGCCCGCCGAATTCATCGTGCTGGCCGAGCGTACCGGCAGCATCCAGCTGTTGACCAACTGGGTGATCGAAGAAGCCATGCGCCAGCTGGCGGAATGGAACCGTCGCGGCCTGGTGCTGCAGCTGTCGGTCAATATTTCCGCGGACGACTTGCTGGGCGAAGATCTGGTGGGTTTCGTCTCCGGACTGCTGATGCATTACGCAGTGCCCGCCAGGCAACTGATCTTCGAGATTACCGAAAGCGCGGTGATGAGCGAGCCGGAGCGAGCGCTTGTTGTGCTCAATCGCTTGCGCGACTGCGGCATAAGTCTGTCGGTCGATGATTTCGGCACCGGCTACTCGTCTCTGGCGCACCTCAAACGCCTGCCTGTGCAGGAACTGAAGATCGACCAGTCGTTCGTGCGCAACCTCGATGAAACCAGCGAAGACGCGGTGATCGTGCGCTCGACCATCGAGATGAGCCATAACCTGGGGCTAAAGGTGGTCGCCGAAGGTGTGGAGTATCAACACAGCCTGGATCTGCTCAAGCGCTGGCACTGCGACACGGCCCAGGGCTATCTGATCAGCCGGCCGCTGTCGGCATCAGCCTTCGAAGCCTGGATCGCTCAATCCCTGAACTCACCCAGCCTGATGGTCAACTGAATCATGCGCTTCAAGTTAACGTGGTTATTGAGTTGTATCCTCGGCACTGCCGCTTTTGAGGCAGTGGCCGATAACGGGCGTCTGATCGCCACCGGCGGAGCCAGCAGTATCGAGGGCAGCGCGGGTGGCGGGATCACCCCTTGGGCGTTGATCGCCGGTTACGGCGAACAGGGCGAGTGGGGCGCGACCGCCTTTGCCACCCATGTCGATGTACCGGACTACGCACTCGACGTCGCAGGGCTGGCCATCGCTTACGACAACCGCATCGAATTTTCCTACGCGCATCAGCGCTTCGACATCAGCACTCTGCAGCATCGGCTGAGCCTGCCGGACGATAACCTCAGCCAGGACGTATTCGGCGTCAAGCTGCGGTTGTTCGGGGATTTCATCTACGACAGCCTGCCGCAAGTCTCGCTGGGCGTGCAGTACAAGCACCAGAACAACTTCCTGATCCCCAGCCTGGTCGGCGCGCAGCGCGATTCGGACGTCGAAGGCTATCTGACCGCGAGTCGTCTGTTCATGGGCGCGGCGTTTGGCTACAACCTTGTGGTCAACGGCGGCGTGCGTTACAGCCGTGCCAACGAAACCGGCCTGCTGGGTTTTGGCGGCGACCGGCGCGACGAACGCAGCCTGCTCAAGGAAGGTTCGGTAGCGGTACTGTTCAACCCGCGCTGGGCGGCAGGCGTGGAGTATCGGGAAAAACCGGACAACCTTTCGTTTGCCGGGGAAAGCGACTGGGCGGATATGTTCGTCGGGTATTTTCCGAACAAGCACCTGTCATTCGTTCTGGCCTACGCGCGGTTGGGCGAAATCGCCACGCTGGACAACCAGAGCGGCACCTACTTGTCCGTGCAGGGGAGTTTCTGATGTTTCGTCTACTTGCCGGCCTGATGCTGACTCTGTTGGTCGGGTGCGCCCAGCAGCCTGCTCGGGATGACAGCCTTTACCAGGCGCTTGGCGAGCGCGCCGGCATCCAGCGCATCGTCGAAGGCATGTTGTTGAATGTTGCCAAGGACCCTCGGATCGTCGAGCACTTTCGCAAGGTTGATATCGAGCGCCTGCGCGACAAGCTGGTTGAGCACCTTTGCGTCGATTCCGGCGGTCCCTGCCGTTACACCGGAGACAGCATGGCCGAAGCGCACAAGGGACAGAACCTGACCCGTAGCGATTTCAACGCGCTGGTGGAAAACCTGATCGCCGCCATGGACGCCGAGAAAATCCCCGTGCCCACCCAGAACCGCCTCATCGCCCGCCTGGCGCCGATGCGTGGCGAAGTGATCGAGAAAAAATAGCGTTTCTTATCGATTCGTCATCACCCGCTCTCGCCAGCAAGCTGGCTCCCACAATTCAGGAAGTGACTCGGTCTTGTAGGAGCCAGCTTGCTGGCGATGAGGCCAGGACAGCCGCAGCCGCTGTGTATATCTATGTCCTCGCCAGAAAGCTCCCACAATTCAGGAAGTGACTCGGTCTTGTAGGAGCCACCTTGCTGGCGATGAGGCTAGGACAGCCGCAGCCGCTGTGTCGTCTATATCTATGTCCTCGCCAGAAAGCTGGCTCCACCCAGACCAGATACGCGCCGCAACCCTGTAAGCCAGCACAAAAAAAGGCGGCTATCTTTCGATAACCGCCTTTCGCTTACCTCAGCAACACATCACTTCGGCAGTTTGAACGCCATCACGTAGTCACCTTGCTTGGTGCCCAGCGAGCCGTGACCGCCAGCGACAACCAGCACATATTGCTGGCCGTCCTTGCCGGTGTAGGTCATCGGAGTGGTCTGAGCGCCTGCTGGCAGGCGGCCTTCCCACAACTGCTTGCCGTTACGAACGTCGTAGGCGCGCAGGTACTGGTCAAGCGTACCGCTCAGGAATGCCAGGCCGCTGGCGGTGGTGAATGTACCGCCCAGGCTCGGAACGCCCATGCTCAACGGGATTGGAACCGGCGAGCTGTCGCGCACGGTGCCGTTCTTGTGCATCCAGATGGTCTTGTGGTTGGTCAGATCGACAGCGGCCACATAACCCCACGCCGGAGCTTGGCAAGGCAGACCCATCGGCGAGAGCAGCGCTTCGAGGATCACGCCATACGGCGCGCCTTTGTTCGGCTGTACGCCTTCGGTTTCGCTCTTGCGACCCGGACCGCTCGCAACTTCTTCAGCCGGCACCAGCTTGGAGCGGAAGGCCATGTAGCTTGGGTTGACGAACGCGATCTGGCGAACCGGATCGACAGAGATGCCGCCCCAGTCGAATACACCGAAGTTACCCGGATAAACAATCGAACCTTGCAGCGATGGCGGAGTGAACGGACCGTCATAGCGCAGCGACTTGAAGTCGATGCGGCACAGCATCTGGTCGAACGGTGTCACGCCCCACATGTCGCGTTCCTTGAGCGGAGGCGGCATGAAGTTCAGGTCGGACTTGGGCTGGGTCGGCGAAGTCCAGTCGCCTTCAACGGCGCCTTGTGGAACCGGCACTTCGTTGATCGGCACGATCGGCTGGCCATTGCTGCGGTCCAGCACGTAGATGCTGCCCTGCTTGGTCGACACCAGAACGGCAGGCTTCACGCCATCAGCGGTTTTCATGTCCATCAGCGACGGCTGACCACCAACGTCCATGTCCCACAGGTCGTGATGGGTAAGCTGACGATCCCAACGCACGCGACCGGTCGCGATGTCCAGCGCGACGATGCCAGCGGCGTACTTCTCGGATTCCGGAGTACGGTGACCGCCAAACTGGTCAGGCGTCTGGTTGCCCATCGGCAGGTAGATCATGCCCAGCTTTTCGTCGACGCTGAACATGGACCACATGTTCGGCGAGTTGCGGGTGTAGATGCCGTCCGCGGCGATAGGCGCCGTCGCTTCAGGATTGCCGCTGTCCCAGTTCCAGACCAGACGACCGGTGTGCACGTCATACGCGCGGATGACACCGGACGGTTCGTCCATCGAAACGTTATCGGTGACGTGGCCGCCAATGATCACCAGGTCTTTGGTTACAGCCGGTGGCGAAGTCGAGTAGTAGCCGCCCGGAGCGAAGGTGCCCATGTTGGCGGTCAGGTCGATAGCGCCCTTGTTGCCGAAGTCTTCACACATCTTGCCGGTGTCGGCGTTGAGCGCGATCAGACGGGTGTCGGCTGTCGGGATGAAGATGCGACGCGGGCATGCCGTGGCAGGCGCAGCGCTCGCAGTATCCGCCACTGGCGTGGCCGGGCTTTGCGCTGGAGCAGCTGCGGCGTAGGCGGCGTCATCGTGATACGTGACGCCACGGCAGGTCATGTGCGCCCAGCCTTTGAAGTTCTCGGCGTTCTGTGTGCTGATCTTCGGATCGAAACGCCAGATTTCCTTGCCCGAATCCGGATCAAGGGCAATCACCTGGCTGTGCGGCGTACATACGTACAGCATGCCGTTGACCTTGAGCGGCGTGTTTTCCGCGGTGGTCTCGCCTGGATCGTTCGGGCCGGGGATGTCGCCGGTGCGGTAGGTCCAGGCCGGCTCCAGCTTGTGCACGTTTTCCGGGGTGATCTGCGCCAGTGGCGAGTAGCGATCACCAAAAGCGGTGCGGCCATAAGACTGCCAGTCGCCATCAGGCATGGCTGGCGCCGTATTGGTAGTGCCTGCCGTTTCGCGGTCCAGCTGGCCTTCGATGCGGCCGGGGTTGGTGAACTGGCTCGCCAGTGCAGTCAGGCCCGCCAGCACGACGGCGACGCCCAGTGCGCCGGTGCCCATGCGCGCGGACTCGCCGCGCAGCAGCGGACGACGGAACCATGGCAGCAGAAGCACGATGCCCAGGGCAAACCACAGTGCCAGACGCGGCACTAACTGCCACCAGTCCAGGCCGACTTCCCACAAGGCCCAGACCGTGCTCGCGAACAGGAGGACGGCGTACAGACCCAGCGCCGCGCGCCGCCCGGTGATAAGCAGTACACCCGTCACGGAGAAACCGATACCTGCCAGCAGGTAATACAGGGAACCGTCCAGTTGCACCAACCTGACGCCGCCGGCCAGCAAGGCCAGCCCCATCAACAGGATCACCAGCCCGAGCAACGTCGGAAGCAGGCGATTTCTACTCAAAGCACCTTCAGTGCTCATAATGCGAATCTCCGTGAAGAGTGATTGATTGATGTCTCGTTTCCGTAAGAAATTTCTTACGTAATCTTGTGTGGCTGATTCTTGGAACGTATTACCGGCCACTCGATTCAACCGCTGGTCAGAACGAAAGCTGTACTTTCATGCCGGCGATCCATGCATCGTCGACTTCGTCGACGCCACCTGGATGACGGATGTACTGCAGGTTCGGGCGCACGGTCAGCCAGTTGGCCACGTGAACGCCGTAATAGAACTCGGCGTTGTATTCCGTGTCCTGAACAGGCGTGAATGACGGATCGTTGTAGTCGTAGGCCGCTATGGCCTGGTTTCGTGCATCGGCATTCTTGCGGTACGCCGGATTCACGTGGATACGCGAGAAACCGACCCCGATATCATCCTGAGTGCGGGCGTCGAACAGGCCTTTGTAGACCATGCCGACCGACACGTAGTTGTCGACCATGTTGGTCTTCTTGTCGTGCAGAGTGCCGTTGGCAAACAGGCTCAGGCCACGGCTCTGGTCGCTTGCCTGGCTGGTGACCTGCTGACGGAAGTTGAGCCACATGCCGTGTTTGCTCGACGCGCCACGGTAGGCGGTGCCGGTCAGTGCCGCCGGTCGGTCATTGGCATCCTTGTAGACGTCTTCGCTGTCGGCGCTGCTGTAGTAATACCCGGCGCGGTACTCGCCCGGCAGACCGCCGACTTTCGGCGTCCAGACCAGTTCCACCGGGACTACCGCGCCTTCGGTGCCGCTGCCGCTGAGCTTGAATGCGTTGTCGTTCTCAAGATTGGACGGGTTCTGCTCGAAGACGCCGATCTGCGCGAAGAGCTCCGGGTTGAGCTGATACTTGACGCGCATCGCCCACTGGCTGATCGGCCAGTTGTACCAGGTGTTGACGTAGTTGCCGACCTGCGAGCCGCACAGCGAAAGGTTCTGGAAGTCGCAGGGCATGGTGTTGAAGTCTTCACCCTCGTTGAACCGGCCGAGCTTGATGCTCAAAGCCTGGTCGAGAAACTTCTGCTGATACCAGAGCTGGGTCAGACGGGTGACGCTGCCGCGTCCCCAGACTTCCTGGGATGACGAAATAGTGCCGACCCGCGGGTCTCCGGTCCGATCATTGCCCAGGCTGTCGCCATTACGATTGTTCAGGGCCAACTGAAACTCGGCGTCTTGCCAGCCCAGCAATTTTTGCAGGTCCATATGAGCGCTAAGGGTGATCTGATCGCTGTAACGCGTTGCCTTGTCGTGGTCGTAGCCACCGTGCAGGTTGGCAGCGGTCTCGCTGGTGTAATCGAGCTTGAAATCAAAACCCTGGTCTGACAACTCGGTGCGCTTGCCGCCCCAGTCGCCAAGCATCCAGGGCGAATCGGAATCGAAGGCAGGCGCTGCCTGAGCCGTGGCGGCGAGGCCGAATGCCGCCAGCCCGAACAGGCCGACAGCGCGTTGAAGCGTTAGATAACTAGGCATGGGTAAAAGCATTCTTATGAGTTTTTCTTGGTGATTGAATCGCAGCTCGCCCGCAGGCTGCCGGAGCAGGCGGGTAACATATTGATAAGTCTGGAAAATCGATTCAGCTACAACGCTGGCAATGATAGGGCGCTAACGAGCTTACGAACAGTAACAATGTTGACATTGATCGTTGCGATTTTTGCAACAGTTGAAGCTGCGACCGATGCGCGCAGCCTGGCAGGCTCTGGATGGCGCTTGTGAGAGTGCCGAAAACCGTTTCGCGCGGTTCGTTGGCCAGCCGCTGCACAACCAGCTCTTCCCGATGCCGAAGAGCTCGGCTAAGGTGCGCACCTTCGGGCATCGACTCTCTGATCAGGCTTCAGGATTGACCATGACAACTCCCAATTCCGACCCGCTGCACGGCGTTACGCTGGAGCAGATCCTCAAGGCGCTGGTCGAGCATTACCAATGGTCCGGCCTTGCTGAACGCATCGACATCCGCTGTTTCAAGAGCGATCCGAGCATCAAGTCCAGCCTGACCTTCCTGCGCAAGACGCCTTGGGCGCGAGAAAAGGTCGAGTCCCTGTATGTAAAGCTGCATCGCAGCAAGGGCTGGTAGTGCCTGGTAGTTCGCAGCCTGACGTCGCGCCCGCCATGCAAGTTGGCTTTCAAGGATAAAAGACAGATGTTGAGCGAAGGTTCGCAGCGAGCGCACGGATGGCGCAGTTATACCCGAGTGGTTGCTTGTCTGGCATGGGCCGGCCTGGTGATTCAGCTATACCTGATTCTGGTCGCACGCTGGGCAGACGATGCCAGCCTGTTGGGCGGGCTGGTGCGGTTTTTCAGCTTTTTCACCGTGTTGAGCAACACGCTCGCGGCAGTCGCACTGACTTGTGCGCTCAGTGCCCGGCAGTCCGCCGGGCATCGATTCTTCCGCCATCCGGTCGTATGCGGCGCAATTGCCACCAGCATCGCGGTAGTGGGCATCGCCTACAACCTTCTGCTGCGCCATCTATGGCATCCACAGGGGCTGCAGTGGGTGGCCGACGAGCTGTTGCACGACGTGGTGCCCGTATTGTTCGTGCTCTACTGGTGGCTTTACGTACCCAAAGGCACACTGCGGCTGAAACATGTCGCACTGTGGATGCTGTACCCGATCATTTACTTTGGCTATGTGCTGCTGCGCGGCGATATGCTCGGCGACTATATGTATCCGTTCATCGACATCGGCACCATCGGCTACACCAAGGCCTTCATCAATGCAGGCGGTGTGCTCGCAGGGTTTGTGACGATTGCGCTGGCGGTACTGGGCCTCGACAAACTCGCGGCCCGTCGTCGGAGATGACTCTGACCGCGTCCGGCCCCCGCGTTACTCGTCGGCCGGGCCTTCCTTGCGCCAATATCCGGCTGCCTTGACGAACGCATCGTCCAGACCGAATTCGTCGAGCAGGATTCGCCGCAGCTTGCGCGACAGCCCGGACTCGGTGGCGACCCAGGCGTACAGCTTGCCTTCGGGCATTTCCAGGCGCCGAACCACGCTCTGCAGATCCTGCTCCCCGCGCACGATCCAGATCACGTCGACCTGAGCGGCGCTCTGGAAAACCTGTTGTTCCTGGGGCGTGGCAACCTCGATCACCGCCAATGCCGCGCGATTGGCTGGCAGTGACTCAAGACGACGAGCGATGGCAGGCAGGGCCGTTTCGTCGCCAATCAGCAGGTAGCTGTCAAAAATATCCGGCACCACCATCGAGCCGCGCGGCCCGGCGATATGCAGGAATTGCCCCGGCCGAGCCTGGGCAGCCCAGGTCGCGGCCGGGCCTTCGCCATGCAGGACAAAGTCGATATCCAGCTCGCCGGTCCGGGCGTCATAGCGCCGGGGCGTGTAATCGCGCATGGCCGGGCGCGGCCCGTCGCTTTCGCTCATCGGCACCCAGTTCTCCAGGGCAGCCTGCTCCTCGGGCGTGCTCGGAAAGAACAGTTTGACGTGATCGTCCGTGCCCAGGCTGATGAAGCCTTCCAGTTCCGGCCCGTGCAAGGTAATGCGGCGCATCAGCGGGGTGACCTCGGTCACGCGCAGCACTTCGAGCTTGCGGCGTTTGATCTCGTGCATGACGCGATGAATGGATTGCTTTGAACTCATGCGGACTTCCCCGGCTGATTTTGCGGACCATCGACAATGGCCTTGGCGGTGTTGTTGAGCAGGTCGCGAACCCGGAGGATTTCTTCCGGGCTCCAGCGGCCGTGATGCAGATGCAGGGCATGCCGCAGGTTATGGATTGCCTCGTGGATCTCGGCGGGACGGTCGTGTCCGCGCAGCGAACGTTTACTGACGTCGATGCGTGTCCGCACGCCGTCCAGCGCCACGGCCTGCTCCGACAAGGAGGCGGCGCCCGCGGTGGTGACGGTGTAGAGCTTCTTGCCGCCCTGGGCATCGCCGGTTATCAGTTCGCTTTCTTCGAGGAACGTCAGCGTGGGGTAGATCACGCCTGGGCTGGGGCTGTAAGCACCATCGAACATGCCTTCGATCTGGCGGATCAGGTCGTAGCCGTGGCACGGCTGTTCAGCGATCAGCGCCAGCAACAGCAGCTTGAGATCGCCCGGTGCGAAAACGCGCGGGCCCCGGCCGCCGCGTTCCCGGCCGGTACGTTTTTCGAAACCGTCTCCATATTCGCGAAGCGGAGGCGGGGTGTGGTGAGGGTCATCACGCATGGTCTTCATGTCTCATTACAAGTTAGATATACCTTAAGATATATCTTAACCAGCTTGCAAGAGTTAAAGACGAACGGTTCTCATCGGCGCAGTCAGCGCCCGACCATGCATTCAGATACCGGTGACGGTCCGCAGCCCATCTGGGCTGCACATAGCGCGTCCGCCGTTTTCCAGGTATGGCGTGATGATCGGGGCCATGCCTTTGAGCACCTGCACCGGTAACGCCGATGTGAACCGAAACCCTTCGGCGGCTCGGCCTGGAACGAAGGCGGTCAGCGTGCCGAAGTGATGGTCGCCGATGTAGAACACGAAGGTTGCCGTCCGGTTGATCGCCCTTGAGCTGATGATCCGACCGCCCGCGCCAACGCTTTCGATGCGGTTGTCACCTGTACCGGTTTTGCCGCCCATGGTCAGCACGTTGCCGTCCTGCAACTTGAATACGCCCTGGACGCGCTTGGCTGTGCCGCCTTCAACCACTTGCGACAAGGCTTCACGCAGCGCCGCGGCAACTTCCGAGGGCAACACCCGCTTGCCCAGGTCCGGGTTGGTTGTCAGCACGGTTTCGTAAGGTGTGCCGGCGGCGAAATGCAGCGTGTCGATACGGACGGCCGGCAACCGGACGCCGTCGTTCTGAATGATGCCGATCAGTTCAGCCAGCGCCGCCGGGCGATCCCCCGAGCTGCCGATGGCAGTCGCCAGCGACGGCACCAGGTGGTCGAACGGGTAGCCGACCCGTTGCCAGCGCTGCTCGATGTCCAGGAAGGCTTCCACTTCCATCATGGTACGAATGCGGCTGTCGCGAGCGCCCTTGTGGCGGCTTTTGAACAGCCAGCTGTAAACTTCCTGGCGCTCATGGCGGCTGGCGGTGACGGCATCCTTGAACTGCGCGTCGGGGTGCTGCAGCAGAAAGCCGACCAGCCATAGATCCAGTGGATGCACGCGTGCGACATAACCCTGATCAGGAAGGTCATAGGCGCCAGGACCGTAGCTTTGGTAAAGCTCGGCCAGGCGCTTGTCTGTCAGCTTCGGCAGCGCTTTGTTCTCGGCCATGTGCGTGCGGACGAACGCATTGAACTGCGCCTGCTGCGCGTCCGGCATCAGGTAGCGATGAACTGCCGCCAGCCGCGTCGCAGTGGGATTGATGCCATCGAGAAAGGTTTCAAGCCGCTCCTCCGTCGTTTTGTTCTTGTAGCGTTTCCAGAAGCGCAGAAGGAACACGCGGCCTTCACGGTCGGCGAACTCGCTAAGGTATTCCTGACGGCGCGGGTTGCTGTCGTCCTTGAGCAACGCTGCGCTATTGCTGGGAGCCTGATAAGTGCTGTAGCGCACCAAATCGCGCATCAGCCGGATGAACGGCAGGTTGATTGACTCGCGCAGGGATTCACGCAGGGTCGGGATGCGTTCGTTGTCTTCGCGACGGAAATTATTGAACCGGTGCAGGCCGCCGCCGGTGAAAAAGCTTTCGCCGGGGCTGGCTGAGTACTTTCGATCCAGGGCAGCCGACAGCATCTTCGTCAAATCGCGATCTTTGTTTTGCAGCAGATAATCCACGGCCCAGCGAGTCAGACGGTCCGGATCCTCGACCGGAGTTTTCCTCAGCTGAGCGTTGCTCAGCGCTGCATAACGCTCGTGCAGCTCGGCGATGATTTCCAGATAGGTTGTCAGCACGCGCAGCTTGGCGGTCGAGCCCAGTTCGAGTTTGCTGCCTTCGTTGATGTCGAATGGCTGGTCGGTGCTGTCCGTCTGCACGCGCACACGGGAACCATCCGCGCCACGCTCGAACAGCGTGAAGCTGTAGCGCACCTGAGCAGTACTGGCCGGCGTCAACAGCCGCTCACCCAGAAGGCCGATCTGCTCGGCGAACTCCGGCTTTGCCAGGTCGCGTAAATACTGACTGACGCTGTTTTGCAACTCGCCATGCAAGGTGCTGGTGGCCGACAGGTCGAGCCGGTCGAGATCGTAGAGTGGACGGTTCAGCAGAGCGGACAGGCGGCTGCGCGCCACGCTGATGCCCTTGGTGGTTTCGATCGGTTGCAGAGTCGGCTGTTGCACCCAGTCGCGGTAGGTCAGGGGGGCACCGAGCGCGGCGTCGGCCAGCGGTTGGTCGATGATACTGGCCTGAGCCAACAGCCGAATATGACTGTCGGTGAGGTCTGCCAGCTCCAGTCGGCCCTTGGACAGGTAATGCGACGGACGCCGTTGGGCGATCACCAGCGACAGCACTTCCCGCAGGGCCAGCCCCTTGGCGGCCAGTTCCCTGGGGGTGGTGGGCTCAGACGCCAGGATCTCGTTGGTCCGGGCGAAATCGGCGCCAAACCAGACTCGAAGCCCTTCGGCCAGCCCATGCACCTCGCCATGGCCCGGCACGGCGGACAGCGGCACGCTATTGAGATAATCGCGCACAACCTGCTGACGCACCTCCAGGGTTTCCGTCCCCGGCTGATAAGCCCGCACGCTGGCGGAGATCATCTGCCGCAGCTTCTCGGAGCCCGACTGCGTCATGCCGTCGGGAGAGTGCCGATACTTTTCCAGTTGGGTCGCCAGGGTGCTGCCACCTGCCGACTGACCGGGCAGGGCGAGCAACTTCGCCACCTGCGACAGCGCTGCCTTGGCAAAGCGCGGCCAGTCCACTGCCGGGTTGGCCAGTGGCTGATCAGGGTTCAGCAGGTCGCGGTTTTCAATGAACAACAGGCTGTGCACCACCACGGGCGGAACTGCCGCGAAGTCAGGGTAAAACTGTTGCGGGTAGCGGAACTCATACAATGGCGCGCCCCGGCAATCGGTGAGCGATAAACCTGCCTGGGTTTTTTCCTGATAAGGCACGAAGAAACCGCGCTGGCTATAGCGCATCAGCTCAGGAGAAAAGTGGGCCTGGCGACTGATCAGGTAGTCGCGCTTCAGCAGGCGCGGCAGAAACTCATCCAGCGAGGAATAGCCCAGGCGCTTGTCGAACGGACCGTCACCAGGATAGACCACCGCATCGCTCGGCCCCGGTTGCACCGAATAAGTCAGGCTCGCGGCAAACCTGCTGAGTTCCCTCGCTTGCAGCCAGGAACTGCGACTTTCAACCGCTACCGCGACGCCCAGCGCAACGCCACCAACTGCCACCACAACCCAGAACACCCGCCACCCATGACGCCGGCGACGGGAGCCTCGCGGCGCGTGCGGGTCGTCCGGATGTTCAGCGGAGATCGCATCTTGCTCGATATCGGAATGCCGTAATACGCCCATAGTCGATTGGCCCGGTCACCCTGTTAAACGCACCTGACACAAGCTTAGACGGTCGTTGCGATTGCAGAGAAAATTGTGCGGACTGGCTGCGGGCCTTTGCACAGGCCCGCAACCATGAATCAGGCATGCACGTCGACGATCGAATCCGGCTTCTTCTCTTCGATCTTCTCGGCATTGCGCTCCAGCTGATAGTTGAGTGTCTCTATGAAGCCCCCAATGGTGTTACGAGCGAACAACTGGCCGTAGTCGATGATCTTGCTGAAGTTTTCCAGATTGATCTTGTAGCGGTCCGGAAACCGCCCTCGGTCATGATCCACCTGCTGCATCAGCAGACGCGCATGATCTACCAGGGTGTCGCGAAACCCCGCGCGGTTGTTCAACTGCTCGGTCAGAAAAGCTACCTCTACTGGCGTCAGTACACCGTCTGGATCGGTGATCTTGACCTGCTGATCGAAGCCCAGGGTAAAACCGAAGTACTTCTTTGCCAATTCGGGGTCCGTGTAGGAAAGCTGGCTTTTGAGGCCGTAGTAGGAGTCGAACATTTTGCGTAGGCCTTCAGCAGCCTTCTCTTGGAGTTTGTTGAGATATTCGTCTCGAATTTCCCTGATTTGCTCTTCCGATAACCTTCTATAGAACGAATGGATTTCTCCAGTGGCCGTCTTGGCAAGCCAAGGGGTTTCTACGCGGCTGTAGAACTCGGCATTGGGGTCGCGTTGTTTTGGCGTGTCCGTTTTTTCCACCGGCTTGATAGGCGCTTCTTCAGACTCGACGATTTCGGGCTTTTTCGCGAGCGAGAGTTGCCAGGCGGGAATCTGCGTTGTGCCAATTTTCATTGGGTGTTCCTCTTTCAGTGAATACCGTAAACGCTAACGGCTGACATGGGAAAAACATTGCCTGAAAAGTGTGTAGGAATTTTCTGCTTTGGCTTTGATGTGTAGGATGTTTCTGTAAATATGATCTGCCTGTTGACGAGATTTTTAAACTTCTATTAGTTCCTCTCAAAGGCTGCAAGGGAGCAGCCTTAAAACGAAAGGGATTGATATGAAAAAATCTAAAAAATGGTTGTCCGCACAGTCGGTGGTTTTGGCCCTAAGTATGACAGGGCTGGGGTGGGCTCAAGATGTCAGTCAGACCACTGCTGGAGAAGAAAAAAGCAATCTTGTAAATGAGAATCGGCAAGAGTCAGCGCCGAATTATTCTCAAAGACCGGAATCCACGGTTCTGTTGGAAGAGTTTAGTTAACAAGGCCAAGCAGTGCATCAGCCTGAGGATGTAGTTCAACAGCAAAGCGATTTGCTTGCTAAGCCAGCTGATGTAGAAGAGGCCGCGCAGCCGCTGTTTACGGTCATTGAGGATGGGGTCCATCTCATAAAGAATGTCGTTAACGTGAAGTATCCGGTTCATTATTACGGCTTCGTAGTGCAGAGAGGGCAGGATGTTCTTATTGGCTTGCCCAATGGCGAGCCAGAAGCTGAGGCCTGGAAGGTGGAATACACTGTGAGTGGGGAGTGGGCGCCGCTTAATTTTCGGAATAAAGTGCTCAAGGATCTACAGGTGGGGGATAACGTAATTATTCGAGTTTCCCCAAGGCCTAATACGCTAGCTAACGAAATTCCATATACTGTCAGTTTTGGCTCCTATCCTGTAATGAAGAAATACGATCTGCTGGATGAGCCTGGGGTGCTGCGAATTCCATCCGGCTATACGGTGCCCGATTGGCTTGCCACACAGATCTATAAGGAGGCTGTCTTGAATGTGGAGTTCTCGGACACTAAAGGTGCTCCACTGAAAGGTGGGATAGCGGTGTTTGAGCTTAGCTTTGGCAAAAACGAAAAGTCAGAGACTCGAGTGCTAATAAGCGGCGCTGACGGTACTGCTTCAGAGCGTATCCATTTGGGAGCATGTTACGGTGGTTACGAAGCTAAAGAGTTCACAGATAAGAACAGAGGTTTCAATACGTGGAAAAGCTGGTATAGAGTGGGCGGATACCATGTGAGGAATATTCTGCTGGAGACCGCCCCCCCCTAATCCACATCGATTTTATCTCGGCCATATCTGCACGCAGAGGGTGCAGAAAACCGTGGCTCCGCGCGGCTAAAACCAAGGCTGCCAGGCAAGCGTATGCTGTCTGGCAGCCTCGTTACACCTCGGTAGCAATATATGTAGAGTCTGTACGGCTCGCGTAGCTGCTCACCTGCTGTACCCATTCCCCTTGCATGCCGTCAACGCCGTTAGTCAACACTTTGTGGTAATCGACGATCTCGTGAAAATTATGCAGCCCTATATCGCGGGTAGGACCGAACGTCTCATGATCATGTTGGGCAAGAATCATTACATTCTTTGCATGTGCCTGAATTCTTTCCTTCAGATCCTCGAACCCGTTCAGCAACTCGGTCACGGTAGAGCGTTCCGCTTCTGTCAATGTATTCGAATAATTGATTATCTTCAGGTTTGCATCGGGGCCGAGGGTAAAGCCAAACCCTTTTTTCGCAAGGTCCGGGTAGGTGCTTTCCAGGTGGTTTTGAAAACGATGGTAGGTGATTTGCACCAGTGCCAGTTCGATGTGATCCATTGACTTCTTTCGATCGATGTATTCTTCCAGACTCGCCACATCTTCGTAGCCCGGATCCGCTAGCCATGGTTCCTTCTGGTAGGTGTAAAAACTTTCGATCGGGGATAGGGAGGATCGTACCTGCTGCTGCGGCTCCAGGGCCGATCCCGATGCCGAGTCCGACTCGCGTAGCGGCAAGCGCGGATCAGGGATCCCCGGGATGCTGTTTGGCAGGCATGAAACATTCGAAATTTGCATGAAACGCCCTCTCTGATTGGTCCACTCCCTACCCGTAACGGCCGATGCCCCTAAACCTTGGCCTGATAACTGTGTGGGAAACTTCTGAGAAGGCGTTTCAGTGAGAAGGGGTTCTCAAGTCGGGACTGGTTGGGCGCTCTTTCCCGGCCTTTATTGCGCACGGTCAGTTGTGCCAAAGGGACGTATTACCCCGGTCGAAGTCTTTGGCAGCCATGGTGATTCCACCCGGCTGTAAAACTCGGCGTTTGGGTCGCGTTGCATTGCAACCGGAGGCTGTTCCGGAGGCAGCCCGTCGGCTTGGGGCTTAGCGGGCGAAAGATTCTTCAAGATTCCATACTGCCATTGGCCTGGTTGCGAAATTTCAATGTTCATTGGTCCATCCTCATCGGTGTTATGACATGAGGTTTAGCGGCAGGTAGACTTAGATCTTGTCCTGATAAACTTGTAGGAGTTTTTAGATTTTTGGATGAGTACTTTTTTTGTAGGATATTTCCGAAAGTTCATTCGCGGCGGCTGCTTTGGTGTTGGGTGGGGTTGACACCTGTTGAACAATTCGTTTACGTCCGTTTAACAGCCATCAGGCTGTTGCCAAAAAATAACATCAATAGGGACGTTGCGATATGGATACCAAGAAAAAGACTCGGATGTTGATGTGTGGGCTGCTTGTGGCTGTTGCAGGTTATTCATATGCCGAAACCCAGAGCGTAGCAGGGCTTCAAACTGCTTCGGTTCCGGCAATACAAGAATCTTATTCCACCGGGGAAACCGCAACCATTCTGCCTGATCGACTTAATCATATTATTCGCCGCCTAGAGGGCATGTCAGCGGTTCACCTGTATAGTTTTACCTCGATCAGAGGGCAAAACGTGTTGGTTGCGACCCCCCTTGCTCAGGGGCTCAATAGCGTTTGGAAAGTTGAGTATCGGCAGGATGGAGGGGAGTGGCGATTGAAAGCAAATCAGGGCGCCGAAGTATTCACCTCCTTGCAACCAGGGGCAAAGCTGGACATTCGTGTCTCCCGAGTGGCTGACAACGATCTTAGCAATACCGACTATCATATCGTGTTCGGATCAGCTCCCCGCATGAACTACGATTTACATCATGAGGATGGCCTCTTAAGGGTACCATATGGTCGGACCGAGCCTCCCATGCTGGCGACACAGGCGTTCAAGCAGTCGCTGCTTGAGGTCGAATTCACAGACAGCAAGGCTTATCCGTTGGAAGGGGGCGTTGCGTACTTTGAGCTCCGCCTTCAAGACCCTGAACGAAGTATCACTAAAACGCTGGTTTCAGATGCGTCAGGAAAAGCTCAGGAACTGCTGCAATTTGGTACATGTGAAGGAGGAAAAGCTGCCGAATATTTTGTCCATCGCCACAACGGGAGAAACACGTGGGCCACGCGCTACAAAGTTGGTAAGTATTTCGCTGCTAACCAGTTATTGGAACATTTGGCCGACAAACCGCATGTTTATGACTTCGGGCATATCTGTAAACGCACGTTGGTGAATTGGTCCAGGAACTGACGGTATGCGGCGTCCTGACAAGGTTTCGGTCAGGACGCCGTTCGGGCCACTTTATGCGTGCACATTGATCAGCGGCTTTTCCCGCAACTGGCCCTTCTCATGCATTTGGCTCATCCAGCTGTCGTTCAGTTCATGTTGATTTCTGCATGACATGACCGTCCCGTATTCAATCGTATTCGCAAAGTTCATCAGGTTCAAAACGTAGCGGTTGCCAAAGGATTCGATGTCATGGTCGACAAGCGTCATGATCTTCCGGGCATGGGATTGCACGGTATCCCGGAATCCCGGGAGTTTATTTAGCGAATCGGTTAGCCAGTCCAGTTGCTCCTCGCTGAAAACCCTGTCAGGGTCGAGGATCTTGATTTGGGCGTTGTCATCCAGGGTGTAGCTTATATTTTTATCGGCCAGATCAGGTCTTCTATCAATGAGGGTGTTTCTGAACTTGTCAAAGTTACCTTGCTGAATTTCTATATCTAATATAGACATTGTCTTCAAATGGTCCAGATACTCCGACTTCGTCATAGGTCGGGTCTTGTCCTCGTTACCCTCGGTATACTGGACCACCCCCTTTTTCCAAGGCTCTTCCTCACGCATATAAAACGCCTGCGCCCGTGCCTCCTTGTCGCTGAGAGGCGCTGCGACTTCGGCAGTGACCAGCTTGGGATTGGCAGGCTTTGCCGGCTGAATCGCTGGCGGTGTGGTTGACCCCGGTATAACACTACTAACGTTCATAAGCACTCCTTCTCAGAATAAATCTCTTCCCCTTCGCTAACGGCCACGTCCTGTAAAACTTGGCCTGATAACCCTGTGGGAAACTTCCGAGAAGGAGTTTTAATGCGACGCTGTTCTCACGTTGCCACGGCCTGAATCGGTTTACCCAGTGTCTTGTTCAGCTCAAGTCCGTTGGCCATCAATACCATCAGGCCCAGCCCTGCGAGGGCGGTGGTGACTTGCATCGGCCAGGTGTCGCCGGCCAGTGCGTTGGCCATGTCTGCCAACGGCGCGAGCAGCACGCCTAGGCAGAAGATCTCCAGTGAGTAACGTCCCATGCGGCAGGTTTGTCGGGCTGGCCAGTTATCAAGCCAACCATGATGTGACGGCAGCAGCCGGAAGGCCACGTAAACCAGCGCCAGAAAGTGCAGCAGGCGCGCCGGAGCGAGGTCGGTCTTGCTGATCGGATAAAGCAATTCCAGATGCAGCATGGACACCAGCGCCGCGTGCGCGCCCGGCCATTTTTCGCCGAAGGTGAGCAGTCCGGCGACCAGCAGGTACAAAGCCGCAGCCATGAACAGCGGCTGCTGGCGCAACGGTGGGGAGGGAGTCGCGACGGCTGTCTCGGCGCGCAATGCACAGGCGCCACCCAGTACGAAAAGCAATTGCCATGCAACCGGGTTGAAGTACCAGACGCCGCCCCCTTCGTAGGCACGCAGATTCCAGCCACACAGCGGCACCATCATATAAAGCGCGACCGACAAAGCGACTGCCACCTCCAGCCGGCGCAGCATCAGCGGCAGGATCAGCGGCAAGGCCAGCAGCAGGACAATGTAGAGCGGCAGCGGATCGGTAAGGTTGGGTTTGAAGCGCAGCAGCAGTTCATCGGCGAGCGCCTGCTGCGGGTTGCCAACGAAGTATTCAAGCCCCATCTGCTGGATCATGTCCCGCGTCTCGACGTGGTTGTTGGCTACGAAAACGATGCCCATCAGCAAGGTCAGCAGGAAGATGTGGACTACGTACAGCACCCAGGTTCGGCGCAGGATGCGTACGTTGGCCACCAGCAGGCCGTCGCGTCGGGCGATGCGGCCATAAGCGAGAATCGCCGCGTAACCGGCCAGAAACACGAAGATCTCTGCCGCGTCACTGAAGCCGAAATTGCGCACGGTCAGTTGTGCCAAAGGGTTGTCCGGTACGTGATCCCAGAAAATGAAGATCAGCGCCAGGCCTCTGAAGAAGTCGATACGGTGATCGCGTCCGTTTGTCATAACGGTGAGCTCTTGAAGGGCGTAAGTGAAAGAGATTGCTCGAAGCCAAACAAGGTTCCGGGCCGCTAGCCGGTGTCTTGCGGCGGGGCGGCAGGGTGGCGTTTCTGAACGATAAAAGCAAAGCGCGGCTATTACAGAATGTCTCTGGCCCGGGTATCCCGGATCAGGCTCAGGCATGGCGACCATCGCTGGTGTCGATGCCAGCGCATTGAAAGTTATGTTATGGTGTAACACTTATTCACGCAGTCATCTGGAGGCATCATGAAACCTGGTATCCATCCGGCTTACCGTACCGTCCTTTTTCACGACACCGCTGCCGATGTGTATTTCCTGATCGGCTCCACTGTCGACACCGATCGGACTCAACAGCATACCGATGGTCAGACCTACCCCTACGTTGCTCTGGACGTGTCCAGCGCTTCGCACCCGATGTACACCGGGCAGCAACGCAAGACTACGTCGGAAGGCCGGATCGCAGGCTTCAACAAACGCTTTGCGACGTTTGGCTCGGGTAGCAAGAAAGACAGCTCCACCGCGCAGTGAGTGCAGCAAACGCCCCGGTCGAATTCCTTTGGCTGGGGTTTTTTATTGTCATCACGGCCCTGCGACCACTCGCGCACTGGACTAACCTCGGCAATTGCTTTTATCTTCGCGGCCTGAAAAACAGGAGTACCCGCTTTGAAAAAATCAGTCGCCATCGTGTTCGGTGGGCAATCCAGCGAACATGAGGTTTCGTTGCAGTCGGCGCGCAACGTCATCAATGCCATCGACCGCGAAAGTTACGAGCTGACGCTTATCGGCATCGACAAGCTGGGCCGCTGGCTGCGGTTCGAAGAAAGCGATTACCTGCTCAACGCGGGCGACCCTGCAAAAATCAGCTTGAGCACCAGCGGCAAACCGCTCGCTTTGCTACCGGGCAGCGCCGAGGCTCAGTTCGTCGAGATCGAGTCAGGCAACCGGCTGGGCCGCATCGATGTGGTGTTCCCGCTGATTCACGGTGCTTACGGTGAAGACGGTTCGCTGCAAGGGTTGTTGCGTTTGCTGGCTATTCCTTTTGTCGGGCCGGACGTGCTTGCCTCGGCCGCCTGCATGGACAAGGACGTGACCAAACGTCTGCTGCGCGACGCTGGAATCGCCGTGGCACCTTTCGTTGTTCTGACTCGAGGTCAGACTGCCGCTTTTGGCGACCTGGCCATGCAGTTGGGGCTGCCGATGTTCGTGAAGCCTGCCAGCCAGGGTTCTTCTGTCGGCGTGAGCAAGGTCAGTGATGAGGCCGGTCTGATTGCGGCACTCGCACTCGCGTTCGAGTACGACCATAAAGTGCTGGTCGAGCAGGGCATCGTCGGCCGCGAAGTTGAATGCGCGGTGCTGGGCAATCGCGAACCGCGCGTGAGTGTGTGCGGCGAAGTGGTTGCCAATGACGAGTTCTATGCCTACGACACCAAATACCTGAACGACGGTCAGGCGCGTATCGCCATTCCCGCCGAGCTGGATTCCGATCTGAGCCAGCAGGTGCGTGACGTAGCGCTCAAGGCCTACAAGGTGCTCGGTTGCGCGGGTCTGTCGCGGGTCGACTTCTTTGTCACCGAGGCGCGCGACATCATCATCAATGAGATCAACACCATTCCAGGCTTTACCTCCATCAGCATGTACCCCAAGCTGTGGCAGGCCAGCGGGTTGTCCTATCCGGACCTCATTGATCGCCTGATCAACCTGGCGCTGGAGCGCGCGGACGAGTCGCGCCTGTTGAAGACGGAGATCTTTGCATGAATGTGATCCACATTGCCGCTGCACTTCTGATCGGCCCTGACAGCCGCACCCTGCTGGTTCGCAAGCGCGGCACCGAAGCGTTCATGCAACCGGGCGGCAAGATCGAGCCCGGTGAGCCGGCAGAGCAGGCGCTCGTCCGGGAACTGAAAGAAGAGCTGGGCCTGGATGTCGAGCCGGCGCTGCTTGCCTTCCTTGGCGAGTTCACGGCGCCTGCGGTTCACGAGCCTGAATTCGAAGTGATCTGTCAGCTGTTTCAGGTTCACAGCAGCGAGACCGTCGTGCCCGCGGCGGAAATCGAGGAGGTGATCTGGATCGGCGCCGACACTCATCCGGATCTGCCGCTCGCCCCGCTGACCCGCGACGTGATTCTGCCTCTGTATCGCCAGCGACTGGCCGAAACGATCTGACGCGGCAACGCGTTTTTGAGGCGGGAGCGGACCGGGCGGCGGTCCGCTCCCGCTGGTTCAGACAAAGCGCGCTCTCAACGCACCGCGCTTACGCCGTCCAGCGTTGAGAACGAGGTGTCTTTTGCGGTGAGCAGAAAGTCGCGCATGTAGGGCGCGTCGAGCATGTCAGCGCGAATCGCGGCATAGAGCGTCGCAAACAGGCCTTTCTCCCCCAGCCGTTTGCCCTTCACATAGCCCCGTGAACTGTATTCATGTAGCGCCCAATGCGGCATGCCGCATACGCCGCGCCCGCTTGCCACCAGCTGCATCATCATTACCGTCAGTTCGGACGTACGCACCTGCGCAGGCTCGATGTCGGCCGGTTCCAGGAACCGGGTGAAGATATCCAGTCGGTCGCGCTCCACCGGGTACGTGATCAAGGTTTCAGTCAGCAGGTCTTCCGGAACGATATAAGGTTTGCTGGCCAGCGAGTGCTGGTTGGCGACGGCAAGCATCGCTTCATAGGTGAACAGCGGCACATAAGTAAGGCCGGGCAGCTCCAGCGGGTCAGACGTCACTACCAGGTCCAGGTCACCGCGCGCCAGCGCAGGCAGCGGAGCGAAAGAAAAGCCTGAGGACAAGTCCAGCTCGACTTCCGGCCAGGCGTCACGAAACTGGTCGATGGTCGGCATCAACCATTGAAAACAACTGTGGCATTCGATCGCCATGTGCAGGCGCCCGGCGGTGCCGCCAGCCAGGCGGGCAATGTCACGTTCGGCGCCGCGCAGTTGCGGCAGCATCGAGTCTGCCAGTTGCAGCAGGCGCAAGCCGGCGCTGGTGAAACGCACAGGTTTGGTCTTGCGTACGAACAACGCCATGCCCAGCCGTTCTTCGAGTTCCTTGAACTGATGCGACAGGGCGGACTGCGTCAGATGCAGCCGTTCCGCGGCTTCCACAAGGCTGTCCGCTTCACGCAGCGCGTGCAGGGTTTTAAGGTGGCGTATTTCCAGCACCGTGGGCTCCATGAAATAAATTTGTGACCAACACGAAAACAATGAGTTTGTCTCACGTTCTCGTTACTGTCGACAATGGCGGCATCTTTTATGGAGGACGCCCAATGGCCCTGGCCCACAACCTTGGATTTCTGCACACCGGCGCAGATCGTGAATTGAAAGAAGCGGTGGATGCCTATTGCCATGGCGAGCTCGACCAGGGCGCTCTGCGTGAGGCCGCTCGTGGGCTGCGCGCCGCCCGTTGGCAATTGCAGAAAGACGCCGGCATTGAGTTGCTGCCGGTCGGCGACTTCGCCTGGCATGACCAGGTGCTGACTCACTCGCTGACCTTTGGCGTGATCCCCGAGGGCCTGACACCGACGACCGACGCATGTGGGCTGCCGACGCTGGACACGCTGTTCGCCGCGGGCGCCGATTGCGATCTGGCCCCGTGGTTCGACACAGGTTCTCGGTACGTGGTCCCGGAGTTTACCGAGGACCAACGCTTCCGGCTGAGCTGGGAACAACTGTTCGAAGAGGTCGATGAAGCGCACCGCCTGGGTCACAAGGTCAAGCCGGTGCTGATCGGGCCGCTGACTTATCTGTGGCTGGGCAAAGCCCGGGACGACGGTTTCGACAAACTCGATCTGCTGGAGCGACTGTTGCCGGTGTACGGCGAAATCCTTGGTCGACTGGCTGCGGTGGGCGTGGAATGGGTTCAGCTGGACGAGCCGATTCTGGCGCTGGATCTTCCGCAGGACTGGAAAACCGCGTTCGAGCGCGCCTATCACAGCCTGCAATATTCACCGCTCAAAAAATTGCTGGCGACTTACTTTGGTGGCCTGAAAGACAACCTGGGGCTGGTGGCTTGCCTGCCGGTAGCCGGGCTGCACATCGACGCCGTGGCCGCGCCGGAACAGTTGGCTGGCGTGCTTGACCGGTTGCCGACTTATAAGGTGCTGTCGCTGGGCGTGGTCAATGGCGGCGACGTTGCGCATGGCGACATGGACGCGGCGCTTGCGGCGTTGCGCCAGGCGCAGCTTCGTTTTGGCGATGACCTCTGGGTTGCGGGCTCCGGTCCGCTGCTGGCAACAGCCGAGCAACCTGGTTCCGACTCGACAGACCGGCTGGAGCTTGCCAGGCGCAAGTGCGGCGAGATCGCCTTTCTCGCTCAGGCCTTGAACCGCCCGACGACGCCTGAAATATATCTGGAAGGCTGGGCTTCGCAGTGTCATTCCCAGGCAGAGACTCAACTCGCCTGCCGTTGATTTTGCCTACCACTGATCCCCGTTCATCAAACTGTCACGCAACTGTGGCAGCGCGCTTTGAAAAACATCATCAGACTCGTTGCCTACTGGGGATCTGTTTTTTGGTGTTTTTCCATGCGGGTTTTAATTTTTCTGGCCGCACTTCTGTGCGGCTTGCCGTCTCTTGCGGCCTCTCGATGTAATGTCGATGTACCTACACAAATCGCCGAGCTCAAGGATGTGCGGATTGCCTATCAGAGCATTGGCGAGCCGTCGGATCCTGCCTTGCTGCTGGTCATGGGGCTGGGTGGCCAGCTGATTCACTGGCCGGATGAAGTGGTCGTTGCGCTGTGTCAGCAGGGCTATCGCGTGCTGCGCTACGACAATCGCGATGTCGGTCTGTCGAGCTGGGTGCGGCCGCCGGCCGACGCCAATCTCACTTATGAAGCACTGCGCTACAAGCTCGGGCTGCCTGTGTCGGCGCCTTATTCGCTGACCGACATGGCTGACGACGCGCTGGGCCTGATGGATGCTCTGCAAATTCGTCAGTTCCATGTGCTGGGCGCAAGCATGGGCGGGATGATCGCCCAGCACCTGGCGGACATCGCACCCCAGCGGGTCGAGAGCCTGACACTGATCATGACCAGCTCCGGCGCGCAGGGCCTGCCGATGCCCAACGCCGCACTGATGCAACTGCTGGCCCGGCGTGGCGCGCCCAATCGGGAAGTGGCCCTCGAACAACAAGCCGATCTGCTTGCTGCGTTGGGCAGCCCCCAGGTCAAGGACGATCGCGAGCAATTGCTGCATCAGGCCGCGCAGTCTTACGACCGAGCGTTCAACCCTGAAGGCGTGAAGCGACAGATCCTCGCGATCCTCGCCGAACCCAGCCGGGTCGAATTGCTCAATCGCCTGCGCTTGCCGGTATTGGTGGTCCACGGCACCGCCGACCCCTTGTTGCCTGTCATGCATGGCGTGCATGTGGCAGCGCATGTTCGCGGCAGTCAGCTGCGACTGATTCCAGGCCTGGCGCACCGGTTTCAGGAAGCCTTCAAGGCGCCGTTGCTTGGCGCGGTTCTGCCTTATCTGAAGGCGCAGCACGAGGACGGCCGCCACGTTGCGCAGTTGTAAGGTCGCCTGAGCGGTGTATCGTGGAGTCTTTGTTCACCGAGTGAGGACCCTATGACCACCCCGTTGAAGATTGATTTTGTTTCCGACGTTTCCTGTCCGTGGTGCGTGGTCGGGCTGCGCGCGCTGGACCAGGCGCTGGCAGCATTGGGCGACGAAGTGCGTGCGCAGATCCACTTTCAGCCGTTCGAGCTCAATCCCGACATGCCGGGCGAAGGGCAGGATATTGTCGAGCACATCGCTGAAAAGTACGGCTCCAGCCCGGAGCAGATCGCAGCCAACCAGCAGAACATCCGCGCCCGAGGCGCCGAGCTGGGGTTCACGTTTGCCGGTGGCGAGCGGCGCATCTACAACACCTTCGATGCTCATCGGCTGCTTCACTGGGGCGGGCTCGAAGGTCGTCAGCAGGCGCTGAAAGAGGCGCTGTTCGCCGCCTATTTCACCGACCTCAAGGACCCTTCCGATCACCGCACTCTGGCCGCCATCGCCCAGCGAGTCGGCCTGGACCGCATGCGCGCCGAGGAGATTCTGAACTCCAGCGATTTCGCCGTTGAAGTGCGCGCCGCTGAACAGCTATGGGTTTCGCGCGGTGTCACCTCGGTGCCGACGATCGTGTTCAACGACCAATACGCTGTATCGGGCGGCCAGCCGGTGGATGTGTTCATCGGCGCAATTCGGCAGATCATTGGCGAGAGTGCATGACCGCGCCGCCCAACAGGGCCTTCAGTGCCGGATCACAGATGATTCCTTCTGAAGGCCCGCTTTCTACAGTCCGTATTTCTTGACCTTGTCGAACAAAGTGGTCTTGGCCATGCCAAGTTCCTGACTGGCCTGACTGAGGTTGCCGCCGCTGCGTTGCAGGGCTTCGCTCAGCAGGTTCTTTTCGAATGCCTCGACCGCTTCAGCGAAGCCCAGGCTCTGACTTTCATGACTGGCAGCCGACTGTTTGAACGCCGGCAGCCCCAGCGCATAACGCTCGGCGACATTGCGCAGTTCGCGCACGTTGCCTGGCCAGTCGTGGCTCATAAGACCCGACTGGGTCTGGCGATCCAGCACCGGTGGCTCACGGTCGAAGCGCAGTGAAGACAGCTGCAGAAAGTGCTCGAACAATTGCAGAATGTCTTCGCGTCGCTCGCGCAGAGGTGGCAGCTCCAGCGTCACCACGTTGAGTCGGTAATACAGGTCGCTACGGAACTGGCTGGCCTTGCTCAACTGATTGAGGTCGGATTTGGTTGCCGCGATCACCCGACAATCCACCTCGACGCTTTGGTTTGACCCGAGTCGCTCAAGCGTCCGTTCCTGTAGAACCCGCAGCAGTTTGATCTGCAGGTTGATCGGCATGCTTTCCACTTCATCGAGGAATAGCGTGCCGTTGTGCGCGTGCTCGATCTTGCCGATCCGGCGTTTGCCTGCGCCTGTGAAGGCGTTGGCTTCATGGCCGAAGATCTCCGATTCGAACAGGCTTTCCGCCAGACCGCCACAGTTGAGCGCCACGAACGGATGACGCGCGCGCCGGCTGAAATCATGCAGGCAGCGGGCGACGAGCTCCTTGCCGGTTCCTGTCTCGCCTTCGATCAGCACGTTGGCCGAAGTGTCCGCGACGTTGGCGATCAGCGCGCGCAGATTCTGCATCGCGGGCGAGCGGCCGATGATCTTGCCTTCCAGGGAGTCGCGCTCGGCCAGCTGCTTGCGCAGCGCCCAGACTTCGCGCGCCAGACCGCGCTGCTCCAGAGCCCGGCGGGTGACGTCGACCAGACGTTCGGGCGAGAAAGGTTTTTCCATGAAGTCGTAAGCGCCGTCGCGCATCGCATTCACCGCCATGGAGATGTCGCCGTGGCCGGTGATCAGCACCACGGGCAGGGTCTTGTCTCGCGCCTTGAGACGGCTGAGCAGTTCCAGCCCGTCGATGCCGGGCAGGCGGATGTCGCTGATCACGATCCCGGCGAAGTTGTCGCCCACGCGCTTGAGTGCGTCTTCGGCGCTGGGCACGCCTTCACTGGCAATGTCTTCTAGCGCCAGCGCCTGCTGGCAACCGAGCAGGACATGCGGGTCGTCTTCGACGATCAGAACGGTCAGGTCACTGTTGATGCTCATGGAGAATGCCTCATGTCGGCTCGGCCTGACGGGGTGCGGAAGGGGAGCCCTGAACGAACGGCAGGCTCAGGACAAACACGCTGCCAACCCCGTGCGCAGGTTCGGCGCTCAAGCTGCCGCCTGCTGCCGCCGCGAGACTGGCGGACAGCGTAAGCCCCAGCCCCAGGCCTTGCTCGCCCGGTTTGGTGGTGAAGAATGGTTCGAACAGATGCTTGCGTGCCTCGCTGTCGATACCGTGGCCGTTGTCGCGGACGAGCAGCCGATAGCGGCCCTCGACAACTGCGCCTTCCAGATTCAGTTCGGGCTGCGGCTGGGCTTTCATGGCATCCAGCGCATTGCCGATCAGGTTGACCAGGATCTGCTCCAGCCGCGTCTGATCAATGCTCAACGTCGCCTCCGGCAAATCCTGACGAACCGTGACCGCCGATTGCTCCAGGCGCACCGCCAGCAACTGCAGCGCTGCGTCGACCGCCTTGCTCAGCTGCGCCTGGCCCTGGTCGTCGCCGCGCCGGGCAAAGGCGCGCAGGCTTGCGGTGATGCGGCCCATGCGATCCACCAGATCGTTGATGGTGCGCAGGTTGGTGCTCGCCACGTCCAGCGCGCCGCGTTCGATAAACCGGACGGTGTTGCCGGACAACGTGCGCAAGGCCGCCAGTGGCTGGTTGAGTTCATGAGCGATGCTGGTCGACATCTGGCCGATGGCGGCCAGTTTGCCGGCCTGGACCAATTCGTCCTGAGCCTTGCGCAGCGTGTCTTCCGCCTGACGGCGTTCGCGAATCTGCGCCTTGAGTCGTTCGTTGCTGGCGCGCAAGTGCTCGGTGCGCTCGGCGATCTTGCGCTCCAGCTCATCGTTGGCGGCCTGCAATGCTTCGCGCGCTGCCAGCCGGGTCGAGATCACCTTGCGTCGTTCATTCCAGGCGATCAGCAGAAACGCCACCAAGGCGAACGCAACGGCAGCCAGCATGCCCTGGCTTGCCGCCTCGCGCCGCAAGTCCTCCAGCGGAGTAAGCAATGTCAGGTGCCAGGGCGTGTCGCTCAACTGCCGCGTCTGGGCGAGGTAGCTGACCTGGGTATGTTCCAGATCCACGCTGACGTTGGCCGGGAACGTGAGCTTTTCGACGCCCTCTGCCAAGGTCTCGCGTGCCAGCGGCACCAGCTCGTTCAAGGGCCACCAGTAATATTGCAGGCTGCGCGCCAGGCGCTCCTTGATGTCGGGCGTGAGTGGACGTACCGACTTCAGGCGTCGCGCCGGATCGCTGGAAAGAATGATGATGCCGTTCTCGTCGCTGACAAAAGCTTCCAGGCGTGCCCGCTGCCAGCGTTCTTCGAGGGCTTCCAGGCGCACCTTGATGACTGCGACGCCAATGATCCGGCCTTTGTCTTCCAGGCCATGAGCCAGGTAATAGCCAGACTCGCCGGTCGTGGTGCCGATGCCGTAAAAGCGGCCGGGCATACCGCGCACGGCGTCCTGAAAATACGCGCGAAACGACAGGTCTTCGCCCTGATAGCTGTCGGCATCGCGCCAGTTGCTGGTGGCCAGCACGCGGCCCGTGCGGTCCAGTACGTAGATTGCGCGACTGCGGCTGCGGCGGTTGAGGCCTTCCAGATAACCGTTGACCCGCTGCTGCAGGTCCGGGGTCGGGTCATTCAGCAACTGCGAAACGCTGGACTCAAGTTCCAGAACGCTGGGCAGGTAAGTGTATTTGTTGATTTCGCTTTCGACGGTACGCGCGTGCAGCTCCAGCTGGCGTTCGCCGTTCTCGCTGAGGCTCCTGATGCCGTTACGTTCGCTGACCACGTAGGCGGCATAACCCAGGCCGATCATCAGCAGCAGGATCAGCGGCGGGAGGAACAGTTGACGTATCAGGCGGGGTTTCACGGCAAGTGATGGCGGCGCGGCGCGATAAAGGGAGGGGTCGCATTTCATCACAATCGTCCTGAAGCTGACAGCTACCCGCGTCCTGCAGGTAGCTGATGAATACCGCTTTAGTGCTGCAGGATCTTGGCCAGGAACTGCTGGGCACGTTCGGAACGAGCCGTGACGTCGCCAAAGAACTCTTCCTTTTCGCAGTCTTCGACGATGTGTCCCTGGTCCATGAAGATGACCCGGTTTGCCACTTTGCGGGCAAAGCCCATTTCGTGGGTCACGCACATCATGGTCATGCCTTCGTGAGCCAGCTGCACCATGACGTCGAGCACTTCGTTGACCATTTCAGGGTCAAGAGCCGAAGTCGGTTCGTCGAATAGCATGACAACCGGGTCCATCGCCAGCGCACGGGCAATCGCTACGCGCTGCTGCTGGCCGCCGGACAACTGACCGGGATGCTTGTTGGCGTGCGCCGACAGGCCGACGCGCTCCAGCAATTGAAGGCCTTTTTTGGTGGCTTCTTTCTTGCTGCGACCCAACACCTTGATTTGCGCGATGGTCAGGTTTTCAACGATGGTCAGGTGCGGAAACAGTTCGAAATGCTGGAATACCATGCCCACGCGCGAACGCAGCTTCGGCAGGTTGGTCTTGGAATCGGAGATCGATGTACCGTCGACCACGATGTCGCCCTTCTGGAAGGGCTCCAGCGCGTTCACGCATTTGATCAGCGTCGATTTGCCCGAGCCGGACGGCCCGCAGACCACCACCACTTCGCCCTTGCTGACCTCGGTGCTGCAATCGGTCAGTACCTGGAAGTCCCCATACCACTTGTTAACATTTTTGATGGAAATCATACGGCAAACCTTTTTTGCAGACGCTTCACCAGCAGCGAGGCGGCAAAGCTGATCGTGAAGTAGACCAGACCGGCGATGATCAGGAATTCGTTGGCGCGACCGATGATGTCGCCACTGGCGCGGGAGGCGTTGAGGAAGTCGACCAGCCCCACGGTGTAAACCAGGGAGGTGTCCTGGAACAGAATGATGCTCTGTTGCAGCAACAGCGGGGTCATCTTGCGGAACGCCTGGGGCAGGATGATCAGACGCATCATCTGCCCGTATGTCATGCCCAGTGCCTGGGCGGCGCCCATCTGGCCCTTGGAGATCGACTGCACACCGGCACGGACGATTTCGCAGAAATACGCAGCTTCGAACATCATGAACGCCACGACGCACGAGGTGAACGCGCCTACCGGCGTGTCTTCACCGGTAATCCAGCGCAGTACGAACGGTACCGCGAGGTAGAACCAGGTGATCACCAGCAGCAGCGGGATCGAACGAAAGTAGTTCACATAAGCGCCGGCCACATTGGACAGCAGCTTGTTCGACGACAGACGCATCAGTGCCAGGATGGTGCCGAGCGCCAGGCCGCCGACGACACCCATCGCCATCAGCTTGAGGGTCATGACCATGCCGTTCCACAAGCCGGGAATGGCGGGGACGATTCCAGTGAAGTCCATTATTTACCCCCCACGGAAATCAGGCCCGGCACTGCGACTTTCTTCTCGACCACGCGCATCAGCAACATCAGGCTCATGTTCAGGGTGAAGTAGATCAGCGTCGCCAGGGTGAAGGCTTCGAACAGGTTCGCGGAAAACTCGGCGGTCTGTTTGGTCTGGGCCAGCAGCTCCATCAGGCCGATCAACGACGCCACGGACGAGTTCTTGAACACGTTGAGGAATTCGGAGGTGAGCGGCGGAATGATGATCCGGTAGGCCTGCGGCAGCAGTACGTTCCAGTAGATCTGCGGCAGCTTGAAGCCCATGGCGCGAGCGGCCGATTCCTGGCCCTTGGGCAGCGCCTGAATACCAGTGCGCACCTGTTCGCAAACGCGGGCGGCGGTGAACAGGCCCAGGCACACCACAACGCTCAGAAACGCCGAAGTGGTCGGGTTGAGGTCTTGCTTGTACCACTCCTGCAGGTTTTCCGGCAGCAGATCGGGTACCAGGAAGTACCAGATAAACAGCTGCACCAGCAGTGGCACATTACGGAATACTTCCACGTAGGTCGTGGCGAGGCCCGCTACCAGACGATTCGGTACGGTACGCATGACACCGAGTATCGAGCCCAGTATCAGGGCAATGATCCAGGCGACGACCGCAATGGCGATGGTCCAGCCCAGACCGGAGATGAACCAGTCCAGATAGGTCTCGCTGCCGACGCCGGTGGACTTGAAGAACACGCCCCAGTCCCAGTTGTAATTCATCAGGGTCTCCCCCTCTTGTTATCGAAATGCGCGCACGGTCGGATGACAGTGGTGAGCCGATCCCGGACGGGCAGTGCCCATCCGGGAGCAATCAGTCCGGCTCGTCGAGCCGTCAGATTCAGGCTTTCTTGTCGGGAGCAGGCTTGTCGGTTGGTTCGGCGATCAGCTTCTTGAGTTCTTCGCTCATCGGGAACTGCAGGTTCAGGCCCTTTGGCGGGATAGGTGCCTGGAACCACTTGTTGTAGATAGTGTTGATTTCGCCGGACTTGTAGGTCGCCACGATGGCGTCGTCCACGGCTTTCTTGAACGGCTCGTCACCCTTGCGAACCATGCAACCGTAGATTTCGTAGGATTGCGCGGTACCGGTCACTGCCCAGTCTTCCGGCTTCTTGGCCTTGGCCATTTCGCCGGCCAGCAGTGCATCGTCCATCATGAAGGCGACTGCACGGCCCGATTCCAGCATCTGGAACGACTCGCCGTGGTCCTTGGCCGAGATCACGTTCATGCCCATCTGCTTCTCGGCGTTCATCGACTTGATGATGCGCTCGGACGTGGTGCCTGCGGTGGTCACGACGTTCTTGCCTTTCAGGTCGTCGAAGTCTTTGTAGCTCGACTCCTTCTTGGAGAGCAGACGGGTACCGATCTCGAAGATACCGACCGAGAAATCAACTTGCTGGCCGCGTTCGGCGTTATTGGTGGTCGAACCGCATTCCAGGTCGACGGTGCCGTTCTGCACCAGCGGGATACGGGTCTGGGAGGTCACCAGGTTGTAGCGGACATTCAGCTCGGGCATGTCCAGCTGTTTCTTGATGGCTTCGACGACTTTCAGCTGGATGTCGTGGGAGTAGCCGACCGGCTTGCCGGAAGCGTCAGCGATATACGAAAACGGGATGGAAGCGTCCCGATGGCCGAGGGTGATGGTGCCGGACTCTTTGATCTTCTTCAGTGTACCGGTCAATTCAGCAGCGAAAACTGGAGTGCTAACCAGAGCGGCAGCAATTGCTGCGCCCAACAACTGGGGAACGATGCGCATCGATGAATCCTCGATTTTCATTTTTATTTATCTGGCCGCCATCGGACGGACCACTTCTTAACGCTTCAACGGCGGCCTCACCAGACACACGCTGGAGTCGAAGCTGTCGACGCAAGTGTAGAGCAGAAGTCGTGCCAGGCTTTCAAAGATGCTCAGATCATTGAAATAGAAGGGTTTTTTCAGATACGTAGCAAGCTGGCAAAACGATGGCGTCCGGGAAGCCGAACCTTGGCTGGCAATCTGTTCGGAAAACCGAATGGCGGCGAACGGATTGTGAGAGGGGAGAATCGAGTAGACCAGTAATTCTAGAGCGCGGCTGTGGGAGCGGACTTGTCCGCGAAAGCTACTCCCAGGCCCCAATATTCCGGCGCTGCAAATACCGCCGTCGCGGGCAAGCGCGCTCCTACAGGCGAAAACGATCTCCGGGCCGCAATACTCCGGCCCGGAGCCATCGCTGTGGCGCGCAATTACGCCGCCTGAAAAGCCGCCTTGTTGCGCACCACGGTTTCCAGATAAGTCTGCACAGCCGCTTGCTCTTCCGGCGTCATGAACAGGCCCAGCTTGCTGCGACGCCACAGGATGTCTTCAGCCGCGGTAGCCCATTCGGTTTCACACAGGTAATCGACTTCTCGGGTGTACAGGCCGGCACCCAGATGTTGGCCTATGTCCTCCAGACTTTGCACACCATCAAGCAAGCGCCAGCTGCGGCTGCCATAGGTGATCGACCAGCGTTTGGCCAGTGGCGCAGGCAACCAGCCGAAGCGGCGGGTCAGCTCGTTGGCCAGCTCGGCCGGAGTGGTCATCTCTTCACCACCAGGCAGCGGCTTGGTGGCCGTCCAGCTCGGCTTCATCTGTTTGAAGAAGGGCGCAAGCTGCGCCATCGCCGATTCCGCCAGCTTGCGATAGGTGGTCAGCTTGCCGCCGAACACCGAAAGGATCGGCGCTTCATCGCCACCGCCGGACAACGACAAGGTGTAGTCGCGGGTAATCGCCGACGGATTGTCCGATTCGTCGTTACACAGCGGTCGTACACCGGAATAGGTATGAATCACATCGGCGCGGGTCAGCTGCTTCTTGAAGTGGTCGTTGGCAACTTTGAGCACATAGTCCATCTCGCCTTCGGTGATTTTCACTTTGGCAGGATCACCCTGGTACTCGCGGTCCGTGGTGCCAATGATGGTGAAGTGCTCAAGGTACGGAATCGTGAAGACAATGCGCTTGTCTTCGTTCTGCAGGATGAACGCGTTCTCACCGTCATACAGTTTCGGCACGATCAGATGGCTGCCCTGAATCAGGCGGATGCCGTACGGCGAATCCAGCTTCAGGTCTTCACGAATGAATTTGGCTACCCATGGCCCTGCTGCATTGACCAGCGCTTTGGCGTGCACCGAAAACAGGCTGCCGTCCGCACGCTCCATATGCAGGTGCCACATGCCTTTGACGCGACGGGCATTCAGGCAACGGGTGCGCGCGTGAATGTGCGCGCCGTTTTCCCGGGCGGCCATTGCGTTGAGCACCACAAGACGTGCGTCATCCACCCAGCAATCGGAATATTCGAAACCACGGCTGATCGACGCATTGAGCGGGCTGTTCGCACCGAACTTCACGGTTCGGGAAGCGGGAAGCTTTTCACGCTTGCCAAGGTGGTCATACAGGAACATGCCGGCACGGATCATCCAAGCCGGACGCAGATGCGGACGGTGCGGCAGGATAAAACGCATTGGTTTGACGATGTGCGGTGCCTTGGCGAGCAGCACCTCGCGTTCAGCCAGTGCTTCGCGCACCAGACGAAATTCGTAATGCTCAAGGTAGCGCAGGCCACCATGAATCAGCTTGCTACTGGCGGAAGAGGTGTGGCTGGCCAGATCGTCCTTTTCGCACAGGAACACCGACAAGCCGCGGCCGGATGCATCAGCGGCAATCCCGACACCATTGATACCGCCACCAATCACGGCAATGTCGTAGACCTCGGAAAGTGGTGGGTTTGGCACGGTAGCTTGGGGCATCGGTGGCCTCCTGAATTGTTCTTGAGCCTGGCTCGAAAGCGAAATTGAACATTAATGTTCATTTCCGAAAATCATAGCTCAATAAAAAACGGCTCGCCAGCCGATATTGATTGAAATTACTGATGAAGGAAGAAGAAAACAACAAAAGTGAACATTGTAGGGCTAGCGATGTCTTGCGCCGATGGTACGGGCGCGCGGCAGTCGCGGCGTGCGTGGAGTTGCAGCCGGTGCTCAAGTGCGCCGCGATCTGGTAGGAGCTAGCTTGCTGGCGGCCGCAGGCTCTAGGGAGTGGGCAGGGAGACTGTGATCGCGAGCAAGCTCCCCTAACAATAGCCGGCAACACCCTCGGCAATACGCCCGGCTTACACCACTTCGAGGCGAATCTTGTTCTGCGCCAGCAAGGCCTGCAATGCGGGCACCGGCGGTTGATCGGTTACCAGGCAGTCGATCAGCGTGATGGGGCCGAGGCGAACCATCGCGTTACGGCCAAATTTGCTGGAGTCCGCCGCCAGCAAGACCTGCCGGGCGTTGGCGATGATCGCCTGGGAAACGCGCACTTCCTGATAGTCGAAATCCAGCAGGCTGCCGTCTTCATCGATCCCGCTGATGCCCACCAGGGCAAAGTCCACCTTGAACTGGGTGATGAAATCGACGCTGGCCTGACCCACCACGCCGCCGTCACGACGGACGACACCGCCAGCCAGCAGCACCTCGAAATCATCCTTGGCGCTGAGGATCGAGGCCACGTGCAGGTTATTGGTGATGATCTTCAGGTTGTTGTGGTTGAGCAGGGCGCGGGCGATGGATTCGGTGGTGGTGCCGATATTGATGAACAACGAAGCATGGTCGGGGATCTGTGCGGCGATGGCCTCGGCGATGCGTTGTTTCTCGTCGCGCATCTGGTCCGCACGCATGGCGTAGGCGGTGTTTTCGATGCTGGAGTCATAGGCTGCGCCGCCGTGGTAGCGGCGCAGCAGATTCATTTCCGCGAGCTGGTTGATGTCTCGGCGGATCGTCTGGGGGGTCACGACGAACAGCGTCGCCATTTCCTCGATGCTGACATAACCGCGATCGCGGACCAGTTCGAGGATCTGTTGTTGGCGGGGAGGCAGGTTCATTGTTTTTCCTTGAGCGCCCTCTACAAAGGGCACCCATGATGCCGCAGGACCTGTTGCCTGTCAGCCCGAACCTGTTCCCGCCTTCAGTACCGCTTACTCTTCGCCTTCGTGCGGTTCCCAGTCACGGGTGCGCGCTACCGCTTTTTGCCAGCCGGCGTAGAGTTTTTCCTTCTCGGCATCTTCGCACTGCGGCTCGAAGACGCGCTCGATCACGGCCTTGTTGCGCAGTTCGTCGAGGCTGCTCCAGAAACCAATGGCCAGACCTGCCAGAAACGCCGCGCCAAGCGCAGTGGTTTCGCGCATCTGCGGACGCTCGACCTGGGTGCCAAGGATGTCCGCCTGGAACTGCATGAGGAAATTGTTGGCCACCGCGCCGCCGTCAACACGTAGAGATTTCAGGCGTTCGCCGGAGTCCTGCTGCATGGCGTCCAGCACGTCGCGGGTCTGGTAGGCGATCGATTCCAGCGCGGCACGGATAATGTGATCGACCTTCACACCGCGGGTCAGACCGAACAATGCGCCACGGGCGTACGGGTCCCAGTAAGGTGCGCCGAGACCGGTGAACGCCGGTACCAGGTAGACGCCGTTGCTGTTCTTCACTTTGGTGGCGAAGTATTCGGTGTCCAGCGCGTCATTGACGATTTTCAGCTCGTCGCGCAGCCACTGTACGGTCGAGCCGCCGTTGAATACCGCGCCTTCGAGCGCATAGGCCACTTCGCCACGCGGGCCGCAACCGATGGTGGTCAGCATGCCGTGTGCGGAAGTCACGGCTTTTTTGCCGGTGTTCATCAGCAGGAAGCAACCGGTGCCATAAGTGTTTTTCGCCTGGCCTGGCTCCACGCACATCTGACCAAACAACGCGGCCTGCTGGTCTCCGGCGATACCCGCAATCGGGATACCGCTCTTGCTGTGGCCGTAGACTTCCGAGGACGCTTTGACCTCCGGCAGGATTTCGCGAGGGATATCCAGCACGTCGAGCATGCGCTGGTCCCATTCCAGCGTGTGGATGTTGAACAGCATGGTGCGCGAGGCGTTGGTGTAGTCGGTTACGTGCACCTTGCCACCGGTGAATTTCCAGATCAGCCAGGTATCGATGGTGCCGAACATCAGCTCGCCTTTGCGTGCGCGTTCGCGACTGCCTTCGACGTTGTCCAGAATCCATTTGACCTTCGAGCCGGAGAAGTAAGGGTCGATTACCAGGCCGGTGGTTTCCTTGATGTACTGCTCGTGACCGTCACGCTTGAGCTGCTGGCAGATCTCGGTACTGCGGCGGCATTGCCAGACGATGGCGTTGTAGATCGGGCGGCCGGTTTCCCGCTCCCAGATCACGGTAGTTTCGCGCTGGTTAGTGATGCCGATCGCGGCGATCTGGTTGTGGTGCAAGTCTGCCTGCGCCAGCGCCTTGGTCATGCAGGCGGTCTGGGTGGCGAAAATTTCCATCGGGTCATGCTCGACCCAGCCGGCCTGCGGATAGTGCTGAACGAACTCGCTTTGTGCAGTGCTCACCACGTTGGCGTCACGATCAAAAATGATGGCTCGCGAACTGGTGGTGCCCTGATCGAGGGCAATGATGTAGTTCTTGTTCTGAGTGTCTGTCATGTCGATTGCCTTGCTCAATGAGAGTGGGATCAGGATGAGGCCGAAACTTTGCCGTTAGCCACGGTGGCGTCTTGTTCATTTTCAACGGTTACGGCGTTTGGCAGATGACGCGCGATCAACGCGCGATAGCCGGCTGCGCCGAGGCAGGCACCCAGGATGGGCGCAAAAATCGGAACCAGGAAATAGGGTATGTCACGACCGCCGGTGAACGCTACGTCACCCCAGCCTGCGATAAAGGTCATCATTTTCGGGCCGAAATCCCGCGCCGGATTCATGGCAAAGCCGGTCAGTGGGCCCATTGCGCTCCCGATGACGGCAACCAGCAGACCGATCAGCAACGGTGCCAGCGCACCGCGAGGCAGGCCATTGTTGTCGTCGCCCAAGGCCATGATCACGCCCATCAGAATCGTGGTGATCACTACTTCAACCAAGAAAGCCTGACCGACGGAAATGGCCGGGTTCGGATAAGTGGAAAACACCGACGCGAGTTCCAGGCTTTCCACGCTGCCGCGGATCATCTGGTGTGTATGTTCGAACTCGAAAAACAGGCTGATATACAGCAGGTAAACAAGCCCTGCGCCGCAGAATGCGCCTGCGATCTGCGCCGCGATATAGAAAGGAAGTTTTCTTTTTTCAAACCCTGAGAACAGACTCAGCGCGATGCTGACTGCGGGATTGAGGTGGGCTCCGGAAACGCCTGCGCTCAAATAGATACCCATGCTGACCGCGAAACCCCAGATGATGCAGATTTCCCAGAGACCAAACGAAGCACCCGCCACCTTGAGCGCGGCGACGCACCCGGTACCGAAAAAAATCATCAAAGCCGTGCCCAGAAACTCGGCCAGACATTGTCCACCCAACGTCGGTTGTTTTACTGCAATAGTCATGGAAACCTCATTTTTGTATTTTTTCTCGGCACCGAATGCAAATGCTGGCGCTCGTTATATCCCTGCCGGAAAAACCCCATTCCCGACCGGTACTCTGACCATTGCTGAATTTTTTGGTTTCAGCAGGATCTTCGCAAACGAAAAAATATAGACAAGAAAGAACCCTGTCAAAGGTCGAAACTGAACTGTCAGACATATTCTGACGATTAGCGTCGGATCAGTTCCGACATATCTGTAGGAAATGTCTTAGTCCGCAACGACGCTTGCGTGCTTGAAAGCGGCATGGCTCAACGCACCTGTCGCCGATTCGCTTAAAGTATGCGCCGCTTCGATTTCACTGGAGAGCTGCATGACACCGGCACTGGATCTGCTTAAAAAAGTTCGCGCCGAACACCGGATTCATAGTTACGAACATGATCCGAAAGCTGCGTCCTATGGGCTGGAAGCGTCAGAGAAGCTGGGACTGGATTCGGCGCGGGTTTTCAAGACGCTGCTGGCGGCGTCCGAAAAGGGTGAGCTTCTGGTGGCAGTGGTGCCGGTCGCTGGCAGTCTGGACCTCAAGGCGCTGGCGCACGCAGCCGCCGTCAAGAAAACTGAGATGGCCGATCCAGCGGCGGCCCAGCGGGCCACCGGTTACCTGCTGGGAGGCATCAGCCCACTGGGACAGAAGAAACGCCTGCGCACCTTCATCGACCAGAGCGCGCAGCAATTCGAAACGATTTTCGTCAGCGCCGGCAGAAGAGGGTTGGAGGTCGAGCTTTCGGCCGCCGTGCTGGCGGAGAACACCAAAGCGATTTTCGCGCCAATCGGTAGAGCCTGAAGCGCGCGTTGCCTCGTGTAGGAGCGCGCTTGCCCGCGATCTGCCGGGAACCGGCAGCAAAACCAGGCATGCGGTGTGCCTGAAGGAACACGATCATTCGGGTAAACGTAATCGCATCATCGCTTCGTCAAACATGCGAACTATGCGCTGCCACGCTCCCCGGCGCCGGGAACAGCACCAGATGATCAGCGGCAACGCGAATGCCTACCGCTTCACCCGCCATGTGATCGGCATGGCTGGGAAAGATGGCTTCCAGTTCGCTGCCGGTTGGCAGCTGCAAGCGATACAGCGTTGCCGCGCCCTGGAAGGTTCGCCCGATCACTCGCGCCTTGAGGTCGCTGTCCGGTGCATAAACGATGTCATCCGGGCGCAGCAGCACATCCACGGCGCTGCCGCGAACGCCGGGGTATGCGCGATTGCCGCGCAGCACACCCAGCTCGGTCTGCACCGACTCGGGGTCGATCAGTTGCCCGCGAATGAAATAGCCCTGGCCGACAAAACTGGCCACGAAAGGCGTAAGCGGTTCGTGGTACAGGTTGTATGGCGTGTCCCATTGTTCCAGTCGGCCTTCCTTGAACACACCGACATGGTCGCTCACCGCGAAGGCTTCTTCCTGATCGTGGGTCACCAGGATGGCACTGGTACCACGCTCTTTCAGAATGCCACGCACTTCGTGACTCAAACGCCTGCGCAGCTCTCCATCCAGGTTGGAGAACGGCTCGTCGAGCAGCAACAATTGCGGTTCCGGCGCCAGGGCGCGCGCAAGCGCTACCCGTTGCTGCTGCCCACCGGAAAGTTCGTGGGGAAAACGCTGGCCCAGGGAACCCAGGTTGACCAGCTCAAGAAGCTCGTCGGTCACCTGCTGGACACGGGGGTGTTTGCGGATCCCAAACGCAACGTTCTGCGCAACGCTCAAGTGCGGGAACAGCGCGTAATCCTGAAACACCATGCCGATGCGGCGCTTCTCCGGTGCCAGCGTGAAGCCCGGGCGCGAGATGACTTCCCCCGCCAGCGTAATGTCCCCGGCATGCACCGGTTCAAAGCCTGCGATGGCGCGCAGCGTCGTGGTCTTGCCGCATCCTGATGAACCCAGCAGGCAACCGATGTCGCCTGCGTTGAGATGCAGATTCAGATCCTGCACCACGCGTTGGCCTTCGTAGCCACAAGCCAGGTTTCGCAGATTCAGCAGCAGTGAATGGCTCATGCTGGCTGGCAGGACGGTGCGACGAGAAATTCCAGCAGGGCCTTCTGCGCATGCAGGCGGTTTTCGGCCTGATCCCATGCGACAGAGCGCGGGTCGTCCAGCAAGTCGGCACTGATTTCTTCACCACGATGTGCCGGCAGGCAATGCATGAACAGCACATCGTCGGCGGCCTGGTCGAGCAGGGCGCGTGTCACCTGGAAAGGCGCAAACAGAGCCATGCGCTTGGCGGTTTCTTCTTCCTGCCCCATGGACGTCCAGACGTCGGTGCTGACCAGATGCGCTCCGGCAACCGCAGCCTGCGGATCGCGCACTACAGTCACGCGGTCGCCCGCGAGTGCCATGAATTCCGGGTTCGGCTCATAGCCCGACGGGCAGGCAACACGCAGCTGGAAGTCGAACTGGATGGCGGCTTCTATATAGCTGTTGCACATGTTGTTGCCATCGCCGATCCAGGCGACTGTCTTGCCCTTGATCGAGCCACGGTGTTCCAGAAAGGTTTGCATGTCCGCGAGCAACTGGCACGGGTGCAGGTCGTCGGACAGGCCATTGATGACCGGCACTCGCGAATTGGCGGCGAACTCGGTGAGGTTGGCGTGCGCGTAGGTACGGATCATGACCGCGTCCAGCATGCGCGACATGACTTTCGCGCTGTCGGCGATGGGTTCGCCACGGCCCAGCTGCGTGTCGCGGTGGGACAGAAAGATCGCCTGACCGCCCAGCTGAATCATGCCGGCCTCGAACGAAAGACGAGTGCGAGTCGAGGATTTCTCGAAAATCATACCGAGCACGCGGTTCTTCAAGGGTTCAAAAAGCACGCCGCGATTTCGCAGGTCTTTGAGCTCTACGCCACGACGAATCAAGCCCAGCAGTTCGTCTGGGGTGTAATCCATCATCGAGAGAAAGTGCCTGGCGTTCATGATTAACTACCTTTTCTGCAACAGACCGCAGGTTCTGATAGCCGGTTTTCATAGAGAAACGGCATGACCTGCGGCGAAAGCCGCGCTATGCGACGAATAGGGAAGGCGCGATAGTATAAAAAAATGTCGCGTCTTACCAATATATGCTGATGTATTCGAGCATCGCGTTAGAGGGTCGAAAGCGCACCGGCCGGAATGCGCTAAATGACCACACCTGAAGCGGGTCAACCACCGGCCCCGCATCTGCCGAAGCCCCCATTTGTACACCGCGACCTCGACGGTTGGCAATTAGTGCCGATCCTGCAACAGTTTCCGACCTGCGGCGGCAGCTCTGCGACGCGCGTCACGCCGATGGCAGATTGCCCGTTTCTTTAATGGCGAGCGTGGGTTATAAAGCGTGACGGGAATTACTCAATCAAATGAGGGCTGGGGGAATGGATTCAAAAGAACGTCAGTTGACAGAGCTGCTCGGGCTGACTGCTCGCACCCTGACGCACCTTACCGCTTCGATTACCTCCATGTCCTTCGAGCTGCTGCGCAGTGAAGACGAAGTCACGCGCTCGGCCGGTCGGCGCATGATTGATCGCATGGCGACTATCAGCTCCGGGCTGGACGAGCACTGGCGCCTGATTGGCGACTTGACCGGCGTGCACGTCGCGCAGGAAGAAATCGAAACCGTCACCGAAATCCAGCTGCAGCGCAAAGTCGTTACGCCTATCGGCGGCTGACTCGGCCATCGGCGTCTGTGATGCGACGCAATTCACATGACGAACGTCCATAGCGCGCTTCCCGATCACGCACCATAGTTCTGGCTCCGCAATCTGTCTGATTGCCTGACCGGACGTGAGGCTGCGATGAACCGGACCGAGCACCACCGTGCCTGCCACTTGTGCGAGGCCATCTGTGGCCTGACCATCGAAACCGTTTTCTCCCCCGAAGTGGAGCGACAGATCGCCTCGATCAAGGGCGATCCGCTCGATCCGTTCAGTCACGGGCATATCTGCCCCAAAGCAGTGGCACTTCAAGACATCCAGAATGACCCGGATCGACTGCGAACCCCGATGCGCAGGGTCGGGACGCAATGGCAGGCGATTGATTGGCAGGAAGCGTTCGACCTGGTCGCCAGCCGGCTCTTCGATATCCAGCAACGGTACGGGCAAAACTCGGTTGCGGTGTATCAGGGCAATCCCAGCGTCCACAATTACGGGCTGATGACCCACAGCAATTATTTCCTCGGGCAGCTCAAGACACGGAACCGCTATTCCGCGACATCGGTCGATCAGCTGCCGCAACACCTGACGAGCTTTCTGATGTATGGCCACGGCATGCTGCTGCCGATTCCGGACATTGATCACACCGATTTCATGCTGATTCTGGGCGGCAACCCGCTCGCGTCCAACGGCAGCATCATGACGGTTCCCGATGTCGAGAAGCGTCTGAAGGCCATTCAGGCGCGTGGGGGCAAGGTGGTGGTCGTCGACCCACGGCGCAGCGAAACCGCCGCTATTGCGAGTCAGCACCTGTTCGTTCGGCCTGGCGGTGATGCCGCCTTGCTGTTTGGTCTGCTCAGCACGATCTGGGAGGAAGGGCTGGCGCGGGGCAGCCACTTGCCGGTCGTGGGGCTGGAGCAGGTCAGGCTGGCCATTGCACCGCTGACGGCCGAATCCATGAGTGCTCGCTGCGGTGTCCCGGCGACGCAGATCCGTGCATTGGCGCGAGAGTTCGCGGCTGCGGACAAGGCGGTCTGCTATGGACGAATGGGGATTTCCACACAGGCATTCGGTACGCTCTGCCATTGGCTGGTGCAACTGATCAATCTGGTTACCGGGAATCTGGATCGCACGGGTGGTGCGCTCTGTACAGAGCCTGCGGTCGATCTGGTCGCCTCGACGTCGGGCGGGCACTTCAACCTGTGGCAGAGCCGAGTCTCGGGCTTGCCTGAATACGGCGGTGAGCTGCCGGTAGCGGCGCTGGCCGAGGAAATGCTGACCGAGGGGGAGGGCCAGGTGCGTGCCCTGGTGACGGTTGCCGGCAACCCGGTACTGTCGACTCCTAACGGTCGGCAGTTGGAGCGAGCGCTCGAAGGCCTCGATTTCATGGTCAGCATTGACCTGTACATCAACGAAACCACGCGCTACGCCGATCTGATCCTGCCGTCGACGTCGGCACTGGAGAACGATCATTACGACACCACGTTCAACGCGCTGGCGGTGCGTAATGTCACGCGCTTCAATCGCGCTGTCTTCGACAAGCCGCAAGGTGCGCTGCACGACTGGGAAATCTTCGTCGGGCTGGCGCGTGCATTCGCAGCGCTGAGCGGCAAGGAGCTCAAACCCACTTTGCCGCCCTCGAAAATGATCGATTTCGGGCTGCGCAACGGTCCGTATGGCGAGAAGACCGACCACCGGCTTTCACTGGCAACGCTCGACGATTACCCGCATGGGCTGGATCTGGGCGCGTTGCGTCCCAGTCTGGCGGGGCGCTTGAAAACCGCCGACGCACACATCCAGGCGGCGCCCGAACCGATGATGGCGGACCTGGCCCGCTTCAACGCGGTCCCGCCACCCGCCGCGGACGAACTGACGCTGATCGGACGTCGCCATGTGCGCAGCAATAATTCCTGGATGCATAACTATCACCGTCTGGTCAAAGGCAAGCCGCGGCATCAACTGCTGATGCATCCGCAGGACATGACGGCGCGGGGGTTGGCCGATGGGCAGCAAGTCAGGATCCGCTCGCGAGTGGGAGAGGTGGAAGTGCAGGTCCTTGGCAGCCTGGACATGATGCCTGGCGTGGTCAGTCTGCCCCACGGCTGGGGGCATCAACGTACAGGCGTAAAGCTGGACATCGCTCAGGGGCAGCCCGGCGTCAGCGCCAATGACCTCACGGATGAGCGCCAACTGGACGCGGTGTCCGGCAACGCAGTGTTGAACGGCGTTCCGGTGCAGGTGGCAGCCTGCTGACAGGCAAGCTGAGCGTCACGCTCGGGATTCCGCTACAATGCGCCACCGAGCCGACTAACAAGTCGGATAGTTCAGCCGAGGTGTTCCATGGATATCATCGAAACGATCAAAGAGCAGATTGCCAACAACACCATTCTGCTTTACATGAAAGGCGCTCCGAACGCCCCGCAGTGCGGCTTTTCGGCCAAGGCCTCCCAGGCATTGATGGCATGTGGCGAAAAATTCGCATACGTCGACATCCTGCAGAACCCGGAAATCCGCGCCAACCTGCCCAAGTACGCCAACTGGCCGACCTTCCCGCAGCTTTGGGTGGCCGGTGAGCTGGTCGGCGGTAGCGATATCATCACCGAGATGATGGCTGACGGTTCCCTGCAGGAACTGGTCAAGTCGGCAGCCGCCAAGGCTCAGTAAGCGCGATCCTGACACAGCTATGAAAAAGCCCCGCTCTCGAAAGAGGCGGGGCTTTTTCATGGTCGTCAAACGGGCCGGATTACTCGCCCATTTGTGACTGCAGGTAGTTCTCGATGCCGATCTTGTCGATCAGGCCAAGCTGGGTTTCAAGCCAGTCGATGTGCTCTTCTTCGGATTCCAGAATGTCTTCCAGCAGCTCACGGCTACCGAAATCACCCACGGTTTCAAAATAGGCAATCGCGGCTTTCAGATCGGCGAGGCCTTTCTGTTCGATCTTGAGGTCGCACTCCAGCATTTCCTTGGTGTGCTCGCCGATCAGGATCTTGCCAAGGTCCTGCAGGTTCGGCAGGCCTTCCAGGAACAGAATGCGCTTGATGAGTTTGTCGGCGTGTTTCATCTCGTCGATGGACTCATGGTATTCATGAGCGCCGAGTTTTTTCAGGCCCCAATCCTCGTACATGCGTGCATGCAGAAAGTACTGATTGATCGCGACCAGCTCGTTTCCGAGGATCTTGTTGAGATGCTGGATGACTGTAATGTCGCCTTTCATGATCGGGGTCCTGCCAATGGCTTGTGTAGATGAAGAGCGAGTTTGAGCCGCCCTTAAAAGCCTGTCAAACCTAAGTTATTGAATAATAAGTGAAATTAAATAGGAATAAGAATGTTTGAGTTCCGCATCTTGACGCTAAGCGCTTGAATTACAGACATAAAAAAACCGGACACCAGGTCCGGTTCTTGAAAAAGGGCGCAATCAAGCCGCTGAAAATTCTGCTGGATAGGCCAGCGCCGCATGACTGCTCTGCAATTCGGTGAGCGTATCTCGCACCACTTCCTTGGCCAGGCAGGCACATTTCCCACATTTACTGGCTACACCCAACGTCTGACGAACTTCGCGATAACTGCAGCAGCCTTCCAGAATTGCATCCCGGATTTGACCGTCGGTAACACCTTGGCAGAGGCAAACATACATAGGTTGGGGACCGTCGCTGGTAGTTGCTTGGTGTCGGGGAGCTTAATGTTAATGAGAATGCTTGTCAAAACTGTTCTGGCTTCACTTTGGCAAGGTCCGATGAGCGGTCGGTGGCTCCGCTCGGCTGGCGGACAAAAAAAACCGGCACAAGGCCGGTTTCAGGACACGCGTGGGAATCAATCGTCGTAATCGTCCCAGCCACCCATTTCTTTCCAGCGGTTGACGATGCCGCAGAACAGTTCGGCGGTTTTTTCTGTGTCATAGCGCGCGGAGTGCGCCTCACGTCCGTCAAAGTCGATACCTGCCGCCTGGCACGCTTTGGCCAGCACGGTCTGGCCATAGGCAAGGCCGGCGAGGGTAGCGGTGTCGAAGCTGGAGAACGGATGAAACGGGTTGCGCTTCATGTCCATCCGCGCGACGGCGGCATTGAGGAAACCCAGGTCGAAACTGGCGTTGTGGCCCACCAGCACGGCGCGCTTGCAGCCATTGGCCTTGAGCGCCTTGCGGACACCACGGAAGATGTCGGTCAGGGCGGTTTCTTCGCTGACCGCCATGCGCAGAGGATGATCGAGCTTGATCCCGGTGAACTCCAGCGCGGCCGGCTCGACGTTGGCACCCTCGAACGGCTCGACCCGGAAGAAATAGGTGTGTTCAGGAAAGACGAAACCCTTCTCGTCCATGCCGATAGTCACTGCCGCGATTTCCAGCAGCGCGTCGGTCGCCGAGTTGAAACCACCTGTTTCTACATCGACGACCACTGGCAGGTAGCCGCGAAAGCGAGCGGCCATTGGATGGCGAGAGCCGCCACCACCCTGACCGTCCTGTTCGTCGTCGAAATGATCTTCACTCACGCGTGTTCCTCCAGCAGACGCCAGCGCAGTTTTTCACCGGCGCGCAGCGGGATTACGGTCAGCTCGCCAAAGGGCAGGCTGGCAGGGGCAGTCCATTCTTCACGAACCAGCGTGATACGGTCCTGATTGACCGGCAGGCCGTAGAACGCCGGGCCGTGCAGGCTGGCGAAACCCTCCAGTTTATCCAGCGCATTGCGTTGCTCGAACGCCTCGGCGTACAGCTCGATCGCCGCATAGGCGGTGTAGCAACCCGCGCAGCCGCAGGCGTTTTCCTTGGCGTGCTGAGCGTGTGGCGCCGAGTCGGTCCCCAGGAAGAACTTGCCGCTACCGCTGGTGGCGGCATCGAGCAGCGCAACTTGATGCGTGTTGCGCTTGAGAATCGGCAAGCAGTAGAAATGCGGACGAATTCCGCCAACCAGCATGTGGTTGCGGTTATAAAGCAGGTGGTGAGCAGTGATGGTCGCCGCGACGTTGGCGGAAGCTTCGTTGACGAACTGCACGGCCTCGCCGGTCGTGATGTGTTCGAACACCACCTTGAGCGTCGGAAAACGCTCGACTACGCGACGCAGATGCTCGTCGATGAAAACCTTCTCGCGGTCGAAGACATCGATTTCGCCGCGAGTGACTTCACCGTGCACCAGCAGCAGCATGCCGACTTCGGCCATGGCTTCAAGCGCCGGAAATATCTTGTCGATGCTGGTGACACCGGAATCGGAGTTGGTCGTGGCGCCGGCCGGGTACAACTTGGCCGCGTGCACGAAGCCGCTGGCTTTTGCAGTACGTATGTCGTCCGCAGTCGTCTGGTCGGTCAGGTAGAGCACCATCAGCGGCTCGAACCGGCTGCCTGCCGGTCGCGCGGCCAGGATGCGCTGGCGATAGGCATCGGCCTGCAGCGCGTTACGTACAGGCGGCACCAGGTTAGGCATGATAATGGCGCGGCCAAAGGTGCGCGCCACGTCGGCAACGGTATTGGCCAAGACAGCTCCATCACGGAGGTGAATGTGCCAGTCGTCGGGACGCAGAAGGGTCAGGCGGTCAGACATTGGGGATTCCAGGCGGGTCAAACTGCTGGGAATGCTACCGGAAAAGACTCTCTCAGGCACTCGCTATCAAGTTTTGTAGGAAGTAACCGATAGCTCCATGTAGGAAGCAACTTTTGTTTCGCCGTTCATTTTTCATTGGAGCCTCCCGTGCGCCAGCTATATATAGCCCTGCTCAGCGTGTTCGCCAGCCTTCCGGCCATGGCGATCAGTTTCCAGACCCGTCTGGAGAGCATTGAGTGGAAGGTCGAAGGGGATCAGTTCGAATGTCGGCTGTCGCAGCCAATCACCGACTTCGGCGCAGGCGAGTTCGTGCGCCGCGCGGGTGAGCAGGCGACGTTTCGGCTCAAGGCTTCCTACGCAACATTGGGCAGCGGTTCGGCGACGCTACTGGCGGCCGCTGCACCTTGGCAGCCGGGACGCGGCGATATCAACCTGGGTTCGGTTCGTGTCAGTAACGGGGATGTACCGTTCAATACTTCCCAGGCGCAGGCCGCAAGGTTGATCAATGGCCTGATGGAAGGTCGCAGCCCGCTCATCCGTCACTATTCCCGCGACGGCGGCACCATGGAAGTACGGTTGCTGCCGGTCAAATTCAGCAAGGCGCTGGCTGATTACCAGCTATGCACCGCCAAGCTGCTGCCGATGAATTTCGATCAGGTCAAACAGTCGGAGGTCGGCTTCCCCGGCGGCGGAATCGAGCTGGATGCCAAGGCCAAGGCCAGACTGGACACCATGATCGCGTATCTGAAGGCAGACCCGACGGTCAACCATATCGAGCTGGACGGCCATTCCGATAACAGCGGCAACAGGCTGACCAACCGTGACCTGTCGCGTCGTCGCGCTCTGGCGGTCATGGATTACTTCAAGGCCCAAGGCATCCCCGAGCAACAGATCACGCTGCGCTTTCACGGCGAGCGTTACCCGTTGGCACCCAATACCAACAATGCCAACCGCGCGCGCAACCGCCGCGTGAACGTGCACCTTGACCGCGTCGCACCTGAAGAGCGCCCTGTTCCGGTCGCTTCATCGGCAACTGCCGCCGCCACGTCCTGATTTCCTGGTACCGCGAGGCGTAGATTATTGTCGCCTCGTCGTCAGAAGCTGTCGCGCCCCTGTAAATTTACTGGTTTGAACGGTAGAATCGCTGGTTTTCCGTACAACCCGGTGGAGTGATGGCATGGCGGACGTAAACAAGGTAGTTCTCGCGTATTCCGGTGGCCTGGATACTTCGGTAATCCTCAAATGGCTGCAAGATACGTACAACTGCGAAGTAGTGACCTTTACCGCTGACCTGGGTCAGGGCGAAGAGGTCGAGCCGGCGCGTGCCAAGGCTCAGGCCATGGGCGTCAAGGAAATCTACATCGATGATCTGCGCGAAGAATTCGTGCGCGATTTCGTGTTTCCGATGTTCCGTGCCAACACCGTCTACGAAGGCGAGTACCTGCTGGGTACGTCCATCGCTCGTCCGCTGATCGCCAAGCGCCTGATCGAAATCGCCAACGAGACCGGCGCCGACGCCATCTCCCACGGCGCAACCGGCAAAGGTAACGACCAGGTTCGTTTCGAGCTCGGCGCCTATGCACTCAAGCCCGGCGTCAAAGTCATCGCGCCATGGCGTGAGTGGGACCTGCTGTCGCGCGAGAAACTGATGGATTACGCTGAAAAGCACGCGATCCCGATCGAGCGTCACGGCAAGAAGAAATCCCCGTACTCCATGGATGCCAACCTGCTGCACATCTCCTATGAAGGCGGCGTGCTGGAAGACACCTGGACCGAGCACGAGGAAGACATGTGGCGCTGGACCAAGTCCCCCGAGGACGCGCCCAACGTTCCTACTTACCTTGAGCTGACTTACCGTAACGGTGACATCGTCGCCCTGGACGGCGTAGAGATGACGCCAGCCACCGTGCTCGCGACGCTGAACCGTATTGGCGGCGAGAACGGTATCGGCCGTCTGGACATCGTGGAAAACCGTTACGTGGGCATGAAGTCCCGTGGCTGCTACGAAACCCCGGGTGGCACCATCATGTTGCGCGCCCACCGCGCCATCGAGTCGATCACCCTGGATCGCGAAGTCGCTCACCTCAAGGATGAGCTGATGGTCAAGTATGCCAGCCTCATCTACACCGGTTACTGGTGGAGCCCGGAGCGCCTGATGCTGCAGCAGATGATCGATGCTTCCCAGGTGCATGTGAACGGCGTCGTGCGCCTGAAGCTGTACAAGGGCAACGTGATCGTCACCGGTCGCAAGTCCGAAGAGTCGCTGTTCGATGCGAACATCGCGACCTTCGAAGAGGACGGCGGCGCTTACAACCAGGCGGATGCAGCCGGCTTTATCAAGCTCAACGCCTTGCGCATGCGCATCGCCGCGAACAAGGGCCGCAAATTCTTCTGATACAACCCGCGTGAGAATGCAGCCCTGTCGGGCTGCATTCGAATTCTCGGCAGAGCCTGCCGCTGTCGGTTCAACGCGGGACCTTCCTGCTCCTTCGCGCTTGCCGGCCAGACTTCCCGTAAAGCGGAGACCGTTCCTGCACGCGGAGGCCAGCGTGCTTCAGCGGCAAGTTCAGGAAGTCCACCAGATCGGCGATACCCATGCTGTAGCGTTTCATCAATGCACTGAGCTTTCGTTCGAATTCCAGATGTTTCGTAAGTTGTTCATTGCCCTCCAGAGCCTTCAGTCTTTCCTGATACGCCGCCAGGGCGCGTTCGATTTCGCGAAATTCCTTTAACTTGGACATGATCATTCCATTGGTTGGTCAGCGAGTCTTTGGTCTGTTGTGCAACACGGTAGCGATATACTTCCAGCATCATTTGCTCCTTGCGATTTTAACGGCTATGGAAATGTTAGTCCGGATTTCGCCAAGCGTGATGGTGCATTCTGGAATGCATAAATAACGCTGCAGAGTTACACGCCAATGTTTTCAATGGTTTATGCGGAAGTGTTGGGTTTCTTACCGTTCTGCTAGATTAATCCCAGTTGCTAGTCGCTACTTCCTACAATTTGTAAGGGCTGTTGCGGAGCGTCAGGCGTCTTTTTGCCCTGCAATGAAACTTCACAGGAGCAGATATCGCAAAGTTTCGGGTTGCGCGTGGCTTGCAGCTTGCGATCGCCAGTGGCTATAACGTGTTGCATGCTCGAACAATTTGACCGTCCATAAAGAGCTTTATGGTTGAAGTTCAATGTCAGGAAGAACATCAGCACCAGGGCCGAGGGAAAGGCGATGAGGAACCAGATATAGATCCGCCGGGTATCGGCATCCAGATAAGGCAGCACGCCTGTGGCCGATGCTTCCGAAAGGCCAGCAAATATGACGATCACGCTGATAGGGTTGATGGTACGAGGGAGGTATTTCATGCTGCTGTTTCCATGTGCGTGTGAGGCGAGCCTCGTAATGCCCTGGACGGTGACGCGACACAGCATCGCCGCGCAGGGCATGTGATCGGGGGTGCGAACTCAGGATTGATCCGGTTCCCTGTTCTGACGGAACTGGAAGCGGTATGCCTTGCCGATGTCCCATACCTGCCGGACGCTCAGGTCCATGACCTGCGCTATTTCCGGAACCGTGTAGCCCAGGGAGGAGTAATGCATGGCGTGCCCGGCGACGACGTCGTCTACATCACTGGTCTCGGGCAGTACCTGCTTGCGTATGATTTTGACGGGGCGGCTGTAGCTGATTTTTACCCCGTTGTCGGTCGCAAGCTGACGAATCTCCTTCTTGTTCATTCTCAGGGAATACTGGAGGGCGGATACGCCTGCGCCCTTGGCGACCAGTCCTTTCAGTAATTCCAGCTTGCTGGTTTTTTCGGCTTCAAGCTCTTGAGGGCTGGTTTCCTGTACGCCATACGGGGCAGGCATTTCCGCTGTGCCGCCTTGGGGGATTACGGAAATGACTCCTCCTTGAGAGACAAAATCTTCCACCGCCGCAGACAGATCGAAAGCAGTCGAGTCTTCGGATTTTGGATAAGATGACTTGTTGTTCATGGTATGTCCCTTTTTGAACATGGTTATACACATGGCCACTACCAGGGCGTAATCACAGCCCAAGTCAAACTGCGCTGAGGTGAACGTACGCGGTTGGCCATGTTCATGTTGTCCGAATCCTTTCGGATGTCTCGATAAAACGAGTCCCTATATTAAATATCGTTCGGCTCATGGAAATGCCATACAGAGGAAAGTTGTTTTTCTCTAGTTGTGCACTGTTAATTGGAAGGAACTAACGAGCCCTTCTCAAAAAAGTAACGACTGGTAATAGAATTTGCAAGTGAAAAAGTGGCTGGAAACATCAATTCGGATGGCTGAATTGGTGTCGTCTTACGTGGCTGTTTTCATCGTCTGTTAGTTCTGTAGTACTTTTCCTGTTTGCCCTGTCAGGTATGGATTCGAACCGTAATATCGTATTAGCTACAGGTCGAATGAGCTAAAAGTTAAATCAGAGGCTCTCAGGCCTTCTACGTGGAGGCTCCGATAGGCGTTCGCGTGAGGTCGTGGCGGAATACCGAGCTGTATATCCGGAAGCTGACAGCTCCGTCCTTTTGGAAGGAAATATTGGGTCGGGTGAGTCCGGGCATGCTGAGAATCTCGATTATTGTAAGAAATATCTGTTTGTTATGTAGGAAAGGTCCCTAAATACATATTTGTATGAATTTAATACTTGGGAATGTGTAGTTTTCAACGCGGGGGCGGCGTATTGCTGCGGGAGAGGCATCGATCCTCAGCAATAATTTATGTTCCTTGGGCAATGGCACATTTTTCGAATGCGCTTATTCTGGGGCATGGATCCACAGCCATTCCGCCTCGTCGATTCGGCCGGAGTCCTTGGTTTCCGGGCATGGCGTGCTCACAGCAGGAGGAGGGTCTGAGGCTGGCGGCGCAGCTGTTTCATTATAAGTTTTTGTATCTGACAGGCCGTGAACGGCCAGCTGGGAATGAATAAGGTAAGTGCCGGTCTCGGTGCAGTCGCTGTCTGACCCGTCGTGGTTTTCAAGTGCGCGAGGGTGGATGGCACAAACTTCAGCAGTATCCTAAAGGGAAGCTTGTGATAATCATGGAAAACAGTTCGTTCGTGTCTAGTTTTGTAGGAGATTTCTGCTCTGTTTGTGGGAACGGTCTTTGGCTGTGTGTCCGAAGGGGTGAGCGTCATGCAAAGCACTAAACGACTAAGTTATTGTGCCGACTCTGAAAATTCGAATATCGAAACTGGACTGCCCCATGAATAAAGTGCTGATCGTGGATGATCATCCCGTCATTCGCCTTGCTGTACGCATGCTGATGGAGCGTCATGGCTACGAAGTCATTGCGGAGACCGACAACGGTGTAGACGCTTTGCAACTTGCTCGTGAGCACTTGCCCGACATTGTCATTCTAGACATCGGCATTCCCAAACTCGATGGTCTGGAGGTCATCGCACGTCTGTCAGCCATGACGTTGCCGTTCAAGATCCTGATTCTGACGTCCCAGGCTCCCGGTCATTTTTCGATGCGCTGCATGCAGGCGGGAGCCGCCGGTTATGTTTGCAAGCAGCAGGACCTTACCGAGCTGTTGAGTGCGATCAAGGCGGTTCTGTCTGGCTACAGCTACTTCCCCAACCAGGCGCTGCACACTGTCCGTTCGAGCATGGGGAACGCCAGCGAAGCGGACATGGTGGACCGCCTGTCCGGCCGTGAAATGATGGTGCTGCAGCAGCTTGCCCGGGGCAAGACGAACAAGGAAATCGCGGATAGCATGTTTCTCAGCAACAAAACGGTCAGCACTTACAAAACCCGCCTCCTGCTCAAGCTTAACGCGCATTCCCTGGTGGACCTGATCGAGCTCGCCCAACGTAACGGACTTGTGTGAGCCCCGCGGGGTAGTTTTCAGGTTGGCAGGCGGCCAGGTCAAAGCCTCTCGGGCGGGGAGGCTTTCAAAACGCGGGGCGGACGTTGGCGGTCCTGGTGGGCTCCGAATCGCTAGAGGTCGAAGTCGTAGTCGGCCAGCTGTTTTTGCAGGCGACGCTCTTCAAGCAGATTGTCGATGGTGCGTCGCTTGCTGAGATTGGTCTTCGCAGGCTCGACAGCCACCTGCTCACTGTCGTCAGCTTCGACAGCGATAAACTCGTCATCAACGTCCAATTGCTCTTTGCCAGTGCTCATCAAGTCGACTCCAGGCTTGACTATCATTGGCGCACCTTATAGCGACATTCTCGGAGCGGGTAAAAAAGATTTTTTCAATCGATTCGCCCCGTAACGGCCTACCGATCAATCATCCGAAGTCTTGTGCTTGTACTCGCAAAGGTCTTCGATACGGCAGCTTCCGCAGCGAGGTTTGCGGGCCTGACATACGTAACGGCCATGAAGAATGAGCCAGTGATGCGCGTCCAACAGGTAGTCCTTGGGGACGAATTTCATCAATTGCCTTTCAACTTCGAGCACGTTTTTACCGGGCGCAATGTTGGTGCGATTGCTGACCCGAAAGATGTGGGTGTCGACGGCCATCGCTACCTGTCGGAACGCGGTGTTGAGAACGACATTGGCGGTTTTGCGTCCGACCCCCGGCAGAGCTTCCAACGCCTCGCGAGTCTGCGGGACTTCGCCGCCGTGCCGCTCCAGCAGCAGTCGACAGGTTTCGATCACGTTCTTCGCTTTGCTGTTGTACAGGCCGATGGTGCGGATGTACTCGGACAAGCCTTCGACGCCCAATTCGTAAATGGCTTGCGGCGTATTGGCGACCGGATACAGCCGAGCGGTGGCCTTGTTTACGCCGACATCTGTGGCCTGAGCGGAGAGAATCACGGCGATGAGCAGCTCGAACGGCGTCGTGTATGCCAGCTCGGTCTTGGGGTCGGGGTTGTCCTCGTGCAGCCTGCGAAAGATTTCCAGACGTTTGGCAGCGTTCATGAGTAAAGCGTGTCCTCGAATAGCTCGATGGTGGGGCACCAGCGGTGGCGGTTTCTAACTTTCCGCCTGTTGCAGAGCGCACTCTGCCTGATGCATGGCAGCGCGCAAAGCGTCTTGCTCGTCTGCCGATGACGGTGCCGCGCAGGCCTTGCTGTAGGCCGCGCGGGCCATGGCGAGCTGAATCTTTGCCCGTTTGACGGCACCGTTGTCGACCATTGGCGTGTCACGGAGCGGAGCGGTAGTTGTCGCTGCGGCGCACATGAGTCGTTCGAGTTCACGTTCCGTGGCTTCGAATGCCTTTTGCAGTTCCACCAGTTGTGCAGCCTGTTCCGCCACCGGAGGGTGACCGAATGCCTTCAGCGACTTGTGAAGCTGGGCGCGGCTCATGGCGACAGCAATGCGGGCCTTCTTCAGCGCCTCGTCACCTGCGGCTCTTTCGGTCGGCACGCCTGGCGTTGACGCGTTGCCAGGCATACCAGCACCGGCCTGCACGCCGGTGGGCTGACGTGTCGCCCTTGCGGACGTACGCTGCTCCAGCTCTCGCCGGAGCCTCACGGTGCGGGCCTCGAAGCGTTGGCGAGCGTGCTGGCGCTTTCGGGATCGAGCTCGATGTTGTTCGGCTGTGCTGGCCAGACCGCCTACGATCGGCGTGACCCCGGAACGAGGCAGCGGACGCATCTCTATGCAATCCACCGGGCAGGGCGCGACGCACAGGTCGCAGCCGGTGCATTCATCGATCAGAACGGTATGCATCAGCTTCGCCGCGCCGACTATGGCGTCGACCGGGCACGCCTGAATGCACTTGGTGCAGCCGATGCACTCGGCCTCGCGAATGTAGGCGATCTGCGCGGGCGCCGAACCACGTTCGGTGTCCAGAGGCAGAATCGGGGTACCAAGCAACTGCGCAAGTTGCACGATAGTTTCCTGGCCACCGGGTGGGCATCGACTGATCGGCTCGCCGGCAGCGATGCCCTGCGCGTAAGGCCGGCAGCCGGGATGGCCGCATTTTCCGCACTGGGTCTGCGGCAGCAGCGCATCGATACGCTCAATCAGGTCAGTAGGCGTGGCGCCAGGCAGAGTGTAGGGAGCAGCGTCAGTCATGGTCGTGTCGCAGGGCGAACAGGCGGGTGGTGCTCTGAATTCCTGAGTGAAGCGTAGACGCAGGAAGCGGCGGACGGACAAAGGCCCGCAAGCATCCTCAGGATGCTCCGGGCCTTGTCGTCATTACTTGATGCGTTGGCCAGGCTTAGCACCGCTGTCCGGGCTCAGGAGATAGATCTCCTCTCCGCCAGGGCCGGCGGCCATCACCATGCCTTCGGAGATGCCGAAACGCATCTTCCGTGGCTTGAGGTTGGCAATCATCATCGTCAGCCGGCCTTCCAGCGCCGCCGGGTCAGGGTAGGCGCTCTTGATGCCGGAGAACACGTTGCGCTGCTCATCTCCGATATCCAGAGTCAAACGCAGCAGCTTGTCCGCGCCCTCGACGTGTTCGGCCTTGAGAATCAGGGCGACACGCAGGTCGACCGCGGCAAAGGTGTCGAAGTCGATCTCCGCGCTGAGCGGGTCCTTGGTCAGTTCACCATTGCCCTTGGGCGCGGCCTCGGCGTTCGTGTCGACCAGGTCCTCTTTGGAAGCGGCGGTCATGGCTTCGACTTTCGCTGGATCAATGCGCGTCATCAGCGCCGAGAACGGATTCAGCGTGTGGTTGGTCAGCAGGGTCTTGTGGTCGTCCCACGTCAGAGGCGCGACGTTGAGGAATTTCTCGGCGTCGGCGGCGAGGGCGGGCAATACCGGCTTGAGGAAAATTACCAGTTGACGGAACAGGTTGACGCCCAGAGCGCAAACCGCCTGCACTTCGTCCTGCTTGCCCTCTTGCTTGGCCAGCGCCCACGGTGCCTTGTCAGCGATGAACGCATTTGCGCGATCAGCCAGCGCCATGGTTTCGCGCATGGCTCGTGAGAAGTCACGCGCTTCGTAGGCTTCGGCAATGCTCGGTGCGGCGGCCAGGAACGCGTCGGTCAGCTCCGGCGCGGCATTGGTGTCGACCATCACGCCGGCGTTGCCCTTGTGAATGAAACCGGCGCAACGGCTGGCGATATTCACGACCTTGCCGACCAGGTCAGAGTTGACCTTCTGCACGAAGTCTTCGAGGTTGAGATCCAGGTCGTCGACGCCGCGGCCCAGTTTCGAGGCATAGTAATAACGCAGGTATTCCGGCGACAGATGCTCAAGGTAGGTGCGCGCCTTGATGAAGGTGCCGCGCGACTTGGACATCTTCTGGCCGTTGACGGTGATATAGCCATGAACGTTGACGGCGGTAGGCTTGCGAAGCCCGGCGCCCTCAAGCATCGCCGGCCAGAACAGCGCGTGGAAATTCACGATGTCCTTGCCGATGAAGTGATACAGCTCGGTCGTCGAGTCTTTGGCCCAGTAGGCGTCAAAGTCCAGATCCGGGCGGCGCGCGCAGAGGTTCTTGAAGCTGGCCATGTAGCCGATGGGGGCGTCCAGCCAGACATAAAAGTACTTGCCCGGCTCGTCAGGGATCTCGAAACCGAAGTACGGCGCGTCGCGAGAGATGTCCCACTGCTGCAGGCCGGTGTCCAGCCACTCGGCAAGCTTGTTGGCGACCGCGTCCTGCAAGGCGCCGCTGCGGGTCCAGCTCTTGAGCATGGTGTCGAACGCGGGCAGGTCGAAGAAGAAATGCTTGGAATCCTTCAGGACCGGCGTTGCGCCGGAGATAGCCGACTTCGGATCCTTCAGATCGGTTGGCGCGTAGGTGGCGCCACATTTCTCACAGTTGTCGCCGTATTGATCCTCGGTGCCGCACTTCGGGCATGTGCCCTTGATGAAACGGTCGGCCAGGAACATTTTCTTTTCCGGGTCGAAGTACTGGGTGATCGAGCGGGTAGCAATATGCCCGGCATCGCGCAGCCGCTTGTAGATCATGCTCGACAGTTCGCGGTTTTCGTCCGAATGGGTCGAATGGAAATTGTCGAAGTCCACCAGGAAGTCCGCGAAGTCGGCGCTGTGCTCGGCCTTCACGTTGTCGATCAGTTGCTCGGGCGTGATGCCTTCGCGCTCGGCGCGCAGCATGATCGCCGAGCCGTGGGCATCGTCCGCGCAGACGTAGGTGCACTGGTTGCCGCGATGTTTCTGGTACCGCACCCACATGTCGGTCTGGATATACTCGAGCATGTGGCCAAGGTGGATGGAACCGTTGGCATAGGGAAGGGCGCTGGTAACGAGAATCTGACGTGGCTCGGACATGGGCTCGGCTACTTGAAGTGAAACGGAGGTCGGCCACTATAAAGGCCTGAGGAATTTTTTTCACCTTGCCGCGATGTGGGATTGGTCCGGAATGCGCGGCGAAAGCATGTCGCCGCCCGCCAGAACGGTTAGGATAGCCGCCTGTTTCAGTCAGTCTTTTCGGAGCCAGCCATGAGCGCAGTCAGTCGCGCAACGGTGGAGAATATTCTTCGCCAGTACACCGACCCCTATATGAATCAGGACCCGGTCAGCGCCGGTTGCGTGCGGGCCATCGATATTCAGGGCGGCCAGGTCCACGTACAGATCGAGCTTGGCTACGCCGCTGCGCTGTTCAAGAACGGTCTGGCCCAGGTGCTGAAAACGGCCATCGAAGGTCTGGATGGCGTGACGGCGGCGCGTGTCGACATCGCCACGGTGATTCAGGCGCACAAGGCTCAGGGGCAGATACCCGGGCTCGCCAATGTGAAGAACATCGTGGCGGTTGCCTCCGGCAAGGGCGGGGTGGGCAAGTCCACCACGGCGGCCAATCTGGCGCTGGCACTGTCGCGCGAAGGTGCGCGGGTCGGCATCCTCGATGCTGATATCTATGGCCCGAGTCAGGGCGTGATGTTTGGTATTGCCGAGGGGACGCGGCCGAAGATCAAGGATCAGAAGTGGTTCGTGCCAATCGAAGCGCATGGCATTGAGGTCATGTCCATGGCATTCCTCACCGACGACAACACGCCGATGGTCTGGCGCGGCCCGATGGTCTCAGGCGCGCTGTTGCAACTCGTGACGCAGACCGCGTGGAATGACCTGGATTATCTGGTCATTGATATGCCGCCTGGTACCGGCGATATTCAGCTGACGCTTGCGCAGAAGGTTCCGGTGGCAGGCGCGGTGATCGTCACGACTCCGCAGGACCTGGCGCTACTAGACGCGAAGAAAGGCGTCGAGATGTTCCGTAAGGTCAACATTCCGGTGCTGGGCGTGGTTGAGAACATGGCGGTTCACATCTGCTCCAACTGCGGGCATGCCGAGCATCTGTTCGGAGAGGGCGGGGGAGAAAAGCTGGCTTCGCAGTACGGCGTCGAGCTGCTGGCGTCGCTGCCGTTATCGATGCTGATCCGCGAACAGGCGGATGGTGGCCGGCCAACGGCCATTGCCGAGCCTGAAAGTCAGATCGCCATGGTGTATCAGGAACTGGCGCGCCATGTAGGCGCCCGGATCGTACTGCAGGAAGCTGCGAGCCAGCCGATGCCGACCATTTCGGTAAGTGACGACTGACCTGCGGCTCACCGTTGGGGGGCGGACCGGGCGGCGGTCCGCTTGTCCGCGAGGGCGTTGACGACTGCCACGCTGTGCAACGCCATGCCGGCGTCGTCGCGAGCGAGCTCTCTCCCACGGGGCTCAAGCAGTTTTTCGCAGGCAATAAAAAACCCCGCTTTTGAGGGCGGGGTCTTTCAAGCGATCAGTACAAGTTAGATAACTTGAACTTCCTCAGCCTGCATGCCTTTCTGACCGCGGGTAGCGATGAAAGAAACCTGCTGGCCTTCTTTCAGGCTCTTGAAGCCGTCGGACTGGATAGCTTTGAAGTGCACGAACAGGTCGTCACCGGATTGTGGAGTGATGAAGCCGAAGCCTTTTTCATCGTTGAACCACTTAACGGTACCAGTTTGGCGATTGGACATGATGTATCTCCTTGGACAAAGTTAACTGCGACTCAGGAAGAGCCCTGGCCGAGACTGAGTGCAAAGAGCTGGAAAATTCATGGAGATGGTTGGATCGAAATTCAACATCGTGTAGAGATTCTCAGTGACACAAGCAACACAGTGATGCCACCTTAACCCTTTTTGTTGAACGTGCCAATGGTCTTTAGATGATTATTTCCATACCCGTTGAATCTGTTGCTGATGGCACTGCGCTGGCACTGCGTGGCCTTTGAACCGGAGGCCACGGCCCGGTAAGATGCCGGTCATCTTTCTTCACCTCGCTATTCAGGACAACGCCATGAGCATCAAATCGGACAAGTGGATTCGCCGCATGGCGCAAGAGCACGGCATGATCGAGCCCTTCGTCGAGCGTCAGGTGCGTGGCGAAGGCGCCGACCGGGTGATCTCCTTCGGCGTCTCCAGCTACGGCTACGACGTACGGTGCGCCGACGAGTTCAAGGTGTTCACCAACATCAACTCCGCCACCGTCGATCCGAAAAATTTCGACGAAAAAAGCTTCGTCGATATCAAGAGCGACGTGTGCATCATTCCACCCAACTCCTTCGCCCTGGCACGGACGGTCGAGTATTTCCGGATCCCGCGCAATGTGCTGACCATTTGTCTGGGCAAGAGCACATACGCGCGGTGCGGAATCATCGTCAACGTCACTCCGCTGGAACCTGAGTGGGAAGGGCACGTGACGCTGGAGTTCTCCAATACCACGACGCTGCCGGCCAAGATCTACGCCAACGAAGGCGTTGCCCAGATGCTGTTTCTGGAGTCGGACGAAGAGTGCGAGGTCTCGTACAAGGACCGTGGCGGCAAGTATCAGGGCCAGCGCGGCGTCACTCTGCCACGTACCTGATTTGCGGTTTCATTCGGTCGCAAATTGAATTAATGCTCTTTTAAACACTCTATTGGTTGACATGTCCTCGCACACCTTCCGTGTGCGGGGCTGCTGATCGGGAGTGCCCTATGAAGACAGACTACAAAACATCTGACCGGGAATCGTCTCCTCCGCCCAATGAGATCGGACTGCTGGCGTGGTCATTGCTTGCCCACTCGCATTGGAATCCGCAGCTCAATATGGTCGGCGGTGGTATCCCGGGCCAGCCGGATCCAGACACCCCTTTCCAGCAGCCAACCGAACCGGGTGAGCCTACGATCCCCGACGAGCCGCCACCTTCGCCTGTCGCCTGAATTCACAGCCCGGTAGACGGCCCAATCCTGCCAGTTCACAGCATCCCCTTTGGGGGAGCTTGCTTGCGATGACTTCGACATGGCAACGCGTTAGTGCGTGCCTGACGCTTTTTCGCGAGCAAGCTCCTCCCACAGTCGCTTGCGGTGAACGTGGCCGGATGAAGCGTTTCAGCCTTGGCGATAATCCACTCAGCACACAGCCCATACAGCCCCGTCGCCTGTGACGAATATTCGGCTCTCTGGCTCAGGTCTGATTGCAAATCCGCCGGTGAATTCTCCGAATGCAGGCATTAGGCTGACCCGCTCGCCCAGATAGAAACACGCCAGCCGCAAGCTCTGTCTGCCGCGCCCCCGCAGCCGGTAGACCGGGTGAATGTGCCCCGCCAGCACGTGCAGCGAAGGATGAGCGTCTGGCTCGTGCTGCAGCGCAAAAGGCCCGATGATCAGTGGCTCTTCGACCACCTCGATGCCCAGATTCGCAGGCGGATCGCCTGCGCGTTTGTCATGGTTGCCGCGGATCAACGTGATGTGCAGCTGCGCATGCTTGGCGCGCCATTGCTCAAGCGCTTCCAGAGTAAGCCTGGCGTGGGACTCGGGTGCGTGGAGAAAATCGCCAAGAAAGATCAGCCGGTCGACGGGGTATTCAGCGAGCAACCGGTCCAGCCGCTGCAGATTGACCTGGGTCGTGCCGTGCGGCACCGGTTGGCCCAGTCTGCGATAAGCCGCCGCCTTGCCGAAGTGCGCATCGGCGATCAGCAATGCATGGTGTTCGGGATAGTAGATCGCCCTGTCGGCCAGTAGCCAGAGTTCGGTTCCCGCAAGCGTGACGGTCTGGTGGGGGCTCAATGCTCGACCTCCGGCCCGGCCGCTTTCTCCAGATCGCGGACCATGCGCGCGATCCGGTCGGCGAGTTTTTCCGAGCTCAGGCTCTCGCGGAAACGCTCGACCAGCAGAGGAAACGCCAGCGGCGTGGCGCGTTTGATGACATGCATATCCAGAGTCCGATTGTTGATCTGTTCAAGTGTGTATTCGAGGCGCACCAGGTCCAGTTCCTGGCGCAGCACTTCTTCTTCAGCCTGGGTCAGCAGCATATTGCCCGCGTCGTAACGCTTGAAGACCTCAAAGAAAAGCCCGCTGGATGCCTGGATCTGCCGATTGCTCTTGGAAGCGCCGGGATAGCCGGAAAACACCAGTCCGGAAATCCGGGCGATTTCCCTGAACCGTCGCAGGGCCAGTTCCCCGGCGTTGAGGCTGGCAATGATGTCTTGCATCAGATCCCCGGCGCTGAACAGCCCGGCATCCAACGCTTTCACCCAATCCACTTCGCTGGCGCTCAACAGTTCAAGACCGTAATCGTTGACCGCAATCGAGAACGTCAGCGGGGTGTCGCGGCTCAGCCGCCAGGCGAACAGGCTCGCCAGACCGAGATGGACGTGGCGGCCGGCGAAAGGGTACAGAAACAGATGCCAGCCCTCGCGGGACTTGAGGGTTTCCGCCAGCAGCGTGTCACGTCGAGGCAAACCGGACCAGTGTTGCTGCACTTCCAGCAAGGGCCGCACAGCCTGCATCTCGGGGCTTTTGAATTCCCCCCGCGCAGCAGCGTCGAATTTTTCCACTACGGCCTCGGCCAGCTCGCTGGATAACGGCATGCGTCCGCCATTCCAGCGCGGCACGGCGGCCTTCTTGCCCGTGGCACGCTTCACGTACGCGGTCATGTTTTCAACACGCACCAATTCAAGCACCCGACCCGCGAACAGAAATCCATCGCCGGGCCGCAGGCGTGCGATGAAGCCTTCTTCGACACTGCCCAGCGAGCCTCCGCCGCCGCCTTTCTTCCAGTATTTGAGATTGATGGTCGCATCGCTGACGATGGTGCCGACGCTCATCCGATGGCGTCGGGCCAGACGCGCATCGGGCACGCGCCACACGCCGTGCTCGTCCGGTTCGGCGCGGCGATAGTCGGGATAGGCGGTCAGCGAATGCCCGCCGTTGCGCACGAATGCCAGCGCCCATTGCCACTGCTCATCGGTGAGATCGCGATAGGCCCAGGCGGTCCGTACCTCAGCCAGCAGTTCGTCGGGCAGGAAGCCGCCGCCCAGTGCGACGCTCACCAGATGCTGCACCAGCACATCCAGTGGCTGGTAAGGCGATTCGCGCGGCTCGATCATCCGCGCCGCCACTGCCGTGCAGGCGGCAGCGGCTTCCACCAGTTCAAGGCTGTGAGTTGGCACCAGCGTCACACGGGAAGGCCGGCCCGGCGCATGGCCGGAGCGCCCCGCGCGTTGCATCAGGCGCGCGACGCCCTTGGGCGAGCCGATCTGCAGCACGCGCTCGACGGGCAGAAAGTCGACGCCCAGATCCAGGCTCGACGTGCACACCACGGCTTTGAGCTGGCCTTCCTTGAGCGCGCGCTCCACCCAGTCGCGCACCTCGCGGGCCAGCGAGCCGTGGTGCAGGGCGATGAGCCCAGCCCAGTCAGGCCGGGCTTCCAGCAGCGCCTGATACCAGATTTCCGATTGCGAGCGCGTATTGGTGAACACCAGGCAGCTTGCACTGCTGTCCACTTCGGCGACCACTTGAGGCAACATGCGCAGGCCCATGTGTCCGGCCCAGGGGAACCGCTCGATGGAAGGCGGTAACAGCGTGTCGACGGTCAGGTCCTTTATCACCTTGCCTTGTACGCTTACCCCGCTGTCGCCAAGCAGGACTTGCTGAGCATGTACCTGATTGCCCAGGGTTGCCGAGATGCCCCACACAATCAGTTCCGGATTCCAGCGTCTCAGTCGCGCCAGTGCCAATTGCAGCTGTACGCCACGCTTGTTGCCGATCAGCTCGTGCCACTCATCTACCACGACCACTCTCAATGTCGACAGGGCAGTCTCGGCGTCGGCTCGGGTCAGCAGCAGTGTCAGGCTCTCGGGCGTTGTAATCAGCGCCGAGGGCAGGCGGCGCCCTTGGCGAGCGCGCTCGCTGCTGCTCGTGTCGCCGGTGCGCAGACCGACCGTCCAGGGAATATCGAGATCAGTCAGCGGAGCTTCGAGGGCTCGGGCGGTATCTGCCGCCAAGGCGCGCATCGGCGTGATCCACATCACGGCCAGCGGCGCGGCGGGTGGTTTGCGTTTGCGCGGCTTTTCTTCGGTAACCGGCGCATTTGCGCGTGCAAAGCGGTTGAGCGCGGCGAACCACACGGCGTAAGTCTTGCCCGACCCGGTGCTGGCGTGCAGCAGGCCGGATTCTCCTTTCTTCACCGCCGCCCAGACTTCTTTCTGAAAAGGAAACGGCTTCCAGCCTTTAGCCAAAAACCATCGCTGAGCGAAATCGGTAGGTCTGCTCATGCAATTGAACGTGCTCTGAGGGGGTTAAATCAGAGACAGCGGTGAGCAGGAGTTAGTTTTAACGGATGTGGGCGCGGACTCCATGCGGTTATTTCAGATTGCCGCTGAGAAATTGCTGCAAACGCTCGCTCTTGGGGTTGTTGAGCACTTCGTCCGGGTGACCGCTTTCTTCGATCTGGCCTTTGTGCAAGAACACTACCTGATTGGCGACCTTGCGGGCGAAGCCCATTTCGTGGGTCACCAGAATCATGGTGCGACCTTCTTCCGCCAGCCCCTGAATGACCTTCAGCACTTCGCCGACCAGTTCGGGATCGAGCGCGGAGGTGGGTTCGTCGAACAGCATGATCTCCGGTTCCATCGCCAGCGCGCGGGCGATTGCCACTCGCTGTTGCTGGCCACCGGACAGAAATGCCGGGTATTGATCGGCGACACGTTCCGGCAGACCGACCTTGTCCAGATACTTGCGTGCCCGGGCTTCCGCTTCCGACCTGGATACGCCCAGCACCCGTCGCGGCGCCATGGTGATGTTTTCCAGAACCGTCATGTGCGCCCATAGATTGAAATGCTGGAACACCATCGCCAGCCGAGTGCGGATGCGCTGCAACTCATCGGCGTCCGCCACGCGCATGCCATCCTTGTCGCTGACCATGCGCACCTGCTGGCCATCCAGGCTCATCGCACCGTCGTTGGGTTGCTCCAGAAAGTTGATGCAACGCAAAAGCGTACTCTTGCCCGAGCCGCTGGCGCCGATCAGGCAGATCACATCGCCGCTGCTGGCCTTGAGCGACACGCCCTTGAGTACCTCATTGTCGCCATAGCTTTTATGCAGGCCGTCGATGGTCAGTTTGTACATGGCAGGTCCTCAAGGAGAAAGTAAGTAGCCGCTGCGGAAGGGCTCGGTGCCTGCGACATGGGCGACGGCCATGCCAGCAGTGGCCATCCGGCGTAGCGAGCGGGCGTAGAGCAGGCCGGCGTTGCGGGCATGCACAGGCGAGACCGCATCGCTGATCGGGTCGATGACCTCGGCGATCAGTTGCCCGGCCTCGACGTATTCGCCCGGCATGGCGCAGAACACCAGCAGCCCGCCGACTGGCGTGGTGACGGGTTCCACGCCGGCCAGCGGCGTTGCGGGATAAAGAAGTTCGGGCGCTGGCACGGACTCGCCTTCGATAACGCCGAAGTCGATCAGGTAGCTGATGATCGCCTGACAGTCGCGGCTGGCCAGTGCATGGTTGACGTCACCCTGACCGCGCAGCTCGACAGTGACCGAAAAGCTGCCCATCGGAATCGGGAAACGCTCGGCAAAGCGCTGCTGCAGCTGCCACCAGACCAGCGTGAAGCATTCGTCGAACGACTGGCCACCCGAATCTGTCGCCAGCAGACTCGCTTGCGCGCCCAGATAGCGCGACAGCAGTTCCACCTTCGGCCAGGCCTCGGGTGTGGTGTACAGGTGCTCGACCGATTCAAAGTCACAATGCAGGTCCAGCACCATGTCGGCGTCGCAGGCCAGCCTTTGCAGGGTCAGGCGCAGCGAGCGCAACTGGGTACTGGCGACCTGCGCATCGAGCGCGGCACGCAGGCGTTCGCGAATCAGGGTCTGATTGACCTCGGCGTCGGCACAAAGCTGTGGTTCGACTTCGTCGCCGACCTGGCGTGCGAGATCGACGAACCAGCGATTGAAGTTCTCTCCGCTTTCCAGGTCGTAACGACCCAGCGGAGTGTCCATCAGGATCTGTTCCAGGCCGATGGGGTTGGCCACCGGAACGACGACGATCTCGCCGCGCAAGCGGCCGGCGTTTTCGAGTTCGGCAAGCCGCTGCTTGAGATACCAGGCGACCAGCATGCCCGGCAGCTCATCGGCGTGCAGCGAGGCCTGGATGTAGACCTTGCGGGCGCCGTCGCTCGGGCCGTAATGAAAACTGTGGACCTGCCGCGCGGTGCCCGGCACCGGCGACAGCAGATCGTGGGTGTTGTGATGCATCGGGTCGTCCTTGGGCTAGTGAGCGGGGCCGAGAAAGGCCAGCCAGCGGCGCTCGGCCAGACGGAACAGGCCAACCAGAATAAAGGTTACGGCGAGGTACATCATGGCCGCGATACCGAACGACTGGAACGTCATGAACGTTGCCGAGTTGGCATCACGCGCGACCTTGAGGATGTCCGGCACCGTGGCCGTGAAAGCCACGGTTGTCGAGTGCAGCATCAGGATCACTTCGTTGCTGTAATAAGGCAGCGACCGACGCAGCACCGACGGCATGATCACGTAGGCATACAGTTTCCAGCCTGTCAGACCGTAGGCTTTGGCCGCCTCGACTTCCCCATGGGCCATGCTGCGGATCGAGCCGGCAAAGATTTCGGTGGTGTACGCGCAGGTATTGAGGGTGAACGCCAGGATGGTGCAGTTCATCGCGTCGCGAAAGAACGCATCGAGCATCGGCTGCTCGCGAACGGCCGCAATGCTGTAGATGCCGGTGTAACAGATCAGCAGCTGGATATAGAGCGGCGTGCCGCGAAACAGGTAGGTGTAGAACTGGACTGGCCAGCGCACCCATCGATTCTTCGACACCCTGGCGATGGACAGCGGGATCGACAGGCAGAAGCCAATCGCGATGGAAGCGCTGAGCAGCCACATCGTCATCGCCAGACCGGTGATATGGACCCCGTCGCTATAAAGGAAGGGCTTCCAGTATTCCTGCAGCAACTCGATCATCGTTGCGCCTCCCGACTGCCGGCGGCGTAATGCCGTTCAGCCCAGCGCAGCGCGAAATTCGAGGCACTGGTGATGACCAGATAGATCAAAGCCGCCAGGACCAGAAAATAGAACAGTTGGTAAGTGCTCTTGCCCGCATCCTGCGACGCCTTGACCAGATCGGCCAGACCGATGATCGATACCAGCGCCGTAGCCTTGAGCAGCACCTGCCAGTTATTGCCGATGCCCGGCAACGCGTAGCGCATCATCTGTGGAAACACCACATAGCGAAAACGCTGGCCGCGCTTGAGGCCGTAAGCTACAGCGGCTTCGACCTGACCGCGCGGCACCGACAGGATCGCGCCGCGGAAGGTCTCGGTGAAGTACGCGCCATAAATGAAGCCCAGGGTAATGACGCCCGCGCCGAACGGGTCGATTTCGATGTATTCCCATTCCATCGCGTCGGTCAGGCTGGTGAGCCAGGTTTGCAGGCTATAGAAGATCAGCAGCATCAGCACCAGATCCGGCACGCCGCGGATCAGTGTGGTGTAGAGCTGCGCGGGCACGCGCAGCAGCGCCGAGCCGGACAGTTTGGCGCTGGCGCCGATCAGCCCGAGCAGAATGCTCAGCAGCAGCGACAGTACCGATAATTTGATGGTCATCCAGGCGCCCTGCATCAGCAGCGGGCCAAAGCCCTTGAGGCTGAATGCCGAGAGTCCGAGGTTTTGCATGAGTGCATCGAGCATGGATAAAGCCTTGCGCGGTCAACAGACAGAAACGTCGATCGACCGCGGCAAGATTCGCCGCCCATCCAAGGAGCGGCGAATCGTCGCCGATGTCGATGGGCGTCGGGGTGTTATTTACCGCTATACAGGTTCAGATCGCCAAAATGTTTTTTCTGGATTTCAGCGTAGGTACCGTCGTCGTGTAACGCTTTGATACCTTTATCGAGCAGTGCCTTGAGGTCTTTGTTACCTTTCGCGATACCGATAGCGGTCTTGGAAGGCAGCAGAGGGCTGTCGACAGGCTCGCCCACTTCATAACCGGCACCGGCTGGTGACTTCAGAAAGCCCAGTTCGGCCTGCAGCATGTCCTGAATGGAAGCATCAAGACGGCCCGAAGTCAGGTCGGCGTACACCAGATCCTGATTCTGGTAAGCCTTGGTGGTTACGCCAGCCTTGTCCAGCACGGCTTTGGCGTAGGCTTCCTGAATGGTGCCTTGCTCGTAACCGACGGTTTTGCCTTTCAGGCTGGCCGGATCGGCGGTAAAGCCTGCACCTTTTTTGAACACCAGCGAGGTTGGGCCGGAGAACAGTTCGCTGGAGAAGTCGATGGCCTTCTCGCGTGCTGGAGTCACTGTCATCGAAGAGATCACGCCATCGAATTTCTTGGCTTTCAGGCCCGGAATCATGCCGTCGAAGTCGCTTTCAACCCACTTGCAGGTGACGTTCAGCTCTTTGCAGATTGCGTTGCCCAGATCGATATCGAAGCCCACCAGACTGCCGTCCGCGGCTTTGGATTCAAACGGCGCGTACGACGGATCGACGCCAAAGCGCAGTTCCTTGTATTCCTTGGCCATCGCGCTGCCAGCGGCGACGCACAGAGCCAGTGCGGAGAGGGTCAGCCATGCTTTCTTCATCGTTCAGTCCTTAAAACCTAATGGGGTATTGGGAGCACGCGAGACTTGCTACCGGCGGGTGCCAGACGCATGAAGTAGCAAGTTTTGAACCAACGATACAAACGCGCGTTTGAAGTGTACGTGCGTGTCGCAATTCTGAATTAATTGCTGGCGATTTGATAGCTGCCGCTTTGGCGGGAGCGACCGGGGCGATCCCACATTGGTGCGGGACTAAAGCCATGCGCCGCTTTGGTGCGTCAGCTCAGCAGATCCTGCAATGTCGCCAGGCTGTCCGCTTCCGCGACAGGTTTGTCATGGCGCCAGCGCAACATGCGAGGGAAGCGCACGGCGATTCCGCTCTTGTGGCGCTTGGACAGGGCGATCCCTTCGAAGCCCAGTTCAAATACCAGGCTGGGCGTCACGCTACGCACTGGTCCGAATTTTTCGACAGTTGTCTTGCGAATGATGGCGTCCACCTTGCGCATCTCTTCGTCGGTCAGGCCTGAATAGGCCTTGGCGAAAGGCACCAATGTTCGTTCGCTGGACTCGGGCGGGCCGTCCCAGACAGCAAACGTGTAGTCGCTGTACAGACTCGCGCGGCGACCATGGCCGCGTTGCGCATAGATAAGCACGGCGTCGACGCTGAACGGATCGATTTTCCACTTCCACCACACGCCCATGTCCTTGGTTCGGCCCACGCCGTACAGCGAATCGCGAGCCTTGAGCATCATGCCTTCGACGCCGAGACTGCGCGATGCTTCACGTTGCCTGGCCATGTCGATCCAGTCTTTGGCCTCAAGCACGGGGGAGGGCATGAGCACCGGGCTCCGACAGCTTTCAATCACGCTTTCGAGCTGGCTGCGCCGCTCATGTTGCGGGCGACTGCGCCAGTCATGGCCCTGCCACTCCAGCAAATCATAGGCCAGCACCACTACCGGCACATCGGCGAGGATCTTCTTGCCGAGCGTCTTGCGGCCGATTCGCTGTTGCAGCAGTGCGAATGGCTGAACCGAGGGCGCAGACTGTCTGTTTTCGTCGTTCAGCTCGAAGTCCGCCTCTGCGGAAGGTTCGGGGTCCGACGCTTTCCACACAACGATCTCGCCGTCGATCACCGTACCGTCCGGCAGACACTGAACGAGACTATGCAGCTCGGGGAAGCGATCGGTCACCAGCTCTTCGCCGCGCGACCAGATCCACAGCCGGCCGTCGCGCTTGACCAGCTGCGCGCGGATGCCGTCCCATTTCCACTCCACCTGCCATTGCTCGACCGGCCCCAATAGAGTCTCGAACTGATCGGCAGGCTGCTGCATGGAATGAGCGAGAAAGAACGGATAAGGCTGACCGCCGCGTTGCGCATGCTCGTCGTCGGACTCGGCGGCGATCAGCTTCAGATAACCTTCTGCGCTCGGTCGATGCGACAGGTCGGTATAACCCACCAGTCGCTGGGCCACGCGTTTGCTGTCCAGATCCGCCAGTGCGGCCAGCGCGCGGGTCACCAATAGTTTGGAAACACCGACCCGGAAACTGCCGGTGATCAGCTTGATGCAGACCATCAGGCTGGTGCGGTCCAGTTGCGCCCAGAACCCTGGCAGCCGCTCGGCCAGCTCTTCAGGCGGCAAGCCGCGCAGCGGCAAGAGTTTTTCTTCCATCCAGACGGCCAGACCTTCGTCATTGCTGTGCTCGGCCTGCGGCAACAGCAGCGAAAGGGTTTCCGCCAGGTCGCCCACCGCCTGGTAGCTTTCCTCGAACAGCCATTCCGGCAACCGCGCCAGGGTCATCGCCTGTTCGCGCAGCACTCGGGTCGGCACCAGCTGCCGAGGACGACCACCGGACAGAAAGTACACAGCCCAGGCCGCATCCTGCGGTGCAGCCTGGGCGAAGTATTCGCGCATCGCCGCCAGCTTGGCGTTGCTGGACGTTGTCGCATCAAGACGTGAATACAGCTCTGCGAAAGCCTTCATCGCTGTGCCTCTTCAGCCGGTTTGGCTTCCAGCTCCGAGCCCGCTGTTGCCATCTCGTCTTCATCACCGTATTCGGTAGTGAAGCCCTGAGCATCCAGCCCGATATCGCGCAGATAACGAACCAGCACCGCCACCGAGCCATGGGTCACCATCACCCGCTCGGCGCCGGTCTGCTCGATGGCCCATAGCAGTCCGGGCCAGTCGGCGTGATCGGACAGCACGAAGCCGCGGTCCACGCCACGCCGCCGTCGAGTGCCGCGCAGCATCATCCAGCCGCTGGCAAACGCATCGCTGTACTCGCCGAAGCGCTTCATCCATGTGCTGCCGCCGGCCGAAGGTGGAGCAAGAATCAGCGCCTGACGCAGCGCCGGATCAGTCTTCTTGAAATCTCCCGCGTATTGGGTCTCGGGGATACGGATCCCGCCTTCGCGATAGACCCGGTTCAGCGGTTCGACCGCGCCGTGGACCAGTATCGGACCGATCTCTGGATCGATCCCATGCAGGATTCGCTGGGCCTTGCCGAAGGAATAGGCGAACAGCACGCTGGCTTTGCCTTGCGCCGCGTTCTCCCGCCACCAGTCGTTGATACCGGAAAAGATCCGCGACTGTGGCTCCCAGCGGTAGATCGGCAGGCCAAATGTCGATTCGGTTATGAAGGTATGGCAGCGGACTGGCTCGAACGGTGCGCAAGTCCCGTCGGGCTCGACCTTGTAGTCGCCGGAGGCAACCCAGACCTCGCCCTGGTACTCCAGGCGAACCTGCGCCGAGCCCAGAACATGGCCCGCCGGATGCAGGCTCAGCTTGACCCCGTGGTGGGTGATGGTTTCGCCGTATTCCAGCGTTTGCAGGCGGATGTCCTGGCCCAGCCGCGAGCGAAGAATGCCTTCGCCGCTGGCGGCCGCCAGGTAATGCGTATTGCCCATCCGTGCGTGGTCGCCATGGCCGTGGGTAATGACCGAACGCTCCACTGGCTGCCACGGGTCGATGTAAAAATCACCGGGCGGGCAGTACAAACCTTCTGGACGAGCAATGACAAGATCCATGGGACAACCGTATGGATGGGCTTGTTAGCTATGAGCCGGGGTAGTACGGGAAGTTCGGGGATTCTCCGTTGGACCATGCGCGCCTGCCTGCAACACCGCTTTCGCCAGCAAGCTGGCTCCCACAGATTGTTGTGAGAGCGCCGCCCGGTCCGCTACAGGCCCGGCGCAGCTCACGCTTCTGTGGGAGCGACCTTGGTCGCGAGGACGTTGGCAAGCACGCCGCATGTATTTGCCTGTTCCGCCGCTTTCGCCAGCAAGCTCCCACAGATTGTTGTGAGAGCGCCGCCCGGTCCGCTACAGGCCCGGCGCAGCTCACGCTTCTGTGGGAGCGACCTTGGTCGCGAGGACGTTGGCAAGCACGCCGCATGTATTTTGCCTGTTCCGCCGCTTTCGCCAGCAAGCTGCCTCCCACAAAGACAGGTGTTCTCGGCGCCGGGCTTACTTGCCCGGCGTCAGTGTCAGGCGCTGTTTGCCGTAACCTTTCTCGTAGTTTTGCTGCTGCAGCGGGATCGACATGTATTGCGCCTTGAGCCAGGGTTCGACGCTGTTGGCGAAATACGGGCTGGCCGGGTTGCCCGACTGGCCGCTGCTGATCAGGCCCATCATCGGTTCCACCAGACTGAAGTCGACAATCATCCGCAGGCCGGGTGCGGTGCGGGCTTCCAGATTGTTGCCCCACGCGTAAGCCGACACGTTCAGCGTGCTGTGGTCGCCGCCGATTGCCGTGCGTGTAGCCTTGTCACGGTGCAGCGCGCCCCATTGCCACGACTTGTGATCGCCACCCAGCAGGCTGTCGCCCTGGGTAATCGCCGCCGCGAGACTGCGCGCGAGAATTGTCGGCTTGTCTTCTTGTGCCGGGGTTTTGATGTCGTCCCAGAAAGGGCTGTCATCGCGGCCAAGCAGATGATCGGCCTGCGCCGAATAAGAGGTGCTGGCATTGGCTACCAGCGCGACCCACGCCGGACCGTCCTGCGGGCCGAGTTCGTCGAGGAAAATCTGTCGTGCGCTCTCTTGAAGGAACAGTTCGTACAGCGCCGCATCGGCTGAGCCGGCACTGAGCTTGCCGTCGAACGCCATCAAGCGGGAATAAGCCTCGCGGGCCTTGCCGCGCTCGGCATCGGGCAGAGCGTCGATCGCCTGCTTGAGCGGCTTGGCCATGCCCGGTGCTTCGAACATGGTCTTGAGCCTGGCGGCAAAGGTGGTGGTCTGGTCGTACTGCATGGCGATAGTGCTGCGCGTGTCCTGCCTGGCGCCGTTGGCCAGCTCGGCGATCCGCTCCGCGCGTTCCGGGCCGGCCCAGGAGTTGGACAGCTGCATGCCGTAGCCTTTTGGGATGGTCCGCTGGTTGGCGGTGGCCAGCCAGCCTTGGCGCGGGTCCTGGTCATACGGATGCAGCATCGGATCGGCAAAACCATCCCAATCGTATTGCGCGTCCCAGCCCGGTGAAGGCACCAGGCCCTGGCCGTCGCGGCGATTGGGGAAGCGGCCGGTTACCTGCCAGCCGATATTGCTGGCGTCGGCGAAAACCATGTTCAATGTGATCGCGCGGATCTCGCGGCTGGTGTCGAAAGCTCGTTCTACCTTGGGTGCCCGGGACAGGTCGAAGAACGCATCCAGGCTCTTGTCATCCTTGAAATCCGGGCTTTGCAAGGCCAGCCCCAGGCCGTTGCCCAAGGCAGTGGCGCCGGTATTGAGCAACGCACCATGACGCGTGGCGTAAAACGTTTCGCGAACCGGGCGGCTGCCCCTGACCAGGAAGGTTTCTTCATGCGCCACGGCTGGCTGCCATTTGCCGTCTGCCATGTACATGACGCGATTGTTTTCGCGTTTGATCTTCTCCAGGAACAGATCCTGATTGTCGCCTTTGACGTTGCTCATGCTCCAGGCCAGCTTGCCGTTGAAGCCGCTGAGCACCAGTGGCAGACCTGCTATCGACACGCCGGAGACCTGATATTTGGGTGCGCGGATCTGAACGAAGCTCCATGCCGAAGCGTTGCCCGCCGGTAGCTGCATGTCGGTCGCCAGCAGGCTCTTGCCGCTGCGGCTGCGCTGCGGGGAGATAGCCCAGTTGCTCGACGCCGCGGCACCGAGCATGTTGAGGTCAGTCAGGTGCAAGGCGACTTTGTTCAGATCGCCCAGACCTGCCACCTGATTGTTGAGGTTCAGGCCCTTGAGTTTGTCTGACTCGGCGAACGGCAGCGCTTCGTCCGGATAGGTCGGCAGCAGCCAGGCGAGCCTGTCGGCCCCGACTTTCTGGGCGAGCACCAGCGAAGACAGCTCTTCCTGCAGGTTTACCGACAGACTGAAATTCAACAGGCTGAAGATCAGGGCCGAGTCTTCGGGTTTCCAGTATTCCGGGCGATAACCGGTGCTGGCCAAATCGGCCGGCAGCTTGTCGCGGTAGCGGAACAGATAGGCGTTGACGCCACGCGCATAGACTTCGAAAAAGCGCTTGAGGCGCGGCGAGGCGGCGTTATACAGCTCGCTGGCGTTCTGTTTGAGGTTGACCGAGCGCATCAGTCGGTCGACTTCCAGCGCGTCGGCTCCCGCCATTTCGGACAGTCGGCCCTGCGCCAGCAGGCGCATGCCGAGCATCTGCGTGATGCGGTCGCCAGCATGAACGTAGCCCAGCGTGAACAGGGCGTCGTGGTAGGTGCTGCTTTCAATCAAAGGCATGCCGAGCATGTTGCGGCGCACCGAGACATTCTGCGCCAACCCTTTGATGGGGACTGTGCCTGCGTTCGGCAGCAGCGTGTCGTTATCGCCACCGCCCAATTGACAGCCGGCAAGGCTCAGGAAACCCGCCACCGCAGCGGCGGCAACGCCAAATCGAGGGAGAAAATCTGGAAAGGCTGGCGAGGCCATGGGCAAGCTCCTGAAGGGATAGCGTACAAAAGTCGCTACGTTAGAGAGCAGCCCATCGCCACGCAAGATGGCGCTGATGTTTATTTCAGGGCGTTTCCGGAAATGCCCTGAAGTTTTGCGCCAGTTCCTTCATCAAGGCTTGGGCGGGTTGATCTTGTCTACCAACGCATATGCCCGCTTGGTCGCCTCGCGCTCGACAATGCTCTCGAACCAGCGCTTGAGATTCGGGAAATCGTTGAGATCCTGTTCCTGGTAAGTGTGCGGCACGATCCAGGGATAGATCGCCATGTCGGCAATGCTGTATTCGCTGCCTGCAACGAATTCGCGATCCGCCAGACGCTTGTTCAACACGCCGTACAGACGGGCGGTTTCGTTGACGTAGCGCTCGATGGCGTAAGGGATCTTTTCCTTGGCGAAGCGGTTGAAGTGATGGTTCTGGCCAGCCATCGGCCCCAAACCGCCCATTTGCCAGAACAGCCACTGCAGGGTTTCCTGGCGACCACGCAGGTCCTGTGGCAGGAACCGACCGGTTTTTTTTCCGCCAGATACTGCAGGATCGCGCCGGACTCGAACAGGCTCAGCGGCTCTCCGCCATCAGCCGGTTCATGATCGACAATGGCCGGTATGCGGTTGTTGGGCGCGATTTTCAGGAAGTCGGGTTTGAACTGCTCGTCCTTGCCTATGTTGACCGGGAAGATCTTGTACGGCAGCCCGGTTTCTTCGAGGAAGAGCGTGATCTTGTGGCCGTTCGGGGTGGTCCAGTAGTGAAGGTCGATCATCGAAAGCTCCATGTGGGTGACCAAAGCCCACTGTTTTACTCCCGATCCGGCGCCGGACACAAATGAAAACGGCCTGCGAGGCAGGCCGTTGGCGAAAGCGTCAGCGCATTAAGCGCCATGGCATTTCTTGAATTTCTTCTCGCTGCCGCACGGGCAAGGATCGTTGCGGCCAACGTCCTTCAAGGCGTTGCGCACCGGCTCCTGATGAGCGTGGCCGCAGTTCGGGCCGTGTACGTGGCCGTGTTGGTGGTCATGGTCATGGTCATGGTCATGATTGCAATCGGGGCCATGAACGTGGTCGTGCTGGTTCATCGGGGAGACTCCACAAATAAGATCGGCGCGCATTATCCCGCAAATACACGGCGAGCAGTATCTTCGGTTTTTTCAGGAAATCTTTCGTATTTTTAAGTATGCTTAGCTCGCAAGGCCAGGCTGTTGCCGGCTCCTTTTCAAGACCCTGTGATCCGCCATGAACAGACACGAACGTATCGCCAGAGCCATCGAAGCCAGCGGCAGAAAAAAAGGTGAAATAGCAGCCCTTTGCGGCGTCGCCAATTCCGCCGTCACCCAGTGGATTTCCGGCGAGAGCAAAAGCCTTCGGCCGGAGAACCTTTATGCTCTGGCCAGGGCTACGGGCTATCGCGCTGAATGGCTGGCAATCGGTGAGGGCCCGGAACGCGAGCCCGATGTAGACGCCAACGTCGCCGCCATCGACCAGCCTCGAATGTCCTTCCGGTATCCGGTCATCAGCTGGGTGTCGGCGGGGTCGTGGGAGGAGGCGGTCGAGCCTTATCCCGAAGGCTTCTCCGACCGCTATGAAATCTCCGATTACGACTCCAAGGGCCCGGCGTTCTGGCTGGAGGTGAAAGGCGATTCGATGACCGCCCCGTCAGGTCTGAGCGTGCCGGAAGGCATGATGATTCTGGTCGACACCGAAGCTGAGGTACAGCCTGGCAAGCTGGTCATTGCCAAGCTGCCGGCCAGCAACGAAGCCACTTTCAAGAAGCTGGTGGAAGACGGCGGAGTACGTTACCTCAAGCCATTGAACCCGGCCTACAAGATGATCGAGTGCGGCCCGGACTGCAGAATCATTGGTGTCGCGGTGCGAATGACCGCGCGGCTGTGAACCGGAGGCGCGTTGTCCGAGGGCATGACACTTAGTGTCTGACGCTGCGGGTTTCTTTTTTCCTACCGTCACCTTGCCGGAACTCTCTGTTTGGAATACTGTATCGATGTACAGTATTTTCATGCGGGAGTTAGCCATGATGAGTGACATCAGGGCCAAGGCAGGAGAACCGGCAGGCTACGAAATGATTGGTCGACGCATTCAACGTCTGGTCTCGGCGCCCAAGGTTCAGAAGGTCCAGTGGGTGGTGGTCAGTCGCCTCGAAGACGAACCGGTCGACGGCTGGGACAAGGTGCTGCAGGAGATCGAAGAAACCGACGGCATTCAGATCGAGAGGTTTGCGGACGGAGCTGTCCGAATAGGCTGGCAGCGCTATATCGACAATTGACCCCGGGCCCGCGCAACGCGGGCCTTTTGTTACGCCTCTACCAAACGCTGCTAAATTCAGCATACTTGACTATGAATTTAAGAATGCTTAAATTGATGTTGTGGTTGATCTCGCCGCTCTCTTCAGGAGTCCGTCGTACCAGTCAACCCCAACACGTTGGCAGCGCCCGCAGCATCTCGATGGCGAAGAAATGCTCCCGGCTCGCAACGGCCTTTGGTCTCGTTAACGGAGTCAGGCTCATGGAATGGTTAAGCGAGTTGCTGGAAAGAAGTGAATGGCTGATGGCCGGACTGCTGGGTGCCATCATCTCCGGCTGGTGGAACAAAACGGAACTGGTGGATTGGCGTGCGAGGGCGATCTTCGTGGCGACCGGTGCGTCCTGCTCGGTTTACCTCACCGGCATCGCCAGCAGTTACATGGGGATTGTCGATCCCAGAAATGTGGCGGGTGTGGGATTTTTGCTCGGGTCTTTTGGCGGGACCTCCATGGCGGCGATCAACCGCGCGCTGTTGGCGGCCGACATCTGGAAGTTCCTGACCGAGCTGGTGCGCAGCCGTTTCGATGGCCGCTGATCTTGCTGGTCAGTCGTCCCCCACCAGCGCGCCGGGCGTGATATCGCCGCTGCGGCCAATCTCTACGCTGTTTCTGAACAGAATACCGGTCTTGAGTTTGCCCTCCAGCTGGTAATGAATGGGCCGGTCGGACTGTTTGAGCATCTTCGCCAACGGTTTCAAGTGTTGCCAGAGATTGGTCCGGATCGGCACCACAAAGGTTTTCTGGCTGTGGGCGGGAACGAAGAACCAGTCGCTGGACTTGCCGTCGGCGAGCATTACCTCATTGAGGCGAATCTTGTAGCGCATACCGCGCACGAAAATGCGCGAGTCGTTGGGGTTCTCGACTTTGAAGAGCAGGTTGAAATCCTGCTGCACCAGCTTGGCCTTCACGACCTGGACCTTGAGCAGATGAATGTCCGGATTCCGGTAAGGCGCGGTCCCCCACAGCGAGCAGCCACTCAAACCCAGAGTCAGCACGGCAAGGCTTATGGTCTTTGTCAGGTATGCCTGAAGGTGCATGGTCGTGCTCCGTTTGGGGCTGAGTTTAGCAACTTGAAGGTCATGGGCAATCGGCTTGTAGGGTTTAGTGACGCTGCGCCATACTCCGGGCATCTGCAACATGGGTGCCTCGCATGCCTCTTTATGAAATTGTCTTCCTTGGCGAACTGGTCGACGGAGCCCAGCCCGAGCGGGTCAAGGCCAACCTGGGCAAGCTGTTCCAGGCTGATGCCCAACGGCTTGAGCTGCTGTTTTCAGGCCGACGGCTGGTACTCAAGAACAATCTGGATGCGCAAACCGCGGAAAAATATCGCGCCACGCTTGAGCGCGCCGGCGCAAAGGTTCACGTGCTGGCTACCGCTGAACAGCAGTCGCCCATGGAGGAGGTCGAGCTGGCGCCGCCGCCCGACGAGCCAAGCTGGATGCGCAAGGCTGCAGCGGACGGCACTGCTGCGCAGTCAGCGCCGCGAGATGTGTATGCGGCGGCCTTTGTCGACGTTGTGGCACCGGACTTTGGTCTGGCGCAGGTGGGCAGCGACATGCAGGAGCCCAAGCCCCGACCGGTTGCGCCGCCGCTTGACCTGTCGGGCTTCAGTGTCGCGCCTGTCGGCAGTGACATGGGGCAGACCAGAAAACCCGACGCCGGTCCTGCGCCTGATACCTCGCACTTGAAGCTGCTCTGACGGGTTGCTGGCATGCGAAACGTCCGTCGGTCGCGCGAGGACGTCCTGCCGAAAATTACCCGACGTAGCTCGCGCAACACTTCTTGAATTTCAGATCGCTGCCGCAAGGGCAGGCGTCGTTACGTCCGGCGTTCAGCGGCACAGTCGGGTCAATGAAGTACCAGCGGCCCTGATTCTGCACAAATCCTGAGCGCTCATGATGGGCATGTTCGCCGGTTCCATCGTGCCAGCGAGCGGTGAAGCTGACCAATGCATGCTCGGGTTTACCGCCGAACACTTCCGAGCCTTCAACCTCAAGACCCAGCCAGGTACTTTGTGCGCTCCACCGGGCCATGGATTCGCGGTCCAGACCGGCACGCTGTGCGGGCAGCGTCGTGTCCAGCAGATAGTCGATCAGGCCGAGCACGTAAGCGCTATAGCGCGAGCGCATCAACTTTTCGGCGCAAGGCGCGGGCAGGCCTGCATGATAATGACCGCAGCATGCCAACAGCAGATCCCCGCTGCCGCACGGGCATATAGCACTACTCATGAATCACCACCAATATTTGCCAAAGTTCTCCGGGTTGGCCCAAAACCTGGCGTTCAGCCAGTCAGGTACCTGTTTGTATTCATGCAGATCGTAGGTGAAAAGGGTAAGGACCTGTTCGTCACGGGCGAAGCGTTCACTGGCCTGCAACGCCAGAGAAAAGAAGTCGGTCTCCTGCCACTTGCAGGCCTGGAGATCGGCCAGTACGGCAATGCGGCTGGCGTTGAGGTTGCGGATGCCGCCGAGCAGCTCCAGCCCTGATCGTTTGGGAATGTGTTCCAGACAATCGACCACCAGAGCGAGATCGAAGCGCTGTGCGGCCAGGTCTGCCGGAAGCGCGCCGGGCGCGGCCTGCGCCAGCTCGGTCTCGGGGTGGGCGTCCTGAAACGCCTGCAATGCTGGAAATTCCTGCGCGCCGATCAGCAACAGGCGTTTGGGCGCGTAGCGGTCGAGCAGGGCGGCCAGCGCTTGCTGCGGAGTGCGGTTGGAAAAACCGGCTGTCATCGAAAATCCTCCAGGTGACCTGCAAGACTAGCCTGCCCGGCAAGTGCTGCAAAGCGCGTCGGCGGCTGGCGCCAGAACGCGTTCGATCTGGTGGGGTGAGCCCGTCCATGTTTTTCACATCTACTGCTGGCATATTCGCCGGGCACGACGTCTACTGTGCCGATAACAAACAAGGCAGCCGACAGGCGCGAATCTACGACCGGACCGGGGGCGGGCAATGAAGTTGTTTTGGGGAGCAGGCAAGATACTGATGGTGGCGTTCTGGTTGGTGGTGCTGACCGGTTCGGTCATCGATGTACCAAGGCCGTTCGGCATCATGATCAACCTGGCGGGCATCCTGATTCTGTTGACCCACCTGGTCGAACTGATTCTGTTCAACGGCAGCTTGCGAGGTCGCCGGCACCCATGGCGCGACCGGGGCAAGATCATTCTTTTCGGCGTTTTCCACATTCAGTCCATCGGCCGTCCGGCTGCGGAGCGTACTCATGCGTAGACTCTTGCTGCTGGCAGCTTTTTTCAGCCCTCTTGCCCTGGCTCAGACCATCATCGTCGAATCTCACTCGCTGATGCGACTGCCCGGTAACAACGACCATTTGCAGGCCGAGCGTCTGCAAGTCGCGGACTACGGAACCCTGTTGATACCCGGTGGCATCAGCGAGGTGCGGATCGATGATCTGGTGCTGGGCCATGAAGCACGGATCGCTATCGTTCCGAGCGCCCAGCCCATAAGCCTGGTCGTCAATCATGGGCGGTTCGGTACAGGCAGCCAGATCACTGCGCGTGGCGCGCCTGGCACGTTCGAAAAACCAGCCTTGCCGGGACGCAACCTGACGCTGCGCGTGCAGCGACTGAGCGCCGAGCAATTGTCGATCGATGCGCGCGGCGGTGCTGGCGGGCCGGGATACGTCGGACTGGACGGCGCCAACGGCGCTGCCCCCGGATGCACATGGGGGCAGGCCGGTCGCGGGCACGACGGCGACAGCGGCGGGGATGGCCATGACGGCGCGGCCGGAGGCCAGGTTCGTCTGGAACTGCCACAGAGTTTCGCCGCCGAGCGCATCAAGGTGAACGTCAACGGCGGCACCGCCGGACCGGGCGGCGCGGGCGGCCAGCCGGGCAAGGGCGGCGCGTCCAAGGGGTGCATCGTGTATCGGGCCGATGGCGCTAAAGCGGGCAACCCGGGTCAGGCCGGGCAACCGGGTGCCCCGGGACCTGCGGGCTCGGTCACCGTTCAGCGGTTCTAAGGCCAGGAGCGGTTGAGCAGTAGAAGCACGCTTGCCCGCGAGCGCGATCTTGAGTCATTGCCCCCGGTCCGCTGCCATGGATGCGCAAACGACCGGGGCAGCGCATCAGAAGCTCGGTCTGGCCGCGGCTATGGCAACTACCGAGAGACCGACGAGCAGGTTGATTCCGACCAGTCGTCGGATTCGTCCAAGCGCCGCCGCGCCTTCGGCCCACTGCGACCCATCGACGGCGCGGCGCAGTTCGGGCAACAGCAGTGAATGAATGCGCAGGAACAGCGCGACCATCACCACGTACAGCCCCATCATCACCTGCACATACCGCGGCGCGGTTTCGAAGCTTGTGAAGTGCAGCTGAATCATGCCGATACCCGTTACAGGCAGCACCACCACGGTGGCCCAGACCCAGACGAAGAACCTCGGAAACACCTCGACCCACAATTTCAGGCGCGACGGCCCTTCCAGTGCTGAAATGACAGCCGGGCGCAGGATCATCCAGGCGAAGAACATGCCGCCGACCCAGACCAGGGCAGCCAGAAGGTGCAGCGTGTAGACGGGGGCGAAGGCAGTCATCAGGTACTCCGTTCTGCGCAGATGGATTTAGCGCGGTATGATAGCGCCCACTCAGAACCACTGAAAATTTATCCAGCATTGTTCAGCCCCTTTTTAGCCGTGCCCCCGAACCGAAGCCAATGATCAGTACCGAACTCAAATCCCAGATCCAGGGCGCTTACTCGCGTTTTCTCGAAGCCAAAAGCCTCAAGCCACGCTATGGACAGCGTTTGATGATCGCCGAGGTCGCCAAGGTGCTGGGCGACATCGATACCGATGAAGAAGGCCGTCGGTCGGGCGACCCCGCTGTCGTCGCCGTCGAGGCGGGAACGGGTACTGGCAAGACCGTGGCTTATGCCATCGCGTCGATCCCCACGGCCAAGGCAGCCGGCAAGCGGCTCGTGATCGCCACCGCCACCGTCGCGCTGCAGGAGCAGATCGTCCACAAGGATCTGCCGGACCTGATGCGCAACAGCGGCCTCAATTTCACCTTCGCGCTGTCCAAGGGGCGAGGGCGCTACATGTGCCTGTCCAAGCTCGACATGCTCCTGCAGGAAAGCGACGCCACCAACGCCACGGCGCAGCTGTTCGAGGAAGAAGGTTTCAAGATCGAGGTCGACGAAGCCAGCCAGAAGCTGTTCACCAGCATGTTGCAGAAGCTCGCCGGCAACAAATGGGACGGCGACCGTGACAGCTGGCCCCAGGAATTGCCTGACCAGGACTGGGCGCGCCTGACCACCGATCACAGCCAGTGCACCAACCGCCACTGCCCCAATTTCCAGCAATGCGCTTTCTATAAGGCCCGTGAAGGAATGGGCAAGGTCGACGTCATCGTAACCAACCACGACATGGTGCTGGCGGATCTGGCGCTGGGCGGCGGCGCGGTTCTGCCCGACCCGCGCGAAACGCTTTACGTGTTCGACGAAGGGCATCACTTGCCTGACAAGGCCATCGGCCACTTCGCCCACTACACCCGGCTGCGTTCCACGGCCGACTGGCTGGAGCAGACCGCCAAGAACCTTACCAAGCTGCTGGCCCAGCATCCGCTGCCGGGTGACCTGGGCAAGCTGATCGAGCAGGTGCCGGAGCTGGCGCGCGAGATCAAGGGTCACCAGCAATTCATGTTCGGTGCCTGCGAGCAACTGGCCGACTTCCGCGCCGGCGAAGACATGCAGGGGCGCGAACGCCCGCGTCATCGTTTCGTGGGCGGGGTCATTCCCGAGCACATTCGCGAAATGGGGATCGAACTGAAAAAAGGCTTTGCCCGCCTGGACGACCTGTTCACGCGCCTGACCGATCTGCTCAAGGAAGGCATGGACGGCGAGGTCAACATCGGCATCGCCAGCCATCAGGCCGAAGAATGGTACCCACTGTTCGGCAGCCTGCTGGCCCGCGCCCACGGCAACTGGGAACTGTGGACCGCCTTCACCGCCGAAGACCCGGAGGACAACCCGCCCATGGCGCGCTGGCTGACGCTGGCCGACAGTGGCGCAATGTTCGATATCGAGGTCAACGCCAGCCCGATCCTGGCGGCGGAAATGCTGCGGCGCAACCTGTGGAACGTCGCCTATGGCGCGCTGGTGACCTCGGCCACGCTGACCGCCCTGGGCAAATTCGACCGATACCGGATGCGCGCCGGTCTTCCCAAGGGCGCGGTGACGGCGGTGGTGCCGAGCCCGTTCCATCACGCCGATGCGGGCGTGCTGCGGGTGCCCGATCTCAAGGCCGACCCGCGCGACGCCGTGGCGCATACGGCAGCGATCATCCGCGACCTGCCCGGTCTGGTGGAAGGCTCGCGCGGTACGCTGGTGCTGTTCTCCTCGCGCAAGCAGATGCAGGACGTGTTCGACGGTCTGGACCGGGACTGGCGCAAGCAGGTGTTCATTCAAGGCAACCTGTCCAAACAGGAAACCCTGAACAAGCACAAGGCGCGGGTCGACGGCGGCGATTCCAGCGTGCTGTTCGGCCTGGCCAGTTTCGCCGAAGGCGTCGACCTGCCGGGTGCCTATTGCGAGCACGTGGTAATCGCCAAGATCCCGTTTGCAGTGCCGGACGACCCGGTCGAAGCGGCCCTGGCCGAGTGGATCGAGGCCCGCGGCGGCAACCCGTTCATGGAAATCGCCGTGCCCGATGCCTCGCTGCGGCTGGTGCAGGCATGCGGCCGATTGCTGCGTACCGAAGAAGACCGCGGCACCATCACGCTGCTGGACCGACGCGTTGTGACCCAGCGCTACGGCAAGGCCATCCTCAACGCCTTGCCGCCGTTTCATCGGGAAATCTCCTGATCAGCACCTTGATAGCCTGATGTGCCTGGCTAAACGGTTGCTGCCGCGCAGCGGCAGATCGCCAGCAAGCTGGCTCCCACAGGGTACTGAAGTGCGCCGCGATCTCGTGGGAGCCAGCTTGCTGGCGATCTGGCGCGGGGCGCCAGCAAAATCCAGATCATCGGACTACTGCCTGCTGGCACAGCCCGCCAGTACAGTGTCTGTTCCCAAACCGCCCATTCGCTGAAACAATGCACGCCTTTTGATGAGCGGGCGAAGGAGGCAGCGAGTGCAGGTTCAGGGTCATTTCGAGCTTAAATTCGAAGCGGTGCGTGAAGCGTTTGCCGCGCTGTTCGATGATCCGCAGGAGCGGGGCGCGGCACTGTGCATTCAGGTTGGAGGCGAAACCGTCATCGATCTCTGGGCCGGCACGGCGGACAAGGACGGCACCGAAGCCTGGCACACAGACACAATCGCCAATCTGTTTTCCTGCACCAAACCGTTCGCTGCGGTCGCTGCGCTACAACTGGTCGATGAAGGCAAGCTGCATCTGGACGAGCCGGTCGCCAGACTTTGGCCTGAATTCGCTGCTGCCAACAAGGCTTCGATAACGCTGCGTCAGCTGCTTTGCCATCAGGCCGGTCTGCCGGCGTTGCGCGACATGCTGCCCGCCGAAGCGCTTTACGACTGGAACGCCATGACCGACGCCCTTGCCGCCGAGCAGCCCTGGTGGACACCCGGGCAGGGCCACGGGTATGCCGCGATCACTTATGGCTGGCTGGTGGGCGAGATGCTGCGCCGAGCCGATGGCCGTGGGCCGGGCGAGGCTATCGTAGCCCGTGTTGCGCGCCCGCTCGGGCTGGATTTCCACGTCGGCCTGGCCGATGACCAGTTCCATCGCGTTGCCCACATCGCGCGCGGCAAAGGCAATACCGGTGACGAAGCTGCTCAGCGCCTGTTGCAAGCGACCATGCGCGAGCCGACGTCGTTGACCGCACGTGCGTTTACCAATCCGCCTTCGATCATGACCAGCACCAACAAGCCGGAGTGGCGGCGCATGCAGCAACCTGCCGCCAATGGCCACGGCAATGCACGCAGCCTTGCCGGCTTCTACGCTGCTCTGCTGGACGGCAGCCTGCTGGAGGCAGAACTGCTCAACGAACTGACGCGAGAACACAGCCTCGGCCAAGACAAGACCCTGTTGACCTCCACGCGCTTCGGCCTGGGCTGCATGCTCGATCAGCCGACCGTGCCCAACGCGACCTATGGTCTGGGTTCCAAGGCATTCGGCCATCCAGGCGCTGGCGGGTCCGTCGGTTTTGCCGATCCGGATTACGAAGTGGCGTTCGGTTTCGTTACCAATACGCTGGGCCCTTATGTCCTGATGGATCCACGGGCGCAGACACTGGTCAGAACGCTGCTTGAGTGTTTGCAGTAAGTATTATCGGTAAGTACTTGTTTCATACCGACTGTCAGTTAATACGCTGTAACAGGAACCGTACGACGGTTTCCTTTTCCATCTGTATCTTCATGCGTGTTATACGGACGGGGCTTCGCGGACATAGCTTCGTCGGCGACGCTTCGTTCCCTTGTCCGAACAAACAGTTGTGGGTCATCCATGTCGTCCAATAAAAGCCTCATTCTAGCTCTGTGCCTGGCCGCTACCGGTTGCGCGCAAACCCCTCAATCCGATACAGCCGATACTGGCGGCCATTGGTGGCAGTTCGGCTCTGACAAGGTGGCCGACGGAGCTGTCAAGGCTCCGGCCGCCGCGCCTGAAAAGGCCCCGGCCCCGGTTGCCAAGGCTGAAACCCCGGCGCCGGACGCCAAGTCCGAGGGCGGCAGCCCTTGGTATTGGCCGTTCGGTTCCGACGACAAGGCTCAGGCCAGCCCGGATGCGGTTGCCGCCAAGGCAGCCGAAAAACCTGCGCCAGCGCCTGCCTTGATCGCCAAGTCCGAGACGGACAGCAAATGGTGGTGGCCATTCGGTTCCGACAAGAAGGAAGAGCCCAAGGCCGCGCCGATGCCGGACCCGAAAATCACCAAGGCCTGGCTGGACGAGTACGAGCCGCGCCTGCGCGCCGCGATCAAGGACAGCCCATTCGAGCTGGAGCGCCGCGAAGACCTGTTGGCCATCACCGCGCCGGTCGACAGTTCGTTCAACCCCGACCGCCCCGCGATGCTGCTGCCGGTGACACTCGGCCCGATTACCCGTCTTGCCAAGCTGGTCGAGAGCGACCAGAAAACCGCGGTTCTGGTACTCGGCCACGCCGACACCACCGGCGCTGCCGATGCCAACCAGAAGATCAGCCAGCAACGCGCGCAGTCCATCGCAGCGATTTTCCGTCTCAGTGGTCTTGAGCGTAATCGCCTCAGCCTGCGTGGCATGGGCGCGGTGATGCCGCGTGCCGCCAATGACAGCGCGCAGGGCCGCTCGCTCAACCGTCGGGTGGAAATCCTGATGACGCCGCAGGACACCATGGTCGCTCTCATGAGCCGATACGCCTTGCCGCCCGCGCCAACAATGGTAGCTACCGCGCAGGACGTGAAACCGGCCGTGCCAGCTGTTGCTCCAGCCAAAGCCGCGCCGGCCAAGAAGGAAGCGGCGAAGAAGGCTCCAGCCAAGAGCACCGCCAAAGCAAGCACTGCCAAAAAGGCGCCTGCCAAGGCCGCCGCAGCGAAAAAGCCAGCCGCGGCCAAGGCTCCGGCCAAGGCACCCGCGAAGAAAACCAGCGATCAAGCCAGCAACTGATCGAGCTGACCCGTTATCGCGAGCAGTCTTTGCTTGCTCGCGATAACGTTGCGCAGAACAATGTCGTTTTCACCCTGGACGGAGAAACGCCATGACTCAATCCCTGGCCGACATGCGCCGCGATTACACCCGCAACGGGCTGACTGAAGCGCAGGCGCCGGATGAGCCGTTCGCTCTCTTTCACACCTGGTTCGCCGAAGCGCGCGAAACCGAGCAGGCGCCGGTCGAAGCCAACGCAATGACTCTCGCGACCGTCGACGATCAGGGACGCCCGCATTGCCGGGTCCTGCTGCTCAAAGGCCTGGACAGCCAGGGTTTCACTTTCTTCACCAATTACGACAGCGCCAAAGGCCAGCAACTGGCCGCGCGTCCTTTCGCGGCCATGACTTTCTTCTGGCCCACCCTTGAACGTCAGGTGCGGATCGAAGGGCGAGTGGTGAAAGTCACCGCCGAGGAATCCGATGCATATTTCCAGGTTCGTCCGCTGGGCAGCCGTCTGGGAGCGTGGGCGTCGCCGCAAAGCCGCGTCATCGCCGACCGCGCGGAACTCGAAGGCCTGATCCAGCAAACAGAGCAACGCTTCCTCGATACCCAGCCGCATTGCCCGGAACACTGGGGCGGCTATCGGCTGCTGCCCGAGCGCATCGAGTTCTGGCAAGGTCGGTCCAGTCGGCTGCACGACCGTTTGAACTACCGTCTGGCGGATGGCGATTGGGTACGTGAGCGTCTGGCACCCTGATTGAATTATTGGCCCGCCGTGTCGTCTTAGACGTTACGCGGGCAGTCGCTGTATGACGCCTGAATGAACTCAAATTGCTGGTACAGGGGCCGTGACAGTACCGATGCCGGGACCGTTTAATGGCCCATGTTCCCTCTGGAGATACCCGCTATGCGCAAGTCTGCTTTTCTGGTCGCCTCGTTCACTGCCATGGCGCTGACGTTGGGCGGCTGTACTTCCAACCTTACTGGCGACTCTTACTCCCGCGATGAAGCCCGGACCGTGCAAACCGTCCGACTGGGCACGGTCGAGTCGCTGCGTCCGGTCAAGATCGAAGGAACCAAGACGCCAATCGGCGCGGGCGCCGGTGCGGTGGTCGGCGGCGTGGGCGGCAGCGCCATCGGCGGCGGTCGCGGCAGCGTGGTCGCGGCGGTGATCGGTGCGGTGGCAGGCGGTCTGCTGGGTTCGGCAACCGAAGAAGGTTTTACCCGTACGCAAGGCGTCGAAATTACTGTTCGTGAAGACGACGGCAGTATGCGTGCCTACGTGCAGCAGGTTCAGGAAAACGAGGTTTTCCGGGTCGGCGAACGCGTACGGATCATGACGGTCAACGGCACCAGCCGCGTTACGCACTGATCGTTTCCGGCGGCATGAGAACCCCGAGCCTGTGCTCGGGGTTTTTATTGGGCGTCGTTCAGAGCTGCCGACTCCGGGTAACACGGCAAGCGAGCGTCATTACCGCGTAACCGATCACGGCTGAAAGGATGGAGCCGGTCAGAATGCCCATGCGGTCCACGCCCGCGTAATCGCTGACGCCTGGCGCGAACGCCAGGGAGCCAACGAAAAGGCTCATGGTGAATCCGATACCGCACAATACCGAAACCCCGAGGACATGACCCCAGTTGGCCTGATGAGGAAGTGCCGCGAGCCTCAACCTGACCGCCAGCCAGGTCAGCCCGAAGACGCCCAGTGTCTTGCCGATCAGCAGGCCGGCCGCAATGCCAAGCGGGACGGGATGGCTGAAGCTGTCCAGTGTGACGCCGACCAGCGAGACTCCGGCATTGGCGAAGGCAAACAGCGGCAGAACGCCGTAGGCCACCCATGGGTGCAGGGAGTGTTCGAGAGTGAGTAACGGCGAGCGTTTCACATTGCGTGCGTGCAGCGGGATGCAGAACGCGAGTATCACACCGGCCAGCGTGGCGTGGACGCCACTCTTGAGAACACACACCCAGAGCACCAGCCCGACCAGCAGATAAGGCGCGAGCCGGGCGACACCCAGTCTGTTCATGGCAAGCAGGACGATGATGGCGACGCCCGCCAGCGTCAGGGAAATGGTCGAAAGCTCGCCCGAGTACACCAGTGCGATCACGAGGATTGCGCCCAGGTCATCAATGATCGCAAGCGTCATCAGGAACAGCTTGAGCGACACCGGCACCCGTTTCCCCAGCAAGGCCAGCACGCCCAGCGCAAACGCAATGTCGGTGGCCATCGGGATCGCCCAGCCGCCCAGCGCGGCAGAGTCGTCTCGGTTCAGCGCGATATAGATCAAGGCCGGAACGACCATACCGCCCATTGCAGCGGCGCTGGGCAGTATGACCTGTGACAGCCTGGAGAGATGTCCTTCGATGACCTCGCGTTTCACTTCGAGGCCGATGACCAGAAAGAACAGCGCCATCAGGCCATCGTTTATCCATAGCAGCAGTGGCTTGGCGATCTTCAGGGCACCGACCTGTGCAACGACCGGTGTTTCAAGAAAGGCATTGTACAGACCGGACAGCGGCGAGTTGTTGGTCAGCAGTGCCAGCGCGGCAGCGGCGATGAGCAGCAGACCGCCCGCCGCCTCAAGCTGGAAAAATCTAATGATGGTGTGTCGCATGAGGGCGGGTAATCTCCAGGTGATCGGCCGAGGAAGTCTACCGACTGTGCGCATTTATTAGCCGTAACTGTGCCTGTTTTACATGTAGGCAATTTCCTAAAATTCGGTGCCTTCATCCAGGTCTGCAACTTCCGACGCTCCTGAAGCCAAAGAGAAACCAATAATGACTGACAACCGCCCCTGGGCACTGGAAGCCGTACGTATCATTGAAGCGGACTTCCAGCGCAGCGCCGACACGCACCTGATTCCGTTGCCGCTGCCCGGCCTGCCCGGCGTGGAGTTGTACTTTAAGGATGAGTCCAGCCATCCGACCGGCAGCCTCAAACATCGTCTGGCGCGCTCGCTGTTCCTGTACGCGTTGTGCAACGGCTGGCTGAAAGCGGGAGCTCCGGTGATCGAAGCATCCAGCGGGTCAACGGCAATCTCCGAAGCGTACTTCGCCCGGCTGCTGGGGCTGCCGTTCGTGGCAGTGATGCCGGCCAGCACCTCGAAAGCCAAGATTGAACAGATCGCCTTTTATGGCGGCCAGAGTCATCTGGTGGAGGACCCGACCCTGATTTACGCCGAGTCGGAACGTCTTGCACGGGAAAGCGGCGGGCACTTCATGGATCAATTCACCTACGCCGAGCGCGCCACCGACTGGCGGGCCAACAACAATATCGCCGAGTCGATCTTCCAGCAGTTGCGGTTCGAGAAGCACCCGGAACCGAGCTGGCTGATCTCAAGCCCTGGCACCGGCGGCACTACCGCCACGCTTGGTCGCTACGTGCGCTATCGCCAGCATCGCACCCGTGTGTTGTGTGCCGATGCGCAGCAGTCAGTGTTCTTCGATTACTACCGCAGCGGCGATGCCAGTCTGCGTCTGGACTGCGGCTCGCGGATTGAAGGGATCGGGCGCCCGCGTGTCGAAGCGTCGTTCCTGCCGCAGGTCATCGACGCGATGGTCAAAGTGCCCGACGCGCTTTCGCTGGCGGCCATGCATTATCTGGCTCGGCGGCTGGGGCGCCGGGTCGGCGGATCGAGTGGCACCAATCTGGTCGGAGCTCTGCTGGCGGCGCGGCAGATGGTCCGGAGAGGAGAGAGTGGTTCGATCGTCGCCATCCTGTGCGACGGCGGCGAGCGCTATGCCAATACCTATTACGACGAAGACTGGCTGCAGTCACAGGGGTTCGCGCTGGAACCTTTAATCGAGCAGATTGCAGCCTGCGCGGAGAAAGGCGAAGCCTTGCCCGAAAGCGTGCTTCGCGAACGGATTTGATAGTGTCGATTGTGCTGGATTGACGGGGCCTGGGCTGCCTTTTCGCGAACAAGTCCGCTCCAATGGAATCCGCCGCAGCCTCGTGGGAGCGGACTTGTCCGCGAAGAGGCAGGTACAGCCGCAGCTGTTGTGTCGTCTGTTGTTATGTCCTCGCCAGCAAGCTCCCACAGTGTGGGAACTGGCACATCTATATGTAGGAGGGAGTTCGCTCACGACAGCGGGGTCAAGGCTGGTGGAGGCGCGGCGATTGTGACGGCCTCTTCGCCAGCAAGCTGGCTCCCACGCCCTTCGGGCAGAATCACAAGCGGCTTTGCGAGCACCCTAAGCTTCTGCCCGGAGGGCGTAGGACTGGCCGGGCGGCGCTCCGCTTGCCTGCGATCTGGCGCGAAGCGGCAGCAAATCGGGCGACCTTGTTTTTTCAGGTACGCCGCTTGAACCATCTTGCTGCCGGTTCCCGGCAGATCGCGGACAAGCGGATCGCCGCCCGGCCACCCCCACGCCCTTCGGGCAGAATCACAAGCGGCTTTGCGAGCACCCTGAGCTTCTGCCAGAGGGCGTTAGAGGGCTGCCCCTCAAACCTAGAATCTCCCACCGGGTGTAGCCTGGTGGGAAGGGCCTGTATGACTCAGCTGATGCCAAGCATGTCCCGCGCCAGCGCTTCGGCGATGCGGATGCCGTCAACGCCCGCCGAGAGAATACCGCCGGCATAACCCGCGCCTTCACCCGCCGGGTACAAACCTTTGGTGTTGAGACTTTGCATGTCCGGGCCGCGGGTGATGCGCAGCGGCGCGGAGGTGCGGGTTTCAATACCGGTCAGCACCGCGTCGTGCAGCGAGAAGCCTCTGATCTGTTTGTCGAACGCAGGCAAGGCTTCGCGAATCGCCTCGATGGCGTAAGCGGGCAGGGCGTCGGCCAGGTCAACCAGTTTCACGCCCGGCTTGTAGGATGGCTCGACACTGCCCAGCGCCGTCGACGCCTTGCCAGCGATGAAGTCGCCGACCAGTTGCGCCGGGGCCTCGTAGGTGCCGCCGCCCATGACAAAGGCGTGCGCCTCCAGGCGTTCCTGCAGCTCGATGCCGGCCAGCGGGCTGCCCGGATAATCCTGCTCCGGCGTAATGCCGACCACGATCCCGGAATTTGCGTTACGTTCGTTACGCGAATACTGGCTCATTCCGTTGGTGACCACGCGGTTGGGTTCGGAAGTCGCCGCCACCACCGTGCCGCCCGGACACATGCAGAAGCTGTAGACCGAACGACCGTTGCTGGCGTGATGCACCAGTTTGTAGTCCGCCGCGCCCAGTTTCGGGTGACCGGCATATTTGCCCAGTCGTGCACGGTCGATCAGTGATTGCGGGTGTTCGATACGGAAGCCCACCGAGAACGGCTTGGCCTCCATGAACACACCGCGGCCATGCAGCATTCGGAATGTGTCACGGGCGCTGTGACCCAGCGCCATGATCACGTGCCGGGAATCGATGCGCTCGCCGCTGTCCAGAACCACACCCTGCAGCTGGCCGTCTTCGATCATCAGATCGGTGACGCGCTGCTGGAAACGCACTTCGCCGCCCAGCGCCTCGATCTGCTGGCGCATGTTTTCCACCACGCCCGTCAGGCGGAAGGTGCCGATATGCGGCTTGCTGACGTAGAGAATTTCTTCCGGCGCACCGGCCTTGACGAACTCGTGCAGCACCTTGCGCCCGTGAAACAGCGGGTCCTTGATCTGGCTGTAGAGTTTGCCGTCCGAAAATGTGCCGGCACCGCCTTCACCGAACTGCACGTTGGACTCGGGGTTGAGCACGCTCTTGCGCCACAGGCCCCAGGTGTCTTTGGTGCGCTGGCGTACTTCCTTGCCGCGTTCGAGAATGATCGGCTTGAAGCCCATCTGCGCCAGCAGCAGCCCGGCGAAGATGCCGCACGGGCCGAAGCCGACCACCACCGGGCGCTCGCTCAGCCCTTCGGGAGCATGACCCACCACTTTGTAGCTGACATCCGGCGCGGGGCCGATGTTGCGGTCGTCGGCAAACTTGCGCAGCAGGGCCGCTTCGCCGCGAACCTCGAAGTCCAGGGTGTAGATGAAGCACAGCTCCGAAGACTTCTTGCGCGCGTCGTAACTGCGCTTGAACGGGGTGAAGCCCAGCAGGTCGCCGCTGTCGATGCCCAGCCGCAGCAGTAATGCGGCGCGCAGTTCCTCGTCCGGATGATCGATCGGCAGCTTGAGTTCGGTGATTCGTAACATTGAAGGGTCCAGTATTCGGGCCGCAGGTTCAGCCCGACAGCACTACAAACCGGCGATTATAAGCTGTGAACCCCTCGGGCGGCGAGGCCGGGTGCGCAGTGGCGCCCGGCGGTCACCGAAATGGCATTGCGAACGTCGATCAATCGTCCCGCGAACCGCCGTAATAACCGCAGCCACGCTGGCTTTGACCGTTGATACGCAGTTCGGCGCTCAGGTGTTGTACCGAACCGTTGACGCTGTCCACGCAACGCTGCGGCGCAACCCACAGCTCGATGCGCTGGTTGTCGGCTTCGGTACTGATACTGAAACGTCCATCGGGCATCTGCTCTTCGACATAGGGCAGCGCCAACGGCGGCTGACCGTCACGCTCGATCACCATGCCTTTGCCGCTGACGTTGACGTTCCAGGCCGGCGCGTTGCCGTTCACGTGCAGGGTAAGGCGCTTGAAGTTAAGGTCGTCGCAGGCCTGGGCCGGGCGCTCCACGCGGTACAGCTGATGCAGGTCGAGCTGACCGTCGCTGTTGGCCGCCTTGCTCGCGGCGAAGGTGCCGCGCAAATCCGCGAATACCTTACCTTGGGCGTCCGCGAGACTGGTGGCTTCCTGCAGAATGCCCGTGTTACCGCGATCCTTGACCACGTAGCGCCGCTGCTCGTTGCACGGCTGGAACAGCAACTGCCCGCCGGCACCGGTGAGGTTGCCCTGCATGCGCAGCATGCCCGCCGTGGACACCTTGGGCGTATCGGTGGCGGTGGCGGAATCCAGCAACTGGCAGCCGGCGAACAGGGGCAGAAGAGCGAATACAAAGGCGCATCGAGCAGCGGACATGAGCGGGTCTCCAGACAAGTGCCGCCACGTTACGCAGACTGCCGTCGCATCACAAGACCCGATAGGTCCGCCCGGTGTGCAGCCCTTCGACGCTCCGGGCGTAGGCCAGCGCAACGTCTGCCGCCGGAACCGGCTTGGAGCCACGGAAGTAGGGGGCGTATTTATCCATCGCTTCAGCCAGCACGTTGGCACTGACCGAATTGACGCGCATGCCCCGGGGCAATTCGATCGCCGCAGCCCGCACGAAAGCGTCAATGGCGCCGTTCACCAGGCTGGCCGATACGCCCGAGCGGATCGGTTCTTCGCTGAGGATCCCGGAGGTCAGGGTAAAAGAAGCGCCGTCGTTGGCGTATTGCTGGCCGATCAGTACCAGGTTCACCTGGCCCATGAGTTTGTCCTGCAAGCCCAGGGTCAGGTCATCTTCGCTCATGTTGGCGAGCGGCACGAAATTCACGTTGCCTGCTGCGCACACCAGAGCATCGAAGCTTCCTGCCCGTTCGAACATTGCGCGGATCGAAGCGCTGTCGCTGATATCGACGTGCTGGTCGCCACTGGCGCGTCCCATGCGCACGATGTCATGGCGGGATTCGAGCTCCCGTGCCACGGCCGACCCTACGGTGCCGCCAGCACCAATCAAGAGAATTCTCATTGCATCGCTCCACAGTGGGCAAGTTGAGCGCTGAGTCTAGTAAGCTGCCGATGGTGCGATAAAGGTGGCAATGGGAAACCTTTGGTTCTGAAAAGGAAACAGTAGGTGAGCGAGATTGAAGACCTGGCCGCGTTCGCGGTGCTGATCGAAGCGGGCAGTTTCACGGCTGGGGCGGCGCGCCTGGGTTGCAGCAAAGGCCGTTTGTCCAAGCGTATTTCAGCGCTGGAGAAAATCTACTCGGCTCAACTGCTGCACCGCACCACCCGCAGCCTGAGTCTGACGTCGGCTGGCGCGGCGTTGCTGCCACAGGCGCGGCTACTGCTGGTGCATGCGCAGCGGGCGCGGAGTATCGTGGCGTCGATGCGCGATGAGATGGTCGGCCAGATCCGCATCACAGTGCCGGTGTCACTGGGCGAGGCTTTCTGCGATGGGCTGCTGACCGGGTTTGCCGATCGTTACCCGCAAGTGCGAGTCGAGCTGGATCTGGAGAACGCCATGCGCGACCTGCGTCGCGAGGGGTTTGACCTGGCAATCCGTGGCCGGGTCGACACTGATGAGCGGCTGGTGGCCAAGCCACTGCTGGTGATGCAGGAGGTGACCTGCGCCAGCCCGGCCTACCTGGAACGGCACGGGTTGCCGCTTGGCCCTGCCGAACTGGCCGGGCACCGCTGCCTGCTCAACAGCCGTTCCAGCGAGCGCAACCAGTGGCTCTATCACCGGGGCCATGAGCTGACCCGCGTCGAGGTCGACGGCCCGTTCGCCAGCAACCATTACCACCTGCTGAAAAAGGCCGCATTGGCGGCAGCCGGCACCGCCCGCTTGCCGTCCTATATGGTGCACGACGAAATTGGTGACGGCCGCTTGAGTTGGTTGTTGCAGGATTACCGAACGAGCACTTCGCCGTTGTTTCTGGTGCATCCTTACGAAGGCGAAGTGCCCCGGCGGGTGCAGATGCTTGCGGATTATTTGATGGAGTGGTTCCAGAGAACCACACCGTTCAGGTAGGCGACAAAGGTCTTCAGCACTCTCTGATGAGCGGGCGGCCCCCACAGCGAGGGCGCAGGCGACGCAGAACGCGACGCCGAAAGCAGAGAACCATGCTCATAAAAAACCCCAGACGGTGGACTGGTGCCCAACATCTGGGGCGCAGCTCATCGTCCCTACAGATCAACCGCCGAGGTAAGCGTCCCGCACTTTCGGGTCGACCAGCAGTTCTTCGCCGGTGCCCTGCATCACCACCCGGCCGTTTTCCAGCACATAGGCCCGGTCGGCGATCTTCAGGGCCTGGTTGGCGTTCTGCTCGACCAGGAACACGGTCACGCCGTCACGCCGCAGCTGTTCAACGATCTCGAAGATCTGCTGGATGATGATCGGCGCGAGCCCCAGGGACGGTTCGTCCAGCAACAGCAGTTTGGGCTTGCTCATCAGCGCGCGACCGATGGCGAGCATTTGCTGCTCGCCGCCGGACATGGTGCCGCCGCGCTGGCTGAAACGCTCCTTGAGGCGTGGAAACAGTTCCAGGACCTTGTCCATCTGCTCCTGATAATCGCTCTTGTCGGTGAAGAACCCGCCCATTGCCAGATTCTCCTCGACCGTCAGGCGGGCGAACACGCGACGGCCTTCCGGCACGACCGCGATGCTCTTGCGCATGATCACCGAAGATTCCAGACCAACCAGTTCTTCGCCCATGTAACGGATGCTGCCGCTGTGGGCGCGGGGCGAGCCGCACAGCGTCATGAGCAGTGTGGATTTGCCCGCGCCGTTGGCGCCGATCAGGGTCACGATCTCACCCTGGCGCACGTCGACGTTGACGCTGTGCAGTGCCTGGATCTTGCCGTAGAAGGTAGAAACGTTTTCAAACTGCAGCATTTACGCTTCCCCCAGGTAGGCTTTGATGACCTCGGGGTTGTCGCGAATCTGCTCCGGGGTACCGTCGGCCAGGGGCGTGCCCTGATTGATCACCACGATGTGGTCGGAAATGCTCATTACCAGTTTCATGTCGTGCTCGATCAGCAGCACCGTGGCGTTGTGCTCGTTGCGCAGCACACCGATCAGTGCCTTGAGGTCATCGGTTTCCCGTGGGTTCAGGCCTGCGGCAGGCTCGTCGAGCATCAGGATGCGTGGGCGAGTCATCATGCAGCGGGCAATTTCCAGGCGGCGCTGCTGACCGTAGGCCAAAGTGCCAGCCGGGCGGTTGGCGAACTCCTTGAGGTTCACCGCTTCGAGCCAGTGGGCTGCGTACTCCATCGCCTCGCGTTCGCTGCGGCGAAACGCCGGGGTCTTGAGCAGGCCGGCCAGAAAGTTGGTGTTCAGGTGACGGTGCTGAGCGACCAGCAGGTTCTCGACCGCCGTCATCTCCTTGAACAGACGTACGTTCTGGAACGTGCGCACCACGCCCTTGCGAGCGATCTGGTGCCCGGCCAGGCCCTGGATTTCCTCGCCGTCCAGCACGATGGTGCCGCCGGTCGGCTTGTAGAAGCCTGTCAGGCAGTTGAACACCGTGGTCTTGCCGGCGCCGTTAGGCCCGATCATCGAAACGACCTGTTTCTCGTTGACCGTCAGGGCGACGCCGTTGACGGCCAGCAGACCGCCAAAGCGCATGCTCAGGCCGGTGGCTTGCAGAAGTGGGCGGCTCATTTGCGCAACTCCATGTGAGGGCGTTGCATCGGCAGGAAACCTTGAGGACGCCAGATCATCATCAGCACCATCAAGGCGCCGAACATCAACATGCGGTAGTCGCTGAATTCACGCATCAGCTCGGGCAGCAGGATCATCACGATCGCCGCGAGAATCACACCCAATTGCGAGCCCATGCCGCCAAGCACGACGATGGCGAGGATGATCGCCGATTCGATGAACGTGAACGACTCGGGAGTCACCAGCCCCTGGCGCGCGGCGAAGAAGCTGCCGGCGAAACCGGCAAAGGCGGCGCCCAGCGTAAACGCCGAGAGCTTGATCACGGTGGGGTTCAGACCCAGTGCGCGGCAGGCGATCTCATCCTCACGCAGCGCTTCCCACGCGCGGCCGATCGGCATGCGCAGCAGGCGATTAATCACGAACAACGCCAAAAGCGCCAGGAGCAAGGCGATCAGGTACAGGTAGATCACTTTGCTGACAGGGCTGTAGTCCAGGCCGAAGTACTGGTGGAACGTCTGCGCACCTTCAGCCGCACGCCGCTCGAAGCTCAGGCCGAAGAAGGTCGGCTTTTCGATGTTGCTGATGCCGTTCGGGCCGCCCGTGATCTCGGTCAGGTTACGCAGGAAGATCCGGATGATCTCGCCAAAGCCAAGGGTCACGATTGCCAGGTAGTCACCCCGCAGACGCAACACCGGGAAGCCCAGCAGGAAACCGAACAGTGCGGCCAGCAGGCCGGCCAGCGGCAGGCATTCCCAGAAGCTGAGGCCGAAATAGTGCGACAACAGCGCGTAGCCGTAGGCGCCGACGGCGTAAAAGCCGACGTAGCCCAGGTCGAGCAGCCCGGCCAGGCCGACCACGATGTTCAGGCCCAGGCCCAGCATCACGTAGATCAGGATCAGGGTCGCGATGTCCACAGCGCCGCGGGAGCCGAAGAACGGCCAGACGAAAGCCAGCACGATAAGCGCCGCCAGACCCCAGGCCTGGGTTTTCGGGCGGGTCAGGAAGTCGCTGGTTTTTTGCGAGACCAGCGGTTTGCCGGATTCACGACGCATGCCGCCGATCTGCTCGGCGAACAGCACCCGCAGGAACATCAGCACCGAACAGACAGCGATGATCAGCAGCGTAGTAGTGCTGGCGTTCTGCACTTGCAGGGTCACACCGGAAAACGCCAGTTTCAGGCCCAGTACCGGGTAGGCCACAGCCCACACCAGCGCGGCGCTGAACAGCGCCTGTTTGAGAGACTTGCTCATACTTTTTCAACCTCCGGACGGCCCAGAATGCCGGTCGGCCGGAACAGCAGGACCAGGACCAGCAGACCGAAGGCCACCACGTCCTTGTACTGATCACCAAAAATGTCGGCACCGAAGGCTTCGGCGACGCCTAGCACCAGACCGCCGAGCATCGCGCCCGGAATCGAACCGATGCCGCCCAGTACCGCTGCGGTAAAGGCTTTCAAGCCCACCAGGAAGCCGGCGCTGGGGTTGATCACGCCGTATTGCATGCTCAGCAGCATCGCCGCAACGGCTGCCAGTGCTGCACCGACGACGAAGGTCAGGGCGATGATGGTGTTTGTGTTGATGCCCAGCAGGTTGGCCATCTTCATGTCTTCGGCGCAGGCGCGGCATGCGCGGCCCATCCGCGAGCGAGAAATGAACAGCGTCAGGCCGGTCATTGCCAGCAGGGTGACCACGAACACCACAATCTGCATGTAGGAAATCAGAACTTCCTGCGAACCCCCTGGCCCGAACGACAGGCTGCCGGGCAGCAGGTTAGGGATGGCGAAGTTGCCGGACCCCTGGGAAAGCTGAACCGCGTTCTGCAGGAAGATCGACATGCCGATCGCGGAAATCAGTGGAATCAGACGATTGCTGTTGCGCAACGGACGGTAGGCGACTCGTTCGATGCTGTACCCATAGGCACTGGTCACGATGATCGACGCGGCGAAACCGGCAATCATCAACAGCGGCAGGCTGTGGATGCCCATCATGGCCAGACCGGCCAGGGCCATGAAAGCGACATAGGAACCGATCATGTACACCTCGCCGTGGGCGAAGTTGATCATTCCGATGATGCCGTACACCATCGTGTAGCCGATGGCGATCAATGCATACGTACTGCCAATGGTCAGGCCATTGACCAGTTGTTGCATGTAGTGGAAAAACTCGGGCATTTACCGCGCTCCTAAAAACCTGATCTGCATTTCTCTGGCCTGCGCCGGGTCGCATTCTGTCGATGCGTTTCCAGTGATGCCGCCAGCGAACCGCTGGTAACGGTTTTAAGATTTTCAGGGGGCCGCGCGTCCGGATCACGGAGCGGGGCCATCATTCGTAAAACAAAGCCCACTGCTGGTGCAGTGGGCTTCGATGGTCAACCGGTGCAGCTTACTTGGCGGCTTCGGTCTTCGGCTTGCCGAAGTGCCACTCGTAGACCACGAACTGGAAGTTCTTCAGATCGCCTTTCTCGTCGTAGCTCAGCTCGCCCATTGGAGTCTTGAAGGTGCCGGCGTGGATGGCGGCTGCCACTTTGTCGGTGTCTTCGGACTTGGCGGCAGCGATGCCGTCGGCAACGACCTGAACGGCCGAGTAGGCTGGGTACACGAACGGGCCGCTTGGGTCCTGATTCTTGTCCTTGAAGGCTTTGGTCAGTGCCTGGTTGGCCGGGTCCTGGTCGAAGGATTTGGGCAGGGTTACCAGCAGGCCTTCGGAAGCGTCGCCGGCGATCTGCGAGATGGAGTCGTTGCCGACGCCTTCCGGGCCCATGAAGCGGGCCTTGAGGCCTTTTTCCTTGGACTGGCGCAGGATCTGGCCCAGCTCTGGGTGGTAGCCGCCGTAGTAGACGAAGTCGACGTTGGCTTGCTTGAGCTTGGCGATCAGCGAGGAGAAGTCCTTGTCGCCAGGGTTGATGCCTTCGAACATGGCAACCTTGACGCCTTTGCTTTCCAGAGTGGTCTTGACGGCCGAAGCGATGCCTTCACCGTACTGCTGCTTGTCGTGAACGACCGCGACAATCTTCGGCTTGGCGACGTCGGCGATGTAATTGCCGGCGGCAGGGCCCTGGGCGCTGTCAAGGCCGATGGTGCGGAACACCAGCTTGTAACCGCGGTTGGTGATGTCCGGGCTGGTGGCAGCCGGGGTCACCATGATGATGCCTTCGTCTTCATAGACGTCAGAAGCGGGTTGCGCGGAGCTGGAGCACAGGTGACCGATAACGTACTTCACACCGTCGTTGACCACTTTGTTGGCCACTGCAACGGCCTGCTTGGGCTCGCAGACGTCATCGTATTCGACCGCTTCGAGCTTCTTGCCGTCGACGCCGCCCTTGGCGTTGATCTGCTCGATGGCCATCTTGGCGCCGTTGAACTGCATGGTGCCGTATTCGGCGACCGGGCCTGTCTTGGGGCCGGCGATGCCGATCTTGATGGTGTCAGCTGCAAACGAATGGCTGGCAACCCCGGCCATAACCAATGCGGCAAACAGCTTTGAAAGCGTCTTGGTACCCTTAGTCATGATGCTCCACTCTTGCTTTGTCGTTTTTATAATCCTGATGGCCAAGGCTCCAGGACCGGTTCGTCACCGGTCTCTCCCCGCCTTGCCAACTGTACCGGAACAGTTTAGAGCGCCGGTTGCTGGCTTGAATAGCTGGCTGCGAGAGAGTTCGCCGATGCGTGTCGCGTAATCGAAAGAAACTTACAGAATCCGTCCGGCGGGGTGTTGGCGAACCCGACGTCCGGCTGGCTTCGTTTCCTGCAATCAATCATTTGCTCCGGGTTTGTCCAGAACGGCGGCAGCGCTATCATTGCGCCGATTTTCTTTCTGGTGAAACCCATGACGCAAGAACCTAGCACCCTCTATGCCAAACTGCTTGGCGAAACCGCTTCGATCACCTGGAAAGAATTGCAACCATTCTTTGCCAGGGGTGCCCTGTTGTGGGTCGAGACGTCTCTGGATCTGATCGAAGTTGCCGAGGCAGTAGCTGAAAACGAGGCTTCCAAGGTGTCCGCGTGGCTGGCCAGCGGGCAGGTCGCCAAAGTCTCCGAGACCCGTGCCATGGACCTTGTCGAACGAGATCCGACGCTATGGGCGGTAGTAGTGGCACCTTGGGTGCTGGTCCAGGACAGGGCATCTGCCTGAGTGATGCACCATCCTGGTGCCATGCTGAGCGCCAAAATGGGTGGGACAGTAACCCTGCGGCTGGACAAGTAGCGAAAGGCTACAGTCCACCGCGGGTTCCCGCCATTCATTGGCGATCAGTAATCCGTCCTGCCGGTGTGCTGATTAAGTGAAATGACCCGGGTCTTGCCGATCCGGTGCCGGTAGATTTCCCGCAAGTATTTGATGGCTTTCTTTACGCTGTCGCGGGAGATGCGGATGTCGTTGATCGAGACGAACCTGGATTTGTCGTCGATCAGCTCCCGGTATTTCTTCTCGTACATCGGCTTGATCGCGTACCAGTTGGTATCGAGGATTTTTGCCGGGTTCTCGTATTCGTTCAGCAGGTCATCGATGGTGTCTTCGTCGAATTGCTCGCTCATGATGAAATCGATGATCGAGTTATCCAGCGTCTCGTCGAAGCGGAACGCGTTTTTGGCAAAGCAGCGTTTGATGAACGCCACGATCAGCGTCAGAAAATCGTCCGACAGGCAGGGGCTTTTGGCGATCAGGGTGGTCAGCGACAGGTTGGCCGACGCGCCGATCACCAACGCGTAGCGTTTGAGCGTGGTGTTTGGGAACAGGCTGTTGAGGTGTGTCTTGAGCCTGTTCAGGTCCATGTACGACAGCTTGTAGTCCTTCGGCAGCGAGACGATGGACACCACCGACGAACAATTCTTGAAGAAGTGCAGGTCGTGCAGCGCGGCGGCGTCATAGCCAGAGGTCTTGTACTGATCGAGCGCCGCGCGGTAACGGCGGGACTCGATGGGCAGCAGGCTGATGCCCTCAATCGCCTGGGTCATCTTGTTGAAGTGCGGCAGGTCGATGGAGCGGAAGAACAGGTCGTCGATGTTCAGGCGCGGCGCTTCCTTCTCGAACACCTTGAACTTGTCCGAACCAGGCGCGGGCGTTTCCGTCACCACCGATTCGGCGTAGGCAATCGCCACGGGGCCGGCCAGACTCATGAAAAGATCGTTGGCATCCAGACGAATGGTTTCGCCGATGTCGATGCCGGCGCGTCGGAAGTAGTTCTGATCGTAGTCGGTGGTTACCGCCTGGGCCGTCAGAATGTTGAATATCTGCTGCGAGATGTACTGGTTGGCATGACGCTCCATCGCATTGACGTCGATGTTGTCGATATTGCCGTCATCGCTCTCTTCGGCGTAGCGCATGATGTCGTTGGAGATCAGCATCATGGCGTTCCATGGGCGAATGCGGCCCATGACGCTGGCTTCGCTGCTGTCTTCATTCTCGAAGTTGTACGAAAAATCCCATTCCTCAGCCAGATACTTGCAAAGCAGCCGTCCGGCGTTGATGTGCAGGGCCTCGGACATTTCGCTGCGATGATCGGAAATATTCGGCAGCACGCAAATGCCGCTGGTGAAGATCGGCTCGAAGACGAATGAGCGGCCGCGCTTGCTGTCGTTCTCGGGGATCGGCCGGGTGTCGAACGTCTTGTTCATGTACGAGTACTGCTGGGCCAGACCGAACTCCGAAGCCATGCCCGAACCGGTACCGCCACCAGCGCTGAAGATATAGAAGTACAGGCGCGACTGGTTGGCCTTGATGCCGCAGGAGTCGATCAGATAAGAGTGGATCAGTTTCCAGTCGGGGCTGGAGAAATGGTTGGTGTCCTTGTTCAGGATGATCTTGGCCAGATACTGACCCAGGATCGGGGCGTTGCCCGCACCACCGGCATGGACTTCCGACAGGTCCATGATCTTCATCTTGCTGTAGTCGTTGATGAAGCCGTTCTTCTCGCCCTTGCGAGAAAACCGGATGCGACCTGCGATGTCCTTGTCGAGGTCGCCGAGCATCACCAAGGGTTCGACCAGGAACACCGGCTTGCTGGCCTTGCTCTGCACCAGACGCAGGTTATTACGGATCCACCGCGCCGGGCTGTAGCTCTTGTCGCTCGCCAGGCGGTCCTCGTTATTGAACTGATTGAGATAGAACTTGCGCGCGTTATAGACCAGCTCAGCCACATCCAGCGCGATGTTCGAGCCGCAGCGCCCAAGCCCGATCAGGCACACCGACGGAAACTGCTGGTCCCGGCGGATAGCGTTTTCTTCGAGGTGCGGCGAGGGCGGGAACACCATGTCGCGCAAGCCGTCGAGATTGTCGAGGATTCGGTCGGTGTCGGTTTCCGTGTAGTACATGTACTGCTGGGCGGGCGAAGCGGGGCTGCGATAGGTTCGGCTGCTGGCCGGTGGCTGGTCGATGGAGGAGGTTTGGACGGAATCGGTTGCCACATCGACAGTGCTGATTGTTTTGGTCATCGTGCGCCATTGCCTGAAGGACGGCTGTTCGATGTGCCCATCGCGCCATCACGGAAATAAAAATGACGGCTCGTGGCGCGCCATTAGCAGTAGCGATCAGGTACATCCCCGTGAAAGCCAGGGAGTTCCCGTGCTCTTTGCAGTGGATCGGCAAGTTGCCATCATTCTTTAATCCGACCAGCGGCTGCGTCTGCTGCGTAGGTTCTGGCGGCCAGGAAACAGCTTTGCGCGCCTCGGCAAGTGATGCTCTTTGCTTTGCTATAGAACCCTGATCAATTCCAAAGGATGGTTGGTGATTCCGGTTACGAATGTTTACAGACAATCCGGCGTTCGCCTTCTAGATTCATCCCACAACCAAAATAAAAGGGATGGACACCTTCATGCACAAGCCTCTGACGGATACTTCCACGCAAGCGGCCAATGCCTGGCGCGTTCTGTTCCTGCTGTTTCTGGCCAACCTGTTCAATTTCTTCGATCGCACCATTCCCGCAATCATCGTTGAGCCAATTCGGCTTGAGTGGCATCTCAGCGATTTTCAGTTGGGGCTGCTGGGCACGGCCTTTACGCTGGTATACGCCATCGCCGGCTTGCCGCTGGGGCGCATTGCCGATACCGGTTCGCGCAAGAAACTCATGGGCTGCGGACTGGCCGTATGGAGCGGGCTGACGGCGGTGAACGGCATGGTGGGCAGTTTCTGGACTTTTCTGCTGGTGCGCATGGGGGTTGGTATCGGAGAGGCCAGTTATGCGCCGGCGGCCAATTCCCTGATCGGTGACTTGTTTCCGGCGCACCGTCGGTCGCGGGCCATGGGCATCTTCATGCTCGGCTTGCCCTTGGGGTTGCTGCTGGCGTTTTTTACCATTGGCGCAATGGTCAAGGCGTTCGACAGCTGGCGGGCACCGTTTTTCATCGCGGCTGTGCCTGGGCTGATTCTGGCGGTCTTCATCTTTTTTATCCGCGAGCCTGAGCGCGGCGCGGCTGAAAGCGTGCGCATGTCTGAGCTGAAAATTGAAAGACCGATCAGCCGTGTGCTGTCCATCCCGACGTTCCGCTGGCTGGTACTAGGCGGCCTGACCTTCAACTTCGCCACTTATGCCTGTAATTCGTTCATGGTGCCTATGCTCCAGCGGTACTTTCTGCTGCCTTTGCAGGAAGCGGCGGTCGCGACAGGCGTTATTGTCGGCGTTACTGGATTGATTGGTCTGACACTGGGCGGAGTGATTGCCGATAAGCTGCATCAGCGTTCGGCCAATGGCCGTTTGTTGTTCGCTGCGTTCAGTATGTTGGTGGCAACGCTGGCGACCGGGTATGCCTTGCATGCGGGACGCGTGGAGATTGGCGTGTTCGTCGCGGTATTCAGTGTCGGCTGGCTGTTCGCGTACAACTTTTATACTTGCGTCTACACCGCGATTCAGGACGTGGTCGAGCCGCGCTTGCGTGCGACTGCGATGGCGCTGTTCTTCGCGGGTTTGTATCTGCTGGGTGGTGGGTTGGGGCCGGTCGTGGTCGGGCTGCTGTCCGACCATTTCGCCCAGGCGGCGATGGCAGTGGCAGGTGCCGAGCAGATGAACGAAAGCTTCAAGGCCATCGGCCTGCACGACGCGATGTACCTGATCCCTGCGGCCTTGCTACTGACACTGGCCTTCCTGTTCCAGGCCTCGCGCAGTTTCAGCCGCGACGCGCAGCGGATGACTGCGAGGATGGTGGCGGAAGAGCCCGTGGCGGCATAACGGACCCGTTGCCCGGACCAACGCCTCGCCAGCAAGCTGGCTCCCACGGGGCATTGCAGTCCTTGTAGGAGCCAGCTTGCTGGCGAGGCAATCTTTCAGCCAAAAAAGCAGGATCAGGCAGACCGCAGTCGCGAGCAAGCTCCCTCCCACTGGCCCAGCGCATGCGCATGCCACGGTCCTTGTAGGAGCCAGCTTGCTGGCGAGGCAATCTTTCAGCCAAAAAAGCAGGATCAGGCAGACCGCAGTCGCGACCAAGCTCCCTCCCACAGGCTCAGCGCGGACGCAGTCCTTGTGGGAGGAAGCTTGCTGGCGATGGGTTTAACCCGCTACCAGCACCCGGATCGCTTCCAGACGCAGCGCCGCTTTTTCAAGCATTGCCAGGCCCTGTTCACGCTGGTTGCGCAGGGCGACCAGTTCGCTGTCGCGAACGGTCGGGTTGACCGCTTGCAATGCGGTGAGGCGCGCCAGTTCTTCCTCGGTGTCGGCTGCCAGACGACGCTGCGCTTCGGCCACGCGTTCCGCGTGCTTTGGCGCGATCTTCTGTTCGCCGGCGTTGATCTTCGGCGTCAGGACATCGCGCTGAGCCTGGATGAACTTGTTGGCGCTGGCGCGCGGCACGCTTTCGAGCTGGTCGTTCAGCGTGTTGAACGAGACCCGGCTTGACAGATCATTGCCATTGGCGTCCAGCAGGCAGCGCAACGCGGCCGGGGGCAGGTAGCGACCCAGTTGCAGGGAGCGCGGCGCGACCACTTCGCTGACGTAAATCAGCTCCAGCAACACAGTGCCCGGCTTGAGCGCCTTGTTCTTGATGAGCGCCACCGAGGTGTTGCCCATCGAACCGGCCAGCACCAGATCCATGCCCCCCTGGACCATCGGGTGTTCCCAGGTAATGAACTGCATGTCCTCACGCGACAGCGCCTGATTGCGGTCGTAGGTGATGGTCACGCCTTCGTCGTCACCCAGCGGGAAGCTGGCGTCGAGCATTTTCTCGCTCGGCCTGAGGATTAGCGCGTTTTCCGAGTGGTCTTCGCTGTCGATACCGAACGCATCGAACAGGGTTTCCATATAGATCGGCAGCGAGAACTGGTCGTCCTGCTCCAGAATGGCCTCTACCAGCGCTTCGCCTTCGCCGGCGCCGCCGGAATTGAGCTCCAGCAGACGGTCGCGACCGGTATGCAGTTCGCTTTCCAAACGCTCGCGCTCGGCGCGGGCTTCGTCGATCAACTGCTGCCACTCATCGTCGTCGCCGCTTTCAAGCAGCGGCAGCAGGCGCGGGCCGAATTGATGCTGCAGCGCATTGCCGGTCGGGCAAGTGTTGAGAAACGCATTGAGCGCCTCGTGGTACCACTGAAACAGCCGCGCTTGCGGGCTTGGCTCCAGGAATGGCACGTGCAGTTCGATGGTGTGCTTCTGACCGATACGGTCGAGGCGACCGATGCGCTGTTCGAGCAGGTCAGGGTGCGACGGCAAATCGAACAACACCAGATGGTGAGCGAACTGGAAGTTGCGGCCTTCACTGCCGATTTCCGAACAGATCAGCACCTGCGCGCCGAATTCCTCGTCGGCAAAATAAGCCGCGGCACGGTCGCGCTCCAGAATGTTCATGCCCTCGTGGAACACCGTGGCCGGAATACCGGAGCGCACGCGCAGCGCGTCTTCAAGGTCCATGGCCGTTTCGGCATGGGCGCAGATGACCAGCACCTTGACGCGCTTGAGCATCTTCAGCGTGTCGATCAGCCAGTCAACGCGCGGGTCGAAGCGCCACCAGCGCTCTTCTTCATCCAGTTCGGATTGCGCCTGAAAGCTCACTTCCGGGTACAGATCGGGATGTTCACCCAGCGGCAGTTCCAGATACTGGTCAGGGCAGGGCAGCGGGTATTGATGCAGCTGGCGTTCCGGAAAACCCTGCACGGCGGCGCGGGTGTTGCGGAACAGCACGCGGCCGGTGCCGTGACGGTCCAGCAGCTCGCGGATCAGTCGAGCCTTGGCTTCCTCGTCGCCGGCATTCACAGCCGCGACCAGCGCTTCGCCCTCGGCGCCGAGGAAACCGTGGATAGTCTTGTTGGCTTGCGGCGAAAGCACGCCTTTGTCCAGCAGCTCCTGGACGGCTTCGGCCACCGGGCGATAGTTTTCGCTCTCGGCGCGGAAGGCCTTCAGATCATGGAAACGATTGGGGTCCAACAGGCGCAGGCGCGCGAAGTGGCTGTCCTGGCCAAGCTGTTCCGGGGTCGCGGTCAGCAACAGGACGCCGGGAATGACCTCGGCCAGTTGCTCGACCAGACCGTACTCAGGGCTGACCTTGTCTTCATGCCAGACCAGGTGATGCGCTTCGTCGACCACCATCAGGTCCCAGCCCGCCGCAAACAGCGCGTCCTGTGCCTTCTCGTCCTCGACCAGCCATTCCAGCGCGACCAGCGCCAGTTGGGTGTCTTCGAACGGGTTGCTGGCATCGCTTTCGATGAAACGCTCGGAGTCGAACAGCGCGACCTGCAGATTGAAGCGGCGGCGCATTTCCACCAGCCACTGGTGCTGGAGGTTTTCCGGAACCAGGATGAGGACACGATTGGCGCGACCCGACAGCAGCTGCCGGTGGATCACCAGACCGGCTTCGATGGTCTTGCCCAGGCCCACTTCGTCAGCCAGAAGAACCCGCGGCGCAATGCGGTCGGCGACTTCGCGGGCAATGTGCAGCTGATGCGCGATAGGCTGCGCACGCACTCCGCCCAAGCCCCAGAGCGAGGACTGCAACTGACGGCTGGTGTGCTCCAGCGTGTTGTAGCGCAGGGAAAACCAGGCCAGCGGGTCAATCTGCCCGGCGAACAGGCGATCAGTGGCGAGGCGGAACTGAATGAAGTTCGACAGCTGGGTTTCCGGCAGTGTCACCGCTTCGTTCTGCGCGTTCAGGCCGTGATAGACCAGCAGGCCGTCGACGTCGTCGACTTCACGCACGGTCATTTTCCAGTTCTCGAAGTGCGTGATCACGTCACCCGGCGAGAAACGCACGCGGGTCAGTGGCGCATTGCGCAACGCGTATTGGCGCGTGTCGCCAGTGGCCGGATAGAGTACGGTCAACAAGCGGCCGTCCTGTGCCAGAACGGTGCCCAAACCCAACTCGGCTTCGCTGTCGCTGATCCAGCGTTGCCCCGGTTGATACTGCTGCGCCATGCTGCCTGTCTCCCGCCTTGAAAAAGCCGACTATGTTAACGGAACGCGCCGGGAAGGCCAAAGGCGGAATCGAAAAACAGCCGTTACAAGCCCTCCATGCGGTAAATGCCTTTACCCAGGGCACCAAATGCCTCAAACATAGTCGAAAAGTTTCGCATCGCAGGCTCCAAGTCGACGAAACGGCTGCCGAAGGCCCGATAACAGGAGAACAGTTTCATGCTGCAACCAATGCTCCCTTTGAGTGTGGTGCCCATAACGGCCCAGATGGACCCGGCCAAGCGTGTGCCGGACATTCCGCCCGTGGCACCGGTGCAGCCCGGCACCGGCGAAAGCACCATCGATCTGCGCAGAGACGACGCAGAGCGCAGCGCATTGATGTTGCGCGAGGAGCAGCAGCGTCAGCAGCAACAGCGCTCGCACCACGAGCAGTCGGATGAATCGCCGGAAACGGTCGCGATGCAGGGTGAGTTTCTGAATGCCGATAACACTGTTCCAGTGGCGGCACTGATCGACGACGAGCCTCGCCAGGGGCTGTGGGTCGACATTCAGGTATGACCGCGGGCACGGCGCGGCATGCCTCGTCGCTGGTCAATGTCGTCGGGTTTGCGCATTATTGGCTTTGATCCCGTGTGTCGAGAGCTGCAAGCCATGAGCGAAGATGGAAAACTGATCGATCTGAGCGCTGAGCGCGCCAAGCGTATCCACGACCTGAATGACAAACGCCTGAACGAAGTGCGCAGCGCCTTCGAGCAGGCCATGCCGCTGGGTCGCAAGAAGAAGCCCAAGAGCAAGCCGAAAAAACGCTGAACCCTCCCGGTCCGTTGACCTGCGTCAGCCGTTCCCGCCCCGTTCCCGCACACTTATCAATCCGTGATCCAGGTCAATTGTCCTGCGCGTGGTTGCGGGTAGTCTCGCTCCATCGAACGGGAGCCTTGCAGGAGGCGACGATATGTTTCTGGACAATGTGGTGGTGGCAGGTGTCGTTACCGTTGGCCTGATGGTCGTCTTCTTCGCAGGCTTCGGGCTGTTCATCTGGAAGGACTCGCACAAACGCAAGTAAGGCTCACCCTTCCACAACAAGAGCACGCAAGGCATTTAGGGCAACTTCGGTTGCCCTTTTTTTGCCCGCCTGTGGGACCGGCGCACGCGAAGGCGTCGGCCAGGCGGCAGGCCTCAACCGAAGGTGATGGCCGGCAGTTCAGTCAGCTCGACGGTCTGCTGTTTGCGCGGGGCGAGGATTTCCGCTTCACCGTCGACAACCAGTTCATCATTCTGATTGAACACGCAGGTGGCGATTCGGACGCGGAATTTGGGCATCTTTTCCAGAATTTCCAGGCGCACGGTCAAGGTATCGCCCAGCTTTACAGGCTTCTGAAAGCTCATTTTCTGACCCAGGTAAATCGTGCCCGGCCCAGGCAGCTCACAGGCGACGGCAGCACTGATCAATGCACCGCTGAACATCCCATGGGCGATACGTTCCTTGAACATGGTCTTGGAGGCATATTCTTCGTCGAGGTGGACGGGGTTGAGGTCGCCGGACATGGCGGCGAACAGCTGAATATCGCGTTCCTGGACCGTCTTGCTGTAGCTGGCGGTCTGACCGACTTCAAGGGCTTCGTAAGGCGTGTTGGTGATCTGGGTCATGTCGCTGTCCTGAAATACAAAAAAATTAGGTTGCCTCGGGCTCATTCGGCCCGGGGCGGGCGGGGTTGTTCGAGGGCGTGATGCAGCCAGTCGATCAGGTCGCGGGTTACTTCCTCGCGGTTCAGTTCGTTGAACACTTCATGCCGCGCCTGGGGGTAAACCTTGAGTTGCAGCGCCCGGTGACCGGCTTGAGCCAATACATGGGCAAGACCCTTCAGACGCTTGCCATCGCTTACCGGATCACATTCGCCGCCAATTATCAGCAGCGGCAGGCCCGGATCGATCTGTGCCAGGTTGGAGGGCTTGCTGATTTTCTGCAGCCCGCCAAGCAGGTCCATCCAGAATTGATTGGTACATCTGAAGCCGCACAGCGGATCACTGATGTAGCGGTCCACCTCGTCCGGGTCGCGACTGAGCCAGTCGAAACGCGTGCGGTTGGGTCTGAACGCCTTGTTGAAAGACCCGAACGACAACCAGTCGATCAGCGCGCTGCGGCCGGTCTTGCCCTGTCGCAACGACTCCACACGCGCGATAAGCCTGGCGCTGCGGTACAACGAAGCCGGATTGTAATTCGAACCGCTGAGAATCGCCCCTTGCAGACTGGCGCCGTGGTGCATCAGCCAGGCCTGGGCGATGTAACTTCCCATGCTGTGACCCAGCAGGAACATCGGCAGCCCCGGATGCCTTTCGCCCACAGCCTGGGCAAGATTCGCCAGGTCATCCACTACCTTGTTCCAGCCATCGCTGTCCGCGAAATGCCCCGGCAGGCCTTGGGCAGCGGTCTTTCCGTGGCCTCGTTGGTCGTGCGCATACAACGCAAATCCGGCGCCGCACAGTGCCGTTGCCAGCCGGGCATACCGGCCGCTGTGTTCGGCCATGCCGTGGGACAACATGACCACCGCTTTGGGCGCGGCCACGGGCAACCAGGCATTGACGAACAACCGAGTGTGATCACTGGCGTCAAGCCAGAAGGCTTTATGTTTCATGGCATTTCCAATGTCCGGGGCGAAACGGGACGTTGTGCTCCCACAGTGTATAGCCCAAGGCAAATGACAGGCGGACTGCACGCAAGATTCACGACAATGATGACGCAATGCGGACTGTTTGCCTTCCTTGTGTTAGCTGCTAACGTCCGCAGATTCCGACTTGAAATGGTCCGGCACAATCAGGGAAGAGGACAACAACAATGCAACCCGATTTCTGGAATGACAAACGCCCGGCGGGCGTGAGCTGTGATCTTGATCTGCACTCTTACGCGTCGGTGATCGAAGTCTTCGAGCGCTGCTGCAAGAAGTTCGCGGATCGCCCTGCGTTCAGCAACATGGGCGTGACCTTGAGCTACGCCGAGCTGGAACGTCATTCCGCTGCTTTTGCCGCGTATCTGCAACAACACACCGAGCTGATGCCCGGCGACCGGATCGCCGTGCAGATGCCGAACCTGTTGCAGTACCCGATTGCTGTATTCGGCGCGATGCGCGCCGGTCTGATCGTGGTGAATACCAACCCGCTGTACACCGCGCGCGAGATGCGCCATCAGTTCAAGGATTCGGGCGCCAGGGCGCTGGTCTACCTGAACGTCTTTGGCAAGCACGTGCAGGAAGTGTTGCCCGACACCGATCTGCAATACCTGATCGAGGTGCGGATGGGCGACATGCAGCACGCGCTCAAGGGCTGGCTGATCAACACCATCGTCGCCAAGGTCAAGAAGATGGTGCCCGACTATCACCTGCCTCAGGCGGTGAGCTTCAAGAGCGTGCTGAAACTGGGCGCCGCGCATCAGCCAAGACCTGTGCCGCAGCAACTGGACGATATCGCCGTGCTTCAGTACACCGGCGGCACCACCGGTCTGGCCAAGGGTGCGATGCTGACCCACGGCAATCTGGTCGCCAACATGCAACAGGTTTACGCGTGCATGTTGCAGCATCGTCCCGAAGGCGGCGCCTGGTTCGAGGAAGGCAAGGAAGTGATGATCGCGCCGCTGCCGCTCTATCACATCTACGCATTCACGGCCAATTGCATGTGCATGATGATCAGCGGCAATCACAACGTGCTGATCACCAACCCGCGCGACATTGGCGGCTTCATTCAGGAGCTGCGTAAATGGCGCTTCTCGGCAATGATCGGGCTCAATACCCTGTTCGTGGCGCTGATGAACCACCCCGAATTCAAGACCCTGGATTTCTCCGGGCTCAAATCCACCAATTCCGGCGGTACCGCGCTGGTCAAGGCCACCGCCGAGCGCTGGCAGCAGATCACCGGCTGCCGAATCGTCGAAGGCTACGGTCTGACGGAAACCTCGCCGGTGGCCAGTGCCAATCCTTATGGTGAGCTGGCGCGCCTGGGGTCGGTGGGCATTCCTGTGCCGGGCACCGCGATGAAAGTCATCAGTGATGACGGCGCAGACCTGCCGCTGGGCGAGCGCGGCGAGCTGTGCGTGAAGGGGCCGCAGGTCATGAAAGGCTACTGGAATCGTCCCGAGGCCACAGCCGAAGCGCTGGATGCTGACGGCTGGTTCAAGACCGGCGATATTGCGGTGATTGATCCGGACGGGTTCGTTCGCATCGTTGACCGCAAGAAAGACCTGATCATCGTTTCGGGTTTCAACGTCTACCCCAACGAAATCGAAGACGTGGTCATGGGCCATCCCAAAGTTGCCAACTGCGCCTGCATCGGCGTGCCGGACGAGCGCTCCGGCGAAGCGGTCAAGCTGTTCGTGGTTCCCAGAGAAGCGGGCGTCACGGTCGAAGAGCTCAAGGCGTTCTGCAAAGAGAATTTCACCGGCTACAAAGTGCCCAAACACATCGTTCTGCGAGATTCGCTGCCGATGACGCCGGTGGGCAAGATTCTGCGCCGGGAGCTGAGAGACCATGCCTGAAGGCGCACGCCCCGATAGATAACTGCATTTCCATCCGGGGCCGGCGCTTCAGCGCTGGCCCGCAGGCCCCATGCTCAGCCGGTCTGGAGCAGCGTTTTCAGACGGATTGGCGACAAATAGATTGATTGCTCTAGCTGTGACCTGATGTTGTTCTTGAGTCATTAATGTGACTGGTGAGGGCTTGTTTGCCCCTAGGCGGCCTTTGGCAAAGCTGCTACTCTCGGCGCGCTTTTTGACCTGTCATCAAGCACAGAAGCGTCTACTGCACATTCCAAAAACACAAGAAATTCATCGCCTACAGCGGTGTGAAGAATTCGCTGTCGCTACGGAGCCGGCTTGCATGATCGAAAACTTCTGGAAGGATAAATACCCGTCCGGTATCGCTGTCGATATCAACCCCGATGAGTATCCCAACGTCCAGGCGGTATTGAAGCAGTCCTGCCAGCGTTTCGCCAATAAACCCGCTTTCAGCAATCTGGGCAAGACCATCACCTACGGTGAGCTGTACGAGCTGTCCGGCGCGTTCGCGGCCTGGATTCAGCAGCATACGGACCTGCAACCGGGCGACCGTATCGCGGTGCAACTTCCTAATGTCCTGCAGTACCCGGTCGCCGTGTTCGGTGCCATCCGCGCCGGTCTGATCGTGGTCAATACCAATCCGCTGTATACCGCGCGAGAAATGGAACACCAGTTCAAGGATTCAGGCGCCAAGGCGCTGGTCTGTCTGGCCAACATGGCGCACCTGGCCGAAAAGGTCGTGCCCAAGACCCAGGTCAAGCACGTCATCGTCACAGAAGTGGCCGATCTGCTGCCGCCACTCAAGCGCCTGTTGGTCAACAGTGTCATCAAGTACGTGAAGAAGATGGTGCCGGCCTATCATCTGCCCGCGGCCATCCGTTTCAATGACATTCTTGCCAAGGGCCGTGGACGTCCCGTCAACGAAGTATCGCCAGCCAGCGGCGACGTCGCGGTGTTGCAGTACACCGGCGGCACCACCGGCGTGGCCAAGGGTGCGATGCTGACCCATCGCAACCTGATTGCCAACATGCTGCAGTGCAAGGCGCTCATGGGTTCCAACCTCGATGAAGGTTGCGAAATCCTGATCACGCCGCTGCCGCTGTATCACATCTATGCTTTCACCTTTCATTGCATGGCGATGATGCTGATCGGCAACCACAACGTGCTGATCAGCAACCCGCGCGACCTGCCGGCCATGGTCAAGGAGCTTTCGAAGTGGAAGTTCAACGGGTTCGTCGGCCTCAACACGCTGTTCGTGGCGCTGTGCAATAACGAGGCGTTCCGCAACCTCGACTTCTCGGCGCTCAAAGTCACGTTGTCCGGCGGCATGGCGTTGCAACAAGCCGCGGCCGAACGCTGGAAGCAGGTGACCGGCTGCGCGATCTGCGAAGGCTACGGTATGACCGAGACCAGCCCGGTCGCGTCGGTCAATCCGAGCCAGAGCATACAGATGGGCACCATCGGTATTCCGGTGCCTTCGACCCTGTGCAAGGTCATCAACGATGCAGGCGAGGAATTGCCGTTCGGTGAAGTTGGCGAGCTGTGCATCAAGGGGCCGCAGGTCATGAAAGGTTACTGGGAACGCCAGGACGCCACCGATGAAATCCTCGATGTCGAGGGCTGGCTCAAGACCGGCGATATCGCGGTTATCCAGCCGGATGGCTACATGCGGATCGTCGACCGCAAGAAGGACATGATCCTGATTTCCGGCTTCAACGTTTACCCCAACGAACTGGAAGACGTACTGGCGACGCTGCCGGGCGTGCTGCAATGCGCGGCCATCGGCGTGCCGGATGAAAAATCAGGCGAAGCGATCAAGATCTTCGTGGTGCCCAAGCCTGGCGTCACGCTGACCAAGGAGCAGGTCATGGAGCACATGCGCGCCAACCTGACCGGCTACAAAGTGCCGCGCAGTGTCGAGTTCCGCGATACGCTGCCGACCACCAACGTTGGCAAGATCCTGCGCCGCGAGCTGCGCGATCAGGAGTTGAAAAAGCTCAAGCAGACGCAACAGGCTTGATGCTTTTTTCCGGTTAGCTTTCGCCAGCAAGCTGGCTCCCACAGGTGCATAAGCTGCGCCCCTGATGGTGGACTGGTGTCCAACATCTGGGGCGTAGCTCAGAGCACGTGCTGCGATCCCGTGGGAGCCAGCTTGCTGGCGAGGCGGAGTGACAGGCCCCGCATCTGCTCGCGGGTCGTTCTGTTTGCTGCAATCTGCGACAATCCGCGCCTGCCATTCAAAAAGACTCTGCGCACCCGATGACCGACGAATCGCCATCCATCGAACAACTCCTGAAAAATCTCGACCACGCGATGATCAGCGACCGGCATCGTCTGCGTCGCCAGTTGCATGAGCTGCGCAAGAAGCCCGACGAGGCCAGACTGGCGCAGTGGGTCGCGAAGGTCCAGGCGTCGTGCGCGCAGGTTGTATCCCGGCGCGACAGCGTGCCGACGGTTCGCTACGACGACAACCTGCCCATCGCCGCCAAGCGCGACGAGATCAAAGAGGCGCTCCTCAAGCATCAGGTGCTGGTCATCGCCGGTGAAACCGGTTCGGGCAAGACCACGCAGTTGCCGAAGATCTGCCTGGAAATCGGGCGCGGTCAGCATGGCTTGATCGGCCATACCCAGCCGCGCCGGATCGCTGCGCGCAGCGTCGCCAGCCGGGTCGCGGACGAACTGGCCACGCCATTGGGCGGGCTGGTCGGCTATCAGGTGCGCTTCGAAGACCAGAGCGACAGCAATACGCTCATCAAGCTGATGACCGACGGCATCCTGCTCGCCGAGACCCAGCACGACCGTTTTCTTGAACGCTATGACACGATCATCGTCGACGAAGCCCACGAACGCAGCCTGAACATCGACTTCCTGCTCGGCTACCTGAAAACACTGCTGCCACGTCGTCCCGACCTGAAGGTCATCATCACCTCGGCGACTATCGACCTGCAGCGGTTCTCCGAGCATTTCAACGATGCGCCGATCATCGAAGTGTCGGGCCGGACGTTCCCGGTGGACACCTGGTACCGGCCGTTGACCAGCGAGCAGGACGAAGAGGGCAACAGCGTCGAGGACGATCTGACCGTGGACCAGGCGATTCTGGCCACGCTCGACGAATTGGCGGCCTTCGAGCGCAGCGAGCGCAAGACGCCCGGTGACGTGCTGGTGTTCCTGCCAGGCGAGCGGGAAATTCGTGACGCTGCCGAAATGCTGCGCAAGGCGCAGCTCAAGCACACGGAAATCCTGCCACTCTACGCACGGCTGTCGCCAGCCGAACAGCAGCGGATCTTCCAGTCGCACCCGGGGCGCCGCGTTGTCCTGGCCACCAACGTGGCTGAAACCTCGCTGACTGTTCCGGGTATTCGCTACGTTATCGATACCGGCACCGCGCGCATCAGCCGATACAGCTATCGCGCCAAGGTTCAGCGCCTGCCGATCGAAGCGATTTCCCAGGCCAGCGCCAACCAGCGCAAGGGTCGATGCGGACGCGTCGAGCCGGGGCTTTGCGTGCGCCTGTACAGCGAAGAGGATTTTCTCAGCCGGCCTGAGTTCACCGATCCGGAGATCCTGCGCACCAACCTGGCGGCGGTGATCCTGCAAATGCTGCACTTGCGCCTGGGCGAGATCACCGACTTCCCGTTCATCGAGCCGCCGGACGGCAAGGCCATCAGCGATGGTTTCAACCTGCTGCAGGAACTGTCTGCGGTCAACCGCGAAAACCAGCTCACGCCGCTGGGCCGCCAGTTGGCCCGCTTGCCGGTGGACCCGCGCATCGGCCGCATGCTGCTGGAAGCCGCGAAACAGGGCAGCCTTCAGGAAGTGTTGATCGTGGCCAGCGCCATGTCCGTGCAGGACGTGCGCGAACGGCCGCCGGAGCGTCAGCAGGCCGCCGATCAGGCGCATGCGCAATGGAAGGACGCGGATTCCGATTTCGCCGGGCTGGTCAACTTGTGGCGCGGCTTCGAGGAACAGCGCCAGGCGCTGACGTCGAGCCCGCTGCGCAACTGGTGTCGTCGCAACTTCCTCAATTACCTGCGACTGCGCGAGTGGCGCGACTCGCACCGCCAGCTGAGCCTGATCTGTCGCGACCTGCAACTGGCGATAAACAAAGAGCCGGCTGACTATCCGAAGTTTCACAAGGCGATCCTCTCCGGCCTGCTCAGCCAGATCGGCCAGAAGACCGAAGAGGGCGATTACCTCGGCGCGCGGCAGCGACGCTTCTGGATTCATCCTTCGTCCGGGCTGGGCAAGAAACGCCCGCAGTGGCTGATGACCGCCGAGCTGGTCGAAACCACCAAGCTGTATGCGCGCATGGTCGCCAAGATCGATGCCGACTGGATCGAGCCGCTGGCCGGGCATTTGATCAAGAAGAATCACTTCGAGCCGCACTGGGAAAAGAAACGCGGCCAGGTGGTGGCCTTTGAACAGATCACACTGTTCGGCCTGATTGTGGTCGGGCGCCGGCCTGTGCACTTCGGCCCGATCGATCCGGTCGTGTCCCGCGAGCTGTTCATTCGCGAGGGGCTGGTGCGTGGCGACATTCAGTCTCGCGCCAGGTGCCTGAGCGCCAATACGCGGCTGCTCGAACAGCTGGACGAGCTGGAAGCCAAGGCTCGGCGCCGCGACATTCTGGCTGATGAAGACACGCTGTACAGTTTCTACGAAGCGCGCATCCCCGCAGAAATCTATCAGACCGCGACGTTCGACAGCTGGTACAAGACCGAAAGCCAGAAGAATCCGCAGTTGCTGATCATGCGCGAAGAGGACGTACTGGCCCGTGAAGCCAGCGAGGTGACTGCGGCGCAATACCCCGACACGCTGCGCCTGGGCGATCTCACTCTGGCGCTCACTTACCATTTCGAGCCCAACCACCCGCGTGACGGCGTGACCCTGCGGGTTCCGGCGCCGCTGTTGCTGTCGCTGCCCGCCGAGCGCCTGGAATGGCTGGTTCCGGGCCTGCTCGAAACCAAATGCATTGCCTTGGTCCGTAACCTGCCCAAGGCGATCCGCAAGAACTTCGTGCCCGTGCCGGATTTCGTCCGGGCCGCGCTGCAACGCATGACTTTCGGTGAAGGCTCGCTGTCGCAGGCGCTGGGACGTGAGCTGCTGCGCATGACCGGCGCGCGCGTGTCGGACGAAGCCTGGGCCGAAGCGGCTCAGCAGGTAGAGAGCCACCTGAAGATGAATCTGGAAATCGTCGATGGCAGCGGCAAATTCCTCGGCGAAGGGCGCGATCTGGCCGAACTGACGGCGCGCTTTGCCGAGGCCAGCCAGGCCGCGCTCGCCGTACCGCAGAGCGCGAAAAGCCAGCAGCCGGTGGAGGCCAAGGTGTTTGCCCCGGTCGCGCAAAAGACCCAACAGAACATTGCCGGCCTGTCCATGACGGTCTACCCGGCGTTGGTGGAAGAGGGCGGCGTCGTCAAGGAAGGGCGTTTTTCCACTCAGGCCGAAGCACAATTCCAGCATCGCCGCGCCTTGCAGCGTCTACTGTTGCAGCAACTCGCGGAGCCTGCCAAATTCCTGCGCGGCAAGCTGCCGGGCCAGACCGAGCTGGCTTTGCTGTACCGCGAGTTGGGACGGATAGACGCGCTCATCGAAGACATTCTGCTCGCCAGCCTCGATAGCTGCGTGCTGGAAGGCGAGACCGAATTGCCACGTGACGGTGCGGGTCTCTTGTCGCTCGCCGAGCGCAAGCGCGGCGACTGGGCCGAGCACGCCGAGCGTCTGGCCAGACTGACTCTGGAAATTCTCAAGCTGTGGCACGGCCTGCAAAAACGCTTCAAGGGCAAGATCGACCTGGCACAGGCTGTGGCCCTGAACGACATAAAAGCTCAGCTGAGCAAGCTCGTATACCCGGGTTTCGTCCGCGAGACCCCGGCGCAGTGGCTCAAGGAACTGCCGCGCTACCTGAAATCCATCGAGATGCGTCTTGAGAAATTACCCGGCCAGCTGCAGAAGGACCGCGTCTGGAGCATAGAACTAAGCGGGCTGTGGGCGCAGTATCAGGCGCGCGCCGACAAGCATGCGCAGGAAGGCAAGCGCGACCCGGAACTGGCGGCGTATCGCTGGTGGCTGGAGGAGTACCGCGTGTCGCTGTTCGCCCAGCAACTGGGGACGCGCATGCCGGTGTCCGACAAGCGGCTGGCCAAGCAATGGAGCCTGGTCGAAAGCTGATGACTAAGCTCCATTGAATCGGGCAGCGTCGATAGCGCCAAAACCGGGCGGTATGGCACACTTCGCGCTCGCACCTGCAATCGTCAGAAAGGTTTGAAATCGCCCTTCGGGGCCGTTTTTTTCACGCGCCTCGGTAGTCTGCTCCCAACTTGCCGGGGCAGCCATTTACCGTGTCCGGACAAGCCTTCATCGGCATCGACCAATAAGAGAGGAACGACCGTGTACAACGTCGTCATCAGCGGCACAGGCCTGTTTACTCCGGCCAACAGCATCTCCAACGAAGAGCTGGTGGAGTCTTTCAATACCTATGTCGCTCAGTTCAATGACGACAACGCCGCAGCCATCGAGCGCGGCGAGGTCGAAGCGCTCAGCGAGTCCAGTGCCGCCTTCATCGAGAAAGCTTCCGGGATCAAGAGCCGCTTCGTCATGGACAAGGCCGGCATCCTCGACCCACAGCGCATGAAGCCGAACCTGCCGGAACGCAGCAACGACCAGTGGTCCATCCTCTGCGAAATGGGCGTGACCGCCGCGCGTCAGGCCTTGCAGCGCGCCGGCAAGACGGCCGCCGACATCGACGGTGTGATCGTCGCCTGCTCAAACCTGCAACGCGCTTACCCGGCCATCTCCATCGAAATCCAGGAAGCGCTCGGTGTGCAGGGTTACGGTTTCGATATGAACGTGGCCTGCTCCTCGGCAACCTTCGGTATCCAGGCCGCCTGCAACAGCGTGCAACTGGGTCAGGCCCGGGCCGTTCTGGTCATCAGCCCGGAAATCTGCACCGCGCACCTCAACTTCCGCGACCGTGACAGCCATTTCATTTTCGGCGACGGCGCAACTGCTGTTGTCGTGGAACGCGCCGAGCTGGCGACTTCCGCCAACCAGTTCGATGTGCTGGGTACCAAGCTGTTGACGCAGTTCTCCAACAACATCCGCAACAACTTCGGCTTTCTGAATCGCACGTCGGATGACGGCCAGGATGCACCGGACAAACTGTTCGTCCAGGAAGGCCGCAAAGTCTTCCGGGAAGTCTGCCCGATGGTCGCCGAGCTGATCGCAGCGCACTTGCAAGAGGCGGGGCTGAATGTCAGCGACATTCAGCGCTTCTGGCTGCACCAGGCCAACCTGAGCATGAACCATCTGATCGTGAAGAAACTGCTGGGGCGCGAAGCGACGGTCGAAGAAGCACCGGTGATTCTCGACCGCTATGCCAATACCAGCTCGGCGGGCTCGGTGATCGCATTCCACAGCTACCAGGATGACTTGCCCAGCGGCGCGCTAGGTGTGCTGAGCTCGTTCGGCGCGGGCTATTCGATTGGCAGCGTGATCCTGCGCAAACGCTGATGCCGGAAGGTTTCGCCCTGTAGGAGCGCGCTTGCCCGCGACAGGCATATCCCGGTTTCATCAGGCAAACCGCGTCATCGTTGGTCGCGGGCAAGCGCGCTCCTACAAGCGAAACTTGCAGCGCGATCAACAAAAAAGCCCGGCGCTGACCTGTCGAACGGATGATGGGGATCCGACAGGTCAACGCCGAGCCTGGTTGCTCTGCAGCGGTGTTGCTTAGAATTTCACTTCTGCATCCAGTTGCAGGATGTCTACGTCGGCGTCGGTGCGAGTACGGCTGGCATAGTCGGATTCGGCCATCAGGTAGGTAGCGCCCAGCGAGAAGTTCTTGTCGATTTCATAACCGACCTTGAACTTGTGACCGCGCGAACCGGTGTTGCCGTTGGCGAAGTCGGAGTCGGTGAAGGCACCCACCACGGCGTTACGCTGCACGTCGCGATAGTTGTAGTCCAGAGCGAAGCCGAACACCTTGGTCTTCAAGCCGGCAAGCCAGGCGGTATCGTGACCGTCGGTGGATTCGTCGTTGACCACGTATTGACCGTAGAACGCCAGCGGCAATGGCAGGCCGCTGATGTCGACCTGGCCGAAGCCTTCGTACAGGCGGAACTCTTCAGTGCTGTTGCCGTTGACCGCCAAGGCGCAAGGCGTGGTGGTCGCGGTGCCGCACGCGCTGTCCGTATCGTTGTCATAACCGTACACGCTACCGCCGAGCGTGACTTTCAGGTCATCGACCGGCGCGAACTTGATGCCCAGTTGGCCTGCGTACAGACGCAGGTCGTTCTTGAATTCCACGCCGTTGCCGTCAACGTTGTCTTTCAAGGTGTAGTGGCCGGCGCTACCGAACAGTTCGGTCTTGCCTGCCAGCGGCAGCTTGTAGGTCAGGGCCAGACCTTCGGGGTTGATGTCGCCATCCCAGATCACGTCGCCCATGCTTACCCACGGCTGGTTCATCTTGCCGCCGATGATGTGCAGGTTGTCGATCGCGTCAGGGTGGTAGTCAATGTAGGCCTGGTCCAGCCAAATCGATTTCTTGCTGAAATAGCCGTCCAGATCCTGATTGGTGGAGCGGGCATCGTTGCCGCCACCTGTAGCGATACGGATGCCGCTGTCTACCTGCGGGTTGATCTCGGTGTAGGCACCGAGGCGTGCGCGGATACGCTGACGATCCTTGTCGCGACCGCCGTTGTCGGCTTCGCCGGCGATGTCGATGTTTTCCTGACGAAGGCGAACGTCACCCTTGAGCTGAGTCTTGGCAGCCCAGGCAACTTTCTTCTCGAAATCGCTCATGGTCTGGGATTTGGCGGTTTGCGCGGCTGCGGCAGCCTGCTGATCTTTCGCCAGCTCGACTTGCAATTCAGCGTACTGAGCCTGGTTGATGGAGCCATTGGCACGCAGCATCTCCAACAGTTTTGCGTCGACTGCGGCGTTGGCCGGAAGACTCATGGCCAGGACCAGGCCACCACACAGGGCGGCTGCGGTCCGGGCTGCAGTACGGTTGTAAACAGGACGCATATCAATCTCCACTACATGAGCGGGCGGCTTCTCGCCACCCGGCAAATCTGTCCTTCATCAGGACACCCCATCAGAGGCCAAAAGGCCCCCGGTTCAAAAACAGGCGCCAGTATTGCGGCCCGTCATGACAGCGAAGTGGCAAAGTAATGTCATGACCATGACAATGTTGCCGAGCTGAAATACTTGACCTAGAGCGGTTGGGGCGTTATTCGGTGAACTATTGCGGTCAATGAGTGATACTCGGCGTACTGCCTGCCAACCCTGGGAAATCACATGCCCGTCCAGATCGTCGACAGCCTGAGCACCATTGCAGCCACCGACTGGGATGCATTGGTCACCGATGGCCAGCCATTTTTGCGCCACGCATTTCTCGGTTCCCTTGAAGACAGCGGCAGCCTAGGCCCGCGTTCCGGTTGGCGTGCCGAGCATGTTGTTCACTACGAAGGCGATCAGCTGGTTGCCGCGTTGCCTGCGTATCGCAAATGGCATTCCTATGGCGAATACGTGTTCGATCACGCCTGGGCCGATGCCTGCCGTCGCGCCGGTATCGCTTACTACCCCAAGTTGCTGGTTGCAGTACCGTTCAGCCCCGTCAGTGGCGCACGTGTGTTGTCCGCGACACCCGAGCGCGGCATGCAAATGCTTGAAGGTCTGCCGGGCTATCTGCACAGCGAGGGCCTGTCCAGCGCCCACATGAACTTCACCGATCCGGCCGCCGATGCGCTGATGGAGAGCCAGCCGGGCTGGTTACAGCGCATTGGCTGTCAGTTTCACTGGCACAACCGCGGCTATCGGGATTTTCAGGATTTTCTCGACGCCTTGAGTTCGCGCAAGCGCAAGCAGATGCGCAAGGAACGCGAGCAGGTGGCGGGCCAGGGGATTGAGTTTGAGTGGCTGCAAGGGCAGCAGATGAGCGAGGCGTTATGGGACTTCGTCTACGCCTGCTATTCCAATACCTACGAAGTCCGCGGCCAGGCGCCTTACCTGACGCGTGAGTTCTTCAGCCTGCTGGGCGAACGCATGCCCGAATCCATTCGCGTGGTGCTGGCTCGTCAACGCGCGCGGCCCGTGGCGATGGCGTTCAGCCTGGTGGGCGGCGGCAGCTTTTACGGACGCTACTGGGGATGTCTGGCGGAATTCGACCGGCTGCACTTCGAGACCTGCTTCTATCAGGGCATGGACTACGCCATCGCCCAGGGTCTGCAGCGCTTCGATGCTGGTGCTCAGGGCGAGCACAAACTGATACGCGGCTTCGAACCGCAGATTACCCGCTCATGGCACTACCTGACGCACCCAGGCTTGAAAAACGCCGTGAGTGACTTTCTTGAGCAGGAACGAGTGGGCGTTCTGGCCTATGCCGAAGAGGCACGAGCGGCGTTGCCGTATCGGCATGTAACGGAGTAGGAGCGCGCTTGCCCGCGACCGAGCGCGCAGCGTTCGCAGACAATACGACTGCTACGCAGCCGCTCGCGGGCAAGCGCGCTCCTACCGAGGGTGTCGGGGTTCAATCCACCCCCACAAACCCGCCGGTCTGGTGCTGCCATAACCTTGCATACAACCCGCCATGCGCGAGCAGTTCGGCATGGGTGCCCATTTCCGCGATGCGACCTTTTTCCAGCACCACCAGACGATCCATCCTGGCGATGGTCGAGAGGCGGTGGGCGATGGCGATGACCGTCTTGCCCTGCATCAACGTTTCCAGGCTTTCCTGAATCGCAGCCTCGACTTCCGAGTCCAGCGCCGAGGTCGCTTCGTCCATGATCAGGATCGGCGCATCCTTGAGCAGCACCCGAGTGATCGCGATGCGCTGGCGCTGGCCGCCGGACAGTTTCACGCCGCGCTCACCCACATGGGCATCGAAACCGGTGCGGCCTTCGGAGTCCGACAGTAGCGGTATGAACTCATCCGCACGCGCTTTGCGCACGGCCTCCCACAACTGCTCATCGGTCGCGCCAGGATTGCCGTACAACAGATTGTCGCGGATCGAGCGATGCAGCAACGACGTGTCCTGAGTGATCATGCCGATCTGCGCGCGCAGGCTTTCCTGGGTCACCTCGGAAATATCCTGTCCGTCGATGAGAATCCGCCCGGCCGGCACGTCGTACATGCGCAACAGCAGATTGACCAGCGTCGATTTGCCTGCCCCGGAAGGGCCGATCAAACCGATCTTCTCGCCTGGCCGGATGTCCAGGTTCAGGTTGTGAATGATTCCACTGCCGTTGTCGTAGCCGAAATCGACAGCATCGAAGCGCACGCCGCCCTTGTCGATCTTCAACGGTGGCGCGTTGGGCTTGTCGGTAATGCTGACTGGCTGGGCGATACTTTCCAGGCCGTCCTGCACGGTGCCGATATTCTCGAAGATGCCGTTGACCACCCACATGATCCAGCCCGACATGTTGACGATGCGCACCGCCAGACCGGTTGCCAGGGCGATGGCGCCCAGCGAAATCAGCGATTCGGTCCAAAGCCACAGCGCAAGCCCGGTGGTGCTGACGATCAGCACGCCGTTCATGGAAGTGATGACCGTGTCCATCGACGTCACTACGCGGCCTGCAAGCTGGCTTTTCACGGTGCTGTCGTGCATGGCTTCCCGAGCGTATTTCTGCTCGTAGTCGGTGTGAGCGAACAGCTTGAGCGTGGTGATGTTGGTGTAGCCGTCGACGATGCGGCCCATCAGTTTGGAACGCGCATCCGACGAGACCACCGAGCGCTGTTTGACCCTGGGCACGAAGTAAACGAGCGACAGGATGTAAGCGACGATCCAGATACCCAGAGGGATCATCAGTCGCCAGTCCGCCTCGGCGAACAGCACCATGGCGCTGATCGAATAAATCAGCACGTGCCAGAGCGCGTCCACCGCCTGGACCGCCGAGTCGCGCAGCGAGTTGCCGGTCTGCATGATGCGCTGGGCGATACGGCCGGCGAAGTCGTTCTGAAAGAAGTTGATGCTCTGCTTGAGCACGTAGTTATGGTTCTGCCAGCGAATCAGGTTGGTCATGCCGGGGCTGATGGTCTGGTGGACCAGCAGGTCGTGCAGGCCTACGAAAATTGGCCGCAGCACTACCGTGACGACCACCATCCACGTCAGTTCGCCGGCGTGGACGCTGAAGAAATCCTTGGCCGGCGTGGTTTGCGTGAGATCGATGATGCGGCTCAGGTAGCTGAACAGCGCGACTTCAATCAGCGAAGCGATCAGGCCGACGACCAGCAAGGCGGTGAAACTCGGCCAGACCTGGCGCAGGTAGTAGAGGTAGAACGCGAAGACGGTATTGGGAGGGGAGGCGGTTGGCGCTTCTCGGAAAGTATCAATCAGCTGTTCAAAACGACGATAAAGCATTGGCTGTGACGCCCACGGCAGCGGGCTCTCCTTGATGGGTGAGGCTCTCCCGACCAGCGTGCATCAGGCCGCCGGGCCCCATGCACGCCGCAGAATCGATCAGTCGATGCGCTTGGCCGACTTGATCAGGATCGGGTCGATGGGCACGTTCTGCATGCCTTTCTGGTTGCTGGTCTGGGCGTTGACGATCTGGTCCACCACGTCCATGCCCTTGACCACTTTGCCGAACACCGCGTAACCGTAGTCACGCACGCCGTTGTCGAGCATGGCGTTGTCGTTGGTGTTGATGAAGAACTGGCTGGTGGCCGAATTGACGTCCGAGGTGCGGGCCATGGCGATGGTGCCGCGAACGTTGTGCAGGCCGTTCTGCGCTTCGTTCTTGATCGGGTCCTTGGTGGGCTTCTGCACCAGATACTGGGTAAAACCGCCGCCCTGCACCATGAAGCCCGGGATCACGCGGTGAAAGATGGTGTTGTTGTAGAAACCGCTGTCGACGTAGCCCAGGAAATTCTGGGTGCTGACCGGTGCCTTGGCGTCCGCGAGTTCGAGCTCGATCTCACCGAAACTGGTGTTGATCAGCACATGAGTGGCCTTGTCCGGCGCGGCCATCAGGTTGGCGGCAAAGAGCACGGTGCAGGCGGCAAGGGCGATTTTTTTCAACATGGGGCATCAGGTCCTTCAGTGGTGATATCGACTGTAGCTGGCAAGGAAACCACGTTTGGCTTTCTTTGCCCAGCATGATCGAGCGGTGCCCGGTGCTGCATGAGAAACAGACTGCATGCGGGTTTCAGACCGCCGTGCTGTCGATGAATTCCAGCAGAGTGCGGTTGAATTCTTCTGGCTGGTCCAGCGGCGTGGCGTGTCGCGAGTCCTTGATTACCACCAGTCGGGCGTTGCGCATGAGCCTGACGTAGGCCTGTTTGAGCGCTACCGGCGTGTAGTCGTGGTCAGCGCTGATGATCAGCGTCGGGCAGATGATGCGGCGGATCTTGTGCAGCACGCCCCAGCCGATGATGGCATCCATGCTCGCCAGATACGCCTGCTTGTCGTTCTTCGCCCAGCGCTCGCTGACCTTGCGGCGCAGCTCGGCCTGCTCGGGTTTGGGGAACAGCATCTTGCCCAAACCGATTCCGACGGTGCGCATGCTCAGAAAACGCGCCAGCGTCCAGCGCCGCGTCAGCTGGTAGAGATCGCTGATGCCCCTGACCTTGACCTGTGGCGCGCTGTTGACGATACACAGGCTCTTGAGCAAATGCGGCTGGTCGACCGCCAGCTGGAAACCGATCATCCCGCCCATCGACAGACCGACCACATGGATCGGGCCCAGGCGCAAATGCTCGATCAGCGCTTCAACGTCGGCGCTGAACCCCGCGATGCTGTACGCCTCGCGGGGTTTGTCGGAACGCCCATGACCGCGCATATCCATCGCGATCACCCGGTGACGGGCGGACAGCGCCGGGATTTGATATTCCCAGTCCAGACAACTGGACCCAAGGCCGTGCAACAGCAGTATCGGCTCGCCCTTGCCGTATTCTTCATAGTGCAGTGAACAGTCGTCATGCTCGAAGAACGCCATTGGCCCACTCCTGTCAGGCTTGAGGTGGCGCCGCGAACGCCGGGGCGGGGCTGGCGACGTCGAAAGCGCGGATCAGCTCCACCAGAATCTGGGTTGCCGGGCCGAGCGGTTTGTCTTTGCTGGAGTAAAGATAGAACGCTGGATTGCGACTGCCACCTTTATCGAGCGGAAGAACCTTGAGCACGCCCTCTTCGAGTTCGCGCTCGATCATGTGGCGCGGCAGCCAGGCGAAGCCCAGACCATTGCGCACGAAGGTGGTCGCGGTCCCCAGACTGCCCACCGTCCAGCGCTGCTCGGCGCCCAGCCAGCCTACGTCGCGAGGCTGCTGGCGCCCGGAGTCACGGATCACGACCTGCAGCTGGCCTTCGAGGTCCTGGAACGTCAGCTCGCGGTTGGCCTGATGCAACGCGTGCTGAGGATGGGCAACGGCCACGAATTCGACTGTGTTCATCTCCGTTCCCAGGTAACCGGGAATGCTGAAGCCACTGATCGCCAGGTCGGCCACGCCTTCCAGCAGTACTTCTTCGACGCCTGACAGCACCTCCTCGCGCAAACGCACCCGACAGCCGCGGCTCTGCGGCATGAAGGCTGTCAGCGCGCGGACCAGGCGCGCGGTGGGGTAGGCGGCGTCTACCACCAGGCGCACCTCCGCCTCCCAGCCCTGCTCCATGTGATGCGCCAGGTCTTCGAGCTGGCTGGCCTGTTTGACCAGCTGACGCGATCGGCGCAGCAAGACGCCACCGGCTTCGGTCAGCACGGCCTTGCGGCCATCGATGCGCAACAAGGGCACACCCAGCTGATCCTGCATGCGGGCCACGGTATAGCTGACCGACGATTGCGAACGGTGCAGGGCCTCTGCCGCCTGGGCAAAGCCGCCATGGTCGACCACGGCCTGCAGCGTGCGCCATTGATCGAGGGTCACGCGGGGCGCTTTCATTGTGTCTTTCCTCTTTTCTTTCTTGTTTACTGTACCGATCTGACATCCGACCGGAGTTTCACGATGAAGCCTCTGTGCTGCGCGCTGCTGACATTACTGCCATTGACGGCAATCGCTTATCCCATCGAAGTGGAAAAGCAGTTCGACGGCGTCAAGGTCGACTACACGGCGCACGACGTCTTTCACGACATCGGGTCGATCACCGTCAACAACTACGGCGATGTCGACGCGAAGTGCTCGGTGATATTTCGCAACGGCCCTGAAGCGCCGCGTACCCGCCGGGTCCAGATCGCCGCTGGCAAGAGCGTCGACGTCACTTCGAAATTCAATCGCAGCATCATCAAACTGCGTATCACGCTCAGTTGCCAACCGGCATGAACGCGGCACTGGTGCTTTCTGGAGAGTAAAACGCCGGATCGGATAAAACAAATTATTAGATGAATCAAAGCAGATATTTGCGCTTTTTTATCGATTCGTTCGTCTCTATTCTTCACTCCATCGACTTACCCCACTTATCCGATGGAGATCACAACATGTCCCGCGTACTGGTCATCGAAAGCAGCGCCCGCCAACAGGATTCGGTTTCACGTCAGCTGACTCAAGAGTTCATCAGCCAGTGGAAGACTGCGCACCCTGCCGACGAAATCACCGTGCGCGATCTGGCTGTGAACCCTGTGCCTCACCTGGATGCTACCTTGCTGGGCGGCTGGATGAAGCCTGTCGAGCAGCGCAGCGAAACCGAACAGGCGGCGCTTGAGCGCTCCAACCTGCTGACCGACGAACTGGTTGCCGCCGACGTCGTAGTGCTCGCAGCACCCATGTACAACTTCGCCATCCCCAGCACCCTGAAGGCCTGGTTCGACCACGTGCTGCGTGCCGGCGTAACGTTCAAGTATGGCGAAACCGGTCCGCAGGGCCTGCTGGTCGGCAAGCGCGCGTTCGTGCTCACCGCTCGCGGCGGCATCTACACGGGTAGCAGCCTCGACCACCAGGAACCGTACCTGCGTCAGGTGCTGGGTTTTGTCGGCATCCATGATGTGAACTTCATCCATGCCGAAGGCCTGAACATGGGCGGCGATTTTGTCGACAAAGGTCTGACCCAGGCTCGCGCTCTGCTGGCACAGGTTGCCTGAACACGCTGAACCGCTTTCCCTTTCGCACCTCCCGCTCCTGGGTGCATGACCCGATCGACCCCGGCTGGCGCCTGCCAGCCGACGGTCATCGGGTTTTTTCATGTGCAGCGATCCGTCACTGTTTTCGAATGGACACACCCGCGCCTGACCGTTATGGTCGCGCCCTTCAACAAAGGGGCAAGCATGGGCTATCTATTATTCGTTACGCTGATACAGGCGTTTTCCTTCAGCCTGATTGGCGTTTACCTGGCCGGTCACGTCGACAGCTATTTCGCGGTGCTGATTCGCGTCGTGCTGGCCGGGCTGGTGTTCATCCCGTTGACACGCTGGCGTCAGGTCGAGCCGAGTTTCATGCGCGGGATGTTGGTGATCGGTGCCTTGCAGTTCGGCATTACCTACGTGTGCCTGTACCTGAGCTTCCGGGTGCTGACCGTGCCGGAAGTGCTGTTGTTCACCATTCTCACGCCGCTGCATGTGACGCTTATCGAAGACGCGTTGAACCGGCGTTTCAATCCATGGGCGCTGCTGGCGGCACTGGTCGCGGTGCTGGGCGCCGGTTTCATCCGCTATGACGGGCTGGACGGTGATTTCCTCGGCGGCTTCCTGCTGCTGCAACTGGCGAACTTCACGTACGCGGCGGGGCAGGTGCTGTACAAGCATCTGGTGGCGCGTCATCCCAGCGACCTGCCGCATTACCGGCGCTTCGGCTATTTCTACCTGGGCGCGCTGATCGTGGTGCTGCCGGCATTTCTGATGTTCGGCAATGCCCAACGTCTGCCGGAAGATTCGTTGCAATGGAGTGTGTTGCTGTTTCTGGGCCTGTGTTCCACAGCGCTGGGCATGTACTGGTGGAACAAGGGGGCGTGCATGGTGAACGGCGGCACCCTGGCCGTCATGAACAACCTGCATGTTCCGCTTGGGTTGCTGGTTAATCTGCTGATCTGGAATGAGCACGAAGACTTCACCCGCTTGTTCGTTGGTGGCGGCATCATCGTGGCTTCGGTGTGGATCAGTCGGCGTGGTGTTGTTCGCGAGGCCAGGCTGGTGCGTTGATCACATAAGCCAGGAAAAATCGAAGCGCGGCGCCCGCAAGGGGTGCCGCGCTGTCACAGCAGGTTGGGTCAGCTGCCGCCGCCGGAACCGCCACCGCCATCCGAGCCGCCGCCACCGCCCGCGCCGCCTGCGGCACCCGAGCCACCGGCGCCACTTCCGGCACCGCCGGTCCCACCGTTGCCACCACCTGCGCCGCCATGGCTGGAGCCCCCTGCGCCGGGGGCGCCACCCGGCCCTGCCTTGCCTGGATTTGCGGTACCGGTATCGGCACCACCACCCGTGCCGCCGGTCCCGGTGTCAGAACCTGTGCTGGTGCCGGTACCACCCGAATTGCCGCCTGCACCGCCACTCTGCGTCCCGCCGGGCGTAACCGTCGACCCCGCACCCTGACCGGGTGGAAGCGCCGTTGCGGTATTCAAGTCACTGGCTGCAAAACTCAAAGGCGTCATTGCCCCGAGGCATAACGCAAGTGCAAGTTGATGAGGGCGAATCATTTTCATGATGGAACTCCTTTTTGGGACTACCAATGATTCGGCTCCTGCACGGCGACACCGTGCCATCCGGGCGACGGATGGTCGGTGGCAAACACAGGTTCCTGCTGGCGGGTGCCCATCCGACTCCGTTTTGCCAAGGGCTGAGAGGCTTTCGACGACTAACGCTCAGCCAACCCCACCCGCATATCCGCCCCACTTGGCTGTTGATACAGACTCAGCCCGAATTCGGGCATTACCGCCAGCAGGTAGTCGAAGATATCGCCCTGGATGCGCTCGTAATCGGCCCAGACGGTGGTGCGGGTGAAGCAGTAGATTTCCAGCGGGATGCCCTGCGAGGTGGTCTGCAGTTGGCGGACCATGCAGGTCATGTCCGGATGGACGCCAGGATGGCTTTTCAGATAGGCGAGGGCGTAGGCGCGGAAGGTGCCGATATTGGTCATGCGTCGGCGGTTGGCCGACATTTCCGCAACGTTGCCCTGCGCCTGGTTCCATGCCAGCAGTTCAGCCTGTTTGCGGCCGATGTAGTCGGTCAGCAGGTGAATCTGGCTGAGGCGCGCTTCTTCATCGTCGCGTACGAAGCGCACTCCGCTGGCATCAATGAACAGGCTGCGTTTGATGCGACGTCCGCCCGATTGCTGCATGCCGCGCCAGTTGCGGAAGGACTCGGACATCAGGCGCCAGGTCGGGATGGAGACGATGGTTTTGTCGAAGTTCTGCACCTTGACCGTGTGCAGTGTGATGTCCACCACATCGCCATCGGCGCCAACCTGCGGCATTTCGATCCAGTCGCCAACGCGCAACATGTCGTTGCTGGTCAGTTGCACGCTGGCAACGAAGGACAGCAGCGTGTCCTTGTAGACCAGCAGGATAACGGCCGACATGGCGCCCAGACCGGACAGCAGCAACAGCGGCGAGCGGTCGATCAGTGTGGCGACAATGATGATCGCCGCAAAAATGTAGAGGATCATTTTCGCCAGTTGCACGTAGCCCTTGATCGAGCGCGTCCGGGCGTGGGTGGTGCGGGCATAGATATCGAGCAGGGCGTTGAGCAGAGCGCCGATGGCCAGGGTCATGAACAGGATGGTGAACGCCATGGCGATGTTGCCGATCACCGTCTTGCTGGCATTGTTGAGTACCGGGATCAGGCTCAGGCCGAACTGGATGACCAGCGACGGTGTCATCTGCGCCAAGCGATGAAATACCTTGTTGTGGCGCAGGTCGTTGAGCCAGTGCAGCGCGGGCTGGCGACCGAGCATTTTGGTGGTGTGCAGAATCACGAAGCGCGACAGACGTCCCACCGCCAGCGCGGTGAGCAGCAGCAGGCCGAGTGCCAGCCCGGCGTGCAGCACCGGGTGTCGGTCGAGCATGTCCCAGAGTTCCTGAGCGCGGCGCCAAAGCGATTGAATATCCATGAAACGTGATGAGTCCGTGTGAAAAAATGCGGGGCGCGATTAGAGCATTACCGTCGCGGCTATGGCAGCGATGGTAAATCGAGTAACAAAAAAAGGCTCCAAGTGGTAAAGAAACTCGGCCCCGGCGCTCGAAACCGTTAGGCTATGCAGCTGTATCTATGTTTTTCGTCGAGGTAACACCCGTGTTTTCCGAATTCGCCCTGCATGAACGTCTGCTGAAAGCCGTGGCCGAGCTTAAATTTGTCGAGCCTACGCCTGTGCAGGCCGCCGCCATTCCGTTGGCATTGCAAGGGCGTGACCTGCGGGTGACGGCTCAGACCGGCAGCGGCAAGACTGCCGCGTTTGTGTTACCGATCCTCAATCGCCTGATCGGCCCGGCCCGCGTGCGTGTTGATATCCGCGCCGTGATCCTGTTGCCGACCCGCGAACTGGCTCAGCAGACGCTCAAGGAAGTGGAGCGTTTCTCGCAGTTCACTTTCGTTAAATCCGGCCTGATCACAGGTGGCGAAGACTTCAAAGTCCAGGCCGCCATGTTGCGCAAGGTGCCGGACATTCTGATCGGTACGCCGGGTCGCCTGCTGGAACACCTCAACGCGGGCAATCTGGATCTCAAGCACGTTGAAGTGCTGGTGCTCGACGAAGCCGACCGCATGCTAGACATGGGCTTCTCCGAAGACGTCGAGCGTCTGGCGGGCGAATGCGCCGACCGCGAGCAGACCATGCTGTTCTCGGCCACCACCGGCGGAGCGGGCCTGCGCGAGATGATCCGCAAGGTGCTCAAGGACCCTCAGCATCTGCAGCTCAACAACGTCAGCGAGCTGGCTTCCGGCACCCGCCACCAGATCATCACGGCCGACCACAACGTCCACAAGGAACAGGTGCTGAACTGGCTGTTGGCCAACGAGAAGTATCAGAAGGCGATCATCTTCACCAACACCAAAGCCATGGCGGATCGGTTGTATGGTCGTCTGGTCGCTCAGGAATACAAAGCGTTCGTGCTGCACGGCGACAAGGACCAAAAGGACCGCAAGGCGGCCATCGACCGCCTCAAGCAGGGCGGCGCCAAGGTAATGGTCGCCACCGACGTGGCGGCGCGCGGGCTGGACGTTGAAGGCCTGGATCTGGTGATCAACTTCGACATGCCTCGCAGTGGTGACGATTACGTGCACCGCGTGGGCCGTACCGGCCGTGCAGGCAGCGAAGGTCTGGCGATCTCCCTCATTTGCCATGGCGACTGGAACCTGATGTCCAGCATCGAGCGCTACCTGAAGCAGAGCTTCGAGCGTCGCACGATCAAGGAAGTGAAGGGCACCTATGGCGGGCCGAAGAAGGTCAAGGCTTCAGGCAAGGCTGTCGGTGTGAAGAAGAAAAAGACCGATGCGAAGGGCGACAAGAAAAAGACCGCCGCCAAAGGCCCGACCAAGCGCAAGACCGTGAACCGGCCCAAGTCCGATCTGGTCAGCCAGGACGGCATGGCACCGCTGAAGAAGCGCAGCACGCCGGCACCAGCGGCGGAGTAAGCGCTGCAGGAGCAGCGTCGTACTGTGGGAGCGGACTTGTCCGCGAAGCATTAGTACAAGCACCACATATCCGTCGCCTGTGCCGGCCTCTTCGCGAACAAGTTCGCTCCCACAAATTACCTCATGTCCTGTGGGAGCGGACTTGTCCGCGAAGCATTAGTACAAGCGCCACATATCCGTCGCCTGTGCCGGCCTCTTCGCGAACAAGTTCGCTCCTACAAAATCACCTTATGTGCTGTGGGAGCGGACTTGTCCGCCAAGCATTAGTACAAGCGCCACATATCCGTCGTCTGTGCCGGCCTTTTCGCTAACAAGTTCGCTCCCACAAAATCGGCTCACACTGCATCGCTCAAATCACCCATCCGCCTTCTGCGCGGCGGTATCCAGCTCTTTCATTCGCTGATCGATCAGCTGGCATTTGTCCGGCTGATCTTTCGCAGCGGTTTCAAGTGGCATGTCTTCCAGTTCCTGATTGATCTCTTTGGCCTTTTGCGGATTCTGCTGGGTCAGTGTCCTGACCTTCTCGGCCAGTTGTTCTCGCTTGAGCGTGGCTTCTTCCGGGGTGCAGGCCCAGGCCGGTGCGGTGCAGAGCAGGCTGATGGCAACGACGATGCTGGCGGCGATCTTCATGGCGACCTCTTCTTTGCGGTGGTGGCTGCTGCGGTTGAGCGGCCAACGGCGGCACTAGTTCAGAGCAGCCGCCCGGCGCCACTGCTGAACCGCCGTTTCAGGTCAGGGTCACAACCATGAGTCGCAAGCCCGTGACCGGACGTCATGGGCCATTCATCCATGCTGGACGGAGGCTGAACACCATGACTTATGACTGGGACCTTATTGAACGACTGCTCCACGAAGTGCAAAACAGCGCGGGTTCATCCTTCGCGCCGCGCAAGTACGCCGAAGACCATGCCGCAGCCAAGGCGGCCGAGGGCGAGGCGCCAGGTAACCTGGACCATCTCAAACAGCAGGCGGCTGATCTGGAAGCAGTGCTGGTCAAGCACCACTACATCGAACCGCGCCCAACGGAAGAGGGCGGCACTGGTTCCAATTTCGTGCTGACGCCACGAGGCTCAAGCCTGCTGGCGATGATCGACAGCAGCATTCCCGGTAATGACCATCCACGCCAGGTGCTGGATGAGCAGGACGATGCACTCGACCCTGTAACCTTCGATGAAGTAGCGTCCAAGGCACAGGTTGCCTGATCCTTTGAGTCAGGTGGCGCGACGGCTTCAACCGGCCGCGCGCGCTGCCTTCAGGCAATTGAGATCAGTAAAGTCATTGCGCATGTCGGCAATCCTGCCAAGCAGACGAGTACGTTGATCCGGCGTACTTTTCGCGAAAACCTCCGCCAACAGTTCAATCGCTGCCTTTTCGGTGCGGTCATAGGCTTCACGATATTCGGGCGTCCAGAAGGTTTCGCGGTCCTGCAGCAATGCGGTGATACGCTGCGGGAATTCGCCGGACTGGCGTTCCTGAACCGCCTTCAGGAACAGGCCTTGCCAGCGAACGCGATTCTCGACCCATGCACGGTTCTGCTCACCAAGCGACGCCGACCAGCTCTGAATCGCGTCTTTCTGTGCCGGGGTGAGTTTTCCAAGCCAGGCGCTCAGGCGCTTGTCCATCCGATCGGCACGCTCGGCGATCTGGCGCTCCAGCGGCTCATTGACGTAACGGTTCTCGCGCTTGCGCTGGTCTTTGACGAAAGCGGCTTCGAGTTCCTGAACCTGCTTGTCATCGACGCGCGACAGCAGTTCGATTGCCGACGGCGTGATCTGGCGGGAGATCTGGCCGATGGCCTCCTTGGCTTCTTCGGTGCGGGCTTCCAGGCCGGTAACCGTAACCTGATCGTTCTTGACCATCTCTTCCAGACGGTCCAGCCACGTCAGATAGCTCGGCAGCTGGGTGCTGCAATGCCAGCTCAGATGTTGCTTGAGACGTTCGTCCAGCCAGCTTTTCTGCTCGGTGTTCATGTCCAGATAGTCGTTGAGCGACCACGGAATGATGACGTCGAGATTGCGGTAAGCCAGGCCTACCTGGTTGCAACCCATGAGCAGTGACGCGACTATCGACCAGCTAATGAAAGTTCTAAGCAGCAACCGCATGACAACTCCTCAGCGTGCAGACGTACAGTAGAGAAGCTTAGGGCCTGGCAGTTCAACCGCTAGAAGAATGAGCGGACGGCTTTGAGGGTAAAAGTCTGTTCGCAGCGTGGGTTGTGTCCGGCGTACACATTACAGTCGCCGCCACTGAGACTTGAATCGCTATAGATCAGGTTCATGTCGATCCCCAGCCATGGGCGCGTGAGGTTCAGGGACCAGTCGTTGAAGCCGCTGACCAGCGCGCCATCCGAGCCGACCTGCGGCGTGTCGAACTGGTGGGTCGCATACTGCATGCGCACGCCCAGCCCCAATCGCTCGATGGCGCCCAGATCGATGAACACTGTGCTGTCGCGGCGGCCCACGTCGTTGCTGAAAGCGGCACCTACCCGACTGTCGAGCACCCGCAGTCCGGCGTAGAACTCATGACTGTCGATCTGATCGGTATCGGGGTAGCTGTAACGGATCATCCCCAGTTCGTAGCCCAGGGTGCTATCGAATGGCTTCTTGAAGCCCATGTAGGAGTCCACTTCAAGATTGCTGTCCTCAACGACGCCCATGTTCGGCGACCATTGCCCGACGTAAAACCCGCTGTCGTGAGTCAGGTCCAGCCCGCCGTGGAACGAGCCCGAGCCGCCATTGGGCGTCACCAGGCCCTGCGCCATGCTGCGCGTCGGAGTCGTACCCAGTTTGAGGGCGAAGTCACCCAGTTCCCGCTCCATGACCTGGGCGGCAAGGGGTTGGCAAATGAACAGCGCGCCCAAGGTCAGCGCAGGTAGTCGAAGATTGAGCATGGCTCACTCCCTGGTGTGTCGAGGAGTGGTGGTCAGATTGGCGTATCGAAAGCGGCATGGAAGCCCGACACAAGCCGCGAGCTAGAGCCTTGCAAGCATAACGGTGAAAAGAGCCTGACGCGGACCGTTCGTCGATCCGCGGAGCGTCAATTGGCCGCAGTGGCGTCGGTGGCAGGGATGATCAGGCGACGAATCACGACCAGCGCCTGTTCGAAGGACGGGTAGCCGCTCTTGGCCACGTCCAGTTCGGCGTACCTGGCCCGGTAGTGTTCGGCCTGTTTTGGATCGCTGATGGTCAGCTGCTGAGACAGCAATGCAATCGCCAGCGGATGCTCGTGGCTGGCAGCGTTATGAAGCAGGTCGATAATTTGTTCCTGATCACCCTGTTCACGGATCATCAGCACTGCCTGATAGAAATCGGCTTCGCCCGAGGTGTCGTCGGCGGTGGCGCGACGCAGCAGGGCGTGGGCGAGCTCGTAGTTCTCACGGTCGGCCTGACTGATCAGCAGCTTGGCCTGCAACATGTCGTTCTGATACAGCAGATGCTCCGCGCGACAGGAGCGGTCGCTGAGCGGGCTGTCGCCTACTCCGTCGTCACAAGGCTGCGACGCACAGCCGCCCAGACACATCAGAGCGCCGAAAAGCATCCAGTTCTTCATTCGTGAATTCCGCAAATGAGACAACATACCGGGCGAATTCCTACCGGACTGGTTGAAGGATCTGACGAAAAGATCTGAAGAGAGAGTAGCAGCGTGGCCGGAAGAATTTCCAGCGCGAGGCAGGCAATCTAGCGCCCCGGTGCAGGGCGCATAGAGATCGACAGCGGGGATTACTTTTTGCCGAGGTTGATCTGCTTGGTCGGTGTGAAGGTCTGGCCGCTCACGCCTTTGGCGATCTGCTGGATTTCACCGCCGGACTTCAGGAAAGCTGCGATCTGGGCGTTGATCGAATCGCTCGTTTCAACGGCTGGAGCGGGCTTCGCTTTGGAGTGAGATGCTTTGATACGCATGGCTGCCATTTACCTTCATAAACGTAGTACGGCCAGCCACCTTACAGCAAACGCTCGCCTCCCGCTTGGGTATATAGCCTCCGCGTAACGCGAACCATTGCCCGGCTGCATTGATGAACCGCTGCGGAGCAATCGATAACAGCCTGTTTTCGCTGGAGTCTTTTGCGATCCGTCAGTCGTTTTATCTGACCGGCGGCATCGTCCGAAAACTGACGAGTGGACGATTGCTCCGGGCGTATCCGGCACCGGGAATAGCGGCCCAAACTCAGGTAGAATGCCGGCCACGCAAAGAGGGTATCTGCACATGGCTTTAATCGGGCGCTACAACAGCTTGCAAATCGTCAAGCACACAAATTTCGGGCTGTATCTGGATGGCGCCCAGGACGGCGAAATTCTGCTGCCCAATCGTTACATCCCCAAGGACGTTCCTACCGAAGATGAAGACTGGCTCAACGTCTTTGTCTATCTGGACAGCGAAGACAAGCTGCTCGCCACCACCGAAAAGCCCAAGGTTCAGGTCGGCGAGTTCGCCAGCCTCAAGGTGGTCGAAGTCAACAGCATCGGCGTGTTTCTCGATTGGGGCCTGCCCAAGGACCTGCTGCTGCCTTACTCGGAAGAGAAGCGCACCCTGCAGGCTGGCGATTACTGCGTGGTCCACGTTTATCTCGACAAACACACCCGCCGCATCACCGCCACCGCGCGCCTGGATCGCTACCTCGACAAGACGCCGGCCAATTACCGCGTCGGTCAGGAAGTCGACTTGCTGGTAGCCGAAGCAACCGACATGGGCTTCAAGGCAATCATCAACAACAAGCATTGGGGCCTGATTCACAAGAACGAGGTGTTCAAGTTCCTGCGTCCAGGCAAGCAAGAGAAAGGTTTCATCAAGGAAATCCGTGCTGACGGCAATATTTCCCTGAGCCTGCAGCCTGTAGGGGTCGAGGCGGCCAGCAGCCTCAATGCCAAGATTCTGGCCAAGCTGCGCGAGAACGGCGGCACGCTGCCAGTCAGCGACAAGAGCGATCCGCAGGTGATCAGCGGGCTGTTCGGCGTCAGCAAGGGTAACTTCAAGAAAGCGATTGGCGGTTTGTACAAGGATGGCCAGATCGTGATTCACGCGGATCGCATCGAGCTGGCCTGACCGTGGCAGAAGCCGAGGCTCTCTGAGCCTCGGGCTTCAATGCGAAAGCTGTTCGATTTCCTGCCTGAAACGCTCGAAGGGCAGGGTGCCGTTAAACACCTTGGCCTGTTCCAGCGGCTGCTCGGCGTGCCGCAGCAGCAGAACAGGCACCGCCCGCAAACCCAGCCGCTCCGCTAATTGCTCATCCGCCGAGACTTGCTCTGCGTACAGGTTGTCGCTTAGCGCCCGTTGCAGATCGTCGAGGTCAAGTCCGGTCGGGCCTGCCATGTCAAGCAAAGTAGGCGTGTGGCCGATGTCCTGGCCGAATTCGAAAAACGCCTTGAAAGCGTGTCGATTGAACGCGTCGAAACGGCCGGCCTTGCGCGCAAAAGCCGCCGCTTCCAGCAGCTTGCGACTGCGCGGCTGCACGGTCGGCAGGTTCATGACCACATTACGTTTGCCCGCCAGCGGCAGCACGGAGCGCGACCAGTTGGCGCGCAGGTAATCGGCATCCGGGTCGAGCTGGGCTACCGACTCGGGCCGAAGCTCGAAGGCGTGCCAGTTGAGCTCCACGCGGGCACCGTATGTCTCTTGGATTTGATCGAGCACCGACAACTGCAGATAGCAAAACGGGCAGACGTAATCACTCCAGACGTCGATTTTGAAAGGTCCATCAGTGTTCATTTGCAAAACTCCATAACCGCTAATTAACACTGACTCGTGGAAGCCTCCAAAAGTGCTACCCAATATGAAAACAGTGTTTTCTGGCGGACGTACGGAGTGTGCCGCAGCGTCGCGCTGGAAGGCGCTTGCCTGCGACGACGCAGCGATGATTACTTCTGCACAAACCCCGCAAAACTCAGGTTGCTGCCCTTGGGGCGCATGTCCTTGAGGAAGGAGTCCTTGTCGGCGCTCAACTCCAGGCTGATGGTAGGTTTGCGTTTGCCGGCGTTGCGTACTTCCAGGCCTTCGATGTGATCGCGCAGGAACACCGTGGTGACCTTCAGATGTAGCAGTTGGTCGCTGGCCGGTGTGTGCAGCAGCAGATGCATCCATTCGTACTGGCCGACCTGGATACGGGTCAGGGGCAAGTCGAACCACCAGATGTTGCGTTTGGTATCCAGCAACGCGAAATGGGTGTTGTTGACGCCGAGCACGGCACCGCCCAATTCCTGATTTCTGCGTGCGATGGCGAGCTTTTTATCGAGTTTCATAATGTTCCTGCGAATCGGTCTGTTCGGCGTGTCCGGCGCTGCCTGACGAGCGCGCGGCGCATTCTCGCATGTGCGCGCCTGTCGAGGGGACGAACGACACCCGCCAGCGAAAAAAACTTGAAACTCTTGGAGACGAGCCCGTGTCCATCCTTATGTCAGGCTTATAACGAGCCCTTGCAACGCGGTCTTCAAACCGCAGGAGAACCACATGAGCAGCACGACCGATAAAGTCAAAGGCGTAGCCAACGAAGCGGTAGGCAACATCAAGCAAGGCGTGGGCGAAGCTACGGGTAATTCCAGACTCAAAGGCGAAGGCAAGGCTCAGGAAGTCAAGGGCGAAGGCCAGCAAGTCAAAGGCGACGTGAAAGACGCTGTGAAAAGTGGTGTCGATAAGACCTGACGCTGGTGACCCGACGAACGTTTCGGGAATGATGTACAGCTGACGGTCATCCCAGGATGGCCGTTATGCTATCTGCTTTCAGACTGAAACCTTTTATGGCCCGTTCAGTCCATTTGGCACCGGCAAAATGACTGTTCGTCATACACGCCGCACCTGTCTACGGCGTGGTCGGGTCTGATGTTCAAAGGTTTGGCAGTTATGGAGCGAAAGGAGCCGCCATGATATTCCCCACATTGCGTAAACTGCCAATGGGCAAAGTGATGGTACGTACCGTCACCGAATTCATCGACGACGAGATGTCCACCTATGCTTCGGCATTGGCTTATCAGATGCTGTTCTCGTTGTTCCCGTTCCTGCTGTTCCTGATCGCCTTGATCGGTTTCCTGCACCTCCCCGATTTCTTCTCCTGGCTGCGTCTGCAATCGGAGCTGGTCCTGCCGCCCGAAGCGCTGGATCAGGTCAATCCTGTTATCGATCAGCTTCAGCAATCGACCGGCGGCCTGTTGTCCATCGGTATCTTCATCGCGCTCTGGACCGCTTCGGCGGGTGTGCGTCTGATGATGAGCGCCATGAACGCCGCCTACGATGTGGTTGAAGGGCGTCCGGCCTGGAAACGTCTGCCGCTGTCGGTGCTGTATACCGTGGGAATCGCCGGCATGCTGTTGGCCGCCGCCGCGCTCATGGTGCTCGGGCCGCAGGTCATGACCTGGATTGCCGCGCAGGTTGGCCTGGAGGACTTTATTGTTACTCTGTGGACGGTTCTGCGCTGGCCAGTGATCATTCTGCTGCTGATGGTCGCCGTAGCGTTGATGTATTACGTCATGCCGGACGTGAAGCAGGACTTCCGTTTCATTACCCCAGGTTCGGTGCTGGCTGTGGTGGTATGGATCGTCGCTTCGCTGGGCTTTGCCTATTACGTCCGCACGTTCGCGGACTACAACGCGATGTACGGAAGTATTGGTGCGATCATCGTTCTGCTTTTGTACTTCTATATTTCCGCCGCGGTGCTGCTGTTGGGCGCGGAAATGAATGCGGTGATCGAGCACATGTCCGACGAAGGCAAGGACAAGGGCGAGAAGGATGCCGGTGACGGCACCGGCGAAGAGTCAGAAAATGCCAAGCGTCACGTGTCCGGTCTGGGCCGCGATCACTCCAAACCCAGTGTTCTGAAATCCGACGAAAGCTGACCTGTTGTGGCAGGATGAGGTTTTCAGTTACCGGGACGGCCAGGATCATGATCCGCGAAATTCTGAAGATGGGCGACGAGCGACTCCTCAGGGTCGCTCCTCCCGTGCCGCAGGAAATGTTCGGCAGCGATGAGCTCAAGGCGCTTATCGGGGATATGTTCCGGACCATGGAAAGTGTAGGCGGCGTCGGCCTTGCGGCGCCGCAGATCGGCGTCGACCTGCAACTGGTCATCTTCGGTTTCGACCGCAGCGAACGCTACCCGGATGCCGAGGCGGTGCCGCGCACCATTCTGCTCAATCCGGTGATCACTCCGTTGTACCCGGCCGTGGAAGCGGGCTGGGAAGGCTGCCTGTCAGTCCCCGGCTTGCGTGGCATGGTCAACCGCTTCCAGAGTATTCGTTACGAAGGCGTGGATCCGGACGGCCAGTTGATCGACCGACTCGCCCATGGTTTCCACGCTCGGGTCGTGCAGCACGAGTGCGACCATCTGGTCGGCCGACTCTACCCATCACGCATCACCGACTTCAGCACGTTTGGCTTTACCGAGGTCCTGTTTCCCGGCATGGATCCGAACGCCGACGATTGACTGGCAATTGGCGCGCTATTGCGGCTCTCGGCACAAGGCCAGCAGCGCCTTGCTGCGGCTGTAACGCATGAAGCGTTCGCCCAGTGCAGCGGGCAGGCGCTTTGCCTCGGCGAAACCCAGCGCTTGATAGAACGACAGCAAGTCCGGATGGCAGAACAGCCAGACCGGACCCTGTGTTCCCGTTAACGCGGCTTCGATCAGGCGCCCGGCCACGCCCTGGCCGCGCCATTGTGGCGCCACGAACAGACCCGTCAGCCATTGCCCGTCGTTCACCGCTGTAAGGCATAACGCTCCGACCAGCTCCTGCTGTTGTGCAATCCAGACTTGGCCCTTGTTGGCGGCGCGCATCGATGACTGATGCTCACGATAGAACTTGTTCAGCAAAGGGCGGCGTTCTTCGGGCAGTAGGCCAAAATGTAGGTCGGGCATGGCAGCGCAGGTCTTGGGCCGGGAAAGAGCGCGCCATCATACAGCCTCACAAAGTGGCCCGGCAGAGACAACTAACGGGCCATGGACGCTGTCGATAGGATTCAGATATTTCCGCCTCCTTATGCCAACACGAGGTCTTGATGAAACTCATAACAACACTGCTGGGTTCTTCGTTACTGGCGCTGGGGCTCCTCAGCCAGCCGGTCAGCGCGGCTGACACCGCCAAGCCGATCATTTTCGGCGACCTGACCTGGGAAAGCGGCAGCCTGATCACCGAAGTCCTGCGCATCATCGTCGAGAAAGGTTATGGCCATCCCACCGATACCTTGCCCGGCAGTACGGTGAGTCTGGAGACCGCGCTTGCCAAAAACGACATTCAGGTTATCGGCGAAGAGTGGACCGGACGCAGCCCCGTGTGGATCAAGGCGGAAGCCGATGGCAAAGTGTTCGGCCTGGGTGACATCGTCAAAGGCGCGACCGAAGGCTGGTGGGTGCCCGAGTACGTGATCAAGGGCGACGCCGCCAAAGGCATCAAGCCACTGGCGCCCGAGTTGAAATCGGTCGCTGATCTGAGCCGCTACAAAGACGTGTTCAAAGACCCCGAATCTCCCGACAAGGGCCGTTTCCTCAATAGCCCCAGCGGCTGGACGTCGGAAGTCGTCAACACCCAGAAGCTCAAGGCTTACGGGCTGAACGACAGTTTCGTGAATTTCCGTACCGGCTCCGGCGCGGCGCTGGATGCGGAAATCGATTCGGCGATCCGGCGTGGAAAACCGGTACTGTTTTACTACTGGTCACCGACACCCCTGCTGGGTCGCCACAAGCTGATCCGGCTTGAAGAGCCACCCTTCGACGCCGAAGCCTGGAAGACCCTGACCGACACCAGCAACCCCAATCCGCGTGGCACCTCGTCGCTGGCCGCGAACCTGTCGATCGGAGTATCGGCACCGTTCAACGAGCAATATCCGGAATTGGTGACCTTCTTCAAAAAGGTCGATCTGCCTATCGATATGCTCAACCAGACGCTCGGGCAAATGAGCGAGAAGCGCCAGGACCCCAAAGTAGTCGCGCGCGCACTGCTCAAGGAGCATCCGGAAGTCTGGAAAAGCTGGGTTCCGGCTGAGGTGGCGAGCAAGGTCAGCAGCAGTTTGTAAAGCAACCGTTCACTTGCGCTCTCCAGATGGGGTTCGAGTGCCCTCATCTGGAGGTGTATTTATCGTACGAATGCGGGCCAGTGGGCAGCGCGCGTTGCTGATAACGGCAGAAACTGGCCGTAATGCGACCCTGTTTGTGGCAAAGCCCTCATTTGCTGGTAAGTTCTGACGACATTGCTCGACCTCTGGAGGAGCCATGCCTGACAGCAAAACGACACAGCTCGCCGTTCTCAAGACCGGGCTGACGTTTATCGCTTGTCTGATGATGAGCATGCCGGCCTCCGCGCAGGCTGACGAAGTAGATGATACGGCGTTGACGCTGGTACGCGAGCGCCACCTGGGCGACAGTCTTGGCTGGCTGGGTTATCAGGTCGCGTCCAAAACCGTGACGTTCGCCACGCTGGTGGAGACGCTGGGCAAGACCGAGGCGCAGGCGCTCGTGCAGCGCGAACTGCAACGTCTGCAGCCTGACTTCCAGACCCAGTGGGACCGCAACCTGGCGGCGGCTTATGCGCATGCCTTTACGGTGCAGGAGTTGCACTCGCTCAATCAGGGCGGCGGTTCGCCCGAGCTGGCCAACAAATTCAAGGCCAAGAACGGCGAAGTAGGTGCCGACATGAAAGCGCGCTCCGCCGAACTGTTGGGCAACTTCGTTTCCCAGGCATTGGGTAACGCGCAGAAGTCGCTGACCCCCTGACAGCTCAACCATCCATCAGCCATTCAAAGCATCAGTCATTCAAAAGGAAGCACTATGGACCCATTCATGCAGGCCGCCATCGACGAAGCGCAACGCGGGCTGGAGGAGGGCGGGATACCGATCGGCTCCGTCATCGTCCACGACGGCCGGATCATCGGCCGCGGGCATAACCGCCGCGTGCAGGAAGGCAGTGCCATCAAGCACGGCGAAATGGACGCCCTCGAAAACGCAGGTCGCCAGCCGGCCAGCGTGTACCGCGACTCCGTGCTTTACACAACGCTTTCGCCTTGCGCCATGTGCAGTGGAGCGATCCTGCTTTATGGAATCCGCAGAGTTATCGTCGGTGAAAACCAGACGTTCATGGGCGAGGAGGCGTTGTTGCGGTCACGCGGCGTGCAGGTGGAAGTGCTGCAAGACAGCGTGTGCGAACACATGATGCGCAGCTTCATCGCCAGCAAGCCTGAGCTGTGGAATGAAGACATCGGCGAATAGGTGGACGCAGGGCTGCTGCACCCGAACGAATAGAGCCATGCTTTTGAGTGACGTTTTTTCGCTGTTAGCAGTCATCTGCGTGTGTTCTTGCGTGAGAAAGCAAAAAACGGCGGTTTGGTAACGCAAGCGACGTTGCCGCTCGCTAGAATGATGCCTCACTCAATTCAGGTTCGAGACCCGTCCGCATGCGGCAATCAATTACCAACGATGTAGCCACCATCGGACGGATCTCCGCAGTCCCCGCCATTCTGCAGGTCATTGTCGAATCCACCGGGCTGGGCTTCGCGGCGGTCGCGCGGGTGACCGAAACGACCTGGACGGCCTGCGCCGTGCTGGACACCCTGGATTTCGGTCTCAAGCCCGGGGGCGATCTGGAGCTGACCAGCACCATTTGCCACGAAATACGCTCCTCGCACCAGGCAGTGATCATTGATCATGTCGCCGAGGACCCGCGCTTTTGTGACCATCACACGCCCAAGATATACAAATTCCAGAGCTATATTTCGGTACCGGTCATCCTCTCTGACGGTTCGTTCTTTGGCACCATCTGCGCTCTGGACCCCAAGCCTGCGAAGCTCATCGGCACCCAGATCGAGGCGATGATGATGTCGTTTGCCCGATTGCTCGCGCTGCAGATCGAGGCAGAACAGACGATGCTTGAAGTGCAGGCCGATCTGCTCGCCGAGCGTAAGGTCGCGGAACTGCGCGAACAGTTCATCGCCGTGCTCGGCCACGATCTGCGCAATCCGCTGTTCGCCATCAACGCAGGTGCCGAGCTGCTGTTGCGCAAGCCGCTGGACGACAAGGCGCAAAAGATCGTCCAGCACATCCTGACGTCAGGCAAGCGCGCGACACAGCTGGTCGACGACGTATTGGATTTCGCCCGTGGGCGACTCGGCAACGGCATTCCGCTGAATCTGCACGACTGCGACGGCCTGGACGCAACGCTCGAACACGTGGTGTCCGAGGTGCAGCGGGTGCATCCATGGCGCTTGATCAATTCGCACATCGGTGCACTGGTGCGGTTGCGCTGTGATCATGAACGTATTGCCCAGTTGCTTTCGAACCTCGTGATCAATGCCATCAACCATGGCGACCCAAGCGGGCCGGTCGACGTACGCGCCGAGGTCGTGGGCGACCGATTTCTGCTGAGTGTGACCAATCAGGGAAAGCCGATGACCGAGCATGTATTGTCCCGGCTGTTCATGCCTTACTCGCGCCCGGCCACCGACAAGCCCCAGGCCGGGTTGGGGCTGGGGTTGTATATCGCCAGCCAGATCGCCCTGGCCCACGAAGGCCGCATCGACGTGAACTCCACGCTGGAACAGGGCACAACCTTTACCTTCAGCATGCCGGTGTAAGCCAGGTTGCGAGGACCGCTGTGGGAGCGGACTTGTCCGCGAAGACGTCGGGCGTATCGCTGCAGCTGTGGCGTCCGTACCGGCCCTTTCGCGAGCAAGCTCGCTCCCACAGGATTGCGCTGCACATGTAGGGGCGTGCTTGCCCGCGAAGACGTCGGCTCGGTCCCGGCAGAGGCTGCGGCCGTCCAGGAGTGAGACGGCGCCGGCCTCTGGCTGACCATCCTTGTTACAAGTTCTCCCGCCCCTTTGCTTGCTCATCCGCACGACTGCACCGAACCTGATGCTGCAACGGCCATCAAAGGCGTGTGACTTCACCGTTCCTGGGCAGGTGTTTGATGAATAGTTTCGTAAGAAAATTCGCGCTGCTGCTGCTTGCTGCACTGCCGTTCATGAACACGGCGCAGGCGCAAACGTTGCCAGGCAGTACGCCGCGCAGTAGCGCGAGCGACACTTACAGCAGCCCGCTTCATCGCGCCAACCCCAACAGCCGCCAGGGCACTCAGCCTGTCACGCCGCCCGGACGCCCGCCGGTCACGCCACCGACGCTGCGCAAGCCGACGCTGGAAAACGGCGGCATCGGCAACGGTTACCCCACTCGCCAGATGCCCCGGGCTCCCGTTCCGAGCGCGCCGCCTTCGCGCAGCAACTGACTGCCCGCCGCACCCCTTTCGCTCTCTCACTTCCCATGCATAAGGAAACGCCCATGTTGAGAAAAACCCTGATCGCAACACTCTGTGCCTCTGCCGCCCTGAGCGCATCGCTCACGGCTGGCGCAGCGACGGAACGCTACAAAACCGAACTGGGCACGGTCAGTGTCAGCGAGGTCGCCGAAGGCCTGAACCATCCATGGGCGCTGGCGTTCCTGCCGAACAATCAGGGGATTCTGGTAACCGAGCGTTCGGGCGATCTGCGCCTGGTGTCGGCGGATGGAAAACTGTCCGGGCCGATCTCCGGTGTGCCGCAGGTCTGGGCCAAAGGGCAGGGCGGTCTGCTCGATGTGGTGCTGTCCCCGGATTTCGCCAAGGACCGCATGGTTTACCTGACCTATTCCGAAGGCAGCGGTAAAAACCCTGCCGAAGGAGAAACCGCAGGCACCGCAGCGGGGCGCGGTCGTCTGTCCGCCGACATGACGCGGCTGGAAGACTTCACCGTGATCTTCCGTCAGCAGCCTAAGTTGTCGGTGGGCAACCACTTCGGTTCGCGGATGGTCTTCGACCGCGACGGCTATCTGTTCATCGCGCTTGGGGAAAACAACAACCGGCCGACCGCACAGGACCTCGACAAGCTCCAGGGCAAAGTGGTGCGGATCTACCCGGATGGCAACGTTCCCAAAGACAACCCCTTCGTCGGCCAGAAAAATGTGCGGCCAGAGATCTGGTCCTATGGCCATCGCAACCAGCAAGGCGCGGCGCTCAATCCCTGGTCAGGAACCCTGTGGACTAACGAGCATGGGGCGAAAGGCGGTGATGAGGTCAATATCATCGAGCGCGGGCAGAACTATGGCTGGCCACTGGCAACTCACGGCATCAATTATTCCGGTCAGCCAATCCCGGAAGCGAAGGGCAAGTTTGTCGAAGGCACCAAAGTACCGTTTCATGTATGGGACAAGTCACCCGGCATCAGCGGCATGACCTTTTACGATGACGGACGTTTCAAAGCGTGGGATCACAACTTGTTCATTGGCGGGCTGGCCAGCGAAGATATGATTCGTCTGCAGTTCGACGGCGACCGGATCGTTCACGAAGAACGACTGTTGGGCGAGCGGAAACAGCGCATCCGTGATGTACGGCAAGGCCCGGATGGTTTCTTGTATGTTCTGACCGACGACGACAAAGGCCAACTTCTAAAAGTTGGCCTGGATCAGTAAGCCGAGCAATTGTTGCCTGCCGGTCTGGTTACCGGCGGGCAACGGCCAAGGCTCTGGGACGAGGAATCAACGGTCCTCTGCGTCACGCAGGACTTCACCGGTCTTGGCGTCGACGTGGTATTCCCACTCGACATTCTTGGTGTCCTTAAGCTCGATCTGATAGACATAACGACCGGCTTCTTTCTCAAGTTCGGTGTCATTAATCTGGAAGCCGGGGTGTTTGGCCAGCGCTTGCTTGTTGAACTGCTCGAAGTCACCCACGGTGCCGGCTTTTTGCAGACGAACCACTTCGTCAGGGCCAATATCAGCTTGTGCGACGCCAGCGGCGGCGGTCAGGGCGATGGCAGCAAAGAAAGTAGAAGCAAGTTTCATGGTTTATTCCTTCTCACAGGTTTGTTGTAAAGGTATTAACTGGGATATTTCGACAGCTGTTTGGTTCAGCTATCTTGTTGAAGCCAGATTAACCACGCTTACTTAATTCAGGCTTAATGTTCGCAACTTTGCCGGAGCCGGGAGTTTCCCTGGGCTTTGTCGGGCTTGAATCCGGCTTCCCCGGTTGCTCCTGCATCAGCTCTGACGCGGCCTCTGACAAAGGTTGTAAAAACCACTCGGTGAACGTAAAAGGTGGCCCCGTCCGCCCGAACCTGTTCTTCCTGGAGTGCAACCCATGCCCAAGCCACACCGACCCGCTGCGCGCCTTTCCTGGTGCCTGTTGCCGCTGGGCATGGGGGTCGTTACGCCGTTGCTGGCCGCCGATCCGGTGAAACTGGATGCGGTGAACGTCTCGGGCGCGGCCGAACAGAGTTCAACACCCGACTATCAAGCGACACGTGCCTCGGTCGGCGGCTTCAACGACGCGCCGTTGATCGACACGCCGGCCTCGGTTTCGGTGTTCACCGACGCGCTGCTCAAGGACCGCCAGGCCAAGCTGCTCAGCGAAGTGCTGCGCAATGACGCCTCGGTCGGTGACGCCTACGCGCCGGTCGGCTATTACGAAAACTTCGTGGTACGCGGCTTCTCCCTCAATGCCGCCAACAGCTATCGCATCAACGGCCGCACCATTACCGGCGAGCAGAACGTGGCGCTGGAAAACAAACAGCAGGTCGAACTGCTCAAGGGGCTTTCAGGTTTGCAGAGCGGTGTGGCGGCGCCGGGCGGGCTGATTAATTACCAGACCAAGCGCGCCGCAGATGTACGGTCGGTTACGGTGTCGACCAACGAACACGGTGAGCGCTACCTGGCGACCGATGTCGGCGGATGGTTCGGCGCCGAGCAGCAGTTCGGGCTGCGCGTGAACCTGGCCCACGAGGACATTCGTTCTTACGTCGAGCATGCCGACGGGCAGCGTGATTTCGCCTCGCTGGCTTTCGACTGGAACATCAGCGACCGCGCGCTGCTGCGACTGGATGTCGAGTACCAGACCAAAGAGCAGCGCTCGGTCCCTGGCTATCAGTTGCTGGGCGGCACGACGCTGCCGCACGACGCCTCGCCGCGCAAGCTGCTGGGCCGCCAGAGCTGGTCCAATCCGGTCGGTATCGATTCGCTGAACATGAACGGCCGTTTCGAATACCAGTTCACCGACGACTGGAAAGCCAGCCTGAGTGCGTCGCGCAGCCGGGTGGTGATCGACGACTACAGCGCCTTCGCCTGGGGTTGCTATGGGTCGGCCAGCTGCGCGAACGAAGCGGTGCCCAACCATTTCAGCGCCGAAGGCGGCTACGACATCTACGACTTCCGCAGCCCCGACGACACGCGCCGTAACGACGAAGTGGAAGCAGCCATGACCGGGCGCTTCGCTACCGGCTCGCTCGAACACGAGCTGACCTTCGGCACCAGCGCGTTTCGCCGCACTGTGGACAGCCGTGGCACCTTCAACGAGTTCGTCGGCTCGGGCAACATCAACGAGACGCCCGACGCCATCGCGCCGTCCGATTTGCCCTTGCCGCACACCGAACGGCGTCTGGACAGCCGCCAGTACGGGCTGTTCGTCACGGATCGCATCAGTTTCAACGAACACTGGCAGACCGTGCTTGGGGGGCGTCAGGTGCGTCTCGACGAGCGGGCCTATGCCGAGGATGGCAGTGATGCGCGCCATACCCAGCGTTCGTTGTTCTTGCCCAACGTCGCGCTTATCTACAAACCGGTGCAGAACCTGTCGCTTTACACCAGTTACAGCAAAGGACTGTCTCTCGGCGGAACGGCGGCCTGGTTCACCAGCAATGCCAGCGAAATTCTGGCACCGACCGTGTCCCGGCAGCTTGAGGCCGGCGTGAAGTACGACTGGCGACGGATGAGCTTCACCGCCGCGCTGTTCCAGGCGCGTCAGGCGTACCAGTATTCCCGACCTGAAGAGGACGGCACGTTCACCTATGTGCAGCAGGGACAGCAAAAAAACACTGGCCTGGAGCTGGGCGCCAACGGTTGGGTGAGCGAGCGCCTGCAATTGTCCGCCAGCGTTGCGGCGATCAGGTCGCGGGTCGAAGACAGCGGCACCGCTGCCTATGACGATCACCAGGCGCTGAACGTGCCGCGTTATCGGGCCAGCCTCCAGACCGATTACAGCTTGCCGATTCCGGGCCTGGCGTTGCTGGGCGGCGTGCAGTACAGCGCCAGCAAGTATGCGGACCGCGCGGGTTCGGTGCAGGTCAATGATTACGCGCTGTTCAACATCGGAAGCCGCTACAGCACCCGGCTCGGCGACTATGACACTATCCTGCGCCTGACCATCGATAACCTGTTCGACAAGCGCTACTGGCGCGATGCGGGTGAATACATGGGCGACGACTACCTGTTCATGGGCGCCCCGCGTACCGCGCGGTTGTCGGCCTCGGTCAATTTCTGATTCGCTACACTGCGGCCAATTCCACATCCCCTGCATGTTGTGAGCGGGGTTTGTGGAAAACACTCTCGCCAGCAAGACGGATCGCCGCCCGCTGGCTCCCACAAGAACCGCAGCGCTGCACGAACTGTAGGAGCTGGCTTGCCTGCGATCTGCCGGGAACCGGCAGCAAGAGGGTTCATGCAGTATAAACAAGGTCGCCAGGATTACTGCCGCTACGCGCCAGATCGTCGGATTGCCGCCCAGAGCAAGCGGATCGCCGCCCGGTCACTCCCACGCCCTGCGGGCAGAATCAAAAGCGGATTCGCGGGCACCAGGAGTTTCTGCCCAAGGGCGGTTTAGGGGTACCCCCCAAACATAGAATCTCCCACAGAGACAGCACCGCTTTTGTGGGAACCAGCTGTCTTCAACCCACATCCCGACGCTCCGGGAACGCACCCGCCGCCAACCTTTGCTATTCTTCGCGCCCTGCGTCCGCTGCCTGCGGCAACGCGTCTCTTGCCAAGCCAACATCCGGGTTCCTTATGACGGCCATTGCTCGACCACGACCCCAGCCTTTTTCCCGGGCTGACTACAAGACCCTGAGCCTTGCGGCCTTGGGTGGGGCGCTGGAAATCTATGACTTCATCATTTTCGTGTTCTTCGCGCTGACCCTCAGCCAGCTGTTCTTTCCGCCGGAAATGCCCGAGTGGCTGCGCTTGCTGCAAAGTTTCGGGATTTTCGTGACCGGCTATCTGGCGCGGCCGCTGGGCGGCATCCTGATGGCGCACTTCGCCGACCGTCTGGGCCGCAAGCGGGTGTTCAGCCTGAGCATCCTGATGATGGCCCTGCCGTGCCTGTTGATCGGCGTGATGCCGACCTACGCGGACATCGGCTACTGGGCGCCTTTGGTGTTGCTGGCGCTGCGCATTCTGCAAGGTGCCGCAGTCGGCGGCGAGGTGCCCAGCGCCTGGGTTTTCGTCGCCGAACATGCGCCTGCCGGTCATCGCGGCTATGCGCTCGGTGTGCTCCAGGCCGGTCTGACGTTCGGCTATCTGCTGGGAGCTCTGACTGCCACCTGGCTGGCCAGGGTCTTCACTCCGGCTGAAATTCTCGATTACGCCTGGCGTATTCCGTTTCTGCTGGGCGGCGTGTTCGGGGTGGTCGGCGTCTGGCTGCGTCGCTGGTTGAGCGAGACGCCGGTGTTCATGGCGCTGCACGCCCAGCGCGAAAGCATGCAAGGCCTGCCGCTTGGACAGGTGCTGCGTGAGCACCGCCAATCTTTGCTGCCGGCGGCGTTGTTGACCTTTGTGCTGACGTCCGCCGTGGTGGTGCTGGTGGTCATTACTCCAACCGTCATGCAACAGCGCTTTGGCATGTCCGCCAGCCACACCTTTGCGCTGAGCGCCATGGGTATCGTGTTCCTCAATGTGGGCTGCGTGCTGGCCGGGATGCTGGTCGACCGGATCGGCGCATGGCGTGCCGTGATGATTTACAGTCTGTTGCTGCCGGTCGGCATCGCCGTTCTGTACGCCAGCCTTATCCAGCAATGGCTGGCGCCGGGCGTTGCGTACGCTGTCGCCGGTCTGGCATGCGGCATCGTCGGCGTGGTGCCGTCGGTGATGGTGGGGTTGTTCCCGGCGAATATCCGCGTCTCCGGGATCTCCTTTACCTACAACATTGCCTACGCCGCCTGGGCCAGTTTCACGCCGCTGATGCTGATCGCGCTGATGCCGGTCACGCCTTGGGTCTGCGTGGTCTTCTGTGCGGTGATGGGCGTCGTGGGTCTGATGACCGCCATGGTTTTCGGCTTGCGCCGCGGCGTGGTGGTCGATGATCCAGCGCTGGAAGGCGCCGGCTGACGTCCGACAGCTCATGGCGCGTCGAGCGGCTAAGCTTTCTCGACTCACCATGAGACTTGGGCATGAATTCCCGGGCTGAAGAACATCACGACACCGCGCTTTCGCTGACCTGTGAAATCGAAGGCATCTACCTCCAGCAGTCCCGCCGGGTGCTGGCCACGCTGATCCGGCTGCTCGGCAGTTTCGAGCTGGCCGAAGAAGCGATGCAGGAGGCCTTCATTGCCGCGGTCGAACAGTGGCCGCAGGCCGGTCTGCCGGATAACCCGCGAGCCTGGCTGGTCTCAGTCGGGCGCTTCAAGGCCATCGACAGCCTGCGCCGCCGCGCACGGTTCGACGCATCGCTCAGTCTGCTGGCCGAGCGACTGGAAGATCGCATTCAGGCCAGTGAACCGGATTCCGACAGCGTCGAGGACGACCGTCTGAGACTGATCTTCACCTGCTGCCACCCCGCGCTGACTGAAGACGCACAAGTGGCGCTGACCCTGCGCGAAGTGTGCGACCTCACTACCGAAGAGATCGCCCGCGCTTTCCTGATCAAACCTTCGTCGGTTGCCCAGCGCATCGTGCGCGCCAAGACCAAGATCCGCGACGCGCGCATTCCGTACGAGGTGCCGGCATTCGCCGAGCTGGCTCCGCGACTGGAGAGCGTGCTTCGGGTGGTGTATCTGGTCTTCAACGAAGGCTACTTCGCTTCCTCGGGCGAGAAACTGACCCGCCAGGAACTGTCCACCGAAGCGCTGCGCCTGGGTCGTCTGCTGCTGGATCTGCTTCCCGAGCCGGAAGTGGCGGGGCTGCTGGCGTTGATGCTGCTGACCGAGTCGCGGCGTCCGGCGCGGCTGTCCGAGGCTGGCGAGCCGATCCCGCTCGACGTACAGGACCGCGGCCTCTGGCGTCGAGAGCTGATTGATGAAGGTCAGCACCTTGTCGAGTTTGCGCTGCGTTCCGGGCGTTTCGGAGCGTATAGCGTGCAGGCCGCAATCGCGGCAGTGCATGCCGAGGCGCCGACAGCGGCCGAGACAGACTGGGCGGAAATCGTTGGCCTCTACGACATATTGCTGGAGCTGGCCGACACGGCGGTGGTCGAGCTCAACCGCGCGGTGGCCGTCGGCATGTATCGCGGACCCCAGGCCGGCATCGCGCTGATTGACGCGCTGCTGGAGACCGGCGAGTTGAGCGACTATCACCTCATCTGGACGGCCAAAGCCGATCTCTGCCGTCGCGCAGGGCGCATCCACGACGCGCGCGCCGCTTATTCCCTCGCGCTGCAACGCACCGAGCAGGTGGCGGAGCGCCGATATCTGCAACGCTGCCTGAACGAGCTGGGGGCCTTGAGCTGATCGAAAGCCCGTTCGTCGGCCAGAAACATTCCGCTTGCCCCTGCGTCGATTCCGCTCGCGCCAGAACGACTAGTTCATGTCTACGGCAGACCCGCAAGGAGCATACGCATGAAATACCTATGCCTGATCTACAGCAACGAGCAGACCCTGCATTCACATCCCGACAGCCCAAGGGACGATGAATGTTTCGATTACGCCCAGTCGATTGAAAGCAGCGGCCGGATGATGGCAGCCGAGCCGCTGGAGTCGGTGCAGACGGCCACGACCGTGCGCATGCGCAACGGCAAAGTGACGATCACTGACGGGCCGTTCGCTGAAACCAAGGAGCAACTGACCGGCTTCTACCTGATTCAGGCAAGGGACCTGAACGAAGCCTTGCAGGTAGCGGCGCACATTCCCGCAGCCCGTGTTGGCTGCGTCGAGGTTCGCCCGGTCCGCAAGCTCGACCTGCAAGCCCAACGCCATGCGGCCAGCCGCTGACTCTCCCGCGTCAGCTACAACAATCGACCCACTTCAGGAGCCTGACCATGAGCACCCATTTCGAGTACGCCACCACCGCCCAGTCCGATGCCGAGACCCTGATCCGGGACGCCTTGCAGCGATGGTCATTAGCGGTTCGGGACAAGGACCTTTCGGCGATCGCCGACTATTACCACCCCGACGTGGTCGCCTACGACGCCATCGTGCAGTTGCAATTCAAGGGGCTGGAAGCCTATCGCGCGCATTGGGCTTATTGCCTGGGTCTGTGCGAAGGCCCGATGTTGTTCGAGCAACGCGAGCTGGTAGTGCACGCGGCGGGTGAGGTGGCATTTGCCCACTGGCTGAACCACTGCGGCGCGGCGGATGAGAACGGCGAGATGAAAGGCTCATGGATGCGCGGCAGCGCCGGCTACCTGCTGACCGCCGACGGATGGAAAGCGGTTCATGAGCATTTTTCCGCGCCGTTCGACATGCAAAGCGGCAAGGCCCTGTTCGACCTCAAACCCTGAGCCACCCGGCTCGCCACCAGGAGACAAGGCAATGACAGTAAAGGCCATTCCAGAGGGCTATCACAGCCTGACGGTTTATCTGAGCGTCACTGGCGCTTCTGAAGCCATCGAGTTCTACAAGAAAGCCTTCAACGCCATCGAAGAGTTTCGCCTGGACGGCCCCGACGGCAAGGTCGGCCATGCCGAACTCTCGATCGGCGATACCCGGATGATGATCTCCGAACCCTGCGCGGCTGGCGCGCTTGGCGCTCTGGAACCAGGGACAAAGCCTTCCTTCGGCCTGCATCTGTATGTGGAAAAGGTCGATGCCCGGTATCAGCAGGCTATCGACGCCGGCGGTGAGGTGGTGACGCCGGTCAGCGACCAGTTCTACGGCGACCGGATGGGCACGCTCAAGGATCCGTTCGGCAACCTGTGGTTCATCGCCACGCACATCGAAGACCTTACCCACGAACAGATCAGCGCCCGCGCCGGGGAAATGTTCGCCCAACACTAAAACCAGTGCCTGAATTATCCCGCTCGTGGCGAAGGGCGGGAGTCGGCCGCATTTGTAACAACTGATTGTAATTATTGGATTGCAAGTTTATCTTTCGCCCCTCTATACATTCCGTTCAAAACTATTAAGGCGCGATGCTGAAACGTTATTGTGGCAATGAATTATGGATCAATAGAATAATAAGTTAGGAAGGGTCTGTGGGGTATGTAGGAATGTTCTGCAAAGGTAATTTTTTGGCTATAGTTTTGGTTCCAGGTGCCGATGTTTCATCAAGCCTGATCAGGATGTTCAAGAGCGCCATGGGGAGATCCGACAGGATCATGGCCAACTCTGTTAATGCTGATGTTATGGATGACAGGCGTAAGACACGTCCTACACGTTCACCGGTGAGCACAAGTGATGACGAGAGAAAACAATATGTGGGCGACGTTCAGGGAGCAGGAGGTATTGGGGCTGCTGCTACAGGGGTGCACCAACAAGGAAATCGCGCAGCAGCTCTGCATCAGCGGCTATACAGTGAGGGATCACGTGTCTTCACTGCTTCGCAAGAACCACGTCAAGACCCGCGCCGAACTCATGGCGCGTTGTGTATCCCGACTGTTGGCGGGCACTAAGCCGCCACCCCCTACATCTGTCGGATTGCGTACGGAAAACAGTCGGCCATAATGAGTGGCCAGTGCAGCAATAGTGGGCGCTGGAGTAGAAGTTCTTGTTCTTGATGTCGCACTTGATACTAGTGGTAAAAGGTGATTGTTATGCCGGCCTGTGCCGGGATAATTCATCGCTGAGTTGAAAGGCGCAGTGCAACAGCATTGTCGCGGCGGCGGAGAGTTTGTAGCTATACAAACCTCCGCCATTCTAATGTCTGGCCGTTCATGGTTGCGGTGTACAGGGCGATCAAGATCCTGGCCGATTTATTTGCGTAAACCTGAACAATAAAAAGGAGCAACTTATGACTGCTTGTTTGAGTCGCGAGGATATTCAATCCGATCAGTCATTGTGGCAGGAACCACACCCGGCCGATTTCAGCGTAATGGCGGATTTCAATCGGCTGGCGATACGGCAGACTGCCCTCTCGATGGAGCAGCTGTGCGAAATGCAGTCGCGCTGGATGGGACCGACAGGTGTATTTTCCAGGCTCGCCCGACAAGTCCGCGAGCAGGGGCGACAGGCTCCGGCGTTGGGAGATCTTGCCGGGCTTGAGGACACGCGCCGTCAGGTAATGGCCGAAAAGTCCTTGCAGTACGCGCTCGGCGTGCATTGGCGTCGGGAGTCGGTGAACAACCCGTTCACCGGTATGCGGCGCGAGTACCTGTGCTGCGTAGTGTTCGACGATCTGGCGCCCTACACCCTGGTCGAGCGTTATGCCGCGAGCGCTGCATTGCGTCAGCATGACGGCGACTACTTCAGCAAGCTCATCGCCACGACGCGCAATTCGCTTGAAAGGCGGATTGTCTTTCATGGTCTGCTCGAACATTACGACAGCCTGCTGCCAGTGGAGCAGAGCGTTTACCCAATCAACTATCGCGCGGCGCAGCAAGCCCATCTCGACGGCGAAGAAGCTGCCTACGGCAAGCTGGCGCTGGACCGTCCCGTGCGCGAACTGCTTGAGCGCCACACGCCCAAATGGGTGTTGACCAACTACGGCCTCAAAAGCGACGCGCAGCGAGAGACGGAGGACGTCTGATCGTCTGCGGGGTCAGGCTGGGGCAAGTTGTGTAGAAGCCGTCTGAGCGCTGATCACCTGATTACGGCCGTTCTGCTTGGCGACATAAAGCGCTTTGTCCGCTTCGTGAAGCCACATATCGGCGTCGGTAAAATGCGACATACGCGTGGCAAGGCCGATGCTCAGGCTGAGCTTGAGGCCGGGATGCTCGTGATGTTCAAGCTCGTCCACCGCCACGCGCAGGCGTTCCAGAATCTGCTCGGCCTGGGCATGCCCGGTGTCGGGAAAGATGACGCCGAACTCATCACCCCCGTAGCGCCCGGCCAGGTCGGTAGGGCGCAGATTGGCGGTGAGGATCCTGCTGATGTCCCGCAGAACCCTGTCGCCCACCATGTGGCCGTAGGTGTCGTTGATGGATTTGAAGTGATCGATATCGATCAGGGCAATGGTGCTTGAGCAGCGCATGTTCTGGCTGATGATGAATGTCATCGCCAGTTGGTCTTTCCAGGCACCGTGATTGGTCAGTCCGGTCAGGCTGTCGGTGCGGCTCATGGTGCTGAGGATATTGCGGTGCTCCCGCAACTTGAGCGTGACCTGATGGCTCATCCAGCCAATGAAGATCGGGTAGAGGACCAGCACCGGAATACAGGCGTAAATCTGCGCGGGGCTGTTGTCGAAGTTGATTCTGGGCGCGAGCACCAGCCACGCCGACGCGATGCCGAACGCTTGCGCGATGAAACCCTGAAACATCAGACGCGGACCGCCGGCAGCGATGTTGTGCATTGCCATCATCGCGACGACGGTAATGCTTGGCATCGCACTGAAACCCATCGCGGTCATCCAGACCCCGCCGGCCAGAGAATCGATCAGCAGGTTGCGCCATTCGGCGTGGTTAGGGTGTTTCGCGCGGCTGGCCAATTGATAGGCGACGTGAGGCCATAGCAACGCATTGAAAATTGCCAGTGGCCACAACCAGCCAGCAGCCTTGACCTCATACAACGAGACGGCAACCGTGAAAAAGCCAAGACTCACTCCAACGGTGCGTGGTGCATAGATCCGCTTGGCAAACGACCGGCCTTTGCCGAGTGATGAGTTCATAGCGATTACCGGATTGGAGGCTTCAACCGGTCAGACATCCTCCAGCTTGACCGAAAGGCGTGATTTTTACCCGCCAGTCATGACAATGGGAAGAGCATTTTGCCATTAATCGCTGATCGCTCTACGCCGGGCCTTCTCAAGCGTTATCTGCTGCTCGCAAAAACGGGCAGTCCCTGACTGGGAAACTGCCCGTTTCATTGGTTGCCGGCTCACCGACAGGTCAAATCAGGCCTGCACTTTGCGACCTTGCACCATCGTCAGCCACGCTACCGCGATCGAGAGCACCGCGACGGCGGCGGCGACATAACCGACGGCGCCCAGGCCCAGTTGTTCGATGGTGACACCACCGATGATCGAGCCCAGCCCGATACCCGCATTGGCCGCCGACACGTTGAGCGTGCCCGCCAGTGCCTGAGCGTGGGGCGCGGCTTTCATCACGCGGATCTGGCAGATCGGGAACAAGGCGGTGTGCGCGATGCCCCAGACCGTCAGCACCACGATCAGCAGCGGCAGCGAGCCGGCCGCCGGCACGCTTGCGGTCATGCCCAGCGCCAGCATCAGCGCGAAGACAATCGTCGAGCCCAGCGGGCTGCGGTCGACATAGCGTCCGCCCAGACCGTTACCGATCAGGCCGACTGCGCCGAAGCCCATCAGCCACCAGCCGACGTGAGCAGACTCGACGCCAGCGATGCGCTCCAGTGTGTCGGCCAGATAGGTGTAAGCGGCGAACATGGCGGTGAACAGCAGGATCGACAGCAGCAGGTTGGCGAGGAAATGCGGGTCGCGGAGAATTCGCGCCTGCTGCGCCAGACCGACTTTCTCGGTGGGTTTGAGGTGCGGCATGGAAATCGCCAGCAACAGCGCCATGACCCCGCATAGAGCGGTCAGCGCCCAGAATGCGCCACGCCAGCCGACCGCGTCGGCAAACACCGTGCCCAGCGGAATGCCGAACAGCATGGCCGCCGAAATACCCAGGTAAACCTGCGCCACCGCCTTGCCCGCCTGCTTGGGACCGGCCAGCAGGCTGGCGGTCTCGCTCGCGGTGCCCCAGAACACCGGCAATGCCAGCGCGGGAATGAAGCGCGCCAGCGCCAGCACCCAGATATTGCTCGACACGGCTGCCAGAGCGTTGGACGCCGCGAAGATCAGCAGGATGATGATGAACGTGCGCTTGCGGTCCAGGTGCGACAGCATCGCCGTCAGCGGTGGCCCGAACAGCATCACGGTAAAAGCGAAAAGCGTGACCAGCAGACCGGCGCTGGAGATCGAAATGCCGAGATCCCGGGCCATGGCCGGCAGCAGGCCGATGATCAGGAATTCGGTGGTCACGATCACGAAACCGGCAAACGCCAGGATCGCAATCGCCAGGCCCGCGCCTGTCGAGCGTTCGCCAAGAGCGGCGGTTGAAGCGGAAGTTTCCAGAGACGACATGACACCAAACTCATAAAAAAACAGGTCGCCACTTTATTGCAGAAATCCGTTCTTATCCTTGGCGATTTTTCCGGGCATTATGGAATTAATTTCACCAGTGAGAATGTCGATGCTGTCTTCCGAGCGCCTCAAGGGCATCGCTACCTTTGTGGCGGTAGCCAATGCTGGCAGCTTTACCGCCGCGGCCGAACGTCTGAACCTCACCAATTCAGCGGTCAGCAAAAGCGTGGCGCGCCTTGAAGGTCGGCTGGGCATGCGTTTGTTCGAGCGCACCACGCGCAGCCTCGCGCTGACCGAGGAGGGCAAGGCGTACCACGCGGTGTGCACGCGCATCCTCGGTGACCTGGAAGACGCCGAAACCGCTCTCGCGGCGCAACGTTCCGAACCTGCCGGCCAATTGCGCGTCGACTTGCCGGCTACGTTCGGGCGCCTGCATGTGTTGCCGTTGATTTTGAAGTTCGCCGAACAGCATCCGAAGCTGCGCCCGCGCGTGACCTTCACAGACCGCTTTGTCGATATTCTTGAAGAAGGCATTGACCTGGCGGTGCGCATCGGCGGCGCGCAGGTCTGGCCCGCTGGCCTTGCCCATCGCTACCTGGGCACCGAGCGCGTGGTGTTTTGTGCGTCGCCCGCTTACCTGGCGCGCCACGGCACGCCACAGAGTTTCGAAGACCTCGCCGATCACGCCTGCATTTTGTACGGCAGAGGCGACGGCAGCATCAGCCCCTGGCTGTTCGTCGACCAGAACGGCGAGCCGGAAACCCGCATGGTCGAGCCACGTCTGGTAATCGGTAATGGTGAAGGGCAGATCGCTGCAGTCACCGGCGGAGGCGGCATCGCCCAGTTGGCGACCTGGCTGATCAAGGATCAGTTGGCGAGCGGCGCGCTGGTGCAGATCCTGCCGCAGCTGACGACGCAAGGGCTGGCGCTGCATCTGGCCTGGCCCCGCAGCCGCGAGGCGTTGCCCAAGGTGCATAAACTGGTCGAGCTGTTGTCCGGGGCTCTGCGCGTGGAGTGATCCGAACCGTCACTGCCCGATGACAGTCTTGACCATCGCGGCATGTTCTTTCGGATTGGCTGCGCGCGAGACCACGTTCAGGATCGCCGAGCGCTTGCCCGAGGCGGCGACGATGGTAGTGCTCAGCACCTTGGCACCGCTCATGGTCACCGACGTGTCGAGCTGGCCGACGCCAAGGCCGTTCTTCTTGATGATCTTCTTCTCGCTCAGCTTCTTGAAGTCGTTGTAGCTGCCGCTCTGATGCGCCTGCTGGCCGACCAGCAGACCGTCCAGCACTTCCGCGTCGTTGTCCTCGGCCTCGATGCCCATCGGAATGGGCATCTCAGTAATGATCAACACGCGCTTGTCCGCCTGATGGGTATAGAGGGAGCCGGTCACGCCTTGTGCAATGGCCTTGGCGTCGATTTCCGGCATTTCGCCTTTCACGTAACCGGCAGGCAGATTGAACACCAGCTTGCCGCCGAGCAGAGAGACCTTTTCAACGACCGCTGCCTGTTTTGTCGGCTGCGGTTTGGTCTGAGCCTGAGCCTCCAGGCCTATCACGCCGCCAGACAGCGCAATGCAGGCCACGATGGCTGTGAGATTGAATCTGAACATCAGGTTTCCTCTGTTAGTGCTTCACGCATCTGTGGAATCAAGCTCGCTCGCAATAGCGCCACAATCCACACATCTTCATTGCCTGATCAAACGCTATCGCCAGCAAGCTGGCTCCCACACGCACAGCGCCGCGCACGCTTTTGTAGGAGCCAGCTTGCTGGCGAGGGAGCCGTTTCTGCAGGAGCCCGCTTGCTCACCATGAGACCGCTTTTGTAGGAGCCAGCTTGCTGGCGAGGGGCGAGTGCAGGCCCGTCCGGCCTGGAAACCGTCTTCGCAAACAAGCGCGACACCATCAACGAATTAACAGCTTTCATCTGGGCCCGGCCGCCACACGAATGATCGGCCGAATTCCCCGACATTTCGGGTACTCGGCACAGCCCCAAAAGTCGCCCGGATTACGCCCAGTGCGTGCGGTCTTGATCACCATGGGTTTACGGCAGTGCGGGCACTTCGGCACGGCCGGTTCAACTGGCGGTGGCGGCGCGGCGACCTTGGGCTTGCGGGCGGCGGCCTTGCGTTTGCGCACCGGCGCTTCGACCGGCTTGCTCGGCTCCGTCGGAGGCGGCAGAGCCACAGGCTCGCGTTGCCGCAGCATCGCCTTTATAGCGCCGCGCAAGGTGCGGGCCCAGCGGGTCAGGGCTTGCGTGAGTGAACGGGTGTTGCGAACCATGAGCGGACCTTTTACGACAAGTGCGCCATGGTGCAGAGGTCGACGGGCCAAAGTAAAGACGATTGCAGCTGCACGTCAGCGGGTGAGCACGACTAGGTAGCACGCGGGCGCATCTTTCTTCCCCTCGGCAGCCTCAGAACCGAGCTGCTTCTGGCTGCCGGTCATGACTGTTGGTCGGGCCGCGTTCAAGGCATGACCTTCGGCGTCGATACAGCAGACACCCGCAGCTTGTGTTGTGTGTTGGCCATGCTGTGCTACACCTTCAAGGCGACCCGGGATATTTTGTGTTTATCAGGGAGAGGTCTTGTCAATGCGTGTGAATTTGCCGGTAACCCAGACAGAAAGAACCTTCCCGGCTTCTGAACGTTTAATTTCCACCACTGACCTCAACAGTCGCATCACCTACTGCAACGATGCCTTCGTTTCGCTCAGCGGCTTTACCCGCGAAGAGCTGCTCGGCCAACCGCACAACCTTGTCCGCCATCCTGACATGCCAGCCTCGGTGTTTGCCCACATGTGGGAAACCATCAAGCTGGGCAAACCGTGGATGGGCGTGGTCAAGAACCGCTCCAAGCAGGGCGACTACTACTGGGTGAGCGCTTACGTCACCGCCGTTTATGAAAACGGCCGCATCGTCGGTTACGAGTCCGTGCGCTCGCTTCCCACCCGCGACCAGGTACGTCGCGCCGAAGCGCTGTATGCCCGCTTGCGTGCCGGTAAATCGGCCGTGTCACCAGCCAGTACCGCCGCCTACCACCTGATTCGCCAGCTGCCGATGATCATCTGTGCGCTGCTTCTGGCTGCCAGCGATTTCCTGCTCGACGACAAAACCTCGTTTGTTGCGACTCTGGTGGCGCTGCTGGCGCTGGGTGCATTCCTGGAAATGCGTCAACGCAGCACCATCCGCAAGACGCTCGACGAACATCCCAAGGCGTTTACCAGCGAGCTGGTCGCTCTGACCTACAGCGACAACCGCGGGCCACAGGCGCAACTGGACCTGGCGATGCTCAGCGAAGAAGCGCGCCTGCAAACCGCGCTCACCCGTCTTGTGGACACCGGCGAGAGCGTTCGGCAGCACGCCGGGCAATCGGCGCAATTGTCGCATCGTCAGGCCCAGTCGCTCGATCAACAGCGCAGCGAGACCGACCAGTCGGCGACCGCCATCAACCAGATGGCCGCGACCATTCAGGAAGTCACCCACAACGTACAGAGCACCGCGCACGCAGCTGAAGAGGCGGACAAGCTGGCACAGCAAGGTCGCGGCCTGGCCGATGACAGCCTGTTCGCGATTCGGCACATGGCCAACAGCGTGTCCGAAATCGGCAAGGCCGTCGGCGAACTGGCTGGCGCGACTCAGTCGATCGGCAGCGTGGTCGAGGTGATCACCTCCATCGCCCAACAAACCAACCTGCTGGCGCTCAACGCCGCCATCGAAGCCGCCCGCGCGGGTGAACAGGGCCGTGGCTTTGCCGTGGTCGCCGACGAAGTCCGCTCGCTGGCCTCGCGTACCCAGGCCTCTACCGAACAAATCCAGCAGATCATCACCTCCCTGCGCGACGGCGCCGACCGCGCAGTCGCCACCGCGAACAAGGGCGAGGAAATTTCCCAGGAGAGCGTCGCCAGCGTTGAAGCCGTACAAAAGGCGCTGGATGGCATCAGTCAGGCCGTCACCCGCATCACCGGCATGAGCCAGCAAATGGCCTCCGCGTCGGAAGAACAAACCCACGTGGCCGAAAACATCAGCCAACAAATCACCCGCATCGCCCAACTCTGCGACCAGAGCGCCGACCAGGCACAACAAGGTTCGACGATCAGCAAAGAACTGGAAGAAATGGCGGAATACCTGCACAGCCTGGCGGAGCGGTTCAGCCGCTAAAACCGGGTTGCAGGCAAAACAAAAACACCACCGTAAAGGTGGTGTTTTTGTTTATAGAGACTGAATGGACTCGCCCTGCACCAAGCACCGGAGCGCACACGTGGTATCAGAGATCCACAAAGGTGAGGGCGAGGCCAAGTACCAAAGGTAGCGCATGAACTTCGAGACTGGCATGCCGTTCATCGGCGATGCGAGTGCCGTAGGAGCGCGCTTGCCCGCGACGGTTTTGATGGGGATGTCGCTTGGTTCTAAATTTCCAAGGACCTCAATGGCGACGCGGAGAAGCCCCATCTTTCGGGTGCGTAGCTTTCTAAGATTTTTATTTGTATTCACGAATTCTAGGATCGAACTTGCGTCGAAGGAACCATCGAGCTGGTTGCCACGGTACGGAAAAACAAAATGCGTGGGCATACATCATGGGTACCGAAAGCCATTTCAGAGATGAACCTTCTACATTTCCGTAGAAGATTATGTCACCCGTGACCGAAAAATATCGGTAGAAAAAAACAAAAAAAAGATTAAGGATGATTGATGCTAAGGCCTTTAACTCGGAATAGTATGCACCAGATGTTATATAGCGAAACCAACGTGCAAGTGAAAAGAAAGTTCCGGCGAAGATAATAAAAGCTAGATGCTCGAAAAAAGTTATCATACCGAACTCACTTCAAGCATTCCCATTGATCAACCACGTTGACGGCCGTGAAAAGGTCTGTGGGTCTGTCTACAGCGTGAAATATAGGGTGCGTAGTTTTGTAAGCCCTGATGTAGTCATTAGGGAGGTGCCTGAATAGCCGCCACGCTTCGGGCTTTGTCACGAATTTCGTCAATCCATAAGCAGACATCCCCAAATCAACGCTCCCATAAAGTATGCTGCCTGCACACGTCTGTTTCCCGCTAAGCTCGGCCAAAGCCTGATAACCCTTTCTCACCGGACCTTCAACATCCGAGCGACCCTCATAAAGGTTTCGTCCGTTTTCATAAATATTGTTAGTTCCGTGAGCTATCATCGCGACACCTAGGGTGAAGCAAAGCGTGCCGACAGACACGTAACACACCCCCACGCCACTTGTGACTTGCAAGGCTCCAGCTCCCAAGCCGAACGCCTTAGTGGTCACGTCGAACGATTGCTCTGTAAGGCTTTTCTGTTCTGCCCTTATAACTTTCAATCCTTCCGAAGCAGTCTTTCGCCCTTCCTCCACGTCCTTGATTATTTCCCGAGCGTAATAAGATACGGCCCGGTTGAACAGCAGTCTGCGTGTCCCATCCTGTATATGCCGCGCCGCAAATGTGCAAGCCTGCCCTTGCAGAAACGTCGCAGCTTCATGAACCTCACGGAAATTTCGTCCCGCCAGCCTATCCTCGGCGTTCGCCGATGTTATTGATCTGTTATCCACGAGACGGCCTCCGTGGTGCTGCCTGGATGGTGCGTCCAATAAATGTCCTGGTAGCGCAGAGCTACAACCTCCTGAAGGCTGCTTTCAATCTGCAGATCCGCATGCGGGACATCCAGAGTAATCGATTCGATAATGGTTTCTTTCAGTCGAATGGTATAAAGCAATTCCTGCTTGCCATTATCAGATGTGCGGTAGTAATTAATCTCACAAGTCAGCACTTCTTTATTGTTTAAGGCTTTAGCCAATAGTGGCGACGACTTGTCGAGATATTTGGTGATGAACACCGGCCAATGCGTTGCGTATTTGCTGTTGCCAACATTGGCCATGTTATGAGTGAGCGACAATACCGTAATTTCATCAGGATGGTTTGTCTGGCATTTGCTGCCGACCGATTCCTTCCCTGAACAACCGGCAGAAATAAGGCCCATCGTTTTACCGACGATAGTCATGTAACCGTAGCTAGCCATCCGTAATCATCCTGAAAAATGGACAGCCAGTTTATTTTTGGGTCCAGCAGGATGATGTAGGACGCGTCCGAAATCATTCAAGAATCCATCGATGCCTACTCCGGAAATTGCCCGTCTCCCTACAACTCGGCGCGAAACGGCAGTCGCTGTGGCAAGCGAAGTGCCTACAACCGGGCCGGCGGACACGCACCGCTCTACTTAAAAGAAGACGTCACCCAAGAAATGATCAGCGGATACCGAGCGCGCTCGAAGGCCTGACAGCCACCGCCGCGCTGTCAGCCAGGCACTTACCTGTAGGAGTGAGCTTGCTCGCGAGAGGCCGGTACAGGCGCCGCATTAGTAGCAAATGTTGATACTGCACGCTGCCAGAAAATCCCTACAAGCGTGCCAAACATGGCTGACATTAAAACCTGGCTCCCAATGAATTCCCCGCGCCATTCCTCGTTCATATAGTTGCCCTGCACGCGCCATCGCGTCCCAGCAATCCGAGAACTATATGAGTAACGAAGTAGAGACCTACCTGCAAATCACCGCCAACATTGAACACGCCTACAAAACCGCCGTCGGGGAAAGCCGTGCGCAGCGCAGATCCAGCCGCGCACCTCGCATCGACAAGAACGTCTTCTGGTTCGGCATCATTGGCCCATCCATCCTGGCCGTATTACTGGCGCCCGCCGGCCTGATCGACTCCATGAGATGGATATTCACGGTGTCATGGACATTGATCGCCATTTCTTACCTGACACTGTTCATCTATCCGCTTGTTCGCCTATGGCTGTCCCGGCACGAACTGAAGAGGCTGGTATCCGCACCTTTCATCAGTCAGATAGAGGCAAACGTCAAAACCGTGATGCAAGTCGACGCCCACTACTTGCCGCAAATGGTAGCGCTCTCCACCGAGACCTTGAAATTGGGCATCGTGGAACTGAAAAACGAACGCAGCGGCCTGGAAAAACGTACCCACCTTGTAACCGGCGCGCTGGAAAAACTCGGCATCTTCCCCGGTATTCTCGCCTTGTTCGCCGGCCTGACCGCTATCCATAAATTCCTCACCGACGCCGGTATTACCACCTCGCTCTGGCACTGGGGGTTTATCGTGGCGGCCGCCGGTATTTTCTATCTCATGTGCGGCCAGTCCCAAATGACGCTGGTGCGCTACGACCGCATGATCGCCCTCACCGAACTGGCGATAGAACGCAAAAAGGACCAACCCGAAACCGCCCCGACGCCAACCCCTTAGCCCGATACCGATGGCCGCCACCCAAGCGGCCACCGCAAAGCATTCAACCCAACCGCAACCCGTCCCAGGCCACCCGCCACCAAGGCCTGCCAACCCGCCGCGACTCCGACTCAACCTGCATCCGCGGATGCGGCAGCATCATCGGCATATCCCGCAACCTGATCCACGGCTCGCTCCGCCAATGCAGCAAACTCACCGACAACCCCGGCCACTGCAACAGGCTCAGATTCGGCGAACGATCGTCAAACGGCAAAGCCTAACCCCGGAGCACCGGCACCACCTCATTGGTGACCCACTGCCGCAACCCACGATTCTCCGCGTGATAGTGATGCACCAACAGCGCATACAGGCCCGACTCGCTGACCATCAACTCGGATTCCGGGCCGGTGGAGTAGTCGAGGGTGACGAGGCGGTGCTGGTCGGCGTCGAGCTTGCGTAGCGTGCGCTCGTTCAAGGGCCAGCCGATTAGACGTCCTAGATCGCGGGCGCAGAACCAGGGTTGGTTTTCGAGGAGGAGGGCGTGGAGGGGGCGGTTGTGGCGGTGGAAGAGGGTGGGGGTAACCGGGATTGCATTGTTGTTCATACGACCCTCTACGTATCGAAATGGCTGATGCTCAGGGCCAACGTAGAGGTGCGGAAGAACCCCAACCACAGTGTCCGAGGCGGACATTCATCAGATAGGGGAATGACGCACATCGGTTCGACTGCTCCACGTTGGGTGTTTCTTAGGCACCGGCGGCGAAGGATACGCTTCGTTTAGGCCTGTGGAATCAGCCCTCGGTAGACGAGAACCGTGGGAAATATCTGAGTCTCAAGGCTCCACGACAAGGCGCTTAACTCTTTCGTACAGCGATTTGCTGAACGCTTCCTTATCGCTTGAGTGATGGCACCGGCGATGACAATTCGGACAGAGCGCTACGGCATTCGTAACCAAGTCGGACCCCCCGTGTGCTAGATGTTTGACGTGGTGCACCTCCAGGAATGGCAAGCCGTTTTTCTCAAACGGTGCATCCTTCCCGCATCCTTCGCAGACACCGAGGGCCTGCTGCCGGACCCAGGCTCGCACCTCGGGGTCTCTTATATAGGTTTTTCCCGTGTCTGCAACGATCTGGGGTTTCAAGATTCCTTTTGGAGTCTGAGTTAGCTTGTACCCTTCCAGCTTGGCTGCCCGCCGCTCAAGAATCCGTTCATCTGCGGTTGGATGATGATCTTCTGGGGTAGGAGCTCCCTGTACCTCCAGCGCGCTGAGGATTTTTTTCTTCACGTTGGCGCCCACGTTCTTGGCTGGCGGGTAGCCTTTGATCCAGGGTCGTTCAAGATCGGCGAGAACAGCTGAAATATTCTGCATGCGAAACTCGATTGAGCTTTGGGTGCGGGAGGCCAGGGCCTGCTCGCGCAGCATCCTGTTCTCGTGAGCTTTGTTGATTTTGATGCCGAGCTGCTCACGTTGAAGCATCTGCGTGTAGCTATTTACAGCTGCTTGAATCTCTGCATCGCTCCAATCGATTTTGCTTTTTGTAGGTTCCATGTCTGCGCCGAGCCGAAATGAGGCTGCGACGATACTGGCAAAGTCGTACCTTGGTCCAGGAAAAGTCCTACGTATGAGCGAGCGATAGCTCTGTGCGGAGCGACCAGTGCATCTAAGGGCAGAGGTGAGAACAGGCGATAAGGAGAGTTTTTGAGTGGGGCTGGTCATTGGGACACTTAGCCATAGCAGCGATAAATATCTTAAGCCTGATCCTGGACTTCGAGGACGGTGCATTACAGCCGCTTCGGGGTGCAGCGCTGTAGCTGATGACCAATTTTCCACCTGTTCTGGTGAAAAAGTCGGCCTGGTTCCTATGGCAGAAAGGTAGGCGTTCTAGATCGAGATATTTACGTTAAGCAAAGAAACCTGGGTGTAGGTTCCGCGTAGCGGCGCGCAAAAAAAGAGAATTTTAGCGGTCGGTATGCGGACAGTTTGCTTTTAAGATGGCACACCCCAAAAGCTCCCACGAAACACCAAATATTTAGCGGTTAAAGATAAGAGATGAGTGAGGATTTACATGTCATACATTATGGAGCTGAGAGAGTTTTCATCTTTCCAGGTTCAGCGGGAGGATTACATTAAGTGGGGTGCCCCGTAGCTTTGAGTAAAAACTACCGCGCTGTCAATTTGCTGGCCGGGAGAAGCTGAAAAATTCGTAGGCTCACGTTGCTTACTCGCCAACGCGTAGAGATAAACGGCATCGACTTACAAGACAATCATGTCGGCGATCTGATAGCCTAGGTTCGTGATCTCAAAAACATCTCCCTTGTAACCTCGGGCAGCTAAAAGTCCTTCGACTTGGAGCTGCTCAAGAGCCGCTTCCCATTTGGCCATCTCACGTCGCTCATGTGAAGACGCCAAATTTTTTCCGTTCGTTTGTATTGAACTGCCGCCAATATATCGAGCGTAAATGACCGTTCCGTGGGAGTCCTGACTCATTTCTTTGAGCAACACCCGCGCTTCTGGGGAGAGGGGCGGAAGCGGTGTGTGAGAGCTGAGGATCTCCTCGCTTGTCTCTTGCAGAGGTAATGTCTGAAACAACGAGTTCTGGTTTACCTTCAGTTGCAGCTGACGATAGAATTTTTCTTTGAAGTCACTATGGCTGTCGTAGCTTTGATACAGACCACTGCTTTGGCAAGACTCTTTGAATTTTTTTAGCCTTTGGACCTGATCTAGATCTACCGTATCCATAACCACCGGCTGGCTTGAGAAGTACAGCATGGTCGGTTTTCCTGCAGAGATATGCTCCTCAATTTCTTCGACCGTTCCACTGGGGTGCTTTTCGGTCGGAGTGCCTATTCTGGTCCAAAAGACACCTACCAATAGATCGCATGTTGAGAGAATCTGCTTGTTTAGAATCGCCTGTGCCGGTTCACCCATTTCGGGAGACGAATGTGTTTCCCAGCCAATTGGTAACAGCACAATTTTCCGGGCATTTGAGTGCACGGCATTCCACTCGTAAATGACATCGCGAATGATCGCCCTCTCGGACGCTACATCCCCTGGTGATGCGATCATAACGTTAAAGGCAGTAGCTTGGTAACTCACTCGCAAATCTCCATAACTGCATAACGACTCAGTCGGGCTGAGGTCTGGCAATGCACATCTGATGCGCGTTCATGCGCCTTGCGAAGCGTCTCTCCTGTGCTCGCTGGATTCTAGAATTCCCTAATGCCATCTGCAACCCCACTCTCCGAGTTTTAACAGTAAGCGGTATCGCGCTTCCAAATTCCCGCATGCGCCTATGCGCGTCCGGTACCGGTAAGGGTAAGGCAGTGTGAAGATGTCTCGCCAAACTGGAAGGCGCGCTCCTATCCGAATTCCATATCCGTTATTCCATAGGCAATGTTCAGATTTGACGTAGACGCGCCTCTCAAATTTCTGAAAAGCATTTCATGCACTCCGGGTCTTAAGCTGTCAGATGTTCGGGGGTTAAGCGCGAATCCGGGAGTCGTCAGGGCGCGAAGCGGTGCTCCTGGCCTATGATTGTGCTCTAGGCGCTCTGAGGTTCGTTCCGAACCTTCATAAGCTTGAAAGATATATCCAGCTTTCAATCTTCAGGATCCTGGAGCGACCACATAAATAGCTGGTATGACAGTCATCTCCTTCTCCCAATCCTTGCCATCGCGGACAGCGCGCATTCTATAAACTCACACCCACAAAAAAGCCAGGCCGCTTTCGCGCCTGGCTTTCTCATTACCGTTGGTTAGTCGAGCCAATCAATCCCAGCTCAGCGCCCCACCAGTCTGATACTCGATAACCCGAGTCTCGAAGAAGTTTTTCTCTTTCTTCAAGTCCATGATTTCGCTCATCCATGGGAACGGGTTAGTCGTACCTGGGTACTCTTCCTTCAAGCCGATCTGCGACAGGCGACGGTTGGCGATGAATTTGAGGTAGTCCTCCATCATCGCGGCGTTCATGCCCAGTACGCCGCGTGGCATGGTGTCGCGGGCGTATTCGATTTCCAGCTGGGTGCCTTGCAGGATCATCTGCGAGGCTTCTTCCTTCATTTCGGCGTCCCACAGGTGCGGGTTTTCGATCTTGATCTGGTTGATCACGTCGATGCCGAAGTTCAGGTGCATGGATTCGTCGCGCAGGATGTACTGGAACTGCTCGGCGACGCCGGTCATCTTGTTGCGGCGACCCATGGACAGGATCTGGGTGAAGCCGCAGTAGAAGAAGATGCCTTCCAGAACGCAGTAGTAGGCGATCAGGTTGCGCAGCAGTTCCTTGTCGGTTTCGACGGTGCCGGTTTCGAACTTCGGATCGGAGATCGAGCGGGTGTACTTCAGGCCCCAGGCTGCCTTTTTAGCGACCGATGGGATCTCGTGGTACATGTTGAAGATCTCGCCTTCATCCATGGCCAGCGATTCGATGCAGTACTGGTAAGCGTGGGTGTGGATCGCCTCTTCGAACGCCTGGCGCAGAATGTACTGGCGGCACTCGGGGTTGGTGATCAGGCGGTACACAGCCAGTACCAGGTTGTTGGCAACCAGGGAGTCGGCGGTGGAGAAGAAGCCCAGGTTGCGCATCACGATGCGGCGCTCGTCGTCGGTCAGGCCTTCCGGGTTTTTCCAGAGGGCGATGTCGGCGGTCATGTTGACTTCTTGCGGCATCCAGTGGTTTGCGCAGCCGTCCAGATACTTCTGCCAGGCCCAGTCGTACTTGAAAGGCACCAGCTGGTTGAGGTCAGCGCGGCAGTTGATCATGCGCTTTTCATCGACCGCGACACGGGCCGACGCGCCTTCCAGTTCAGCCAGACCTTCGGCGACGTCCAGAGCGTCCAGCGCTTTCTTGGCGCGGATCAGGGCTTCGGAGTCGGCGGCGGTCACAGCCCGCGCTTCTTGAGCGGCGGCACCGCCGGCGCTGTCGAGGCGGTCCATGGTCGCTTCGTGGGCTTGTGCTGCCTGATTGGGTTTGGCGGCGGTGACTTCGCCGTCTTCCTTATCGAATTCGTCCCAGCTCAGCATGGTTACGTCTCCTGCTTGAGAGGCCGCCGGGGCGACCGTTTGAATTTTAAAAGTGAGCGTTGCCCGCGTTGCAATTCGTGCTTGCCGGCAACGTATGTCTGGTTGAAGCGGATTTTAATGTGGCGGGGCTAGCCAAGAGGTTGCGAATACCTCTGGCTGCACACCGGCCGAATCGCGCATGAATGCCTTTCGATTGGCGCTGTGCACGTTGTTTGTCAGGCGTAACCGTATCGCGGCAGTGATGCTCATACCCAGTACCCTGAACAGGCGCGAGAGTATACCGAATTCACCTTCCGCTGGCCTGTCTTGCGCACGGTAGATGAGCATTTTTTTCTCGTCAAAACGCAAGTTAGCGCTTGACTCCGAGTGCATTTCAAGAAACCGAAACCCCTTCATTTAGTGCTATTGGTTGCCCATGAACACAAGATGTAGATATTAGGCCGGTCGACAGGTCGTCGCAACCGCCATGATCCTGACACTGGAAGTCGTTGAGCGTTCTGACCCTGATCAGTCTTTCGACACGTCTTGTCTGACGGGCGCTGTCGCGGATATCAGGGGCTATGGAAGGTGGGGTTGGCGAGTGATTATCGCGACGAGCGGTAGACGCAACTGCGCGGACATCCAGTGGTTTACTCGGTGATTTGTTCGCCGATACACCTTTCAAATATTCGCTGCAAAGCGGTGTAGTCGCATACCACGGCGTCGATATTTGCTTGGGTCCACTCTTTCATTTCAACCTCCCACCAACTGAGGCTGAATCCAGCGTTTACGATGATGTGCTCGAACAGAATCCGCTGGGCTCGCCCATTTCCTTCGCGAAACGGATGGACAACGTTCAGGTCTCCAAACAGTTCGGCGACTGATGTGACGAGCGATGCTCGGTCGAGCTCTTGAAACCAATTGGCATTGGCCAAGGCGGTGAATAATTTCCTGGCTTCCGGCTCAATGCGTCCGACAATGCAAAAGTGAGTATCGTCCTTGGATATATCCACTGTGCGCAGTTCACCTGCCCAGTCGTAGAGGTCGGCGAAAAGCGCACGATGAATGTCTGGCAGGTAGGGCAGATCGTAAGGAGGCGCGGAGAACTCGATGGCGTTTGCCGCGTTCTCCGAAAGCGCGCGCTCGGCTTGAGCAAGAATATGACTGTCCTGGATGTTGAGCAGGTTACGAAGCTGCGTCGTTCCTGGGTAGCAATAGGGGTCTTGGCCGACCCCGTACTTATCCAGCATCAGGCTTTCTTGTTCCGATAGCTGTCGAGAATCTCTTCGCGCGTGCGCAGCGGGCGCTCGATATCGCTCGGGCTGCTGTCGAATCCTTCCAGGCGCAGGCTTGCCGCATAGTTGGATTTTCGGGTTTTGGCGCAATAGGCTTTTTTGGCGTGGAGAGAGAGGGTTGGCATAGGGCTGCCTCTAACGTTTGGAAGGCGTCAGTGTAGCCAAAAAAGGCTCGGGAGAGGAGGGGGCGGGCTGTATCGACTGACTTGTTGGATCTATGGGGTTGTTGCTTGCGTTACGTTTGCTGCACGCAAAAAACATGAATGTTCGGGGCTCTGTGGCCCTGGTGAATCTTTGGAGCGAGGGGCAGGGTGTTGGCCCTGCCGGCCTCTTCGCGAGCAAGCTCGCTCCTACGGTTCTACGCGTTGCCCTGTGGAAGCGGACCGGGCGGCGCTCCGCTTGTCCGCGAAAGGGACGGTACAGACATTGTCGTGTGTACTGGCCTCTTCGCGAGCAAGCTCGCTCCTACAGTTATGCGCGTAGCACTGTAGGAGCGAGCGGTCAGCTTACTGACAAGCCTCGCAATCCGGCTCGTCAATCGCGCAAGCCTTTGGCACTGGCGCAGGACCGGCCGGGGCTGCTTCGCTTGGGCGTGGGGCGGTGAGCGCGGAGTCATCCGGGCCGTGGCCGCCGCTCGATACTGCGTTGAGCTTGCCGGTGTTGATGGTCGACTTCTCGGTGCTGGTCGCGGCCAGGGCACGGAGGTAGTAGGTGGTCTTCAGACCACGGAACCACGCCATGCGGTAGGTCACGTCCAGCTTCTTGCCCGAGGCGCCAGCGATGTACAGGTTCAGCGACTGAGCCTGGTCGATCCACTTCTGACGGCGGCTGGCCGCGTCGACGATCCACTTGGTTTCCACTTCGAACGCGGTGGCGTACAGGTCTTTGAGTTCCTGCGGGATGCGCTCGATCTGCTGCACCGAACCGTCGTAGTACTTCAGGTCGTTGATCATGACCGAGTCCCACAGGTCGCGGGCCTTGAGGTCGCGAACCAGGTACGGGTTGATCACGGTGAATTCGCCCGACAGGTTCGATTTCACATACAGGTTCTGGTAGGTCGGTTCGATCGACTGCGATACGCCAGTGATGTTGGCGATGGTGGCGGTCGGTGCGATGGCCATGATGTTCGAGTTACGGATGCCTTTCTGAACGCGGGCACGTACCGGCGCCCAGTCCAGGGTTTCCTTCAGGTCGACATCGATGTACTTCTGGCCGCGCTGCTCGATCAGGATCTGTTGCGAGTCCAGCGGCAGGATGCCCTTGGACCACAGCGAACCCTGGAACGTCTCGTACGCACCGCGCTCATCAGCCAGGTCGCAGGACGCCTGGATCGCGTAGTAGCTGACTGCTTCCATGGAAGTGTCGGCGAACTGCACGGCGGCATCCGAACCGTACGGGATGTGCTGCAGATACAGCGCGTCCTGGAAGCCCATGATACCCAGGCCGACCGGACGGTGGCGCAGGTTGGAGTTCTTGGCCTGCGGCACGGAGTAGTAGTTGATGTCGATCACGTTGTCGAGCATGCGAACGGCCACGTCGACAGTGCGCTTGAGCTTGTCGGTGTCCAGTTTGCCGTTGACGATGTGGTTCGGCAGGTTGATCGAGCCCAGGTTGCAGACCGCGATTTCGTCCTTGTTGGTGTTCAGGGTGATTTCGGTGCACAGGTTCGAACTGTGGACCACGCCAACGTGCTGCTGCGGGCTGCGCAGGTTGCACGGGTCCTTGAAGGTCAGCCACGGGTGGCCGGTCTCGAACAGCATCGACAGCATCTTGCGCCACAGATCCTTGGCCTGGATGGTCTTGAACAGCTTGATCTTGCCCGGGTACTCGGTCAGCGCTTCGTAGTACTCGTAACGCTCTTCGAAGGCCTTGCCGGTCAGGTCGTGCAGGTCCGGTACTTCGGATGGCGAGAACAGGGTCCACTGGCCGTCGTCGAAGACACGCTTCATGAACAGGTCAGGGATCCAGTTGGCGGTGTTCATGTCGTGGGTACGACGGCGGTCATCACCAGTGTTCTTGCGCAGCTCGATGAACTCTTCGATGTCCATGTGCCAGGTTTCCAGGTAGGCACAGACAGCGCCCTTGCGCTTGCCGCCCTGGTTGACCGCAACGGCGGTGTCGTTGACCACTTTGAGGAACGGCACGACGCCTTGCGACTTGCCGTTGGTGCCCTTGATGTACGAACCCAGCGCACGGACCGGGGTCCAGTCGTTGCCCAGGCCACCAGCGAATTTGGACAACATGGCGTTGTCGTGGATGGCGTGGTAGATGCCCGACAGGTCATCCGGAACGGTGGTCAGGTAGCAGCTCGACAGCTGTGGACGCAGGGTACCGGCGTTGAACAGTGTCGGCGTCGAAGCCATGTAGTCGAAGGACGACAGCAGGTTGTAGAACTCGATGGCACGGTCTTCGCGGGCTTTTTCTTCGATCGCCAGGCCCATGGCCACGCGCATGAAGAAGATCTGCGGCAGTTCGAAACGCACGCCATCCTTGTGGATGAAGTAACGGTCATAAAGAGTCTGCAGGCCCAGGTAAGTGAACTGCTGGTCGCGCTCGTGGTTGATCGCCTTGCCCAGTTTCTCAAGGTCGAATTCAGCCAGCACAGGGTTGAGCAGCTCGTACTTGATACCGGTGGCGACGTAAGCAGGCAGCGCCTTGGCGTACAGGTCGGCCATTTCGTGGTGAGTAGCGCTTTCGGCTACTTGCAGAAAGCCCAGGCCTTCGGCGCGCAGGGTGTCCATCAGCAGGCGGGCGGTGACGAACGAGTAGTTCGGCTCACGCTCGACCAGGGTACGAGCGGTCATTACCAGCGCGGTGTTGACGTCTTTCAGCGCAACGCCGTCGTACAGGTTCTTCAGGGTTTCGCTCTGGATCAGGTTGGCGTCGACTTCAGCCAGACCTTCGCACGCTTCGGTGACGATGGTGTTCAGGCGGCCCATGTCCAGTGGCGCGAAGCTGCCGTCGGCCAGAGTGATGCGGATCGACGGGTGAGCCTGGACTTCCTGACCTTCGGAAGCACGACCGGCACGCTCGCGGGCGCGCGAGTCGCGGTAGATCACGTAGTCGCGAGCGACTTTCTGCTCGCCGGCACGCATCAGCGCCAGTTCCACCTGATCCTGAATCTCTTCGATATGGATGGTGCCGCCCGAAGGCATGCGACGCTTGAAGGTGGCGGTGACTTGTTCGGTCAGGCGGGCAACGGTGTCGTGGATACGCGACGAAGCAGCGGCGGTGCCGCCTTCAACTGCGAGAAACGCCTTGGTGATAGCGACAGTGATCTTGTCATCGGTGTAAGGCACGACGGTGCCGTTACGCTTGATCACTCGCAGTTGACCGGGCGCGGTGGCGGACAGGTCCTGAGCGGCCTGGCCTGCCTGCGGCGCGGCAGTCGGCGAATTCTCGCGAGTTGTGTCGGTTTGCATGGGGGACTCCACGTTCTATAAGTTGTTCGGGCATTGCTGCCCACCGTTCCGTCATGACGCGCCTGCGTCGCAAGCAACTGCAAGGGCTTCAAAACGGATAAGGGAGTGCGCATGGGAATGGCACCCCCGGGCTCTGAAACCTCGGGCTTTTAAACCCTGGGGACTGTGGCCAATGGCCGGCCCCCGAAAACTGCTGAATTCTGTGTTACCGATGTTGCAAAACATGTACCGCTCGGGCTGGCTCTGGCGCGAGTGATCTGGCCTGTGATTCGGCCTCATGCTCAGCGCACAAACTCGATAAAAAAGGCTTGAAATCCTCGTTTGAGTTGTGCTGGCTTTTGCGCGGAAAACCCTACATGTAGGGTGTCGCTGCAAGCCGGGCTACAAGATAATGCGTTTTGGACACCAATTGCAACGCACGACCTGTGGATAAACTTGTGTGTAGTTTGTGTATGAATGAACCCTCGCGCTTGTAGGCCGCATAACTACTGGAGCCGACCGCTTGTCACGGATTTTTACAAGGCTGCTGTAGGCCTTGGCTATTTTTGCGGGCGCGCACCCTATCACAAAAAATGCAGCTCGCAAGGCCTGTCTGGCATGTCGTGTGCCTGGCCCGCGGTTGCTACACTCCATCGGCATTTATCACCTGCTCCCCGACTCGAAGCCTGCCTTTTAACAAGAACAATGGAGGTCGTTTGTGGAACTGGATAACTGGCAGGTCCTGATCGTGGAAGACGACCAGCGACTCGCCGAACTGACGGGCGAATACCTGGAGGCCAATGGCCTGACCGTCAGTATCGAAGGCGATGGCCGGCTGGCCGCCGCGCGGATCATCGACGAGCGGCCGGACCTGGTGGTGCTCGACCTTATGCTGCCCGGCGAAGACGGCTTGAGCATCTGCCGTGCAGTGCGCAGCCGCTACGACGGCCCGATCCTGATGCTCACCGCGCGCACCGACGACACCGATCACATTCAGGGGCTGGACACCGGTGCCGACGATTTCGTCTGCAAGCCCGTTCATCCGCGTGTCCTGCTGGCGCGCATTCATGCGCTGTTACGCCGCAGTGAAGCGCCTCAGGTGCAGGCCGCGCGGCTGCGTCGTCTGGTGTTCGGGCCGCTGGTGGTAGACAACGCCTTGCGCGAGGCCTGGCTGGGCGGCCAGGGCATCGAACTGACCGGCGCCGAGTTCGATCTGCTGTGGCTGCTGGTGGCCAACGCCGGCCGCACGCTGTCCCGCGAAGAGATCTTCACCGCGTTGCGCGGCGTGGGCTACGACGGTCAGGACCGCTCCATTGATGTGCGGATTTCGCGAATTCGCCCCAAGATAGGCGACGACCCCATTCACCCGCGGCTGATCAAGACCGTGCGCAGCAAAGGCTATCTGTTCGTGCCCGAAGCCGCGCAGGCGATGAACGGCTACGCCTTCAGCGGTTGAGCCATGAATTCCATTTTCCTGCGTATTTACGGCGGCATGCTGGGCGTGCTGGTCGCGGTCGCCTTGTTGGGCGCGCTGGCGCTGTACCAGCTCAATCTGGAACGCGGCGCGCAATACCGCGAGCGTCTCGCGCACGGCACCTTCACGGTGATGGCGGATAATCTGGTGCCGCTCAATAACGTCGAGCGCCAGCGGGCGCTGGCGGTGTGGGAGCGGCTGCTGGGCATTCCGCTCAAGTTGCAGAGCGCCGAGCAGGCGCAGCTGGACGGCAGTGCGCAAAGTCGCCTGCAGCGCGGGCAGGTGGTGGTCGAGCAGTTCGGCCCGCATGCCGCGCGGGTTTATCGCCAGCTCAGCGACAAAGAGCCCTTGCTGCTCACCGGCGAGGTGCAGCAGATCACCGAGCAGTTGGTGCGCGCGACGCTTTACCTGCTGATCGATGAGCTGGTGCGATTTCCCGTCAATGAACAACCGGCGCGCTTGCAGGCGTTGCGGGTGGACAAGGGCTTCGGCTTCGACCTGCAACTGATCGCTCTGGATCAGGCGGACCTTGACGACGACCAGCGCCGCCGCGTGTATGAAGGCGACACGGTGATGGCGCTGGGCAAGGGTGGCGACTCGATCCGCGTGCTGGCAGGCATTGTCGACACCAACTGGGTGCTGGAAATCGGCCCGCTTTATCAGATGAATCCTTATCCGCTGCACTGGCTGGTGCTGATCGCGCTGCTGGGTTTGTGCCTGATCGGGTTGCTGGTGTATCTGCTGGTACGCCGTCTGGAGCGCAGGCTTCAGGCGCTGGAGGCTGCCGCGACGCTGATCGCCCAGGGCAGCTTGCAGACCCGCGTGCCCACCGAGGGCTCGGATTCGGTCGGGCGTCTCGCTTCGGCGTTCAACAGCATGGCCGAGCACCTGCAGCGCTCGCTGATGATCCAGCGCGAACTGGTCCGCGCGGTGTCCCATGAGCTGCGCACGCCGGTGGCGCGGCTGCGCTTCGGCCTGGAAATGGTCAGCGATGCCGCCACGCCGCAGGCGCGTGACAAATATCTGCAGGGCATGGATCACGACATTCAGGACCTCGACAAGCTGGTGGACGAGATGCTGACTTACGCGCGGCTGGAACAGGGCGCGCCGACCCTGAACTTCCAGCGCGTTGATCTGGACACGTTGATCGATCAGGTGATCGCCGAGCTGGCGCCGCTGCGCGCGCATGTGCGGGTCGAGCGGGGCGAATCGACCACCGCCGCCGAAGGCGAACCCGCCTGGGTCGAGGCCGAGCCGCGTTACCTGCATCGCGCGGTGCAGAATCTGGTCAGCAACGCGATGCGGCATGCGGAATCCCACGTACGCATCAGCTATCGCCTGGACGCGCAACGCTGTCATCTGTCAGTCGAGGATGATGGCCCGGGCGTGCCGGAAAACGCCTGGGAGCAGATTTTCACGCCTTTCATGCGTCTGGATGACAGTCGCACGCGGGCTTCCGGCGGCCATGGTCTGGGCTTGTCGATCGTGCGGCGGATCATCAACTGGCACGAAGGCCGCGCCGTGATCGGCCGCAGCCATCACCTCGGCGGCGCGTGCTTCAGCCTTGCGTGGCCGCGCTTGCAGACGCCGCGATGCTGACCAGCGTCAATACTTGCGCGTCGTGCAGGCCGAACTGGCCATCCAGCTCCTTGCCGCTGTGCCATTCGGCGGACAGGTCGGTCAACAGCCGCAGGCGCACACTGCCGTCGTCGCGCCATTCCACCAGTTGCGCATCTTCGAAATAGAAGCGCTTTTGCACGATGGGGTAGAGCGCCTTGAACAGCGCTTCCTTGATCGAGAACGTCAGCGTTACCCGAAGCGCGACCTGGTCTTCAGGGCCCGTGGTCATGTCCGCGAGTTCCTCGGCAGTCAGAATCTCGCCGGCCAGCCGCGTGGCGCGTTCGTGATTGAGCAGGTTTTCGGTATCGAGCCCCAGCCCGCGCCACTGGGCCTTGCGCCCGACGATGGCCGCGGCCCAGCCGGTGCTGTGGGTGATCGAGCCGCAAAGATCAACAGGCCAGACCGGTGCTCGGTCCTCGCCGATCAGCGGCACATGCAACCGGCCGTCCAGCCGACGCAATGCCTCGCGTGCGCACAGGCGTCCGGCGAGAAATTCTGTCTGCCGCTTGGCCACCGAGCGATTGATGCTGGCGGGTGGCTCGATCAGACACCGCTGAAAGTCGCCTTCGGCGAGCTTTTGCGGATCGAAATACCCGCTCACCAACACCGCCCCCGGCACCGCAAACGGCAAGGGCCAATGGTGAGTAAGCGCAGGGCAACAGGCAGGGAGTAAAGGCATCGTCATGCGCGGCATTGTGCCGGGGGATGGGCGGGGAGGGAAGGTGATGGTCGTTATGTTCGAGGCCAGAGGGTGGTTGTCGCGGATTGGTGCCCACACCATGCTTGTGACAACAGCATTCTGCTCGCCCGAAACACCCGGCCAATTATCAATGGCCCACTAGGCGTCTTCCGGCAGTAGATTTGTTGGCTTCTGTAATCCGAGGGCAACGGAATGTCCAAAAACGAAAACTCTCATCGCCTGCGCACGGGCCGTTTTTCCGGAGCTGGGCAAATTTATCTGGTGACCGCTACGACGCAAGGCAGGGCGCCGGTGTTCGCTGACTGGGTTTTGGGGCGCCTGTTGGTCAGGGAAATGAAGGGGTGTGAAGAGCAAAACCTTGCATGTTCACTTGCCCGGGTCGTGATGCCTGATCATTTCCACTGGCTTTTCAAACTGGGAGACGGAGCCTTGTCGTCGCTGATACAGAGGGTTAAATCAAAGAGCGCAATCGCGGTTAACAAAGCAACAGGCTGCGAAGGGCGACTTTGGCAGCGCGGTTATCACGACAAGGCTATTCGCAAGGAAGAAGACGTACTCGGCTTTGCTCGCTATATCGTCGCCAATCCCCTGCGGGCAGGTCTGGTAAACAGTATTGGGCAGTATCCGCTTTGGGATGCTGTCTGGCTGTGAGTGCCTTTAACTCCTTCTCGCCAGCAAGCTGGCTCCCACAAGGATTGAAGGCAACTCGGTTCCTGTGGGAGCCAGCTTGCTGGCGAGAAGGCGATGGGTTCGGATCCAGATCACCCGAATATCTTCTTGAAAAACGCCTGCATGTCGGCCCATGAGCTCTGGTCGGCGGTTTTGCTGTAGCCGATGTCGGGGCCGCCGTGTTCGCCGTGGCTCAGGCGGTCGGCGTCGGGGTTGGTGAAGCCGTGTTTGGCGCCGTCGAGGCTGACGAATTTGTAATCGGCGCCGGCCTTGTCCATCTCGGCCTTGAAGGCGGCGACGTGTTCGGGGGTGACCATGCTGTCCTTTGCGCCATGCTCAACCAGCATCGGCACCTTGATGCCGGGCTGCGCCGGAGTAGTGGTAACCAGCGCGCCGTGGAAACTGACCACGCCGGCCAGCGGCTCGCCGCGGCGGGCGGCGTCGAGGACGATCTTGCCGCCAAAGCAGTAACCGATGGCGGCAATTTTCGCCGGATTGGTCTGCGGCTGTTTCTTGAGCTGTTCGAGGCCGGCATCGAAGCGCTTGTCGGCCGCGCTGCTGTCCTTGAGCGTTGCCTGCATGAAAGCCATGGCGTCTTTCGGGTGCTCGGTGTTTTTGCCCTCGCCGTACATGTCGATGGCCATTGCGCTGTAGCCAAGCGCCGCCAGATCGCGGGCGCGGCGCTTGGCGTAGTCGTTCAACCCCCACCATTCGTGGACCACCAGCACGCCGGGCCGCTGGCCTTTGACCGCGTCGTCGTAGGCGTAATAGCCGACCAGTTTGGTACCGTCGGCACTCTGGTAATTAACCTGCTCGGTCTTGATCGCCGCCTGGGCGAACCCGGCGACGGCCATCATGATCAGTCCAGTCCACAAACGCATGTTCGACTCCTTGTTCATCTGGGGGATTGGTTAAGAGCGGCGAGGCAGGGCAAAGCCTAGTCGATTTCACGGTCTGATGCAGGTTCAGCCCAGGTTCAGAGCGCGTTCAGTCGCAGTTCAGCACGTCACCCTTACTGTAAGCCCGTACCTTCATCATATTGCCAAGCGCAGGAGCGTCCCGTGTCCGACCTCAACAGCTGTTTCTGGCGTTGGCGGCCTAGGCGCTATGATGTAAAACGGACCGCGCCCACAGACGCTGCGTTGCTGACGCCGGTCCAATCTTTGTCTTGAGGCTGATCGTGCCTGGGAGAGCTGCATGAAGTTGTTGGTGGTGGAGGACGAGGCGCTGTTGCGTCATCACTTGCGCACCCGTCTGACCGAAGCGGGCCATGTGGTCGAGTCCGTGGCCAACGCCGAAGAGGCGCTCTATCAGGTCGGCCAGTTCAATCATGATCTGGCGGTGATCGACCTGGGCTTGCCAGGCCTCGGCGGTCTGGACCTCATTCGCCAGCTGCGCACACTGGGCAAGGCGTTTCCGATCCTGATCCTGACTGCTCGCGGTAACTGGCAGGACAAGGTCGAAGGGCTCGCTGCGGGTGCTGACGACTACGTGGTCAAGCCGTTCCAGTTCGAGGAGCTAGAAGCCCGCCTCAATGCTCTGTTGCGGCGTTCCAGCGGCTTCATCCAGTCGACCATCACCGCCGGGCCTTTGCAGGTGGACCTCAATCGCAAACAGGCCACCCTGACCGATCAGCCCCTTGCGCTGACCGCCTATGAATACCGGATTCTCGAATACCTGATGCTGCATCATCAGCAGGTGGTCCCCAAGGAGCGCCTGATGGAGCAGTTGTATCCCGACGATGACGAGCGCGATCCGAACGTGATTGAGGTGCTGGTGGGCCGTCTGCGTCGCAAACTTGAAGGCGACGTGGCGTTCAAGCCCATCGATACCGTGCGCGGCATGGGCTATCTGTTCACCGAGCGCTGTACATGATCCGTTCGTTGCGCCTGCGCCTGATGCTGGGCGCTGCGACACTTGCGGTGATCTTCATGCTGCTGATGCTGCCCGCGCTCCAGGGTGCGTTCAGCCTGGCGCTGCGCGGCGCCATCGAACAGCGTCTGGCGTCGGACGTGACCACCATGATTTCCGCCGCACGGGTCGAGGAAGGGCACCTGATGATGCCGTCGCTGTTGCCCGGCGAGCAGTTCAATCTGCCGGGCAGCCGCCTGCTCGGCTACATCTATAACCGCCAGGGCCAACTGGTATGGCGCTCGCTGGCGACTGAAGATCAGAACATTCAATACCACCCGCACTATGACGGCATGGGCAGCCAGTTCGCGCGAATCCGCGAGACCAATGGCGAGGAGTATTTCGTCTACGACGTCGAAATCAAACTGCTCGGCGGGCGCAATGCGGCGTTCAGTATCGTCGCGTTGCAACCCTTGCGCGGCTATCAACAGACTATCGATGACCTGCGCAAGAAACTGTATCTGGGCTTCGGCGCGGCATTGCTGGTTCTGCTCGGGCTGTTATGGATGGGCCTGACCTGGGGCCTGCGCGCATTGCGTGGCATCAGTCATGAACTGGATCAGGTCGAAGCGGGTGCCCGTGACAGCCTCAGCGAAAAGCACCCCAGCGAGCTGTTGCGCCTGACCGACTCCCTCAACCGCCTGCTGCGCAGCGAGCGTGAGCAGCGCATTCGTTATCGCGATTCACTCGACGATCTGGCCCACAGCCTGAAAACCCCGCTGGCAGTGTTGCAGGGCGTCAGCGAAAACATCGCCAAGCGTCCCGAAGACGTCGAGCAGGCGCGGGTCCTGCAGTCGCAGATCGAGCGCATGAGCCAGCAGATCGGCTATCAATTGCAGCGCGCCAGCCTGCGCAAGAGCGGGCTGGTGCGTCATCACGTCAATTTGCGGCCGGTGGTGGAGAGCCTGTGCAACACGCTGGAAAAGGTCTATCGCGATAAACAGGTGAAAGCGACGCTGGACCTGCCCGAGCATTGCCAGGTGGCAATGGAAGAGGGCGCGCTGCTGGAGATGCTCGGTAACCTGCTGGAAAACGCTTACCGGCTGTGCCTCGGCGAGGTGAAGGTCAGTTTCGTGGAGTCGGCGCTTGGCGATGAGTTGTGCGTCGAGGACGACGGGCCGGGCGTGCCGCAGTATCAGCGCGCGCGGGTGCTGGAACGTGGCGAACGGCTGGATCGGCAGAATCCCGGTCAGGGTATCGGGCTGGCGGTGGTCAAGGACATCATCGAAAGCTACTCGGCACGCCTGACCCTGGACGATTCGCCGCTGGGTGGCGCGGCGTTCCGGATTCACTTCCCCGCGCACTGATCTGTGCCGCTCCTGAGCAGACAATTCGGCGGCGGATACCCGCCACTGTCTGCGGATTTTTCCTTCCATTCGGCGGATTTCCGCCACCTCGGCGGGCCCTCGAAGTCTATTGTTATAGCTGTGCTCCCGGCGGGGCGCGGCTTCATTGATGCCTGCAGTTCGTGGCACGCCTATTGCTAAATGTTTGAGAGGCCTGCTTCGTGCAGCTCGACACAACAAATCCCTCCAGTGCAGGAGGGTTAGCGCTTTATAGGCTCGCGTGCATCAGGTGAGATGCCGACGACGCCCTTGAGGATAACTGCAATGACGACTCGTCAGCCCTTCTACAAAACACTGTACTTCCAGGTCATCGTCGCAATCGTGATCGGTATCCTGATCGGCCACTTCTACCCAGACACCGGTAAGGCCCTGAAGCCGCTGGGTGACGGGTTCATCAAGCTGATCAAGATGGTCATCGCCCCCATCATCTTCTGTACGGTAGTCAGCGGCATCGCCGGCATGCAGAACATGAAATCGGTCGGCAAGACCGGTGGCTACGCGTTGCTCTACTTCGAAATCGTCTCGACCATCGCTCTGCTGATCGGTCTGATCGTGGTCAACGTCGTGCAGCCAGGCGCTGGCATGAACATCGACGTGAGCACCCTCGACGCATCGAAGATTGCGGCCTACGTCACGGCCAGTAAGGACCAGAGCGTCGTCGGATTTATCCTCAACGTAATTCCGAACACCATCGTCGGCGCCTTCGCCAACGGCGACATCCTGCAAGTGCTGATGTTCTCGGTGATCTTCGGCTTCGCCCTGCATCGCCTGGGCGCCTACGGTCGTCCGGTTCTGGACTTCATCGATCGCTTCGCTCACGTGATGTTCAACATCATCAACATGATCATGAAGCTGGCGCCCATCGGTGCGTTCGGTGCCATGGCCTTCACCATCGGTGCCTACGGCGTTAGCTCGCTGGTGCAGCTGGGCCAGTTGATGATCTGCTTCTACATCACCTGCGTGCTGTTCGTGGTTCTGATCCTGGGCGCAATCTGCCGCGCACACGGCTTCAGCATCTTCAAACTGGTTCGCTACATCCGTGAAGAGCTGCTGATCGTTCTGGGTACTTCCTCCTCGGAATCGGCCCTGCCGCGCATGCTGATCAAGATGGAGCGTCTGGGTGCCCAGAAGTCCGTCGTCGGTCTGGTAATCCCGACCGGCTACTCGTTCAACCTGGACGGTACTTCGATCTACCTGACCATGGCGGCCGTGTTCATCGCTCAGGCGACCAATACCCACATGGACATCACCCACCAGATCACGCTGCTGCTGGTTCTGCTGCTGTCCTCCAAGGGCGCGGCGGGCGTGACCGGTTCCGGCTTCATCGTTCTGGCTGCAACCCTGTCGGCCGTTGGCCACCTGCCGGTTGCCGGTCTGGCGCTGATCCTGGGTATCGACCGCTTCATGTCCGAAGCCCGCGCACTGACCAACCTGGTAGGTAACGCCGTTGCTACCGTAGTGGTTGCCAAGTGGGTCGGCGAGCTGGATACCGACAAGCTGCAGACCGAGTTGGCTTCCGGTGGTAGCGCCATCGTTGAAACCCGTCACGAAGACGACCTCGGCGTTGCCGAAGGCCCGGCTCCGGTGAGCACTGGCAAGTCCGTCTGATAAACGACAGGCAATAAAAAACCCATCTTCGGATGGGTTTTTTTATGCCCGCAAATTATTCGACGCGCGTCTCGCCGCTGAACACCAGCGTCTGGCGGCAGCTCCTGCACAGGTAGCGCCGACCCTTGCGGACCATGTTGTGGCGTTGAGGCGAAAACGGAAAATCGCTGCCGGCGCAAGGGCAGCGGTAAATGTAGCGGGTCACGGAGCGACGCTTGACCTCGTAGCTGTGGCAGCGGTTGGGCGGCAGCTCGTAGACACCGCGCATGATCAGCTGCCATTCCTCGCCATGAGGCTGAATGTTGCCGCCGAACAGCTGGTGGGCCACCAGATGGGCGACTTCATGGGGCACGGTCTGACGCAGGAAATCTTCGGTGTTTTCGCGGTACAGCTGCGGGTTGAAGCGCAACAGATTCTCATGCAGATGCGCGACCCCGGCTTTCTGACCGCGCAGCTTGAAGCTGACGACCGGTCGCTTGAAAGGGCGTTTGAAGAAGGCTTCGGCTTGTTGGTAACAGGTTTCGACGCGGGAATTGAGTTGCTCGGGCATGCTTCGTGGGTCTCCAGGTGTGCCCAGTATGCCGTAATGCGCACGCTGGCTGAAAACCCCGGCCGCCAAGTGGTCGTCTGTAAACGCGGGCCGCCTTGTGGCGCGGCCCGGTCGCCACGGGTCAGTTGGTGTATTCCGGGCCTACGCCGATACCCCACAGCACCACGGTGAACGCCATGATCGCCACCAGCACGACCAGCCCTACGGCAAGCACCGAACTGGAAAACATGAAGCCTTCTTCGGAAGGAATGCTCATGAAAGTCGGCAGGCCGACGTACAGCAGGTAAACGGTGTAGCACACGGCCGCCGTGCCAATCAGCATCCCCAGCCACAGGTGCGGATACAGCGCCGCCAGTCCGCCGATGAACAACGGCGTGGCGGTGTAGGTGGCAAAGGCTATGCACTGCGCCAGCGTGGGGCTGGCGTCGTAGGTACGCGCCATCCAGTGGATGAAACTGCCCATGACCGCCACGCCCGCCAGCATCGATATGTACGACATCAGTGTCATCCACAGCGCGCTGCCGTGGGTGAGCATCACCGGCGCACGCTCACCGATCACCCAGCCGACCTGAGTAGTCCCGAGGTAGGCCGAAACAGCCGGGACGGCCGCCAGGATCAGCGTGTGCGTGAAGTACATATGGCGGATGGTTTCTTCTTCGCCACGTATCTGTTTCCACTCTCGGTCGGGATGGGTGAACAGTCCCCAAACGTGATGGATCATGCGTCTACTCCTTCAACTCGTGGATGCCAGGGCGTCCGGACATGCCGGAGGGCGGAAGGCCACAAGCCTGAAATCGTCTGACGGGTGCGACCTCATCAAGCAGTATAGGAAGCACAGACCGGGTCAAGCCTCGGGCCTTAGAGCGTTTGGCGATTGGCGACCGCCTGTTAATAGCCTGGGCTATGGCATTGCCGCCGGGCGGGATGTTCACCGGGCGGCGGGTTATGCGTAAAATAGCGGCCTTTTCAGACCGTGTGAGAACGCCGAGCGCAGCAGCTTTCACACCGCCTGTTTCCCGCAGTCATCGTCAACGGATACCACCAGCATCATGGGCACCCTCTCAGTCAATCAGAACAAACTGCAAAAACGCCTGCGTCGTCTGGCCGGCGAAGCGGTGGCCGACTTCAACATGATCGAAGATGGTGACAAGGTAATGGTGTGCCTCTCCGGCGGCAAGGACAGCTACACCATGCTCGATGTGCTGATGCACCTGCAGAAGGTGGCGCCGATCAAGTTCGAGATCGTGGCGGTGAACATGGACCAGAAACAGCCGGGCTTTCCCGAGCATGTGCTGCCGGCATATCTGAAAACCCTGGGCATCGAGTATCACATCGTCGAGAAGGACACCTACTCGGTAGTCAAGGAGCTGGTTCCCGAGGGCAAGACCACTTGTTCGCTGTGCTCGCGCCTGCGCCGCGGCACGCTGTACACCTTCGCCGACGAAATCGGCGCGACCAAGATGGCGCTTGGTCACCACCGCGACGACATCGTCGAAACCTTCTTCCTCAACATGTTCTTCAACGGTTCGCTGAAGGCCATGCCGCCCAAGCTTCGCGCCGACGACGGTCGCAACGTGGTCATCCGTCCGCTGGCGTACTGCCATGAGAAGGACATTCAGGCCTATTCGGATTTCAAGGGTTTTCCGATCATTCCGTGCAACCTGTGCGGCTCGCAGGAAAACCTGCAGCGTCAGGTGGTCAAGGAAATGCTCCACGAGTGGGAGCGCAAGACGCCGGGCCGCACCGAGAGCATCTTCCGCGCCCTGCAGAACGTGCAGCCCTCGCAACTGGCCGACCGCAACCTGTTCGACTTCACCAACCTGCGCATCGACGAAACCGCAGCTTCGCGGTTCGTCAATGTGGTGAATATCTGACGCAGAGCCTCAGTGATTGACCGTGAACGCCAGCATCGCCGACAGCTGACACAACGGTCGACCACTCTGAGCCTGCCACTCGTTGAACACGCCCTGCACGATGGCCTGATCGCGTTTGCTGGTTGGCACGCGGTCGACGATGTTCTGCGCATTGAGCGCCGCCACCACGTCCCAGGTCGGAATGAACGTGTCCTTGCCGACCATGCGCAGAAAGCGCGGCGCGGACAGCCCACCCATCTGGTTGCCGTGTTTGGCCAGGTACTGCCATAGGCCGGTAATGTCATCCACCGGCCAGTTGGCGATGAACTGCCCGAAGCTGCCGTGCTCGTGCTCGATGTCCAGGATCAACTGGGCGTTGCGCGGCACGCTCTTGAGTTTGCCGAGGTGGCGGATGATGCGGGTGTCCTGCATCAGGCGCTCCAGATGGTCGGCTCCCATCAGCACCACTTTCTCCGGATCGAAACGGAAGAATACTTCCTCGAACGACGGCCATTTGGCGTCCACAAGACTGTGCTTGAGCCCGGCGCGAAACACGCGCAGCGCCAGCGTCGACAGGTAACGGTCGGCGCTGATTGCGCGTAGCTGCTCGGGGGTTTTCGGGGTTGGGAGGCGGGCTTCCAAAGCTTGGGCAGAGCCGAAACGATTGAGGCAATACTCGTTCAGCCATTTGTAGTCGTGCATCGGGTCTCCGTAGGTTCAGGCCGCCAGCGGGCAGTGTGCAGGCTTCAGACCTGCGCGACCTGTACAAGTTTGTTATCCAGCTGCGCGCGCCAGCGCACATACAGCAAGGCGCTGATGAAGACGGCGACGCTGGCGAGCATTTCCAGCACGCCGAACAACCAGCGGTTCGGATCGAAGGCCGCCAGAGCGCCTTTTATGAAGTACAGGTTGATCATGAAACAGACCCAGGAAAGCCCGCGCGGATGGCCCCGGATCACTCCTGGGGTCAGCAACAGCAGCGGCAGCAGCTCGATCGCGAGGATGACGCCCGGACGGGCGCCATGCAGATCGGCAATCGCCAGGTAATACACTGACAGCAGCGTGATCGTGCCGAAAAAACACACCAGACTCGCAGCGCGGCTGATGCGCACCCGCGGTTCAAGCCACTCCCTTGGCGGCAACGCTTTGGGCTTCCTAGCCACGCTCGGGCTCCAGCTTCAATGCGGTCCTGGCCAGGCGCTGGCCGAGCGCGCGACACAGTTCGGTTTCATGCCGGTCCAGTGGCCGCTTGCCATCGGCACCGGCGTGGTGGCTGGCGCCGTAGGGCGTGCCGCCACCAGTGGTTTCAAGCAGTGCGCCTTCGCTGTATGGCAGGCCCATGATCAGCATGCCGTGGTGCAGCAGCGGCAACAGCATCGACATCAGCGTGGTTTCCTGGCCGCCATGCAGGCTGGCGGTAGAAGTGAAGACGCTGGCGGGCTTGCCGACCAGAGCGCCGGTCAGCCACAGGTTGCTGGTGCCATCGAGGAAATACTTGAGCGGCGCGGCCATGTTGCCGAAGCGCGTCGGGCTGCCCAGCGCCAGACCGGAGCAGTTCTTCAAGTCGTCGAGGCTGGCGTACAGCGCGCCGTCCTCGGGGATGCCTGGCGCGGTGGCTTCACAGTCGGCGGAAATCGCCGGTACGGTGCGCAGTTTCGCTTCCATGCCGCCCATTTCGATGCCGCGGGCGATCTGCCGGGCCATCTCGGAGGTCGAGCCGTTGCGGCTGTAATACAGAACCAGAATGTAAGGTGTGCTCACGGCAATAACTCCAGAACGTTTTCCGGTGGACGACCGATGACGGCTTTATCGCCTGCCACCAGAATCGGGCGCTCGATCAGCTTGGGATGAGCGACCATCGCAGCGATCAATTGCTCGTCGGTGAGGCTCTGATCGGCAAGGTTCAGCTGCTTGTAGGCATCTTCCCCAGTGCGCAACAGTTGCCGCGCACCCATGCCGAGTTTACTCAGCACATCACGCAGCTGTGCGGCGTCGGGCGGCGTTTCCAGGTAAAGAACCACTTCGGGAGCCAGGCCGCGAGCCTGCAGCAGTTCCAGCGCGCTACGAGACTTGGAGCAGCGCGGGTTGTGATAAAGCATCAGATCGGACATTTGCTGGTCGCTCTTGCCTAGGGTGGCGCGTATTCTACCTGCGCGGTGGCACCATTCGACATATAGGGTGGTCATTAGTCGCAGCAAGGGTCATAAGTAACCGGACAAAAAGGTCGATGAAGGAAGCACACATGGTGAGGCGAATGGCAGCGGCAGCGGCGCTTATCGGCAGTCTGTTGCTCAGCGGGTGTGGCGTGGATCTGGGCGTTGATCAGAACGGCCAGAAGGTTGCCGCCGAACGTATCGACGGCCACTGGCTGGTCGTCAACTACTGGGCCGAATGGTGCGGCCCGTGCCGGGTCGAGATCCCGCAATTCAACACGCTGGCCGAGCAGCTCAAGGACAAGAAGGTCACGGTGCTGGGCGTCAACTTCGACAACCTGCAGGGCGACGAGCTGAAGAACGCCGCCAATGCGCTGGGCATCAAGTTCACCGTGCTGGCCCAGGACCCCGCCGAGCATTACAGCCTGCCGCCATCGGAAGCGCTGCCGGTGACCTACATCATCGACGACAAGGGCAAGGTGCGCGAGCAACTGCTCGGCGAACAGACCATCGAAAGCGTGACGGCCAAGCTTGAGGCGTTGCGCGGGAAGGGGTAATGGTCGCCCCCCTCGCCAGCAAGCTGGCTCCTACAGTAAGCCGCACCGCGACCGTGTGGGAGCCAGCTTGCTGGCGAGGGGGGCTGAACTACCTTTTGCGAATGTACCGACCCGGGCTGTCAGTTTTCTTCCGGCCAGAAACGCAGCGGCTTGCCTTCGGCCGGCCAGAGGCGTAGCTGCTCGATAGGGGAAATGTCCCAGCGCTGCACGGTCGGCAGTGCCAGCAGGAAGCGTTGTTCCTGCTCCATCAGCGCCGGAGCGCACAGCTTGCGTGTCTTGCCGACGGGGCCGAAGCTGATGGCATTGCCTTCCAGGGAATACGGCGCAAACCAGTGATTGCAGCCCGCATTGCCGTAGGCGCGACCATCGGCGCCCAGTGTCATGCTCAGGTGGCTGCTGTCGATCAGCGGACGCTCGCCAATCCATTCCAGCACGTAGCCTTGATCCTGTTTCAGAGCCATCGGCTCTGTCGCACAGCCGGTCAGCAGCGCTACCGCTGCCAGACCGGATAAAGCCCGGTATTTCATGCCGCTTGCCCCTGGCACTTCTTGCAGAAGTGCTTCTCGCCTTCGGTTTTCCAGCCCAGTTCGGCAATGCGCGCGGTGGCTGCCGGTTTCTGAGCCTTGACGCCCAGCTTGCTCTCGACCATGAACTCGAAGTTCAGCTCGGCCGCGCAGCTGTCGCAATGCACTTGCCACTGATGGATGGCCAGCTCGTCGAACACCGGTCCCCTGGCCACGGCGACCCACTGGCCGGTCGGGTTGATCAAGTGGCGGACCTTTTCCACATGCAGACGCATGTACAGGCTTTTGCTGCCCTTGATGGTGACCAGCAACTGGTCATCGTTATGGATCGAGCCACCGTTGCCGGTGACCTGGTAACGACCCGGTCCGAGCGTACGGCACTCGATCAGAGTGTGTTGCGGGTTGAGCATGCTGTAGCGAAAATCGTGTTCGACCATGGGTCCTCCAGAATTGCGCGCATCCTATCATGCAGTGCAGCTCCCGATGCAGGGCCCTTGAGGTCAGCCGTCGACCCGATTCTGTGGCGTACCCGCCGCCCAGGCGACGATGTTGTCCAGCGTGGTCTGGGCAATCGCGCCCAGCGCTTCGCGGGTCAGGAACGCCTGGTGAGCGGTGATGACCACGTTGGGAAAGGTCAGCAGACGCGCGAGCACGTCGTCCTGCAGGGGCAAGTCCGAACGGTCGGCAAAGAACAGCTGCGCTTCTTCTTCATAGACATCCAGACCCAGATAGCCGAGCTGCCCGCTTTTCAGGGCGTCGATCAGCGCCGGGGTTTCAACCAGCGCGCCACGTCCGGTGTTGATCAGCATTGCGCCCGGTTGCAGGGTCGCCAGCGACTGGCGGTTGATCATGTAACGGGTCTGCTCGGTCAGCGGGCAATGCAGGCTGATGATCTGCGCCTGCGACAGCACGTCGGGCAAGCTGAGGTACTGCGCGCCGAGCGCCTGCACTTCAGGGTTGGGAAAGGGATCGTAGGCCAGCAGCTTGCAGCCGAATCCGGCCATGATTTTCGCGAAGGTAGCGCCGATCTGCCCGGTGCCGATCACGCCGACAGTCTTGCCCACCAAATCGAAACCGGTCAGGCCGTGCAGGCTGAAGTCACCGTCGCGGGTGCGGTTGTACGCTCGATGCAGGTGGCGGTTGAGCGCCATAATCAGCGCCACGGCGTGCTCGGCCACGGCGTGCGGCGAATACGCCGGAACCCGCACCACGCTCAGCCCCAGCCGCAGGGCGGCGGGCATGTCGACGTGATTGAAACCCGCCGAACGCAGCGCGATCAGTCGGGTGCCGCCTTCTGCCAGCCGCTCCAGCACCGGCGCGCTGAGGTCGTCGTTGATGAACGCGCAGACGACAGGGAATCCTTCCGCCAGCGCGACGGTGTCCAGCGCCAGCCGGGCAGGCTGGAAATGCAGCTCCACGTCAGCGGGAAGACGCGCGGCGAGGAAACTGTCGCGGTCGTAGGTCTGGCTGCTGAAGATCAGGGTTCGCATGGGTGGGTCCTTTAGTAGGGCGTCCGTGGGAGGGGATAGCCTGCCTGTTTTACTGCCGCTTCGCGCCAGATCGCCAGCAAGCTAGCTCCTACAATATCAAGGCGCAGTTCAATATCTTGTGGAGTTCTGAGCGCTCCTACAGTGTTATCAAGCGGTCACGCCGTCACCCGCGCTTCGGCGGCGAGGCGGGTGATGGCTTTGTCGAGGTCCTCCAACGCGTCGTCGGTCCCGGCGGCGTCCTGTTTGAGCAGGGTTTCGGCGCGTTGACAGGCCGCGCGCAGCTGCGGAACGCCGCAGTATCGCGTCGCGCCATGCAGCCGGTGGACGCGTTCGAGCAAGGCTTGTTTGTCCTGGGCGGCGCGGGCCGTGCGAATCGCTTCGCGGTCGGCGTCCAGCGAGGCGAGCAACATCGCCAGCATGTCAGTCGCCAGGTCTGGCTTGCCGGCCGCCAGCCGCAAGCCTTCTTCGTGATCGAGCACCAGCGGGCCAATCCGATTGCCCGCGACTTCACTCGGGCGTTCCGGCGTCGGTGCGCGCAGCGCCAGGCCGGTCCATTTCAGTACCACCTGGGCCAGCTGCCGTTCACTGATCGGCTTGGTCAGGTAGTCGTCCATGCCGCTTTGCAACAGAGAGCGTTTTTCGTTGGCCATGGCATGGGCGGTAAGGGCGACGATGGGCAGCGGCGTGCTGTGGCGGCGATCCTCCCAGATACGGATCGCCTCGGTGGCCTGTCGACCGTCCATCCCCGGCATCTGCACATCCATCAGCACCAGATCGAACACCTGATGCTGCACGGCGAGCACGGCGGACTGTCCGCCATCGACCGCGACCACTTCGGCGCCCATGTCTTCGAGCAGGGTCTGGACCAGCAGCAGGTTGGCCGGGTTGTCGTCGACGCACAACACGCGAGGCGGGCGGCTCGACAACGGCAGGCTGACGTCGCTGCGCACCGACTTGGGGGCGATCAGTTCGGTCAGCGCGGCATGCAGTTTGCGGGTGCAGGCCGGCTTGGCGTGGAGCTGGCTGTAGACGTTCGGCACCGACAACTGAAACAGCGCCTGCTCGGTGGTCGGACACAGCACCAGCACCTTGCAGTCGAGGTTTTCCAGATCCCAGATGTGCTGGCGTAAACGCTCCGGCGGAATTTCGCTGGCCGTGACGCCCAGCACCGCCAGCTGGATGGCGGTCGGCGTCTGATGCGCTGCCGTCACGCCATTGAGCAAATTCTCCAGATTGTTGAACACCAGGGTTTCCAGCCCGCAGTCTTCCAACTGATGCTCAAGCGCCTGGCGTGCCAGATCATGGTGTTCGAGCACGGCGGCGCGCAGGCCTTCGAGCGGCAGATTAGGCACATCGTCGCGTTCATCGTGAGCCTTGGGCAGGTTCAGGCTGATCCAGAACTCGGAACCCTGACCCGGCGCGCTCTCGACACCGATCTCGCCGCCCATCTGCTCGACCAGACGTTTGGAAATCACCAGCCCAAGCCCCGTGCCGCCGGGCTGGCGTGACAGTGAATTGTCCGCCTGGCTGAAGGCCTGGAACAGCGCCCGAACGTCCTGATTCGACAAGCCGATGCCGGTATCCTGCACGCTGATGCGCAGCTGGGCGTAATCCTTGGTTTCGTCTTCGAGCATGGCCCGCGCGACGATGGTGCCCTCGCGGGTGAACTTGATGGCGTTACTGATGAGGTTGGTCAGAATCTGCTTGAGGCGCAGCGGGTCGCCGGTCAGCGCCAGAGGCGTGTCGCGATAGACCAGGCTGACCAGCTCCAGCTGTTTGGCGTGCGCGGCGGGCGCAAGAATGGTCAGCGTGTCCTGCAACAGGTCGCGCAGGTTGAACGGGATGTTATCGAGCACCAGCTTGCCGGCCTCGATCTTAGAGAAGTCGAGGATTTCGTTGATGATGCTCAGCAGGCTGTCGGCGGATTTCTCGATGGTGCCCAGATAATCAAGCTGGCGCGGGGAAAGCTCGCTTTTCTGTAACAGGTGGGTGAAACCCAGGATGCCGTTGAGCGGTGTGCGAATTTCATGGCTCATGTTGGCAAGAAATTCGGACTTGATGCGGCTGGCTTCAAGCGCTTCCTTGCGGGCCATGTCCAGCTCGATGTTCTGGATTTCGATGGTCTCCAGATTCTGGCGCACGTCTTCGGTCGCCTGCTCGATGCTGTGCTGCAATTCTTCCTGGGCGTTCTGCAACGACGCGGCCATGCGATTGATGCCCGACGCCAGTTGGTCCAGCTCGCGGCTGCCCAGCGGAGGCAAGCGGGTTTCGAGGTTGCCGTCCTTGAGCTGCGACACCGCTTGCCGAATGAGGCTCAACGGTTCGTTGATCGTGCGGCCCATGCGCACCGCCAGTATCGCGGTAAAAGCCAGGCCGGTGGCGATCAGCAGCAGGCTGGCGAACAGCGTGCGGTAGCCGCGCAGCAAAGTGCCGTTGTGGGAAATTTCCAGATCGACCCAGCCCAGCAGCGTATTGGCTTCGTCAGGCATGATCGGGCCGGTCAAGTGGCGCTGATGGCCGAATACCGGAAGCAGGTAACGTGTCGCATCGTTGCCGGAGCTGCTGAGCAGCTGTGAACCGCTGCCGATGGGCGAGGGGCTGACCATGCTCGGCCCGGCGTGGGCAAGGACGCTGCGGTCGGTATCGAGAAAGGCCACCGCGCGCACGTCCGCCTGTTCCAGCGTCTGCGCGGCAATTCGGCTGAGCAGGATCTTGTTCTTGCCGCCCAGCGCCGAAGCTGAAAGTGGCGCCAGCTCCTGGGCAATCATCTCGCCACGCTGCAACAGCTGGCCTTGCAGTTCGGACAGCTGCGTCCAGGTGAAATAGCTGCCCAGCACAAGAGCCATGAGGCTGGCCGGCAAAATAGTCAGCAACAGCACACGGCCTTTGATTCCCAGCTTGTCGAGCACGCTTCGTTCTCCTGCAACCCCGTGGCTCATTCATCCGCGTCAGGCTGAATGCGGGCCTGACCGTCGATGAGGATAGGGCGCAGTGTAGCCATTCCGGCTCACAAAGGGGCAGATCACCGGCTTATGCACTTTGGGCATAAGCTGCGCACTTTGCGTGATATGGGCTTGGGGCGTTTGCCGGTATGATAGGCGCCCCCGCAGACTGGACCGCGAATAACGCCATGACCCTGCAGTATCCGACTATTGCCGATTGCATCGGCAACACCCCGCTCGTGCGCCTGCAGCGCATGGGGGGAAATACCAGCAATACTCTCCTGCTCAAGCTCGAAGGTAACAATCCGGCCGGCTCGGTGAAAGACCGCCCGGCGCTGTCGATGATCACCCGCGCGGAACTGCGCGGCCAGATCCATCCCGGCGATACGCTGATTGAAGCCACATCCGGCAACACCGGTATCGCGCTGGCCATGGCGGCTGCAATCAAGGGGTATCGCATGATCCTGATCATGCCTGACAACTCCAGCGCCGAGCGCAAGGCGGCGATGACCGCCTATGGCGCCGAGCTGATTCTGGTCAGCAAGGAAGAGGGCATGGAAGGCGCGCGTGATCTGGCCGAGCGCATGCAGAGCGAAGGTCGCGGCAAGGTGCTCGATCAGTTCGCCAATGGCGACAATCCGGAGGCGCATTACACCTCCACCGGTCCTGAAATCTGGCGGCAGACCCAGGGCACCGTCACCCATTTCGTCAGCTCGATGGGCACCACCGGCACCATCATGGGCACTTCGCGTTATTTGAAGGAGCAGAACCCCGACGTGCAGATCGTCGGTCTGCAACCGATGGAAGGTGCGTCGATCCCCGGCATTCGCCGTTGGCCGATCGAATACCTGCCGCGCATCTATCAGGCCGACCGTGTCGATCGCGTGCTTGATATGGGCCAGACCGAAGCCGAAGACACCATGCGCCGCCTTGCCCGTGAAGAGGGTATTTTCTGCGGCGTGTCCTCGGGTGGTTCGGTGGCGGGCATGCTGCGTCTGTCCCGCGAAGTCGAGAACGCCGTGATCGTCGCCATCATTTGTGACCGAGGCGACCGTTACCTGTCGACCGGCGTCTACGACGCACCCAACTGATGGCCAAGCATGAACGAGGGCTGCGCTTTCAGCCCGCCGGTGGCGTCAAGACGGCACAGATCCCGACCGGCAAGAAGCAACGCCTGACCATCGAGCGTTTGTCCAATGATGGCCGTGGTATTGCCTTCTTTGAGGGAAAGACCTGGTTCGTGACCGGTGCTCTGGCGGGCGAGGAAGTCGAGGCTCGCGTGCTCAACGCGCGCGGCAAGGTCGTGGAAGCCCGCACCGAACGCGTCCTGCAGGCCAGCGCCATGCGCCGCCCGCCGGCGTGCGTGCATTTCGGCAGCTGCGGCGGTTGCAGCGTGCAGCACATGCCCCATGACGAACAGCTTGCCCTTAAACAGCGCATGCTCGCCGAGCAGTTGCAGCGTGTGGCCAGTGTCGAGCCCGAGCAATGGGCCGCGCCGCTGACCGGTCCCGAACTGGGCTACCGCCGCCGCGCGCGGGTCGCCGTGCGCTGGGACGTCAAGGCCAAGCGGCTGGACGTCGGTTTCCGGGCGATTGCCAGTCAGGACATCATCGCCATCGAACAATGCCCTGTGCTGGTACAGGCCTTGCAGCCGATTATGACGGCGCTGCCCGGAATGCTGAAAAACTTCAGCAAACCGCAGGTGCTCGGTCATGTGGAGCTGTTCAGCGGGACCTCGACCGCCGTGCTGCTGCGCCATGTGGCGCCGCTCGCGGAGGCGGACCTGGCGCTGCTTCAGGACTTCTGCGCCGCTCATGACGCGCAACTCTGGCTGCATGGCGAAGGCGAGCCCCGGCCGGCAGATCCGGACCGGACGCTGGGCTATCGCCTGGCGCCGTGGAATCTGGAGCTGGCCTGGCGGCCGGGAGATTTCATTCAGGTCAACGCGGCGGTCAACGACGCGATGATCGAACAGGCGCTGCAATGGCTGGCGCCGACAGCCGAGGAGCGGGTCATGGACCTGTTCTGCGGTCTGGGTAATTTTGCCCTGCCGTTGGCCCGGTTGGCCCGCGAAGTGGTGGCGGTGGAAGGTGTTGCGACCATGGTCGAGCGTGCCACGGCCAACGCAATGAGCAATGATCTTCATAACGTGCGGTTTTTTCAGGCGGACCTGTCCCAGCCGTTGACGCAAGCGGACTGGGCCGCCGAAGGGTTTAGTGCGGTACTCTTGGACCCGCCGCGTGACGGGGCTCTGGAAGTGGTTCGCCAGATCGGGAAGTCAGGCGCCAGACGGCTGCTTTATGTTTCATGCAACCCGGCAACTTTGGCTCGTGACACGGTCGAATTGGTCAATCAGGGCTACCGATTAAAACGTGCCGGAATTCTCGATATGTTTCCTCAGACGGCGCATGTCGAGGCGATGGCTTTATTTGAAATGAGTAAGTGAGCAGCGCTTCATTGGATCGAATCCGCCGCTGACAAGGAGTCTCATTTAATCCGACTGGCCCGCGAATGCCGGTCCTTGCTGGCCCGGCAAGTGGCATTCGCTAGGCTCGTACGGAATGTTTTCGCGCGATGGCCAGACAAGGCGAAATGGGGCGAGGAAGCGGAGTGTACTGGGGTACATGAGCATTCCGAGCCCGATTCAACGCAGTATGGGCGAGCGAGACGACATTTCGTACAGAGCCTGAGAAGGCCGGCGACTGATGGCGCTATTCATCGCGCCTTAGGGAAGGTAAGCAACATGGTACAGGTGAGAGCACACCAGCCGATAAACACAGACGGCAGTATCAACCTCGACGCGTGGCTTGATCACATAGTCAGCGTCGACCTGGTCCTGGACCGGGAGGCCATGAAAGAGGCCTGCGAATTCGCCCGGCAAGCCGAACAGACGGACAACGCCGGCAAGAGTCATTGGGCGGAGGGGACGTCCAGCTTCCAGACCGGTCTGGAAATCGCGGAAATCCTCGCTGACCTCAAGCTGGACCAGGACTCGCTGGTCGCGGCCGTCATCTACCGTGGCGTGCGCGAAGGGCGCATTGCCCTGGCGGATGTCGAGCAGCGCTTCGGCGCCACCGTTGCCAAGCTGATCGACGGCGTGCTGCGCATGGCCGCCATCAGCGCCAGCCTCAGCCCGCGCCAGTCACTGGTGCTGGGCAGTCAGGCGCAGGTGGAAAACCTGCGCAAGATGCTGGTGGCGATGGTCGACGACGTGCGCGTGGCGCTGATCAAGCTGGCGGAGCGGACCTGCGCGATTCGGGCGGTGAAGAATGCCCACGATGAAAAGCGCAATCGCGTGGCGCGGGAAGTCTTCGATATCTACGCGCCGTTGGCTCACCGCCTTGGCATCGGGCATATCAAGTGGGAGCTGGAGGACCTGTCCTTCCGCTATCTGGAGCCCGATCAATACAAGCAGATCGCCAAGTTGCTGCATGAGCGTCGCCTCGACCGCGAGCGTTTCATCAGTGACGTGATGTCTCAGCTGGACCATGAGCTGCAGGCCACGGGCGTCAAGGCCGACATCAGCGGCCGGGCCAAACACATCTATTCCATCTGGCGCAAAATGCAGCGCAAGGGTCTGGCGTTCAGTCAGATCTATGACGTGCGCGCGGTCCGTGTACTGGTCCCGGAAATGCGCGATTGCTACACCGCGCTCGGCATCGTCCACACCCTGTGGCGGCATATTCCCAAGGAGTTTGACGACTACATCGCCAACCCCAAGGAAAACGGCTATCGCTCGCTGCATACCGCTGTCATCGGGCCGGAAGGCAAGGTGCTGGAAGTCCAGATCCGCACCCATGCCATGCATGAGGAAGCCGAGCTGGGCGTCTGTGCGCACTGGCGCTACAAGGGCACCGACGTCAAATCCGGCTCCAATCATTACGAAGAGAAGATTTCCTGGCTGCGGCAGGTGCTGGAATGGCACGAAGAGCTGGGTGATATCGGCGGTCTGGCCGAGCAGCTGCGGGTCGATATCGAACCGGACCGGGTCTACGTGTTCACGCCCGACGGTCATGCCATCGATCTGCCCAAAGGCGCCACACCGCTGGACTTCGCTTATCGGGTTCACACCGAGATCGGCCACAACTGCCGGGGCGCGAAGATCAACGGCCGGATTGTGCCGCTCAACTACAGCCTGCAGACCGGCGAGCAGGTCGAGATCATCACCAGCAAGCACGGCACGCCGAGCCGCGACTGGTTGAACTCCAACCTGGGATACATCACCACTTCCAGGGCACGGGCCAAGATCGTTCACTGGTTCAAGCTGCAGGCCCGCGATCAGAACGTCGCAGCCGGCAAAAGCCTGCTCGAACGCGAACTGGCACGGGTCGCGCTGCCGCAGGTCGACTTCGAGAAGCTGGCCGACAAGGCCAACTACAAGACGGCTGAAGACCTGTTCGCCGCGCTGGGCGCAGGCGACCTGCGCCTGACGCAACTGGTGAATCTGGCCCAGCAGCAAGTCGAGCCGGACCGCCTTAACGAGGTCGAGCTGATCCCGCGCAAGGCGACCGGCTACAAGCCGGGCAAGCGCGGCGATATCCAGATCCAGGGCGTGGGCAACCTCATGACCCAGATCGCCGGCTGCTGCCAGCCGCTGCCGGGTGACGCGATTGTCGGCTATATCACGCAAGGGCGCGGGGTGACCATCCACCGCCAGGACTGCGCGTCGGTGTTGCAGTTGGGCGGGCGCGAGCCGGAGCGGATCATCCAGGTCAGCTGGGGGCCGGCGCCGGTGCTCACTTACCCGGTGGACATCATCATCCGTGCCTACGACCGTTCCGGGCTGTTGCGTGACGTCACCCAGGTACTGCTCAACGAGCGGATCAACGTTCTGGCGGTCAACACCCGCTCGAACAAGGAAGACAACACCGCACTCATGTCGCTGACCATCGAGATCCCGGGCCTTGATGCGCTGGGCCGGTTGCTGGGCCGTATCTCCCAGTTGCCGAACATCATCGAAACGCGGCGTAACAGAACGCCTTGAGAGCGACTTTGTAGGAGCGGACTTGTCCGCGAAGACGTCTGTCCATACGACGCATTTGTACTGGATGTACCGGCCTCTTCGCGGACAAGTCCGCTCCCACAGATGAAGGGCGAGGATGGAATGAACATGTACAAGCTCGACGACCTGCTGCATCTCATGGCCCGGCTGCGTGATCCGCAGTCCGGCTGCCCTTGGGATCTGAAGCAGACCTACGCGACCATCGTGCCGCACACGCTGGAAGAAGCCTATGAAGTGGCCGACGCCATCGAGCGCGGCGATCTCGATCACCTTCAGGGTGAGTTGGGTGATCTGCTGTTCCAGGTGGTGTTCTACGCTCAGATCGCCAGAGAAGAAGGGCGCTTCGAGTTCGATGGCGTGGTCGACGGCATTACCCGCAAGCTGCTGCGCCGTCATCCGCATGTGTTTCCTACCGGCGAGCTGTACGCGCCGGCGGGGACCCCGCGCCTGACCGATGATGAGGTCAACCGGCGCTGGGACGAGATCAAGGCCGAAGAACGTGCCGAGAAAGCAGACGCGCCGGAGCAGTTGTCGCTGCTCGACGACGTGCCCGCCGCACTGCCGGCGTTGAGCCGGGCGGCCAAGCTGCAGAAGCGTGCCGCGCAGGTCGGCTTCGACTGGCCCGAGGCCCTGCCGGTGGTCGACAAAGTGCGCGAAGAACTCGATGAAGTGCTCGAAGCCATGTCGGAGAACGACGCCGACGCGGTGGCCGAAGAGATCGGCGATCTGTTGTTTGTGGTGGTTAATCTGGCGCGACACCTTAAAGTCGACCCGGAAACTGCGTTACGCTCCGCCAACAGCAAATTCGACAGACGCTTCCGATTCATTGAACAGGCTTTGCGCCACACCCAGCGCCCCATTCAAGAGTGTACGCTCGAAGAAATGGACGCTTTGTGGGGCGAAGCCAAACGCCAGGAAAAGAACGCGCCCAGCTGTGGCTGAGTGCGCTGTACGGAATAAGTGAGTAAACAGATGAGCCTTTCCCTTCGCGACCAATTGCTCAAGGCAGGTCTGGTCAACCAAAAGCAGGCCAAGCAGGTCAGCAAAGAAAAGCAGAAAGAACAGCGCCTGGTACATAAGGGGCAGGCGCAGGCCGACGATTCGCAGAAGCGCGCCGCTCAGGAAGCGATGGCGGAAAAGGCCCGGCGCGACCAGGAACTCAATCGCCAGCAGCAGGAGAAGGTCGAGCAGAAGGCCCGTGCCGCGCAGGTCAAGCAGTTGATCGAGGTGTCGCGCCTGCCCAAGCTGACCACCGAGGATTACTACAACTTCGTCGATGACAAAAAGGTCAAGCGCATCTCGGTCAACGCGCTGATGCGCAACAAGCTGAGCAGCGGCTCGCTGGCCATCGTCCACCACGGTGGGGGTTACGAAATCATCCCGCGTGAAGCGGCCTTGAAAATCCAGGAACGCGATCCGCGCCGTGTCGTGTTGCTCAATACCCCGACCGAAGCGCCGGACGCGGATGATCCGTACGCGGCATATCAGGTGCCTGACGACCTGATGTGGTAGATCCCACTGCGGGGCGCGCGCCTGTCGTGGGAGCGCGCTTGCCCGCGATGGGCTGCAAGGCAGCCCCCACTGCTACCGCGTTCACTGACCCCGCTGACTCTCCAAAGCTTCCAACTCTTCCTTATATCGATGCGCATCGGACTGGTCGTGGAACATCCCGACCAGTTGGTCCTGCTGATACACATCCCAGACGTGAATACCGTGGCCAACGGTTTCATGGGAAAGATGAGCGTCGTCTCGTTCAGTCACTTTTACGGTCATATCGATAGGCTCCTGACTCTGCAAGCTGCGACGATCTGCCGCAGGTCTCTTTTATAGGTTTGCATAGCTTGCTAAGTAAATAGTCGGTTCAGGAGCGCGCGCTTACGCGGCGTTGAGGGAAGTCTGGAATCCTTGTGATTCGGGGCCTGTAGCGAAAGCGGGCGAATATGAAGCTTTCTTCATGTGGCGATGGCGCTTGTAAATCCGCCTTCGCCAGCAAGCTGGCTCCTACAGATGTGTGAGCGCTGCGGAGGTCTGTAGGAGCCAGCTCGCTGGCGATCTGGCGCGCAGCGGCAGCAGTTCTGGAAATCAAAAGCCCCGCTATAAAGCGGGGCTCTTGATGATGCAGGGTCTGGGTATCAGCTGCCTTTGACAGCCTTGCCGTTAACCGTGCCGTCGAGCAGCATGATGTTGTATTCCTTGCCGTCGGTTTCAACCTGTTGCAGGCGAACCAGCAGGTAATCCCAGTCCTTGGCGAACCAGAGCACGGTGATGCGCTTGCTTTGTGTCGGGTCGCGAACGCGTTCTACCTTGATAGCCTCGATCTGGCCGGCCTTGGTGTCGACTTTCTCCGAGCCAAGTACGCGGAAGTCGTAGGTGTCCACTTCGTCCCCGTCGACCACCTGGTAGCTCATGCTCTTCTTGCCGGCGGCTACGTCGTGTTGCAGGGCCAGTTGATAGGTCGATTTGTCGAGCACGCCACGGTTGAGCGGCAGCTTGACCGCATCGCCACGGTCGGTGCCGGTGACGAACTTGTTGCCCCAGTCGAACGACAGGTCGACTTTCTTGGATTTACCCAGGCCGCTGCGCTCGAAGCTGTAGGTCTGCGGCAACATGGTGTCCTTGTCGACTTTCAGCGTGCTGACCTCGGTCAGGCTGGCAATCATCATGGAAGCCTTGAAATTCAGGGTCCAGACACCGTTGGCGCCGGCTTCGAGGCTGCGCTCGGCGGTGCCGCTCATCGGCAGCTGTTTCCAGTCGGCGGTGTAGCTGGCGGAGAAGGGTTGAAGGTCTGCCGCATGTGCCACTGGCAGGGCGAGCAGAGCGAAAGCGAAGAGCAAAGCGCGTCGCATGGTATCTCCTAGTTTCGAATCAAGTGGCCGCTGGCCGGGAGTGGCTGGCCATCCATCAATGCACCTTGCTCGCCAAGGCGCAACCGGCCTTCGGCAAACCAGCGAATCGCCAGCGGATAAATGCGGTGCTCCTGAAGATGTACCCGCTGCGCGAGGGATGCGGGCGAGTCCTGCAACTGTACCGAAATAACTGCCTGTACGACCAGAGGGCCGCCATCGAGTTCCTCGGTGACAAAGTGCACGCTGCAGCCGTGTTCCGCATCCCCGGCTTCCAGTACGCGTTGATGCGTGTGCAGGCCTTTATAGCGTGGGAGCAGCGACGGATGGATGTTCAGCAGACGACCGTGGTAGTGGCGCACGAAATCGGCGCTGAGGATGCGCATGAATCCGGCGAGGGCCACCAGCTGCGGATTGAAGGTGTCGATCAGTTCGATCAGTGCTGCGTCGAAGGCCTCGCGACCTTCGTACGCCTTGTGATCAAGAACGCAGGCTTCGATGCCTGCGTCTCTGGCGCGCTGCAGACCGAAGGCATCGGCCCGGTTGGAGATGACCGCGCGGATCCGGACGGGAGAAGTCCCGTCCTTGAAGCTGTCGATCATGGCCTGCAGGTTGCCGCCGGTGCCGGAGAGCAGCACCACGACATCACAGGTGGCTGACATCAATGAGCCTTGATGTTTTTCAGCTCGACCTGCGCGGCGCCTTCCGGAGCGGTGGCGATCTGGCCGATCACCCAAGGCTGTTCGCCGGCTTCACGCAGCACGTTCAAGGCTGCTTCGACGTGTTCCTGAGCAACGCAGATGACCATGCCGACGCCGCAGTTCAGAACGCGGTGCATTTCGTGTTCGTCGACGTTGCCTTGCTGCTGCAACCAGTCGAACACGGCCGGGCGCTGCCAGCTGGCAACGTCGACCACGGCCTGAGCGCCCTGCGGCAGAACGCGTGGAATGTTGTCGAGCAGACCGCCGCCGGTGATGTGGGCCATCGCCTTGACCGCGCCGGTTTCCTTGATGAGCTTGAGCAGTTGCTTGACGTAGATGCGGGTCGGAGCCATCAGCAGGTCGGTCAATGGCTTGCCGTCCAGCTGGATGTTCTCGATATCGGCACCGGCGACTTCGATGATCTTGCGGATCAGCGAGTAGCCATTGGAGTGCGGGCCGGAAGACGGCAGGGCGAGCAGGGCGTCGCCGGCAGCCACTTTGGAGCCGTCGATGATCTCGGCTTTCTCGACCACACCGACGCAGAAGCCGGCCAGATCGTAGTCTTCGCCTTCGTACATGCCGGGCATTTCAGCGGTCTCGCCGCCGACCAGCGAGCAGCCGGCCAGTTCGCAGCCCGCGCCGATGCCGGTCACTACCTGAGCGGCGGTGTCGACGTTGAGCTTGCCGGTTGCATAGTAGTCGAGGAAGAACAACGGCTCCGCGCCGCAGACCACCAGATCGTTGACGCACATGGCGACCAGGTCGATGCCGATGCTGTCGTGCTTGTTCAGGTTCAGCGCCAGACGCAGTTTGGTGCCGACGCCGTCGGTGCCCGATACCAGCACCGGCTGCTTGTAACCGGCCGGGATTTCGCAGAGGGCGCCGAAACCTCCCAGGCCGCCCATGACTTCAGGACGCTTGGTGCGCTTGGCAACGCTCTTGATGCGTTCGACCAATGCTTCACCGGCGTCGATGTCCACACCGGCGTCTTTGTAGCTCAGGGAGGGTTGCTTGCTCATAAAAATCCAGGCCTTTAGGGGGGATTCGAGGGTATCGACCGTAGCGGCGGGGCCTGGCGCAGCGCTTGCGCGCAAGCTGTCCGGGGCCGCCACCATCGCCAGTCTGCGAAGGCGCGCGATTTTATCAGGCTTGCATCGCAGGGGCCATCCTTGGGCCGATAACAGGGGAGCGGCGGCGCAAAATAAAACGCTTCGAGAACAGGCGCGAGTTCGACTGAAGCCGTTTAAGGTGTACTTTAGAGCGAATGTTTCGAGATGGTGAATGATTCGGGGCTGTTCGCTGTCCTAGCCTCGCCACTCCTCCTGAAGCCGCATCGAGTCGGCGTTTTTCTTTCCGTTCGGGATCTGTCCATGCGTTTTACCAAATTCCTTTTCGTCGGCTGTCTGTCGCTGTTCAGCCTGCCCGGTCTTGCCGAAACGGTCAGCAATCTCTATCAGGTCCGCGAACCGGTCAGCGGCCAATCGCCGGAGGAGCGCAACCGCGCCACACAGGCTGCGCTGGAAACCCTGGTACTGCGTCTGACCGGCGACACCAAGGCGGCACAAGGCTCGGCACTTGCCGCATTGCGCAAGGACCCTCAGCAAGTCATCAGCCAGTACGGCTTCGAAGCCGGGCCGCCGGAAACCCTGCTAGTGGATTTCGATCCGGCGACCACCGACCGCGCGCTGCGCCAGGCCGGATTGCCGATCTGGGGCAGCAACCGTCCTTCCATTCTGGGTTGGTGGCTCAACGATTCTGTCGAAGGCTCCAATCTGGTCGGTGACGGTCAAGGCTCTGCCGAACCGCTGCGTCGCGCTGCCCAGCATCGTGGCTTGCCGCTGCGCCTGCCGCTGGCCGATCTCAGCGAACAGAGCGTTGGCACCGCGCAGACGCTGGAAGGCACTGATGCCGGCGCGCTCAGGGAAGCGTCCGAGCGCTACGGCGCGGATGCGATCCTGGCGGTGCACGCCAAGGAAGAGGGCGGGCAGTGGCAGGGCAAATGGCGGCTCTGGCTGGGCGAGCAACGCGAGCAGGGCACGGCCAGCGGCGCCAGTTCCGACGCTTTGGCGGACGCGGTGCTGCTTGCGGTAAGCCAGCGCCTTGCCCCGCGTTTCGTGGCCAAGCCCGGTGCTTCCACCGGTCTGGTGCTGCAGGTGCAGGGCATGACCCTGGAACGTTACGCCGAACTGCTGCGTCTGCTCGAACCTTTCGGCGGCAGGCTCAAGGCGGTGGAAGCGGATCGCGTCGATTTCGAAGTTGCAGGTAATGCCGAGCAAGTCCGGGCGCAGCTGGCGCTGGGCAAATTGCAGGAAGTCCCGGCGGCTGAAGCGGCGGCCGCTGCGCAGAGCACCGCCGCGCCGGCGCAGCCCGCGCCGGTCGATGCGGCAGCGCAGCCTTCGGCGCCTTCGCCCGCGCCGATGATCGTGCCCGCGACCGCACCACAAATGTATTTCCGCTGGTGACCTGCCAGCTTGCAGGCATGCGGTTCAATCTGATGAGAGACATTGATGACTGATACACGGCGCTGGTTCTGGCTAGGCGGGATTGTCCTGCTGATAGCCTTTATATTTCTGCTGCACCCGATACTCATGCCGTTTCTGGTGGCGCTGCTGCTGGCGTACATGGGCGATCCGCTGGTGGACCGCCTGGAAAAACTTGGCCTGTCACGAACGCTCAGTGTCGTGGCGGTGTTCGGTCTGTTCACGCTGATCCTCATGGCGTTGCTGCTGGTACTGGTGCCGATGCTCGCCAAGCAGTTGATGCGCTTGTATGAACTCGCGCCGCAGATGCTCGACTGGCTGCAACACACCGCGATGCCCTGGGTTCAGGCCAAGTTCGGGCTGTCGGACGGGTTCTGGCGCTTCGATCGGGTCAAGGCGGCGATTTCCGAGCACATGGGGCAGGCGGGCGATATCGTCGGCATCGTGCTGTCGCGTGCCACGGCCTCAAGTCTGGCGCTGATTGGCTGGCTGACCAATCTGGTGCTGATCCCGGTGGTCTGCTTCTATCTGCTGCGCGACTGGGACCTGATGATGGGCAAGGTTCGCAACCTGCTGCCGCGTCAGCGGGAAGGCCAGATCGTCAAGCTTGCGGGTGAGTGCCACGAGGTACTGGGCGCGTTCATTCGCGGCCAGCTGCTGGTAATGGTCGGCCTGGGTGTGATCTATGCCGCCGGCCTGATGCTGATCGGGCTGGAGCTGGGTCTGTTGATTGGTGTGATCGCCGGTCTGGCTGCCATCGTGCCTTATATGGGTTTTGTGATCGGTATCGGCGCTGCGCTGGTCGCCGGCCTGTTCCAGTTTGGCGGTGACCTGTACCCGATGCTCGGGATCGTGGCGGTGTTCATGATCGGGCAGGCGTTGGAAGGCATGGTGCTGACGCCGCTGTTGGTGGGCGACCGCATCGGCCTGCATCCAGTGGCGGTGATTTTCGCGATCCTGGCCGGCGGCGAGCTGTTCGGTTTCACCGGAATCCTGCTGGCGCTGCCGGTAGCCGCGGTGATCATGGTGCTGGTGCGCCATGCGCACGACCTGTACAAAGACTCAGAGATCTACGGCGGTACGGAAGACCCGGATCTGTAAAGCTGATCACCCTGAGGCCATTTACCCGGTCGACCACGCCCGATGCCGGCCGGTGTGGCGAGTCGGCCGGATTATCCACCTGAAGCACGCAAACCTTTGATTTTTCAGGCGCATTGTGCAGCCTGTCACACGGGTATAAACTTTGCGCACTTTACACAGAGGCCATTGACGGTTCGCTTGAACCGTTCAGTCAGCATGAAACCGATTCAGCTGCCCCTGAGTGTGCGTCTGCGTGATGACGCCACTTTCGTCAATTACTACCCAGGCGCCAATGCCGCTGCACTCGGCTATGTCGAGCGGCTGTGCGAAGCCGACGCCGGGTGGACGGAAAGCCTCATCTATCTGTGGGGCAAAGACGGGGTAGGGCGCACCCATCTGTTGCAGGCCGCGTGCTTGCGCTTCGAGCAGATGGGCGAGCCTGCGGTGTACCTGCCGCTGGCGGAAGTAATCGACGAAGGTGTCGAACTCTTCGACCATCTGGAGCAGTACGAGCTGGTCTGCCTCGACGACCTGCAGGCTGTGGTGGGCAAGCCTGACTGGGAAGAGGCGCTGTTTCATCTGTTCAACCGGCTGCGCGACAGCGGTCGTCGGCTGCTGATCGCTGCCTCCAAGTCGCCCCGTGAACTGCCAGTCAAACTGCCCGACCTCAAATCGCGGCTGACCATGGCCCTGGTGTTCCAGATGCGCGGCCTGTCGGATGAAGACAAACTGCGCGCCTTGCAGCTGCGCGCTTCACGTCGCGGCCTGCACCTTACAGACGAAGTCGGACATTTCATTCTCACCCGCGGCACCCGCAGCATGAGCGCACTGTTCGAACTGCTTGAGCGTCTGGATCAGGCGTCGCTTCAGGAGAAGCGCAAGCTGACCATTCCGTTCCTCAAGGAAACCCTGGGGTGGTAGATCAGGCCCTGTTGATGCAGACGGCCGCAGCGCTGCGCCATGCGCGGCGGATTCTCATCATCACCGGTGCCGGGCTGTCGGCCGATTCCGGCCTGCCGACCTATCGCGGCGTAGGCGGGCTTTATAACGGCATGACCGATGATGGCCTGCCTATCGAAATGGCCTTGTCCGGGCCGATGCTTCGGCGTGATCCGGCACTGTGCTGGAAATACCTCGCCGAGCTGGGCAAGGCGTGTCTGGGTAGCCAGCCCAATGAAGCGCATTACGCCATCGCCCAGTTGCAGCGTCTCAAGCCCGAGTGCTGGGTGCTGACCCAGAACGTCGACGGCTATCACCGCGCGGCTGGCAGTCCGCCGGAGCGGCTAATCGAGATCCATGGGCAGATATCCCCATTGTTCTGCCAGTCATGCGGCGCTGAAGACCCTGAGCTGAGCGAACATCTGCAGCGTCCGTTGCCGCCGCTCTGCCGGATCTGTAGTGGCGTTCTGCGACCGTCCGTCGTCTTGTTCGAGGAAATGCTTCCTGAACTCGCCCTCAAAACACTGCACGACGAACTGGCCAAAGGCTTCGATGCAGTGCTGAGCATCGGCACCACCGCAAGCTTTGCCTACATCCACGAGCCCGTCCTGCGCACCCGTATCTGCGGGGGTTTTACCGCCGAGATCAATCCTCAGGCCACCGATCACAGCGCGCAAATGGACGTATTTCTCAAGGCGCGAGCGGTACATGTCATGGCACTTCTTGTAAGTCACATTTAGTTCGATTGAATTTGCAAATCACTTTGATAGCGGGCATAGTCTCGCCTTCTTTACAGTTCAGCCACGGTCGTGCCCATGCAAGTTGTTCGCTTCGCACCCCTCGTGCCTCTCGCACTCGTTACATTGCTGTTCGGTTGCTCAGCCAATCTACCGGTTTCTCAACAAGAGCCCGCACCGCAAAAAGCGCATTACCAGACATCGAATAACGTTCAGTCTCCCGCCGCCCGCGCCGATGTCGCGGACCTGCAGGACGAACTGGCCACGCAGGACGAGCTTGCCCGTTTTGCTGACAACAAGCCTTACCAGCTGCCGGTGCTGGCCGACAGCATTCTGGAACGTGGCAAGTCGCTGATCGGCACTCGCTACCGTTTCGGCGGAAGCTCTACCACTTCGGGTTTCGATTGCAGCGGCTTCATCGGTTATCTGTTCCGCGAAGAAGCGGGCATGACCCTGCCGCGTTCGACACGCGACATGATCAACGTGGACGCTCCGCTGGTCGCGCGTAACAACCTCAAGCCTGGCGATCTGCTGTTCTTCAGCACGCGTGGCCGTGGTCGTGTCAGTCACGCAGCGATCTACCTGGGCGATGACCAGTTCATCCACTCCAGCAGCCGCCGCAGCGGTGGCGTGCGCATCGACAGCCTCGATGATGCGTACTGGAGCAAGACCTTCATCGAAGCCAAGCGAGCGCTGGCCATGGCCCCCGATGCCGGTGTGAAAACCCGGCCAGCGGTACAGACGACCGCGATGACCTCGACTAAAGTCAAGACCGCAGTCAAACGCCGTAAATAATGCAACGCGCAGACAGGCCTCGGGCCTGTCTGCGTTTTAAAGCTTTTCGGCAGCGTAAGCCGCATCCGGATCAGGACGTTGTGGGTTATGTCGATTACGTTACGCCTGACAGTGGTTGTTCTGGCCGTGTTGCTCAGCGCTTGCAGCAGTGCGCCCCCTTCCAGACCTGAGGTGGTTTACCGCCCGGTGGTCACCGCTCCCCCTCAAGTTCTTTCCCAGGCCGCGGAAGACGTGCTGTTTCGCGCGCTCGGGCTGGTCGGCACGCCTTATCGCTGGGGCGGCAATACCCCCGATTCCGGTTTTGATTGCAGTGGTCTGATCGGTTATGTCTATCGTGACGCGGCGGGCATCAGCCTGCCACGCTCAACGCGCGACATGATCGTGATCAGGGCGCCGGACGTCGCGCTGGACCAACTGCAATCCGGCGACCTGGTGTTCTTTGCCACATCGGGTGGTTCGCAGGTGTCCCATGCCGGGATTTATGTGGGTGAAGGCCGCTTTGTCCACGCTCCGGCTACAGGCGGCACCGTGAAACTCGACAGCCTCAACAAGCCGTATTGGCAAAAGGCCTACCTCAACGCCAAGCGCGTGATCCAGGCGTCCGACCTGGCGCAGAACGCGCACTGACAACAGTGGCCACCATTCTCTGATGAGCAGGCGCCGCCAACGATCTGTGGGAGATTCTATGTTCGGGCGGTAGCCCTAAACCGCCCTTGGGCAGAAACTCCTGGTGCCCGCGAATCCGCTTTTGATTCTGCCCGCAGGGCGTGGGAGTGACCGGGCGGCGATCCGCTTGCTCTGGGCGGCAATCCGACGATCTGGCGCGTAGCGGCAGTAATCCTGGCGACCCTGTTTATACCGCATGAACCCTCTTGCTGCCGGTTCCCGGCAGATCGCAGGCAAGCCAGCTCCTACAGTTCGTGCAGCGCTGCGGTTCTTGTGGGAGCGACCAAGGTCGCTCCCACAAAAAGCGTACATGAGCTGCGCCCCGAGCCTACTTCGCCGAAGTCACGCGCCAGATCTTGTTGCCCACGTCATCAGCCACCAGCAGGCCGCCGCGCTGGTCGTTGACCACGCCCACCGGGCGGCCCATCGCTTCTTCGTCGTCATTCAGGAATCCGGTCAGTACGTCCACCGGCGCGCCGTGGGGTTTGCCGGCGTTGAACGGGATGAAAACCACTTTGTAACCGCTATGCGGTTTGCGGTTCCAGGAGCCGTGCTGGCCGATGAACAGCCCTTCGTTGAACGGCCCGGCCAGGGTCTTGCCGTCGGCAAACACCAGGCCCAGCGACGCGGTGTGTGGGCCGACTGCGTAATCGGGCACGATAGCCTTGGCGACCAGATCGGGTTTCTGCGGTTTGACGCGCTCGTCCACATGCTGGCCGTAATAGCTGTAAGGCCAGCCGTAGAAACCGCCATCCTGCACTGAGGTCACGTAATCCGGCACCAGGTCGCTGCCGATCTCGTCGCGCTCGTTGACCGCAGTCCATAGCTTGCCGCTGACCGGTTCCCAGTCCATGCCGTTGGGGTTGCGCAGGCCGGAAGCGAAGATGCGGTGGCTGCCGGTGGCTGCGTCGACTTCCCAGATAGCCGCGCGACCTTCCTCCTGGTCCATGCCGTTCTCGCCGACGTTGCTATTGGAGCCGACGGTGACGTACAGCTTGCTGCCGTCCTTGCTGGCGATGACGTTCTTGGTCCAGTGATGATTGAGCGTGCCACCGGGCAGGTCGACCACCTTGGTGGGCTGCGCGTTGATAGATGTCTGGCCGGGCTCATACGGAAAGCTGATCAGGCGATCGGTGTCGGCGACGTACAGCTTGTTGCCCACCAGTGTCATGCCGAATGGCGAGTTGAGATTCTCCAGAAACACGGTGCGGGTCTCCGCCACGCCGTCATGGTTGGTGTCGCGCAGCAGCGTGATCCGGTTGGCGCTCGGTACGCCGGCGCCGGCACGGCCCATGACTTTCTTCATTACCCAGCCGCGAATGCCTTTTTCATCGTCCGGCTTGGCGGGCGCGTTGGTTTCGGCCACCAGCACGTCCCCGTTGGGCAGTACGTATAGCCAGCGCGGGTGGTCGAGCCCTTCAGCGAAAGCCGCGACCCGGGTGCCCGGCGCGGCCACGGGCCCGGCGCCTTTTTCCCAGCCCACCGCTGGCGCGATGTTGACCGTCGGAATCAGCGTCTTGTTGGGTGCCGGTAGCTTGGGGGCAGGCCCGGTACCATCCGAAACCTGAAGGGTCGAGGACTCTCCGCAGGCCGCGAGGCCGCCGGCGACCAGCAGCAATACCGCAAAATGAGGTCTGAATATGAACATGGCAATCTCCAGAAAAGCATGGGCCGGTCACCCTGAGGCTGGTAACTGCGATGCCGGTCACACCGATAGAGCCAGCCTGGCGCCTGAGGTTCCGCGATCTGCGGCGCCCGGCGCCCATGTTGATTGACGCTCACCCCCCAACCCTCTACCCTTCGCGGCTTGTTTCAGGTGCTCCGCAATCGCCGATTGGCGGAGTGAAACAGGGAAGCCGGTAAGCATCGACAGATTCGATCCCGGCGCTGCCCCCGCAACGGTAGATGAGTCAAGGCTGCGCAACACGCCACTGTGCTCCGCACGGGAAGGCGCGCCGCCGGGGAAACCGCTCATGAGCCCGGAGACCGGCCTGATTCACTCAATGGCATCACGGAGGGTGATGCTCTGCGCAGGGCGTTCGCCGTGCTGTCCAGTGCTGTCCTTCCGTCTGCTGTCGCGTGCCTTCCAGCGGAGAGCTTAGATGAACGAATCCCCCGAACGTGACGAACGCCATCTGGCACGCATGCTGCGCAAAAAAGCCGTGATGGACGAGCGTATCGCCAACTCGCCTAACGAATGCGGCCTGCTGCTGGTGCTGACCGGCAACGGCAAGGGCAAGAGCAGCTCGGCGTTCGGCATGCTGGCGCGGGCCATGGGCCACGACATGCAGTGCGGCGTGGTGCAGTTCATCAAGGGTCGCAACAGCACCGGCGAAGAACTGTTCTTCCGCCGCTTCCCCGAGCAGGTGCGTTACCACGTGATGGGCGAAGGCTTCACCTGGGAAACCCAGGACCGTCAGCGCGACATCGCCGCCGCCGAAGCCGCCTGGGAAGTGTCCCGCGAAATGCTGCGCGATCCTTCCATCGGCCTGGTGATTCTCGACGAGCTGAACATCGCCCTCAAGCATGGCTATCTCGATCTGGATCAGGTGCTGGCGGATTTGCAGGCTCGGCCGCCGATGCAGCATGTGGTGGTGACCGGTCGTGGCGCGAAGCCTGAATTGATCGACCTTGCCGACACCGTTTCCGAGATCGGCGTGGTCAAGCACGCTTTCCAGGCGGGCATCCGTGCGCAGAAGGGCATCGAGCTGTGAGTGACTTTTCATGAGGGCGCCACGTGAGTGCCCGGCCGTATTGATCGCCGCGCCTGCCTCGGGGCAGGGCAAGACCACCGTCACCGCGGCACTGGCCCGGTTGCACCGCAATCAGGGGCGCAAGGTCCGGGTCTTCAAGTGCGGACCGGACTTTCTCGACCCGATGATTCTCGAACGGGCCAGTGGCGCGCCGGTCTATCAGCTGGACCTGTGGATGGTCGGCGCCGATGAAAGCCGTCGCCTTTTGTGGGAAGCGGCCGGCGAAGCCGATCTGATCCTGATCGAAGGCGTGATGGGGCTGTTCGATGGCACGCCCTCCAGCGCCGATCTGGCGCGCCATTTTGGCGTGCCGGTGCTGGGCGTGATCGATGGCACCGCCATGGCTCAGACCTTTGGCGCGCTGGCGCTCGGGCTTGCGCGCTATCAGCCGGACCTGCCATTTGCCGGAGTGCTGGCCAATCGCGTAGGCACCGTGCGCCATGCGCAACTGCTCGAAGGCAGCCTCACCGAAGGCCTGCGCTGGTATGGCGCGCTGTCGCGTGAAACCGGCATCGAACTGCCGAGCCGGCACCTCGGGCTGGTCCAGGCCAGCGAGCTGAACGATCTGGATCTGCGTCTGGATGCGGCCGCCGAAGCTCTGGCCAGCACCTGCCAGGTAGCATTGCCACCCGCCGTGACCTTTACCGCGCCCGACCCACTGGCCATCGCGCCTTTGCTGGCCGGTGTACGAATTGCCATTGCCCATGACGAAGCCTTTGCCTTTACTTACGGCGCCAGCCTGGACCTGCTGCGGGCGATGGGGGCTGAGCTGTGCTTCTTCTCGCCGATCCGCGACACCGCGTTGCCGGATGCCGACAGCCTTTATCTGCCCGGCGGCTATCCTGAACTGCACCATTGCACGCTGGCCGGGAATACTCCGATGCTCAACGCCATCCGCGCGCACCATCAGGCCGGCAAGCCCATTCTCGCGGAGTGCGGCGGCATGCTTTATCTGCTCGATGCGTTGACAGACGTCGATGGCCAACGCGCGGAACTGGTCGGTCTGCTGGCCGGTGAAGCGGTCATGCAAAAGCGCCTGGCGGCGCTCGCGTTGCAGTCCGTCGAGCTGGCTGAAGGGGTGCTGCGCGGCCACACTTACCACCATTCGTTGACCAGCACCCAGCTGCAGCCGGTCGCCCGAGGCGTCAGCCCCAATGGCGGGCGCGGCGCGGAAGCGGTTTACCGCGACGGGCGACTGACCGCTTCCTACGTGCACTTCTATTTCCCTTCCAACCCTGAAGCGATTGCGGCGCTGTTGCGACCATGAGCGATCACGCTTTCAGCCCCGACGAGCGGGCGGCGGTCTACCGGGCAATTGCCGAGCGTCGCGATATGCGCCACTTCAGCGGCGGCAGCGTCGCGCCTGAGCTTCTGGCGCGCCTGCTTGAAGCGGCGCATCAGGCACCCAGTGTCGGCCTGATGCAGCCCTGGCGTTTCATTCGCATCAGCGACCCGGCCCTGCGAGCGCGTATCCAGGAGCAGGTGGAGCAAGAGCGAATCCGCACCGCCGAGGCGTTGGGCGAGCGTTCCGACGATTTCATGAAGCTTAAGGTCGAGGGCATCAGCGATTGCGCCGAGGTGTTGGTCGCTGCGCTCATGGAGGGCCGTGAACAGCATGTTTTCGGCCGCCGCACCTTGCCGGAAATGGACATGGCTTCGTTGTCCTGCGCCATCCAGAACCTGTGGCTGGCCTCGCGCGCCGAAGGCCTGGGCATGGGCTGGGTGTCGCTGTTCGAACCGCAGGCGCTGGCGCAACTGCTGGAAATGCCGGATGGCGCCAAGCCGGTGGCAATCCTTTGCCTTGGGCCGGTGAAGGAGTTTTATCCGGCGCCGATGCTGGTGCTGGAAGGCTGGGCGCAAGCGCGGCCGCTGCATCAATTGCTGTATGAAAACCGATGGGGAGTGAGTCAATGAGTGTGGCGCTGTTGAGCGTCGCCGGGGTTGCGCTGGATGCGCTGCTCGGTGAGCCGAAACGCAGTCATCCGCTGGTAGCGTTCGGGCGGCTGGCGAACCGGATCGAGCAGCGTTTCAATTCCGGCGGGCGTGGCTGGCGCAGCCATGGCGTGACCGCCTGGGTGCTGGCGGTAGTGCCGTTGACCCTGCTGGCGACCGCCTTGAGCTGGCTTCCTTATATTGGCTGGATCGTGGAGATCCTCGCACTCTATTGTGCGCTGGGCCTGCGCAGCCTGGGCGAGCATGTCGAGCCGGTGGCTCAAGCGTTGCGCAGCGACGATCTGGACGAAGCGCGCCTGCGCGTCGGCTATCTGGTGAGCCGCCAGACGTCGGAGCTGGACCCGACCGAAGTTGCCCGTGCCGCCACAGAATCGGTGCTGGAGAACGGCAGTGACGCAGTATTTGCGGCGCTGTTCTGGTTCGTCGTGGCGGGAGCGCCCGGCGTGGTGTTATATCGCCTGAGTAATACGCTGGACGCCATGTGGGGCTATCGCAATGAGCGCTTCGAACGTTTCGGCTGGGCCGCGGCAAGAATCGACGACCTGCTCAATTACATTCCCGCGCGTCTGGTAGCTTTAACCTACGCCCTGTTGGGCAAGACGCGTCTGGCGTTGCGCTGCTGGCGCACTCAGGGGCCGACCTGGGACAGCCCCAATGCCGGCCCGGTAATGGCGGCCGGTGCCGGTGCGCTAGGCGTTGAACTGGGCGGCGCTGCGATCTATCACGGCGAGCTGCATCAGCGTCCGCAATTGGGCGAGGGCGTACCGGCGGATGCCAGCTCCATCGACCGCGGCTGGCAACTGGTGCAGCGCGGCGTCTGGCTATGGCTGCTGGTGCTGTGCGTGGGGGCCGAGTTCTATGCTTGAGCATGGCGGACGGCTGCGCGCAGCCGCGCAACATTACGGGATCGATCGGTCCGAGTGGCTCGACCTGTCCACCGGCATCGCGCCCTGGTCGTGGCCGATACCGGATATTCCCGAGCATGCCTGGGCGCGGCTGCCCGAAACCGAGGATGGTCTCGAAGCGGCCGCTCGCGGCTATTACGGTGCACCGCAGTTGTTGCCGGTGCCCGGCTCGCAGGCGGCGATTCAGGCGCTGCCGCGTATCCGCAGTGGCGGCAAGGTCGGCGTATTGTCGCCGTGCTATGCCGAGCACGCCCACGCGTGGCGCAAGAGCGGGTTCGTGGTGCGCGAGGTGCGAGAGGATGAAGTCGATTACTTCCTCGATACGCTCGACGTGCTCGTGGTGGTCAACCCGAACAACCCGACCGGCCTGCACCTGAGCCGCGAACGGCTGCTGGAATGGCACGCTCGTCTTTCCGAGCGTGGCGGATGGCTGGTGGTAGATGAAGCGTTCATGGATAACACACCCGGGTTGAGCCTGGCCGCGCAAACCTCGCGCACCGGGCTGATCGTGCTGCGGTCGTTCGGCAAGTTCTTCGGCCTTGCCGGGGTGCGGCTCGGCTTCGTGCTGGCCGAGCCGATAGTGCTCAAGGCGCTGGCCCAGGAGATCGGTCCCTGGGCGGTCAGCGGACCGACGCGGATCATCGGCCAGGCTTGCCTTGCCGATCTGGCCGGACATGCGCGGCAACGCGAGCGCACCGAGCAGGCGCGGGACCGGCTGGTCAGGCTGCTTGGTGAGCAGGGTCTGGAGCCCCAGGGCGGCTGCGCGCTGTTTCAGTGGCTGGTCACGCCCAAAGCCCATTCGTTGCATGAGTTCTGCGCGCAACGTGGCGTACTGCTGCGGTTGTTTGCCGGCGACAGCCCGGAATCGGGCAGCCTGCGTTTCGGCTTGCCCCGCGAAGAATCGGAATGGCTGCGTCTGGAGCAGGTCCTGAGCGATTACAACCGCCAAGTCGGCAAGGAGCACGCATGACGACGCTGATGGTGCAGGGCACCACGTCCGATGCCGGCAAAAGTACGCTGGTCACCGCGCTGTGCCGCTGGCTCAAGCGCCATGGCGTAGGCGTTGTACCTTTCAAGCCGCAGAACATGGCACTCAACAGCGCGGTGACGGCCGACGGCGGCGAGATCGGCCGGGCCCAGGCGGTGCAGGCGCAGGCCTGCGGGCTGGAACCGCATACCGACATGAATCCGGTCTTGCTCAAGCCCAACAGTGATACCGGTGCTCAGGTCATCATTCATGGCCGCGCGGTCACCACGATGAACGCCGTTGCCTACCACGGCTACAAGCAGATCGCGATGCAGGCCGTGCTGGCCTCGCATGCGCGGCTCGGCGAGCAATACCCGGTGATCATGGTGGAAGGCGCGGGTTCGCCCGCGGAAATCAATCTGCGCGCCAACGACATCGCCAACATGGGGTTTGCCGAAGCCGTCGATTGCCCGGTACTGCTGGTGGCCGATATCAATCGCGGCGGGGTGTTCGCCCATCTGGTCGGCACCCTGGAGTTGCTGTCGCCCAGCGAGCAGGCGCGGGTCAAGGGTTTCGTCATCAACCGTTTTCGCGGCGACATCGCGTTGCTCAAGCCGGGGCTCGACTGGCTGGAAGCCCGCACCGGCAAACCGGTGGTGGGCGTGCTGCCCTATGTCATGGACCTGCATCTGGAAGCCGAAGACGGGCTCGATCAGCGCCAGACCGACAAGGCCGAGCAAGTGCTCAACGTGGTCGTGCCGATCCTGCCGCGCATCAGCAATCACACGGATTTCGACCCGCTGCGCCTGCACCCGCAAGTCAACCTACAGTTCATTGCGGCTGGCCAGACGATTCCACCCGCCGACCTGATCATTCTGCCGGGCTCGAAAAGCGTGCGCGGCGACCTGGCGCACTTGCGCGCCAATGGCTGGGACACGGCTATCGAGCGGCATCTGCGTTACGGCGGCAAGGTGCTCGGGATTTGCGGCGGGCTGCAGATGCTGGGCCAGCAGTTGCACGACCCGTTGGGCCTTGAGGGTGCGGCGGGTTCCAGCCCCGGCCTGGGCCTGCTGGAAATGAGCACGGTACTGGAAGCTGAAAAGCAGTTGCGCAACGTGCGCGGGCATCTGGCGCTGGAAGACGCAGAAGTAACCGGCTACGAGATTCACGCAGGCGTGACCACCGGCGCAGCGCTGTCGCGCGCCGCGGTGCGTCTGGACGAAGGCCGGTTCGACGGCGCTTGCAGCCTCGACGGGCAGATTCTCGGCACTTATCTGCATGGCTTGTTCGAGTCACCCCAAGCCTGTAGCGCTTTGCTGCGCTGGGCGGGGCTGAAGAATGTCGAACAGGTCGACTATCACGCCCTGCGCGAGCGGGACATCGAGCGCCTCGCCGATCTGGTGGAGAACCACCTCGACGTCCGGCTACTGCGCGAACTGTGCGGACTGGAGGTCGGTTGAAATGTTGCAGTTGATCCTCGGCGGTGCCCGTTCCGGCAAGAGCCGGCTGGCCGAAAGACTGGCGGCCGATTCCGGGCTGCAGGTCACTTATATCGCCACCAGTCAGCCGGTGGACGGTGAAATGAATCAGCGCGTTGCCAGCCATCGGCAACGCCGCCCGGATAGCTGGGGGCTGGTCGAAGAACCGCTGGCACTGGCTGACGTGCTGCGCGAGCGAGCCGCGCCTGATCAGTGCCTGCTGATCGATTGCCTGACGTTGTGGCTCACCAATCTGTTGCTGCTGGACGACCCCGAGCGGCTGCGGCACGAGCGTGACGCGCTGCTCGACATCGTGCCGCAGCTCCCCGGCGAAATTCTGTTTGTCAGTAACGAGACCGGCCTGGGCGTGGTGCCCATGGGCGAGCTGACCCGCCGCTATGTCGACGAAGCCGGTCTGTTGCATCAGGCACTGGCCGAGCGCTGCGAGCGCGTGGTCCTGACCGTCGCCGGCCTGCCCCTGATTTTGAAAGGAACCGCACTATGAACAACTCCTGGTGGCTGCAGCCCGCTCAGGCGATGAACGTCCCGATGCGCGAAGCAGCGCTGGCTCGCCAGCAGCAACTGACCAAGCCAGCCGGCTCGCTGGCCCAGCTTGAGCGTCTTGCCGTACAGCTCGCCGGTTTGCAGGGGCGCGAGAAGCCTTGCGTCAATCAACTATGGATCGCGATATTCGCCGGCGATCACGGCGTGGTGGCTGAAGGCGTATCGGCTTATCCGCAGGAAGTAACCGGGCAGATGCTGCACAACTTCGTCAACGGTGGCGCGGCGATCAGTGTGCTTGCCCGTCAGCTTGGCGCGAAGCTGGACGTGGTCGACCTGGGGACCGTGTCGCCAGTCGATTTCCCCGGCGTGCGCCACCTGCGCATCGGCGCCGGAACAGCCAACTTCATGCAAGGCCCGGCCATGTCGGCAGAGCAGGGCTTCGCAGCGCTTCAGGCTGGTCGTGACAGCGTAATGCGCGCCAAAGCCGAGGGCACCGAGCTGTTCATTGGCGGCGAGATGGGAATCGGCAATACCACAGCGGCCAGTGCCGTGGCGTGCTCGCTGCTGGAGTGTCCGGTGCAGTTGCTGGTCGGGCCGGGCACGGGGCTGAACGCGGAAGGAATCGAGCACAAGATTCAGGTGATCGAACGCGCGCTGATCGTTCATGGTGAACATGGCGGCGATCCGCTCCATAGCCTGTTCAGCCTGGGCGGTTTCGAGATCGCGGCGTTGGTCGGTGCCTACCTTGCGTGCGCACAGGAAGGCATCGCGGTGCTCGTCGACGGTTTCATCTGTAGCGTGGCGGCCCTGGTGGCGGTCCGCTTGAACCCGTCCTGCCGGGAATGGCTGCTGTTCGGCCATCGCGGCGCCGAGCCCGGTCATCGTCATCTGCTGGAAACGCTGCACGCCGAACCATTGCTGGATCTGGGCCTGCGCCTGGGCGAAGGCAGTGGCGCGGCGCTGGCGGTGCCGCTGGTGCGCCTCGCCTGTGAGTTGCACAACGGCATGGCGACCTTTGCAGAAGCAGCCGTGGCGGACCGCCCGGCATGACGCAGGACCTTGATTTGCACCTGGACCTGCTGCGCCATGGCGAGACGGAGCTGGGCGGCGGCCTGCGCGGCAGCCTCGACGACGCACTGACCTCGGCGGGTTGGGAGCAGATGCGCGCAGCCGTGGCCGAAGCCGGCCCGTGGCAGCGAATCGTCAGCTCACCGCTGCAGCGTTGCGCGCGGTTCTCCGAGGAGCTTGCCGCTCGTCTCGGCTTGCCGCTGCATATCGAGGCGGATTTTCAAGAGCTGCACTTTGGAGACTGGGAAGGGCACACCGCCGCGCAGATCATGGAAACCGACGCTGCCGGTCTGGGCGCATTCTGGAACGATCCGTACGCGTTCACTCCGCCCAACGGCGAGCCGGTAACCGATTTTGCGGCGCGAGTGCTGGATGCTGTGCAGCGGCTGCACGCGTTATACGCCGGACAACGGGTCTTGCTGGTCAGCCATGGTGGCGTCATGCGTCTGCTGCTGGCGCAGGCGCGCGGGCTGCCTCGCGAGCAGCTGTTGCAGGTCGTGGTTGGCCACGGCGCGCTGCTTGCTGTTCAAGTCGCCATCGATGGTGGTCTGACGGAGCCCTGACATGCTGCCTTTCTGGATTGCCTTGCAGTTCCTCAGCAGCCTGCCCGTTCGGCTGCCCGGCATGCCTGAGCCGGCCGAGATGGGCCGGTCGCTGCTGTTCTATCCCGCCGTCGGGGCGCTGTTCGGCCTGTTGCTGATGGGTCTGAACATGCTGCTCGACGGCACTGCGCCGCTGTTGCATGCCGCGCTGCTGCTCAGTGCCTGGGTGCTGCTCAGCGGCGCGTTGCACCTCGACGGGCTGGCAGACAGCGCCGACGCCTGGCTTGGCGGGTTTGGCGACCGCGAGCGCACCTTGAAGATCATGAAGGATCCGCGCAGCGGTCCTGTTGCGGTGGTGACGCTGGTGCTGGTGTTGCTGCTCAAATTCACTGCGATCCTGGCGCTGCTCGATCATCACCTGGCAATCGGTTTGCTGCTCGCGCCGCTGCTGGCACGCACCGCCATGCTGGGGCTTTTTCTCAACACGCCGTACGTCCGCGCGGGCGGCCTGGGGCAGGCACTCGCTGATCACCTGCCGCGTCGAGCGGCGCAGCGGGTTCTGTTGACCAGTGCCGTTGTGTGCCTGTTTCTCGGCGGCGTGGCCGGGCTGTGGACGGTGATTATTTCCGTCGTCTGCTTCTTCTGGCTGCGTCACTTGATGGTACGTCGGCTTGGCGGCACTACCGGTGACACGGCAGGCGCGATGCTCGAATTGCTGGAACTGGCGGTGTTGCTGACCCTGGCATTGCTCTGAGTCCAGACATTCAGCATTGACGGCCAATTGACACGCTCGCCGGGGCACGCGTAGTTTCGCGGGAATAATCGACGCTCACGGGAGCACAACAATAATGACATCGGTCTGGCGTACCAGCGGTTGGATCCTGCTGGGCAGTGCTCTGATACTCGCGTTGTCACTGGGTGTCCGGCATGGCTTCGGCCTGTTTCTGGCGCCGATGAGTGCCGACTTCGGGTGGGGCAGGGAAGTGTTCGCCTTTGCCATCGCGCTGCAGAACCTGTTGTGGGGCCTGGCCCAGCCGTTTGCCGGAGCGCTGGCGGATCGCTATGGCGCGGCCCGAGTCGTGTTCATTGGCGGCCTGCTGTACGCAGTCGGTCTCGCAATGATGAGTCTGGCGGACTCGCCATTGAGCCTGTCGCTGAGCGCCGGCCTGCTGATCGGCATCGGCCTTTCCGGCACCTCGTTCTCGGTCATCCTGGGTGTCGTCGGGCGAGCCTTGCCCGCCGAAAAACGCAGCATGGGAATGGGCATCGCCAGTGCCGCCGGGTCATTCGGTCAGTTCGCCATGCTGCCTGGTTCGCTGGGCCTGATCAGTTGGCTGGGCTGGTCCGGCGCGTTGCTGGTGCTGGCGGTGCTGGTGGCGTTGATCCTGCCGCTGGTCGGCATGCTCAAGGATGTCCCGGCACCCGTCCTCGGCGGCGAGCAGACACTCGGCGAGGCTCTGCGCGAAGCCTGTTCGCACTCTGGATTCTGGTTGCTGGCGCTGGGGTTTTTCGTCTGCGGGTTTCAGGTGGTGTTCATCGGCGTGCACCTGCCGGCCTATCTGGTTGATCAACATCTGCCCGCCAAGGTCGGGACGACCGTGCTGGCGCTGGTTGGTCTGTTCAATATCTTCGGCACCTACACGGCCGGCTGGCTGGGCGGGAAAATGTCCAAGCCGCGCTTGTTGACTGCGCTTTATCTGCTGCGCGCCGTGGTGATCGTGCTGTTTCTCTGGGTGCCGTTGAGCCAGACCACGGCGTATCTGTTCGGCGTGGCGATGGGCTTGTTGTGGCTTTCGACGGTGCCACTGACCAACGGTACCGTGGCGACGCTGTTTGGTGTGCGCAACCTGTCGATGCTCGGTGGTATCGTGTTTCTCTTCCACCAACTGGGCGCTTTTCTCGGCGGCTGGCTGGGCGGCCTCGTGTATGACCACACCGGGAGCTACGACCTCATATGGCAAGTGTCGATCCTGCTCAGCCTGCTGGCGGCGGCCTTGAACTGGCCGGTGCGCGAGCGTCCGGTCGCCCGGCTGCAACCTCAGGCGCGCGTCGCGTGAACCACGCCTGGCCCTGGGTCGCTGCAATCACCACTGGCAGCGCAGTACTTGCCTTGATCTGGTGGGCGTGGCAGCAGGTCGGTCTTGCCGCGTTGCAACTGGGCATGGGTGCCTGCTAGGCATAACCGGTTGCGTGGGCTAGCGTTTGTGCAGAGAACAACATTGCCAGGTACGTTTCGATGAAAGCTCGCTTGACCCTGATCCCGATTCTGCTGCTTGCCCTGAACGGCGTGGCGCTGGCCGCCGACTGTCCGTCCTTGCTGGAAGGTGAGCTGCCCAAACTGCGCGCCAAGGAAACCATCGATCTGTGCAAGCGCTTTGCAGGCAAGCCACTGGTGGTGGTCAACACGGCCAGCTTCTGTGGCTTTGCCCCGCAGTTCAAAGGTCTTGAAGCGCTCAATCAGCGCTACAAGAGCGAAGGGCTTGAGGTGCTCGGCGTACCGTCCAACGATTTCAAGCAGGAGTCGGGCGATGGAGAGGAAACCGCCAAGGTGTGCTACGTGAACTACGGCGTGACATTCACCATGACCGAACCGCAGGTGGTTCGGGGGGACTACGCAACGCATCTGTTCAAGGAACTGGCCGAGCAGAGCAGCCCGCCGCGCTGGAATTTCTATAAGTACGTGGTGAACCGCAAAGGCAAGGTCATCGCCAGCTTTTCCAGCATGACCAAGCCCGACGATCCCGATTTCATCGAAGCCGTCGAAAGGGCGATAGCGTCCGAACCGGAGAAGTCGGAAGAGGAAAAAAAGAAAGAAAAAACCCGCTTCTATTGATGGAAGCGGGTTCGGTCATCAGGCTGGCTCTGCGGCCAGCCCACCTTCAGGTATCAGAAACGATAGGTAATTGAAGTACCGATACCATGTGCGGTGTTGCGGAAGTCAGCGCTGTACGCACCTTTTGTAGCGCTTACATTGCGGATCTTGGCTTCTTCTTCACGCAGATAGGAGTACGCGACGTCGATGGTCATATCGTCGGTCGGGCTCCAGCCAGCGCCAAAGCTGAGGATCTGGCGATCGCCGGTCGGGATGCGTGGCGAACGATTTTCGTTGTTGGCCGGCGACTGGTCCACGGTGAAACCGGTGCGCAGCGTCCATTCCTTGTTGACCTTGTACGAAGCACCGATGGCATGCGCCCAGGTGTCGTGCCAGTTCTGCTCTTCGGCAATCGTGCCAATAGCGCCTGCCGAGCCGCCCAGCGCGGCCGGAACCCCTGCGTTGTTTACGGTGATGTCTTCCAGACGGCTCCAGCGCGTCCAGGTGCTGCCGGCGTAGACGGTCCAGTTTTCGTCCAGCACATGAGTAACGGAGAAATCCACCGATTCAGGCGTGGAGATGTCCAGAGAAGCGTCGAACTTGCGACCACTCAGCGGACCGAAACCCGCGCCTTGGATCTTGGTCTTGCCCTCAAGCTTGTAATCGACCTTGGAGTGATAGGTCAGGCCCAGACGAGTAGCGTCGGTAGCCTGGACCAGAATACCGGCGTTGAAGCCCAGAGCGGTGTCGTCGCCTTCGATCTTCACCTTGCCATCGTTGCTACCGCGTGGTGCGCCATTCGGTACCGCAGAAGTCAGTTCGCCGTCGATCCGGTTGATGGTCGGACCGAAACCGATGGAAATCTTGTCGTTGAAGGCGTAGCTGATGGTCGGCTGAAAGGTCACGACCTGAACGTAGCTCTTGTCGCCCCAGTAACGGCCGGCAAAGCCGCTTTCGTAGTCGGTAACCAGACCGAAAGGTGCGTAGACACCCACGCCGAATGCCCAGTGATCGTCGATCGGCTTGACGTAGTAGCCCATGGGTACGCCGACGAGCGGTACCATATCGCCATCATTGCTGCCGCCAAAAGTACCGCGACCATTGTCGATATCGGTCTTGGCGATGACCGCTGCCGCGCCGAAGCTGATCTCTTCGCGCTTGAGCTTGGACATGCCGGCAGGGTTGCCGAAAACGGTGCTCGCATCATCGGCCGAAGAGGACCGCCCGGCGAAGCCGGTGCCCATGCCGCTGACGCTCTGTTCGTTGAGTGCAAAGCCCGAAGCCAGCACTTGGGAAGATGCCAATCCAATAGCCAGACCGAGGGTGGTCCTGTGCATTACTTTTGTCATTATTTTCATTATTGGAACTCCTTGTGGTCACCGCGCGGAAATTACCAACATTTTCGTTGGCGCGCTATAGGCTGAATGGCCCGATCTAGAGCTATTCTTGTAGGACAATCCAGTCAGTGTGCAGAGAAATTTCCTGATCGTGCTCGCTGGCGGGATGACTCATGCCGGTAAATAAAGAGGGGCGACGCTGGAGTTCCAGACGGTGATGAAGTCTTCGAGGCGACCCTGGGGCTGAAAAACCATTCTCCAGATTCTGGCCATCGCCAGCGGATCGTCCTCGGTGGGCAGCGACGGAGTCTGGGCTTCGATCATCAGCCAGGCGATGGCTGTGGAGTAGCGCAGGTTCACGGTCAGTTCCAGATGCGGTGAACTGAGAAATGCATGTTGACTGGCCAGCCCGCGAACGCGACTTGCCAGGTCCGGATCCAGCGCCAGATAACTGTCCCATAAATGGCGATGAAGCAGTTCCGGAATGCTGTACAGGCCGTGACCCCGCGGGCTGTCGAGCTCGGCTCCCAGCGCTGACTGGCTGGCGGCGATGCCCAGCAGCAACGACTCGGCGCAGGTGCTCTGGCGGTCCAGATAAAGCAGGGTAGGGCGAATGACGTGGCGGCATAATTCGATTGCGGCAATGCCCATGATGACTGTCTACTCGCAAGAAGTGGCCGGTGGGCCCTGCGCACGTCAGTGTTAGTCAGCAGGGCCCGCCGAAAGCGACTAGGATCGCTCAAGTTGAAGTGTAGTCTCATCTATATGTTGTAAAGGGCTGTTATTACATCGATTTCGGTTATGCAGCTTTTTCTATAGATCAGTTGGCGATTAACTGGCGTGAATTCGCACATTCGCGCAGGCGAAAAAAAGCCCCGCAACAAGGCGGGGCTTTCGAAACGGCTCGCGGTCGTCTTCAGGCAACAAGTGCCTGGCGAGTGCGGTCGATCACGGCCTGCAGCGGTTCCGCGCTGGCGTACTGATCGGGGTAAAGGCGTTCGGTGTGACGGGCGATGCCATGTTCGTTGACGACGGTGAAGCTGAAGCAGCCTTTGCGGGCAGCCATGATCAGACAGTTCATGGGCGCAAAAGCGTTGGTGAGGGTGCGGATAGCATCCTGGGTCTGGATTTGAGTAGTCATGTAGGTGTTTCCTGAAACGACACGGAACAATACCGTGCATCAATAATGGTTCCAGTGAACGCGGGCGGGCGTCGAATATCGAGGCCTGTCTGGGCGAAGAACCTGACTGGAACAAGGCAGTCAGTTGAAGCGCGCTTTATCGTATGGCGCTCGGGCTGACAGGTAGGTACTTAGGAGGGCAGGCAGCACAACAGGAGCAAAGGTTCGACGCTCCGGGTGAAGATCCTGATCAATTGCAGGCTGGTTGAGGCAGATCATGATTGCCGTCACTGCACTGTCGCCAACTGCGGCGCATCAATGCGGAGGTTCATGCCTGGAAACCATCGAGGTGGTCGATCCCTTGTTGCCAACATCGCGAACTCATGGAAAGCGTTGTCGGGGGACTTTACGACCGGAATTGACTTTCAGCTTGGTACTAACGGCGGCAATGCTAACGGAAAATAAAATGGATTGAAAGAGGCATGACGAAAAATATTTACAGTCGACCTGCAAGTCGATAGACCAGCACTGTCACGCACGCAACCATCGAACAGCCCAGCAGGTACGCTGCAACGGTGAGTCTGACGGGGCGTTTTTCTTCCATGGCGAGCATGATTTCGCCCACCGAACTTATTCGACCTTCACCCAGTGCGTCGCAGACAATGAGTGTCACGACGATGGCCGAAAGCAGGATGGTGTAGGCGAACACGCCGCCGTCGGGGGCGGGCAGCACGATGCTGGCGGCAATCGCGACGCCGCTTATGCCGATCAGCACCGCAACAAGCTTCAGAATGTCGTTCATTGCTGTCCGGGATGTCCTCTGGCTGACGCGCCAGGTGATAGCGAGGCGCGCAATGATCGCACAGTCTGCCGAACGCTGATATTGCTGATGGCCCGATCACTCGTCGATCTGGATAAGACAGGCGAGCATCACCGTCTTCAAAGCCTGTTGTAAAGCCCTTGAAACAGCGTGTAAACCGCCTGAAAAAGGCTTTTGCACATTAGCGACACAATCTGCCACATCACTGTCACATAGGCTTCTAAGGGTTTGATTTACCGTGGTGAATTATTAAGTCAATGAAAAACATCATTTTTTTTGGCTGGTGAAAAAATCGTCAGTTTGAACGCAGGCCCCATTCCATCTACGTTTGCGAGGGTTAAAGGGGGGTTGTCCACTGAGTTATCCACAGCTTCTGTGGATTGTCCCAACACATTTTGCTGGCACATTCATCGTGATCCCGGCCCGGAAACCGAGTAGAGTAATGACCCCCCGATTTTCCCTCCTGTTCCTCATGCCTGGTTTGAGTCACGCTTGCCGCCAAGACGTTTTTATCGTCCTGTCGAGCGACGCGGTCGTCGGCACTGAACCGGTTGCCCTGGAGTCGTTATGGCCTTTGAACTGAACAGCCTGTTGATCGGCCTTGGCCTCGCCGCGCTGCCACTGCTGGCACTGGTGTGGCATCTGCAACGTCGGCTGGCGGGCGCGCAGGCGCAGGTCGGGCTGCTCGACGAGCGATTGAGCATGGCGCAGATGGCTCAGGACGGCCTCAATGCTCAGCTCGATGCCGGCCGGGACGAGATCAGCGACCTGAGCCAGGCCAATTCGGCACGTCTTGCCGAGCTGGCGGCGGTGCGCCGGGAAGTCGAACTGTTGCGTCAGGAATGCGATAACGGCCGGGACGCGGCGCTGGGCTGGAGCATGGAGCGGGCCAGCAAAGAGGCTGAGCTGCGTCGGCTCGACGCGCAATGTGCCGCCCAGAGCGCAGAGCTGCGCGAACAGCAGGAAAGCCACCAGCAGCGGCTCAACGATCTACAGAGATCGCGAGACGAGTTGCGAGCGCAGTTCGCGGAGCTGGCGGGCAAGATATTCGACGAGCGTGAGCAGCGATTTGCCGAGACCAGTCAGCAGCAGCTCGGCCAGTTGCTCAATCCGCTCAAGGAGCGCATTCAGTCGTTTGAAAAGCGGGTTGAAGAAAGCTACCAGAACGAAGCGCGCGAACGGTTTTCGCTCGCCAGGGAGCTTGAGCGTCTGCAGCAATTGAACCTGCGGTTGAGCGACGAGGCGACGAACCTTACCCGCGCATTGAAGGGCCAGAAAACCCAGGGCAACTGGGGCGAGCTGATTCTTGAGCGCGTGCTGGAACACGCGGGGCTTGAGAAGGGGCGTGAGTACCAGACTCAGGTCAGCCTCAAAGGCCCGGATGGCGAGCGGTTCCAGCCGGACGTGCTGATCATGTTGCCCGGCGACAAGCAGGTGGTGGTGGATGCCAAGGTCAGCCTGACCGCGTATCAGCAATATGTCTCGGCCGATGATGACGTCATCGGTCAGGCCGCGCTCAAACAACATGTGCAATCGTTGCGCAACCATGTCAAAGGCTTGTCGGGCAAGGATTACAAGCGTCTGGAAGGTCTCCACAGCCTGGATTTCGTGCTGCTGTTCGTGCCGATCGAGGCTGCTTTTTCCGCCGCGTTGCAGGCCGAGCCGAATCTGTTCCAGGACGCATTCGACCGCAGCATCGTGATCGTCAGCCCGACCACTTTGCTGGCCACCTTGCGGGTGATCGACAGCCTCTGGAAGCAGGAACGTCAGAGCCAGAACGCTCGGGAGATCGCCGAGCGGGCCGGCTGGCTGTATGACAAGTTCGTGCTGTTCATTCAGGACCTGGACGAAGTCGGCAGTCGCCTGCAGCAACTGGACAAGGCCTACTCGGCCGCACGCAACAAACTGACGGAAGGGCGGGGCAACCTGATCAGCCGCAGCGAACAACTCAAGCTGCTTGGCGCTCGCGCCAGCAAGCAGCTGCCAGCCGACCTGCTGGAGCGTGCAATGACCGATGAAGACGGGCTCATGCGTTTGCCCGACTAGCCGATATCCTGACTGAGCGGCCAGCTATTCGTCCGCCTGTCGCGTGGACTGGCCGTCAGGTTCAGTAGATGTCACATTGCCGCGACAGGAAAATGTTTTCCGTGACCCTCGGCTAAGCTGCAACTTGGTTCTATGATCTCTATATGAGTGATCAGCATCAGTTGGTTGCCGTGTTTTTCCCTCAAGGGGGCTTTTATGAACAGCAAACTGCAAGAATGGCTCCATGACGTCGGCGTTGCCCTGGGCCTGATCGAACGACCCAAGCCCCTGCCCATTCCCGTGCGCACTGATGACGACCGGCGCCGCCCGCGTCGCTGAAGACGTTCGCAACGCCTGTTAGCCAGGCTGCAGGCGAGCATGCGTATCTGACGGGACGCATCAAGCGTCCCTTTCCAGTAACGGCTCTCAGATACCGGGGTTGCCGGCGGTTCGCGATCCTGAACCCGTCTGGCTGTCCGCGCCCGATTCCTGCTGCATCAGCAGAATGAGGTCGACCACCATCGGCAAGGACAGATGCTGGGGTTTGTGTACGGCTCGTTGTTTGATGAATTCCGGAAACTCGAAGCCGAACTCGGTTCCAAGTGTATTGAACAGCTCATCGACATCCTCGTCGTCCAGTACCAGGTCCTGGAATGTGGCATCTTCCCGAATGGCATCCTTGTCGATCAGAATCACGCCCAACGCATCCAGTACCCTTTGTTTGATCTCCTCGCGATTCATTGTGAACCCCTGGTTCAGATCCTGTGGATTCATCAGGGGGTCTACATGGCGCCAGCCCTGTTTATTCAGGCTAGCTCAAAAATAAACGTCAGCTGCGCAAAGCGGCTCGGCGGATGCGAGAATAATCGGCCTGCGTCGGCGACCCCGCGCCGCCCACCTTTCATGAGAAACCTTCGATGTCCCGCCCGCGTTGCGAACGCTGTCTGCGTCCGGTCCCGCACTGCCTGTGCCCGCTGATCCCGCGACTGAACAGCCGCACACGGGTGCTGCTGCTTCAGCATCCGAGCGAGGCCAATCACGCCCTCAACACGGCGCGTCTTGCCGCCCTGGGGCTGGTGAACGCGCAATTGGTGGTGGGCGAGGTGTTCGATAATCTGCAAGAGCTACTTGACCAGCCAGGCTACACCGCGCGCCTGTTGTTCCCAGGTGACGATGCACGACCCCTGGTGGTTGACAGCGCCGGTGCGACCGCGACGCTACTGGTGGTGCCCGACGGTACGTGGCGCAAGGCGCGCAAGTTGCTGCACCTCAATCCGTTGCTGGCGGCGCTGCCGCGAGTGACGCTGAATGACGCTCCCGCATCTCGCTATCGCCTGCGCAAGGCGCCCGCGGCGGACGCGTTGTCCACCCTTGAAGCGGTGGTCCATGCCTTGCGGACGCTGGAAGCTCCGGCATCGTTCGACGCGCTGTTGCGTCCCTTCGATGCGCTGATCGAAGGTCAGATTCAAGCAATGGGCGACGAAACCTACCGGCGCAATCACGACCGTGGCTGACGCCAGGCGCGTTGCGGTTGTCAGCGGCGGCCGAGTTGCTGGGCCTTGTGCAGCCACTGCTGGCGCTGTTCCTCGGTCGACGTCTGCACGGGTGCGAATTCGGTGAGGCGTTTGACCTTGATGCCGCAGAATGCAAGCACGCTGCGGGTCATCTGCCGATGCGCGGGCGCGCCGTACACCCAGCGGAAATAGCGCGGCGAGGTATCCAGCGTGGCCAGCAGTTCGGCGGTTCGGCCTTTGAGCAGTTCATTTGCGGCATGTCTACGCCCGTGAACCTTGAAGGCGAAGCCCGGCATCAGCACCCGGTCCAGAAACCCGCTGAGCAACGCTGGCACGCCGCCCCACCAGACCGGATAGACCAGCACAAGATGCTCGGCCCAGTGGATTTGCCGCTGGGCTTCGAGCAGGTCATGTTCGAGGTTCTGGCTCTGTTCATAGCCGTGGTGCAGCACCGGATCGAATTCCAGCTCGCCCAGTTTCAACGTTCGCACCACATGGCCTTCGCCTCGCGCGCCTTGTGCGTACGCGTCTGCCAATGCGTGACAGAAACTGACGGCCTTGGGCGTGCCATAGACCATCAGGATGCGTTTGCCGCTGCCTTCAAGTGGCGTGGCGCCACTTACGGAATCAGCCATTGCTGCCCGCCTCAAGCATTTTTTCCGGGCGAACCCAGGCGTCGAACTGTTCGTCGGTCAGGTGACCCAGCGCCAGCGCCGCTTCGCGCAGCGTCAGGCCTTCGGTATAGGCCTTCTTGGCGATCTGCGCAGCCTTGTCGTAGCCGATGTGCGGGTTGAGCGCGGTCACCAGCATCAAGCCGCGCTCCAGATGCTCGGCCATCTTCTCGGCATCGGGCTCCATGCCGGCAACGCAATGTTCGTTGAAGTTACGGCAGCCGTCGGCCAGCAGCCGGATCGATTGCAGAATGTTATGGATGATTACCGGCTTGTACACGTTCAGCTGCAGATGACCCTGACTGGCGGCGAAACCGACGGTCACGTCGTTGCCCAGCACCTGGCAGGCCAGCATCGACAGGGCTTCGCACTGGGTCGGGTTGACCTTGCCGGGCATGATCGAACTGCCAGGTTCGTTGGCGGGCAGACGGACTTCCGCCAGCCCGGCTCGTGGTCCCGAACCCAGCAAGCGCAGGTCGTTGGCAATTTTCATCAGCGCCACGGCCAGCGTCTTGAGCGCACCGGACAGCGCGGTCAGCGGCTCATGCCCGGCCAGTGCGGCGAATTTGTTGGGCGCTGTCACGAACGGCAGGCCGGACAACGCGGCCAGTTCCGCGGCAATTGCCTCGGCGAAGCCATTGGGCGAGTTCAGACCGGTACCCACCGCGGTGCCACCCTGGGCGAGTTCAAACACTGCGGGAAGGGCCGCGCGGATCGCCTTTTCGGCATAATCCAGCTGCGCGACAAACCCCGAGAGCTCCTGGCCGAAGGTGATTGGCGTGGCATCCATCATGTGGGTGCGGCCAGTCTTGACCAGTTGCATGTGGCGCGCCGACTGCTCGGCCAGCCCGTTGGACAGCTCGGCAATCGCCGGCAGCAGTTGCTCCTTGACCGCCTGCGCCGTGGCGATATGCATGGCGGTAGGGAAGCAGTCGTTGGAACTCTGCGAGCGATTGACATGGTCGTTGGGATGCACCGGTGTCTTGCCGCCGCGCCCTTGGCCGGCCAGCTCGTTGGCCCGCCCGGCAATCACTTCGTTGACGTTCATGTTGCTCTGGGTGCCGCTGCCGGTCTGCCAGACGACCAGCGGAAACTGTGTGTCGTGCTGACCATCCAGGACTTCGTCAGCCGCCTGTTCAATCAGGCGCGCGACGTCTGCCGGCAGGTCGCCGTTACGGTTATTGACCCTGGCAGCCGCTTTCTTGATGAGCGTCAGGGCATGCAGAACCGGCAGCGGCATATGCTGGTCGCCGATTGCGAAGTTGATCAGTGAGCGCTGGGTCTGGGCACCCCAATACGCGTCTTCCGGGACTTCGATTGGGCCAATGCTGTCGGTTTCTGTGCGAGTCACTGTACTTACTCCTTTAAGGTCATTGCGTGGGGCAGAGAAAGTTTAGGTGCCCTTGGTCGGGCAGGGTTCCCGCCGATTGGTTTTTAACCGCTGGGCGACCGGGGGGTTGAGCCTGTGGCAATCATGGGCGCAGAATGGTCGGCCCAGAGGTAATGCCTCGCCAGCTAGATAAGGAAACTCGATGACCCGTCTTCGTGCCATCTGTACAGCGGTCGCACTGGTTTGCGCCAGTGGTCAGGTTCTTGCCGACACCGCCAGTCACAATGCGAGTGCCGAAACCTTCCTCAAGCTTGCCAATGCCGACCGGCTGGGCGCTCCAGTCTACGCGCAAGTCCAGCAGATGTTCGCTCAGCGTTTCGCTGAAACCAAGGCGCCTGCTTCGAAGAAGGCGTTGCTGGAAACCTATCAGGCCAAGGCCAACACCGCGCTCGACCAAGCCATTGGCTGGAACAAGCTCAAGCCGGACATGGTCAAGCTCTACACCGCCAACTTTACTGAAAGCGAGTTGAAAGATCTGGTCGTGTTCTACCAGTCTCCACTGGGCAAGAAAGTCATGACTAAAATGCCCGAACTGGCTCAACAGTCGGCCCAGCTGACCCAGGGCAAACTGGAAAGCGCCGTTCCGGTCGTCAACAAGCTGCTGGCCGATATGACTGCCGAGCTTGAACCTGGCAAGCCTGCCGCCGCGGCGCCAGCCAAAAAGCCTTGATACAAGAAGCCTTGATATGAGCATGCAACAACGAATCGAGTCGGCGCTTGCGCTGCTTCAGCCTGAACATCTGGAAGTGCTCGATGAGAGCCACATGCACAGCCGTGGCGAGCAGACGCACTACAAGGCCATCCTTGTCAGCGCGCAGTTCGAAGGGCTCAACTCGGTCAAGCGCCACCAGAAGGTCTACGGCATTCTGGGCGGTCTGATGGGTGAGTTCCACGCGCTGGCTCTTCACACCTACACCCCTGAGGAATGGGCCAGAACCGGCGCGGCGCCTGCCTCGCCGACCTGCGCGGGCGGCCACTGAGGCCTGCCTTCGCCCTGGCACAAGCCTGCGCTCCGGCCTGTGCCAGGGCGCCATGTCTTTCGATTGATCCAGATCAGCATCCGGCACTGCGTCCGCACTGCCTGCAAGACTCCGGTTTTTGCTAGAATCCGCACCGCGCCGCCTGGCCGGTGCGTTTTTCATCAAGAATTTTTAGTCCGGTAGGCCCTTTGCGAGGGTCGCCACCTGGAGAGATACATGACTCAAACGTCGATGACTCAGCCGATCGTCGTGGCTGCGCTATACAAGTTCGTCACCCTCAGCGATTACGTGGAACTGCGTGAACCGCTGTTGCAGGCCATGATCGCCAACGGCATCAAGGGCACTCTGCTGATCGCCGAAGAAGGCATCAACGGGACCGTTTCGGGCAGCCGCGAAGGCATCGACGGGCTATTGGCCTGGCTGCGCAACGATCCGCGAATGATCGACATCGATCACAAGGAATCGTATTGCGACGAGCAGCCGTTCTACCGCACCAAGGTCAAGCTCAAGAAAGAGATCGTTACCCTGGGCGTCGACGGCGTGGACCCGAACAAGAACGTCGGCACCTACATCGAGCCCAAGGACTGGAACGACCTGATCGCTGATCCGGAAGTCCTGTTGATCGACACCCGTAACGATTACGAAGTGTCCATCGGCACCTTCGAAGGCGCCATCGATCCCAAGACCACGAGCTTTCGCGAATTCCCCGAGTACATCAAGAGCCACTTCGACCCTGCCGTACACAAGAAGGTCGCGATGTTCTGCACCGGCGGCATCCGTTGTGAGAAAGCCTCAAGCTACATGCTGGGCGAGGGCTTCGAAGAGGTCTATCACCTCAAGGGCGGCATTCTCAAATACCTGGAAGAAGTGCCTCAGGAACAAAGCCGCTGGAAGGGCGAATGCTTTGTTTTCGATAACCGCGTTACCGTGCGCCACGACCTGACCGAAGGCGACTACGATCAATGTCATGCCTGTCGCACCCCGATCAGCGCCGACGACCGCGCCAGCGAACACTACACGCCTGGCATCAGTTGCCCGCACTGCTGGGATTCGCTGAGCGAGAAGACTCGCCGCAGCGCCATCGACCGGCAGAAGCAGATCGAACTGGCCAAGGCCCGCAATCAGCCGCACCCGATCGGTCGTAACTACCGTCTGCCGTCCGAGGCCTGAGCCATGTCATCCCGCCTGATCTATGTAATGGACCCGATGTGCTCGTGGTGCTGGGGCTTTGCGCCGGTCGCCGACGCGCTGGTTCAACAGGCTCGGGCGGTTGACGTTCGGTTGCATCTGGTAATGGGCGGGCTGCGCTCCGGTAGCGCGGCGCTGGAGCCGGCCACACGCGGCTACATACTCGATCACTGGCAGGCGGTCGAAGAGGCCACCGGTCAGCCGTTTCGTTTTGACGGCGCGTTGCCCAACGGTTTCGTCTACGACACCACGCCTGCCTGTCTGGCGGTGGCCTGCGCGCGGCATCTGGACCCCGATTGCGCATGGGAGTTGGTGAAGCTGATTCAGCGCGGCTTCTATTGCGACGGTCTGGACGTCACATGCCCTGCGGTGCTGGCGGAACTGGCCGTGCAGGTCGGCCTGAACCGCGCCGAGTTTGCCCGGGCGTTCGAGAGCACCGAGCAGCAAGCGGCGACCGCCGCCGATTTCAGCTGGGCACGGGGTCTGGGAATTGCCGGCTTTCCCACCTTGCTGGCCGAGCGGAACGGGCAGCTGGCGCTGCTGACCAACGGCTACCAGCCCCTGAGTGCGCTTTCACCGCTGCTCGGCCGCTGGCTGGAGCGCGGCGCCAGTGCGTAATGAAGCCAACGGTGCCCGGCAGTCATCACCCCGAGCGCGCGCCGACGCTCTGAGCTGGGCTGAAATCCGCAGGCTTGCATTGCGCCACAAGAAGTCGCTGTGGATCGCCAATGGCGTGGCGGTACTGGCGACCTTCTGCAGCGTTCCCATCCCGTTGCTGCTGCCGCTTCTGGTCGACGAAGTACTGCTGGGTCGTGGCGATGCGGCGCTCAGGATCATGAACAATTTCCTGCCGGGCGCCTGGCAGCAGGCGGCAGGCTATATCGGCCTGATGCTGTTCCTGACCCTGGTGCTGCGCGCCGCGGCGCTGCTGTTCAACGTCTTGCAGGCGCGGTTGTTCGCGCGACTGGCCAAGGACATCGTCTACCGGATCCGTCTGCGTCTGATCGAGCGTCTGAAACGGATTTCTCTGGGCGAATACGAAAGCCTGGGCAGCGGAATGGTCACGACCCACCTGGTCACTGATCTGGAGACGCTGGACAAGTTCGTCGGGGAAACCCTCAGCCGCTTTCTGGTCGCCACCCTGACCATCGCCGGTACGGCAGGGGTGCTGATGTGGATGCACTGGAAGCTCGCGCTGCTAATCATGCTCTTCAACCCGCTGGTGATCTTTGCCACCGTGAAGCTCGGCAAGCGGGTCAAGCACCTCAAGAAGCTTGAGAACGACAGCACGTCGCGTTTCACGCAGGCGCTGAGTGAAACACTGGAGGCCATCCAGGAAGTACGGGCGAGCAATCGCCAGGGTTATTTCCTGGGCAGACTCGGGTTGCGGGCCCGTGAAGTGCGGGACTACTCCGTCAACTCGCAGTGGAAAAGCGACGCCTCGGGACGCGCCAGCGGATTGCTCTTTCAGTTCGGCATCGACATTTTTCGCGCGGCGGCCATGCTCACCGTGTTGTTCTCGGACCTCAGCATCGGTCAGATGCTGGCTGTGTTCAGTTACCTCTGGTTCATGATGGCGCCGGTGGAAACCCTGCTTAATCTGCAATACGCCTATTACGCGGCCGGCGGTGCACTCACGCGCATCAACGAATTGCTGGCCCGCGACGACGAGCCGCAATACCCCGGGACGGTCGATCCGTTCCAGGGCCGGGACACGGTCGGCATCGAGGTGCGAGGTCTGACCTTCGGCTACGGCGAGGATCTGGTGCTCGATCAGTTGAATCTGTCCATCGCGCCGGGCGAAAAAGTGGCCATCGTTGGTGCGAGCGGCGGCGGCAAAAGTACGCTGGTGCAGCTGTTGCTGGGGCTGTACACCGCCCGCACCGGTGTCATCCGTTTTGGCGGTGCCAGCTTGCAGGACATCGGTCTTGAGCGGGTGCGCGAGCATGTTGCGGTGGTGCTGCAGCATCCCGCGCTGTTCAACGACAGCGTGCGGGCCAACCTCACCATGGGCCGTGACTGCAGCGATGAAGCCTGCTGGGCCGCTCTGGAAGTTGCCCAGCTCGAACAGACCATTCGCGAGCTGCCTGATGGGCTGGACAGCGTCGTCGGGCGTTCCGGTGTGCGGTTGTCGGGTGGGCAGCGTCAGCGGCTCGCTATCGCGCGCATGGTCCTGGCCGATCCAAAGGTAGTGATTCTCGACGAGGCAACTTCGGCGCTCGACGCCGCCACCGAGTACAACCTGCATCAGGCGCTGGCTCGATTCCTGCGCAGCCGGACCACCCTGATCATTGCCCATCGCCTGTCCGCGGTTAAGCAGGCTGATCGGGTGCTGGTCTTCGACGGCGGAAGCATCGCCGAAGACGGCGACCATCAGCAGTTGATCGCCGAAGGTGGCCTGTACGCCAAACTGTACGGGCATTTGCAGCAGATCTGAACGGCGTTGCACGCCCTGTTCGCGGGCGTTTGTATCAAATACGAGAAAATCACCCGCCGTCTTCGATGGATTTAGCCTAGTCTCTCGTCAGGGACGACCATTCAGGCAGGTGGTGATCTGAATCCATGAAGCACCCGCGGACTCTTCCGAAGCGCCGGTTGATGGGCATCGTATGGCCTTTCATCGTGGTCGCACTTTTCCAGGCCCTGCTGGGGTGCATGAGTTTGTACACGCTCTCGGTCGTGCGCAGCTACGTGGCCGGCGAGAGCCTCTGGTCCAAAGGGCAGAAGGACGCTATCCATTATCTGAACCGCTACGCGCTCGATCGTGACGAGGAAGATTACTTCAAGTATCAGCAGGCGCTGGCAATCCCCAAGAGCGGGCACGTGGTACGCGAAGCGCTGGATCGTGCCCAGCCCGCTGTGGCCGACGCACGCAACGCGATCCTTCAAGGCGGCACCCACCCGGACGACGTGTCCGGAATCATCTGGATGTACCGTAACTTTCGCGACTTCAGCTACATGCGCAAAGCGATCTACTGGTGGACTGTCGGCGACGGATACCTGGATCAGCTCGACCGGCTCGCCGCACATATCCATCAGCGAATAGGCGAGGGTGGCGGCAACGCCACGGAAACCCAGCAATGGCGACAACGTATCAACGCCATCAACGAGGCAGTCACCCCCGCGGCCCGCGCCTTCAGTGAAGCGCTTGGCGAAGGTTCGAGATTCATTCTGCGCCTGCTGATCATCGTCAACCTGCTGACGGCGGTGGTGCTCATCCTGCTGGCCATTTTGCGGGTCCACATGCTACTCGCCCAGCGACGTGTTTACGCCCGCGCCCTGCAGGTGGAGCGCGAAAGGGCGCAGATCACGCTTGAATCCATCGGCGACGGCGTTATCACCACCGATGTCGAAGGCACCATCGTCTACATGAACCCCGCAGCCGAAAGCCTGACCCACTGGAAGTCCGGTCAGGCCAGCGGCTTGCCCCTTGCGGCACTCTTCAACCTGCTCGACGAAAACGACCGGCGCGACAGCTCGGCGTTGATCGAGCACATTCTGGCTGGTCGGCTCAGGCGTGGAAGTGCCGACAACAAGCTGATCCAGCGCCTCGACGGGAGTACGGTGTCGGTCCATCTGGTGGGCACGCCGATCTATTCCGATGGAGCGATATGTGGCGCGGTGCTCGTGCTGCATGACATGACCCAGGAACGCCAATACCTTGCCAGTCTGTCCTGGCAGGCTGCCCATGACCCGCTGACCGGTCTGGTCAACCGCAGCGAATTCGAGTCGCGCCTGGAGCAAGTGCTCAATACCAGTGCGTCCGAGCCTGGACAGCACTGTCTGATGTTTCTCGATATTGATCAGTTCAAACTGGTTAACGACACCAGCGGTCATGGCGCGGGCGATGAGCTGCTGCGCCACTTGTGCACTGTGCTGCCGGCAAACTTGCGAGAAGGGGACACCCTGGCGCGTCTGGGAGGTGACGAGTTCGGCATTCTGCTGGTGGATTGTCCCGCCACCGAAGCTCATGCCATAGCCGAAACGTTGCGGCAGCTGGTGCAGGATCTGCATTTTGTGTGGAAAGGACGGCCTTTCGTGACTACCGTCAGTATCGGCCTGGTGCATCTGGGGGCTGCGGCGCTCACGCTCGAAGCCTCATTGCGCGCCGCCGACATGGCCTGCTACATGGCCAAGGAAAAGGGACGCAACCGGATTCAGGTCTACCATGCCGACGATTCGGAACTCTCCACGCGTTCCGACGAGATGGCCTGGATCCAGCGTCTGCACGTGGCCCTGGACGAAAATCGCTTCTGTCTGTACGCACAGGAAATCGCGGCATTGAATCAGGATGAAGACGACGGAATGCGACACATCGAGATTCTTCTGCGGTTGCGGGATGAATCAGGGCGGATGATCTCGCCCGACAGTTTCATACCCGCCGCCGAGCGCTATGGGCTGATGACCACGCTTGACCGTTGGGTAGTCAGGAACGTCTTTAAACTCATCGGACAATGCGCCGCCGGAGCGCGCCGGGGCCGGCCACAGGCGCTTTGCGCCATCAACCTGTCCGGGTCGAGCATCGGCGATGACGCGTTTCTCGAGTACCTGAAGCTTCAGTTCCGCACGTTCGACGTTGCGCCCTCCATGATCTGTTTTGAAATCACCGAGACCAGCGCCATTGCCGATCTGAGCAGCGCCATTCGCTTCATCGAGGAGCTCAAGGCGTTGGGCTGCTGGTTTTCCCTGGATGACTTCTGTTCGGGCATGTCTTCCTTCGCTTATCTGAAACACTTGCCGGTCGACTTTCTCAAGATCGATGGCAGCTTCGTCAAGGACATGCTCGATAACCCGGTCAACCGCGCCATGGTTCAGGTCATCAATAACATCGGGCACGTCATGGGCAAGCGCACCATCGCCGAATTCGTGGAAACCGAACAGATTGAAGTCGAACTCAAGGAAATCGGCGTGGATTACGCCCAGGGTTACCTGATCGGGCGCCCGGAAATGCTGACCTGCGAGAGCCTTTACACACCGCCCGTCCGTGCGCGCGCTGCTGGCGAGCGCATCGGGAACAACCCTGTAATCGATACCACCTCATAAGGAGCCGCACAGTGATCGACACTTTCGAGAGAACCGGTCCGCTCATGGAGGCCGGGAGTTACCCGGCCTGGGCGCAACAGCTGATCAAGGATTGCAGCGCCGCGAAGGCACGAGTGGTCGAACACGAGCTTTATCAGAACATGCGTGATGCACGGCTGAGCCCGAAGATCATGCGTCATTATCTGATTGGTGGCTGGCCCGTAGTCGAACAGTTCGCGGTGTATATGGCCAAGAACCTGACCAAGACCCGCTTCGGGCGCCATCCGGGCGAAGACATGGCGCGCCGCTGGCTGATGCGCAACATCCGTGTCGAGCTCAATCATGCCGACTACTGGCTGAACTGGTGCGAAGCCCACGGGGTGACGCTTGAGGACTTGCAGGCCCAGCACGTCGCGCCGGAGCTGCACGCGCTCAGCCACTGGTGCTGGCAGACCAGTTCCAGCGACTCGCTGGCCGTGGCAATGGCCGCCACCAACTATGCGATAGAAGGAGCGACCGGAGAATGGGCGGCGCTGGTGTGTTCGACGGGCGTCTATGCCGAGGCATTTGGGGAAGAGAACCGCAAGCGTGCGATGAAGTGGCTCAAGATGCATGCGCAGTATGACGATGCTCACCCTTGGGAAGCGCTGGAAATCATCTGCACGCTGGTCGGCAACAACCCTGACGCTCACTTGCAGGCCGAGCTGCGCCAGGCCATCACCAAGAGCTACGACTACATGTATCTGTTTCTGGAACGCTGTCTGCAACTGGATAAGGCCAAACCGGCCCGCGAGCGCATCGCGGAAACCGCGAGCTGATCAAGTCTCGCGGGCCAGTACCAGCCGATTGCGTCCTTCGCGTTTAGCGACGTAAAGGGCGCTGTCCGCGCGCTGCACCAGACTGTCCGCGGTTTCACCTGCCATCAGCGTCGAACAGCCCAGACTGATGGACATGGTCAGAGACGGCGCGAGGTGCGGGAAGGCGAGCCCCAGAACGGTCGAGCGCAGGCGCTCGCCGATCTGAACCGCGGTCTCGCGATCGGTGTCGGTCAACAGCACCACGAACTCTTCACCGCCGTAGCGGAACACCCGGTCGATATTGCGCAACTGGCTCTTCAGGCCCTGAGCAATGGCTTTGAGCACCTCGTCCCCGGTGTAATGGCCGTAGTCATCGTTGACGTGCTTGAAGTGGTCAACGTCGACCATCAGCACCGAAAGCGGCGCCTTGTTGCGACGTGTGACGGCGATCTCGCGAGCCAGACTCTGATCCATGGCGATCCGGTTACCGGTTCCGGTCAGCGGATCGCGCAGCGCGCTTTGGGTCGCAACGCGGTACAGCAGGGCATTGCGCAGCGGGTACAACAGGCAGGCCAGCAGCGTTTCCAGTTTGCCCAGCTCCAGAGCGTCGAAAGGTTCGTCTCGCTCGAACTGCAGTTCGCCGATGCTCTCGCCTTCGTGGCGCAGCTGAAAACTGGTGCGTTCCAAGGCGCTCTGGCCCATGCGCAACAGCAGGTCGCTGTCGACATGCCAGTACACCAGCCCGCTCAGCGGCAGCAGCCGCTGAACACCCTGAAAGAAGATTTCCAGGATGCGATCGGCTTCCAGACTGGTCTGCAATTGCAGACCAAGTTGCTGGGCGAGCTGCGGCAACGTCATGGGCTGCAGCGCGACGTTGGGCCGATTCTGAAAGCCCAGGTGCTGCAACTTGGCGGTGTCGAAATCTATGGCCTGGGTATGGGTCGGAGAACTCATCACTTCGCTCCTCAGCAGTTCATTGCTGACATGGCAGGGTTAGAGCGGAGCACAGTCATTCGGTTCATTCGTGCAGCGAGATTAAACATCAACGAGTAGAGCCAGGGTCTGGCGCTGGCTGTTCGAAATGCCCTTGCCACCGTCGCTCGCGCTCGGATGGCAGGGCTGTTGCGGGGCTTACTGCGCGTTGAGCGCCTGGCCGTTTACGCCTTGGCTGTCCGGGCCCATCAGGTACAGGTACACCGGCATGATCTCTTCGGGAGCCGGGTTATCCAGCGGGTTTTCGGCGGGGTAAGCCTGGGCGCGCATGCTGGTGCGGGTGCCGCCGGGGTTGATGCTGTTGGAGCGCACAGTCGAGACGTCCTTCATCTCGTCCGCCAGCGTCTGCATCAGGCCTTCGGTGGCAAATTTCGAGACACCGTATGCGCCCCAATAAGCGCGGCCCTTGCGGCCGACGCTGCTGGAGGTGAACACCACCGAAGCGTCCTGCGACTGCTTCAGCAGCGGCAGCAGCGCCTGGGTGAGCATGAACATCGCATTGACGTTCACGTGCATCACGCGCATGAAACTCTCGCCGGTCAGCTGTTCCAGCGGGGTACGCGGGCCGATGATCGACGCGTTGTGCAGCAGGCCGTCCAGGCGACCGAACTCGTTCTCGATCAGCGCCGCCAGTTCGTCGTACTGATGAGGCTGCGCAGTTTCCAGATTGAACGGAATGACCACGGGCTGCGGATGGCCGGCTGCTTCGATCTCGTCGTAGACCTCGGTCAGATTGGCTTCGGTCTTGCCCAGCAGCAGTACGGTTGCGCCGTGGGCCGCGTAGGTTTTCGCGGCCGCCGCGCCGATGCCGCGACCGGCGCCGGTAACCAGAATGATCCGGCCTTCGAGCAGGTCGGGGCGAGCGGTGTAATCAAACATGTGTGACCTCGATCCGTAAAAGGCTCAGCAGCTGCAAAGCGCGTTATCCAGCACTTTGCGCAACTCCAGCGGATGGTCGACGACCACGTCCGCGCCCCAGTGCTCGGGGTTGTCGTTGGGATGGATGTAGCCGTAGCGCACCGCGGCGGTCTTGGTCCCGGCGTCGCGGCCGGACTCGATGTCACGCAGGTCGTCGCCTACGAACAGCACGCTGGCCGGGTCCAGCTTCAACATGTTGCAGGCCAGGATCAGCGGCTCGGGGTCCGGTTTGCTGCGGGTAACGTGATCAGGACAGATCAACAGCGCCGAGCGTTCTGCCAGGCCCAGCTGCTCCATGATCGGCTGGGCAAAGCGCACCGGCTTGTTGGTCACCACGCCCCAGATCAGCCCGGCCTTTTCGATGTCGGCCAAGAGGGCTTCCATGCCATCGAACAGGCGGCTGTGGACGGCGCAGCCTTGTTGATAACGTTCAAGGAATTCCAGCCGCAGCGCCTCGAACTCCGGTTCTGTCGGTGACATGGCGAAGGCCGCCGAGACCATCGCCCTGGCGCCGCCGGAAATTTCATCCCGGATCAGCTTGTCGGCAACGGCCGGAAAGCCGCGGTCGGCGAGCATTGCCTGGGCAATGGCGATGAAGTCCGGCGCGGTATCGAGCAGAGTGCCGTCCATATCGAATAAAACCGCTCTCAAACGCATGGGTTACGCCTCTCGCAGGGTCTGAATCATGTAGTTGACGTCGACATCCGTGGCCAGTTTGTAATGCTTGGTCAGCGGGTTGTAGGTCAGACCGATGATGTCCTTGACCTGCAGGCCCGCTTCACGGCTCCAGGCGCCCAGCTCGGAAGGGCGGATGAATTTCTTGAAGTCGTGCGTGCCGCGCGGCAGCAATCCGAGGATGTACTCGGCGCCGACGATGGCAAACATGTAGGCCTTGGGGTTGCGGTTGATGGTCGAGAAAAACACCTGGCCGCCAGGTTTGACCATGCGGTAGCAGGCGCGAATCACCGACGATGGATCCGGGACGTGTTCGAGCATTTCGAGGCAAGTGACCACGTCGAACCGGGCGGGCATTTCCTCGGCCATGTCCTCGGCGGTGATCTGCCGATATTCGACGCTTACGCCCGATTCCAGCTGATGCAGCTGCGCCACGGCAAGCGGAGCCTCGCCCATGTCGATGCCGGTCACGGTCGCGCCGCGAAGCGCCATGGCCTCACTGAGGATGCCGCCACCGCAGCCGACATCGAGCACCGTCTTGCCGGCAAGGCTGACGCGCTCATCGATCCAGTTGACGCGCAGCGGATTGATCTCGTGCAAGGGTTTGAATTCGCTTTCCCGGTCCCACCAACGGTGAGCCAGTGCCTCGAATTTGGCGATTTCTGCGCGATCGACGTTGCTCATGGGTTTCCCTCTTAACTCAAAATTCGCTGTGGTCGGCCTGGCTACGACAAGCCAGGCCGTCAAGTATTCGGTTTATTGCGTATTGCGCGGCTCATCGGCGATCTTCCGGCCCCAGGCGATTGCGGTATCGCGCAGGGCGTGCTCGTCCATGCAGGTCAGGCGGCGATCGTCGAGCAGTTGCTTGCCCGCCACCCAGACATGGCGGACGCAGTCGCGGCCGGTGGCGTATATAAGCTGGGACACAGGGTCGTAGATGGGTTGCTGGGCCAGCCCGGACAGGTCGAATGCAACCATGTCCGCAGCCTTGCCGACTTCCAGCGACCCGGTGGTCGCCTGGATGCCCAGCGCGCGTGCGCCGTTGAGGGTCGCCATGCGCAACGCCCGGTGCGCGTCCAGCGCCGCGGCCGATCCGGCGACCGCCTTGGCCAGCAACGCTGCGGTGCGGGTTTCGCCGAGCAGGTCCAGATCGTTGTTGCTGGCCGCGCCGTCGGTGCCCACCGCCACGTTCACGCCGGCCTGCCACAAGCGTTCGACCGGGCAGAAGCCGCTGGCCAGCTTGAGGTTGGATTCCGGGCAATGGATCACACTGGAGTTGCTTTCTACCAACAGCGTCAGGTCTTCATCGCTGATCTGGGTCATGTGCACAGCCTGGAAGCGTGGGCCGAGCATGCCGAGGCGGTGCAGACGAGCCAGAGGCCTTTCCCGCAACTGCTCCACGGATTGCTCCACCTCGGACGCCGTTTCATGCACATGCATCTGGATCATGGCGTCCAGCTCGTCGGCGATCACGCGCACCCGCTCCAGGTTTTCGTCGCTGACCGTGTAGGGCGCGTGGGGACCGAATGCGACGGTGATGCGCGGGTGATGGAGCAGGTCGTTGAACAGCTCGACGCCGTTATGCAGCGCTTCATCGGTATTGCGCGCGCCGGGGATCGGGAAGTCGAGCACCGGCACGCTGATCTGTGCGCGCATCCCGCTGCTGTGAACCCGGTCCGCGGCGACCTTGGGGTAAAAGTACATGTCCGAAAAACAGGTAATGCCGCCCTTGAGTTGCTCGGCGATGGCCAGGTCCGTGCCGTCGCGCACGAAGTCCTCGTTGACCCATTGGCTCTCGGCCGGCCAGATATGCTTGTGCAGCCAGGTCATCAGCGGGAGGTCGTCCGCCAGGCCGCGAAACAGGCTCATGGCGGCGTGACCGTGCGCGTTGATCAGGCCAGGGCTGAGCAGCATGCCCGGCAGTTCCTGTACCTGGCGTGCGTCTTGCTTGAGAGCCTCGGCCCTGGGGCCGATATAAACGATGCAGCCGTCGCGAATGCCCAGGCCGTGATCCTTGAGAACGACGCCTGCGGGCTCGACCGGCACCAGCCAGCCGGGCAGGAGCAGAAGATCAAGCGGAGCGGTGGCGTTCGGCATGTGGCAGCATCCAGGGCTTGGTACGGTGATGGCGAAGTATACCCGAGCGTCTTGACGGTCGGCTCGCTATAATCTGCCGCTTTTGATCCCGGGCTTGGATTTTGAGTATGGAGTGGGCGATGCGCGATCGACTGTTGGCTGCGGAAAAAGTGAAGGCCATCGATTGGCGGGATGACGCTCTCTATCTACTGGATCAACGTGTACTGCCCTTCGAGGAGATCTGGCAACCCTATACCAGCGCGGCCGGTGTGGCTGAAGCGATTCGCACAATGGTCGTGCGCGGCGCGCCGGCCATCGGCATCAGCGCGGCCTACGGCCTGGTGCTCGGCGCGCGAGCCCGGATCGCGGCGGGCGGTGACTGGCGCGCTGCGCTCGACAAGGATTTCGCCGTACTGGCCGCTGCGCGTCCGACCGGCGTCAACCTGTCATGGGCGCTCAATCGCATGCGTGACCGGCTGCAGCGTCTCAAGCAGGGCGAAGACCCGTTGCAGGCGCTGCAGGCCGAGGCCGCCGCGATTCACCTGAGCGACCGGGAAGCCAATCTGACCATGGCTCAGCTCGGCGCGGATCTGATCCGCAAGCATCAGGGCAATCTGCAGATCATCCTGACGCACTGCAATACCGGCGCGCTGGCCACCGGCGGTTTCGGCACGGCACTGGGCGTGATTCGTGCCGCTCACCTTGAAGGCATGATCGAGCGTGTCTACGCCGATGAAACCCGTCCCTGGCTGCAGGGTTCGCGTCTGACCGCATGGGAACTGGCCAGCGAAGGCGTACCGGTGACCGTCAATGCCGATTCAGCCGCCGCGCACCTGATGCGCACCAAGGGCGTCAGCTGGGTGATCGTCGGTGCCGACCGGATTACCGCCAACGGCGATGTGGCCAACAAGATCGGCACGTATCAACTGGCGGTCGCGGCCATGCATCACGGCGTGCGCTTCATGGTCGTGGCGCCGAGTTCAACCATCGATATGGAAACCGCCACTGGCGATGACATCGTTCTCGAAGAGCGTGACGGTCGCGAGCTGCTCGATATTGATGGTCAGAGCGTGGGCGCTGGCGTGGATGCCTTCAATCCGGTGTTCGACGTGACGCCGGCTGACCTGATCGACGCCATCGTTACCGAAAAGGGCATCGTCGAGCGGCCCGACAGCGCCAAAATGGCTCAGTTGATGAGTCGCAAGCACCTTCATTGATCGACCACTGACCGGCGTGCGCACCGGCTGGTCCGCAAGGCTCATGCAGCTGCGCGGGCCTGTGAGCCCGTATCAGACGAGTTGTGCGTACCCGGCTCGTTTTCAGCGCTTGCAAAGGATGTGAGCGTGTCGGCGATTGTGGTAACATCCGGCGGTTTCCAGGGACGCTATCTGTAGCCGCCCTTACTGCGCAGATCCGTGCCTTAACTCGTTGATTTGTCGTAAGTCGTTGCCTGGCCTCCGCCGGCATCGACGAGCCTCGCCCATCCCGAATGGATGCACGAGGTTTCACCAGAAAAAGGAATCAGGCTTCTCATGGGCGAACTGGCCAAAGAAATCCTCCCGGTCAATATCGAAGACGAGCTGAAGCAGTCCTATCTCGACTACGCGATGAGCGTGATCGTCGGGCGAGCGCTGCCGGATGCGCGCGATGGCTTGAAGCCCGTGCATCGGCGCGTGTTGTATGCGATGAGCGAGCTGGGCAACGACTGGAACAAGCCGTACAAGAAATCCGCCCGTGTGGTTGGTGACGTGATCGGTAAGTATCACCCGCACGGCGACACCGCGGTCTACGACACGATCGTGCGTATGGCCCAGCCATTCTCGCTGCGCTATCTGCTGGTCGACGGTCAGGGCAACTTCGGTTCGGTCGACGGCGACAATGCCGCGGCCATGCGATACACCGAAGTGCGCATGACCAAGCTGGCCCACGAGCTGCTGGCAGACCTGCACAAGGAAACCGTGGACTGGGTGCCGAACTACGACGGCACCGAGATGATCCCCGGCGTCATGCCGACCCGTATCCCCAATCTGCTCGTCAACGGCTCCAGCGGTATCGCCGTGGGCATGGCGACCAACATTCCGCCGCACAACCTGGGCGAAGTCATCGACGGCTGTCTGGCGCTGATCGACAACCCGGAGCTGTCGGTCGATGAGCTGATGCAATACATTCCCGGCCCTGATTTCCCGACCGCCGCCATCATCAACGGTCGTGCCGGCATCATCGAGGCTTACCGGACCGGTCGCGGCCGCATCTATATGCGTGCGCGTTCCATCGTCGAAGACATCGACAAGGTCGGCGGTCGTCAGCAGATCGTCATCACCGAACTGCCTTACCAGTTGAACAAGGCGCGTCTGATCGAAAAGATCGCCGAGCTGGTGAAAGAGAAGAAGCTCGAAGGCATCACCGAGCTGCGTGACGAGTCCGACAAGGACGGCATGCGCGTGGTCATCGAGTTGCGTCGCGGCGAAGTTCCGGAGGTCATTCTCAACAACCTCTATGCCCAGACCCAGCTGCAGAGCGTCTTCGGCATCAACATCGTTGCGCTGATCGACGGCCGTCCGCGGATTCTCAATCTCAAGGATCTGCTCGAAGCCTTCGTCCGCCACCGTCGTGAAGTTGTCACCCGCCGTACCGTGTTCGAGCTGCGCAAGGCCCGCGAGCGTGGCCATATCCTCGAAGGTCAGGCTGTCGCGCTGTCGAACATCGATCCGGTCATCGCGCTGATCAAGGCGTCGCCGACTCCTGCCGAGGCCAAAGAAGGCCTGATCAAGACACCATGGGAATCAAGCGCCGTGGTGGAGATGGTCGAGCGTGCCGGCGCCGATTCCTGCCGCCCGGAAAACCTCGACCCGCAATACGGGCTGCGTGACGGCAAGTATTTCCTGTCGCCGGAACAGGCTCAGGCCATTCTGGAACTGCGTCTGCACCGTCTGACCGGCCTTGAGCACGAGAAGCTGCTGGGCGAATACCAGGAAATCCTGACCCAGATCGGCGAGCTGATCCGCATCCTCAACAGCGCCACGCGCCTGATGGAAGTGATTCGCGAAGAGCTGGAGCTGATTCGCGCCGAATACGGCGATCCGCGTCGCACCGAGATTCTCGATGCGCGTCTGGACCTGACCCTCGGCGATCTGATCACCGAAGAAGAGCGGGTAGTGACCATTTCCCATGGTGGCTATGCCAAGACCCAGCCGCTGGCGGTTTACCAGGCTCAGCGCCGTGGCGGTAAAGGCAAGTCCGCCACTGGCGTCAAGGATGAGGATTACATCGCTCACCTGCTGGTCGCCAACAGCCACACCACGCTGCTGATGTTCTCCAGCAAGGGCAAGGTGTACTGGCTCAAGACTTATGAAATCCCCGAAGCCTCGCGCGCCGCTCGTGGTCGTCCGCTGGTCAACCTGCTGCCGCTGAGCGAAGGTGAGTACATCACCACCATGCTGCCGGTCGACCTCGAAGCCATGAAGCGTCAGGCCGAGGAAGAAGATGTCGACGCCATCGACATCGACGACGCTAACAGCGACGAAAGCGAAGAAGAGCGCAAGGCCCGTATCAAGGCTGCGGACAAGAAGAAGGCGCCGTTCATCTTCATGTCGACCGCCAACGGTACGGTCAAGAAAACTCCGCTGGCGGCCTTCAGTCGTCAACGCAGCGTAGGCCTGATCGCGCTGGAGCTGGACGAAGGCGACATCCTGATTTCCGCTGCGATCACCGATGGCGAACAGGAAATCATGCTGTTCTCCGACGGCGGCAAGGTCACGCGCTTCAAGGAATCCGATGTGCGTGCGATGGGCCGTACGGCCCGTGGCGTGCGCGGCATGCGTCTGCCGGAAGGGCAGAAGCTGATTTCCATGCTGATTCCGGAAGAAGGCAGCCAGATCCTCACCGCATCGGAACGTGGTTATGGCAAGCGCACCGCCATTTCCGAATTCCCTGAGTACAAGCGTGGCGGCCAGGGCGTTATCGCCATGGTCAGCAACGAGCGTAACGGTCGTCTGGTCGGCGCTGTTCAGGTGCTCGACGGTGAGGAAATCATGCTGATTTCCGACCAAGGCACACTGGTTCGTACCCGTGTCGACGAGGTGTCGAGCCTGGGCCGTAACACTCAGGGCGTAACCCTCATCAAGCTGGCCGCCGACGAGAAGCTGGTTGGTCTGGAGCGTGTTCAGGAGCCGTCCGAAGTGGAAGGCGAGTTGCTCGACGGCGAAGCTCTGGAAGGCGAAGAGCCTCTGGACGGTGAAGAGGCGCTGGACGACGCCGCTTCCGCTGACGATGCGACCGACGATCTGCAGGCCGACGCCGCGCCGAACGACGACGAATCGCAGGGCTGAGCAATAACGTAAACCGGGTAAGGGCTGGCTCGTTTGAAAGTGCATACATGGCTTTCGAGCGGGTGCAGCCCTTGCGACATTCGGCCGGTTGCACGCCGAATCCAGATTGACGAGGTTGTCCTGGGCTGCGTATGACGCAAGCCCGCTCAGGCCGGCCCCGATGAACGCAGCGCGTACAGACCCAACGCAATTGAAGAGAGTGGATATGAGCAAGCGAGCCTTTAACTTCTGCGCAGGTCCTGCTGCGCTCCCTGAAGCTGTTCTGCTGCGCGCCCAGGCGGAGCTGCTGGACTGGCATGGCAAAGGTCTGTCGGTCATGGAGATGAGCCATCGCAGCGACGAGTTCGTTTCGATTGCCACCAAGGCCGAGCAGGATTTCCGCGATCTGCTTTCCATTCCCTCGAATTACAAAGTGCTGTTCCTGCAAGGCGGCGCGAGCCAGCAGTTCGCCCAGATTCCTCTGAACCTGCTGCCTGAAAACGGCAAGGCCGACTACATCGACACCGGCATCTGGTCGCAGAAGGCAATCGAAGAAGCTTCCCGTTATGGCGCCATCAACGTGGCTGCCAGCGCCAAGCCTTACGATTATTTTGCAATTCCCGGTCAGAATGAGTGGAAGCTGAGCCAGGACGCCGCCTACGTTCACTACGCACCAAACGAAACAATTGGCGGTCTGGAATTCAACTGGATTCCGGAAACCGGCGACGTGCCGCTGGTCGCGGACATGTCTTCGGACATCCTGTCGCGTCCTGTCGATATCTCGCGGTTCGGGATGATCTACGCCGGCGCGCAGAAGAACATCGGCCCCAGCGGCGTTGTGGTGGTGATTATCCGCGAGGATCTGCTGGGCCGTGCGCGTTCGCTGTGTCCGACGATGCTCAACTACAAGGTCGCCGCCGACAACGGTTCGATGTACAACACGCCGCCGACCCTGGCCTGGTACCTGTCCGGTCTGGTCTTCGAATGGCTCAAGGAACAGGGCGGTGTCGAGGCCATCGGCAAGCGTAACGAAATCAAGCAGCGCACGCTGTATGACTACATCGACGCCAGCGGCCTGTACAGCAACCCCATCAACAAATCAGACCGTTCGTGGATGAACGTCCCGTTCCGTCTGGCCGATGACCGCCTGGACAAGCCGTTCCTGGCCGGTGCCGACGCCAATGGTCTGCTCAACCTTAAAGGCCATCGTTCCGTCGGCGGCATGCGCGCTTCCATCTACAATGCCGTCGACCTCGGCGCGGTCAATGCGCTGGTTGCCTACATGAAAGACTTCGAGAAGGAGCACGGCTGATGTCCGAGCAGGAACTCAAGGCGCTACGCGTCCGTATCGACAGCCTGGATGAAAAGGTTCTGGAGCTGATCAGTGAGCGCGCCCGCTGCGCGCAGGAAGTGGCGCGCGTGAAAATGGCGTCGCTGGCGGAAGGCGAAGTGCCTGTGTTCTATCGTCCGGAGCGTGAAGCCCAGGTGCTCAAGCGCGTGATGGAGCGCAACCGCGGCCCTTTGAGCAACGAGGAAATGGCGCGGTTGTTCCGCGAAATCATGTCGTCGTGCCTGGCTCTCGAACAGCCCCTGAAAGTGGCCTATCTGGGCCCCGAGGGGACCTTCACCCAGGCGGCGGCCATGAAACACTTCGGCAATGCGGTGATCAGTCTGCCCATGGCGGCCATCGATGAGGTGTTCCGTGAAGTGGTGGCCGGTGCGGTGAATTTCGGCGTGGTCCCGGTGGAGAACTCCACCGAAGGCGCGGTAAACCATACGCTCGACAGCTTCCTTGAGCACGACATGGTCATCTGCGGCGAGGTGGAGCTGCGCATTCACCACCATTTGCTGGTCGGTGAAAACACCAAGACGCAAAGCATCAGTCGCATTTATTCCCACGCTCAGTCGCTCGCGCAATGCCGCAAGTGGCTGGACGCTCATTACCCGAACGTCGAACGCATCGCGGTCGCCAGCAACGCCGAGGCGGCCAAGCGCGTCAAGGGCGAGTGGAACTCCGCCGCCATCGCCGGTGACATGGCGGCCGGTCTCTACGGTCTGACGCGTCTGGCGGAAAAGATCGAGGATCGCCCGGACAACTCCACACGGTTCCTGATCATTGGTAACCAGGAGGTTCCACCGACTGGCGACGACAAGACTTCGATCATCGTGTCCATGAGCAACAAGCCGGGCGCGCTGCACGAACTGCTGGTGCCGTTCCACGAAAACGGTCTGGACCTCACGCGTATCGAGACCCGTCCTTCGCGTAGCGGCAAATGGACCTACGTATTCTTCATCGACTTCGTAGGGCACCACCGCGATCCGCTGGTCAAGGCCGTGCTGGAGAAAATCAGCCAGGAAGCGGTAGCGCTCAAGGTGCTGGGTTCCTACCCTAAAGCGGTTCTCTGAAGAGGCGACACATGAGCAGCGATTTTCTCGCCCTGGCGCTGCCGGGCGTGCAAAAACTCTCGCCTTACGTTCCGGGAAAGCCTGTGGACGAACTGGCGCGAGAGTTTGATCTGGACCCGGCAAGCATCATCAAGCTTGCCAGTAACGAAAACCCGCTGGGTGCCAGCCCCAGGGCGCTGGCCGCCATACGCCAGGAGCTGGCCGAGCTGACGCGGTATCCGGACGGCAACGGTTTCGCCCTCAAGCAGCGGCTTGCCGAGCGCTGCCGCGTGCAGCCGGACCAGGTGACATTGGGCAACGGTTCCAACGACATTCTCGAACTGGTGGCCCGAGCCTGGCTCGCCCCCGGCTTGAATGCGGTGTTCAGTGAGTTCGCATTCGCTATCTACCCGATCGTCACCCAGGCCGTGGGTGCGCAAGCCCGCGTTACGCCCGCCCGGGAATGGGGCCACGATCTGCCGGCAATGCTGCGGGCAATCGACAGCCAGACCCGCGTGGTATTCATCGCCAACCCGAACAATCCGACCGGGACCTGGTTCGGGCCGCAAGCACTGGCCGAGTTTCTCGCCGCGGTGCCCGAGCACGTTCTGGTCGTGCTGGATGAAGCCTATATCGAATACGCCGAGGGCGAGGAACTGCCTGATGGCCTGGATTACCTGGCCGCCTACCCGAACCTGCTGGTATCGCGGACTTTCTCCAAGGCTTATGGCCTGGCGTCGCTGCGCGTGGGCTACGGTCTGTCGTCGCCGGCGGTTGCGGACGTACTCAATCGGGTTCGTCAGCCGTTCAACGTCAACAGCCTCGCGCTGGCGGCAGCGTGCGCTGCGCTGGACGATGTGGACTATGTCGAGCAGAGCCGTCGGCTGAACGAGGCGGGCATGCAGCAGCTGGAAACCGGCCTGCGCGAGCTGGGGCTGAGCTGGATTCCGTCCAGAGCCAACTTCCTCGCGGTCGATGTGGGACGCAACGCGGCTCCGGTCTACGAAGGGTTGTTGCGTGAAGGTGTGATCGTACGCCCGGTCGGTGGCTACGGCATGCCCGACCACCTGCGTGTCAGCATTGGTCAGCCTCAGGAAAACAGTCGTTTTCTGGAAGCATTGAGCCGGGTTCTGGCTCGTGGTTGATGTCATGGCAGTGCAATCAGTCGAACCGATCATGGGGCGCCTTGTGGTCGTGGGGCTCGGCCTTATTGGCGGATCGTTCGCCAAAGGTGTTCGAGAAAGCGGACTGTGCCGCGAAGTGGTCGGTGTCGATCTGGACGCTCGGTCTCGCCAGCTGGCGGTCGAGCTGGGTGTTGTGGATCGCTGTGAAGAGGATCTGGCCGTGGCCTGCCAGGGTGCCGATGTCATACAGCTGGCCGTGCCGATTCTGGCGATGGAGCGCATGCTCGCGCTGCTGGCCCGGCTGGACCTCGGCGATGCCGTGCTGACTGATGTCGGTAGCGCCAAGGGCAATGTGGTACGGGCAGCGCGACAGGCGTTCGGTCGCATGCCGCCGCGCTTCGTGCCCGGGCATCCGATTGCCGGTTCCGAACAAAGTGGCGTGGAGGCGTCCAATGCCGGCCTGTTCCGCCGCCACAAAGTGATCCTGACACCGGTGGAAGAAACCGATCCGGCGGCTCTGCTGCTGGTCAATCGCCTGTGGTCTGCGCTGGGGGCGGATGTGGAGCACATGCAGGTCGAACGGCATGACGAAGTGCTCGCCGCGACCAGCCATCTGCCGCATTTGCTGGCATTCGGGCTGGTGGATTCTCTGGCCAAGCGTAACGAAAACCTGGAAATCTTCAGGTATGCGGCGGGCGGTTTTCGCGATTTCACCCGCATCGCCGGCAGCGATCCGGTGATGTGGCATGACATCTTCCTTGCCAATCGCGAGGCGGTGTTGCGCACGCTCGACACCTACCGCAGCGATCTCGATGCGCTGCGCGACGCTGTAGACGCGGGCGATGGTCACCAGTTGCTGGGTGTGTTTACCCGTGCGCGAATGGCGCGCGAACATTTTGGCAAGATCCTGGCGCGTCGTGCCTATGTGGAGACGAAGGACGTCGAGCGCATGACTTTCGAGGCCGGACCCGGTGGCAGCGTCAGCGGTAGCATTCGCGTGCCGGGTGACAAATCCATCTCGCACCGCTCGGTCATGCTTGGCTCTCTGGCCGAGGGCACCACCGAAATCGAAGGTTTTCTGGAAGGCGAGGACGCGCTGGCGACCTTGCAGGCTTTCCGCGACATGGGTGTCGTCATCGAAGGGCCTCATCATGGGCGAGTGACCATTCATGGCGTGGGTCTGCGTGGGCTCAAGTCCGCGCCCGGCCCGATCTATCTGGGAAATTCCGGCACGACCATGCGGTTGCTGGCAGGCCTGCTGGCCGGGCAGAACTTCGACAGCACCCTGACCGGTAGCGCGTCGCTGTCCCGTCGTTCGATGGAGCGGGTAGTCGAGCCGTTGCGCCAGATGGGCGCGGTGATCGAAACCGGCGCTGAAGGGCATCCACCTCTGGTGATTCGCGGTGGAAAACGGTTGAAAGGCGCGGCGCATGTCATTCCGATGGCCAGTGCGCAGGTGAAGTCCGCCCTGCTGCTGGCCGGGTTGTATGCCCAAGGCCAGACCACGGTGACCGAACCCGCCATGACTCGTGATCATACCGAGCGCATGCTGCACGGCTTCGGCTATCCGCTGGCGACCCATGGCAATTGCGTGGCCATCGAGGCCGGGCATCCGCTTGTCGCGACCCGCATTCAGGTGCCGGCGGATATTTCTTCGGCGGCCTTCTTCATGGTGGCGGCGTCCATCACTGAAGGCTCCGAGCTGCTGCTCGAACATGTCGGAGTGAACCCCACGCGTACCGGTGTTATCGATATTCTGCGTCTCATGGGCGCCGATATTGTCCAGCTGAACGTGCGCGAAGTTGGCGGCGAGCCGGTTGCCGATCTGCGCGTGAGTCATGCACCACTCGAAGGCATCGAGATTCCGCCGCACCTGGTGCCATTGGCGATCGATGAATTTCCGGTGCTCTTTATTGCTGCGGCCTGTGCCAGTGGGCGTACCATTGTGCATGGCGCCCAGGAGCTGCGGGTCAAGGACCTGGACCGTGTCCAGGCCATGGCGGAAGGTCTGCGATCCCTGGGCATCAAGGTTGAACCCACCGCGGACGGCATCATTATTGAAGGTGGTTCCCTTGGCGGTGGTGAACTAGACGCTCGCGGCGATCATCGTATTGCCATGGCTTTCAGTGTTGCGTCCCTGCGGGCGTCGGCACCGATTCGCATCCACGATTGCGCGAATGTCGCCACATCGTTCCCTAATTTCCTGGCGCTGTGCGCTCAAGTCGGCATGCGTGTAGCGCAAGAGGTTCAAAAGTGAAAATCAAAGCACCCGTTATCACCATCGACGGACCAAGCGGTTCAGGCAAAGGCACCGTCGCCGGTCTGTTGGCTGTCCACCTGGGCTGGTGCCTGCTCGACTCCGGCGCCCTTTACCGCCTGCTGGCCTTCGCCGCGAGCAATCACGGCGTGGACCTGACCAATGAAGAAGCGCTCAAGCTGCTGGCCGCGCATCTCGACGTCCAGTTCGAGGCGGCGTCGGCGGGGCAAGGGCAACGCATCATCCTCGAAGGCGAGGATGTGACCAACGCCATCCGCAACGAGAAGGTTGGCAGCGGCGCTTCCCAGGTGGCTTCATTGCCCGCGGTACGTGATGCCCTGCTGCAGCGCCAGCGGGCTTTTCAGGAAGAACCGGGGCTGGTGGCCGACGGTCGCGACATGGGCACCGTGGTATTCCCGGATGCACCATTGAAGATCTTTCTGACCGCCAGCGCCGAGGAACGTGCACGCCGCCGTTACTTGCAGTTGAAGGCCAAGGGCGATGATGTTAGTCTGTCGAGTCTGCTAGATGAGATAAGTGCACGCGATGAGCGTGACACCCAGCGAGCGGTAGCTCCGCTCAAGCCGGCGCACGACGCCATACAGCTGGATTCCACGGAATTGTCCATCGAGCAGGTGTTGCAACGCATCCTGAGCGAAGTCGCGCTACGCGATATTGCCGGATGATCAGGAAGCGTGCGGGAGACCAGACATAGTCCCGCAGGCTTCCTTTCATATGAACGAAACCCACGTTGTCTGGAGCGTGGCAGATGGGCGTATTCTTCGCCCTTATCAACAGGAATTAAAATGAGCGAAAGCTTTGCTGAACTTTTCGAAGAAAGCCTAAAGACCCTTAACCTTCAGGCTGGTTCGATCATCACCGCGATCATCGTCGATATCGATTACCAGGCTGGTTGGGTCACCGTTCACGCTGGTCTGAAGTCTGAAGGCCTCATCCCGCTGGAACAGTTCCACAACGATGCTGGCGAACTGACCATCAAGATTGGCGATGAAGTCCACGTTGCGCTGGACGCGGTCGAAGACGGCTTTGGCGAAACCAAGCTGTCCCGCGAAAAAGCCAAGCGTGCAGAGTGCTGGATCGTTCTGGAAGCGGCTTTCGCAGCTGAAGAAGTGGTCAAGGGCGTTATCAACGGTAAGGTTAAAGGCGGCTTCACTGTCGACGTTAACGGCATCCGTGCGTTCCTGCCTGGTTCTCTGGTTGACGTCCGCCCTGTGCGTGACACTACTCACCTGGAAGGCAAAGAGCTCGAATTCAAGGTCATCAAGCTGGACCAGAAGCGCAACAACGTTGTCGTTTCCCGTCGCAGTGTCCTGGAAGCCGAGAACAGTGCCGAGCGCGAAGCTCTGCTGGAATCCCTGCAGGAAGGCCAACAGGTCAAGGGTATCGTCAAGAACCTCACCGATTACGGCGCATTCGTCGATCTGGGTGGCGTCGATGGCCTGCTGCACATCACCGACATGGCCTGGAAGCGCATCAAGCATCCATCGGAAATCGTCAATGTTGGCGATGAGATCGATGTGAAGGTCCTGAAGTACGATCGCGAGCGCAATCGTGTTTCTCTGGGTCTGAAGCAACTGGGCGAAGACCCATGGGTTGCTATCAAGGCTCGTTACCCGGAAGGCACTCGCGTAACCGCGCGCGTCACCAACCTGACCGACTACGGCTGCTTCGCAGAGCTGGAAGAAGGCGTGGAAGGCCTGGTACACGTTTCCGAAATGGACTGGACCAACAAGAACATCCACCCTTCGAAAGTCGTTCAGGTTGGCGACGAAGTGGAAGTCATGGTTCTGGATATCGACGAAGAGCGTCGTCGTATCTCCCTGGGCATCAAGCAGTGCAAGTCGAACCCGTGGGAAGACTTCTCCGGTCAGTTCAACAAGGGCGACAAGATCTCCGGCACCATCAAGTCGATCACCGATTTCGGTATCTTCATTGGTCTGGACGGCGGCATCGACGGTCTGGTTCACCTGTCCGACATCTCCTGGAACGAAGTGGGCGAAGAAGCCGTACGTCGTTTCAAGAAGGGCGACGAGCTTGACACCGTGATCCTGTCTGTTGATCCAGAGCGTGAGCGTATCTCGCTGGGTATCAAGCAGCTGGAAAGCGATCCGTTCTCCGAGTACGTCACTGTCAATGACAAAGGCGCTATCGTTCGCGGTACCGTCAAGGAAGTTGATGCCAAGGGCGCTATCATCACCCTGGCCGACGACATCGAAGCGACCCTCAAGGCTTCCGAAATCAGCCGTGACCGCGTTGAAGACGCGCGTAACGTTCTGAAGGAAGGCGAAGAGATCGAAGCCAAGATCATCAGCGTTGACCGCAAGAGCCGCGTAATCAGCCTGTCCATCAAGTCGAAAGACGTTGAAGACGAGAAAGAAGCTATCCAGAGCCTGCGTAGCAAGCCTGAAGCTGCTGAAAGCACTGGTCCAACCACCATTGGTGACCTGCTGCGTGCGCAAATGGAAAAACAGAACTAAGTTCTGCTTTCCACTGAAAAAGGGCGACTTCGGTCGCCCTTTTTTGTGCCTGCAATTCCGCTCAAGAGCAGGCGACGTCAGCGCGACCTCCATAGGCGGCATTGGCTGCGTTGCAGCTCAGCGGCTCGTCAGGGCCTTTGAGAACGGGGTTAAAAACTCCAGCGGACAGGTAGTGGTGGCGCGGCCAGTCTGCCGTCATGAATTCGAGTCCGGTTGCCATCACTTCACATAAGTCAATAGATGGGCTGTTCAAAATCTTCCGGTCATGCTACAACCTTCGAAGCGCTGACCTAGCTGCTTGAAAAAGAAGGGAAAAATATGACGAAGTCGGAGTTGATCGAACGAATTGTCACCCATCAAGGGCTGCTCTCATCCAAGGATGTCGAGTTGGCCATCAAGACCATGCTTGAACAAATGTCTCAGTGTCTGGCAACAGGCGACCGTATAGAAATACGGGGCTTTGGCAGCTTTTCCCTGCACTACCGTGCACCACGTGTCGGGCGTAACCCTAAAACCGGTCAATCGGTCAGCCTGGACGGTAAATTCGTTCCGCACTTCAAGCCTGGCAAGGAACTGCGGGACCGGGTCAACGAAGAAGAAGAGGGCATGTGAGCCGCTTCCAAGGACGTATAAATGCGCATTCTTAAACGCATCCTGCTGGTCGTCGTGGCGATGGTTGTCGTCATCCTGACCGCGGCATTCATGCTGGAGAACCGGCAGCCCGTCGCCTTGACCTTCCTTGGTTGGTCAGCGCCCGAAATGTCTGTAGCCGTACCGGTCGTTGTTGCACTATTGGTCGGAATGTTGATCGGCCCGGTGTTTGCGTGGATCGCAAGCCAGCGCAAAAAACGTGTAAAAGGCGTCGTCCGTACGGTCTGATCATCCGACAGGTAATGCCACGTGTTACCAACCTGGATGGAGCGGGTTTGAAGCGTGCCTGACGCACAGCCTGTCACGTGTCCGACGCTAGGAAAAAGCGTGGGCAAGCGTACGAATATACTTCCCGCTAGTTATTCTTTTGCTAACGCTTCTGTAGGAAAAGTCGACGCATAGAGTTGGACTTTGCTGCCACTGCTGTAAGTCTAAATTCTGCTTCCAAGGAAAGCCTTGATTTGCGCGGCTCTCTCGATATTCGCGGAAATAGATAATCTTTCAGATCCCGTTCATCCCTTTATTCCCTCGCTTGAAAGTTTCGCCAGTCGATGCAGAATGCCCGCGCTCGTGTGATTGGCAATAAACACCGAGCGCCAAAGTATTTGCGGTCGTAGCGCTGGTAAAGGAATGAACTGGATGTCGTACCCTGAAATAATCCACCACGGAGCAGTGAAGAGCGTTACAGGCTCTTGTCACCAACTGCGCATGGAAGCTTCAAACAGTCTGTTGGTCGATTGCGGTTCCAGGCAGGACAGCGCCGGTACTCGTCAGGTGGAGGGCCTGGGCTTCGATCCCGGCGAGATCAGGGCTGTCATTCTGACCCATGTTCACAACGACCATGCCGGACGCCTGCCCGCGTTGCTGGCCAGCGGCTATAAAGGCCCGATCCTGTGCAGTGAGCCGTCGGCTCATCTGTTACCTCTTGTCATCGAAGACGCGCTGAAGTTCGAGTTCGGCCACGATCCACGACGCGTCGCCGACGATCTGCACGCCATCCGGAACAGGGTGATTGCCCTGCCATTCGATCACTGGTTCAGTCTCGTTACCACCGAGACGCTGACCTGCAAAGTACGTCTGCAGCGGGCAGGTCACATTCTGGGCTCCGCGTATGTCGAGTGCCATCTTGAATATCCGACTGAAGGGCGCAGTGAACGCATTGTCTTCTCGGGAGATCTGGGGGCCGGTCATACGCCGATGCTTCCCAATCCCAAGCCACCTGAGCGGGCCGACATCCTGGTGCTGGAGAGCACGTACGGGGACCGCGTTCACTACGACCGTAAGTCCCGGCATCTGCGGCTGGAACAGGCCATCGACAGGGCACTTGAAGACAACGGCACGGTACTGATTCCGGCATTCAGTATCGGGCGGACGCAAGAGCTGCTGTACGAACTGGAAGATATTCTCCAGCGCAAGGCAATGCTGAATGCGCCAGACAGCCTGGAGCCGGCCCGGGCGCCGAGCGGCGATGCGCCTGTTGACTGGCCGCAGCTTCCCATCATTCTTGATTCACCGTTGGCCGCCCGGTTCACCAGCACCTATCAATCGTTCGCCGACTACTGGGATGTCGAGGCGCGAAAGCGGATCGACGCCGGGCGCAAGCCTCTGGATTTCAGGCAGTTGATCACAATCGACAGCCATGATCAGCATCTGCGCACAGTCAATTACCTGTCCAGCACCCTGCGTCCGGCCGTGGTCATTGCAGGCAACGGCATGTGCGCCGGCGGGCGGATCGTCAACTACCTCAAGGCCATGCTCGGCGATGCGCGTCATAACGTATTATTCGTAGGCTATCAGGCGAAAGGCACGCCCGGTGCCGCCATACAGGCGCATGGCCCTACAGGCGGATATGTCGAACTCGATCGGCAGCGCTATGAGATCCGGGCGGGGGTCGAGACAGTATCAGGTTATTCGGCGCACGCCGATCAGGAAGGGCTGGTCAACTTCGTTACCCGTATGGCCGAATGGCCCCGGCAAATCAGACTTGTACATGGCGAGACCCAGGCAAAAAAGATATTGGGGCAAGTATTGCAGCGCAAGTATTCGCTGGCGCGCTTTGATCTGGAATTGATAATTCCCTGACTGTGATGATCGGACCTGTGCTCGCGGTTTAACGGACATTTTTCGGGATCATGAGCATTGCTTCATGTAAGCCTGATTTAACAAACCGCCGAGAATTCAGTTGATAAAAAATGTTGCTCACGTACTATTTCCGATCTTTGGGCAGGATGTCCGGGCATGAGCAGCCAGGTTGCATTGATAGGAATAACGGGTGCAACGGGATTTGTTGGTGACGCTGTTGTGCGCCATTTGCTCGATACGACTGGCTCCGCATTACGTCTTGCTGTCCGTAACAACTATGAGGCACCCCAAGGGCGGGTGGAGGTAGTCACCGTCGGGGCGCTGACGCCCGACACCCAATGGGGTGCATTCACAAACGGGCTGGACGTTATCATTCACGCCGCAGCGCGCGTTCATGTCTTGAACGAATCAGCCAGCGATCCTGCGTTCGAGTACCAGCAGGCCAATGTTCTGGGCACCCTTCGCCTTGCCGAACAAGCGGCGGCCGCTGGTGTAAAGCGTTTCATATTCATCAGCTCCATCAAGGTGAACGGCGAAGGTACGGCGCCGGGCAGCGCTTATACCGCTGACGCACCTGCCCAGCCGCAAGACCCATACGGGGTATCGAAGCTCAGGGCCGAAGAGGGGCTACGCCAGTTGGCAATTGGCACGGGCATGGAGGTGGTCATTATCCGCCCCGTGCTGGTGTACGGACCCGGGGTCAAGGCTAACTTCCTGAACATGATGCGCTGGCTTGAGAAAGGCGTTCCGCTGCCACTCGGGGCTATCGATAATCGCCGCAGCCTGGTGGCGCTCGACAACCTTGTGGACCTGATCGCGACGTGCCTGGCTCACCCGGCAGCGGCGAATCAGACTTTTCTGGTGAGCGATGGTCGAGACGTCTCGACCACCGAACTCCTGAGGCTCATGGCTGCGGCGCTGGGCAAGCCGGCTCGTTTGCTGCCTGTCCCCATGTGGGCATTGAATGGCGCGGCAGCTTTGCTCGGCAGGAAAAACGTTTCTCGGCGACTGTGCGGCTCATTGCAGGTCGATATCTCCAAGACCCGTACATTGCTCGGCTGGACTCCACCCGTCAGCGTCGAAGAGGCCATGGAAAAAACCGCGCGGCATTATCTGGACCATAAAACCCATGCTTGAAGGTTTGTCGATCATTGCCGTGGCGGTTCTGTCGCTCGTGCTGACTGGCGGTATTCGCAAATATGCATTGGCCAAAAGCCTGATGGATATTCCCAATGCGCGCAGCTCGCACTCCGTACCAACGCCTCGTGGCGGCGGCGTTGCCATCGTGGTCGCTTTTCTCCTCGCAATGCTTGCCCTGGCGAGCGCTGGCAAGCTCTCCGCTTCCGCGCTCGCCGCCTTGGTCGGAACGGGCGGGTTGGTCGCGTTGATTGGTTTCATGGACGACCATGGACACATCGCCGCGCGGTGGCGACTGTTGGGGCATTTTGTAGCTGCCGCCTGGGCGCTGGGCTGGCTTGGCGGGCTGGCGCCGCTCTCGATGTTCGGCCACAGCATCGATCCGGGAATTCTGGGCCACGTGCTCGCGGCGTTCTATCTGGTATGGATGCTCAATCTTTATAACTTCATGGACGGCATCGACGGGATCGCGGGCGTCGAAGCCGTGACGGTCTGTGCCGGCATCAGCATCATCTATTTCATCGGCGGTCACGATGATCTGCTCTGGAGCCCGGTATTCCTCGCTGCGGCAGCGTCCGGATTCCTGTTCTGGAATTTCCCGCCTGCGCGGATATTCATGGGCGACGCCGGCAGCGGGTTTCTGGGCGTCGTGCTGGGTGTGCTGTCGATGCAGGCGGCGTGGGTGTCTTCTCAGCTGCTCTGGGCCTGGCTCATCCTGCTGGGAGTGTTCGTGGTGGATGCGACATTCACGCTGATCCGCAGGCTGTTGCGTGGCGACAAGGTCTACGAGGCTCATCGCAGCCACGCTTATCAGTTCGCATCGCGCCGTTTCGGCAGCCATTTGCCGGTAACACTGGCAGTGGGCGCGATCAACATTTTCTGGCTGTTTCCGCTTGCCCTGTGGGTTTCGCTGTGGGGCGGGGACGGTTTGACGGGCGTTCTTGTGGCCTATTTGCCGCTGACGGTGCTGGCGTTCCGGTTCGATGCCGGTCAGTTGGAACGCAATTGACTGCGCGAGTCCACGAGTTTTCATATAAATTGAGACTTTGTATGTGTTTTGCGCGAATGACGCGGATCGGACGTACCCGGAACAGTGGGCCGGTAGAGGAGCTTTTACCGAGTGATGAGTAAGCTACGAACCGCGTTGCTGGCGTTGCCACGTCGGCAGAAGCGAATACTGCAAGTGGCGGCCGACGTCGTCCTCGTCTGGGTTGCACTGTGGATGGCATTCGTCGTGCGGCTGGGTATAGAAGAGCTGGTCAACCCGCTTGAAAAGCACACCTGGCTGTTCATCTGTGCGCCGATTGCCGCCATACCCTTGTTCATCCGTTTCGGCATGTATCGTGCGGTCATGCGCTACTTCGGCAACGATGCTCTTATCGCCATCATCAAAGCGGTGACCATTTCCGCGCTGATTCTGGGCTGCATGGTTTACGCGTACAGCAACCACCAGCAGCTTGTTCCCCGTTCCATCATGTTCAATTACTGGTGGCTCAGCCTGGTCATGATCGGCGGGCTGCGTCTGGCGATGCGGCAGTATTTTCTGGGGGACTGGTTCACCGCTGCCCGGCACGTGCCCTTTGCCAACCGTGACGATGGTCTGCCCAAGGTGGCGATATACGGCGCCGGTGCTGCCGGCAACCAGCTGGTAGCGGCCCTGCGAATGGGGCGGCTGATGCGTCCGGTAGCCTTCATCGATGATGATGAGTCGATTTCCAACCGGGTTATATCCGGCCTGCAAGTCTACAAGCCCAAACATATCCAGCAGATGATCGACGTAACCGGTGCTCAGGAGATTCTTCTGGCGATCCCGTCATCATCGCGAGGACGGCGTCGAGAAATCCTTGGCTTCCTCGAAGGCTTTCCGTTGCATGTACGCAGCGTGCCCGGCTTCATGGATCTGGCGGCCGGACGGGTTAAGGTCGACGATCTGCAGGAAGTCGACATCGCCGACCTTCTGGGGCGCGATTCCGTGCCCGCTCGCGAGAACCTGCTGGAGCATTGCATCAAAGGCCAGACGGTTCTGGTGACGGGCGCTGGCGGCTCCATCGGCTCGGAGCTGTGTCGCCAGATATTGCTGCTCAAGCCCACTCAGTTGCTGTTGTTCGATCACAGCGAATTCAATCTCTACAGCATCCTGTCCGAACTCGAACATCGCGCCGCTCGCGAAGCGCTTTCGGTCAAGCTGCTGCCCATTCTCGGTTCGGTGCGTAATCATCCGAAGCTGCTGGCGATCATGAAGACCTGGAAGGTCGACACTGTCTACCACGCCGCCGCTTACAAACATGTGCCCATGGTTGAGCACAATATTGCCGAAGGCGTGATCAACAACGTGGTCGGCACCCTGAACACCGCTCAGGCGGCGCTGCAGGCAGGTGTTTCCAACTTCGTGTTGATTTCCACCGACAAGGCGGTCAGGCCGACCAATGTCATGGGCAGTACCAAACGTCTGGCCGAACTCATCCTGCAGGCGTTGAGTCGCGAAACAGCGCCAGTGATTTTCGGCGACAAGGCCAACGTTTATCAGGTCAACAAGACCCGCTTCATCATGGTCCGCTTCGGCAACGTGCTGGGTTCGTCCGGCTCGGTGATCCCGCTCTTCCACAAGCAGATTCAGTCCGGCGGGCCGTTGACGGTCACGCACCCGAAGATCACCCGATACTTCATGACCATACCCGAAGCCGCGCAACTGGTTATCCAGGCCGGCTCGATGGGGCAGGGTGGGGATGTGTTCGTGCTCGATATGGGCGAGCCGGTCAGGATTGTTGAGCTTGCGGAGAAGATGATTCACCTGTCAGGGCTCAGCATCCGCTCGGAAAAGAACCCCCACGGCGATATCTCGATTGAATTCACCGGCCTGCGGCCCGGCGAAAAACTCTACGAAGAGCTGCTGATCGGCGACAACGTGGTGGCGACAGAGCATCCGATGATCATGAGTGCCCACGAAGATTTCCTCCAGTGGGAAGACTTGAAAATCTGCCTGAGCCGGCTGCTGGAGGCCGTTGAACGGGACGATTACAACGGCGTTCGTCAATTGCTTCGGGAAACGGTGAATGGTTATTCGCCGGAAGGCGATATTGTCGACTGGATGTATCAGGAGCGGCGGCGTGAACCCTGATTCGGGCAACCGTCCGGTTACACTCGTTCACACTATCGTGCTCATGAAGTTACATGCCGATATAAGTTTTCGACGGGACATAAGTCGATACGCTCTGCTTCGTTGACAGTTCGCTTCGCTGAGTTAGTTTTGTAAGGACGGCACTCGGAGTGCTGCTTATTAAACTGCTATGGAGCTTCATGTATGCGAACTACGTTTTTCTCCTCCCTGTTGTTTGCCCTGCTCACCAGTACTTCCGTGGCCGTGACCGCGGCGCCCGTGGACAAGCCTGTAGCGGCGGCGCCTATAGCTGGCGCCGCACTGCCGAACGGTGCCATGAGCTCCACGACTCTCGAAAACGGGATGGGCAAAGTCAATCTCAATACGGCGGATGCAATGACCCTGCAAAAGGAATTGACCGGGATCGGAAAGAACAAGGCAGACGCTATTGTGGCGTATCGCGAGAACAATGGTCAGTTCACTTCCATCGACGAACTGATTGAAGTAAAAGGAATTGGTAAAGCCATTCTCGACAAGAATCGCGAGAAACTTTCACTGGAATAACCGCACGTCGAGCCACTGAAAAAAGACCGATCATGATCGGTCTTTTTCATTTGGGAATGAACGTCAGGATTCTCGTTGATCGCTGAAACTTCCCGGCAGCGTCAACCGCAATGCGCCCCATGGCAGGTCAGGCTGCGTGTCATGCGCGGTGCCTGCCGGTCTGATATCCCTTTGATTTCCTTGCTCAATCCCGGACAATTGCGCCCCTGTTTTTGGGAGGGCGCTGAACTGCCGAGATTCTCGACGCGCCGCTCCTTTCTTGAAGTAACCCGGCACGGAGACCAGACCGGATGAATGATCAGGCCAATGGCGTCGTAGAACGTCTGGATGCAGCTCCCGCGAGCCTCGACTCGTGGAATCGTAATGACACAACCTGGATGCTCGGGCTATTCGGCACTGCAATCGGTGCCGGCACGTTGTTCTTGCCGATCAATGCCGGCATCGGTGGCTTCTGGCCATTGCTGGCCCTGGCCTTGCTCGCATTTCCCATGACGTTCTATGCGCACCGCGGGCTGACCCGGTTCGTTCTGTCGGGACGCGACGGCGGGGACATTACCGAGGTGGTCGAGGAGCATTTCGGCAAAGGCGCCGGCGCCATGATCACGTTGCTGTACTTCTTCGCGATCTTTCCAATTCTGCTGATCTACAGCGTGGCGCTGACCAACACGGTGACCAGCTTTCTTGAGCATCAGCTGCACGTTGCCGCGCCGCCACGTGCCCTGTTGGCATTCGGGCTGATCTTCGGTCTGCTGGTCGTGGTAAGTCTCGGTGAGCGACTGATCGTCAAGGCGATGAGCCTGATGGTTTATCCCTTTATCGTCGCGCTGCTGTTTCTGGCGCTGTTCCTTGTTCCGCACTGGACCGGCGGCATTCTGGCGACCGCGACAACCCTGCCGGAGCCTTCGTCGTTTCTGCCGACCTTGTGGCTGGCGATCCCGGTCATGGTGTTCTCTTTCAACCATACCCCGATCATTTCCGCATTCGCGGTCGATCAGAAGCGCTTGTATGGCCGCAACGCAGAGGTCCGCAGCTCGCAGATTCTGGCGCGGGCTCATGGCCTGATGGTCGTGATGGTGCTGTTCTTCGTGTTCAGCTGCGTACTGACCTTATCGCCAGAGCAACTGGCTGAAGCCAAGGCGCAGAACGTCTCGGTTCTGTCTTACCTGGCCAACCACTTCAATAACCCGACCATCGCGTTCGTGGCGCCGTTGATCGCCTTCGTCGCGATTGCCAAGTCATTCCTGGGCCATTACATCGGCGCCAGCGAAGGTCTGAAAGGGCTTGTCATCAAAACGGGTCGACGCCCCGGGCAACGCTCGCTGAACATCATGACCTCGGCATTCATGCTGATCGTCTGCTGGATCGTGGCGACGCTCAACCCGAGCATCCTCGGGATGATCGAGACGCTGGGCGGCCCGGTAATTTCGGCGCTGTTGTTCCTGATGCCGATGTACGCCATCCGCAAGGTGCCCGCCATGCGTCAATACGCAGGCCAGTGGTCGAACGTCTTTGTGGTAATGGCCGGGCTGGTGGCGATTTCCGCTCTGGTGTATTCGTTGACGCGCTAAGCCCCTGCATAAGCCTCTGCAAATGAAAGGCCGGCGTATCTACGCCGGCCTTTCTGTCTGGATGGACCGGCGGGTTCAATCCACCGGGTCCGGATGGAGCGGACGAGACAGGTGCATGATGTTCGCGTAATCGTAGACGTACTGACGCCCGGCATGGCTGGTGGAACGCAGCTGGTCGATCAGCTGACGCTCTTTCTTGTTCAGATACCTCAACGCCGGATCTCCACTGGACTTCAGGCGATCACGTTCATGGGCGTCAGGAAAAGCGATGACGTTTGTCATGAAATATCTCCTTGGGTTGAGTCCTTGCGTAATACGATGCAGCCCCGGTTGCAGTGTAGAAGTGACGGGCCACCTTACCCACAAAAACCGTGGACGATCAACCCTGGAGACAACAGACGCTCACAGGACGTGCGCCACTTCAAAAGGCTGTCGGGTACCGTTGACCAGGATATCCACGACGTCGCCCTCCAACTTCCCGGCCAGGCTTTGCCCCAGGGGTGCCCGCGTGGTGATGACGGTGATGGGCGTTTCGTCGCACTCTACCTTCAGACCCGCCGCGTCGGGGCCCAGAAAAAAGCATTGCGTGGTGCCCGCTACGGATTCCAGGAAAACCAGATCACCGGTCTGGATACCTCGTGAGTCGTCGAACGCTTTAAGCGACCACTTGCGATAAAGCGCCAGTGACTGTCGAATCTCTTCGACGCGACGGGCCTGGCCGGCTGCCAGATACGAGGCTTCAAGGCCCAGCGTGTCGTATTTGTTCTCGGCAATGTTTTCCTCGTGGGTGGCCGCTTCATAGGCGGTACGTGCCGCGCGCTCGGCGATATCCAGGTCAGTTTCGAGCCTGGCGACGATCAGTTTCAGAATGTCCGGCTTGTTCATATCAACCACAGTACTCATTGATGCTGGCCCGGCTCTTTTCACTGGGGGCGGTGCGGTCCTGCTGCATCCAGAAATCGCATTTCGACCGGCTGTAATTGCGTTGCTGCTGTTCCTGCGCCTGCTCACGGGCCTGACGCGCCTCGCTTTCGCGCAGGCTCTGTTCGTATTTGCGGAACATTGCACCTTCGGGTTCCTCGGCAGCCGCAGGCGCCGGGGGCGTGCTCAGCCGAGCGGCAGCATTTTCCAGCACCTGAGTCTGCGCCGACGGCAGGTTCTTGAAGATCAGCATGCCCGTCAGCGTGACCGCGACCGCGCCCAGCCAGATGCCCAGCGCAATGCACAAGATCAGTCTCAGAGACACATAGAGTTCGCGGCGGCGTTCGGTGGAGGACATGGCTGGGTTCCTGACGAGGGCGAATGCTGCGATTGTGCCATGGCTGGCCGTCGCTACGTAGCTTTGGCCGTGAGCACCGTCACAGAGCGCCACACTGGTGGAAACAGCTGCTTCTGACGGACAATCAGCGCTTTGCCTATCCAGACTCGGGAAGTGGGAATGACAAGCGCCGGGACGAACCGCTCTTGGGACATCTTTTGCAGCGTCGTGGACAATTACGGCGACGTCGGCGTCACCTGGCGTCTGGCCCGCCAACTGGTCGCCGAGCACCAGCTCAACGTGCGTCTGTGGATTGATGATCTGTCAGCCTTCGTGCGCCTGTGTCCTGGCGCGGATTCCAGCGCCGCGCAGCAATGGCATGCGGGAGTGGAGGTGTGTTCATGGCCCGCGGTATGGCAAGAGACGCGCTTGCCCGATGTGGTCCTGGAGGCTTTTGCCTGCAGGCTGCCTGCCGCGTACACGGACGCCATGCTGCACTGCTCGCCGCGACCTGTGTGGCTTAACCTCGATTACCTGAGCGCCGAAGACTGGGTCACGGGCTGTCATGGTTTGCCGTCGATGCAATCCAGCGGCCTCAAGAAAATCTTCTTCTTCCCGGGTTTCCAGCCCGGGACTGGCGGCCTGTTACGCGAACAAGGCCTGATCGAACAGCGCGAACGCTTCGATCAGGACAAGTCGGCGCGTCTCAAAGCGCTGGAAGAGTTGGGGGTGCGCGCTGTGGAAGGCGCGCGACTGATTTCGCTGTTCGCTTATGAAAACGCCGGGCTTGGCAGTTGGCTGGATGCACTCGCCACAGGCCCTCAGCCAGCCCATCTGCTGGTACCTGAAGGCCGCGTGCTCGGCGACGTTCAAGCCTGGCTGGGCGCGGACCCGCTGGCCGTGGGCGCACCGCAAAGACGTGGGGCATTGACGGTGCAGCTGCTGCCGTTCGTCGGTCAACAGGACTACGACCGCCTGCTCTGGAGTTGCGACTTCAACGTGGTGCGTGGCGAGGATTCATTCGTTCGAGCGCAGTGGGCCGCGCGGCCGATGCTCTGGCACATCTACCAGCAGGAAGACGATGCGCATTTGCCGAAGCTCGACGCCTTTCTGCATCTGTATCTGGCTGGGCTGTCGCCTGCGGCGGTCGAAGATCTGAACCGGTTCTGGCAGGCCTGGAACGCGCAAGAGCCACTGGGCACAAGCTGGCAGGCGCTGAACGTTCACTGGCCCGAACTCGACCGTCATGCCCGGGACTGGTGTCAGCGACTGGCCTTGCAAACCGATCTCGCGACGGCGCTGGTACAGTTTTGCCGAAATTAGCTATGATACGCGGCCTTGATGTAAGGCTCTGTACGAAAAGTGCCTGTGCAGGCTATTTCTCGTACAGAGCCTTTGGTTAATTCCATCCAAATTCGGATATATGCAATGAAAACTGGTAAAGAGCTGAAACCCGGTACCGTGATCCGTATCGACAACGACCCTTGGTTGGTTCAAAAGGCTGAATTCACCAAGTCGGGCCGTAACAGCGCGATCATGAAGACCAAGCTGAAGAACCTGCTGACCGGTTACAAGACTGAAACCGTGTACAGCGCTGACGACAAGCTGGACGACGTGATCCTGGATCGCAAGGAAGCCACCCTGTCTTTCATCAGCGGCGATTCCTACACGTTCATGGATACCACTGACTACACCATGTACGAGCTGAACGCTGAAGACATCGAGTCGGTTCTGCCATTCGTTGAAGAAGGCATGACTGACGTCTGCGAAGCCGTGTTCTTCGAAGGCCGTCTGGTTTCCGTAGAGCTGCCGACCACCATCGTGCGTCAGGTCGACTACACCGAAGGCTCCGCTCGTGGCGACACGTCGGGCAAGGTCATGAAGCCTGCAAAACTGAAGAACGGCACCGAGCTGAGCGTTGCTGACTTCATCGAAATCGGCGACATGATCGAAATCGACACTCGTGAAGGCGGTTCCTACAAAGGCCGTGCTAAATAAGCATGGTCCTGTAACCCCGTTACGCAAAAAGCCCGCATCGCTGCGGGCTTTTTTGTGCCTGTAGGAGCGCGCTTGCCCGCGACACATACGATGCGCTGTGTCAGGCACACCGCGTAAGGCTGTACGCGGGCAAGCGGGCTTCTACCAATTGATCTGGCGTTTCGGCTCAGACGGTCACGTGCAGGCGTACGTCGACGTTGCCGCGAGTGGCGTTCGAGTACGGGCAGACCTTATGCGCGGCGTCGACCAGTTGCTGCGCGTCGGCTTGTTCCAGGCCGGGCAGATTGATGTGCAGGTCGATGTCGAGACCGAAGCCGCCGGGGATCTGGCCGATGCCGACATGAGCGGTGATCGAGGCGTCCGCCGGAATGCTGCGTTTGCTCTGACCGGCAACGAACTTCAAAGCGCCAATGAAGCAGGCCGAGTAACCAGCGGCAAACAGCTGCTCAGGGTTGGTCGCTTCACCACCTGCGCCGCCCAGTTCTTTGGGAGTCGCCAGTTTGACGTCGAGAATCTTGTCGCTGGACACGGCGCGACCATCACGGCCACCGGTAGCGGTTGCAACTGCGGTATAGAGCGTATTCATGATGCCATCCTCTTCGTAGTGATTTGTCGCGCTAAATGTTTGCGCGCTAAGTAAGTACGAAGCAAAGGTAGCTCAGAGATAGTTTGCGCGCAAGCTAATTCTTGAAAAACTTTTCGAGGGCTTAAGCGGCGTGTGCGCAGGCCTTACAGATGGTCGTGAAGATTGCTGCGCAGCTCTGTCAGCTGGCCTTGCAGCTCGCGCAGTTTCTCCAGATCCAGGCCGCTGGCCGAGAGGATGCAGCCAGGCACGCTTCGGGCCTTGCGTTGCAAAGCGCGGCCCTGTTCGGTGAGATGGAGCAGAACCACGCGTTCGTCGTCCTTGCTGCGGGTACGGCTGATGAAGCCTTCGCCTTCCAGACGCTTGAGCAGCGGCGTCAACGAACCTGGATCGGTCAGCAGGCGCGTGCTGACTTCCCCGACGGTCAGACCATCTCGCTCCCAGAGCACCATCATCGCCAGATACTGAGGATAAGTCAGCCCCAATGCCTGAAGCAGCGGCTTGTAGACCTTGGTCATCATCAGCGAGGTCGAGTACAGCGCGAAGCACAGCTGGTTATCCAGCAGCAGCGCATCGCAGTCCGCGGAAGCGTCGGAAGTCGAGCGGTCATCGGAGTTCAATGGCGAGGGCCTCAGGCGAGAAGAAAGGTGGCTAATTTAGTGCTCGGATCTTTAATGCGCCAGATAATTCCGCCCGCCTGGCAGGCAGGACGGCCCACCTGGCAACGACAAGCGTGCGCATAGCGCGGAGCAGTGAGCCGCCTGCGCGACAGCTTGGTGCCTGACACTTCAAGTAACAGTTTGCCTTGTGCGCAAGACTGCGTAGCATTTGGCCATTCGTTGATTGGGGGCGTGGTGTGATTGAAGTCGTGATGTTCGTGTTGCTGGGCGCTGCCATGGGTACTCTGGGTGGGCTGTTCGGGATTGGTGGCGGGCTGGTAGCGATTCCTGCGCTCGGGGTGTTGTTCGGCCTCGACCAACAGTTGGCGCAGGGCACGGCTTTGCTGATGGTGCTGCCCAACGTGTTGCTGGCGTTGTGGCGCTACAACCAGCGTAATCGGGTGCTGCTGCGCAATGCGTTGATGTTGATCGTGCCCAGTTTCTTTTTCGCCTGGCTGACTTCACTGTGGGCGGTGCGCCTGGACCCGCAAGGCATGCGTCTGGGGTTCGTGGGCTTCTTGGTCTTGCTGACCCTGTTCAACATTGCGCAGATGTACTTGCGCAAAGAGCCGGCCAGCAGCGAGCTGCGCCACGCCAATTGGCTGTGGCTGCTGGGCGTGGGCTCGGGCATCACCGGCGGAATGTTCGGGGTCGGCGGCGGCGTGGTGGCCACTCCGATCCTGACCAGCGTGTTTGGCGCCACGCAGGTGGTGGCCCAGGGTCTGGCGCTTGCGCTTGCCGCTCCGAGTACCGGAATCACACTGTTCACCTACGCGCTGCACGATCACGTCAACTGGTCGATGGGGATTCCGCTTGCGGTCGGCGGGCTGGCCAGTATCAGCTGGGGCGTGCGGCTGGCGCACTCGATGCGCGAGCGCACCTTGCGCGGCTGGTTCTGCGTGTTCCTGATCATTTGCGCGACGATTCTGGCGCTCAAGGTCTGACTCAGACCTTGAAGCCTTCGGTGATGTAGTCGGCCATGCATTCGGTGATGGGCGACGGCGTTTTCGGATTACGCAGCAAAACGATGCTGGCCGTTGGCAGCTGCGGCAGGCGCTCGGCTTCACCGAGCACCCGCAGGTCCGGCGTTATGAGGCTTTGCAGCTGCGCCGTCACCGCCAGCCCGGCGCTGACCACTGCCATGATCGCCGCCATGCTGGCGCTGCTATAGGCAATACGGTAATCGCGTTCCATCGCGTCCAGCGCATTGCACGCCCACTCCCTGCAGAAGCACTGAGTGTTGAACATCGCCAGCGGTAGTGGCGTCTGGTCATGGGGCGCGAAGCCGATGGCCTCGGTCCAGACCAATCGCTCCTGGCGCAGCAGCTGACCGATCTCGGTTCCGGGCTTGCGGGTGACGATGGTCAGGTCCAGGTCCTGACGCAGCAGCAATTGTTCGGACGGTTCGCAATGCACCTCCACTTGAATCAGCGGGTAGGCGCGGGCGAATTGCGAAAGAATGCCGGGCAGAAAACGCATCACATAGTCATCCGGCGAACCAATCTTCACCACCCCGACCATGTGCGGCTCGCGCAGCGTATTGAACACCTCGCTGTGCAGCTTGAGGATGCGCCGGGCGTAGCCGAGCAGCACCTGGCCCTCGGCGGTAAGATTGAGAATGCGCCCGTCGCGCTGGAACAGCTGGCGCTGGACCACATCCTCCTCAAGACGCTTCATCTGCATGCTGACCGCTGACTGAGTGCGGTTTACCACTTCACCGGCGCGGGTGAAACCGCCGTGATCGGCAATGGCGACGAAGGTGCGCAACAGCTCGGTATCGATACTCGGATAGTTCGCCAATCCATCAATCTCCCAGATGCACCGCATAAGAAACATTCGTTGGATTGATCCTACCCCCGGAGCGAGACTCTAGTCATCCCCACTTGGAGGGCGAGATGATGAAAGGTCAAAAAGGGTATGTACTCGCTGGCCAACCGGCCGCCGTGACGTTACCGACTGGCGTCTGGGCCAGCCTGAAAAACCGCTTGTTTCGTTGGATGGAACTGCACCGTCAACGCCGGTTGCTGGCGCAATTGAGCGACGAAGCGCTGCATGATCTGGGCTTGAGCCGGGCCGACATACTGGGGGAATCCGAGCGGCCATTCTGGGACGATCCGCTCAAGCATTGAGTTTGCAAAGAGCATCACCTGACAACCGCCCGGTAATCGGCTAGCGTGACGGTCTCGCGCCGGGAGGCTGGTTTCAATGGAACTGTCCGTCAAACAAGCACGTCGTCTGGCGCTGGCCGCCCAGGGTTTCCGGGGTCGCCAGCCGCCTGCGCTGGTCAAGTCCAGCCATGTCATTCGTTTGATCGAACGCCTCGGCGTATTGCAGATCGATTCGGTCAACGCGCTGGTCCGTTCGCATTACCTGCCGCTGTTTTCCCGCCTGGGCAACTACCCACAGACTCTGCTTGATCAGGCGGCCTGGAGCCAGGGTCGCCATCGCCGGTTGTTCGAATACTGGGGCCATGAAGCGTCTCTGCTGCCCATCGCCTTGTACCCGCTGATGGTCTGGCGGATGCGGCGCGCGGCCCAGGGCGAGGGCATTTATCAGGGGCTGGCGAAGTTCGGTCGTGAACAACGGCCGGTGATCGAGCGAGTGCTGCAGGCGGTTCGCGAGCAGGGCGCGCTGGGCGCGGGCAGTCTCAGCACCCGTGCGGAGCGCGCCGGGCCCTGGTGGGACTGGAGCGCGGAAAAGCTTGCGCTGGAATGGCTGTTTGCCGCTGGCGAAGTCACAGTGGCCGGACGGCGAGGGTTTGAACGGCTCTACGATTTGCCTGAGCGGGTACTGCCGATCGAGGTGCTCAACCATCCGGCTGTCAGCGAAGCCGATGCGCAGCGCGAGTTGCTGTTGCATGCCGCCAACGCGCTGGGTGTCGGCACCGAAAAGGACTTGCGTGATTATTTCCGTCAGGACCCGCTGCCCAGCCGTATCGCACTGGCCGAACTGGTCGAGGCCGGGCAGCTGCAACGTGCACAGGTCAAGGGCTGGAAGCATCCTGCGTTCTGCATTCCGGGCAGCGCACCGCCAGGCAAGGTATCGGCCAGCGCATTGCTGTCACCCTTCGACTCGCTGATCTGGGAGCGGGCGCGCACCGAGCGGCTGTTCGACTTCCGCTATCGGCTGGAGATCTACACCCCTCAGCACAAACGGGTGTACGGCTACTACGTACTGCCGTTTCTGCATCATGAACGCATCGCCGCGAGAGTCGATCTGCGCGCCGAACGAGCCGCCGGCCGGCTGGCGGTGCATGCCGTGCATGAAGAGGAGCAGGGGCTCGACGACGAAGGTATCCAGGCATTGGCGCGCAACCTGCGCCAACTGGCCGGTTGGCTCGGGTTGGCGGAGATCCGGATCAACTGCCAGCGCGCCAGCGCGACGCGGGTGATGGGCGCGCTGGCCGGTTCAGACTAGCGTTTCACCTGCTTGAGGGTTTCGGCGATCAGGAACGCCAGCTCCAGCGACTGGTCGGCGTTCATTCTCGGGTCACAGTGAGTGTGATAGCGATCCGACAGGCCGTCTTCGGTAATCGGCCTGGCTCCGCCGATGCATTCGGTAACGTTCTGCCCGGTCATTTCGATATGAATGCCGCCGGCGTAAGTGCCTTCTGCCTGATGCACCTGGAAGAACTGCTTCACTTCGCCAAGTATCTGCGCGAAGTCGCGGGTCTTGTAACCGCTGCTGGCCTTGATGGTATTGCCATGCATCGGGTCGGAGCTCCACAGCACCTGGCGACCTTCGCGTTCAACCGCGCGAATCAGCTGCGGCAGGTGGTCGCCGACCTTATTGGCACCCATACGCGCGATCAGGTTCAAGCGGCCGGGATCGTTATCCGGATTGAGAATGTCGATCAGGCGAATCAGGTCGTCGGTGTTCATGCTCGGCCCGACCTTGACGCCAATCGGGTTGTTCACGCCGCGCAGGAACTCAACGTGCGCGCCGTCCAGCTGACGGGTCCGGTCGCCGATCCAAAGCATGTGCGCCGAGCAGTCGTAATAGTCGTTGGTCAGGCTGTCGCGCCGCACGAAGGCTTCTTCGTAGTCGAGCAGTAGCGCTTCATGGGCGGTGAAGAAATTGGTTTCACGCAACTGAGGCGAGCTATCCATCCCGCACGCGCGCATGAACGCCAGGGTTTCGTCGATGCGGCTGGCCAGCTGGCTGTACTTTTCCCCGAGCGCCGAGTTGGCGATGAAGTCCAGGTTCCACTGATGAACCTGATGCAGGTCGGCGAACCCGCCCTGGGCAAAGGCACGCAGCAGGTTAAGGGTAGCGGTGGACTGGTGGTAAGCCTGCAACAGACGCTCGGGGTCCGGCACGCGGCTCTTCTCATCGAAGCCGATGCCGTTGACGATGTCGCCGCGGTAAGCGGGCAGCGTCACGCCGTCGATGGTTTCATCATTGGATGAGCGGGGTTTGGCGAACTGACCAGCCATGCGCCCGACCTTCACCACCGGGCAACCCGCCGCGAAGGTCATGACCACGGCCATCTGCAGCAGCACCTTGAAGGTGTCGCGGATTTTCGCTGCCGAAAACTCCATGAAGCTTTCCGCACAGTCCCCGCCTTGCAGCAGGAACGCGCGGCCCTGAGTCACCTCGGCAAACTGACGGCGCAGCTCTCGTGCTTCGCCGGCAAATACCAGCGGCGGATAGCTGGCCAGTGTCCGTTGCACCTTGGACAGGTGTTCAGCGTCGGGGTATTGCGGCTGCTGCTGAATCGGCAAAGTCCGCCAGCTGTCGGGGCTCCAGGGTTGGCTCATTATTGGCTCTTGGCTTCGGGCAAATCGGACCGGCATGTTAGCAGTTCGTCGGCTGCCTGCCAGCGGGCAAAGACAGTCGGCGGATTTCGTATCTCACGGCCTCATGAAAGTCTGGCGAAAGCCGATGGCTATATGCCTGCAACGAATAATTAATGCGAGCATAAAACAAAACTGACAACCCGACGGGCGCTGTGAGTGGCACATCGATTTCATGATATCGCAATGACATATAGAGCGCCGTCTCTGCCCATTCGTGAGCCAAATGCCAACCCTTATGTCACTTCTGGCATAAAGGAGACGTGCTTGCCATGGCTATTTCGAGGCCCGCAAAAAATCACACCTCACCCGAGAAACCCCGTTTTTATCCAGGGCGCCGCTCGACGGATGTGACAAAGCAGCGTGCTTGGCTGACAATCCGCTTTTTGCGCTCAGCGCAGGTGCGACCAGGAACGGTGATGACGGAAGAGCGTGAGCGCGTGGAACGGATCCTCGCTGAGGTACATGACGACTTCGGCATGATCCGCGTGCTGGAGGTGGACGATTACCGCTTTCTGGAATTCGGCGACGCCATCGAGCAGAGTTGCACGTTTACCGCCGACCCTAGCTGGCTGGAGTACGACTATACCCGGGCCATGCTGATCGGTGCGTTGTGCCACGAGCTGCCCGAAAGCGCGCTGTTCCTCGGCCTGGGCGCCGGCACGCTGACCCAGGCATGCATGAAGTTCCTGCCGCTGGACGATGTCGAGGTCATCGAGCTACGCCCGGACGTCCCGCGCCTGGCCATGGAATACCTCGGCCTTGAGGATGACCCGCGACTCTATATACGCATCGGTGACGCGCTGGAGTTGCTGGACAGCGCCGAGCCCGCCGACCTGATCTTCGTCGACCTGTATACCGACGTCGGCCCTGGTGTCGGGCATCTGGCGTGGAATTTCCTGCAGGGCTGCCAACAACGGCTGAACCCCGGCGGCTGGCTGATCATCAATCAGTGGGCGTCGGACGATGGCAAGCCGCTGGGCGCAGCTCTGCTGCGCGGGCTCTACCACCGGCACTACTGGGAACTGCCGGTGAAGGAGGGCAACGTGATTCTGCTGGTCCCGGCGGATCTGGACCAGACCTTGTCGATCAAAGCCGTTTCCGAGCGGGCCCGGGCGCTCGCGCCGCCGCTGGGCTATTCGTTGCAGAGCCTGATCAACGACATTCGTCCTGCAAGCTGAATCCGTGGTCTGCGACCGAAGATCCAAAATCCTGAGTGAGACATTTCGCCGCACCGGGTAAGCCCGTTCGCCGAGCGCTGCGGGAACAAGTGAAACGTTTAAGCCGAGACCCCGGATACACAGGCTCGCCGCCATTCCCGATCCCATTCGCTCGGCGTACAGCTACCGGAACACGCGGCACCGAGCCACATGCTTTCGTAAAAAAAAGACTCACTTTCACGCGTAATTCCGGTATAGTGCGCGCCGGCCTTAACAGGGCCCTCGTCCAGGATTGCAATTCCCCGAAGCCAGCTTCGGCTGCTCGTTCGCACTGCGGACTATCCTTGGCGATCCATTCATCAAACGTTTTCGCAAATCCCCGCCGACAAAGCAGCCAGGGTGACCTCAAGGTCGTACACGGCACGCGCAGCTTTGAAGCATGGGTCTTTGCGGATGCACTAGAGGCAGACCCATGACCCAGGAAATCGGCGGCTTCGCCGCTCTCGAACTTCATCCCAATATCGTTGCAGCTGTCGTCGCCACCGGCTACGAAGAGCCTTCGGCTATCCAGCAGCAATCGATCCCGATCATCCTCGCCGGTCACGACATGATCGGCCAGGCGCAGACCGGTACCGGCAAGACTGCCGCATTCGCTCTGCCGATCCTGCACCTGATCGACCCGAGCAAGCGCGAGCCGCAAGCCCTTATTCTGGCCCCGACCCGTGAGCTGGCGCTGCAAGTCGCCACCGCGTTCGAGACCTACGCCAAACAAATGCCGGGTGTGACCGTTGTCGCGGTCTACGGCGGTGCGCCAATGGGCCCGCAGCTCAAGGCCATCCGCAACGGCGCCCAGATCGTCGTCGCCACTCCGGGTCGTCTGTGCGACCACCTGCGTCGTGACGAAAAAGTCCTGGCCACCGTGAACCACCTGGTTCTGGACGAAGCGGACGAAATGCTGAAGCTCGGCTTCATGGACGACCTCGAAGTCATCTTCAAGGCCATGCCTGAAACCCGCCAGACCGTTCTGTTCTCGGCCACGCTGCCACAGTCGATCCGTGCCATCGCCGAACGCCATCTGCGCGATCCGAAGCACGTCAAGATCCAGACCAAGACTCAGACCGTCACCAAGATCGAGCAGGCTCACCTGCTGGTTCATGCTGACCAGAAGACCTCGGCTGTTCTGAGCCTGCTGGAAGTCGAAGACTTCGACGCCCTGATCATGTTCGTCCGCACCAAGCAGGCGACCCTCGATCTGGCCAGCGCGCTGGAAGCTCGTGGCTACAAGGCTGCCGCACTGAACGGCGACATCGCTCAGAACCAGCGTGAACGCGTGATCGACTCCCTCAAGGACGGTCGCCTGGACATCGTGGTTGCGACCGACGTCGCAGCCCGTGGTCTGGACGTGCCGCGTATCACTCACGTGTTCAACGTCGACATGCCGTACGATCCTGAGTCCTACGTTCACCGTATCGGCCGTACCGGTCGTGCCGGTCGCGAAGGTCGCGCACTGCTGCTGGTCACCCCGCGTGAACGCCGCATGCTGCAGGTCATCGAGCGCGTTACTGGCCAGAAGGTTGCGGAAGTCCGCCTGCCGGATGCCCAGGCCGTGCTGGACGCCCGCATCAAGAAACTGACCAACAGCCTCGCGCCGCTGGTTGCCGACGCCGAGTCGACCCACGGCGACCTGCTGGATCGTCTGACCGCAGACATCGGTTGCACGCCGCGTGCCCTGGCTGCCGCTCTGCTGCGCAAAGCTACCAACGGTCAGGCTCTGACCCTGGCAGCCATCGAGCGCGAGCGTCCGCTGGTTCCGAACAACGCCCCGCGTGGCGACCGTCCGGATCGCGGCGATCGTCCAGAGCGCGAGCGTCGTGCTCCGGTTCCACTGGCCGAAGGTCGTGCTCGCTGCCGTACCGCGCTGGGTGCGCGTGACGGTATCGCCGCCAAGAACCTGCTGGGCGCTATCCTCAACGAAGGCGGCCTGGCCCGCGAAGCTATCGGCCGCATCCAGGTGCGTGACAGCTTCAGCCTGGTCGAACTGCCGGAAGATGGCCTTGAGCGTCTGCTGACCAAACTCAAGGACACCCGCGTTGCAGGCAAGCAGCTGAAACTGCGTCGCTATCGCGAAGACTGATCAGCGCTTGAGTTGATCGTCTGAACGAAAAAATCCCCGACTGGTTCGGGGATTTTTTTTGCTCGGTATAACCGATTTCGCCCACCTCGTTGTCCTTTACCGTGGCCGTCACGGCGTAGGAGCGCGCTTGCCCGCGATGTATACGACGCGTTGTGTCAGGCACACCGCGTCGTATGTGTCGCGGGCAAGCGCGCTTCTACTAGCTAAAACACAGCGCTATCGGAAAAGCCCGATGCTGTAGACCAGGTCGTCAGGTCAGTCTCACCGGGAAGAATGTCTGTCAGCTGCGCGCAATCCATTGCGGCGAGCGCTGTTCACGCAACGTTGCAGGTGAGCTGAAAAACATGATCGCTGTCGTAAAACTGTCTGTTCGCTAGTACCTCCAAAGCCGCGATTTGAGTGGCATCAAGGTCATAGCCCTCGTCGCCACGCTGAGGTGCGGGCCACCCCATGATCTGGGCAAGTTGAGCGTCGCAACCATCGGGCAGGCTCACTTCAAAAGCCAGAAATTCAGTTTGTTTGTCAAAGGCTTCAACTGTGTAGATCAACGGCTGCTTTCTCATTACGGCCGAACACCGATGAACAGGTCCAGATCTCGCGGCAGCCGTTCATTGATAACCGATGATATTTCCTCCACTTGAGCCGCTGTCAGTTGAAGGTCGCCAACAATCTCGGCTTCCAAGCTTTCCCAGCCCAAAACATCCATTACGCGCTGCTCCAACTCTTGAGTGACGACGAGTGAGCGTTTAATCAGGTCGTCTTCGTGGTTTGGGGGGGAGGAATCCTGTGATTTCCAAGAGCATCATTTTCTCTAGACCTCCACCCCAATGAACAACCGCAGATGCTCCGGGAGGGGCTGGCCTATGAGCTCCGATAGGGTTCTTGCCTGCTCAGGTTGTAGGAGCGCGCTTGCCCGCGACACATACGACGCGTTGTGTCAGGCGCTCCGCGTAAGGCTGCTCGCGGGCAAGCGCGCTCCTACCGGCCGAAATAGAGCTCTATCTGAAAAGCCCGATGCTGTAGACCAGGTCGTCTCTGACTACATCCCCAAGCGCCTTTATTACAACGCCAGCTTGATCCTTTGTAAGGTCGGTCTCGCCGGGAGGAACGTCTCTCAGTTCCGCCCAATCCATTGCGGCGAGCACTTGTCTCTCCAGCTCATGCGGCACGGTTCTTTCGTAATGAAGCGAGTTGTCAGGATTAGGCTCGGGATAAAAACCGCTGACTATGATCACCATAGTCGCTGCTTCCTGTTTGCAGGTTTGGGTAGAGCGTCGTCGCTTGCCGCTTACGACACAGTCCGCCAGCGAGCTTGGCGGCAGGCGGCTCTTCGGTCAATTCGAGTCGGTAACCTGAAGTTTCGCGCTATAGAGGGCAATGCCTTGTCGGGAACTGCGTCTCCTGGGTGAGTACAGTCCCCTTAGCCAAACCGGTAAATATCCATTCCCAGCGCGCCCAAAGTGAAGCCCTGATGTTCGATCGCAAAGTCGCCGCCGGCGCCTCGGGCAAAGTACAGGGGTAACAGGTGCTCATCGCTTGGGTGATTGCGCTCCGCATCGGGGGCGAGGCGGCGGTATTCGTGCAGGGCAGGGGTGTCGTTGGTTTGCAGCTTTTCGATCATCCAGTCGCGGAATGTTCTTGCCCAGGGCTCGACGCGCTCGGGGCCGGCATGCCAGTCCAGTTCGCGCAGATTGTGGGTGATGCTGCCGGAACCGATGATCAGCACGCCCTGATCGCGCAACACGGCGAGCGTCTGGCCGACGCGGGTCTGAAATGCCGGGCCCTGGTGGCTGGGCAGCGAGACTTGAACGACGGGTATGTCAGCCTGCGGATACATCAGTGACAGCGGCACCCACACGCCATGGTCGAACGGGCGTTTGCTGTCGATGCGCGCGGGTAGGTCACTGGCTGCCAGCAGCTCGGCCACCTCCCGGCTCAGGTCCGGGTTGCCGGGCGCGGGGTATTGCACGGCAAACAGCTCGGCAGGAAAACCACCGAAGTCATGCCAAGTTCCCGGTTGTGGGTTGCCGTTGACCAACAGCTCTTTGGTTTCCCAATGTGCGGAGACAATCACGATAGCGCGAGGCGTGGGCAGTTCGCTGGCCAGACGGCGCAGTGCCGCGCCGCTTTCACCCGGCTCCAGTGCCAGCATGGGCGAGCCATGAGAGATAAAGAGGCTGGGCAGCATGGGATGCTCCTGAGGTTAAGATGGCTCATCTTCAGCCAGATCATCGATCTGAATCTAATATAAGTTTTCACGGTTTTTGATCGAATTTTCAGGAGGTTTCATGCAGGCGGAGTTCTGGCAACAACGTTGGGAAGCGGGGCAGATAGGATTCAATCAGGCGACGCCCAACACTTTTCTGCAACGGTTCTGGCCCGCCCTGGGCCTGGCCGAGGGCGCTCGGGTGCTGGTGCCCTTGTGTGGCAAGAGTCTGGACATGACTTGGCTAGCGGCGCAGGGGCTCTCCGTGGTGGGCGTGGAGCTGTCGGAAAAGGCCGTGGAAAATTACTTCGCTGAGCTTTCGCTGGAGCCAGGAGTTGCCCAGCGTGGCAGCTTCAAGGTGTACAGCGCTGAGAGTGTCGAGATCTGGTGCGGTGATTTCTTCGCGCTGACGGCTGAGGATATTGGCCGATGCGACGCTCTGTACGACAGGGCAGCACTGATCGCACTGCCTGAAGCGATGCGCGAACGTTATGTGCTCCACCTCGACTCGCTGATGCCCGCGGACACCGTCGGCTTGCTGATTACGCTGGATTACGAACAGGAATTGATGGACGGCCCGCCGTTCTCCGTGCCGCCGCAATGGGTGAACCAGTATTTGTCACAGGGGTGGGAGGTCAGGGAGCTGGCCGCGGAAGACGCGTTGCCAGGCACCCCCAGGGCGCAGGCGATGGGATTGACCCGGGTGGATGAACGAGTTTATCGCCTGACGCGCAAGGGTCCTGTCTGTAACTGATCTGTAGGAGCGCGCTTGCCCGCGACATCGATAGTTTCAACGACAGAAGGGCATCGTCAGAAACTCAGTGTCGCGGGCAAGCCTGGTCTTGCAAAGGGCATCAGCCGCGGTTGCGCAGCGCCTCGATACGTACTTCCAGCGGCGGATGGCTCATGAACAGCCCGGCAAGGCCGTGCTTCAGACCACCGTTAATGCCGAACGCCTTGAGGCTGTCGGGCGTCTGGATGGGCAGTGCCTGCTCGGAACGCAGGCGTTGCAGTGCGCCGATCATTGCGTTGGTGCCCGCCAGGCGCGCGCCGGCTTCGTCAGCCCGGAATTCGCGCTTGCGGGAGAACCACATCACGATGGCGCTGGCCAGGAAGCCCAATACCAGTTCGGCAAAGATGGTCGTGATGTAGTAAGCGACACCCTGACCGTTCTCTGTCTTGAAGATCACCTTGTCGACGAAATTGCCGATGATCCGCGCAAAGAACATCACGAAGGTGTTCACCACGCCTTGAATCAACGCCAGTGTCACCATGTCGCCATTGGCGACGTGGCCGATCTCGTGAGCCAGCACCGCCTTGACTTCATCGGGCGAGAAACGCTCCAGCAGACCCTGGCTTACTGCAACCAGTGCATCGTTCTTGTTCCAGCCGGTGGCGAAAGCGTTGGCCTCGTAGGCCGGGAAGATACCGACTTCCGGCATCTTGATGCCCGCTTCGCGAGACAGCTGTTCAACGGTCTGCAGCAACCACTGTTCATGGCGGGTGCGTGGCTGGGTGATGATCTGGGTACCGGTGCTCATCTTCGCCATCCACTTGGAGATGAACAGCGAAAACAGCGAACCCGCGAAACCGAACACGGCGCAGAAAACCAGCAGCTGATTGAGGTTGAGATCAACCCCATTGGCCGCCATGAACCCATTGAAGCCAAAAAGGCTCAGGGTAATGCTGGCAATCAGCACGACCGCAAGGTTAGTGGCCAAAAACAGCAAAATGCGCATCATGGTCGAATCGTTCTCCTCAGGGGTAAATATGTAACTGGATGCGGGGTATATAAGGTGCTGCCCGCCGCTATTCAACCGGGGGACTATTTCAAACTATGTCGCTTGCTCGCCTGTGATCGTAAACCGCGTCAGCTGAACGCCACCTGAGCCAGCGCAGCGTTCGTTTCCTCATGTTATGGCTTGCTCCGGCGAGACCGGCAGGGCCCGAAAATAAAAGGCCCCGAACATGTCGGGGCCGCAGACCAGGGTGCCGGGTGGCGCTGGATTACTGGCGATAACCTTTGACGAAATTGCCGATGCGGCCGATGGCCTGTTCCAGATCGTCGACGCGCGGCAGGGTCACGACGCGGAAATGGTCCGGCCACGGCCAGTTGAACGCCGTGCCTTGCACGACCAGCAGTTTCTCGGACAGCAGCAGATCCAGAACGAATTTTTCGTCGTTGTGGATCGGGCAGATCTTCGGATCGATTCGCGGGAACGCGTAAAGCGCGCCCATTGGCTTGACGCAGCTGACGCCCGGAATGTCATTGAGCAATTCCCAGGTCCGGTTGCGCTGTTCCAGCAGGCGACCCTGCGGCAGAACCAGATCGTTGATGCTCTGGTAACCGCCCAATGCAGTCTGGATCGCGTGCTGGCTAGGCACGTTGGCGCACAGACGCATGTTGGCCAGGATGTCGATGCCTTCGATGTAGCTCTGGGCGTTGTGCTTGGGCCCGGAGATGGCGACCCAGCCGGAGCGGAAGCCCGCGACCCGGTAGGATTTGGACAGGCCGTTGAAAGTCAGGCAGAGCAGGTCCGGTGCGAGCGACGCGGTACTGATATGCACGGCTTCGTCATAGAGGATCTTGTCGTAGATCTCGTCGGAGAACACCACCAGATTGTGCTGGCGAGCCAGCTCCAGCATGCCCAGCAGCACTTCCTTGGAGTACACCGCGCCGGTCGGGTTGTTGGGGTTGATGATGACCATCGCCTTGGTGTTTGGCGTGATCTTGGCTTTGATGTCCTGCAGATCCGGCCACCAGTTGGCCTGCTCGTCGCACAGGTAATGCACCGGGTTGCCGCCCGCCAGGCTCACTGCTGCAGTCCACAATGGATAATCGGGTGCCGGGATCAGTACTTCGTCGCCATTGTTGAGCAGCGCCTGCATCGACATCACAATCAGCTCGGAAACACCGTTGCCCAGGTAGATGTCTTCGATGCCGATACCGTCGACTTGCTTGTGCTGGTAGTACTGCATCACAGCCTTGCGCGCGCTGAACAGACCTTTGGAATCGCTGTAGCCCTGAGCGGTGGGCAGGTTGCGGATCACGTCCTGCAGGATCTCGTCCGGCGCCTCGAAACCAAACGGCGCCGGGTTGCCGATGTTCAGCTTGAGGATGCGATGGCCTTCCTCTTCCAGGCGTTTGGCGTGCTTGAGCACTGGCCCGCGAATGTCATAGCAGACGTTTGCGAGCTTGTTCGATTTGCTGAACTGCATGGTGATTGATCCCGAAGATGGACGAGCTGTTGCTGGCTTGCAATGAAGGTCGCAGCGCTTAACGCCAGGAAAATGGGTTTGTGTGCGACTGACGCGGGTGCCAGACTGGTGCCTGACAAAGGCGCAATCATACGTGCCACCTGTTCTGTGGAAAAGACACAGATCAGCCTTTTTAAAATCCGGAGGTGTACCTGTGGACAAGTTGCACAAGACGCTCGAAGAGTGGAAGCAGATGCTCGACCCAGAGCAATACAACGTCTGTCGGCTGAAGGCGACCGAACGTCCTTTCACCGGCGAGTACAACACCACCAAAACGCCAGGCGTCTACCATTGCGTATGCTGTGACGAACCGTTGTTCGATTCAGAGACCAAGTTCGATTCGGGTTGCGGCTGGCCCAGCTTCTATGCGCCCATCGAAGGCAGCGCGGTGGTCGAAGTGCGCGACGTCAGTCACGGCATGATCCGCACCGAAGTGGTGTGCGCCCGGTGCGACGCCCACCTGGGGCATGTCTTTCCGGACGGTCCCAGGCCGACCGGCCTGCGGTACTGCATCAATTCGGTGTGCCTGAACCTGGTCCCTCGCGACGCGGCCTGACGTCATCGTTCACTTCTTCGAGATTGCTGCCATGAGCGACAACCTGCTGGGTATTGCCTGTACCACCATAAAAGGTGAGCAGAAAACGCTGGCCGACTACGCCGGCAAGGCCTTGCTGGTGGTGAATACCGCCAGCAAGTGCGGGTTCACGCCTCAGTACAAAGGGCTGGAAGAACTCTGGCAGTCCTACAAGGATCGTGGCCTGGTGGTGCTGGGGTTTCCCTGTAACCAGTTTGGCAAGCAGGAGCCGGGTAGCGAGGGCAGCATCGCCGAGTTCTGTGAACTGAACTATGGCGTGTCATTCCCGCTGTTCAAGAAGATCGACGTCAACGGCAGTGATGCACACCCGCTGTTCGTGCAGCTCAAAAAGCAGGCTCCCGGCCTGCTGGGTTCGGAGCGGATCAAGTGGAATTTCACCAAGTTCCTGATCGGCAGGGATGGCGCGCTGGTCAAGCGGTTTTCGCCCTTGACCAAGCCGCAGGAGCTCAACGGCGAGATCGAGGCCCTGCTGGGTTGACGGCCGGGCAACCACTCAGCTTTCCTGAGTGACCGGAATCCACTGGTCAAGCACTCCCATCAACTCGGCGAGCCGGAACGGTTTGGCCAGATAATCGCTCATGCCTGCCGCCCGACAGCGTTCGCGCTCCTCCGGCATGGCGTTGGCGGTCAGCGCGACGATGGGCAGATGCGGCCAGCGTCCACTGCTGCGGATCTGGCGGCTGGCTTCGTAGCCATCCATCACTGGCATGTTGCAATCCATCAATACCAGTTCGAAATGACCGCGCTCCAGTTGCTCAAGGGCTTCGCCGCCATGGCTGCTGATGGTGACGTCGCAACCCAGCTTGCTGAGCATGCCTTTGGCGACCAGCTGGTTGACCGGGTTGTCTTCCACCAGCAGGATGCGCGCCGGTCGCTGCCCGCCGAGGTCTTCGTATTCCAGTGGGGTAGCGCCCGGATCTTCCTGATGCAGCGTACGGCGCAAGGTCTGATACAACGCGCTACGCGCCAGCGGCCGGGCCTGTTGTTGAAGCGGAGCAAGGGCGCTGACCTGTTCGCCCGGCATGAAGTTGCCATAGGCAGTGACCAGCAGGATCGGTACCGGCGTAGCGGGGCGGATGCCGAACAGGCATTCCGGGCAATCAGTGATCACCAGATCGGCGTCTGCGCCCGCGCCGAGCGTGATGATCTTCTCATCAGTGCCCAGTCGCTTGAAGGTGATACCCCAGGCCGGAAGCAGGCTGCCCAACAATTCCACCAGACCGCTGCCGGCAGTGCTGACGACAGTGACCCGGCCCTTGAGCGCGCCGGGAATAATCGCCGGCACATGCACCGGCAGTGGCAGCTCGGCGGTGAACGAACTGCCGAAACCCGATTGCGACTGGATGCTGAGCCGGCCATTCATGGCTTCACACAGGTTATGGGTCAGCGCCAGGCCCAGGCCCGTGCCGCCGAACTGGCGGGTGATGCCTGCTTCGGCCTGGGTAAACGGCTGGAATATCTTTGCCTGGGCATCCTGAGCAATGCCGATACCGGTGTCGCGCACTTCGATCCTGATCCGGCTCTCGCGGGTCTGGGTATCGCGAAAGCTGCTCAGACGCACGTCCACCCGCCCGAAGCGCGTGAACTTCAGGGCGTTGGATAACAGGTTGCTGACGATCTGCCGAACCCTGGTCGGGTCGCCGATGACCATCGCGGGGAAATCCGGCGGGATCAGGCAGGTCAGCTCCACGCTGGGCGCGGCGTTCTGGGACAAGAGGTTGGCGGTGTCCTCGACCAGCGTGCCCAGATCGAACGGAATGCGCTCGATTTCCAGATGCCCTGCGTTGAATTTCGAAAGGTCGAGGATATCGTTGAGCAGCTCGACCAGAACCTTGCCCGAATCGTGAGCGATCATCAGCTGTTGACGCTGTTCGGCACTGAGCGGGCCGTCCAGCGACAAAGCGAGCATGCCCAGCAGGCCATTGAGCGGCGTCCGGATTTCGTGGCTCATGTTGGCCAGAAAGGCCGAGCGTGCCTGGGCCATGTCCAGCGCGGTGCTGCGCGCCAGCTGCAACTCTTCGTTGGACTGGCTGAGCCGCTGGTTGCTGGCCTTGAGCTCATTGGTGCGCGCCGAAACAATGTTTTCCAGTTGGCTCAGGTGCTCGGTGAGCCGATTTTCGGCCTCCAGGCGGCGGGAGAATTCGGAGGACATGGATTCGATCTGCCGGTTGAACGCTTCGACCAGCACACCGATTTCATCCTGCTCGTGATTGGGCGGGCAGGTGATCCTTTCCGAATCCGGGCGGCGCGGGTCATGGCGGGTCAGGTCGCGTATCACACCAACCAGCGGCTTGGTCAGAGTGGTGTAGAACAGGATGGTAAGAATGCCGGCGAGAGCGAGACTGCGGACAAAACCATTGAGCAGGGTGATTTCCGCGCGCTGCAGGAAATGGCTGCCGAAGGCGAAGGTGTCGACCTCCAGATACAGCGTGCCGATGGTTTCGCTGGGTAAGTTATCGAGATGCAGAGCCTCCTGAAAGCGACGGCTTTCACCAAACAACCAGTCGCTGAGCATGCGATAACGCCCGTTCGCCGAAGCGCGTTCGACGCTGGAAAGCACCACATTGTTGTTGTCGGTCAGACGCGCGCCGATCACGGCGGGGGAGCGCAGCAGCCCCAGGGTCAGTTCCTGAGCCAGTTCGGCATCGATGTTGTAGGCGATGCGTGCGGCGGGATTGTGGGTGATTTCCAGCAGGGAGTTAATTTCACGATCGATCGAGGCATCTTCGCTGGCATAATCGAGGGCGATCTGTAGCAGGCTAAGCAAAGTTCCCAGAACGAAGCCGATGGAAACAGCCAGTCGCGCCTGCTTGAACGACAGCCGGTTGGTGAGCGATATGTCCATGAATGCCTACTGCCATGTCGATTGCCCGATGCCGGCAAGCATAGCCGATCGTGCCTTACGATTTACCAGCTAAATAAGAGGAGAGACCGTGGATTCTCGCTTGAACGCTTTTTTGCAGCGAGCCGACGCCGTGCTGGCCCGCCTGGAACCATTGCTTCCGGCGCTGCGCGAGCCGGTGGACTGGTCGCATGCGCTGGCCGCGCGCTGGGTGCGTGAAGGGCGCAGCGGTTATCTGCTGCCGCTGGATGTCAGCCTCGACATGCGCCTGAGCGACCTGATCGGCGTCGATATGCAGCGCGATCAGTTGGGCCGCAACACACGCCAGTTTCTTGATGGCCTGCCCGCCAACCATGCGCTGCTGTGGGGCTCGCGCGGCACCGGCAAGTCTTCTCTGGTTCGCGCGCTGCTCGCCGAATATGCAGACGCCGGTCTGCGCCTGATCGAAATCGAGCGTGACCATCTGGGCGACCTGCCTCGGGTGGTCGAGCAACTTCAGAAACTGCCGCAGCGTTTCGTGCTGTTCTGCGATGACCTGTCCTTCGAGTCGGGGGAAGGCGATTACCGCGTGCTCAAAAGTGTGCTCGATGGTTCGCTGGAACAGGCTCCAGACAATGTGTTGCTGTACGCCACCTCGAACCGTCGCCATCTGGTGCCGGAAAAGGAAAGCGACAACGCCAACTGGCAGAACGTCGACGGCGAGCTGCACCCAAGCGAAGCGGTCGAGGACAAGATTGCGTTGTCCGACCGTTTTGGGCTCTGGCTGTCGTTCTATCCCTTCACCCAGGACCACTACCTGAACGTGGTGGAACACTGGATCACGCAGCTGGCGACAAAGGCCGGGCTCGGTTGGCAACGCGACGAAGAGCTGGAAAAGGCCGCGGTGCGCTGGGCCACCGGTCGCGGCAATCGCAACGGTCGCTGTGCTTATCAATTTGCCCGTTATTGGGTAGGTCTCAAACTGCTGGAGCAACACCCATGATCGATCTGCAACAGGCTGGTTCCGGACTGGACGGCTACTCGCTGCTGGCGGCACAACTCGAAGCGTTGCTGGCTGACGAGCGCGATTTCATCGCCAATGCCGCGCAGTTTTCGGCGTTTCTTTACACGCAGCTGGACGACCTCAACTGGGCTGGCTTCTACCTCAACCGTAACGAAGAGCTGGTGCTCGGGCCGTTCCAAGGCCAGATCGCCTGTGTGCGGATTCCGTTCGGGCGGGGCGTATGCGGTACGGCGGCACAGAGCCGCGAAACCCAGCGCGTGGAAGATGTGCACGCGTTTCCCGGACACATCGCCTGCGACAGCGCATCCAACAGCGAGCTGGTCGTGCCGCTGGTCAAGGATGGACGTCTGATTGGCGTGCTGGACCTGGACAGTCCGAAGCTTGGGCGTTTTGCGGAGGTGGATCAGGCGGGGATCGAGCGTCTGGCGCAGATCTTTCTGGCGGCTACCGACTGTTGAGCCGGTGAGTCCGCCGCTGCGCAGGGCTTGCCTGGCGCAGCGGCGGGGCGGGTCATCAGTCGTAGATGACCTTCTTCTTCCATTCCGATTCGCTGTTGTCCGCCTTCAGACCTTCGGTCAGGGCGTTGTCGTCGTCATCGCTTGGCGCGATGTTGGTCAGGACCATCGAGTTGGCGCGAGCCAGCTGTTTTTCCATGGCCAGAAGCTGCTGCTGATAGGTGACCGGATCGGGCTGGTTACGCAGATAGTGCACGCCGCGCTCGAATGCCAGACGCGCCTGCCCGGGTTGTTCTTGAGCCAGCGCCATCTGGCCCAGGTTGTTGAAGAACTCGATGTGCAGCGAAACGAGGATGGTGCGGATCTCGCGGATCCAGTGCTTGGCTTCGCTGGTCTGCAGAAAGCCGTCGTGCGCGGCGCGTGTCACCTGGCCGTGCAGTGCTTCAAGCAGAAAGCGTACATCCTTGGCCTTGGCCTCGGTCTGGATCGGCGTTTCCGGGTTGGTGACCTGAATGCGGTCTCCTTGCGCGACCAGCTCTTCCAGCTCGGCGATACGTTGCTTGAGCTGGGCGTTGGTCTTATCCAGCGCGAGCATGCGCTGCACCACATTCAGCTCCAGGCGGGTCAGTAGCAGCTTGAGCGCTGGCGACATGAGCTGGCCGGGGAAGGTTTCGTTGATCTCGGCGCAGCGACGCAACCGGTCGCTCAGTTCAACCTTGGTACGTGCTTTGTCGAGTTTGCTGTTTTCAGCGACGTGATTGAGGTAACCGATCGCGATTAGCAGCGCAATGCCGGCTACTACCATCAGCGTGATCATGAGTGGTGTCACTGCGCAAACCTCGTTTATTCAAGACAATTCACGCGAGTGTAGTGGCTAAGCACTACTGCGCATAGATGTTCTCGTCGGACTTGGCAAAACATTCTTTCCTTAATAGACAACTAGTTGACTGGGAGCCGGCGGTCGGATCGCTTCAGAAGGGTGAAGTCATTGATTTCAATAAATTTTCACAAGGGGGTTGACGACCTTCCAAACCATCCATAGAATGCGCGCCACTTGCAGCGTAAAGCACACAGCGAAGCGCAGCAGGGAGTGAATGTTGTACGTGTGTCCCCTTCGTCTAGTGGCCTAGGACACCGCCCTTTCACGGCGGTAACAGGGGTTCGAGTCCCCTAGGGGACGCCATATTGCGGGAATAGCTCAGTTGGTAGAGCACGACCTTGCCAAGGTCGGGGTCGCGAGTTCGAGTCTCGTTTCCCGCTCCAGTTTTAAGCAGCTTTGCTCCAGGGCGTACCTGAGCAGGGTTGAGTAAAACCAGAACAGCATCCAAGGATGTGGTTCTGGAACTGAAACGCACACACCAATGGTGTTTCAGGCAGTGTCCCCTTCGTCTAGTGGCCTAGGACACCGCCCTTTCACGGCGGTAACAGGGGTTCGAGTCCCCTAGGGGACGCCATTTGCGGGAATAGCTCAGTTGGTAGAGCACGACCTTGCCAAGGTCGGGGTCGCGAGTTCGAGTCTCGTTTCCCGCTCCAATTCATACAAAAACGCCGCTCATTCGAGCGGCGTTTTTGTTTGTGCGCCATTCGCCTGAAGCGACCCAGGGCCTCAGGCGAATGAGGCCTGCGCCTTGTGCGAACTCAGGATGCGAGCATCACCCGGTCGCGACCCGCCTGCTTTCCTTGATACAGCGCCTGATCAGCGCGGTTCAGAGCGTGCTCGAAGCTTTCGTCGCCGCCGATCTGGCTGACCGCGAAAGTGGCAGTGACCTCGACAGGCGGCTGCTCAAGCTGCCCGGCCCATTCCCGAATACGCTGGCGGATTCGCTCCGCCACGGCCTGTGCGTCCTGCGCCGGCGTGTCAGGCATCAGCACCAGAAACTCTTCGCCGCCCCAGCGCGACGCCACATCCGTCGCGCGTACATGACTGCCGATAGCTTCAGCTACGCGTTGCAGAATCACGTCGCCACGCTCATGCCCCAGTCGGTCATTGATCTGTTTGAAGTGATCGATGTCCAGCATGATGATCGAAGCCGTGGACGTGCCGGTCAGTTGATGGACCCTGCGCATCACCCGCCGACGTGTATAGAGATTGGTAAGGCTATCGAGGTTGGCGATATGAAACAGGCCCAGTTGCATGGAGCGGGTGAAGCGAACGGAGAGGGCGGTGCCGTGAAGCAACAGACCGGTCGCAGCCAGGACGTTAACCACACCGAAAATTTCCAGCAGGCCCGGGGCCACCCCGGAATGTGTGCCCATCGCCTTGCGCATTGCGAACATGCCGACCGCCACCATGACAATCGCCAGATTCAGTAATATCCGGCGCCTTGGCGCGTGCTGAAAACTGAAGGCAACAATCGGCACCAGGCAATACAGATAGAAGTGGAAATTGCTGTCCCAGCCCAGTACCCACGTCGCCAGAATCGCATGCAGAATAATCTCCACGCTCATCAGCATGCCGGCAAAGCTCAGATGGCCCCTGCGTATTGCTTTGAGGCAGACGATGTAGGTCACGATGCTCAGCCCGTTGCCGAGAGCAAGCAAGGGTAATTGCAACCCGGCGAACAGCAGGAACAACAGCACATGGATGGCGAAGGCAATCCGTACAACAGGAATGATGTGCTGCCAGAACTGCACGGTCGCTTCGCGCACCAGATGCGCGCGGTCACTGGCCGATAGGGTTTTCATCAAGCGGCCTCGGAAACGGCGCGCAGCGGCGCCGAATACAGCGAAATCAAGGGAAGTTTCATGGTCAGGCTATCGGCCGAAACGGCGCAGCCTTGATGGCAGGGTGAGGGGTAAACCAATGCGCGGGGCGAGATGCAGACCGGGATCGAGGCTACGCACAGTACCACCTCGACCCGGTTTGCCTGATCTGATCCTCCAGTATTTCAGCGGCCTTTAACCACGCAGCGTTGAGTGACCAGCACTTGCTCAAGATGGCCCCCGTTTACCAGGTCAAGCGAAGCCAGCTCCCTTGCCTGTTGCCAGTCCAGTTCGGGGTCCAGCCAATGGATGGCGCTTTCACCGGTGAACGCCAAAAGCTGTAATGGCCCGGCTGCACCGCCCCCGCCCTGGGTCACCAACACCAGACCGTTGCATCCGCTGGGCGGCTCGCTGATTTGTGCCAGCGCAGCGAGAAACATTGGCTGCTTGGAACGCGGCCGCATATAGGTGAATCGGTTACGGCCGGTCGCCGCGTGGTCGACCGCTGCGTCGAACCAGCCGTCGACCGCAACCAGAGCACGACCACTGTTCCTCATCCGCGTGAACACTTTCGAGCGCATGACGATTTCCAGTGGCAGATGGGTCAGAGGCGGGCGCGTGCCCATGCTCCAGATAGGCGACCAGCCCCAGCGAATTTGTCGGGTTTGCAGTTCCCCTTGCAGGTTCATGACAGCAGTCAGGGGATGATTAGGCCGAATGATATGGTTTCGGTTATGCAGGTCCGGGATAAAATTTTCATCCATTTGGCGAGTTGCGTTAGTTGAAAACTCCTCGTTTGGAAAGTTAAGCGGCATCAGTGGCCTGCCGAGGCTGGCAAGATAAGATTGGGCAGAATTGAATTGAGCAATTAATTCACACATTTCGACACCTGGCAGTAGAAGTCATACCGTACTTGGCGCCTATCCAATGACGAAGGTAAGGGCCGATCATAAAACGCGATAAATTCATGAACCTCTTGAATAGCAGGCTTACTCAGAATCGAGTCGTACCTGTTACAGGCGTTCGATATAACGGCAAACTGACCGATGAGCGGGATATTCCCGACTTTACTTTCCGTTAGTCGCCTGACGAACCCTGGTTACCGCGGCGTCAATCGAAGCCGCCTTGCCTCTTGAATTGTTCAGTCGCTTCGATAAGCGCGCTGACGAGACCCGGCTCCGACGGCGAGTGTCCAGCGTCCTCGACGACAACCAGCACGGAGCCCGGCCAGGCCTTGTGCAAGCGGAACGCCGAATTGGGGGTCGCGATCATGTCATGCCCGCCCTGAATGATTTTGCAGGGCAGGTGCTGGATTGCACTGATGTTTTGAATCAGTTGGTCCTCTTCCAGAAAAAGCCGGTTCTTGAAATACCAGGCATCCAGTCGTCCCATACCGATGGTGACCTGATCGTCGGCCGCCTGCTCTTCGACGCCTTCGGGGTTATGCCGCAACAGCGCGCAACTGGCTGTATAGCGCACCCAGCTGCGGGCCGCTTCCATATATACCGCGGGGTCGGCGTCGGTCAGCCGGCGCAGATACGCCTCCAGCACATCGGAGCGCTCCTGCTCTGGAATGTAGTTGACGAAGTCCTCGTGGGCGCGCGGAAAGAAACGCCGCATGCCGTGCATGAACCAGTCAATCTCATCCTCAGTACCCAGAAAAATCCCACGCAGCAGGAAGCCCAGGCAGCGTTGCGGATGCGCTTCCCCGTAGGCCAGTGCCAGCGTGGTTCCCCAGGATCCTCCTGTGATCAGCCAACGGTCGATGCCCAGATGCTCACGCAGCTTTTCGATGTCCTGCACGAGTGCCTGGGTGGTGTTGTCGCGTAACTCGGCAAGCGGCGTCGAGCGCAGTGAACCACGCTGATCGAACAGTACGATGCGGTAATATTCCGGATCCCAGAAACTGCGTTTGGACGGCGGTGCGCCTTCGCCCGGGCCGCCGTGCAGATAAACCACTGGCACACCATCCGGATTGCCATTTTCTTCCCAGTAAAGTTGATGTAAGTCGCTGACCGCTAACATGCCGCTGCGCCGTGGCGCTTCGATAGGGTCAAATAAGCTGTAAGTGATTTCACAGGGAGCGTCCATCTGCGTTTCCTCTTCGCGCCACGGTTGATCAAGAACTAAATACGGCGCGTATAAACGCTCGGAGATAAGGCTGTTAAAGGAGGTTCACGCAACATGCAGAAGGTGCCGACAAACGGTGATGATCGTTACTATTTATTGCTAAAGTAAATACAGGCTGCCGTTGGTCGTGCGAATAGGCTCTTTTTTATTTCTCTCATGTCACTGTCAAATGCTGATGACGAGGAAGTAAGCCATGTCTGCAGAAGCCCAAGAATATGCTGAACTGTTCGACCAGCCTGAATCCGCTTCGGTAGAGGCCGGGCATGTGGATCTCGATTGCCTGATCATCGGTGCAGGCCCTGCGGGGCTGACCACAGCGATCTACCTGAGCCGTTTTCACCGTCACGTATTGGTCGCCGACGGCGGCAATAGCCGCGCCGGCCTCATCCCGGTTTCGCACAACTACCCGGGCTTTCCACCCGGGATATCGGGCGAGAACCTGCTTGCGCGATTGCGCGAACAGGCCGCCGGTTACGGCGCGCGCATCGAATCGGGTCGCGTCGAGGCGCTGCGCAAGGATCGCACAGGGTTCGTGGCGCAGCTCAACGGCCGTGCCATACGGGCGCGGCGAGTGGTACTGGCCACCGGCATGATCGACGCGATGCCGGATATCGAAGGGGCAGCGGACGCCATTGCCCGGCGTATTGTGCGTCTGTGCCCGATCTGCGACGGCTACGAAGTGAACGGCGATAACGTCGCCGTGTATGGCGAGGCGCACTGCGCGATCAGCCACGCCTTGTTCCTGCGCAATTTCACCGACAGAGTGACGGTCTTCGCCCATGGAGACGAACTGGCCTGCGATGACGCCATCGCGGCGGCCAGACATGCAGGGATTCTGATAGTCAATGACCGGATCGAACGCATCGAGGTGAAGGGTGACGCGCAGATCGAACTGACCACCTGCAATGGCAAAAGGTATTGCTTCGACATTTTCTACTCGTCACTTGGTTCGCGCATGAGTTCGGAGCTGGCGGTAGAGCTGGGCGCAGAAGTGGATGAGGAGGGCGCGCTGCTTGTCGATGCGCATAAATGCACCTCTGTCCCGGGCTTGTACGCGGTCGGTGATGTGGTCAATTCGCTGAAGCAGATCAGCGTTGCCACCGGAGACGCGGCGATATGCGCGACCGCTGTACACAACAGCCTTGAGATACGCCTGTGGCAGCGAGCTCGGGATCAGATCGCGGTGTGAGTTCGCCGATCGCATGTTGCTGTACGAATGCGTCTGTTCGCATACGGATCAAGAATGTGCTGACAGAAGAACAGGGAGCCGCATCGAGCGGCCCCCTGAAGTGGTCAGGAAACCTTGATCACCACTTTTCCGAATGCGCCTTTCGCGAGGTGCTCATAGGCCTGTTTCGCCTCTTCGAATGGATAGACCTTATCGATCACCGGGCGGATCTGGTTCTCGTCCAGGAACGCGTTCATCCGGTCAAAAGACGAACGTGGCGCAACGGCGATACCGCGTATGGTCGTCTGGCGGAAGATCAGCGGCATCAGGCCAAGCTCAGTGGTCTGCCCGGTCAGGAAACCGATCTGGGCAATTTTGCCGGCGGCTTTGGTCGCGGCAATCGACTGGTTCAGGCCGTTGCCTCCGGCGACGTCCAGCAGCAGATCCACACCTTCGTTGTTGGTAAGTTTCTGGACTTCTTCTTCCCACTTCGCGTGGGTCCGGTAGTTAACCCCGGCCACTGCGCCAAGTTTCATGGCCGCTTGCAGATTTTCGTCCCGACTCGACGTAACGATAACTCTGGCACCCAGCGCGGTTGCCAACTGCACCGCGAATATCGATACGCCTCCGGTGCCCTGCACCAGCACTGTTTCTCCGGGCTTTATCTGCCCGTAATCGACCAGTGAGTACCACGCCGTAAGCGCAGCGATGGGCAACGTCGAGGCTTCTTCATCCGACATATTATGAGGGGCACGAACGGCGCTCTGTTCGTGGATGATCATGTATTCGGCCAAGCCGCCTGGAAGAGGCGAGCCGAAGCAGTAGTCAGGCTCATGCGGGCCTGGCGCGCCGTCCAGCCAGCGCGAATACAAGTGCGAGTTCACCCGGTCGCCGATCTTGAAACGGGTAACGCCGGCACCGACCGCCACTACCGTTCCCGCTGCGTCACTCACCGGGATCAACGGTTTGGGCACCATGTGCGGTTCGTAGATACCGTCGACGATTGCTTTGTCGCGAAAGTTGAGCGATACCGCCCCTACCTTGATCAGCAGTTCGCCGCTCTTGGGCTCAGGCGTTGCTGTTTCACCAAGCACCAGGTTATCGAGGCCAAAATCTTTCAGAAGCCAGGCTTTCATTTCAGTTATTCCGCAAGAGGCACCAGGGGTCTGGTGAAGTGCGGCCATTGTTCTCTTGGAACCGTCAGTGATAAATGCGCGGTTTCCGACATGACTGTTACTCTTGGCGGCAACAATCGCCATTGTTCGAGAGCTGGCGAAGGTAATAAATCCGCAGGTCGAGGGCGTCATGGAGTTGCTTCAGTCGATGCAGGTATTCGCGCGAGTCGCAGAGCTCGGCAGTTTCACCAGGGCCGCAGATGCCATCCCGCTTGGCCGGCCGCAGGTCACCCGAGCCATTCAGGAGCTGGAAGCCGTAATCGGCGTAAGGCTCTTTCAGCGCACGACGCGGCAGGTCAGGCTCACCACTGAAGGTGAGCAATTCTATGATCGGGTTAAAGACATTCTCGGCAACGTCGCCGAGGCGACCACCATGTTCGGCACCAGCGGGGCCGCTCTGCGAGGAAGGCTGCGCGTAGATATTCCGACGGCCTTTTCCCAACCGGCATTCATTGCGTGCCTGCGCGAGTTCACCTGCGACCACCCGCAGATCGAGATGGCGCTGGGGGTCACCGACCGGACCGTGGACCTGGTGGCGGAGGGCGTGGACTGCGTGCTTCGCATTGGCGACTTGCCGGATTCCAGTCTGGTTGCGCGACGCATCGGTATGGCCACGATGGTGACCTGCGCGGCGCCCGCGTACCTGCAAACGTTCGGGACGCCGGAAACCCTGGAATCGCTCCGGACTCACCGGGGAGTCAGTTTTCTATCGGGCCAGAACCACCGCCCGCTGCCCTGGCAGTTCTCGCAGGACGGCACAGACCAGAGCTATGTCAATCGACAGGGCATCATCGTCAATGAGTCCAATGCCTATGTGCAATGCGGAGTAGCCGGTTTCGGAATTCTGCAGGCGCCCGGGATCACGCTGGACAAGTACCTGGCTGACGGGTCTCTGGTGGAAGTGCTGAAACGATATCGGCCAAGACCCCGTCCGGTGTCGGTCTTGTATCCAAGCAGAACGCACCTTGCCCCTCAGGTGAATGCCTTTGTCGACTGGCTGAGCCAGGTTTTTCCGAAGCTGTATCGGGACTGGCTGGAGTAGCAACGCACCTTGCAACGGTAGCCGCCGCGACAACGCGGAGTTAGCGCTGCGAAAGAATGCTCTGGAGCAAACCGGGAAAGCGGCCATCCAGCTCCTCGCTGCGCAGCGAGTTCATGTGCGTGGTGCCCACATTGCGGGTGTGCACCAGGCCTGCGTCGCGCAGCACGCGAAAATGATGGGACATGCTGGACTTCGGGCGACCGCCATCGAGCTCGCCACAGGTGGCTTCGGTTACATCCGCCAGCGTGCGTACGATCTGCATGCGCACAGGATCGCTCAGGGCGTAGAGCAGGCGCTCCAGGACCAAGTCTTCGGGATTGGGATGTTGATAGGCTCGCATAGCGCACATGATAACGGGGCTTTCATAGAACGCCATAGTTCGATTATGATCGAACTATCGTAAATCAACCCATCCCCGGAGCTTGCGAATGTCTGCATTATTCGAACCCTACACCCTCAAAGACGTCACGCTGCGTAATCGCATCGCCATTCCGCCCATGTGCCAGTACATGGCCGAAGAGGGTGTGGTCAACGATTGGCACCATGTTCACCTCGCCGGTCTGGCGCGTGGTGGCGCAGGCTTGCTGGTCGTCGAGGCCACAGCTGTCGCTCCCGAGGGGCGTATCACTCCAGGCTGCGCAGGCATCTGGACCGACGAACAGGCCCAGGCGTTCGTTCCGATGGTGAAAGCCATCAAGGCTGCAGGTTCAGTGCCCGGCATCCAGATCGCTCACGCTGGCCGCAAAGCCAGCGCCAACCGTCCGTGGGAAGGCGATGACCACATCGCCGATAACGATCCGCGCGGCTGGGAAACCATTGCCCCGTCGGCCATCGCTTTCGGTGCCAACCTGCCCAAGGTGCCACGGGCAATGACTCTGGAAGACATCGCCCGCGTTCGCCAGAACTTCGTCGACGCGGCCCGTCGCGCTCGCGACGCCGGCTTTGAATGGATCGAGCTGCACTTTGCTCACGGTTACCTTGGTCAGAGTTTCTTCTCCGAGCACTCCAACCAGCGCACCGACGCCTACGGCGGCAGCTTCGAAAACCGCAGCCGCTTCCTGCTCGAAACCCTCGCCGCCGTTCGTGAAGTCTGGCCTGAGCATCTGCCACTCACCGCTCGTTTCGGCGTGGTTGAGTACGACGGTCGCGACGAACAGACGCTGACCGAATCCATCGAACTGGCGCGCCGCTTCAAGGCCGGTGGTCTGGATCTGTTGAGCGTCAGCGTCGGCTTCACCATCCCCGAGACCAACATCCCATGGGGCCCGGCATTCCTCGGTTCGATTGCCGAACGCGTACGTCGTGAAGCCGATCTGCCTGTGACCTCCGCCTGGGGTTTCGGCACTGCGCAATTGGCTGAAGCCGCAGTCAAGAATGGCCAGCTCGATCTGGTATCGGTAGGCCGCGCGCACCTGGCGGATCCGCACTGGGCTTACGCCGCCGCCAAGGAACTGAGCGTCGACAAGGCTTCCTGGACCCTGCCGGCACCTTACGCACACTGGCTTGAGCGCTATCGCTAAACAGCGATTCGTTCTGTCAGACGGCGTCTGTTTCGGACGTCAGCTCGCTGTGCCCGCTCGACGATCCTGTCGAGCGGGCACAGCGGCATTCAGCCTCGCGCCAAATCATTCTCGTCAGTCCCAATTCGCTCCCCTCTCTGAAGCCTGACGCGCGGTGTAACGGCCGCTGCTATAGATCCAGTATCTTGAATGCAGGTCAGACGGCGGGATGAGGTTCCGGGGGGCAATACATGCGCACAATCGTTCGCTGGTGCAACTGGAGCGGGGAGGGGCTGGATTACTGCTCGCTCGTTGAAGGCGACAAGTCCTCGGTCATCGAAGGGCTGGTTATCGGCACTCCTGCGGAAAACTACGCTGCGCATTACACAGTGCGTACCGATCGCGCTTTTCGCACCCGGGGAGTGCGCGTCGACTTCGTCGGCGGGCCGCGCTTACATCTGGCGGCTGATGGCGAGGGGAACTGGCGCGATCTGATCCGCGACGAGCCTGTGCCGCTTTTAACGGGCTGCCTGGACGTCGACATCGCTATCACGCCTGCAACCAACACACTTGCGATCAAGCGCCTGAAGCTCAAACAGCAAGAGAGCCGAGAGATAGCCGTGGCGTATGTACCTGAACCCGCCGCGGGTACTGACGACTTTTCGGTTCAGCGTATGACGCAACGCTACACCTGCCTGATCGCCGATCATCGTTACCGATACGAAGGTGCTCTTCAGCGAGTCACTGGCCAAGGAATCATTGATCACGGATTTACGGCTGAACTCCAGATCGATGAGTACGGCCTGGTACTCGATTACCCCGAGATATTTCGACGGATTCAGAGCTGAGGCAGGGTTGAAAAGCGCAGCCTTTCAAACGTGACACTTTTGTTCGTTGGCACTCAGGATCATCCGGTCTCATGGCAAGCTTCAAACGCCCGGCTTGCGAGCCCAGGCCCCGAACATCACGTCGCCGATGTAGATTCCTTCTGACTGCATGCGCTCCTCGTCCAGCCGCTGTTGCAGGGTTTCGATGTCGATTTCGTCTGCCGTTGCCACGCCCAGCGCGATGATGCGTGGCAAGCACGCGCGTACGATGTAGCCAAGGCCGTAGGCTTTGTCAGGCGTCTGTACCAGACATTCCGCGCGCACACTTTCAACAGCCAGCCCGGCTCTGGTGAGAATCCCATGCAGGTTGAAGCCGATATGCAGATCGGCGCCTTCGCGGGCGATCATCTGCTGTAGCCAGCCTTGCGCTTTCCTGTGCAGGGTAAAGGCATCGACGCTGGCCGGTGCCATCGTCGTGTCATGCTCCTGAAAAACCATCACCCCTCCGGGACGCAAATGCCTGGCCAATGCCGTTGCCGCTGCAACAGTGTCGGCCTGATACATGAGCACCCGCCGACCGACGACGGCGTCGAAGGTGCCAAGTGATTCAGGGAGGTCGAGAAGCCCGCTCTGGAGGAAGGAGGGCAGAGGTTGCGGATATGCACTTGCCCGATTGCGCGCTGCGACCAGCGCATCGGCGTCGTGATCAATGCCGACGACTTCTCCGGTCTCGCCAACCAGTCCGCTGAGCAGAAAGCTGACTTCACCGGATCCGCAGCCGACGTCCAGCACTCGCATGCCGCCGCAAATGCCTGCATCGATTAGAAGTTGAGTAGTGAAGTCGGGTCTGGCAATCGTCATGCAACTGGCTCCGGGAATTTTGCCCGGAGTCTGATGCACGCATGCCACCAGGCGCAATGATCACCTGTGTCCTGGAAGGGAGAGAATCAGTATTGCCGGGGCTATGGGCAGCTTGCCCGTAGCCCCGGCTTACGGAGTCAGTATCTGTAAACGGCTGCGGCCCCGGTTTCAGTTGGCATTGAGCGCTCCGGAGGCACCACCACAACCTCTCCACCGCAGCGCAGGACGGCCAGAATCAGTTCTTCCAGCACGTCCTCGGAGCCTGGGCCTCGCTCGGCATGAATCGAAAGATCGCCGTTGGCTGGATCGAGCTTTCCGTCAATCTTGCGCTCGGCCTCGACAAGCAGCAGCGCAACCCGCCCTTCGGCTGCGGCGTGGGCGATCTCGGACAGGTCACTGGCTGACAGCTTCTGGCCAACCGCCACACCGAAACGATCGAAGGCCTCTTGCAGCTTCTCGTCCTGCCAGGAGTGCAGCAGCTCGCCGCAGGCGCTGGCAAGCTGAGCTGGTGTCAGCGTAGCCGGGTCCTTGTCGATACCCGTCGGCAACAGTAACCGGTTACGACTGACTGCTCTGAAGACTGCCTGGTTTTCGGGTAAAGCCACCAGCACCAACGGCAGGCCGGAAACCCGCGAACAGTGCTCGGTAAAAGTTCTGTCGACAACCCGGAAGAAACGCTCCCGGTCCAGATTGATTTCGTCTTGCTTACCGCCACCGCCGGACTCATGCATCATCGGATCGCCGCGCTCACTTGCTCCGCTGAACCCATCGGGGTGGCCCTGTTGATCGCGGGATGTCAGTTCGTCACCCAGAGCCTCGTTCTGGCTGGTCGGAACTGCATCGGGGAGTTCGATTTCCTGCAGACCTTGCGAGGAACCTTCGTACACACAAACGCTGTCCCGCGACAGGCAGAGCACCTGGCAACGTTGGGTAGTGGGTGCGAGACGCAACAACGGTTTGAGATACGGGTGACTATTAACGACCGTCGCTTCCTGCACCGTTTGATTCAGGCCGACCACCATGAAATGTTCCAGCCCTCCAAAAATGGCAATCGCATCGGGGCAGGTGTTCCAGAACGCGTGATCGTCGACCAGTGCCTGAAACGGAGCCATCAATGCCTGCTTCATTTCCGGATACTGCTGCTCGACCATGCCATCGAGGTCTCTGATCAGGTTTTTCAGCCGGATCGGATCTTGCGTGCGTTCCGGAAAGGTTCGATGTGTAGGCATGTAGACGCTCAGGCTGGGCTGGTCTGACAAGGCCATGAGCGTGGTCAGCGTCTGCTGTGTGAAGGATTGAATTCGGGTCATGATGTGCTCCTACTCTTTTCCCAAATCAGCCTGCTTGGCCAGAAAGTCATCTTCGAGCATCGCGTCGATCTCGGCGACTGACTCTTCATGTTCAGGGGGTGCTGTCAGGTGCCCGGTCGACTCGACCTTGGGAGACAGGCGTCCCACTAGATGTTCGAGCGCGTGGTTCATCTTTCTGGCCGCGCCAGCCACGGCCAGATCCAGACTTTCCGCGTTATGAGTAACAGAGATCGACGTGTGTCCCTTGGGACGCGCTTCGATCTGACACCGCTTGTCCTGAGCGCCTCCCTTCTGCGCATTTACGTCGCCGACATGAATCTCCACACGCGTCAGCAAATCCGTGTAGCGCTCCAGTTCATCGACAACGGTACTGCCTACCCACTCCTGCAGAGCGGCACTGCCTTCTATATGGTTGCTGTCCACCTGAACTTGCATTTCGTAGTCCTCCGACATCGACGCGCCAATGCGTCTCCTGCCGGTAGAGGAGCTGTCTTTCCATCAGTTCCTGAGAATGGATAACTGGCATTTTCGATATGCATTTGCAGAGAACGAAGACGGACGCATCCCGGATGAACATCCGGAACACCTTGTTCAAAGCGTTGCCAGGGCTAACCGGTTACCGCGTGGAGCTGAGGCTCAGCTGCCGCGAACATCTTGGTGGACGGGCATTTCCGGGATTCCACTCTGCGTGGCGCCCCCTACCGAATCCTGGGTATTGCTCCCAGGCGGTTGAATTTCTGCCTCAAGCTGGACGCGGGCTTGCCGCCAGTGGTCTTGAGCCTCGCCTTCAGGCTTTCCGGCCAGCTCCCACAACTCGTAGGCTCGCTCACGGATCTTTTCTTCATCGATCATCTGGCGGTTCCTCTTGCGTGTGCAGTGTCGGCGCCGCAGCGGCTTTTGCCTGAAAGCCGCTGACGGCTGTGGTGACATTCACCCAGAACGCTGCTGGGTTATCGGGGCGGGTTTCCGAGCGGGCGGCGGAGTACCGTACGCCGGGGCTTTGTTGAACAACATGGCAGTAAAGAGCGTCACGCTTTTCTTGACGCCGTTCTGTACATAATGAAATTCGAAATGCTCTGGAATGCTCATGATGCGTCTCGACCGCTTGATGTTTTGGATGCCTCTATGGGGAGACCCGTGTCGTTCTCCAAAAATCTGCCCGGGCGACAAGCGGTTCGCGCTGACAATAACTTCGCTTGACTTAGAGTGCGCTCGAAGTCCTAACGTGTGCAGTGCCAAGACGAGAAGGCAGGTATGAAGATAGGTGAACTGGCCAGGCGTTCGGGGCTTTCAGCTCATACGATCCGCTATTACGAACGGATCGGGCTGCTCCCGTTTGCTGAGCGTGACGGATCGAGCCATCGGGACTACGACGCGTCGATTCTGGTCTGGATTGAATTTCTTGGCCGGCTGAAAACAACCGGAATGCCGATCCGGGACATGCTGCGTTATGCGAGCCTGCGCGAACGTGGGGTCGAAACGGAAGCCGAGCGCTGTGAAATGCTCGAACATCATCGTGAGGCTGTACGTGCCCAAGTGGCCGAACTCCAGGCCTGTCTTCTCGTCCTCGATACCAAGATCGCCGGTTATGGCGATCACGCACAGAGGATCAATAGCCATGACACAGCATCGCCCCGACGCAGATGAAAGCAGGCTGGAACGAGGTAAGCGCGCACTCGCTGAAATCGACGGCGAAGCCGGGCACAAGGTTGTCGCCGCACTCGCCGACATCGCCCCCGACTTTGCAACGTATCTGTTCGAGTTCCCGTTTGGCGACATCTATTCGCGACCCGGCCTGAGTCTGCGGGATCGGGAAATCGCCACAGTCGCAGCGCTGGCCGCGATGGGCACCGCCACCCCACAGCTGAAAGTGCATATCGAGGCGGCTCTGAACGTCGGGCTATCGCAAGCGGAAATCACCGAAATCCTCATGCAGATGGCGGTGTATGCAGGTTTCCCCGCTGCGCTGAATGGCCTGTTTGCTGCCAAAGAGGTATTCGCCAGTCGCACCGGCTAACCCTCGACTCCGCATGCGCTTGCCGCTCGCTGAGCGCTCCACATCGCCCAGCGGGAGGCAGCTGTCTTTCATCGCCTTTGAATGGTCTCCTCGCCAGCAGGCTGGCTCCCACGGATGCTTGATTCCAGCGAATATCGGCCTGCGCCGCGCAGCGAAAGGTAAACGCAGAGGAACAACATCAGCACCGGATATTCGATCCCGCGGTCGATCCACGGCCAGGTCGGTCCAAGGATGTAGGCAATGGCTGCCATCTGAATCGCCATTGCGGCAGCGATCAAGCGAGTGCCTAGCCCCAGGGCCAACAACAAGCCTCCGACAGCTTCCAGCAAGGCCACCATCATCGCGAAGTATTCAGGAAACGGCAGATGGAGCACCGTCTCAATAAGCCGCGCGGACCCCGCCATCGGGTCGGCCATGGAACCGTGAGAGGTGCGCATCAGTTTGGGCAACCCGTGGGTGATCATGATGATGCCGAAGCATATGCGCAGTAGAGCAAAGGCAAGTGGCTCGCCGCGCAGGGACAAGCGGGCCAGCCCGGGAAATAAAGCCTTCGCAGAGTTCGGGGAGACAGCGGCTTGTTGTTTCATATCGGCAGTTCCTCTTGTTTCAATCAAGGCTGCAAGCGCCGGACAACGTCAGGTAGCGAAGGACTTCAACGCCTCCGTCTGAGTTCTCATAGGCCATCTTTGCCTCGACAACCTCGCACTGGGTTGAGTGAGGTACGTCAGTGGAAAGCACTTTTGCAATGTCCAGCTGCATGCCGTACTGATATGCACGAGCACCAGCAGCTTGAGGCGCCGGGCTCGCAAAAGAACTGCCTGCTACACCTAGTGCGCATGCAATGAAAATCGCTTTGCTTGTATTCATTTCGTTCTCTCCTGTCATCCGCAACGGGTCGCTCGGATCACGCAAGGCCCGTGCTGATTCGCCGGTGAGAGGCTGAGCCTTGAGTTCGAGTGAAGTGTGTGTGCGTTACGGGGCTGGATAAATCCCTGGGGGCTGGTAACACTGTGCAGCTTCAGAAAACAATCGGCGCCGGTCATGGATAAGCTTGATTCGCTGCAACTGTTCATCCGCATCGTCGAACTCGGAAGCTTCACCCGAGCGGCGAATGCACTGGATATCCCACGCGCGACGGCAACGCTGGCAGTCAAGGATCTGGAAGCACGACTGGGTGCGCGGCTGCTGGAACGCACCACCAGGCAAGTGCGTCCTACGCTCGACGGGCAGGCTTTCTACGACCGTTGCAAACGGATTCTCGGTGATCTGGAAGAGGCCGAATCAGCGCTCAGCATGGTTGCCGCGAATCCTCGTGGGACGTTGCGGCTGGACTTGCATGGCTCCCATGCCACCCGGATCATTCTTCCGCGCATCACTGACTTCCGTGACCGTTATCCGGACATCAAGCTGGTAATCAGCAGCGGTGACCGTCTGGTGGATCTGATCGACGAAGGCATCGATTGCGTTGTTCGCGCCGGCACTCCGCGAGATTCGACGCTGGTCATCAAGCGCCTCGCGCTGATGCCGGAAGTGGTGTGTGCAAGCCCGGCTTATCTGGATCGCCATGGTATTCCGACCTTTCCCGATCAGATCAAAGACCATCAGGCGGTCGGCTTTTTTGCCGGTAGTCAGGACGTTCGTTACCCGTTCGGTTTTCGGGTCGACGGGCAGGATGTCGAGTATCAGCCGCAGGGGTGGATCTCGGTCAGTGATGCGGCGCTTTATCGATCCTGCGCGCTGAGCGGATGTGGCCTTATTCAGGTCCCGCGTTTTGGCGTCGAGAAGTATCTGGCGAGCGGAGAACTGGTTGAAGTGCTGGGAGACTGGGCGAGCCCCGGCATGCCCGTCTCTGTTCTCTACCCCTTTCACCGCCAGCTGTCGCCGCGGGTCAAGGTGTTCGTCGACTGGATCGCCAGGCTGTATGCGGACCAGTTCGGCCCGTTGGCGTGAGGCTCCAGCCTGATACCCTGATCTCCCGATTTCGGTGAACCAGGGCGAAATTCGCGGCATCAGCGCACGCGCCTGGTCAATCGACTTGAACATCTGCTTCGACAAAGTCTCTGACAAGAATGCGGCGCGACCCGTGCTGCCCTCTATCGCTAGGAGACCAGGCTCGCATGAAAATTCTCATGGTACTTACTTCCCACGACCAGCTCGGCGACACCGGCAAAAAAACCGGCTTCTGGCTGGAAGAATTCGCAGCACCGTACTACGCGTTCATTGATGCGAAGGCTCGGGTTACCCTGGCTTCACCCAAGGGCGGACAGCCACCGCTGGACCCCAAGAGCGACGAACCCGACGCGCAGACCGATGCCACCCGGCGCTTTGGCAGCGATAGCGACGCACAAGCCGCGTTGGCCAATACCCTGCCACTGGGCGAGGTCGACCCTTACAATTTCGACGCCGTGTTCTACCCTGGCGGCCACGGCCCACTGTGGGACCTGGCCGAGGACACGGACTCCAAGACCATCATCGAAGCCTTCTACGCGGCCAACAAGCCGATTGCCGCGGTTTGCCACGCGCCCGGCGTATTCAAGAACGTCAACGCACCCGATGGTCACCCCGTGGTGCAGGGCAAAAAAGTTACCGGCTTCACCAACTCAGAGGAAGAAGCGGTCGGCCTGACCCAGGTCGTGCCCTTTCTCGTTGAAGACATGCTCAAGGCCAAAGGTGGCAATTACTCCAAGGCCGCGGACTGGGCCAGCTACGTGGTGGAGGACGGCCACCTGATCACAGGGCAGAACCCCGCTTCGTCAGAGGCCGCAGCCAAGGCATTGCTCAAACGAATGGAGCAGGAACAGACGGTCTAGCGCAGGGCTCGGTCTTTGTGGGAGCCAGCTTGCTGGCGATAGCGGTCAATCAGTCGAAAATGCAGGCTCATGCAGATTGCAATCGCGAGCAAGCTCCCTCCCACTGGCTCGGCGCAGGACGCGGTTCTGTAGGAGCCAGCTTGCTGGCGATAGCGGTCAGTCAGTCGAAAATGCAGGCTCAGGCAGATTGCAATCGCGAGCAAGCTCCCTCCCACTGGTTCAGCGCAGGACTCGGTCTTTGTGGGAACCAGCTTGCTGGCGATAGCGGTCTTTCAGTAGAAAATGCAGGCTCAGGCAGATTGCAGTCGCGAGCAAGCTCCCTCCGACTGGCTCGGCGCAGGGCGTTGTTTCTGTAGGAGCCAGCTTGCTGGCGATAGCGGTCTTTCACTAGAAAATGCAGGCTCAGGCAGATCGCAGTCGCGAGCAAGCTCCCTCCCACTGGCCCGGCGCATCCATTCCTGCACTCAACTGTCCAAACCCATTCCAAGACAAAACATTTTCCGATAGTCAGAGGGCGACGTACCCAGATGAGCGCCGAAATGTTGCCTCAAGGAAAGGGATGTCCCAAAGCCCACTTCACCCGCGATGCACTCGATAGGCAAATCCGTCGTCTCCAGCAACTCCTGCGCTCTGACAACCCTCTCTGCATTCAACCATTTGGAGACGGTAGTGCCGGTGTATTCCTTGAACCGACGAGTGAAGGTGCGCCTGCTCATTTTCGCCATGTCTGCCAGGCTGTCGAGCGACAGATCAGCGGCCAGATTCGTTCGAGCCCATGCCAGAACATCGGACAGATGAGTCTCGCTAGACAGTTGCGGCACCGGACGCTCGACGTATTGAGCCTGGCCGCCCTGTCTGTGCGGCGGGGTTACCAGCATCTTCGCGGTGCGATTGGCTACATCGGCGCCGAGTCGCTGGCGTATCAGATGCAGGCAACAATCGATGGCCGCTACGGTTCCCGCGGACGTCATGATGTTGCCGGCGGTGACATAGAGAACCTCCGGCCGGAAGCGAACCTTGGGGAAGCGTCGTGCGAATTCGTCGCGGGCGGCCCAGTGGGTGGTTGCTTCCTTTCCATCGAGCAGCCCGGCGTCGCCGAGCACAAATGCGCCTAAACATAACCCCACTATGAGTTTGCCTTGGGTATTGGCGCGCTGGAGCGCTGTCACTAGTTGTGCGGATGCGACGATCGAATGATCGCCCCACGCGGGAATGACGATGACGTCGGATGCCTCCATCAGCTCCAGGCCATGGCTCACCGATAGCCCGATGCCCTGGCCGGTGCTTACCATTCCGGGGAGCTCCGCGCAGTAACTGACCTCATATCGAGGCTCGCCGGCTCCGGCCTGAGCTGTTCCCAGTACGATCCCTGGCACCGAGAGGTGGAAAAGACTGACGCCGTCGAAGGCCAGAACAGCAACACGTATAGGGGGCATCAGGCAGCCTCGTATTCATCTTCCATGCTTGATAAGTCGACTTTCAGAGTGTTTCCACGCCACGTCGATCGATCTGGCCCGATTATATCGAATAATGTCATTCAGGCCACTGTTGAGTGCCGATGCGTTCGGCAAGAATGGATTCCTCATCGTATCGACAGGAGCAGTCCATGAAACTCAGCATTCTTTCTCTCGGCCTCGGCATCGCTTGTGGCGCCGCCACGTCAGCGTTCGCCGGTTCAAGTGTCCCGAAGGCGTCTGATGCCGCTCACAAGGTCGGTTTGCAGCAAGTTCGTAACGCAACCGTAAAAATCTCCTACGGCGATACGACCTTCCTGGTAGATCCCATGCTGGCCGAAAAAGGGGCGTACCCAGGATTTGAAAACACCTACCGCAGCCACCTCCGCAACCCTTTGGTTGATTTGACCGAGTCGCCGGCTGAAGTCATCTCCGGAGTGGACGCAGTAATCGTCACTCACACGCATCTGGACCACTGGGATGACGCTGCACAAAAAGCGCTGCCTAAAGACATTCCGTTGTTCACCCAGCATGAGGAAGATGCACAGCTGATTCGTTCCCAGGGTTTCAATAATGTGCGCGTACTGACGGATGAAGCGCAATTCGGCGGGGTGACGATTACCAAAACCGGCGGCCAGCATGGCACCGATGAAATGTATGCAGTTCCAGCGCTCGCCAAACCTCTGGGCGAGGCAATGGGCGTGGTATTTCAAGCACCAGGCTATAAGACGCTTTACCTCGCTGGCGACACTATCTGGCGCACCGAGGTAGACCAGACCATCGAGAAATACCGCCCGGAAGTCATCGTGCTCAACGCCGGGAAAGCAAAAATGCAGGGCTTTGAAGGCTCGATCATCATGGGCGAGGAGGACGTCCTGCGCGCTTCACAGGCCGCGAAAAACGCAAGAATCGTTGCCGTGCATATGGATGCAATCAACCATATGTCGCTGAGCCGGGAAGAACTGCGCTCTTATATCAAGCAGCAGGGTATTGAGAGTCGGGTGAATATCCCTGAGGATGGCGCTTCGTTGGCGTTTTGACACGACGCACATGCCAAGCGATGCGGCTTGGCATGTGCGGGGTTGGTTCATAGCGCAATGCTGCTCACGCTGGACCGGTTTCGAGAACCGAGGTGATTACTTGAGAAAGCCAGTTGACGGCATGGCGACGGGAATCATGGTATCGCTGTGCCTGGTGTGGGGTGCGCAACAGGTGGCAATGAAGGCCATTGTCGATGACGTCGCGCCTATGATGCAGGTTGCGCTGCGCTCTGGCGTTGCGGCATTGCTGGTATGGCTCGTCGGCCGGTGGATACTGCGCGAAGCCTGGCTGACAGGCGTCTGGCGACGTTCCGGTATGGTCGTGGCCACCCTGTTTGCCGCCGAGTTCCTCTTTATCGCCGAAGGCTTGCGCTGGACCAGTGCGTCGCACATGGCTGTATTTCTGTACACCGCACCGCTATTCGCCGCTATCGGTCTGCATATACGGCTGCCGGAAGAACGCTTGAGCCTGGTCCAATGGTTGGGCATGGGGATGGCTTTCGTCGGCATCGCGGTGACATTTCTCACACCACGGGAAGACGCAGCAGGGCCGGCCATGACTGAAGGTCTGTTTGGCGATTTTCTCGGCCTGTGCGCCGGCCTTTGCTGGGGACTGACGACGGTTGCCGTTCGCACCAGCAGACTGGCTGAGGCACCGCCTACGCAGACGCTCTATTACCAGTTGGCCGGCGCCTTCGTGCTGCTCCTCCCGTTGGCATTGATGACCGGGCAGAACGCTCTGACCCTTACTGCTCAGGCGTGGGCCAGCCTCGCATTCCAGACGCTGGCGGTATCCTTCGCCAGTTACCTGATCTGGTTCTGGATGCTGCGCCGCTACCTGGCCGCACGCCTCGGCGTGATGGCCTTCATGACTCCACTGTTTGGCGTGGTGATGGGATACCTCTGGCTGGACGAGCATACGACGCTGGGTTTCCTGCTGGGTGCGGCACTGACTGTGGCAGGCCTGCTCGTGGTCAATCTGAGCAAGGGAACCTTATCCGCGAGGGAGCGCGCCCGACAATCGTAATCGGCTCAAGCGTTGCCAGGGAAAACACCAAAGAAGCTCTCTGATGAGCATGATCCGAGACCTGGGTAACGTTGGCTAAACGCTGGCGACGCCAATTGTTCATGGAAACTGAATAGTGAAGGCGAATTCGGCTTATTTATCCGGCCTCGCCGGCTATGGGAGTCTGTTGTCACTCCCATAGCCGACAGGCAGGCAAAGAAAATCATGGACAGTTTCCATAGCAAAGTAGCAATCGTCACTGGCGCCTCTCGCGGTATCGGCAACGAAATTGCCAGGCGCCTTTCCCGAGACGGTTTTGCAGTTGTAGTCAATTACGCCAACAGCGCGGCAGAAGCGGACAGGCTAGTCGCCGCCATTCAGGCACAGGGCGGCCAGGCGATGGCGGTCAAAGCGAACGTTGCAAGCGCCCATGACGTGCGGCGGCTTTTCGAGGCAACGGAGGATCAGTTCGGGGGCGTCGACGTGCTCGTCAACAACGCCGGAATCATGGCCCTCGCGACCATCGCCGAGACGGACGACGACAGCATCGAGCGGCAGATCGACGTCAATTTCAAGGGCACTTTCAACACCCTCAGGGAAGCGGCAGAGCGCATTCGCGACGGCGGCAGAGTGATCAACTTCTCCTCAAGCGTGGTCGCCATGCTGCAACCCACCTACGGTGTTTATGCCGGCACCAAAGCCGCCGTAGAGGCGATGACCAGCGTGTTCGCCAAAGAGATGCGCGGCCGCAATATTACGGTCAATGCCGTAGCTCCCGGGCCGACCGCAACCGATCTTTTCCTGAATGGCAAGCCACAGGAGGTCGTTGATCGACTTTCCAGATTGGCGCCTCTGGAACGTCTAGGTCAGCCGCAAGACATCGCTGCCACTGTCGCCTTCCTGGCCGGTCCCGACGGAGCCTGGATCAATGGGCAGATCCTGCGTGCCAACGGCGGAATCATCTGAATCCGCTCCGTCGAATTCTTCTGCACCTGGAGAAGCCCATGAGCACATACGACGCACTACCTCAACCAGCCGGATCGCAGGAGTGTCACCAATGACTACCGTTAATAAAACCCTGGCCACACCTGCTTCTCGACTGAAGTCGCTCTTCAAGTTCAACGCCATCACGGCTGTCGCCGCAGTTACCGCCGCCGCGGCAGCAGCGGCAAGCCTCACCGCTGGCTTGCCGGTCTGGGCAATGTTCGTCGGTTGGGTCGCCTTTTTTTCTCGTGGACATGGCCTGCGTGACGGCTTGATCAACTACGGCAGCGTATTGGCAGGTATCGTCTTCGGCATGCTGGCGGCCACGGCGATTGCTGCGCTCAGCCCGTCACTGGGTAAAACGGCCTTGCCTGTAGTGGTTTTCCTTGTGGCGATGGGCGTGGTCTCGCTCAGAGCGGTGCCGGTGATGAACAACCTTCTGGCTTACTTCCTCGGCCTTATCGCGTTCTTCGCCGCCCACCTGGAGCCTTCGCTCGATGCTCTGCTGCGGCTGGGCAGTGCGTCCGCGATTGGCAGCACCGCGGCCTGGGTTTCGCTCAAAGTGCAGCAACGCTTGGCAGCCTGATCGCTATCGCCGGTGTGCTCGTTACGGCGCCGGCGCGGTTTCGAAAGCGCTTCAGAGTTACCCCCGAACCGAACGAGCCTCAACTTCGCCGCGCAACCGCCCGGCGTCTCTGGCCGGTGGAAGGCCAAACATGCGCAGGTAATGGCGGCTGAATTGCGAGGGGCTTTCGTACCCGACGCGGTATCCCGCATCCGCGGCATCGGCCGCTTCGGCCACCATCAGGCGGCGGGCTTCCTGCAGTCTCAGCTGGTCACGAAACTCCAGCGGGCTCATCGAGGTGACCGCCTTGAAATGGCTATGGAACGTGGAGCGGCTCATACCGGCGATGGCAGCGATCTCGTCGATCCGGCAGGCTTCTTTATAGTGGGTGCGAATCCAGCTTATGGCTTTGGCGATCTGGTTCAGCCGACTGTCGGCCCTGGCCATCTGGCGAAGGGTCCCGTTGCCGCTACCGGTCAGCAGGCGATAAAGAATTTCTCGCACCACCAGCGGTGCGAGCGCGTCGATATCGTTCGGCGAGTCCAGTAACCCGGCGAGTCGCACCGCCGCATCCAGCAGTTCAGCGCTGGTGTCGTTCAGCGCGATGCCCGTCGAGGGCATGCCCTGAAACTCATCGTCAGCCGGGTAGCGCAACGCCAGCTCACTCAGCGTGGGCATGTCCAGATTGAGCACCAGACACAGATAAGGCGCAGCCTCGCTGGCCTCGATTACCGATCCCATCACTGGCAGGTCCACGGACGCCACCAGATATCGGGTGGCGTCATAGACGTAAGCCGTGGTCCCCAGCATCGCTTGCTTGCGCCCTTGGGCAACGAGACAAAGCGTCGGCTCGTAGACGACCGGCATGGGCATCGTCGGCGAGCCCGAGCGAACTAGGCTGACACCCGGAATAGGGGAGGGATGTATGCCGTCTGCCGGGACGTGCCGATTGAGGATATCGACCAGCTTTGCCATAGGGTCCATGCCTGCTCCAGGATCCGCGTAAGTAGGAACATCAAAAGTTGTCCGCCCGGATGATCGTACAAGGACACGGGACAATTCTGCTACGGGTCTGTTTGCTGGTGAAGGCAGACTCATGCCATCGAACTAGGAGCCTTGATCATGCGTTCATCAATCTTTCGTCCTGTCCGTTCACTCGCGCTCGCGAGCTGCATGCTGGTGAACGTCGTTCTGTTTCCCGGCGTGGCTGGCGCAACATCGGAGACCGATGTCGAAGCGCGTAACGCACAGATCGTCACCCAAGCGTTCGATCGCTGGGCGGCCGGTGGCAACACCTTTTTCAACGATATCGTGGCGTCGGACGTCAGTTGGACAATCAAAGGCTCCGGCCCCAGTGCCGGGACATTCAAAGGCCGTGATGTATTCATCGAGCAGGCCGTACGACCCTTCGTGTCCCGTTTGTCCACGCCGATCCGACCCGTGAGCAAGCAAGTGTGGGCCGACGGCGATCACGTGGTCATCCACTGGGACGGCGCCGGAGTCGCCCGCGACGGGAAACCCTACACCAACAGCTACGCCTGGATTTTCAAAATGCAGAACGGCAAGGCCGTCGACGTCACCGCGTTTCTCGACCTTGCGCCGTACGATGATGTGTTGCGGCGTATACCTACGCCTGTGAGCGAATAACTGAATCCTCTGATCAACAGCGGCGGCGGTCCGAAAACCGCCGCCGCATTCGATCAGGCCATCACGCTGGGCTGTGTGGGTGTGGCCTTTTCCGCAGGCTCCTGCTGACCGTCCACGGTGGTGGAGGCCGGACGGTCTTCGCCGGGGGCGGGGCGGTTGGGCAGGGGTGGCAGCGCCTTGGCCTTTTCGATATCGACGCCTACGCCCTGCGCGAGGCGCTGGCCGTAGTCCTGATCGCAATGCCAGAAATGCCAGATCATTCGCAGCTGGATATTTTCCGGGCATTGTTTGAGATCAGCGACGATATTGGCGATGAGGTCATCACGCTCCCAGTCCTCGAAGCTGCGATAGCGGTCGCCGGTCTGCTGATAGTCCGCTGCCGTTTTGGTGGTCTGATAACGACCGATGTGGCCTTCGACCCATTGCTTGTAGTCCGGGCCGCTGCGTTGCGCCTCGCGCAGACCGCCTTGCGAACTTGGCTCGTAATTGACGTGCGGATTTTCGCCGGCACCGTCGACCTTGTAGGTCATCTGGCCATCGCGCTGGTTGGTCGCGTAAGGGCATTTTGGCGCGTTGATCGGCAGCTGCAGGTAGTTGGGGCCTACGCGATAGCGCTGAGTATCGGAGTAGGAAAGGGTCCGGCCCTGGAGCATCTTGTCGTCGGAAAAGTCGATGCCGTCCACCAGCACGCCAGTGCCGAACGCCGATTGTTCGGTTTCCGCGAAAAAGTTGCTCGGGTTGCGATCCAGCACCACGCGTCCCACCGGTAGCAGGGGAAACTGGTCTTCCGGCCAGCGTTTGGTGTCGTCCAGTGGATCGAACGGCAGTTCGTCGTGGGCGTCGTCCGACATGACTTGCACGCACATTTCCCACTCGGGGAAATTGCCGCTGTCGATGGCTTCGTACAGATCCTTGGTGGCATGGCCGACTTCGTGTTTCTGGATTTCGGCCGCCTGTTCGCTGGTGAGATTACGCACGCCTTGCTTGGGCTCGAAGGAAAACTTGCAGAGCACGGCCACGCCGTCTTCGTTGACCAGCTTGTAGGTGTTGACGCTGGAGCCTTGCATCTCCCGATAGCTGGCGGGAATGCCCCACGGGCTTTTCACCCAGGTGACCATGTGCAGCGCTTCGGGATGGTGTTGAACAAAATCATAGAATCGCCAGGGTTCCTGGCGGTTGGTCACCGGGTCGGGCTTGAACGCGTGGATCATGTCCGGGAACTTGATCGCATCGCGAATGAAGAACACCTTCAGGTTGTTGCCGACCAGATCCCAGTTGCCGTCCTCGGTGTAGAACTTGATGGCAAAGCCGCGTGGGTCGCGGGCGGTTTCCGGTGACTCCTTGCTGCCGATCACGGTGGAGAAGCGGATGAACACCGGGGTCTTCACGCCGGCCTTGGTCAGCACCTTGGCGCGGGTGTATTTGCTGGCCGGTTCATCGCCAATCGTGCCATAGGGTTCGAAATAGCCGTGGGCGGCGGTGCCGCGCGCATGCACTACGCGTTCCGGGATACGCTCGCGGTCAAAGTGGGTAATTTTTTCTATGAATTGATAGTTTTCCAGGGTGCCAGGGCCACGTTCGCCCACGCTGCGCAGGCTCTGGTTGTCAGTGACTGGATGCCCTTGGCGGGTAGTCAGCGTGTCGTGTTTCTCAGCCATCTTTTATCTCCTTGCATCAGGGTCGCATCAAATCAAAATCACGGTCCTCTGGTTTTGGGTGGCATGTCGCCCGATGGTTTCCAGTGGCGGACGAATGGTCAAGCGGGTCGCCAGGGCACTGCCGCTCAGGCTGAAAGAGTGGACAAAGCCGACAGGTCGCGGTCTGTGTTGATTCATTGTCAGCGAACATGAATGGAGACTGCACATGTCTGAAAAGCACGTACTCATCGCAGGCGCCAGTGGTGTCATCGGCAAGGCGGTACTGAACAGTTTCGCCGACGTCGGTTGGCAGATCACCACAGTCGGCAGGTCCGACAAAGCGCCCAGCGATTTTCCGCATGTGGTTGCCGACCTGCTCGACGCCGCGAGCCTGGCTTCGGCCAAGGCCGCGTTCAAGGGTGTCACTCACTTGTTCTACAGCGCACTCAAACCCAACCCTGATCCAGGCGTGGAGGCGGATGAAAACGCCGCGATGTTCGAGAACCTGGTCGAGGCGGTGCGCGACGCCGGCGCCAGTCTGGAACGCATTACCTTTGTGCAGGGCGGCAAGGTGTATGGCGCGCAACTGGGTGTATACAAAACACCCGCGCGCGAGGACGACAGCCGTCACTTTCCGCCCAACCTGTATTTCCGCCACGAAGACTACGCCCGCTCGCTTGAGGCTGAAGGCGTGAAATGGACGGCGTTACGCCCCGACATCGTCATCGGCCATTCGCTGGGCTCGGCCATGAACCTGGGTAACCTGATCGGTCTGTATGGCGCGCTCTGCCGGGAAACCGGGACGGCCATGCAGTTTCCCGGTCCGGAACAGGCTTACCGCAATGCCGTGGTCAACGTTACCTCTGCCGAATTGATCGGTGAAGCAGCGGTGTGGGCCGCGCAGACCAACGCCGACGGCTCATTCAATCTCACCAATGGCGATGTGTTCCGCTGGAGCCACGTCTGGCCAAAACTTGCCGAATGGTTTGGTCTGGAAGTCGGTGAACCGCAGCCGATCTCCCTGGCGCAGCGGCTCAAAGCCTTGCAGCCGGTGTGGAAAGGGCTGGCGCAGCGAGAAGGCCTGGCCGAGGAAGATCCGGATCGCATCGCGCTGGGTTCTTTCGGAGACTTCATCTTCCATGTCGAAAAAGACGCGTTCTTCGACGTCACCAAGGCACGTCAGGCTGGCTTCAACGCGATGACGCTGCGCTCGGACGAAGTGTTGCTGGCGCACCTTGAAGACATGCGAGCCCGCAAGCTGATCCCCTGAATCAAGAGCTGCTGATCAGAGCAACACGCCATCGCGCGGTTGCAAGGGAGCGGGTGCCGGTTCATCGAGCAGTTCCAGCACGGCGATCTCGATGTTGCGGCACATCGCTTCCAGCGGCAGGTCATTGGGCAGCGTGTCGAACGGGTCGGCGATCTGGTCGCCCAGCGCGTCCAGTCCGAAGAAGGTATAGGCCAGCACGCACACCGCGAACGGCGTGAACCAGCCAATGGTGTCGACCAGGCAGAAGGGCAGCAGGAAGCAGTAAACGTGGACCACCCGGTGCAGCATCAAGATGTACGGGTAGGGAATCGGCGTGCCTTTGATGCGCTCGCATCCCCCGAGCACGTAGGACAGCCGCGACAGCTGACGGTCAATGTTGAGCTGCGCCGCGGTGCCGCCTTCGGCGCTGGTTATCGCCTCACCATACCGACGACCCAGTGCGCCAAGCACGGCGCTGGGCAGGTTGTGCTTGGGTTGGGCGACCTTGCCCAGCCAGCTTTCAGCGCGTTCATCCCGCGGCTCGTTACGCAAATGCGCCTTGAGCGCATAGGCAAACGCAACGAGCCCTTCGGCCAGCAAGCGCCTTTGTTCCGCCGGCAGGCGAGGCAGTAGGCTCAGGCTCTGACGTGTCAGGTTGCGGCTGACGATCAACAACTCGCCCCACAAGGTGCGGGCTTCCCAGAAGCGCTGATAAGCCACGGTGTTGCGAAAGCCCAGGAAGATCGCGAGCGTCAGGCCCCAGAGCGTGAAAGGCGTGGCGGTCAGCACTACCTTGAAATGAAACACCGTGCCGTGCATCGCCACCACCGCCGAACTCACCAGCACGGTAAACAGCACCTTGCGCCAGATGGCCGGGATGATGGAGCCCTTGAGGGAGAACATCAGGGTCAGGGCAGACGGATCTTGAGGACGAATGATCAATGGGGAGCATCCTTCAACGACGAAGCCGGTGTCGATACCCTGACACCGGCTCGCGAGAAACACCAGCCTGGGTCAAAGCTCCTTTTTCAGGTGCTTTTCGATCTGCTCAAGCGACTTGCCTTTGGTTTCCGGCAGGCACAGGAACACAAACAGCAGCGACCCGATATTGATCGCGGCGAATATGAAGAACGTCGGGTTGCCGATGGCGTCCACGGCAATCGGGAAGGCAAACGCCACCGAGGCGTTGAACAGCCACTGCATCGAAACCGCAACGCCAGTCAGCAAGCCGCGGACTTGCATCGGGAACAGTTCCGACATCAGCAGCCAGTACACCGGCGAAACACACGCCTGCATGAACAGCAGGAACACTAGAATGCATGCCAGCGCGGTGTAGCTCTGGGTCAGGTTCTGCGGCATGAACTGCAGCACACAGCCCAGCGCCGCCTGCATCAGGATGACCATCACCAGACCGGTCATCAGCAGATGCCGACGGCCATAACGCCCGATCGCCCAAATGCCGATCAGCGCCGCCAGCACGGAAACCACGCCATTGCCAATGGTGGCGGTCAATGCAGCGTTGGTACCCATGCCCGTCGTCTTGAGGATGATCGGGGTGTAGTACATGAACGCGTTGACGCCGGTGAACTGCGCGGTGAAGCCCAGGCCGATACCGATCAACAGCAGTTTGATCACCCAGCCCTGACGCAGCAGGTCTTTGACCTTCGGGCGGTGACGCGCCTGCTCGTCCTGCGCCTTCATTTCGTCGATTTCGCGCTGCGCCTCGGCCTTGGAGTCGCGCAGTTGTTCAAGCACCTCCTGCGCTTCGTCGAAACGGCGCTTGGACGCCAGCCAGCGCGGGGAGGCCGGCACGAAGAACGTGCCGATCAGCAGCAGCACGCCAGGCACCATGGCAATCGCCAGCATGTAGCGCCAGATGCCCGGGGTATGAAACAGCGCGGCCATTACGGCGCTCAGCACATAGGCGAGCAGCTGGCCGGTGACGATCATCAGCTCGTTACGACTGACCAGTCGGGCACGACGCGACGGCCCGGCGATTTCGGCGATGAACACCGGTACGGTTGCCGAGCCGCCACCAACGGCGATACCCAGCACGAAGCGCGCGGCGATCATCAGCGAGATGTCCGGTGCCATGGCCGTGCCCAGCGCGCCGGCAATGAACAGCAGCGAAAGAATCCGCAGGGTCAGGCGCCGCCCGAACCGGTCCGAGATGTAGCCGCTGGCAAGCGATCCGAAGGCCGCGCCGACGATCAATGAAGCGGTGACCAGCCCCTCGGTGAACGCATTCAGTCCCAGGCCGCCTTGGTCGACTGGCAGCGTCATGAACGGCAACGCGCCAGCGATGATCCCGGTGTCGTAGCCGAACGCGAGTGCGCCCATGGTCGCGACAAGCACTGAAATGAATACAAGCCGACGTGCTGACGAGCGTTGCTCGTGATGATCGACTCTGGACGAGGTAATGCTGGAAGACATGGAATCTACAACCCTAAACTTGAACCCGCGTCGTGCCGGTCCGTCGATGTGAGGGTTAGGGGGGTGTCTGCCGCGCTAGTTCCCTTGCGCACAAACAAATCGAGACAAGAGGCCACTGCAAACACTGCCCGGTCATGCCGCAGGGCAAACGGTGTGGCGCCGGACAAGGCAAATGGTTAAAGATGCAGCTTCAACCCGCATCGATCTGAAGGAACCAGCATGTCTATCCGACGTTCACCCATCGCCGCTGCAGTTGCCCTCTCGTTCCTGTCGTTTTCTGCATTGGCCGCAGATCTGGCACCCGACCAGCTGCTGAAAAAAGCCGAAGCCGAACAGAAATCCTACCTCGCCACCGTCAAGCAGCTGGTGGACGTCGACACCGGCACCGGTCAGGAGCCGGGTCTGAAAACCGTCAGCGCCGTGCTGGTTGAACGGCTCAAGGCGCTGGGTGCTGAAGTCACGACGAGCCCGGCCAGCCCCTCGGCGGGCGACAACATCGTCGGCACTCTCAAGGGTGACGGCAGCAAGTCCTTTCTGCTGATGGTCCACTACGACACGGTGTTCCTGCCGGGGACTGCCGCCAAGCGGCCGTTCAAAGTCGAGGGCGAGCGCGCCTACGGGCCTGGCGTAGCGGATGCCAAAGGCGGCGTGGCGATGATCCTTCACTCGCTGAAGCTGTTGCAGGATCAGAAGTTCAAGGACTTCGGCACGCTGACCGTGCTGTTCAATCCGGATGAAGAAACCGGCTCCAGTGGCTCGAAAAAAATCATCGCCGAACTCGCTCGCCAGCACGACTACGTGTTCTCTTACGAGCCGCCGGACAAGGACGCAGTGACAGTCGCCACCAACGGCATCAATGGCGTGTTTCTCGATGTGAAGGGTAAATCTTCGCACGCAGGTTCCGCCCCGGAAGCCGGGCGCAACGCGGCCATGGAGCTGGCGCACCAGATGCTGCAGCTCAAGGACCTCGGTGATCCGGCCAAAGGCACCACGGTCAACTGGACGCTGCTCAAGGCTGGCGATAAACGCAACATCATTCCTTCCAGCGCCTCGGCCGAGGCCGATATGCGTTACTCGGACCTGAGCGAAAGCGACCGCGTGCTGGCCGACGGGCAACGCATCGTGCAGAAGAAGCTCATCGACGGAACCGAAGTCACCTTGCGCCTCGACAAGGGCCGCCCACCGCTGGCGAAAAATCCGGGCTCCGATCAGTTGGCGAAAACCGCTCAGGCGCTTTACGGAAAGATCGGCCGCAATATCGAACCCATCGCCATGCGCTTCGGCACCGACGCGGGCTACGCCTACGTGCCGGGCAGCGCAAAGCCAGCGGTGCTGGAAACCATGGGTGTGGTAGGCGCAGGCCTGCATGCCGACGACGAATACATCGAACTGTCGAGCATTGCCCCAAGGCTTTACCTGACCGTGGCACTGATCCAGCAATTGTCCGACGCCGCGCAGTAAGTCTTTCCGTCCCTTTCGCGGGCAAGCGCGCTCCTACAGCGAATCGGTAGGAACGCGCCTGCCCGCGACACAGGCGCCGCCGTCTTTCAGGACTAATGCGTCATCGTTCTTCGCGAGCTGCGCTCACTCCCGCGATTCATATCGTGCCAACTGCGCACTTCTGAAACATTTTCACATGATTTTCTTTGCGTTCGCCGCGATAATCCCGCGCGATTCATTCAGTGCCCGTGCGGGCGTTCTCTTGCCCATCGAATAACAGGAATAAAAGATGATTTTAAGAGCGACAAGTATCGTGATGGCGATACTGGCTATTGCTTTGCTGTACATGGGGGCGCAGCTGGTGGCTGCCGGTGGTTCACCCGCCTACTCGATCATTGCATTGGTGGTACTGGCGACCGCGGTGCTGCTGTTTCGCAAAAGCAGATCAGCCCTGACCCTATATGCGCTGCTGATGTGGGGCATTCTGCTGTGGATCATTGCCGAAGTCGGTTTCGACAAGTGGCAATGGATTCCTCGGGGTGACGTGTTCGCCCTGGTCGGTCTCTGGCTGGCATTGCCGTGGGTTGTTCGTCCTCTCTACGAGGCGAACCCGGTGGCCGGCCGCCGTCGCTTCCATCCGTTTCTGGGCGGCACGGTCGCCGTGATGATGGTGATCGTGCTGGCAGTGATGTTCTACGATCCGATCCCGGTCAAAGGCAAGATCGAAAACCCGGTCACGACACGAAGCGCCGATGTGGCCGGGAACGAGTGGGTCGCTTATGGCGGCACTACCAACGGACAGCGCTTCTCCAGCCTTGACCAGATCAACCCGGGCACTATCAAAAAACTGTCGGTTGCCTGGGAATATCACACCGGTGACTTGCGCGATCCCGCCAAGGATGCGGGTGAGTACACCTTTGAAGCCACGCCGCTGAAGGTCAACAACCGGGTCTACGTGTGTACCGCGCATAACGAAGTGCACGCCTTGAATCCGGAAACCGGGAAGCTGGACTGGAAGTACGCGCCTGAAAAGGATCGCTCGTACCTTCAGCAGCATCAGACCTGCCGAGGCGTCAGCTACTATTCGCCAGCTGCTTCGGGCACTGCTGCCGCTACTGCAACCGGCACGCCGGCCCAGTGTGCGAAACGCATCATCACCGCCACTGCGGACGCGCGGCTGGTAGCGCTGGATGCAGACACCGGCAAGCTGTGCAGCGATTTCGGTCAGAACGGCGTCGTTGACCTCAAGGCCAACATGGGCGAAGTCCGTCCGCACGCCTTGATGCAGACCGCTGCTCCGCTGGTTGCGGGCGATCTGGTGATCGTCGGCGGTTCGGTAATGGACAACGGTTTCAAGGCCGGCAACCCGTCGGGTGTAATCCGTGCCTACAACGCCGTAACCGGTGCGCTGGTGTGGAACTTCGATCCGGCCAATCCGGACAACACCCAGCCACTGGCAGCCGGTCAGAATTACCCGCAAGACACCCCGATTGCCTGGGCAACGCTCAGTGCTGACCTGAACAACGGTCTGGTCTACGTTCCTTTCGGCAACACTTCGCCGGACGAGCTGGGCACTGACCGCGATCCGAACAGCAACGTCGAAAAATTCCGCGACACCGTCGTTGCGCTGGATTTGAAGACCGGTGCGTTCAAATGGAAATTCCAGACCTCCAGCAACGACCTGTGGGACCGCGATAACCCTTCGCAGCCGACGCTCATGGACGTAGGCAAAGAGGGCAGCAAGCAACCGGCACTGGTGCTGCCGACCAAAGTCGGCAACATCTTCGTGCTCAATCGTTTGACCGGCGAACCGATCGTTCCCGTGGACCAGGTCAAGGTCAGGACTGATGGCGGCGTACCAGGGGAGCACTTTGCGGCGACCCAGCCGGTATCGCGGATCAACTTCATTCCCGAAGCGCTGACTGAAAAATCCATGTGGGGCCTGACGCCGTTCGATCAGATGTCCTGCCGTATCAGCTACAACAAGCTGCGTTACGACGGTAATCCGTGGACGCCAAGCACCGAAACGGGTTCGTTGATCTTCCCGGGCAACATCGGTGCGTTCAACTGGGGTTCGGTGGCTGTCGATCCTGACCGCCAGATTCTCATCGCAGCGCCTGTGCGCCTGGCCTACACCTACAACCTGATCAAGCGCACGCCGGAAACGGCCGACAAGCGTCTGTTCTCCGAGGAAGGCACGCCTTACTGGAACGAGAACTTCAAGGGCGACTATGCCATCCGCATCAAGCAGTTCGCATCCGGTCTGGGTGTGCCTTGCATCGCCCCACCGTGGGGCCGGATGGTCGGTGTCGACCTCAACACCGGCAAGACCGAATGGCTGCGCCGCACCGGCACCAGCAAGAACCTGAAGACCAGCTTCCTGCCGGGCCGCTTCCCGATCGGTTTCCCGATGGGCATGGTCGCTCACGGCGGACCGCTGGTGACGGCGGGCGGCCTGGTGTTCCACGGCGCGACCGCGGACAACTTCCTGCGTGCCTACGACATCAATACCGGTGAAGTACTCTGGCAAACCGAACTGCCTGCCGGTGGACAAGCGACGCCATCAACCTACATGGGCAGCGACGGCAAGCAGTACGTGGTCATCTCGGCCGGCGGCCACGGTTCGCTCGGCACCACCCTGGGCGACAGCGTCATCGCATTCCGCCTGGACTGATTACCCGTAAAAACCGCTCCTGCCGCAACGGCAGGAGCTTCCTATGTCTGGTAGTCAGCCATCGCCAGCAAGTGTGTGAGCGCCGCAAGGTTGTAGGAGCGCGCTTGCCCGCGACGACCTGTTTCCAGGCAACGCACATGTAACGACTGTCCCGGCTCCTCCCGCGCAGCGGCAGCGATGCATTTTTCTGAAAAGCCGGCTGAACCCCCGCGACACGGCGGTTTCTGATTTTATTGCGTCAGGGGCAGTGAACGAGTAAAAGTCCCGCCGGAAGAATTCAACGTGTGATTGGGGGCCGTTCTGAAATACCTGACTCGAGAGGAACTTGAGGCCGAGGTCGCGTACCTGCGCGCGGCCCTCGACGACACCCGTGTCGATGCGCGGCGCTTGGGCATCTGCCCGGACGGTGGGCAGATGACCGCCTCGCGACACATGGTTGCGGAGCTGGAAGCCAGTCGTGAGGCGCTGCGCCAGAGCGAGGAGCGTTTCAGAACGATTCTGGAAACCATTGAAGCGGCGTTCGCTATCGTCCAGGTCAAATTCGATGCTGACGATCATCCGGTGGATTACCGTTTCGTCGAGGCCAACCCGGCGTTCGAGCGTCAGGCCGGTGTCAACCTGCGGGGCAAGTGGGTCACCGAGTTTGCGCCCAATCTGGAAAGTTTCTGGTTCGAAACCTACGGCCATGTCGCCAAGACAGGCGAGCCGGCCAGCTTTGAAAATTACGCCAATACGTTCGAGCGCTGGTTCGATGTGCGTGCGGTGCGCGTCGGTGACCCTGCCGAGCGCCAGATTGCGATTATCTTCAGCGATGTGACCGAGCGGCGAAATGCGCAGGAACGGCTGCGTGCCAGCGAGGCGGTTGCGCGGGAAAACATCGAGCGCGTGCAGCTGGCGCTGGCGGCGGGCGCGATCATCGGCACCTGGCACTGGGACGTGCCCACCGATCATTTCACGGTCGACCAGGCCTTCGCCCGCGCGTTCGGCCTGGACCCCGCGCTCGGGCTCGACGGCCTGGCCCTCGATCAGGTGACCGCCTCTGTCCATCCCGAAGACCGTGACGGCCTGAAGGCCGCGATCGACGAGGCGATCAGTCGTGGCGGAGCCTATGCGCACCAATACCGCGTCAAGCGCGCGGACGGTAAATACTATTGGCTGGAAGCGAACGGTCGCGTTGACCTTGCCGAAGACGGCACGCCGCTGAGCCTGCCCGGCGTGCTCATTGACGTTGAAGGACGCCGCGCCGTCGAGGCCGAGCGCGACCGCGCGACCGCTGCGTTGCGGGCACTCAATGACACCCTCGAACAGCGTGTTGCAATGCGCACCGCAGAGCTGATGCAGGCAGAGGAAAAGCTGCGCCAGTCACAAAAGATGGAGGCGGTCGGCCAGTTGACCGGCGGCCTTGCGCACGACTTCAACAACCTGCTGGCCGGTATCTCGGGCGCGCTTGAACTGATGAATACCAGAATCGCCCAAGGCCGCCTGCAGGAAGTCGACAAGTACATGGCGGCCGCCCAGGGTGCGGCCAAACGTGCCGCAGCGCTGACGCATCGGCTTCTGGCGTTCTCCCGTCGGCAGACGCTCGACCCGCGGCCCACCAACGTGAACCTGCTGATGGAAGGCATGACCGACCTGATCCAGCGCACTGTGGGCCCCAGCATCACGGTCGAGAGAATCGGCGCGCCCGGACTCTGGCCGGCGCTCGTCGACGCGAGCCAGCTTGAGAACGCGCTGCTCAATCTGTGCATCAACGCGCGCGATGCGATGCCGGACGGCGGACGGATCACCATCGAAACAGCCAATCGCGAGATGGATGCGGCAGCGGCGCGCACCCACGACATGCCTGAAGGTCAGTACCTGTCGCTGTCCGTCACCGACACCGGGACCGGCATGACGCCCGACGTGATTGCCAAGGCCTTCGATCCATTTTTCACCACCAAGCCGCTGGGGCATGGCACGGGTCTGGGCCTGTCTATGATCTACGGTTTTGCCCAGCAGTCCGGCGGTCAGGTGCGTATCTATTCGGAAGTCGGGCAGGGCACCACGATGTGCATTTACCTGCCGCGTTACATCGGCGACGAGATCAGGGATGAAGGGCACGCCGACAAAGCGCCGGCGCCGCTGGCCGAAGCGGGCGAGACGATTCTGATCGTGGACGACGAGCCGACCGTGCGCATGCTGCTGACGGACGTGCTCGGCGAACTGGGCTATACCCTGATCGAGGCCGCTGACAGCATCGCCGGGCTCAAAGTGCTGCGCTCGGACGTCCATATTGACCTGCTGATCACCGACGTCGGTCTGCCTGGCGGTATGAATGGCCGGCAAATGGCCGATGCCGGCCGCGAAGTCCGCCCGCACCTCAAGACACTGTTCATCACCGGATACGCGGAAAATGCCGCCGTCGGCAATGGCGACCTGGGGCCCGGCATGCAGGTCCTGACCAAACCTTTTGCGGTCGATACGCTCACTGCCCGCGTTCGTGACTTGATGGCGCCGTAGCAATACTGCCGCTTGCGGCAAACTGTGCAGACAAAAAAACGCCGCTCATTCGAGCGGCGTTTCTGTTCGGGCATCCCTGCACCAGGCATCAAGGCATTTCTGGCAGTTCATGCGGGCGCAGATCAAAGACCAGCACTTCCGCATCCGCGCCTTCGCTCAGCTGCAAGCGTTGTTCGTCGCGCACCCGCACGCCGTCGCCTTCGCCCAGACGTTCGCCGTTGAGCACTACGCTACCGCGCGCCACGTGAACATAGGCGTAGCGGTCGGCGGCCAGTTCCAGTGTGGCGGTTTCAGCCCCGTCGAACAGGCCCGCATAGACACGCGCATCCTGGCGCACGCTCAGCGAACCGTCGGCGCCGTCGGGCGAGATGATCAGCTGCAGCCGGCCGCGTTTTTGTTCGGCGCTGAAATGCTCCTGTTGATAGCGCGGTGTCGCGCCGCTGACGTCAGGCACGATCCATATCTGCAGAAAGTGCACCGGCTCGCTGGCTGAATGGTTGTACTCGCTGTGCGCCACGCCTCGACCGGCGCTCATCAACTGCACGTCGCCCGGGCGAATTACCGAGCCGGTGCCCAGCGTGTCTTTATGTTCCAGCGCGCCTTCGAGCACGTAGGAGAAAATCTCCATATCGCGATGCGGGTGCTGACCGAAGCCCTTGGCCGCCGCAACGCGGTCATCGTTGATTACCAGCAGGTCGGAAAAGCCCTGCTCACGTGGATTGCGGTAACCGGCGAAGGAAAAAGTGTGGAAGGATTTCAACCAGCCATGATCGGCTGCGCCGCGTTCGGAAGCTTTGCGAAGAGTCAGCATGATTCGTTCTCCATCAGGTTGTCGACGCTGCTCATTCAGGCATCGACTCGATGGACTCAGATTACTGTTTATCTGACATTGCAATAAGTAGGTGAAAACCGAATCACTGTCCCCTCAGGGTGGACAGTGATTGTCTCCCACTGACAGGTACACCGCGTGGATCATCTTGCTGACGGTTCCCGGCAGATCGCGGACAAGCGGATCACCGCCCGGTCACTCCCACGCCCTTCGGGCAGAAACACAAGCGGCTTTGCCAGCACCGGAGCTTCTGCCCGGAGGGCGTGGGAGTGACCGGGCGGTGATCTGGCGCGAAGCGGCAGTAAACCGGGCGACCTTGTTTTTTCAGGTCAGCGACTCTGCAGCCAGCTGAGGAAACCGTTTTTCTTGACCTGCGGTGGTCGCGCCAACAGCGCGGTATGGCTGCTCTTCTGACGCACCGCCTGCAATTTATGCAGTGCGCGGTCGACCTGATTGCATTGCTGCATGCAGGCGCGGGCGACTGACTTGTCGATGCGATAGATGATGCTGGAAGTCAGCGCGGTAAAGCACGCCTCGGATGGCGTATCGCCGATGATGCTCTGTTCGCCCATGACCTCACTCGGCCCCATGCGCCCGGCTTCGATGCGCCGCTCGCCGTCCGGCACCACGGCACTGACCACGCCTGTGGCAATCACGAACAGACAATCCGGCACCTCATTGAGATCAAGCACCACTTGCCCGGCCGCATACTGCTGCGCGGTCATGTTCTGCGCCAGCCGGTCGCGCTCCTCGGCACTCAGCGAGCGGAACACCTTCACTTCTTCGAGCAACGCGCGAGCACGGGAAGTCGGTTCGCCGCCGCCGTCCTGCTGGCGAACGATGCCCGCCGCTTCCAGATGCCGATGCGCCAGATCGAACAGCTGATTGCGGACTTCGCCTTTTTTGCCAAGCTCGGTGATGAACCCGCTGGCAACATATTCGGAGGTCGTTTCCCCGGCCTCCTTGAGGATGGCCTTGGGCGGCGGGTTGAGCAGCAGGCTGCTGCTGCCTTGCAGCGTCCGGTCGAGCGCGTCCAGGACCCGGCGCGGACGGATATGGTTGGGCACATGAATGCTGATCGACACGCCGTGCATGTTGACCGGGCGACTGAGGTTGACGATCTTGGCCTTGGCCGCCACCGAGTTTGGCACCACGGCAGTGGTCCCTGCGCTAGTCAACAGGTGCGTCGCGCGCCAGTCGATGTCCGTCACCTTGCCTTCGACGCCATCGATCGAAACCCAGTCGTCCACCTGATACGGCTTGGTGGTGTTGAGCACGATCCCGGAGAACACATCGCTCAAGGTGCTCTGCAGCGCCAGACCGACGATGATCGCCACCGCACCGGAAGTCGCCAGCAGCCCTTTGACCGGCAGTTCCAGTACATAACCGGCCGCCGCAACCACCGCGATCAGGAACACCAGCGCGCCGATCACATCCTGCAGCAGCCGCCCGCTGTGACCGATACGGTGCATCAGGGCCAGGCCGATCAGAACGGTCAGCACCCGTGCGGCGTAGATCCACCAGAGGATTGCCAGTGCCGTCGCGCTCAATTGCATCACGCTGTCATCCGGCCAGCTGGGCGCCAACAGCGGGCTGATGCCAGCGTTGATGATCAGAGAGCTGAAGGCCAGGAACAGCGCCAGGCGTGTCGCAACCTTGAGCACTCGATGCTGGAACGCCGCAATGTGCCAGATCAGCACGTCGGCCAGCAGAAACAGTGCGCTCCACAGCAGGGGATGGCTCAACAGAAAGGTCATGGCAGGCTCCGGATCCGAAAATGCAAGAACCTGCCGGAGCAGGTTCTTGGGGTTGGGTTGACCTTAGTTGAGGTGAGCCTTGAGTTCGCCGGCGGCCTGACGCATTGCGGCGCGGACCTCAGGAACCTGGTTCAGCGGGTTGAGCAGACCATAATCATGGATCATCCCGTTGTAGCGCACCGCAGTCACTGGCACGCCGGCGGCATCCAGCTTGCGGGCATACGCCTCGCCTTCGTCGCGCAGCACGTCGAACTCGGCGGTCTGCACCAGCGCCGCAGGCAAGCCGCGCAACTGCTCGGTCGTGGCGCGCAGTGGCGATGCGTGAATCTGCGCCCGCTGTCCGGCGTCGGTGGTGTAGTTGTCCCAGAACCACTTCATCATGTTGCGGGTCAGGAAGTGGCCCTCGGCGAATTGCTGATAGGAACCATCGTCGAAGCTTGCGTCGGTCACCGGCCACAGCAGCAACTGGAAGCGCAGCGCCGGGGCTTTCTGCTCCTTGGCCATCAGCGCGACCACTGCCGCCATGTTGCCACCTACGCTGTTGCCCGCTACCGCCAAGCGACTGCCGTCGACACCGATCTGCTTGCCGTTCTCCGCGACCCAGCGGGTTGCCGCGTAAGCCTGGTTGATGGCGGTCGGGTATTGGGCTTCCGGCGACGGCGTGTAATCGACATATACCGCAACCGCGCCGGAGCCGACCACCAGGTCGCGAATCAGACGCTGGTGAGTCGGGAAGTCGCCCAGTACCCAGCCGCCACCGTGGAAGAACATGAACACAGGCAGATCACCCTTGACCTTGGCCGGACGCACGATTTTCAGGGCTACCTTCTGGCCACCGACATCAATCGAGCGCTCGCTGATTTCAACACCGGACAGATCAACCTTGACCGAAGCCTGTGCGCCGGTCAGCACGGCACGCGCATCCTTGGGGCTCAGCTGCTCAAGCGGCTTGCCACCACCGGCGGCCAGGGCTTCGAGGAATGCCTGGGTGTTGTGCTCGACGCCAGGGCTGCCAGCCGCGAAAGCGCTGTTGACGGAGAGGGCGAGCAGGCTGGCGGTCAGGGCTTTCTGAAAAGTGTTCATGCGATAAATCCTTTTTGATGAGTACAGCGTCAGGGGTGGTGTGCATTCCGGGCTTCAGGCCTCAGCTGCACCGTGGACACAGATTAATAGGGTGTTGGAAAGCGAAAAAGCAGGTATAAAGCGTTTAACTGTCAACCAGGTTGCGACAATGAACCCTTTTGAAGATATGCGCATTTTTTGCCAGGTCATGGAATCGGGCAGTTTCACGGCGGCCTCGGACAAGCTGGGCTTGTCCAAACAGTTCGTCAGCCGACGCCTGATGCAGCTCGAAGAGCGTCTGGGCGTGCGCTTGCTTAACCGCTCGACCCGGCGCCTGGATGTGACCCCGCTGGGCCAGAGCTATTACGAGTCGGCGCTGCGCTTGCTGAACGAAGTCGAACAGGTTGAACAGGGCATCACCGGCCAGAACAGCGAGCCGCGCGGAACGATTCGCCTCAGCGCGCCGCTGTCGTTCGCGGTGGCGCATCTGGGGTGTCTGCTGCCGCTGTTCCTGCAGCGGTATCAGGACGTGACGGTGGAAGTCGACCTGAGCGACCGGCCGGTGGACTTGCTCAGCGAGGGTTACGATCTGGTACTGCGCATCGGCGTGCTGGAAGATTCCAGCCTGATCGCACGACGCATCGCAACCATCGACCGAGTGTACTGCGCCAGCCCTGGCTACCTCGCCGAGCGCGGCACGCCGGGCAAGCCGGAAGATCTGCACAGCCACGACTGCCTGCCGTATGGCCACGGTCGCCAGGTGCAGTGGCGCTTTCAGGGCAGCGGCAAGCCAGTCAGCCTCAGCGTCAGCGGGCGCATGCGGGTCAACAACGGTGAATTGCTGCGCGACGCCGCCGTGGCCGGGCTCGGCATCACCTACTTGCCGACATTCATCGTCGGCGGCGCGCTGCGAGACGGCCGGCTGGTGAGGGTATTGGACGACCTGCGCCCCGAGCCATTGACCTTGTCGGCGGTCTATCCCCAGCATCGCCAGGGCTCGCGGCCGGTGCAGGCGTTCATCGAGTTCTTGCGCGAACGGCTGAGCCCGGACGTCGATCTGGACGACCGCCAAGGCTGACCGGTACATGCGCGGCTGGCTCATCGACCGGCGCGCATGATGTCGAACGGGTATTCGACCACGATGTACAACCGGTCGATGTCGTTGTTGCCCTGGGCCGCATTGCCGCGATGGCTTACGTGGGAAAGGTTCAGGCTCAGGTCTTTGGCCGGGCCGGAGGGCACGGTGTAGGCCAGGGTGACGTCACGTTCCCAGTGCCGGCCGCCTTTGTCCTGACTGGGGACGTAGCGCTGCAGCGATTCATCGAAAGGGTCGTACCCGCCGCCCGCCGGCGCGCGGCTGCCATCGATGCCGCTGCCGCGCACGTAGCGGGTCATGAAGGTGAAGCCGGGCAGCACCTGCGTCAGGTCCAGGTCGTAGCGCAGCTGCCAGGATTGTTCGTTGGCCCCGTTGAAGTCGCTGTATTTGATCGAATTGGCCAGATAGATCGAATCGCCGCCGACGAAATCGAACGGCGTATCGCCATGAATCTTCTGATAGCCCAGGCTGAACGTCTGAGGGCCAGTCTTCAGGCGGCTCATCAGGCTCGATGCAGTGGTGGCGATTGCACCGGCCTGCGCGCTGCCGGTATCCAGCGTACGGTACAGGTTGGCGTCCCAGAACAGGTTCGTGTCCGCAGCCAGATCCTGGCGCAGGTTCAGGTTGCCGTAGTACTGGCGCCAGGTATCGCTCAGCTGCGAGGTATACAACGCGCCGCCGACCGGCCCGTTGCCGGGGGTCTCTACGCCCGCCAGGCTGATGCTGCGACCCTCGGTGGTCGCGCCGTAGCCTTCGAAATCGTCATGGGCGGAGCTGTGGTCCTGGTTTTTGAACGCCGTGAAATGCCCGGCCATCCATTTGACGCCCGGCATGGCCTGGCTTTCCAGCAGCAGGCCGGTGGCGTACTCAGGTTGCAGGCGTTTGTCGGCGGTATCGAAGACTGGCGTCTCGACCTCCATCTCACCGACCTTCAGCACGCTGTCGGCGGCCCGCACTTTGAGCGCCGCGCCCGCGCTGGAATATTCAGGCTCAGTCCGCCCGTTGCTGTCCAGCGGCAACAGGCCGGTGCCGGACGTGCCGCGGCCGCTGTCCAGACGAATGCCAAGGAAGCCGTGAGCATCCACCCCCACGCCAAGCGTGCCGGGGGTAAAACCGGAACTGAAGTGCCCGATAAAGCCCTGGGCCCATTCCTGCTGGTAGTTCTTGTCGCGCACGTCGTCGTGCCGGTAATCGTTGTGCAGAAAGTAATTGCGCGACAGAACGTCGGCGGTCGAGTCGCGCCACAGCGATTCATCGGCGCGGGCGACCGGGGCCACGACAGACAACAGTGAAAACGGAATCAAGGGCAACCACGGAAAAAGGCGCATGAATCGGACCGCAAGCTAAACCCTGACTATGGGACTGCCGGGCCTGCGTGGCTTGTAGGATTGTGCTGTGACGAATTTCGACGCGCGTATGATGAGCACTTTTCCCTTCAGAGGATGGGGTTCATGTCCGCCGCCAAAGCCGAAGTCATCATTACTTATTGCACCCAATGTCAGTGGCTGCTGCGCGCCGCCTGGCTGGCTCAGGAACTGCTGAACACCTTCGGCGATGATCTGGGCAAAGTTTCGCTGGAGCCTGGCACCGGCGGCGTGTTCCGGATCACCTGCGACGGCACGCAGATCTGGGAGCGCAAGGCCGACGGTGGCTTCCCGGAAGCCAAGGTCCTCAAACAGCGCGTCCGCGACCGCATCGACCCCCTGCGTGATCTGGGCCACAATGACAAACCCTCGACTCACTGACCGGCATCTGCTGCGCCGCCCGCTCCGCTCCCACAGAGCCGCATGTTTTTCGTGGGAGCGGACTTGTCCGCGAAGACGTACTCACAAGCGATACATCTGCTGCGCCTGCACTGGCCCTTCGCGGACAAGTCCGCTCCTGCCGGAAGCACTTTGCTTCCAGTTGGAGCAGACCGGGGCGGACGATGTCATCACCGCGCCATCAACGTGTCACATTGAATTAACCGGCGTATCGCATTCTCTTCAAAACCCTGCCGGAGGTTGTGCCATGACCAGCGCTCAGCATGCCAAACCCAGCCGTAAGCAACGTGTGCGGACTTTGTGGATCTCTGATGTGCATCTGGGCACCCGGGATTGTCAGGCCGAGCACTTGTCGGCCTTTCTGAAAGGCTATCAGGCGGACAAGGTTTATCTGGTGGGCGACATCATTGATGGCTGGAAGATGCGCAGCGGCGCTTACTGGCCGCAGGCGCACACCAATGTGATCCGTCGTCTGCTGACCATGAGCAAGCGCGGCACCGAGGTGACCTACATCACCGGCAACCATGACGAATTTCTGCGGCGTTACTCGAAGCTGATTCTGGGCAATATCCAGTTGGTGGACGAAGCCGTGCACCTGACGGTCGATGGCCGTCGCCTGCTGGTGATCCATGGCGACCAGTTCGACGTCATTACCCGCTACCATCGCTGGCTCGCGTTTCTGGGGGACTCGGCCTACGAATTCACTCTGACCCTCAACCGCTGGCTCAACCACTGGCGCGCCAAGTACGACCTGGGCTACTGGTCGCTGTCGGCGTACCTCAAGCACAAGGTCAAGACTGCGGTGAGCTTCATCAGCGACTTCGAGCAGGCCATCGCCCACGAGTGCGTCAATCGCGGGCTGGACGGCGTAGTCTGCGGGCACATTCATCACGCCGAGATCCGCGAGGTAGGCGGCGTCCAATACCTCAACTGCGGCGACTGGGTCGAATCCTGTACCGCATTGATCGAGCATCTGGACGGCACTATTGAGCTGTACCGTCTGGCCGATGCCCATCTCAAGACAGTTCCGGCTGCGACCGAGCCCGCGCCGGTCAGCGAACCGGTTGTCTGATCAGAACGGTATCCGGCCCAACAGCATGTCGCGGTACATCACGAAGTCGCCCAGCAGGCTGTAAAGCGGATGCTTGAAGGTCGCCGGGCGATTCTTTTCAAAAAAGAAATGCCCGACCCAGGCAAAGCCGTAGCCGGCCAGCGGCACCAGCCACAACAACCCCCAGCGACCGCTGCCCAGGGCGAACGCCAGCAGGAAAATCACCAGACTGGTGCCCACAAAATGCAGGCGTCGGCTGGTGCTGCTGCGGTGTTCGTTCAGGTAAAACGGGTAGAACTCGGCAAAGCGGGTGAAGCGTTTGACCTGTTCCATGACGGGATCCTCGCGTAGACCTTTTCCAGTCTAGCCAATCAATGCCGCCAGAACGCCGGCATGCACAGCACCAGAATGGTGATGATCTCCAGCCGCCCCAGCAACATGCCGCCGGACAGAATCCACTTGGCCGCGTCAGGCAGGGTCGAGAAATTGCCGGCAGGCCCGATGACCTCGCCCAGACCCGGTCCGACCCCTGAAACCGTACTGGCGGCACCGGTCAGCGCGGTCATCCAGTCCAGGCCCAGCAGCGACAGCATCAGCGCGATGATGCAGATGGTGATGGTGAAGAAGAACGAGAAGGTCAGGATCGAGCGCACGATTTCATCGTCCAGGCGATGGCCGTTGTAGCGCTGCTTGATCACTGCGCGCGGATGAATCAGCTGATTGAGGTTGGCCTTGAGCAGGATGTAGGCGACCTGAAAACGGAAGATCTTCACCCCACCGGCCGTGGAGCCGGAACAGCCGCCGATGAAGCCCAGATAGAAGAACAGCATCAGCGAGAAATTGCCCCAGAGGCTGTAGTCGCCGAGGGCAAAACCTGTAGTGGTGACCACCGAAGTGACGTTCAGCGCCACATGCAGCAGCGCCTCGCTCCAGGGCAGGTCGGTGGTGTTGGCGTACCAGATGGTCATCACGAGCCAGGTCACAAGCAGCAGGCCGATCAGGCCCTGAACCTGTTCGTCCTTGAGCAGCGCCATACGGTGTCCACGCATGGTCGCTACGTAAAGGGTGAACGGCAGGCTGCCCAGGATCATGACCACGATCGCCACCCAGTGCACGGCCGGCTGTTTCCACTTGGCCAGCGACAGGTCGGAGGTGGAAAAACCGCCAGTGGAGATCGCCGACATTGCATGGTTGATCGCATCGAACAGGCTCATGCCCGCCAGCCAGAACGCCAGGCTGCCCAGCGCGGTAAAGCCGACGTACGCGAGCACGATGAACTTTGCCACCATGTGCGAGCGGGGCATCACCTTTTCCGAGCGGTCCGAGGATTCGGTCTGGAACAGCCGCATGCCACCGATGCGCAGCAGCGGCAGAATCGCGACCGCCATGCCGATGAAACCGATGCCGCCCAGCCAGTGCAGCATCGATCGCCAGATCAGGATGCCCGGCGACATGCTGTCCAGATTGCTCAATACCGTCGAGCCGGTAGCGGTGATGCCCGACATACTCTCGAAAAACGAGTCGGTGTAGCTGATGTGCTGGGTCAACAGGAACGGCAGGGCGGCGAAAATACACACCACGATCCAGCTGGACACCGTCAGCATGTACATGTCGCGCGGCCGCAGGTGAACCTGGGCCGGCCGACCCGGCGCCAGCAGTGCCAGACCGGCGATGAACGTGATCGCGCTGGCCCAGAGGAACGAGCGCAGGTCTTCGAAGCGGTCGTAGATCACCAGCGTGACCATGGGCACGATCATGGCGACTGCCAGAGTGATCAGGAAGATGCCGATAATGAAACCGATGATGCGCAGGGTCGGCAACGCCATGAAATGCTCTGACTTTAGGAAGGAAAGTGCGCCATTTTACGCGTGGCCCCCGGCAAGTAAACCGCCAAGCGCGGCCAGTGTTGCCGACAGCAAGAGTAAGTAAATGCCCGGCCTGCTCGTTATTGGGTAGCGACAGGCTCTAGAATGCCCCAACATTTTTTCAAGGAGGTGGCCCATGGAGGCGCTCGACGTATTGCTCAATCGGGTATCGGTACCACGATTGGTCGACCCGGCACCGGATGCCGCGCAACGTGAAATCCTCTTCGGCGCAGCCCTGCGCTCACCGGATCACGGCCAGTTGCGGCCTTATCGGTTTCTGACCGTCGAAGGCACGGCCCGCGAGCGGATGGGGCAATTGCTGGTCAAGGCGCTGGAGCAGGACGGTGCCCAAGTGACGCCCCAGGCTCTGGACAAGGCTCGTCTGGGTCCGCTGCGCGCTCCGCTGGTCGTGGTGGTGGTCGCCAGATTGCAGGACCATTTCAAAGTGCCGCGCAAGGAACAACTGATCACCGCTGGCTGCGCGGCGCACGGCATATTGCTGGCGGCTTATGCGCTGGGTGTCGGCGCCGTCTGGCGCACCGGTGAACTGTGCTATTCGCCGGTCGTGGCCGAAGGCTTCGGGCTGGCGGCGAACGAAGAAGTCATCGGGTTTCTTTACCTGGGCACCCCGCAAAACCCGCCTCGCGAAGCGCCGAAAGTCAACGCCGGCGAGTGGGTTCAGGCGTGGCAGGGCTAGTGTAACGGGGCCGCTGTCGGGACTACCGGTTCCAGCGGCAGGTCCAGCACCGCGAGAAACCCTCCGTCCGGATGATTGCCCAGGCTCAGGCTGCCGCCGTGACGTTCGGCGGCGCGCCTGGCAATCGCCAGCCCCAGGCCGTGTCCCGGAGCGGTCTGGCCGGGCGCGCGGTAAAAAGGTTCGCCAAGCTGCGCCAGGTGTTCCGGCGCGACACCGGGGCCGTGGTCCCGGACGCTCAATTGCACATGGTCATTTACCCGCTGCGCCTGCACATCGATGGTCTGGCCCTCGGGATTGAAGCGCAGCGCGTTGCGCAGCAGGTTATCCACAGCCCGCTCGATCATGTCAGGCCAGCCATTCATCTGCAGGTCGTCCTCGACGCTGACGTGAATCGTCTGGCGGGATTCGTCGAGCTGGGTGTCGTTCTTCAGGCGGTACAACAGCTCTGTGAGTTGCACAGGCTCAGGGCTGCCGAAGTCCGCGTCCAGCCGCGCCAGCGCCAGAATCTCACTGATCAATGCTTCGAGACGGTCACATTCGCGGCTCAGGCGCGGCCAGAGTTTTTCCCGCTCCGGAGGCTCTGCGCGCTCGGCCAGGGCCAGCGCGATGCGCAGCCGGGCGAGAGGCGAGCGCAGTTCGTGGGAAACGTCGCGCAGCAGCTGACGCTGGCTGCCGATCAGGCTTTGCAGGCGCGACCCCATGCGGTTGAAGTCGGTGGCCAGCACGCCGAACTCGTCACGCCGGTTGGCCAACTGCGCCAGGCTGTGCTGTTGATAACTGGTTTGCCCCAGATCATGCACGGCACCACGCAAGCGACTGAGCGGACGGGTGATCGAGAGCGTCACCAGCAGGCTGAATAATGTCAGCACCACCAGCGCGATACCCAGTGCGCTCAACGGCCACAACAGGCTTTCGCGATGCCAGTCGTCCAGTTCCGGGTGCGGGATGCGGAAAATCAGCAGGTAGGTGTTGCCGCTGTGTTCGCTGGTGTATTCGGTGGTCAGACGACGCCATGGCAGCTGCCTGGGATCGCCGTCCCGTTGGCGTGCTTCGAATGCGGCGGCACGCGGCGGAAAGGTGCCGCGCACCACCGGCTCGCCGTTGTCGTTGAGCACCTGAACGTCGATGCGGTGGTGGCGCTTCACGTCCTGCAGAAAGTCTTGGGCACGTTCCTCACCCTGTTCTTCGTAGAGTCTGGACCACTCCTGCGGCAGCTCCTTGAGCACCGGATGCCGGCTGAGGATCCAGGTGTCCTGGTTGAGCATGTGACCAAGCAGGATCGACAGACCCGCGACCAGGGCTATCGCGAGCCAGAAACTTGCCAGAATTCGCCAGAACAGTGAGCGCACACGCGTTCCTCAATGGAGAAACCCGACATGCTGGGCATGCCGGGTTCGGGTGATGGATCGAACGACCGGGCGGTGATTATTGCGCCTTTTTGTCCTTCTCCGCTTTCCAGACCTTGAACTCGGCCCATTCGGCGCGACGTTCTTCCTGCTTTTTCTTCATGTCGTCGAACTGCTTCTGCTGTTCAGGCTTGAGCAGGCCGCGGATTTCGCTGTCGGTCTTGGCCTTTTTGGCAGCGATTTCGTCTTTCATGGCTTTCTGATCCGCCGCCGACAGCTTGGCCAGGTAGCGCTGAGTGATGTCGCGGCGTTCGTGCATCTGTTCGCCCATCAGCTTGCCGATCTGCTGGCGCTGTTCACGGGTCAGGTCCAGTTTTTCCAGCGGACCTTGGCCGCGGTGCATGCCCGGGCCACGATGATCGCGATCCATATGCATGCCGGGTGCGTCGAAGTCCGGGCCCGCGCCGCCGGCAGGTGCGGCCATGGCGACGGTAGGCAGGGCGGCTGCGAACATCAAAGCGATCAGGGTCTTGCGCATGGTGAATCTCCTTGTCTCTAGTCCGGCTCGTTTGCCGTTGGAGCCCAGTTTAGGGAGATCAAGGTCAAGCGCGGTCAGGGGAGGGTAAAGGCTTTGTAAATACAGACAGGGATTTGGGTTACGTCGCGAACCCCTGTGGGAGGGAGCTTGCTCGCGACTGCGCCAGACCGGGCACTGTCGAAGCGACTGAACCATTGCTGTCGCCAGCAAGCTGCCTCCCACAACAGCGCCATGGGCAGGCTTTGCTTCAGAGGCTGTAGAAATACCCACGGCTGCGCAGCGCGACGATGCGTGGCCGGCCGTCCGGGTGAGGGCCGATCTTTCTGCGCAGGTTGCTGACGTGCATGTCCAGGCTGCGGTCGTACAGCGTCAGCTTGCGGCCCAGCGCCAGTTGCGCCAGTTCCTGTTTGTCCAGCGGCTCGCCGGGCTGGCGCAGCAGGGCTTCGAGCAGACGGCTTTCGGAGACTGTCAGCGTCAGCTCCTTTTCATCGATACTCACCACGCCGCGCATCGGGCTGAAGGCCAGGTCGCCCAGTTCCAGTTGAGTCGCAGACGCCACGGGGTGGCTGCGGCGCAGAACGGCGCGCAACCGCGCGGTCAGTTCGCGGGGGTCGCAGGGTTTGGCCAGATAATCATCGGCGCCCAGTTCCAGACCCAGAATGCGGTCCAGCGGTTCGCCACGTGCCGACAGCATCACCACCGGCAGATCAGGATGTTCGCTACGCAGCTGCTTGAGCAATTCAAGACCGCTGCCATCGGGCAGCATCACATCCAGAACCACGGCCGCGGGTGCCATTTGCGCCAGGGCGCTGCGGGCGCTGTTGCCATCATGGCAGGCCCGTACCTGAAACCCTTCCTGGCTCAGCCAACTGACCAGCAGCTCGCACAGCTCCTGGTCGTCATCAATTAATAACAGCTCGCTCATGACTCACTCAATTTAGCCATTGCCGACGTTGCCTACGCCAACCGCTGGCAAATATACCGCACAACAGGGCGATCATCGCAACGCCGCCACCGGCGACGAACCATTGTTGCTGTTCCGTGAGCACGCGTTGTGGCGCAGCGGCCTGCGCTTCCTTGAGCTGCAGCTTGAGACGCTGGTTGTCCTGGCGCAAACGGGCGAGTTGAGCGCTTTCCCGTTCCGTATCGGCACTTTGCGCCTGGCGCAGCAATTCTTCGCGCTGGCGCTCACTCTCTTTCAGCCGCTGCTGGAGGTCGGCGATCTGGCTGGCCGGGCTGGGCAGATGCAGCGGCTGCACGCCGCCTGAACCATTCGTTTCTTCGGCATGGACCGTACCGCCCAATGCCAGCACCACTATCAACAGACATGACGAGCCTGAACGCATCTGAATTCCCTTGTACAGATTAGCGATTATTCAAATAGTGAGCAGGTTGTCGGCAGGCTGTTGAGAATGATTAGCGGAAGGACAGTGGCGGGGCATGACCCTGCGCCATAGGTGCAGGGCTACGAGACAAGGAGGGTTAAGGCAGGACGTGCTTGAACGGCTTGACCACGACATTGGCGTAGACGCCGGCCGCGACGAAGGGATCGGCCTCGGCCCAGCTTTTAGCCGCGCTCAGCGATTCGAACTCGGCAACGATCAGGCTGCCAGTGAAACCCGCGGGGCCCGGGTCGTTGCTGTCCACGGCTGGATTCGGGCCAGCCAGCACCAGGCGACCGGCATCCTTCAGAGCGTTGAGGCGCTCCAGATGGGCGGGACGAACGCTCAGGCGTTTTTCCAGAGAATTTTCGACGTCGGTGGCAACGATGGCGTAGAGCATGTCAGTCCTCGGTTTTTGTCGTGGAAGAGGGTGCGGGGTCATGCATATGTCGGGTCAGGTAGATGCCCTGGCCGACCAGAAACACCAGGGTCATGCCCAGGCTGCCGAATACCTTGAAGTCGACCCAGAAGTCCTGATAGGTAAAGGCCACGTACAGGTTGGCCGCGCCGCAGAACAGGAAAAACAGGATCCAGGCGATATTAAGACGGACCCAGATCGCCGGAGGCAGTGTCAGAGCATGGCCCATGACGCGCTGGATCAGCGGGCGGTCGCCGATGAAATGGCTGCCGGCGAAGGCCAGCGCGAATAGCCAGTTGACCACCGGAGCTTTCCACTTGAGAAACGTCTCGCTGTGAAACGCCAGGGTCAGGCTGCCGAATACTAGGCAGGCGACGAGGGTCAGCCACTGGCTTTTCTCCAGCTTGCGCTGTTTGACATACAGAATGCCGTAGACGACCACCGAGCTGATGATAAGCATTGCCGTCGCGCTGAAGATGCCGCCCAGCATATAGGTGTTGCCGAGGATATCGACGGCGCGAGGTTCGGTTTTATAGACAATGAAAAACAGGAGCAGCGGGATGAAGTCGATGAATTGTTTCACAATGGCAGCCAGAAGCAGGATGTGGCGGCATAATAACAAACATCAATGACCGCGAAAGCACCACTATGAATGTTGACCTGCATTGCCACAGCACCGCTTCCGATGGCGCGCTCGCGCCCGCCGCGCTGGTCGCCCGTGCTTATGAAAACGGCGTGCGCGTACTTTCCCTGACCGATCACGACACCCTCGAAGGCCTTGACGAGGCCCGTACCGCAGCGCATGCGCTGGGTATGCAGCTGGTCAACGGGGTCGAGTTGTCCTGCACCTGGGGCGGGGCGACCATCCATATTCTGGGTTACGCGTTCGACACCCAGGCCCCTGCGCTGACCGAAGCGATCGCCCGTTTGCATGAAGGACGCTGGCTGCGCGCCGAAGAGATCAGTCGCAAATTGGCGACCAAAGGTATGCCGGGCGCGCTCGAAGGTGCCCGCGCCATCCAGCAGGAACTGGGCGACAGCGGCAACGCGCCGGCCCGACCGCATTTTGCGGACTTTCTGGTGCGCTCCGGTTTCGTCAAGGACCGCGCCGAAGCGTTTCGCAAATGGCTGGGCGCCGGCAAGCTCGGCGACGTCAAGCAGCACTGGCCGACGCTTGAAGCCACGGTTGCCACATTGCGTGCATCAGGGGCATGGGTGAGCCTGGCGCATCCGTCACACTATGACTTCACGCGCAGCAAACGGCGTAAACTGGTCGCCGACTTTCTCCAGGCCGGTGGCCATGCCATCGAAGTGGTGAACGGCATGCAGCCAGCCGATCAGGTGGGTACCTTGTCTATCCTGGCGCGCGAGTTCGGCCTGCTGGTTACAGCCGGCAGCGACTTCCATGGCCCTGGCAACTGGTCGGAAATCGGTATATACCGCCCCGTGCCTGACGATTTGCCGCCTCTGTGGTGCAGATTCAAACATGAACAGCCTACTGCCGACGTCTGAACAGGAACGTACCGTGAGTCAATTTTTCCAGGTCCACCCGGAGAACCCGCAGCCGCGTCTGATTAAACAAGCGGCGGAAATCATCAAGGCCGGCGGGCTGGTGGTCTATCCCACTGATTCGTCCTACGCACTGGGCTGCCAGATCGGCGACAAGAGCGCCATCGAGCGCATCCGCCGCCTGCGTCAGCTGGACGACAAACACAATTTCACCCTGATGTGCTGCGATCTGTCTCAGCTCGGTCTGTTCGCCAAGGTCGACACCGGCGCTTTCCGCGCGCTCAAAGCGCATACGCCGGGGCCGTACACCTTCATCCTCAACGCCACTCGCGAAGTGCCGCGGCTGGTGCTGCATCCCAAGCGCCGGACCATCGGCCTGCGCGTGCCGAGCCATCCCATTGCCCAGGCATTGCTGGAACAGCTGGGCGAGCCATTGATGAGCGTCAGTCTGATCATGCCGGGCGACGAGGTGCCCTTGAGCGACCCCTACGAGATGCGGGAACTCCTCGAACATCAGGTCGACCTGATCATCGACGCCGGCATGGGCGGCATTTCCGCTTCAACGGTCATCAACCTGGCCGAAGGCGAGCCGCAGATCATCCGTGTCGGCTGCGGCGACCCGACGCCGTTCGGTGAACAAGCGTAATGACAGTCGTGGAAACCATGGACTCTCAGGCCGACGCTCAGCAAGAGCTGCCGTTTGCCGTCGTCTATGGACAGGCGGTCATGCAGATGCCGCTGGACCTGTACATTCCGCCGGACGCGCTGGAGGTGTTTCTCGAAGCCTTCGAGGGGCCGCTCGACCTGCTGCTGTACCTGATCCGCAAACAGAACATCGACATCCTCGACATCCCGGTGGCGGAAATCACTCGCCAGTACATGGGATACGTCGAGCTGATGAAGACCGTGCGCCTTGAGCTGGCCGCCGAATATCTGGTGATGGCCGCGATGCTGGCCGAGATCAAATCGCGCATGCTGCTGCCCCGTTCGACGGAAATCGAAGAGGAGGAGGGCGATCCACGCGCCGAGCTGATCCGTCGCTTGCAGGAATACGAGCGATTCAAGGCTGCGGCAGAAGGCATCGATGGTCTCAAGCGGGTCGGTCGTGACGTGCTGGTGCCCAGGCTCGATGCGCCGGAAGCACGGGCGCGCAAGCTGTTGCCGGACGTCAGCCTGGAAGAAGTGCTGATGTCCATGGCCGAGGTGTTGCGTCGCGGCGATATGTTCGAAAGCCATCAGGTCAGTCGCGAAGCGCTATCGACCCGCGAGCGCATGAGCGATGTTCTGGAGCGCCTCAAGGGCGGCGGTTTTGTGCCGTTCGCCGAGCTGTTCACGGCTGATGAAGGTCGCTTGGGCGTGGTGGTGACCTTCATGGCTGTCCTGGAACTGGTCAAGGAATCCTTGGTCGAGCTGGTCCAAAACGAGCCGTTCGCGGCGATTCATGTCCGGGCGCGAGCCGAGTAGAGCATTCATCGAATCATGAACCTGAACGAACCCCGCGATCTGGCCCCGCTGCTCGAAGCCTTTCTGCTTGCTTCCGGCAAGCCGCAAACTCTGGAGCGCCTGTACGAGCTGTTCGAAGAAGGCGAACGGCCGGGGCCGCAGGTGTTCAAGAAAGCGCTGGAAGTGCTGCGCAAATCCTGCGAGGGCCGGGCTTTCGAACTCAAGGAAGTCGCCTCTGGCTACCGGCTGCAGATTCGTGAACGCTATTCGCCGTGGGTCGGCCGTCTGTGGGAAGAGCGTCCGCAGCGTTATTCGCGGGCGATGCTCGAAACGCTGGCGCTGATCGCCTACCGCCAGCCGATTACCCGCGGCGAGATCGAGGATGTGCGCGGCGTCGCGGTCAACAGCCACATCGTCAAGACCCTGCTGGAGCGCGAATGGATCCGGGTCGTCGGCTACCGTGATGTGCCCGGTAAACCCGCGATGTTCGCCACCACCAAGGGTTTTCTCGACCACTTCAACCTGAAAAGCCTAGACGAACTGCCTCCGCTGGCCGAGCTGCGCGAGATGGAGACCGAGCCGGAACTGGATTTCGAAGACGCACCGGTGCCCGCGCACCTCCAGGCCCTGGCCGACGCCAGCCTGGATGAAGACGAAGAGCCCGAACCGCCCAAAGACGAAACCAGTTTCCGCAGTCTGCTGGTCGAACTGGATTCGATGGAGCAAGGTCTCAAGACCGACTTCGACGATTTGCTGCGGGTCGAGCCTGAAGCTGAAGACGAGGTTTGAGCGCGCGGTTGTAGGAGCGCGCTTGCCCGCGACGGCGCTGTTACGGCCGATGCGAATGTTGCGGCTGCTCCGGCCTCTCGCGGGCAAGCGCGCTCCTACAGTGATCGCAACCGCCGCAAGCTCATGATTGCGCGCCACAAAGAGAACTCCTACCCATGAGCTCCACCAAAAACCCCTGCATCAGCCTGTGCAAATTCGATGACGATATCTGTCTTGGCTGTGGCCGCAGCAAGCGGGAGATCAAGGCCTGGAAGAAACTCGACAAGGATGACAAGCGCTCGGTGCTGGCCGAATCGGCGCTGCGCCTGAAGCAGCTCAAGACCGCCGGTCGCAAAAAGAAGAAGTGATCCTGGCAATTTCAGCTAGCCTTGGATGCGCATCACGCCGCATGAGCGTATGATTCGCGACCCTTCGGCGATCAGCCTCGCCGGGGCTTTCAAGTATTTCGCCCTGCGGCGCTACGCGCGACGCATGGCAGCAGGTCTGGCCGGTTCTCGGCCCGCCCTGATTCGACACACCGGGAGGTGCCCAGATGAGTGAAAAAGACACGAAAGACAGCCAGGAAATCGGACCTGCAGGCGAAAAGCTGCAGAAGGTACTGGCACGCATCGGCGTCGGCTCGCGCCGTGACGTCGAAGCCTGGATCAGCCAGGGCCGCATCAAGGTCAATGGCAAGGACGCGACCCTCGGGCAACGCGTCGACATGCACGACGCCATCAGTGTCGATGGTCGCGTGATCAAGCGCGAAGAGGCGGCCGAAACGGTTCGCCGCGTCATCATGTACAACAAGCCGGACGGCGAGATCTGCACCCGTGACGACCCGGAAGGCCGTCCGACCGTGTTCGACCGCCTGCCGCGTCCGAAAGAAGGCCGCTGGATCAACATCGGCCGCCTGGACATCAACACCACTGGTCTGCTGATGTTCACCACTGACGGCGAACTGGCCAACCGGCTGATGCACCCGTCGTTCGAGATGGACCGCGAATACGCAGTGCGCGTACGTGGCGAAGTCGATGACGACATGCTGCTGCGCCTCAAGAACGGCGTGATCCTCGAAGACGGTCCGGCACGTTTCACCGACATTCAGCAGGCACCGGGCGGCGAAGGTTTCAACCACTGGTATCACTGCGTGGTGATGGAAGGTCGTAACCGCGAAGTACGCCGTCTGTGGGAATCCCAGGGGCTGGTGGTCAGCCGTCTGAAGCGCGTGCGTTACGGGCCGGTGTTCCTCAACTCCGACCTGCCGATGGGCCGCTGGCGCGAAATGAGTCAGCAGGAAGTCGACATCCTGTCCGCCGAAGTAGGCCTGACGCCTGTGGCCCAGCCACAGATGAACGCCAAGACCAAGGACAAGCTGGAGCGTTTGCAGCGTCAGTCTTCGCGCCCGCTGGGCAAAGGCGAGCGCGTGCGTACCGTGCGCCCGGCCGCGGATGCTCCGGCCCCCGCCAGTCGCACGCCGCGCCAGCCACAGGTGACCGGCAGTGATCGTGATCGTCCGCGCGGCGACTCGACCCAGCGTCCTTCGCCGCGCAAGGACTCCGGCAAGCCGGGTTCGCGCTCGCCGCGTCCTGCCGAAGGCGGCCGTGGCACGCCAGTGGCGGAGCGTCCGAGCGAGATGAACAAGCGTCCGGCCAAACCGTCGCCCAAGCGCGCCGGCATCAAACTGGTCGACGACGACGCGCCGTCGGGCAAGCGTCGCGGTCCTCCGGCGGGCTCCGGCCAGCGTCCGGGTTTCGGACGTCGCAAGCCGCAGTGATGGCTTGATTGAACGAAACGCCAGTCGAGAGACTGGCGTTTTCGTTTGTGTCGCAAGCGCGTCGGCCTCGCTTACAACTTCAGGCGAGGCACGGGTGTACAATGCGGCGCTTTTTTCGCGTTACCGCTTCGGGCTTTGCAGTTCTGAAGCGCAGCAGTTCGTTCCTGCATGGAGCGAGAATAATCAGGTGGCTATTTCCATGAGTGAACAAATCTCACCGTCGGGTGAGCTGAAACGCGGTCTGAAGAACCGGCACATCCAGCTGATCGCTCTGGGTGGCGCAATCGGCACCGGCCTGTTCCTGGGTTCGGCGGGCGTTCTCAAATCGGCCGGTCCATCGATGATTCTGGGCTATGCGATCTGCGGCTTCGTCGCCTTCATGATCATGCGCCAGCTCGGCGAAATGATCGTCGAGGAACCGGTCGCCGGTTCATTCAGCCATTTCGCGCACAATTACTGGGGCGGTTTCGCAGGTTTCCTGTCGGGCTGGAACTGCTGGCTGCTGTATATCCTTGTCGGCATGTCGGAACTGACGGCAGTCGGAAAATACGTGCATTACTGGCTGCCGGACATCCCGAGCTGGGCGTCGGCGGCTTTTTTCTTCGTGATGATCAACGCGATCAACCTGACCAACGTCAAAGTCTTCGGCGAGGCCGAGTTCTGGTTCGCGATCATCAAGGTGGTGGCCATCATTGGCATGATTGCCCTGGGCAGCTACATGCTGGTCAGTGGCAGCGGTGGGCCACAGGCTTCGGTAAGCAACCTCTGGGAACACGGCGGGTTCTTCCCCAATGGCGCAGGCGGGCTGGTCATGGCCCTGGCGATCATCATGTTCTCGTTCGGCGGTCTGGAAATGCTCGGCTTTACCGCAGCCGAAGCGGAGCATCCCAGGACCGTCATCCCCAAGGCCATCAATCAGGTCATCTATCGCATTCTGATTTTCTATATTGGTGCGCTGGTGGTCCTGCTATCGCTTACGCCATGGGACGCCTTGCTCGGCACGCTCAACGCTTCGGGCGACAGCTACAGCGGCAGCCCCTTTGTGCAGGTGTTTTCGATGCTCGGCAGCGACACGGCGGCGCATATCCTCAACTTCGTGGTGCTGACGGCCGCGCTGTCGGTCTATAACAGCGGAACCTACTGCAACAGCCGGATGCTGGTGGGCATGGCCGAGCAGGGCGATGCGCCCAAAGCGCTGGCGCAAGTGGACCGCCGCGGCGTGCCGGTCAAGGCTGTCTTCGTGTCGGCCGGCGTGACCCTGGTAGCGGTGCTGCTCAACTACTTCATGCCCAATCAGGCGCTGGAGTTGCTGATGTCGCTGGTGGTGGCGACCCTGGTCATCAACTGGGCGATGATCAGCTATTCGCACCTCAAGTTTCGCCAGCACCTGAACCGCACGCGTCAGGTCCCGACGTTCAAGGCGCTGTGGTATCCGTACGGCAACTACCTGTGCCTGGCGTTCGTGGTGTTCATCCTCGGCATCATGCTGATGATTCCGGGTATCCGGGTGTCGGTTTACGCGATTCCGGTCTGGCTGCTGGTGATGTGGGCGTGTTATCTGCTCAAGACCAGGCGTGGTTCAGCGCTGGCTGAACCCGGCAAGTGATGGGTGGGGCTTCGTCGGTGGCAGGAGCGCGTTTGCCCGATACGGGCTGCATCGCAGCCCCACATGGGAGGAATTCTCCATGCTGGTGATCTCCAACAACGTCCAGCTGCCGGACAACGAGATCGAGTTGACAGCCATCCGCGCCCAGGGCGCTGGAGGGCAGAACGTCAACAAGGTGTCCAGTGCGGTGCATCTGCGTTTCGACATCAACGCATCATCCCTGCCGCCGTTCTACAAGGAACGGCTGCTGGCCCTGCGCGACAGCCGGATTACCAGTGATGGCGTGATCGTGATCAAGGCTCAGCAATATCGCACCCAGGAGCAGAACCGCGCCGATGCGTTGCTGCGTCTGAGCGAGCTGATCGTCAACGCCGCCAAGGTCGAAAAAAAACGCCGCCCGACCAAACCCACGCTGGGCTCCAAAACCCGGCGGCTGGAATCCAAGAGCAAACGCGGCTCGATCAAGGCCGGGCGCGGGAAGGTGGATTTCTAACGCTGTACCTGCCGATACGTCGGTCCTCTGTGGGAGGCAACATATTCATCGCCCAAGCCTCAGTCTTCGCGGACAAGTCCGCTCCCACAGGATCGCGCCGCTCACAAGGCTTGCCCGAGATCCGTGGGAGGCAGCTTGCTGGCGATCTGCTGCGCAGCGGCAGCAGAACCGGTTCCCCGGATACGTCAGGCGAGTGGGGTGCTGCGTATCGAGAGACGGTTGTTGCCGCTACGCGCCAGATCGTCGGATTGCCGCCCAAAACAAGCTGACTCCCACAGAAACCGCCCGGTCCGACGTCGCCTGACTCCGCTGCACCAGAGTTTGATGCTACTGCTCGCGCAGTGCTTGGGCCTGCTTGTAGAGGTAGACGCTGAGCGCGAGCCCGCTCAGCGATGCCAGCGCCGCAAACAGGAAGATCGAGACAAAGCCGAAACCGGCGGCGATTGCCCCGGCCAGCGGGCCGGTGATGCCCAGCGACAGGTCGATGAACAGCGAGTAAGCGCCCACTGCCGCGCCGCGGCTGGAGGCTGGCACCAGGTTGACCGCTTCCACACCCAGCGCCGGGAACACCAGCGAGAAGCCGAAGCCGGTCAGCGCCGCGCCCGCCAGCGCCAGTCCCGGTGTCGGCGCCATCCACAGCAGCAGAAGGCCCAGTGTCTCCACCGACAGACAGACAATCGCCACCCGGAAACCGCCCAGACGGTTGATGAGGTTGCCAAACAGCAGCCGGGCGGCGATAAAGCTGGCACCGAACAGGCTCAGGCACAGAGCCGCATCAGGCCAATGATTGCTGGCGTAGTAAAGGGTAATGAACGTTGCAATGGTGCCGAAGCCGATACCGCCTAGCGCCAGGCCCATGCCGTGCGGGAACACCCGGCCCAGCACATGCAAAAACGGCAGGCGCTCGCCATGCACGATAGGCGCCGCCGGTTTATGCCAGGTCAGTGCAAAGCCTGCGGCGCACAACAGGATAATGCTCACGCCCATGGTCCATAGACCGAACGACTTGACCAGCCAGACTCCCAGTGGCGCGCCGATTGCCAGCGCGCCGTAGCTGGCGATGCCGTTCCAGGAAATCACCTTGGCGGTGTTCTGCGCTCCGACCCGACCGATCCCCCAGCCGATGGAGCCCGAACCCACCAGACTTTCGGCGCTGCCCAGAACGACGCGGCCGACGAACAGAATGCTCAGGCTCAGCACCGGCCAGTCTCGCAGCAAAACGGCGATAAGCATGAAAACGCCGCTCAGACCACAGCCCGCCAGCCCGAACTGCACGGCTTTCTTGCTGCCGAGGTTATCGATAATGCGGCTGGCCCATGGTCGGCTGACCAGTGTCGCCAGGTACTGAACGCTGATCACCAGCCCAGCCATGACAGCGCCGAAACCGAGGTCGGTGTGGACAAAGCCCGGCAGCACGGCAAGGGGAATGCCGATGTTCAGGTAACCGATGAACGTAAACAGAACGATGGAAACGACCAGCAGCGTGACCGCCATCGGGTCCTGCGGGGGAACAACTTTTGGATCAGACATGGGAGGAACGACCATTCGGGCAGCGGATCAGACGAGACGTTCGAGCATCAGGCGGCGAAACCCTTAGCAAGCTTTCGAAGTGGTCATGATAACGGCGAGTGGGGCTACGCAGGTGAAGAGGTCGAAATAAAATACACGGGCGGGCGTTCGGGCCGGGTCCGTCAGTCTTCTTGCGGCGCGACCAGTCGCGTGGTTATCAGTGCCGCCAAGGCGTTTTCCTGGGTACCGAACCGGGCGAGCAGGGCTTGCTGCTTTTCCGGGCTCAGACGGTTCCAGATCTCGATCATCTTCTCGGCGGCGTCGATCAGGGCGTGGGCCTGGGGTTCATCAAAATCGGACATGGCGGGGAGTCTTTCGAATTGAGTATTCCAGGCGTATTGAAATTCGGCCGGACCGGATTTCGATACGCCTGAAAACAGGAGCCTTAGGTACAGCTCAAGGCTTGGTGGCCAGTTTTTCCTTGGCCGGTGCTGCTGCTTTCATTGCGACAGGTTGACCCAGTTCTTGTTGCGCCAGGGTCGACTGCTGCGGTTCCTTTTGGCTTGGGGGGAAGTTTGGGATTTCGTGCATCGTCGTCGCTCCTCGCAAGGGGTTGCAGATAGAACCGTGCTTTAAAAAGCCCGGGCAGGATACCCCAGTAAAAATGACAAACCGGATTTTTTTTGGTCCGTTGGTCATTTCGCGCAAACAGAAACTGCTTTCCACTGTCTGCGCGAGGCCGTCGAGCGTCTGTCAGCCGTTGCACACCGCCGCAATGGCGCTGGCCAGTTGGTCGAGGCGACTGGCATCGATCCCGGCAATGTTGGCTCGACCCGCATTGACCATGTACACGCTGTGCTCATGACGCAGGCGCGCAACCTGCTCGTCGCTGATTCCAGTGTAGGAAAACATACCGCGCTGCTGCGCAACGTGCGCAAACCGCTCGCCCAGTCCCAGTGGCGTCAACGCTTCCACCAGACCGACCCGCAATTGGGCGATGCGCTGGCGCATTTCTTCGACTTCTTCGGCCCACAGGCTTTTCAGTTTGGGATCGCCGAGAATTTCCGCCACCACGGCGGCGCCATGATCCGGCGGGTTCGACCACAGGTTGCGTGCGATGTTGGCCAGTTGGCTGCGCACATCCAGCAGCTTCTGCGGGTTGTCGGCGGTGACGATCAGCGCGCCGGTGCGCTCACGGTACAGGCCGAAGTTCTTCGAGCATGAGCTGGTGATCAGCAGCTCGGGCAGTGCTTCGGCAAAGAGCCGAACCGCCCAGGCGTCTTCTTCCAGACCATCGCCGAAACCCTGATAAGCAAAGTCGATCAACGGCAGCAGATTGCGGGCGCGCACGATGTCCAGCACCTGTTGCCATTGATCGTGGGACAGGTCGAAACCGGTCGGGTTGTGGCAGCACGCATGCAGCAACACCACATCGCCTTCGGGAACCCGGCGCAGCGTATCGAGCATGCCTTCGATGTTCAGCCGGTTGTCCGCGCCCACGTAAGGGTAATGGCTGACCTTGAGGCCGACCTTGTTGAAGATCGATTCGTGGATCGGCCAGGTCGGGTCGCTCAGCCAGATTCCCTTGCCCGGCAGACACTGCGCGATAAACTCGCCGACCAGGCGCAACGCGCCGGTGCCGCCGGGCGACTGCGTCGCGCCGACCCGTCCGGCCGCCAGCAGCGGCGATTCATTACCCAGTACCAGCTCACTGATCAGTGCACCGAAACGCGGCTCGCCGTGGCCGCCGATGTACGTCTTGGTCAGCTGCGATTCAGCCAGTCGTTGCTCGGCCAGTTTGACGGCGCGAGGAATGGTGGTCAGGCCCTGCGCATCCTTGTAGACGCCGACGCCGAGGTCGAACTTGTTCGGGTTGGTGTCGTTGGCGTACGCCTCGATCAGACCCAGGATCGGGTCACCCGGCACACGCTGGATATCCTTGAAATGCATTACTTGCGGCCCTCGGCGGTCCTGGCCACGTCGTCGGTTCGGGCGGCCATGATGAAATCGTTGCGGTGCAGCCCCTTGATCGAGTGGCTCCACCAGGTCACGGTCACCTTGCCCCATTCGGTCAGCAGACCAGGGTGATGACCTTCGGCCTCCGCAATTTCGCCGACCGCGTTGGTAAACGCCAGCGCAAATTTGAAATTCTTGAACGCAAAGACCTTTTCCAGCTGCATGACGTTGTCGCGTACCTCGATATTCCAGTCAGGTATCTGACGCAGCAACTCCGGCAGTTCGGCTTCGCTGACTTGAGGCGCGTCGGCACGGCAGGCTTCGCAGCTGGCTTGATTGAGTGGTGTCATGGACGAGGTCTTCCTTTCAGGTCGTATCAGGCCGTTGCTTTGGCTGACGGTCTTGGCTCGAATTTCGGAGCGTGCAGGCCCAGCAGCATACCCTGCCGGACCAGCCCCATGATGTCTTCATGGGCGAGGTCGAACAGGCGCTTGAGATTGGGCAGCACGAAGTAAAGCGGTTGCAGGATGTCGATGCGGTAGGGCGTGCGCATGGCTTCCAGCGGATCGAACGGTTGGTGTTCCGGCTGGTTTGACAGGCTGTACACCGTTTCCTTGGGAGACGACAGAATGCCGCCTCCGTAGATGCGTCGCCCCTCGGGCGTGTCCACCAGGCCAAACTCGATGGTCATCCAGTAAAGCCGCGCCAGATACACGCGTTGTTCCTTGGTTGCACTCAGGCCGAGCTTGCCATAGGTGTGGGTAAATTCGGCGAACCACGGATTGGTCAGCAGCGGGCAATGGCCGAAGATCTCATGAAAGATGTCCGGCTCCTGCAGGTAATCCAGCTCCTGCTCGCTGCGAATAAAGGTCGCGACCGGAAAGCGCTTGCTGGCGAGCAGCTCGAAGAAGGTCTGGAAAGGGATCAGCGCCGGTACACGCTCCACCTGCCAGCCGGTTGTGGCACCCAGTACCCGGTTGATATCCCCCAGTTGCGGGATACGTTCGCGGGGCAGATCGAGCTGTTCGAGGCCGTCGAGATATTCCTGGCAGGCGCGGCCTTCGATCACCTTCAGCTGCCGGTTGATCAAGGTGTGCCACACCGCGTGTTCGGCTTGCGGATAGTCGATGAAACCCTGAGCGTCGGGCTCGCGGGCCACGTAATGCGTCTGGGTCATGTCGATCTCCTTCACTGGAGTTATTGTCCTGCAAGCGTAGTGCACTGACGCGCGCGAGTCAGTCGGTTTTTTTGCATATCAGTTATGGGGAAATAATTGGGGCGTATAAAAACGCGCGGATTTGATGATTAACCTGCGGTAGAAAATTTGAATCGAATGTTCAGTTAATAATTATTTAGTTGCTGATGCCCACACAAGCACGCCTCACGGGAAATTCCCTGAGGCGTTGGCTTGGGTATTTTTCGTGGCGACTGGAACAGAGCTTATCAGCCACCGATCAATCAACCGTTACTGCAACCGTTGCCCATCACTTGATAACTCATGGTATGCCGTTTGCCATGCGAGTCTTCGTAGACCATGCGCGCCGGAACCACTTCACAGACGCTCGGAATGGGATCGATAGACAGCACGCGGGCGATGTCGGGGTGAGAGTCGTAGGTGTATTGCTCGACACGCGCCTGTTGAGCCGCAACTTTGGTTTCCGACTCTTCAGCCACAACCAGTGTGCTGAAACCACACAGTGCGAGGACCAATAACGAAACTTTCATTTTCAATGACCTTCTTTGAGTTTGCTTTTTCGAGCCGAGTGAATACGTAACCCGATTGTCGGGTTATGCATTGTCAGGTTATGAGTGTTTGAAAAGCCTTCGTGGGGGCTGTCAATCGTTGCCATGTTGGCGAAGGGAATTCTAGGCCGCTTGCAGCGCGATATATACAACGCGTCCTGATAATGCTCTTTAGCGAAATTGCAACAATCGCCCGGCAATGGCGTGAGAGTGAAGCGCCCGGCGCGCGTCAGCGCATCCCGCGCCGGTAAGACCATCGTCGAATGGCCCGGCGCAAGGTGGCGGGATACAACGGAGTCATAAAACAACAACTATCCACCGAGGTAACCAAGATGAGTGCAGCTTCCCTGTACCCCGTCCGCCCAGAAGTCGCAGCGACTACGCTGACGGATGAGGCCACCTACAAGGCGATGTACCAACAGTCGGTGGTCAACCCCGACGGTTTCTGGCGTGAGCAAGCCAAGCGCCTCGACTGGATAAAACCTTTCTCCCACGTCAAGCAGACGTCCTTTGACGACCATCGTGTCGATATCAAATGGTTTGCCGACGGCACCCTGAACGTTGCCTACAACTGTCTCGATCGCCACCTCGAAGAGCGCGGCGACACGATCGCGATCATCTGGGAAGGCGACGACCCTTCCGAACACCGTGAAATCACTTACCGCGAACTGCACGCCGAAGTCTGCAAGTTCGCCAACGCCCTGCGTGGTCAGGATGTGCACCGCGGTGACGTGGTCACCATCTACATGCCGATGATTCCCGAGGCGGTAGTCGCCATGCTGGCGTGCGCGCGGATCGGTGCGATTCACTCGGTGGTTTTCGGCGGTTTCTCGCCCGAGGCGCTGGCCGGCCGCATCATCGATTGCAGTTCCAAGGTGGTGATCACCGCGGACGAAGGTCTGCGTGGCGGCAAGAAGACGCCGCTCAAGGCCAACGTCGACCGCGCCCTGACTAACCCGGAAACCAGCAGCGTGCAGAAAGTCATCGTCTGCAAGCGCACCGGCGGCGACATCGAATGGAACCGCCATCGCGACATCTGGTACCACGCCTTGCTGGAAGTGGCGTCGAGCACCTGCGCACCCAAGGAGATGGGCGCCGAGGAGTCGTTGTTCATTCTTTACACCTCCGGTTCCACCGGCAAGCCCAAGGGCGTGCTGCACACCAGTGCCGGCTACCTGCTGTACGCCGCGCTGACCCATGAGCGGGTGTTCGACTACAAGCCAGGCGAGGTTTACTGGTGTACCGCCGACGTGGGCTGGGTCACCGGCCACAGCTACATCGTCTACGGCCCGTTGGCCAACGGCGCGACCACCTTGCTGTTCGAAGGCGTGCCGAACTATCCGGATATCACTCGCGTGTCGAAGATCATCGACAAGCACAAGGTCAATATCCTCTATACCGCTCCAACCGCGATCCGCGCCATGATGGCCGAGGGCACCAGATCGGTGGAGGGTGCCGACGGTTCGAGCCTGCGATTGCTCGGTTCGGTCGGTGAGCCGATCAACCCTGAAGCCTGGGGCTGGTACTACGATACAGTCGGCAAGCAGAAGTGCCCGATCGTCGATACCTGGTGGCAGACCGAAACCGGCGGCATCCTGATCAGCCCGCTGCCGGGTGCTACCGCGCTCAAGCCAGGTTCGGCGACCCGTCCGTTTTTCGGCGTGATTCCGGCGCTGGTGGACAACCTTGGCAACCTGATCGAAGGCGCCGCCGAGGGCAATCTGGTGATTCTCGATTCCTGGCCGGGTCAGTCGCGCTCGCTGTATGGCGACCATGACCGTTTCGTCGACACTTATTTCAAGACCTTCCGGGGCATGTACTTCACGGGCGACGGCGCGCGCCGCGATGAAGATGGCTACTACTGGATCACCGGTCGCGTGGATGACGTGCTCAACGTCTCCGGGCACCGCATGGGTACCGCGGAGATCGAGAGCGCAATGGTGGCGCATCCGAAAGTCGCCGAGGCAGCGGTGGTGGGCGTACCTCATGATCTGAAAGGGCAGGGGATTTACGTCTACGTCACGCTCAATGCGGGCGAGGTGCCGGACGAGGCTCTGCGCATCGAGCTGCGCAACTGGGTGCGCAAGGAAATCGGGCCGATCGCCTCGCCGGACTTCATTCAGTGGGCGCCGGGTCTGCCCAAGACCCGCTCGGGCAAGATCATGCGCCGCATTCTGCGCAAGATCGCCACCGCCGAATACGATTCGCTGGGCGACATTTCGACCTTGGCCGATCCTGGCGTGGTGCAGCACCTGATCGACACGCACAGGACCATGAGCGCGGCCTGATCCGCCGCAGCTGGACCAACACGGCTAAACCTGCATAGCTGAACAAGCGCCTCTCGCGGTCAATGCCGCGCGGGGCGTTTCGGTTTCAGCACGACTATATTCCACTCGCGCGGCAGAACACTTCAAGACTGTTACCGACTCACCCAGGCGGGCCGCAATTGTGCTCCTTTGTCGGACACATCCATTTACAGGGGTCGGATACCAGCTCGTCCTTTTGTAGAAAACCAGCCAATCCGCATGCTGGGCTTGCCGGATCAAAAGGGTGCGCCAATAATGGGCGCGTTTTTTGCTGCTTCTACCGGTTGTATTATTTTTGCGTAATCATATAATCCGCTCGGCGTCAAGCTGGCTTCGATGCTTTGCTGATGCATCTGTAACTAGTTGTCGCATTGAAGAAATATCGACATCGGGCCTGTCGCTAAAATGCCCTTCACTCGCTCAAGGCCCACCGGCAAGATCTTCGACAGCCGGTGCCTGGCGGCGCTTTCTTTAGATGTCCTTCGCATATTGGGCTTTCGCTCACTCTGCCATTTGTCGTGCTTCACCGATGGAGTCCTAAATGAAAAAGCTCATGCTTCTTGGCGCGCTGGCGTTGTCCGTGCTCGCGCAGCCGACCTTCGCAGAAGAAAAGCCCCTGAAAATCGGTATCGAGGCTGCTTACCCTCCGTTCGCTTCCAAGGCGCCGGACGGCAGCATCGTGGGTTTCGACTACGACATCGGCAATGCCCTCTGTGAAGAGATGAAGGCCAAGTGCACATGGGTCGAGCAGGAGTTCGATGGCCTGATCCCGGCGCTGAAAGTGCGCAAGATCGACGCGATCCTGTCCTCGATGTCCATCACCGAAGACCGCAAGAAGTCGGTCGATTTCACCGGCAAGTACTACAATTCCCCGGCGCGCCTGGTCATGAAGGAAGGCACCGTGGTCAGCGACAGCCTGGCCGAGCTCAAGGGCAAGAAGGTCGGCGTGCAGCGCGGTTCGATTCACGAACGCTTCGCGCGTGAAGTGCTGGCGCCGCTGGGCGCGGTCGTCACGCCGTACGGCTCGCAGAACGAGATCTATCTGGATATCGGCGCTGGCCGTCTGGACGGCACCGTTGCCGACGCCACGCTGTTGCAGGACGGTTTCCTGAAAACCGATTCCGGTAAAGGCTACGCCTTCGTCGGCCCGGCATTCGCTGATCCGAAATACTTCGGTGACGGCATCGGCATCGCCGTTCGCAAGGGCGACAAGGCCAATCTGGAGCGCATCAACGCTGCTATCGCCGCGATCCGTGCCAACGGCAAATACAAGGCAATCCAGGACAAGTACTTCGATTTCGACATTTACGGCAAGTAAATCGTCGGTACTGATCCAGATGGCGCAAGCAGGGCAGCCTGGTTTGCGCCATTTTTATTACACGCTTGAGGACCGCACAACATGTTGAAAGGCTACGGGGCTGTGATCCTCGAAGGGGCCGGGCTGACCTTGCAGCTGGCACTGTCTTCGATGGCCCTGGCAATCGTCCTCGGTCTGATCGGCGTGGCGCTGCGTCTGTCGCCGGTGCGCTGGCTCGCCTGGCTGGGCGACCTGTATTCCACGGTCGTGCGTGGCATTCCCGATCTGGTACTGATCCTGCTGATCTTCTACGGCGGCCAGGATCTGCTCAATCGCGTGGCGCCGATGGTCGGGGTCGACGAGTACATCGATCTCAATCCACTGCTGGCCGGTATCGGCACGCTGGGCTTCATCTTCGGTGCTTATCTGTCGGAAACCTTTCGCGGTGCGTTCATGGCTATTCCCAAAGGTCAGGCCGAGGCCGGCCTGTCCTACGGCATGAGCGGGTTCAAGGTGTTCTTCCGGATTCTGGTCCCGCAGATGATCCGTCTTGCGATTCCCGGCTTCACCAACAACTGGCTGGTTCTGACCAAGGCCACCGCGCTGATTTCCGTGGTAGGTCTGCAGGACATGATGTTCAAGGCCAAGCAGGCGGCTGATGCCACCCGCGAACCTTTCACCTTCTTTCTGGCGGTTGCGGCCATGTACCTGGTCATCACCAGCGTCTCGCTGCTCGTCTTGCGGTTTCTGGAAAAGCGCTACTCCGTAGGCGTAAAGGCGGCTGACCTATGATTTTCGACTACAACGTCGTCTGGGAAAGCCTGCCGCTGTACTTCGGCGGGCTGCTGGTAACGCTCAAGTTGCTGGGCATCTCGCTGGCGGTCGGCTTGCTCGCCGCATTGCCGCTGGGCCTGATGCGCGTATCGAAGCGTCGCTGGGTCAACCTCCCGGCCTGGCTCTATACCTATGTGATTCGCGGCACGCCGATGCTCGTGCAGCTGTTCCTGATCTACTACGGGCTGGCCCAGTTCGAAGCGGTGCGCGAAAGCTTCCTGTGGCCGTGGCTGTCGAGTGCGACGTTCTGTGCCTGTCTGGCGTTCGCCATCAACACCAGTGCCTACACCGCCGAGATCATTGCCGGCAGCCTCAAGGCCACGCCGCCCGGCGAAATCGAGGCCGCGCGAGCGGTCGGCATGTCGCCGATGAAAATGTATCGCCGTATTCTGCTGCCTTCGGCCTTGCGCCGTGCGTTGCCGCAGTACAGCAATGAAGTGATCATGATGTTGCAGACCACCAGTCTGGCCTCGATCGTGACGCTGATCGACATCACCGGCGCGGCGCGCACGGTCAACGCTCAGTTCTATCTGCCCTTCGAGGCGTACATCACCGCAGGCGTCTTTTATCTGTGCCTGACTTTCATTCTCGTGCGGTTGTTCAAGCTTGCCGAGCGCCGCTGGCTGGGCTACCTGGCCCCACGGAAGGTCTGACATGCAACGAATCGATCACCTACTGCCCTGGGGCAGCCTGGGCACCCAGCGCCAACTGAGCGTTTTCCGTTTCGGCAGCGGCGAGCGCAAGGCCTACATCCAGGCCAGCCTGCACGCTGACGAACTGCCGGGCATGCGCACCGCATGGGAGCTGAAAAAGCGCCTGCTGGAGCTGGAAAGCAGCGGCGCACTCAAAGGCGTCATCGAGCTGGTGCCGGTGGCCAATCCTCTGGGTCTGGGCCAACTGCTGCAAGGTGCCCATCAAGGGCGCTTCGAGTTCGGCAGCGGCAAGAATTTCAACCGCGATTTCACCGAGCTGAGCGAGCCGGTCGCCCAGTTGCTGGAAGGTCAGCTGGGTGACGATCCGCGCGCGAACGTCGTTCTGATTCGTCAGGCAATGACCCGGGCGCTGGAGGATCTCCCGCCTGCTCAAAGCGAGCTGCAGGGCTTGCAGCGCCTGCTGATCGGTCACGCCTGCACCGCCGACGTGGTGCTGGACCTGCACTGCGATGCCGATGCCGCGTTGCATATGTACGCCTTGCCGCAACACTGGCCGCAGTGGCGTTCGCTGACGGCGCACCTGGATGTGCAGGTCGCATTGCTGGCCGAGGACTCGGGCGGTAGTTCGTTCGATGAAGCCTGTTCGTTGCCCTGGCTGCGCCTGTCGCGGATCTTCCCGGATGCGCAGATTCCGCTGGCCTGTCTGGCGACGACCATTGAACTGGGCGGTCAGGCCGACACCGGCAAGGCCGAGGCCGAGGCGCACGCCGAAGGCATCCTCGCGTTCCTGGCCGAACAGGGTTTCATCAGTGGCGACTGGCCGCAGCCAGGCCGCGAGCCCTGCGAAGGCATGCCTTTCGAAGGCACTGAATTGCTCTACGCGCCGCATCCTGGCGTGGTGACCTTCCTGCGCGCCGCGGGTGACCGCGTGGAAGTCGGCGACCCGTTGTTCGAAGTCATCGACCCGCTGTCCGACCAGGTCAGCACCATTTGTGCGGGGACCGCCGGGGTGTTGTTCGCCATCGAGCGGCTGCGTTACGCCCAACCGGGTTTCTGGCTGGCCAAAGTGGCGGGCCGCACTGCGCTGCGCCAAGGGCGTCTGCTCAGTGATTGACTGTTTTGTGAGAACCGAAAGCATGAACAAACTGGAAGTCCAGGACCTGCACAAGCGTTACGGCAGCCATGAAGTGATCAAGGGCGTGTCCCTGACGGCCAAGGCGGGCGACGTGATCAGCATCATCGGCTCCAGCGGCTCGGGCAAAAGCACCTTTCTGCGCTGCATCAATCTGCTTGAGCAGCCACACGCCGGCAAGATCCTGCTCAACAACGAAGAGCTCAAGCTGGTGCCGAACAAGCTGGGCGGTCTCAAGGCGGCGGATCCGAAGCAGTTGCAACGCATGCGCTCGCGACTGTCGATGGTGTTTCAGCACTTCAATTTGTGGTCGCACATGACTGCGCTGCAGAACGTGATCGAAGCCCCGGTACATGTGCTCGGCGTCTCGAAAAAGGAAGCGCTGGAAAAGGCCGAGCATTATCTGGCCAAGGTGGGGGTCGCGCACCGCAAGGACGCTTATCCGGGCCACATGTCCGGCGGCGAGCAGCAGCGCGTGGCGATTGCCCGTGCGCTGGCGGTCGAGCCCGAAGTGATGCTCTTCGACGAGCCGACCTCGGCGCTCGACCCGGAGCTGGTCGGCGACGTGCTCAAGGTCATGCAGGGGCTGGCGCTGGAAGGCCGCACCATGGTTGTGGTCACCCACGAAATGGGCTTTGCCCGCGAGGTGTCGAACCAGCTGATTTTCCTCCATCAGGGTGTGGTGCTGGAGCGCGGCAACCCGCGCGAAGTGCTGGTCAATCCCCAGTCCGAGCGCCTGCAACAGTTCCTGTCCGGCAGCCTCAAGTGATGGTCGGCACCGCATCGGCGGTGCCTTTTACGACAGAACAGGGCATGCTGCGCGGCACGCGGCCCGTTCCGGATGTTTCAGACCTGACCTGTTGAGGTCCGGTTTTTTGCGGTGATAAGTATTCGGATGCCCCAATGACTGCCCATCGAATAGGTTTCCTTGTCTGGCCCGGCACCAAGGCGCTGACCCTGGCATTGGCCGAGGAAGCCTTGCGTGTTGCCCAGAGCGTTCACCCTGAAGTCGTTTACGAGCTGACCTTCCTGCAGGCCGAAGCCGGGGCTGCTGACCCGGCGGCCGTCGAAGGTACGTGGCGTCTGCCGGGCCAGCCCTGGGCCGGGCGTCTGGAAGGCTTTCAGAAGCTGTTTTTGCTGGCCGACGAGCCGCCGGCCCCCATGAGCTCGACACTTGCTACCGCGCTCAAGCAACTGGTGCGTGCCGGATGCTGCATTGGCGGTTTGTCGGCAGGGGTTTATCCGCTGGCGCAACTGGGCCTGCTGGATGGCTACCGCGCTGCCGTGCATTGGCGCTGGCAGGACGATTTCAATGAGCGTTTCCCGAAAGTGATCGCGACCAGCCACCTGTTCGACTGGGATCGGGATCGACTCACTGCCTGTGGCGGCATGTCGGTGCTCGACCTGTTGTTGGCGGTGCTGTCCCGCGACCATGGCGCGGAGCTCGCCGGTGCGGTGTCCGAGGAACTGGTGGTCGAGCGCATCCGCGAAGGTGGCGAGCGCCAGCGCATTCCGTTGCAGAACCGTCTGGGGTCCAGTCACCCCAAACTCACCCAGGCCGTGCTGTTGATGGAAGCCAACATCGAGGAACCGCTGACCACTGACGAAATCGCTCAGCACGTCTGCGTCTCGCGCCGGCAACTGGAGCGAATCTTCAAGCAGTACCTCAATCGTGTACCCAGTCAGTATTACCTGGAGCTGCGCCTGAACAAGGCGCGTCAGATGCTGATGCAGACCAGCAAATCGATCATTCAGATCGGCCTGTCGTGTGGCTTCTCGTCCGGGCCGCATTTTTCCAGCGCCTACCGCAATTTCTTCGGCGCCACGCCCCGCGAAGACCGCAACCAGCGGCGCAGCAGCAGCCCGTTCGAATTATCGTCGGTGCCTGCGGAAAGGGGCTGATCCAACCGGTAGGAGCGCGCTTGCCCGCGACGGCGCTTGGCCGCCCGACATGTGCCTTGAAAATACGGACGCCGTCGCGGGCAAGCGCGTTCCTGCGACGGACCGGAACGGTTTAAACTGCGCCTTTGTGACGGAATATGTCGCATTGCCGAAAGCCTTGAAAAAACACGGTTTTGCGCTGTAACAAGTTGTCGCCTGGCGGCAAGGTCGAACCCGAGGCAGTCCTTACAATCCTTCAATCGCTCGCCAGTTTCAGGCAGGCGTTCCTCTTCAGGAGACTCCGATGTCCGTTGAGCATGCTGCGGTGCAACGCGCCGATTTCGACCAGCTAATGGTCCCCAACTACGCGCCGGCCGGGTTCATCCCCGTACGTGGCGCGGGCTCCCGCGTCTGGGACCAGGCGGGTCGTGAGCTGGTGGATTTCTCGGGCGGTATCGCCGTCAACGTGTTGGGCCATTGCCATCCGGCGCTGGTCGGCGCCCTGACTGAACAGGCCAACAACCTGTGGCATGTGTCGAACGTTTTCACCAACGAGCCGGCCCTGCGTCTGGCGAAGAAGCTGGTGGACGCGACCTTTGCCGACCGCGTGTTCTTCTGCAACTCCGGAGCCGAAGCCAACGAGGCCGCTTTCAAGCTGGCGCGCCGCGTCGCCCACGATCTGTACGGCCCGGAAAAATACGAAATCGTCGCCGCGCTCAACAGCTTCCATGGCCGCACCCTGTTTACCGTCAGCGTGGGCGGTCAGCCCAAATACTCCGACGGCTTCGGCCCGAAGATCACGGGTATCCGCCATGTGCCGTACAACGACCCGGATGCGCTGAAAGCGGCGGTATCCGACAAGACCTGCGCGGTCGTGCTCGAACCGATTCAGGGTGAAGGCGGCGTACTGCCGGCCGAGCTGGAGTACTTGCAGGGCGCGCGTCAGTTGTGCGACGAGCACAATGCGCTACTGGTGTTCGACGAAGTGCAGAGTGGCATGGGCCGCAGCGGCCATCTGTTCGCTTACATGCACTACGGCGTGACACCGGACATTCTGTCCAGCGCCAAGAGCATCGGCGGCGGCTTCCCGCTGGCGGCGATGCTGACCACTGAAAAACTCGCGAAGCATCTGGCGGTCGGCGTTCACGGCACGACGTATGGCGGCAACCCGTTGGCCTGCGCGGTCGGCGAAGCGGTCATCGATATCGTCAACACGCCGCAAGTGCTGAGCGGCGTGCAGGACAAGCATCAGCGGTTCAAGACGCGGCTTGAGAAGATCGGCCAGCAGTACGGCGTATTCACTGAAGTGCGTGGCCTGGGCCTGTTGATCGGTTGTGTGCTGTCGGACGCCTGGAAAGGCAAAGCCAAGGACATTTTCAATGCGGCCGAGCGGCAGGACCTGATGATTCTTCAGGCAGGCCCGGACGTAGTCCGTTTTGCGCCAAGCCTGGTCATTGAAGACGCTGATATCGACGAAGGCCTGGATCGCTTCGAGCGCGCCATCGCTCAGCTCACGGCCTGATCGACGCGGTACTTCCCGGCGTCCGCCGAGCGCGGATGCCGGGCATTTTTCCTGTGCCGGGCGCCCTGTCGCGCGGTACGCATTTTTTCGTAACGGGCATTGCTGCCTGTGGATCGGGTTAAGGAGTGGCACCATGCTGGTGATGCGCCCTGCGCAAATGGCTGATCTGGCCGAGGTTAAACGCCTCGCCGCCGACAGCCCGATTGGTGTCACTTCCTTGCCTGACGATGAAGGCCGGCTGAGCGACAAGATTGGCGCTTCCGAAGCGTCCTTTGCGGCTGAGGTGAGTTTCAATGGCGAGGAGACCTATTTCTTCGTCCTTGAAGACACGGACAGCGGTCAGCTGGTCGGGTGTTCCGGCATCGTTGCGTCAGCTGGTTATTCGGAGCCGTTCTACAGCTTTCGTAACGAGACCTTTGTTCACGCCTCCCGCGAACTGAAAATCCACAACAAGATTCACGTGTTGTCGCAATGCCACGACCTGACCGGCAACAGCCTGCTGACCAGCTTCTATGTGGTGCCGGAACTGGTAGGCACCCCCTGGTCGGAACTCAATTCCCGTGGCCGTCTGTTATTTGTTGCCTGTCATCCCGAGCGTTTCGCCGATTCGGTCGTGACCGAGATCGTCGGCTACAGCGACGAGAACGGCGACTCGCCGTTCTGGGACGCGATCGGTCGCAACTTCTTCGACCTTAATTACGCCGAAGCCGAGCGTCTGTGCGGCTTGAAAAGCCGGACCTTTCTGGCCGAGCTGATGCCGCATTATCCGATCTACGTGCCGCTGCTCCCGGACGCTGCTCAGGAAGCGATGGGCCAGGTACACCCGCGTGCACAGATCACCTTCGACATTCTGATGCGCGAAGGCTTCGAGACAGACCACTACATCGACATTTTCGACGGCGGCCCGACCCTGCATGCGCGGGTGTCGGGTATCCGCTCCATCGCCCAGAGTCGCCTTGTGCCGGTCAAAGTCGAAACCGGGCAGGGCGGCGATGTCGGCAAGGGCGGTCGGCTGTATCTGGTCGCCAACGGCCTGCTGCAGGATTATCGCGCTGCCTTGCTGGAGCTGGACTGGGCGCCGGGCCGGCCGGTGGTGCTGAGTCTGGAAGCTGCCGAAGCCCTGGGTGTCGGTGAAGGTGCCAGCGTGCGGATCGTGGCGGTCTGACCGCGCATCGCGGCTGATTAGTGGTTTCTTGGGCTCAAGGCGAGCCCGATGAGGAGAAGAGATGATCGTTCGTCCCGTACGCAGCAGTGATCTGCCAGCGCTGATCGAGCTGGCGCGCAGCACTGGCGCCGGTCTGACAACCCTGCCCGCCAACGAGAAGCGCCTGGCGCATCGGGTGGACTGGGCGGAGAAGACCTTCCGCGGCGAGGCGGAGCGTGCCGATGCGGACTACCTGTTCGTGCTCGAAAACGACGAAGGGCAAGTGGTCGGGATTTCCGCCATCGCCGGGGCTGTCGGGCTGCGCGAGCCCTGGTACAACTATCGGGTCGGACTGACGGTCAGCGCATCGCAGGAGCTGAGCATCTATCGCGAGATCCCGACGCTGTTTCTGGCCAACGACCTGACCGGTAACTCGGAACTGTGCTCGCTGTTCCTGCGCAGCGATGCGCGCACCGGGCTCAACGGCCGCTTGCTGTCCAAGGCGCGGATGCTGTTCATCGGCGAATTTCCGCGGCTGTTCGGCAGCAAGATCATCGCCGAGATGCGCGGCATGTCCGATATCAACGGGCGTTCGCCATTCTGGGAAAGCCTGGGACGGCATTTCTTCAAGATGGAATTCAGCCAGGCCGATTACCTGACTGGCGTCGGCAACAAGGCTTTCATTGCCGAGCTGATGCCCAAGTTTCCGTTGTACAGCTGTTTCCTCTCCGAGGACGCGCGCGCCGTGATCGGGCGGGTTCACACCGACACCGAGCCGGCGCTGACGATGCTCAAGGCCGAAGGCTTCACCTATCAGGGCTACGTAGACATCTTCGATGCCGGGCCCGCCATCGAGTGCGAGACCACCAAGATCCGCGCGGTACGTGACAGCCAGACGCTGGTGCTGGCCATCGGTACGCCGGGCGAAGACGCGCCACAGTTTCTGATCTATAACCGCAAGCGTGAGGATTGCCGAATCACCGTCGGCCCGGCGCGCTTCGCGGCCGGCACGCTGGTGGTCGACCCGATGACCGCCAAGCGCCTGCGCATGAGCCCGGGCGACAACGTGCGCGCCGTTCCTCTGTCCCCAGTCAGGGAGATTGTCTGATGAACACGCTCTATATCGCAGGTCAGTGGCAGGCGGGGCAGGGCGAAGCATTCGATTCGCTGAACCCGGTGACCCAAGCGGTGCTGTGGTCCGGCAAGGGTGCTTCGGCTTCGCAAGTCGATGACGCTGTGCGTGCCGCGCGCCAGGCCTTTGTTGCCTGGGCCAGCCGTCCGCTCGAAGAGCGTATCGGTGTGCTCGAAGCCTTCGCCGCCAGCCTGAAGCAGCATGCCGATGAGCTGGCCCGCTGCATCGGTGAAGAAACCGGCAAGCCGCTGTGGGAATCGGCGACTGAAGTGACCAGCATGATCAACAAGGTCGCTATTTCGATCCAGAGCTACCGCGAACGGACCGGCGAAAAGAGCAGCGTGCTGGGCGATGCGAACGCAGTGCTGCGACACAAACCGCACGGCGTGGTCGCAGTGTTCGGCCCTTACAACTTTCCCGGCCATTTGCCCAACGGGCACATTGTCCCGGCGTTGCTGGCCGGCAACACCGTGCTGTTCAAACCCAGCGAACTGACGCCCAGGGTGGCGCAGCTGACGGTTGAGTGCTGGATCGAAGCCGGGCTGCCCGCCGGCGTCTTGAATCTGTTGCAGGGCGGACGCGAAACGGGCATCGCTTTGGCTGCCAACCCTGGCATCGACGGGCTGTTCTTCACTGGGTCGAGCCGTACCGGCAACGCGCTGCACCAGCAATTCGCCGGGCGACCGGACAAGATTCTCGCGCTGGAGATGGGCGGCAACAACCCGCTGATCGTCGAGGAGGTGCAGGATGTGGACGCCGCGGTGTACACCGTTATTCAGTCAGCGTTCATTTCGGCCGGGCAGCGCTGTACCTGTGCGCGTCGGCTGCTGGTGCCACAAGGACGCTGGGGCGATGCATTTCTCCAGCGACTGGTAGAGGTGACAGCAGCCATAGAGGTCGGGGCATTCGACCGACAGCCGGCTCCGTTCATGGGCTCTGTGATCTCGCTGCAGGCCGCAACCGCACTGCTGGATGCGCAGCGCCAACTGCTCGCCAATGGCGCCGTCGCGCTGCTGGCGATGACCCAGCCTGAATCCGGCGCCGCCTTGCTGACGCCGGGGATTCTGGATGTGACCGCAGTACAGGACCGGCCGGACGAAGAGCTGTTCGGGCCGTTGCTGCAAGTGGTGCGCTACGCCGATTTCGACACCGCGATAGCCGAGGCCAACGACACGCAATACGGGCTGGCGGCGGGGCTGTTGTCAGATTCGCAAGCGCGTTACCAGCAGTTCTGGCTGCAAAGCCGGGCCGGCATCGTCAACTGGAACAAACAGCTGACCGGCGCTGCCAGCAGCGCGCCTTTCGGCGGCGTCGGGGCGTCGGGCAACCACCGGGCCAGCGCCTACTACGCGGCGGACTATTGCGCCTATCCGGTGGCGTCGCTGGAAACCGGCCGCCTGACGCTGCCCGCGACGCTCACCCCAGGCGTCAAGCTGACTTGAAACCGATACGCGCAAGACTGCCTATGAAAACCAGATCCACGGAGCCACGCCGATGAAATCCTGCGAAGTCAACTTTGACGGGCTGGTCGGGCCGACCCACAACTACGGCGGGTTGTCCTACGGGAACGTTGCGTCCCAGAACAACAGTCAGCAGTCCGCCAATCCTCGTGAGGCCGCGCTGCAAGGGCTGGCGAAGATGAAGGCGCTGATGGACATGGGGTTTACCCAGGGTGTCCTCGCGCCTCAGGAACGCCCCGATGTGGCCGCTCTGCGCAGGCTGGGTTTTGCCGGAAATGATGCCCAGGTGATCGAACAGGCCGCTCGCCAGGCAATGCCGCTGCTGGTCGCCAGCTGCTCGGCGTCGAGCATGTGGGTAGCCAACGCAGCGACTGTCAGCCCAGGCGCCGATACCGCGGACGGGCGCGTGCACTTCACCGCCGCCAACCTGAACTGCAAATACCATCGCAGCATCGAGCACCCGACTACCAGCCGCATCCTGGGGGCCATGTTCGCCGACGCCGGACACTTCGCCCATCACCCGGCCTTGCCGCCAGTGGCGCAATTCGGCGATGAAGGCGCGGCCAACCACACGCGCTTCTGTCGCGACTACGGGCAGGCCGGTGTCGAGTTCTTCGTCTTCGGGCGTAGCGCCTTCGATACCCGCTACCCGGCACCGCAGAAATACCCTGCCCGCCAGACCCTTGAAGCATCGCGGGCCGTGGCGCGTCTGCATGGTCTGAACGACCAGGGCGTGGTCTACGCCCAGCAGAACCCGGCGGTGATCGACCAGGGCGTGTTTCACAACGACGTGATTGCCGTAGGCAACGGCGAAGTGCTGTTCTATCACGAGGATGCGTTTCTCGACAGCGAGCGGGTGCTCACCGAGCTGCGGGACAAGCTGGCCGCCGCGGGGGGGCAGTTCCAGCCCATTTGCGTACCTCGCGCCGAAGTCTCGGTAGATGACGCCGTGCGTTCCTACCTGTTCAACAGCCAGCTGCTGAGCCGCGCTGACAGCTCGATGTTGCTGATCGTCCCGCAGGAATGCCAGGCTAATGAGCAGGTCTGGCGGTATCTTCAGTCGCTGACTGCCGGTGCCGGGCCGATCAATGAGGTGAAAGTCTTCGACCTGAAGCAAAGCATGCGTAACGGCGGCGGCCCCGCATGCCTGCGGCTGCGCGTGGCGTTGAATGAAACCGAACTGGCGGCGGTCAACCCCGGCGTGATCCTGACCGCACCGCTCTACGACACCCTGACCCAATGGGTCGACCGCCACTATCGTGACCGCATGAGCGAAAGCGATCTGGCCGATCCGCAATTGCTCAACGAATGCCGTACGGCACTGGATGAATTGACGCAAATCCTTAAACTGGGCGCCGTTTATCCTTTTCAGGCGGGCTGATTTTCACTGAAGCCCGGCTGACAACCTGCGCGCCGGACGTGGCGCGCAACTTTTCACTCTTTACAGAGAATTTCGAACATGAGCGACGCCCTGCAGTTAATCCTTGAAGACACCGATGGCACCCAGCTGGAAACCTCCTGCACACGCGTAGCCGTCATCTGGCAGGGCAAAGAGTTGTGGATCCAGCAGGATGGCCGCGGCCAGTTGCTGATCGGCGTCGACGTTGAAGAAGACGATGCCGAATACGCCAACCTGCTGCTGCGCCCGTTGGCGACCAATCTGGTCAGCCTGCAACTGGAGATGGAGCCGGCCGATCTGGGCGCGGATGAAGACGGTCATGTCCATGGCCCGGACTGCAACCACTAAGTCGCAAGGAGCGGGTCCATGCTTGCCCTCGGTAAACTGCTTGAGCTGACGCTGGCCGGACGCGAGCCGGCGCAAAAGACGCAAATGACCGTGGGCGGTGTGCGCCTGCGCTGGCTCGGGGAAGGGGCCCTGGAGGTCCGACCACCCGAGAGCTGCGACAACGGCAGCGATGTCTTGCTGTCGGCAGGCATTCACGGCAACGAGACTGCGCCCATCGAGCTGCTCGACGAGCTGATCCGCGCCATTGCACGTGGCGACCTGAAGCCGCGTGCGCGGGTGTTGTTTCTGTTCGGCAACCCGGAGGCCATGCGTCGTGGCGTTCGGTATGTCGAGGAGGACGTCAATCGCCTGTTCAACGGGCGTCACGAGCTGGGTGGCGGTCCTGAAGCGCTGCGCGCCTGTGAGCTTGAGCGTCTGGCCGCGGCGTTCTTCAGCCTGCCGGACCGTTACCGTCTGCATTACGACCTGCATACCGCGATCCGTGGTTCGCGGATCGAGCAGTTTGCGCTCTATCCGTACAAGGAAGGCCGTGCACACTCCCGCACCGAACTGGCCCGCCTGCGTGCCGCAGGCATCAGCGCCGTCTTGCTGCAGAACAAGCCCTCGATTGTGTTCAGCGCCTATACCTACGACCAGCTCGGTGCCGAAGCCTTCACGCTGGAGCTGGGCAAGGCGCGGCCGTTCGGCCAGAACCAGCAGGTCAACCTCACAGCACTGCATACGCGGCTGGAGCAGTTGATCGAAGGTAGTGAACCCGAAACGCCGTCGGATCTTGAGGGTGTGCAACTGTTCAGCGTGGCGCGGGAAATCATCAAGCGCACCGATGCCTTCAGCTTCAAGCTGGCGGACGATGTGGAAAATTTTTCACCACTGGAACAAGGCTACGTGATTGCCGAAGATGCAGGCGACGCACGCTGGGTGGTGGAAGAAGAGGGTGCGCGAATCATCTTTCCCAACCCGAAGGTCAAGGCCGGGTTGCGCGCGGGGATTCTGATCGTCCCGGCCAAAGAAGACACGCTGTCGTAGGAGCGGACTTGTCCGCGAAGAGGCCAGTCCAGCCGCCCCATTTGCATCGACCAGAACCCCGTCCGCTCCCACGCAGATCGAGCGTCAGCTAGCGGCTTTCTGCTGCGCTTCCATGCGACGCAATGCGCGGATCTTGTTGAGGGTGTCGACACAAGTCTTCGCGGCTTCTTCGCCCTTGTGAACGAAATGGTCGAAGAAGAACGTGTGATGTTCTTGACCCGCGTGGAAATGGTGCGGGGTCAGGCTGACCGAGAACACCGGCACTTCGGTTTCCAACTGGACCTGCATCAATGCGCTGACGACTGCCTGCGCCACGAACTCGTGCCGATAAATGCCGCCGTCCACGACCAGTGCGGCACCAACGATCCCCGCATAGCGACCGGACTTAGCCAACAGTTTGGCATGCAGCGGGATTTCGAATGCGCCGCCTACTTCGAAGAAGTCGATGTCGGTTTCGGCGTAGCCCTGCCTGGCCATCTCGGCAACGAAGCCTTTGCGGCTCTGATCCACGATATCTTTGTGCCAGGAAGCCTGGATGAACGCGACGCGTTCGTTGGGGTGGTGTTTGCTCTTGCTGTCGATTGCGGTGGGTTGCACGTGTTCTGACTCCTGTTTATGAAAAAACAGGGCGTTTGGATCGAAAGGGATTCAAGCTCCGTAGGAAAACGTCTCAAACGGCGTAGCTGTTCAAGATGTTTACAAACGGATCCGTAGACGCTGATCCCGCTCTCTCTTCATCCGGACTATGACCGTCGGCCCCGGAATCACACCGGGTCTGCTGACCTTGCAGGCGCGGCCTAAGCCGCCACCCTCAAGCGCTCGCGGGCTGGACGCTGAATGCGTCATCACCGCCGGTGGGGAATCGCACCCCGCCCTGAGAACGTTGTCGAGCGAGCCAAGTCGCCGACGCCGGGATTTTTAACACAGATCTTTCGAGCCTGCATGGACACTTTCGTACGGTGTTCCTACCTTTTTCGCATAAGCCCGTGCAGTATCGAGGCCTGCGTGCGTCGATTATCATGTCCGGCGTGCCCGCAATGCCTTGTTGCAACGGCAATGTTGCATCCACCACCGACCTTTGAATTTTCAGGGAGTTTAGCCGTGACCGTCATCGATCTGCGTAGCGATACAGTGACCAAACCCACGGAAGGCATGCTCGACGCGATGGCGCATGCGCCTGTCGGCGACGATGTATACGGCGAAGATCCCACGGTAAACCGGCTGGAGGCCACCCTGGCCCTGCGACTGGGGTTTGCTTCGGCGCTGTTCGTGCCCACCGGCACCATGAGTAATCTGCTGGCGCTCATGGCACATTGTGAGCGCGGCGAGGAGTACATCGTCGGCCAGCAGGCTCATACCTATAAATATGAAGGCGGTGGCGCCGCAGTGCTCGGATCGATTCAGCCGCAGCCGCTTGAAGTTCAGGCCGATGGCACGCTGGACCTCGCTCAGGTCGGCGAAACCATCAAGCCGGACGATTTCCACTTTGCCCGCACACGCCTGCTGGCGCTGGAAAACACCATGCAGGGCAAGGTGCTGCCGCTGTCCTATCTGGCGGCGGCTCGCGCGCTGACCCGGGAAAAAGGCCTGGCGCTGCATCTGGACGGCGCTCGCGTGTTCAACGCAGCGGTCAGGCTGGGCGTGGATGTGCGGGAGATCGCCGGGCACTTCGATTCGGTATCGGTCTGCCTGTCAAAAGGGCTGGGTGCGCCGGTCGGTTCGGTGCTGTGCGGCTCGACCGAGCTGATCAGCAAGGCCCGCAGGCTGCGCAAGATGGTCGGCGGCGGCATGCGTCAGGCCGGGATTCTGGCGGCGGCGGGGCTGTATGCGCTAGAGCATCATGTCCAGCGACTAGCTGACGATCATGCCAACGCCGCCTTCCTTGCTCAGGGGTTGAGCGAGCTGGGCTACAGCGTCGAGCCGGTACAGACCAACATGGTTTACGTGCGCGTCGACGAGCACGCCGCTGCCCTCAAGGGATTCTGCGCCGAGCGCGGCATCCGGCTCAGCGCCGCGCCGCGGTTGCGCATGGTGACCCATATGGATGTGTCGCGGGACCAGATCGAACAGGTGATCGCGACGTTTGCCGACTTCGGCCGCACATAGAACACCAGTAATCCAGTAACTTGTCTCTATCGTACAAACACACTGTACCGAGGACGCAACGCCTATATAATGCGGCCCTTTGCCGTCGCTACGTCATCTGACGTTTTGCACTTGCCTCTGGCCGCTGTCTCCGTGGAAGAACCTATGAAAAGCGCAGAAATCCGTGAAGCCTTCCTTGGCTTCTTCGAAGAGCAAGGTCACACCCGTGTCTCTTCCAGTTCCTTGATTCCGGGCAACGACCCGACCCTGCTGTTCACCAACGCAGGCATGAACCAGTTCAAGGATTGCTTCCTGGGCCAGGAAAAACGTGCCTACACCCGAGCGGTTTCTAGCCAGAAATGCGTGCGCGCCGGTGGCAAGCACAACGACCTGGAAAACGTCGGCTATACCGCGCGTCACCACACCTTCTTCGAGATGCTGGGCAACTTCAGCTTCGGCGACTATTTCAAGCGCGATGCGATTACCTACGCCTGGACGTTCCTGACGTCCGAAAAGTGGCTGAACCTGCCCAAGGAAAAGCTCTGGGTCACCGTCTACGCCACCGACGACGAAGCCTACGATATCTGGACCAAGGACATCGGCGTGCCGCCCGAGCGCATGGTGCGCATCGGTGACAACAAAGGCGCGCCGTACGCTTCGGACAACTTCTGGACCATGGGCGATACCGGCCCGTGCGGTCCCTGCACCGAGATCTTCTTCGACCACGGCCCGGAAATCTGGGGCGGCCCACCCGGCTCGCCAGAAGAAGACGGCGACCGCTACATCGAAATCTGGAACAACGTGTTCATGCAGTTCAACCGCACGGCTGACGGCGTGCTTCACCCGCTGCCGGCTCCTTCGGTGGATACCGGCATGGGCCTGGAACGCGTAAGCGCCGTGCTGCAACACGTGCATTCCAACTACGAAATCGACCTGTTCCAGAGCCTGCTGGCCGCATCTGCCAAAGCCATTGGTTGCACCAATGACAATCAGGCATCGCTCAAGGTCGTGGCCGACCACATCCGCTCGTGCAGTTTCCTGATTGCCGACGGCGTGCTGCCGTCCAACGAAGGTCGCGGCTATGTACTGCGCCGCATCATCCGCCGCGCGTGCCGTCACGGTAACAAGCTGGGTGCCAAGGGCAGCTTCTTCTACCAGATCGTAGCTGCGCTGATTACCGAAATGGGCGCTGCGTTCCCCGAACTGGTTCAGCAGCAGGCGCATATCGAACGCGTGCTCAAGGCTGAAGAGGAGCAGTTCGCCAAGACCCTGGAGCAGGGCCTGAAGATCCTCGAACAGGACCTGGCTGAGCTCAAAGGTTCGGTCGTGCCGGGCGAAGTGGTGTTCAAGCTGTACGACACCTACGGTTTCCCGATGGACCTGACCGGCGACATTGCCCGTGAGCGCAACCTGACACTGGATGAAGAAGGTTTCGAGCGCGAGATGGAAGCCCAGCGCGTGCGTGCCCGTTCGGCCAGCTCGTTCGGCATGGACTACAACAGCCTGGTCAAAGTCGACGTGGCAACCACCTTCACCGGTTACGCCGCCACCAGCGGCAACGCTTCGGTGATCGCTCTGTACAAGGGCGGCCATTCGGTCGAGCACCTGAACGAAGGCGACGAGGGCGTCGTCATCCTCGACACCACGCCGTTCTACGCTGAATCGGGCGGCCAGATCGGCGATTGCGGTTTCCTGCAGGCCGGTGACGTGCGTTTCGACGTGCGCGATACCACCAAGACCGGTGGCGCGTTCCTGCATCACGGTGTGGTTGCCTCGGGCAGCCTGAAGGTCGGTGCCGCGGTCGAGACCCAGGTAACAGCCGACGTACGGCTGGCCACGGGCCTCAATCACTCGGCGACGCACCTGCTGCACGCTGCCTTGCGTCAGGTACTGGGCGATCACGTTCAGCAGAAGGGTTCTCTGGTCGACAGCCAGCGCCTGCGTTTCGACTTCAGTCATTTCGAAGCCATCAAGCCAGAACAGCTGCGTGAGCTGGAAGATATCGTCAACGCCGAAGTGCGCAAGAACACGCCGGTGGTAACCGAAGAAACCGACATCGAAAGCGCTCGCAAGCGCGGTGCCATGGCGCTGTTCGGCGAGAAGTACGGCGACACCGTGCGCGTGCTGAGCATGGGTGGTGATTTCTCGGTCGAGCTGTGCGGTGGTATCCACGCCAGCCATACCGGTGACATCGCACTGTTCAAGATCATCAGCGAAAGCGGTGTCGCCGCTGGCGTGCGTCGTATTGAAGCGGTGACCGGCGCTGCCGCGCTGGCCTGGCTGAACTCGGCTGAAGATCAGCTCAAGGAAGCCGCGACCCTGATCAAGGGCAATCGCGACAACCTGCTGGACAAGCTGTCGGCTGTGCTCGAACGCAATCGCCAGCTGGAAAAACAACTGGAGCAACTGCAGGCCAAGGCCGCCAGTGCCGCTGGCGACGATCTGTCCGCTGCTGCGCTGGACGTCAAAGGCGTCAAGGTTCTGGCCACGCGCCTGGATGGTCAGGACGGCAAGGCGCTGCTGGCGCTTGTCGATCAGTTGAAGAACAAGCTCGGCCGCGCAGTGATCCTGCTCGGCAGTGTGCATGAAGACAAGGTCGTCTTGGTTGCAGGCGTGACCAAGGACCTGACTGGCCAACTCAAAGCCGGTGATTTGATGAAGCAAGCGGCTGCCGCTGTAGGCGGTAAAGGCGGCGGTCGCCCAGACATGGCTCAGGGCGGCGGTGTCGATGCAGGCGCGCTGGATGCCGCGCTGGCACTGACTGTTCCTTTCGTGGAGCAGGGTATCTGAATCGGGCTTCCCGGCCCGCCGCTCAACGGCGGGCCAGGTTCGAATGTTTATGGGTGCCCTTAACGGGTTTTGAGGCGGCTTTGAGATGGCTTTGATCGTACAGAAATTTGGAGGCACCTCCGTGGGCTCCGTGGAGCGCATCGAGCAGGTTGCCGACAAGGTTAAGAAATTCCGCGAAGCGGGCGATGACCTGGTGGTGGTGCTGTCGGCCATGAGCGGGGAAACCAACCGCCTGATTGACCTGGCCCGGCAGATCAGCGATCAGCCTGTTCCTCGCGAACTGGACGTGATCGTCTCGACCGGTGAGCAGGTGACCATCGCGCTGCTGGCGATGGCCTTGATGAAGCGCGGCGTGCCGGCGGTGTCCTACACCGGCAACCAGGTGCGCATCCTCACCGACAGCGCGCACAACAAGGCACGCATTCTGCAGATCGATGACCAGAAGATCCGCTCCGACCTCAAGGCCGGTCGGGTCGTGGTAGTCGCCGGTTTCCAGGGCGTCGACGAAAACGGCAACATCACCACTCTGGGTCGTGGCGGTTCCGACACCACGGGCGTGGCACTGGCGGCGGCGCTCAAGGCCGATGAATGCCAGATCTACACCGATGTGGACGGCGTCTACACCACCGACCCACGCGTGGTTTCGCAGGCTCAGCGCCTGGACAAGATCACCTTCGAAGAGATGCTGGAAATGGCCAGCCTCGGTTCCAAGGTGTTGCAGATCCGCGCGGTCGAGTTCGCCGGTAAATACAATGTCCCGCTGCGCGTCCTGCACAGCTTCAAGGAGGGCCCGGGCACCCTCATTACCATCGATGAAGAGGAATCCATGGAACAGCCGATCATTTCTGGCATCGCTTTCAACCGCGATGAAGCCAAGCTGACTATCCGTGGCGTGCCGGACACCCCGGGTGTCGCCTTCAAGATTCTCGGCCCGATCAGCGCCGCGAACATCGAGGTCGACATGATCGTGCAGAACGTCGCGCACGATAACACCACCGATTTCACCTTCACGATTCATCGCAACGACTACCAGTCGGCCTTGCAGGTGCTTGAAACCACGGCGCGTGAAATCGGCGCGCGTGAAGTTTCCGGTGACACCAAGATCGCCAAGGTGTCCATCGTAGGGGTGGGTATGCGTTCCCATGCAGGCGTTGCGAGTCGCATGTTCGAGGCGCTGGCCAAGGAGAGCATCAATATCCAGATGATCTCCACCTCCGAGATCAAGGTCTCTGTAGTGATCGAAGAGAAGTATCTGGAGCTGGCGGTACGTGCGCTGCACACCGCTTTCGAACTGGACGCGCCTCGCCAGGGCGATTGATCCATCCTGTGAAGGCGTACTTTGCGTACGCCTTCACGTATCACCGCGCAGGGCCTGTGTTTTCCCGGCGCCGGTCGATACTCTGTTCAGGCGTGTGGCGATTTCGCTGCGGGCTTGTGCCTGCTGGTTTGCAGACTGTTGTCCCTGAAGAATGCGTAAGGAGAAAGGTATGCTGATTCTGACTCGTCGGTGCGCAGAGAGCCTGATCATTGGTGATGGCGAGATCACCGTGACAGTGCTCGGCGTCAAGGGTAATCAAGTACGCATTGGTGTCAACGCGCCCAAGGAAGTCGCGGTTCACCGCGAAGAGATCTATCTGCGTATCAAGAAAGAGAAGGACCAGGAACCAAGCCATTAATTTTATTTGAATTTTTGGTTTGCAAACGGGGAAAAGGGTGGTTATTATACGCCCCGTGTTGCGGAGAGCTGGCCGAGTGGCCGAAGGCGCTCCCCTGCTAAGGGAGTACACCTCAAAAGGGTGTCGGGGGTTCGAATCCCCCGTTCTCCGCCATTATTCTTGTAGTGCGTTAGATGTGGCTTGATCGGTAAGTTGTTGAATTTACTAGAAAAAGTGCTTGACCAAACAAATTAACGACCTATAATGCGCGGCACCAACACAATGCACTCGTAGCTCAGCTGGATAGAGTACTCGGCTACGAACCGAGCGGTCACAGGTTCGAATCCTGTCGAGTGCACCATTTAAAGGTTGGTTACAGCGAAGTAGCATTACAGAGCTGTAGTTAACTGGCTTCAACCAGAGGTGATCTGGTCTAAAAACACCAATGCACTCGTAGCTCAGCTGGATAGAGTACTCGGCTACGAACCGAGCGGTCACAGGTTCGAATCCTGTCGAGTGCACCATACACCAAAAAGCCCACATCACATGATGTGGGCTTTTTGCTTTCTAGCGTTTCCCTTTCACGCAGCCTTCGGCATCGAATGTCACGGTGTTGGTACGGCCCTTCTTTTCCTTGTAAACATAACGCAGTTCGCCGTTGCGATTGACGACCTTGTCGGGGCGCCCGAGCAGGCTCTCGACGTCTCGCCGAGTCATGCCCGGTGGTGTGCGTTGATTGATGATTGCCTGCCGGCGTTGCTCGGCGGTCAGGCGGTTGCCGCAGCCATCATCACGCTGACCCACAATCACTACCTCCTCGCCGACGCTGTCCCGGCTGCCGCGCTGGGTTGTCTGTGCCTGCGGCAGCAGTGGGGCAACGCTGCCTGGCGGCGGGCTCGACACTTTGCGCGTTTCGCTGCTGTGATCCGCCGGGCAGCCAAGCGTGGTGAAGGTGATGTTGCCAGCGTTGTCTTCGCAACGCTGAACGGAGCTGGCGGTGGCCAGTGTGGAAAAAACCATCACTGCGCAGCCTAGCGAAAAAGGGTAGGGTGGTGGCATGTGCGTCCTCCTTGACGAGCGAGTCAGCAGGCTACCTCTGGGCCGGATGTCTTCGCGAGCGTGTTTTGTTCGCTGAATGTGACGTCGAACTCTCGTTGGCTAGCAAGACAATCAACTGTGCCTCGCAAGCGCCTGTTCTAGACTGCATTTTCTCAGGTGCGCTTCGCCCAAAGCGGTGTATGATTGCGCCCGTCAGCCCCGCCGGGGCTTGTGGAATACCTCCATGGACTTACCCAGTAGTTACTCAATCATACGTTTAAACAATCATGATTTAACTGATTGATCTCCCCGGCGTGCTCCGCTGCTGGGAGTGGAGTTCGCCTATGACCGAAAGAGAAGTAAAGAAAACGCAGGAAAGCTTGCAGGATCGTCTGGCTCAAGTTATCGAGCTCCTGCAGCGCCAGCGTGTTGTTGAAGACCTGACCCATCGTCAGGAAGGCCTGCATCAGGATCGTGTAGAGAACCTGGTTCATCGCCAGAATCTGGTCGAGCTTCAGCGCAAGCTCGACGATCTCCATTCGGCAGACGTTGCGTACATTCTCGAAGCCCTTCCTCTGGAAGACCGTCTTACGGTCTGGCAGTTGGTCAAGGCCGAGCGCGACGGTGACATTCTTCTCGAAGTATCCGATTCGGTTCGTGAAACGCTGATCGCCGACATGGACGATCATGAGCTGCTGGCGGCTGCCCGTGAGATGGACGCCGACGAACTGGCGGACCTGGCACCCGAACTGCCGCGCGACGTCGTTCACGAGCTGATGGAAGCGCTGGACGTGCAGCAGCGCGAGCGGGTTCGCTCCGCGCTCTCCTATGATGAGGATCAGGTCGGCGCACTCATGGACTTCGAGATGGTGACGATCCGCGAGGACGTCAGCCTGGAAGTCGTTTTGCGCTACCTTCGCCGGCTCAAGGAGTTGCCAAGCCACACCGACAAATTGTTCGTGGTCGACTACGGCGGCACCCTGAAAGGCGTCTTGCCGATCAAGCGCCTGCTGGTCAATGATCCGGAAAAGCAGGTCGGCGAAGTAATGGCCAATGATCCGGTCACCTTTCACCCGGAAGACAACGCCTACGACGCTGCCCAGGCTTTCGAGCGTTATGACCTGATTTCCACGCCCGTCGTGGACAAGAGCGGCAAGTTGATCGGCCGTCTGACCATCGATGAAATGGTCGACCTGATTCGTGAGGAAAGCGAAAGCGAAGTCCTCAATATGGCGGGTCTGCGGGAGGAAGAAGATATCTTCGCCTCGGTCTGGCGTTCTCTGCGCAACCGTTGGGCCTGGCTCGCAGTCAATCTGATCACGGCGTTTCTGGCTTCGCGGGTCATCGGCCTGTTCGAGGGTTCCATCGAGAAGCTGGTAGCACTGGCGGCGCTTATGCCGATAGTGGCCGGTATCGGCGGTAACTCCGGGAACCAGACGATCACCATGATCGTGCGCGCCATGGCGCTGGACCAGGTCAACACTGGCAATACCTCACGGTTGTTGCGCAAGGAGTTGGCGGTTGGCTTGATCAACGGTCTGATCTGGGGTGGGGTGATCGGTGTGGTGGCCTACCTGCTCTATGGCAGCTGGTCATTGGGCGTGGTAATGACAGCGGCCATGACACTGAACCTGTTACTGGCGGCGCTCATGGGAGTATCAATTCCTATGACGCTTGCGCGCCTGGGGCGAGACCCGGCGATGGGTGCCAGTGTCATGATTACAGCGATGACCGACAGTGGCGGATTCTTTATTTTTCTGGGCCTGGCAACCATTTTTCTGCTCTAACAACCGTTTGAAAAAGACCGCCTTAAAGGCGGTTTTTTTTATATCTGAAAATCAATTAACGATATTTCCTACAACTAAGGTCGATAAAGTCCACACGAAAAAAAAGGCCAGCTTAACGCTGGCCTTTGGTGTTTCTGCTACTGCTCAGGACTCTTCAGAAGCGAGTTCAGTATCGTGAGCAATCAGCGATACCAGTGCATTCTGCTGACGGTGCGACAATTGCCGAAAACGTTGCAGCAGCTCGCGTTCGTGCAAGGACAGCTCAGGACTGTCCAGGCGCAGGCTTGGCTCATCGCCAAGAGCCCCTTCCTGAATCAAGCTCTGTTCAAGGCGAGCGATGATTTCCGAATTCATGCTGCGGTGATGATTCTTGGCTACCTCTTGCACGCGATTGCGCATGCCGTCTGGTAGGCGAACAACGAACTTGTCAGCCGTGCGGCTGGAATAAGTAGCCTGTTTCATAGGGCTCATATATTTAACCGGTTAGTTCAGGGGAAGCGGTTCTGGCAAGTGGCCGCAAGATTGTCACAGTCTGACAGTCATTTTGGACAAATGTTCAACCGTGTTATCAAGAGGGTCGGCATCATGACCCATTCCGTCGAATCCTTGGCGTCAAATCTGTGACAAATATTGACTCAGATAAAGGCGTTTGGCCAGCACCAATTATCAGAATTGCGAGCGGATTTGCAAAGCTGAGGTTTTCCGCTCATCCGGCACCGGATAAACACCTGACTGCTTTTTGCCATGATGGCTATCTGTCTTCAGCGTAGATGGTAATGCGATGGAATACGAATGCCTCCGACGGACGTAGCAGCCGTGGCGGAAAATCTCGAAAAAGGGGAGGGGAAATCGGGAGCGGAGACGGGACGTGGCCAGTGAGAAGGTACTGCAAGCCTTCCCGACCAAATGGTTATGAGTTAATGCTTTTACTGCTCAGCGCAGGACCGGATCGAATTTGAAACGGCGTCCCAGGAAAAGCGCGACCACGAACAGGCTGGCAAATACGCCGGCGGCAATTTTCGAAGCGCTGCTCAGTGCTGGCGCGTGTTCAGGCAGGAGAAGATCAACGGCAACAGCCATCAGTGCCAGGATCATGAACGACAAAGCGGATTTTGACATGGCGTCTCTCTCTTGAAGGTCAACGGTTAGAGGCTAAGGTTGAAAGACTGTTCGACGCTCAGAAAACCCAGCGCTCTTCACTGCGAGGAATCTGCAGGCTCTCTTCCGCATCGTTGGTCAGCATAGCCGCATTCGCGCGCTTGTCAGTCATCACCGCCAGTTGAGGGGCTTGGCGGACTGAATGATGTGGCTGAACAGGTTGTGCGCTCGCCTGTTGGTTGACGCCAGAATCCTGGAAATGAAACGCGATCAGTGCTACCAGTGCTGCCGCATTCAACGCTGTGAGGGTCATGTTCATTTTCCAGTACCTTAGCCGAACTGAATGGTAGGTTAATTGTCGGTACTGATAATGCAGTCTGCATGCCAAACGCGTTTATGTAAAAAAACTAATAAAATCAGTCACTTATATTGAGTTAGCGTAGGTTGACCGTTGCGTTTTGCAATGATGGCTTTTTGCGGTAATGCATTTTGCATGATGCGAATAATCCGGCGACGATTTCTGACATTCTGCCTACAGGTTTGAAGGGCAATGACGACATGACAAAACCCCGTCAGGTCGTTAACATGCACGCCGTTCTCGCTGGCGCCACTCGGTGCGTCGGCACACGGGTCTCAGTAGCTCAATTGGATAGAGCATCCCCCTCCTAAGGGGAAGGTTGGCAGTTCGAACCTGCCCTGGGACACCATCGAAACACCCTTTCTGCCAACGCCTGCCGCCCTTGATCATCCGCTTAGAAGACCAGCTGTCGGCCCGCCTGTGTATCCGCATCAACTTCCCCACGAGCGCCCGGTCACGATAAAGGTACCCTCAATTTCCGGGAGTCCCCATGACCTTTCGTGCCTGGCCGTTGCTGTTTCTGATTCCAGCTGCATTTATGCTGCTTTCCGGTTGTGCGACGAGCGAGCTCGGTAGCGCCGACCGGGCGAAGCTCGCTGGCAAGACCTTTATCGTGACAGGCGCGTCCAGCGGCATTGGCCGGGGCGTGGCGCTGGAGCTGGGTCGCGCCGGCGCCAACGTCATCGTGGTGGCGCGGCGTACCGCTGCGCTCGAAACGCTCGCCGGCGAGATCCGTGCTTTGGGCGGCCATCCTGTCGTGGTAACGGCAGACGTCACCGACACTGCCCAGATGCGCCAGCTTGCCATCCAGACAGCTGCACGTTTCGGTCGTATCGACGGCTGGATCAATAGCGCCGGAGTCGTCGTGATCGGGCAATTCGAAGAAATCCCGCTGGAGGATCATCAGCGACTGCTGGACGTTAACCTCAAGGGCATCGTCACCAACAGTTACCTCGCGTTGCGTCAGTTCCGCGCTCAGGGCAATGGCGTGCTGATCAACGTTGCGTCTATCGACGGCGAAGTTCCGCACGCCTTCCATGCCTCCTATTCGGCATCCAAGGCCGGCGTGATCGCCTTGGGTCGGGTACTCAACGAAGAGTTGAATCTCGCCGGGCGAGACGACATACACGTGGTCACGGTACTGCCGTGGGCCATCGATACTCCGCTTTGGGACCACGCTGGAAATTACACAGGCCGGACCGCGCAGCTGCCTACTCTGGATGGACCGGAGAAAGTGGTGAATGTGATTGTCCGGGCTACGCTGCACCCCAAGGATGAAATCAAGGTCGGATACAAGGCCAGACTGGCTTACTGGTCACATCGCCTTGCCCCCGACCTGACCGCGCGCTTCTCCGCTCACGCCATCAAGGCGGCGGAAGTCGAAATGAACCCTCCCGCCGCCCGAGGTCCTGGCAATCTTCACCAGCCGATGGAGCATGGCCAAGGCGTCTCCGGGGGTATTCGCGAACGCATGGAGCATGAGACCGAGCCGGCGCGTTGATTCCTTCAACCAAACAGCAACAGGAGAGCTGACATGATTGATGATTCGAAAATCCGCGAAAAAGCCTATGAGCTGTGGGAACAGGCTGGCGCGCAGGAAGACTCGCCGGAAACCTATTGGCACCAGGCACGGGCTTTACTTGAAGCCGAAGAGGGGGCGTCGGACGCAGGGTCCGGTGGCGCGGAGTCTGGCGATTTGCAGAGCTCCGATCCGCAAAACGGCAGCCTGGAGAGCGGCGCCGACACGATTGACCGACCAGGTCTGGGTACTCTCGTCGACGATTCGGAGGATAAGTCTGCGACTTGAATCGGCCACGACAAAAGCCTTGACCGTCTGTCTTGCAGCGTGACGAAACATGCAAACCTGCCAAAGGAGCTGGGTCAGATGTGTTACTCCCATGTGGGAGTAACGCAGGCGAATTACTTAGAGGAAGAGAATTATGGCTAACACCGGAAACTCCAATCCTGGAAACTTTGCCAATGATCGGCAGAAAGCGTCCGAAGCGGGCAAGAAAGGTGGTCAGGCATCGGGTGGCAACTTTGCCAATGACCGCGAAAAAGCGTCGGAGGCAGGCAAGAAAGGCGGACAAAGCAGCCACGGCAAACGTAGCTGAGTCCCGCCTGTGACGAGTGCCTTCCACCCTCCAGGCACTCGTCGTTTCGTCCAGCCCGGCCCTTTTCAGGGCCGGTCTGGTTATTAAGCAGATGAAGAAAGGGCAGTGCGGTCGGGGATTTGCGCAGCGAACAACCATCTGGCCGCGCGAGCTGAATCAATCGATCTGATCCGTCAGGTTAGTCCTGACCAGCGCGCGAATGGTCGCCAGATGTTCCGCTTCTTGCTCCAGCGCCTGCTCGAAACTGCTGGCGATGTTCGGGTGTCCGGCCTCACGGGTCAACTCGATCAGCATTTCCCACGCGTCGTTGTCCTCCAGTTCGATGGTCAGAATGGCATTCAGGCATTGCGACACGCTGGTGCGTGGATCAGTCAGTACCTGCAGAACACCCAGCGATTTGACGCCGACAACGTCAGCGCAGGGCGTCATCGCAGTGGGATCGGCACCCAGCGTTTCAATGGCATCCCGGACCTTCAGCATATGGGCGTGTTCGTCCTGCTGAATCTTTCGCAAGGTATCCGCCAGCTCAGGGTCGCCGCCGGGCGCAGTGGACGCCTTGACCAGCATGGCTTCGTACAACCGCACGCCGGTGCGCTCGAACGCCAGCCGTTCGCCCAGTTTGTCGATCAGCACCTCCGGATTCTTGCCGCGCAGCTTGTCGATTGAACTCTTGATCATGCCTTTCACCGAGCCCGGAATGGGGACGGAACCCACCAGGTCGGCATCGAGCACCGCCTCCTGGCGCTCCTCGCTCAGTTGCGCGACGTCGCCTGGCACATCGGCCGGAAAGAGACGCGTGGCTTCGACCATGCGTTCAGTGTCTTCCGGCGACATCTGGGCACCGGTGCGGTTGAGACCGAGTTTCACTTCAGGACTGTTCATGATGATCTCCTCAGGCTTTGACGTTCAGTTCGGTACCGGGGCGCCAGACGTAACCGGCGGATGTGGCCATTGCCGGTACGCCTTCAGCGTTGAGCCCGGCCCTGTATTCAAGGGAGGCGGCGCTCTCTTGAGCCTTGTCCACATAATCAACGCCGTTGGCGCGCAGATCGACTTCCTTCGCCAGGGTTTCGCGGACGAAGTCGCGCTGGCTTTTGAACGCGATCATCTTGGGCAGCGGGCCGCCGAGGATCTCCACCGGGTCCCGGCGCTCGAACTGCTTGAACAACTCGCACGCCAGGTTCAGATGACCCAGTTCATAGTCGACGAAGCGTTCCCACATCGCCTTGATACGCGGGTTCTCTTCCTGCTCCGCGCAACTGGCGTAGGCATACACTTCCATGGCTTCGTGTATCAGCCATTTCTCCATGAAGCTTTCATCAGGGTCCTGCAGCGAGCCGTATTGAGTGACGTGCTGTTCTTCCACCGAGGCAATCTCGGCATAAAGCGCTCGGGCAACAGGGTCGGCGAAGAGCGGGCCCACGTTCATGTAATAGTCGTGAGTCTGGTATTCGGCACCGGTAATCAATGCAGCGTGGATCTTGGTAATCAGCGCCGCGTTGTCCTTCTGATAGCACTCGCGCAGGTCATCTTCCGGGGCTCGGTGATGCTCGCTGGTAGGCCGGCCCGGCACCAGGTCGGTATAGCCTTGCAGGATATTGTTGGGATCTTTGCCTTCAAGACGATCAAGCATGGCCGAGTAGCGGTACAGGTGGTCGAAATCTTCCAGCAGCCCGAATCGGTAAGTCTGCGCCTGATAGGGATCGGGCTCGTTCTGAGCGACGGCGGCAGTAACTTCGATGGCCGTCTGCTCATAGGCGATGGTGGTTTCCAGTGGTGAATGGTCGGCGGACAGCAGCCAGTTCACCATGGTCATTTGATGCTGCTCGGCGCGTCTGATCTGCGCCAGCGGTGCCTGAAGCGCTCGGTTGAAGCGCGATCCGAAATGCTTCAGGCGCAGCGCGTCCGATTCCACGCCATTCATGAGAATGACGCGGACGCGGGTAAACGCATCGTCATCGAGTTTGGAGATCGGCTTGCCGGCCATCTCCTTCCATGTGAATCGTTGTTTGTCGAGTGGGGTGCCCTTGTTATCGAGCAGATTGGACAGGCTCGTCATGGTCTTCTCCGTCATCGTGGCTGGTCGGGTGCATCAGGTTGTCCAATAGCGACTTCACAGCCGGGCCGAGGATTTCAGGCACCTGACGAATGGCCGCTTGCTCGCCCGGACGGCTGACGAGTGGTCGCAACCCTGACAGCGTCGACCAGCCAGCCCGACCCCGCCGGTTGCCTGACGTCTTGAACTTTCCGCAGCGGTTTTTTTCCCATGGTTGATGACCCCGGATCGCATGCGGTACCGCCGCGACCGACGAGGGCGGGCGGTATCTTTGAACAGGGAAACAGTGCAATGAACGTCTCAGCGAAAAAGCCGAAGAACACGTTGCGGCGCGCGGTGACCGGGCCGATGTTATTTCTCTTCATTCTGGGCGACGTGCTGGGAGCCGGCGTTTACGCGCTCGCGGGCACGATTGCCGGAGAGGTTGGCGGCGCAATCTGGGTGCCGTTGTTAATCGCGCTGTTTTTTGCCCTGCTTACTGCGGGGTCATATGCCGAGCTGGTGACAAAATACCCGCACGCGGGTGCCGCTGCGGTTTACGCCGGCAAGGCGTTCAAGTCGCCGCTGATCTCGTTTCTGGTCGGGTTCTGCATGCTGGCTGCCGGCGTAACCAGTGCCGCGGGCCTGTCGCTGGCGTTCGCCGGTGACTATCTGGCGGCTTTCGTCGATGTTCCGGCGCATGTGGCCGCACTGGCGTTTCTGGTGGTCATCGGGCTGCTCAACGCCAGAGGTATCAAGGAATCGCTGGGTGCGAATCTGGTGATGACGGTCATCGAGCTGACCGGTCTGGTTCTGGTAGTGATTGCCGCGGCGTGGTTTTTTGGAAGTGGGGAAGCCAGCCTTGCCCGCGCCCTGGAGTTCAAACCCGGCGTGAGTCCGGTAATCGCCGTGCTCGGCGCGGCGCTGATCGCCTTTTACTCGTTCGTAGGCTTTGAGACCTCCGCCAACCTGGCCGAAGAAATCCGTGACGTGCGCAAGGTCTATCCACGCGCGCTGTTCGGTGCGCTGCTTGTGGCAGGGGTCATCTACATGGCGGTGGGCGTCGCGGCGGCATCCGTGCTGCCGGTCGACAGTCTGGTTGCCTCCAGCGCACCGCTACTGGAAGTGGTTCGCGCCTCGGGCCTGGGAATTTCGCCACGCGTGTTTGCGTTCATTGCGTTGATTGCAGTGGCCAACGGCGCGCTGCTCACCATGATCATGGCCAGCCGTCTGACTTATGGGATGGCCTGCAAAGGCCTGCTCCCGGATGTTTTCAGTCACGTATTGCCCGGTCGCCGCACACCGTGGGTGGCGATTGTCGGCACGACTCTGGTCGCCATCGCGCTGACCCTGACCGGCACTCTTGCTGTACTGGCCGAAACCGTAGTGCTGTTGCTGCTGTTCGTATTTATCAGCACCAACCTGGCGGTGCTGGTGCTGCGCCGCGATCACGTCGAGGAGAAACACTTCCGCGTTCCGACCTGGGTGCCGGTGCTGGCGATCGTGTCATGCTTGATTCTGCTCAGTCAGCAGAGCCTGGAAACCTGGTTGCGCGCCGGTGCGCTGATTGCCGTTGGCGCGGTGCTGTATGGCTGTACGCGCCTGGGTAAGCCGGTTCCGGCTGTGCAGAGTTGATGCTGCTCAAGGTAAGAATGGCGAGTGAATGGTAGGGGCACAGCTGGCGGACGGCGCTGTGCTTGTTCATGAAGCCGTGTTCTCAAGCAGTGATTCCGCGTCGCCCGTCAACTAGCGGCGACGCGGTGTTCGACTCATCCTTTACTGTGATCCGGCGAGGTGGGCGCTTCTGCAACCCCGCGTGGACCGGCGATGCCCCAGATAACGGCGCCGACTATAGGCAAGGCCAGAATCAGTATTGCCCAGCCGGTCTTGGTGCCAGTGGTCTTGGTTGAACGCCAGACGCTGTTTATCAACCACACGTCCAGTGCCAGGATGATGATCGCCGCAGCGATCCAGAACCAGTTTGACGCTTCCATCGTTCACCTCCGTTTATATCAAACCGCCGGAATACCGCCGACCGGTTCGGTTACAGGCAGCGGGATAGAACTGCTGCCGGGCGTCAGGATGACCTTGCGGCAATCCTCTTCCTTCTTGTCGAAGAGCTTGTAGCCGGTCACCGCATCTTCCAGTGACAGCCGGTGCGTGATGATCGCTTCCGGCTCAAGGCGGCCAGCTTCGATGTGTTCAAGCAATTCGGGCAGGAAGCGGTGAACGTGGGTCTGGCCCATCTTGAAGGTCAGGCCTTTATCGAATGCATCACCAAACATGAAACCGTGGATGAAGCCGGCATATACGCCCGGCACACTCACCACGCCGCCACGGCGCACAGCCGCGATGCACTGGCGCAACGCTTTGCCGCTGCTGCCTTCGAGCTTGAGCGTGGCGAGAATGGTTTCGGTGGTGCTGCCCTTGGCTTCGAAGCCTACCGCGTCCACCACGCCATCCACGCCCCGCATGCCGGGTGTCTGGCGGATGATGGTATCGGCCGGGTCGTCATCCTCATCGAAGTTGATCGGGATCACGCCGTAGGTGCGTTGCGCGTAGGCCAGCCGGTAGGGATGATGGTCGACCATGAAAATACGTTCGGCGCCCAGCATTTTGGCGCAGGCGGCGCTCATCAGACCGACCGGCCCGGCGCCATAGATTGCAATGCTCGAACCTTTGCCGATGCCGGCATTGGTCACCGCTTGCCAGGCGGTCGGCAGGATATCAGTGAGAAACAGCACCTTCTCGTCCGCCAGCGTGCCTGGCACCTTGAACGGGCCGACGTTGGCTTTCGGGACGCGAACGTATTCAGCCTGACCACCCGGCACACCGCCGTACAAGTGGCTGAACCCGAACAACGCGGCGCCCGGCGGAATCGACTTTTTGTTCATGATCGCGCCACGACCGGTGTTGGTCGTTTCGCAGGCGGCATACAGATCCGCCTGGCAGAAGAAGCAACTGCCGCAGGCGATCACGAAGGGAATCACGACCCGGTCGCCGGGTTTGACTGCGGTCACCGCCGAACCTGCTTCTTCAACGATGCCCATGAACTCGTGGCCGAAAATGTCGCCATGTTCGACGGTCGGGATCTTGCCTCGATAGAGGTGCAAGTCCGAGCCGCAGATAGCGGTTGCGGTCACTCGCAGAATGATGTCGTCGGCTTCCTGAATCTCGGGGTCCGGCACGGTGTCGACTTTGACGTTATGCGCCCCGTGATAGGTCAGTGCTCTCATGTCCACTCCTCAGCCTTGCCAGATGTCTGGCCTGTCATCAGATGAACGATGCAAAAGCCGTAGGTTCAGCGATTTTTCAGACCGGTGGACTAACGGTCGCACGTTTTCTGAGGCCGCCGGGTCTGGCGCAGAGCCATGCACGCTGTTCGTCGGTTTCCCGAAGGCCGCTTTGAACGGTCGCCAGGCGGCCCAGTCGATCCACTACGGGTGAGCGGTCGGGCTGTACGCCCGCATTCGAATTACAACCCACTCTGAATGAGGTTTCCGATGAGCAAGAAATCAGGCAGAACGACCATAGACGACCTGTTCATTCATGAGCTTTCCGATATCTACAGCGCTGAAAAACAACTGACCAAAGCGCTTCCGCGCATGGCAAGAGCGTCGACCAATCCGGTGCTGGCCGAAGCGTTCGAGTTCCACGCCGAAGAAACCCGCGGCCAGATCGAGCGCATCGACGAGCTGGTCGAGCAGTCCGAGCTCAAGCTCAAGAGGATGAAGTGCATTGCAATGGAAGGCCTGATCGAGGAGTTCAAGGAGCTACTCGAAGAAATCGAGAAAGGTCCGGTACTGGACGCCGGTCTGATCGCGGCGTGTCAGAAGATCGAGCATTATGAAATCGCCGGGTACGGCACGTTGGTGGCCATGGCCAAGCACTTGGGGATGGACGATGCGGCTGGCCTGCTGGCCGAAACCCTGGCGGAAGAAAAGACGGCTGATGAAAAACTTACCACCATCGCGGAGCAGGGTGGCAATCAGGCCGCGACCATGATCGACGAAGACGAGCAATAGGCAATAGGCAATAGATCAAGAGGAATAGACCGAGCAACGGAAAATCGGGCAGTAACCCGATACTCAGGCGTGAGCCGTATGGCAGTCGGTTCGCGCCCGACCGGTCTCAACTTTTGAACGCTGCCATGTCCTGTAGCAGCATGCTCATCAATCGATTGGCGCCCACGCTCAACTGACGACCCAGGCGGCTGATTAGGTGCGTCTGCGGGGTGCTGAACACCTCGCTCTTCAAGGGTAACGCCAGCAGTTTTCCCGCCTTGAGCTCTTCTTCCACCACGAAAGTCGGCAACAGCGTGATGCCGCCCTGCATGGCGAAATGCTTGAGCATGGCAAAGGTGCTGCAGGTCAGCACAGGCCTGACCGAGATGCCTGCCTGATGCTCGGCCTCCAGCAGAATCTGCCTGATGCCATAGGACACCGCTGGCAGGGCCAGTTGATAGCGATCCAGATTTCCGAGCTCGACAGGTCCTGGCTCTTTTGCCAGCGGATGGTCCGGGCCGGTCACCACGCACACCGGCTGGCGCTGATGGGCGTGGGAGCGGATCTTCGGATCGGCCGCCGGATTGAACACCAGCCCGATATGCGCCTCGTCCTCAACGACCTGACGAATCACTTCGTTGCTGCCGCAGACATTCACCGTCAATTCGATCCGTGGATACAACATGGAGAATCTGGCGAGCGGCTGGGCAAGGCTTTCAAGAAACCCTTCGCCGGAAACCAGGGTTACCGAGCCGCTGTGCAAGCCGCGCAACGACTGGATCGAATCGAGCAAAACCTCTTGCTGAGCAAGCCGCTGGCGGTAGTACGCCAGCACCTTGTCGCCCGCCTCAGTGGGCTTCACCCCGCGCCGATGTCGCTCCAGCAGCGGCGAGCCGAGTTCCTGTTCCAGCTGCGCGATCTGCCGGCTCACCGCCGACGGCGCCACGTTCAGAAAGTCCGCCGCAGCGCGCACGCTGCCCAGGCGCACTGCCTCGTAGAAATAGAGAATGCGACGATCTTGTACCAGGCTCATGGCTGTCCTGTGTTGCGATAAAGGCAACGGAAATTCAATTTTCGGATTATTGCTGAGGGGGGAGAGCGCTGTCCATACTCGGTCCAACAGCCTGAGGCAGGCGTGTCACAGACCTTTGACCGGAATACACAAGATGAATCTGAAAGTAGGCGTGATCGGATTGGGCAACATGGGCGGCGGCATGGCGGCGACCCTGGCGGGCAAGGGCTTTGACGTCAGCGGCTTTGACCTTTCCGAAGCGGCGCTGACCCAGGCGCAAAGCAAGGGCGTCAAACCTGTCGCCGACCGTGCGCAGTTGATCCAGAGCGTCGACCTGCTGATTCTCTCGCTGCCCAAGGCTGAACACGTCGAAGCCGTGTGCCTGGGCGAAGGCGGCATCAGCGATCTGGGCCGCAAAGGCCTGGTGGTGATCGACACCACGACCTCAACCCCGGAAATGAGCCGCCTGGTCGCGGCGCAGCTGCTCAAGACCGGCGTCGCGTTCATCGACGCGCCGGTCTCCGGTGGCCCGAAAGGCGCGGCAACCGGCACCATGTCGATGGTGATCGGCGCCGAAGATGCAGACCTTGCATGCGTCATGCCCGTTCTCGAAGCCATGAGTGGCACCCGCGTGCATGTCGGTCGCTGCGGTGCCGGCAACGTCGCCAAGATCGCCAACAATATGCTCGCCGCCTGCCACCTGATCAGTACCGCCGAAGCGGTCGCCATGGCTGCAAAGGCCGGTGTCGATCCGGCAAAACTCCTGGAAGGGCTCAACGCCGGTTCCGGTCGTAGCGGCGCCACTCAAGTGATGTTTCCGACCTGGGTGCTGAATAAAGCCTACGACTCGGGCTTCACCATGGGCCTGATGCGCAAGGACGTCGGTCTGGCCAGCGACCTTGCGGACAGTCTGGACATGGACCTGCCGCTGTCGCGCGTCGTGGCCCAGTTGTGGCAAGCCAGCGCCCACACCCTGGGTGACAACGAAGACTTCTGCGCAATCGTGCAGCGCACCGATGCCAGCCTTTACGGCCGTGGAGAATAAGCGATGAGCACCGCAAACATTCTTGAACTGATGCGCCCTTACTGGGGCGACCGCAATGTGGTTGCCAGCTACATCGGCGGCGAATTCGTCGAAGGCCACGGCGCGCCGGTGGAAGTGCGCAACGCCCATGACGACACTGTGCTGCTGAGCTACCCCGATGCCGACGACTCGCTTGTGGAACTGGCCGACCATGCCGCCAGGACCGCACAACGCCAGTGGTGGGCTCTGACCGCTCAGGCTCGTGGCCGCGCCATGTATCAGGTGGGCAGCCTGATTCGCGAAGAACTGGAGAACCTGGCGCAGATCGAATCGCTGACCGCCAACAAACCGATTCGCGACGCGCGGGTAGAAGTGCTCAAGGTCGCGGAAATGTTCGAGTACTACGCCGGCTGGGCGGACAAGCTGCACGGCGAGATCATTCCGGTGCCGACCAGTCATCTGAACTACGTCACGTACGAACCGCTCGGCACTGTGCTGCAGATCACGCCGTGGAACGCACCGATCTTTACCTGCGGCTGGCAGATTGCGCCGGCCATCGCGGCGGGTAATGCGGTGATCCTCAAGCCTTCCGAGCTGACGCCGCTCAGTTCGCTGATGGTCGGCGTACTGATCGAGCGGGCCGGTATTCCCAAGGGCCTGGTGAACGTGGTCGCCGGTTTCGGCCGCAGCATTGGTCAGGCCTTTATCGCTAGAGCCGACATCCGCAAAGTGGTGTTCGTCGGCTCGCCCGCGACCGGGCGGCATATCGCCGTCGCCGCGGCGCAGCGCTGCATTCCGGCGGTGCTGGAGCTGGGCGGCAAGTCGGCCAACATCGTGTTCGAGGACGCGGATCTAGAGGTCGCACTGCGCGGCGCTCAGGCTGCAATCTTTTCCGGTTCGGGCCAGAGCTGCGTATCCGGCTCGCGGCTGCTGGTACAGGAATCGATCTTCGAAAAATTCACCAAGGCGCTGGCGGCTGCCGCGACCCGGTTCAAGGTCGGCAACCCGAGCGACCCGGAAACCCAGATCGGCCCGATCAACAACGCCAAGCAGTACAACCATGTGAAAACCATGGTCGAAGGCGCATTGAAGGAGGGCGCGAAACTGGTGGGCGAACACGCCGAGCCGATCCCGAACACGTCAGGTTACTACGTCAACCCGACCGTGCTGGCTGGCCACAACGCACTTTACTGCGCTCAGGAAGAAATCTTCGGGCCGGTGGTGGTGGCGATTCCATTCAGAGACGAAGAAGACGCGATCCGCATCGCCAACGACAGCCGTTTCGGTCTGGCCGGTGGGGTCTGGACCCGTGACGTCGGTCGCGCCCATCGCGTGGCGAAACAGGTGCGGGCCGGGACTTTCTGGGTCAACGGCTACAAGACCATCCACGTCAGCTCGCCATTTGGCGGTTACGGCGAGAGCGGCTATGGTCGTTCCTCGGGCCTCGACGCGTTGCGCGAATACAGCGAGGTGAAAAGCGTCTGGGTAGAAACCGCCGCCAAGCCGGCAGCCAGTTTTGGCTACGGCGCGAGCCTGGAGTAAGCGACATGACGATTTCCCATACATTGATCGAAGACGCCACCTGCTGGCGCCGCACGCTTCATGCGGCGCCGGAGCTGGGGTTTCAGGAACAGCAGACGTCCGAAAAAGTGGCCAGGCTGCTGGAAAGCTTCGGTATCGAAGTCCATCGCGGCCTTGGCGGCACCGGAGTGGTGGGCACGCTACGCACCGGCGACGGCCCGGTGATCGGCATTCGCGCGGATATGGACGCCTTGCCGATCCAGGAGCTGGGCGACAGCCCGCACAAATCCGCGCACAAGGGCTGCATGCATGCCTGCGGGCATGACGGCCATACGGCGATTCTGCTGGCTACCGCTCGGCACCTGGCCGAGACGCGGCGCTTTCTCGGCACGGTGCATTTCGTCTTTCAGCCTGCCGAGGAAAACCTCGGTGGCGCGCAGCGGATGATCGAAGACGGTCTGTTCAAGCTGTTCCCGATGGAGGCGATCTACGGCCTGCATAACTGGCCGGGCGTCCCGGCCGGGCAGGTGGTGATCAATCCGGGGCCAATGATGGCCTCGCTGGACACTTTCGAGATCACCTTGACCGGCAAGGGCAGCCACGCCGCCATGCCGGACCGGGGCTTCGACCCGATTGTCGCGGGTGCCGAGCTGGTGCTGGGCCTGCAGACCATTGTCTCGCGGCGTCTCTCCCCGCTGGATTCGGCGGTGGTCAGCGTCACCCAGTTCAATGCCGGGGAGGCCATCAATGTGCTCCCGGAAACGGCCGTGTTGCGCGGCACCGTGCGTTGCCTGCAAACGCCGGTGCGGGCCAGGGTGCAGCAACTGATTGGCGAGTTTGTCGAGCGTCTGCCGACGGCGTTCGCTGTGCGTGGTGAGTTGGTCTATAACGTGGGCTACCCAGTCACCGAAAACCACGTCGAGGCGGCTGGCACCATTCGCCGTGCCGCGGTCGCGGCGGTTGGCGAGGCCAATGTGCAATGGGGCTGCAACCCGTCGATGGCGTCCGAAGATTTCGCCTTCATGCTGCATGCCTGTCCGGGCGCCTACATCTGGATGGGCGTCGACGGCGAAAACCCCTCGGCCCCGCTGCACAACCCGTACTACGACTTCAACGACCAGGTGATCGAACCTGGCGTCAAAGTGTGGACGTCATTGGTGGAGCAGTGTCTGCCATTGGCGTGACGGGGCGGCGCTTGTTTCAACTGTAGGAGCGCGCTTGCCCGCGACGGCGTAGTGCCGGTGGACAGATCTGTTGCTGACGAAATGCACTCGCGGGCAAGCGCGCTCCTACGAACGAAGGGGCGCAATATCAACATTCGATGAATTTCACCGCCAGCCCACCCCGTGACGTCTCCTTGTACTTGTCGTGCATATCCGCGCCGGTGTCGCGCATGGTGCGGATGGCGTGGTCCAGAGAAATGAAGTGCTCGCCGTCGCCGCGCAGTGCCATCTGGGCGGCATTGATCGCTTTAACGGCGGCAATCGCGTTGCGCTCGATGCACGGCACTTGAACCAGCCCGCCCACGGGGTCGCAGGTCAGGCCGAGGTTGTGTTCCAGACCGATTTCCGCTGCGTTCTCCACCTGCTCGGGCGTGGCACCGAGAATTTCCGCGAGGCCCGCCGCCGCCATGGCACAGGCCGAGCCGACTTCACCCTGACAGCCGACTTCCGCGCCGGAAATCGACGCATTCTTCTTGCACAGGATGCCCACCGCCGCCGCACTCAAAAAGAACCGCACCACGTCGTCGTCATTGGCCGCCGGGTTGAATTTCATGAAGTAATGCAACACCGCCGGCACGATGCCCGCCGCGCCGTTGGTGGGCGCGGTGACCATGCGGCCACCGGCGGCGTTTTCTTCGTTGACGGCCAGAGCAAACAGGTTGACCCACTCCATCGCGCTCAGCGTCGAACCAATGACGTTGGGGTTGTCGAGGTTCTGCAGGCTCTGATGCAGACGGTAGGCCCGACGGCGCACGTTCAGCCCGCCCGGCAAGATGCCGGTTTCAGTCAGGCCCTTGGCAACGCAGGCGCGCATGGCTTCCCAGATCACCAGAATCTTCTCGCGGATTTCCGCTTCGCTGCGCCAGGCCTTTTCGTTGGCCATCATCAGTTTGGAAATGCTCAACCCATGGGCCTTGCACAGTCGCAGCAATTGAGCGCCGCTGGAAAATTCGTACGGCAACACGGTGGCGTCATTGTCCAGTACACCGCTGGCGGCCTGGGCGGCGTCAACTACGAAACCGCCGCCGACCGAATAATAGGTCTGTTCGAAAAGCTCGCCGGATTGGCCATAGGCGCACAGCGTCATGCCGTTGGGGTGCCAGGGCAGGCTCTCGTTGAGTAAGCACATGTCCCGGTCCCAGACGAAATTGATCGCATGCTCACCGCCCAGCATCAGGCGACCGTCAGCCAGCAACGCGTCGATGCGCGGGTTCACTTGAGCGGGGTCGATCCGGTCCGGCCATTCGCCCATCAGGCCCATGACGGTCGCCCGGTCGCTGCCGTGGCCGATGCCGGTCGCCGAAAGAGAACCGTACAATCGCACCTCGATCCGTTCTACGCTATGCAACCGGTTCCGGTCGCGCAGCTCGGCCACGAACAGCACGCCGGCCCGCATCGGTCCGACGGTATGTGAACTGGACGGCCCGATGCCGATTTTGAACATGTCGAAGACGCTGATGGCCATCACGGAGGTCCTTCAAGTGAGATGATGCAGGGGAGCTGTAACTCCTTCTTTCTGGCCCTAATATTTGGCTCGCGCCAGGCAAACGACAAACGATTGTTCCTATGCAACGCTTTAGCGGAACTCCTCAATGAGCAGAATCTTCAACGCCCAGATGCATGCCTGGCTTCAGGTATTCGCCTGCGCGGCCCGACATTTGTCCTTCACCCGATGCGCCGAAGAGCTGCATGTCACGCCCGGTGCCATCAGCCAGCAGATGCGCCAGCTGGAAGAGCGCCTGGGGTTCGCGCTGTTTCACCGGGTCGGGCGCGGGCTTGAGCTCACCGCCGAAGGCCAGCGGCTGGCGCTGGTCGCCAATGAAGTGCAAAGCCGCATCAGTGACGAACTGCGTCTGCTGTATTCAGGCCGGATCGGCGGCGTGTTCAAGCTGCGCTGCATTCCGTCGTTCCTCGGCAAGTGGCTGATGCCACGCCTGCCGCGTTTGCAGGAAGCGTTTCCGGATATCCAGCTGCGCATCATTGCCGAGGACAGCAGCGGCTCGTTGCGCGATGACGACTTCGATCTGGCTATTGACCTGAACGATGGCAGTTATCCGGGGCTGATGACCACCTCGCTGCTGGAGGAAGAGCTGTTCCCGGTCTGCTCGCCACGCTTGCTGGAAGGTCGGCCGCCGCTGGATACGCCGAGTCAGCTGGTGCATTTTCCGTTGCTGCACGACATCACCGCCTGGCGTGGCAGCTACGAGTACGCGGAGTGGGAGTTTTACCTGGCCGCTATCGGTGCTGCCGGCATCGACGTGCGCCGGGGACACACCTTCAATCGCAACCATCTGACCATCGACGCGGCGCGCATGGGCATGGGCGTCGCCATTGCCCGCAAGGCGCTGATCACCGACGAGCTTGAGCAAGGCTCGCTGATCGTGCCGTTCGGCTACCCGATCAAGGCCAAGAAGAAGTACGTGCTGGCGTATCGTGAAGGTGCACTGAGCACGCCTTCAAGGCGCGCCGTGCATGACTGGCTGGTGATCATGGCGCAGGAGGGCGCTTGACCAGCGACGTTGCTGCCGCTACGCGCCAGATCGCCAGCAAGCTGGCTCCTACAATACCGCGGCGCACTGCAGTACTCTGTAGGAGCCAGCTTGCTGTGGGCGGCAATCCGACGATCTGGCGCAGAGCGGCAGCAAAACCTCAAAACCCCGTCCCTGCCTTAGTGAAACGCCTCGGCAATCAGCACCGCGCCAATGAACGTCCCCAGGTTCGCCAGGAATGACACCAGCACAATCCGCCAGCCCAGGCGGCGGAAGGCCGGAAGGTCCTTGGCGATGGACAGGCCGGCGAATGCCAGCATCGGGGTGATGACCGCCAGCATGTTGATCGAATTGGTCAGCCGGGTGATTTCCGCTGCGAACGGGCAGGCGGGCGAGGTCAGGAACATCGCCACCAGCGAGACCATGCACACGGCGGGAATCTTGCGACGCAGCAGGGTACACAGCGCTTCACCGGCAAACGCGCAGAAGATCATGATTGCCATGCCGGTAAAGGCATCCGCCGACAGGGTCTTGTAACCGACATAGTTGGCGATCAGCGCCAGGGCGCCCGCCGCGATCCAGGCGCTGGCCTTGCCCGCCCAGCCGAGTTCCGGCACTTCAAGGGAAACGTCCTTGTGGCTGATTTCCTCGGTGCCTATCGACGCCTTGGTCGTGCGGCCGATCAGCGGCTCCAGCACGCGATATCCCCAGACCGCCAGCGGCAGCGAGATGAACAATGTGAAGTAGGTACCGATGGTGGTGGTGATCAGGTTCGAAGCGGCGGCCAGGGTCATGACTTCCTTGGCGACCTCCGGCGTCTGCTGTGCGGCAATGGCACCTGCGGCCGCGGCCATCATGCTGCCCGAACCAATGCCCGAACCCATCGCCAGCGAGTTGGGATGGAAGATACCCAGGCTGGTGATGAAGCCGGCGACGATGGCAATGAACAAGGCGCCAAACAGCGTGCCTGTCAGGTATTCGGCCAACACGCCGCGGCCTTCGGGAGAATCCATGCCGTAGCGCTCGCCGATGATCGCCAGGCTCGGTTCGCGTCCGACCGAGAAGGTGGCGCCGATGGCTTCACGCTTGATGCCCAGCATCAAGGCAACCGGCAAGCCGAGAATCACGGTGCCCACAAAATGCCCGAACTCTTGGAACATCAGCGCCCAGCCGGAAGCGAACACCACCGGCAACGAACCACCGACCACCAGCCCGAGCTTGGCGATGAAGATCAACAGCGCGGGCTGCAGAATCGATGCCGAGCGTAATTGAGTGCGCTGGTCGATGCCGATGGCGCCTGGCAGACGCTTGCTGGCAATGCCTATCATCGCACCCAGCAGCAATGCCCAGACCATGGGCAGCAGCACCACTTTGCCCGGCCCCAGCGGAATGCTGATCGCGCCTATCATTTCCGCGAGGATCAGAATGACCGCCGCCCAGATGTACAGTTTTACGGTCGAAGAGACCGCTCGTGTATCGCCTGCCACGGTCGCGGGTGAGTAGTGCATGTCGATCCCCTTGCCTGCTGAATGACCTTTCGGTCTGTTCAATCGTTGTTGTGTTTTTCAGGTGAGCGCGATGAAGCACTCAGGGCAGCTTGGATGTGTTGGCTGTGTTGTTTTTATCGGCGTGTGAATGTCTTCGCCAAGGCTGCTTCGAGCCTTTTCGGCGAACGTTAAAGGCCTGTATTCACGGGCTTGGCCCAGGAAAAACAGCCTGTCCGGATTTCACGTGCAATCGCAGTATGCATACCGGCAGGTCGCACACCAATATTGCGAATTTTGTTTATCGTTGCGTTTTTGAGAACACAGAAAGGGCCGTTGACGGGATGTGTACAGACAATTTCTTTGGGCATAACGGGCTAAATGTGGGAGGCAGCTTGCTGGCGACGAGGTTAACGGCGATATAGCGGATGTGCCTGTACTGACGTCGTCGCCAGCAAGCTGCCTCCCACAATGCTCCCTCCCACAAAGTGCTCCCTACAGCAAAGGCGAACCCAACCCCAGCGCCCTGGCGCACTCGACAACGGAGCGTTGCTGAGTTTCGGCATATAGCCCCAGCTCATTGATGGTCGACCGACCGAGGGCGCGCTCGAAGTCCTGCTGATTCGATTGGACCGCGTACTGCGACTGCGCATCATCGCCCAGGTTGGACTGGAAGATCCCCGCCGCGCTGACCGGCAGAAAGTCCTCATAAACCAGCGGCTCGACCCGCACGTGTCCGGCTTCGATCAGTTGTTCCAGATTCGCGCTCAGTCGTCCGCGCGCCGCCAGGCCTTGTTCGGTGGCGAAATAGCGGAAGAACGCCAGACCTTGCCGACGCATTTGGTCATGGCTGTCGGGGAACGCCTGGAACGCCTGCTCCAGCAACTGTGCGTAACGGACCGCGTTGGCTTCATTGGGGAATTCCCCCAGCGCATCGCGGGCACTGTTCAGCAGTTGGTCATAGAGCTCGCGACCCTTGGCCGTCAGCGCGGCGCCACGCTGCTCGATCTCACCGAAACGTGCCGAGTGACTCCCGGACTGGTGACCGGACTGGTGACCGGACTCGCCAATAAAGGTGATCGGCTCCTGCAGCGCCTTGAAACTGGTCTGACGCAGCAGGATCGCGCAGTTGCGCCGCGGCGGGCCTTCGACCACTGCCTTGGGTGTGATGCCCCTGTCGGGCATTTGCGCCTGAACCTGGTCGATGTCCAGCGTTCGTGGCGTCAGGTGGTTGATGTGCGGGCCTTTGAACGCCACCACATCGGCGATCAGTCGATGCTGAGCGCTGAGCTGTTGGTACTCGTCCAGCGAGACGGTCGCCGTGCTGTGCCAGCGAAAGGTTTCCAGCGCCTGCTCGATGAAGTCGGTGGCATCGGCCTGGTCAAGGCCGCCGTCGGCTTCATGCTTTTCAATCAGCTCAATGGCACGTGGGGTGAAAATCGTGCGCTTGTTCAATACCCAGGCGGCGAACTCGCGCAGGCTGTCGCTTTCGATCAATTCAAGACGCAGCAGCGAGGTGAAGACCCGAAACGGGCTGACTTGCAGTGACTGCTCATGCACAGCGCGAAAGGCTGTCGAATGTACCGGCACGCCGGCAGGCGTCAGGTCGTAATAACCGACCGGCTCCATGCCCATGACTGCGAACAGGCGGGCGAGGGTGGCCAGCTCCAACGCGGTCCCGACCCGGATCGCGCCGTGGCGCTCCATGTCCAGGCGCTGGATCTCCCCGGTCCGGGTGAGGCTATCGCGCATCTGATCGTCATGGGTCATGACGCTGTCATTGACCTCGGCCACCAGCTCCATCAGCGTTCCGTAGAGCGGCACTTCCTGTTGATACATTTGTGACATGGCGCGGGAGAATCCGGCGCGTATTTCGTCTCGGTCGGCGAATCGTTCTGCATTCATCTGGATGTTTCTCCGCACAGATTCCGGTCGGTTCGGTTGGCTTCGGGTTCAGTTCAGCGTTGCCAGGCAGCGCTCGAAGATATCCAGCCCTTCGTTGAGGATTTCCGGTTCGATGGTCAATGGAATCAGCAGACGCACGATGTGCCGCGATTTGCCGCTGGGCATCAGCAGCAAGCCGGCATCACGCGCCGAGGCCAGCAACCGGGCAAGCTGCTGTGGGGCAGGCCTGCCTTGCGGATCGGCCAGCTCGATGCCACGCATGCAGCCAACGCCGGTCAACCTGCCCAGCCAGGGCGAGAGTCCGCTCTGCTTCCAGCGGTGGTAGCGCGAGACGATGGCGTTTTCCTGCAGCTCGCTCCACGACGACAGGTTTGCATCCGTCATCTGTGCCAGCGAGGCCTGCCCTGCCGCACAGGCGATTGGATTGCCCGAATACGTCCCTCCCAATCCGCCCTTGGGCAAGGTGTCGAGCAGCGCCTTGCGCCCGACCACCGCGCCCAGTGGAATACCGCCGGCGATGCTCTTGCCGAGCAGAATCAGATCCGGTTCGATGCCCAGGCGGCTGAACGCAAAGCGTGCGCCGCTGCGTCCGAAGCCGGACTGGATTTCATCCGCGACCAGCACGATGCCGTGCGTATCGCAGAACGCCCTCAAGGCTTCGGCGAAATCGGGTTCCATGGCAAGAAACCCACCCTCGCCTTGGATGGGCTCGAAGATGATGCACGCCACGTCATTGACATCGATCTCCACGCTGAACAGCCGTTCGAGGGCATCGAGCGCCTGTTCAGTGGTGACGCCGGTGTCCGGGGCCGGGTAGGGGATGTGGAAGACCGGGCCGGGCAGCACGCCGACTTTGTGCTTGTAAGGCGCGACCTTGCCGTTGAGGCTTAGCGTCGCCAGCGTCCGCCCGTGGAAGCCGCCATCGAAAGCGATCACGCCGGTGCGCCCGGTGGCGGCACGAACGATTTTCAACGCGTTTTCCGCGGCCTCGGCACCGCAGTTGGTCAGCATACCGCTCACCGGATAGCTGACCGGGATAAAACGCGCCAACTGTTCCATGAACTGAATGTAAGGTGCGTGCGGCGTGGCGTTGAAACAGTAGTGGGTCAATTTCCCGGCCTGTTCACGGATCGCCTCGACGATCTGCGGGTTGCAGTGGCCAAGGTTCAGAACCCCGATCCCGCCGACGAAATCGATGTAGCGTTTGCCATCGGTGTCCCAGACTTCAGCATTGCTGCCGTGGGACAAGGTGATCGGATGCACGCTTGAGATGGACTCGCTGATCGCCTCCCGATTCATCGGCAACTCTCCGGCAACCTGACGCGGCGCGGCATGGACGTTGGGTACTCGATGTAGGAAGGCATGGCTCACCCTGCGGGTTGGACGTTTCCATTATCTAAGCGAACAACGAAGACACCCCGCAAACGAAATAAAATCGTCGAGTCATTCCAATAAGTCGGGATGTCGGTCTAGCGCCGGGCCTGCACCCGTTGCGTGATCCAGTCCACGAATGCCCGCACCTTTGGCACCTGCGCGGCGTGTTCGGCGTAGGCGAGGAAGTGCGAACCATCGCTCTGCATCGGGTGATCCCAGGCAATCGTCAATTTGCCTTCGGCCAGTTCGTCACTGACCAGATAGCGCGGCACCAGCGCGATGCCGCAGCCGGCCTGCGCCGCGCGGATGCACATGTAGAACGTGTCGAAGCGTGGGCCGTGATAGCTGTGCTGCGAATGCAGGTCCTGTTCCAGAAACCACTCATGCCAGGCTTCCGGCCGCGAGGTGCACTGCAGCAGCGTGTAGCGGGTCAGCGCCTCGGCACTGGTGATCTGATCGCCGTCCAGCAAGTCCGGGGCGCAGACCGGCACCACTTCTTCCTTGAACAGCTCGATGCAGGTTGCGCCGGGCCAGGTCGCCTGGCCGAAAAAGAACGCCACGTCGGCCTTGGCCCGCACCAGGTCGAAGGGTTCCAGCTCGCTGCGGATATCCAGGTGAATGCCTGGATGTCGCTTGCCGAAGCCTTTCAGATTGGGCACTAGCCAGCGGTCTCCGAAGGTCGGCTGGGTGGCGATTTTCAGCACTTCGGTTTCGCCGCCGTAAGTCAGAATGTAGCGGCTCGACATGTCGACCTGAATCAGGATCTTGTTGACCTCGGCCATATACAGCTCGCCCGCCGGAGTCAGGTGCAGACGTCGGCGTACGCGCTGGAACAGCGGATGGCAGAGCATTTCTTCGAGCTGGGCGACCTGCTTGCTGACCGCGCTCTGGGTCAGGTGCAGTTCCTGTGCCGCGCGCGTGAAGCTCAGGTGCCGCGCTGCTGCTTCGAAGCACTGCAGAGCGGTCGTCGAGGGCATCAAACGCTTGGACATTACGGTTTACCTGGTGCGGACAAGTGAGTTCATTCCATAACGGAATCATGTTTTTCTAAATGGTCGTTTGTGACGAGAACTGTCACGGATCAATACTGACCCACATCATTGATTTCAACCAGTGCAATACGCAGGAGAATCGACATGGTTGCCGAGTTGCTAGCAAGCCTGGGCGTGACGAAAAGCGCTTACGCAGACGGGACCCATCCGGTCCATACGCCCATCGATGGCAGCCAGATTGCGTCCGTTTCGCTGCAAGACAAATCGCAAGTCGGCGCGCGTATCGACAGCGCTCATGCAGCCTTTCTGAAATGGCGCAGCGTGCCGGCACCACGCCGTGGCGAACTGGTGCGTATCTTTGGCGAGGTACTGCGCGAACACAAAGCCGCGCTTGGCGAGCTGGTATCTATCGAGGCGGGCAAGATCACTCAAGAGGGCTTGGGCGAAGTCCAGGAAATGATCGACATCTGCGATTTCGCCGTCGGCCTGTCCCGCCAGCTCTATGGTCTGACCATTGCCTCGGAACGCCCTGGCCACCATATGCGTGAAACCTGGCATCCGCTGGGCGTGGTCGGCGTGATCAGCGCCTTCAACTTCCCGGTCGCGGTCTGGGCCTGGAACACCACGCTGGCACTGGTCTGCGGCAACCCGGTGATCTGGAAACCTTCGGAGAAAACGCCGCTGACCGCGCTGGCCAGCCAGGCGTTGCTGGACAAGGCGCTGAAGATCTTCGGCGATGCGCCCGAGGGGCTGGCGCAGTTGGTCATCGGCGATCGCGACGCCGGCCAGGCGCTGGTCGACGATCCGCGCGTGGCACTGGTCAGCGCCACCGGCAGCACCCGCATGGGTCGCGAGGTCGGTCCGCGGGTCGCGGCCCGGTTCGGACGCAGCATTCTGGAGCTGGGCGGCAACAACGCGATGATTTTGGCACCAAGTGCCGATCTGGATATGGCCGTTCGCGGCATTCTGTTCAGCGCTGTCGGCACCGCGGGGCAGCGTTGCACGACGTTGCGTCGCCTGATCGTGCATCGTTCGATCAAGAATGAAGTGCTGGCGCGGCTCAAGGCTGCCTATGGCAAGGTTCGCGTAGGCGACCCGCGCGAAGGCAACCTGATCGGTCCGCTGATCGACAGGCAGGCGTTTGCAGCGATGCAGGACGCGCTGGCACAGGCGCGCGACGAAGGCGGTGAAGTGTTCGGCGGCGAGCGTCAGTTGCAGGAGCAATACCCCAACGGCTATTACGTCACACCCGCTATTGTCGAGATGCCGGCCCAGAGCGATGTGGTCCGCCACGAAACCTTCGCGCCGATTCTTTATGTGCTGGCCTACGATGACTTCGAAGAAGCGTTGCGCCTGAACAATGAAGTGCCGCAAGGTCTGTCTTCGTGCATTTTCACCACTGACCTTCGCGAAGCCGAAGCCTTCCAGAGCGCGGCGGGCAGCGACTGCGGCATCGCCAACGTCAACATCGGCACCAGCGGCGCGGAGATCGGCGGGGCTTTCGGTGGCGAGAAAGAAACCGGCGGCGGTCGCGAATCCGGTTCCGATGCCTGGAAAGCGTACATGCGTCGGCAGACCAACACCGTCAATTATTCACGCGAACTGCCGCTGGCCCAGGGCATTGTGTTCGACTGAAGCGTCCACCCGTTATCGGACAGGCTTGATCTGGAGTTTCTTGAATGGCGCAGCTTGGTCACGGGTGTCTCTGGGAGCAGTTGACGCCGCAACGTCCGGTCAGCCAAAAGCTCAGCGGTGAGCGTTCGGCGGACGTGTGCATCATCGGCGGCGGCTTTACCGGGCTTTCGGCGGCACTGCGTCTGCTCGAAGGTGGCAAGTCGGTGTGCATCGTCGAGGCCCATCAGGTAGGGCATGGTGGGTCCGGGCGCAATGTCGGGCTGGTCAATGCGGGCACCTGGGTGGCGCCGGACGATCTGGAAAAGACTCTGGGCAAGGTCGAGGCGGACCGTCTGAACACAGCATTGGGTGGCGCGCCTGCGCTGGTGTTCGCCACTATCGATAAATACGGTATCCAGTGCCAGGACACTCGCACCGGCAACCTGCACATGGCGCACAACGCCACCGGCGTGGCGGACCTGCGCAGCCGCGCCGAGCAATGGCAACGCCGTGGTGCCAGCCTTGAACTGCTCACCGGCAAGGCGTGCGAGGACGCGTGCGGCACGGACAAGGTCGCCGCCGCGTTGCTCGACCATCGCGCCGGAACCCTCAACCCGATGGCCTACGTGTCGGGCATGGCGCTCAATGTGACGGCGCGGGGCGGTGAGCTGTTCGGCGATTCGCCGGTGACCGGGCTGCAGCGTGTGGATGACGGCTGGAAAGTGTCCACAGACGACGGCAGCGTGTGCGCCGAGAAGGTGATCATCGCGTCCAATGCTTACACCGAAGGTGAATGGACCGACGTCAAGGACCACATTTTCGCAGGCTATTACTATCAGGTAGCTTCCGTGCCGCTCAGCGGAGCGGAGCAACAGGCCATCCTGCGGGGCGGCCAAGGTTCATGGGACACCCGCACGGTACTCAGCAGCATTCGTCGTGACGCGCACGGCCGGCTGCTGCTCGGCAGCCTGGGCAACGCCGGCAATTACCCGCTGTGGTTCGTGCGGCAATGGGCGGACCGGATCCAGCAGCATTACTTTCCGCAACTGGGCAAAGTGCAGTGGGAAAGCACCTGGACCGGCCGGATCGGCTTCACGCCGGACCATCTGCTGCGCCTCTTCGAACCGGCTCCCGGTCTGCTCGCCGCGACCGGCTTCAACGGTCGAGGCGTGACCACCGGCACTCTGGTCGGCAAATGTTTCGCGGACTATCTGCTGACCGGCGACACAGAAGCGTTGCCAGTCAATTTCGCCACCGGGCGCAAGGTCAGCGGCAGCGCATTGCGCACACTGGCCTACGACGCAGGCTTTACGCTGTATCACGCGGGGCAGTGCCTGCGCGTGGTGCTATGAGGGGCGCGCGGGCACCAGCCTGAAACAAAGCTGTCACAGTACCCCCCGCCAGGCCTTCTTTTACCCGACGTTCATGGGGCTGATGCGAAATTAGCCGACAGCGAGCGTAAAGTTTGCTTGCCATGGGTTTTCAAGCAGGCAACTTTCTGTATGATCGGGCGCTTTGGAACAGTCCGCAGGTTTTCGCTTTCCAACTGTATTGTGGTTTCGCCATTGTTCGCTTGGACGCGCTTTCTGAAGACTTTTCCCTGAGAGCCTTACTGGATGCCGGCAACGTTCCCCCTTGATGCACCGCCCCATATGCTCGAAGCGTTGCGAGACGCAACGCGCGACCTGCATGCCCGGCTCGAAAAGCGTCTGCCGTTCTTCTCTGCGCGGCTGGATGCAGCGCTCTACCGTCGCCTGCTTCAGGCGTATTACGGTTTTTACCAGCCCTTGGAAGACGCCCTTGCCGCCAGCGCACAAGTGCCCGACGAACTCGTGCCGCATGAACGGGTCAAGATCCCTGCGCTTGTCAGGGATCTGCATGTGCTTGGCCTGACCGATACGGACATCGCCCGACTTCCTCTCTGCCCTGATCTGCCCGCGATCGACTCGCCCGGCACCTGCCTCGGCGTGATGTACGTGCTGGAAGGCGCGACCTTGGGCGGTCAGTTGCTGCGTCGTGAAGTTCACGCGCGGCTCGGTCTGGATGAACACAGCGGCGCTGCGTTTCTTGACGTATACGGCGCTGCCACCGGCCCGCGCTGGAAAGCTTTCCTCAATCATCTGAACGGCGCGTCCCGGGACCCGGGGCTCGTCCAGGCCGCGGCTGACGCAGCCCATTCCACATTCGCCACATTCGAGCACTGGCTCGACGGTCAAGAGGTACTGTTATGAGCCAACTCGACAAGGACGCTTTCGAGGTCCTGCTGGACAACTGCGCCGACGAGCCTATCCAGTTTCCCGGCGCGATCCAGCCTCACGGGTTGCTGTTCACCCTGTCCGAACCGGACTGGGCAGTGCTTCAGGTCAGTGCCAACGTCCAGACTCTGCTGGGGCTGTCGCCGGAGCAGGTCGTTGGCCAGCCGCTGCATCGTGTGCTGGGCGAAGAGCGGGTGCAGGCCATTCGCGCAGTGAGCACCAGCGAGTCGCTGACCGATGCGCAGCAACTGCTCCTGACCCTTGAAGGCGTCGAATTCGAAGTCATGGTGCACCGACATCAAGGGGTTCTGGTGCTGGAACTGGAAATCCAGGACCCGCACGCCATGGCCCGCGACCAGCGCAGCCCGACGAACATGGGGCGGATGCTGCGTCAGCTGCAGGGCGCTACGGACCTGCAGTCACTGTACGAAATCAGCGTGCGTGAGATTCAGAAAATGACCGGTTATGACCGGGTCCTGATCTATCGCTTCGAAGAAGAAGGGCACGGTCAGGTCATTGCCGAAGCATCCGCGCCGGCCATGGAACTGTTCAACGGCTTGTTCTTCCCGGCCTCGGACATTCCCGAGCAGGCCCGCGAACTGTATCGCCGCAACTGGTTGCGGATCATCCCCGATGCAGCCTATACCCCGGTGCCGCTGGTGCCCCAGCTGCGTCCCGATAATGGCCAGCCGCTGGACCTCAGTTTCTCGACGCTGCGCAGCGTCTCGCCGATTCATTGCCAGTACATGAAAAACATGGGTGTGCTGTCTTCGATGAGCGTTTCGCTGCTGCAGGGCGACAAACTCTGGGGCCTTATCAGCTGCGGGCATCGCACGCCGCTGTATGTTTCCCACGAATTGCGAAGCGCCTGCCAGGCATTGGGCCAGGTGCTGTCGCTGCAGATCAGCGCCATGGAGGCTCTCGAAGTCAGCCGCCAGCGCGAGGCCAAGGTCCAGGCTCTGGCGCAACTCAACCAGGCGATGGTCCAGGCCGAAGCCAACGTCTTCGATGGCCTGGCTGCCCAGCCGCAACTGTTGATGGACCTGACCGGCGCGCACGGCGTGGCGATCATTGAAGGTCAGACCTTGCACCGTTTCGGCAAATGCCCGCAGCCCAGTGAAGTCCGTGAGCTGCACCGCTGGTTGACCGAGCGCGGTGATCAGGTGTTCTCCAGCCATCATCTCTCCAGCATTTTTCCGCCGGCGCAGGCGTACCAACAGGTGGCCAGCGGCGTGCTGGCCCTGAGTCTGCCCAAGCCGGTGGACAACGGCGTGCTGTGGTTCCGCCCCGAGGTCAAGGAAACCGTTCAGTGGAGCGGTGACCCGAACAAGCCACTGGATATCGACGAATCCGATGCGGGCATGCGCCTGCGGCCACGGACTTCATTTGAAATCTGGAAAGTCGAAATGGCCGGCATCGCCGCCAAGTGGAGCCATGGCGACATCTTCGCCGCCAACGATCTGCGTCGTTCGGCCCTGGAAAATGACCTCGCGCGCCAGGTTCGTCGCGAACAGCAGGCAGTGCGTGCCCGCGATGATCTGGTTGCGGTCGTCTCCCACGATCTGCGTAACCCGATGACGGTGATCTCGATGCTGTGCGGCATGATGCAGAAGTCATTCAGCTCGGATGGCCCTCACACTTCACGCCGCATCGCGACGGCCATCGACACCATGCAGCAGGCCGCCAGCCGCATGAACGTGCTGCTCGAAGATCTGCTCGATACCTCGAAGATCGAGGCTGGCCGGTACACCATCACGCCGCAGCCGCTGGACGTCAGCCAGATTTTCGAAGAGGCCTACTCCCTTCTGCTGCCGCTGGCAATGGACAAGTCCATCAAGATTTCCTTCAACGCCGAGCCGGACCTCAAGGTCAATGCCGATCCGGAGCGCCTGTTTCAGGTGTTGTCCAACCTGATCGGCAACGCCATCAAGTTCACGCCCAAACAAGGCACTATCGGTGTGGCAGCCATGTCGCGTGGCGAGGAGGTCGTGTTCACTGTGCGCGACTCCGGCGAAGGCATCCCGCCGGAACAGTTGCCGCACATCTTCGAGCGCTACTGGACCGTCAAGGAAGGCAACCCTACCGGTACCGGTCTGGGCCTGTACATTTCCCAAGGCATCATCAAGGCCCACGGCGGCGTGTTGGCAGCGGAGAGCCAGGTGGGCAAGGGCAGCGAGTTCCGCTTCACCGTTCCAGTGGCGGGCTGATCCAGACAGGCCGTGGTCCCGCAAAGTCCACGGCCGTTAACTCAGATCAGCGACATGTCCCACTTCTTTTCGGTGAACTGCGCAGTGGGCGGCAACACGCTGCGCAGGAAAGCCAGATATTGCTCGAACAACGCATCATCCGGCAGGCGCGCTTCGAAACCCAGGGTCGTGTCGGTAATGTGCGTCACGACGACCCGCCGTTTACGGTCAACGGTGACGAAGTTGTATTCATCCCAGGGCCCGCTCCACTCACGTTTGATCGGGTTCTTCCAGGTGAGAAGTCTCATGGCAGCCATGAAGGCCATGGCGCCGACGCCGGTCAGAAACAGCAGAGAGCCGGCCATGAGGGCCATTAATATCAAAAGAAAAATTCCCACAAACGCAAAGCCTTTGAAGAAAGCACTCGTATGCATGGGAGGTTGCAATTGATATTCAAGCTCCCCATGAGTTGAATGGATATTGTATTGATAAAGCGTTTTTGTTCGTATTGCCATAATGTAAAGCGCGGCTTGGATGCTTAGTAACGCTGTTATTGATACTAAAAAGACAGGCTCGTCCATCAAAATGCTCCAAAGTATGAAATATGCATACGTTAGCGTAATGATATGCGCGGATATAGTAATTAGCTGTAACCAGAATACGTCTCTGGGTGATCCACTTATGGACTTTATCGACCACTGCATCTCGATTTTCGCCGGTTTTGCAGCGCAATCTTTATTTGGAAGTTGGTATCTATCCTGTTTTAAGGTCTTCTCTTCCTGCTCCTTCATGCTGGTTGTCATTCCGGGGTCTCGATTTTTGAGGCGCCTGTTCGCGTAAGGCTCTTAACTTCTAGTTGAACAGGGAGTAGGCCGTCAACAGACTGTTCGCCTTTGTGATCTGGCGAGATCTGATAAAGGTAACCTGTGTCTTCCGCAGCAGGGACTACAATGTCTCTGGGATACCAGATTTGAAGCTCAATGAAGTCAGCCTCTTTCCTCAGCGGCACCCAGGTTTGCCATACAACGTCTTCTTCCTCGGGTGGGACCGGCGGAAAATATAAATCATTGTTTTTTTCGGGAGGCCGTTGGTTGTTAACGGAGCCAAAGGACGCGGCAGCAGTGAACCAGCCATTATCAAGAAAATCATTTACGATCGGTTTGTCGCTCTTCTTCACCGACAGGGAGTCCCAGGAGCGTTCGCTAATGATGACATTAAACTCGATCGACCGTCCACGCAGACTGTTCGACAGCAGGATCTGTATCCATGCGCCGTCCTGTACTTTTACCCGGACGGTTCCATCCTTGCCAGCCCACTGGTTTTCATAATGAAAAGTCTGCTTGACCAACACGGCAGGACTAAGCACCAGTTCCTGAAAATGGCGCTGTTCCTCAGCGATACCCTCTGGCGTTTCGGGGTAGCGGTTCTCGCTGGAGAATGACCAACAGCACCTGCGCAGCCAGAGGCCTACGCTGTCTTGTTTTAGATGGTTGAGCAGCATAGTGATCAACAGATAAATTGATCCTATTAGAAGTAGTAAGAAAACTGCCAGTGGACCTAACGCTGCGGCAGGCAAAATGCCTGCTGGAAGAGCTCCTGCCAACAACGCGGTTAAGCCGCCGGCCCCCATAAGCAGTACGGTAGTCATCTTGATTTTCAGCAGGTTTTTTTCGATTTTCGTCCTTGCGCTTTCATGATCCTGAAGAAGATCAATCAACTCCAACACTGCTCCCGCCACCCCGAAGGCCCCCATCGCCACCATTCCCGCCCGAAACCCGCGAACCGCATTGGCCCACTGCGGATTCCCGCGCGAAGCCCAATACGAAGCAGAGCGCTGCAGGATGCTGACCATCTTCCTTTCGATCAGCACCGGCTGTGCTGCCCGGACAATGGCCCAGGGCGCGGCGACGTAGACGCCCATCAGCAGGTTGCCGGTATAGGCAAGTCCGTAACTGATCTTGAGGATGTCCCGATCATTGAAGTCCCCGTCGCGGGTCAGGTCGGCGTAGAGAAAAGCGGTGCTGATGAAATTGAACATGATGACGCCCCACGTTATTCCCGCGACCCCATTGGAAAGCTGCCGCAAGAGCCAGTCTTTGGCCATGTTCTGCCAGTGCTCGAATGGCAGACCTGACTGGAGGAAACGTCTGGCCTCGTTGTCTATCAGCTGAGCGTACTGCCGATCCTGAAAATCCAGCAGGCGCGGGATCTGCAGATGGTGGAGCTGAATGGTGTCCTTGAGTTTCTGCAACTGGCGCGACAGGTTTCTACGATCGGGTCCGCTGGTGGTCGGGTATCGCCAGTTGCGCTGCAGGTCGAGGAGCTTTTTGTCGAGCACGCGTTTTTCGAGCTTCCAGGTTTTGAGCCGGTTGCCGATTTCGGCATCGATGGCGAGGCGGTGCGGCGAGTTGGCCAGTACCTGGCCGATCATCATGGTGCGAAGCAGCGCGGTCAGATTCTGGTGGGCGCCCCTGACTCGTCGGCTATCCATGGGCATCCAGCTGGTGAGAATCGTCTCGGCAAGTGATTTGCCTTCACCAGCGGCCAGTTCGCTCAGCGCACTGAACGTCTCGCGCACTGACTGCTTGAGCAGGTTCATCCAGGTCGAGCTGGCAACGGCGGGGTGGTTGAGCAGTGAGTTAAGCTCGCCGACCCGGGTGGCGAGATTGGCGTAGTCGCTCAGGCCATTGAGCAACTGGTCGGCGTCTTTGTGCAGCGCATCCTTGAGCCCGGCGGAAAAGCCGTAGCGCATCGTGCCGAACAGGCTGGTGGCGGTGTCTTCCTGCGCGATCAGCCAGTCGTGGACCTCCACGCTCTGAGCGAAAATCACCAGCAACTCGCTCATGATGCTCTGCAGATACAACAGGCTGCCCGGATGGGCGGTGTCGATGAACAGTGCACGCGGCTCAACGCCGACGTGCTCCGCCCACAGGATGAAATCGGCCTGGGTGTCGCGGACAGCGCGCAACAATTGATCGCCCGTGGGCTTGTGCTGAGCGATGTAGGCTCGTGCTCCTTCGAGATCCACTTCGCGCTGCCATTTGGCTCGGGCTTTCCACGACGCGTAATCTTCGGTGGACGGCACCTTGCCGTATTTGGTCTGAAGTGCCTCTTTCAGACCCTGGCTTGGTGGCCTGCCGGACGTTACGAGCGCATCGCCTCGTATCGAACTGGCCATGTATTCGTTTTCTTCCATGAGCAGACTTTCAAGGTAAGCGTCCACATCGCTCAGGTAACGCTGGGTTCGCACCACGTCATTTTTGACCGCAGCGGGCAGACCGTCAGGGTCGTCGCTGCTCGCACAAAGGTTGGTGACGGCGCTGGCCATACTGGCTTTGTGTTGATGTTGCTCCTGCCAGACACGCAGTGCTGCCTGGTCGGTCGCCAGTTGCAGGCCCAGGTCGGTGAACACGGCCAGCGGATCGTCCAGCGCAACGAGCAACGCGCTGTCCTTGTCGGGGACGCTGCCAAGCCAGTACACGTCGGCGCCCACAGGCGAACAGCGCGCTTCGCCATGCTCGCCTGGCTGCTGCGGGTCTGATGCTGGTGCTTGCGTCGGGGACGATGAGTCAGCGAAGCGATCGTCCTGTGCAACCCGTTGCGGATCGATGTCGGCCACCGCCTCAGCGAGCTTCCCCAGCGGCAGGGTGCCGGGCTCGGCCATGCTGATGCAGTAACGCTGCAGGTCCAGCGGCTTCATCCACCGCGCACGGCGGTCAGCGTTGGAGCGCATGTGTTCGCACACCCGCCAACTCCATTGCCTGGGGGAGAAACCAAGATGTAGCCGATGGGTGCGTGGATAAAGCAGATAGGGCCTGGGATTGTCCGCGCCGCTGCGTATGTCCTGGCCCAGATGCGCCTCGGTCCAGACTATGCGTGCCAGCGTCGCGTCGCTGGCGTCTACGGCGTACTCATGAAAGGTGCCCGCCGTCTCGTCGAACACATACACATAGCCGTCATACAGCTGCCGCAGCGTATAGCCGCGGGTTTTCAAAGCGGGAAGGTAGGCCCATGTGCCGGCGGCCGGCAACGGCTTGAGCGTTGTGCAGTCGGTATCGTGACGGGAGCGATCCAGCGCATAGCGCAGCGGAACGATAGCGACGTCGGCGCCTTTGAACGGGCACAGGCTGGTGCCGGTCGCTGGCGTCCTGTCGAATAAGGTTGCGCGATGCTGCTGGGTGGTTCCGTTCTTGTGACTCATGCCAGGCCTCCTTGGCGGCGGATGCTGCCGCTTTACCGAGAAGAGCCTTTAACAAAAAATATGCCATTTAGATCAATTAGTTTTAAATCAATGACTTAATAAATTATTCGGCTGGTTTTGGGCGCTGAAAACCCGAAAAACTGCGCAAGATCCTGCGTGCCTGTGCAAGTTCTTGCGCAGCGCATCGGGAGGCGTTGATTGGAGAGGGATGCAGGCCAGGTGAGAGGCGATTTTGCGCGTGGCGCTGCGCAATTTTCTGCGCACTGGCCGACAGGTCAGGTGTAGGCCAACAATCGTCCGCACAGGATCACGGCGATCCATAGCAGCATCGATAACACCGCCTGGAATTTTGCCACTCCAGGCGTTGTTGCGTTCACGTCCCAGCCTGCGACCGAGCGATACACGCCCAAGTGAAACAGCGCGGCGTTGGCACCGGCTATCGTAATCAGGCAAAGCTTGAGAATGAACACTGGGTTGTTGGCGAAATCCTTGGGTTGCGCCGCGAACATCATCACCCCGGCCGGGACTATCAGCAGTAGCGCGGCGACTGCCCAGCGCAGCAGATGATCGGCCAGGGCGCTCACCGGCAGGTTTCTGGCGTAGCCGAACAGCCGCAGGTCGAACAGCGTCACCGCACCGACCAGTACCGCGAACCCCACGATGTGTACCACTTCGATGACCGGGTACAGCCAGACTTCGTTGCGCATCGCCTCGCCAAGAGACGAATCGTGAAGCCAGTCCAGCCAGCCCGCCATCAGCGCAGCTCGACAGTCTTGCCAGCGATGCTGATGCGTTCGGCGCGCAATTCATCGGGCTTGTTGCGATTCGGATACCCGGTGACCTGCGCCTGCGTGCCCACGGTCAGCATTTCTCGGGTGAGCCCGCGGTTTTCCATGCGCGACGGGGGCGCCAGGACGACGGTCCAGGTTTTGTCGACAGTCTTGAGGCGCACATGGCCGTGGGGATTGGAGTAACTGACTTGTTCGATCGTGCCGCTGAGTTCGAGCACCTCGTCGGCCTCGTACTCGCTCCAGCCGTGGTGGGCGAAGGCAGCGGACGCGACCAGCAGTGACGACAGACCGATACAGCGGAGCATGGCTTTCATGGCGCAGAATCTCCTGTTGTGGGGGATCGGACCCTGAGTGTAGCCGGGGAGACCGCCGCCCGGTTGTGCCGGTCAGGCGATCTGCGTGCGCTTCTGCCCGAAGGGCGTAGGAGTTGGCTTGCCTGCGATCTGGCGCGCAGCGGCAGCAGTCTGGTTCACCGGACAGGTCAGGTTGGCGCGGTGTTGCCTGGTTTGCTGCCGCTACGCGCCAGATCGTCGGATTGCCGCCCACAACAAGCTGGCTCCCACACGTATAGCGCCGCTTTGGTGGGAACGGACAGTCTTCAATCTCAGGCTGCGGCCACGCGCGGCGGGGACCGGCGGCTGACGCGCAGCGCCACCAGGCTGCCGACGATGGTCAGTGCCGCCAGCGAGTACAGCGCCATGGTCGTGGAGCCGGTCTGGTCCTTGATCCAGCCCACCAGGTAAGGGCTGAGAAAACCGGCCATCTGCCCGATGGAGTTGATTAGCGCCAGCCCGCCCGCTGCGACGCTGGCGCTCAGCAGGGCGGTTGGCAGCGGCCAGAACATCGGCAGGCCGGTCAACGCGCCCATGGTCGCGATACTCAGGCCGAAAATCGCAATCAGCGGCACGCTGGCAAAGTTGGCGGCAATGATCAGGCCTGTCGCGCCCATCAGCATCGGCACCACCAGGTGCCAGCGACGTTCGTTGCGCAGGTCGGCGGAACGGCCCACCAGCAGCATGAAAACGCCTGCCAGCAGGTAAGGAACCGCGCTGATCCAGCCGATCACCAGCGCGTCGCTGAAGCCCAGGTTCTTGATGATCGACGGCAGCCAGAAGTTGATCGCGTACACGCCGCTCTGAATGCAAAAGTAAATGAAGCCCAGCACCCAGATGATGGGCATGGTCAACACCGAGGCCACCGAGCTCTTGCCCTGGACCGGGCGACTCAGTTCGTCATTGGTGATGTCGGCCTTGACCCGCTGACGTTGCTGCGGCGTCAGCCAGCGTGCGTCCTCGACTTTGTCGCAGAGCAGCACGAATGCCAGCACGCCGAGCGCCACGGTTGGCAGACCCTGAATCAGGAACATCCACTGCCAGCCCGCCATGCCGCCTTGCCCGGCTGCGAAATGGTTGAGAATCCAGCCAGAGAACGGGCCGCCCAAAAGGCCGGACACCGGAATCGCCGACATGAACAGCGCCATGATGCGTCCCCGACGCTGATCGGGATACCAGCGCGACAGATAAAGCACGATGCCAGGGAAGAAGCCGGCTTCGGCCATGCCGGTCAGAAAGCGCAGTACGTAGAACTCGATCGGCGTGGTGACGAACAGCAGGCAGGTGGAAAACGTCCCCCAGGTAATCATCATCAACCCGATCCAGCGCCGCGGCCCGAAACGGTTGAGCGCCAGATTGCTGGGCAGCCCGCACAGCACGTAACCGATGAAGAAGATCCCGGCACCCAGACCGTAGACTGTCTCGCTGAAGTTCAGGGCGTCGAGCATCTGCAACTTGGCGAAGCCGACGTTGACCCGGTCCAGATAATTGAACAGGTAACAGATGAAAATGAAGGGGATCAGGCGCAGGGTAATGCGACGGTAGACGTGATTGCCTTCAGCGTCGCCCACCTCGCGAATCGGAGTGTCGGACATGGCGGTGATTCCTCGGAAGCTTGTTATTTTTATGCAACTTGCCAGGTGCCCGCCGATCCTATCGACCCCATATTGAAAACGCTTTGGGGGTCTGCACGGCTGAGCGCTCATGGCGTTGTGTTATTGCACAAAGCGTAATCGCACAACCCCCGCGTACCGCCGCTTGGCGGTCACTCGATGGCTTCGTAGGGCAGGCCGACGTAATTTTCTGCAATGGTCTGGCGTGCGGCGGCAGAACCGACATGGTAGTCCAGTTCAGTCTGCTGAATCCGTCGGCTGAACGCGTCGGTATCGGGAAAGGTGTGCAGGATCGATGTCATCCACCAGGAAAAGCGCTCCGCTTTCCACACCCGCCGCAGGCAGATCTGCGAGTAGCGCTCCAGCAGGTCGGTGCGACCTTCGCGATAGACCTTGAGCAGAATCCGGTACAGCGTGCTGACGTCGCTGGCCGCCAGATTCAGGCCCTTGGCACCGGTGGGCGGGACGATGTGTGCCGCGTCGCCGAGCAGGAACAGCCGTCCGTACTGCATGGGCTCAACCACGAAGCTGCGCAGCGGTGCGATGCTCTTTTCGATGGATGGCCCGGTCACCAGCCGTTCTGCCAGATGGGCGGGCAAGCGCATTTTGAGTTCATCCCAGAAGCGTTGGTCCGACCAGTCCTCGACTTTCTCGTCGGCGCTGACCTGCACGTAATAGCGCGTGCGCACCGCCGAGCGCATGCTGCACAGGGCAAAACCACGGGGATGGCTGGCGTAGACCAGTTCTTCGTTGACCGGTGGCGTATCGGCAAGCACGCCGAGCCAGCCGAACGGGTACACGCGCTCGAAGGTCTTCAGGCACTCGTCTGGAATCGACTGCCGCGATACGCCATGAAACCCGTCGCAGCCGGCGATGTAATCGCATTCCACGCGCAGCGTTTCACCGTTGTGCCGGAACGTCACGTACGGCCGGTCGGTTTTCAGGTCGTGGGGCTGGACGTCTTCGGCGTTATAGAAGGTTTGCGCACCGGAAGCGCTACGGGCCTGCATCAGATCGCGGGTGACTTCTGTCTGGCCATAGACCATTACCGTCTTGCCGCCACTGAGGGACTTGAGATCGATGCGTTCGCAGCGGCCGTCGAACGCCAGTTCGAACCCGTCATGCACCAAGCCTTCTGCGTCCATGCGCTCACTGACGCCAGCCTCTCGCAACAGATCAACCATGCCTTGTTCCAGCACGCCGGCACGGATGCGCGAGAGGATGTAATTGGGGTCTTTGCGTTCGATGATGATGTTGGCGATGCCGGCACGTTGCAGCAGTTGGCCGAGCAGCAGCCCGGACGGGCCGGAGCCGATGATTGCGACTTGGGTTTTCATTGTTGTTGTCCTGTCATGGTCCCTGCCGACCGTGGCCTGGCGGGACGTCTTTGTTTTTGTCTCCTGCATTTTTAATGGATGGCTGAAGGATAAGAAGGCAATATCCGGTGCATTATCTGGACTTTTCGAGGATGCCCGCGCCGGGCGACAGCCATGTCCAAAACCCACATCGCAGCCATACCGGTGTTCAAGCTCTACGGAGAAACCGCGGCGTGGCCGACGCCTGACCTGATTCACTGCGAGTCGATCCCCGAGCGCAGCAGCCGTCATGACTGGGAGATCAAGCCGCACCGCCACAGCGACCTGGTGCAATTGCTGTACGTGCAGTCTGGGCGTGCCGTGTTGAAAGTCGAGGACCGTATCCATCAGGTGGAACGGCCGACGCTACAGGTGGTGCCGGCGCTGAGCGTTCACACCTTCCGGTTTTCCGAGGATATCCAGGGCCATATTCTCAGCCTGGCCCGGCCTCTGGTCGAACGGCTGGAAACGGCTCTCGACAGCGCACCCTTGAGCGATGCGCGGTGCTATGGGCTGGGCGACGATGGCGATTATTTGCAGACGCTGTTCGGTGCCATTGCCACCGAGTACCGCCAGCGGCGGCCGGGCAGGGAATTGATGCTGCATTCACTGATCAACCTGTTGATGGTCTGGCTCAGCCGTCGAAGCAGCGAACACGTTCGCGACGATCCTTTGCAGCAGGACCGTGGCCGCGAGCATCTGCAAGCGTTTCTGCATCAATTGGAGACCAGCTTTGATCAGCACTGGTCCATCGAGCAGCATGCCCGACAGCTGGGTATCAGCGCGGCGCACCTCAATGCCTTGTGTCGGCGATTGAGCGACCAGTCGGCGCTGCAGATCATCAACCAGCGCTTGCTGCTGGAAGCCAAGCGCAACCTGATCTACACCGCCATGACCGTCAACCAGGTGTCCGATAGCCTGGGGTTTTCCGAACCGGGGTATTTCTCACGCTTCTTCAAGCGCGCCACCGGGCAGTCGCCGCGTCAGTTCCGCAGTCAGCGCTGATCGTTGCTCAAGAAAAAGGGCGCTGTACGAGCGCCCTTGTGTGGATCAGGTCACGACCTGATAGCACGGTACATAGGCCGCGCCGCCCGGCAGTTTCATCCGATGCTGCTCGACGAATGCCTGCAGCAGTTTGTCGAGCGGGCGCATGATCGCCGGGTCGCCATGGATCTGGTACGGACCGTGTTCCTCGATCACGCGAATGCCCTTGTCTTTCACGTTGCCGGCAACGATGCCGGAAAACGCGCGACGCAGGTTGGCGGCCAGCTCATGAGGTGGCACGTCGTGACTGAGTTGCAGCCTGGCCATGTTTTCATGGGTCGGATCGAAAGGATGCTGGAAGCCTTCTTCGATCTTCAGCAGCCAGTTGAAGTGGAACGCGTCGTTACGCTCGCGACGGAACTGTTTTACGTCCTTCAGGCCCTGCGTCATGTAGCGCGCCACTTCGGCAGGGTTGTCGATGATGATTTCGTAATGTTGCTGTGCAGCCTCACCCAGCGTTGCGCCGACGAAAGCGTGCAGCTGTTGCAGGTACGGTTCGGTGCTTTTCGGACCGGTCAGGACCACCGGGAAGGGCACGTCCTTGTTGTCCGGGTGCATCAGGATGCCCAGCAGGTACAGGAACTCTTCGGCCGTGCCGGCGCCGCCCGGGAAAATGATGATGCCGTGGCCAACGCGCACAAAGGCTTCCAGACGCTTTTCGATGTCCGGCAGGATCACCAGTTCGTTGACGATCGGATTGGGCGCTTCCGCCGCGATGATGCCAGGCTCGGTTAGCCCCAGGTATCGGCCGCCGTTAATGCGCTGCTTGGCGTGGGCGATGGTTGCGCCTTTCATCGGGCCTTTCATCACGCCTGGCCCGCAGCCGGTGCAGATGTCCAGGCTGCGCAGCCCCAGTTCATGCCCGACTTTCTTGGTGTATTTATACTCTTCGGTATTGATCGAGTGACCGCCCCAGCACACCACCATCTTCGGCTCCACGCCAGCGCGCAGCGTGCGAGCATTGCGCAGCAGGTGGAACACGTAGTCGGTGATGCCCTGGGAATTGCTCAGATCGATGCGCTGGCTGTCCAGCTCGCTCTCGGTGTAAACGATGTCGCGCAGGGCGCTGAACAGCATCTCGCGGGTGCTGGCGATCATCTCGCCATCGACGAAGGCATCCGCTGGAGCGTTAAGCAGCTCCAGCCGCACGCCGCGGTCCTGCTGGTGAATGCGGACTTCAAAGCTCTCGTAGGCTTCGAGGATGGTCTTGGCGTTGTCGACATGGGCGCCGGTATTGAGGATGGCCAGGGCGCACTGGCGGAAAAGGCTGTAGACGCTGCCGGAACCCGCGGCGCTGAGCTGCTGGACTTCACGTTGCGAAAGGGTTTCGAGGCTGCCTTTTGGGCTGACCGAGGCGTTAATCACTTGTCTTGGGATCATTCTATTTTCCATTAGAGCGATACAGCGGCGCGGGGCGTCGGCTGCATCCGGATGGTGAGCATCGAGGACGTTCACGCCTGGCTGGTATTTTCTACAGCACTTGGACGGGAAAGCAAACGTCGCGCCTCGCGGCGTCTGGAGCTACTGCGTCTAGAATAGTCGCAGGGCTCAATCCTTTGCGCAGTGGAAGCCCGATGGCAGGGCGCCACGCGGCTGAATTTTGACGCTGACGCGGGCCGATAGTGAACCTGACCCCGATCACAGGGTCTGTTAGCTGATGGACCGACAAGACAGCCTTTGAGGCGTTCCATCAGGATTGCTGCACTGCTTTCCAATGGCAGACCTTCTGCCCGGACGTGAGTTGCAAAAAACTGCAGATCATTCGCAGATCCGACGTTAGCCGGCCCGGTCATCGGGGCCTTTTTTCATTCCAGATAAAGACAATCATTGCCATGCCTTCTCATCTTTGTGCACTTCTTTCTCGTGCTCCCGGTCTTCTCGTAGCGCCACGTCGCGCGTTCGGTGCCGGCCTTCTGAGCGTCATGCTCGCCGTCCTGGCACCGGTTCAGGCGCAGGCCGCGGAAGCTGATCGCTGGGTCAGCGACAGCCTCACCACTTATGTCCGCAGCGGCCCGACCGACGGGCACCGCATCGTTGGCACCCTGAAATCAGGACAGAAGGTCGAGCTGCTGTCCTCGTCGGGCAGTTACAGCCAGGTGCGCGGTGAAAACGGCAGCACCGTATGGATTCCCACCAGCGATCTGCAGGACGTGCCCGGCCAGGCCGAACGCGTCCCGCAGCTCACCCAGCAGGTGGCGGACCTGACCGCCCAACTGTCGAACATCGACAACACCTGGAAGACGCGCGTTCAGGGCATGCAGGAAACGCTGGATGCCCGCAAGACGCTGGTCGACGAACTGGAAACGCGGGCCAAGGCGCTCAACGCCGAACTCGCCAATACTCAGGCCGAGCTGCGCACTACTCAGGCACGGCTGGGCGATGAGAACAAACAGGTCATGATGCGTTACATGGTGTACGGCGGCAGCATTGCCGGGGCCGGGCTGCTGGTGGGCCTGATCCTGCCGGCGCTGACCAGTCGTCGCAAGAAGAACGACGGCTGGGTGTGACGCGCGCGCTCCTGGGCTCGCGTCCGGGAGCTGCCGTCCAGGCGTTTCCGGCTCCTCGCATTGACGTATCCACGCATTGCCGCGCTCGGGTAGTGCGCGGCTGCGCATTCGATTCATGTCACACAATGTCCACCGCGCACTAAGCGGACATCCCGCCCCATTGATCTTTCGCTCTATAGTTTCTTTGACTGCGGTCGAAAAACTTGGTGTTCCCGGCAACTTGTGAACGCGCGCGCGGCCTCGATCCCGTGCAAAGCTATTTAGTAGCATGTTGCCATTAGTTAATATGCGCGCCCTTTAAAACGGGCCGCGGCATCGGGCCTGAATGATTTCCGGCACCGCTGCCCGATATTTCACCCTCTCCTGTAGGACTCTGGATGCTGGCGTACAACCAAAAAAGCTTTCTTATCGTTGATGATTTTTCCGATTTCCGCAGCTCGGTCAGGTCGATGCTGCGCGAATTGGGCGTCAAGGAAGTGGATACCGCCGACACCGGTGAACAGGCGCTGCGCATGTGCTCGCAGAAGCGCTATGACTTCGTGCTGCACGACTTCAATCTGGGTGACGGCCGCAAGAACGGCCAGCAAGTGCTCGAAGACCTGATGGTTGAACGGCTGCTGAGCTACGAAAGTGTATTTATCATGGTCACCGCCGAGAACAGCCAAGCGATGGTCATGAGCGCCCTTGAGTGGGAGCCGGATGGTTATCTGACCAAGCCGTTCAACCGCGCGGGACTGGCGCAGCGGCTGGAAAAACTGGTGCAGCGCAAGAACCTGCTCAAGCCGATCCTCCAGGCGCTGGACCGTCGCAAGCCCGCCGAAGTGCTGGCAGCCTGCAACAAGCTGATCCAGCAGGACCCACGCTTCGCGCCGCTGTGCCTGCGTTACAAGGCTGACGCGTTGCGGGATTTGAATCAGAACGAGCCGCTCGAAGCCTTCCTCAAGGAAATCCTTGCCGACCGCGCCACGCCCTGGGCGTACGGCGCGTTGGGCAGCCTGCTGCTCAAGCGGGGCAAGACCACCGAAGCTCAGGCGGTCTACGAACAGGCGATCAAGGCGTTTCCAACCATGCCGGCGCTGTTCGACGGTCTGGCGGATGTGCTGGTGGCGCGCGGCGAAACCAAGCGGGCGCAGAGCGTGCTGGAAAGCGCCGTGCGTCTGTCGCCGCTGGCGGTTCGCCGCCAGAAGCTGCTGGGCAAGCTGGCGCTGGGCAACGAGGACTTCGAAGCCTCCTCCAAGGCATTCCGCCAAGCGGTATCGCAAGGTCAGCACTCGCGATTCAAAGACCCGGAAACCAATCTGGGCCTGGCTCACGCGCTGATTAGCAAGGGCGGCGAGCAAGGCCTGGATGCGCGGACCCGTGTCGAAATCAACAACGCCCTGGGCGACGTTGCCAAGGAGCACACCAATGACGAGGGCCTGCAGGTCCGGACGCGCCTGATGAAGGCGGCGAGCCTGCAACACTCCGATCCCGAAGCGGCCGCCAAACTGACCGAACAGGCCGTCGCGCGCATGGAGACCATGGACAAGTTTCTCGGTGCCGAGGCTGCACTGGTGGTCGCGGCCCAGCTCAAGCAGCTCGGTCAGGAAGACGCTGGCGCTGGCGTGTTGAAAAACTGCGCCGAAATCTACGGCGATGATCCGTCGGTCATGAAAAGCGTTGCCAGCATGACCGACGATCCGGCCATTCTCGGCGCCAACAAGGCCGCCATCGACTTCAACCTGCAGGGCGTGCGCAGCTACAAGGCCGGCAAACTGACTGAAGCGCAGGATTTCTTCCGTCGCGCATTGGCGTTGCAGCCCAAGAACATCAGTATTGCGCTGAACATGGCGCAGTCGCTGCTGCACCCTGGACAGAATCTGGGTGAAGCGGGTCTGGAAGAATGCCGCGCCAGCCTCAAGTCGGTGGGCAAGATTCCCGACAGCGACCCGCGATTCGAGCGTTACCGCAAACTCAAGGAAAAGGCGTTTGGCGCATGAGTGATACCGAGCAGGGACTGGACTTCTCCATGGTGATCGCCTCCACCGTGCATGACATGAAGAACTCGCTGGCGACCCTCACCCAGGCGCATACCCAGTGGTTGTCGAGGCTGTCCGCCGAGCAGCGCGACACGCCCGAACACGGCGTGATCGACTACGAGTTCGCCAGCCTCAACGGCATGCTGGTGCAACTGCTGGGCCTGTACAAGCTGGGCGTCAACCAGTTGCCGCTGCGCCCCGACTATCACGAGCTCGACGACTTCATCGAAGGCCAGCTGGCTCACCATCAGGAAGTGCTCGGCAGCCGCGGCATTGCCGCCAGCTACGAAGTCGACGATCTGAGCCCGCTGGGCTTTTTCGACCGTGAGCTGATCGGCTCGGTGGTGGGCAATATCATCGTCAACGCCATCCGCTTCGCCCGGCAGAAAATCCTTGTCACGCTGGGCGATGCAGAAGGCCAGCTGAAGATCTCGATCAACGACGACGGCCCCGGTTACCCGGCGCACATGATCGAGCGCCAGACCGCTTACGTTCAGGGCATCAACCAGGGCAGCGGCAGCACCGGTCTGGGCCTGTACTTCGCTGCGCACATCGCCCGGCTGCACGTACGCAACGGCGTGCAGGGCCGAATTGAGATCGCCAACGGTGGCGCATTGGGCGGGGGGCTGTTCAGTATTTATCTGCCGTGAGGCGCTCCGTTTCCAGCGATTGTTTTTTGACACGGCGCGCTGCATCTCCACTGAATGGTGGCTGTGCAGCGCGCCGTTTTTTTGTCTGACCCACATATCCGCTTCAGCCATTCCGGCCCGAGGCCCGGTATGACGGGGTTGTCCGCAGGCATGGGCGGCTTGGTTCGATTATTGCTATCTCCCGGTATGCGCGTGTCTGCAACCGTACGCGCCTATCCAATATCCGGCAGTGAGAGCAGCAGCGATGGAAGACAAGGTACTGAGACTGATAGAAGAAGCCATGGAAGCCGACGAGGGTAGCCTGAACAAGGGCCAGAACCTGGACTGGGACTCCATCGCAGTGGTGAGCTTCATGTCGCTGGTCGACGAGCACTTTGGCAAAAGCATTTCTGCCAATCGTTTGAGCAACTGTCAGACCGTCGATGACGTGATTGATCTGGTCGCCAACTGATCACGATTCGCCGGCCGTTTGCATAGGTGCCGGTTTCTGTTAGTGCTGATTCTGTTGATGAGAGAACCCAACGAGTGGACATTAATCCCTTCGCGCTGAACGGCAAGTCGATCATGGTGACCGGCGCTTCTTCAGGCATCGGTCGTCAGGTCGCGATCTGGCTCAGCAGGCAAGGGGCGCGCATTACGCTGGTGGCGCGCAATGAAGAGCGCTTGCAGCAGACCTTCACCCAGCTGCACGGCGATGGCCACAGCATTGCCGTTTTTGATTTTCTGAGTGACGAGGACGTCCCCGCCTGGATGAAAGGTCTGGTCAAAGCCAGCGCGGTTCCGTTCGACGGTCTGGTCCATGCAGCGGGCGTTCTGACGCCTGCGCCCATCCGCGCCGTGAGCCTCGCTCAGTGGGAAAGGCTCATGACGACCAACGTGACCTCGGGTTTTTCACTGATCAAGGGATTCAGGCAGAAGAACGTTTTCAATCCCGGCGCGAGCATCGTGCTGGTGTCGTCGGTGATGGGCCGTGTTGCCGAACCGGCGCTGATGGCCTATTGCGCCAGCAAAGGCGCAGTAGACGCGATGGCCAGGGCGGCGGCACTGGAGCTGGCCCGTGAAGGCATTCGGGTCAACACGGTTGCACCCGGTGTGGTTCACAGTGAAATGACTGAGGATCCGGATTCGGGCGTTGGCGAAAACGCCATGCATGAGCATGCGCAAAAGCACGTGTTGGGCATCGGCGAAGCGCTGGACGTGGCTTACGCGGTGAATTATCTGTTGTCACCGGCGGCCCGTTGGGTCACCGGTACGTCGTTGGTTGTCGATGGGGGGTATCTGGCGCAGTGAATATCAAGACGTTGCTCATTGTCGGGGCAGGCGGTTTCGGGCGTGAAGTCCATGCATGGCTGGTCGACTGGATCGAGCAGAACGAGGGCTGGCGCATCGGCGGGTTCATCAACGACGGTCCCGGTTCGGTCGCCCGGTTCGGTCATTATCCCGACGTCGTGTCTTCGGTCGATGACTACCGACCACAGCCCGACGAGTACCTGGTGTGCGCCATTGGCAAACCGTCCGACCGTCGCTTGGTGGTGGAAAAACTGCTCGCCAGAGGCGCCGAGTTTTTCACCCTGATTCACCCGACGGCGGTGATCGGGGAGAACGTGTCGATCGGGCGTGGCTCGGTGATCTGCCCGACATGCGTGCTGTCCGCGGACATCGAGATCGGCGCGTTCGTGAATATCAATATCGGCTGCGTGGTAGGCCACGATGCGACGCTTGGCGACTTCTGCACGCTCAGCGCGCATTGCGTCATCACCGGTGCCTGCGTGCTGGAAGAAGAAGTCTTCATGGGCACTCATGCCAGCCTGATTCCAAAAGTGCGAGCCGGAAAGCAATCGGTGATTGGTTCAGCCAGTGTCGCTGTACGCAATGTCGCTGCCGGTACGACCGTCTTCGGCGTACCTGCCAAACGTATATCGGGGTAAATATCAATGACAGCTCACGCCCGGATTCTGGATATCGAATACGAACTGCCGGCTCGCTCGCTGGATAACGAAACGCTTGCCAGGGAGTTTCCCGAATGGGATGTCGACAAGATTTTCGCCAAGACCGGGATCGGTGAGCGACGTATCGTCGACGAGTCTGAAACAGCCTCGGACCTTGCCTTTCGGGCCTGCGAAAAGCTGTTACTCAAGGGCAATGTGCAGCGCAGCGACATCGATGCGCTGATCTATTGCACCCAGAGCCCTGATTACATGTTGCCGGCCACCGCCTGCATTCTGCAGCACCGCTTGCAGTTGCCAACCCACTGCGCCGCTTTCGATTTCAATCAGGGTTGCTCCGGCTTCATCTACGGGCTGGGTATCGCCAAAGGGCTGATCGAATCCGGGCAGTGCCGCAACGTACTATTGGTGACGGCTGAAACCTACAGTCGCTACATCAATCCGCAGGACAAGAGCGTGCGTACGCTGTTTGGTGATGCGGCAGCCGTGACGCTGCTCAGCGCAGCGGATGGCGGCCCGTTCCTCGATCGTTTCCGTTACGGCAGCGACGGCGCGGGCGCTGAGAATCTGATCGTGCCGATTGGCGGGGCGCGCCGACCGGCCGCGCACTCTGCGCAACCTGCCGAATACCGCGACGACAGTGGCAATGTACGAACCGATGCCAACCTGTACATGAACGGTCCGGCGATCTTCGAGTTTTCCATGACGCGCGTCCCGCAGCTGTTCGCGTCATTGTTCGACGAGGAACTCAGCCAGGCCGATATCGACCTGTTTGTGTTTCACCAAGCCAACCAGTTCATGCTCGACGCATTGCGTCGGCGCCTGAAACTGCCGGTGGAGAAATTCGTCAGCGAGTTCCAGCATTGCGGCAACACGGTATCGTGCACCATTCCTATCGCGCTGAAAGAGTCGATGGACAAAGGCGCGATCAGCGAAGGCACCACAATCGCCGCCGTAGGCTTCGGGGTCGGTTACTCCTGGGGCGCCTGTCTGATACGTTGGTAATGCCAGGCAAGGTTACGAAACACAGCGTCATGAAAAAGGGCTCCCGCAGGAGCCCTTTTTTATTGCTTAGCCAATCTGCCACGCGTCACGCCAGACTTGCAGGTGCTCGGTGTCGAGCATCCAGCGCTGCGCCACTTTCAGCCTGGATTCGTCGCCCTTGCGCGCGCAGGCCTCCAGGTCGGTGATGTGCGCTTCGATAGCGTCGATCCAGCTTGCCTTGTCATCGCTGACGCGGGTAACGGGCAGGTCGCAGTCATTCAGGAATTCACTGCAGATCACGGGGAAGCCGCACGCTGCGTGATGCAACAGTGCAGTCGGGCTCTTGCTGCGGTTGATCAGATGCGGCACGGCCGGAACCAGCGCCAGGTCCAGATCCAGACCCGCGAGCAGGCCGGGGAACAGCGAATCTTCGACCGGCGCATGCAGTTCATGGATGTACGGGCGCAGCCAGCGCGGGCAGGGGCCCATGATGACCCATTCGACCTTGTCGGCAAGCGCCTTGATGACGTTGGCGATCAGGAGCAGGTCAGCTATGTCCCCTGCGTTGCCCACCCAGCCAACCCGCGGCCTGGAGCCGACACCGCGACGGCTTTGCAGGCTGAGCCAGGTTTCCGGAGCGAGGCGTGTCTCGATGACGCGCACATCCGGATGAGCGTCGTGCAGCAGTTCGGCCAGTGCTTCGGTGGGAACGGTGACCCGGTCCACCCGCTGCAGACCCGAGCGCAACGACGCCTGGATCGCTTCGAAAGGCGCGGCGGTCTTATCGACGTCTGCGAATGCCGGGTATTGGTGAAGGTCGTAAACCACGAACGCCGTGGTGTGGTCTTTGATAGAGGCAATGGCTCTGACTTCGCTTTCGCTCAGCGGCTTCTGAAACACTGCGGTATCCGGGCTCAGCCGCGCGAACTCGGGCAGAAACAGCGGCTGGTGGCAGACCACGCTGTCGGCGATCGAGTGATCCGCCAAGGCTTGCGCCGCTTTGGCCAGACGATTACCGTCCGGCGAGCGATCGGCTGGCTGGACCAGCAGGACCGGCAAAGGTCGATGGCCAAGCGGACGCCAGCTCAACTCGGTGACCGGTTGCGTGACAAAAGCTCGGGCGGTCTGCAACGATAGATTCTTGTTGTAGGCCGGATCCCAGGCCATGAAATGCAGCCATTTGTACGAAAGGGCTCGACTCGCGAACTCATCGTTGACTGGCGCGCCCGCAGGATGGGCGCTGTTACGCGCCACGGTCACATGCGGCGTCCAGACCACAAGATGACCGCTTTCACGCGCTTTGAGGCACAGATCGACGTCAGCCAAATGGCTGTGGAACAGCTGTTCGTCGAGCCCCTGCAAGTCGGCAAACACAGATTGGCGCACCATCAGGCAGGCGCCACTGACAGCACTGAAATTCTGATCCGTCACCATGCGCTGCATATAGCCGCCCGGCGTACCCGCATCTTCGGACGAAATAGCCGTCGCCGTGCCGTCGAGGCCAAGGATCAGCCCGCCGTGCTGGTTTCCGGTTGCCCGGGAAACCAGCTTGCAGCCGACGACTCCGACTTCCGGACGCAGCGCATGGTTGAGCAGACCGTCCAGCCAGTCGCTGTGCAGGATCGCGCTATCGTTGGCCAGCATCAACAGATACTCGCCGCGCGCCTGCGTCGCCGACCGGTTGTACAGCGCGGACGAGCTGAGCGTCTGATCGTGACGCACTACGCGAATCTTGTCCGACTGCATCGATTCGACGTCCGCCAGCCACTGCAGCATCTCGGGCGTCTGGCTGTTGTTGTCGCAAATAAGGATTTCGTACTGCGGGTAGCCGGTGTTTTCCAGGATGCTTTCGACGCACGGCAACACCGTGTCGAGCTGATCCTGCACAGCCAGCAGAATCGACACCAGCGGCTGCGCGGCGTGGCCGTAGACGACACGGTACTGACCCGGTGCGGTCGACTGCAGCTCGCTATCCGGGTAGCCACGGACCTGAAGGTGGCGGCGTATGGTACTTGCCTCGTCGAAATTGTCGCGCGCCGTGGGCAGAGCCGCGACGGCCAACGGCTCTGACGAGTGCGCAAATTCGGTGAAGTGGTCGTCTTCGACCATTCGCAGGATCAGGTCCAGTTCAAGAGCGTCGGCATGGCGAGGATCGAAACCGCCAGTCTCCAGCACCGCCTGACGATTGAACAGCCAGTGGCGGCTGGACGCGGCAGGGCAGGACAGCAAGTAGTCGATGTTGAACTCGGGGCGCCAAGAGAGCGTCGCGCCATCCTGGGCATGCAGCTCGACCTCGTCGCCGAACACCGCGCAGGCATTCGGTGCTTCGATCAGTTTCATGACCGCGCTGATCAGCCCGCTCCGGGTGAACGTCGTGCCGGCATCGACCAGCAGCCACCAGGAGTGCTCGTTGTCCCGCATCAGCCCGTTGATTACCTCTGCGCGGTCGTGTGCAGTCGCCGCCAGCCAAGGCAACTGGGATTGGAGGGGGCTCAGCGCTTCGGCGTCGTAGTCGGCGAGGATGAACACCTTGAGTTTGTGCAGCAGCGTTTCTACTGATGCCAGGCTCTGCAGCGTGGTCAGCACCGCTTCCGGATTGTTGTCAAAGTCGCTTAGAACGATGGCCAGCGCAGGGCCGCCGTCGTTGCTTTCCAAGTGCTGACGCAGCAGTTCATGTTGAGCCGGGGACAGCGTGCGTTTGCCCAGCCACGTCGCCACTTCGGTGTTGCGCACGGTCGCTGCGGTTCGACGATCAAAGTAGGCGCGCAGATCAAAAACCTGGACATTGTTGCGTCTGGTCAGCGGAGCAATCCGGACCGTGCCGTTCAGCTCTGCTGGCCGCAGCCACTGGAACTCGCGGGTAAACCGGAAATAGTTCGCGTGGCCTTCGCGGGCCACTGACGGATTGGCGCGCAGAGCTTCGCTGCTCTGTTGATCAGACACGCGAAAGTACGACAGGGGCCTGGCGAGCATGGCCAGGTCGCCTTGACGCAGCAGCTTGAGGTACATCGCCATGTCGCCCAGTCCGCAGATCACCACGCCTCCGAGCGACATGATTTCGTCGCCGAACGCCAGCAGGTCAGCGCGGCGGCACATGACCGAGGTTGGCTCGCCGATGAAGTTGATCGGGTGCTGGGCAACGAAAGAAGCCACCTCGGGGCCATTGAGCACCACATTGCCGGAAAACGGATAGCGGGTTGCCAGGTTGTCCTGCAGCCATTGGCCTTCATCGTTGACCAGCTTGCGAGCGGCCGAGACCAGTTTCAGGTCGGGGCTGTCGTGCAGCACGTCGAACAGCAAGCGTACGCAGTCGGGCACAATCAGGTCGTCGTCGTACAGAAACTTGATGTACTCACCTTTGGCCTCGCGGACCCCGCGAGCGATGTTCAGCGCTTCGCCAAGCGCCTGGGGATTGCGCAGGTAACGGATCGGCCAGCGACTGCCAACGGCCAGCTTGTCGACGATGTGCTTGATCGACTCATCCTTGCAGTCGTCGCATACGACGATTTCAACGGCGTCGTGATTCTGGCGCAAGGCACTGGCCAGCGCTGCTTCGAAGAAGGCGGGTTTGTAGGCGGGGATGACAATACTGACCAAGCGTGAAGAGCTCATCAGAGTACCTTGTAAAAAAGCGAAGAAAATGGCCTGCCTTTGCGGCATGCCACTGCAAACGGGAGAGCGGCGTCGCTCATCACTTGCGGCCTATGTACAGAACCGACTGTTCGGTGATGCCATGCCGCTTGAACGTGCCGGCACCGAACGCACCGGTGCCTAGTGCGTCGACGTCAAAGCCGCCTGCTTCAAGGCGTTTGACGAAATCATGCTTGGCGTACATGCGCACATGATCGCCCTGGCCGAAGCGGGCCCAGCGCTCATCCTCGCTCTTTTCGTCCGGGTCCTCGTCAGTCTCGTCGATGGTCAGCAGAACAGGCACCATCAGGATCGCGCTACCGCCTTTGGCCAGGACGCGATACAGCTCCGCGATGGCCCGTGAGTCGTCGGTTACATGCTCAAGTACATGGGAACACACGATGAAATCGAAAGACTCGTCGGCGTAGATATTCATGTCCATGATGTCCACCACATCGTCCGCCAGCGGTGAAAACAGGTCGGCGGAGCGGTAGACAGCGTTGGGCAATTCGCGCAGGAACCGCGACAGCACAACCGCCGGAGCGATATCCAGAATGCGCAGCGGCTTGTCTTCCGGCCAGTTCATCAGCCGGGTCGCATAGAGCGCATAGAGCCGGTCGCGGTCCGAAGCCACGCACTCCGGGCAACTGTACTGACCGACGTTCAGGGTCTCGAAGTCGTCGACCGAATAGAACACATTCAGGCGATGGGCTATTTCCAGATGACCGCGGGCCAGTGGATAAAAGTTGGAAAAGCGGGAAGAGCAGACCGGGCAAGTTCGCATTCTATTTCTCGTTACTGGCGGCGACGATGACATCCATGACCCTGTCGAAGTCCTCGTCAGTGAGGCTGTCGAAAATGGGCAGGCAGAGAATCTGGCTGGACAGCTCGGAGGCCACGGCAAGGCGACCGGGCTTTGCCGAGTCCAGGCCCCGGTACATCGGAAAGGTGGAAATCAGCGGATAGAAGTAGCGGCGGACCAGAATGTCGCGCTCGCGAAACCGCGCATACAGCGCGTCGCGGCTCAGCGGAAAATCCGCTTTGATCAGCACCGGGAAGTACGAATAGTTGTGGCGGTCGGTGGCCTCCCAGATGATATCGATACCGGCCACCGACGCCAGCGCGTCGCGGTAGCGTGCGTCGATGCGCCTGCGCTTCTCCAGTGCCTGATCGATGTGCTGCAGCTGCAACAGGCCGAATGCCGCGTTGATCTCGCTCATCTTGCCGTTGATGCCAGGCGCGACCACCGTCACCTCATCGGCGAAGCCGAAGTTCTTCAGGTAGTCGATACGCTGCTTGGTCTTGGCGTCAGGGCTGACGATCGCGCCGCCCTCGAAGGTATTGAACACTTTGGTAGCGTGAAAGCTGAGTACCGACAGGTCGCCGTGGCGTAGCAGGCTCTGACCGCGGTGCTGCACGCCGAATGCGTGGGCTGCGTCATAGATCACCTTGAGGCCGTAGCGGTCCGCGATCTGCTGGATACGGTCGACATCACAGGGAATGCCGTAGCAATGCACCGGCATGATGGCCGTGGTCGCAGGCGTTATCGCCTCTTCTATGCGCTCCGGATCGAGGTTGTAGGTGTGAGGATCGATGTCGACGAAAACCGGCGTCAGGCCGTTCCACAGCAGTGAGTGAGCAGTTGCCACGAACGAGTAGGGCGTGGTGATGACTTCGCCTTTGACTCGCAGCGCCTGGATGGCGGTCATCAGGGCCAGCGTACCGTTGGAAAACAGCGAGAGGTGCTCGACGCCCAGATACCTCGCCAGTTGCGCTTCGAGCTGCTGATGGAACGGCCCGCCGTTGGTAAGCTGACTGCTTTCCCAGATCTGCTCAAGGTACGGGACGAAGTCCGCAAGCGGCGGCAGCAGAGGGCGCGTGACTGGGATCGTTTTGCTCATGGTTTCTCTCTGCTGCCTGTGGGGTCCGTACCGCAAGGTCATCCGTGCGACGCTTGAGCTCCAGCGGTGCCCTCGACATAAAAATGGCAGGCATGGAGTCCTGGAAGGGCAAAGCAAAAAGTCGGCCAACATCCATTTGGGTGGTTTTGCGCCCCGACCGGTCACGGATCGGCAAACTGTGAGGGATCACGCTTGAAATTCCGAACGCCCGGTGCGTATTTTGTACGCACTGCCGCGCTGCGGCCTGCCTGCTTACGAAGGATCGAACCATGACCAGCCTTGACCCTCATTTTCTTGCCCAGCGCTTGTCGGGCGTCGATCAGGTGGAGTGCGTGACGCCCGACCTCAACGGCGTGCCGCGCGGCAAGGTGATGACCGCAGAAGGGTTTCTCGAAGGTCGGCGTTTGCAGCTGGCGCGTGGGGTTCTGTTGCAATGCATCATGGGCGGATACCCGCCTTCACACTATTACGGCAGTGACGACGGCGACATCGCGATGGTCGTCGACCCCGAGCAGATTCATCGTCTGCCCTGGAGCGAACCGCCACGGGCCTTGGCAATCTGTGACGCTCAGGAACTGGACGGCGCGTTCTGCGGCCTGTCCACCCGCGCCCGGCTCAAGGCGGTGATCAAGCGCTATGCCGAGCGCGGTCTGGCGCCGGTGGTAGCGACCGAGCTTGAGTTCTTCGTGTTCGCGCCCAATCCCGATCCCTGTGTGCCTTTTTCGCCTCCGGTAGGTATCGACGGGCGAGCGGAGCAGGGATATTCGGCGTTCAGTATCAGTTCCAATAACGGCCTGCGACCGTTTTTCAACGAGGTGTACGCCGGCATGACCGCTCTGGGTCTGCCGCGCGATACCTTCATGCATGAGATGGGCGTCAGCCAGTTCGAGATCAATCTGTTGCATGGCGACGCGCTGCTGCTGGCCGACCAGACCCTGTTGTTCAAGCATCTGCTCAAGGAAGTTGCGCTCAAGCACGGCCTGAATGTGGTGTGCATGGCCAAGCCGCTGGCGCATACGCCGGGCAGTTCGATGCACATCCATCAAAGCGTGGTGGATACGGAGTCAGGCCAGAACGTATTCAGCGACGAGGCCGGCGAACCAACCGAGACCTTCCGTCATTTCATCGGCGGTCAGCAGGCCTGCATGGCGGATTTCACCGCGCTGTTCGCGCCCAACGTCAATTCCTACCAGCGCCTTTATCACCCGTTTGCCTCGCCCAACAACGCCTGCTGGTCGCTGGATAACCGCGCCGCCGGGCTGCGCATTCCGGCGAGCGCGCCAAATGCCCGGCGCGTCGAAAACCGGCTGCCCGGTGCCGATGCCAACCCGTATCTCGCCATTGCCGCCAGCCTGGCTGCGGGGCTTTACGGTATCGAGCGCGGTCTGGAACCCGGCGCTCCGATGCAGGGTGAGCTGGAAATCCCGGCCGATCTTGCCTTGCCTTCCACATTGCATGCCGCGCTGGATCGTCTGAAGCACAGCGAGGTGGCCAAGGAACTGTTCGGGCATGAGTTCATCGAAGGTTACATCGCGTCCAAGACCCTGGAACTGACCAGTTTCTTCGATGAAATCACTCCATGGGAGCGGCGCGTGTTGGCCACGCAGGTCTAGGCTCCGGTCCGCAATCCCATGAACCGCCGTTTTGGCCCTGCCCGGTTGGGCACGCCATATTTTTGGAAAGTCGATGCGCCAAATCTGGAAATCCTTTCGAGCGTTGTATTTCGCTTCGCTGATGATGCTGATCGGCTCTGGCTTATTGAGCACTTACCTGGCGCTGCGCCTGGCTGCCGACCAGGTCGACAGCTTGTGGGTGGGTGCCTTGATGGCCGCCAACTATTGCGGTCTGGTGCTGGGCGGGAAGATCGGCCACCGACTGATTGGCCGGGTCGGCCACATCAGGGCTTACGCCACCTGTGCCGGTATCGTCGGCGCGGCAGTGCTCGGCCATGGCCTGGTCAGCTGGCTGCCGGCGTGGCTGATTCTGCGGACCATCGTCGGGCTGGGCATGATGTGTCAGTACATGGTCATCGAAAGCTGGCTGAACGAGCAGGCGGCTGCCAACCAGCGCGGCATGGTGTTCAGCGGCTACATGATTGCGTCGTACCTTGGGCTGGTGCTCGGGCAGCTGGTGCTGGTGGTTCATCCGGGGCTTGGCCCGGAATTACTGATGCTGGTGGCGCTGTGTTTCGCGCTGTGTCTGGTGCCGGTCGCGCTGACGCGCAGCATCCACCCCGCGCCGTTGCATCCCGCACCGCTGGAACCAAGATTCTTCATGCAGCGCGTGCCGCAGTCGCTGACAGCGGTACTGGGCGCGGGGGTAATCATGGGCGCGTTCTACGGCCTGGCGCCAGTATACGCCGCCGATCAGGGGCTGACGACCAAGCAGGTCGGTTTGTTCATGGGCTGCTGCATTCTGGCGGGGTTTGTCGTGCAATGGCCGCTGGGCCTGCTCTCGGACCGCTACGACCGGGCCATCCTGATGCGGATTTTCGCTGCCGCGCTGGTCGTCGCGTCGCTGCCTCTGGCAGTGCTGCCCGACGTGCCGGTGATCATGCTGTTCGCAGTCGGCTTTCTGGCGTCGTTGATGCAGTTCTGTCTTTATCCGCTGGCGGTCGCTTTCGCCAATGACCATGTGGAGGCAGAGCGGCGTGTGTCGCTGACGGCCATGCTACTGATGACCTACGGCATCGGCGCCAGCATCGGTCCGCTGGTGGCGGGCGTTGTCATGAAGGCATTGGGCGGTCACCTGCTGTATGCATTCATCTGTGGCACCGGCGTCATTCTTGTCCTGTTGATCCGCCCGAAAGCTGTCACCCACGAGCACCAGGTCGAGAACGCGCCGCTGCACCACATTGCCATGCCTGACAGCATGTCCAGCTCACCTCTGGTGGTGGCGCTCGACCCGCGCGTCGATGAGCAGGTGGTACAGGACCAGATGCAGACGACCGTCGAGACGCACAGTGAAGAGGTCGATGAAATGGCGGTGGATGCGCCATTGGCCGAGCATGAGGAAGAGACAAGGCCAGCTTGAGAGCACGGCGTCGTACCTGTAGGAGCGCCTTGCCCGCGACTGCGTCTGCCGTGCTGCGGCCCTGTGGCAGCCAGCTTGCTGGCGATTGCTCTTGATCAGGCGGTGCAGAAGTATCGCTCGACCGACGCTATCGCCAGCAACCTGGCTCCCACAAGAACCGCAGCGTTGCACGAACTGTAGGAGCTGGCTTGCCTGCGATCTGCCGGGAACCGGCAGCAAGATGGTTCATGCGGTATAAACAGGGTCGCCAGGATTACTGCCGCTACGCGCCAGATCGTCGGATTGCCGCCCAGAGCAAGCAGATCGCCGCCCGGTCACTCCCACGCCCTGCGGGCAGAATCAAAAGCGGATTCGCGGGCACCAGGAGTTTCTGCCCAAGGGCGGTTTAGGGCTACCCCCCAAACATAGAATCTCCCACGGTCACGGACTGAACGCGACCGTCGTGTCTGCCCGCACAAGCCCGCTAATCAGAAATCGTCGTCTTTATCGAAACGGCGCGCTTCGCGTTGCAGCTGGTAGACGAAACGTTCGACCTGACGCTGTACCAGCCCGCTCATGTTGTGGAAGCGAATGCCGGCGAAGGTGGTGTTGAATCTTTCTTCGAAGTGCAGATGGCGGAGTTCGACCGGGGCGGTCATGGCGCCGAAAGGCAATTGAGCCACGAAACGTTCGTAGACCTGGCCCAGTTGCAGACGGTCCGAGACATCGCCTTCGAAACGCAGTTTGCAGCCGGTGGCGGAGATGTCCAGAAGCTTGCCGGACAGGGTGAACTTGACTCGGTCACCGCCGATCTCGACGTCAACCAGTTGCGCCAGTTTGAGGGCGGCGCGGAAGGCATTGCGGCGTTGATGGTAAACGACTTCGCGGGGGAGGGTGCCGCGATAGAGGCGCTGGCCGTCGATGTCGACGATGTCCATCGGCTCACTGCTTTCCCAGGCGATTCGTACACCGTCGTGAAAGCCTTCGACTCGAAAAGCTTCGCCGTTGGCCAGGAAACGTTCTCCGTCGCGGGGAATCATTTCGTCGAGAGCAAGCACGTTGCTGTCACGCTCGACTTCAACCAGGTAGCTCTGGAAGCGTTGGGAGCGCTCATGAAAGGTGATGATCAACGGATCGTGGCTTTCCATGAGCAACCGCAAGTTGGCGGCAATTTCCAAAGGTGTGTTCAGGACCTTTGGGGGCTGCGGAGCATCGTCCGCGCTTGAGCCATTCACTTTTTTCCATCTCCAGGCAAAATACTACGGCAACGCAACAACAGGCATTCTGCCACTACGCGAGAAACCTTGATACAGGAACTTACGCCTGACTGAGCGGACGAGGCTTCGCTCGGCCTGCGGTTGAGCCGCGGGCGTCATAGAGCGTCGGCGTATCGCCGCCGTTCAGGATTCGCAACTGGTGAGCAGTATTCACCTGTTGCAACTGGATCAGACTGCCATTCTGTTCGTTGATGGCCTGGCATTGCTCGATCAGCTCGCTCAGCTCATCGCTTGCCGCCAGCAGTTGTTCGCCTATATCCGACTGACTTGCCAGCAACTGAAGACCTTCGCGGTTCGCGGGCAGGCCGATACTGGCCAAGACCTGGCTGCGCTTGCGGCCTTGCTGTTCGAGCAGAATCACCAATGCGTGTTTCTGCGCCAGCACATGCTCCATCTCAAGCATGTCACGGCCATGCAGGACCACCGATTCGGCCTGCAGCAATTCGAGCAGGCGCCGGGCTGGAACCATGTCGTCGGTCATCATTTGAAGCAAAGTAGTGTCGTGCATCGCATGCTCTGGTTTTTCAAGCGTCCAGAAAGTCCAGCGCGAGCACAGGGCTAGCGTTGGGATTCAAAGTTAAGCATTTTGCTCGCAACACGCTTGCTGTCGACAACGTAGGTGCCGTCGGCAATCGCTTGTTTCAGCTCGGCTACGCGAGCGCTGTTGACGACTGGCAGATCGCCCAACTTTTCAGTGATGGTTTGCAACTTTTGAGCCTCACTGCTCAGGTGAACGGTCTCTCCGGTGCTTTTTACGTCTGCCGGGGTTTTGATGGTTGCTGGTGCATCAGTCTTGCCGGTTTCCTTGGTCGCACTGGTGCGCGACGTGCTACCGACGGACTGCGAATTGCTCAGGCGATTGAAGTCTAGGACCATGATGAAAAACCTCTAGGTGTTTGGACGCTTGCCTTGTTTTCGGCCACTCCCGAAATAACTTTAGGCACGAAATGATAAAGCGTCGCAAAGACGCCCGATCACCGTCGGACATACACCGCAGTCTAGAAAAATCGCACCTCGTGCGCCAGCACCATCGTCTTCACATAGAGACTTCCACCTGTCCAGGGCCGGTGATATTGGCTTTTATCACGCGGTTGGAGTTGAGGTTCTTCACCCGTATCTGTTCATTGAAAGCGCCGTCCGCCATGGCCTCGCCAGGCATGCGCACCGCCAGACTGCCGGTGCGCGCGATGATCACCACCTGATCGCCCTTGCGGACCATGGCCGGTTGTTCGAGCGCCACCGGCGTCAGGACCTGGTCGATGACCATTGGTCGGATAACCTTTTGGCCAACGGCTTGGTCGAGGGACGCCAAAAACCCCAGACCCAGCGTGCCAACATCACGTTCGCGCATCGCCACATCTTCAGCCATCACAATGGCGTCACGCTTGAGCGGACGTATTGCAGTGACCACATTTCGGTATAGCAAAACCTGTGCCGGAACGAACACGGACCACGGGGAAGAGCCTTCGCAGCGTACTTTGACCGAAACCCGACCGACCGGCCGGGGAGAATGCAGCTCAGCTGTCAAATCCTTGTCGCAGAATGCCATGCGTGTACGAGGGTCCAACTGCTTGACCTGAATTTCATAACGGCCTTCGATCTGGTTGCTGGCCAAATACTCTTCTACTGTGAACTCAAGAAACCCTTGAGTGACGCCGATAAGCTGTTCAGGCAGTGTGAAGTTCTCCGCACGGCTGAAACTGGTCGTGGTCGAAACACACAGCAACGCGATGGCGCACAGGGTTCTGCGGAGTGCTGATGCGATGTGTCGAAAAAATGTCGTAGTAGCGTTCATGACGTATACAGAGCAAGGCTCGTGCCGCTTACCAGATCTGGTGTGTGGAAAACGGTCGATTTAGGTAATGGGGGTCGGCATGGCAGGTGTAATGGATTCGGTGAACCAGCGAACTCAGCTGGTTGGACAGAATCGCCTGGAGCTGCTGTTGTTCCGTCTCGACGGCAAGCAGCTCTACGGGATCAACGTTTTCAAGGTTAAAGAAGTACTGCAGTGTCCCAAGCTGACCATCATGCCCAAGTCGAGCCCGATCGTGCGCGGCGTTGCGAATATTCGCGGCGGCACCATCCCGATCATGGACCTGGCGATGGCCACAGGCTCCAGAGGCATGATCTCGCTGGTGAACTCGTTCGTGATCATCACTGAGTACAACACCAAGGTTCAGGGTTTTCTGGTGCATTCGGTGGAACGCATCGTCAACATGAACTGGGAAGAGATTCATCCGCCACCCAAGGGAACCGGACGCGACCATTATCTGACCGCGGTGACGCGGGTCGATAACCAGCTGGTGGAAATCATCGACGTCGAGAAGATCCTCGCCGAGGTGGCGCCTATATCAGAAGAGGTGTCGCAAGGCGTGATCGACGAAGAGGTTCAGCACAAGGCCGTATCGTTGCGTGTACTGACAGTCGATGACTCGTCGGTGGCGCGCAAGCAGGTTAGCCGTTGTCTGGAAACCGTCGGTGTGGAAGTGGTGGCGTTGAACGACGGCCGACAGGCGCTGGAGTACCTGCGCAAGATGGCCGATGAGGGCAAGAAGCCCGAAGAAGAGTTTCTGATGATGATTTCCGACATTGAAATGCCGGAAATGGATGGCTATACCCTAACAGCTGCAATCCGGAATGATCCGCGCATGCAGAAATTGCACATCACCTTGCACACTTCGCTTTCCGGGGTGTTCAACCAGGCGATGGTAAAGAAAGTCGGTGCTGATGACTTCCTCGCAAAATTTCGACCCGATGACCTCGCGGCCAGGGTTGTAGCGCGGATCAAGGCGGCAGATATCAGCTAGGGGCTCCGCTCCTGGTGGTTCACATGATTTGAGAGGCGGCACCTTGTCTACGGGTAATTTGGATTTTGAGCAGTTCCGGGTCTTTCTGGAAAAAGCCTGTGGCATTTTGCTAGGGGAAAACAAGCAATACCTGGTTTCCAGCCGTCTCAACAAGCTGATGGAACAACAGAGCATCAAATCGCTTGGTGAGCTGGTCCAGCGTATTCAGACCCAGCCGCGCAGTGGTCTGCGTGAGCAGGTTGTCGACGCCATGACGACCAACGAAACCCTGTGGTTTCGCGATACCTATCCGTTCGAAGTCATGAAGAACAAGGTATTGCCTGAGTCGATCAAGGCCAGTCCGGGCCAGCGCCTGCGCATCTGGTCGGCCGCGTGCTCGTCGGGGCAGGAACCGTACTCATTGTCGATGACCATCGACGAATTCGAACGCAGCAATCCGGGCCAGTTGAAGGGCGGCGCACAGATTGTTGCCACCGACCTGTCCGGCGCGATGCTCAACAACTGCAAGACCGGTGAATACGACAGCCTGGCGATTGGCCGCGGTTTGTCACCTGACCGCCTGCAACGTTATTTCGATGTGAAAAGCCCGGGTCGCTGGGCAGTCAAGGCGCCGATCAAGAGCCGGGTCGAGTTCCGTTCGTTCAACCTGCTCGACAGCTACGCCAGCCTGGGCAAGTTCGACATCGTGTTCTGCCGCAACGTGCTGATCTACTTCTCCGCCGAAGTAAAGAAGGACATTCTGTTGCGCATCCACGGCACGCTCAAGCCGGGCGGCTACCTGTTCCTCGGCGCGTCGGAAGCCCTCAACGGTTTGCCGGATCACTACCAGATGGTCCAGTGCAGCCCAGGCATCATCTATAAGGCCAAATAACGGCCCGCACGGATGACAAAAAAAGAGACCTTCGGGTCTCTTTTTTTGCCTGCAAGCCCACAGTTCTGTCGGGCACACCGCTGTTAGTGGGAGGGAGCTTGCTCGCGACGGCAGCATCCTGGAGTTTGATCTCCTGCGGATGCATTGACCTCGTCGCCAGCAAGCTGCCTCCCACATAAACGCATGAGACGGTTGGGGCTCCCGCAGGGAGCGCAAGGCGCCAGCCATGCGCAGGCGGCAATGGCAAAAAAACGGCACCTGCCTTGCCGCTTTACGTCGATCCGGCGGAAATGTCTTGCCGCTTTTCTGGCATTGCCACTGTCGACCGGCCTGAAAGCCCCGTAAACACTGCGTATCACAAACTGGCACGCCGATTGCTATGTGAGTGATACGAAAGTCAGGTCAACCGGTAAAGGTTCCCGAAAATGAGCATCAGCTTCGATAAAGCGTTAGGCATACATGAAAAGGCCCTCGGGTTTCGGGCGCAGCGTGCAGAGGTGTTGGCCAACAACATTTCCAACGCCGACACCCCCAACTACAAGGCCCGCGATCTGGACTTCTCTTCGGTGCTGGCCGCCGAAAACGACAAGGCCCAGAACGGTCGTTTCGCTTTGAACATGACCAACACCCGTCATATCGAAGCTGAAGGCATGGGCAATCAGGATGGCAGCCTGCTGTATCGCACGCCGTCCCAGCCGTCCCTGGATCAGAACACGGTCGACTCGCAAGTCGAGCAGGCCAACTACACCGAGAACGCGATGGGCTTCCAGGCCAGTTTCACGCTGCTCAACAGCAAGTTCAAAGGGCTGGTTTCAGCTCTTCGCGGAGAATAATTCATGTCACTCGCCAATGTATTCAACATTGCCGGTAGCGCCATGAGTGCCCAGACCACGCGTCTGAACACCACGGCCAGTAACATCGCCAACGCCGAGACCGTGTCGTCGAGCATGGACGAGACGTACCGCGCCCGTCACCCGGTGTTCGCCACCGTGTTCGAAGGCCAGCAGTCCAATGGCGGTTCGCTGTTTCAGGAGCAGGGTCAGGCCGGCCAGGGTGTCCAGGTTACCGGGATCATCGAAGACAGCTCCAACCTCGAAGCGCGCTATGAGCCCAGTCATCCTTCGGCTGACAAGGACGGGTATGTCTACTACCCCAACGTCAACGTCGTGGAAGAAATGGCCGACATGATTTCCGCCAGTCGTTCGTTCCAGACCAACGTCGAAATCATGAACACCGCAAAGACCATGATGCAGAAGGTCCTGACCCTCGGTCAGTGATAAAGGACGAATCCAATGGCCGTTGAAAACGATGTATCGACGAGTTTCCTGAACAAGCTGCAGAACCCGACGCCGACGTCGACCGACTCGACCGGCACCCTGGGCAAAGATGCTTTTCTGCAGTTGCTCGTCACGCAGATGAAAAACCAGAACCCGCTGGACCCGCAGGACAACACGCAGTTCGTTGCCCAGCTGGCTCAGTTCAGCAGCTTGGAGAGCATGCAGAACCTGACATCGACTGTCGACTCGATTGCATCGAGCTACAAGTCGTCTCAGGCGCTGCAGGCTTCTTCGCTGGTCGGCCGCTCGGTGATTATCGATGCTGGCGCCACCTCGGTGGACACTGCCAAGGGCATGAACGGCACTGTCGTGGTTCCGGCGGCTTCGAGCATGACCACCGTCAAGGTGTATGACGCTCAAGCCAATCTGGTCAAGACCATCGACCTGGGTGCCAGCACTGGCGGCAAAGTCAATTTCGCCTGGGATGGCAAGGCCGACGACGGCACCGTGGCACCGGCAGGCAACTACAGCTTCCAGGCCAGCGGCACCATCGAAGGCAAGAACACCGGTCTTACCACGTATCTGCCGGCGACCGTCAGCAGCGTGACCCTGGGCGTCAATGGCGCCGAAACAACCTTGAACCTGGCCAGCGGCACTACCGTTGCGTTGTCCAAAGTACAAACCATCGGAATTTAGAGCCGGCTAAACGGCGAAGGAGTGTTACATGTCTTTCAATATCGGCCTTAGCGGGCTCTATGCAGCAAACAAAAGCCTCGACGTTACCGGCAACAACATTGCCAACGTAGCGACCACCGGCTTCAAATCGTCGCGTACAGAATTCGCTGACCAATATGCTCAATCGATCCGCGGCACCTCGGGCCAGACCCAGGTCGGCAGCGGCGTTTCGACCGCAGCGGTTGCCCAGCAGTTTTCCCAGGGCAACCTGACCACCGGTACCGCGAACAGCCTGGACCTTGCCATCAACGGCAACGGTTTCTTCATGCTCAGCAACAACGGCGAGAAGCTCTACACCCGTGCCGGTGCATTCCACACCGACAAGGAAGGCTACGTCGTCAACAGCGCCGGCATGAAGCTGCAAGGCTACAACGTCGACGCCAACGGCGACGTCGTGAATGGTGCGCTCAGTGATCTGCGCGTCGACTCCTCGAACCTGGAGCCCAAGTCGACCAACGCTATCACTAACGTCGCCAACCTGAACTCGACCACCGCGCTGCCGACGGTGGCCACGTTCGATCCGACCGACACCAAAAGCTACAACGTCAAGTACAGCACGCCTACCTATGATTCTCAGGGCAACGCGCACACGCTTGACCAGTACTTCGTGAAGACCGGCACCAATACCTGGTCCATGTATTCCCTGATGGACGGCCGCAGCATCAACGACCCGACTTCGACCGCGCCGGACAAGAACGATCTGACGTTCAACTCGTCGGGCGGCCTGGTGGTGACCGGTACCGGCGTACCGAGCAGCAGCGCCAACATCGCTTTCAACACTGACGGCACGTTCAGCGTCAGCAACTGGAAGCCAGGCGTTCAGGTCGGTAGCGGCACCACCACCAGCTGGGAAGAGAACGGCGCCAGCGGCGACACTATCAAACTGAACATGGCGGGCATTACTCAAACCGCTTCGGCTTCCGGCTTGATCACCCAGGATCAGAACGGTTATGCCACCGGCCAGCTGAGCGCCATGAGCGTGGACTCGACCGGCAACCTGTTTGCCACTTACACAAACGGCAAGTCGCAGGTGATCGGCCAGGTATCGCTCACCAACTTTGCCAACGTACAAGGTCTGGCTCAGGCTGGCGGCACCAACTGGCGTGAAACCTTCGCGTCGGGCGTTCCGGTCAGCGGCACACCTCAGTCCGGTACGCTGGGCAATATCACTGGCCAGGCGCTGGAAGATTCCAACGTGGACCTGACCATGGAACTTGTTAACCTGATCAAGGCGCAGAGCAACTACCAGGCAAACGCCAAGACCATTTCCACCCAGAGCACTATCATGCAGACCACCATTCAGATGACCTGATAATGGTTTGAATGAAGTTTGAAAAAAAGCCCGCATCGCTGCGGGCTTTTTTGTGCCTGCAGGAATGCGCATGCCTGCGAACAGCCTTGGCGGCGTGCCTTACGCAGCGCGTTGTATGGTCGCGGGCAAGCGCGCTCCTGCGAGCTTTTATGAGCCATTCTAAGTTCTGTAAATATATAGAACTGTCCCACTATATAACTAGAAAATTCCTACTTTGATAGATGCGAGAATCAAGTTCGTTATTGCAGGTCTTTCATTGCGATCGAGCAATGAATAGTGGCTGTGTATAACAACAATAATTATCGCATCCATGAAGTTGCCGGTAATCCGGCACGGGAGTTTTCATGTCATTCAACATTGCATTGGGTGGGCTGCGTGCCGCTCACAAGCGACTTGAAGTGGCGGGCAACAATATCGCCAACGTCGGGACGGTCGGGTTCAAGTCATCGCGGGCGGAGTTCGCCGCTCTGTACTCATCGTCGCGTCTGGGGAGCGGCAGGGACGCGGTAGGCGATGGCGTGCGCCTGGCCAACGTCAGCCAGAACTTCAATGCCGGGGAAGTATTCTCCAGCAACGGGCATCCACTGGACCTGCGCATTCAGGGCAACGGGTTTTTCGTGGTGAGTGATCGGGGCTCGGTGAGCTATACCCGAGCCGGCGCCTTCGTCAAGGACGCCCACGACTTCATCGTCGACAGCCATGGCAACCGGCTGCAAGGTTACGGCGCCAACGCGCAGGGTGAGATCATCGCCGGCTTGCGTACCGACCTGAAGATCGACACGTCCAACATGGCACCCAAGGCAACCAGCGAGCTCAAGCAGGTCCTTAATCTGGGCTCGACGACACCATCGCTTGCGACCTTGCCGCCGTTCAATGCTGCCGATCCCTCGACCTACACCAAAGTCATTACCCGTACGATCAAGGATGCGGGAGTGCCGGCCGTGCCTGCGGTAATCGATGCTGGCGGGACGGTCATCACTCCGGCCAGGCCCGCTGTTCCGCCTGCCGACCATGAGCTTAAACAGTATTTCGTCAAAACCGACGACGACCAGTGGAATGCCTATGTCACGGTCGACGGCGTCAGCCCGACCGATCCGGCTTCCGCCACGCCGCTGCAATGGTCCATGGCCAGACGTTCTGACGGAACCATGATGTATACCGGTGGCACCCAGCACATCAAGAAAATCTCTGACACCGAATTCAGCCTGACCTACTGGGTACCGGCGCAGCAAAAGGGGGGTGTATGGGGAGCCAGTCCTGCGGCGAGCGGCGGGGCGGTGTCGTTGCCGCTCAGCGAGGGCGGCGTCGATGGCATCGATGAGCGCGACCCGGTGCTGGACAGACCGGTGCCGCTGTTCCGGCCTTCGGAAACCGGGTCTTACAACAAGACGTTTTCCAGCAAGATTTTCGACTCCCAGGGCAACGAACACGAGCTCAAGCAGTATGTCGTCAAGGACGGGGTCAACAGCTGGCGGATGCATTTTCTGATCAATGACCGCAACCCGATGGATGCGCAGCGCACTGAACCGTACACCGCGAGTTTTCTGTTCAACGCCGATGGATCGGTCAGCTCCATGACTGGCGGGTCCGGACTGGAGTTGGATAACCAGACGCTGGTCCTCAAGGGCTGGACGCCGTCGCGACTGGTCGACGCCGGCAAGAGCACCGGCAGGTGGACCAACAATGGTGCGATTGCCAACCCTGAGGGTATCCGGATCGACATGAGCCAGCTTTCCCAGCACAACGCCGAAACCGCGCGCACTTCGTTGCAGGTGGACGGTTATTCGCCAGGATTGCTGTCAGGGATGAGTATCGATGGCAGCGGCACGATCCGGGCGAGTTTCAGCAACGGCCTGTACCGCAACATCGGTCAGGTGATGCTTGCCACTTTCGCCAACGAACAGGGCTTGCAGCCACAAAGCGAAACCCGCTGGACCGAGACCATCGATTCGGGGGCGGCCATCTATGATTCGCCTGGCGTCGGGAGTCTGGGGTCGATCATCGAACGCTCGCTGGAAGGCTCGAACGTCAAGCTGACGGAGGAACTGATTGAACTCATCCAGGCGCAGACCGCGTACCAGGCCAACTCCAAAGTGATCTCCACCGAAGGCACGCTGATGCAGACGATTATTCAGGCAACTTGAATACGTCGTTTGTGCCGGCCTCTTCGCCAGCAAGCTGGCTCCCACGCTTGCGGGACGCAGCCTGCTGGCGAAGGTAGCCCACTGAACGCTTGCCTGTGGGAGCCGGCTTGCTGGCGAGGAGGTATTTGGTGTGGCGTAAATCTGTCCAGTCAAATCGAGCAGTCGGACTTCACGAAGCTGCCATTCATTCTGGTCCAGCCCGGTCCCGGGCTGGTCTGGGCACAGACGATACGGTCGTCGCCTTGCCATTTGTAATAACGGGCAGGCGCGGCATGAGCGGTGACAATCAGAAAGCTGGCCAGCAAGGCCAGGGTGCAGCGGCGAAAACGCATGGTCAGATTCCAGTGTCCGGGAGCAAAGCCAGGCTGACACTCGCATGGCTTGCCAGCTACAAGCAATAGCCTTGCCAGCCACCAGATGCAGTTTTTTTGGCGTTGCGTCCGCCTGAGCAGGCAAGATGTGGCAGTCCGCCGCCGCGGCGTCTATCCATCACAGCTCAGGGCGCTGGCGAAGCCCCTGAAAACGCGGCTCCGCAGGCTGTTTGTATCGACTCTCACAAGTTGGTTCAATAATTGCTTAACCCCTTCCGAACAGCTACAGGCGGCAAGCGTCTGTCGGAGGAGGATTACTGTGGACAAGTTGCTTTACGTCGCAATGAGCGGTGCGTCTGAAAACGCCATGGCGCAAAAGGCTCACGCCAACAACCTGGCGAACGTTTCTACCAACGGCTTCATGCGCGACCTGCAGCAGGCCCGCTCCATGCCCGTGTTTGGCGAGGTCATGCCGTCGCGTGCCTATGCCATGACCGAGCGTCCGGGTACCGATTTTTCCGGCGGCGCAATGGTCGAGACCGGCCGTGAACTGGACATCGCCATCAAGGGCGAGGGCTGGATCGCGGTCCAGACCGCCGACGGTGGCGAGGCTTATACCCGCAGTTCCGGCATGAATATCGACGCGCTTGGCGTGTTGCGCGACGGCAGCGGTTTGCCGGTTATGGGCAACGGCGGTCCTATTGCCGTGCCGCCTCAGCAGCAGATCGAGATTGGCGCAGACGGCACCATCAGCATTCGCTCCTCCGGCGAGAGTCCGCAGGTAATGGCCCAGGTCGACCGCATCAAGCTGGTCAACCCTGATCTGAACACCATGGAAAAAGGCCCTGACGGCCTGATCCACACCAAGAGCGGGCAGCCGGCCCCTGCCGACGCCAACGTGCAGGTCGAGTCCGGTTTCCTGCAAGCGAGCAACGTCAATGCCGTCGAGGAAATGACCTCGGTGCTGAACCTGGCTCGTCAGTTCGAACTGCACGTCAAGATGATGAAGACCGCCGAAGAAGACGATCAGGCCATGGCTCGCGTCTTGCAGATTGGCTAACCATTGATAGCTTGCGCCGACAAACCGGCGCTTGAGGAGAAAAACGAATGCTTCCTGCACTGTACGTTGCCAAAACCGGTCTTGCCGCTCAAGACACCAACCTGACCACGATCTCCAACAACCTGGCGAACGTGTCGACCACGGGTTTCAAGAGCGACCGCGCCGAGTTTCAGGACCTGCTGTACCAGATCAAGCGTCAGCCGGGTGCCCAGTCCACCCAGGACAGCGAGTTGCCGTCGGGCCTGCAACTGGGTACCGGTGTGCGCATCGTCGGCACTCAGAAGAACTTCACTGCCGGTAGCCTGCAGACCACCAACAACCCGCTGGACATGGCCGTCAACGGTCGTGGTTTCTTCCAGATCACCCAGCCTGACGGCACCGTGGCCTACAGCCGCGACGGTACCTTCCACCTGGATGCCAACGGTCAGATCGTGACTGCCAACGGCTACGCGCTGGAGCCGGCCATTGTCGTTCCGCAAAACGCCCAGACTTTCACTGTGGGTCAGGACGGTACTGTATCGGTCACCTTGCCAGGTGCTGCGGCCACTCCGCAGATCATCGGCAACATCCAGACCGCCGACTTCATCAACCCGGCCGGCCTGCAGGCCATCGGTGGCAACCTGTATCTGGAAACCGGTTCAAGCGGCGCGCCGCAGATCGGCACTCCCGGCCTGAACGGCCTGGGTCCGACCCTGCAGAACACCCTGGAAAACTCCAACGTCAGCACCGTGGAAGAACTGGTCAACATGATCACTACCCAGCGCGCGTACGAGATGAACTCCAAAGTGATCTCGACTGCCGACCAGATGCTGCAGAACCTGACGCAAAACCTGTAAGGCCCTGATGTCTCTGCTCAATCCGAAGGGGCGCCTTGAACAGCGCCTGCTACACCGCGAGGTTTTAAGTGTCATGAAACGCCCAAGCATTCTGCGTTTTTCGGTATCGATCGTTTCCCTGTGCGGCATTGCCCTGCTCACCGGTTGCGTGGCGCCTTCCGCCAAGCCCAACGACCCTTACTACGCTCCGGTGTTGCCGCGCACGCCCATGTCGGCTGCTGCCAACAATGGCGCGATCTACCAGGCGGGTTTCGAGCAGAACCTCTACGGCGACCGCAAGGCGTTCCGTGTCGGCGACATCATTACGATCACCCTGTCCGAGCGGATGGCGGCCAGCAAGGCTTCGAGTTCCGATCTCAGCAAGGACAGCACCAACAGGATCGGCCTGACCTCGCTGTTCGGTTCGGGGCTGACCACCAATAACCCGATCGGCGGCGGGGACCTGAGTCTGAACGCTGGTTACTCCGGTAACCGCGAAAGCTCTGGCGACGCTCAGGCTGCGCAAAGCAACAGCCTGACCGGTTCGGTCACCGTGACCGTGGCCGACGTATTGCCCAACGGCATTCTGGCCGTGCGCGGCGAAAAATGGATGACGCTCAATACAGGCGACGAACTGGTACGCATTGCTGGCCTGATTCGTGCAGATGACATTGCAACTGACAATACTGTGTCGTCCACACGTATCGCCGACGCCCGCATCACCTATTCAGGGACCGGAGCGTTCGCCGATACCAGCCAGCCTGGCTGGTTCGACCGGTTCTTCCTCAGCCCGTTGTTCCCTTTCTGATCGCGGGATAGACATGACCAAGTTCAAGCAACTGATAGCCGCCACCTTGTTGTTGACTGCAGCGTTCGGCGCCCACGCCGAGCGTCTGAAGGATATCGCCAGCATTTCCGGCGTGCGGGCCAACCAATTGATCGGTTACGGCCTGGTGGTGGGGCTCAACGGCACGGGTGACCAGACCACCCAGACGCCGTTTACCCTGCAGACCTTCAACAACATGCTGTCCCAGTTCGGTATCAAGGTGCCGGCAGGGTCTGGCACTGTGCAGCTCAAGAACGTGGCGGCGGTTGCCGTGTATGCCGATCTGCCGGCGTTCGCCAAGCCTGGTCAGACGGTCGACATCACCGTTTCCTCGATCGGTAACTCCAAAAGCCTGCGCGGCGGTGCGCTGCTGATGACCCCGCTCAAAGGTGTCGACGGCAACGTTTACGCCATCGCTCAGGGGAACCTGGTCGTCGGCGGTTTTGACGCTGAAGGCCGTGACGGCTCGAAAATCACCGTCAACGTTCCGTCGTCCGGCCGGATTCCTGGCGGTGCTTCGGTCGAGCGCGCGGTGCCGAGTGGTTTCAACCAGGGCAACACGCTGACGCTGAACCTGAACCGTTCCGATTTCACTACCGCCAAACGTGTCGTCGACAAGATCAACGACATGCTTGGCCCAGGCGTTGCGCAAGCGCTGGACGGCGGTTCGGTGCGCGTGACCGCGCCTCTGGATCCGGGTCAGCGCGTCGACTATCTGTCGATTCTGGAAAACCTGGAAATCGATCCGGGCCAGACGGCGGCGAAGGTCATTATCAACTCGCGTACCGGCACTATCGTCATCGGCCAGAACGTCAAGGTATCGCCAGCGGCGGTTACCCACGGCAGCCTGACCGTGACTATCACCGAAGACCCGATTGTCAGCCAGCCAGGTCCGCTGTCCAACGGCCAGACCGCTGTCGTGCCGCGTTCGCGTGTCAACGCCGAGCAGGAAATGAAACCGATGTTCAAGTTCGGTCCCGGTACCACGCTTGACGAAATCGTGCGTGCGGTCAATCAGGTGGGCGCTGCGCCCGGTGACCTGATGGCGATTCTTGAAGCATTGAAACAGGCCGGCGCGCTGCAAGCCGACCTGATCGTGATCTGAGGAGTCGAGCATGGATATGCCCAAGGGCGGAATTTCCACAGCGGCGGATTCGGGTGCATACACCGATATCAACCGATTGTCTTCGCTGAAGCACGGCGACAAGGACAGCAAGGAAAACCTCAAGAAGGTTGCCCAGGAGTTCGAGTCGCTGTTTGTCAGCCAGATGCTGAAGGCTATGCGTTCGGCCAACGAAGTGCTGGCCAAGGACAACCCGATGAACACCGCGGCAACGCGGCAGTATCAGGACATGTATGACCAGCAGTTGGCGGTGACGCTCTCGACCCGCGCGAACGGCATCGGCCTGCAGGACGTGCTGATGCGCCAATTGTCGAAGGACAAGGGCATCAGCCACGCGCCTGCGGCCGAAACACCGGCTGCCCCGGCGGATGACGCAGCGGCCAAAACCGGTCTGGCGGGCAGCGTTTACCAGCGTCCGTTGTGGGCGACTCGTTCCGCGGCTGCCGATCAGGCGGCTGGCAGTGCGGCCGTCGACGGTCGCAACGACATGGCGGCGCTCAATGCGCGTCGTCTGTCGTTGCCAAGCAAGCTGACTGATCGTCTGCTGGCCGGCATCGTGCCGTCAGCTGCTACCCATGCTGCCAAGGCACCGGCCGTTGCGGCCAACGCACCGGGTGCAACGGTTGCCGCTACCGGCGGCAACGGCGACTGGACCATGGACCCGAACCTGGCGCCGGCGCCGGAGCGCGTGCGCTCCATGGCCCAGCCGCCGCTGGCACCGGCCAAGAAAGCCTTCGGCAACGCCGACCAGTTCGTGGCGACCATGTTGCCGCTGGCCAAGGAAGCGGCTGCGCGCATCGGCGTCGACCCGGTCATGCTGGTGGCTCAGGCCGCGCTGGAAACCGGCTGGGGCAAATCCATCATGCGTTCGCAAGACGGCAGCAGCAGCCACAACCTGTTCGGTATCAAGGCGATGGGCAGCTGGAAGGGCGCAGAAGCGCGCGCGATCACCAGCGAGTTCCGCGACGGCAAGATGGTCAAGGAGACGGCGGACTTCCGTTCCTACGATTCGTACGCCGACAGCTTCCACGACCTGGTCAGCCTGTTGCAGAACAACAATCGTTATAAAGAAGTGATCAATTCGGCCGATAAACCGGAACAGTTTGTAAAAGAGTTGCAGAAGGCCGGCTACGCCACTGACCCGGACTACGCCAGCAAAATCTCGCAGATCGCGAAGCAGATGAAGAGTTACGAGACCTACGCCGCCGCGGCGGGCTCTTCCACGACTTTATAAGGTTTTAATCATGTCGCTGATTTCAATTGGGCTTTCGGGCATTACCGCCAGTAATGCCGCGATCAACACCATCGGTAACAACACGGCCAACGTGGACACCGCTGGGTACTCGCGTCAGCAGGTAATGACCACGGCTTCGGCGCAGATCAACATCGGTCTGGGTGTCGGCTACATCGGCACCGGGACCACGCTGTCCGACGTGCGTCGTATCTACAACAGCTACCTCGACGCCCAATTGCAATCCGGCACCGCGCTGAAGGCCGATGCCGTCGCCTATTCCGGGCAGGCCAGCAAGACCGATACGCTGCTGTCCGACAGCACCTCCGGTGTTGCCGCGCAACTGACAAAGTTCTTCAACAACCTGCAGGGCATTGCGACCAACCCGACCCAGTCGGCTGAGCGCTCGGCGTTCCTGACCCAGGCTTCGGCTCTGGCAGCACGTTTCAACTCGGTGTCGGCGCAGCTGTCTTCGCAGAACGAGAACGTCAACGCCCAACTCACCACCTACACAGGTCAGGCGAACGAGCTGACGAGCACCATCGCCAGCCTCAACAAGCAGATCACCCAGGCGTCGGCCGGCAACACCAGCCCCAACAGCCTGCTCGACTCGCGCAATGAAGCCGTGCGCAAGCTCAACGAGCTGGTCGGTGTGAAAGTGGTCGAGAACAACGGCAACTACGACATCTACACCGGCACCGGCCAGTCGCTGGTCAGCGGCGCGACATCGTACAAGATGTCCGCGACGCCGAGCGCGGCTGACCCGCTGCAATACAGCGTGCAGATCGCTTACGGCCAGACTCAGACCGATGTGACCTCGGTCGTCACCGGCGGCTCGATCGGCGGCCTGCTGCGTTACCGCTCCGAAGTGCTGGTGCCTGCCACCAATGAACTGGGCCGCATGGCCATGGTCATGAACGACCAGATCAACACCCAGTTGAGCCAGGGTATCGACAGCAAGGGCAACTTCGGCACCGCGCTGTTCAACAACATCAACAGCGCCGAGCAGATCAGCCAGCGCAGTATTGGCAGCCTGACCAACAGCCTGGGCTCGGGCAACCTGAACGTGACCATCAAGGACACCACCAGGCTCGAAGCCAGCGATTACGAAGTCACCTTCAGTGACTCGGACAACTTCACCGTGCGCCGCCTGCCCAATGGCGAAAGCGTCGGCGTCGGCAAGCTGAGCGACAACCCGCCCAAGACCTTCGAAGGCTTCTCCATGAGCCTCAATGGCGCGGCAGTGACGGCCGGCGACAGTTTCAAAGTGACTCCGACGCGCAACGGCGCTTCGGGCATGTCCGTGGCTCTGACCGATCCCAAGGATATCGCCGCCGCCGCGCCGCTGACCGCCACGGCCGGTGCGAGCAACTCCGGTACCGGTGGCTTCACCCAGCCGGTGCTGACCACTAAGACCGATATCTACAACCCGACCAAGACGCTGGACCTGCGCAATGCGCTCAAGGATTCTACGCCGATGCGTCTGGTGATGGGCGCGGCCACCAACGGCGTGCAGAGCTATCAGCTGCTCGACTCGAAAGGCGCGGCGGTACTGGACAAGAATGGCAACGCCATCACCGGCAGCATCATTCAGGGCCAGAGCAACAACCTGAAACTCAGCGTGGGCTACACCGACACTTCCACCACGCCTAGCAGCACGGCCTCGTTCGATTTCGAGATGAGCATTTCCGGCACGCCGCAGGTTAATGACACGTTCTCGGTAGGCCTGACCGGCGCGGGTTCCTCGGACAACCGCAATGCCACGGCCGCCGTTGCCTTGCAGACCGCCAAGACCGTTGGCGTGACCAACGGCGGCGTGGGCACCAGCCTGTCCGGCACCTATGCCGACCTGACTTCGGCGGTCGGCACCCGTGCCGCCCAGGGCAAGAGCGATGTGACCGCCACGGAAGCCGTGGTGGCCCAGGCCAAGGCGGCTCGCGATTCGGTTTCCGGCGTGTCGCTGGACGAAGAAGCCGCCAACCTGATCAAGTATCAGCAGTACTACACCGCGTCGTCGCAGATCATCAAGGCGGCGCAGACCATTTTCAGCACGCTGATCAACAGCCTTTAAGGAGTCGTGAGCCATGCGTATTTCAACTTCCCAGTTCTACGAAGCCTCGACCGCCAACTATCAGCGTAACTACGCGAATGTCGTGAAGACCAGCCAGGAAGTTGCGAGCGAAACCAAGCTCAACACCGCCGCGGATGATCCTGTTGGTGCTGCGCGCGTCTTGCAACTGGCTCAGCAGAACTCGATGCTGACCCAGTACAAGTCGAACATCAGCACCATCAACACCAACGTCAACAACACTGAGACGGCGCTCAAGAGCATTCAGGATTCGATCCTGGCCGCCCGTGATCTGGTCCTCAAGGCCGGCAACGGTTCCTACACCGACAAGGACCGTATTTCCACGGCCGGTGAACTGCGGGAATTGCAGAAAAACATTCTGGGCCTGATGAACAGTCAGGATTCCAACGGCCAGTACATGTTCTCGGGCTCCAAGTCGTCGACCGCGCCTTATTCGATGAATGCCGATGGTACTTACAGCTATAACGGCGACCAGAATGCGCCGACCCTGGCGGTGGGTGACGGCCTGAAGCTGGCGGCCGGAACCACCGGGTTCGAGGCATTCGAACAGGCGCTCAATACGACGCGCACGTCTTCGACCCTGATATCTCCCGCAACCGACGACGGCAAGGTGACGCTGTCCGGTGGGCTGGTGCAATCGACCAACACCTACAATTCCAGTTATCAGAGCGGCGAGCCGTACTCGTTGACGTTCATCAGCGCCACCGAATTCCGCATCACCGACGGCGCTACGCCGCCCAACGATGTGACTGTCGATGCGTCCAACGCCGGCAAGATGGATTACACCACCTTTGCCGACCAGACCTTCACCTTCCGTGGCGTGGAGCTGAAGCTGAACCTGAACCTGGGCGACGCCGACAAGGCAACCCCCGCTGCGGCGAACACCGCGTTGACCGGCCGCAGCTACCAGCTGGCCTCGACGCCGGACAGCATCACTGTGGCGCGCAGCCCCGGCAACCCGTCCGCCACCACCGTCAGCGGCGCTGCGGTAGGCACTTCGGCAGCTGACAAGACCGCCTACAACAACGTATTCCCGACCACCGGCGCCGTGCTCAAGTATTCGAGCACCAACGGTTACGAGCTGTATGCCTCGCCGTACACCGCCGGTAACTCGCCGGTCGCTGCAGGTGTGGTGACCGGTTCAGTGGTCAAGGCTGCGGGCGTCGAGTTCACCATCGCCGGTGGCCCGCCTGCCGATGGCGACACGTTCCTGGTTCAGGGCGGCACGCACCAGACAGAGAACATCCTCAACACACTGACCAACATTATCAACGTGCTCAACACACCGACCGATGGCGATCTGGTCAAGACCCAGCAACTCAACGCGGCGCTGACGTCAGCGCTTGGCAACGTGTCGAGCAGTCTGGAGCAGGTGTCCACGGCTATTTCCGCCGGCGGTGCGCGCCAGGTGGCCGCTGGCGCGCAGGACACCACCAACGATCTGCTGATGGGCAATAACACCAACGAGTCCGACAGCTACGTCAAGGCCGACGTGATTGAGGCATCCACCCGCCTGCAACTGCAAAAAACCATGCTCGAAGCCTCGCAAATGGTGTTTACCCAGCTGTCCCGGTTGAACCTTTTCAGCCAGCTGTAGGCCTGACGCACAACGCAGGTTGTCTTTTTCTTAGCGGTGAGGGGAGCCATCCGACCGGCTGGTTTCCCGCCGGTCGTGAGTTCGTACTGTGAAATCAGCCCCCCTCGTCAGCATCGTCATCCCCGCGCTCAACCCCGGCTTCTTCCGCGTCGCGCTGCAAAGCGCGCTTGATCAGTCCTACGAAAATCTTGAAATCATCGTTTGCGACGACAGTCGCACCGCCGAAATCAAGACTATCTTCGACGAGACGGTGCCTGCCGACAGCGAAATCGCGCGCTACGTCGCTAACCCGCATCGCCTGGGTTTTCAGAACAATCTGCTGCAATGCCTGGAACTGGCACAGGGCGAGTACATCAAGTTTCTGTGCGATGACGACCGTCTGTACAGTTACTGCGTCGCGCGCCAGGCGCAGGTGCTGGATCAGCATGAAGATGCACGGCTGGTGGTAAGCCGTCGCTATCTGGTCGATGTGGATGACTATGTGCTGCCGGCCCGGATGGAGAACGTCGGGCTGGTGCCGTACGACGCCTTGTTCAAAGGCGAGGACATGCTGGCGATCTTCGAGAAGACGCCGCGCAATTACCTGGGTGGTTTCAGTGGCGCGCTGATGCGTCGCAGCGACGTACAGGACTATCTGCCGTCTCTGGCCCAGCCGGGGCAGGGGTTTGTCGCTTTGCTGGACTTCGCTCTGTTCATCTGCCTGATGCGTCGCGGCAATCTGGTCGCGCTCAACAGCGTCGACAGCACGGAGCGGATGCACCCTGGCCGTTTCAGCAGCCAGCCGGACATGTACCAGAAGGCGACCACCGAATGGGGCTGGCTCAACGAGATGCTCAAGGCGCGCAGCGGCGAGCAGGCTCCCGCTCAAGGCTGGGTGCGCTTTCTGCCGTTACGCAAGGTCGAGGGCCTGTCCCACGACTGGGACGAAGTCGGTCTGTACGGCGTCATGGCCAACCGGCAGGGCGTCATGCGCAGCAGGGTCGGCAGCGAAAGCGAGAGCTTTGCCGAGCTCTATGGGCAATGGTTGTCCTGCCGTCGCTTTGCCGCCTCCGAGCACAAGCTGATTGAAAAGCGCATTGCCAGTTGGGCATGGCAGCCACGGATCGTGCCGCTGATCATTGACCCTCAGGGCAATACCGAAGCCCTGCAGATCACCCTCGACAGTCTTGCCGAACAGAACTACGCCGCGCATTCGGTGGTGGTGATGACCACTGCCGCCAGAGTCGAGGACCCACAGGTCCTGCGCCTGCCGTTGCAAGACAATTGGGCCGCGCAGCTCAACGAAGCATTGCCGCTGCTCGAAGGTGCCGACTGGGTCTACCTGTTGCGCGCCGGCGATCGATTGACCCAGGCGGCGCTGCTGGTGCTGGCCGAGCATGTCGCGCAGGTGCGTGGCCTGCGCTGCGTGTACAGCGACGAGGGCGCGTTCGACGTAGAGAAATCCTACGAGCCGATCTTCAAGCCCGACTTCAATCTGGACTTGCTGCGTGCTTACCCCTACGTCGGGCGCGCGCTGGCGTTCGATCGCCAGCAGGTCATCGAGCTGGGCGGTTTCGACCCGCAATTCAAAGAGCTGGCGCCTCATGACGTGATCTGGCGTCTGTTGGAAACCGCCGGACCGCAGACCATCGAGCACATTGCCGAGGTTCAGGTCGAATCGCAGCTGTCGTTCGCCCAGTGGTTGTCGCTGCCGGACGTGGTCGAGCAGAACGCGCCGGTGGTGGCCGCTCACCTGCAACGCATCGGCCGGCCGCACATTATCCATCGGGACCAGCTGCCGCTGATCAATCGCGTCGAATACCTTCACGACAGTCAGCCGCTGGTGTCGATCATCATCAGCACCAAGGATCAACTGGCCGCGCTTGAGCGTTGCGTCGATAGCCTGCTGAGCAAGTCCAGCTATGTGAATTACGAAGTGCTGCTGGTCGACCGGGCCAGCGAGAGCCCCGAAGCCCGCGACTGGTTTGCCGCCATGGCGCAGCTCAACAGCGACAAGCTGCGCGTGCTCAGTGCACCTCAGCCGACCAACGAAGCCGCCACCCAGAACTTCGCCGCCGCACAGGCTCGTGGTGAGTATCTGGTGATGCTCAGCCCGCATGCGTTGATTCTGCAGGCCGACTGGCTGGAAGAATTGCTCAACCACGCCCAGCGTCCTGAAGTGGGCATCGTCGGGCCGCGCATTCTCAACGCCCAAGGCAGCGTGCTGTATGCAGGCATGGTGCTGGGCATGGAAGGCATCGCCGGCAAACCGTTCCTCAACACCAGCGCAGGCGCGGGCGGCTATATGCAGCGCATGCAGTTGACGCAGAACTGGAGCGTGGTCAGCGGCAACTGCCTGATGGTGCGCCGCGAGGTGTTCGAGTCTGTCGGTGAAATGGACGGCGCGACCTTCACTCAGGGTCTCCAGGATCTGGATCTGTGCATGCGCGCCGGTCGCGATGGCTGGCTGGTAGTGTGTACGCCGTATGCGTCGGTGGCCCTCGCCGAGCCGTCCGCAGCGCCGCGCTCCGCCGCTTCGCGCGAAGATCTGGACAACGAGCAGCTGGCGTTCTACCGCCGCTGGCTGCCGCAGATCGCACGCGATCCGGCGTACAACCCCAACCTGAGCCTCGGTGAAGCGAAAGCATTTCACCTTGACCCCGGCCTGCAGGCTGGATGGAACCCGTTCTGCACCCGGCACCTGCCGTCAATCCTCGGTATGGCGGTCAACTCCTCGGCGGTCGGTCACTATCGGCTCAGTCAGCCTTTGATCGAGCTGTCAGCCGCAGGGCGGATCATCGGGCGGATGACCTACGAGTCGCCATCGATTGTTGAAATCGAGCGCCAGTCGCCGGACGTGATCGTCTTCCAGGGCCGCTACACCGAGGCCAAGGTGCCGGATATCGTTCAGGTCAAGAACCTGTCGAGCGCCATGCGTATTTTCGAACTCGACGACTACATCGCCGACGTACCGGAGCGTAACGAACACCGCCGCAATATGCCGGATAACATCGCCGCCATGCTGCGCAAGGGCATCGGGCTGTGTGATCGGGTCGTGGTTTCGACGCACCCGCTGGCGCAGGCCTTGTCGAGCATGCACAGCGACATTCGCGTGGTGCCGAACATGCTCGCCCCGCACTTGTGGAGCAACCTCAAGAGCAAGCGCCGCAGTTCGTCCAAGCCGCGCATCGGCTGGGGCGGCGGCACCAGTCACCGCGGCGACCTGGAGCTGATTGTCGATGTGGTTCGCGAGCTGGCGGATGAAGTCGAGTGGGTGTTCTTCGGCATGTGCCCGGACCTGCTCAGGCCCTACATTCACGAATTCCACACGGCCGTGAGCCTGCAAACCTATCCGGCCAAGCTGGCGAGCCTGAACCTGGATCTGGCGTTGGCGCCGCTGGAATTCCATATTTTCAACGACTGCAAAAGCAACCTGCGACTGCTGGAATACGGTGCCTGTGGTTACCCGGTGATCTGCTCGGATACCGAGGCCTATCGCGGCCACTTGCCGGCGACCCGGATATACAGCAACAGCCCGCAGGAATGGCTGCAGGCGATTCGCATGCACCTGTCCGACCCCAATGCCAGCTATCGTATGGGGGATGAACTGCGTGAGGCGGTGCTGCGTGACTTCATGCTGCGCGGAGAAAACCTGCAGTACTGGGCCAATGGCTGGCTGCCGGATTGATCGAGTTGTAATTGAACGCGCTCCAGCGGATGCACCGCTGGAGCGGTCATGAATTTGCACCTGCTCCAACGCTGCTGCATCCATGCCGTAGGTTGAGCGTGCCAAGGTTTGCCAAGGAAAGACTATGCAAAACGCAATCGGGAACGTCGCTACGCCCATGAATCAGCGCCTGACCTTGGTGTTGCTGGCCCAGGATCAGCCGGACTTCCTGCGCCGCGCGTTGAAGTACTACAGCGACTTTCCATTCACCATCAGCGTTCTGGATACTTCGCCGCAAGCGGACAATGAAATCGCCAGCACCGCTGGCATCCATTACCTGCACCGCGCCGACCTGGTGGACGCCAGCCTCAGCGCGCGGATTGCCTTGGGTGTTGAGCAGGTCGAAACGCCGTTCGTGACGTATGCCGATGTCAGCAGTTTTCTGCTCAAGCCCGCGCTGCACGAGGCGCTGGGTTTTCTCGAAGACCATGACGAATACGGCGCTTGCCAGGGCTACAGCCTGAGCTATCAGGCGCACGTCGATCATGTCGACTACCTGCGTCGTGATCGCAAGGTCGCAGAAGATCATTCGGATGATCATTCGCTGCAACGTCTTGTCGGGTTCCTGGGCCAGAGCATTTCGCTGCTCAACGCCGTGACGCGTACCGCGTTGGCGCGACAGTGGTTCGCGTCCCTGCCGCAAGACACCGAGCTGCACTGGCAAGAGATCGGCCAGATGAGCTTTCTGGCAGTCTCAGCGAAACTGCGCATCCTGCAGCTTCCTTATGCGCTGCATCTGCTGGCCAGCGAAAACGAGCACGTACGTTATTGCTCGGCACTGCACGCGGCTCTGAGCCACAAGGACCCGAAAGCCACCGCGGGCCGTGAAGGCTTCGCCCAAAACTTGCTGACTGCGCTTGCCAACGTGCCGGGCGTTTCCGTCGATGAGGGCAGGGCGCAGATTCTTGCTGGCTTGCAGGCCATGGCTGAAAGTCTTGAAACCCAGCCGTTTCAAGGCAAGGAGACGCTGGTCAAGTCGCAGTGGAATGTCGCGTTCGAGCAATCGGAGCCGCGATTCGAGCCGCGACAGTTCGTGGAATTGCCTTTCTACAATCAGCCGCTGTTCGATGAGCTGGCAAAGATCGAGTTTCTGGTTCACGCGATGCCAGCCGGTCGTGTTCAGCTTCAGGAGCTGGAAGGCGCTTTGCTCAAGCAGGCCGAGCTGACCCGCGTGCAGTTGAATCCTGATGCCGACACGTACAAGAACCGGTTGTGGCAGGCGTATGGCATTTACGCGTTCAATCTGGGTGTCGTGCAGAGCCTGGCCGAAGAATTGAGCAAGTCCGCTGAAGACGAAGAAGAAACCCAGCGACTGGCAGGGTGGGCACAGCGCCTTCAGGCGGTTTCGTCCCAGGACAACGGCAAGCTGCTTGACGGTATGCCGTCCGGCCGGCTGCTCAACTGGCTCGACAGCCGTAACCCGAACGCGTTCGAGCTGAAAAAATACAGCGCCAGGCTGGCCAAACAGCCAGGTGGCTCGCAGATTGGCATCCTGTTGCTGGACCTGGAAGCTGATATTTTCAAGCTGCAGATCACCTTCGACAGCCTCATGAACAGCCACTACAAGGCGTTCAAGGTGGTGGTTTTCACCACCGGCGAGCTCCCGGCGGTCACTACGCTGCAGAACACCCTGCATTTCGTGAAGGTCACTGAAAACAATTACGTCGACCGGATCAATCAGGTGGTCAAGCAGTCTCCGAGCGACTGGCTGATGCTGGCGCACGCCGGCGAGCAGTTCACCAAGAGCGGCCTGTTGCTGGCCAGCCTCGAACTGGCCGATGCGCCGCAGTGCCGCGCAGTGGCCATCGACGAGATCCATCGTCAGGCCGATGGCACGCTGACGCCGTTGTTCCGCCCGGGTTTCAACCTTGACCTGCTGCAAAGTGTGCCTGCGCTGATGGCCCGGCACTGGTTGATCCGTCGCGAGCTGCTGGTGGAAGCGGGCGGCTACGCCAAGGAGTTCGACAAGGCGCTTGAATTTGACCTGTTGCTGCGTCTGATCGAGCAGGGCGGCATGAACGGTCTCGCTCACCTCAGCGAGCCGGTCGTGATCTGCGAAGCGCCACAGCTTGAGGTCAATGAAGCCGAACAAAAAGCATTGACGCGTCATCTTGGCCAGCGCGGCTATCAAGCGGAGGTCAATTCCGCGCTGCCTGGAACCTACAAGATCGACTACCGTCACACCAGCCGGCCGATGGTCTCGATTATCCTGCATAGCCAGGACAACCTCGCCGATCTGCAGCGCTGTCTGCAAAGCGTATTGCAGCGCACACGTTACGGGCGTTATGAAATTCTCATCGGCGACAACTGCAGCAGCTCTGCGGAACTGCTGCAATGGCTGGACCAGCAACAGCAGGCTTCGAGTCGCATTCGGGTGTTCAAGGCCGACTCGCGGATCAGTCCGGCTGCGTTGCGCAACTTGGTGAGTCGCGAAGCCAAGGGTGAGTACCTGATTCTGCTGGACGCCGAAAGCCAGATCGTCAACGTCGGCTGGATCGAATCAATGCTCAACCAGGCGCAGCGCCCTGAGGTGGGTGTGGTTGGCGTCAAGCTGATCGACCGTGAAGGCAGCGTGACTCAGGCCGGCCTGGTTCTGGGCTTCAACGGTAGTGTCGGGTCGGCGTTCGTCGGTGAGTCGAAGCGCTCGCGAGGCTATATGCATCGCCTGGTCGTCGAGCAGAATTGTTCAGCCGTGTCGGCGGCATGCCTGATGATCGGCAAAGAGTTGTTCGATGCAGTGGGCGGGCTGGACGAAGTTGCGTTCGGCGAGAGTCTGGCGGATGTGGATCTTTGCCTGAAGGCGGCTCAGAACGGTTACCTGACGGTCTGGACTCCGCATGTTCAAGTGGTGCACAGCGGGCTGGTACAGGCCGATGACGAAACGCGCCGCGCGCTGATCGACAAGTGGTCGGGCCGATTCGAGCAGGATGAGGCTTACAGCAAAAACTTCTCCCTCAGCGGCGCAGGTTTCACCCTCGTCGAGTTCTGAGCCTCACGCATCCGGCGGTCCGTCCCCTTGCAGGGGGCGGTTCGCGGGATTTGCCGCCGCATTGGCAGGTCACCCTCGACCAGCCTCATCCCGTCCCGAGAGCCAAACAAAACGCGCCCCGAGAGTGACCTGCGGGTCATAACGTGCATCTTCACTGTATCGTGCTGCGGGGATCGACGTTCGCCCGGCTTGCCTATTCAGGCCCAAGCCCTAGAAAATGTCCGCAAAACACCTCCATTCGGTAGCGCCCTGATCATTTTGGGACGAACATTGACCTGTTTACTAATCGGGAAGCCATGATGATTGGCATAAAAAGCATAGCGAGTTACGTGCCCACCGCAGGCGTGGATAACTACGCTCAGGGCGCCAAATTCGGCAAGGATGAAGAATTCATTCTCGGGAAGATTGGCTCCACCTTCCTGCCGCGCAAGGAAGACACCCAGGAAACCTCGGATCTGTGTGTTGAAGCCGCGAACGTGCTGTTTGCCAACAATCCCCAGCTCAAGCGTGAAGACATCGACGTGCTGATCGTCGTCACCCAGAACGGCGACGAGGAAGGCCTGCCGCACACCGCAGCCATCGTCCAGGACAAGCTGGGTCTGTCGACCAATGTGGCGGCCTTCGATATTTCTCTGGGTTGCTCGGGCTACGTCTATGGGATCTACGCGATCAAGGGCTTCATGGAAGCGGCGGGTCTGAAGAACGGCCTGCTGATCACGGCTGATCCGTACTCCAAGATCGTCGACCCTGAAGACCGCAACACCACCATGCTGTTCGGCGACGCCGCTACCGCTACCTGGATGGGCGAAGACGCTCCATGGCTGCTGGGCAAGGCGAAATTCGGCACCGACGGGTCCGGCGCGCCACATCTGAAGGTGAGCAACGGCGTGTTCTTCATGAACGGCCGACAGGTATTCAACTTCGCCCTGGTGAAGGTCCCGGCGCATTTGCACGAACTGCTCGGGGAGTCCGGTCTGCAGCCGGATGACATCGATGCGTTCTGCATCCACCAGGGCAGCGCCGCAATCGTCGACGCCGTCGCCCGACGCTTCGAAGACAAGCCGGAGAAGTTTCTCAAGGACATGGTCGAGACCGGCAACACGGTATCGTCCAGCATTCCGCTGCTGATCGAGAAGCACGTGCTTGGTTCTTCGTTCAAGCGTGTTGCGTTGAGCGGCTTCGGCGTCGGCCTGTCCTGGGGTTCGGCGATTATCTATCGGGCGTGAAGCAGCCCTGCGGGAGCTTGGGCGTAGGCGATACGCCGCTCTCCGGTGGGAGGGAGCCTGCTCGCGACAAGGCCGGTAAAGTCGCAGCAAATCTACGGGCCTGAACGCAGCCGTCGCCAGCAAGCTGCCTCCTGCAAATCTGCCTCGATGCCTGTAAGAGCGCGAAGGCCGGAACAGTCACAGCCTGTAGGGCCGCGAGCCGCACTGTCGCAGGCAAGCTCGCTCCTGCCCCGATTCCCGTTCCTGCTCTGATCTTTCCGGTTTTTCCCTCTATAAAGCACACGTTTTATTGACGCCATTCCTCGGTCGTTTTCGCGCCAAGCCCTTGATTTACAAGGGGTGGCAGTCTGCTAGCAAATTATTTAAAAAAAACGCTCAAGCAACCTGCCACCGCGACGATAACTATTACGAAGGTTCTCTAGGCACACCCGGCGATTGCAGGGGCCGGGAAGCCACGTAGTACCCAAACCAACGAGGAATTCATCATGGCTTTAACAGTAAACACCAACGTTGCATCCTTGAACGTTCAGAAGAACCTGAGCAAGGCGTCTGACGCTCTGTCGACTTCGATGACCCGCCTGTCTTCCGGCCTGAAAATCAACAGCGCCAAAGACGACGCCGCTGGCCTGCAGATCGCTACCCGCATCACTTCGCAGATCCGTGGTCAGACCATGGCTATCAAGAACGCCAACGACGGTATCTCGATCGCTCAGACCGCTGAAGGCGCTCTGCAAGAGTCGACCAACATTCTGCAGCGTATGCGTGAACTGGCTGTTCAGTCCCGTAACGATAGCAACAGCGAAAGCGATCGTACCGCTCTGAACAAAGAATTCACTCAGATGAGTGAAGAGCTGACCCGTATCGCCAACAGCACCAACCTGAACGGCAAGAACCTGATCGACGGTACTGCCAGCACCATGACTTTCCAGGTCGGTTCCAACACTGGCGAGTCCAACCAGATCACTCTGACCCTGAGCGCCAGCTTCGACGCTGACACCCTGGGCGTTGGTTCGGCAATCACCATCGGTGGTTCCGACAGCGCTGCTGCCGAGACTGCTTTCTCTGCTGCAATGGACGCGATCGACTCGGCTCTGTCGACCATCAACTCGACTCGTGCTGACCTCGGTGCTGCACAAAACCGTCTGACCAGCACCATCTCCAACCTGCAGAACATCAACGAAAACGCCAGTGCTGCACTGGGTCGCGTACAAGATACCGACTTCGCTGCTGAAACTGCACAGCTGACCAAGCAGCAGACCCTGCAACAGGCTTCCACCTCTGTTCTGGCTCAGGCTAACCAGCTGCCATCCGCTGTACTGAAGCTGCTTCAGTAATATCGGAATGAGTTTGGCGGGGGAGTGCTTAACGGTGCTCTCTCGCTTTTTTACTTTCAGAGGTGATGGTCATGGATATGAGTGTAAAGCTGAACGTTTCTTATCCGGCCGTTCCACCGGCCAGCGCTGCTCCGGCGGCGGAAAAGCCTGTTGATAAACCCTCCGAACAGCCCGTGGCTGCGTCGGCCGAAAGTAAAGGCTCGAAGCTCAAGGACGAAGCGGCTCAGGAAGAAGCGAAGGTGAAAGCTGCCGCTGAAGACATCCAGAAGTTCTTCCATTCGGTCCAGCGCAATCTGGAGTTCTCGATCGAGGAAGGGTCGGGTAGAGTCATCGTCAAGGTCATTGAAAGTGATTCCGGTGAAGTGGTCAGACAGATTCCAAACGCGGAAATCCTGAAACTGGCTGAAAGCCTCAGCGATGCGAACAGTGTGTTGTTCCGCGCCAAGGCCTGAACTGGCACACATCTTGTTGTAGGTTCAGCGATCCCTTGAAAGGGTCAAAAGACCGACAGCATTCTTGAAGGGAGATGCATCATGGCTAGTCCTATTACACCATCGACCGGTCTGGGTTCGGGCCTACAAATCGGCGCGATTGTCGACGCGCTCGTCTCTGCTGAAAAGACCCCCAAGCAAAACCAGATCACCAAATCGACTTCTGCCAACACGGCTTCGCTGTCGGCTGTCAGTCAGCTCAAGAGCGCGCTGGCGACTTTCAAGTCCACGCTTGACACGCTCAACAGCACCACGACGCCCGCGTTCCTGGGTTTCGCGGCCACTTCTTCCAATGACACTCTGGTCAAGGCCACTGCCACCAACTCGGCGGTGAATGGCACCTATTCCATTGTGGTCGACAAGCTGGCAACCGCCTCCAAGGTCGCCACGGCTGCAATCAGCCCCGCAAACGCAAGTGCTATTCCGAGTGGTGACTTGACCATCAGTCAAAATGGCACTAATTACAAAGTCGCGATCAGCGACGGCTCCACCCTTCAGCAAGTTCGCGACAAGATCAACAGCGATCTTCAAGGTAAAGGCGTCACTGCCAACATCATCACTGACCAGAGCGGTTCGCGGCTGGTGTTCAGTTCCACCACCACCGGCGCGGGCAGTGATATTTCGGTCAAGGGTAGCGGCGCCGTCGGCTCGATGCTGGATGTCGACGGCACGGCAGCGCTGAATTCAAGTGATCCGACATCCTCTGGCGCCATCTCCGGGCTGGCGGCTGACGCGGTCGTCAAGATCGACGGTCTGACTGTTACCAGCAAGACCAACAAGATCGATGGCGCGATTTCCGGCCTGACGCTGGATCTGATCGGGGCGAAGGAAGGTACGCCGACCACGGTCACCGTCGCGACCAACAGCGAAGGCTTGAAAACGTCTTTGCAATCGTTCGTCGACGCGTTCAACACGCTGGTGAGCCTGACCAAATCCCTGACCTCGGCAAGCTTGCAGGCGGACGGCACCTACAAGAACGCCGCGTTGACCGGCGACTCGATGCCGCGCGCAATCCTGTCGGCCATTCGCAACGAGATCGCCACCGCGACCTCCAGCAGCGGTCTGGGCAGCCTGGCGCAGCTGGGTATCAAAACCATCCAGAGTGACGGCAAGCTGGAATTCAATAGCTCCACGTTCACCACTGCACTCAATGACAAGAAACTGGGCAGCCAGATTCAGACATTGTTTACCGGTGAAACCGGGCTGCTGGCGCGGGTCGGTAAAGCCATCGAACCCTACACCAAGAGCGATGGAGTTCTCGCGCAGCGCACCACCAGCCTGAACAAGACCAGTACCCGCCTGGCGGCGGATCAGCAGGCGCTGGATCGTCGTATCGAAACGCTGACCACGACTCTGACCAAGAAGTACAACGCCATGGACCTGGTGGTTGCCCAGCTCAAGGCGACCGCTTCCAGTGTGACGTCGATCTTCGAAGCCATGAACGCTCAGAAAAATGCTTCGTAATTGAAGCAAGTGCCAAGAACCCGACTTTACGTCGGGTTTTTGCTTTTGGACTAAAGTATTTTGACTCCACGTCGATAGCGTGGGTATACGAATCCTGGAGTGACGACGAGGTCCCCTATGAATCCGATGTTAGCGTTGCGGCAGTATCAGAAGATTGGCTCACAGGCTCAGACCTCCGAAGCCAGCCCACACCGTCTGGTCCAGATGCTGATGGAAGGCGGTCTCGACCGCATCGCTCAGGCCAAAGGCGCTCTGGCGCGCGGTGATGTCGCCAACAAAGGCATCTTCATCAGCAAGGCCATTGCCATCGTCGGCGGCCTGCGCGAAGGTCTGGACCTCGATAACGCCACCGATGCGCTGCGCAATCAGGACAACCTTTATCACTACATGATGAAGCGCCTGGCCGAAGCCAATATCAAGAACGATCCGAAAATGCTCGACGAAGTTGCCGGTCTCTTGATTACGGTCAAGGAAGGCTGGGACGCGATCGGCGCCGTGCAATAGTTGCTGTACTGAGGAGGTCAAATCATGAGTGCTGCGCTCAAGCGTATCGAAGAAACCCGTCAAGCCCTGGTTGGAGCACTGGCCGAGCGTGACTGGGAAACCATCGGCAAACTTGACCTGGCTTGTCGTGAATGCGTGGACGCTGTAGTCAGCGAAGCGCCGGACGACGAGCCCGGCCTGCGCAGCAATCTTGAACAGCTGCTAGGGGTTTATCGACAACTGATTGACGTAGCGACCGGCGAACGCCAGGCTATCGTCGACGAGATGACTCAGTTGCAGAACGCAAAAAGCGCTTCCAAGGTTTATCATCTATTTGGCTAGCTTTTATTTGTCGTTTTAATTATCTTCTAATTGTCCGACAAAATGTTCGTCATTAATTTGACGATATGCGTTTTTTTGACTTAACTAGTGATGTTTACTATTTTCTGGCGTCTGAACCTTGATGGGATCGATGCCAAGCTGCCCCCACTTACGGGCATTGAGTTGACTAGGGAAGTTGCTATTGCATGTGGCGTGAAATCAAGATTCTGCTAATCGATGACGATAGCCAGCGCCGCCGGGATCTGGCGGTTATCCTGAATTTTCTAGGCGAAGAGAATCTGTCCTGCTCAAGCCAGGACTGGCAGCAGGTCGTCGGTTCTCTGGCGTCCACTCGCGACGTATTGTGCGTGCTGGTTGGCACCGTCAATGCGCCGGGTAGTCTGCAAGGGCTCCTTAAGACAGTGGCTGCATGGGATGAGTTCCTTCCTGTTTTGCTGATGGGTGAAAATTCTTCCATCGAGCTGCCTGAAGACATGCGCCGTCGGGTTCTGTCCTCGCTGGAAATGCCGCCCAGCTATAGCAAGCTGCTCGATTCCCTGCACCGTGCCCAGGTCTATCGCGAGATGTACGACCAGGCGCGTGAGCGTGGGCGGCACCGCGAACCGAATCTGTTCCGCAGTCTGGTTGGCACCAGTCGTGCCATTCAGCACGTGCGCCAGATGATGCAGCAGGTCGCCGATACCGATGCCAGTGTCTTGATCCTGGGCGAATCCGGTACCGGCAAGGAAGTCGTGGCACGCAATCTTCATTACCACTCCAAGCGACGCGACGCGCCGTTCGTGCCGGTCAACTGCGGTGCGATTCCGGCCGAGCTGCTGGAAAGCGAGCTGTTTGGTCACGAGAAGGGCGCCTTTACCGGCGCGATCACCAGTCGCGCCGGCCGTTTCGAACTGGCCAATGGCGGTACGCTGTTCCTGGACGAAATCGGCGACATGCCGTTGCCGATGCAGGTCAAACTGTTGCGGGTCCTTCAAGAGCGCAGTTTCGAGCGCGTGGGCAGTAACAAGACCCAGAGCATCGACGTGCGCATCATCGCGGCCACGCACAAGAATCTGGAAACCATGATCGAGGTCGGCAGCTTCCGCGAAGACCTTTATTACCGCTTGAACGTATTCCCGATTGAAATGGCACCACTGCGCGAGCGCGTGGAAGACATCCCGCTGTTGATGAACGAGCTGATTTCACGCATGGAGCATGAAAAGCGTGGCTCGATCCGTTTCAACTCGGCAGCGATCATGTCGCTGTGCCGGCACGGCTGGCCGGGCAACGTGCGGGAGCTGGCCAACCTGGTGGAGCGCATGGCGATCATGCACCCCTACGGTGTGATCGGCGTAGCCGAGCTGCCGAAGAAATTCCGTTACGTGGACGACGAAGACGAGCAGATGGTCGACAGCCTGCGCAGCGATCTGGAAGAGCGGGTCGCCATCAATGGCAATACACCGAACTTCGCGACCGGCGCAGTGTTGCCGCCCGAAGGCCTGGACCTTAAAGACTACCTCGGTGGTCTTGAGCAAGGCCTGATTCAGCAGGCACTGGACGACGCCAACGGCATCGTGGCTCGTGCAGCCGAGCGCTTGCGGATTCGTCGCACCACGCTGGTGGAGAAGATGCGCAAGTACGGTATGAGCCGTCGCGACGGTGATGATCAGGCAGATGATTGACGCTTTGTCTGACGGCTAAAAACTAAACCTCTGAATTTTCAGAGGTTTTTTTTCGGCACGAGGATTGCAAAGTCTCTCTCAACATACCGTTTAATGACGGTTCGCCTAGCGAGAGATGATCAATGTTCAATGCCGCCCAGAAGTCCTCAGACATGTTCAGCCCAGCGCAGTCGTCCCCTGAATTGCAAAGCCGCCATGGGCTTGAGCAGGCGTTCTCGCTGTTCAATCAGATGTCGACGCAGTTGACCGACTCCTACGGACTGCTGGAAGCGCGCGTCGTCGAACTCAAGGGCGAACTGGCGCAGGCCGGTGTTGAGCGCATGCAGGAACTGGCGGAAAAAGAGCGCCTGGCCAATCGTCTGCAAAACCTTCTGGATCTGCTGCCCGGCGGCGTTATCGTCATCGACGGCATGGGCGTGGTGCGCGAGGCGAACCCGGCCGCTATCGACCTGCTCGGGCAGCCGCTGTTGGGCATGCTCTGGCGTCACGTCATCAGTCGCTGCTTCGCTCCGCGCGAAGACGACGGGCATGAAGTCTCGCTCAAGGATGGTCGTCGTCTTTCCATTGCGACCCGTTCCCTGGACGCCGAGCCCGGCCAACTGGTGCTGCTTAATGACCTGACGGAAACACGTCGCCTTCAGGAGCAACTGGCGCGCCACGAGCGCCTGTCGTCGCTGGGGCGGATGGTTGCGTCTCTGGCCCACCAGATCCGTACTCCTCTGTCGGCGGCCATGATCTACGCCAGCCATTTGACCGAGCAGGCGCTGCCGGTGGAAACCCAGCAGCGTTTCGCCGCGCGGCTCAAAGAGCGTCTGCATGAGCTGGAGCATCAGGTTCGCGACATGCTGGTATTCGCCCGTGGCGAACTGCCGCTGACCGACCGGATCAGCGCCGGCGAGCTGTTCCAGGCATTCCAGCAGTCCGCGCAAACTCATCTTCAGGACGTGACTGTGCGTTGGCAGTGCGACAGCATCGACGGCCAGTTGCTGTGCAACCGTGACACGCTGGTTGGCGCGTTGCTCAACCTGGTTGAAAACGCCGTGCAGGCCAGCGCCGGTCGCACGCGCCTGAAAATCCACGCCTATGCCCGCGGCAATACCCTGCGTCTGTGCGTCAGCGACAATGGCAGCGGCATGGACGCGGCGGCTTTGGCGCGTATCGGCGAGCCTTTCTTCACCACCAAGACCACCGGCACCGGCCTGGGCCTGGCGGTCGTTACAGCGGTTACCCGTGCTCATCAAGGTCGGGTGCAGTATCGCTCCCGAATCGGGCGCGGCACTTGCGCAACGGTCTGCCTGCCGCTGATTCCTGCTTCCACTTCAGTGAGTGACAAGTGATGTCGATCAAGGTGCTGTTGGTCGAAGACGACCGGTCCTTGCGCGAAGCGCTGGGCGAAACGCTGGAGCTGGCCGGCTACGCCTACCATCCGGTCGGTTCCGCCGAAGAGGCGCTGGTTGTGGCAGAGCGTGAACCTTTCAGCCTGGTGATCAGTGACGTCAACATGCCCGGCATGGATGGTCATCAGCTGCTGGCAGTGCTGCGCAGCCGTTTCCCGCAACTGCCGGTGCTGCTGATGACGGCGCACGGCGCTGTCGAGCGGGCGGTGGACGCCATGCGTCAGGGCGCCGCCGATTATCTGGTCAAGCCGTTCGAGCCGGCTGCTCTGTTGACGCTGGTCGCTCGCCACGCGCTGGGCAAGCTCGGACCTGCCGAGAGCGACGGGCCGATTGCCGTCGAACCCGCCAGCATCCAGTTGCTGAACCTGGCCAGCCGCGTTGCACAAAGTGATTCAACGGTGCTCATATCTGGCGAGTCAGGCACCGGCAAGGAAGTTTTGGCGCGTTACATTCATCAAAAGTCGCCGCGTGCCGATAAGCCGTTCATAGCCATCAATTGCGCGGCAATCCCGGACAACATGCTGGAAGCCACGCTGTTTGGTCACGAGAAAGGTTCGTTCACCGGCGCCATCGCCGCCCAGCCCGGCAAGTTCGAGCAGGCCGATGGCGGAACGATCCTGCTCGACGAAATTTCGGAAATGCCCATGGGCCTGCAAGCCAAATTGCTGCGCGTGCTTCAGGAGCGCGAAGTGGAGCGGGTAGGGGCGCGCAAACCGATCAGTCTGGATATTCGAGTGTTGGCAACTACCAACCGTGATCTGGCCGGCGAAGTGGCGGCGGGTCGTTTCCGTGAGGATCTGTATTACCGGCTTTCGGTTTTTCCGCTGGCCTGGCAAGCGTTGCGTCAAAGGACTGCCGATATTCTGCCGCTGGCGGAGCGTTTGCTGGCCAAGCACGTCAATAAAATGAAGCACGCGCCTGTTCGGCTGTCGGCCCAGGCGCAGGCTTGTCTGGTCGGTTACTCCTGGCCGGGCAATGTACGTGAACTGGACAACGCCGTGCAGCGTGCATTGATCCTGCAGCAGGGCGGCGTGATCCAGGCCGAGGACTTCTGTCTGGCGGGCCCGATATCGGCAGCGCCGGTCGCGCCGCCGGCGACTTCTGTTGCCGCGCCCGCGCCTGCGCCGGTCAGCGCCGAGCCCGAGATGCCGGGCATGGCAGTCGAGTCTGCTGGCGCGCTGGGTGACGACCTGCGTCGTCGCGAGTTTCAAATGATCATCGACACCCTGCGCTCCGAGCGCGGGCGTCGCAAGGAGGCCGCGGAACGGCTGGGTATCAGCCCGCGGACCTTGCGCTACAAGCTTGCCCAGATGCGCGACGCCGGGATGGACGTCGAGGGCTATTTATTCGCGACCTGATTGCCCGTTGACCGACGGGTGATCAGGTCTCGGCTGTTCGGTTGTATGAGAAGTGAGGCAAAGCGCCGCAGGTCTGCGCATTGCCGCACCCCTGATTGCTGGCCCCAGAGCGCTGTTTTCCGGCAGGGATGCAAAATGAAGTCATGAGCGGCAAAAGCTTGCCGCATAGCTGGCACCCTTGTTGCTATGTCTTCTGTATCCGCTGAACCAGTGTCAAAAATTTGCGGGCCTTACGAGAGAAAATGTCCATGAGCCAAGGTGTTGAATTTAATCGCTTGATGTTGGATATGCGGGCCATGCAGATGGAAGCCATGGCCGCGCCCAAGCCCGTTTCCGGTGCTCAGGAAGTTGGTGCCAGCAGCTTTGCCGATCTGTTGGGCCAGGCCGTCAACAAGGTGGCCGATACCCAGCAGGCGTCGAGCCAGTTGGCCAGTGCGTTCGAGATGGGCAAGAGCGGTGTGGATCTGACAGACGTCATGATTTCGTCGCAGAAAGCCAGCGTCTCGTTTCAAGCCTTGACCCAGGTACGTAACAAACTGGTCCAGGCTTATCAAGACATCATGCAGATGCCGGTTTAAAGGACGTACTGAGTCATGGCCGAAGCTACAGCCGATCCGGTTCCCGCACGCACGGGCACTCCCGAGAAAAAACCATTGTTTGGTTTGGCATTTCTGGAAAATCTTTCCGAAATGACCATGCTGCGTCAGATCGGCCTGTTGGTGGGTCTGGCGGCGAGCGTGGCCATCGGCTTTGCCGTGGTGCTGTGGTCGCAACAGCCTGATTACCGTCCGCTGTATGGCAGCCTGGCCGGTATGGACAGCAAGCAGATCATGGACACCCTGACTGCCGCGAACATCAACTACACCGTGGAGCCGAACTCCGGCGCGCTGCTGGTGAAGGCCGATGACGTGCAGCGCGCGCGCATTCAGCTGGCCCAGGCCGGTGTGGTGCAGAACGACGCCAATATCGGTTTCGAGATTCTGGACAAGGACCAGGGCCTGGGTACCAGCCAGTTCATGGAAGCCACGCGTTATCGCCGTGGCCTCGAAGGTGAGCTGGCGCGTACCATTTCCTCCTTGAACAACGTCAAGGCGGCACGTGTGCACCTGGCGATCCCGAAGAGTTCGGTGTTCGTCCGTGACGATCGCAAACCAAGCGCCTCGGTTCTGGTCGAGCTGTATGCAGGCCGTTCGCTTGAGCCGAGCCAGGTTGTGGCAATTACCAATCTGGTAGCGACCAGCGTTCCCGAGCTGAGCAAGTCGCAGATCACTGTCGTCGACCAGAAAGGCAACCTGCTGTCGGATCAGGCGGAAAACTCCGAACTGACCATGGCTGGCAAGCAATTCGATTACAGCCGTCGCATGGAAGGCATGCTGACCCAGCGTGTGCAGAATATTCTGCAGCCGATCCTGGGCAATGACCGCTACAAGGCCGAAGTGTCTGCGGTCGTGGATTTCAGCGCCGTCGAGTCGACCGCGGAAAGCTTCAACCCCGACCAGCCTGCCTTGCGCAGTGAGCAGTCGGTCAACGAACAGCGTTCCAGCAGCCTGGGCCCGCAAGGCGTTCCGGGTGCGTTGAGCAATCAGCCGCCCGGTCCTGCGACCGCGCCGCAAACCACCGGTGGTGCCGCGGGCGCTGCTGCAGCCGCCATCGCGCCAGGCCAGCCGCTGCTCGATGCCAACGGTCAACAGATCATGGACCCGGCGACCGGCCAGCCTGCGCTGGCTCCGTACCCGGCCGACAAGCGCGTGCAGTCGACCAAGAACTTCGAGCTGGACCGTTCCATCAGCCACACCAAGCAGCAGCAGGGCCGTCTGACACGCCTGTCGGTAGCGGTGGTGGTCGACGACATGGTCAAGGTCGATCCTGCCAGCGGTGAAACAAGCCGTGCGCCGTGGAGCGCCGCTGATCTGGCCCGCTTCACCCGCCTGGTTCAGGATGCCGTCGGTTATGACGCCAGCCGTGGTGACAGCGTAAGCGTGATCAACGTGCCGTTCTCCAGCGAGCGCGCCGAATCGCTGCCGGAAATTCCGTTCTATTCGCAACCCTGGTTCTGGGACATTGTCAAACAGGCCGTGGGCGTGATCTTCATCCTGATTCTGGTCTTTGGTGTCCTGCGTCCGGTGTTGAACAACATCACCAGCGGCAAGAGCAAGGAACTGGCCGGTTTCGGCGATGGCGATCTGGGCGGTATGGGTGGCATGGGCGGTATGGACGGCGAACTGTCCAACGACCGCGTCAGCCTGGGCGGCCCGCAAAGTATCCTGCTGCCTAGCCCGACCGAGGGTTATGACGCACAGTTGAACGCAATCAAGAGTCTGGTGGCTGAAGACCCGGGTCGTGTGGCTCAGGTTGTAAAAGAGTGGATTAACACTGATGAATGATCGAGCCGTCGTAGCCAAACTGACCAAGGTCGAAAAGGCAGCCGTGCTGTTGCTGTCGCTGGGTGAGACCGATGCGGCCCAGGTGCTTCGGCACATGGGCCCCAAGGAAGTCCAGAAAGTGGGCGTGGCCATGGCTCAGATGCGCAATGTGCATCGTGAGCAGGTTGAAGAGGTCATGAGCGAGTTCGTCGAGATCGTCGGCGACCAGACCAGCCTTGGCGTCGGTTCCGATGGTTACATCCGCAAGATGCTGACCCAGGCGCTGGGCGAGGACAAGGCCAACGGCCTGATCGACCGCATTCTGCTGGGCGGCAACACCAGCGGCCTGGACAGCCTCAAGTGGATGGAGCCGCGCGCCGTGGCGGATGTGATCCGTTTCGAGCACCCGCAGATCCAGGCCATTGTCGTGGCGTATCTCGATGCCGACCAGGCCGGTGAAGTGCTGGGCCATTTTGACCACAAGGTGCGTCTGGACATCATCCTGCGCGTCTCGTCGCTCAATACCGTTCAGCCGGCAGCGCTCAAGGAACTGAACCAGATTCTGGAGAAACAGTTCTCCGGCAACGCCAACACGTCGCGGACCACGCTGGGTGGTATCAAACGTGCGGCGGATATCATGAACTTCCTCGACAGCTCCATCGAAGGCGCGCTCATGGACTCGATCCGCGAGGTCGACGAAGATCTGTCGACGCAGATCGAAGATCTCATGTTCGTCTTCAACAACCTGTCCGATGTGGACGACCGCGGTATCCAGGCGCTGTTGCGCGAAGTGTCTTCGGACGTGCTGGTACTCGCGCTCAAGGGTTCGGACGAGGCGATCAAGGAAAAAATCTTCAAGAACATGTCCAAGCGTGCCGCCGAACTGCTGCGCGACGACCTGGAAGCCAAGGGTCCGGTGCGTGTCAGCGATGTGGAAACCGCACAGAAAGAAATCCTCACCATTGCGCGTCGTATGGCCGAGGCCGGCGAGATCGTGCTCGGTGGCAAAGGTGGCGAGGAAATGATCTAAGGATTGCCCTGACTGATGTCCAGCACCAGCAAAGAACCACCCAGCGACCTGATCCGCGCCGAAGATGTCAGTGGTTTTGACATCTGGTCGCTGCCCAGTTTCGATCCGCAGCGCGAGCCTGAGCCGGAGCCCGAACCTGAGCCGGAGGCCGAGCCTGTCGAGATGGAAGAAGTTCCATTGGAAGAGGTGCAGCCTCTGACCCTGGAAGAGCTGGAAAGCATTCGCCAGGAAGCCTGGAACGAGGGGTTCGCGACCGGAGAGAAAGAAGGTTTTCACAGCACTCAGCTCAAGGTTCGTCAGGAGGCCGAAGTGGTCCTGGCGGCCAAGGTCGCAGGGCTCGAACAGCTGATGCAGAACCTGCTGGAACCGATTGCGAAGCAGGACACCCAGATCGAGAAAATGGTGGTTCATCTGGTCGAGCATATCGCCCGCCAGGTGATCCAGCGTGAACTGCAGACTGACTCCAGGCAGATTGGCAATGTCCTGCGCGACGCGCTCAAGCTGTTGCCGATGGGTGCCAATAATCTGCGCATTTTCATCAACCCTCAGGACTTCGCTCTGGTCAAAGCCATGCGCGAACGTTACGAGGAAGCCTGGAAGATTGTCGAAGACGACGACCTGCTGCCCGGCGGTTGCCGAATTGAAAACGAACACAGCCGCATCGATGCCAGCATCGAGACGCGTCTGTCGCTGGCGATCGCGAAAATGTACGACCAGTTGCATGACCAGGTCGCGCATCCGGCCGCGCCTGATCTGAATATCGAGATCAAAACCGACGCGCCCGCGCCTGCGGCACCGCAAGCCGCCGTCATCGTGCCCGACGTTGAACTCTCTGCTGCGGACGATCCCGATGCGCCTTGATCGCACCAGCCTGGGCAAGCGCCTGAGCGCCTACTCCGAGTCCATCAGCCTGCCGGCCCAGCCGGTGGTCGAAGGCCGTCTGCTGCGTATGGTCGGCCTGACGCTGGAGGCGGAAGGCTTGCGTGCCGCAATGGGCAGCCGTTGCGTGGTGATCAACGACGACAGCCATCATCCGGTGGAAGTCGAAGCTGAAGTCATGGGCTTTGCCGGTGGCCGGGTGTTTCTGATGCCGGTAGGCAGCGTGGCCGGTATCGCGCCGGGCGCGCGGGTCGTGCCGCTGGCCGATACCGGACGCCTGCCGATGGGCATGAGCATGCTGGGCCGGGTGCTGGACGGCGCTGGTCGGCCTCTGGATGGTCGCCCGCCGATCAAGGCCGAAGACTGGGTGCCGATGGACGGCCCGGCGATCAATCCACTCAAGCGTGATCCGATCAGCCAGCCGCTGGACGTCGGAATCCGCTGCATCAACGGTTTGTTGACGGTCGGTCGCGGTCAGCGTCTCGGGCTGTTCGCCGGTACTGGCGTCGGCAAGAGTGTGCTGTTGGGCATGATGACCCGCTTCACCGAGGCGGACATCATCGTGGTCGGCCTGATCGGCGAACGGGGCCGCGAGGTGAAGGAATTCATCGAGCACATTCTCGGTGAGGAAGGCTTGAAGCGCGCGGTCGTCGTTGCGTCTCCAGCGGACGATGCGCCACTGATGCGTCTGCGCGCCGCCATGTACTGCACACGCATCGCCGAATACTTTCGCGATCAGGGCAAGAACGTCCTGTTGCTGATGGACTCGCTCACGCGTTTCGCCCAGGCCCAGCGGGAAATCGCTCTGGCCATTGGCGAGCCACCGGCAACCAAGGGTTATCCGCCTTCGGTATTCGCCCGGCTGCCCAAGCTGGTCGAACGCGCAGGCAACGCCGAAGCAGGCGGAGGATCGATCACCGCGTTCTACACCGTATTGTCCGAGGGCGACGACCAGCAGGACCCGATTGCTGACTCGGCGCGGGGTGTGCTCGACGGACACATCGTGCTGTCGCGCCGCCTGGCCGAAGAGGGGCATTACCCGGCCATCGACATCGAAGCTTCGATCAGTCGAGTCATGCCCGCGGTGGTCAGTCCTGATCATATGGCCCGTGCCCAGCACTTCAAACAGTTGTGGTCGCGTTATCAGCAGACTCGCGATCTGATCAGCGTGGGCGCCTACGTCGCCGGCGGCGATCGCGAAACCGACATGGCCATCGCGCTGCAACCGGCGCTGGTGCGTTATCAACGCCAGGGGCTGCGTGACAACGAGAGCATGCAGTCCAGCGGCGAGGCGCTGGCGGCCGTTTTCGGTCCGGCGCCGGGCGGCTGATAACCCATGGCTCAGAGTCGAGCGGCGCGTCTGGCGCCGGTGGTCGAGATGGCCGAAGCCGCCGAGCGCAGCGCGGCGCAGCGTCTTGGTTATTTTCAGGGCCAGGTCAATCTGGCGCTGAACAAACTTCAGGAGCTGGACCAGTTCCGGCACGATTACCAGCAGCAGTGGCTGGCCAAGGGCAGCGGCGGCGTTTCGGGGCAATGGATGATGGGCTATCAACGCTTCCTCAGCCAGCTCGACACCGCCGTCGCTCAGCAGAACAAGAGCCTGGAATGGCACCAGTCCAACCTGGAAAAGGCCCGCACTGCCTGGCAACAGTGTTATGCCCGTGTCGAAGGGCTGCGCAAACTGGTTCAGCGTTACATCGATGAAGCCCGTCGTCTGGAAGACAAGCGTGAACAGAAGCTACTGGACGAACTGTCCCAGCGCCTGCCACGTCACCAGCCGGATTGATCGCAATCACGTCGCCGCAGTCTGGTCTACGCTCAGGGTGTCTCGGTGATGAAACTCTTCAGGAATTCGTATGACAGTCACGTCCGAGCTTTCTCCAGATGGTCAGCAGCTGACAATTTTCATCGAAGGGCGCTTCGATTTCGGAGCCCACCAGGATTTTCGGACGGCCTACCAGGACCAGCCCGGGACGTTGAACTACGTTGTCGATTTGCGCGGCACGCAATATCTGGACAGCTCCGCATTGGGCATGCTGTTGCTGCTGCGTGACCATGCCGGCGGAGATTCAGCGCGGGTGCGGCTTATCAACTGCACGCCCGATGTGGTCAAGATTCTTACCATTTCCAATTTCTCGAAGCTGTTCCAGCTGAGCTGAGCCTTTGCAGACCGTCTCGAAAGGCCTGTGCATTCTGATCGCCGAGGACAGCCCCAGCGACCGTATGCTGCTGTCGAGCATCATCGGGCGTCAGGGCCATCGGGTCCTGAGTGCCGCCACCGGTATTGAAGCGGTGGCCATGTTCGAAACCGAGCGTCCGCAGCTGGTGCTGATGGACGCGATGATGCCGATCATGGACGGTTTTGAGGCCGCGCGGCGGATCAAGAAAATGTCCGGCGAGTCGCTGGTACCGATCATCTTCCTGACCTCGCTGACCGAGGGCGAGGCCCTGGCATACTGCCTTGAGGCCGGCGGCGACGACTTTATCTCCAAGCCCTATAACCCGGTGGTGCTGGCGGCCAAGATCAACGCGATGAACCGCCTGCGGTTGTTGCAGGAAACCGTCCTGCAGCAGCGCGACCAGATCGCCCGTCACCACGAATACCTGCTGCACGAGCAGCGCGTCGCCAAGGCGGTGTTCGACCAGGTCGCGCATTCCGGCTGTCTGAATGCGTCAAATATCCGTTACCTGCAATCACCTTACGCGCTGTTCAATGGCGACCTGATGCTGGCGGCGTACACGCCAGCTGGCCAGATGCACGTATTGCTAGGTGACTTCACCGGCCACGGCTTGCCGGCGGCGGTGGGCGCCATGCCCTTGGCGGAAGTGTTCTACGGCATGACGGCCAAAGGTTACGGGCTGCCGGAAATCCTTCGCGAGATGAATGCCAAGCTCAAACGCATTCTGCCGGTCGACATGTTCTGCTGCGCGACGCTGCTGTGTGTCAACACTCGGCAGCAGCAGGTCGAGGTGTGGAGTGGCGGTTTGCCGGAAGGCTATCTGCTGCGCGGGCGGACAGGTGAGTTCACGCCGCTGGCCTCTCACCATCTGCCTTTGGGGGTGCTCAGCGTCGAAACGTTCGACACGCGCACCGAGGTGCATCCGCTGGCACCCGGCGACCGGATCTTTCTGCTGTCCGATGGCGTGCTGGATACCGCCAACAGCGCCGATGACTTGTTCGGCGTACAGCGTCTGCGCGAAGTGCTGGCGCTCAACCGCGAGCCGGAGCTGCTGATCCAGGAAATTCTTCAGGCGCTCAACGACTTCGGCGGCAAGGCCCGCGACGACGTGAGCATGCTGGAAATCACTGCCGACGAGGCGGCGATTCCCGTGCCGCCGCCACTGATCTATTCGGACAGCGGCGCCTCCAGCCCGCTGGACTGGTCGGCCAGTTTCGAACTGCGCGCCTCGACGCTGCGGCGCTTCAACCCGCTGCCGTATATCGTCCAGCTTTTGCTGGAGGTCCACGGTCTGCGGGCGCGCAGCGGCGCCCTGCACAGCGTGCTCGCCGAGTTGTACAGCAACGCGCTGGAGCATGGTGTGCTTGGTCTGGATTCATCGCTCAAACATGATGCCACCGGATTTGCCAGCTACTATCAGCAGCGTGCGGATGGCCTCGCCGAGCTGCAAAGCGGCTTTGTCCGGGTTCACGTCAGCGTCGAGCCGACAGAGCAGGGCGGTCGGCTCATCATCCGGGTAGAGGACAGCGGCCAGGGCTTTGACGCACAGAAAGTGTTGATGACCCCGCCGAGCGTCGACAGTCTGTATGGACGCGGCGTCAGGCTGGTCTGCGAACTGGGTGAACAGGCGCGCTGGAGCGCCGACGGCAGGGTCGCCTGCGTGGAGTTTTCATGGGACGGGGTGTCATAATCGTCCGGCAAATCTTGGTCAAGGAGCGAACAAGTGTCGAAACATCTGGATAGCAGCGTATTGAGTGCCTTGCAGGACGTCATGGAAGATGAGTATCCGACGCTGCTGGACGTTTTCATCAAGGATTCGGAACAGCGTGTGGCGCAGTTGCGTCAGGTATTCGACGCCCCCGAGCCCGATCTCCAGGCCTTGAGCCTCAACGCCCACAGTTTCAAAGGCAGCAGCAGCAACATGGGCGCCCTGCAACTTTCCGACTTGTGTCGCCGGCTCGAAGAGCAGGCTCGCAGGGAGCAGCGCGATGGTCTGGAAGAGCTGGTCGAGCAGATCACCAGAGAATACCTGACAGTGCGCAGATTGTTTGCCGCTGAAAGGCAGCTGTTCATCGAGCAGTCCTACCGATAAAGCGTCCACTGGCTACAGTTGGCCCGTATCTTGCTGGTAACCGGGTAATCAGCTGCTTTTTGCGGAGTCCGAAATGCCCCTTGCCACCAACATTTTTCTTCAGGCCAACACCACTGTGACGTCAAAGTCCGGTGCGGCCAACTCTGCGCTGAAGTCAGCCGACACCGGCAAGGACGGGGCTTCCAGTTTCTCCAACGTGCTGGACAAGCAGGCCCGCGACAAGGTCGCCAATAACAACGACGCGCCGGTCAAGCAGACGCGCGACAAGGCTGCGCCCGAAAAGGACAAGCCGGTCGCCGGCAAAGACAAGGCGGATAACGACCAATCGACTGCCGGTTCGCAGTCGGATGTTGCCGAAAGCGGCAAGGCCTTGCCTGCCGACGGTACAGGGTCCGCGACCGACCAGCAGAACAATGAGCAGCAGCCCGCGGCTGACGAAAGCCTCGTGGCGACGGTGGTGGATGCGTCCACGCTGGATGGCCTCGACCCTGCGCTGCAGGCCGCTGCCACTCAGGCGCCGACCACGCCGGTTGTGACCGGTGCGCCTGCTGACGACACGTCGGCCGCTGCTGTTGCCGCGCTGGCGATGACATCGGCTGCGCCGGTGGCTGCCGAGGAGTCGTTCGACCCTGATGCAGATCCGCTCAAGGATCTGCCGGCCGTGCAGCTGGCGCTGGAAAGCGCCAACGCCAAGACGCATTTCACCCCTCACAACAATCAGGCTGCCAATAATGTGCCTGCCGAACCTGAAGCAGACGCCGGTCAGAACCTCGCCAATAACCTGGCGGCGCTGACCGATCAGCAGGCGGCGGATGAAAGCAGCACCGAGAGCAGCGACAAATCCTTTTCCGGTCTGATTGGCGATGGTCTGAAGGATGTGAAGAGCGCGGCGGGTGATACCCGGGTCGACAACTTTGCCGAACGTCTGGCTTCGCTGAGTCAGGCGGCCCAACCGGCACGCCCCGCGACTGCATCGGCTCCGGTGCTGAGCCAGCCCCTGGCCATGCACCAGAGCGGCTGGAGTGAAGGCATCGTCGAACGCGTGATGTATTTGTCGAGCCAGAATCTGAAGTCAGCCGAGATCAAGCTTGAACCCGCCGAACTCGGCCGTCTGGACATCCGCGTCAATATGGCGCCGGATCAACAGACTCAAGTGACATTCATGAGTGCGCACATGGGCGTACGCGAAGCGCTGGAAAGCCAGATGTCGCGCCTGCGTGAATCGTTCACTCAGCAGGGGCTTGGCCAGGTCGACGTCAACGTTGCCGATCAGTCGCAGCAGCAGGCACAGCAGCAGGCTCAGGAACAGGCCAATCGCGCCCAGCGCGGCGGACGTGGTTCGGGCGTGTCGGGCAGTGACAGCGGCGACGACAGCGCCATCGCCGACGCCGCCGCGCCCGTCAGCCAACCGGCTGCGCGCGTGATCGGTACCAGCGAGATCGATTACTACGCCTGATAGACGATGCATGGCCCCTTCGCGGACAACCCACTGGTCTGTGGGAGCGGACTTGTCCGCGAAGGCGTCCGCGAAACCGACGCATATGCTGTGGCTGCATGAAGCGCTTCGCGGACAAGTCCGCTACTACAATGGTCGAATCGATTCACCATTAGTCACTCCCATTCGCCACCCTCGCTCAACTCTGGCATAACACTTGCTCAACACCTGTCATGTATTGAAGATCCCCCTCAATAGCGACGGATTATTGGCATGGCGAAGAGCGACGAACTGAAAGACCCCGCACCCAAAGGAAAACTCAAGGTAATCATCATAGCGGTCGTGGCCTTGCTGCTGGCGGTCGGTCTTTCCGTGGGTGCCACCTGGTTCATCATGCACAAGCCCGAAAGCGCGCCGGACCCCGCAGCGGCTGCCGCGGCGGCGAACGTCAAGCCTGTGGCAGTGTTCGAACCTCTGACTCCGGCGTTCGTGGTCAACTTCAACGCCAATGGTCGTCAGCGCTACATGCAGGTCAGCATCACCATGCTGTCGCGTAACGCAGCCGACATGGAAGCGTTGAAAGCGCATATGCCGGTGATCCGCAATAATCTGGTGATGCTGTTTGCCGGGATTCCTTTCGAATCCCTGGCGTCGCCGGTCGGGCAGGAAATGCTGCGCCAGAAAGCTACCGCCAGCATCCAGGAAGTCGCCCAGAAAGAACTCGGCAAGACTGTGATCGAGCAGTTGCTGTTCACTAACTTCGTATTGCAGTAGGACCCCGACATGGCCGTGCAAGACCTGCTGTCCCAGGACGAAATCGACGCGCTGTTGCATGGCGTTGACGATGGTATGGTCCAGACCGAGAGCGCCGCTGAACCCGGCAGCGTCAAGAGTTACGACCTGACCAGCCAGGACCGGATCGTCCGCGGTCGCATGCCGACCCTGGAAATGATCAACGAGCGTTTCGCCCGCTATACCCGCATCAGCATGTTCAACCTGCTGCGCCGTTCTGCGGACGTGGCGGTGGGCGGCGTGCAGGTCATGAAGTTTGGTGAGTACGTGCACTCGCTGTACGTGCCCACCAGCCTCAACCTTGCCAAGATCAAGCCGCTGCGCGGTACGGCGCTGTTCATCCTCGACGCCAAACTGGTGTTCAAGCTGGTGGACAACTTCTTCGGCGGTGACGGCCGTCACGCCAAGATCGAAGGCCGTGAGTTCACGCCGACTGAGCTGCGCGTGGTGCGAATGGTGCTGGATCAGGCCTTCATCGACCTGAAGGAAGCCTGGCAGGCGATCATGGAAGTGAACTTCGAGTACATCAACTCCGAAGTAAACCCGGCCATGGCCAACATCGTCGGTCCGAGCGAGGCGGTGGTGATTTCCACTTTCCATATCGAACTCGACGGCGGTGGCGGCGATCTGCACGTGACCATGCCGTATTCGATGATCGAACCGATTCGCGAAATGCTTGACGCCGGTTTCCAGTCGGACCTGGACGACCAGGACGAACGCTGGATCAACGCGCTCAAGGAAGACGTACTCGATGTGGCGGTGCCGCTGACCACGACTGTCGCCCAGCGTCAGTTGCCGTTGCGCGACATCCTGCACATGCGTCCGGGCGATGTGATCCCTGTCGAGCTTCCCGAATCGCTGATCATGCGGGCCAACGGCGTGCCTTCGTTCAAGGTCAAGCTGGGCTCGCACAAGGGCAATCTTGCCCTGCAAGTTATCGAACCCATAGAGCGGCGCTGACTCCAAAGAGTCTGCACCGGTAATAGTTGCGTAATTGAATCATTGTTCGCAGAGGACAACCGATGGCTGATGAAAACGAAATGACGTCTGCAGAAGATCAGGCGTTGGCTGATGAGTGGGCTGCGGCCCTGGGTGAGGCGGGCGAAGGCGGTCAGGCTGACATCGACGCGCTGCTCGCGGCGGACGCCGGCAGTTCCAATCGCATGGCGATGGAAGAGTTCGGCAGTGTGCCCAAGACACCTGGCGCGGTGAAGCTCGACGGCCCGAATCTGGACGTGATCCTTGATATCCCGGTGTCCATTTCCATGGAAGTGGGCAGCACCGACATCAACATCCGCAACCTGCTGCAACTCAACCAGGGCTCGGTGATCGAGCTCGACCGTCTGGCCGGCGAACCTCTGGATGTGCTGGTCAACGGCACCCTGATTGCCCATGGCGAAGTGGTCGTGGTCAACGAAAAATTCGGGATTCGCCTGACGGACGTCATCAGCCCGAGCGAACGTATCAAGAAGTTGCGCTAAGTGATGCGGTTCCTGGCTGTTCTGTCGTTCTCGGTGGCGCTGGCGCTTGCGCCTGATCTGGCCTGGGCTGCCGAACCGGTAGCGCAAGTGGCGGCGCCTCCGGTGGCCAACACCGGTACTGGCATGGGTGGGCAACTGTTCCAGCTGCTGCTTGGGCTGCTGCTGGTGGTCGGCCTGATTTTCGTGCTTGCCTGGGTCATGCGTCGTGTTCAGCGCGTGGGGCCCAACAGCGGGCAGGTCATCGAGCTGATCAGTTCGCGTGCGCTCGGGCCGCGTGACCGGCTGATGCTGGTTCAGGTAGGTAACGAGCAGATTCTGCTCGGCATCACGCCGGGCCGGATCACGCCGCTGCATGTCCTCAAGGAGCCGGTACAAGTGCCGGCTCGCGAGCAGGTGACACCGGAATTCGCTCAACATCTCCTCAAGCTGATGGGCAAGGATAAGGACAAGAAGTAATGGGTGCCTTGCGTTTCCTGACAGGCTTGCTGCTGTTCGCGGCCGCGCCATACGTGTTTGCGGCTGACCCGTTGTCGATCCCGGCGATCACGTTGTCCAACGGGGCCGACGGCCAGCAGGAGTATTCGGTCAGCCTGCAGATCCTGCTGATCATGACGGCGCTTAGCTTCATCCCCGCGTTCGTCATGCTCATGACCAGCTTCACCCGGATCATCATCGTGTTCTCGATCCTGCGTCAGGCCCTGGGCCTGCAGCAGACTCCGTCGAACCAGATCCTGACCGGCATGGCGCTGTTTCTGACCATGTTCATCATGGCGCCGGTCTTCGACCGGGTTAATCAGGATGCCTTGCAGCCTTATCTGGCCGAGCAGCTCAGCGCTCAGGATGCGGTGGCGCGGGCGCAGGTCCCGCTCAAGGACTTCATGCTGGCACAGACCCGTACCAGCGACCTTGAGCTGTTCATGCGTCTGTCCAAGCGCACCGACATTGCGACTCCGGATGCCGCGCCGCTGACGATTCTGGTTCCGGCCTTCGTCATCTCAGAGCTCAAGACTGCGTTCCAGATCGGCTTCATGATCTTCATTCCGTTCCTGATCATCGATCTGGTGGTCGCGAGCGTGCTGATGGCCATGGGTATGATGATGCTGTCGCCGCTGATCATTTCCCTGCCGTTCAAGATCATGCTGTTCGTGCTGGTGGATGGCTGGGCGCTGATCGTCGGCACCCTCGCTGGCAGTTTTGGTGGTGTATGAGTCGTACTGACGAGAGGGCTGCGCAATGACGCCGGAAGTAGCGGTCGACCTGTTTCGGGAAGCGCTGTGGCTGACTACGGTGCTGGTCGCCATTCTTGTGGTGCCCAGCCTGATCTGCGGCCTGCTGGTGGCCATGTTTCAGGCGGCGACACAGATCAACGAACAGACCCTGAGTTTCCTGCCGCGTCTGATCGTCATGTTATTGACCTTGATCGTGGTCGGTCCCTGGCTGCTGAAAATCTTCATGGAATACATCCTGTCGCTGTACGGCAGTATTCCGACGCTGATCGGCTGATCACCCATGCAGCCGATGCTTGCTCTGACCGACACGCAGATCAGTACCTGGGTCGCGAGCTTCATGCTGCCCCTGTTCCGGATCGTCGCGGTACTGATGACCATGCCGATTTTCGGTACGACGCTGGTGCCCAGACGAATCCGCCTGTATTTCGCCGTGGCGATTACCGTAGTGATTGCGCCGATCCTGCCGCCCATGCCCGCGGTCGAGGCGCTTGATCTGAGCGCGCTGCTGTTGATCGGCGAGCAGATCATCATCGGTGCGGGAATGGGCCTGTCATTGCAGCTGTTCTTTCAGATATTCGTGATTGCCGGGCAGATCATTGCCACCCAGATGGGTATGGGCTTCGCCTCGATGGTCGACCCCACCAACGGCGTGTCGTCGGCGGTCATCGGGCAGTTTTTCACCATGCTGGTCACGTTGCTGTTTCTGGCCATGAACGGGCATCTGGTGGTACTCGACATTCTGGTCGAGAGTTTCAACTCGATGCCGGTGGGCAGCGGCCTGCTGGTCAATAACTTCTGGCAGCTGGCGACCGGTCTGGGCGCGGTGATGAGTTCTGGCCTGCGTCTGGTACTGCCGGCGATCACGGCGCTGTTGATCATCAACATCGCGTTTGGCGTCATGACCCGCGCGGCGCCGCAGCTCAATATCTTTTCCATCGGCTTCCCGCTGACTCTGGTACTGGGCATGGTCATCCTCTGGATGTCGATGGCCGACATTCTCAATCAATATCAACCGATGGCGTCCGAGGCATTGCAGGCTCTGCGCGATCTGGTGAGGGCCCGCTGAATGGCCGAGAACGAGAATGGCCAGGACAAAACGGAAGACCCCACGGAGAAAAAGATCCGGGACTCCCGGGCCGAAGGGCAGATTGCCCGCTCCAAGGAACTGACGACACTGGTGGTAATGCTGATGGGCGCCGGCGGCCTGCTGGTGTTCGGCAGCGGCATCGCGCAGATGATGGTCGCGCTGATGCGCAACAATTTCACCATCACCCGCGAAACCATCATGGACACCACGTTCATGGGCAAGATGCTGCTCAGTTCCGGCGAGCATGCTCTGGTCGTGGTTCTGCCGTTTCTCATCGCGATGCTGGTAGCCGCCGTGGTGGGGCCGATCATGCTCGGCGGCTGGTTGTTTGCCACCAAGTCGCTGATGCCCAAATTCAGCCGGATGAACCCCGCCGCGGGCCTCAAGCGGATGTTTTCGCCTAACGCCCTGGTGGAACTGCTCAAATCCTTCGCCAAGTTTCTGATCATTCTGGCCGTGGCACTGGTGGTGCTGGCCAAGGAACGTAACGACCTGGTTTCCATCGCCCATGAGCCGCTGGAGCAGGCGATCATTCACAGCCTGCTGGTGGTGGGCTGGAGCAGCTTCTGGATGGCCTGTGGCCTGTTTTTCATTGCGGCGGCGGATGTGCCGTTCCAGCTTTATCAGGCGCACAAGAAACTGTTGATGACCAAGCAGGAAGTGCGCGACGAGTACAAGAACAGCGAGGGCAGCCCCGAGGTCAAGCAGCGCATTCGTCAGCTGCAGCGGGAAATGTCTCATCGACGCATGATGGCGGCGATTCCCGAAGCCGACGTCATCATCACCAACCCGACTCACTTTGCCGTGGCGATCAAGTACGACCCTGAGCAGGGCGGGGCGCCGATGCTGCTGGCCAAGGGTACTGATCTGGTTGCGCTGAAGATCCGCGAAATCGGAGCGCACAATCAGATACTGATTCTGGAATCCGCCGCGCTGGCCCGCTCGATTTACTACAGCACCGAGCTGGACCAGGAAATTCCCGCCGGGCTGTACCTGGCGGTGGCGCAGGTTCTGGCGTACGTCTATCAGATCCGCCAGTTCCATGCCGGCCGCGCCAAACGCCCCGACCCACTGGGCGACGTGCCCATTCCATCGGATCTGTGGCGGGATCCGGAGTGATGTAGCGCGCCGCGCCAAATATCATGTAGGAGCGCGCTTGCCCGCGACGGGGCCGGTACAGCCGCCACGTTTGCATCGGCCCATTCGCGGACAAGTCCGCTCCCACAGGTCCGATCCCACAGGTCCGCTTCGATCGGGTAGGAGCGCGCTCGCCCGCGACCTGCCAGGTACATCCGCTACATTTGCATTGCCTGGAACGCCCATTCGCGGACAAGTCCGCTCCCACAGGTCCGCTGCGCTCCTGTAAACCACTGCCACACCTGCCTTTGCAAAAGTTGGACAGCTTTTTGCAACAGGTCAAATCAGGATGCCTTCGGCGTCAAAGTTTTGATTTAGTGCGCAGGGTGAAGAATCAGTGGAACGTTCTCAGATAATCAGTGGCGCACGCAGCAACCTGGCTGGTTTGGGCCGCGGGCAACTTGGCGTGCCGTTGTTGCTGTTGGTGATGATGGCAATGATGATGTTGCCCATCCCGCCGTTCCTGCTGGACGTGTTCTTCACCTTCAACATCGCTCTGTCGATCGTGGTGCTGCTGGTCTGCGTCTACGCGCTGCGCCCTCTGGATTTCTCGGTATTCCCCACCATCCTGCTGGTGGCCACGCTTCTGCGTCTGGCGCTTAACGTCGCGTCCACCCGCGTGGTCATGCTTCACGGTCAGGACGGCCACGCCGCTGCCGGTAAGGTGATTCAGGCCTTCGGTGAGGTGGTGATCGGCGGTAACTACGTGGTCGGTATCGTAGTGTTCGCGATCCTGATGATCATCAACTTCGTGGTAATCACCAAAGGTGCCGGGCGTATCTCCGAGGTGAGCGCGCGCTTTACCCTCGACGCGATGCCCGGCAAACAGATGGCCATCGACGCCGACCTCAACGCCGGCCTGATCGATCAGCCCGAAGCCAAGCGCCGTCGTGCCGAAGTTGCCCAGGAGGCCGAGTTCTACGGTTCCATGGACGGTGCGAGCAAATTCGTTCGCGGCGACGCCATTGCCGGTCTGCTGATTCTGTTCATCAACCTCATCGGCGGTGTGCTGGTCGGTATCTTCCAGCACAGCATGAGCTTCGCCGACGCGGGTCGTGTCTACACCTTGCTGACCATCGGTGACGGTTTGGTGGCGCAATTGCCATCACTGCTGCTGTCCACCGCCGCCGCCATCATGGTGACCCGTGCTTCCGGTTCGGAAGAAATGGGCAAGATGATCAATCGCCAGATGTTCACGTCGTACAAGGCGCTCGCCGTGTCCGCCGCGATCATGGTGGTGATGGGTCTGGTTCCCGGCATGCCGCACTTCGCGTTCATCAGCCTGGGCCTGGTGGCTGGCGGGGCCGCTTACCTGCTGTGGAAGAAAGAGAATCGTGTGCAGGTCGAAGCACTGGCTGAAGTGCAGCGTCAGCAGGATCTGCTGCCGTCACCGACCCGTGCGCAGGAAACCAAGGAACTGGGCTGGGATGACGTTACCCCGATCGATATCATCGGCCTGGAAGTCGGCTATCGCCTGATTCCGCTGGTGGATCGCAATCAGGGTGGTCAGCTGTTGGCGCGGATCAAGGGCGTGCGCAAGAAGCTCTCTCAGGAACTGGGTTTTCTGATGCCGACCGTTCACATCCGCGACAACCTCGATCTGGCGCCAAGCGCCTATCGGTTGACGCTGATGGGTGTGATCCTGGCCGAAGCCGAGATCTATCCGGATCGCGAACTGGCGATCAACCCGGGCCAGGTGTTCGGTACGCTGAACGGTATTACCGCCAGAGACCCGGCGTTCGGCCTGGAAGCGGTATGGATCGAGATCAGCCAGCGCAGTCAGGCGCAGTCACTCGGTTATACCGTAGTCGACGCCAGCACCGTGGTCGCGACGCACCTCAACCAGATCTTGTACAAACACTCCCATGAACTGATCGGCCATGAAGAAGTCCAGCAATTGATGCAACTGCTGGCTAAAAGCTCGCCGAAGCTCGCTGAAGAGCTGGTGCCTGGGGTGCTGTCGCTGTCCGCCTTGCTCAATGTTTTGCAGGCGCTGCTCGCCGAGCACGTACCGGTTCGGGATATTCGCAGCATTGCAGAAGCTATCGCCAACAACGCCGGCAAGAGTCAAGATACCGCCGCTCTGGTGGCAGCGGTTCGCGTCGGTTTGAGCCGCGCAATCGTCCAAAGCATTGTAGGCATTGAGCCTGAGCTGCCAGTTATCACCCTGGAACCAAGGTTGGAACAGATATTGCTCAATAGTTTGCAGAAGGCTGGTCAGGGTCAAGAAGAAGGCGTTCTTCTCGAACCAAGCATGGCTGAAAAGCTCCAGCGTTCGTTGATCGAGGCCGCCCAGCGTCAAGAGATGCAAGGGCAGCCGGTAATTCTCCTGGTAGCAGGCCCGATTCGGGCGATGCTGTCACGATTTGGACGATTGGCTGTACCGAACATGCATGTTCTGGCGTATCAGGAAATTCCTGATAACAAGCAAGTCACCATCGTAGCGACTGTCGGGCCTAACGGCTGAGGTAAAGAGTCATGCAAGTTAAGCGATTTTTCGCCGCCGATATGCGTCAAGCCATGAAGCTGGTTCGTGATGAACTGGGCGCCGAGGCGGCCATCATCGGTAACCGGCGCATTGCTGGCGGCGTCGAGCTGACTGCCGCTCTCGATTACAAGCTGTCCGCACTGGCGCCACGCGTGCCGAACATGGAGCTGGAGGACGAGCTGCGCAAGACTCAGTCGCGCATCGTCTCCGCTCAGGCCGAGCTTAACAACCGCAGTGACAGCGATGCGTCGATCAATCTGCAGTTGTTCTCGGGCAAGCCGCTCTCCGGCCCCGACACACATATCGAGCCGACGCTCGAAGAACCGCCGCGTCCTTACACGTACGCGCCGCCGGCTGCTGCCGCAGAACCGGCCAGCGGTCAGCGTGCCTACGAGTCGATGCGCGCTGAATTGAATGGCCTGCGCGAGCTGCTGGAAGTCCAGCTCGGCTCCCTGGCCTGGACCCAGCTGCAGGGCAGTCGTCCGCAGCAGGCCAACCTCTGGCGTCGCCTGCAACGCGTCGGCCTGTCCGGCCCGCTGTCGCGTGACCTGCTGGCGATGGTTCCTGACACCGATGAACCGCGTCAGGCCTGGCGGATGCTGCTGGCTCACCTGGCTCGCATGATTGCTGTACCTGAAGTCGAGCCGCTGGAAGAGGGCGGTGTGATCGCTCTGGTGGGTCCTGCCGGTATGGGCAAGACCACCACCCTGGCGAAGCTGGCCGCCCGTTACGTGCTGAAATACGGCGCGCAGAACATCGCGCTGGTCAGCATGGACAGCTTCCGCATCGGCGCCCAGGAACAGCTGAAGACGCTCGGTCGCATTCTGAATGTGCCGGTGACCCATCTGGATCCTGGCCAGTCGCTGGCTCAGGCGCTGGAGCCTCTGGTTCGCAAGCGCGTGGTGTTGATCGACACCGCCGGCTTGCAGGCCAGCGATCCTGCGCTGCGTCTGCAACTGGAGAGCCTGGCGGGTCGTGGCATCAAGGCGCGTAATTACCTGGTGCTGGCGACAACCAGCCAGAAGCAGGTTCTGACCGCCGCGTATCACAGTTACAAGCGTTGTGGCCTGGCCGGATGCATTCTGACCAAGCTTGATGAAACCGCGAGTCTTGGCGAAGTGTTGAGCCTTGCGATCAGCCATGAGTTGCCCGTGGCGTATCTGACTGACGGGCCGCGCATTCCTGACGATGTACATCTGCCGCGTCGTCACCAGTTGGTGAGCCGTGCAGTGAGTGTGCAGATGCAGGACGAACCGAGTGAAGAAGCGATGGCTGATATGTTTGCCGACCTCTATCACAACCCCGGCAAGAGAGTGGGTTAAGTGATGGTTAATACTGGAATGTCCCTGCATCAATGGTCTGCCAGGCATCGTTCGGTTTCGAGCGTGCAGCCCGTAATGTGGCTTCGGTCTACGCAAGACAAGGTAAAGAGATAACATGGGCAGCATGCATCCCGTTCAGGTCATCGCGGTGACCGGTGGCAAAGGTGGCGTAGGCAAGACGAACGTGTCGGTGAACCTTTCACTGGCTTTGGCCGAGCTCGGTCGGCGTGTGATGCTGCTGGATGCCGATCTGGGTCTGGCCAACGTCGACGTCCTGCTGGGCCTGACGCCCAAGCGCACGCTCGCCGATGTCATGGAAGGGCGTTGCGAGCTGCGCGACGTGCTCCTGCAGGGGCCGGGCGGGGTACGTATCGTGCCTGCCGCTTCCGGCACCCAGAGCATGGTGCATCTGTCGCCCGCGCAGCATGCCGGCCTGATCCAGGCGTTCAGCGAGATTGGCGACAATCTCGACGTGCTGGTGATCGATACGGCCGCCGGGATCGGCGAGTCGGTGGTCAGTTTCGTACGCGCGGCTCAGGAAGTATTGCTGGTGGTCTGCGATGAGCCGACCTCCATCACCGATGCGTACGCGCTGATCAAATTGCTTAACCGCGACTACGGCATGAACCGTTTCAGGGTGCTGGCCAACATGGCGCAGAGCCCGCAGGAAGGTCGCAACCTGTTCGCCAAACTGACCAAGGTCACGGACCGTTTCCTGGACGTGGCCCTGCAGTATGTCGGTGCGGTGCCTTACGATGAGTGCGTGCGCAAGGCTGTGCAGAAACAGCGCGCTGTCTATGAGGCGTTCCCGCGTTCCAAGTGTGCATTGGCCTTCAAGGCCATCGCCCAGAAAGTAGATACCTGGCCGCTGCCGGCCAATCCACGAGGTCATCTTGAGTTCTTCGTCGAGCGACTTGTTCACCAGACCAGCGCAGGGCCTGTCCAATGACAGCGAGCGGGTACCAAATGTATAGCAAGGCTTCCAGAAATTCGCAGTACGAGCTGATCGAGCGCTATGCGCCCCTGGTCAAGCGTATCGCCTATCACTTGCTGGCGCGCCTGCCGGCCAGCGTTCAGGTCGAAGATCTGATCCAGGCCGGTATGATCGGCCTGCTGGAAGTGTCCACTAAATACGACTCCACCAAGGGTGCGAGTTTCGAGACTTACGCCGGGATCCGGATTCGCGGTGCGATGCTCGACGAAGTGCGAAAAGGTGACTGGGCGCCTCGCTCGGTGCACCGCAATACGCGCATGGTCAGTGACGCAATTCGTGCAATTGAATCGAAAACCGGCCGTGACGCTAAAGATCACGAAGTTGCTGCCGAACTCCAGTTGAGTCTCGACGACTACTACGGGATTTTGAACGACACCCTGGGCAGCCGACTGTTCAGTTTCGACGACTTGCTTCAGGACGGCGAACATGAAGGGCTGCACGAGGACGGCGCGAGCGGTTCGCTCGAACCGTCGCGCGATCTGGAAGACGAGCGCTTCCAGGCCGCGTTGGCCGAAGCAATCGCCAACCTGCCGGAGCGCGAGCGTCTGGTGTTGGCGCTGTACTACGACGAAGAGCTGAATCTCAAGGAAATCGGTGAGGTCCTTGGAGTCAGTGAATCGCGGGTCAGTCAGTTACACAGCCAGTGCGCAGCTCGTTTGCGAGGGCGTTTGGGAGAGTGGCGAGCGCGTTGACAGATGGCGGCATCCGCAAGGGTGCCGATGTCTGCATCCCGGCTGTGCAGAGCGTTACGTGGTTACAGGGACGGATCGGCAAGCGGCCTTTCGGGTACACACCTGATGGCCGCTTGCAGTATGTGCCTGTTGGTTTGCCAAGCCCGTCGTGTTTCGTACAGCCGGGGGTGTGCTGTGCCAGTATTGAGTAAACAGCGTGTTCAGGTGCTGAACGCGTCAAAGACTGCTTGGAGGTCGAATTGGACAAGAACATGAAAATCCTCATCGTTGATGACTTCTCAACGATGCGGCGGATCATCAAGAACCTGTTGCGTGACCTTGGGTTCACCAACACTTCGGAAGCGGATGACGGTATTACCGCGCTGCCGATGCTGCAAAGCGGCGCCTTTGACTTTCTGGTGACCGACTGGAACATGCCGGGCATGTCCGGTATCGATCTGTTGCGCCAGGTCCGTCAGGACGAGCGCCTCAAGAGTCTTCCCGTGCTGATGGTAACCGCCGAAGCCAAGCGTGAGCAGATCATCGAGGCCGCTCAGGCCGGTGTGAATGGTTACGTGGTCAAGCCGTTCACAGCCCAGGTGCTGCAAGAGAAGATCGAAAAGATCTTTGAACGCGTCAATAGCTGATGCATGCCGCGAGGGCGCTATGGAGAACAGAGATTCATTGGGTGACTTCGAGTCGACCCTGAAGAAACACGCACAAGAGCTCGTCAGCAGCCTGGAAAAAGGTCGGTTCGGCGACGCTGTGCAACTTATCCATGAGCTGAACCAGACCCGTGATCGCGGCCTGTACCAGGAAGTCGGCAAACTGACCCGCGAGCTGCACAGCGCGATCGTCAATTTTCAGATTGACCCGCACATGCCGCAAGCTGAAGAAGTATCGCAGATCACGGACGCTACCGAGCGCCTGTCGTATGTGGTGCGACTGACCGAGGGCGCGGCCAACCGCACCATGGACCTGGTGGAACAGAGCACGCCGTTGATGAACGGCCTGAGCTCGGATGCCAAGGCCTTGAGCGCGGACTGGGGACGTTTCATGCGCCGTGAAATCGGTGCCGAAGAGTTTCGTGATCTGGCCAAGCGGGTCGACGGTTTCCTGACGCGTAGCGAAAAGGAAACCCACGCTGTCGCGGCGCACCTCAACGACATTCTGCTGGCCCAGGATTATCAGGATCTTACCGGCCAGGTGATCAAGCGCGTCACGCAGCTGGTCACGGAAGTGGAGGGCAACCTGCTCAAGCTGGTGTTGATGGCCAGTCACGTCGACCGCTTTGCGGGAATCGAACATGACTCGGCGGCGATGCTTGCAGAAAAAGATCCTAAAAAACATCTCACCCAGGGTGAAGGTCCGCAGATTCATGCCGATAAACGTGAAGACGTCGTATCCGGTCAGGATGATGTAGACGATCTGCTATCGAGCCTCGGCTTCTAGGTCTGTTGACGGTTAATTTTAGGGAGCACCCCATGAGCTTCGGCGCCGATGAAGAAATCCTTCAGGATTTTCTGGTAGAGGCCGGCGAGATTCTGGAGCAGTTGTCGGAGCAATTGGTCGAGCTGGAAAGCCGACCGGATGATGCCGACCTGCTCAATGCAATTTTTCGCGGTTTTCACACTGTAAAAGGGGGCGCCGGCTTCCTCCAGCTCCATGAGCTGGTGGAGTGCTGCCACATCGCCGAAAACGTGTTCGACATCCTGCGCAAGGGTGAGCGACGCGTCGACTCCGAGTTGATGGACGTAGTCCTGGAAGCTCTGGACACCGTCAACAGCATGTTTGGTCAGGTTCGTGAACGAACCGAAATCACACCGGCTACTCCGGAACTGCTGGCGGCGCTGTCGCGTCTGGCGGAGCCTGAATCGGCAGAGCCGCAGGCCGCCGAGCCTGCGCCCGTGGTCGAGGCGGCACCGGTGGCGGTTGCAGAACCGGCCAGTGACGACATTACCGACACCGAATTCGAACAACTGCTCGATTCGCTACAGGGCGCCAAGTCCGCAGCTATCGCGCCGGCCGCACAAGTACCGGCGGCAGCACCTGCCCCAGGCGACGAAATCACCGATTCGGAATTCGAGTCGCTGCTCGATCAGCTGCATGGCAAGGGCAAGTTCGCGCCTGAAGTCGCTGCTGGTCCGGCACCGGCCGCCGCGCCTGCCGCTGGCAAGCCGGTCGCCGGCGACGAGATCACCGATGACGAATTTGAAGCGTTGCTTGATCAGTTGCATGGCAAGGGCTCGTTTGACGGCAGCGTAGCCGCCAGCGCCCCGGCCGCGAAACCGGCGGCGCCCGCAGCTGCGAAGGCTGCGCCGGCGTCCGACGAGATCACCGATCACGAATTTGAAAGCCTGCTGGACGAACTGCACGGCAAGGGCAAGTTCGAGCCTGCCGCGGTTGCCGGCGCTGCTGCGCCTGCACCCGCTGCGGCAGCACCGGCCGCAACAGCCGTGGCCAAGCCTGCGCCGGCTCCAGCCGCCAAGGCCGAACCCGCGCCTGCGCCAGCCAGGGCCGCCGCGCCGGCACCAGCCCGTGCGCCAGCCGCAACTGGCGAGAAACCGGTGGTTTCGGAAGCGGAAACCACTGTGCGGGTCGACACCGCGCGCCTGGACGAGATCATGAACATGGTCGGCGAACTGGTGCTGGTGCGTAACCGCCTGGTTCGCCTGGGTCTCAACAGCGGCGATGAAGCCATGTCCAAGGCTGTTTCCAACCTGGATGTGGTCACCGCCGATTTGCAGACTGCGGTCATGAAAACCCGCATGCAGCCCATCAAGAAGGTCTTCGGTCGATTCCCGCGGCTCGTTCGCGACCTGGCTCGCCAGCTTAAGAAGGAAATCAACCTGGAGCTGGTCGGAGAAGAAACCGACCTGGACAAGAACCTCGTCGAGGCCTTGGCCGACCCGTTGGTCCACTTGGTGCGCAACGCGGTCGACCACGGCATCGAGACTCCGGAAGAGCGCGAGGCCACGGGCAAGTCCCGCGGCGGGCGTGTCGTGCTGTCCGCCGAGCAGGAAGGCGACCATATCCTGTTGTCCATCTCCGACGACGGCAAAGGCATGGACCCTCACGTTCTGCGTTCGATTGCCGTCAAGCGTGGCGTGATGGACAAGGATGCAGCCGACCGCCTGAGCGACAGCGAGTGCTACAACCTGATCTTCGCACCGGGTTTCTCGACCAAGACCGAGATTTCCGATGTGTCCGGTCGTGGCGTGGGCATGGACGTGGTGAAAACCAAGATCTCCCAGCTCAACGGCTCGATCAACATCTACTCCACCAAGGGCCAGGGCTCGAAAATCGTCATCAAGGTCCCGTTGACCCTGGCGATCATGCCGACCCTGATGGTGATGCTGGGCAACCAGGCATTTGCCTTCCCGCTGGTGAACGTCAACGAGATCTTCCACCTCGACCTGTCGACTACCAACGTCGTCGATGGTCAGGAAGTGGTGATCGTGCGTGACAAGGCTCTGCCGCTGTTCTACCTCAAGCGCTGGCTGGTCAGCTCCGCTGCGCATGAAGAGCAGCGCGAAGGCCACGTCGTCATCCTGTCCGTGGGTACTCAGCGTATCGGCTTCGTGGTCGATCAGCTGGTGGGCCAGGAAGAAGTGGTCATCAAACCGCTGGGCAAGATGCTGCAAGGTACACCGGGCATGTCCGGCGCCACCATCACCGGTGACGGCCGCATCGCTCTGATTCTCGATGTACCCAGCATGCTCAAGCGTTACGCCGCCCGGCGTATTTGATTCTGGGGCAGCGGGCAGCCTGGCTGCCCGCGGCGCCTATTGGAGTGTTTATGGCAGTCAAGGTCCTGGTGGTGGATGATTCCGGTTTCTTCCGGCGCCGCGTCACGGAAATTCTTTCTTCGGACCCCAACATCCAGGTCGTCGGTACGGCGACCAATGGCAAGGAAGCGATCGAGCAGGCTCTGGCGTTGAAGCCGGATGTGATCACCATGGACTACGAAATGCCGATGATGGATGGCATTACGGCAGTCCGCCACATCATGCAGAAAATCCCGACTCCGGTCCTGATGTTCTCCTCGCTGACCCACGAAGGCGCGCGCGTCACACTCGATGCGCTGGACGCCGGCGCGGTGGATTTCCTGCCCAAGAATTTTGAAGACATCTCGCGCAACCCGCAGAAGGTCAAGCAACTGCTGTGCGAGAAGATTCTGAGCATTTCGCGCAGCAATCGCCGCTTCAGTGGTTTTGGCGCAAGCCAGCCCGCGCCTGCGCCCGCGCCGGTTACCCCGGCCGCGGCGCCTGTTGCGGGCCGCGCGCCTGCGCCAGCACCTGCGCGCAGTGTGCCGTCGCGCACGCCCGCCGCAGCAGCTCCGGCGCACGCGCACAGTCATTCCCATGCTCCGGCACATACATCGGCCGCGCCCAAGCGCAAGCCGTACAAGCTGGTCGCTATCGGCACGTCCACCGGTGGCCCGGTGGCGCTGCAACGGGTGTTGACCCAGCTGCCTGCCGGTTTTCCGACACCGCTGGTGCTGATCCAGCACATGCCCGCGGCGTTCACCAAGGCCTTCGCCGAGCGCCTGGACAAACTGTGCAAGATCAGCGTCAAAGAGGCCGAAGACGGCGACGTGCTGCGTCCCGGTCTCGCACTGCTGGCGCCGGGTGGCAAGCAGATGATGGTCGATGGTCGTGGCACGGTGAAGATTCTGCCGGGCGACGAGCGTTTGAATTACAAGCCTTGCGTGGACATCACCTTCGGCTCGGCGGCCAAGTCGTATGGCGACAAAGTGCTGGCGGTCGTGCTGACCGGCATGGGCGCCGACGGACGTGAGGGCGCGCGCCTGCTCAAGCAAGGCGGCAGTACCGTGTGGGCGCAGGACGAAGCAAGCTGTGTGATTTATGGCATGCCGATGGCTGTCGTGAAGGCGGATCTGGCAGATGCGATCTATAGCCTGGACGATGTCGGTCGGCATCTGGTCGAGGCGTGTATCTGATGGATGTTCTGAGTCTTATTGGTCTGATCCTGGCATTCGTCGCGATCATTGGCGGTAACTTTCTCGAAGGCGGACACCTGAGTGCGCTGGTCAACGGTCCGGCGGCGCTGATCGTGATCGGCGGTACGCTGGGCGCGTCGCTGTTGCAGGCGCCGATGAGCGCGTTCATGCGCGCCATGAAGATCGTTGGCTGGATTCTGTTCCCGCCGCGCATTGATCTGGCGAGCGGCGTCGACCGGGTGATCGGCTGGAGCATGACCGCCCGCAAGGAAGGCTTGCTGGGCCTGGAAAGCATCGCTGACAGCGAGCCGGACAACTACGCCCGCAAGGGCCTGCAGCTGCTGGTCGATGGTGCCGAGCCCGAGGCGATTCGCAGCATCCTGGAAGTGGATTTCATCACTCAGGAAACACGTGACCTTCAGGCCGCCAAGGTGTTCGAGAGCATGGGCGGTTATGCGCCGACCGTGGGCATCATCGGTGCGGTAATGGGCCTGATCCATGTGATGGGCAATCTGGCCGATCCGAGTCAGCTGGGCAGCGGCATCGCCGTCGCCTTCGTGGCCACCATCTATGGCGTCGCCACGGCCAACCTGATCCTGTTGCCAGTCGCCAACAAGCTCAAGGCAATCGTGCATCGCCAGTCACGTTATCGGGAAATGCTTCTCGAAGGCCTGCTGTCCATCGCCGAGGGTGAAAACCCGCGCTCCATCGAACTCAAGCTGCAAGGCTTTATGGAGTAACAGGTCATGGCTCGCCGTCGTCAGCCCGAAGAGCACGAAAATCATGAGCGTTGGCTGGTATCCTATGCCGACTTCATCACCTTGCTGTTCGCCTTTTTTGTGGTGATGTACTCGATCTCGTCGATCAACGAAGGCAAGTACAAGATCCTGTCTCAGGCGCTGGTCGGCGTGTTCAACGACGCCGAGCGCAGCATGAAACCGATCCCCATCGGCGAGCAGCGGCCCGTTTCGGTCAAGCCCGCCGAACCGCTGATCAAGGACAGCGAACAGACCGACGCCGGTATCGCCCAGAGCTCGCCCGATGCCTTGCAAAGCATCGCCGACGATGTGCGCGATGCATTCGGCGATCTGATCAAATCCGACCAGATGACCGTTCGCGGCAACGAACTGTGGATCGAGATCGAACTTAACTCCAGCCTGTTGTTTGGCAGTGGCGACGCCATGCCCAGCGACCAGGCATTCAACATCATCGAAAAGGTCGCCGGCATCGTCAAACGCTTCGACAACCCGATTCATGTCGAAGGTTTCACGGACAACCAGCCGATCAGCACCGCGCAGTACCCGACCAACTGGGAACTGTCTTCGGCCCGCTCGTCCAGCATCGTGCGCATGCTTGCGATGGATGGCGTGAATCCGGCGCGGCTGGCTTCGGTCGGCTACGGCGAGTTCCAGCCGATCGCGACCAACGCCACGGCGGCGGGGCGCGCCAAGAACCGGCGGGTGGTGCTGGTCATCTCGCGCAATCTTGAAGTGCGGCGCAGTCTGACCAGCAATGGCTCGGCCAATGTGCAGCCTGACGCGGCGTTGCGGCGTGCTGGCACACAAACTGCACCAGCACCAGCAAAACCGCCGGTGCGTACCAACGCTGTCAATTCCCCGGCACCCGCTCCTTAGTCGAAATCCTGGTATGGACGTCGTTGTGCGCAAGGAAAAACATCAATGAGAGTCTGGGCAGTCGCCAACCAGAAGGGCGGGGTCGGCAAGACCACTACGACCATCGCTCTGGCAGGCCTGCTGGCCGACGCCGGCAAGCGCGTGATCGTCGTCGATCTCGACCCGCACGGCTCGATGACCAGCTACTTCGGCCATAACCCCGACGAGCTGGAGCACAGTGCGTTCGATCTGTTCCTGCACAAAGGCGCGGTGCCTGATGGTCTGCCGGGCCAGTTGCTGCTGCCGACGACCGACAAACGCATTTCGCTGATTCCTTCGAGCACCGCGCTGGCGACCCTTGAGCGTCAGTCGCCTGGCCAGAGCGGTCTCGGCCTGGTGGTCGCCAAGAGTCTTGCACAGCTGTGGCAGGATTTTGACTATGCGCTGATCGACAGCCCGCCGCTGCTGGGCGTGCTGATGGTCAATGCCTTGGCGGCCAGCCAGCAGCTGGTGGTTCCGGTGCAGACCGAGTTTTTGGCCGTCAAAGGTCTGGAGCGTATGGTCAATACGCTGACCATGATCAACCGTTCCCGCAAGACGCCGTTGCCTTACACCATTGTCCCGACGCTGTTCGATCGCCGTACCCAGGCGTCGATGGGGACTCTGAAGCTATTGCGTGATTCTTTTCCAGAGCATGTCTGGCAAGCGTACGTGCCGGTGGATACGCGTCTTCGCGATGCCAGCCGCGCGGGCCTGACGCCGTCGCAGAACGACTCCAGGAGCCGCGGCGTCATCGCTTATCGCGCGTTGCTCAAGCACCTGCTCGCCGAGCAGCTTTCCGCTCAGGTGGCCTGACGTGCGGGCGTATTCTTTGTCCGCGGTCCGCTCAAGTCAGACCTCGATGCGGCCGATAACTTCATCAGGCGGCATTAGCTGCATCAATTCTCGGGTCCTGTCATGAACCGCTCCATAGAAGTTGCAACACGACCCAAGCTGGCATTGCAGTCCTATCTGGATGCCTTGCTTCAGGACGCTACCGCGGAGCTGAACGAGCCTTCTGTCAGCGTCGACGAATTTCAGGCCGCCGTGCTCGAAGAGCAAGCGCTCGATGCGCGCTTGCAGGCGCTGGCCAAACCGGTCGCAGTTGCCGCGCCTGTGCAAGTGGCTGCACCGGCTCCGGTCGCTACGCCGGCTCCAGCGCTGACACCTGCGCCTGTGATGACGCCGACAGTTGAACTGGTCGAGCCGGTCGCCGAGCTGAGCACGCTGGCTAGCCAACGCACGCCGACTCCGCCGCCTGCTCGCGAAGGGCGACCGGCGTGGGCCGACGAGCCGTTCGAGTGTCTGTTGTTCGATGTGGCAGGCCTCACGCTGGCGGTGCCGCTGATCTGCCTGGGTTCGATCTACCCGCTGGCCGGCCACGAGCTGACGCCGCTGTTCGGTCAGCCGGACTGGTTTCTCGGGATCCTGCCTTGCCAGGCGGGCAACCTGAAAGTGCTGGATACCGCGCGATGGGTCATGCCTGATCGCTACCGCGATGATTTTCGCCAGGGACTGCAGTATGTGATTTCGGTTCAAGGGTACGAGTGGGGGCTGGCGGTGCATCAGGTCAGCCGCTCGCTGCGCCTGGACCCCAACGAGATCAAATGGCGCAGCCACCGAGGGCAGCGCCCTTGGCTGGCAGGCACGGTGATTGAACACATGTGCGCGCTGCTGGATGTAGCAGAGTTGGCCGAGCTGATAGCCAGTGGCGCGGTCAAGCAGTTGAACAAGTCGAAATAATCATGGGCGAGCGCCGCGCGCGCCGTCCGCAGAGAACACACGTGAGGGGTTAGGGTATGAATAAGTCGTCTGCACAGGGTTCCGAAGATCCTATCCTGCAATGGGTCACCTTCCGCCTGGACAACGAGTCCTACGGCATCAATGTGATGCAGGTTCAGGAAGTGCTGCGCTACACCGAGATCGCTCCGGTGCCGGGCGCGCCGAGCTATGTGCTGGGTATCATTAACCTGCGCGGCAACGTCGTGACCGTGATCGACACCCGTCAGCGTTTCGGCCTGGCTCCGGTCGAAGTCAGCGACAACACCCGTATCGTTATCATCGAGGCCGACAAGCAAGTGGTCGGAATCCTGGTCGACAGCGTCGCGGAAGTGGTCTACTTGCGTCAGTCCGAAGTCGAAACCGCGCCTAACGTGGGTAACGACGAATCGGCCAAGTTCATTCAGGGCGTGTGCAACAAGAACGGCGAGCTGTTGATCCTGGTCGAGCTGGACAAGATGATGTCCGAAGAAGAGTGGTCCGAGCTGGAGAATATCTGATTGATTTTTGAGGTAGCCGTTGTATTGCTGGGCATTCTCTGGGTCGTGACCCTGGGAATGTTCCTGTCCCATGTCAAGCGTCAGCGCAAGCTCGACGCCGAGCGCGACGAGGCCAATGTTCAGCGCGATCAGCGCATTCGCGACCTGGCCAGGCGTCTGGACCATTACCAGAACGGCACGGTGCGCATGGGTGAAGACCTGCACGAATTGCGCGCGATTGTCGCGCCGTTGCCGGACAAACTGACCGCACTGGAACAGCGCGATCCCTCCACGCTGTCCTTCGCCCAGGCCGCGCGCCTGGTCGGCATGGGCGCCAGTGTCGAAGAGCTCACCCAGTCCTGCGGCCTGACCCAGGCCGAAGCACAACTGATGAGCAAGATGCACGGCAACCATCCCCGGTAAGCCGGTCCCACCTTCGCATCTGCTGCCGCCGCGCAGCAGATCGCCGGATGGCCTCTTCGCCAGCAAGCTGGCTCCCACAGTAACCGCGTCATGCACGGACCCTGTGGGAGCGGACTTGTCCGCGAATATATCAAGGTGTCAATCCGACCTCTTCGCCAGCAAGCTGCCTCCCACAATAACCGAGTTGTGCACGGCCCTGTGGGAGGGAGCTTGCTCGCGATCTGGCGCGTAGCGGCAGCAAAAATAGTCAGCCTTACCCCTGTAAATGCAGACAGTCTTCTGGGAGGCTCGGGCTGCTCAGCCTCGTGGCGTTATATCCCTTTCCACCGGCGGCGCGTCCGGGTCCTGGCCTGCGGGGAATTTGCCTTTGAGGTGCCAGGCGAAGGCGATGATTTCCGCGATGGTCCGGTACAGGGGCTCGGGAATGCTGTCGCCCAGCTCCATGCGCGCCAGCAACTTCACCAGTTCGGCATTTTCATAGATCGGCACTTCGTATTCGCGCGCAATCGCCAGAATGGCTTCGGCCAGTTGATCGTCGCCCTTGGCGCTCAGTGTCGGCGCCTGCTGGCCGTCGTAAGTCAGAGCGATCGCCTGGCGCGGTGTATGGTCGGGTTGGTTCATCAGGCGCTCTCGTCGATCCAGCGTTGTTCGAGTGTGGTTCGCGGCCCCTGCGGTGGTGTGCCGTGGCTGCATGCCAGTTCGCCTACCGCCAGGCCGCAGGCCACCAGTCTTTCCCGCAGATGACCCAACTCCTGGGCGATCAGGACTGCGCTGTCCGGGCGTTCGGCCCACAGCTGGCTCGACAGTGTGCCGCGCAGCAGCTGTGCCTGTACCTGCAAGGGTCCTAGCGGCTCCAGATCGAACGCCAGTTCGATCTTCCAGATTTTTTCCCGATTCTCGCCGGCGTCAGTGGCGTCCCGTTCTTCACCATGGCCGTGCTGGTCGGGCTTATCTTCACGCTGCACCTTGACCTGCAGCGGCACGATGTCGTGGGCGTTGCGCATCGGAATCTCGGTCTGCCAGGTCGTCACTTGCGTGCCGTCGGCGTTGGTCCGCGTCTGCTCAAGGCCGCCAAGCTGATGGCTCTGTAACCGGGAAACGGCCGCTGCGGCCAGCTTCAGCAGCAGCTCCAGATCGTCTTCTTTGTCGCCACCGGCGACGTTACGCGCCGGCAACGGGAATGTGCCGGGCGGTGTGCGGGCGGCGACCATTCCAAGCGTGCCCAGCGCATTGCGAAGCATTCCCGGCATGGCGCGGGCCAGGGTGTTGGACGCCGCGGCGGCACTGTAGGAAGCGTTGTCCGGCAGCCCGGGCAGGATCTGTGCGATCAGGCGCATCAGATTGGCCTTGAGGTCCGGGGCCTGCATCGGGTCCAGCCCGGCCAGCAATTTGGCCTCCAGAAACAGGCCGCTGGCGTTGAAGGCCTGTGCCACGCCCGCAGGGCTGGTCATCTGCCGAATGTCGGGAATGCTCGCCAGCAGTTGTTCGACGCTGGCTTGCAGCGGGGCGCCTATTGCCGGATTAGTGCGTGGCAGGTTCTGCAATGCAGCCAACAGAGTATCCAGCGAGCCCTGACGATTCTGTTGCGTGGTGAGTTGCTGCGCGACGGCCAGTTGGTCGAGACGGCCGGGCAGGGCGACGAAATTCAGCGCCTGGTTGCCCTGCACCTGAGCGCTGAGCAGACTGCCGACCGTAAGCGGCTGCGGACTGTCGATCACCAGGCTGGTGCCGGCCTGCGCCGTGTTCAGCAGCATGACGATGGAGCGGTACAGCGCCGGCGGTGCGCTCTGGCCGGCCAGCTGGCTGACCGCCTGGGCGACGATCTGGCTGGTCATGACTTTGCCTTGCAGCAGCGTACCGACCGGCAGCTGCCGGGTATCGATGCTGGTTACCGAGTTTTTCAACGCGCTATTGATCTGCTGCAGGGTCAGCGTCAGCTCGTTGGGCGATGCTTGCGCCACTTGCAGGCTGGTGCCAGGCGTGAAGGGCAGGGCGCTGGTGACCGGCAGGCTGGTCTGAGTGCCATTGGCGCTGATCAGCCTGAGCAGCAGTTGGAAGTTCTGGTCGACCTGCTTGAGGGTCACCACTTCGGCGTCCACGGTTTCTCCCTGCGGGATCAGGTTCTGTGACGCCTGCAAAAGCGTCAGGACCTGCGCCTGGGTGATGCCCGCACGCAGCTGGGCCGTGGAGGGCACTGCCGGGGGTACGCTGGTGATGTCACCTGTCATGGGGTCTGAGCCTGCGCAAGTTGCCCGCCAATAAGAGGGCATACATGTATAATGCTGGCCATTTTGCAGTGGCCGGTAGCAACGAAGTTGCACCAATGTAACGGCCGTTTCAATCCTGACTTGAACCGCCCACTGCTTCGTGCATGCGGCTGCGGGCGTCACCCGTGGCGTCAACGCAGTTCTGGAAACCCTGATGACCTGTGCGACACCTCTTCTGGAAGCCACTGCCCTGTGTTGTGAACGGGATTGGCGACTGCTGTTCGAGCATCTGGATCTTCGCCTCGGCGCAGGCGAAATGGTGCAGATCAGCGGCCCCAATGGCAGCGGCAAGACCAGTCTGCTCCGGCTGCTGGCCGGGCTGATGCAGCCGACGGCGGGTGAGGTGCGTCTCAATGGCTTGCCGCTGAACCGGCAACGCGCCGAGCTGGCGCGCAATCTGTTGTGGATCGGGCATGCGGCGGGTATCAAGGATCTGCTGACGCCGGTGGAAAATCTTTCCTGGCTGTGTGCGCTGCATCGGCCGGTGCAAGAGGCCCGGATCGACACGGCACTGGCCGCGGTCGGTCTGCGTGGTTTCGAGGATGCGCCGTGTCACACGTTATCGGCCGGACAGCAGCGACGTGTCGCCCTGGCGCGTCTGTACCTGCCAGGCCCGCCGATCTGGATTCTCGACGAACCCTTCACCGCGCTCGACAAGCAAGGCGCGGCGCAGCTCGAAGCGCACCTTGCCGCGCATTGTGATCAGGGCGGAATGATTGTGCTGACCACGCACCACAACATGACGCAACTGCCTTCGCGCTATCGCGAGCTTGATCTGGGACAGTGGTCGGTATGAGCAACGTCTTTACTCTGCTGCTTGTCCGCGAAGCGCGACTGCTGGTCCGCCGTCCGGCGGAGCTGGCCAATCCACTGGTTTTTTTCGCTATCGTGATTGCATTGTTCCCTCTGGCAGTCGGGCCGGAGACTCAGTTATTGCAGACCCTGTCGCCCGGTCTGGTGTGGGTAGCGGCGCTACTGGCGGTGCTGCTTTCGCTGGACGGGCTGTTTCGCAGCGATTTCGAAGACGGCTCGCTGGAACAGTGGGTCCTTTCGCCGCACCCGCTGCCTGTTCTGGTTCTGGCCAAGGTGCTGGCACACTGGGCATTCTCCGGCCTTGCGCTGGTGCTGCTCGCGCCGCTGCTGGGCCTGATGCTCGGCTTGCCAGGGCGTTGTCTGCCGGTGCTGCTGATTTCACTGCTGCTGGGCACGCCGGTGCTGAGCCTGCTGGGTGCGGTCGGCGCCGCGCTCACCGTGGGCCTGAAGCGGGGCGGTCTGTTGCTGGCGCTGTTGATTCTGCCGCTGTACATCCCGGTGCTGATTCTGGGCAGCGGCGCGCTGCAAGCGGCACTGCAAGGCATGCCGACGGCCGGGTATCTGCTCTGGCTCGGCAGCCTCACCGCCCTGGCGGTCACCCTGACACCCTTTGCCATAGCGGCTGGCCTGAAGATCAGCGTCGGCGAATAATTGAGGTTGCGGACCGGGCTCGCCCGCTTTCGTGCAAACCCTGGATGCACCGTGATGAGAAGCAACGTGAGTAAAAGCAGCATCAGCTGGGCCTGGTTTCACAAGCTCGGCTCGCCCAAATGGTTCTATGCGACCAGCGCGCGCCTGTTGCCGTGGCTGGTTGTTCTCGCCGCGCTGTCGCTCGGCGTTGGTGTGGTCTGGGGGCTGGCATTCGCGCCGCCGGACTATCAGCAGGGCAACAGCTTCCGGATCATCTACATCCATGTTCCCGCCGCGATGCTGGCGCAATCCTGCTACGTCATGCTCGCGGTGTGCGGGGTGGTCGGGCTGGTGTGGAAGATGAAACTGGCCGACGTGGCGCTGCAATGCGCGGCGCCGATAGGCGCATGGATGACCGCGCTGGCGCTGGTCACCGGCGCGATCTGGGGCAAGCCGACCTGGGGCGCGTGGTGGGTGTGGGATGCACGGCTTACTTCCATGCTGATTCTGCTGTTCCTGTATTTCGGCCTGATTGCGCTGGGCAACGCCATCAGCAATCGCGACAGCGCCGCCAAGGCATGCGCGGTGCTTGCGATCGTCGGGGTGGTGAACATTCCGATCATCAAATATTCGGTGGAGTGGTGGAATACCCTGCACCAGGGCGCGACGTTCAGCCTGACTGAAAAACCCGCCATGCCTGCCGACATGTGGCTGCCGCTGCTGTTTACCACGCTGGGGTTCTACTGCTTTTTCGGCGCGGTGCTGTTGCTGCGCATGCGCCTGGAAGTGCTCAGGCGCGAGTCCCGTACCCAATGGGTCAAGGCCGAGTTGCTGTGCAGCGTCGGCAGGGGCATGGACCGAGGAGAGTAACCGGTGAGTTTCGAGTCATTCAGTGATTTCCTGGCGATGGGCCGTCATGGCCTGTTCGTCTGGTCGGCCTACGGCATCGCGCTGCTGGTGCTGGTCGTCAACGTGGCGTCGCCGCTTCTGGCGCGTCGGCGTTATCTGCAACAAGAGGCGCGCCGTCTGCGCCGGGAGAGCTCAACGTGAATCCTGCGCGCAAAAAGCGCTTGCTGATCATTCTCGCCATCATCGCAGGCGTGGGCATTGCCCTTGCGCTGGCGTTGAGTGCCCTGAAGGAAAATATCAACCTGTTCTATACGCCGAGCCAGATCGCCAACGGCGAAGCGCCGCTGGATACCCGAATCCGTGCCGGCGGAATGGTTGCCACGGGCTCGCTGATGCGCTCTGCCGATTCGCTGGATGTGCGCTTCGTGGTTACCGATTTCAGTAAATCGGTGACCATCACCTATCGCGGTATCCTTCCCGATCTTTTCCGCGAAGGACAGGGCATCGTCGCCCTGGGCAAGCTCAACGCCGACGGCGTGGTGGTGGCGGACGAAGTGCTCGCCAAGCACGACGAGAAGTACATGCCGCCTGAGGTCACCAAGGCGCTGAAGGAAAGCGGGCAAGCGGCTCCGGCTCCGGCACCCACACCATCGAAGCAGGGCTGACCATGATTCCTGAACTCGGCCATCTGGCCATGATCCTGGCGCTGTGTTTCGCGGTCGTGCAGGCCATCATCCCGCTGATCGGCGCGTGGCGCGGCGACCGGCTGTGGATGAGCCTGGGACAGCCCGCCGCCTGGGGGCAGTTCTTCTTCCTGCTGTTCGCGTTCGGCTGTCTGACCCAAGGGTTCATGAGCGACGACTTTTCCGTTGCTTATGTGGCCGAGAACTCCAACAGCGCGCTGCCCTGGTATTACAAGTTCAGCGCGGTCTGGGGCGCGCACGAAGGCTCATTGCTGCTCTGGGCTCTGATCCTCGGAGGCTGGACGTTCGCCGTATCGGTCTGTTCCCGGCAGTTGCCACAGGTCATGCTCGCCCGGGTGCTGGCGGTGATGGGCATGATCAGCATGGGCTTTCTGTCGTTCCTGATCCTAACGTCAAACCCTTTCGCGCGGATCCTGCCGCAGGTTCCGGCAAACGGTCGCGACCTCAATCCGCTGTTGCAGGACATCGGCCTGATCGTGCATCCGCCGATGCTGTACATGGGTTACGTCGGGTTTTCGGTGGCGTTCGCCTTTGCCATCGCCGCGCTGATGGGCGGCCGACTGGACGCGGCATGGGCGCGCTGGTCGCGTCCATGGACCATCGTCGCCTGGGCGTTCCTGGGCATCGGCATCACGCTCGGTTCCTGGTGGGCCTACTACGAGCTGGGCTGGGGCGGCTGGTGGTTCTGGGACCCGGTCGAAAACGCCTCATTCATGCCATGGCTGGTCGGCACCGCGCTGATCCATTCGCTGGCGGTGACTGAAAAGCGCGGGGTGTTCAAGAGCTGGACCGTACTGCTGGCCATAGCGACATTTTCGCTGAGCCTGCTGGGGACCTTCCTGGTGCGCTCCGGCGTGCTGACTTCCGTGCATGCGTTCGCCTCTGACCCTGCGCGTGGCGTGTTCATCCTCGCCTTCCTGCTGGTTGTGGTCGGCGGTTCACTGACGTTATTCGCGATTCGCGCGCCGGTGGTCAAGAGCCACGCCGGTTTCGGCTGGTGGTCGCGGGAAACCCTGCTGCTGGGCAATAACCTGATTCTGGTGGTTGCGGCGTCGATGATTTTGCTTGGCACACTGTATCCGCTGGTTCTTGATGCGCTGAGCGGCGCCAAGATGTCGGTGGGTCCGCCGTACTTCAATGCTCTGTTCGTACCGTTGATGGCGCTGTTGATGGTGGTGATGGCGATCGGTGTACTGGTGCGCTGGAAAGAGACGCCATTCAAATGGCTGCTGGGCATGCTCACCCCGGTGCTGCTGGGCAGCGTGGCGCTGGCGGTAGCGGTCGGTCTGATCATGGGTGATTTCAATTGGGCAGTGCTGGCGGCAGTGATGCTGGCGGCCTGGGTGCTGCTGGCCGGAGTTCGCGACTTGCTGGACAAGACTCGCCACAAAGGTCTGTTCAATGGACTGCGCGGTCTGACCCGCAGTTACTGGGGCATGCAGCTGGCGCATATCGGCATTGCGGTCTGCGCACTAGGCGTGGTGCTCTCCAGCCAGTACAGCGCCGAACGCGACTTGCGTCTGGCGCCGGGCGAGTCCACTGAGCTGGGCGGATACCGGTTTGTCTTCGAAGGGGCGCGGCACTATCAAGGGCCGAACTTCACTTCCGATCGTGGCACCGTGCGTGTTCTGCGCGACGGCCAGCTGCTGAGCATTCTGCATCCGGAAAAACGCCTGTACAGCGTGCAGCAGTCCATGATGACCGAGGCCGGTATCGATGCCGGTTTCACCCGCGACCTGTACGTCGCTTTGGGTGAGCCGCTGGGCGATGGCGCCTGGGCGGTGCGCGTGCATGTGAAACCGTTCGTGCGCTGGATCTGGTTCGGTGGTCTGCTGACCGGTCTTGGCGGCGCACTCGCCGCGCTGGACCGGCGCTACAGGGCGAAGGCCGAGCGCCGGGCGCGCGAGTCACTTTCGGTGTCGGGAGCAGCGGTATGAAGCGTTGGATCATGGCATTGCCGCTGGTGATTTTTCTCGGCGTGGCGCTGTTTCTGTATCGAGGCCTTTACCTGGACCCGGCGGAACTGCCGTCGGCGCTGATCGACAAGCCGTTCCCGGAGTTCTCGCTGCGTGAAGTACAGAGCGAAAAACTGCTGACCCGCGCCGATCTGCTGGGCAAGCCGGCGCTGGTAAACGTCTGGGCCACCTGGTGCGTCGCCTGTCGGGTCGAGCACCCGATGTTGAACAAGCTGGCCGGTCAGGGCGTGCTGATTTATGGCGTCAACTACAAGGACGTCAACGCCGACGCCATGAAGTGGCTCAAGGATTTCCATGACCCGTATGCGCTCGACATTCGTGATGAGGAAGGCTCGCTGGGCCTGAACCTGGGCGTGTACGGCGCGCCGGAAACGTTCCTGATCGACCGAAAAGGCATCATTCGTCACAAATACGTTGGGGTGATTGACGAGACGGTCTGGCGGGAAAAACTCGCCGGGCTTTATCAGGCGCTCGTGGATGAAGCGCCATGAAGCGCTGGATGTTTGCCATGGTGCTGGGCCTGGGTTTGAACGTGACCGCTCAGGCCGCCATCGACGCCTACCAGTTTCGTGACGAGGCTGAACGGGCGCGTTACAGCGAACTGACCCGCGAGCTGCGCTGCCCCAAATGCCAGAACCAGGACATCGCCGATTCCAACGCACCGATTGCCGCCGACCTGCGCAAGGAGATCTACCGCATGCTCGGCGAGGGGCGCAGCAATCAGCAAATCATCGACTTCATGGTCGATCGGTACGGCGAATTTGTGCGCTACAAGCCGCAACTGACGTCCCGGACCTGGCTGCTGTGGTTCGGCCCGGCCGTGCTGTTGATCGGTGGGCTGGTGGTGATCGGCGTGATCGTCGGCCGCCGTCGTGGCGGGCGCCGCGAGCAGGTCGATGCGCTTTCAGACGAGGAGCGTCAGCGCCTCGCCCAATTGTTGGAAAAGAGCCGAGAATGATCGATTTCTGGATGGCCGTTGGCCTGCTGTTGCTGGTGGCCTTGAGTTTCCTGCTGATCCCGGTCCTGCGGGCGCAGCGCGCAGGTGTCAGACAACGTCGTGAAGCGCTGCCGGAGGTCGACCGTGAAGCGGTCAATGTCGCGCTTTATCAGGAACGACTGGCAGAGCTGCAAAGCCAATGCGAAGCAGGTGTGCTGACTGCGGCGCAACTGGAAAGCGGTCGGGCCGAAGCGGCTCGTGAACTGCTGGCCGACACCGAAGGCACCGGCCCGGCGCGCGCTGTGCGGTCAGTTGCTTCGGGGCCAGGCAAGGCGCTGCCGCTGCTGGCTGCTGTGCTGGTGCCGCTGGTCGCGCTCGGTGCCTATCTGCAACTGGGGGCCAGTGACAAGGTTGAGTTGACCCGCGAATTCGCCCAGCCGCCTACGTCGCTGGCAGACGTCACGCAGCGTCTGGAGCGCACCGTCAAGGCTCAGCCGGAATCGGTGCAGAGCTGGTATTTTCTGGCGCGCAGCTACATGTCTCAAGAACGGCCGCAGGACGCGGCGCGCAGCTTCGAGCGCGCGGTGGCGCTGGCCGGTCGCGAACCTGAACTGCTCGGGCAGTGGGCTCAGGCGCTGTATTTCGCTGGCGGCAAGTCGTTCACCCCGCAGGTGCAGGCATTGACCGACGAAGCCTTGAAGGCCGACCCCAATGAAGTCACCAGCCTGGGGCTGCTCGGCATCGCCGCTTTCGAAAGCCAGCGCTATCAGGCCGCCGTCGATTACTGGACGCGCTTGCTGACCGCGCTGCCGGCGCAGGATCAATCGCGTGCGGCGCTGGAAGGCGGTATTGCCCGAGCGCGGGAAAAACTTGCGGGCGGCGGCCAGTCGGTGGCCAAAGCCGTGGGGCAGGCAGGGATCAGGTTGCGCGTCGAACTGGCACCGTCGATCAAGGCCAGCGTTCAACCCGGCGACAGCGTATTCATCTTCGCGCGCGCCGTGGGAGGTCCGCCCGCGCCGCTGGCGGTCAAGCGCGTGACCGTAGCCGACCTGCCAGTGGAGGTCGGGCTGAGCGATGCCGACGCAATGATGCCGCAACTGAAACTGTCGAACTTTGCGCAAGTCCAACTCAGTGCGCGGATATCCCGCGCAGGGCAGCCAACCACCGGCGAGTGGATTGGCCGCAGCCAGCCTCTCGCCAGCAGCGTGACCGCGCGGCAGACGCTGATCATCGATAGTCCAGACAATTAGAGAACCTGCTTATGTATCGCACCGCTCGCGTCACCTTGTTGGGAATGGTCCTGGGCTTGAGTGCCTGTGCGGTGCAGCCTCCGGATTCAGGCACCCAGGGGCCGCGCAGTCAGGAACCGATCCAGTCGCTGCCCGGCACCCAGCAGCCTGGCGCGCCGCGTCCTGGCACTCCGGCTAAAAAGCCTGCCCAGGCGCCCGCCAAGGCGCCGTCCAGCGGGCCGAAAACCTCTGCCAGCTTCGCACCGCCGCCCGGTGGTGCCAGTCATTGGGATGCGCGGATGGGCGTGTATGTGATGGAAGGTCAACCCAACACCTTCTATCGCCAGCGCACCTACTACAAGTGGAACGGCGGCTGGAGCTGGGCGACCAGCCTGGACGGGCCGTGGGAAGCGACCGATTCCAGCGGTGTACCGGCAGGGCTGGGGCGCAAGTTCGGGCAGTGATTTTCCTGTAAACCAAAACGGCGACCCTAGGTCGCCGTTTGGTTTTTTACCCCTGTCGTAGGAGCGCGCTTGCCCGCGACGGCGTAAGCACAGCCGCCACATATGCATCGCCTGAAAATCCGCTGTCGCGGGCAAGCGCGCTCCTACAGCGCGGAGCTACTTGGCTGGATAAATCTGATCGAACACCCCGCCGTCGACGAAGTGGGTCTTCTGCACGGTGCGCCAGTCGCCGAAGGTTTTTTCTACCGAGAGGAAGTCGACTTTCGGGAAGCGGTCCTTGTACTTGGCCAGCACCTCGGGATTACGTGGACGCAGGTAATTGTTCGCCGCGATTTCCTGGCCTTCGGGAGACCAGAGGTACTTCAAATAGCTTTCAGCCAGGGCGCGGGACTGCTTCTTGTCGACCACCTTATCCACCAGACTGACCGGCGGCTCGGCTTCGGCAGAGACTGTCGGATAGACCACCTCGAATTGATCGCGACCGAACTCGCGGGCGATCATTTCCGCCTCGTTCTCGAACGTCACCAGCACGTCGCCGATCTGGTTGGTCATGAAGGTGGTGGTCGCGCCACGACCGCCGGTGTCCAGCACAGGCACATGGGCAAACAGCGAACCTACAAACTTGCGCGCAGCCGCTTCATCGCCACCGTTCTTCAGCGTGTAGCCCCAGGCGGACAGGTAGGTATAGCGGCCGTTGCCTGAAGTCTTGGGGTTGGGCACGATCACTTCAACGCCGTCCTTGATCAGATCCGGCCAGTCCTTCAGCGCCTTGGGATTGCCCTTGCGCACAATGAACACTGTCGCCGAGGTGAACGGCGCACTGTTGTTCGGCAGCCGGCTGACCCAGTCTTTCGGTATCAGCTCACCGTTATCGGCCAAGGCATTGATGTCTGTTGCCATGTTCATGGTGATGACGTCGGCCGGCAGGCCATCGATGACCGAGCGCGCCTGCTTGCTCGAACCGCCGAAAGACATCTGCACCGCGAGGTCTTCGTTATGCTCGGCTTTCCAGTGCTTCTGGAACGCGCTGTTGTAGTCCTTGTAGAAGTCGCGCATGACATCGTAGGAAACGTTGAGCAGGGTCGGGGCGGCCTGGGCGGCACTGGCGAAAGCCAGGCCTGCGGCCAGTAACGAGGCGGCGAAAAGTTTGTTCACTGCTAAGTCCTTGTTGTGTCGGAATCATCGAATTGATGGCGCATTGCCGCGACTATAGCCGCAGACGTTCGGCCGTCTAAAGATCAAAAACATCTTTGCTTATAGCTTGTTATCCAGCCTGGGAAACAGGGCATTGCCGCATCGCGAGCAGAATGCGGCGCCGTGCTCGTGATGTTTCTTGGCGCAGACCGGGCAATCGTGTTTCAGCTGCTCGCCACGCATGGCATTGGCGAGTTCGGCGGTAAAGATACCGGTGGGCACGGCAATGATCGAATAGCCGGTGATCATCACCAGCGACGAGAGCATCTGGCCCATCCATGTTCTAGGCACGATATCGCCGTAGCCTACCGTGGTCAGGGTGACGATAGCCCAATAGATTCCCTTGGGAATGCTGGTGAAGCCATGCTGCGGGCCTTCGATCACGTACATCAGCGTGCCGAACACCGTGACCAGCGTCGATACCGTGACCAGAAACACGATGATTTTCTGCTTGCTGCCGCGCAACGCCGCCAGCAGGTAGTTGGCCTGACGCAGGTAGGTGCCGAGCTTGAGCACCCTGAAGATCCGCAGCATGCGGATGATTCGTACGATCAGCAGGTACTGGGCGTCGCTGTAATAGATCGCCAGCACGCCGGGCACAATCGCCAGCAAGTCGACCAGCCCATAGAAGCTGAACGCGTATTTTACGGGACGGGGCGAGCAGTACAGGCGCAGCAGGTACTCGACGGCGAAGATCAGCGTGAAGCCCCATTCGAAAATCGTGAACACCGTCGAGTACTCGCGATGCAGGCTTTCGATACTGTCGATGATAGTGACCAGCAGACTGAGCAGGATGATGACCAGCAAAGTCTTGTCGAAGCGGCGTCCTGCAGGAGTGTCGGTCTCGAAAATGATGGTGTGCAACCGCTGACGGCGGCTGAGAGAAGTGTCCATGGTACGTCCCGAGTTGAAGATCGGGTGAGCCTAGGAGCAATGGGCCTTGCAGCGCAAGTGCTGCCAACCTGTGGGCGCGCGCCGGGACGAGACCGGTAAGGGCGCGCTGCATCCCTCGCCGTCGCGGGCCAGCGCGCTCCTGGCGTGCGATGGAGTTACTTGCTGGCCACATCCTCCTTCTCCCAACCCCCGCCCAGCGCCAGGAACAGGTCGACCTGGCCGATGGCGACCTGAGTGTTGGCCGCGGCCAGTTGCGCGCGGACGTCGGTGTAGGTGCGGGTCGCTTGCAGATCGGCCAGGAATGAAGCGCGACCGGCCTGATAGAAACGGTGGGTCTGTTCGGCGGCTTCGCGGGCCGATTCTTCTGCTTCCTTCAGCGCATCGCGGCGATCAAGCAGGGCGGTGTATTGCGCGAGCCCGGTCTGGGTTTCGCGAATGGCATTGAGCACCACGCCATCGAAACGCGCCAGCGCGGCCTGGGTCGAGGCCTCGGCCTGATGGATGCGTGCCCGCGAGCCATTGGACGGAACGGTCCAGTTCAGCAGCGGGCCGAAGCCCCAACGGTTGGCGGCCGGCTTGCCGAGGTTCTCGATCATGCCCACCGTGCCGATGCTCGCGCCGATGCTGATGTCAGGATAAAGCTCGCCGGTGGCCACGCCGATCCGCGCCGTGGCAGCTGCGAGTTGGCGTTCGGCCTGACGCACGTCCGGGCGACGCTTGAGCAACGCCGCGCCGTCGCCGACCGGCATGACCTGGGCGATATGCGGCAGCTCGTTGCAGGTGCTGACGCCGGCTGGCAGTTGATCGAGGGGCTTGGCCAGCAGCATCGACAGGCGAAACAGCGCCGCCTGGCGCTGGGCCTCGTAGCGCGGCAGTTCGGCGCGCAATGACTTGAATTGAGTCTGCGACCGCGTGACCTGTGTTTCGTCGCCGCGCCCGGCATCGCGCAGGCGCTGATTGAGCGTCACGCTCTGCTGCTGAAGGTCCAGCGATTCGCGCGCGATGTCCAGTTCTTCATTGGCGGCGCACACCTGTGTGTAGGCGCGCACGACATCGGCGACCACGGTGATGCGCGCGGTATCCGCGGCGGCCTGAGTGGCATCAACGTTGGCCTGCGCCGCTTCGATGCCGCGTTGCAGGGTGCCGAACAGGTCGAACTGGTAGGAAGTGGTCAGCCCGACATCACCGACGTTGGCTACCGGCACCTTGTCCGCCAGCAGAAAGGCCTCGCCCGATTCCTGCAAGCGTTGCGCACCCACCTTGGCGCCGCTGGTAAATCCGCCGGCGGCTTGCGCTTCCGAGGTCTGGTAACGCGCACGTTGCAGGTTGGCGGCGGCGATCCGCAGATCAGTATTGGAAGCCAGCGCCTGACGCACCAGCTCGTCGACACCAGAGTCTTGATACAGCCGCCACCAGCGGGCGGGAACCGGCGCCGACACGGTGTTCACCGACTGGCCGGCCAGCTCGCCTTGCAAATCGGCTCGGTTGATGGCGCCGTCCGCGGGCAATTGATAATCGGGACCGACCATCTGGCAGGCGGACAACAGCAGGCCCAGGCCAGCGGTCGCCAAACGCAACGCGTGGTTCATTGCACCGCCTCCTGACGGTCATCGATGATCGAGACCGTCGCCGTGCGCCCGGCGATCATGCGAAAGTCGGCAGGCACCTGATCGAATGCGATTCGCACTGGAATCCTCTGCGCCAGCCGCACCCAACTGAACGCCGGATTGACGTTGGGCAACAGGTTGGAGCCGCTGGTGCGGTCCCGGTCTTCGATGCCCGCGACGATGCTCACCACGTGTCCGGTCAGTCGCGCGTTGTCGCCGATCACCCGGATATCCACGCCCTGGCCGATGTGGATACCGTCCAGTTTGGTTTCCTCGAAGTAACCGTCGATATGGAAAGACGCGGCGTCCACTACCGACAACACCGGGTGCCCGGCCGTGACAAACTCGTGGGAGCGGGGCGCGCGGTCGTTGAGGTAGCCATCAACCGGGCTGCGAATCACGGAGCGATCGAGATTCAATTGGGCAGCGTCGACGGCGACCTTCGCTTCATTAAGCGCCGACAGCGCCCGGGCTTCCCGGGACTGGCTTTCCTCCAGTTGCTCGCGAGCCACCAGGTTGCCCAGGCCGCGATTGCGCCTGTTCTCGCGCCGCGCCTGCTCCCAGCTTTCCTGACGTTCCGCGACTGTGGCCTGCGCCTGGCGCAGGGCCAGGCGGAAACGATCCTGATCGATGGTGAACAGCACCTGTCCCTTTTTCACGGGCTGGTTGTCGGTCACCTCGACTTTCTGGATCAGGCCGGACACGTCCGGCGCAATCTGTACGATGTCGGCGCGAATATGCCCATCGCGGGTCCAGGGCGCGTACATGTAGTACATCACCATGCGCCAGACAACGACGGCGGCCAGCGCCGCCACAAGCAGGGTCAGGACCACGCGGCCCAGGGTCAGTATCGGTTTTTTCATGTCATCAGGTATCGACTGAGAGAATCCACGGCGCCCAGCAGCAAGGCGTAGAGACCTACGTTGAACAAAGCCCGGTGCCAGACCAGGCGATAAAAATGGGCGCGCGACAGAACGGCATGCACGCCGAGAAACAGCAGGTAGGCGATGCCCATCAGTGCCAGAAAGGTGGGGATGAAGATCCCGCTGATGTCCAGATCACCAATCATAAGATGGCTCCGTCGATGCCATGGGGCGGTTGTTCGATGACCTCGCCAGCCGCGCTGACCATTTCCACACCGGGAAGCAGCGCCAGGCGCAGGCCGCTCAGGGCGTGCAACAGATGGACGCGCGCCGGATCTTCGCCCATGTCCTGAGCGGTGAGTGCGCGGCGGGCGCGGTCCATGGTCATCAGCAAACCTTTAGGGGCCGGGCCGCGTTCGCCGTCTTTAAGGCAGGTGCGGAAGTAACTGCCGACCTCACCGACCACCTGACGCAGCAGCGCCTGGGCAGCAGGCGTCGCCCGCGGCGTGTAGGCCAGCAGATCCAGCATGTTCAAGGCCACCCGCAGTTCGCGCAGCGCAATATTGGTGTCCTGCGCGGTGATCGTCAGGCGCGGCAGCTGCTGCATCAGGCGGTCGAGCATCTGCACGCCCATGCGCCGATGCTCGGCCAGGGTCGCGGTGTCGCTGAGGCTGGCGATGTCGCGCCAACTGAAACGCGTGAGGCGCTTGGCCGCCAGTTCGACGCCGAACGGGCGGAACACCAGCGTCCAGATAAAGGCAAACAACAGCCCGGCCGGGCCTGCGAGATTGGAGTTGAGGAAGTTCAGGAAATCCGCGTCGTAAGCGCTCTGGATGCTGATGAAAGACGACGTGTTGACGATGGTCAGCAGCGTGCCGAGGAAGAACCGCGGCTGCACGGTCAGGGTGCCGACGCAGATGAATGGTACGGCAAACGCCAGCACCAGCATCGGGAAGTCATGCAGGTTGGGCAGCACCACAAACAGATACAGGCTGGCGAATACCACCGACAGCATGGTCCAGAAAAAGAACCGGTAGATCTGTGGAGCGGGGTCGTCCATGGCCGCGAAGAAACTGCACGATACAGCGGCCAGCGCCACTGCACTTGCACCGTCTTTCCAGCCCAGCAAAATCCACAGCACCGACGCCACGATGATAGCCAGCACGGTTGAGATCACCGAATAGAGCATCAGGCCACGGTCCAGAAAAGGCGTGAGCCGGCCCAGCCGCCAGTGCCGGTAGACGGCACGCCACTGCGACTGGTCGTCGGTCTTGATGGCGTACTGCAGGGTTCGGCAATCGAGCCACAGGTCGATCCATTCACCCAGACGGAACAGCGCGTTGGACAGCAGCAACTGATCGCGGTCGTCGAGCTGCGTCGCATCCGGCTGCAAGCGCTCCATGTCGCGGTGCAACTGCTGCCATTTTTCCAGCTGCGGACCAGTGGCCGTGCTTTCCAGCCATTCGCGAGCCTGCACCAGAACCGGCGAAAGGCTGGCGAGCAGCGCGGGCGTGCGCCGCTCCAGTGCCCACAGCGCATCGTCCAGAGCGTCAATGACCGGCAGCAGATGGATCATGCGACCGCGCAGTTCCTGAGCGTTGCGTACGGTCTGCCGGCGCGCGCCTTCATGGCTGAGCTGGCCGATCATCATTTCCAGCGAATTGAAACTGGCGACCATCGAATTGCGCAGCGCGCCGACTTCCTCGGCTTCGAACGTACGGCCCAGAAAGCGCTCGCTGTACGTCGCGGCATCGTTGAACCATTTTTCCGTGGTGGCCTGGAATACCGGCGCCAGACGCCGCGGCCAGAACATGGCGCCGACCACCGCCGCGCAGATGATCCCCAGGAAGATCTCTTCGGTACGCGACACGGCAATCTCGAAGACGGCCTGCGGATTGTCCACCACCGGCAGCGAAATCAGCGGCATGGTGTAGCCGGCGAGCATCAGTGCGTAACTGTTGGCGGTGCGCAGATGCAGCGACAGAAACAGTAGAGTGCCGGTCCACAACCCGATCACCACGGCGAGCAGCAATGGCGTCTGCACGAACATCGGCACCAGCAGCACCGATGCCGCCGCGCCGGCCAGGGTGCCGACCGCCCGATATAGCGCTTTGGAGCTGGTCGGACCGACAAACGGGCTGGAGACGATATACACCGTGGCCATCGCCCAATAAGGACGCGGCATTTCCATGATCAGGGCGATGTACAACGCAAGCATCGAAGCGCCGAACGTGCGCGCGCCATAGAACCAGTCACGTGCGGGCGGCACGCCGTCGAAAAAGCCTTTGATGGCCAGATTCCGTAGCGCAAAACGACTCATGACTGCGGCTCCGGATCGGCCTGCGAAACCGCATTGAACGCCTGAAACACCCGCAAGGTGGCTTCGAGGTCGGCCTGGTCGATGTCTTTCAGCGCGTGCGCACGCAGGCGTGTCAGTTCCGCTTCGATGGAGCCTGCCAGCGAGCGACCGTGTTCAGTCAGGCTCAGCGCTTTGGCACGCCGGTCGCTCGGGTCTTCAGTGCGGCAGACGATCCCTGCGGCGCAGAGCTGATCGAGCAGGCGCACCAGTGTCGGGCTTTCCATGCCGGCCGCCTGGGCCACTTTGACCTGATGCACACCGTCGCCCAAGCGCGCGATGGCCAGCAGCGGACCGGCGCAGGCTTCGGAAATACCGTAATTCACCAGCGTCGCCTGGCAGCTGCGCCGCCATTGGCGGGATGCGGCAACCATTGCGCTGCTGATGGACTGGTGAAGTGAGGCAAGGGACATGAAATGACCGGAAATCAGACTGGTAATTTAGTTTGCAGGCACATTGTTAGGTCCAACATTAATAGCTTGCTAACTATAATATCCTGTAACAAAGTAGTTGAGTCAAATGAAATGTGCTGGGGAGGGGATGGGAAGGGCACGGTCGTCTGCCACTGCGGGCGTGACTGACGACAGCAGCATCAAGGGGCTGAATGACACTGTCAGGCCTGAAAAGTGCGATTCAGGATGTAATATTTTTCTACCGTTCGTCGCCTTCTTCTCACCAATATTTCGTTGCTGAGCCGATTAGAGCCAAAAACATGACGCCACTCGTTTGGCATGTAACGCAGATGAATCACTGTGTGCAGAAAGCTGCCCACAGTTGGGATCCAACAGGGTGTGATATTGGAATGATGGCCTTTCCAGTCAAACGACTGTTTGTTGACGGCAAAGCGCCACTGCTCGCGATTAAAGATTAAACACCGGGGCCGATAGCCAGAGCGAATCCGGCGGGTGTTGAAATGCCCGTTGCAGAGCCATCCTGTCGGTGCGGTTGCGCACCTTGCGAGCTACCCAATGATCGACCTCGCCATGTGGAACCTGTCCGTTCCAGTCGGAACACCAGCTGCCACCATTACTACCCCGCAACTGATCAACGGATACCAGGATGGTTACTTCCGATCAGGCAACACACTGTTCTTCTGGGCACCGGTTACTGGGTCCACTACGGACAATGCCAAGTATCCCCGCACCGAATTGCGTGAAACCAAAGCCGACGGTCGCCAGTACAACTGGACCTACCCGCAGGCAGACAACTTTCTGCGCGCGGCGCTGACGGTCAATCAGGTGCCGTCAACCGGCAAGATCGTTATCGGCCAGATCCACTGCGCCCAGAGCACCGAGCCGCTGCTCAAGGTCGAGTACCAGTACAAGGAAAAGCTCAAGACCGGCAACATCGTGGCCAAGCTGCGTCGCAGCCCGGACGCGGAAATCGAGGTGATCACCATCGCCCAGCGCGTGCCGCTCAACGAGCGTTTCAGCTACAGCATCCACCTGACCCCGGCCGGCAACCTGACGGTCAACGCCTACGATTCGGCGTGGAACGTGAAGCTCGATTCGGCCTGGAGCACCAAGCTGCTGTACTTCAAGGCAGGCGTGTACACCCAGGACAACACCGGTTACCCCACCGAAGGCGGCGCGGCAACCTTCTACAAGCTGACCATCGCTCACGACAAGAAGGCTTGAATCCGGGTTCGGCGGCGCGAGGAATCACGCCAGGCTACCGCCTGCAACGCCTGTTTGCTGCCGCTGCGCGCCAGATCGTCGGATTGCCGCCCACACAAGCTGGCTCCCGCAGGATCGCGGCGCACTTCAGTACCCTGTGGGAGCCAGCTTGCTGGCGAGGAGGGCGGCATGGACACCAGGCAAAGCTCGGTTGAAACCTCAGGTCAGTTCAGACCCAGCTTGCCGCGCAGGGTCGACAGGTCTTCGGCCAGGGTGTTGACCGGGCCGACCAGCGCCTTGCGGTCGTTTTCCTTGACCTTGTCGTAAGTCTGAAAGCCACCGTCCGGGGTTTTGTAGCGGGCGAGGATCTTTTCCACGGTGGCAAAGTTCTTGTCGACCTTGCTGGTGAACGCCTTGTCCTGCGTTTCGATGTGGGGGCGGAACAGATCGACGATCTTCTTCGCGCCGTCGATGTTGCCCTGGAAGTCATACAGGTCAGTGTGGCTGTAACGGTCTTCCTCACCGGAGACCTTGGTCGCCGCGACTTCCTCAAGCAGCGCCGCAGCGCCACCGACTACTTTCTCCGGCGGGAACGTCAGCTCGGCCACGCGCTTTTCCAGGTCCTCGACGTCGGCCATCAGCTTGTCAGCGATGGGGCCCTGGTCTTTGGTGGTGTTCTTGGCGAACAGTGCGTATTCCAGACGATGGAAGCCGGTGAAATCGTCGGCTTCGACGCCTTGCTCATGGTCATCCTCGCGCGAGTCGATGGATGCATCCAGATCGCTGAACAGCTCGGCAATCGGCTCGACCGACTCGTAGAAAACGCGGGTCGGCGCGTACAGCTTTTTAGCGGCGGCGATGTCGCCTTTCTTCACTGCATCGGTGAACTGCCGGGTGTGGCTGACCAGCTCTTCGATGTTCTCGGTCACGTAGATCTTGTAGTCCGAAACCGGGCCGACCAGGTCCAGTGGCGCTGTAGCGGCAAAGGCGGCAAACGGCGTCTGAAGCAGGCCAAGGGTCAACAGCAAAGCCAGAGGTGTCTTTTTCATGGTTGTGTTCCGGGTCATGAGGTTGAAAGTCAGGCGGTTTGGGCAGGCGATGCAGCGGCCAGCAAAGAGCGGCCAAGAAAATCTTTGTCGTCGGTCACGCCGGGCAGGGTGAAGAAATAACCGCCACCAACCGGCTTGAGGTATTCCTCCAGCGGCTCGCCGTTGAGGCGGTTCTGCACGGTGATGAAGCCTTTTTCGAGATCAGCCTGGTAACAGATGAACAGCAGGCCCATGTCCAGCTGGCCGTTCTTGTTGACCCCGTTGGAGTAGTTGAACGGACGGCGCAGGATCAGGTTGCGCTGGCTTTCCGGCGTACGCGGGTTGGCCAGACGGATGTGCGAATCCAGCCGCGTCTTCTTGCCCTCCGGGTCGGCGGCATAGTTGGGCACGTCGGTTTCCAGCTTGCCGTCCATGGGCGCACCGCTGTTCTTGGCGCGGCCGAAGATCGCCTCCTGCTCCTGCAAAGGCGTGCGGTCCCAGCGCTCGACGAAATTACGGATGATGCGCACTGCCTGATAGCTGCCGTTAGCGGCCCAGGCCGGTTCGTCGCTGCCCGGCTGAACCCAGACCAGCTCATTCATGGCTTTCTGGTCGTTGGAATCGGGGTTGGCCGAGCCGTCGCGAAAGCCCAGGAAGTTGCGCGCGCTTTCCGGTGGCTGGCCGGGCTTTTTCGGCGCTTGCGGCGGTACGGTGCCTTCCTGTTTCCAGCGCACCAGCAGCAGATCGGGCAGGTTCTTGACGATGTCACGCAAGGCGTGAATGTTGCTGTCCGGAGTGTTGGCGCAGAACTGAATGCTCAGGTCGCCATGGCAACTGGCGGCATCCAGCGCATCGTTGGGAAACCCGACCATGCGGCTCAGCCGTTTCGGCTTGACGTCGCTCAGCCCGAAGCGTTCGTCGAACAGCGACTCGCCCACTGAAACGGTGATCGTCAGGTTATCCGGAGTAACGACCGGCCCGAGAATGCCGGAGTCCAGCGGCGGCAGTTTCGGGTCGACCTCGGGCACCGGGCCGCCGGTCATCAAAAAGGCGATGCGCTCGTTGAGCGTGCGGAACAGGCGTTCGAGGTCTTCACGGTCGGCAGCCAGTACATCGAACGCGACCAGCATGCCCGCGGTCGGGCGCGGGTTGACGATGCCGCTCTGGTGCACGCCATGGAAGGCATTGCGATCTTCGGTCTTTTCGCTGTTCGGCGCTTCGGTGACCTGGGCCGGGGCTGCGGCCATCACGTTGTTGCTCAGGCTGCTGCCCGCCAGCGCGGCACCGGCGACGCCCAGCCCCATCAGCACGCGGCGGCGCTGGATGGACTGCGGGGCGTTGTTGTTGTCTGGGTTCTTCATCTTGGTGCTTTGCTCCAGTGGATCAGAGGCTCGAAAGGCCAAGTGCCGGGTCGACGCCCTCAAGCGCATCGGCCAGGGACCGGGCCTTGTCGGCAATCTGCTGGCGCTGTGCGGCCTGAACCTGATCGTAAGGGCGGTAGCCGTTGTCAGTGTTCAGGGCATCGAGGGCAGTGGTGAGGTCGGCAGTCGCTGCATCGATCTTTTGCAGCAGGTCGCCCGCGCTTTTACTCAGCAATGGACGAAGCAGGTCGATGACTTTGCGTGCGCCTTCCAGGTTGGCGGCGAAGCCGTTCAGGTCGCTATGGCTGTAGCGCTCTTCTTCGCCGTTACTGCGCACGTCTGCGAGGCTGCGCAGGTTGCGGATCACAATGCCGGTCAGTTGCTCGGGTGCCAGCGATTGCGCCAGCAGTTGCTGCTGGAGCTGGGTGACGTCAGTCACAAGGCGCTGTGCCACTGGCGCGAGGCCGTCGACGCTGCGCTGGTCGAACAGCGCGTACTCGATGCGATGGAAACCGCTGAACCCTGGGTCCTGTTCGCGCTTCTCGTAATAATCGGCGCGGGCGTTGATGGCGTTGTCCAGCTCGGCCATGCGCTGCGCGGCGGGCGCGATGCGCTGGTAGACCGCGCGGGCGGGCGCGTACGCCGCCTGAGCCGCGCTCAGATCACCGGCTTCGATGGCATGCTGCAACGCGCTGGTCGACTTGATCAGCGCCGAGCCTTGCAGGCTCAGGTAGACGCGGTATTCGGAAAGCGGGCCGATGAACGCGGTCATCGATGGACGGGCCTTGGCCCTGGCGTCGGATTCCGCGGTCGGCGTGACGTGCAGTGTGCCACGCGGGTTGCTCAGCAGGCCGCAGGTGATGGTGTAGTCGCCGGGCGCCAGGTTGGCGTTGATTACCTGACTCAGGCCCGGAGCGATATTTTCCCGCTCTTCGACCACCAGCACGCCGTCGAGAATTTCCCATTCGACCGCACGTTCCGAACGGTTGACGATGCGGAAAGCGTTCCTGCCCGCCGGAACGGTCAGCGCGTTGGGCTCGCAATTGTGGCCGTGAATATTGACCACGGTTTCCGAGCCGGCATTGGCGGCACGCTTGGTGGCCGCTACCTGCGAGGCGTAATAGAACAGACCGCCGGCGGCGATCATCAGGATCACGGAACCGGCCACTGCCAATCGCAAGGCGCGGGGAGGTCTGGCGGATGCGCCAGGCCCGGAGGATGGGTTCGACATGGGGCCCTTATTCGTTTGTGGCGGAAGATGGGTGCGGCGCGACCGGCGTGCCGGCCGTCGGGGCATACGGTTTGAAGAACAGCACCAGTGCCCCGATCAGGTAAATGAGGTAAGCGCTCAGGGTGCTGACGGTTGGAGCGTCCTGATAGCCGAACATGCCGGCCAGCACCGAACCGGTCGGGCCGTCCATTGGCAAGGTTGCGCTGATGTCAAAAACCACGTCCTGCAGGTGATTCCACAGGCCGGCTTCATGGAGCGCCTGCACCGAGTTGGCGAGGATGCCCGCGGCAACCACCAGAATGAACAATCCGGTCCAGCGGAAGAACAGGCCCAGATTCAGGCGCATGCTGCCGCTGTACAGCGCCACGCCAAGCGCGACTGCCAGCAACAGGCCGAGCAAGGCACCCAATGGCGCGCCGGAACCTTCGCTCTGCTGGAACACCGCGAGCAGGAAGAAAACCGTTTCCAGGCCTTCGCGGGCGACGGCGAAAAACACCATGGCGATCAGTGCGTAGGTCTGGTTTTTCGAGCCGCCGAGCGCAGCGTCGAGGGAGTCATGCAAGGCATGTTTGATCGAACGCGCGACTTTGCGCATCCAGAACACCATGGAGCTGAGGATCCCGACCGCGATCAGGCCGACAATGCCTTCGAACAGTTCCTGTTGCTTCTGCGGAAACTCGGCGCTCATCAATTCCAGACCGCCGCCGACGAACAGCGACAGGGCAGCAGCCAGGAACACGCCGATCCAGACGGCAGGCATCCATTCGCCACGGCCAGTCTGTTTGAGGTAGCTGGCGATGATGCCAACGATAAGCGCGGCTTCGATGCCTTCGCGCAGCATGATCAGGAAAGGAACGAGCATGGTTCACCGGGGTAAGACGGGAGGTGACAATATGTTTCGCAACGGAAACACCGCGTAACATAATGATACTCATTCTTGAATGCGGGTAGTTGTTTTTTTGGAGAAATTGATTTTCTGAAATTTGTTCAGCTTCGGTTCAGCCGAGTTATCCGCGAAGATGCAGGCCCAAACGACAGATTTGCACCCGCCATTCGCGGACAAGTCCGCTCCCACTATTCAGTACCCGCCACCTGACATCAGGCCTTTACCTGGCCGAGCAGCACCCCATCTCGCTCAAAATCCGGTACGCCAGCTTCACGCGTTCTGCGTTCGGGTAGTTCTTGTTGGCGAGTATCACAATGCCCAGCCGTTGCTCCGGGAGGAACGCTACGTAACCACCGAAGCCGTTGGTCGAGCCGGTTTTGTTGACCCAGACGTTGCGTTGCGCTCCGGCCGGCTTCAGAGCCACCACCGGATGGGTGTCCAGCACCATGCTGGCGCTGTTGCCCTTGAGCAGATCGTCCAGCTGGACTGGCTGGTTGTACTGTTCCCAGATCAGATCTTGCGTCATGGCGCCGACTTCGAAATAGCCGGTTCGGGTGTCTTCGAGGGCTCGTCCGAGCAGTGGCTCGACATCGGCCGCGCCCAGGTTGGCCTCGACAAAACGCAGCAGGTCCCGGCTCGCCGACTTTACTCCGTAGGCTTTTGCCGCCAGAACGCCAGGATTGAGGCGCACCGGCGCGCCGGTCTTGTCATAGCCTTGCGCATAGGTCGAGAGTCTGTCGCCCGGTACGTCGAGCCAGGTATTGCTCATCCCCAGCGCCGGAAACAGTCGCCGCTCCATGGCCTGCTCGAACGGCAGCTTCAGGCTCTTCGCAGCGATCATGCCCAACAACCCGATGCTCGGATTGGCGTAGCTGCGATGAGTACCCGGCAGGTATTGCGGTTGCCAGGCCTTGAACCAGGCGATGAGTTCGTCGTTATCGCGCACGGTCTCGGGCAGTTGCAGCGGGAAGCCGCCCGCGGTGTGAGTCGCCAGATGGTAGACCGGCAGCTTGCCGAGGCGACTGTCTTGCAACTGCGGCAGGTAACTCTGGATGTTGGCGGTCAGCGACAGTTGGCCCTGAGCCTGCGCCCAAGTGGCCAGGCTGGCAGTGAGGGTCTTGCTGATCGAGCCCAGCTCGAACAGCGTGTCGGCGGTGACGGGCTGTCCCGTCGCTCGGGATGCCACGCCGAAATTGTAGAAGCGTTGTCTGCCGTGCTCAGTGATGGCGATGGACATCCCGGGAATGTCGTTTTGCTGCATCACCGCCTGCGCCGCTTCCTGCACCGTGGCTTCCAGTCCCGAATCGCTGGCGGCGGATACGTCAGTGGCCAGCGCGACGCCGCTGGTCAGCCAGGCACAGGTGAACAGTGTGGTACTCATGATGCGGCGCATTCGGCAGCCCTCTTGTTGTTGAGGGCCGAACCTTAGCAGGGGCTGAAAAAGCCTCAATAAACATTTCTTCTCAATGTGTTGCCTGCGGTTAAACGAGGTTCGGCAGGTCGGATCAAGAGTCGGACTGTGGCCGCTCGCCTCGCATTTGCGTACCATGCCCGCTTTTTTACAGCTCCGCTTTTCCCGTTTCCGCGAGCCTAGGCTGGCGGGACGCAGTCAGGTAGTCCATGAAATCGAACCGTATACGCGCCGACGTCCTCGCCGGCCTCACTTCATCCTTTGCGTTGGTGCCCGAGTGCATCGCTTTTGCGTTGGTGGCCCATCTCAATCCGCTGATGGGGCTGTACGGTGCGTTCATCATCTGCACCTTGACCGCATTGTTTGGCGGCCGGCCAGGCATGGTGTCCGGTGCGGCCGGCTCGATGGCGGTGGTGATCGTCGCGCTGGTGGTGCAGCAAGGCGTGCAATACCTGCTGGCGACCGTGCTGCTGGGCGGGCTTTTGATGATTCTCTTCGGACTGTTGCGTCTGGGGAAACTGGTACGTCTGGTGCCTTATCCGGTGATGCTGGGCTTCGTCAACGGCCTGGCCATCGTGATTGCGATGGCCCAGCTCGAACACTTCAAGACGGGCGAAACCTGGCTGAGCGGCACGCCGCTGTATGTCATGCTCGGGCTGGTCGCGGTGACCATGGCCATCGTTTACCTGCTGCCACGTCTGACCAAGGCCATTCCGCCAGCGCTGGTCGCGATTCTGAGCGTCGGCGTCGCGGTTTACCTGTTCGGGCTGCCGACGCGCACGCTGGGCGACATGGCGCACATCGCCGGTGGCTTCCCGACGCTGGCCTTGCCGGACGTGCCGTGGAACTTCGAGACGCTGCGAATCATCGCGCCTTATGCCGTGTTGATGGCGCTGGTCGGCCTGCTGGAAACGCTGCTGACCCTCAACCTCACCGACGAAATAACCGAGAGCCGGGGCTTTCCGGACCGTGAATGTGTGGCGCTGGGCGCCGCCAACATTGCTTCCGGCATGTTCGGCGGCATGGGCGGCTGCGCAATGATTGGCCAGACCGTGATCAACCTGAGTTCCGGCGGGCGCGGGCGGTTGTCCGGCGTGGTGGCCGGGGTCATGATCCTGATGTTCGTGCTGTTCCTGTCGCCGCTGATCGAGCGTATCCCGCTCGCCGCGCTGGTCGGTGTGATGTTCGTCGTCGCCCAACAGACCTTTGCCTGGGCATCGCTGCGCGTGCTGCGCAAGGTCCCGGTCAGCGATGTGCTGGCGATCGTCGCGGTGACGGTCGTGACAGTGCTCACCGATCTGGCGACCGCCGTGCTGTTCGGCATCGTCATCGCGGCGATCAACTTCGCCTGGCAGCAGGCCCGCGAGCTGTATGCCGACAGCCATATCGAAGCCGACGGCAGCAAGCTGTATCACCTGCATGGCACGCTGTTTTTCGCCTCCACCACGCCGTTTCTAGATCAGTTCGACCCGGCGCAGGACCCCGAGCATGTGACGCTGGACTGCCGTCACCTGAGCTTTGTCGACTACTCGGCCATCGCCGCGCTCAAGACATTGCGCGAGCGCTACGCCAAGGCCGGCAAGCATCTGCGCGTGGTGCATCTGTCCGAGCGCTGCAGGCGGTTGCTCAAGCGCGCCGGCGTGCAGCACGGCTGACCAGCGCTATCGTGTGGCGTCGGGCTTGTATAGGCTGGCGCTCAACCAAGTCAAAAAGGTATGCACTCGATGCCCGCTCTGTCTCCTCTCGATGCTTACGAACGCGCACTGCAGCGGGGTTTTCAGCCGGACGCCGCGCAATTGCAGGCCGCCCGGCAGCTGCAAAGCTGTTTCGAGGCGCTGAGCGGGCAGGGCGGCGGCGCAAGGAATGCAGCCGTCAAAGGTGTATATCTGTGGGGGCCGGTCGGGCGCGGCAAGACCTGGCTGATGGACCGTTTCTTCGAGAGCCTGAGCGTGCCTGCGCGCCGCCAGCACTTTCATCACTTCATGCGCTGGGTCCATAAGCGCATGTTCGAGCTGATCGGCACGCCGCACCCACTGGCCACGGTTGCTCGCGAGCTGGCGCGAGAGGTTCGCGTGATGTGCTTCGATGAGCTGTTCGTTACCGACATCGGCGACGCGGTGATTCTCGGCGGCCTGTTGCAGGTGATGTTCGAAGAGGGCGTGGTTCTGGTCTGCACCTCCAACCAGCCGCCCGATCAGCTGTACAGCCATGGTCACAACCGCGAGCGCTTCATGCCGGCCATCGCCGCGATTCAGCGTTTCATGAACGTGGTCCCGGTGGACGGCGGCGAGGATCACCGGCTGCATCCAGGGCAACTGCTTCAGCGTTACTGGGTCAGCGAGGCGGGTGCGCCGAGCGCGCTGGCGGGCATCTTCACGGCGCTGAGCGAGGGCCAACCGGTCCACGACAGCCAGGTGATGCTCGGCTATCGCAGTATCAATGTCGTCCAGCATGCGGACACCGTGGTCTGGTGCCGCTACCGCGATTTGTGCGAGCAGCCCTTGGCGGCGATGGATTTCATTGCACTCTGTGATCGCTTCTCGGCCATTCTGCTCAGCGAAGTACCGGCGTTGAGCGCCGCGCAACGCGAGGCGAAGATCGCCCGCGGGACCGAGGATGCGGTGGAGCAGGTGGCGGCGGGCGACCGCGAATTACCGCAGCTTTCGCCCCACGATGACGGCGTGCGGCGCTTCATTGCTCTGGTGGACGAATGCTATGACCGGCGAATTCCGCTGTTCATCGAGGCACAGACGCCGATGGCCGAGCTGTACACCGAAGGCTATCTGTCCTTCGCCTTCCGCCGCACGCTCAGCCGGCTTCAGGAAATGCAACTGGCGCGCTTCACCGAGCGCTGAGTTCAGGTCGCATCGCGACGGCGCTGGGCAAGCATGTGCTGGGCGCCTTCGATGATCAGCACGACCACTGCCAGCCAGATCGGCACGTAGGTCAGCCATTCATCGCGGCTGATGCTTTCGCCCAGCAGCAACGCAACGCCCACCAGCAGCACCGGCTCGACATAGCTGAGCAGCCCGAACAGGCTGAACGGCAGCAGGCGGCTGGCAATGATGTAACTGACCAGTGCCGAGGCGCTGATCACGCCCAGCAACGGGATCAACCCGTACAGTGCCGGTGTCTGCTGGATGGCCAGCGGGTCGCCCTGAGCAATGAACCAGACACCGACGGGCAGCATGAACGCCATGTCGAACCACAAGCCGCCGAGGTGATCGGTGCCCAGCCTGCGTCGCAGCACGAAATACACCGGGTAGCCCAGCGCGACCACCAGCGTCTCCCAGGAAAAACTCCCCAGCCGCCACAGCTCGTGGCCCACGCCCACCAATGCGAACGAGGCAGCGACCTTTTGCAGCCATGACAGGTGCTCGCCGTAGACAATGCGCCCGGTCAGGATCATGGTCAGCGGCAGCAGAAAATAGCCCAGCGACACCTCAAGGCTCCGCCCGTGCAAGGGCGCCCACATGAACATCAGCAGCTGCATGCCCAGCAGCAATGAGGACAACAACAGGCCGAACAGCAGCGTTGGCCGTTGCCTGAGCTTCGCGGCCAGGCCGCGCACCAGCTTCCAGTCGCCGCTCACGAGCATGAACAACGTGGCGAACGGCACCGTCAGCAGCATGCGCCAGCCGAATATCTCCTCGCCGGTGAGCGGTTTCATCAGCGACGTATAGAAATACATCACCCCGAACAGCGTGGAGGCGAGGACCGAGAGCATGACACCTTTGTACACAACGGCCTCTTTTGGGTAGTCCGGGTAATGAGCTGCACCGTAATGGGGCGAGTGGCGGATATTCTAGGGCGCTTTGCAGGAAATATCTTGATCGTTTGCGATCGCGAGCAAGAGAGACAGTGCGTGGGAGGCAGCTTGCTGGCGATTGCAGGCTTTCAGGCACAGGTGCAGGGTCAGCAAGAGTGCAGTCGCGAGCAAGCTCCCTCCCACAATAGATCTGCATGCGCTGAAAATGTCGAGGCAGGCCTGCTGGCAGGAACCCCACACAGTAATGCGATGTTGATTGCCTGTGGGAGGCAGCTTGCTGGCGAGGCAGTCTTCGGCATGGACACATCAGCCGTTTGGAACGCCGGTCAGCTTTGCTAGTCTCTCAGGCTTGCCCGCACGATTCTGTCGGGCGTGGACAAGGAGGAAGGATGACCAGTTTCAGCACCGCGGCCCAGGACACCAAGGCTCTGCAGGAGCAGCGCTCCACCCGCATTGCGTTTTTTATCGCAGGATTCAGCATCGCCTCATGGGCGCCGATGGTGCCGTATGCCAAGGCGCGAGTCGGGCTGGATGAGGCCACGCTGGGGATGCTATTGCTGTGTCTGGGCGTGGGTTCGATCCTTTCAATGCCCATGGCCGGCGCGCTGGCCGCGCGCTATGGCTGCCGGCGCCTGCTGGCGGTGTGCACCGTGATCATCTGTCTCTGTCTGCCTTTGCTGGCGACGGTCTCAAGTCTGCCGCTGCTGGTCGCAATCCTGTTCGTGTTCGGCGCGGGCATGGGCGGTGTGGACTGCACCGCCAACGTGCAGGCGGTGATCGTCGAGCGCGCCAGTGGCAAGACCATGATGTCCGGTTTTCACGGGCTGTTCAGTCTCGGCGGGATTGTCGGCGCGGCCGGGGTCAGCGGCTTGCTCAGTCTAGGCATGTCGCCGTTCGTGGCCATGCTGGTCGTGGTCGCGCTGACGCTGCTGGCACTGATGAAGGCCATGCCCAATCTGCTGCCTTACGGCAGCCCGTCAGACGGCCCGGCATTCGCCATTCCCCACGGCGTGGTGCTGTTCATCGGCCTGCTGTGCTTCACCGTGTTTCTCGCCGAAGGTGCGATGCTCGACTGGAGCGCGGTGTTCCTGACCTCATTGCGCGGCGTGGAGGCTTCCTATGCGGGGCTGGGCTACGCGGTATTTGCGGTGACCATGACGCTGGGCCGTCTGTTTGGCGACGCCATCGTGCATCGGGTGGGGTCCAACCGCGTGATCATTCTGGGCGGTCTATGCGCGGCGAGCGGTCTGGCCATTGCCACGCTGGTGCCGGCCTGGGAAGCAGCCCTGCTGGGCTACGCACTGGTTGGCGCGGGATGTTCGAATATCGTGCCGGTCTGCTACAGCGCTGTCGGGCGGCAGAAGACCATGCCCGAGAGCGTTGCAATCCCGGCGATCACTACGGTGGGTTACGCCGGGATTCTGATCGGGCCAGCGGCGATTGGCTTCATCGCCCATGTCAGCAGCCTGGAGCTGGCGTTCCTGATCGTCGCCGTGATGCTGCTGGGGGTAGCGATCAGTGGCAGCAAGCTCAAGACCTGATGACTACAGCCTGCGCGCCATGCCCGAAACGCGGATCGAACTGCCGGTCTGATTGGGTATTTCGGCGCGCAGGCGCGACGGGCTACCCATGTCTTCACCCTGCAGAATGTCGATGACACCGCCGTGAGGCCAGCCGAGATCGCGCAGGTAACCGGCAAAGGCCGCGGTCGCCGCGCCAGTCGCCGGGTCTTCGTACACACCGCCAAACGCAAACGGGTTGCGAGTGTGGAAGAACTGCTCGGTTTCGGCGTAGACCAGCAGAATCGTCGCCCAGCCTTCACGCACCATCAGTTCCCGACCGGCTTGCTGGTCGTATTGCATGGCCTTGAGCGTGGCCCGGCTGTTCAGCGCCAGTACCAGATGCCCGGCACCGCCGTTTATAGCCGCGGGCGGGATGCGGTCGTCCAGATCGCTTCGGCTGTAGCCAAACAGGTTCAAGGCCTCATCCAGTAACGCCTCGCTGACCACTGCACTACTGGTCGGCGGCGATTGCAGGGCCGCAGAAGTCAAGGCGCCCTGCGCGTGGCCCTCGACCGTGATCTGCGCGTGGTTGAGCGTGAGGTTGAACACGCCGTCGCCTTGCTGGCTGGCCAATGCCGCGCCCAGGGCGATGGTGGCATGACCGCAGAACGGCACCTCGGCCAAGGGCGAGAAGTAGCGGACCCGCCAGCCATTGTCGAGAGGCGCGGCGAAGGCGGTTTCGGAAAAGCCTACTTCAGCGGCGATGCGTTGCATGCTGTCCTCATCGGGAAGCGCATCGCCAATCCAGACGCCCGCCGGGTTGCCGCCATGCTCGCCATCACTGAAGGCCGCCAGTTTGAGGATTTCGGTTGCCATGTCTACGGCTCCTTGCCGTTGTTGGGAGGAGGCCAGTGTGCTGCAAAACCGCTCCGATAATCCAACCTCAAAGCGGTTGAAAATGCCGGGCTATTCGGCCAACGCGCCCTCGGGAAGAGTGGCGTCGAATTCGGCGACCACTTCCCGGGTCAGGCTGACGATGTCTTCCACCAGTTCCATGCCCGCACCGGTTCGCCAGCTGGCGACGATGTCCATGATATGCGGCACGGGGACGCCTTCGACCAGCGTCAGCACCCCTTGCGCCAGTTCACCGCGCACCAGTGCGGCGGGCATCGCGCCTATGCCGAAACCGTCGCGCACCAGGCGGGTAATCGCGGAGGCCGAGTTCACGCAGTTGATGCGCGTGGTGATCAGGTTGGCCGAGTGCATCATATTGAGGATGTCTTGATGGGGCCGCGAATTACGGGAAAAGGTAACGATGCGTTGTTCGGCCAGTTCTTCCAGTGACGCGTAGGGCCGGTCATAGACTGAGCCGGTCGGCACCACCCAGTGCATCGGGTAGCGGGTCAGCACGGTATTGCGCACGGTATCGAAGCGCAGCATGTCGGTCTGGAAGATGATGTCCTGGTAGCCCTTTTCCAGCTGCGAGCACAGGTTGGCGGCGGTGTCGGCGGTCAGCTCGATCTCCAGCGCCGGGTAACATTTCATCAATCGTGTTACCAGCGGACTGAGCCAGGTGTGTATCACCGTATCCATTGCGCCAATGCGGATGCGCCCGCGCACCTGGCTCGGATCCCGAATCGCCGCCTTCATGCTCTGCATGGTGTCCATGATGTGCTCGGCATATTCGAGCACCCGCGCGCCCTCGGTGGTCAGCGATACCCCTCTGGAATCACGCACGAACAGGCGCACGCCCATTTCATCTTCCAGCGTGGCGATCCTGCTGGAAATGGACGCCTGGGTGCTGAACAGCTTTTCCGCCGTGAGCCGGAAGCTTTTCAGTCGCGCCACCCAGACGAAGGTTTCGAGAAACTTGAGGTTCACCGTGTTGGTTCCTTGAGCACTTGGAAGGCTGGTCGCCGCCGGGCCGGAGTCAAGCGCAGCGGCCAGCGACAGCCCGATGAAATTGCAGTTTGTATGCCAGCGACAGTACAAAAATTCTTATGAGGCATAACGGTTTTTTCCCGTTGGACGTCAGCCATAAAGCTACCGAAAGATGGATCGTGAACGAGAAAGGCACCCTGTCGATGCGAGCGTCCTCGCGTAGCACGGCCAGCAAGCCTTCGAGGCACCGGAATGCAGACCGGGCCCTGACAATAACAATGCGCTCTGCCAACAGCGATCGAACCCGCTGTGCGCTCATGGAGTCCTTTCAATGAGCCAGTCACACCCGCCGCTCCGGTAGCGTGATCCCTGCGTTGAATTTGACAGAACTTTTTCCATCGATTCAGGCAACGAGACTTTTTCTATGCAAACCGCCATCAACCTCTGGCCGCTGCTGGGCGTGCTGGTCATCATCATCGGCTTCGTGCTGCGCTTCAACCCGATGCTGGTAGTCGCGCTGGCCGCCGTCGCCACCGGCCTTGCGGCCAGCATGCCGCTTGAAACCCTGCTTGCCACGATCGGCACCGGTTTCATCAAAACCCGCACCTTGCCGCTCATCATTCTGCTGCCGCTCGCGGTCATCGGGCTGCTGGAGCGGCATGGCCTGCGTCTGCATGCGCAGAACTGGATCGCTCGCTTTACCGGCGCTACCGTCGGGCGCTTGCTGATCGCCTACCTGTTTGTTCGCGAGTCCACCGCAGCCCTTGGGCTGACGAGCCTGGGCGGGCACCCGCAGATGGTGCGTCCGCTGCTGGCGCCGATGGCCGAGGGTGCCGCCGAGGCGCGCTTCGGCAAGCTGCCTGAAGCGGTGCGCACGCGACTGCTGGCGCTGTGCGCGGCGACTGACAACGTCGGGCTGTTCTTTGGAGAGGACATCTTCGTCGCGTTCGGCGCCATCGCTCTGATGCACACTTTCCTGCTGGGCTCGGGGCTGGATGTGGAGCCGATTCACATCGCGCTGTGGGGGATTCCGACGGCGATCTGTGCCTTCTTCATTCACTCCTTTCGCCTGCATCGTTTTGATCGCCAGCTGGCTCGCGAGCTGCCGGCTCAGGCAGCTCAGGCAGCTCAGGCAGTCGACGCGACGCCATCCACGACGCAGGAGCGTGCGCAATGATCATTTCGATTCAGTACCTGTACTGGCTGGCTGGCGTGATCCTGGCTATCACCTCGTTCATGACCCTCACCGACCGCAGCAACCCCAAACGCTGGAGTACCGGCTTGTTCTGGGGCCTGTTTGCGATTGCCTTTCTGGTCGGCGAGCGCATTCCACCGGCAGCGGTGGGCGTCGGCGTGCTGGTAATGGCGTTGATCGCGGGGTTCGGCGGCGTCGGTTTTGGCAAACATGAGGAAATGCCTGACAAGGCGCGGCGTGCCAGCGCCGGTCGGCTCGGCAACAAGCTGTTCATTCCCGCGTTGGCCATCCCGCTGGTCACGGTGTTCGGCGCAATGTTTCTCAAGGGCATTCGCTTCGGCGACGTTGCACTGCTGGACCCGGCCAACACCACGTTCGTTTCTCTGGGGCTTGGCTGCCTGATCGCCCTCGGCCTGGCTTGCTGGTTGACCCGCGACACGCCAGTGCAGGCCATGCGCGAGTCGCGGCGGCTGACCGAAGCGCTGGGCTGGGCGCTGGTGCTGCCACAAATGCTGGCGATGCTCGGGCTGATGTTCAACGACGCGGGCGTGGGCAAGGCCGTCGCGCATCTGGCGACCTCTTACATCAATATGGACTTCAGGCTCGTGGCGGTCATGGTGTATGTGCTGGGCATGGCAATGTTCACCATCATCATGGGCAACGGTTTTGCGGCGTTCCCGGTCATGACCGGCGGCATCGGCGTACCGGTGCTGGTGGGTGTCTATGGCGCCAACCCTGCCGTGATGGCCGCCATCGGCATGTTCTCCGGCTATTGCGGAACCCTCATGACGCCCATGGCGGCGAACTACAACATCGTCCCCGCGGCCTTGCTGGAGTTGCCGGACAAGTACGCGGTCATCAAGGCGCAGATCCCGACCGCGCTGGCGCTGCTGGTGGTCAACATCCTGCTGTTGTACGTGCTGATGTAAGTGCGGTGAAGCGGGTGCCTGCCGAGGCACCCGTTTCACTGCATAGGCGGTGCCTGAAACTCTCCCCGGCTCAGGCCGTTCACGTCGTTGCCCATGCTGTCGCGCAGGTTCAGGTCTGCGCCTTTGGCGGCCAGTGCCTGGAGAATTTCCGTGCGTTTGAACAGCGCGGCGTACATCGAGGCGGTCTGGCCGGCATTGTTGGCAAGGTCGGGCGCGCAGTCGGCCTGGACCAGACGTCTGGCAATGGCCAGCTCGCCCTTGAAGATTGCCCCCATCAACGCCGTATTACCGCGATTGTCCTTGGCGCATGGGTCGGCTCCGGCATCGATCAGCCGGTCAACGGCATCCTGATGACCGTGGTATGCCGCAAGTATCAGGCCGGTGTAGCCTTTTTCATCTTTGAGGTTGAGGTCGTAGTGAGCCTGAATGAAGGTGTCGAGCATCGCAAGGTTGCCTTCGCGCGATGCATCGAAGAACAGGCGGCGTAGTTCCTGCGCGGTCTGCTGCGGGTCCGGGGTGGGGGCGTCGGCGGAGCGCGCGGGCTGGATGATGGCTGTTGCCAGCAACAGTGCGTAGATCAGGCTTCTCATCGGCATTCTCCTGGACAGACACCGCCCCGGCGCTGCACCACCGGGGCGGGTCGGTCGTATCAGTCCTTGAGGTTCGCGGCCAGGGCCTTGACCTTGGCCAGATCGCCCTTGGCTACTTCAGCCACACGGGTACCGTAGGACGGATCGGCCTTGTACAGGAACGAGAGGATGATGTGCTTGCTCTCGGTGTCGGTATCGGCCAACGACTCGCCGAAGCTCTGAATCAGATCCTTCTGCTCTTTGGCGGTGTACGAACGGTACAGATCGCCGGCCTGCTTGAAGTTCTGCTCGCGAGTGATCTTCGCCTGCTGAGTGCTGCCACTGAGCGGCGCGACGCTGTAGCGAGCAGCCTCGGTGCTCGGGCGAGGGTTCAGTCGGCTCGGCTCGTAGTTCACGCCGCTGGTGGTGTGGCCGGTGTTCGACGCGCCGTCCTGGTTGCCATTGTTGACCGCAACTTTAGGCTGGTTGACCGGCAGACTCATGCCGTTCGCGCCCAGGCGATACATCTGGGTATCGGCATAGGAAAACACGCGACCCTGCAACAGACGGTCTTCCGAAGGTTCGATGCCCGGTACCAGGTTGGCAGGCGCCATGGCGACCTGTTCGGTCTCCTGAAAGAAGTTGTCGACGTTCTTGTTCAGCACCATCTGGCCGATCTTCTTCTCAGGCACATCCGGCCAGATCTTGGTGGCGTCCAGCGGATCGAACTCAAAGCGTGCCAGCTCTTCAGGCTTGAGCACCTGGACATACAGATCCCATTTCGGGAAGTCGCCTTTCTTGATAGCGCTGACCAGATCATTGGTCATGTGGCTGTAGTCCTTGCCCTGAACCTTGGCGACTTCAGCCGGATCGAGGTTCTTGATGCCTTGCAGCGATTTCCAGTGGAACTTGGCGTAATGCACCTGGCCTTTGGCGTTGACCAGCTTGTAGGCGTGCACGCTGTTGCCGTCCATGAAGCGATAGCCGGCTGGCGTACCTTCGTTGGAATACAGCTGGGTCAGAGTGCGGGTGGCTTCCGGCACATGGGAGAAGAAATCGAAGCGGCGCGAATCGTCGTCCAGGTTGCTGCGCGGGTCCGGCTTGAACGCGTGAACCATGTCCGGGAACTTGATGGCGTCGCGGATGAAGAACGTCGGAAAGTTGTTGCCGACCAGGTCCCAGTTACCATCGGCAGTGTAGAACTTGGTCGCGAAGCCGCGCGGATCGCGAAGCGTTTCAGGCGAGTGGTTGCCGTGGACGACGGCCGAGAAACGCACGAACACCGGCGTGACTTCACCAGCGCGGAAAACCGTGGCCTTGCTGAGGTCGCTGATGTCGGTCGAGGCCGTGAACTGGCCGCGAACACCGGTGCCGCGGGCATGAACCACGCGCTCCGGAATGCGCTCGCGGTCGAAGCGCTGCAGCTTTTGCAGCAACTGCACGTCTTGCAGCAGCACCGGGCCCTGGGCGCCGGCGGTTTGCGAATTCTGGTTGTCGCCAACCGCCGCGCCGTTGTCACGGGTCAGCGTGTCGGCGGCGTAGGCGGTGGGCAGGGTCATGACGCCGACAGCGGTCAAACGCACCAGCTGGCTGGAGAAGTTCGATAACGGCATAGGGGGTGTTTCCTCACGTCTTATTAGTAGGCGGCGCTATCCTAGGCGTGAACTATTGGAGAACTTAATTATAAAAACGCATGGTGCTGATAAATAAATATGCCGCGGGTCAGCGGCAGCGCGAGTGCCGTTAAGTTCCGCAAGGCCATGAAAGTTATCGGGATTTTATATTTCCAGATGTTAGGGATGGTTAATAAGCAATTTTTACCGACGACTTACCGCCAATGGCAGTGCCGAACGAGACTGCCCCGAATGTTGCGCAGATCGCGTTATCATTGGCGCTCTTCACGCCACACCGGAGCCGTATTCGATGCCTACCCTCATGCTGCTGCAAACGCCGCCACCCGAGTTCATTCGCAGCCAGATTCAGCAGATGGTCGTCGATTACGTGACCGACGTCAGCGCGGTAGCGATCACGGCGGATAACCCTCTTTATCAGCTTTACCAGTATGGCGTCGGTTACGAGGTCCACCTGTATCTGAATGCAATGGACGGTTCCCGTGGAATGCCCGTGGAACTGATCGTGGCCCTCGACGACGACGACCCCGAAATTGTCCTGGGCTTCCTGCTGTACCTGCCCGTCAGCGACGATCCGCAGGCTTGCACGCTGGCCTATATGGCTGTGCTGGGAAGTCACCGCAGACAGGGCATCGCGCGCTCGATGCTCGGCAAGGCGCTGGCCCGCTATCCCCATGCCGAACTGTCCTGCGTGGCAGGCAAGGCGCCCTGGTTCGAGGCGATGGGGTTCCAGGTATTGAACGCGCGTGGCCCGCATGTGGTCATGAATACCAGAGATCACAGCACCAGTGGATTGCTGGCCGTACTCGACGTCGCGCCCATTTACCAGTCGGTAGAAGTGCGGCAGATTCATGCGTACCTGCTCAAGCAACACGGCGACGAAGCGATGGTCGAAGCTGAGCGCGAACGTGACCGGCAACTCGACCGGATGGCGCTGCAGGCGCGTGAATTCGCGGCGGGGCGTCTGAATCCGACCCGCCACTGAACACTGTGCGAGCACTCGTTTGCCGATCCGGCTTTGATCGATGGCGTACGAAAAGGCGTTGCACAGCGTGGGGAAAAATCGCGCATGATGTGCGTATTCAGCTATAGGGAGTAATTCATGCGCGTCCTGTTACCGCGTTTGCGTCTGGCCTCATTGTCGTTTGGCCTGTTGGTCGCCACCTCCGCCGTGGCGAACGAAGAAGCGCAGCTGGTCGAGTCGATCAACGCCTACCGCAGTCAGGTCCAGCGTTGCGGCGGGCAGGTGTCCATGGAACTGCCGCCGCTGGTGAACGATGCGCGGCTGGTGCTGCCGGCCAGCGGCAGCGGCGACCTGCAACAGGCGATGTCCCGTGCTTCGTATCCGATGGTCACCGTGCAGGCCATCAGCCTGTCCGGGCCACGCGATGCACAATCGGCCATGAAGGCCGTGCAGGAAAGCTTCTGTCAGGTTGTGCTGGACCCGCAGTTCATTGACATCGGGGTCAGTCGCGAAGGGCGCGACTGGCGTATCGTGCTGGCACGTTCTCTATTGGCGGCGCGCCTTGGCGATTCGCAGACCGAGGGGCAGCGGCTTTTGGAAATGATCAACACCGCGCGCACTCAGCCGCGCCAATGCGGCACGCAGTCTTTCGGCGCGGCCACGCCGCTGAGCTGGAATGCGACCCTGGCGACCGCCGCTGCTACCCATTCCCGGGCAATGGCCAACAACAATTACTTTGATCACAAGGACCGGGACGGTCGCACGCCGGGTGACCGGGCCGAGCTGGCGGGTTATGTCGGTCAGCAGACCGGGGAAAACATCGCGGCAGGGCAGGACAAGGCTCGCAAGGTGGTTGACGGCTGGCTCGCCAGCCCCGGCCATTGCGCCAATCTGATGAATCCGGATTTCAAAGAGTTGGGCGCTGCTTACGCCACCGATCCCAAGAGCGATGCCGGGATCTACTGGACGGCGATGTTCGGCACGCCGTGAGAGTGTCAGGTGTGCCGAACTCGCCGGTTATCTGCGGATCGATCAGAAGCGGAACGCCTGACGCCCGATCAGCAGCCACTGGCCTTTCTGTTTCTGCCAGATCTGGAAGTTCTCGATCTCGGTGGGAACAACCTTGCCGCTGTTCACGGCTTGAGCCGAGAAGTGGTTGCGGACCAGGGCCGTATCGCCGGACATGATGATCTTCTGATTAAGCATCTTCAGCTCATTGAACGCACTCTTGCCGGTTTCGATATCGGCGATGAACGCTTGCTTGTCCTGGATGTTGCCGCTGGAGTGGCCGTAGGACAGATTGTCGGCGGTCAGTGCCTTTAGCTGCGCTATATCCTTGTGCCACATGGCCTGCGTGAGTTTGTCGACCGCGGCGGCAACTTCGGTTTCATCCGAAGGTGCAGCAACCACATAGCCGGTGAACAGGCACAGAAAGCCGACGAGGAGGGTGAGTCTCTTCATGAACATATCCTTTGTTGTATTTATTGGATGCCGAGAACAGCTGTCGCGACGGAATTCATCCGTCGTCGTACAACTGCCTTGATTCTGCCTGTGGGCTGGAAGTGTTACAAGCTGTAAGGGCAACCTTGTGGTCTGAAGCGCGCCCGCACGAACATCGCCCGGTCGCGCTTACGGAAGCTCCAGACTAGAACGTCACGCTGGCGCTCAGGCGCGCGGTACGCGGCTCGCCGACATTGACTTGCAACTGGCTGCCGGTGCTGGACGGGTAGTACTGCTTGTCGAACAGGTTGTCGACGTTCAGCTGCAGGCGAGTCTTGTAGCCCGCCATGGGCACATCCCAACGCAGGAAGGCATCGGCTACGGTGTAGCTGCTCATGTAATAGCTGTTGGCGTTGTCGCCAGCGCGCTCGCCTATGTAACGAGCGCCCGCGCCCGCATGCCAGTTCCCCAGGTCCGCCGGGATCTGCAAACGGTGGCTCAGATACAGGCTCGCGGTGTGTCTGGGCGCCTGGGTCAGGCGGTTACCTTCGTTTTCCGGGTCATCAAGAATTTCGGTGTCGGTGTAGGCGTAAGTCCCGATCATGTCCCAGCGCTCGGCGATACGGCCGCTGATGTCCAATTCCAGCCCGCGTGAGCCGACTTTACCGGCGGCCTCACTGAGGCTGAGTTCACCCACCGTGGTGGTGGTCACGACGTTCTTCTTCTCGATGTCGAACAGCGCCATGTTCAGATTCAGCCCCGACGTGATGGCGTACTTGGCGCCCAGCTCATAGCTGCGGCCTTCTTCGGGATCGAAGGTATTGCCGCTGTCGTCCACGGTATCGTTGGGCACGAAGGAGCGGCTGTAGTTGCCGTACAGCGAGAGGTCCTCATTGACCTTGAACACCAGGCCGGCCATCGGCAGGAAGGTGTCGCCGTTGCTGTCGCGGTTGACGACCCGTGTGTCCATGCCCTGATCGCTGTACTGGTCGTAATGCTGGTAGCGGCCGCCGAGTACCAGGATCCATCGGTCATCCAGATGCCAGTTGTCCTTCAGGTACACGGAAGAAGAGCTGAGCTCATTGCGCAGATTGCTGGTAGTGCGGCTGATTACGCTCGGCTCGGCGAGGCCGCCGTATGCCGGCGAGTTGACGTTAAAGCCAGGCTGCACTGCGCCACGGTAGGTTTTGCCCCGGTATTTGTCGGAGTCTTCCTGCTCGGCGCCGATCAGCAGGTCGTGCTGTTGGCCCAAGATGTCCTGCTTGCCGATGAAGTCCCAGCTGGCATAGCGCGTTTCATAGTCGTAGTGGCCCCCGTTCGCCTGACGTCGCAGCACGCCACTGCTCGACAATGTGCTTGGCTGCGCAATCGAAAGGCTGTAGCGGTCGTTGTTCCAGCCGTAGGTCAGGCGGGTTTTCCAGTCTTCGGACAACTGATACTCGAAACGCGCCGTGGCGGTTTCGCTGATGCCCACCGTATTGGCCCATTTCTCGTCCAGACGCTTGTCGTAGCTGATGTCGGCAGGGTGACCGTTGGCGAATACCGTGCCGCGGTCGAACGGGCTGACGTAGTCATTGTACTCGTAGGCGAGCGTCAGGCTGGCACGCTCGCCGGTCCAGGAAAGGGAAGGGGCGATGAGGGTGTGCTGGTCGACTCCGTAGTTGCGCCAGTAGTCCTCGCTCTTGCGTTCGGCAACCAGACGATAGGCCAGGCCGGTGTTGCCCAGCGGGCCGGTGGTATCGACGCCGAAGCTGCCGCCGCCTTCGCTGTATGCCGAGCCGCTCAGCGTGGTGCTTTGCACATATTGCGGCTGCTTGCTGATGACGTTGATCACGCCGCCAGGTTCCATGGCGCCATACAGCAGGGAAGCCGGGCCCTTGAGCACTTCGACGCGGTCGGTGGTGGCGCTGAAATTGTGCGAAACCACCGAGCGCACGCCGTCGCGCAGGATCGAGCCGTCATCGTTGGTGCCGAAGCCGCGCTTGACCAGCGAGTCCTTGGTGTTGCCCAGCGTATTGCCCTGACTGACACCACTGACAAACTTCATGGCATCGTCCAGAGACTGCACGCCATAGTCGGCAATCGTCTGCGGCGTTACAACGATGACCGACTGCGCTTCTTCCCTGAGCGGCACATCGCTTTTGCTCGCGGTGCTGGCACTGGTTGCGGCATAGCCTTGTTCGGCATCTGCTCCATTGGCTGAAACCTGAGTAGCAGGCAGGACCGCCTGCGCGGCAGCCTGCGCGCCGCAGCTGGTCAGCAGAGTGAAGGCCAGCGCGGATCGCAGGCAGGAAACGGGGCCGGAATTTTCGGGGCGACTGCTCAAGAGAAATGCTCAATGAATGTTGTTAATAGCAATCATTGTAATTTGATATTGATTCTCAGTAAATCGCCGGCCCCGGGGATGATGCGTGGCGTGTCACCTGACATTCCGGGTCGTAGCCACCTCATACCGATCATGATGCCGAACCCAATCCATGATCGGGTCTTCGTTGCGGCCCCTGGGGGTCAGGTCCAGGAAGTTGTAGGCGCCCACCAGCAGGTCGAGCCCTCGCGCGTAGGTTGAGTAGGTGTGGAATATTTCGCCAGCTTCGTTGCGGTAGAAAACGCTCAGCCCCGGCATTTCTTCGAACGGGTCGGCGCTTGGCTCGTAGTTGTAGGTCGCCTCGCCGGACGCCATCTGCTCGGCAGTGGTGGATACGCCGAAGTCGGCGTTGAACGGGCTGCCTGCCGATGATACCCACTTGAACCGCCAGCCCATGCGACGCTGGAATGTCTGGAATTCCTCCCAGGCTGCGCGAGACACCGCTACCAGCGAGACGTCATGGTGGGCCAGATGCAGGTTCGCGCCGTCCAGATGATCGGACAGGAACGAGCAGCCTTTGCAGCCTTGCCCCCAGCCGGGGCCGAACATGAAATGGTAGACGACCAGCTGGCTGTTGTTGCCGAACAGGTCGCCCAGACTCTGCTGGCCGTCCGGGCCGTCGAACTGATAAGGCGTGTCGACGCGGACCCAGGGTAGCGCTCGCCGCTCGGCATTGAGGCGGTCGCGTTGGCGGGTCAGTGCTTTTTCGTGGATCAGTTGCTGGCGGCGAGATTCGAGCCATTGCTCACGGGACACAACCGGGTGCGAGTGCAGGTTTTCGTTCATGACGTTTCTCCAGATCAAGTGACGGTCATGTAACGGTCGTTCGGGCGGCTCGCAAATCGACAGCGCTGCGCAGTTTTCGTCGGATGTGGCGATGAATCAACCCGCGTGGCTGGAGCGCGTATCCGGTTTCCTGGCCTGCGCGGGCGTTGTGGGGGACTTGAGCAGTGCCTGGATCGCCTGACTGTACGCTTGCCGGCCCAGACGCATGCTGTTGTTGTGCGTGCCGCCGGGGACCAACAGCAGATTCTTGGGCTCACGCGCCGCCGCGAACAGTTCCTCGCTGAAACGCGCCGGCACATAGCGGTCGTCCGTTCCGTGCACGATCAGCACGGGCATGTTGATGTCGGCAATCTTGTCCAGGGAATCGAATTTCTGTGACAGCAGCCAGCGTACCGGCAGCGAGGTATTGGCGATGGCCGTGGCGACGTCCGCCAGATTGGTGAAGGTCGACTCGATGATCAACCCGCGCACGGGCGCCGGGACATTCGCCTCGCGCGCGCCGCTTCCCAGCTCCGCCGCGAGGTCCACGGCCACCGCGCCGCCGAGCGAATGGCCGTATATGAGGCGTCGCTGCGGATCGGGTTGCAGCTGGACCAGCCGCTCCCAGGCAATGCGTGCATCTTCATAAACGGTGGTTTCAGACGGCAGCTGGCCCATGCTCTGGCCAAAGCCCCGATAGTCGATGGCCAGGATTGAAAAGCCCAGCGACCTGAGCTGCTCGATGCGGAACAGCTGCCCGGTCAGGTTCCAGCGTGAGCCGTGCAAGTAAAGCACTGCGGGCGCATCCTTGCGCTGTGCCGGCCACCACCAGGCATGAATGTTCTGCGTGGTGCCGAAACCGGGGGCCCTGAGCTCCAGTTCCTGCACATCAGCGGGCAAGCCGCTGTACCAACTCGCGGTTCCGGGCTCGATACGAAACACCAGCTCGCGCTCCTTGTGTTGCAGCACGGCGCAGCCGACGGGCAGGCCGACGATCACGGCGATCATGCACGCCCAGGTGAAACGGCGGGCCTTGAGGCGGGCGAGGGTGAATAGCGGCATGGCGAGCGTTCCGGTAAACAAAGTGAAATAAATGCCGGTTCTGCGCCGGGCTTGCAAGTTCGGGCGGCGGTTATCGGTTACAGAATATTGCCTGCAGCGACGCCGAGCGATCAGCGGCGAAAATGTTCGCGAGTCAGCCGGGTCACAGCCTGAACCGCGTCGCTGGCTTCGCCAGGCGCGCCGATCAGCTGAACATGGTGAGGCGTCATCGGCGGAAAGCCTTCTTCGGCAACCAGCACACGCATCCGCGGGCTGACACGTTCGCGATCAATCACGCCGACGGCCAGCCCGGCGCAGATCGCGGTCTCCAGCGCGGTCATGCTGGCACTCATCAGCACGGTGCGCCATGACTTGCCGAGTCTGGCAAGCGTATCGACCGCCATGCTGCGGTAAGGGCAGCCTTTACCATACAGCGCCAGTGGCACCGGTTTGTCAGCATCGACGTTGAAATTGTGTGCCGCCACCCAGACCGGCTCGGTCGTACCGAAATACTCCAGCGGTTCGGCACCGGAGCCTTGCAGACCGACAGGTTCCACAATCAGCGCCAGATCCAGCTGACCCCGTGCCAGGCGAGTCTTCAACCGGCCGCTGGACCCGGTCAGCACTTCCAGCTCGATATCGGGATACTCAGCGGCCAGAGGCGCCAGCACCCCGCCGAGCAGCTGTTCGGCAAATTCGTCTGAAATACCGACGCGCACCCGGCCTTGTGCGCTGGTCCGGGCATAGCTGGCCAGCATGCGGTCGTGAACCGCCAGCAATTCCGCGCTCTGCAGCGCGAAGCGCCGGCCGAGCGGCGTCAGGGTGACGGTCTGATTGTCGCGCTCCAGCAAACGCCCGCCGGCCAGCTCTTCCAGACGCTTGATATGCACGCTCACCGCCGAGGGGCTGCGGTTCAGGAAGCTGGCGGCGGCGAGAAACTGCCCGAAGCGCACCACGGCCTGAAAAGTGCGCAACAGTTCGATCTCGAAGGCATAGTGGGTGGTTGCGAAATTTTGCATGACTGCTGCCGATCGTTTCGTTTGATTGAATTGGAACGTCCTTCATATCATCGAGCTTCAGGTGACGAAAGGAGCACGGCATGGCTAAGCGACAGGCGGGCACCCAGGCAACGACGATTTTTCCATGGTTGATTGGCGGATCGCTGTTAACGGCAATGGTGGTGAGCTGGAGCTCCGGATTCATCGGCTATCGGTACGCGGCGGACCAGAGCGGTGTGATGCTGGCCACGTTCTGGCGGTTTGTGCTCGCCGCTGTAGTGTTACTGCCGTGGGGGTGGAGCGCCCTGCGCTCAATGAGCGGGCGGGCCATTGCCGGCCAGGCCTGGGTAGGCGTGTTCGCCATCGCCGGGTTCATCACGCCCATTGCCAAGGCTATCGAGTGGGGCCTGGCGCCTGGCGTCACAGCGCTGATTGCTAACCTGCTGCCGGTGGCCATCGTCACATTGTCGTTATGGGCCCCGGAGCAACGAACCACCCTTCGCCAGGCCGGGGGTTTCGCGATCTGCCTGGCGGGCATGGTGGTCGCCAGCGTTCCCGATTTGCAGGGGCAGGGCTCAGCCTACTGGTTGTACCTGCTGCCCGTTCTCGGTGTGGTCTCGCTGGCCGGGTCGAGCCTGTTTCAGAGACGCGCGAGTACTGCCAACGTACCGGCCATTGGCGGGCTGTTCATTCAGATTTGCGCAACACTGCCGGTTTTTGCCCTGCTCGCCTGGCAGGAAGGAACGCTCAATCCGGTAGCCAGCGCAGGGTTCATCACCGGCGTGGGCTGGCTGGCCGTGTTTTCGACGCTGGGTGGTTATGGTTTCTACTGGATCTGTCTGCAGCGTTATTCGGTGCAGACCGTCAGTGCGGCAATGTTCCTGACGCCTCTGGTGACCCTGGTGTGGGCCAGCATCCAGTTCGGCGAAGCGATGACCGGCTGGGCAGTAGCAGGGTCGGCGATTACCCTGGCGGGCGTAACTGTCCTTGCCGCCCGCACGGCGTCTCGGACACATGCAAAAGCCGCTTCCCCACAGGGGGAAGCGGCGCCGGAGTGAAACATCAATTCATGAACAGGGCGATCAAAATGATGATCGGAATAGGTATGCCGAGCATCCACAGCAATATTGAGCGCATTTGTTTTCTCCAGATTAACGGACAGTTCTTGTGGTGTAGTCGGTGGTGGTGACAGATGCGTCGCGACGGCGGCCGCCATAGATGGCGGCAAGGCTGGCAAAGAATGCGCCTAACAGCAGGGTGACGAATGTCCACAAGGCAGTGCCGGCGGCGACCGTCGCTGCCGTATCGGCGGCTTCCCGGGCGGTGTTCTTCGCGTCTTCGACCGATTTGAGCGCCTGGCCATAAACCTCATCGACCCGACGCTCTGCGTCCGGCTGGCTGAGGTTGGTCTTCTGCGCGACCAGTTGCGCCAGGTAGGTGCGGTCTTCCGGGCTCATCTGGCCGTTGTTGTTCAGGGTCCGGGTGAAAACCCGCAGCACCACCGTATGAACTTCGTCATCGCTGGCCGATGAGGGGTTGTCGGCACGGAACAGTCTGTCGACAAAGTACGAATAGTCCTGGCCGCTCACGTTACTGGCTGCACCACCCGCCGCTTGCGAGACTGCGCTTGCCGCGCCCGATGCCGCGCTAGCGCCAGCCCTTACGCCGGCACCCACCACGCCTGCCGCCGATCCGACGATCAGGCTGGCCGCCAGCAGCGTGGCAACGGCCCACGCCAGGAACCCGTGGGCGGTGTCGCGAAAGTACACTTCATCGTCGTGCACATTGACCCATTTGACCCGCAGCCGGCCCGCCAGATAACCGCCGAGTCCGGAGGACACTATCTGCACGATAACCAGCCAGATGACCGTCGAAATTCCAAGTGTTTTGGCGCTGGCACCTTCGTCGCCCCAAGGCGAAACCGCGGAAAAGCCCAGCCCGATGCCGAGCATCAACAGCAGCATGGACATGATGGCGGCGGCGGCAGCGCCTGCGAATATCGCGCCCCAGGACACCCCTGAGAGATTTCCCGCTTGTTGCTCGGCGCCGACATAAGTGTCATTGGGTGAGACCATGGTCGTTTACTCCGTACTGGACGTGTGGGTACATCGCTCTTGGTAAACCCGGGCGCCGAGTCCTGTTTACAAGCTCACGACTTGAACCCCAGCAAGTGCCGACCACTCATCACCGTGCCCCGCGCGCGGCATACCGGAGAATTCCCCAGACTTCAATGAGTTGCGGCATGTGATTGAAGGGTAGCGTGAATGAGATACGACTTTAGTCCCGTTTGTTATTAAACCCTGCGCCCTTGCTCTCTTCCGGCTGCTTGCTGTATGGATAGCCATGTGAATTCTGTCGCCTGACAGTGCGTTATTTGCGGCTTCGCTTATAGTCTCTATCGTTGCTTCTTCATTTTCTTCAAAAGGTTACCGCTCAATGTTTCTACATCGCCCCCTGGAAGAAAAAGACATCGCTGTCGTATGTGAACTGCCACAAAATGCCGACGAGCTGTTCTACATGTTCCCCAGAGCGGTTTTCCCATTGACGCCGTCACAGCTGCGTGACGCGCTGGAGTCGCGGTATGACTCCACGGTGATTGAAATGAATGGCGAGGTCGTGGGGTACGCCAACTTTTCACGCTGTGAATTTCGCGGACGCTGCTCGCTGGGCAACGTGATCATCGCCCCGAAGGCCCGATCCAAAGGGGTGGGGCGCTACATGATCAGCTGCATGATGGACATTGCCTTTGACAAGCATGAAGCCAGGGAGCTGACCGCATCCTGTTACAACCACAATGTGCCGGGATTGTTGTTCTACCCGCGGATGGGTTTCCGTCCGTTCGCGATCGAAGAGCGCCGTGACAAACACGGCGCTCGGGTTGCGGTTATCCATCTGCGTCTGGCCAGCTCGAACGAATGAGTCCGCTGCGCAGTCTGAGCGTCGGGTTCGGACTGTTACCGTAAAAACCTCACGACACTGCCGCCATGGAGCTGGCTGAGCATGGGTTCAGGCTGCCGTTCGTCTGGCGCTTCAGCGTCGACACAAAGACCTTGCCTCGTAAAAACCGTCCCTGATCGGGTAAAAAACAGCCAAACCCGCCTAGATGAAACGTTTTTTCCGGAAAACATCATTATTGTCATGGGTCAATGCATTAAATGCTCGCTCAAAGGCAAGTTGCCTGCATGGTTGGCCGGGGGTATAACGGTGCGGACGGATCAAGTAAGTGGCGACAATCAATTGGCGGGCAATGGCATGCCTTGCCTCGTTGTTAGATACGAACCGTTGAAACTGTCTTTATGGCAGCGCTTACATTATTAATATGGAGATAACAAAATGATCGGACTGTCTACCCTGGAGCTGCGCAGCATCGTTGAAGGCGCGTTCCTTCCGTTACGCTGCACCTGCACCGTGGCTCCAGACCACTCAATGACGGTGCAGATCGTTGACCCTGCTTCCAGCCGTGTTGATCTGCTGGTCACCGGCATTTCGATCAACCGCCTCAACAGCAGCCGCGACATCTCCAATCTTGTTGCCGAGTTGCGTGATGAGCTGGCTCATGGTGCGCCTGCCCAAGCGCAGTATCGAACTGCCTGATTTTCCTGCTGCTCCCTGATTTTCCTGGAACCCCGGCCTGTGAAGGCCGGGGTTTTTGGTATGGGCGAGATACGCAGTCTTACCATATGGGCTGCGCCGCGATGGTCAAATGGCTGACGCTGGTTATCCGTGAAAATCCTCGCGGGCGATGGAAAAATAAATTGAACCCGCCGTGCCGGCCAAGAGCTCGAAAGATCGAAACAGCGCAGATGAAAAAAAAGAATTATCGCTTTATTATCAATGGCTTATGGAGTTATCGAAAGATCGAAGCATGGCTTAGATAGTAATTTGACACCCTCCAGAATCCCTGCAACTATCAAATCATTCTCCTCGCAAGACTATTACCCCTATGCCTGATCCAGACGCATTCCTGGTCCGGCGGTAGCTTGCGCTGCTGAACGGCAAATTCTTATTTCTCATGAACGCAGGCGCACCATCGCCGGATGGCGGCCGAAGTGTCCGGTCGTTTTTTGACATGTCGTTTGGCACTACTTGTTTTTACCTATTCAGAAAAAGTTGTTTTGTTTCTTCGAGAACGTGCATGAACGCTGGTTCGTATTAATCGCCAGGTATTCGCTCGCCCAGAACTTCTGGAGTGCACCTAAGTGTTGATATGACAGGGAGCATCATGATGTTTGAAGATCATTTGGAAACCAGCTGCGGGTGCGTGGTCGGTGGTGCAGGCGTAGCGGGCATGGGTTTTTTGTTCAACGCACTCAAAAGCGGCAGCCTGACCGATCTGGCGACCAATGGCCTGGTTGTGATCGATTCAAGTGATACGCCAGGGACCGGCATGCTGGGGCAGTACCGCATCACTGCGAACTCGGTGGGTGACGTATTCATCGACTGCCTGCGCGATCCGGCGCTGCGCGACGTGTTCGAGCCACTGGAATACTCGCCTGCCTACTGGCGCATTCGCGGCCAGGCACAGAGCGCGCCGCCTCTTGCGGACGTCGGCATATTGATGGCCGAAGCCTCGCGTCTGGTGCTTGACCACATAGCCCGCCGCTACGGGGTGAAAATCTGGCACAGCACCACGATCACCGAGGTCATCTGCGACGAGGACGAATACTGCGTCCGGGTCGAGACCGAAGGCTGCGCCCGGCTGATCCGGTGCCAGACGCTGGTCCTCAACCTAGGCGGGTGCCAGGAGCCGCAGCATTTGATTCGCAGCCTCGCCGAACAGAAATTGCCGCTGAGCCCTGCCGTGAATATTCAGAGTTCCGACCGGCTGTTGCGCATGAACGGCGTTCAGTTGCGGGAAGTGTTTGCCCCGGCGCTGGCCAGTGATGGGCGGATTACCGTAGTCGGCGGCTCTCACAGTGCCTTTTCCATGCTGGAGAACCTGGCCGATGCCCTTGAATTCGCCGGCCTGCAGGAGTTGACGCTGATCCACCGCTCACAGATCCGGCTGTTCTATGAAAGCGCGGAAGAGGCGATTGCCGCCGGTTACGCATTCGATCCGGTGCGCGACGTATGCCCCGTTTCCGGACGAATCAATCGCTCCGGCGGCCTGCGCTACCGGGCGCTGGACATCGGCCGCGAAGCGCTCAAGAGCGGGCGGGTCGGCAAGACCGGCGTGCGGGTTCAGCTGTTGCAGACAGACGGCGGCAAGCCGGGCGATTTCGAGAAAGCCAGAGCGGCGTTGGCTGACTCCTGCGTGGTTGTGCAATGCACCGGTTACCAGCCGCGGTTGCCAACGCTGCGTCACAGCGACGGCAGCGCCATGGTGCTGCGCGAAACCAAGGGCGGGCTCGATTCGGATACGTCGGGCTGTCCCGTCGAGCGCGGTGGCCGGCGCCTGCACGGCCTGTACCTGTTCGGGCTGGGTGCGGGGCTCGGTGTTGACCCGCTGCTGGGCAGCGAACCTTCTTTCGATGGACGGATCTACGGCGTCTGGCAGTTTCACCACGACGCCAGCCGGGCGGTCATCGAAGCGGTGCTGGCGCGGCAAAGCAATCGGGCGGCGGCACTCAACGCGTCCCGGATTATCGCGAGCCGCCAGGCGGAAACCCGCTCTACGGCCTGAAGCCGGGCGATGCGCTGGTCTGTGCTTCATTGAGCCGGGTTGAAACTTGCTCTACGCTCGCGGTAACGCAATGCGCACAGACAGGAGATCGGCCATGCGTATCCTGATCGTGGGAGCCGGGGCGACCGGTGGCTATTTTGGTGGTCTCTTGCTTGAAGCCGGACGCGCGGTAGTTTTTCTGGCTCGACCGGAGCGGGCTGATGAGCTGGCGCGCGATGGACTTGTGGTACGCAGCTCGACCGGTAACTTTCAGTACCCGGCGCCACCCGTCGTTCTGGCGCATCAGCTTGATCAGCACTACGACCTGGTCTTGGTGTGCTGCAAGGCGTATGACCTTGAGGCAGCCATGGATGCCTTCGCTCCGGCGGTGGGCCCGCATAGCTCGATCCTGCCCTTGCTCAACGGCCTGGCCCATCTGGACCGGCTGGCCGGGCGCTTCGGCATGGATGCGGTATTGGGCGGCCAGTGTCTGGTTTCGCTGGACCGCGACTCGACCGGCGCCATTCTGCACCTCAACAGTACAAGCCAGCTTTCGTTCGGCGAGACGAGCGGCGGCGTGACGCCCCGCATCCTGCGGGTCGCCGAGGCGCTGGCCGATGCCGGCTTCGAAGCCAATCTCAGCCAGCACATCCTTCAGGACATGTGGGACAAGTGGTGTTTCATCGCCACCGGAGCGGGCATTACTGCCTCAATGCGCGCCTCCATTGGCGACGTGCTGGAGGCCGGCGGTCACGGGATGATCCTCAGCCTGATGGCCGAATGCGTCGGTGTCGCCACCGCTGCTGGCTTTGCCCCGAGCCCCGCGGTGCGCGAGCGTTTTCTCAGGATCCTCACCGAGCCGGGTTCGAAGCTCACAGCTTCGATGCTCAGAGATATCGAACGGGGGGTATCCACCGAGGTCGAACAGATTCTTGGCGATCTTTTAGCCAGGCGGGAAGAACTGGGCCTTTTGGCGCCGTCCCCGTCGGTGCTGGACTTCGCCTGTACCCACCTCAGAGCCTATGAAGCCCGCCGTCGGCGCGAGCAGTAGAGTCCCTGCCCGGCAGACCTGCCCACCCACCTGTGCGGGCCGGATCGGGTAACGTCGAGTCATAAAGGAGATGCGAGTCATGCCAGTCAAACACGATTTGTTCGCGGATTTGAAGTTGACCAAGGATGAAGTCGCTGAGCGCAGCCGGAGCGACGCCAAGCTGCAGCAACTGCTCAGTGAATACGACGAGGCGGATCTGAACGTACTCGATGCCGAAAAAGGATCGGCGGGTGGAGCGGGTGACGACGAGCTGAAGAAACTCAAGGAAAAACGCTTGCTGGTGAAGGACAAGATCGTACAGCGACTTTCTGCGGCGCGCTGACAACGCAGTAGCTGGATAAAACAACGGCCCTCTTTGAGGGCCGTTTGCGTTTTCATTATCCCAGGCCCGACGACGAGCCCGGGCCCTGGGCGGCCTTGGGATCTCCGGTCGTGGGGTGGCCTACGATGTCGCTGCCTTCAGCGCCGGGCATGCCGGTCGTATCCGCGGCGCCCGACGTGGCGTCGCTACTCTGGCGGTCTGCCGCAAGCGGGTTGTGCTCCATCAATCGGGCACGCGCCTGACTGGCCAGCTGCTTCTCGCGGGCACTGATCGGCAAGGCCGCGCCGATCAACGCGCCGAAGGCGATGCCAATAGCCGCAGCCACCAGAGGCTGGTCGCGCAGCAGGCGTGTAGTGAATCCGCCGCGCTGGCTGTTGATGGTCTGCGACTCCAGCGTGAAGTGTTCCGGGGTGTCAAAGCTGCTGTCTATGCTCATGAGACCTTGCTCCTTATAGCTTCCTTGTCTTTCTGCAGTGCGCTGGCGGCGCGTTCGGGTGTCAGGTTGGACGGCTCCAGCCTTTTGCTGCCCGCCTGGACCATGAAAAAGCCGATTACCAGCGCTGCTACGCCGACGATCAGGGCTGACAGCCAGGGCGCCAGGACATTCGACAGGGCATACACGCCCGCCAGCAACACCGTGATCAAGCCGCCGAGCATGACGATGGCACCGCCGCCGACGGCGATTGCCCCTTGCTTGACGCCCTGAACCGATTCACGCAATTCGGCCCTGACCAGCGCGATCTCTTTGGTAACCAGCGCGGGGACCTCGTGGGCCAGTTGCCGGATGAGCCCGATCACTGAAGTTTCGCCCTCCGGTGTCGCATCGGGAGGGGTAGTGGGTGTGGTCATCACACGTCTCCTCTGGGCATGCCTGTCAGCGGCGAACCGGCTCTGGGCGGTTCGTCATCGAAGTCCGCCGCGCGGTCCAGACCGCTCGGACGATCAGGGATACCTGTACCGGGCCGTGCGCTGTGCAGAACATCGTCGTTATGCGGATGGGTGGCGACCATCTCTTCGGCTGCCAGGGTCGAAGGGCTGATCGGATCGTACGGCGCGTCGGAAGCGTCGTTCGCGAAGCCGCTGTCAGAGAAATCCTGGGCGTCGGGCGAGGTCCATGAGGAGGTCGAGGGTGCCGACGCCTTGAACAGCCGCGACAGGCCGAGCCCCAAGGCGACGCTGCCGGCCAGGAACAGCATCGGGTTGTCACGGGCCAGGCGGCCGGCGTCCTGAAGCAGTTGCTCGGCATTCCGGTTGCGCAGTCCGTCTGCCAGGCTGGTCATCTGGCCGGCAACGTTTGCCACGTAGCCGGACAGCCCCAACGTGTCATGGGCTTCCATCTGCTGCGCCGCGGACTGAGCGGTCTGGGCAATGCTTTCAAGCTGGTCCGCCGCCGTGTCCTTGTACTGGTCGATCTGCGCACCGGCCTGTTCCTTGACGTGTTCTACCGCGCCCGACAGATCTTCCTTCAGCACCTGGCGCGTATCCTGGGCCGACTGATCACCGGAGGCATTCGGGGTCGTAGAGCTTTCATTGGGGTTTGCCATTGTCATTCACCGTTTGGTTGCTACCGGAAAGAAAATGCTCGGCTCACTGCGCACAACGGGCTGGCATCGATCTGCATGCTTACCTGCGGTGGACTGCCAAATTTTCCGGGACGTTCCGGGCGGGTGACCAATGGTCGGGTGCCGAGCGTGGGGCTTGGCGCGGGCATAAAAAACGGCGCTCTCGTGGCGCCGTGGGGCGGACCTGCCCGGTGGCATGGGCAGGTCGGCATCGAATAAGGGGGAGTTGGTGCGGGGACTTATTGTGGCTCTTGCTGAGGTGCCAGTTCTGCCTGGATACGTTTGTAGATCTCTTCGCGGTGTACTGACACATTTTTGGGTGCATTGATGCCCAACCGGACTTGCAGCCCTTGAACGCCAAGAATGGTTACGGTGATCTCATCACCGATGTTTATGCTTTCGCCTACTTTGCGAGTGAGTATCAACATAATCTTTTCCTTGATGGCCTCTTGTAACGCCTCTATCAAGAGGCTGGCGTTTGCCTTTGCGTAGTGATTGTTGCCGAGTACATCCAAATGCATGCATCCGTTATAGGACGCCACTTGATTGAAATTAATTCCCTCGGGTCATTTTCCTGTCATCGAGATTTGCATCAGCGATACGACGAGTGCGCCAATTCTGCCCGTTTCGGCACGGAAATGCCCGTGTTTACTGGTGAAAGGTAAAAAGTAACGTGAACAGCGGCGCACCTCCGAGGGGCCATCGGGTTACGGAGAGAGGTTGTCGGCTGCAACGCTCCGACGCATATAAGCGTAGGCACAAGTCTGTAACATTGCCTGAGCTATCCGAGGAATTGGCCGGAGAAGGCGTACGGGTATGTAGGAAACTGCAACCGCAGCGGTTGGCAGGGGCAGTGGACGTTGCCGGACAGAGCCTGGCGAGGTGGCCGGGGAGCACGCGGGGGCGCGGGAAGCGAGGGAATTCCCCGGCAGCTCTGGGCGAGTTGCCGGGGATCGATCAGACGATCAGATCACCATTGACAGCAGCATGATGAAGATCAGGCCGACCACCGAAAGGATGGTTTCCATGACCGTCCAGGTCTTGAACGTCTCGGTCACAGTCATGTTGAAGTACTGCTTGACCAGCCAGAAACCTGCGTCGTTCACGTGCGACAGAATCAGCGAGCCGGCACCGGTGGCCAGGACCAGCAGTTCGCGATTGACGCCCGGGATCAGGCCGACCACCGGAGCCACGATGCCGGCGCCGGTGATGGTGGCGACGGTGGCGGAGCCGGTGGCAATGCGGATCACCGCGGCAACCAGCCAGGCCAGCATGATCGGGTTGATCTGCGCCTGTACCGCCATATGGCCGATCACATCGCCGACGCCGCTGGCGACAAGCATCTGCTTGAAGCCACCGCCGGCACCGACGATCAGCACGATGGCGGCAACCGGCGCCAGGCTCTGATCCAGCAGCTTCATGATCTTGGCGCGGTCAAAGCCACGCGCGGCGCCGAAGGTGTAGAACGCCAGCAGCAGCGCGGCGAGCAGGGCGGTGATCGGGTGACCGATCAGGTCCATCCAGATGCGGAAGATGTGATTTTCCGGCAGTACCACATCAGCGAAGGTCTTGAGCAGCATCAGGAACACTGGCAACAGGATGGTCACCAGCGTGATGCCGAAGCCGGGCAGGTTTTCGGTGCTCGATTCCTTGGCAATCTGGTCCATCAGTTCCTGAGATGGAGTGCCCGGAATATGCTTCGAAATCCATTTGCCGAAGATCGGACCTGCAATGACGGCGGTCGGCAACGCAACGATCAGACCGTAGAAAATGGTCTTGCCGATGTCCGCGCCGAAGATGCCGATGGCCAGCAGCGGACCCGGGTGCGGAGGCACCAGCCCGTGGACTGCCGACAGACCTGCGAGCAGCGGGATACCGATCTTGACGATCGATACGCCGGTGCGACGCGCGACGATGAACACCAACGGGATCAGCAGCACGAAGCCGATCTCGAAGAACAGCGGGATGCCCACCAGAAAGGCGGAAAACATCATCGCCCAGTGGACCTTCTGCTTGCCGAAGACACGGATCAGCGTCTGCGCGATCTGGTCGGCGCCGCCGGAGTCGGCCATCAGTTTGCCGAGCATGGTGCCCAGGCCAAGGATGATGCCGACGAAGCCCAGTACGCCGCCGAAGCCGTCCTGGAAGGATTTCATGACTTTTTCCACCGGCATTCCGGAGGTCAGGCCCAGAAAGCCGGCAGCCAGGGTCAGGGCGACGAAGGGGTGAACCTTGAATTTGGTGATCAGCAGCACAAGGCCAATGATGGTCACCAGAGCATCGATCAGCAGATACGTCTCGTGGGTCATACCGAACATGGGGATGTCTCTCCGGTTATCGTTGTTTTTTGGGAGCTGTAACACGCGCTGCAAGCAAGATAGCGCTGTCTTTCGCACTCACGCCTTTAGCTGGCATGCGACGCTTTCCACCAAGCCGCGGCTTGCTGGCCGATGGCGTCGATAGGCTGAGTCGCATCCACCACCAGCGTCCGGTCCTCGCCATACGGCGCTTCGAGGGTCGCGAATTGGCTGTCGACCAGGCTGGCCGGCATGAAGTGCCCTGGCCGCTGCGCGCACCGTTCGGTAGCCATGTCCTTGCTCAGTTCCAGGAAGACAAAGCCCAGGCCGGGTACGGCCTGACGCAGGCGCTCGCGGTATTTGAGTTTGAGGGCCGAGCAGGTCAGCACCGGACGTTCGCCGTTGCGCAAGGCAGCCGCCATCTCTTCGCCGAGGCGGGTCAGCCAGCCGGCGCGGTCGTTATCGTCCAGAGGAGTGCCGGCGCTCATCTTGTCGATGTTGGCCTGGGGATGAAACGCATCGCCTTCGATCAGGCGACCGCCGCTGTTCAGAGCGATCTGGGCACCGATGACGCTTTTGCCGCAGCCGGCAACGCCCATCACTACCACGGCGGTAATAGCAGAATTAGCAGTTGTCACAATGTAGGTACCTCGACTGAAGACAGCGCTGTCTTTGGCCGGTGGACAGGACGTCCGGCCAAGGCCGCTCCAGTTCTTGTCGTTGTTTTGAATTCTGCGTTATCCATCGCAAGCGACTCTCCGTGCGGCCCGGTCGAGCGGTATATTGCCAGCGATAAGCATTGTCACGGTCCCTGAGACAGCGCTACCTTAGGGGGCATGTGTCATATTTGGCAACCCTTATGTTAGTTGGCAACGCATGATCCGCATCGGTTCCCGTTCCACCGGTCGTCCGACCCTCAACGAAGTGGCGCAATTGGCCGCCGTTTCTCCGATTACCGCCTCACGTGCACTGCGCGGAATACCGACCGTGGCGCCCGAGCTTGTCGAGAAAGTAAGGGCTGCGGCGCTGTCGCTGGGCTACGTCGCGAACCCCGCAGCGCGGGCCCTGGCGTCCTCGCGCAGCCAGACGGTGGTGGTGCTGGTCCCGTCGCTTTCGAACCAGTTGTTCATCGAAACCCTGGAGGCCATTCAGGACGTGCTTGGTGTGCGCGGTCTGGACGTTGTGATCGGCAATTATCACTACTCGCCCGAGGAAGAAGAAAAGCTGCTGCGCACTCATCTGGTCAATCGTCCGCGCGGCGTCCTGCTGACAGGCTTCGACCGCACCGCGGCGTCCCGCCAGTTGCTGGAGGCCAGCGGCGTACCCTGCGTGCACATGATGGAGCTTGATGGCGGACGGGGCGGTTACTGCGTGGGCTTTTCCCAGGAGCGCGCCGGCGCCGCCGCGGCCAGCCATCTGCTCGAACGTGGCCGCACGCGCCTGGCGTACGTGGCGGCACAGCTTGACCCGCGCGTGTTGCAGCGAGGCGCAGGGTTTCGGCGGGTGCTTGAAGAGGCCGGCAGGTTCGATCCGGCACTTCAGATGAGTTCGCCGCTGCCGTCCTCTATAGGCCTGGGCAGTGAGCTGTTCGCGCGCCTGCTGCGCGAGCACCCGGATGTGGACGGAGTGTTCTTCTGTAATGACGACCTTGCCCAGGGTGCGGCACTGGAAGCATTGCGCCTGGGTATTCGCATTCCGCAGCAGGTGTCGCTGGTCGGCTTCAATGACCTGCCGGGATCGGCGCATATGGTCCCCAGGCTCACATCCATCCGCACGCCGCGCCAGGAAGTCGGTCAGCGCGCGGCGCACCTGCTTCTGGGGCTGCTTGATGGTGTGGACCAGCGTGCGCAGGTCGATCTGGGTTTCGAACTGGTCACCCGCGAAAGCTCCTGACGCCTGCCGCACGGTCACTGACCAACGGCGGGCCTGGTTCGGCGTGAGTTCCGGAGAGGTCTGGGCCGGGAGCACGGTGCCTTTCGCTGCGGCATACCCCGGCGAGCTGCGCGATTTGCCTGCGATGACTGTCATTTCTGACAGTACCCAAGCCCATCGGTTGAGTATTCAATGACCTTACATTTGGATCCGATCGGCTTACCGGCATTACCCCGCATCGATTTTTGATGGGGATTATTTTTTTTCCTCTTCCCCATTGTCGCGGTCTTGCGAAAGACCTACTCATTGGTGAGTGAAATGCACAAAAGAGCCTCGCAGAACCTTAGCGCCTCTGCCCAAATGACTGATTCCATTGGCACTACGGTACCGCTTGATACCGCATGGCTTGTCGGAATAATCCCCCTGGATTTCGTCCCGCGGGAAATCGCTATCAGTCATGACGAAAAAACACTTTTTGTTGCCCACGCTGACGGACAGGCAGTCAGCGTTATTGATATCGCGACCAATAGCATCACGCGACAGATTCACCGCACCGGGGCCGGCGATATCACCCTCAGCCCTGACGGCGCCAAACTGTATACGGTGGGAACCACCTGCTGTTACGTCATCGACACTTACAGCCACGAAGTCATCGATACCATTCCGTCCCGTGGCGTGAACAGAATTGTCTGCAGCCCCAATGGCCGGTTTCTCGGGCTGTCGTTCGAATACTCACCAGACGGCTTGATTCGCCTGGTCGACCGGTATGACTACAGTTGTGAAAACGATTTCGACCTTGGCACCCGAGCCGATACCAGCTTGGTGCTGGCGATCAGCGCGGACAGCACGCTCGTCTACGCATCGGTACGGGGCAACAGCGAGGACAGCACACGGGTATCGGTCATCGACACCACCGATTATTCACAGATCGATATCCCGGGCTTTCGCGAGCCGCAGTCCATGGTGACAAGCCCGGACGCCAATGTTCTTTATGTGGGCGGGCGCAACGGCGTGTATTTCGTGGATGCAGTCACGTACAAGCTGTTTCGTATTGTGGAGTTGGGTATGCCCGGGTATCCGGTTGAAGTTATCGGTGTCACTCCGGACGGCCACCATGTTTACGCAATGCATGGCTGTGAAGGCGATCTTTATCGAATCGATACCTATGACTACAAGGCGACATGCGTCGCCTCGCTGCCCTCGGCTTCCGGTTCCGTGCTGAGCGCCGATGGCACCCGCTTATATACGACCCACTCGGGCCTGCAGTGGATTTCCCTTTATGCGCTGTGAGTCGACCCGCAAACCGCTGCGCAAGGGCGAATTGTTGATCACCCTTGCGTACGTGTCCGCAACCTCAGCTGCGGCGGTTCAGCGACGCGCCTTGAACGTCAGCCGTGCGCGATGCAGCAACGGCTCCGTGTACCCGGCCGGCTGATCGCAACCCTCGAATACCAGCGCGCAAGCCGCCTGAAACGCCACCGACTCGTTGAAATCCGGGGCCATCGGCCGGTAGTGCGCGTCGCCGGCGTTCTGCTTGTCGACCACTTTGGCCATGCGCTCCAGAACACCCTGCACCTGTTCGCGGCTGACCACGCCGTGGCGTAGCCAGTTCGCCATGTGCTGGCTGGAAATGCGCAGCGTGGCACGGTCTTCCATGAGCCCGACATTATGAATATCCGGAACCTTGGAGCAGCCGATGCCCTGTTCGACCCAGCGAACCACATAACCGAGCAGTCCCTGCGCGTTGTTTTCCAGCTCCTCGCGAATCTGTTCCGGCGTCCACTGCGGGTCGGCAGCGACCGGGATCGTCAGCAGATCGTTGAGCAACCCGTCGCTCACCTCGGCGAGGTTCACTTGTTCAAGTTCCTGCTGAACAGCCCGCACGTCGACCTGGTGATAATGCAGCGCGTGCAACGTGGCGGCGGTGGGCGAGGGCACCCAGGCGGTGGTCGCGCCGGATTTCGGGTGGGCGATTTTCTGCTCAAGCATGTCCGCCATGCGATCCGGCATGGCCCACATGCCTTTGCCTATCTGCGCCCGACCGCGCAGACCGCAGGCCAGACCGACCAGCACATTGCTGCGCTCGTAGGCCTTTATCCACGGGGTGTTCTTCATGTCCGCCTTGCGCAGCACCGGCCCTGCGGCCATGCAGCTGTGAATCTCATCGCCGGTGCGGTCCAGGAAGCCGGTATTGATGAACGCAACCCGCGCCGAAGCGGCATTGATACAGGCCTTGAGGTTGACGCTGGTACGGCGCTCCTCGTCCATGATGCCCATCTTCACCGTATGGCGCGGCAGCTTGAGCAAGTCCTCGATGCGGCCGAACAGTTGATCGGCAAAGGCCACTTCATCCGGGCCGTGCATCTTGGGTTTGACGATGTAAATGCTGCCGGCCCGCGAATTGCCGCGCCGGCTCAGGTCGTGCAGGGCGATCAGGCTGGTAACCACGCCGTCGAGAATGCCTTCGGGAATGTCATGGCCTTCATGATCGACGATGGCCGGATTGCTCATGAGGTGCCCGACATTGCGCACGAACAGCAGCGAGCGCCCCGGAAGCTTCAACTCGCCACCGTTGGCGGCGTGGTAGGCGCGGTCCGGGTTCAGGCGGCGGGTCAGAGTCTTGCCGCCTTTGACCAGTGTTTCGGTCAGATCGCCTTTCATCAGCCCCAGCCAGTTGCGATAGACCGCCACTTTGTCGCCAGCGTCCACGGCAGCGACGGAGTCTTCGCAGTCGATAATGGTCGACAGCGCCGACTCCAGAAGCAGGTCCTTGATCCCGGTAACGTCGGTGCTGCCGATGGCGTGCTGAGGGTCGAACTGGATTTCAATGTGCAGGCCGTTGTTGCGCAGCACGATTGCACTCGGTTGCTCGGGGCGGCCCTGATAGCCGACGTATTTTTCCGGCTGGCGCAGTACGGTTTCGTTACCGTCGATCAGCTGGACGCGCAGTTGCCCGTCTGTAATCCGGTAGCTGCGTGCGGCGACATGGCTGCCAGAGGCCAGCGGCGCGGCCTGATCGAGCAGTTCTCGGGCGAACACAATGACCTTGGCGCCGCGCAGCGGGTTGTAACCGGCGCTGATCTCGGCGCCCTGCGAAGTCGAGATGGCATCGGTGCCATAAAGCGCGTCGTACAGCGATCCCCAGCGGGCATTGGCGGCATTCAGTGCGTAGCGAGCGTTGCTGGCCGGAACCACCAGCTGGGGCCCGGACTGCTCGCTGATTTCCAGGTCGATGTTGCAGGTGGTGGCCCGAACCTGCTCCGGAACGGGCTGCAGGTAGCCGATCGACTGTAGAAAATCGCGGTAGGCAGGCATATCGGTGACAGGCCCGGGATGCGCCGCATGCCACTTGTCCAGCTCGGCCTGCAGGCGGTCGCGCTCGGCCAGCAGCTCACGGTTGCGCGGTGCCAGCTCATGCACCAGCGCATCGAAACCTTCCCAGAACTCATCGACGGCAAGGCCAGTGCCGGGCAGCACTTCCTCGTCGATGAATCGTTGCAGTTCGACCGCGACGGTCAGGCGTTGGCACTTACAGAAATCGGTCATCAAAAGGCTCCTATAGGGTTGTTCTTCGAAGGCGGCAGCCTGTGTCATGCGCAGTCATGTGGGAGCGACCTCGGTCGCGAGGATGGTCAGAACAACAGATGTACTGTGTCGGGAACGCCGTCTTCGCCAGCAAGCTGGCTCCCACAGATACGGCAGGCTGTGTGATGCGCAGTCATGTGGGAGCGACCTTGGTCGCGGCCTCCCACATGTCAACCCGCATTCAGCGCCGCGACGCCTGCCTTCGCGACTTGCGCGTCCTGCTCGGCCTTGACGCCGGAGACGCCCACCGCGCCGATGACCTGGCCATCGACGATCACCGGAACGCCGCCTTCCAGGGAAGTCAGCAGCGGGGCGCTGAGGAACGCGGTGCGGCCGCCGTTGACCATCTCTTCGTAACCCTTGGATTCCCGACGCCCAAGCGCTGAAGTGCGGGCTTTTTCGATGGAGATATAGCTGCTGATCGCGCCCGCTTCATCCAGGCGTTCGAAGGCCAGCAGGTGCCCGCCGTCGTCGACAATCGCGATGGACACCGCCCAGCCCTGGGCGCTCGCTTCCTGGCGGGCGGCGGCGAGCATCAGGCTGACTTCGGTCTGGGTCAGTACGGCTTTGGTTTTCATGGACATCTCCGTGCAGGTGGTCAGGGTCTCAAGAATGGGTAAGCGCCTGGTCGACCAGTTCGATCCAGTGCCGCACCGGTGTGCGGTTCGCGCCCGCCAGGTGGGTCTGGCAACCGATGTTGGCGGTGGCGATAACCTCTGGCTTGCCGCTTTCAAGGGCATTCATCCGGTTGTCACGCAGTTGGCGTGCCAACTGCGGCTGAGTAATGGAATAGGTTCCCGCCGAACCGCAACACAAATGCCCGTCCGGCACTGCGGTGAGGTTGAAGCCAAGACGAGACAATACACGTTCCACCTCGCCACCGAGCTTCTGCGCATGTTGAAGGGTACAGGGGCAATGGAACGCCAGGCGCATATCGGTTTTCACGGCGAGGTCCTCAAGCGGCTGGTCGCGCATGAGTTCAACCAGATCCCTGGCGTGCGCACTGACCTGTGCAGCCTTGTCGGCGTAGTCCGAATCGTCGCGCAGCAGATGGCCGTAATCCTTGACGAAGGCGCCGCAGCCACTGGCCGTCTGGATGATCGCTTCGGCCCCGTTTTGCAGGGCGGGCCACCAGGCGTCGATATTGCGACGGGCCCGGGCGAGCCCGGCTTCCTGAGCATCAAGGTGATAGTCGACCGCGCCGCAGCACCCGGCTTCCCGCAGCGGGGTCACGCTGATTCCGAGGCGGTCCAGTACCCGGGCGGTTGCCGCATTGGTATTGGGGGACAGGCCGGGCTGCACGCAGCCTTCGAGCATCAGCACGCGACGCTCATGCCGTGGCGCGGGCCGTGTGCCGGGCGCGACAATTGCGTTCGGCAACTTGGCCTTCAGGCTGCCCGGCAGCAGCGGGCGAAATGTGTTGCCCAATTGCGTCAGGGATTTGAACAGCCCGGCGTCCGGCACTACGCGGCGCAGGCTCTCTCGCAGCAAGCGCTGGCCGAGTGAGCGCGGCACCGCGGCGTCCACCACGCTACGGCCGATATCCAGCAGGTTGTGATAGTCCACACCCGACGGGCAGGTCGTCTCACAGTTGCGACAGCTGAGGCAACGATCCAGATGCAGTTGGGTTTTTTCGGTGGGCGGGTTGCCTTCGAGCACCTGCTTGATCAGGTAGATGCGCCCGCGCGGGCCGTCCAGTTCGTCGCCCAGTAGTTGATAGGTCGGGCAGGTGGCGTTGCAGAAGCCGCAATGCACGCAACTGCGCAGAATGCGTTCGGCTTCCTCGGCGCGGTGCAGGTGCCTGGCCTGTTCGCTCAGTGTGGTCTGCATGGTTCAGAACTCCGCGTACATTCGGCCGGGGTTGAAAATACCTTTAGGGTCCAGCCGATTCTTGAGCTGTTGGTGATAGCGCAACAGCGGCCCTGCCAGCGGCGGGTAGGGATGCTCATCCTGACCGGGGCTGAAACAGGTAGCGTGGCCGCCGACGGCAGTGGCCAGGCCTCGAATCGTTTCGCCGCTGGCGTCGGATTTCAGCCAGCGCTGCGCGCCTCCCCAGTCGATCAGCTGGTCCCCGGGAAGCCGGAGCACTCCGGTGTTGTTTGGCACCGACAGGCGCCACAACGGGCGCGCGTCGAGGAAAAACGGCAGACGCTGTTCATTCAGCTCCTGCCAGTAAGCCGGGTCGGTGAGTTCACCGCCCAGACGCTCGTGGGCCGCCGCGACCGAGCCTTCACCACCTTCGAGTCGCAAGCGCAGCAGGCGGCCATCGTAGCTGGCGGCGCTGATCGGCACCGGTTGCTGGCCCCATTCCGCCAGGGCGTTCAGCGCCCGATCGGCGTCGAGTTCAAGGGTGACGCTGCTGCATGCTCGCGGTTTGGGCAGCACCTTGAGCGACACTTCAGTCAGCAGGCCGAGGCAGCCCAGACTGCCGGCCATCAGGCGCGAGACGTCGTAGCCGGCCACGTTTTTCATCACCTCGCCGCCAAAGCGCAGGTGTTTGCCGTGGCCGGTAATGACCCGAGTGCCGAGCACGTAATCACGCACCGAACCGCTCCATGGTCGGCGTGGGCCGGACAGACCGGCAGCCACCATTCCGCCCAGCGTCGCTTCGCTGCTTCCTGTCACCTCGCTGAAGCAGGGTGGCTCGCATGGCAGCATCTGCCCGGCCGCGTCGAGCGCTTGCATCAGCTCGGTCAACGGTGTCCCGGCGCGAGCGGTGATCACCAGTTCGGTCGGGTCGTAGCTGACGATGCCCCGGTGCTCGCGGGTTTCGATGATCTCACCCGCCACGTTGCGCCCCAGAAATGCTTTGCTGTTGCCGCCCTGAATGCGCAGTGGCGTGCTGTTGGCCAGCGCCTCGTTGACTTGCTGAAGCAATGCGCCGCTGGCGTCGAGATCTTCAGTCGTCGGCATCAGAAACGCTCCAGTTCAGGGAAGGGCAATTGCCCGGCATGGATGTGCATGGCACCGAATTCGGCGCAGCGGTGCAGGGTCGGAATGTTCTTGCCGGGGTTGAGCAGGCCGTTGGCGTCGAAAGCGGCCTTGATGGCATGAAACAGCTGCAACTCGTCGCTGTTGAACTGCGCGCACATCTGATTGATTTTTTCCCGGCCGACCCCGTGCTCGCCGGTAATGCTGCCGCCGACCTTGACGCACAGTTCCAGAATCTTTCCGCCCAGCGCTTCCGCGCGTTCCAGTTCGCCGGGCTGGTTGGCGTCGAACAGGATCAGTGGGTGCATATTGCCGTCACCGGCGTGGAACACGTTGGCGACCTGCAGACCGTATTCCCCGGACAATTCGGCGATGCCGCGCAACACGCCCGGCAGTTCGCGACGCGGGATGGTGCCGTCCATGCAGTAATAATCCGGCGACAGACGACCCACCGCCGGAAACGCATTCTTGCGTCCCGCCCAGAAGCGAACCCGCTCGGCTTCGTCCCTGGCCTGACGCACCTCGGTGGCGCCGGCGCGGGTCAGCACCTCGCGCACCCGGTCGCAGTCGGCGTGGACGTCGGCTTCGACCCCGTCCAGTTCGCAGAGCAGAATGGCCTCGGCGTCCACCGGATAACCCGCATGAATGAAATCTTCCGCCGCCCGGATCGCCAGGTTGTCCATCATCTCCAGGCCGCCGGGGATGATCCCGGCGGCGATGATATCGCCCACGGCGCGACCGGCCTTTTCCACCGAATCGAACGCTGCCAGCAGCACTTTGGCAACCTGCGGCTTGGGCAGGAGTTTGACCGTGACTTCCGTGATGATACCCAGCATCCCTTCGGAGCCGGTGAACAGTGCCAGCAGATCGAAACCGGGAGAATCCAGCGCATCGCTGCCCAGGGTCATGCGCTCGCCTTCGACGGTAAGAATCTCGACCTTGAGCAGGTTATGGACAGTCAGGCCGTATTTGAGGCAATGCACGCCGCCGGCGTTTTCCGCGACGTTGCCACCGATCGAGCACGCGATCTGCGAGGAAGGGTCCGGCGCGTAATACAGGCCGTGAGGCGCTGCCGCCTGAGAAATGGCAAGGTTGCGCACGCCGGGCTGAACACGGGCAAGGCGCGCGGCGGGGTCGATTTCCAGAATCTGGTTGAAGCGCGCCATGACCAGCAGTACGCCTTGTTCCAGCGGCAGCGCGCCGCCCGACAGGCCAGTGCCAGCGCCACGGGCGACGACCGGAACGCCGCGCTGGTGGCAGAGCTTGAGCAGCGTCTGCACTTGCTCGATGTGCCGGGGCAGGGCAACCAGCATCGGCGTGGTGCGATAGGCCGAAAGGCCGTCGCACTCGTACGGCCTGAGCTCTTCGAGACGGTGCAGGATATCCAGGTCAGGCAGTTGCCGATGCAATTCATCAAGCAGCTGCTGCTTATCGACAACCGGCAGGGGGGCGTCGATACGTTCGTCGTAGAGAATATTCATGTGCAACCCAGTGTTGTTTTTATCGGGCTAGCGGTTGTCTTGCATGATTGGCGTTCGCGGCGGTAGTGTCCATGGCTGATGCGCGTGGTCGAACCAGTTTCTAAAACGCTGCACGTCACTTTCGCGGCAAAAGTTCTTGTAGAACATGAGGTTGAGAAGGGGCCGCTGGGCACATGGACCTGTGGTCCAGCTGGTCATACCAGTGATGAGTGCGGGATGTCGCCAGCATTCACTGCTAAGAATTATCGGACAGGAGCGCTCCATGGACACTGTTTCAGACAAGCGGCCCACGCAGGTCGCCGACGTCGTTTGCGAACGCATAGAACGGCTGATCGTGGATGGCGTGCTTAAAGTAGGCCAGTTGCTCCCTTCCGAAAGGCGTCTGACCGAAAAGCTCGGCGTGTCGCGGACGGCGTTGCGTGAGGGTCTGAAAATCCTCCGGGTTCGGGGCATCATCGAAACCACACAGGGCAAGGGATCGATCGTGGCGCGGATGAACGCTCATCCGCCAGCCTCGCCGCTGATGCATCTTTTCGCATCCCAGCCGCGCACGCTGTTTGACCTGTTTGAAGTACGCAGCCTGCTGGAGGGTGAATCGGCGCGCCTCGCCGCGTTGCGCGGCACCGACGCCGATTTCGTGCTCATCACCCGCAGCTACGACGCGCTGGTCGCCGCTCAGGATAACGACCTGACCCCCGGCGAACACGCACGGCTGGATCACGCGTTTCACTTGGCGATATGCGAAGCGTCGCACAACCCGGTGCTGGTGCAAACGCTGCGGTCGTTGACTGACCTGCTGCTCAACACGGTGTTCGCGTCAGTCAACAATCTCTACCACCGCGCACCGCAAAAGCGCCAGATCGATCGCCAGCATGCCCGCTTGTACAACGCTGTGACGGGCCGTCTGCCGGAGCAGGCGCGCAAGGCGGCACTGGCGCATATCCAGAGCATCTGCGAAAACCTGCGGGAAATCGAAAACGAAGAGCAACGGCTGGTGCGGTCCACGTTGCGGCTTGAAGGCTGGACCTGACCGCCATCCGGACGCGCAGTCTGGTAACACCTTGACAAGCCGACGCCGCTGCCGCAGTTTACGCATCACGTAATCGGTTTACGAAAAATAAAAACAGGCATCCAGCGTGGACCTATTCACTTACTATCGCTCGACCTCCAGCTACCGCGTCCGCATCGCGCTGGCCCTCAAGGGGCTGGACTGCAATGCGATCCCTGTGAACCTTGTGCGCGAGGGCGGCGAGCAACACCAGCCTCGGTTCCGTGCGGTCAATCCGCAGGGCAGGGTGCCGGCCCTGAGGCTGGACGGTGGCCAAGTGCTGACCCAGTCCTGCGCCATTATCGAATACCTCGAAGAGCGCTATCCGCAACCGCCGTTGCTGGGCACGGATCTGGTGCTGCGCGCCCGGCAACGCGCGGTCGCGGCGTTGATCGGTTGCGACATCCATCCGTTGCACAACGTGTCGGTCCTCAATCGTTTGCGCGGTTTGAAGCACGATGAGGCAACAGTGAGCGACTGGATCACGCACTGGATAAGCGAAGGCTTGACGGCGGTGGAGCAGTTGATCGATGGCCATCCGTTCTGCTTTGGCGAGTCGCCGAGCGTGGCGGACGTCTATCTGCTGCCGCAGCTGTACGCGGCGCGACGTTTCAATGTCGATCTTGCACCTTATCCCCGTATCCTTCGGGTTCAAGCCAGTGCTTCGGACCACCCGGCATTTCGTATCGCGCACCCTGATGCGCAACCTGACAAGCCGGAGTAGGCTGAAGTCATGAAAATTCTTGGCCTGCAATTGATCTTTGGTGACTTCCTCGCACGCAGCGTGCGGGGTATACCCTGCGCGCCGCCCGCAGGATTGTGATTCGTCGCTTACGCACTTTCACTTTCCTGCAAGGAGCCAGTCATGGCTGATCTATACGAAAACCCAATGGGCCTTATGGGCTTCGAGTTCATCGAGTTCGCGTCGCCCACTCCCGGGGTGCTGGAACCCGTCTTCGAAATGATGGGGTTCACCAAAGTCGCGGTCCATCGCTCCAAGGACGTGGTGCTCTATCGCCAGGGCGCGATCAACCTGATCCTCAATAACGAGCCGCATAGCCTCGCCTCCTACTTTGCCGCTGAGCATGGGCCGTCGGTGTGCGGCATGGCGTTTCGCGTCAAGGATTCGCACAAGGCCTACAAGCGCGCGCTGGAGCTGGGCGCGCAACCGGTCGAGATCGCCACCGGCCCAATGGAGCTGCGCCTGCCGGCCATCAAAGGCATCGGCGGCGCGCCGCTGTATCTCATCGACCGGTTCGGCGAAGGCACCTCGATCTACGACATTGATTTCAATTTCATCGAAGGCGTGGACCGCCAGCCTGTCGGCGCAGGGCTGAAATTCATCGACCACCTCACCCACAACGTCTATCGCGGTCGCATGGCCTACTGGGCCAGCTTTTACGAGCGGCTGTTCAACTTCCGCGAGCTGCGCTATTTCGATATCAAGGGCGAGTACACGGGCCTTACGTCCAAGGCCATGAGCGCTCCGGACGGCATGATCCGTATCCCGCTCAACGAGGAATCATCCAAGGGCGCCGGGCAGATCGAAGAGTTTCTGATGCAGTTCAACGGCGAGGGCATTCAGCACGTCGCCTTTTTCACCGATGACCTGATCAAGACCTGGGATGCGCTGAAAGCGACCGGTATGCGCTTCATGACCGCGCCGCCGGACACCTACTACGAAATGCTTGAAGGTCGTTTGCCGGGCCATGGCGAGCCGGAAGCCGAGCTCAAGTCACGCGGCATTCTGCTCGATGGCAGCTCCGCCAATGGCGAGCAACGGCTGCTGTTGCAGATATTCTCCGAAACCCTCATGGGGCCTGTGTTCTTCGAGTTCATCCAGCGCAAGGGCGATGACGGGTTTGGCGAAGGCAACTTCAAGGCGCTGTTCGAATCCATCGAGCGCGACCAGATCAAGCGCGGCGTGCTGATGACCGAATAAATACAGATCCTGTGGGAGCGAGCTTGCTACGACGTACTGGCAGCCGACATATTCGTGTCGTTTTACCGGCCTCGTCGCGGGCAAGCGCGCTCCTACGGTTTCACACGGGACGGCGGCTGTTGAGAATCAGCATCGTCACCGCGCCCGCCACTATTCCCCAGAACGCCGAGCCTATCGAGAACAGCGTCAGACCCGAAGCGGTGACCATGAACGTGATCAGTGCCGCTTCGCGTTCGCTGGGCTCGCTCATGGCCACGGTCAGGCCGTTGATGATCGAACCGAACAGCGCCAGCGCGGCAATCGACAGCACCAGCTCCTTGGGGAATGCAGCGAACAGCGCCGCCAGCGTGGCGCCGTAGAGCGCGGCAATGGCGTAGAAAATCCCGCACCAGACGGCCGCGGTATAGCGTTTGTTCTTGTCCTCATGCGCATGCGGGCCGGTGCAGATGGCGGCACTGATGGCTGCCAGATTGATACCGTGGCAACCAAAGGGCGCGGTCACCAGTGAAGCGATGCCGGTGACAGTGATCAGCGGCGAGGAAGGCGTGTCGTAGCCATCGGCGCGCAGGACCGCCATGCCGGGCATGTTCTGCGAGGTCATGGCGACAACGAACAGAGGAATACCGATGCTGATCGTGGCGGCTATGGAAAAACTCGGCGTGGTCCAGACCGGCGCCGCCAGTTCCAGGGCAAAGCCGTTGAAATTCAGCAGCCCCAGCAGGCCCGCTAGCACCACGCCAACCGTCAGCGCCGCCAGCACCGCATAACGCGGCGACAGTCGTTTGACGATTAGGTAGGTGAAGAACATCCCCAGCACCAGCGCGGTACGATGCTGGGCCGCGATGAAAATCTCACTGCCGATCTTGAACAGAATTCCTGCCAGCAAGGCGGCCGCCAGCGAAGCCGGCAGGCGTCTGACCAGGCGTTCGAAGCTGCCGGTCAGGCCGCAGATCGTTACGAGAATCGCGCTGGTGATGAACGCGCCAATCGCCTCCGGGTAGCTGACGCCGCCCAGGCTGGTGATCAGCAATGCCGCGCCGGGCGTGGACCAGGCCACGGTGACAGGGGTGCGGTAGCGCAATGACAGGCCGATGCTGCACACCGCCAGGCCGATGAACAGTGACCATAACCAGGATGAAATCTGCCCCTCGGTAAGGCCGGCGGCTTGCCCCGCCTGAAATATCAGCACCAGCGAGCTGGTGCAGCCGGTCATCATGGCGATGAAACCGGCGACCACGGCCGAAGGCGAGGTGTCGGCCAGAGGGCGGAGCGGCGCCTTCAGGATCTCGGTCATGTGGCGATTCCTTGAGAACATGCGTTGCAGATCGGTCCTGAGCCTAAACGCATGTGACGGCGGCGCTACGATACAGCGATTCTGAGAATCGCCATTACAGTTGCGCTCAACTCGTCACTGGACATTGCGGTGCCAGTCGACGCAGCATTGGCGCGTTCAAAAACAGGGATTTCGAAGAGGGCAGGGCGATGTACAAAGTGTATGGGGACTACAACTCGGGCAACTGCTACAAGATCAAATTGATGCTCGGCCTGCTGGGTGCGGCCTGCGAGTGGGTGCCGGTGGATGTTCTCAAGGGCGAAACCCGGACCCAGGCGTTCCTCGACAAGAATCCCAACGGCAAGATTCCGGTTCTGGAACTCCAAGACGGTACCTGTCTGTGGGAGTCCAATGCGATCCTCAACTTTCTGGCCGACGGCACGGCTTATCTGCCGAGCGAGCCGCGCCTGCGCACGCAGGTGTTGCAGTGGCAGTTCTTCGAGCAGTACAGCCACGAGCCTTCGATTGCCGTAGCCCGTTTCATCGAATTCTATCTGGGTATGCCGGCTGACCGGGCCGATGAGTATCGGGCGCTGCAGAAATCCGGGCATCGCGCGCTCGCGGTGATGGAGCATCAGCTCAAGCGCACGCCCTTTCTGGTTGGCGAAACGCTTACCATCGCCGACATCGCCTTGTACGCCTATACCCATGTGGCGCATCAGGGCGGCTTCGATCTGGCTTCTTATCCAGGCATCATCCAGTGGTTGCAGCGTGTGCGCGAGCAGCCGGGTTACGTGGGCATGCTGGACTGACGTCAGCGCGCGCCCATCGCCGTTTTACAGTCGCCCGCACTTGGCTCACCAGTGCGGGCTCGATCCATAGGGAGATGTTCATGCGATTTTCAATAGTGATTCTGGCGGCGCTGATGGCGCTTGGTATTGGCTGTTCAGCCCAGGCGCAGGACTGCGACGCCAGTCAGGCGAGCATGAATCAATGCGCAGCCAAAGAGCTGTCGACGCTCGATGGGCAGCTCAACAAACATTACAAGGCGCAGATGGCCTGGCTCACGGATCCGGCAAAGAAACAGGCCTTGAAAGACGCACAGCTCAAGTGGATAGCGTTTCGCGACGCTGACTGCGGTTATGTGGCCGGCAAGGCTCAGGATGGCGGTTCGATGTGGCCACTTGTGCAGTCCCAATGCCTGACGAAGCACACCCGGTTACGTGTGAAGCAGCTGGAAGATTACGTGGCCTGCCGCGAGGAAGGCTGCCCGCGCTGAGCGCAGGCGGCAACCTAGAGTCGAGGCTGATCAGGCCGCGTTGAAGCGCTGATCGAGGTAGTCGATGATCGCCTTCGATTCGTACATCCAGGTGGTCTTGCCGTTTTCCTCGATACGCAGGCAAGGCACCTTTACCCGGCCGCCGCCTGCCAGCAGCGCCTGGCGATCGGCCTCGTTGTTCTTCGCATCCTTCAAGGCCACGGGCACATTGAGGCGACGTAACGCGCGACGCGTCTTCACGCAGAACGGGCAGGCGTGAAACTGATACAGAGCCAGCCCTTTGGCCGATGCGTCGACGGCGGCCTGAGCCTGCGGATCGCGCTGCTTCTTGCCCGGACGGGTCAGGAAGTCGCCAACGATAATGAGCTGGCCAAGGCCAACCCTGAGCGCTTTCATGAACACGGTTGCAACTCCTGCGAATCACGAGGACAGATCGTCGGCCGGTTCCGGCTGGCAGCCAGCGGCACCGACCGGCCGGCTCATTTGATGAGGCTGAGGAACTCGCTGCGGGTAGCGGCGTTTTCACGGAACTCACCCAGCATCACCGACGTGATCATCGCTGAATTCTGCTTTTCGACACCGCGCATCATCATGCACATGTGCTGAGCTTCGATCACCACCGCAACGCCAAGCGCGCCGGTGACCTTCTGGATGGCCTCGGCGATCTGGCGGCTGAGGTTTTCCTGGATCTGCAGACGGCGCGCGTACATGTCGACGATGCGCGCGACCTTGGACAGGCCCAGCACCTTGCCGCTCGGGATGTAGGCGACATGCGCCTTGCCGATGAAGGGCAGGAGGTGGTGCTCGCACAGCGAATACAGCTCGATGTTCTTGACCATCACCATTTCGCTTGCGTCAGAGCTGAACAGCGCGCCGTTGGTGACTTCTTCGAGCGTCTGCTCGTAGCCGCGACACAGGTACTGCATGGCTTTGGCGGCACGCTTGGGCGTATCGCGCAGACCTTCGCGCGAGACGTCTTCGCCCAATTGACCCAATATCGCGGTGTAATTCTGTTCCAGTGTCACAGGGCTGTGTTTCCGTGTGGGTTCGATGAACGCAAGGGCAGAGCCCTCGCCGAGGCGCACATACTAGCGTAGCAATGGCCGCAGGGGTACGACATACGCGTAAATCAGGCGACCATGAACTGCCAGCAGTGCGTTGGCCGCTATTCGTCGCGGCCTTCCATCATTGTGCGCCTGAGCATGACGTACACCGCGCCGGCTCCGCCGTGTTTGGCCAGACAGGAGCAGAAGCCCAGCACCTGCGGGTGCTGGCGCAGCCAGGTGTTGACGTGGCTCTTGATCATCGGCCGCTTGCCGTCCAGCCGCACCGCCTTGCCGTGGGTGACCCGAACACAGCGGATCTCCAGTCGGGTGGCTTCCGCCAGAAACTCCCAAAGCGTTTCGCGCGCCAGCTCGACGCTCATGCCGTGCAGGTCCAGGCTGCCTTCGAAGCTGATCTGGCCCAGCTTGAGCTTGCGCATCTGGCCTTCCTGCACGCCGTCGCGCGCCCAGTTCAGGACGTCTTCGGGGCCGACATCGATCACGAATTGATCGGACAATCCATCGACAGTCACCGAATCGGTTCGGACCGTGGCCGACTGGCGCAGTTTGGCCAGCAGCTTGCGATCGGTTTTCGGTTTGCCGACATCGGCGTGCTCATGCTTGAGCGGCTTGACGCCACGCGTCTCGTTTCGGAACAGGGAAAAATCGTCGTCTTGCATGGGGCCTCCGCGTAGGACGCCAGTCTAACCGCGCGGGGCAGGATGGTCAGTCGTGTTTTTTCATCAGGTGCGCCGACATGCTCAAGCCATGGGCCTGACGGCTACGCCGGCGGCAACGGCGCCACAGCGCTATTCCCAGATACAGCACGAACAACCCGATGACCCCGATCACGGCAGCGCCGCCGGGGCTGGCGCTCAGGTCGCCAATTGCCTGTGGGTGGCCGATAAGCCCCAATACTCCGGCCAACAGGAGCAGTACACCGGAGACCGCGAGCAGGACAGCAATGGTACTGACGATGCGCCTCCCCCAGTTACGCTGGCCTTTGGGACGCAGGCGGCGAGCGTCAAAACCGTCGGATATTTTCATTCCGCTATCCTCGGAGGGTATCGGCGGTCTGACCGGGCGAGGCGGCCGGGGTTCCCCGGCACGGGCTGCGCAGGTGAGGTAACGGATAGGCGGTTATCTCGACCGGTCCACGCCGTCACCCCGAAACAGCGGGTCAGATCAGGTCCCGGGTCAAGGCCAGGGTCGCGAAGTTGTCGGCCATGATCGCCATCTCGGTACGGTGTACGACCTGGGCGCTGACCACGCCATCGGCGCTGGGCAGGTCCCGAGTGGCACAGGCATCGTCGACCAGCGTACAGCGATAGCCGTAATCCTTGGTCGCGCGTACCGTCGTGCTGATGCTCGAATGGCTCATGAATCCACACACGACCAGGTCCAGGTGCCCAAGGCTCTGGAGCAACTCGTGCAGGCCGGTGCCGTTGAACGCATTGGGCAGTCGTTTTTCCACCAGATGCTCGTCACCTTGCGGCACCAGCTCCGGCACTAGTTGGCCACGTTCGCCTTGAGGGTCGAACAGCCCGCCCACGGTACCCAGGTGGCGTACATGCACGATAGGACATTTGACCGCTCGTGCCTTGGCCACCAGAAGACCGATGTTGGCCAGTGCTTCGTCGATGCCGGTCAGCGCCAGCGGGCCGCTGAGATATTCCTTCTGGGCGTCGATGATAATCAACGTGGCGTTGCTCAGGCTGGCCTGCGCATGAACACGGCCGCTGAGTTGAAACATGGTCTTGATGGGGGACATCCCGGGGCTCCTTGGGGTGGGGCTTTTGTGCCATTGTCCTCTGGCTGAGGCATTCTGGGAATGGGAACCATCGCAGGCCGCGGCTTTTCTGGGCTGCGGAGCATTTTCGGGCTCTGGCTGCTGGCGGTTTGCCTTGATGATGCGACCTGAATGATAGAAACTTCCACCCCGCCCGAATGCGAACGCCGCATCGTTGATACAGTTCCGGATCCGCCGACAGGCCAGCCGTTCCCCAAGGAGTTAGCCCATGATCACCTCCCGTTTGCGCACCGTGCGCGACCATATCCGTTGGGCTGTCAGCCGATTCCATGAAGAAGACGTGTTTTTCGGTCACGGTACCGACAACGCTTGGGACGAAGCGCGGCAGCTGGTGCTCGGAGCCCTGCATTTGCCATGGGAAATCGCCGACAGCTATCTGGACTGCCGCCTCGAACTCGACGAGATCGCCGAGTTGCAGAAGCTGATCAAGCGTCGTATCGACGAGCGCGTGCCGACCCCGTATCTCCTGGGTGAAGCCTGGTTCTGCGGTATGTCGTTCATCGTCGACGATCGCGTACTGATCCCGCGCTCGCCCATCGCCGAGCTGATCGAAGAACGGTTCGCGCCCTGGCTGGCGAACGACCCTGCGCGCATCCTGGACCTGTGCACCGGGTCGGGCTGTATCGGCATCGCCTGCGCTGACGTGTTCCCTGATGCCGAAGTGGTACTGGCGGACCTGTCCTACGACGCTCTGGAGGTCGCCAACCAGAACATCGAGCGGCATGGCGTCGAAGACCGCGTCTTCACTGTGCAGGGTGACGGCTTCGAAGGCCTGCCGGGTCAGCGTTTCGACCTGATCGTCTCCAACCCGCCATACGTGGACGCGGAAGATTTCGCCGACATGCCCGATGAGTACCAGCATGAGCCGGAGCTGGCGCTGGCATGTGGCAGTGACGGATTGAATCTGGTGCGGCGCATGCTGAGCGAGGCTGCCGATCACCTGACCGAGAAAGGTCTGCTGATTGTCGAGGTCGGCAACAGTCAGGTTCACGTCCAGGCGCTTTATCCTGAAGTCGACTTCGCGTGGCTCGATTTCCAGCGCGGCGGGCACGGCGTATTCATGCTAACGGCGCAGCAGTGCCGCGACCATCAGGCGCTCTTTGCTTCGCGGGTCTGAGTACTTGCTTGAAGAGTCTGGGGGGCTTGAATAGCGGGGCTGACGCCAGCCCCGCCTCGCAACGCATCAGCGGTGGGTCGCGATCCAGATCAGCAGACCGGCCTGGAATACGGCGAAAGTCACCAGACAGGCGATGGTGAAACGCAGGCCGCTGTCCTCACGCTTGTATTTGTTGACCCGATCCTCATGCTTGCGAATCGTCACTTCCTGCTCGGCCAGGTTCTGCTCGGCCTTTTCCAGCATTTGCGACGCTTCGAGAATCTCGATGATCTGCACTTTGTCGGTGTTCCAGGTGCTGTGCAGGTTGCCGACGTGGACATCCTTGATGCTGCCCTTCATGTGTTGCGCGTCGGCGTACACCACTTCGAAACCCAAAGTACGCAGGAAGTGATCCCGACGTAGCCGGGTATCTTCGTTCAGGCCGTCCTTGCTCGCCAGCGCAACGCCTTCGATCTTGTAGGACGACCACTTCTTCTGCGCCCAATGCACCACGTGGGCAATCAGGAACCGGCCGATTCCCCGATTCCAGGGCTCGATCTGCAAGCCCGATTCGGGACCGAAGCGTACGGCGCGCTTCTGGTGATCGACCCAGATATCCAGGTTGTTCTGTTCCTTGCGAACCCGCTGGCCTGGCAACTGAACATTGATGCGCAGCAGGCTGAGTTCCTTACTGTGGCGCTCGGCGCGGCCGAACTGCACGAAGCGCAACGGCCGTCCGCCGGTGGCTCTGTCGGTCGGCAACGGCGACAGGCGCAGCATCTGGAAGTGCTCGGGCTGCACGTCTTCCCAAGGCAGCAGAGGTTGCGCGGCTTCGGTCTTGGCGGCGTCTTCGGCGGTGTCGGTCATGGTAGTGGTGTCGGTCATTAACGGTGATCCTGTCCTTGGCGCTGTGCAGCAAACACAGCGCCAGCAAATCGCTATCGGCCAGGATCGCGGAGTCTGAAGGGCCGATCGAGATTTCTCGGCCCACACTCCTTTCAGCTGCGAGGCAGCGCCTCGATGAAGCGCAGGATCCGCGTCGTGAGCTCGTCGGCGAGCGGCGCGGTCGGGTTGCGATACGACAACATCTGCTGTTCAAGATCGTCGGGCACGATGCGAAATACATGGTTCATGCCGTCGATCAGCGCCAGCTCCGCATCCGGTCGCGCCTTGTGCAGCAGCAGGGCGTCGCGCACGCCGACCTGTATGTCGTTACGGCCCTGGACGATCAGCGCCGGCATCTTCAGGCGGCCGAACGCTGCCGCCGGGTCCTGTTGAAACAGCGAAATCAGATAGGGCTGTACGCTGGGCCGGAACACGACCTGCAGCTCCGCAGGCACTTGATCGTCGGTTTCGCCGGCTTTGAGGATGTCGAGCAGCTGATTGCCACGCTGCAGCAGCTCCGGCGGCAGGCGTTCCTGAAACTGTTCGCGCAGCACCTGATCCACCGGGCGCCCTGTGCCAGCTACCGAAATCACTGCGGCCGCACCGGCTTTTTCCGCCGCCAGCGTAGCCACCAGCGCGCCTTCGCTGTGGCCCAGCAGGATCAACTGACTCAAGCGCGAGTTGGCCCGCAGCTTCTGCGCCCAGGCCTGCACGTCGGCGACGTAGCGTTCGACGCTCAGGTCGCGCTCGTCCGGCGTGGCCGCCTTGCTGGCCGCCACGCCGCGTTTGTCGTAACGCACACTGGCGATGTTGTGCTGCGCCAGAACGACCGCCAGCCGCTTGAGGTTGTTGTTGCGTCCGCCTTCAGGGTTGTTGCCGTCCCGATCGGTCGGCCCGGAGCCGGCAATGATCAGCACCACCGGCACCGGCTTGCTCGACTTGGGCAGCAGCAGTGTGCCGAACAGTTGCCCATCGTCGGTATCCAGCGTAATCGGGCGTTGCACCACGTCGGGTGTTGCAGCCTGGGTCGGACCGGCCAGCACGGCCAGGGGCAGGGCGAGCATCACGGCGAGGATTCGCAGGGGCTTGAGGAGCAGGAGCGGGGAAATACCGGATAACATCGCAAGGCCATCATTGGTTCGGGTGAGGCTTGGACGCATCCCCGCGCAGAAGGTTCGAGGATGATCTGCGCGTCCAGCCTGCGTATACTGGCGCGCTCGATTTGATCGAACTGGTCCTTTAGCTGATTTCTCGGAGCGCCCGCATGTCCGGCAACACTTTCGGCAAGCTGTTCACTGTCACCACCGCCGGCGAAAGCCACGGCCCGGCGCTGGTCGCTATCGTTGACGGCTGCCCGCCGGGGGTCGAGCTCTCCCTTGAGGATCTGCAGCGCGACCTGGACCGGCGCAAGCCCGGCACCAGTCGTCACACCACCCAGCGCCAGGAGGCCGACGAGGTCGAGATCCTTTCCGGCGTGTTCGAGGGCAAGACCACTGGTGCGTCCATCGGTCTGTTGATTCGCAACACCGATCAGAAGTCCAAGGACTACTCGGCGATCAAGGACTTGTTCCGACCGGCTCACGCCGACTACACCTACCACCACAAATACGGCATTCGCGACTACCGCGGCGGCGGCCGCAGTTCGGCGCGGGAAACCGCCATGCGCGTTGCAGCGGGTGCCATCGCCAAGAAATACCTGGCGACCCAAGGCATCGTGATCCGCGGCTACATGAGCCAGCTGGGTCCGATCCAGATTCCATTCAAGACCTGGGAGTCGGTCGAGCAGAATGCGTTCTTCTGCCCGGACCCGGACAAGGTTGCCGAGCTTGAGGCCTACATGGACCAGCTGCGTCGCGACCAGGATTCGGTTGGCGCGAAGATCACCGTGGTCGCCGAGGGCGTCAAGCCGGGTCTGGGCGAGCCGATCTTCGACCGCCTCGATGCCGAACTGGCCCACGCGCTGATGAGCATCAACGCGGTGAAGGGCGTGGAGATCGGTGCCGGTTTCGATTGCGTGGCGCAGCGTGGCACCGAGCATCGTGACGAGCTGACCCCTCAGGGTTTTCTGTCCAATCAGTCGGGTGGCATTCTGGGCGGCATTTCTTCCGGGCAGCCGATTATCGCCCACCTGGCGCTCAAGCCGACGTCCAGCATCACCACGCCGGGCCGCTCCATCGATGTTGACGGCCAGCCGGCCGACGTCATCACCAAAGGTCGCCACGATCCTTGCGTCGGTATCCGTGCCACGCCGATTGCCGAAGCGATGATGGCGATCGTGTTGCTGGACCATCTGTTGCGTCACCGCGGGCAGAACGCCGACGTGCGCGTGACCACGCCTGTGCTGGGCCAGCTGTAATGACCGCGGCGGCAGTCTGAGTGACGCCGCAGCCCACCGCGCCGCTGCCGTACTGGCGGCTGTCGGGGTTTTACCTGTGCTATTTCGCGTTGCTGGGCGCGGCGGCGCCGTTTCTGGCGCTGTACTTCGATCATCTGGGCTTTTCCAGCGCGCGGATCGGCGAGCTGGTCGCCATCCCCATGCTGATGCGCTGCGTCGCGCCGAACCTCTGGGGCTGGCTCGGGGACTACACCGGTCGACGGCTGGCGATTGTGAGGTTCGGTGCGATCTGCACCCTGCTGGCCTTTTCGCTGATCCTGGTCGATAAGTCCTACGCCTGGCTGGCGATGGTCATGGCGCTTTATGCGTTTTTCTGGCACGCCATCCTGCCGCAGTTCGAGGTCATCACGCTGGCCCACCTGCGTGCCCAGACCTCGCGCTACAGCCAGATCCGCTTGTGGGGCTCGATCGGCTTCATTCTGGCGGTGGTGGCGCTGGGCGGCCTGTTCGAACGATTCGGTCTGGACATTTTCCCGCATGTGGTGCTCGCTATCATGCTGGGCATTGCGTTGAGCAGCTGGTGGGTGCCCAACGCTCAGCCGCTGATCAGCGCGCCGGTGCCGGGCGAGGGCGGCTTCATCCGCCAGCTGATGCGCCCCGGCGTGCTGGCGTTCTACGTCAGCGTGGCGTTGATGGTGCTCAGCCATGGGCCGTTCTATACCTTTCTCACGCTATACCTTGAAGCGCTGGGCTACAGTCGCGGTCTGATCGGCGTGCTGTGGGCGGTCGGCGTGGTGGCCGAGGTGTTGATGTTCATGGTGATGGGCCGCGTCATGCAGCGCTTTTCGGTGCGCACCGTACTGCTGGCCAGTTTTCTGTTGGCGGCGTTGCGCTGGTTGCTGCTGGCCGCGTTCGCCGAGCACCTGCCGGTTCTGCTGCTGGTGCAGGTCCTGCACGCGGCGACTTTTGGCAGTTTCCACGCAGCGGCCATTCATTTCGTGCAACGCAGCTTCGGCTCGCGTCAGCAGGGCCAGGGCCAGGCGCTTTATGCGGCCTTATCCGGCGTGGGCGGTGCGCTGGGCGCCTTGTATTCCGGCTACAGCTGGAACGCGCTGGGTCCGGGCTGGACATTCGCCATCGCCAGCATCGCGGCGCTGGCCGCGGCCGCGATGATCGTCACGCTCAACAAAGATCAGGGCGTATGAGCTGCAGACAGCTCACCCTTGAAATCACCGAACCCGAGGAGTTTTCGTCATGAGCAGCCTGTCCGTGTATCACGTATCCAGCCCCTGGCAGCCGGACAAAATACTGACCCATCTGGAGGATATTGCCTCGACGCTGGCCGAGCACGGTGTGCTGTTCGACCGCTGCGAACCGACCGGGCCGATCCCGCCGGTCGCCGGTCACGAGGCGATCATCAGCGCCTTCCGTAGCCTCATCGACCCCCTGGTCGCCAGCCGGGATTATGGCCTTGTGGGCGTGATCGATATCGACAGCCGCAGCCCCGATGCGTCCGGATTAGCCGGCGAGTTACAGCGGGAACACTGTGTAGACGGGGACCAGACGCGGATCTGTGTGGCGGGCCAGGAGCTGGTCATGCTGCATCTCGATGACTACGTTTACGCGGTACTGTGCGAGCGAAACGACGTCCTCTCGATACCGGCGGGCACTCGTCGCTGGTTCAATGTCGGCGAGCATCCCCGACTGGTAACGATCAGCCTGTCCAGGACTGCCAATAGTGGCGTACCGCTGCCGACCGGCGACGACATTGCCGGCCAATTCCCCGGAATCGAAGACTGAGGCGAGCCCGCGCTCCGCAGGGACCACGGCCTCGTGGGTCCTACAGGTTCGGACCATTTCTGTAGGCGCCGTCCGAGCTTTCGGTGCGAATGGGCACGGTCGTTTGTAGGTAAATCCTGTTTGTTTTTTCGGCTGTTTTTAAACGAATTTATTCGTGTAAGTTCTGCGCCGTTGACCCCCCTTGATCGGCAATCAATCGCGATACCGGGTCGCAAAGGAGCGGCAGTGATGCGCAGTGCCAGAACAGTCAATAAAACGATGGATCAACTCATACAACAAATGGTGAGCAGTATTACCGAGGTCGATGGCCGGATAGCCATCGAAAATGCACTTCAGTGGCTGATGCGTGAATGCGACTGCGAGCGGGCGATGTTCTACCAGTTCAAAGGTTCGCTGCTACTGACGTTCGTAACGGTCGATGTCGATGATTACTGGGGCGATACGTTCGAGCGCGAGCATCTGGTCTCGGAGGACCCGGTGCTCCGCTACTACCGCAATCGCATGGGGTTTGTGGACTGGCGTGAAGCGTTCAGGCTGTACACACCACCGTGCGGTTACGAAGAAGTGGTCGAGACGTGTCAGTTGCTGCCCGCGCTGTCTTACGGGTATAGCAGCCACAGCCGGGGAGTGAACGGGGTGACTTCGGTCTGCACCCTGAACGCGATGCAGCGTGGCCTGACTACCCAGGATCGATATCTGATTACCAGCCTGATGCCGGTGCTGCACATGGTCGGGCGGGGCACTCGCTTCCGCTCGCGTGGGTTGACCGGCAAGGAGCTGGAAATCCTTCAATGGGCGCGCGAGGGCAAGACCGCCTGGGAAATTGCGCTCATACGCGAGGTGTCCGAATCGACCATCAAATATCACTTCAAGACGATCTACGGGAAACTGGGGGTGGCCAATCGGGCTCAGGCGGTAGGTGAAGCGCTTTGCAGAGGGCTGATCCGCTGAACCACTTTAAATTTGGCAAAAAAAAACCGCGTCTCGAAAGGCGAGCGCGGTCAGCAGGGCGGGAGGATCGAGTATCGCGTGCCGCCCTTAAAGGGCGGCGTGCAAGAAATCTGATGGCCGATCAACGGGTGTGATAAGTCGGCAGGTCGAAGCGATGCTGGCTCTGCAACATGGAAATAGCCGGCAGCTCACAGGCTTGCGCAGCCAGGTCGCGGCGGATGGCACTGATGACCCATTCCAGTTGAACAGGGGTGTGCAATTGAGCGTAAGACACGGAACGGCGGATCTGCTTGCCCTCGTGATTGCGCAGGCACAACAGCACGCCGCCGTCTGGACGAGCCTGGGTGGTAACGTCGTAGTCGGAGAATACGGAAGCGAATTTTTCTTGAATGAAAGTCATGTCTAACGGCTCCATTGCTCAATGGGATAACAAGCGTGCAGAGACTATTGCAGTGTCTGTGCCAGTCTTCGCCGGTCAATAAAGCCTTTTAAAATCAATGACTTGGTCTAGAGTAAAAAATCAGCTCTCGTGCATTTTGCATGAATGGCTGTCGTGCACCCTGCATTTTGCGGGTTAATCCATGCAGATCTGAGGCGCGGCGCGAAATGAGTCTTGGCTATCAATCACATAGCTTGACCTTGCGCCTACACCCCGCAAGACTTGCGGGCATTGCGCCGAGCAGCGAGCAGCCTCGCACCCATACCCGCCAAGGAGTGACATATGACTGATACCAGGCCCGATGAGCCCAATACTGTGACTGACGAGCAGGCAGCGGAGTTCGCTGAGCAGGTTTTCGACGTCGCTCGCCAAGGCGATGCAGCGACGCTGGGCCGTTTGCTGGAGCAGGGTTTTCCGGTCAATCTGCGTAATCACAAGGGCGACACGCTGCTGATGCTCGCCAGTTACCACGGTCATCAGGAAGCGGTACGCGTGCTGCTAAGCCATCAGGCTGACCCGCAGATCCATAACGATAACGGCCAGATGCCGATTGCCGGTGCGGCTTTCAAAGGTGATCTGGAAATGGTCAGGTTGCTGGTCGAGGGCGGCGCCAGCGTCGACGGCGCGTCCACTGACGGGCGGACCGCGCTGATGATGGCGGCGATGTTCAACCGCACGGCCATCGTCGAGTATCTGCTCGCCCAAGGCGCCGACCTGCATGCGCGCGATGCCAAAGGCATCAACGCGCTGGGCGCCGCGCAAGCCATGGGTGCGACGGAAACCGCCGCGCAGCTTGCCAGCTTGGGCAACTGAACCGGGAACGGTCGAATCGCGGTTTCGGTCGCGGACGACTGAATCGATAAGCGGGTCGATGGCTGAATCAATAGAGCAGCGAAGGATTTCCCGTTATCCTTCGCGCCTGTTTTTTCGCTCGCCTTCAGGACCCGCCATGAACGACACCCTCATTGAATTAATCACCAAAGTCAGTTCGGGCTGCATGGGCGAGGACGAAATCGCGCGTATCGCCGATGAAGCCGCTCAGGCGTATGCCGACCCTTCGGCCTTCCTGGCCGCCAACCCCGATATCAACTACGACGACAGCTTTCCCATCCCGCTGGGCGAATGGGTAGTGGTCGGCAGTCTGCCGGAGACGGTGCTGTTCCAGGGCGACACTTACATGGAGTTGTTCGAGCAGATCGTGTCGTCGTTCGGCAAGGACGTGTCATTCAACATCAAGCCAAAGCAGCTGGCCAAGGTCGAGCCACTGGTGGCGCTCAACCGCATCCAGATCCAGCTTGGCGCGATGAACAAGGAGATGGGTGGCTACGTACTGATGGATTTCAGCCAGCCGCTGGATGACGAACTGCAAGCCGTTCTGGTCTACGGCTGTGATGAGGCTCGGGTGCTGGAGCTTGCGGCAACGGCGGGCATCCATGCCGCGCCGTCGCTGGAGGCATTGCGCGCCAAGGCTTAACCCAGCGCGGTATCCAGAAACATCATGACGCCGAATCCGCCCATCAGGCCCAGGGTCGCCGAGGTCTGGTGGCCGTTGCGATGGGTCTCGGGAATCACCTCATGGGACACGACAAACAGCATCGCGCCTGCCGCGAGTCCGAGACTCAGCGGGTAAGCGATTGCAAAGCCGCTGGAAATGCCCAGGCCGATCATCGAGCCCAGCGGCTCCATCAAGCCTGACCCGACAGCGACCAGCATGGCTTTTATCGACGACAACCCCGTGGCTCGCAACGCCAGGGCGATCGCCAGGCCTTCCGGGATATCCTGAATGGCGATGGCGGTTGTGAGCGGCAGGCCGACATTCATGTCGCCGCTGGCGAAGCTGACCCCGATGGCCATGCCTTCCGGCAGGTTGTGCAGCGTGATCGCCAGCACAAACAGCCAGACCCGGTTGATCCGCTCCGAGTGCGGGCCCTGACGACCGACGCTTTCATGTTCGTGGGGTATGAAACGATCCAGGCCGAGCATCAGCAGTACGCCCAGCCCCAGGCCGGTGACGACCGTGGCGGCGGCCAGCGGCCCGGTGCCGGTGATTTCCCGGGCGGCGGCGAGGCCGGGCAGGATGAGCGAGAACGAACTGGCCGCCAGCATCATGCCTGCCGCAAAGCCGAGCATGATGTCCTGGGTGCGCTGCGCAATATCTCTAAAGGCAATGGCCATGACCGCGCCAAGCGCCGTGGCGCCAAAGCCCGCGCAGCCACCAATGATGGCGTGTTCGAGGTTGACCTTGCTGACGCCGAAGAAAGCGTTGTAAAGGCTGACGAAACTCAGACCCAGCAATGTGAGCATGACCAGGGCGAATCCCAGGCTGACCATGGGGCTGTTCTGCGCCTGGGCATACCATGTTGCCCAAAGCGTTCGGGGGTGCGCGGGTGTTTGCATGAACGGCTTCACCTGTCTCGAATGGCGGATGGCATAGGGCGAAAATCGCTGACTCAGTTTCCGAACATTAAATCAGCCGGTTGGTTCAACGGAACCCCTGAAGAGCACCGTTATCCTACAGGTCTCAGTCATTACTCGGGGACAACATCATGGGATCCACCTTCAACAGTCTGGTCGGCCTTATCATTCTGGCACTGGATATCTGGGCAATCATCCATGTGTTGAAAAGCGGCACGGAAACCGGCATCAAGATCCTCTGGGTGCTGCTGATTGCGCTGCTGCCCGTGCTTGGGCTGATCATCTGGGCGATTGCAGGGCCCCGCGGCAACGTGCGCATCTAAAGACCGCTGCACCAGAACACTTCGCGTCCGAATAACCGTGCAGAAGTGCTGCCCAGAGCGCTTCTGCAGCTTGCCCGCCTGTCTGCGTGACAATTTTTTCACACCAGTCTGTTCAGAATCCCGCGCGACGTGAAACTCCTTCATTGTCTTGAGCTTTTTGCCTGAACACTGGCAATGCTCCGTGTGCCCTGGCTTCGCATCGCGACCGGCACCGCACTTCCGAATCATTCGCTGAATTTACCGGAATACAATAAATATGGCCCACACGGACGCCCGGACAGACCGGCAGGCGTTGTCCCGCCTGAATCCTCCAACGATCAGATCCCACCTTGCTTACATGCTGCTCAGCGGGCTGGCGCTGATGGTGATGTATACGCTGCTGCGCGTAGGTCTGCTGGCCTATAACCGCGAGATGATCGGTGATACGCCTGCTTCGACTTTCATCGAGGCGCTGTTCAACGGTTTGCGCTTTGATTTGCGTCTGACGGTCTATTTGCTGATCCCGTTGATGCTGGCGCTGTTCAGCGTACGGGCGATGGCGGCGCGAGGTTTCTTCCGCTTCTGGCTGACGCTGGTCGGCAGCATCACGCTGTTTTTCGGCCTGATGGAAATGGACTTCTATCGCGAGTTCCATCAGCGGCTGAACGGTCTGGTGTTCCAGTACGTGGAAGAGGACCTCAAGACGGTCCTTAGCATGCTCTGGTACGGGTTCCCCGTCGCACGCTATCTGCTGGCCTGGGCCCTGGTGACCTGGCTGCTGAGTCTGGTATTCAAGGTGATCGACCGTGCAACCCGCCCGCGTGTTGGATCTGGGCAAGGCAGCACCAGCATCGGCGCTCGCTCGATTGCGCCCTGGTACATGCGCGCCGGCGTGTTTTTCGTGGTCCTGCTGGTGGCGGTGGTTGCCGCCCGTGGCACGCTGCGTCAAGGCCCGCCGCTGCGTTGGGGCGATGCCTACACCACGGAATCCAACTTCGCCAATCAGTTGGGTCTCAACGGCACATTGACGCTGATCCGCGCCGGCAAGGCGCGCATGTCGGCTCATCGTGACAACGTCTGGAAGGCGACCCTGCCCCAGGCCGAAGCACAACAGACCGTGCGCGACATGCTGCTGACCCCTCACGACACGCTGGTTGAAGGCGACATCGCCGCCGTGCGCCGTGACTTCAATCCGCCTGCGCAGAACACCTTGCCGATCCGCAACGTGGTGGTCATTCTGCTCGAAAGCTTCGCCGGGCACTCGGTCGGCGCACTGGGCAGCGACGCCAATATCACCCCTTACTTCGACAAACTCGCCAAGGAAGGTCTGCTGTTCGACCAGTTCTTCTCGGCGGGCACTCATACCCACCAGGGCATGTTCGCCACCATGGCGTGCTTCCCGAACCTGCCGGGCTTCGAGTACCTGATGCGTACGCCTGAAGGCAGTCACAAACTGTCCGGCCTGCCGCAGCTGCTCAGTACCGGTCGTAAATTCAATGATGTGTACGTCTACAACGGCAATTTCGCCTGGGATAACCAGTCCGGTTTCTTCAGCAATCAGGGCATGACCAACTTCGTCGGTCGTGAGGACTTCGTGGATCCGGTCTTTTCCGATCCGACCTGGGGTGTGTCCGATCAGGACATGTTCGACCGTGGCGCCCAGGAACTCAAGGCACGCGACGGCGGCAAGCCGTTCTATGCGCTGCTGCAGAGCCTGTCCAACCACACCCCTTACGCGCTTCCGACTAACCTGCCGGTGGAGCGCGTAACCGGTCACGGCACGCTCGACGAGCACCTGACCGCCATGCGCTACTCGGACTGGGCGTTGGGCCAGTTCTTCGAGAAAGCCAAAAAAGAACCGTACTTCAAGGAAACGCTGTTTGTTGTGCTGGGCGACCACGGCTTTGGTAACGCCAGACAGCTCACCGAAATGGACTTGGGCCGTTTCAACGTGCCGCTGCTGCTGATCGGTCCGGGGGTTCAGGAGAAATTCGGCCGGCGCAGCAGCGTCGTCGGTACCCAGATGGACGTTGTGCCGACCATCATGGGGCGTCTGGGTGGTCAGACCCGACATCAGTGCTGGGGGCGTGATCTGTTGAACCTGCCTCAGGGCGACAAGGGTTTCGCAGTGATCAAACCGTCCGGTGGCGAGCAGGTGGTGGCCATCGTCAGCGGCAACCGCATCCTCATCGAACCGACCGATATGCCGCCCAAGGTTCTGACCTACACGCTGGGCGCCAATCCGGGTGCCCAGCTGGTGCCGGACGCGCCGGACACCGAGGAGCTCAGGCACAAGCTGGAGAGTTTCCTGCAGACAGCGACCAAAAGTCTGCTGGATAACACCGCAGGCGTGGAAGCCAGCAAAAACAGGCTCTGACCGCCAGGCGTGCTCCCGAAGGCCCCTTGCGTTCTCGTCAGGGGCCTTTGTTTTGCCCGCATTTGCTTGGAACGAACATCACCGCCGAAATGTCCAGATCATGTAAGCCAGAGTCACTGGCTTTCTTCGGAGGCATTGATGAAACAGTGGGCCATTTCGTATCTCGATAAGGACGGTGTACAGCAGCGTGTCGATGTTGATCTTCAGGACCGCCCCAGTGAGGAGGAGGTGGCGCGTCTTCTGCGCAAGGATTTGTTTCCAGTGACCGATGAACTGGATCTGAACGATCTGGAGGGCCGGACTGATGAGCCGACGGTGAAAACCCTCAAGGCCCAGAACAGTGTCCAGATCATTTCCATTACAGAAGTCGTCTGAACCGCACCCTGTCGCAATGGCTCGCGTTGTCAGCCACTTGGCAGCGAGCCAACGATAGGTCTACTCTGCAATCGAGACTGTCCGAACGGTCTCTGCCATGTCTACACCGGTCTGCTGCGCAGGCCGGGTCTGGTCAGCCACATGCTTGATTCCACACGCCGGTTTGACTGACGTGCGACAGCGCTCACAAGAAGCTGTCCCGGAAGAGTTGAAACTCTATCTATCGTTGAATAGGAGGACGTTTCATGAGCACAGCCTATCAAGAAGACATCAGTAGCAATGTGTTGCGCCGCATGAAGGAAGGCGGCTTTGACTTCGCACGTATTTACCCTATCGAGTTCTACGCCGTGTTCCCGGATGAGGAACGGGCCCGGCAGGCAGCACAACAGTTCCGTGGTGAATCGATCAATACGCAAATCAATATCCGGGATGACGGTGCCTGGCACTTGCAGTTGAGCAAGGTGATGTACGCCACGTACGACGGCATTGGCGACTTCGAGCAGGATTTTCAGGCAGTGATCTCGCCAATGGACGGGGAGGTTGAAGGTTGGGGTGTGACACAGGAGGTGAGAAGGCTGCACGCCTGAAGGTACATGAAAAGTACATCGGCCGATCCCGGACACCTCCGGATCGGCCGTTTTTGTTCCCGCTGAAAAAGAGCGAAAAAAAAAGCCACTCATGGAGTGGCTCAAAGGGAAGTTCGTTTCAGGTCGACAGCGGACAGGGGCCGCTGTTGGAAAAGAGGTCTGGCGAAGACGATCCGCAGCGAAAACGCTGCAATTTATTGATCTCTCTGCGCTTGATGCTGTCGATTATGGACAGGCGAGCCAGGCTCGGGAAATCGACTCTGGCTATGCCAGTCATAGATTTTGCTACAACCCGACGCTTCTCAATGAAGCGGACAAGAACAAGTCGGGGCGGTTATTGCACAGGAATGGTGCGACACATGCCTGATATTTACCCAAGTAATTGATATCAAAGCATTAATGCCGCTGGCACGGGCCTTGCGAAGGTGTGAGGTGCAGGTGTCCAGGGTGATAAGGAATACGGCAATGAACCGCACCTTTTATGACGAGATGTACGATGCGACCGGCGCAGCCCGACCGCATTACCGGGAATTTGCCCGATGGCTCGCGGATACACCTACCGAATTGCTGGCGCAGCGCCGGCGGGAAGCAGACCTGCTGTTCCACCGTGCGGGCATTACCTTCACGCTGTACGGGGACGAGCAGGGCACCGAACGGCTCATCCCGTTCGATACAATTCCACGCAGCATACCGGCCACCGAATGGCGGATGGTAGAGCGCGGCTGTATCCAGCGCGTCAAGGCACTGAACATGTTTCTTGCCGACCTGTACCACGACCAGAGGATCATCAAAGCCGGCATCATCCCCGCCGAGCAAGTGCTCGCCAACGAGCAGTATCAGCTGGCCATGCAAGGGCTGACCCTGCATCGCGATCTGTACTCGCACGTATCCGGCGTCGATCTGGTGCGAGACGGCGATGGCACTTATTACGTGCTTGAAGACAATCTGCGTACCCCAAGCGGCGTGAGTTATATGCTCGAAGACCGCAAAATGATGATGCGCCTGTTCCCCGAACTGTTTGCCGCCCAGCGCATCGCGCCGATCGACCATTACCCCAGTCTGCTGCTCGACACACTCAAGAGTTCCAGCCCCCTGGACAACCCGAGCGTGGTGGTGCTGACACCCGGGCGATTCAACAGCGCATTCTTCGAACATGCCTTTCTGGCGCGAGAGATGGGCGTCGAACTGGTCGAGGGCGCCGATCTGTTCGTACGCGACGACAAGGTGTTCATGCGTACCACTGATGGACCCAAGGCGGTTGACGTGATCTATCGCCGTCTCGACGACGCCTTTCTCGACCCGCTGGCGTTCAATCCCGACTCCATGCTGGGCGTGCCCGGCCTGCTGTCGGCCTATCGTTCGGGCAATGTAGTGCTGGCCAACGCCATTGGCACCGGGGTCGCGGACGACAAGTCGGTGTACCCATTCGTCACGGATATGATCCGGTTCTACATGGACGAAGAGCCGATCCTCAAGAACGTTCCGACCTGGCAGTGTCGCAAGCCTGAAGAGCTGTCTCATGTGCTGGCCAATCTGGGAGATCTGGTGGTCAAGGAAACCCAGGGCTCCGGCGGCTACGGCATGCTGGTCGGGCCGGCCGCGACCGCGGCGGAGATCGAGGCCTTCCGCGCCCGTCTCAAGGCCAAGCCTCATGCCTACATCGCACAGCCGACGCTGTCGCTCTCGACATGTCCGACCTTCGTCGAAAACGGTATCGCCCCGCGGCACATCGATCTGCGTCCGTTTGTCCTGTCCGGTCGCGAAACCCGGGTAGTCCCGGGCGGCCTTACGCGTGTTGCATTGCGCGAGGGTTCGCTGGTGGTCAATTCGTCTCAGGGCGGCGGGACTAAAGACACCTGGGTGGTCGAGGATTAAGGATGCCTTCCTATGCTGAGTAGAACTGCCTCGGATCTTTTCTGGATGTCACGTTACCTGGAGCGCGCGGAAAACCTCGCGCGGATGCTGGACGTGAGCTATTCGCTGTCGCTGATGCCGCAAGGTGGGCGCGGCGACGGGCTGGATGAAATCGCCATGCCCTTGCTGATCACCGGGACGCTGGACACTTACGTCGAGCGCCACGGTGCGCTGCATGCCGAACGCATGCTGCATTTTTTCGCCCTCGACGCGAGCAACCCCGCCAGCATTTACAGCTGTCTGGGCGCGGCGCGAGCCAGTGCCCATGCGGTACGAGGGCGCATTACCGCTGACATGTGGGAAAACCTCAATGCGACCTGGCTGGAGATTCGCGGTATCGCCGAGCAGGGCCTGACCCGCTATGGCCTGAGCCGCTTCTGCGAATGGGTCAAGGAGCGCTCGCACCTGTTCCGCGGCGCGACTTACGGCACGATCATGCGCAACGATGCGTTCCGCTTCATTCGTCTGGGAACATTCATAGAGCGCGCCGACAACACCATGCGCATGCTCGATGCTCGCTACGAGATGCTGGAGCTGCGTGGGCCACAGGCCAACGCCGCCGCCGACAGCTCGGCGGCAGGCTATTACCAGTGGAGTGCGTTGCTGCGCGCATTGTCATCGTTCGAGGCGTACACCGAGGTCTACCGCGATGCCCCCGGTGCGCGCCAGGTCGCTGAACTGCTGCTGTTGCGCGCCGATATTCCGCGTTCGCTTCGCGCCTGTCTTGAAGAAATGGACGTCATCCTCGCCAGTCTTCCCGGCGCCAACGGACGTCCCGCCCAGCGCATGGCGGCTGAACTGGACGCACGACTGCGCTACACCGGCATCGACGAAATCCTTGCCCAAGGGCTGCATGAATGGCTGAACGAATTCATTCCCTTGCTCGCCCGACTGGGTGACGCCATTCACATTTCGTATCTGGAGGCGGCATGAGACTCTCAATTAGCCACGAAACCACTTATCACTATGCCGATCAGGTGCGAGCGAGCATCCAGTACCTGCGCCTGACGCCGCACGACAGTGAGCGGCAGCAGGTGCTCAGTTGGCAACTGGACCTGCCGCGTCCGGTGCGCGCGCAGATCGATCCGTTCGGCAACATTCTTCATGTGCTGTCCCTCGAAGAGCCCCACGAGGCAATAGTCATCGGCGCTCGTGGGCAGGTCGATATAGACGAAACCCGCGAAGCCGAACATGAGGCCGGGTCGGCATTGCCGTTTCTGCGCTTCACGCGCCTGACTGAGGCCGACGAGGGGATCCGCGAGTTCGCGACCGGCCAGTGCCGCAAGCGGACCGATCGCAGCGCACTGATCGACCTCATGCATGCCCTCAATCAGCACATCAGCTACACGCCGGGCACAACCGAGGTTCATACCAGTGCCGCCGAAGCCTTCGCCGGGCGTTCCGGCGTCTGCCAGGACCACGCTCATGCCTTCATTGCCTGCGCGCGCGCCCTCGGAATTCCGGCACGTTACGTGTCAGGCTATCTGTGCAGTCAGGACGCCGATCACCTGTCCAGCCATGCGTGGGCGGAAGCCTGGCTCGATGATGCCTGGTATAGCTTTGACGTCACCAACCGGCTGGCCGTGCCCGAGCGTCATTTGAAGCTGGCGGTGGGGCTGGATTATCTCGACGCCTGCCCCGTGCGCGGCATGCGTCGCGGGGGTGGCTCGGAGCAGATGCACGCCAAGGTGCTGGTGTCGGCTGCGCGCAAGATGCCAACGCAGATTCAGGTACAGCATCAGTAGCCGGTGTGACCTTCTGTCAGGCAGCCACCGCAGCGGCCTGGTCGACCTCGCCGACGCGGGTAGCGCTGTAAACGGCGAGAAGGGATGTGATCCACGAGCCCATGGTCAGTCCTCCTGTAGTTTCTAGGAAGACTGGCGCAGTGGGCGGTGACCGGAAGGTGTAAATAGCGGTCAGCCGAACAGACGATTGAGATTGGGCAAAATCAGTAACAGGGTAGTGGCGAAAACAATAAGTCCCGCTTGACGTACTTTCGAATCTTTGAACATGGCTGATTGCCTTTTGTTGTTATTCCTGAGCAACTGAAGTCCAACGAATCCCATCTCTGAACTCTGAAAATCGGACCGGGATATCGGCGGGCTAGCTAAGGTGACGCAATCGAACGGGTGGTCCCGCAACGCAAACGGCGACCTGGCGCACATTGTTTTTTTATTGCGCTTCCCAGTTACTGATTTCACCTTAGAGCTGACGTTGCATCTGATTAAGAACGCTTAGGACTTAACACGTACAATTTGCTGGCTTGAGGTTATAAAGAATGAGCGAATCGCGCGGTTATGGCCCAGCTAGACACTCTCAGTGCGAATCGTTAGCTTTCTACCGTTCGTCAGCGTCGGAATATTCCTACCGGGTGGCGTGACCGAATAATTGCGCGCGATGCTGCTTTGAATGTCGCCTGTCTTGCAAAGGCTGCGCAGGCCGGGCAGGCTTTGCGTCCTCGCCCAATTACTTGTCTGCTTCTGGTGTTCTTATATGTCGCTACGCATCTGCATTCTGGAAACCGATATCCTGCGCCCGGCGCTGGCTGAGCAATACAAGAGCTACGGGCGCATGTTCGAATCGCTGTTCTCCCGCCAGCCTGTGCCCGCTCGGTTCGAGATCTACAACGTCATGCAAGGTGAGTATCCGCCGGAAGGCGAACGTTTCGACGCCTACCTGGTGACCGGCAGCAAGGCTGATTCGTTTGGCCAGGACCCATGGATCCTGACGCTCAAGGATTACCTGCTCAAGCTTTATCAGCGTGGCGAGAAACTGCTGGGCATTTGCTTTGGTCACCAGTTGCTGGCCCTGGCGCTGGGCGGCAAGACCGAGCGCGCCCGCCAGGGTTGGGGCGCGGGGATTCATCACTACGAGTTGGCTCCGGCGCAGGCGTGGATGTCCCCAGGAATCGACCGCCTGACACTGCTGATCAGTCACCAAGATCAGGTCACGGCGCTGCCGGAAGGAGCGACTGTTATTGCTTCAAGCGAATTCTGCCCGTTCGCGGCCTACCAGATCGGTGATCAGGTGCTGTGCTTTCAGGGACACCCGGAATTCGTTCACGACTATTCACGCGCGCTGCTCGAAATCCTGCAACCGACGCTGGGTGATCAGCTGTACCGCGATGGCGTGGCGAGTCTGGAACATGATCACCACGGCGAAACAGTGGCTGAATGGATGATGCGTTTCGTGGCGCACCAGCCTGCGGTGTAGGGACTGCTTTCCGCCCGGTATTTTTGAAATCAGCACCTGCCGCCTCGCCAGCAAGACGGATCGCCGCCCGCTGGCTCCCACAAGACCTCAGCGTACATTAATTAGTCCGTGTGGGAGCCAGCTTGCTGGCGAGGAGGTCGGCACCAGTAACCAGCGCTACAACCAGCCCGACCGCTTGAAGCTGGCGAACAGCGCTGAACAGCCGCCGACGATCACCCCCAGCACCACAAAATAACCATACTGCCAGGTCAGCTCCGGCATGTTCTCAAAGTTCATCCCGTAGATGCCGGCAATGGCCGTGGGGAAGGCGAGGATCGCGGCCCAGGCCGCGAACTTGCGCTGCACCACGCTCTGGCGGGACGACTCCAGCAGCAGCCCGATCTCGATGGTCTGGCTGGCAATGTCACACAGGTTGCCAAGGTCTTCCATCTGCCGCTTGACGTGGATCTCCACATCCCTGAAATACGGCCGCATGTTCTTGTCGATGAACGGGAAACTGAGCTTCTGCAGTTCCTCACCCACTTCGACCATCGGCGCTACGTAGCGGCGCATGCGCAGCAGGTCACGGCGCAGGCTGTGGATGTGCTGAATGTCGGCATCGCGCAAGGCACCGCCCAGAACATTGTGCTCCAGCGCTTCGAGTTCGGCGTGTATCGCCTCGGTCACCGGCTGATAGTTTTCGGTAACGAAGTCGAGCAGGGCGTACAGCACAAAGTCTTCGCCATGTTCGAGCAGAAGCGGACGGGCTTCGCAGCGCTGGCGCACCAGACCATATGACTTGGAATGACCGTTGCGCGACGTGATGATGTATCCCTTGCCAGCGAAAATGTGAGTTTCGATGAACAGGAGTTTGCCGTTTTCGCGAACCGGCGCGTAGGTGACGATGAACAGGGCGTCGCCGAAGGTTTCCAGCTTGGGCCGGCTGTGAACCTCCATGGCGTCTTCCAGAGCCAGTTCATGCAGACCGAATTGTTCCTTGAGGCTTGAAAGCTCCTGCGCGTCGGGCTGTTCCAGGCCGATCCAGACGAAATGCCCAGGCTGCGCAGCCCACTGCGCGCCTTCTTCCAGCGTGATGTTTTTGACCTTTTTACCTTTGCTGTAAACCGCGGCTGCTACAACTCGACCCATGGTGGTATCGCTTCTTCAAGAGTGATCATGGCGCCGGCAGGCGCGCCACTGCTCATAGGATCAAACAATGCTTCGGGAGTTCGCAGCTGATAGAAAGCCCGTAATGACGGGCTTTCGAATGCGTCACAGCGCGTGATGACGATCCTGCTCGATAGCGGCGTCCAGAGCCTCCAGCAGAGCCCTGCGCACCTTGAGCTTGGTCTTTCCGTGAGCGTTCATGTTGAGCTTTTTCAACTGCGCTGCCGCCTGTTGAGCCGCCTCGAGCAAGTGCTCGACGCCGACCACCTTGTCCAGAAAACCTGCCGCGAGCGCGCCGGCCGGGTCGAACATTTCGGCGTTGATCACCGCGCGGTGGAACGCGGATTTGCGCAGCCGGTCACGGGCCAGTTCGATGCCGGCGTGATGCATGGTCATGCCGATCTGCACTTCGTTGAGGCCAATACTGAATGGCCCCTCGACGCCAATTCTGTAGTCTGCGGACAACAGCAGGAAGGCGCCTTTCGCTACCGCGTGGCCGGGGCAGGCGACGATGATAGGGAAGGGGTGAGCCAGCATGCGCCGCGCCAGGGTCGAGCCCTGAGCCACGAGTTCGATCGCCGCTTCGGCGCTTGATGTCATGACCTTGAGGTCATAGCCGCCTGAAAGAATTCCCGGCTGACCGGTCAGGATCACGATTGCGCGGTCCTGCCTGGCCTGGTCCAGAGCCGCGTTGAGCGCAACAATCACATCAGGTGAGATCGCATTCACCTTGCCATTGTTCAGCGTCAGCGTGGCGATGCCTTCTTCCAGGTGATATGAGACCAGATCGTTCATGACAGCCATCCTTTTTATTGAAGTGCAGAGACGTTACTCACCCGCATCGGGCAGGTAAAGCGCTGACTGATCGGTCATGAAAACAGGGCGCGTCACGCCGATGTCCGGGCGCTAAATACACCGCAAAGGCAGGGCAGTCAGCGCTCGATGCCATTCAGCTCGCAGTACTCGTCCCAATCCATGCCAAGTGCTTCGGCAACCTGTGCGTGCGCTTCCAGGCGCATGCTCTTGAGCTGCTCTGGCGATTCGGCGATCAGCTCAAGCGCCAGCTCCCAAGGCTCGATACCCAGGCTTTGCGCTTCGTCTTCGAAGGCCCACTGTGCCTGCTGTTTCTGCTGGGCAGGGCTCAGGTGTCTGATCTCATCCTGCAACGTCGGGTGCGTTGACAGATATTTCTCCAGGGCGGCTTCGTTCCAGTCCTGTGCATTCATGCAGATATCCTCACTGTCCGGTAACCGGTGCTGCGCCTGCCGGCAGCCCGGAAAAAACCGGATTGTGAGGCAAGCTCGGCGCGCCTTCCAGTGATGTCGTCCTGTAATGTCGGTGCCCGATCACGTTAGAGTGACGACGACCTCGACGTCCACCTTCAGGAGATCTGCCACATGATCAAGATCAGCGTACTTTACCCCTACCAGGACGGTGCCCGATTCGACCACGATTACTATCGCGACCAGCATATGCCACTGGTGCAGACACTCATGGGCGAGCACTGCAAGGGATACTCGGTGGATAAGGGCCTGGGCGGCGCGACACCCGGTTCGCCTCCGCTGTATATCGGAATGTGCCATATTTTCTGCGAGTCGCTGGAAGCGTTCGAGGCCGCCATGTCACCGCACTCCGAACGTATCAATGGCGACATCATCAATTACACGGACCTGATCCCTGTGATACAGATCAGCGAGGTGCGGGGCGAGCACATCGGCTGACGCGCTGGACGACGGGCCGTTTCAGCGGCCCCATTCGTCAGTTACATCGCACTCTCGTGTTCTGTCGGCCTCTCACAACCATCTGCGAGTTCTTTTAGTCCACAACGGAGGCATATATGACCGGCACCAAGCCAGACAGCGAAAACGACAACGACCTTGATTTCGATCCCGAGTCGCCTGACGCCGCAGACCCTCAGGTCGATCCGGTAGAACCGGCCAAGACCCCGGCGGGTGAGAAGGGCACTAACGACGATTACCCGCCCTACGACACCAAATGAACACCGGCCGCCTCGACTGTTTCGAGGCGGCTTCAAGACTGTGCTTGAAGGTTATTGTTCCGAGGTTTCCGCAGGGTTGGCCTGCAGATAATCCAGCAGATCTTCCATACGCTCGTCACTGCCCATCCACCATAGCTTCATGCGCGTTCCAGGCACCAGCCCGCTGGGGTCTTCCACAAGCTCGGCGATTTTCTCGCGCGTCCACACGATTGCGGAATCCTTCATCCCCGAGGTGTAGATGTAGCCCGGCTGCTGACCGGCCTGCCGACCGATGATGCCGTTGAGGGGCGGCCCAAACGCGTTGCGCGCCGAGGGTCCGATCTTGTGGCAGCCCGAGCAAAGTCGGGTAAAAACGGCCTTGCCCGAATCGACATCGCCTGCCCGAGCGTCGCAGATTGCCAGCACTCCCAGAATAAACAGTGCAATGTTTTTCATGAATAACCCTTGCCTACGACCGTACGTTGTCCAGAGCGCCGCATGCTATCGCAGCCGCGATGACGCTCAAAGCGACCCACGTCAAAGGCGCGAACGCGCGGGCGATATTTTGAACTGCCGGGTACGCAGGAGTTCTGCTGAATATCGAGCGGTAGAAACGGAGCGAAACATGAATTGCTATCTGTGCAAAATGGAAGCCCGCGATCTCGGGACCGACACTGACGGGCAGCACGTCGATTGCCCCGACTGCGGCGAATACGTGATTTCCAGAATCGTCATTCGGCAGCTGGGCACCCAGGCGCTGGACTTTGTGCATATGCGCGGAGACATGCATATGCAGCGTCAGGCCGATGCCACCCGAGTCGCAACGATCAATAGCGAAACGGCGATCTGGAGCAGCGGATCGGCCGACCGGGAGTGATATGCGCCGCGTTTCAGCTCTCGGGTGGCGAATCCCGGTAGGCTTCAAGCATCTTCCGGGCATCCTCGATGCTGACTTTGGGAATGACGTCCTCTGGAACTCTGGATACGGCAGAGAGGTTGTAAGCCTGGAAGTTTTCGTCCACGACGTGCGCTGACATCAACTCCAGCGACGGCAGGATGCGCGTTTCGAAGTGCTGGTCCAGACCGCAGGGCGAGCGCTTGGCGTTGCAGTTTTCATAAAAACGGCCAGCTGACTGATTGAGGTCGAAGCCCACCAGAAACACCTTGTTGAAACCGAGGTGGTAAGCCACTTGTAAGGCCAGATACATCACTGTCCGGGCATCGAAGAAACCTTGGCCCAGATCCTTGCTGAATCCGATGTCCTTGCTCCGCTTGCTCAGCAGCGAACGCTTTCTGACCAGGGTACTTTCTCTTCTGAACAGGCTGGAGACAAGCGACGCACGGGGGCTTTTCTTCAACGCGAAAGCCCGGCCACGTGGCTTGGGTTTGTCCGTCTTGAGTTGATCACCCCAGACCGCGACGTTTTCGCTGGTGCGCATGGCCGTGGCGTAAAGATGGGGTTGCTGATTGGCAAAGTCCCTGTCCGTGCAGACGTAAAAGAACGGGTTGATGCCCTTCTGCGCGAGCATGGCGATCGCACCGTTCATGGTGATCATGGGCACGTCGGAAAATTCCTGGATCGGGAAGTCCTTCGCGGACTTGCCTGACGCGATCAGAAATACCGGGCCTTGCTTCACCCCCTTGCACTGACTGAAATCCAGCACCGGGGTGGAGGATGGGCGGCTCTTGGCGGATACCCCATGGCCCTTGGAGGATGAGGCGGATGCGCTTGTCATGACTTCCTACAACACAAAACAATAGCGACGGTGCGACGCTTCACAAAGGTGCATGATCTCGGAGTTTTTCCAGCGATGCACGTCGGACATTTCTAAAAATGTGAATTTTTGTTTCTGTAATGTGACGATCGTTTGGGTTGAATCCCTCAGAACGTCGAGAAACGACGCCCCTCAGGTATCTATTTGTTACCGAGGTTCACAGTCATGGATTGTAGGACAGGGCGGTTGAAAAGTTTGTTGGAAGCGTCACGAGACAACTCCAGCGCGGAGCAACGTGGGGTTGGGCAATAAGCGATTGTTTAGGATCCGCTCGTCCAGCCGATGCCTGTGGATTCCGGAGAAGCTCTTACACTTTTGTTGCGGACAGCGGAGGGGCACCGGACCATGACCTACGAGAAAAACGGACAATTTGTATCCCTGACGGCGCGCCTAAATGCTCGCCTGGAAGAAAAACGACTTCAAAGACAGGCATGTCAGCAGAAGCTGACGGACGCGCTCGACATGACCCGGGCGTGCGTTCTGGCGACCAGCCAGATCAGACCGGAAGTCGTGGATGAGACCTTGAAGTTTACCGACACGTACATCGCCATTCTGCGCAATGCTGTCCGAGCCGTGGGAGGTGGCGAAATCGAAATCACCGTGGCCTTCCCTGAAGGGAAGATAGTGATAGACAAGTTCTCGCAGTGACACCGGAAACGGCGTTGGCCCTTGAGGATTTCAAGACGCCAGAAACCACGAAGCCCCTGACATTCTTGAAGAATTCAGGGGCTTCGCGTTGTTTCAGTATGGCGGTGAAGGAGGGATTCGAACCCTCGATACAATTTCTTGTATACACACTTTCCAGGCGTGCTCCTTAAGCCACTCGGACACCTCACCGTATCTCGCGACAACGTTGTGTCTGTCGAGGCGCGCTAATGTAGTCGAAAGCTTTGCTGAACGCAAAACTTTTTTTCAGAATTTTCATGTGCTTATGACGTCGCCTTATATTCGAGCCCTGCCGCGCATCGACTCCGGTTTCTTCCATGAAGGCTGGAGCCGCTGCCCGGTACGTCACGGCGCTGGTTTCAGGCGCTGAAACCGCCGTCGATGGTCAGGCTGGCGCCGGTGATGTAAGCGGCTTCCGGGCCGGCCAGGTAGGCGACGAAGCTGGCGATCTCTTCGCTCCTCCCATAGCGGGGCAGCGCCATGAAACCCTTGAGGGTTTCGGCGAAGTCGCCGTGGTCGGGATTCATGTCGGTGTCCACCGGACCGGGCTGGACATTATTGACCGTGATGCCCTGTGGTCCGAGGTCGCGGGCCATGCCTTTGGTCAGACCGATCAGCGCAGACTTGCTCATTGCGTACACGCTGCCACCGGCAAACGGCATGCGGTCGGCATTGGTGCTGCCGATGTTGATGATGCGCCCGTCTTCATTCATATGCCGCGCCGCTTCCTGACTGGCGATGAACACGCTGCGTACGTTGATGGCGAGGGTTCGGTCGAAGTCTTCAAGTTTGAATTCGTCGAGCGGCGCAACCGCCAGCACGCCTGCGTTGTTGACCAGAATATCGAGCCCGCCGAGGGCCTCGGCGGTGGCCTGCACCGCGCGGCGGACGGCGCTTTCGTCAGCGCTGTCGGCGCGAATCGCCAGCGCCCGGCCACCGTTGGCGATGATGCTGTCCTGAAGTTCGAGCGCGTTCACTTCCGAGCTGACGTAAGTGAAGGCGACCGCTGCGCCGTCCTTGGCCAGGCGCGTGACTATCGCTGCGCCTATTCCGCGCGAGCCGCCTTGTACGAGTGCCACTTTGCCGGTTAGAGGTGCATGCTGATTCATGATGGTCTCCGGGTTGGGGATGTCGGGTGGGTGTCGGGTGTGTAGACCATAGCAGTTGCGGCTGAACCCGGACCTCGACCTACGTTGCCTTTGTGAATACTGTTGCGGCTCTCTGCATCAACTGGAAAGGCATCGGCCCATATGGAAATCGACGGCAATTGCGCACTGATCCTCATCGACATGCAACAGGGCATCAATCACCCCAGGCTTGGGCGTCGCAACAATCCGCAGGCGGAAAGCCGGATATCGGCGCTGTTGCAGGCCTGGCGTGAGAGCGGGCGTCCGGTGATTCATGTCAGGCACTTCTCGACATCGCCTGACTCCGTGTTCTGGCCCGGGCAGTCGGGTGTCGAGTATCAGCCGGCGTTCTTGCCGCAGGGTGATGAGCGCGAGCTGAGCAAGCACACGCCGGATGCTTTTTGCGGGTCGTTTCTTGAGCTCTGGCTTCGCGGCGACGGTATCCGGCAGATAGTGGTCGTCGGCGTGGTGACCAACAATTCGGTGGAGTCCACGGTTCGCGCGGGCGGCAATCTGGGCTTTGAGGTGGTGGTGGCCCATGACGCATGTTTTACGTTTGACCAGGCCGATTTTTTCGGCACGCCGCGTAGCGCCGAAGACGTCCACGCCATGTCGCTGGCCAACCTGCATGGCGAATACGCCACGGTGCTGTCGAGCGCCGAATTGTTGCAGCAGCTTCAGCGCTGAGGATTTTGCAGAAAGACCACATAGCCTTTGAACCAGGGATTGTCGTCCAGAAAGTCCGGCGCCTTCCACTCGCCACCCTGAATCAGCCCGACCTTGAAGGGCAGGCCCAGGCGCTGCATGCGCGGCAGGTAGGCGCCGTAGTCCGGAATGCTGCGGCGCCCCTGATAAGTTTGCACCACCACCTCGTCCACGACGCCGCTCAGCTCCCGGATGGCACCGGCATCCGCGTTGCTGCTCCAGTCCAGCAAGCCGGTGATGCTCAATTGGTAGCGCGCAGGCAGACGCTGGCGCAAGTCACGCAGAAACGCCACGTACTCATTCAGATAGCGGGTGCGGGCGTCGAAATCTATCTGGATGCCGACTACGCCGTTGCCAGCCTGCCGCCATCTTTCAACCTGGCCCAACAGCTGTCGGTGGACCGATTCCGGCCAGCGCAAGGTATGGGCGCGGTACACCAGCCATAGCTGTCGCGTGGGCAGCCGGTTGACGGACATGCCCTGGGCGATGAAGTGGACCCGCTGCCGCGGGTCACGGCGTGAAGTGCTGACCTGGCCTTGCAGCAGGTACAAGGTCGCGGCCTGTTCCAGTACCGGTTGTGGCCTGACGCCGGCCCATAGCCAGAACGCGTCGTAGTTCGCTGCGTCTACGGCCGCGTGAGCCGGGCTCGCGCTCAGCAGCCACGCCGCCGCAAGACTGCGAAGTGCCTTCACCAGTAGTACTGCTGCGACTCGCCCCACTGGGTGCCGGCGAAATCCTTTTTCAGCTGACGAAACCAGGCCTTGCGCACCTGCGGCTCGACCTCCGTTCCGCCACAGGTGTTGTAGCCTGCCGGACCGTAGCAGTTGATCGCCCGAAACAGCGCATACGCCTTGTCGTCGCGTCCCGCTTTCGGGTTGCCGATGACCCGCTTGTAACCTTCAAGCCGGGAAAAGCTTTCGCCGGCGAAACCCGGTGCCGTGCCGCCAAGGCTGTCAGCATCGCGGCGGGCGTCCAGCGGCATGCTGTCGAGCCTGTTGATCCGGGCGAATTCGCCAAGACAGTTGAGGCTCTGCGGATCATTGGCGTCGGCCTGAAGAGCCGCCGCGGTCTGGACAATGCTCGGGCAGCGATAGCCGGCGGCTGGCTGCTCTCCCGACCACTGGAACAGACTCAGCGCCGGTCCCTTGTCGTATACGTAACCGAGGTTGTAGCCGAGCGGTTGCGCTGGCAGCGGGTTCGGCAAGCGCTTGAAGTCTTCGGCAAAATCCTGGTAGCGGCCGCGCATCAGATCCTTGTACAGCAGCACGAACAGCGCGGTGTTGCGTTCGGCCTCATCCAGTCCCTGCGTAATTTGCTGACGCAGCAGTTCGGCATCCGCGGTATGGCTGAGCAGAATAAGGCGCACCTTGCGCGACTGGATCGGCGAGTCGCTGGCAAAGACTCGCGACAGCTGCTCATCGCGCTCGAAACTCATCGCCAGTGCCAGCTCGATCTGTTCGCGTTGCAATGGTTGCTGCGCCAGCGGGATCAGGCGCAGCCAGTGGTCCTGGGCGCCTTTGAAGTCCTGCCGGGCCTGCAACGCCAGACCGCGCAGGAACTGCTGGCTGAAGCTCAGGTAGTCGAGCTTTTCCGGCAAGGCGGCAGGCAGCAGCGCCAGCGCTCGGGCCGGGTCGTCGGCGACATAGAACGCATGGACGCCTTGCAGGTAGGCGTAAAGCCCGGGCTGCGCGGCGAACAACGCTTGCTGCGCCTGCAGATCCGCCTCGCTCATGCGCGGCTGCGCGGATTCTCGCATCCACATCAGGTCTCTGATCGCCAGCATCCATGGCGTCTGCAGGGTCTGCCGGTCGCTGCCCAGCACACTGCGGTCCATCTCGTTGATCAACCGGTTGAGGTCACTTGGCTCACCAGGGAGCGCGCCAAGTTGACGATCGTATTCTCTTGCCAGTCCTTCGGTGTTGCCGGCCAGCCAATGTATCCGGCGCAGCAGGCCAGTGGCCGAAGCCTCATAGTCGCCGTCGGGGTAAGCGCCAAGGTAGGTCTGGAACGCGGTCTCGACTTGCTGCAAATACGGCTTGTCCACTTGGTCGGGTTGCAGGACGCCGTACTCGTCGAACACGTCGTCCTGCGCGGCGTTGAGCATGCTGCGCGCGACCATGTACTGCGCGGTCTGTTTGAGCCACGGCTGAGTGCTGGCGGACAGGGACTGGAAACCGGCCACGGCCTGGTCGTAATCGCCACTGTAGAACTGCGCCGCAGCCTTCAGATACGCGGCGAAATCTTTGCCCACCGACGATTGCAGTGTTTCGGGCACCGGCTCCGAAGCCTCCCAGGTGCAGGCCTTGAGCATCTGCAGTCGCGCGTCCGCCAACGCACGGCGCTCGGTGTCGGGCAGGTCCGTGGTGCTGACCAGCTGGCTGATGAACGCGTAAGCGCTGGTGTCGGAATTGCTGCGGCAGCGGCTGCCTTCTCCGTCCAGGAACGCGTCGCCGGCGGCGGGCTCGTCGTCACGTTGCAAGCCGAGCTTTTGCAGCATGGGGTTGAAGCGGGTCTTGAGCGATGCTGCCTGCTGTTCACTGGCTTCAAGGTCGGACACCGAGCCACTGAAGCCGAAACGGTAAAGCGAGAACGGCACCTGGCCGTAGCCTTCCGAGCGCTCGCTGTTCTCCTCGCGACCAGGATCGGACGATGCGAACTGAGCGGGTGACAGACCCTTGTCGGCGAGCAGCAGACGCAGGTTGACCTGACTGTCGTTGCCCGGATTCAGAAAAGCCTGGTTGTTGCAGGCGTCCAGGTCCTCATGGATGACCTTCCACTCTGGATAGCACGAATCGTCGCTACTGGCGTGGGCCTGATTGAACAGTGCTGAACCAACCAATACTGCCGACGCAGTCAACAACCGGGTACGCATGAGAAGTCCTTTTAAGGGCGGGGCAAACGGTGCGCATGATAGCCTGCCCATGGTCCGCTTGCCTTGCTGCGCTACCTTATTTTCTGGTCTTCTTGGGCACGGCCGGAAGCGGCGCGAACAGGGCCTGTAGATCTTCGTCGCGCAGCTTCCAGTCGCCGCTGACACGGCCATCCAGAACGCCAGCCGCAAGGGCAGACTTTTCCCGCTGCAGGCGTTGGATTTTCTCCTCGACCGTGCCCCGGGAAATCATCTTGTAAACGAATACCGGCTTGTCCTGACCGATGCGATAGGCGCGGTCGGTAGCCTGATTTTCCGCAGCCGGGTTCCACCACGGGTCGTAGTGGATGACGGTGTCGGCGGCAGTCAGGTTCAGGCCGGTGCCACCGGCCTTGAGGCTGATCAGAAAGATCGGCAGCTTGCCGCTCTGAAAATCATGGATCGGCGTGCGCCGGTCGCGGGTCGCTCCGGTCAGCAGCGCGTAGCCCATGCCACGCTGTTTCAGCTCCTGCTCGATCAGGCCGAGCATTGAAGTGAACTGCGAAAACAGTAGAATTCTGCGTCCTTCCGACAGCAGCTCTTCGATCATTTCCATCAGGCTCGACAGCTTGGCCGAGCTGCCATGTTTGCTGATTGGCATGTCCGGATTGACCAGCCGCAAGTCGCAGCACACCTGACGCAGCTTGAGCAGTGCTTCAAGGATCACGATCTGGCTGCGCGCGACGCCTTTGCGCGTGATCTCGTCGCGGACCTTCTTGTCCATGGCCAGACGCACGGTCTCGTACACGTCACGTTGCGCGTCGTTCAGGTCGACCCAATGGATGATCTCGGTCTTGGGTGGCAGCTCGGTAGCCACCTGTTCCTTGGTGCGGCGCAGCAGGAACGGTTTGATGCGGGCGTTGAGGTGTTGCAGGCGGTCCTGATTGCCATGCTTCTCAATGGCCGTGCGGTAGTTGCTGTTGAACTCCTTGCTGCTGCCCAGCCAGCCAGGCATCAGAAAATGGAACAGCGACCACAGTTCGCCCAAGTGGTTTTCCAGCGGCGTGCCGCTCAGGCATAGCCGCTGGCGCGCCTTGAGGTGCCGCGCGGCTTCGGCGGCCTTGCTCTTGGGATTCTTGATGTACTGCGCTTCATCCAGGATCAGGATGTGAAACGGCTGTTTTGCCAGCAGTTCCAGATCCCGCGGCAGCAGGGCATAGGTGGTGAGAATCAGGTCGTAGTCTTCGAGGTTGCCGGCGTCGTGATGGCGGTTGGCACCGTACAGGGCCAGCACCTTGAGCTGCGGCGTGAAGTGCTCGGCTTCGTCCATCCAGTTCGGAATCAGGCTGGTGGGCATGACGGCCAGGGCCGGGCGGTCCAGGCGTCCGGCCTGTTTTTCCATCAGCAGGTGCGCAAGGGTTTGCAGGGTCTTGCCCAGGCCCATGTCGTCGGCCAGCACGCCGCCAACCTCAAGCTCGCGCAACGACTGCATCCAGCTCAGGCCTTCCAGCTGGTAGCCGCGCAGCGTAGCGTTCAGCCCATCGGGCACGCTGACCGGCGCGTCTTTGATATTCACCAGCCGTTCGGCAAAGTCCCGCAGGCGGTCGCCGCCTTGCCACACCAGTGGCAGGTCTTCGAGCTCGGTCAGGCGCGCCGCGTCGGCGGTGCTCATGCGCAGTGAATTGTTGCCTTCCTCGCGCCAGTAGAAATCGCCGAGCGTCGCCAGCACCGGTTTCAGCCGACCGTAGGGCAGGGCGATCTGCACCGGCCCGCCGCCGCTCTGGGTGAAGTGATTGAGCTGCACCAGCAGCTGCTCTTCGTCACCTCGCTTTGCCACCGCTGACGGGCTCATCAGTTCGGGATGGCTGCGGATAAGATTGATGAGGATAGGCAGCAGGCTCAGGCGCTCACCGTTGACGATGATGCCCAGTTCGAGATCGAACCAGTCGCGCTCGGTTTCCTCCTCGATGACGGCGTACCAGTCATCGACCGGTGTCACGTCAAAGCCGAAGCCTTCCTGAATCTCGATTTCCCAGCCTTGTTCGCGCAAGACCGGCAGGTCGTTGAGCACGAAGTGCAACCAGGCCTTGTCGTTGGACAGCTCGTACATGTCGCCGGCGGTGTCGGGCAGTGCCTTGCTCTGCCTCGTGGCGACCTTGAAACCCAGGTCACTCAACTGCTGGCGCAGCTGGCGCTCCTGCTCACCCTGACGGCGGATGCGCAGCGTCTCGGTTTCGGTGTGCTCGATGATGTCGCTTTTCTGGTTGACCAGATCGCTGCCGAGCGAGCTGACCAGAATGCTCACATTGGTGGTGCCGATCGCGTAGTGCTTGCCGTAGGCAAAGGCCAGCGCGGCGCGATGCTGAATGTGCCGCTGCATGCGTCCATTGCGCGGCTCGTAAGCGCTGAACTCGATGCTGGCCAGGATCAGGCGTGGTCGCGGCTTGATAGTGTCGACCAGTCGCTCGGGCAGGCGCGGCCTGGCGGGCGGCTCGGGCTCGGTGTCGGGCACGTTCATCGCCGCCTGCAGCAGAGGCTGGTTCACCGGGTCCTGAAGGAAGTACATCGCCGCGGCGCAGTGCTTGCAGTCGTTGCGCACCGGGCAGGTACATTTGCACACCAGAAAATTGCGATAGCGGTCAGGGTCCTTGAACATCAGCGTCTGGCTGTAGATCTCAAGGCTCGACCCGCGACAGGCTGTGCGGATGATCTGCGGGCTTGAGTCTTCGAGCACGATGCGCTTCTGCCGGGCGTAGTCGTATCCGCGCTCCAGCGTCTTGGGGGTGAACACTTGTGTCCAGGCGCTGCCTAGGACTTTTTCGAGAATGGACGACACAGTTTTGGAAAGCCCTACGCCGCAGCGATGCTCAAAAGAAAAAGAAGGGCGCGCCACGGCGCCCTGCAAAACCTACAAAGGAGAAATCCTGATCAGCAACGCAAGGCTGCCGTTGTCCAGATAAGTCAGCTCGCCATTGCGAACCCGCACCGCCTGCTTCATTCGCTCGCTGCCGGTCACAACCCCGTGGGCGTCGAGCCTGTTGACCCAGAAATCCGCGGCAATGTCAGTGAACCGGGCCATTGCCACACTGACCGTGCCTTCGATGGGGAAGTGCCCCAATTGTTCCTCGCCACCGGTAACCGCCATTCTGCTCGGCTCGCTGCCGACCGTCTGCTGCCAGGCGCGTTGCAGCAGCACCTGATACTTGCCGCTGTCCTGAAGTCGGGCGGCAACATCGTTCAGCGCGGGCGTGCGTTCGTTCTGCGCGCTGACTCGTGGCGCGCCGGCGTCCCAGTCTTCCGGGGCGAACTGTTGGGTGGCAGCCGGCTCGCCATTCTGGCGGAACAGGATCATTTCCACCTGATACGAGCCGTCGGCGAAAGCTGTCGGGGCAATGAGCGTCAACAGCAGAATCAATGAATGAAACAGACGCATGGATGAATCCTTCAAGCAGTTTTCGGGGTGAGGCGTTCCAGCAGCGCTTCGATGGTGTTGAAGCGCTCTTCAGGGCGCTCCATGGGCACGGAAAACTTGAACAATGTGGCACCTTCGAATTTGTAGCGGTTAGGCTGACTCTGGATCAGCTTGATCAGGGTCAACGGGTCGACCGGCGTGTCGGCCGTGAATTCAATGCGCCCGCCCTGCGGACCGGCGTCGATCTTCTTGATGCTCAGCTGTTCGGCCCGCAGCTTGAGCTGAGTAATGCGCACCAGATGCTTGGCCGGCTCCGGCAGCAGGCCGAAGCGGTCGATCATCTCGACTTGCAGGTCCTTGAGACCATCCTCGTCGGCGGCATTGGCGATGCGCTTGTAAAGAATCAGACGCGTATGCACATCAGGCAGATAGGCCTCGGGAATCAGCGCCGGCACTCGCAGGTTGATTTCCGGGCCACCGCCCAGAGGCTGATCGAGGTTGGGCTGCTCGCCCTTGCGGATCGATTTGACTGCGCGTTCGAGCATTTCCATGTACAGCGTGAAACCGACTGCCTGGATCTGTCCGCTCTGGCCTTCGCCAAGCAGCTCTCCCGCGCCGCGGATCTCCAGGTCGTTGGTGGCGAGCACGAAGCCGGCTCCCAGATCTTGAGTATTGGCGATGGCTTCCAGACGTTTCTCGGCGTCCGGCGTGATCTGCTTGCGTGGCGGGGTAAGCAGGTAAGCGTAAGCCTGGTGGTGACTGCGCCCGACCCGGCCGCGCAACTGGTGCAGCTGGGCCAGGCCGAACTTGTCGGCGCGCTCGATAATGATGGTGTTGGCGCTGGGCACGTCGATGCCGGTCTCGATGATGGTCGAGGCGATCAGCACGTTGAAGCGCTTGTGATAGAAGTCGCTCATAACCTGCTCAAGTTCGCGCTCGCGCATTTGCCCGTGGCCGATGCCGATCCGTGCTTCGGGCACCAGTTCGGCCAGGTCCGCAGCGCATTTCTCGATGGTCTTGACGTCGTTGTGCAGGTAGTAAACCTGACCACCGCGCAGCAGTTCGCGCAGCAGCGCTTCCTTGACCGTCGGCTTGTTCTGTTCCATCACGAAGGTACGCACCGACAACCGGCGCGCGGGTGGCGTGGCGATGATCGACAGATCTCGCATGCCCGACACCGCCATGTTCAGCGTGCGCGGGATCGGCGTGGCGGTCAGGGTCAGAATGTCGACTTCGCTGCGCAGCGCCTTGAGCTGTTCCTTCTGGCGCACGCCGAAACGGTGTTCTTCGTCGATGATCACAAGGCCCAGGTTCTTGATCTTCACGTCGTCCTGCAGCAGCTTGTGGGTGCCGATCACGATGTCGATCTTGCCTTCGGCAAGGTCCGCAACCGCCGCGTTGATTTCCTTGGCGGACTTGAAGCGGCTCATCACCTCGACCCGCACCGGCCAGTCGGCGAAGCGGTCACGGAAACTGTTGTAGTGCTGCTGGGCCAGCAGCGTGGTCGGCACCAGCAATGCGACCTGACGACCGCCGTGCACGGCGATGAACGCTGCGCGCATCGCGACTTCGGTCTTGCCGAAGCCGACGTCGCCGCACACCAGACGATCCATCGGCCGTGGCGCCAGCATGTCGGCGCGCACCGCCTCGATGGTGGTCTGCTGGTCCGGCGTCTCTTCGAAAGGGAAGCCGGCGCTGAACGTTGCGTAGTCGGCCTTCGGATCTTCGAACGCGTAGCCCTCGCGCGCCGCGCGCCGGGCGTAGATATCGAGCAGCTCGGCGGCCACGTCGCGCACTTGCTCGGCGGCCTTGCGCTTGGCCTTCTGCCAGGCCTCGGAGCCGAGGCGGTGCAGCGGTGCTGTTTCGTCGTCGCTGCCGGTGTAACGCGCAATCAGATGCAGGCTTGCGACCGGCACGTACAGCTTGGCGTCTTCGGCGTACGCCAGCATCAGGAATTCCGCGACCTGGTTGTCCACCTCCAGCGTCGCCAGCCCCAGATAGCGTCCGACCCCGTGATCGATATGCACCACCGGCGCGCCTTCGCGCAGCTCGGTGAGGTTCTTGATCACGGCATCGTTGTTACCGGCGTCGTTACGTTTTTCCCGGCGTCGGCGCTGCATCACGCGCTGGCCGAACAACGGACTTTCGGCGATCAGGGCAACGGCCGGGTCATCAAGCACCAGCCCTTTGTCCAGTGGCGCGATGGTAATGGCCAGACGGTCCTTGCCTTCCGCAAAGTCCAGCCAGCTGTCGACCGTTTTCGGCCGCAGCTTCAGGCGTTCCAGAAGTTCGAGCAGGACCTCGCGGCGCCCGGCCGACTCGGCGGTGAACAGTACGCGGCCGGCAAAGGTGTCGAGAAAATTCGACAGCGCGGCCAGCGGTTTGCTGGCCTTGGCTTCGATGGCCAGATCCGGTAGTTCCCGTGCCGGAAATCGCTCGCGGCCCGCGCCGGACTCGACGTCCTGTTCGCTGGCAACCACGCGCGGCCAGCTTTTCAGCCGGGCGAAACAGTCCTCGACCGGCAGGAACAACTCGGCCGGCGGCAGCAACGGGCGTAACGGGTCGACGCGGCGGTCTTCGTAGCGGTTGCGCACGTCATTCCAGAAGTTCTCGGCGGCCTGCTCGATGCCCGGCAGGGAAAACACCTGGGTGTCCTGCGGCAGATAGTCAAACAGGGTCGAGGTTTCTTCAAAGAACAGCGGGATGTAGTACTCGATCCCTGCGGGTGTAATCCCGCTGCTCAGATCCTGCAGGATCGGACTGCGGCGGAAATCGACGTCAAAGCGCTCGCGGTAGCGCGCCTTGAAGCGGGTGACCTGATCCTTCTGCAGCGGGAACTCGCGCGCCGGCAGCAGGCGTACCGAATCGACCTTGTCGATGGAGCGCTGGGTGTCGGGATCGAAAGTACGCAGCGTTTCGATCTCGTCGTCGAACAGATCGATCCGGTAAGGCAGCTTGCTGCCCATCGGGAACAGGTCGATCAAAGCCCCGCGCACGGTGAACTCGCCGTGCTCGTAAACGGTGTCAACGTAGCGGTAACCGCTGGCTTCCAGACGGGCGCGCATGGCCTCTACGTCAAGCTTCTGGCCGATGTCGAGCACCAGGCTGCTGCCCAACAGGAACTTGGTCGGAGCAAGGCGATGTAGGGCAGTGGTGATAGGTACTACCAAAACGCCATGGTCCAGCTCCGGCAGCCGGTACAGGCTGGCGATGCGCTGGGAAATGATGTCCTGATGCGGCGAAAACAGGTCGTAGGGCAGGGTTTCCCAGTCGGGGAAATGCAGAACCGGGAGCGTTGGCGCGAAGAACTTCAGCTCTTGTTCCAGGCGCTCGGCGCTCTGGCTGTCGGCGGTCAGCAGCAGCGTGAAACGCCGGGCGGCGCTGGCGGCCTCGGCGATTGCAAGGCTCAGGGCGGCACCGGGAAGATTGCCCCAGTGTTGTTTGCCGGCGGCGGCCGGAAGATGCGGTAGACGCAGAACGGGCACGGAAGGTCGGGCTCCAGGCGTTGCGACAGGGGCCGCGATTGTAGCGGGGGAAGGTGGCGGCTGTCAGTTTTACAACACATCAGTCTGTTCAGGCGGCGCTGAACTTATGTAGTGAGTAAAGATCTGACAGTCGCTCATTGCCTATAAACATGGGCGAAGTCATAATGTAGCCCCTTTTTTCAGCCCCTACATGTGGAAGGTTCCCGTGACTCAGAAGCCCGACCAGTGTCTTGGTGAATGGATCGATCGTGAAGCCCTTGCCGAGGCGATGATCCCGCTAATCGGTCAGCTCTACCGCAATAACAATGTGGTGAGTTCGATCTATGGCCGCAGCCTCATCAACCGTTCGGTGATCGCGATTCTCAAAGCCCACCGCTTTGCGCGTCACCGCCAGTCCGATGCGAGTGAGTTGTCCGTACACGAGACTTTCCCGCTCCTCAAAGCGATGAGCGAGCTCAAACTGGGTGCCGCTTCGGTGGACCTGGGCAAGCTGGCGGTCAAGTTCAAGACCGAGGGCAATGGCCGGACAGCCGAGCAGTTCGTCCGCGAAGAGCTGGCCAGCGTCGTGGGTCAGCAGAGCGCCAGCCCGCGCAAGGGCACCGATGTGGTTCTCTACGGTTTCGGCCGGATCGGTCGCCTGCTGGCGCGGATCCTGATCGAGAAGACCGGTGGCGGCGAAGGCCTGCGTCTGCGCGCCATCGTCGTGCGCAAGGGCTCCGAAAACGATCTGGTCAAGCGCGCGAGCCTGCTGCGTCGTGACTCGGTGCACGGTCCGTTCGACGGCACCATCACCATCGACGAAGCCAACAGCACCATCACCGCCAACGGCAACCTGATTCAGGTGATCTACGCCAAGAACCCTGCCGAGGTGGATTACACCCAGTACGGTATCCAGGACGCTCTGCTGGTGGACAACACCGGTGTATGGCGTGACGCCGACGGCCTGGGCCAGCACCTGTCCTGCCCAGGCATCGACCGCGTTGTCCTGACCGCACCGGGCAAGGGCAAGCTGAAGAACATCGTTCACGGTATCAACCACGGCGAAATCACCGCGGACGACAAGATCGTGTCGGCGGCGTCCTGCACCACCAACGCCATCGTGCCGGTGCTCAAGGCCGTCAACGACAAGTTCGGCATCGTCAACGGTCACGTTGAAACGGTTCACTCGTACACCAACGACCAGAACCTGATCGACAACTTCCACAAGGGCGATCGTCGTGGCCGCAGCGCCGCGCTGAACATGGTCATCACCGAAACAGGCGCCGCCACCGCTGCCGCCAAGGCCTTGCCTGAGCTGGCCGGCAAGCTGACCGGCAACGCGATCCGCGTGCCGACGCCGAACGTTTCGATGGCGATCCTGAACCTGAACCTGGACAAGCAGACTACCCGTGAAGAAATGAACGAGTACCTGCGCTACATGGCGCTGCACTCGGATCTGCACAAGCAGATCGACTTCGTGAACTCGCAGGAAGTGGTTTCCACTGACTTCGTAGGCTCGCGTCACGCGGGTGTAGTCGATGCCGAAGCAACCATCGTCAACGACAACCGCGTTGTTCTGTACGTCTGGTACGACAACGAATTCGGCTACAGCTGCCAGGTTGTTCGTGTAATGGAAGACATGGCGGGTGTGAACCCTCCGGCTTTCCCGCAGTAAATAGCTGACACGCGTAAAAAAGCCCCGACTCGTTCGGGGCTTTTTTTTGCGTTGCAGGAGCGCGCTTGCCCGCGAACAGCTTTTTGCGGTTTCCCTGACACAGCACGTAAACCCATTTCAGGCCCTGGCATATCCGCTGATCAGGCGGACGGCGCTGCCATCGGAGCTTCGAGCTTCTGGCCGCCCTTGCGGAACAGCGCCAGCGTCGCGATCAGCCCCAGCACAGCCGCTCCGGTCAGCCAGATGCCGGGTGCCGCCTTGTTGCCCAGCTCGTGGATCAGGTAAGTGCAGGCCGCCGGCGTGAAGCCGCCGAAGGTCGCGGTTGCCAGGCTATAGGCCAGCGAGAAGCCGGTGGTGCGTACCTCGACCGGCATGATCTCGGTGAGCGCCACCACCATGGCACCGTTGTAGGACCCGTACAGGAACGAGAGCCACAGCTCGACCATCAACAGATTGGCAAAGCTTGGATGCCCAACCAGCCATGACAGGGCAGGGTAGGCAGTTGCGATGGCCAGCACCGTAGCGCCGATCAGCAGCGGCTTGCGGCCGATGCGGTCGGAAAACGCGCCCATCACCGGCAGCCAGATGAAATTGGACACGCCCACGCAGACGGTCACCAGCAGGCTGTCGAGATCCGACAGATGCAGTTCGTTCTTGCCGAAAGTCGGCGTGTAAGCCGTGATCAGGTAGAACGAGACCGTGGTCATGACCACCAGTGCCATGCCACCGAGCACCAGGCCGAAGTTCTGGCCTATCGAGCGCACCACTTCGCCCAGCGTCGGGCGGTGTTTACGCGCCTCGAATTCCGGTGACTCTTCCAGTGAGCGACGAATGACGAAAATCGCCGGTACGATCAGGCATCCCACCAGGAAAGGCACGCGCCAGCCCCATTCGCCCATCTGGTCGGGGCTTAGCCAGTGGTTCAGCGCGACGCCCAGCAGGCCCGCGAACACCACGGCAGCCTGCTGACTTGCCGACTGCCAGCTGACAAAGAAACCCTTGCGCCCTGGCGTCGAGATTTCCGCCAGATATACCGAGACGCCGCCCAGTTCAACGCCTGCGGAAAAGCCCTGCAGCAGGCGGCCAAGCAGCACCAGCAGCGGCGCCGCGACACCAATGGTGGCGTAGCCGGGCACGCAAGCGATCAGTAGCGTGCCCATCGCCATCATGGCCAGGGTGATGATCAGACCCTGGCGACGGCCGTGGCGGTCGATGTAGGCACCCAGAAAAATCGCACCCAGTGGGCGCATCAGAAAGCCAGCGCCGAAGGTCGCCAGCGACAGCATCAGGGAAGCGAAGGCGCTGTCGGAGGGGAAAAAGGTCTTGGCGATGGCCGTGGCGTAAAAGCCATAGACCATGAAGTCGAACATCTCTAGAAAGTTGCCGCTGACAACGCGAAAAATCGCCTTGCCTTTACTGGTTGTAGAGGCCATTCACATTACTCACTCAGGCTCATCGGGTAAGGGTCCGTTATGGTTATCGCCCCGTCGCTCGCGCCGGTGCAGGCTATCCATCAGCCGATCCATTTGTAACAGTATGTGTAAATTCGCTCTGGAACAACCGTTCCAGCCGCTTTGCTGCGACATCGCGTAACTTGACAAAAGGATTTATATCCATGTCTATGAGCTTAAAGGCGGTTTTAGCTTGTGCCATGGGGACGCTGAAGCGGGCGGTTTAACCTCGACCAGCGGACGTTTCAACCACGCACCTTTCGGGCCCTTGGCGTGCAACCCGGTGGTGGGCGATTGGCCCGCCACTCTCAACCGGACACACAAAAGTGGCCTTCGACGCGACCAAGGGTTAATGTTCGCTGCGTCGATGCCGCGCTAGACTGCGCCGCGTGATTTAGCCGGAGATGCCAGAGTGGCACCTCGGTCCGTTCTATAGGAGTACGCATGGCTGTCTACAACTACGACGTGGTGGTGCTGGGTTCCGGCCCGGCCGGGGAAGGCGCGGCGATGAACGCTGCGAAGGCGGGGCGCAAGGTCGCCATGGTCGACAGCCGTCGGCAGGTGGGCGGCAACTGCACTCACTTGGGCACCATCCCGTCCAAGGCCCTGCGTCACTCGGTCAAGCAGATCATCCAGTTCAACACCAACCCGATGTTCCGCGCCATCGGCGAGCCACGCTGGTTTTCTTTTCCGGACGTTCTGAAAAACGCCGAAATGGTCATCTCCAAGCAGGTCGCGTCGCGCACCAGCTATTACGCGCGCAACCGCGTCGATGTGTTCTTCGGCACCGGCAGCTTTGCCGACGAAACCAGCGTCAACGTGGTGTGCACCAACGGTGTGGTGGAAAAGCTGGTCGCCAACCAGATCATCATCGCCACCGGCTCGCGCCCTTATCGCCCGGCCGACATCGACTTCAGCCACAAGCGCATCTATGACAGCGACACGATCCTGAGTCTGGGCCACACGCCGCGCAAGTTGATCATCTATGGCGCCGGTGTGATCGGCTGTGAATACGCCTCGATCTTCAGCGGTCTGGGCGTGCTGGTCGAGCTGGTGGACAACCGCGATCAGTTGCTCAGCTTCCTGGACACGGAGATCTCCCAGGCGTTGAGTTATCACTTCAGCAACAACAACGTCATGGTCCGCCATAACGAAGAATACGAGCGCGTCGAGGGTCTGGAAAACGGCGTGATCCTGCATCTCAAATCCGGCAAGAAGATCAAGGCCGACGCCTTGCTCTGGTGCAACGGCCGGACCGGCAATACCGACAAGCTGGGCCTGGAAAATATCGGCCTCAAGGCCAACGGCCGTGGGCAGATCGAAGTCGACGAGAACTATCGCACCAGCGTTTCCAACGTGTATGGCGCAGGGGACGTGATCGGCTGGCCGAGTCTGGCCAGTGCCGCGTATGACCAGGGCCGCTCGGCCGCCGGTTCAGTGGTCGATAACGGCAGCTGGCGTTATGTCAACGATGTGCCGACCGGCATCTACACGATTCCCGAGATCAGTTCGATCGGCAAGAACGAACACGAGCTGACTCAGGCCCGCGTGCCGTACGAAGTCGGCAAGGCGTTCTTCAAGGGCATGGCGCGCGCGCAGATTTCCGGTGAGCGGGTCGGCATGCTGAAGATCCTGTTCCACCGCGAAACGCTTGAAGTGCTGGGCGTGCATTGCTTCGGCGACCAGGCATCGGAGATCGTGCATATCGGTCAGGCGATCATGAACCAGGAAGGCGCGGCGAACTCGATCAAATATTTCGTGAACACCACGTTCAACTACCCGACCATGGCCGAAGCCTATCGGGTAGCTGCCTATGACGGCCTGAACCGGCTTTTTTGAGCGGCTCCGGCCGGTGGCCTGAGCCGGCCGGGGAGACCGATTTCAGCGATTCCCGAGGGTGGCGGTGGCCAAACCGGGAAAGTCTGTAATCAGGCTGTCGACGCCGAAGTCGGCGAGTCTGCGCATCAGCGCGGGCTCGTTGACGGTCCATACCGAGACGTGCAGACCTTGCCGTTCAGCCTTGAGCAGACGTTCAGGCGTGCACAGCGTCCAGTTCAGCGCAAGGATTTCACAACCGTAGTTCTGCGCGACCTTCAACGGGTCGAGCCAGGCGTACTCCGCGACCAGGCCGCGTGAAATGTCCGGCGTCAGCTCCAGGGCGGCACGCAACACTTCCCGGGAACTCGACGTAATCGTCACCTTGTCCAGCAGTCCATGGCGCTGCACCATCTCGCGGATCGCCAGCACGGTATTGGCCGCGCGGGTGCGCGACGCGCTCTTGACCTCCAGCTGCCAGTGCTCGAAATCGCACTGCTCGAACAGTTCTTCCAGTCTCGGAACAGGGCAAGGCTTGATCCAGCCCGGTCCGCCCTGGCGCGCGTCATAGGTCACCAGATCGGCCGCCGCATGTTCGTTGACCTTGCCGCCGCGGCCGGTGGTGCGCTTGAGCGTCGGGTCATGAATAACCATCAGCTCGCCGTCGCGCGACAAGTGCAGGTCCAGTTCGCAGCGGCGCACGCCATGTTCAAGGCATCGTTTGAAACTGTTGAGGGTGTTTTCCGGTGCTTCGCCCTTGGCGCCGCGGTGGCCGTAAATGAGGGTCACGATTACTCCTGGCCTGAAAGGCACCAATACAGACATGAATTCATTGGGTGAGGGCGATCACGCTTGAGGCGGCTCGCTTTGCTCCAGCGCCTGACGACGTTGTTGAGCCTGGCGTTGCAGCACGTGGCGCGCCAGCAGCTGGCGCTGCGCGTCCGGCAGGTTGACGAACTCGGTGCCGATCACAAAACGCCCGTCGCCTGCGGCGTCGCAGTGGGTGACCCTGGCTCGCAGCAGCAGGCCGGAGGCTTGCGGCATCAGCACCATTTTTACCGACAGCAACTCGCCGGGCGCAAAATCCTGATACGAAATGAATTCCACACCGCCTTCGGAAAGCCTCACCGGTTGCGGTTCGCCCAATTCGCCCAGAGCGGTGTGCGCGACTACCCGGCCGAGCAGGTCGATGCGTTTGGTCAGCGCCTTGAGAAAGCTGTTGAGCACCCGGTCGCGCTCGTCCAGCTGGCGCAGCAGGTGCTGGGATTCGAACTCGCTGACATGCAGTTCGCTAAGCAGATCGAATAGCGCCGAGGTGTCTTCGGCCGCGTCCTCGCCGGCCTGGCCGGATCGGGAAAGCGGGTTAATTTCCAGTGCGACGCGATCCTCGATACGGTAGTATTCGCGGCGTTCTTCTTCATCTGATGTCGACATGGCGAACCCATGGTAGAGGCGGTGGTCGGAAATATCTGAGTGTTTCGAGTGTAAAGCTGCACGTCGAAGCCCGCCACACGGACGTCCCCATTCCTGCGAACAAATTCCCTAAATGTTCAGACCTCTTTTTGTATTCATTGGCACGCGCTACACCCGTGCGAAACGACGCAACCATTTTGTTTCCTTCATTTCCCTGACTTCCATGATCGGCCTGGCGCTGGGCGTCGTGGTGATGATAGTCGTGCTATCGGTCATGAACGGTTTCGACCATGAAATGCGTACCCGCGTGCTGGGCATGGTGCCGCACGCGACCATCGAATCGGGCGACCCGATCAGCGACTGGCGAGCGCTGGCCGACAAGGTTCGTGAAAATCCCCAGGTCCAGGCCGTCGCGCCATTTACCCAGATGCAGGGTCTGCTGACCCATGACGGCAAGGTGCAGAAGGTCCTGCTCAACGGCATCGACCCGGCCCAGGAAGGCAATGTTTCGATCATCGACAAGTTCGTCAGGCAGGGCCGGCTCGACAGTCTGACGCCCGGCAGCTTCGGCATCATGATCGGCGACAAGGCCGCCACCAAACTGGGCGTTGGCGTCGGCGACAAGCTGACCTTCGTCGCCCCCGAGGTGACCATCACGCCAGCCGGCATGTTTCCCCGCATGAAGCGCTTCGAAGTGGTCGGTATCTTTCACGTCGGCGCCGGAGAGCTGGACGGCTATCTGGGGCTGACCAACCTGGATGATCTGGGCCGCCTGCATCGCTGGAAGCCCGAACAGGTTCAGGGTCTGCGCCTGAAGTTCGCCGACCTGTTCGACGCCCCGCGAACTTCGTGGGACATCGCGCAGAAGCTGGGCGAGAACAAGTTCTATTCCCGGGACTGGACCCGCACCCATGGCAACCTGTATCAGGCGATCCGCATGGAAAAAGCCATGATCGGCCTGCTGCTGTTGCTCATCGTGGCCGTGGCGGCGTTCAACATCATTTCCACCCTGGTGATGGTAGTCAACGACAAGAAAGGCGATATCGCCATTCTGCGTACCCTGGGCTCGACGCCGCGACAGATCATGGCGATCTTCATGGTGCAGGGCACGGTAATCGGCGTGGTGGGCACGCTGATCGGAGCCGCGCTGGGCATCCTCGCCGCGCTCAACGTCAGCTCGGCGATTTCGGCGCTTGAAGGTCTCATCGGCCACAAGTTTCTCAACGCCGACGTCTACTTCATCGATTACCTGCCTTCGCAGCTGATGGCCCAGGACGTGTTCCAGGTCTGCGGCGCAGCGTTGGTCCTGAGTTTCCTCGCCACCTTGTATCCCGCCTGGCGTGCCGCGCGCACCCAGCCGGCGGAGGCGCTACGTTATGAGTGAGTCGGGCATGTTGGATAAAGCAGTATTGAGTTGCCGCAACCTGGGTAAATCCTACGAGGAAGGGCCGGAATCGGTCGTGGTGCTGTCGGGCCTGCAGCTGGAATTGCATGCGGGCGAGCGCGTCGCGATTGTCGGCAGTTCGGGTTCTGGCAAGAGCACTTTGCTCAACCTGCTCGGCGGCCTGGATACGCCTTCCGAGGGCAGCGTCTGGCTGGCCGGCGAAGAGCTGTCGGCGCTGGGTGAAAAGGCGCGCGGCCTGCTGCGCAATCGGGCGCTGGGTTTCGTCTACCAGTTCCACCATCTGCTGCCGGAATTCACCGCGCTTGAAAACGTCTGCATGCCGTTGCTGATCGGCCGCACCGCGATTCCCGAGGCCCGCCAGCGTGCCACCGCCTTGCTGGAGCGCGTCGGTCTGGGTCATCGACTGGCGCACAAACCCGCGGAACTGTCCGGCGGCGAGCGCCAGCGCGTGGCCATTGCCCGGGCGCTGGTCAACCAGCCGGGTCTGGTGATGCTCGACGAGCCGACGGGCAACCTCGATCACCACACCGCCCAAGGCATCCAGGACCTGATGCGCGAGCTGAGTACGTCGTCGCGCACGGCGTTCCTGGTGGTGACCCACGACATGAGTCTGGCCCGGCAGATGGACCGAGTCCTGCGTCTGGAAGACGGTCGCCTCGTCGCCGCTTGATTCAGTGGCCCGGCGCAATCCATCGCGCCGGGGTTTTCAGCCTCTTCACGGTGCTCGCGAATGTTCAGACCGTTACCCATGTTTATCGGCTTGCGCTATACCCGCGCCAAACGCCGCAAGAATTTTATCTCGTTCATTTCGATGACTTCGATGATCGGCCTGGCGCTTGGCGTGTTGGCGATGATTGTGGTGCTCTCGGTCATGAACGGTTTCCAGCGCGAGATGAGTTCGCGCATCCTTGGCATGGTGCCGCACGCGATGATCGCCGGTGCGACCCCGCTCGACGACTGGAAGCCGGTAGCTCAGGCCGCCATGAGCAATCCTGAAGTCACCGCGGCAGCACCGCTTACCGAGATGGAAGGCATGCTGTCCTACAAGGGTTCCATGCAGCCGATCCAGATCAGCGGTGTGGATCCGGCGCTGGAGCATGAAGTCTCGATCGTTACCCGGCACATTACCCGCGGCGCGCTCGAAGACCTGCGGCCCGGCGAATTCGGCGTGGTGCTCGGCGACCTCACCGCGCGGCGTTTTCGTCTGAGCGTAGGCGACAAGCTGACCCTGATCGTGCCGGAAGTCAGCAGTGCGCCGGGCGGCATCACACCGCGCATGCAGCGCCTGACAGTGGTTGGCGTGTTCAAGGTCGGCGCCGAGCTGGACGGCTCGATGGCATTGATCAATATCGCTGACGCCGCCCAGATGCAGCGCTGGCAGCCGGGTCAGGTGCAAGGCGTGCGGCTGGCGCTGAAAGACCTGTACCAGGCGCCACAGGTGTCATCGCGGATAGCCTCGGGGCTGGGCGCGGGTTATCGTGCTGACGACTGGACCCACACCCAGGGCAGCCTGTTCAGTGCCATGAAGATGGAAAAGACCATGATCGGCCTGTTGCTGCTGATGATTGTGGCGGTGGCGGCGTTCAACATCATCGCGACGCTGATCATGGTGGTCAACGACAAAGGCGCGGACATCGCGATTCTGCGCACCATCGGCGCGACGCCGCGGCAGATCATGGCGATCTTCATGGTCCAGGGGACAGTCATCGGCGTCGTAGGCACGCTGATCGGCGGTGTGCTGGGCATCATTGCGGCATTGAACGTCAGCAGTCTGGTGGGCTGGATCGAGCGCGTCAGCGGCCAGCACGTGTTCAGCTCGGATGTGTACTTCATCAGCAACCTGCCATCGGAGTTGCAGGGCGGTGATGTGCTGTTGATTTGCAGCGCCGGTTTCATTCTGAGCTTTCTCGCGACGATCTATCCGGCGTGGCGCGCCGCGCAGATCGAGCCGGCACACGCGTTGCGCTACGAGTAACGGCCGATCATCAATTGGTAGCTTGCGCCGGCTTGCCCGAGCCGGCGGATTTTCTCGCTGAAAGACTTGTGCAAACCCTATAAACTCGCCGGGTTATTTCGCAAGCTTCAGGTATTGCCATGCATCCCGCCGCCGAACATTCACCGCTGGGCAAGTCCAGTGAGTACATCGCCACCTATACGCCGTCGTTGCTGTTCCCCATTCCGCGTGCGGCGAAGTGGGCGGAGCTGGGGCTGACGGCACAAACCCTGCCTTACAAGGGCGTCGATTTCTGGAACTGCTACGAGCTGTCGTGGCTGCTGCCCTCGGGCAAGCCGGTGGTGGCTATCGGTGAATTCAGCATTCCGGCCGACTCGCCGAATATCATCGAGTCCAAGTCCTTCAAGCTGTACCTCAACTCGCTGAACCAGACGGCATTCCCTGACGGGGCTCAGTTGCAGGCGACGCTTGTGAAGGACCTGTCGGCAGCCGCCGGCAAGCCGGTGGGCGTGCGCATCCGCAGTCTGGCGGACATCGAAGGCGAAGGCGTGGCTGCCTTGCCGGGCGTGTGTGTCGATGAACTGGATGTGAGCATCAGCAGCTATGACCGTCCGCAGCCTGAGCTGCTGCGTTGCGACGAGTCGCGCGTGGTGCAGGAGAGCCTGCACAGCCATCTGCTCAAGTCCAATTGCCCGGTAACCAGCCAGCCCGACTGGGGCAGTGTGGTGGTGGACTACCGCGGCGCGGCGCTCGATCACGCCAGCTTTCTGGAGTACATCGTCAGCTTCCGCCAGCATTCGGATTTTCATGAGCAGTGCGTCGAACGCGTCTTTCTCGACCTTCAGCGCCTGCTGAAACCCGAGCGCCTGACGGTTTATGCACGTTACGTGCGCCGTGGCGGGCTGGACATCAACCCGTACCGCAGCACCGAAGTACTGGATGTGGACAACCACCGACTGGCGCGGCAGTAGGCTCTGATCCCCGGGTCACCTGTGGGAGCGGACTTGCCCGCGAAGATGCCGTTACATCCATGTCGCCTGAAAATTGCCCTTCGCGGACAAGTCCGCTCCCACAGGCAAGCGACGGACTATCTCAAATCCCGATATTGCCCAGCGTCTGTACGATATTGCGCAGGGTGCCGGCGATGGCGGGATGTTCCAGTTCGAAGCGTTCCACGGCCAGGTTCACGCCGTCAGCCAGGCTGGCGTCCTGTTCGTGGGTGGCGTTTTCCAGCGCAATTTTGGTTTCAATTTGTTGCATCAACTCGCGCAGATTATCGCGCTCGGGCTCGGAAAGCGGTGGGTTCTGCTCCAACTGATCACGCAGGGTGTTGAGCTGTTCTTGCAGTTCGCGGGCAGGCATCGCGTGCTCCTTCTCTGATAAGTCTGAGTCATGGACTGCACCGTGCGGCGAAAGGTCCGTGATGTACCAAGACTAATCCACTACGCAGCAGCTTGCATGGAGCGCGTCATGGCTTCTCGCCCTTGCTGCGTCGCAGGGCGATATCGTTCAGGCACGATTGCAGTTCACCTAGATGATCGATCACTGAATGCACGCCCAGCGCATACAGCTCAAGGGTGGCCGCAGCCCGACGGCGCTCGCGCTGCGCGTCGTCCAGTGCCTGCCACTGCGCGGGAGAAAGACCGCAAAGCGGTCCGCATGAGGCCAGCCCGATGGTCCATAGGCCGGCATTGAGGCCCGATTGCAAAAGGCGCGGGTCTCCACTGATCAGCACGCAGCCGTCGAGCTGAGTAACGTTCAGCGCCATCAACGCGTGCCAGCAGGCGTCAGGCGCGGGCCATTCCGCCTTCGGGCGTGGCGCGCGGGTGATCCAGGTGCCGAGCGGGCGAGCGAGCCTCTGGCTCAGGTCCTCGGGCAGCTCATCAATCCAGGCGCACGGAACGCCTTGATGGTTCAGTGCCTTGAGTATCTCCAGCGCGCCGGGCGTGGCCTGCGCCCAATCCTCCGAATGATGATCGGAGCGCTGGCGCGCAGCCTGCGCACCGAAGTCAACCAGACAGCCGCTAAGGCCGAACACCAGGGCGGGGAAGACAGGCAGGGGAATGGCGGCCGGCGCAAGCATTGGGAATATCCCTGAAATACCCACGCACGCTACCGGCCTTAGATGACAGTCGGATGAACGACCGATGAAGGTGTTTATCGACTTTGCGGCACTGACAGAACTGCCTTATTTCCAGCGGAACGCTTTATACTGCCGACCTCGCGTGTGGGGCGCAGCGCCCGCGTCACTATTTCGATAAGGAGTGTCCGCTATGCCCGTGACTGGTGCAGGCTTCATGAAACGTCTGGCTCAACTTTCCATCTGCGCCGGTATCGCGCTGGTTCCTGTTGCCGTGCAGGCAGCCGAGGACGACCCATGGGAAGGCGTCAACCGTGCGATCTTCCGTTTCAACGACGTGCTCGACACTTACACCCTGAAGCCGATTGCGCAGGGTTACCAGTACGTCGCGCCACAGTTCGTGGAAGACGGCGTGCACAACTTCTTCAACAACATCGGTGATGTCGGCAACCTTGCCAACAACGTGCTGCAAGCCAAACCCGCCGCCGCGGGCGTCGACAGCGCGCGCCTGATCTTCAACACCACGTTCGGCCTGCTGGGCTTCATTGACGTCGGCACCCACATGGGCCTGCAACGCAACGACGAAGACTTTGGCCAGACGCTGGGCTATTGGGGCGTGCCGAGCGGGCCGTTCGTGATGCTGCCGCTGCTGGGCCCGAGCACCGTGCGCGATACCTTCTCGCGGGTGCCTGACAGCTACGCCACGCCTTATCGCTATATCGATCACGTTCCGACCCGTAACTCGGCGCTGGGCGTGAATATGGTTGATACCCGCGCCAGCCTGCTGCCTGCCGAGCGCATGATCAGCGGCGACAAATACACTTTCATCCGTAACGCTTACCTGCAGAATCGCGAATTCAAGGTGAAGGATGGCCAGGTCGAAGACGACTTTTAATGGCCGGGATGTTTGTCGAAATGAAAAAAAGGCGACCTGAGGTCGCCTTTTTGCTGAAAGTGTGAACCGGTGCCCAAACGAGCACCCCCGGCGCTCAGTGCATCGCAACGATGGACAAGCCCAGTTTCTGCCCGCCGCCTTCCTGATCGGTAACCCAGACGACCTCGGTATCGGCTTCCAGACCGCTGAGCGCCGGGTGATCCGAATCGATCCGCACGCTCAATCGATCCCCGATCTTGAACGAACGCGGCGCCTGGACCTGCATGCCGGAGCTGGAAAGATCGATGCAGATGGCCGGAATCACCTGCCCGGCGTGGATCAGACTCACATCCGCGTCAACGCGCATGCGGATGTAATCCCGTTTTTCCTCGTAGTCGCGATCGGTTCGGCTCATGTCTCATCCTTCACTTTGGTTGCTGAGGTCAGGGTTCTTATAACTCCCGGTGATTTGCGATGTAAAGACGCAGTACCGGTACGGCCATACGCTTGAAACGCTTGTCGGATGGGAGTACCGTCTGCGCCTTGAAGGGCACCTCTGAGACACCGACACCGGCGTTATTGCCGTCGAAAGTCATTGCAGAGAGGCTAGAAGCGAATCCAGTAAGCAGGTCCCGGTTAACCGGGCCGCCTACACCAACCTGATCTGGCGCCGTTTGCCCACATGCCAAAATCCAGTGCTACGCTGCTGATTATCGACGACGACGAAGTAGTGCGGGCAAGCCTTGCCGCCTATTTGGAAGACAGTGGGTTCAGCGTCCTGCAAGCGAGTAACGGCCTGCAGGGATTACAGATATTCGAGGAGCAACGGCCGGATCTGGTCATCAGCGATTTGCGCATGCCGCAGATGGGTGGCCTGGAGCTGATTCGTCAGGTGACCCACATTTGCCCGCAAACGCCGGTCATTGTTGTGTCCGGCGCCGGTGTCATGAGCGACGCGGTCGAGGCCTTGCGTTTCGGTGCGGCCGATTACCTGATCAAGCCGTTGCAGGACCTGGCGGTACTCGAACATTCCGTACGACGTGCGCTGGATCGCTCGCGGCTGCTCAAGGAAAACCAGGTCTATCGCGAAAAGCTGGAAACGGCCAATCGCGAACTGGAAGCGAGCCTGCATCTGTTGCAGGAGGACCAGGACGCCGGGCGTCAGGTGCAGATGAACATGCTGCCGATCAGCCCCTGGGCCATCGACGAGTTCCAGTTCGCGCACGAAATCATTCCGTCGCTCTATCTGTCCGGCGATTTCGTGGACTATTTCCGGGTCGATGAGCGGCGGGTTGCGTTCTACCTGGCGGACGTGTCCGGTCACGGTGCGTCATCGGCGTTCATCACAGTACTGCTGAAGTTCATGACCACGCGCCTGCTGTTCGAGTCCAAGCGCGGTGGAAACCTTCCGGAGTTCAAGCCGTCTGACGTGCTCGGCCACATCAACCGTGGTCTGATCAGTTGCAAGCTGGGCAAGCATGTCACGATGGTCGGCGGTGTGATCGATGAAGAAAGCGGTAAGCTGACTTACGCAGTCGGCGGGCACTTGCCTCTGCCGGTGATGTACAGCGCCGGTGAAGCCACCTATCTGCAGGGTCGTGGCCTGCCGGTGGGGCTGTTCAATGAGGCAACTTATCAGGACCATGAGCTGGATCTGCCGGCTTCGTTCAGTCTGACCATGCTGTCCGACGGCATACTGGACTTGTTACCCGGTGATACACTCAAGGAGAAAGAGGCCGTTCTGCCAGAATTGGTGAAGACGGCCGGCGGCAGCCTGGATGGTCTGCGGCAGGTTTTTGAATTGGCAACGCTAGGGGAGATGCCGGATGATATCGCCTTGTTAGTGTTAAGCAGGAATCTTGAATGAGTACCGGTAGAATCCAGTTCGCCGAGCAGGAAGGCACCTTCGTCCTCAAGTTCGTAGGCGAGGTGCGGTTGACGCTGTGTTCGGCTTTGGATGCAACGATCGAGCGAATTTTCACGGCTCTGAACTTCTCGGCTGTGGTGATCGATTTGACCGAAACTCGCAGCATCGACAGCACGACGCTCGGGCTGCTGGCCAAGCTGTCGATCCTGTCACGGCAAAAGGTGGGCTTGCTGCCCACGCTGGTGACCACACACGAAGATATTACCCGCCTGTTGCAGTCGATGGGCTTCGATCAGGTGTTCAACATCGTTGATCGGCCGATCCCCTGTCCTGATTGCCTGACCGATCTCCCGTCGCAGGATCAGCGCGAGGATGTGGTCAAGGCCAAGGTTCTGGAAGCGCACAAGATCCTCATGGGCTTGAACGACTCCAACCGGGAAGCGTTCCATGATCTGGTGAATGCGCTGGAAGGCCAGCGCTAAGCGTCATATCACGCCGCTGGCAGTAGCGCGCTTGCCTGCGACCGGCTGACAGAAGCCTATCGCCCGGCAGTACGCAGTGGCGGGCAAGCGCGCTCCTACAGAGTCAAGCCGATAAAAAAGGGCGACACCCGCAAAGGTGTCGCCCTTTTTCGATTACCGCATTCAAGCCTTGGCGGCGAGCAATGCTTCGAGTTTTTCCTGGTCGCGGGCAAACTGGCGAATGCCTTCGGACAACTTCTCGGTCGCCATCGCATCCTCGTTCGAATCCCAGCGGAACTGGCTTTCGGTCAGGCTCTGGCGTGGTTCGCCCGCGTTGCCCGGGGCGAGTTTCTGCTCCAGAGAACCGGTGTCTTCAGCCAGCTGCTTGAGCAGATCCGGGCTGATGGTCAGGCGGTCGCAGCCGGCCAGCTGTTCGATCTGGCTCAGGTTACGGAAGCTGGCGCCCATTACTACGGTCTTGAAGTCATTGGCCTTGTAGTAGTTGTAGATGCGGGTGACCGACTGCACGCCCGGATCTTCCGCGCCGACATAATCCTTGCCCGACGATTTCTTGTACCAGTCGTAGATACGGCCCACGAATGGCGAGATCAGAAATACCCCGGCCTCGGCACAGGCAACGGCCTGCGCGAAGGAGAACAGCAGGGTGAGGTTGGTCTGAATGCCATCCTTCTCCAGTTTCTCGGCAGCGCGGATGCCTTCCCAGGTCGAGGCCAGTTTGATCAGGATGCGGTCACGATTCACCCCGGCCTCTTCATAAAGGCTGATCAGGCGCTCGCCGCGCTCGATCATCGCCGAGGTATCGAACGAAAGACGCGCATCGACTTCAGTCGAAACGCGGCCCGGCACCACTTCAAGAATCTTGCGACCGACAGCAACGGCGAAGCGGTCGCTGGCCAGACCGATGTCGCCCTTGCTGCCGCTGAACGCTTCGGCCAGCAGTTGCGCATTGCTTTCGCTGGAAGCGGCCTTGAGCAGCAATGAAGGGTTGGTGGTTGCGTCCTGAGGCTTCAGGCGGGCAATGGCGTCAAAGTCGCCGGTGTCGGCAACGACGGTAGTGAATTGCTTGAGTTGTTCCAGCTTGGAGGTCATGTGCGTGCTCTGTCCTGTGCGGTTGAATGACATTACCCCAGCGTAGGCAGCCACTCAAGGCCGCAAGGGATAACGTTCGTAAGAGATGCGGCGTGCCGCGCCCGTCGCGCGCTGATGGCGCGACGGGATGATGAATCGGGAACAGGTTGGAACACGGCAGGCGATGCAGGTTCCCGTCATGTAATTGAAGCTTTGGGCCTGGCTTTGCGCGACCGCTGCGTTGCGGCCACCACCGGTGAAGCCACCGCGACGCCAAGCTTTCTCATCATTGCGCGCTTCTTCATATGATGGGTTTGCATGCGCTGAAGTACGTCGTCCAGAGCGCTGATCGCCCTGAGGATATGCGGACCTTTGTTGAGCATGACGCACTCGGCGCGCACACCCATTGCCGCGTCGGTCATTTCGGCGCGTGTCGCCCGGCCACTCTTGGCCAGGGTTTCCAGCACCTGCGTGGCCCAGATGACGGGTACATGCGCGGCTTCGCACAGGCTGAGCATTTCTTCCTGCAGCTCGGCGGTGCGTTCGAAGCCGGTTTCTACCGCCAGATCACCTCTGGCAATCATCACGCCCAGCCGCGGGTGGTGCATGCCGGCCAGCAGCAATTCGGGCAGATTCTCGAAGCCGCGGCGCGTCTCGATCTTGAGCACCACGCCCAGGCGCATGGCGTTCAGGCGCTGCAGATGGGCGAGCAGGTTGCGCACATCCTCGGCGGTGTTGACGAACGACAGCTCGACGATGTCTGCATGTGTGGCGGCAAACTCCAACGCATCGATGTCCTCACCCGACAACGCTTGCAGCGGCAGGTCGGTCAGCGGCAGATTGATGCCCTTGTCGGCGCGCAGTTTGGCTCCGTCCGGCGCGTGGGTGATCAGCACCTCGATGCGTTCGTCATCCCGGGAAACCACATGACCGCCGAGTTTGCCGTCATCGAACCACACCGGTTCGTCCTGCAATACGGCGTCGAACGCGACGGACGAAGTGCAGCCGATGTGCGCGGGCCTCAATACCTGACCTTCGTTGCCCAGTGCAGCTGGCCGTCCTTCACTGGCTTCACGCGTCAGGATCAGGTAATCGCCTTCCTGCAGATGGATGGGCTGCTCTCGCTCGGGCACCGCCTTGAGCCGTGAGGTCTTGATTCGTGCGCCGGCGCCCTTGAGCTTGAGGCGGGTACCCGGCGCGAAGTAGGCGGTCTGTTCCAGCTCGGCCCAACAGCCCTGGTCGGTCGCTTCGACAATACGCATGCGACGCCTGGACTGGCGGCTGTCCTTGAAGCTGATGCGGTCATCAGTCTTGAGCGCCGCGAGCCATTTGCGTGCCACCTGGATTGAAGGGCCCTGTGTGCACTCGGGCAAGTCACTGGTCAGCAGCAGACGAGCAGGGCGGATCACCTGACCGAAAGCGTCTCTGACCGGTTTGACCTTCAGCACCGAAGGGCCCGGCGCCAGCGGACCGGTTCGCACCTTGGGGCCGGCCAGATCCATCACGACCTGACACGGCGTGCCCAGCTTCTTTGCGGCAGTGCGCAGGTGTTCAATCATCCGCGCCCAGACCTCAGGTCCGTCATGCGCGCAGTTGATACGCTGGCAGTTCATGCCTGCCAACAGCATCTGCTCGATCAGCATCGGATCATCGGCCGCTTCGCCGGGCATGGTCACCATGATGCGTACCGCTCGCTCGGCCGGTGTTTCACCGAACAGTGCCAAAGCGTGCTGTTCAAGGGCTGTGGGCGTGTTGTCGCGAGCTGTTGCCGGGCAGGATCGGGGAACCAGGGTCTGCTCGCCGGTCAGCCGCTCCAGAACCGCGATCAGTTGGTCGACGGTTTCCAGCGCCGCCGCCTCGCAGCGGCCCAACGACGACAGGCCCAGTGCGGCCAGCCGGGTTTGCAGCGGTCGCAGGTCGTTGCGACGCAGGGCCAGATAACTCAGCAGATTGGCCGCGCCGGCCTGAAAATCTGGATGGACGTCAAGGCTGGTCGCGCCCTTGGCGGCCTGATGAATGTCATCGCGCAGCACGCGCAGTTCTTCCAGTGCGCTCTGCATCTGTCGCTTGTCCGGGTACTCATCGTAGTGGTTCAGCGAGTTCATATTCGCGCCTCATGATTTTCTGGGAACGCGCGAAGTGCGAAACATTGTGCAGCCAGATCCGCAACCAGCGCTTTGAATGCAGGGGTCTCGTCAGGCTAAAAGCTGTTTGTGGCGGTTTTGTGACAGCCGGGGTCTCATCCGATCAAGGGTGTCCATGGAGCGGGTTTGGGAAGTTTGTGCTGATGACGGCGGGCGGTACCGCCCGCTCGGCATCACTCGTCATTAATTAGTGCGTCCACGCGTTTGCAGAGTTCGGTCAGACTGAACGGTTTGGTCAACAGTTGCCGGGTCGAGCTGACAGAGACCAGCGACGAACCGCCCGCGAAGCCTGTGATGAACAGGATCTTGATACCCGGGTATCGGCTCTCGAACTGTTCCGCCAGGCTGACGCCGTTCGTGGTGCCGGGCAGACCTATGTCTGTCAGCAGCAGGTCAATATGGCTGAGCCTGTCGGCCTGCTTCAGCGCCGAAACGCTGTCGACGGCGTTGATGACCCGATAACCCAGCTCCGTCAGCAACTCGGACACGGTCTGGCGGATTGCCGTTTCGTCGTCGACCAGCAGAATAGTCTGGGCGGACCGCGCCCGGGCCAGATCGTCCACTTCAACGGCTGCCGCGCCTTCCTCCTTGGTCGGTTCCAGGTTCACCACGGGGAAATACATGGTCACCGTGGTGCCGACTCCCTCCGTGCTGTGGATCCTGACCTGTCCGCCGGACTGCTGGGTGAACCCGTAAATCATAGAAAGGCCCAGGCCTGTCCCTTCGCCGATTTTCTTGGTGGTGTAGAAAGGTTCGAAAACCCGGGGCAGCACCTCCGGCTTGATGCCGGTCCCGGTATCGGAAACCGAAATGGTCGCATAGGCACCAGCCGGGATCATGATCTCGGCCGAAGCGGTTGCGTTGACGACACGGCGTTCGACCTTCAACTTCAGGGTGCCGCCGTTGGGCATGGCGTCGCGCGCGTTGATACACAGATTGAGGACGGCGTTCTCCAGTTGGTTGGGATCGCACTGTACCCGGTCGCCGCCTCTGAACGAGCACTCGACGGCAATGCCGGGGCCGACCGAACGGCGAATCATTTCTTCCAGGCCTGCCACTACTGTGCGCGGCTCCAGTACCACCGGCTGGAGCGATTGCCGTCTCGAAAACGCGAGCAGCCGCTGGGTCAAGGCTACCGCGCGAGTCGCCGACGTCATGGCGGTTGTGGTGTAGCGGGACAGTTCATCGAAACGTTCCCTGTCGATACGCCGCTGCATCATTTCCAGGCTGGCAGTGATGCCCGCCAGTAAATTGTTGAAGTCGTGGGCGATGCCTCCCGTCAATTGGCCGACAGCTTCCATTTTCTGGCTTTGTCGCAGCTTCGCCTCCGCGAGGGCGCGCTCGTGCTGTTCGGCTTCCAGTTGCTCGGTGCGCTGAGCGATGCGGTCTTCAAGGAGATCGTTCCAGTCCCGCAGCGCGCTTTCGAGTTGCAAGCGGTCGTTGATATCTTCCACTGTGCCATACCACTGCTCGCAGGCTCCGGCGTCACTTAGGCTGCACAGCGCCCGCACCCGGAACCAGTGATAATTTCCGGCCCGGTTGCGCAGGCGGATCTGCAGATCGAACGGCTGCAGCGTCGAAAGCGACTGGTGCCACAGCCGGGCCAACGATGTCCGATCATCCGGATGCGCAACGTTCAACCAACCCCGGCCCAGTGTCTGCTCCGGCGTGAGCCCGGTGTATTCGTACCAGCGCTGATCCAGTGACAATACCGAACCATCACTCGCCGCCGTCCAGGGCCATAACGGATTCAGCTCGGCTGCGATCCGGTAATGCCGTTCGCTCTCACGCAGCTTTTTCTCCGTCAGATGCATGGCCCGCAGGGCGCGGGTGCGTTTGAACGCCGCGCTGAGCAGGTTTCCGTAACTGCGCAGGAAATCGACATCGCTTTCGGTAAATTGCCGAGGGGTGCGACTGTCGACCTCGAAGATGCCGAACGGCCGCCTATCGGACGCGCCGGACACCAGGACATTGACGAATGCTTTGACGCCGTTTTCATGCAGGAATGGGCGATACCAAAAGCGCTGTTCGGTAGCCACGTCCGGCGAAATGATCGGCGCGTCGATATCGAGCGAGTAACGCTCCGAAGTACCTGCGTCCGCCCGAACCCGAACGTTGCCTACCACGCCAGGGGTCCAGCCCACGCCGTTGCTCACCAGAAATGTCACGCCGTCGTCTTCCAGCAACATGAACTTTGCCAGGTGAGTTTGCAGCGCTTCACCGACCAGCCGACACGCCTCGTTCAGGACGTGGTCAAGATCCTCCGATACCAGCGCCAGCTCGCCGAACTCCGCCAGCACCTTACGTTGCCGCAATAATGTGTGCTCCGTTGTCATGGGGTGCCCTCACTGATCCTGATCATGCGAGGCTGGCGTTCAGGCAAGGTTCCATGAGTGTGCGCAGCGCCGGACCGGCTGTCCTTTATTTCAGGCGTTAAGCCAGTACGGCCGCCAGGCCCTTGGCGCCGGACTGTGCTGGAGAATGAGCACCTAAAGAATCTAGACGCCATCCGGATTGCATGACATGACTTATGATGCAGGTATTATCAGACGCTTTAATGATGAAACCGCCGAACTGAAAGAAGGCGAGTACTGGCTTGAGACATTGAAGGACGACACCCCGATCCTTATCCGCGAGTTGCGTGAATCCAACCGGGAACAGGATCTGGCTTTTTTGAATACCCTTGGAAAAGATACGCCGCACTTTCGTTTTCTTGCCTCCTTTAGTGACAGCGTGGAAGGAATGCATGATCAGCTGATGGATGTCAGTCATCACAATCGCATGGCGTTCGTTGCCTTGGTGCATGAAGGCGGTCAGATCGCACAGATTGGTACGGCGCGTTATGGCGCGTACGAGGGCGATGCCCATTGCGAGTTCGCCGTCGCTGTATCTGAACGCTGGCAGCGCAAGGGTGTGGCGAGCCTGCTGATACAGCATTTAATGGATACCGCCACCCGTCGAGGTTTCAACAAGATATCCTCCATGGACTCAGCAAATAACCAAGCCATGGAAGGTTTGGCCAAGAGTCTGGGGTTTACAAGTCGGGTTGATCAGGAGCATGAGCCCCGGATATTTCGTAAATATGTTCTTTCTTGATGATTCTCGGATTTTTCGCTGTGAACTAGAGCTGTAACCTCGGCAGTAGACAGGCGGCTAGTGTCAGCGCCTGCATTGGTTTTAGAAGCCCGTTATCTTATTGGTCCCTGCGCTTATTAAGTTGCCAACGTTTGCGCGGGACTTTCCCGAGCACCTCAGGTCCTGCTGCTTCTTCCGTAAACGAGCAATCCGCTGAGCAGTACCAGAGCGATTCCGATAATGGACGAGGCGGGCGGGTAGTCGGCAAATACGACGATCCCGAATAAAGTCGCAAAGACGATCTGCAGATAGCCCAACGGAGCAAGCACCGCCGAGGATGCGTAGCTGTAGGATTTCGAAATCAGAAAGTGCGCAGCAAGCCCCAGGCCTCCCAGCACAGACAGCTGGGCCCATTGAACCGCGCTGGCCTCCGCCCAGTAAAACGGCATCAAGACCGTGAGAATGAGCGTGGAAAAGACCCCGACGTAGAAACTGCTGGTGGACGCGCTGTCCTGTTCGCCCGCCAGTTGCGTGAGTATCTGATACAGGGCGAAGAAGAATGCCGTGGCCAGCGGGAACAACATCCAAGGCGTGAATCCCTGGCCTTGCGGATTGATGATCACAATGACACCGACAAAGCCGATGATTACTGGCAGCCACTGCGATCTGCTGATCCGAGTGCCAAACACGAGGGGTGAAAGAATCGTCACGAAAGCCGGAGCCAGAAAAACCAGCGCGGTAGATTCGGCCAGCGGTACGTGGGTCAGGCCGTACATGAACGTGAGACTGTCGGCCAACAGACACAACGCGCGGCACAGATGAAGCCAGGGGCGTTGAGTCTTCGGGAAAGCCCGCTGTTTCCCGGCAAGCACTACGGTGCTGATAATACAGCTGTGAATCAGATACCTGACCCAAGCCACGAATATCACCGGCAGCGACATGATCAACGTCTTGGAAAGCGTGTCGTGCGCGGCAAACACCAGTCCGACCGAGCCCATCAGAATCATGCCCATGACATGGGGCCGGATGCGTGTCGAAACGGTCATGGAATCTCCCTGAATTGCTTCGCGCTGACTTTCAAGAGCTTGCCGTGATCCCTGCACGGGGCGAATCGAGCCACGTCTCGTTTTGATTTGCCCGCTGTTCTGTAATTCTGGCGTTGGGTTCGCCCCAACGCCACGCACCACGGTCGGCAACAAGACGGACGCTATGTTCTGCAGGGTTTCAACGGCTGACATCAAGTACGATTTTGCCGCGGGTGTGTCCGGCCCAGCTCTGTTTCACCGCGTCGATAACTTCTGTAAGCGGTACCACCTGAGCCTCAAGTCGTAGCTTGCCGGCTGTAAAGAGCGCGGCAATTTCTGCAAGCTGGCGACCATCGGAGCGAGTAGCGAAGTTTTTGCCGCTGACGCCGTATTCGCGGGCCTTTTCTGCCGCAGGTGCGCTGACCGGCGAGACCAGAACGCCACCCCGTTTGATAACGCTCCAGGAGCGGGCCTGAGTGTCTCCGCCCACCAGATCGATTACGGCATCGACGTCAGCAACGCTGTCCTCGAATTTTGCCGAGGTGTAGTCGATTACCTCGTCTGCGCCAAGAGACCGAAGATAGTCGTGGTTCTTTGCGGAGCTGGTTGCGATTACATAAGCGCCGGCAAGGTGGGCCATCTGGATTGCGAAACTGCCGACGCCACCTGCGCCGCCGTGGATAAGGACTTTTTGGCCTGCCTCTATTGCGGCGTGTTCATGCAAGGCTTGCCAGGCAGTGAGAGCCGCGGCAGGAACGCCACCTGCCTGTTCCAGCGACAAGTTTGTCGGGGCGTGCGCAAGCCGATCCGCTGTCGAAAGCGCTTGAGTCGCATACCCGCCGACGATCCCGATGAAACCGAACACCTTGTCGCCAACCGCGAAGTCGCTGACGTTCTTGCCGATCGCGGCGACAGTCCCCGAGACCTCTACACCTGGCGTGTAGGGCAGTGGTAGAGGAATGAATTGCTTCATGGCACCTGAGAGGATTTTCCAGTCGATCGGATTTATCCCGCTACCAGCGACGTTGACTAGAACCTGATCGTCGTTGGGTGCCAGATCCGGGACCTCTTTGAGCTCCAGAGCTTCTGCCTGGCCGTACTGTGCTACCTGGATGGCTTTCATAACTGTGTCTCCGTTGCGAGATCAAGGTTGGCCGGCCGTGTTGAACGTACCGGCGATTCGATTAGTGGCGACGCGCATCGAGGCTGAAGCGCCCAGCGCCGAAGGCGACGATCTGCAGGAGCCCGCCTGCCATGGCGATATTTTTGAAGAAGTGGATGAACTGATTCTGGTCCGCCAGAGCGCTATGAAAAATCAGAGCGGTAAAGACGCTGAAAATCGCCAGCACGGCAGCTGTGGTCCGAGTGCGGTAACCGGCGATCAACGCGGCGCCGCCCAGGATTTCGACGGCGATCGCCAGAGCCAGCGCCAGCTGTGGAAACGGGAGCCCGACAGAGCCGATGTAGCCAATCATCATGGCGGGAGCACCAATTTTGGATACACCGGAAAGAATGAAGATTGCGCTTAAAAAAATGCGCCCGACCAATGAGGCGGTGCTGTTCAGGTTAGTGGAGGTTGCGACCGAAGAGCTTGAGATGATTGCTGCTTGAGCCATGAGGGTAGATTCCTGTTCGTTCAGCGCTTCAGGGTGAAGAGCTGTTGTGGGGAAAATATTGTCATCCCGTGGCTTTACTTAATAGCCGACTAATTCCGACAGTTACGTTCGATAAAATAGAAATCTTTCCAGTTGGTCGTCCGCTGCTTTTGCAAGGCGGGTTTTACGCGCTCATCCAAATAATCGGAAGGCTTTGCAATCCGACGCGATAGGCCGGATGAGAGAGCGCCTGGTTTGGCAAGGTCAGGGAGGTCTGCGTCTCTTCTTGGGCTGGATCAGGCAAGCATGGCGGACCAATCGAATAACGCCGGCATGGCTCAATCAGTAGGCTGATCCGTAAGTGAAAAGCGCAGTTTCGCTGGCGGGACGTCAGGATGTACGCGCCGGATCTAAAGGTTTGTTCCAGCCGCCCGGAAAGGCTTTCTAGGAAACCAGGGGCCATTCAGTTGCGCCGGGGTTGATCGCTTCATTATCAGATTTTGATAACGATCCCAGCAGCTCCCTTAGGCGCGTTTCCGAAAGCGGCTCACTGAACAGAAACCCTTGCGCCAGGGAGCAGCCTGCTTCATTCAGCCATTGCGCTTGTCCGTGCGTTTCAACACCCTCCGCAACAGCTGGCAGGCCCAGTCCTTTACTCAGATGAAGGACGGCCCGGACGATGCGGGCGTTTTTGTCGTTTTCAAGAACTGTGCTGATGAAGGTGCGATCTATTTTAAGTTTGTCAAAATTGAAGTGAGCCAGTTGAGCCAAGCTGGAATAGCCTGTCCCGAAATCGTCCATGGCGATACGGATGCCCATGTCACGCAGCGCCTCCATGTGCTTGCTTGCCAATCCCATATCGCTCACCACGGCTGTTTCGGTCACTTCCAGTTCGAGCCTCTCCGGCGGGAAACCGCTTCGCTGCAATGCGCTCCGCACCCGGTTGACGAGACCTTCATCACGAAGGTCCAGTGCGCTCAGGTTGAATGCCAGACAGAGGTGCTCAGGCCAAGCTGTTGCCTCCCGGCAGGCTCGTTCCAGCAATAACGTGGTGAGCTCGCGCATCAGACCGGATCGCTCCGCAGCAGGGATGAAATGTAAGGGTGAAATCGGCCCATGCACGGGATGATTCAGGCGGGCCAAGGCCTCGAAGCCAACAATGCGCTCGTCCTCCAGAGCAACAACTGGCTGATATGCCAAGCTCAGATAGCCGTTATCGAGTGCTTCGCGCAGCAACTGCACTACTTGGGATTGCTCTTCCAGATGCAAATCCCGACTCGGATCGAAAAACCGAACTGCATTCTTGCCGTCATGCTTACCCTGGTACAGCGCGAGATCGGCACGACGGAGCAAGCTGCTAAGGTCCATCCCGTCTTTGGGAAACTGCGCAACGCCATATGTGCCTGCTGTGCAGAGACGTACGGAGTCAAATACCATAGGGCTTGAAATCAACGAGGCGAGTTGGTCGAGCAAAAGACGAGCCGATTCGGCTGTTTTTGCAGACCGAATGATCAGTGCAAACTCATCCCCACCCAGACGGCAGGCGAAATCACCGCTTGGTAAGCTTGTACTGATACGGTTTGCCAATTCCTGCAGCAGCCGATCGCCATAGCTATGGCCATAGACATCGTTTACGGATTTAAAGCCATCAAGGTCAAACAGTACAAGAAAGAAAGGATCATCAGGACACAGTCTGCGTGAATGGAACTCCAGGTCCAGCCCTCTGCGGTTGGGCAACCGCGTCAAGGTGTCATGGATGGCCATATCGATGGCAGCTTTTTCAGCCAGACGTCGACCGACAATTTCCTTGCGAAGCTCATAGACCCTTCGGATACCAAAGACAAAGCCACACCAGCCCATGACGACGAAGCCCAGGAAGAATTCGTCTGCCTGCCAACTCTCGTGCAGGCTATTGAAGCGAGCAAGTGCTTCATAAAGGTCAAGGTGAATGCCAGCCCAAAGCACACAAGTGCCCAAACAGGCGATGACGAGAAAGTCTAACCACGCTTGGTGGAGGCTCAAGAAGCGACGTAAAAAGCGCTGGGCCATAGTAATGCCATCATTTGGGAGCTTAGTCTGTAGCTATCGACACAACCGACATTTCCTTAAGGCCATCGGTCATCCAGGATGAATCGCCCTGGGTTTCGTAGACAATCATGCCCTCGCTTTTGGCCCGTTGTAGTCATCGATCAATGTCCGCTTTGGATTGATAGCTGTCCCCTTGTGACGGACAGCAATCGCCAGCAAGCTGCCTCCCAAAGAGACCGCGTCATGCAAGCGCTTTCAGATTCCATACAATCGAATTGGGAGTGGCTTTGGCAGCGAAGAGGCTGGTGGTGGGAAATCAGCAACAATAATCACGCCTGTAAGCCGGCTCTCGCCAGCAAAACGAAGATGCCCACGCGGCTCCGATGGAGGCGCACCGGCCAGAACTGCCGCCACCGAGAACAGGGCGAATGTTCGTCCACCGTTTTGTGCTGGAACGTGGCGTAGCGGGCGGAGAAACAGCTTGATAGCGACGGTTGGAATCGGACCGTCGCCACTAAGGCTGATGACATCGATCGGTTCAGCCGGGTTGGGCTGCCAGGTTATTGCTGACGTTACGTCCCAGCACAAGCACCGTAACAAAACCGCAGGCCACCAGCGCCGTGGTCAGACCCAATAAAACGGAGCTGCCCAGGTGGTCGACGATCTGGCCGCCAAAGAATGAGCCCAACGCGATGATCACCTGGAACAAGGCGACAAACAGGGGCATGCCTCGTTCAACATCCTTGGGCGCTACGACGAACATCCAGATACTGGCGCAGGCCGGGAAGGCGCCGAAGGCGAAGCCCCAAAGCGCGATCAGCATCGCCGCGCCGGTCATGCCAGTGGCGAAGTAGGGGAACAGTGCGGTGCTGATGCCGATCATCAGTGCGACCAGCAATAAGGTATTACGCACGCTGCGGTTGGCGGCGAAGCCGGCAAAGATATTACCGATCACGCCGGCCACGCCATAGAGCAGCAGCAACGAACCAATTGTTGGCCCGTCGAAGCCTGCATTTCCTTTGAAGAACGGCGCGACATAGGTATACGCGGCAAAGTGCGCGAGGCCGATCAGCAATACTGCGATCAACCCGACCCGAGCTTGTGGATTGATAAACAATGCCGGGAGATCAACGATGCGGATGGCCTTGTCCGGGTAGAGCCGTGGCAACAGGAAAATCTGCGCCAGCAGTACCGGTATGCCAACCAGTGCAGTTACCAGAAAGGTCATGCGCCAGCCCATCAGGCCACTCAGCCATGTTCCCACGGGCACGCCAAGCACGGTCGCCAAAGTCACTCCGACCATGATGATCGAGGTGGCTTGGGCTACGCCGACTCCCTTCGGGGCGAGGCGGCCGCTCAGGGCAATGGCAGTGGCCCAGAACCCGCCGATACTGACGCCCAGTAATACACGGCCCAGCAGCAACAGGTTGAAGTCGCTGGCGTAAGCCACCACCGAGTTGGCAATGATCATTATCAACGTCAAGCCGATGAGCAGGTAGCGGCGGTCCATGGCGCCGATGGCCACAGACAGGAAGGGGGCGGCTAGGGCGGCCATTATGCCGGGGAGGGTCACCATCAGCCCGGCGCGACCTGCACTGATGCCGAGGTCGCTGGCAACATCGTTGAGCACACCCACCGGGAGAAACTCGCTGGTAACCAGCGCGAAGGCACCTACGGCGACTGAGAGAATCGCCAGCCACTGCTGTTTGACGCTTCGTTGATTATGTTCGAGTAGACCATCAGCGGCCTGAGAGGTGGTTGGCATGGTGTCAGGTTCCGGAAGGGAGCCTCGCCTGTAGGCAGGCGGAGGGGCGGCGAAAAGGGGAGGCGATTATAGAGGGACGGATTCGGAGCCAGGCAGACGGAGCGTTCGATAGTAATCATCAGCCTAATCGATTGGTCGCCTTGCCTGGAGCGGCCGGAGTTGACCGCCTGGTGCTGTTGATCGGCGCAAGCTTCAGTGAGGCTTTAAAAAACGGCGGTTCCGACCCACGGAGTCCTCTGCGACGATCATCTCGATGTAATGCATATCCTTGAATGCGTCGTGCGGTGTGGCGCGCCCGACGCAAGGAGGCAAAATACGCAACGGCCCGTCCAATTCCACAACCGGCAGTGCAAGGCCTGCCTAGAAAACCATTCCACCTGCCACATCCAGCGTGCTGCCCGTCACCCACGCGGAATCGTTGGATACCGCGAATGCCACGGCCCCGGCAATGTCGGCAGGCTTGCCGACACGACCGAGCGGCGTTTTGGCGATGAAAAACTCGTCCATTCCTTGCGCGGATTCTGCATTGCCTTCGGTGTGAACGAATCCCGGCGCGACGCCGATCACACGAATGCCACGGGGGCCAAGTTCCATTGCGAGCGAGCGGGTCAGGGTGTTGACCGCGCCTTTGGTGGCGCAATACACATGAACCTGGGGGTAGGGGCTGTGGGCCAGCCCTGAACTGATATTGACTATGGCCGAACCGGCTTCCATCACCCGGGCGGCTGCTTGGGTGGTTAACAACAGCCCGCGCACGTTCAGGTTGAAGTGTTTATCGAAGCTTTCAGCACTCAGTTCTTCAAGCGAATCCGGCTGATATATGCCAGCGTTGTTGACCAGAATATCCAGACGGCCAAAAGCTTGAATGGCGGCATCGACCAGCGGCCCGATTTCGGCAGGCTGTGAAATATCCGCCTTATGGGCTATAGCTTTGCCGCCCGCCGCCGCAATTCGTTGAACCACGCGCTCAGCATCTTCAGCGCTGCGCGAGTAGTTGATGATGACTGCCGCGCCGTCGGCCGCCAGTCTTTCAGCGATACCTGCCCCGATGCCCTTTGAAGCCCCGGTGATGATTGCCACTTTCCCGATTAACCGGCTCATACCCAACCCTTCAGATGAATGTCAGAGCGCATGGTAGTCTCGTCGATCTTTTCCATTGATAGGTGTAATTGCCATGCAGTATGAAGCGCTGCTTCACAATGGCGCTATACGGCCGGATCTTCTGCCTGGCATCGCTGCCTTCGCTCAAGTAGCGAAGTACGGTAGCTTCACCAAGGCAGCTGTAATCATGGGTATTTCACCCTCCGCCCTTTCACAGACGCTGCGCGCGTTGGAGAGTCGGCTTGGCGTGCGGCTGTTGGAGCGCTCCACGCGCAGGGTCGGCTTGACCGAGCTGGGTCAACGTTTTCTGGAGTTCGCGCAACCGGGCCTGGCCGCTCTCGCCTCGGCGATCGAAGACGTAAACGAGCTGCGTGAAAAGCCCACCGGCTTACTGCGGCTCAATGTTTCGCGCACTGCCGCCGATGTTGTCTTGATGCCTCACCTGACGGCGTTCATGGACGCCTACCCGCAAATCACCCTGGAGATCCATTGCGATAATGCGCTGCTGGACCTGGTCGCCGGCGGCTTCGATGCCGGGCTTCGCATCGGCGAATATCTTGCGCAGGATGTGGTGGCGCTGCCTATGGGGGGTACTCACCGTATTGCCACTGTGGCAGCGCCGAGCTATCTGCAGGGCCGTGAGGCCCCCTGTACGCCTGACGAACTGCGCCACCATCGTTGCGTCAATATTCGCTTGGCAGATGGCGTCTACCGATGGGAATACAGCCGCGATGGGCACCTGATCGAAATTCAACCGCCCAGCCCGCTGATGAGCAATGACTCCGACACCCTGATGCAGGCTGTTCGCGCCGGAGCAGGTATCGGCTGTGCATTTGAAGCCCAGGTACAGAATGACATTGCCAGTGGCACGCTAGTAGCGCTGCTCGAACCCTGGTGGCCGGGCGTATCGCCGTTTTACTTGTACTACCCGAGTCGCAGCCATGTTCCGCGCAAACTTCGGGCGTTCATTGATTTTATGAGGGCGCGCCTTAACGGTTGAGCTCGCAGGGACAAGAACACGAGTAGTCGTGCACCGTGCTTGCAGCCCCGACACGCGGCCAAGCGCAGCGCCAGTCGTCGTGCGGATAGATGGCCTTAATGAACCGCTGCCCCCGCCTACATGCCCATTACTCATACCCCGTGCGTCTTGCACGAGGCGAACTGAGTGACATTAATGTCAGGGCGAGGTACGCATATGCTGCACATTCATTTCGGGGCGGGGCGCCTTGGCTTGGGCCTGGTGGCCCCCGTACTGCGTCGAGACGGCGCTTCGCTATTCATACTCAATCGTGCTGTATCTGCGGGCAGCGCTACCGGCGGGACCGCCGTGGACCCAGCCCGGCGCAACGCTTTGCTGCAGGATCATCCCCACAAAACCTATGTTTTGAAGACGCCGGGCGGCGTCGGTCAGGTCCGTGAACGCGTGACTTATGATGGGTTCTTCACCTACCAGAGCAGCGAGGACATACCGCGGATTGTAGAGCGGATCCTTGAGCAGAGCCCTCGTGCAGGGGAGGGGGTGGTGGCGACTGCTTCCGTATTGACCGCAGAGCATTACGAGCCCGTGATTCAAGCCTTGAACGCGCTGAGTGAAGCAAAGGCAGGGACAGCCGATCGCGTTGGGGACCTGTACCTGATCGCCTGCGAAAATACCGTCAGTGCCACCGAGGTGCTTGACCATGATCGCTTCGCCCAAGTGGTCAGCGAGACGACGCGCGCGCATACCCGTTGTGTTCACGCCCTGGTGGACAGGGTTTGTGTGGAGCTCGAAGAAGCCGAGATTGACGGCGTGCCGACCTTGGTGGTGATGGCGGAAGAGTACGCTGCGCTGAAACTCAAGACGGGGCCGGAAAGCGAAGGCCTGGAGAAATTGCTCGAGGGGACGGGAGCCACCTTCAGCCACCACTTGGAGGTCGAGAAAGACATCAAAAGCTGGCTGCTCAACGGTTCCCACTGGCTGATCGCCCTGACCGCCTTCCAGGAAACCGAGGGCAATGCCGACCTCAAGCTCAACGCCTGGTTGGCAGAGCACCCGGACCATCGCCTGTTCGCCGAAGAGATCATCAGCGAGATGCGCGATGGGGTCGAAGCATTGCTGCTGGCTGAACCACCCTATGCTGCGTTTGTCCATGACGTGGACGTTACGGATTACCTGGATAAGGCGGCGGCCGCCATCCTGGCTCGCTTCGAAGCCAACGAAGACACCATCGCCCGGATCCTGGCCCGTTTCCGCGCCCCGACCCCCGAGGCCATCAGTACGGTTGAACAATTCATCGGCCGTTTCCTGAGCCGCATCGAAGGTCCGATCACGGCGTTTGAGCGCAAATACGGCACACCACCGATCTCGACCACCCACAGTCTGTTCAACCTGTTTCGCCTGCAAGCCAGTGGCATGTACGTGGACTCCAACTGGAGCGAGGCATCATGACCGAGACATCATTAACACAACACCAGCAGCTGCCCATCGAGGGGCTGATATTCGACTGCGATGGTGTACTCATCGACAGCGAGACTCTGGTATGCCGGATCGCGGCCCAGGAGCTCACTGCCATGGGTTATCCCATCACCACGGAGCAGGTCATCACCCGCTATGCCGGGCGGCCCGACCATGAGATGCGCGCCGAGATCGAGCTCGACTGGGGGCAGCCGATCCCGGCCGATTACCGCGAACGAGTGAACGCGCGCACGGTAGACGCCTACGCTAGCGAACTGCGAATCATGCCGGGGCTAGTGGAGGCGCTTGAACAGATCGACTTGCCGATCGGCGTGGCATCCAGCAGCTTCCCCAGCAAACTGAAGCTGGGCCTGGAAACCGTGGGTTTGTACGAGCGATTTATGCCCAATGTGGTCAGTGGTACCTTGGTGGCCCATGGCAAACCGCAGCCGGACGTATTTCTGTTCACCGCCGGATGGCTGCGCATCAGCCCGATGCGCTGCCTTGTGATAGAGGACAGCGTGGCGGGTGTGACCGCCGCTGCGGCGGCGGGGATGCATGTGCTGGGCTTTGTTGGTGGCAGTCATTGCGACGAGCGGCTCGCCGAGCGCCTGCTGGCTGCCGGCGCCCGTTCGGTGTTCGCGGACATGACCGATTTGCCGCTTCTGGTGCAGACGCTGCGCGTGGCTGGCTGAAAGCAGGGACTCAGTCCCAGGGCAGCGCAAAGTCCGCGCGTTCCGCGTGACGCTCTATCAACCGGGCATTGGGTTCGTCCACCGTTTCGGCCCACGCCTGGGCTTGGATGAGGGTACGGCCGTAACGCTGATGGCGCTCTACAAGACGCGTCATCCGCGTCGTGCCGCTCACCTCCACGTACCAACGGTCATCGAACAGCTCGGCGATCCTCGCCCACGGGCCTTCAGGCAACAAGAGGTAATTGCCTTCGCTGATGACCAACTGGACCTCGCGGCCTACCGGAATGGCGTTGGCGATCGGTTCCTCTATCTCCCTGGCGAAATACGGCACGTAGACGGTGTCATCTTGAGGGGCCTTGAGCCTGAGCAGGGCCGCCCGATAGCCGTCCACGTCAAAGGTATCAGGCGCGCCCTTTCGTGCCTGCCGACCGAGCCGGGCCAGTTCCTGATTGGCCAAGTGATAACCATCCATCGGCACCACGACCGCCCTTGGCCCCAGTGCGGCCGCGAGCATGCGGGCTACCGTGGACTTGCCGGAGCCGGGCGTGCCCGCGATGCCCAGGAGCACGCGCTGGCCGCTGCGCATCAAGGCTTCGACCCGTTCGAGTGCGTGGGGTGGAAGGTGCAGGTTCGATTGCTCTGGCGACATAAGGCCTCCGGGGGAAAGGTAGTGCCTGGTTGATCGGTCCGCGTCTCTGTAACAGACCCCGCATGGCGTCGTGCGTTTGATAAGGCTGAGGTCTATAGCTGCCTTGAGCTGCTCAGCGGTAAGGAGATTTACAGTGCGACCGGGTGGGTGTTCTTCAGACGGACTGCTATCGATCGATAGCGGACGGTTTAATCCCCACCGTAGCCGCTGCTGAAGGCTGTGCTGGCTCGATCCGTCGAAGATTTTTTAGTGTGCTTACGACCCACCGCAGCCTGGCAATAGCGGCTAGTTCATGGGCTATTTTCGATGCTTCAGGCCGATCAAAGCGCGACAGTCCCGAGATTCGATACTTCCCTGCCTATAAGGCCAGCATGCTCGCTCTTTCATACTGGGCGATTGGCGTACGATCGTTAGCTTTACTTTCTTTGGAATCCCCTCCCGTGGGGAAGGATCAGAGCCGACGCGAAGGGCAAGTACGTTGTCAGCGCCTCTAGGAATGAAGTTCTGATCATTGAAGACGGTTTGCCGAGCCGTGTTTGCCGGCAGATGTATCTCCGATGATGCTTGAGATTGCGAGGACTCGAAATCTTGTCTCGACGGCATTCCACTGGCCCGAATCAGCTCTCCTTCGCCACCGATTGGGCTCGTCGACCGTTCGTATGTTGAGTCGATGCTCGCGGCTCGACTTACCAACTGGAGTGCACCTATCGTGGTTATGCTGCCAATCACCAGACAGATGGCCACATAGAAGGCTCCACGTTTGTGGTGTTTTCGAATGACTCGTTGCGGAGCATCGCTAATGTCAGCGTTCATTCATTCTCAGGCTCGTCCTTGAGGGAGCAAAAAGCGTCCTTCTCCTACGGGCTCAGCCCGCACGGTGGCGGGCTGGAGGACGCAACGGATTTTTCGAACGAATCGAAGCATATCAGAGCGATGCGACATGACTACTTTTGGCCGCCAGGCTTGCCTCCTGCAGCTGCTGCGATCACCGATCGAGAGCCCTTGATCCGGGCGTCATTCACGGCCGCTAGGGCGGCTGAAACGCCGACGTTAGGCCGATTTGCTCAGCAGAGCGATAGGCATCAGTGCAATCGTTCCAACTCCATTTCGCTAGTTATGGCGCTCTAACTTCGCAACTGCTTCGGAGTGTACGGGTCGGCAGTTAATAATGCGGAACACTGCATCTTGCCGGCATGCTCTTGGAGGAGCAAATCACATTGACTCTTTAGGGAGGCGTAGAGTAAACGCAAAGCTGGGGTGAACTGCTTACGATGGGGGCAGATAAAGCTCAGAGGGTATCGCTCTCCTACGACTGATGGAAGCAGGACCTCCAGATGGCCGGCCCTTACATCTTGGCAAACATCTATCCAAGATTTATAGAGTATCCCTTCGCCGGCTATCGCACACCGCCTGATAACATCGGCATCGTCGCTCAGCACCGGACCGCTGACGGTCACATGGTCGCTTCCTGAATCTCGAGGAAATACCCATTTGTCATAAAGCTTGCCGTTGAGGTGAAACCGCAGGCATGCGTGATCTCTGAGGTCCTGCACTGTTTCAGGGCGTCCGAAACGCTGAAGGTAGCTGGGCGCAGCAGCCACTACTCGTCGGTTTTCAGGCACCAGGGGCAATGCAACGTATTCTGCGCTCGGAACGGTGCCATATCGAACGGCAGCGTCGATAGGATCTCGAAAAATGTCGGACACTTGGTCGGACAGCATCAGTCGCAGCACCAAGCCTGGATTCGCTCGCCTGAATTCCAGCAGCCAAGGAAGCAGGACATTTCTTCCTAAGTCGGACGCGCTCGCTATCTGCAAAACGCCTTGAAGCTTCTGATCATCCTGTTGCAGGCCTGCTTTCCCCTCACTCAACGTGTTCAAAACCTCCCGCGCGTACGGAAGATAGCGCTCCCCCTCAGCGGTAAGGCGCAAACTCCTTGTAGATCGGGCAAACAGGCGCACGTCCAGCTCGCCTTCCAGACGCTTTATAGCCGCGCTGATCTGTGCAGGGAAGAGATCCATGTCCCTGGCCACAGTCGAAAAGCTGTCAACAGTCGCTACCCGAACGAAGATAGCTAGATCGTTAAATCTGATCATTCACAGTGCTCACTAGTATCAAATCCAGGATTTCACCGTTCCGTGAGGCGGCCCATGGTCCGCATTCACCTGCATGTTCTGTACCGTGCCGATGCGCTGCCTCGCCGGCGGCTATGATATCAACGCAGCTCGCACACTTGGCCCGCTGGGCGGTGGCAACGGTCCGGATGAACCCTATCGACGAAGCCATCATCGACTTCCACGGCTGAGGGACAGCCTTCAATGAGCCGCTGCGCGTCAAATTAAGCGTTCTCGCGTAAAAGGAACATGCGAGCCAACGGAAATTCAGAGTTTCCGTGGTGTCACAAATAACCGGACTGGCTCCCGATGGACGCATGACCTTGGCGCCGCGCTGGTTCAATTAATAACTACAGAACTCCGTCTTTGCCGCCGCTACCGCATGCATCACTAGGGCGCGAATGAACCTCATCGTTGAATGAATTCCAGAAAGCTTATTCCGCCTGGACTTGCACCGGTGCTCCGAGTTGGTCTGGTTTTCCAACCAAAACGACTAAATACCGACGCTGATCCGGAGTGTCGCTCTGAACGATCTGACGAATAGGGCCCACGGCATTTACGATTGCTGAACCCGCAGGGTTAGTCATGAACATTGCCAGCGGTTCAGTTTCGCCGGTACCGTTTTTTCGGTCAGACAGCGCCAATGTGTACGCCTGCTTCGGCTCCAGGCCCGTTACAGCAGCTTGCAAAACCTGGGTCAGCCCTTGGTTGAAAAGCGTCACGCTGGTCGGGGGCTGAGCGGCAGGGCCCGATGCTGCATCAAGTGCCAAGTGCGTTGCTTGCCCTGCGGGACCCAGCGGCTTGAGATTTTCGACAGCTGATCCATTCGTGACAGCGTTTGGTACATACGCAATGGCCTGGGGGCCTTGACCGATCGGAATGCTAGCAACGACCTTATTGGTCGAAGTATCGATGACCGCCAGAGCATCGGCGTTCTCCAGGCCAACGTAAACACGGGTGCCGTCGCCGGACGGCCATAAACCGTGTGGTAGCTTACCTACCGCAATCGTGGCAACCTTCTCAAACGTGTCGGTACGATAGACCTGAACCTCGTTCAAGCCGCCTGCTGTGATGTAGGCGAATACACCATTTCGCGTATCAACCAGGTTGACATGGTTAGCGATCGGACCGATGTCCAGCGTCTTGATTGTTTTGAACGGCGGCTTTGCGTCAAATACCTGGGCCTTTCCCACATCCTTGAGCATCAGCCAGACCTGCTTCCCGTCGGCGGAAGCCGCGATATTCGGGCAGAACGGGCTCGCTTGCTCTACACGACCCACGATCTTGTGGTCAGCGATAGCGACCACGACTGTTTCCGGGGTGAACGAAGAACAGATATAGCCATATTTCCCATCCGGGGAAAAAATCTGCATACCTGGGCCTGGGGGAGTCTTGATTCGGGTCTTCTCCGTGTAGGTCTTTGCGTCGATAACAGACACATAGTCTTCACCCCGAACAGTGACCCAGACTTCGCTACCGTCCGGTGTAAAAAACGCCTCATGTGGAGCTCTGCCGACATATGTCTTGTGCTTCACGGTATTGGTTTCGGTGTCGATGAAAGTCACCGAGTTGGTTCCGATAGACACCACGGCCAAGGTCTTGTGGTCGGGGGAGTAGCCCAGACCATGCACCAGCACCTCACCTTTATATAAAGGGCTCAGATTGCCTGGCTGCGGGTCACCCAGGCTTATCACCCCGAGAAGCTTGTTATCAGCCGGATCGGTGACCGATACAGTATTGGAAAATTGCTCGGAAGCGTAAACGCGGTCCTGGTGACTGACTGGGATATCTGCGGCAGAGGCGGGACCGGGAACTTGGCCCGCAAACACAGCGGACGATCCGGTGATCGCCAAGCAGACTAAAACGGTCAGGCGACATTGGGCTAACTTCATGTACTGCTCCTTTGCTTGATGTTGAATCATGGCCTCGAGGAGATCACTGGGGGACCGAGGGGGCTTGAGATGGCGACGAAATCGACGGCGGCAACGGTTCGCCGACTGCATGGCGCATTGCTGCAATTTCCTGTTGTTGACTGACAATTATTTCTTGCGCCATGCGTTTCAGTTGCTCGTTCTCGCCATACCTGAGCATTGTCATCGCCATGTCGATAGCGCCTTGATGGTGAGCTGTCATCTGGGTGACGAAATCTTGATCGATATCCCCTGTAGGTTTCTGATCCATGCCCTCCATCATCTTTTTCATAGAAGCATTGTTCTCAGCCACGAAAGCCTGGACATCACTCGGCGTCGCCATTGAGGGCGCAGGATGCTCATGGCCTGCGTGCCCAGAGGAGGTCACAATCCATCCCGCCGCGAGAAGCCCCACGGTGCAAAACAGCGTTCGTTGTTTTATCGTTTTGAAGCTTTTCACTCGCACATCCTCGATCTGAGTTAGTAGAGAGACGAATGACGCGGACTCTTATTCCCTCCGTGATCGTTTTAAATAGCAGGATTGTCGCCCGCGGTATGAGTCTCCGGCCGCTTCTCCACTTGGCCTCAACCAGGAATTCGCATTCCAGGCAAGCGCCGCGCGTTTTGCCGTAAGTCCTCTGAAGCTTGGTGGAGGGGTTAGCTGAGATCGGCAGAGTGTCTGCCAGCCCAGCGTGGAGTCCTTTCTCAGCAAGCGGCTGGTGCGAGCGAGGTCAGTCCGGGATAGTCGATATAACCCTCTTTCCCCTGAGTGAACCATGTCGACCTGTCCTCGGCTCTTAGAGGAACGCGCTGACGAAGCATTTCGGGAAGTTCGGGATTTGCGATAAAGGGCCGTCCAAAGGCAATGGCATCCGCGATGCCGCTTTCCATGACTAGCTCAGCGCGGGCCAAGTCGAAATCGGAATTGAGGATCAGCTTGCCCTTGAATGCTTTCCGGATAACGGCGGCGATGGGAGGGTATTCTGACACCCCAAAACTTCCATCCGCAGGCGGTTCCCGGAGTTCCAGGTGCGCTACTCCTATGTCCGACAGCATTTCGGCTGCGTGTACAAATAAAGGCAATGGATTGCTATCTCGCACACCTTGGTCGTAGCTGCTTGGAGTCAGGCGAACCCCGACCCTCTCAACTCCGATGGCGGCTGCAACCGCCCGCGTTACTTCACTCAGAAGCCTGACACGATTTCGATCGAGCCTCCGTAGATGTCGGTACGAAAATTACCGCTATCCCTGAGAAACTGGTCTATCAGATAACCATTCGCTGCATGTATCTGTACCCCGTCGAAGCCCGCCGACAAGGCATTCAGGGCCGCTTGGGCAAAATCAGCCAGAAGCGCGGGGATTTCCTCAAGCGGCAGTGCGCGCGCTTGAGAATAGGGTTGTTTGCCCGTGTATGTGTGAGCGAGGCCTGGCGCGGTTGTTACTGACGGACCAACAGGCTGTGCGCCGTCGAGAAAGCTGGGATGTACCACCCTGCCCATATGCCATAGCTGCGCGATCATTTTGCCGCCGGCCGCGTGGACCGCGTCCGTTACACGACGCCATCCATCGATCTGAGAGGCAGCCCATATTCCAGTCGCGTATGGCCAACCCAGACCTTGCTGGCTGATCCCGATAGCCTCGCTGATGATGAGGCCTGCTGAGGCCCGCTGCGCATAATAGTCAGCCATCATTTGCGTGGGAATGTGCTTTTGCGTTCCCCTGGCCCGCGTCATCGGGGCCATGATGACGCGGTTCTCGAGGTTAATCGCACCTAATGCCACCGGGTCGAACAGCGTATTCATACAGAAATCCCTCAAGGATGGGCTGCGGAAGCGACCTTCGTAGATCACCACAAGCAATGCTCTTCTGCGCTCTGCTGGTTGGCACCGGCGACGCGTCGGAAGTGATAGCGCTAACTTATAGCCTCGGGCTAACATTTATAATATGGCTCACAGGGGATTCACTTATTCCATGAAAGAACAAGTAGGTTTGGATAGGCTGACAGGCCTTATTGCTTTCGCTCGCACCGCGTCCTTGGGCAGCTACACTGCAGCAGCCCGGGATCTATCCGTCTCGCCATCTGCAATAAGTAAAAGCGTTCAACGCCTGGAGGAGCACTTCGGGTTAAAGCTGTTCAGCAGAACAACGCGATCGCTCACTCTGACCCCCGAAGGCCGGGAACTCTACGAACGTGCCTTACGGGTCATCCGGGAAATAGAAGAAATCGAGCAGGCGGCAGTGGCATCGCGAGGCGAGCCGTCAGGGGTTTTGAAGGTGACCGCTCCGTTGCCTATAGGTACAAATATCCTTGCCCCAGCTCTTCCGAGATTTCGGCAACGCTATCCAAAACTTGCAGTTGACCTGCGTCTGGGCGATCAGTTTTCAGACATCGTTGAACAGGGCATCGACGTCGCTATCAGAGTGGGAAATCTGGCCGACTCCAGGCTAGTCTCCAGATCCTTGGCTCCTCACCGGATATGTACATTTGCTTCACCGGCCTATCTCGCGAGAATGGGGAGGCCTCAGACCATAGAAGATCTTGTGAATCATGACAGCATCAACTTTCGTTACCAAAGTACGGGGCAGCCTCTACGCTGGCCTTTCCAGATTGGTGAGCGGATAGTTGAGGTGACGCCGAACCATTCGATGACCATTGACGCAAGCGATGCGGTGGCAGCTGCGCTCGCTGCGGGAGGCGGGATAGGTATCTCGCCGACCTATGTTGCGGCACCCTATGTAGAGCGCGGCGAGCTTGTCCCTGTGTTTCCTCAGTATGCCGTCGATCGATTTGTGATCACCGCCCTATGGCCAGACAGCCGACGAGGTAATCCGAACGTGAAGGCGTTCGTTAAGTTCTTGCAGGAAATATTTCCAAACCCGGCACCTTGGGATCTCGTTATAGAGAATGCTTCGTCCCAATAAACACTTCAGGGACGAGGCATTACATATTGCCGGCGAAAAGCCTCGCGCCATTTATCCACATATCTGTCACTTATGCGCCGAAACCTCCATCGACAGGAAGACTCGCGCCGGCCATATATGTCCGGCCTCCGGGCCCGCTATATAGGCTGCACTCGCTGCACTCGCTGCACGCGATCAAGCACGCATTGCGCTGGATCAAGCAGCGGAACAAGTTCTGTATCTCCTCGCTACGGTAGTGTCGCTCCCTGTCTGCGGGCGTTAACCATGCGGCCACGATCGACCAATCAAATGCATTTTTATTTAAATAGATGAGCGAGTAATCGATGCACCCTGCCAGTCGAGCAAGCTGCTCAAGCGCTGCGGTAATCTCAGAACACGCAACAGGAGAGACCGCCCTGAACTTGACTTTTATCTGGCTGTAACTTGTCAAAATCGTTGGACCTTCCAATGGCGGATACATTCGACACCTCACTGACCGTTTGAGCGCCTATATAAGTTGGGGCGCCGCCCGCTACTCCCATCGCAGCAAAAACTCATGACTGCTACGTGAAATGATCATATTTCCAAGCGAAGTGGAAAGGAACCCGCTTCAGCGTTTAGGACTTAAACAGTTAATGCTCAGGTAGCTACAGACCGCGGATACAGAGGGCTGCGGCCACTTACACTGGAATGATGCAGGTCCTTATCTTTGGCCAGGCTGTACTTCGCTGAGTTCTTCATCGATCCTTAACCAATCAATCACCGGCGCTCACGAAGAGGTCGTAGATGGCTAATCCGGTAACGCATTTACCAGGCAGTTGAACTGTTGCGCTGCAAGGACTTTTAATGAAAAAGTTGGCCATTATTGTGCCGCCCAGACGACTGGAATTCCCTACGCTTTTACATTGTCTTGCGGCATGGCGAAAGGAGTTCAATTTGCGAATTTTTTCCCTGCCATCGGTCGGGGCCGATAATCCAGGCTTTAGCGATATCTTGACAGAAGACCTTGCTGAGCTAGATGACGGATGCTTCGATGCTATCGCCGTAATGGATGGTGAAGGCACTCGCGAATATCTCTGGGATAACGAAAATATCGTAATTCAGCTTCAGCGATTCGACAACGCAAGAAAGCTCATCGCCGGGCTAGGTTATGGCTCGATAGTTCTCGCCCAGGCCGGTTTGCTGGTAGGTAAGGAAGCAAGCACCGCCGACACACCGGAAATGATAATTCAGCTTAAAAGCTATGGGGCTATCTTCGTGCCGAAAGATGTAGTGATCATCAAATGGATAGTCACGGGAAGCGGGAGAGATGCAGATGCTTTTGCTGAAGCGGTAGCAAATTGGTTACGACAGCCCCCAAGATAAGTTGGGTATGAGGTTGCGAATAGATCAACATCAGTGAGAGGAGCAACATAATGCATGAATCGATAGAAATGACAGCCGTGTTTGCAGGCAAAACAGTCGTAATAGTTGGTGGGACCTCCGGTATAGGATTAGCGGCGGCACGGCAGGCCAAAAAGCTCGGAGCCAAAGTTATCGTAGTCGGCCTGGATAAAGTTCGCTCGAGCAAAGCGGCGGAAGAAAACGGGTTTGACGATTGGCGCGCTGCAGATGTGACCAACAGCGAATCTCTAAACGAGGCGCTAAGGACGATCGACAGGGTCGATCACCTGGTACTTCTGGCTGGGACGTTCGTCGCCGGGAAAGTACTTGAGGCAGACGTTGCGTATCTGCGCAAGGCGTTCGATGAACGCATCTGGGCTGCCGTTCATGCGCTGAAAGCGGTTGAAGGTCGCTTGTCTCGGGACGGCTCAGTTACGTTTATTTCCGGATCGCTTGCAGATCGTCCTAACGCTCATGGGACTGCGGTGCTGGCAGCCGCGTCCGCAGCCATGGAAGCCTTTGCGCGAGGCTTGGCATTGGAGCTGGCCCCAATCCGCGTCAACACGCTTTCGCCCGGCCCCATTGATACGCCTCTGATAGCCAAGACTATGGGAGAGGGACGGGATGGATTCGTCGCTGCGCTGGAGAGCGCGCTTCCACTGCATCGGCTCGGCACTGCTGAAGAGGCTGGAGCGGCGGTAGTCTTTCTAATGCACAACGGGTTCATGAACGGCGCAACCATCAATGTCGATGGCGGTGCACGGCTGATCTGACCATTTTCTCACGTCCAATTGCTAGGGGGTCCTATGACAAAAATCTCTAACGCAGTACCTGCAATGATCGCTCTCTCCGTTGGCTCCGCGATGGCAGAAAGCAATCCGGTGCCTGAGCACACTACTCAGGCGTTCCTCGCTGCACTGGCTGCGGGTGGTGGAAAGCCGCTTGAGCAAATGGCTCCTGTCGACGCACGAGCGGTACTGACGGGAGCCCAGAACTCCGTAAAGGTCGACATGTCCGGCATTGAGGTTTCCGACAAGACAATTTCTGTCGACGGGAAAGAGATCAGGCTGAAAGTGATCCGTCCAGAAAATGTAAAAGGCGTTCTGCCAGCGTTTATGTTCTTCCATGGAGGCGGCTGGGTGCTGGGAGACTATCCAACTCATGCCCGCCTGATCCGTGACCTGGTGGTCTCGTCGGGGGCTATCGCAGTGTATGTGGACTATACGCCGTCGCCGGAAGCTCGATATCCAACTGCGATTAACCAAGCCTATGCTGCGACGAAGTGGGTCGCCGAAAATGGTCAGCAAATTCACGTTGATGGCAAACGCCTAGCGGTAGCGGGTAACAGCGTGGGCGGCAATATGGCAGCTGTCGTCAGCATCATGGCTAAAGAAAAAGCGACGCCGAAACTGCGGTTCCAACTCCTGCTGTGGCCTGTGACGGATTCAAACTTCGAAACCGGCACTTACAAACAGTTCGCTGATGGACATTTCCTGACCAGGAATATGATGAGTTGGTTTTGGGACAACTACACCACAAGCGCCGCCGAACGCTCACAGATTCATGCGTCTCCGCTCAGGGCCTCTCTTGAGCAGCTCAAAGGGCTGCCTCCAGCCTTGATACAGACCGCAGGACTCGACGTGTTGCGTGATGAGGGAGAGGCTTACGCCCAGAAGCTGGATGCCGCTGGCGTTGACGTGACCGCAGTTCGCTACAACGGCATGATCCATGACTATGGTCTCCTCAATCCGTTAAGTAACGTGCCGGAAGTAAAAGCCTCTATGAGGCAAGCCGGGAGCGAGCTCCGAGCTCACCTTAACTGATGCCGCCTGCTGGCTGAGCGCAGCCAGCAGATGCTGACGCTACATCGAAGCCGGTCTGTGTAAGACCGGCAACACTGCAAGGTCAGGAGGGACAAGTTATGACGGGCTTGACGCATAAATGCGCGTTGGCAATGTTATCGGCCTGCATCCTGTTTGCCGGTTGCGTAGCGCCTCGGTCTGCATCACATAGTCCACCTGTGCAGCTAGAGCCGTTGGGCCAGACCATCCCCCGAAGTACTGAGCGCACCGCGACGATCGAGCGAATTATCGCCAATGACCCAGTTGTTATTTCATCGCACAAGCCGGTACTCAAGCCGACACAAAGTAACGATAGTCGTATTGCCGTGTTGCGTAAGGAGCTCGGATTCACGTTACCTGACAGCTATTGGGAGCTTTACAAGCAAAACCTGGAAGCCCTTCAATTCGACCTTGACCATCAGCATGATGCCGCCCGCGCGCAATACATCAGGACTTACAGCGACGAGTTGGATCGGGTAGACGGCAGCACGCTTCAGGTGATATCGACCGCACCCGAAACATTGGATGAAAAAACCAGGCAACAATGGAGTACGCGGATGAGCGATCGACTCATACAGTACGTAATGACCAGTGAGGCATCATTCAAGATTGCAACGCAGGCCCATTTGGACCGCATGGCCGCTATGGACCGGCAATACGATGTCTGTGCGCTAAAAGCTGATTGTTGGGACGCCCCAGCTCGCAAATAGAAACGGAATAGCCGTCTTTGGGTCGCTATAGCTGACGGCTGGCTATCGACCGTTAGCCCATCCTCACCACATCTTCTGTTCGACTTAAAAGGTTTCGGCAACAGATCGAGCGTAGCTAATCATTTGCTGTCGCTCGTCCTCCGACTGCGTCCACCTGGCAGGCTTGTCCGCTAGCGGTTGATCTGACTCCAGAGAAACTGGCGTGGATCGACCGCTGTTCAGGCGTCAGACCGAGAAGCGGGCAACCAGGGTGTTCAGGCTGGTGGCCAGTTTCGATAGCTCCTGGCTGGCTGCGCTGGTCTGGTTTGCGCCGTCAGAGGTCTGCACGGCCAGGTCGCGAATGTTGACCAGGTTGCGGTCGACCTCACGGGCGACTTGCGCTTGTTCCTCGGAGGCGCTGGCGATAACAAGGTTTCGTTCGCTGATCTGGTTAATGGCATCGGTGATGCGGTCCAGCGCTCCACCAGCGTCCTGAGCGATTTCCAGCGTCTGGCGAGCCCGCTGCGTGCTGGTTTGCATGGCATCCATGGCACCGGCCGAGCCTTTCTGAATAGTCCCTACCATCTGCTCGATTTCCTGCGTCGATGTTTGCGTGCGATGTGCCAATGCACGCACTTCATCGGCCACCACCGCAAAACCTCTGCCGGCCTCACCCGCTCGCGCCGCTTCGATTGCCGCGTTCAGCGCCAGCAGATTGGTTTGCTCGGCAATGGCGCGAATCACGTCGAGCACCTTGCTGATGTTCGTCACACCATCGCCGAGGTTTTTGACTTCCTCGGAGGTGCGGATGACGTCATCAGAAAGAAGGCGGATGGACTCCACAGTTTTCGAAACCTGTTGCTGGCCATGCTTGGCGGTCTGAGTCGACTCCTTGGACGCTTCAAAGGTAGCGACGGCGTTGCGCGCCACTTCATCCACTGCAGCCGTCATTTCGTTAACCGCTGCGGCGGCTTGCTCGATCTCATGGTTCTGTTGATGCAGCCCGCGGGTTGAGTCTTCCGTAACGGCATTCAACTCCTCGGCGGCAGAGGCCAGCTGGTTCGAGGAATCGGCAATGTTAAGAATGGTGCTCTTCAAGTTCTGTTGCATAGTTTGCAGAGCGTTGAGCAATTGGGCCGGTTCATCTACACCCGCAGCGTCGAACGACTCGGTGAGGTCCCCTTTGGCGATGACTTGCGCCACTCGTACCGCCTGCGTCAGTGGCCGCGTGATGCTCCTGGTAAACAGCAAGGCCATGAGCCCGGTCGACACTGCGGCCACGATGATGAATGCGAATACCCCGGTTATAGCTTCCGCATAGGCTTGATCGGCCTGCTGATCAGAGTCGGTCGCGCCGTCCTGGTTGATCTTGGTAAGCGCGGCCATTTGCACGCTTAACTCATCAGACGCCTTCTTATACTTGCCACCCAGCAACGCGAGCATATCGCCGGGTTTGTCTGCGTTGGAAAGCTGGACCAGTTCACCACTGACCGCGTTGTACTCGCCGACCAGTTTTTTGAAGCTCTGGTACTGCGCTCGCTCCACGTCATCGTCGATGAGCTTTTCGTAGCGCGTCATCGCTTCGACGAGCTGTCCGTTCAGTTCCGCGATGCGAGCCATTGTGACGCGCACCTTGGCGTCCTCACGGTCAACAAAAAGGCGATAAGCCGTGATGCGCAAACGCAGCATGGACTCGTTAATAGCATTGAGGGCCGAGAGGCTTGGAATACCCTTGTCGGAAAGGTCTTCACCCTGCGTACGCACGCTCTTGAGCTGATACATGGCGAACAGACCCAGCAGAATGACCAGCGCACCAATAATGGAGAAACTGATCAGGGCTCTTGGGGCGATTTTAAGCTGGCGCATGGGTTGTTCCCGGCGTTAGGGGCGTATGCAATGTATCGCCTGAAACGGGGTAATCATGAGGAGCAAACGGGGAAAGTTCACTTCCCTGCTTTAACGGTCTGAATTTGACCGGTTGGTCCGGTCGACCGCGATCGCCAGCAAGCTAGCTCCCACGCATTGCGGCGCGCCTTGGCCCGTGGGAGGGAGCTTGCTCGCGACTGCAGTCTGGCTGAACCTGCATTTCAACTGGATGACCGCAATCGCCAGCAAGCTGCCTCCCACAGAAGCCGCGTCCTGCCGGCTCTTTCGAATCCGGCGCAGTCGAAGTGGAACGACTTCAGCCGCAAAAAGGCTGCGGGAATCGACCCATAGTTGCCGGTGGCTAATCGTAGAAAACCGTCGTTCAGAGTCGGAGCAACCGTGAAACCCAGACGGGGTCGGGATATCCTGCTGGTCCCGAACCGGACTTGCATTCATGGAGGAAAAATGCGGATTTATATTACAGGCGCTTCGTGCGCGGGCGTAACCACTTTGGGTCGTAACCTCGCAACGTTGCTCGGTGTGCAACACGCCGATGTTGATGATTCTTTCTGGATGCCCACGAACCCACCTTTTACAACCAGACGACCCGTCGATGAGCGCGTGCTATTGATACAGCAGAAACTCGGTAAGAGTGATTGGGTGCTGACCGGCTCTTGTATGGAATGGGGCGACGCGCTGATCGCAGGTGCCGACCTGATAGTTTTCGTCGTTACGGCAGCAGCTGTTCGGCTTGAGCGGCTGACTGCACGTGAAGAAGCACGCTTCGGAGATCGAATAGCTCCGGGTGGCGACATGCATGGAACCCATGTGGCTTTTCGGGAGTGGGCGTCGCAGTACGACAATCCGAATTTTTCAGGACGTAACCGAGCATGGCACGAGGCGTGGCTATCAAGGCAAACGTCACCGGTCGTGCGCATTGACGGCACGAACAATCCAGAAAATATGGCTGCGCAAGTCATCCGCGCGTTGTCAGCAGCATTGCAGCAACCCAAAAATGGGACGGCTGAGATATACCCGACAACAGGCTAGTGATGTCACCTTAAATCAAGAGCTGCCGGTCGCCGCCAGCAGACTTTCATTCGCGGCCAAATACACATAGCGGAATCTATGGTAAATCTGCGCAGCCCGGGATGATCCGGCCTCGTTTGTCCAGGAGATGTGGAATGCTGGAATCAGCCGACGTTCTGGCCTTCGCCGCTATCGCACTGGGCATGGTGCTCACCCCCGGCCCTAACATGGTGTACTTGATCTCTCGGTCAATTTGCCAAGGGAGAGCAGCTGGATTGATCTCGCTTGGCGGGGTTGCGCTCGGCTTTATCTTCTACATGCTGTGCGCTGCGTTCGGCATCACTGCGCTGGTGCTTGCGGTGCCATTCGCCTATGACACTATCCGTTTCGCCGGAGCCGTCTACTTGTTGTGGCTGGCTTGGCAAGCCGTACGCCCGGGCGGGCGTTCGCCCTTTGAAGTGAGGAGCCTTCCGAAAGACAGTCCTCGCAAGCTTTTCCTCATGGATTTTCTAACGAATCTGCTAAATCCTAAGGCCGCTGTCCTGTACCTGTCGCTGCTACCCCAATTTATCGAACCGGCAAACGGCAGCGTGCTGGGCCAGGCACTTGCCCTGGGTACAATCCAGATCAGTATCAGCGTGTTGGTCAATGCGCTGATCGCCATGTCCGCTGCTTCGGTAGCACTGTTCTTCATTCGCCGTCCGGGTTTTGCGTTGGTTCAACGCTGGATAATGGGAACGGTGCTCGCCAGTCTCGCAATCAAAATGGCAGTCGAGGCGCGGCGGTGATGAGCTGCGCCATCCCCTGACTTGCATCGATTCCCAACGCAATCGATCCGAAGTTAATCCACAACAAGCAACTATGGCTGCACTTTCTTCAGCGCCTTCATCTGCAGATTCGCCCTTTTAACGGCAGCCATTTTTTCCGGTCGCTTCATGCGTTTCCACTTCCTGATGTCTTCTTTACTTCGCCCGCAGCTCACGCACAGGTCACCACTCAACTGGCAAACCGAGATACAGGGATTTTCAATTTCTTTAGCCATGTCAGTCTCTGCTTACCGTGTCCGGGCCAGGCGCTTTTGCCAATTACCACCATGGGCGCGGGCGCATTCTTCCTCGGAGTCGAAGTGGACCTGGCGGTCTGAAAGATTCAGATCGATGTCAGCCTCCCTCAATGCGATGGCGATCAGTTCGAAAATACGGGCTTTGGCGTTGACCAGGGCAAGTTCTTTATCAGCCACGGTTTCGAACACCCAGACTACCCTCAGGGTTTCAGCCAGCGCGGCGAGGTCCGCGGTGTGGGTGAGCCAGGTAAAGCCGCCGATCTCGGTTTTTGCTGTTTCGCAGGCCTCGGTAAGCGTGGCGATCAACCGACGTTCGATCCGTGCGAGTTCGCGTTTCCCTTGGGGCATTGGGGTTTCCTTTGAAAGCGGTGGGCATCGAGTCAGGCGAGGCGAAACTCGACCGTCAGATGGCTGACTTCGTGGACTGGCTTGAGGCGTTCACGAATGCTGTCGGCGCTCGTGGTCGGCTCGCCCAGAACGCTGACGATGGCTGCATGGGCTTGCGGTCCGACCCGCCAGACATGCAAGTCGGTGATGGTGGCATCCCCCGGCTTCTCCACAAGCTCGCGGATTTCCTCGGCCACGTGCGTATCTGTCTGGTCCAGCAGTACGCTTGCGGTGACACCCATCAAGGTCCATGCCCAGCGCGCAATGACGACTGCGCCGACAAGGCCGATGACCGGGTCCAGCCAGACCCAGCCGAGATAGCGGCCGGCGAGCAGTGCGGCAATTGCCAGGACGGAAGTCAGCGCGTCCGCGACGACGTGGGCATACGCCGATTTCAGATTGTTGTCGTCCCCATGGTGGGCATGGCCGTGATCGTGATGGTCGTGCTCATGAGTGTGCCCATGATGGTGTCCATGACCCAGCAGCAGAGCGCTGATGATGTTGACTATAAGACCGGCAATCGCAATAAGCGTGGCGGTGCCGAACTGAACGTCCGTCGGTTGCAACAGACGTATGACCGATTCAATCGCGATCCCCAGTGAGACCATTCCGAGGATCAACGCCGAGGCGAAACCGCCCAGGTCTCCGACTTTCCCGGTACCGAAACTGTAGCGTTGGCTGGAAGCGTGGCGTTTTGCGTATCCGTAGGCCGCCGCTGCGATGCCCAGTGCGCCGGCATGTGTCGCCATATGAAAGCCGTCGGCCAGTAGTGCCATCGAGCCTGTGATGTACCCGGCAGCGATCTCGCCAATCATCATCAGAACCGTCAGAGCCACGACCCATAGCGTACGCCTGCATTTTCGTCGTGCGACGCGCCAAGGAAAACGTGGTCATGCGTATAGCGTGTGTTGATATTGCTCATGATTACTCGTCCCGTTCGGTCACTTCGAGTAACGGCGAATGGCTTGCAGAAGCTCTTCAACGCCCTTGCTGCGCTCGTCTTCGCTGAGCGCCGGGTTGACGACATGTGCGTACGCGTGCTCCTCGATAATTTCGTCCATCAAGCCATTGATGGCTCCCCGAGTGGCGGCAACAAGATGCAGTGTTTTCGCGCAATCGAGATCCGATTCCAATGCGCGTTCAACCGCCTGGATCTGTCCGGCGATACGCCTGACGCGGTTGAGAAGATCTGCTTTGTTGGTTGCGATGTGGCCCATGGGATACCCCGTACTCATATGCTGCGCATGATAGGCATACCCCCTATACCTATACAACGCCTGATCGGCTTTGACCTTTGGCCGCAATGGATGCACCTGCCCAAGCCACCCGCAGCCGAACGTTCGGCTTTCCTGATAAACTGTTGCCCCTCCGCGCAGGCCCCATCCGGGCACCTGCGGGTAAAGGTGACCCGATGTTTGCCATGGCCCCTGACCGTTTGCTGAATCCTGGCAACGAGCGAGAGGGCAGGTGGAAGGGAGTAAACAATAGTTAATGAGTGATTTGTAAATGCACGCGGAACAAGCAGAAAACCTCGCTTCCCCAATGAAACCGGTAGATAGGAGGTTTTCTGTTGCGCCGATGATGGACTGGACCGATCGCCACTGTCGGTTCTTCATGCGCCTGCTGTCGAAGAACGCGCTGCTCTACACCGAGATGGTAACGACCGGCGCGCTGTTGCATGGCGACCGGGAGCGGTTTTTGCGGCATGACGAAGCGGAGCATCCGCTGGCGTTGCAATTGGGTGGTAGCAATCCTGCGGACCTCGCGGCCTGCGCGGTCATGGCGCAGGAAACCGGCTATGACGAGGTCAACCTGAACGTCGGTTGCCCAAGCGACCGGGTGCAGAACAACATGATCGGCGCGTGCCTGATGGCGCATCCGGAGCTGGTGGCCGATTGTGTGAAGGCCATGCGTGATGCGGTGAGCATTCCGGTCACGGTCAAGCACCGGATCGGCATCAATGGTCGCGACAGCTACGCCGAGCTATGTGACTTCGTCGGCAAGGTGCATGAAGCCGGTTGCCAGAGTTTCACGGTGCATGCCCGGATCGCGATTCTGGAAGGCCTGTCGCCCAAGGAAAACCGCGATATTCCTCCGCTGCGTTATGACGTGGTGGCAAAGCTCAAGGCGGACTTCCCGGCGCTGGAAATCGTGCTCAACGGCGGTATCAAGACCCTGGAGCAGTGCGAAGCACATCTGCAGACGTTTGACGGCGTGATGCTCGGCCGCGAGGCTTACCACAACCCCTGGCTGCTGGCCGAGGTGGACCGCCGTCTGTTCGGTGAGACCACGCCGGTGCTCGGTCGCGCCGAAGCGCTGGAAGCGCTGCGACCTTACATCGCCGCGCATATCGAGAGCGGCGGTACCATGCACCACATCACCCGCCATGTGCTGGGCCTGGGGCTGGGTTTCCCCGGCGCGCGGCGGTTCCGGCAGCTGCTGTCGGTCGACATCCACAAGGCCGAAAACCCGCTGCAGTTGCTTGATCAGGCGCAGGCATTTCTCGCGGGGCACTGAATATTCATCGCGGGTTTGCCCTGGATCAATCCACCCGCAGTTAGCGATGGCAGCAGGCACACTTGAAGACTATGTTGAACACACACCCTTCAAGGAGAGCTGACATGCACAAGGTTCTGGTTCCATTCGATGGTTCGGAGCACTCCAGACGCGCGCTGGATTACGTGATCGGCCTGGCTGGCAAACTTGTCCAGCCGCCTGAAGTGCATATCTTCAACGTCCAGGCCAGCCCGATCGTGTACAGCGACTATCTGGCGCCGGACATGATCGAAGGGGTGAAAGCCGGTCTGTATAACGAAGCCAATCGTGTGCTGGGCGAGGGGATCAAGCGTCTGACAGCGGCCGGCATCAACTTCGAGTCTCACGTGGACCTCGGCAACGTGGCCGAGCAGGTCAAGGCGGAGGTCACCCAGCTGGGGTGCGACACTGTCGTCATGGGCACTCGCGGCCTGGGCAGTTTTGGCGGGCTGTTGCTCGGCTCGGTTGCCAACCGGATAGTCCACGAAGTGTCAGTGCCGGTGATCCTGATCAAATAGCCCGTCGCGCGGGGCTATTCCATCAAGCTTCAGCCACAAAAAATCCGGGACTCAGGCCCGGATTTTTTTTGCTGTCGAAACCTCTCGGGCTCAGTCGCGAGCGCCGCTGCTCTTGCGGCAATGGATCAGCGCATCGCGAATCATGAAGTTGACCAGAGTAGGGGAGACGCCGAGTTCCTTGGCAATGTCCTTCTGCGGAACACCGTGCAGGCGATACATCTCGAACGCGTAGCGGGTTCGCGCCGGCAGCTCGCCCAGCGCGTCGGCGATCTTTTCCAGGCTGGCGAAATTGATGTGTGAAGTTTCCGGCGAAGCGCCCTGGATGACCACGTTCAAGCCTTCGGCTTCCGGGCCGGTGTACTTTTGCTCCAGCGCCTGCTTGCGGTAATGGTCGATGGCCAGGTTACGCACGATCTGAAACAGATAGCTGAGCTGCGCCTTGAACGACAGTGTTACCTGCGGCGCGGAACGCAGTCGGAAGAAGGCGTCCTGCACCACATCCTCTGCCCGCGACCGGCAACCCACGATCCGCGCGGCGATCTTGACCAGCAGCAGATAGTTGTCGACGAAAGCCTGCAACAGGGGCGAGTCGCATTTTTTTGTGAATGCTTGATCCGTCATTGAATTCACCTTGCTGCTGAACCATTTATGAAGCCAGGTCATGTAGAAAGCCAGGCCATGCAAGAAGCGCCACGCGGTCGGCAGTGCGCTCTGATGGGTCGACAAATTAGTATTAATGATAATTATTGTCAAATGCGAAATTGAATCAGTGCGCTGCAAGGGTGCACTACGCCAGTGGCTGCACTCAGGGCGTGCACCGGTGCAGATGCGACTAATTATTTCGAGACTCCATCCGTTTTCATGGGTGACACGCCAGCCCTCGGCTGCAGGCATCACTTCAGGAGAACACCATGGGTTTCGACCGCGCGTATCGCCGCTTTGACTTGGGCTTGAGCCACAAGCGGAGCCTTTCATGAACTCGCCGACCAGTCTGAAACTGTTCTGTCTGCCTTACTCCGGCGCCAGCGCCATGTTCTACAGCCCGTGGCGGCGCAAGCTGCCGGAATGGCTGATAGTTCGCCCACTGGAGCTGCCGGGCCGTGGCATGCGCATGGACGAGCCGTTGCAGACCGATATCGCAGCGCTGGCCGCTCATCTGGCCGACGAAATCGCCGACGAACTGGACACCCCTTACGCGCTGTTCGGCCACAGCCTGGGTGGTCTGCTGGCATTCGAACTGGTTCATGCGCTGCGGGCCAGAGGTCTGCCCGCGCCACTGGCGCTGTTCGTGTCAGCGACTGCCGGGCCGGCGCGGCGTGATGTCAGTGACTACGCCGTTGAAAAGTCTGACGCCCAATTGCTCGACCGCCTGCGCGAACTGCAAGGCACCAGCGAAAGCGTGCTGGCCAACACCGAACTCATGCAACTGATGCTGCCCATCCTGCGCGCCGATTTTCTGCTGTGCGGCAGCTTCGCCTACGGCGAACGCGCGCCGCTCGATACGCCCATCCATGTCTTCGGGGGCAAGCAGGACAGCGTCAGCGTCGAGGAGCTGCTCGACTGGCAGGAAGAGACCCTTACCGGTTTCTCTCTGGACATGTTCGAGGGGCATCACTTCTATCTGGTCGAGCAGCAGGCAGCGCTGCTGCGTCAACTGCGGCGATACGCCGAGCAGCACCTGGCGCGCTGGCGCAACGGTTCGGCGCCCCGGCCCGCTCGCGCCGCTGGCTGACCCCGGCTCGCGCCCGTCCCACAGGGCGACATAGAAATCCAGACCCTTTTGGCAAGCCGAACACAGCAGGAACTTCATCATGGAAGCGTTTGAACTCCCTCAGACCCTGGCTGACGCGTTGCAGCGTCGTGCCGCGCAGACACCGGACCGACTGGCGCTGCGTTTTCTCACCGACGAGAACGATCAGGGTCTGGTGCTGACCTACCGTGATCTGGACCTGCGCGCGCGGACCATCGCCGCCGCGCTGCAACGCGATGCACGACCGGGCGACCGGGCCATTCTGCTGTTCCATAGCGGCCCGGATTACGTCGCGGCGTTCTTCGCCTGCCTGTATGCCGGGGTCATCGCAGTGCCGGCCTATCCGCCGGAATCCAACCGCCGCCATCACCAGGAGCGACTGCTGTCGATCATCGCCGATGCCGAGCCGCGCCTGCTGCTGACCGGCTCGGGGCTGCGTGAAGCGCTGCTGGAGATGGACGAACTGGCCGCCGCCGACGCGCCGGGCTTGCTCTGCGTCGACACGCTGGACGCCGAACTTGCCCAAGGCTGGCAAGGTCCGGCTTTGCACAGCGACGACATCGCGTTTCTGCAATACACCTCCGGTTCGACAGCGTTGCCCAAGGGCGTGCAGGTCAGCCACGGCAATCTGGTCGCCAACGAGCTGCTGATCCGTCACGGTTTCGGGATTGATCTCAACCCGGATGACGTCATCGTCAGCTGGCTGCCGCTTTACCATGACATGGGCCTGATTGGCGGGCTGTTGCAGCCGATCTTCAGCGGCGTGCCGTGCGTGCTGATGGCGCCGGCGTACTTTCTGACCCGGCCGCTGCGCTGGCTGGAAGCGATCAGCCGCTATCGGGGCACGATCAGCGGCGGTCCGGACTTCGCCTATCAGCTGTGCAGCGCCCGCGTCAGTGATTCCGCGCTGGAGCGTCTCGACCTGAGCCACTGGCGCGTGGCCTATTCCGGTTCCGAGCCGATCCGCCAGGACAGCCTCGACAGTTTCGCCGAAAAATTCGCCAGCTGCGGCTTTACCCCGGACAGCTTCTTCGCCTCCTACGGTCTGGCTGAAGCGACGCTGTTTGTCGCGGGTGGTCAGCGCGGCAAGGGCATCCCATCGTTGCGTCTGGACCAGCAGGCGCTGGCGCGCAATGTCGCGGAGTTGGGCGAGGGCAGCCCGGTGATGAGTTGCGGCACCGCTCAGCCCGAGCATGCCGTACTGATTGCCGATCCGCACAGCCTCGAAGTGCTGGAGGAGAATCGAATTGGCGAAGTCTGGGCCAGTGGGCCGAGCATTGCCCATGGCTACTGGCGCAATGCCGATGCGACAGCCAGGACTTTTGTCCGGTACGGCGGGCAGACCTGGTTGCGTACCGGCGACCTGGGTTTCCAGCGTCACGGCGAGCTGTACATCACCGGGCGCTTGAAGGACATGCTGATCGTGCGCGGCCAGAATCTGTACCCGCAGGACATCGAGAAGGTGGTAGAGCGGGAAGTGGACAGCGTTCGCAAGGGTCGCGTCGCGGCCTTCGCGGTGCTTGAAAATGGCAGCGAAGGCATCGGTGTCGCCGCCGAGATCAGTCGCAGCGTGCAGAAACTCATGCCTGCCGCCGCGCTGATCAATGCGATTCGCCAGGCCGTGGCCGACGCCTTTCAAGAGGCGCCAGGCGTTGTGGTACTGCTTGAGCCCGGCGCGTTGCCGAAGACCTCCAGCGGCAAACTGCAGCGCTCCGCCTGCCGGACGCGTCTGGCCGACGGCAGCCTGGACAGCTACGCAGTATTTCCCGAGAGCGCCTCAGGCACGGTCGCTTCCGGTCCGGTCCTGGGCGCAGATCTGCAAGCGCGCGTGGCCAGGGTCTGGTGCGAACACCTGAACGTCGACCATGTGGCAGCGGACGATCATTTCTTCCTGTTGGGCGGCAACTCCATTGTCGCCACCCAAGTGGTGGCGAGTCTGCGAGAAACGCTGGGTATCGAACTCAATGTGCGTCAGCTGTTCGAGGCGCCGACTCTGACCGCATTTAGCGCTCAGCTTCAAGGTCTGGTCGAGCGCGGGACAAAGACCGACGCCATCGCGCGCTTGCCGGGCAACGACGCCCTGCCGCAGTCGTTGGCGCAGAACCGTCTGTGGTTCCTGTGGCAGATGGACCGCAACAGCAGCGCTTACAACATTCCTGGTGGCCTGCACCTGCGGGGAGAGCTGGATCAGGCCGCGTTGCGGGCCAGCTTTCAGCAGTTGATCGAACGTCATGAATCGTTACGCACCCGTTTCCACGAACGCGACGCCGTGGCCTTGCAGAGCATCGAAGCGCCAGGCGAATTCCGTCTGGACGTTCAGGACCTTTCGAGCCTGCCTGTCGAGCAGCGTCAGGCTCAAGCGCGGCAGATTCGCGAAGCGCAGGCGCGGCAGCCGTTCGATCTGCAAGCCGGCCCGTTACTGCGCGTCACACTGGTGCGGCTCGACGAAGAGGAACATCAACTGCTGGTGACCGTGCATCACATCATCGCCGACGGCTGGTCGCTGAACATCCTGATCGAAGAATTCTCGCGCCTGTATGCCGCAGCCGTGCATGGCCAGCCGTTGGCGCTGGAGCCACTGCCGGTGCGCTATGCCGACTACGGTCAGTGGCAACGCGAATGGCTGGCGCGCGGCGAAGCGGCCCGGCAGCTGGAATACTGGAAACGGCAACTGGGCGACGAACAGCCGGTGCTGACTCTGGCCACCGATCATCCGCGTTGGGCGCGCCGCCAGCACAGCGCATCGCGTTACAGCCTGCGTCTGAGCCCTGAACTGAGTGGCGCATTGCGTACCACCGCTCAAGCCTGGCAATCGACACCGTTCATGCTGTTGCTGGCCGGGTTCCAGGCGTTGCTGCACCGCTACAGCGGGCAACGCGACATCCGCGTCGGCGTTCCCGGTGCCAACCGGCCACGCCACGAAACTCGCGGGCTGATCGGGTTTTTCATCAACACGCTGGTGATGCGCGCCGGGCTGGACCCGCGTCAGACCTTTACCGAGTTGCTGTCGCAGACCCGTCAGACCGCGCTGGAGGCCCAGGCTAATCAGGACTTGCCGTTCGACCAGTTGCTCGAAGCCTTTCCGCAGGCCCGCGAGCATGGCTTGTTCCAGGTCATGTTCAACCATCAGCAACGTGACTCCAGCGCACTGCGCCGTTTGCCGGGGCTGCTGGCCGATGAGCTGGAATGGCACAGCCGCGAAGCCAAGTTCGATCTGCAACTGCATAGCGAAGAAGATCGCAATGGCCGACTGACTTTATCGTTCGATTACGCCGACGAACTCTTCGAGCGCGACACCATCCTGCGCATGGCGCAGCATTTCGTCGCCATGCTGACTCAGATCAGCGAGACGCCGGACGTGGCACTCGGCGACCTGCAGCTGCTGAGCGCCGGTGAGCGGGCCGAACAAGACACGTGGGGCGCGGCACCTTGCGTGTCGGCGCGGCAGTGGTTGCCGGAGCTGCTGGATCACCAGGCGAGGCAGACGCCAGAGCGCACTGCGCTGGTCTGGGAAGCTCACAGCCTGAGCTATGCCAGCCTTCACGCCCAGGCCAACCGGCTAGCGCATTACCTGCGCGACAAAGGCGTCGGTCCTGACGTGCCGGTGGCGATTGCGGCAGAGCGTTCGCCGCAGCTGTTGATCGGCCTGCTGGCGATTCTCAAGGCCGGTGGCGCTTACGTGCCGCTGGACCCGGATTACCCGGCAGAGCGGCTGGCTTATATGCTCGCCGACAGCGGCGTCTCGTTGCTGCTGACCCAGAGCCAGCTGCTTGCCGGTCTGCCGGACGGCGAAGGCGTCAGCGTGATCGCCATGGACGCGCTGAACCTGGAGAGCTGGCCGGGCAGCGCGCCCGATTTGCGTCTGCATGGGGAAAACCTCGCCTATGTGATCTACACCTCGGGCTCGACCGGGCAACCCAAGGGCGTCGGCATTAGCCACGCCGCCATGGCCGAACGTCTGCAATGGATGCAGACCACCTATGCACTCGAAGCAAGCGACGTGCTGATGCAAAAGGCACCGGTCAGTTTCGATGTGTCGGTGTGGGAATGCTTCTGGCCGTTGATGACCGGCTGCCGCTTGCTGCTGGCGGCACCGGGCGAGCACCGCGATCCGCGCCGCATCGCGCAGCTGGTTCAAAAACACGGCGTGACGACCTTGCACTTCGTGCCGCCGTTGCTGCAACTGTTCATCGACGAGCCGCTGACCAAGGGCTGCACCAGCCTGCGGCGGATTTTCTCGGGTGGCGAAGCGCTCTCGGCGCAGCTGCGCAACCGCGTGCTGGAGCAGTTGCCCGAAGCGCAGCTGCACAACCGCTATGGCCCGACCGAAACCGCAATCAACGTCACGCATTGGCACTGCACCCTGGCCGACGGAGCGCGTTCGCCCATTGGTCGTCCGCTGGGCAATGTGCTGTGCCGGGTGCTGGACGCAGACCTGAACCCGCTGCCGCGCGGCGTCGCAGGCGAGCTGTGCATCGGTGGAAGCGGCCTGGCGCGGGGCTATCTGGGTCGCCCAGGCTTGAGCGCCGAGCGTTTTGTCGCGGATCCGCTGGGTGAGCCGGGCGCGCGGTTGTACCGCACCGGCGACTCGGTGCGCTGGTCTGCCGATGGTTCGCTGGAATACCTCGGGCGTCTGGATCAGCAGGTCAAGCTGCGAGGTTTTCGCGTCGAGCCGCAGGAGATCGAAGCGCGATTGCTGGCCGAACGCGGCGTTTCTCAGGCGGCGGTGCTGATTCGCGACACCGCCGCCGGGCCGCAATTGATCGGTTATTACACCGCGGCGCTGGATCAGGAAACGGAAGCCGAGCAGATCGAGCGCATCAGAACCGCGCTGGCGCGTGAGCTGCCGGACTACATGGTGCCGTCGCAACTGGTGCGGCTCGATAGCATGCCTCTTGGCCCCAGCGGCAAGCTGGACCGCCGCGCCTTGCCCGAACCGCAATGGCAGACCCGCGAGCATGTTGAGCCGCGCAGCCCGACGCAGCAACAGATTGCCGAAATCTGGCGCGAGGTACTGGGCGTGTCGCGCGTCGGTCTGCGGGACGATTTTTTTGATCTGGGCGGTCACTCGCTGCTGGCGACCCGGATCATCTCTCGCGTGCGCCAGGTCTGCGACATCGACCTGCCGCTGCGTACACTGTTCGAGGCCAGCGAGCTCGGCGCATTCGCCGCGCAGGTCGAAGCGATTCAGGCGCTGGGCAACGGCAGCAGTCAGCAGCCGATTGCGCGGGTCGACCGCAGTCAGCCGGTGCCGCTGTCCTATTCCCAGCAGCGCATGTGGTTTCTCTGGCAGATGGAACCCGACAGCCCGGCGTACAACGTCGGCGGCATGGCGCGCCTCAGAGGCGAGCTGAATACCGAATGCTTCGAGGCGGCCTTGCAGGCGCTGATCCAGCGTCACGAAACCCTGCGCACCACCTTTCCAGCCGTCGATGGCGTGGCCTGTCAGAAGGTCGACGAGCAAAGCGAATTGCGCCTGGCGCGGCACGACTTTTCCGCGCTGCCAGCCGATCTGCGCCAGCAGCGGCTGCAGGCGCTGGCCGACAGCGAGGCGCACTACGCCTTCGATCTGGAAACCGGCCCGTTGCTGCGCGCATGTCTGGTGCGTGCCGCCGAGCATGAGCATTACTTTGTGCTGACTCTGCACCACATCGTCACCGAAGGCTGGGCGATGGACATCTTTGCCCGCGAGCTGGGTCTGCTCTATGAAGCGTTTCTCGAAGGCAGGCCGTCGCCCCTTGAACCGCTCGCCGTGCAGTATCTGGATTACAGCGTCTGGCAACGTCAATGGATGGAGGCGGGCGAACGCCAGCGTCAACTGGACTACTGGACCGCGCAACTGGGCCACGAACATCCGCTGCTGGAATTGCCGAGCGACCGACCGCGCCCGCCAGTGCAGAGCCACAAGGGCGGGCTGTATCGCTTTGACCTGAGCGACGAACTGGCGGCAAAGGTCCGGGCCTTCAACGCGCGCAACGGCCTGACGCTTTTCATGACCATGACCGCCACGCTGGCGGCCTTGCTCTACCGCTACAGCGGGCAGACCGACCTGCGCATTGGCGCGCCGGTAGCCAACCGGATTCGCCCGGAAAGCGAAGGCCTGATCGGCGCGTTTCTCAATACCCAGGTGCTGCGCGTGCAGCTCGATGGCCAGATGAGCGTCGAGCAGCTGCTGGAGCAGGTACGGCATACGGTAATTGAAGGTCAGTCGCATCAGGATCTGCCCTTCGATCACTTGGTGGAAGCGCTGCAACCGCCACGCAGCGCCGCGTATAACCCGCTGTTTCAGGTGATGTGCAATGTGCAGCGCTGGGAGTTCCAGCAAAGCCGCGAGCTGGCCGGCATGACGGTCGACTATCTGGTCAACGACGCAAGGGCGACCAAGTTCGATCTCAACCTTGAAGTCACCGAGCTGGATCATCGCCTTGGCTGCTGCCTGACTTACAGCCGCGACCTGTTCGACGAACCGCGCATTGCGCGCATGGCCGGGCACTGGCTGAACCTGCTGGACGCGTTACTGAGCGACCCGGTGCAGCGCCTGAGCGAACTGCCGTTGCTGCATGCCGCCGAACGTCAGCAATTGCTGGACAGTCTCGCCCCGGAGGCGGGCAAGCAGCGTCTGGACCAGACCATCCACGGGCTGTTCGCCGAACAGGTCAGGGCCCGCGGCGACGCCCCGGCGCTGACCTTCGCCGGGCAGACGCTGAGCTATGCGCAACTGGACCGCCGCGCAAATCAGCTCGCCTGGATGCTGCGCGAGCGAGGTGTCGGGCCACAAGTGCGGGTCGGCCTGGCGCTGGAGCGTTCGCTGGACATGGTGGTCGGTCTGCTGGCGATTCTCAAAGCCGGTGGTGCTTACGTACCGCTGGACCCTGAATACCCGCTGGAACGTCTGCACTACATGATCGAAGACAGCGGCGTTGGCTTGTTGCTCAGCCATGCCGCGCTGCTCGACGCACTGGGCGAGCTGCCGGCAGGCGTTGCGCGCTGGTGTCTGGAGCAGGATGCACCGGCGTTGCAGCATTATCCGGCGCACGAGTTGCCGCTCGTCACGCTGGCGCAGCATCAGGCTTATCTGATCTACACCTCGGGCTCGACCGGCAAACCCAAGGGCGTGGTGGTCTGCCATGGTGAAATCGCCATGCATTGCCAGGCGGTGATCCGTCGCTTCGACATGCGCCCGGACGACTGCGAGCTGCATTTCTACTCGATCAACTTCGACGCCGCGACCGAACGCCTGCTGGTGCCGCTGCTGAGCGGCGCACGGGTTGTGCTGCGTGCTCAAGGCCAGTGGGACGCCGAAGAAATCTGCCACCTGATTCGCGAGCAGCAGGTCAATATCCTTGGCTTCACGCCCAGCTACGGCAGCCAGCTGGCGCAGTGGCTGGCGGCCCATCGCCAGACCTTGCCGGTGCGCATGTGCATCACCGGCGGCGAAGCCCTGACCGGCGAGCATTTGCAGCGTATTCGTGAAGCGTTCCAGCCGGAGCTGTTTTTCAACGCCTACGGCCCGACCGAAACGGTGGTCATGCCGCTGGCGAGCCTGGCGCCGCAGCAGCTGGAGGAGGGCGATGCCAGCGTGCCGATCGGCAGCATCGTCGGTGCCCGCGCGGCTTATGTGCTGGATGCCGATCTGGCGCTGGTTCCGCAGGGCGCAGGCGGTGAACTGCACGTCGGCGGCGCCGGGCTGGCGCAGGGTTATCACCAGCGTCCGGGCTTGACCGCCGAGCGTTTCGTGCCGGATCCCTTCGGCGCCCAAGGCGGCCGTCTGTACCGAACCGGCGACCTGGTCCGCCAACGCGCCGATGGACGGGTGGAATACCTGGGCCGTATCGACCACCAGGTGAAGATTCGTGGCTTCCGCATCGAACTTGGCGAGATCGAAGCGCGTCTGCAAGATCATCCGGCGGTTGCCGAGTCGGTAGTGCTGGCGCTGGATGGTCAACTGATCGCATACGTAACCCGTGGGCCCGGATCGGGTGCGAGCGGTCCGCTCCCGCAGGAACTCAAAACCCACCTCAAGGCCAGTCTTCCGGACTACATGGTCCCAACCCATGTGGTCGTGCTGGACGCCATGCCGTTGACCACCAACGGCAAACTCGACCGTCGCGCCTTGCCCGCGCCGGACCTGGAGCTCAATCGGGAGCAATTCGTGGCGCCAGGCAATGCGCTGGAGCGAACTCTGGCCGATATCTGGGGCGCGGTGCTCAACGTCGAGCAGCCTGGCATCGACGATAACTTCTTCGAGCTGGGCGGCGATTCGATTCTGTCGATCCAGGTCGTCAGCCGCGCACGACAGGCGGGCATCCATTTCACACCGCGTGATCTGTTCCAGCATCAGACCGTGCGCACGCTTGCGGCGGTCGCCACGCTCAACGCGCCTGCCCGCATTGAACAGGCTCGGGCCGAGCAAGGCTTGCTGCAAGGCGAGTCGGGCCTGACGCCGATCCAGCACTGGTTTCTGCAAACCCCGGTGCCGCAGCGCCAACACTGGAATCAGGCCGTACTGCTGGAGCCCACCGAGGTGCTGGATTCGGCTGCGCTGGAACGCGCGCTGGGCATCATCCTTGAACATCACGACGCGCTACGCCTGAGCTTTCACGAGCAGCAAGGCGTGTGGCGCGCCGAACACCGGGTGGTCGGCGATCACGCCTTGCTCCAGCGCGCGACCGTTTCCGACATGGATGAGTGCCCGGCCTTGTATGCCGCCACCCAGCGCAGCCTCGATCTGCAGAACGGCCCGCTGCTGCGTGCCCTCTACGTCGACGGGCCGCAGGGCGAACAGCGTCTGCTGATCGTCATCCACCACCTGGTGGTCGATGGCGTGTCGTGGCGCGTGCTGCTCGAAGACCTGCAGAACGTCTACCGCCAGCTCACCAACGGCGAAACCGTGCACTTACCGGCAAAGACCAGCGCTCTGCGTGACTGGGCAGCACGCCTGCTGGCCTATGCCGGCAGCGAATCGTTACGTGAGGAACTGAGCGCCTGGCAACACCTGCTCAGCGGCCCGGCGCTGGTGCTGCCGGGCGCGGCGGAGGGTGGCCAGCAGCATCGGCATGCGCAAACCATCAGCGTGCGCCTCGATGCGACCCACACCCGGCAACTCCTGCAACAGGCTCCGAGCGCTTATCGCACCCAGGTCAACGACTTGCTGCTCACCGCGCTGGCGCAGGTGGTCTGCCGCTGGACCGGGCAGGACTCGACCCTGATCCAGCTTGAAGGTCATGGCCGCGAAACCCTGTTCGACGACATCGACCTGACCCGCAGCGTCGGCTGGTTCACCAGCGCCTACCCGCTGCGTCTGACGCCGATGCACGGGCAGACCGGTCCGGGTGAATCGATCAAAGCCATCAAGGAGCAACTCCGCCGGGTGCCGCACAAGGGACTGGGCTATGGCGTGCTGCGCTATCTGGCCGACGCCCCCACGCGTGCCGTTATGCAGGCGTTGCCTGTCGCGCCGATCACCTTCAATTACCTGGGCCAGTTCGACCAGAGTTTCGGTGACGATGCGCTGTTCCGGCCTTTGGAAGAGTCCGCAGGCGCGGCCCATGACCCGCTCGCGCCGTTGCCTAACGAATTGAGCATCGACAGTCAGGTCTACGGCGGCGAACTGGTGCTGCGCTGGGCCTTCAGCGCCGAGCGTCACCGGCCGCAGGCGATACGTGAGCTGGCACAGGCGTATCTGGACCAGTTGCAGACGCTGATCGCCCACTGCCTGACAGACGGCAGCGGCGGCCTGACGCCATCCGACTTTGCGCTGGCAAGCCTGGATCAGACGCAGCTGGATGCTTTGCCGGTTGCGCTGGCGAACATCGAGGACGTCTATCCGCTGACGCCGATGCAGGAGGGCATGCTGTTGCATACCCTGCTGGAGCCGGGCACCGGCCTGTATTACATGCAGGATCGCTACCGCATCGACAGCGCCCTTGATCCGCAGCGTTTCGCGCAGGCCTGGCAAGCGGTGATCGCTCGTCATGAAGCCCTGCGGGCGTCGTTCTGCTGGGACATCGGCGAAACCATGCTGCAGATCATCCACAAGCCGGGCACCACGCCATTCGACTATCTGGACTGGCGCGACGTAGCGGCGCATGAGCAGGAACCTCGTTTGCAGGCGTTGCTCAAGGCCGAACGTGAGGCCGGTTTCGATCTGCTTGCCCGACCTCCGTTTCACCTGCGCCTGATCCGCGTCGACGAAGCGCGCTACTGGTTCATGATGAGCAACCACCACATCCTGATTGATGCCTGGTGCCGCTCGTTGCTGATGAACGACTTCTTCGACATCTACTCCGCCCTCGGTGAAGGCCGCGATGCGCAACTGGCTGCCGCGCCGCGCTACCGCGATTACATTGCCTGGCTGCAACACCGTGGCCTGGCCCAGGCCCGTGACTGGTGGCGCCAGAACCTGCAGGGCTTCGAGCGCCCGACGCCGATCCCCAGCGATCGACCGTTTCTGCGCGAACACGCCGGTGAGAGCGGCGGGATGGTCGTCGGCGATTGCTATACCCGACTGGAGATCGCCGATGGTGCACGGCTGCGCGAGCTGGCGCAGCAGCATCAACTGACCGTCAACACCTTTGCCCAGGCGGCCTGGGCCTTGACCCTGCGTCGACTGAGCGGTGATCGCGACGTGGTCTTCGGTGTCACGGTGGCCGGACGGCCGGTGGAACTGCCGCAAATGCAGCGCACCGTCGGCCTGTTCATCAACACCATCGCCTTGCGCATCGGCATGCCTGGCGACGATCAGCGCTGCACGGTTCGCCAGTGGCTGAGCCGGTTGCTGGAAAGCAATATGGAGCTGCGTGAGTACGAATACCTGCCGCTGGTGAGTATTCAAGAGGTCAGCGAACTGCCCAAGGGCCAGCCTTTGTTCGACAGCCTGTTCGTGTTCGAGAACGCACCGGTCGAAGTCTCGGTGCTGGATCGCGCGCAAAGCCTCAACGCTACCTCGGACTCCGGCCGTACGCACACCAACTATCCGCTGACGGCGGTGTGCTACCCCGGTGATGACCTCGGTCTGCACCTGTCCTACGACCAGCGTTATTTCGATGAAGCCACGGTGCAAGGCATGCTTGGCGAGTTCAAGCGCCTGCTGCTGGCGCTGATGGACAGCTTCCACGGCGACATGGCCAGCCTGCCGCTGTTGAGCGAACCGGAACGCCGCTTCCTGATCGAAGACTGCAATCGCAGCGAGCGCGCTTACCCGCTGGAGCGCAGCTATGTCGAACTGTTCGAGGCGCAAGTTCAGGCGCATCCCCAGCGCGTGGCCGTGAGTTACCTGGACCGCCGCTGCGATTACGCCAGGCTCAATGCTGCCGCCAATCGTCTGGGCCATGCGCTGATCGCCTCCGGCGTCGGCTTCGATCAGCCGGTGGCGCTGCTGGCCGAGCGCGGGCCGGACCTGCTGGGTATGATCGTCGGCAGCTTCAAGGCAGGCGCGGGCTATCTGCCGCTTGATCCGGCACTGCCCGAATCGCGCCTGAGCGGCGTGATTATCCAGAGCCGCGCGCCGGTGCTGGTGTGCAGCGCCGAATGTCAGGTCCGCGCAAGCGAACTGCTGGAGGCGATTGCCGAAACCGAGCGCCCACGGCTGCTGGTCTGGGATCAGGTTCAGCGGGGCCAATACAGCGACCTCAACCCGCGCCGCTACAGCTCGCCGGACAACCTGGCGTACGTGATCTTCACCTCCGGCTCGACCGGCCAGCCCAAAGGCGTGATGGTCGAGCAACGCGGCATGCTCAACAACCAGTTGAGCAAGGTGCCGTATCTGGGCCTCGGCGAACGCGATGTGATCGCGCAGACCGCCTCGCAAAGCTTCGATATTTCGGTCTGGCAGTTCCTCGCCGCGCCACTGTTCGGCGCACGCGTCGACATCGTGCCCAATGACATCGCCCGCGACCCGCGCGCCTTGCTCGCACATGTGCGGGCGCAAGGCATCAGCGTGCTGGAAAGCGTACCGTCGCTGATTACCGGGTTACTGGCCGAGCAGGCGGCAAACCTCGAAGGCCTGCGCTGGATGCTGCCGACCGGTGAAGCCATGCCGCCGGAGCTGGCCAGCCAGTGGCTGCAACGCTATCCGCATGTCGGGCTGGTCAATGCATACGGTCCGGCGGAGTGCTCGGACGACGTGGCCTTCTTCCGGGTAGACGCCGCGTCCACGCGCGGCACCTATCTGCCGATCGGCACGCCAACCGATAACAACCGCCTTTACCTGCTCGACGATGCGCTGGAGCCGGTGCCGTTGGGTGCGGTGGGCGAATTGTGCGTGGCAGGGACCGGTGTCGGTCGCGGTTATGTCCGCGACCCGCGGCGCACGGTGCCGGTGTTCGTGCCCAATCCGTTTGGCGCAGCCGGTGAGCGCCTGTATCGCACCGGCGACCTGGCGCGGCGGCGCGCCGACGGAGTGCTGGAATACGTCGGTCGTGTCGACTTCCAGGTGAAGATTCGCGGCTACCGCATCGAACTCGGCGAGATCGAAGCGCGCCTGCAGGAGCATCCGGCGGTTGCCGAAACCGTGGTGGTGGCCCTCGATGGTCAGCTCGTCGCGTACATCTCCAGGAGCGCGCTCCTACAGGGAGATAGCGTCGACCCGCAGGACCTGCGTGATCAACTCAAAACGCACCTGAAACAGTCGCTCCCCGACTACATGGTCCCGACCCATCTGGTGGTACTGGACGCCATGCCGCTGACCCCCAACGGCAAGCTGGACCGCAAGGCCTTGCCCAGGCCGGACACCAGCCAGTCGCAGCACGCGTACGTCGCGCCGCAGACCGAACTGGAACACCAGCTGGCCTGCATCTGGGCCGAGGTGCTGAAGGTCGAGCGGGTCGGGATCACCGACAACTTCTTCGAACTGGGCGGGCATTCATTGCTGGCTACTCAGGTGGTTACCCGCGCGCAGCAGGTGCTGCAACGCAGCGTGCCGCTGCGGGTGATGTTCGAGTTCAACACCGTGCAAGGCCTGGCACAGCATCTGGAAAGTCTGGGTGGGAATAAGGTCGACGAGCAGAAAATCGACCGTCTTGAGGATCTCATGGCGGAACTGGAAGGGTTGTAAACCGGCCTGCGGTCAGCGCGCTGGCGGTGCGGATAAAAAGCCATCGGAAGGTGTAAATCCGCACCGCGCTGGCGCGTTTGCTTTTGAAGGACGAAAGGACACATGCCCGGCCCCGTGCGCGAAAGCGCATGCGGTCGGCCACATTCAACAGATCCGCTGATGCACAGCGTATTGAGGGTTGCACAGATGTCAGTCGCTACCAGGTTTAACGACGATCAACTGGCCCGGGTTGCGGCGGCGCCGGTCGAGACGCTGTATCAGTTCGAAGAATCACCATTGCTGGCGCGACAGAGCCGCCAGGAATCCAACGCGCGCAGTTACCCGCGTCGCATTCCACTGGCACTCAAGCGCGCTCGCGGGATTCATGTCGAAGACGTCGAAGGACGGCGCTTCATAGACTGCCTCGCCGGTGCCGGCACCCTGGCGCTCGGTCATAACCACCCGGTGGTGATTCAGGCGATCCAGCAGGTGATCAGCGACGAGCTACCGCTGCATACGCTGGACCTGACCACGCCGGTCAAGGACCAGTTCGTTCAGGACCTGTTCGGGCTGCTGCCTGAAACATTGGCCCGCGAAGCGAAGATCCAGTTCTGCGGGCCGACCGGCACCGACGCGGTGGAAGCTGCGCTCAAGCTGGTGCGCACGGCGACCGGACGCAGCACGGTGTTGTCCTTTCAGGGCGGCTACCACGGCATGAGCCAGGGCGCCTTGAGCCTGATGGGCAGTCTTGGGCCGAAAAAACCGCTGGGCGCGCTGCTCAGCGCCGGTGTGCAATTTCTGCCGTTTCCCTACGAATACCGCTGCCCGTTCGGGCTGGGCGGCGAGCAGGGCATCAAGGCCAACCTGCATTATCTGGAGAATCTGCTCAACGACCCTGAAGCCGGCGTGCAACTGCCAGCAGCGGTGATCGTTGAAGTGGTGCAAGGCGAGGGCGGCGTGATTCCGGCGGATCTGGATTGGCTGCGCGGTGTACGCCGTATTACCCAGGATGCCGGCGTCGCGCTGATCGTCGACGAGATCCAGAGCGGCTTCGCCCGTACCGGCAGGATGTTCGCCTTCGAGCATGCCGGGATTGTCCCTGACGTGGTGGTGTTGTCCAAGGCCATCGGCGGCAGCCTGCCACTGGCGGTTGTGGTCTATCGCGACTGGCTCGACACCTGGCAGCCCGGCGCCCACGCGGGCACCTTCCGTGGCAATCAGATGGCGATGGCCGCGGGTTCTGCCGTGATGCGTTATCTGACCGAACACGACATCTGCGCCCATGCATCGGCCATGGGCGCGCGGCTGACAACCCACCTGCGTCATCTGCAGCGGGATTTCCCGCAACTGGGCGACATTCGCGGGCGCGGCCTGATGCTCGGCGTCGAACTGGTCGACCCCAGCGGCGCGCCGGACGCGCAGGGCCACCCACCGGTTTTCGCCCGGCTAGCGCCGCTGGTACAGCGCGAATGCCTCAAGCGCGGACTAATCCTCGAACTGGGCGGGCGGCACGGCAGCGTGGTGCGTTTCCTGCCACCGCTGATCATCACCGCCGAACAGATCGACGAAGTGGCCGGCATCTTCGGCCGGGCGCTCAAAGCCGCTGTCGCCCAGGCTTAATTTTTCCGCCTGGCGATACGTTCAATCCCTATAGCCGCTGCGAATCGGCGCAGCGCACTGATCAACCACGGAGAGCAGCAATGACTTCAGTATTCGACCGGGACGACATCGTCTTCCAAGTTGTGGTCAACCACGAAGAACAGTACTCGATCTGGCCCGACTACAAAGCCATCCCCAACGGCTGGCGCGCCGTGGGCAAGAGCGGCTTCAAAAAGGACTGCCTGGCCTACATCGAAGAAGTCTGGACCGACATGCGCCCGCTGAGCCTGCGCCAGAAGATGCAAGCGCAGGCAGTCTGACACCCGGGACTTGCAGGAGCGGACTTGTCCGCGAGGTCAATATTGCAGGCTGTGCATCTGCTGCGGATGCACCGGCCTCTTCGCGGACAAGTCCGCTCCCACCCACCACACCCCCACAGTCACATCATGAACTAATCCTGTTGGCCTGCATTTTTCCTAAGCCGCTAGATTCACAACTGACTGAATCCAGAGGGCAAGGGAATGCCTGCACGTGCTGCTTCAAAACGTCTCCGCACAGGTCGCTACTCGGAAATCGGCCGGATCTATCTGGTGACTTCCGTGGCCGGAGGACGGGAGCCGGTCTTTACCGATTTGCGCATCGGACGGCTGCTGGTGCAGGAACTGATGCGGTGTGAGCGACAGGGTTTGACCCGGTCCCTGGCCTGGGTGGTCATGCCTGACCACTTTCATTGGCTTTTTGAGCTGCAGTCGATGAGCCTGAGCACAGTAATGAAGCAGGTTAAAGCCCGCAGCTCGATATCGGTGGGCCGGCTCAGTCCCAAGAACACGCCGCTGTGGCAGCCCGGCTACCACGACACGGCTGTGCGCAAGGAACAGGACCTGCTCGCCGTGGCCCGGTACGTCGTCGCCAACCCGCTACGTGCCGGGCTGGTGAAAAAGATTGGCGATTATCCGTTGTGGGATGCGATCTGGCTGTAGGAGCGGACCGGGCTACGCTCGGCTTGTCCGCAGAGCCGCGTACATCCACAGCAGATGCACAGCCCGCACCCTTGTTTTCGCGGACAAACGGAGCGCCGTCCGGTCCGCTTCTACTGCCGCAAGGCGCTCAGGCGACCTGCGCGTTTTTGTGGGAGCGGACTTGTCCGCGAAGAGGCCAGTGCATCCCCAGCAGATGCCCTGCCTGTACCATTTTTCCACGGCGAAACGGAGCGCCACCCGGTCCGTCCCCGCAAAACGCGTTCCTACTTCAATGCCTTGACGATCTGACCGATATCCGCCTCCAGCTCCGCTACCGGATCGGCGCCATCAATCCCCAGCACCAGCAACTTGCTGCCCGCCGCTTCGATAGCGGCCTTGACCGGTTCGGGTGGCTGGCGATGGTCGAGGACGAGGGCAACGTCGTTGTCCTTGAGCGTCGCGGCGAGCTTTTGCACCGCCTCCGGCGTCCACTGCTCATCGGTCAGCGCCTGGGTGTCGATCAGTTCCAGATTCAGGCCACCGATCAGATAACCGAAGCGATCGGACAAGCTCACCACGCTCAGGTTATCGGCGCTGGCCAGGCTGGCTTCGCTGGCAGCGCTGAGCTTGAGCAGCTGCTGCTTGAGCCTGGCCAGATTGACCTCGATGCTCGGCTTGGCCGCAGGCGCCAGGCGTACCAGGTCGGCGGCAATAACGTCAGCCATGCGGCCCATGTTGTTGCTGGCCAGCCACGGCTGGCTGTTCAAACCGTCGATACCCTGGCCCGGCTGCACGGCGATACCCGGCAGACTGCCGTCGACCGGGCGCGCCGCGTCGATCTCGACGATGCGGATGTTGCTGCGCCGGGCGTTGGGGTAGAGCGGATCGTCCGGCCACAGCGAACGCAAGCCGATCACCGCATCTGCCTTGACCGACAGGTCACGCAGCGCTTCAGCGCCGCGCCCGGTGAAGTACGCGGTCTGGCGCGAGCCGGGCAGGTTGGCGGCAGCGGCGCGCTCCAGTACCACGCCGCTGTCCTTGAGCAGAATCTGTCCCAGACCGTAAGTGATCGGCAGGCTGGCGAGGACGCGCACCTGCTCGCTGCCAGCGGGCGCCGGCTCGGCGGCCTGCAGGGTGTTGCTCAGGGCGCCGGTCAACGCCAGCGCCAATGTCAGTGTCCGTAAAGTCAGCATTAACCGATATTCCCCTTGAGGCTTGGCACAGTGCCGCGCGCAATCGCCGCCAGGGCAAAAGCCACGCCTGCCACCAGAATGATCGCGGCACCGGACGGTACCGGCAGGTCGAACACGATGGGCATCAGAATGCCGCACAGCGTGCTGACCGTGGCGATGCCCACCGAGATCCAGAAAAAGCCCTTGAGCGACTGGCTCAGCAGGCGTGCCGCAGCGGCGGGAATCACCAGCAGGGCGCCGACCAGGATGGCGCCGATCACTTTCACGGCAGCCACGGTGATCAGCGTCACCAGGATCACGAACAGATAATCTAGCGCCTTCACCGCGACGCCACGCACCGCCGCCAGCTGCGGGTTGAAGCTGGCCAGCATGATGCGGTTGTAAAGCGGCAGGCTCAGGCCCATGACCAGCGCGCCGACCACCAGCAGCACCAGCAAGTCGTTACCGTTGACCGTAAGGACCGAGCCGAACAGCACGTTTTCCAGAATATGCACGTTGATCTTGCCAGCCAGCACCAGCAGCAGGCTTGCGCCCAGTGCCAGGGAAACCGACAGGAACACGCCGATCAGGGTGTCCGGTGCCAGCCCGGTGCGGTTGCGCAGGTAATTGAGCACGATGCCGAACAGCAGGCAGTAGCCGAAGAGGCTGCCATACGGGCCGGTATAGGGTTCGCCGAGCAGAATGCCGATGGCCACGCCGGTCAGCGCGGCATGGCCTACCGCCTCGGAGAAGAACGCGAAACGCTTGACCACCACCAGCGTGCCCAGACCGCCCAGTACCGGGCCGATCAGCAGGCCGGCGAGCAACGCATTGACCACAAAACCGTAGGCCAGGGCTTCAGGCAGGTAGCCGGAAGACGCCAGGCCCTGGATGAACAGGCGAAAGCTTTCATAGTCCATCAGGCGGCGCTCCCGGAATCGATTTGCGCGGCGCGCGGATGGGCGGAAAACAAGGTCAGCAGACGTTCGGGCGTCAGCGCGGTGGCTGCCGGCTCGTCGAACAGCACGCGGCGGCTCAGACCGGTGACGTTGTCCGCCAGACGCTTGACCGCTTCCAGATCGTGCTCGATCCACAGCACGGTAATGCCCGACTGGCGCCAGACTCCCAGCAGCCGCTCGAACACCTGGATACCGGCTTCGTCCAGCGCCGACATCGGCTCATCGAGCACCAGCAATTGCGGTGCCGGAATCAGACCCTGAGCGAGCAATACGCGCTGACGCTCGCCACCGGACAGCGCACCCATGCGGCGCTTGCGCTTGTCCTGCATGCCGACTCGCTCCAGCGCGTCGCCGATGGCCCCGGCGTAGTGGCGGGACAGGCCGAGGAACGCCGGTCGGCGCTGGCACATGGCGGCCATGAAATCGTCGACGGTCATCGGCAGGCCACGGTCGAATTCCAGCGCCTGCGGCACGTAACCGATCACGCCCGGCGCGCCGGACCATTCGAGGCTGAGCTGGCCCTGATGTGGCATCTGACCGAGCAGTGTCTTGATCAGCGAACTCTTGCCGCCGCCGTTCGGGCCGACCAGCGCGTGCACGCTGCCGGGCCTGACCTTGAAGGTTACGTGGTCGAGAATCGTCGTGCGGCCGAGCGTGAGGCTGACGTCGGCGAAGTCGACGCCCGGCCCCTGGCCCGCGACGGAAATGTGCTGTGCCACGGTCATGCGCCTGCCTCCTGAATCGCGCGCACCACGGTGTCGAGGTTGCCGGCCATTTCCTTTTCGTACTTCTCGGCGCTGTACTCGCCGTAGGAAATGTGCGACAGCGGGTACAGCTTGACGCCGGATTCGCGCTGGATGGTTTCGACGTAAGTGGAAGGAAAGTCCATCTCCGAGAAGATCACCTTGACGTCCAGTTCACGCAGCTGGTCAATGGTCTTTTTCAACTGGCTGGGGCTTGGCTCGATACCGTGGGCCGGTTCGACCACGGCGGTCACTTCCAGCCCGAATTCACGCAGCAGATAATCGTAGGCGGCGTGCACCGTCGCCACCCGCAGGTCGGCGTTGGGCGCTTTGGTCAGCTTGGCCAGCGCATCGGCGCGCATCTGCCGCAGGCGCTTGCCGTACGCACGGGCGTTGGCGGTGTAGGTTTTGGCGTTGTCCGGGTCCAGCTTGCCCAGCTCGCGGGCGATGTTGTTGACCTGGGCGATGGAGGCGCTGATCGACAGGAAGGTATGCGGGTTGACCACCTTGCCCGCACCACGCGCCGCGATGCCGGTGGCGGCGAGCAGCGGCACGTCGGCGTTCGCTTCGATGGTCTTGATGTCCGGTTTCTCGCTGGCTTCGATCATGCGGTCGGCGAAATCGTCATGGCCTACGCCGTTGAGCACCACCACGTCCAGCGAGCCAATGCGCTTGATGTCTTCGGCGCGCGGCTCGTAAGCATGCGGGTTGAAGCCTGCCGGAATCAGCGGCACCACTTCGGCCTTGTCGCCGACGATATTGCTCACATAGCTGTAGTAGGGGTGCAGCGTGATACCGATGCGCAGGCGCTTGGCCGGGTCGGCCGTGACCTGGGGCGTGAGCAGGGCCGCGAACAGACCGGCCAGCACGACGCGCAGCAGAGGACGGCGTTTCAACGAAATGGGCATGGATAGGCTCTTTCAGGTTGATGCATGAATTCGGTGGGCAAGATCAATGACGATGCTGGCGGGTGACGCCGGCGTCGAACTGCGCGACAACCTGCTGCCAGCCGGCATCGATCAGGGCTGTGTCGCTCAGGTCGACAGGTGCTTTTGTCGCAGTGCGGCCGATCCAGATATCCGGGTCGCCATCGTTGCCGGCGCCGCGGCGCAACAGGAACGAACCGGCCACGTCGGGTGCCTGGCTCAGGCCCAGGTACGACGAGCCGATCATCTGCCAGGCATGGGCGCCGCGGCTGACCGAACTGGCGTCCTGCGCGAACGGCGCGAAGCCTTCGTCGGCAAGCTGTGCAGGCGTGACCGGCGTCGTCTGCTCCTGGGCCAGCAAGCGGATCTCATCCAGCGTGACGCGCAGGTCGGCGTAGATGCCCTGTTCGGCGGGCGTCAGGTCGCGGCGGGCGTCCAGCTGATGACTGGCGACGCTTTCTGCTTCATGGCTTTCGCCATGCAGGCTGACGATGCCGCCTGCGACCGCCAGGATCAGCAGGCACAGCAGCAGGACGTAAAGGGTTTCGTGCCCGGCACCGGCCGGGCGAACGGTCTGTCGAGTAGGCTTGCTCATGCCAGGTGCACTCATGGTGCCTGGATATCCGCTTGGTCGATTTCCACCACGTGGCCAGGGCCTGCGTCGAACAGCACATAGAACTCCGACGCCGGACGCTTGAAGGTCACGGTCGAGTCTTCGCCCATCTTGCCAGGCACCAGAATGGTTTCGTCATAGCCGATCACGTCCAGCGTCACGCCGGGCGCGCCGCTGCCGTCGGAGAACCCGCCGGTGCAGCGGATCTGCTCGTTATCGATCTGCTTGCACTCGCACATCGGGTTATGCGCCAGCGCGTTGCCGCTCAGGCCCAGGCCCAGCAGGCAGGCGGCACCGGCACTCAGCCAGCGCAGGGGGAAACGGATACTCATGGTTTGCCTCCTTGTTTTTTCAGCCATGCAACGGTGGCCGGCGAGGCCTGTTGCAGAGGAATCGAGGTCTGGTGCACGGAGCCGTCCCAGCCCTCCATGGTGATCCAGAGATCAAGATCGGGGTTGGTGTCCTGCGGAATCTGCATGAAGGCGCTCATGCGATAACCGCCGCCAAAGAAGATTACTCCGGCGGTGCGCAGGCTGCGCGGCTTGCCGATGCGCAGGTAAGTGGCCTTGACCCGGTCGATGCACTCGGCGCACAGCGCGGCATTGAAACTTTTGGTGTAGCCGGATGGACCGGAGCGCTGCGGTGCTTCGTCACGTTCCTCGGCCATGCGCATGCTCCACGGGCCGACCTGAATGGTGCCGACCTCGCGCTGCCCCAGACCCTGGTCGCCGCGATCCAGTGCCACATCGGCAAAGTACTTGGGCATGAAACCCAGCGGGATCAGCACCAGCAGCACGTTGATATGGAAGCGCCACTTGTGCCACAGGCGGCTGAGTGGTGAAACCGGTTGGGCGATGGCGGCCTTGTTCACAGAGTGTTCTCCGGGGTACGGGTCGCCAGCGGCGGCCGCGACGATTGCTGAACGGCCGGTTGCCGGTTGCGGTTGTCACGCTTGAAGGCATTCAGGGTCGCCAGCGCCGTGCGTTTGCTCCAGACCAGCAGACCACTGAGCACCATCATGCTCAGCAGCAGGCCGAAGAATGCCCAGATCAGCTTGATCCAGATTCCGCCGAAATCCCCGGTGTGTAGCGGACGCATCGATTCGGTCACGAACTCCAGCTTGTTGCGGTCTTCAAGCAAATGCGAAGACACCAGCTCGCCGCTGTAGGGGTTGATCTCGGCCGTCTGATACATCAGCGGATACCAGCTGCGCCCGCCGACCTGCATGTTGCTGTAGGCGTTGAATGGCGGGGTGATGAAGCTGGCGTCCAGCCCGGGAATGCGCTGACGAGCGACTTCTATGGCCTTGTCGAGGCTGATGGTTGGCGCCGGGCTGCCATCGGCGGTCAGCGGCACGGCGCTGTGCGGGATGATCGCGCTGGCGGCGGAGCGGCTGGAAATGCTGATCTGGTTATCGCCCAGAATCGCCTGGATCAGGAACCAGGTGCCGGTGATGGAAATGACCGCGATGAACCAGATCGACCAGACGCCGCTCAGGCGGTGTATATCGCCCCAGTAAACCCGCGGACCCTGGCTGAAACGCACCGGCTTGAAGAAGCCTTTCCAGAATTTCTTGTACACCACCAGACCGGTGACCAGCGACGCGAGTAACGGCAGGCCGAGGAACGACACCAGATACCAGCCCCAGGAATAGCCATTGGTGAACGGCACCAGCCACCAGCCATGCAGGGCGCGCGTGAAGCGGCGGAAGTCGAACGATGGCGTGACGCCCTGGATGACCCCGGTGTAGGGGTTGACGTAAGCAGGCACCGAGCGGCCGTCGGGGTAGGTGATGAAGACGCTCAGCGCGAAATAGTCACCGTCGGGCTGCATGATGGTGCCGACGATCAGATCGGGCTCGTTGCGCTCGATGGTCGCTCGGATCTGTTCGAAGCTCATGCGCTGGGCGTCCTCGGACGGCTTGTTCTGGCGCATCTCGGGGTTGGCCAGCCACATGATCTCCTTGCTGACAACCGCAAGCATGCCGGTCACGCAGACGATCAGGACGAAAAACCAGATCGGCAGGGCCAGCCAGCTGTGGACGAGAAACCATATTTTTGAACGGGACTTTCTGGACATGGGTAAACGGTCTCGATTCACGATGCGGAGCAGCCGCAGGGCAGGGCGCTCGGTTGTTTTGCTGGTCCGTGCCTTCGCGTGGCAGAACGCCATTCTCAAAGCGCCCTAGCGTAACCGATGCACCTACCTAAAGACGAATGAGAACGAAACACTCGCACGAATATTTTGCATTTAGAGGCTGGAAAATGTTTCAGAATGTGTTTCCAGAGTGAACTGTAGGTGCTCTTGCTTAATTTTCCCGCCAGGCGCTACGTCCAGACAGAACGTCGGTGTTGCGTCCGGCCGTTGGGGTCGCGGCGCTTTTGCCATGGGAGAAGCATCATGAGTCACGCGTTGAGTTTGGATATCCGGCCGCTGCTGGCGGGGGCGGGCACCTTGCCCATGCTGGTACAGGCGCCTGAGCCCGGTCTGGACTTGATGGAAGCGCTTGGCGAGCTCAGACCGCTGGTCGCCGAACACCTGTATCGCAGCGGCGGCATTCTGTTTCGCGGCTTCGAGGTCGCCGGCGCAGAGGCGTTCCGCGAATTTGCCGCAGGCTTCGGCGATCCGCTGCTTACCTACGAATTCGGCTCGACTCCGCGCAGCAACGTGACGCAAGGCGTTTACACCTCTACCGAGTACCCGGCTCACCAGAGTATTCCGCTGCATAACGAACAGGCCTATACGCTCGAATGGCCGATGAAAATCTGGTTCTACAGCATGATCGCCGCGCAGACCGGTGGCGAGACGCCGATTGCCGACAGTCGGGAAATCTATCGCCGCATACCGGCGCGCATCCGTGACCGCTTCATCGACAAGAAACTGATGTACGTGCGCAACTTCGGCAACGGGCTGGACGTGGACTGGAGCCAGGTGTTCAACACCGAGGACGAAAGCGTCGTCGAGGCGTATTGCCGTGCCCATGCGATCGAATGCGAATGGAAGGAGGACGGCGAACTGCGTACCCGTCAGATCTGCCAGGCCGTGGCACGCCATCCGGTGACGCAGGACACCGTGTGGTTCAATCAGGCGCACCTGTTCCATATTTCCAATCTGCAACCTGAAGTGCGCGAAACGCTGCTCGACGTGGTGGACGAAGAAGACCTGCCGCGCAACGTGTATTACGGCGACGGCTCGCCGATCGAAGAAACCCTGCTCGACGAAATCCGCGGCGTGCTCGACGACTGCACCGTAAGCTTTCCCTGGCTGGAAAACGACGTGCTGATGCTCGATAACATGCTCACCGCCCACTCCCGCGCGCCGTTCACCGGCCAGCGCAAAGTGGTCGTGGCCATGGCGCAGGGGTATTCGGAAAAAGCTTGATCTGCTGTAAATGTGGAGGCAGCTGCAACTCTGCGGGAGCGGACTTGTCCGCGAAAAGGCCGGTACATTCACTGAATATGTACCGTCTGCAAGTAAGTCTTCGCGGACAAGTCCGCTCCCACATGACGTCCCGTACCCCCAAACCTCGCTAAATATTTCACGCCCGATTCGTTCTTGTTGATACGACCCAGCCTCATGGTCAGGCTTATCAGCAAGGACTCCACATGAATCCCGAACACGCCCAGAAACTCGCTCGTCGTTTCGTCGAGTTGCCTCTTGAGAAACGTCGCCTGTTCCTCGACGGCCTGCGCCGGGAGGACATGGACTTTTCACTGTTTCCGATTCCTTCCTGCGAAGGACTGGCGGCGCGTGACGGCCTTTCCCATGCCCAGCTGCGCATGTGGTTTCTCTGGCAGCTGGAGCCGCAAAGTCCGGCCTATAACCTGCCGATGTCGGTAGCACTGAACGGCCCGCTGCAACTGCCCGTGCTGGAGCGCGCCTTCAGCGCCCTGGTGGCTCGCCACGAAAGCCTGCGCACCACTTTCGGTCAGGAAGGCGACCGGGTTTTCCAGAAAGTGGCTGACGCCGCGCCTGTCACCATCGAACTGACCGATCTCAGTGCGCTGCCCGCGCAGGCGCGTTGGGACCAGACGCGCTCGGCGATGAGCGAGCAATCGGCGCAGGCCTTCGACTTGCAGCGTGGGCCACTGTTTACCCTGCGCATACTGCGGCTCGCCGAACAGGAACACCTGTTGCTGCTCAACCTGCATCACATGATCACCGACGGCTGGTCGATGAACGTACTGATCGACGAATGGCTGCGGGCTTACGATGCGCTGATCGCGGGCCAGCTGCTGCCTTTCTCGCCGCTGGCCGTGCAGTACCGCGACTACGCGCTATGGCAGCGCAGCTGGCTCGAAGCAGGCGAGCAGCAGCGCCAGCTCGACTACTGGCGCGCGCATCTGGGTGACGATCATCCAGTGCTAGAACTGCCTTCCGACCGAGCGCGTCCGGCGCTGCCGAGCCACGAGGGCGCGCGGCTGGAAATCGACGTCGAACCCCAATTGCTGCATGACCTGAAAAACCTCGCCCAACGCCAGGGCGTGACCTTGTTCGTAGTACTGCTGGCGGCTTTCAAATGCCTGCTGCATCGCTACACCGGGCAGCGCGATATCCGCGTCGGAGGGCTGATTGCCAATCGTACCCGTCACGAAACCGAAGGCCTGATCGGCTGTTTTATCAATACCCAGGTACTGCGCAGCGAAGTCAGCGCCCGGACGCGCTTCGTCGACCTGCTGCAAAGCGTGCGGCGGGCATCCACTGAGGCTCAGGCACACCAGGAGTTGCCCTTCGATGCGGTGATCGACGCCCTGCAGCCCGAGCGCAGTCAAAGCCACAACCCGCTGTTTCAGGTGATGTTCAATCATCAGCCGGTGGTCGCCGACTTGCTCGACAAACGCCTGGCCTGCGGCTTGCAGGTCGCCAATCTTCCGGCCGAACATCAGGTGGCCGGACGCTCCCACGCAGCCGCCAGCGATCTGATGCTGGCGACCAGCGGTGAGGGTGATCGACTGCACGCTGCTTTCACCTATGCGACCGATCTGTTCGATGCCGCCACCATCGCGCGCATGGCCGGGCACTGGCGCAATCTGCTGGCGGCAGTCTGTGCCCACCCGCAACAGGCGGTCGGCGATCTGTCGATGCTGTCGGTCGAGGAGCGTGGGCGCTTGCAGGATGTCGACGCCGCCGACAAGGCGACTTTCTCCACGCCCGCGCATCGGCTGTTCGAAGCCCAGGCCCGCAAGACCCCGGACGACACGGCACTGATTCTCGCGGGCGAGCGCCAGACGCCAAGTCTGACTTACGCCGAACTGAACCAGCGCAGCAACCGGCTCGCCCGGCGCTTGCGCCGTGAGGGTGTCGGCCCGGACGTGCTGGTGGGCGTGGCCCTCGGGCGCTCGCTGGACATGGCCGTGGCGCTGCTGGCTGTGCTAAAGGCGGGCGGCGCTTACGTGCCGCTGGATCTGAACATGCCTGCCGCGCGCCTGCATCAGGTGCTGCAAGACAGCGGCCTGCAGCGGCTGCTGACTCACAGTCAGGCTGGGCTGGATTTGCCGGATGTCGAAGGCATACAGCGCGTGTACCTCGAACAAACGGGCGACTTGCAGGACGACGCGTCTGACCTTGACGTATCGCTCGACCCTGCCAACCTGGCCTACGTGATCTACACCTCCGGCTCCACCGGAAAGCCCAAGGGCGTGGCGATCAGTCATGGCGCGCTGGCTGAATTCGTCGAGCTCGGCGCGCGCTACAGCGATCTGCGGGACGGCGACCGCGTGTTGCAGTTCGCCACCCAGGGCTTCGATGGCTTTGTCGAACAGTTCTATCCGCCGCTCTGTCGCGGCGCCTGCGTGGTGATGCGAGATGATCGGGTGTGGGACAGCGCGACTTTTCACCAGGCGCTGATCGAGCACGGCATCACCCTTGCCGACCTGCCGGCCGCCTACTGGCTGACCCTGGTGCAGGATTTCGCGGCGCAGCGACCTCGCCATTTCGGCGCGCTGCGGCAGATTCATGTCGGCGGCGAAGCCATGGCCGTTGAAGGCCTGCGCTTGTCGCAAAAGGCCGGGCTTGGGCATGTGCGCTTGCTCAACACCTATGGCCCCACCGAAGTGACCGTGGTGTCGAGCATACATGAGTGCAGCGGGCTGGTGCCCGATGCGGTGTCGTGGCGCGGCGTACCGATTGGCCGCGCGCTGGCAGGACGACGTCTGTACGTACTCGACGATCAGCTTCAGCTGTTGCCGCAGGGCGCGATTGGTGAGCTGTACATCGGCGGCCCGGGTCTGGCGCGGGGGTATCACGGCCAGCCCGCACTGACCGCCCAACGGTTCATCGCCGATCCGTTCGTGCCGGGTGAGCGCTTGTACCGCACCGGCGACCGGGTGCGCCTCGGCACCGACGGCGCGCTGGAGTACATCGGCCGGGTCGATCACCAGGTCAAGATTCGCGGTTTCCGTATCGAACTCGGCGAAATCGAAGCCCGCCTGAAAAGCCATCCGGCGGTCCGCGACGCTGTGGTCCTGGCGCTGGATGGCCGGCTGGTCGCGTACCTCATCTCTTCTGGCAGCGGCGATCGATCTTCATTGCATGACCCCATCAAGACTCATCTGAAACTGACGCTGCCGGACTACATGGTCCCAAGCCATCTGATCCTGCTGGATGAGCTGCCCCTGACCCCCAGTGGCAAACTCGACCGCAAGGCGTTGCCGGCCCCCGATCCGGCGCAGTTGCAGGCCAGTTATCGCGCGCCGCAAAGCGCGGAGCAAATCCAGCTCGCCGAGATCTGGAGCGAAGTGCTGCACGTGCCGCGTGTCGGGCTTGATGACCACTTTTTCGAACTCGGCGGCCACTCGCTGCTGGCCGCACAGGTCATCGCACGGCTCAAGAGTCGCCTGGGCGTCAGCTTGCCGCTGCGCCTGGTGTTCGAGAAGCCGCTGCTGAGTGAGCTGGCCGCCGAAGTGGCGCTGCTGACCGACAACACTACCGACGACTGGGACGACATGGACCAGTTCATGGATTCACTGGAGGAATCTGGCGCATGACCGGGACTACCGCTGCACGCATCGCGAAACGTTTCGTCGGGCTGCCCCTTGAACAGCGTCGTCAGTTTCTCGACCGACTGCGTCAGGACGGCAAGGACTTCAGCCTGTTACCGGTGCCCGTCAGCCGTCACGACGTCGAGACGATTCCGTTGTCCTTCGCGCAACAGCGCCTGTTGTTTCTCTGGCAGCTGGACCCGACCAGCGACGCTTACAAGATGACCGCCGGCCTGCGCCTGCACGGTGAGCTGAACGAGGCCGCGCTGCTGCGTTCGTTCGATTGCCTGATCCAGCGCCATGAGGTGCTGCGCACCGTGTTCCGTACCGACGGCGAGCAGCCTGCGCAAGTTGTCCTCGATGAGCAGACGATTGCCCTTGAGAAAGCCGACCTGTCGGGGCTGCCCGCCGACGAGCGCGAAACCCGCCTCGCCGCCCAGGTCGCGCATGCTACCGCGCAACCGTTCGATCTGCGCGAGGGGCCGCTGCTGCGCGCGCATCTGTTTCGCCTGGCCGATGATGGGCATGTGCTGGTGGTGTGCATGCATCACATCGTCTCGGACGGTTGGTCCATGGACGTGATGATTCAAGAGTTCGTCCAGTGTTATCAGGCTTTCTGCGAAGACCGCGCGCCGAACCTGCCGGAGTTGCCGCTGCAGTACGCCGACTACGCCATCTGGCAACGCGCCTGGCTCGAAGCCGGGGAGGGCGAGCGTCAGCTTGACTACTGGCGAGCGCAACTGGGTGATGAACAGCCGCTACTCGATGCCGCTCAGGATTTTCCACGACCGGTCACCCAGAGCTTTCAGGGCGAGCATGTGCGGTTCGATTTCGGGGCAGGGCTGTCAGCCCGGCTCAACGCTTTTGGCCGCGCCCAAGGCATGAGCCTGTTCATGCTGGTGCTGGCCGGTTTCTCGCTATTCCTGTCGCGCAAGGCCGGGCAACGGGACATTCGCATCGGCGTGCCCAACGCCAACCGTGGCCGGGCCGAAACCGAAGGGCTGATCGGCTTCTTCATCAACACGCAAGTGCTGCGCTGCCAGGTGGACGAAAGCGGCAGCTACCTCGACCTGCTGGCATGCGTTCGTGAAGCTTCGTTTGGCGCGCAGGCCCACCAGGACGTGCCGTTCGAGCAACTGGTGGATGTGCTGGCGCCGGAACGCAGCCTGGGCCACAACCCGCTGTTTCAGGCCAAGTTCAACCAGAACGTCGTGCTCAAATCCAGATTCGCGCTCCAGCTGCCTGGGCTTGCCGTCAGCGAATACGAGTTCCACAAGGACGGCGCGCATTTCGACCTTGCGCTGGATATCACCGACGACGGCACGCTGATTCATGGCGACCTGAGTTTTGCCAGCGACCTTTACCTGCGTTCGACTGTCGAAGGCTTCGTGCCGCAGCTGCTGGACCTGTTCAGCGCCTTGCTTGATGCGCCGCAAGCGCCTCTGCTTAGCATCGGCGCACTGGCCACAGAACGTATACCCGAGCCGCGTGAGCCTGCAGCGCAGGTCCTCCAGTCATGGAATCGCCACGTCGCCAGCCAGCCGAATGCGCTGGCGGCCCGCTATCTCGACCGGGCCCTGAGCTTCAGCACGCTGGACCAGGACGCCAACCGACTGGCCCATCACCTGATCGCAGCGGGCGTCGGCGTGGGCGAACCGGTGGCGGTGCTGCTGGAGCGCTCGCTGGAGTGGCTGACTGCCGTACTGGCGATCTTCAAGGCCGGCGCGGTGTACATGCCGCTGGACGTCAAGGCACCCGATGCGCGTCTGGGCCAGATGCTAGGCAATGCCGGTGCCCGAGTGCTCCTGGCCGCACCGGAAGACAGGCGACTGGATACGCTGGCGGTCGGCAATTGCCAGGCGCTGGCGTACGACGCCACCCGCTGGCAGAACCAGCCGGACAGTCAACCCGACATCGAGCTCGCCGTCGACGCGCCCGCCTATTTGATCCATACCTCCGGCTCAACCGGTCAGCCCAAGGGTGTGCTGGTCAGCCACGGTGCACTGGGCAGCTATGTTCGCGGCCTGCTGGAGCGTCTGGATCTGGCGCCCGACGCCAGCATGGCGCTGGTTTCGACCATCGCTGCCGACCTGGGGCATACCGTGCTGTTTGGCGCGCTGTGCTCTGGCCGCACGCTGCATGTACTGCCAGAAGCCCTGGGTTTCGATCCGGATGGCTTCGCCGATTACATGGCGCGGCATCAGATCGGCGTATTGAAAATCGTGCCCGGTCATCTGGCGGCGCTGCTGCAAGCCGCCCGGCCTGCCGACGTGTTACCGCGGCATGCGCTCATCGTCGGCGGTGAAGCCTGCTCGCCGGCGCTGGTGCAACAGCTCCGGCAGCTCAAGCCGGGCTGCCGGATCATCAACCATTACGGTCCGAGCGAAACCACCGTCGGCGTGCTGAGCCACGAAGTGCAGGCCATCGAGGAAGGTCGCCCGGTGCCGGTAGGCTCGCCGTTGCCCGGCGCGCACGCCTATGTACTGGACGACGTGCTTAACCTCGTCGATCAGCAAGTGGCGGGCGAGCTCTACATCGGCGGGGACAGCGTGGCGCTGGGTTACCTCGGCCAGCCCGCGCTGACCGCCGAGCGCTTCGTGCCAGACCCGTTTGCCGGCGCTGGTGCGCGTGTCTATCGCAGTGGCGACCGGATGCGCCGCACCCGTCAGGGGCAGTTCGAATTCATCGGCCGTGCGGACGATCAGGTGAAAGTGCGCGGTTATCGGGTGGAGCCTGCCGAGGTCGCGCGGCTGTTGCTGGGTCTGGACGGCGTCGCCGAAGCCGCGGTGCTGGCGCAGCCGCTGGACAGCGATGAATCGCGTCTTCAATTGGTGGCTTACTGCGTCCCGCTGGCGGGCGAGACGCTCAACGTCGACAGCCTGCGCGAACAGCTCGCTGCGCGCTTGCCCGAGTATCTGGTGCCGGCGCAGATCCTGCTGCTCGAACGCCTGCCGCTCACCGCGAACGGCAAGCTCGACAAACGCGCCTTGCCAAAACCGGGCGCGGTCACCCAGCGCTACACCCCGCCAGCGGGCGAAATCGAGGAAATCCTCGCCAGCGTCTGGGCCGATGTGCTCAAGCTAGAGCGGGTCGGCACCACCGACAACTTTTTTGAGCTGGGCGGCGACTCGATCCTCAGCTTGCAGATCATCGCCCGCGCCAAGCGTCAGGGCCTGAAACTCAGCCCCAAGCAACTGTTCGAGAAGCAGACCATTGCCCAACTGGCCACCGTTGCCAAACTGATCCAGAAGAAGCCCGCTGCGGCGATTGAACAGGTCAGCGGTTCACTGCCGCTGCTGCCGATTCAGGCGCGCTTTTTCGAGCTGCAGATTGCCGAGCGCCAGCACTGGAACCAGTCGGTGATGCTTAAACCAAGCACACTGCTGCAGGCCGCGCCGCTGCACGCGGCGCTCAACGCACTCATCGAGCAGCACGACGCGCTGCGCCTGGGTTTCAGCCAGCATGACGGCCAATGGCAGGCCACTTTCAATCCGGTCAGAACCCAGGAGGTGCTCTGGACCCACGAGCTGGACGACAGCGCGCGACTGACCGAGCTGGCCGATGAAGCGCAGCGCAGCCTCGATCTGAAAAACGGCCCGTTGCTGCGCGCGGTGTTGATCAACCTTCCGCAAGGCGAGCAGCGGCTGCTGCTGGTGATTCACCATCTGGTGGTGGACGGCGTGTCGTGGCGTGTACTGCTTGAAGACCTGCAACAGGCCTACGCCGCAGCGGTGGCCGGCACTGCGCTGACACTGCCGGCCAAGACCAGCTCGCTCAAGGCCTGGGCCGAACGCTTGCAGGTTTATGCCGGCAGTGAAGCGCTGGCAGCCGAGCGCGACTATTGGCTACAGGTGGCGCAAGACGCCGCGCAACCGTTGCCGCGCGACAATCCGCAAGGCACCCAGCGCAACCGCGACGCCGGGCATGCGGCGTCCTGGCTCAGCAAGGACCTGACGCAAAAGCTGCTCAAGGTCGCGCCCGCCGCCTACCGCACCCAGGTCAACGACCTGCTGCTGACCGCGCTCGCCGAAGTCTTGTGCCAGTGGAGCGGGCAGCCGTCCGTGCTGATTCAGCTCGAAGGCCATGGTCGCGAAGACCTGTTCGACGATCTGGACCTGAGCCGCACCGTCGGCTGGTTCAGCAGCCTGTTTCCGGTGCGCCTGACTCCGAGCTCCGAACCCGGCGCGAGCCTGTGCCAGATCAAGGAACAACTGCGCGCGGTGCCCAATAAAGGTATCTGCTATGGCGTGCTGCGTTATCTGGGCGAGCCGGCCTTTGCCCGGGAGCTGGCGGCGCTGCCGCAAGCGCGGGTCACCTTCAACTATCTGGGCCAGTTCGACGGCAGCTTTGGCGGCCATGACACGGCGCTGCTGACGCCGAGCGCCGACAGCGCAGGGGCTGCACTGGATGAAGACGGGCCGCTGGGCAACTGGCTGAGCCTCAACGGCCAGGTTTTCGACGGTCAGCTGCAACTGAACTGGACCTACAGCCGCGAGGTGTATCGGGCCGACACGGTTAAGACTCTGGCCAGTCGCTACGAGCAGGCATTGACGAGGTTGATCGAGCACTGTCTGGCAGGTCCGCAAGGCGCCACACCGTCGGACTTCCCCCTGGCGGCGCTGAACCAGCGGCAGCTTGACCGGCTGCCGATTCCGGCGAGCGCTGTGGATGACATTTATCCACTCGCGCCAATGCAGCAGGGCATGCTGTTTCACAGTCTGTTCGAGCAGCAGGGCGGCAACTACGTTAACCAGTTGCGGGTCGACGTGAGCGGGCTGGATGTCCCGCGTTTTCGCGCGGCCTGGCAGGCCGCTGTGGATGCCCATGAAGTGCTGCGCAGCGCCTTCGTCGCCCATGGCGAACAGTCGCTTCAAGTGGTGCTGCGCAACGCAGAACTGATCTTCTTGGAAATCGACGCCCGCGAGCACCCTTCGAGCTGGCTGGATGACTGGGCGCGGACCGACCGCGAGCAGGGGTTCGACCTGACTGCCGCTCCGCTGCTGCGTCTGGCGTTGCTGCGTGTCGATGACCGTACCCACCACTTGATTTACACCAGCCATCACATCCTCATGGACGGCTGGAGCAGCTCGCGATTGCTGGGCGAAGTGCTGCAACGCTACAGCGGCCATGCGCCGGCGCAACAGACCGGGCGCTATCGGGATTACATCCAGTGGCTGCAGGGGCAGGACGCCGCCGTCAGCGAACGCTTCTGGAACGCGCAACTGGCGCAGCTCGATGAGCCAACGCGGCTGGCGCAGGCGTTAGGTGCCGTTCCGGGCAGCCCAGGAACGAACGGCACAGGTTACGGCGATTACCTCCAATTGATAGGCAGCGAGGCGACCCGACGCCTCAATGAGTTCGCCCGCGAACAGCGTGTCACGCTCAATACGCTGGTGCAGTCGGCGTGGCTGCTGGTGCTGCAACGCTATACCGGCCAGTCCCGCGTGACATTCGGCGCCACGGTGGCGGGGCGGCCGGCAGATCTGCCGGGCGTCGAAGAGCAGCTTGGTCTGTTCATCAATACCTTGCCGGTTATCACAAGCCCTCGTCCCGAGCAGGCGGTGCGTGACTGGGTGCAGCAGGTGCAGGCGAAAAACCTCGCGCTGCGCGAGCATGAGCACACGCCGCTGTATGAGATTCAGCGCTGGGCAGGCCGCAGTGGCGAGGCGCTGTTCGACAACATCCTGGTGTTCGAGAACTATCCGGTGTCCGAAGCCTTGCAACAGGCGCCAGCCGGGCTGAGTTTCAGCGGGCTGCGCAATCAGGAGCAGGCGCATTATCCGCTGACCCTGGTGGTCGAGGCCGGGCAGGTGCTGTCGGTGCGCTTCAGCTACGACCGTCGGCACTTTAATGCTGAAAGCGTCGCGCAACTGGCCTGCCATTTCGACCACCTGTTACAGACCATGAGCGCCGCGCCGTCGATAGCGCTGGGTGAGCTGGCGCTGCCATCCGCCTCGTTCCAGAGGTGCGATGCGTTTGCGACCGAGCGTTGCGCCCATCAAGTCATCGAGGCGCAAGCCGCGCGCAGGCCACAGGCGGTTGCCCTGAGTTTCGAGGGCGAATCGCTGAGCTATGAACAGCTGAACCAGCGCGCCAACCAACTGGCCCGTCAGCTGCGTGAACTGGGCGTCGGGCCCGAAGTGCGGGTCGGGCTGGCGGTGGCGCGCGGTTTCGACATGATCGTCGGTCTGCTGGCGATCCTGAAAGCCGGCGGCGCGTACGTGCCGCTCGATCCGGATTCGCCCGCCGAACGCCTGAACTACCTGCTCGAAGACAGCGGCATCGGCTTGCTGCTGACCCAACCCGAGGTCCAGGCACGGCTGATGATTCCGGCACGCAACCAGTGCCTGGACCTGAGCGCCGACCGCAGCGGCTACGGCGTCGACAACCTGACGAATGTCAGCACGGCGGACAATCTCGCTTACGTGATCTACACCTCCGGCTCGACCGGCAGACCCAAAGGCACGCTGCTGACCCAGCACAACCTGATGCGCCTGTTTGCCGCCACCGAGGACTGGTTCCGCTTCGACGAGCGGGACGTGTGGACGCTGTTCCATTCCTACGCCTTCGACTTTTCGGTCTGGGAGATCTTCGGCGCGCTGTTGCATGGCGGCCGACTGATGATCGTGCCGCGTGACGTGACCCGCACGCCGGAAGACTTTCATGCCTTGCTGGCGCAGGAAAAGGTCACTGTGCTGAACCAGACGCCGTCGGCGTTCAAGCAGTTGATGCACGTGGCCTGCGCGTCGGAAACCGCGCTGGCGTTGCGTACCGTGATCTTCGGCGGCGAGGCGCTGGACGTGCCCGGCCTGCGCCCGTGGTTCGAACGCTTTGGCGATCAGCAGCCGCAACTGATCAACATGTACGGCATCACCGAAACCACGGTACATGTCAGCTACCGGCCAATCAGCCTGGCCGACACTTCTCACGTGGCCAGCCCGATTGGCGCGGCGATTGCGGACCTGTCGTGGTACGTGCTGGATGCCGACTTCAACCCGGTGGCCCAGGGCTGCAACGGCGAGCTGCACATCGGCCACGCCGGTCTGGCGCGGGGGTACCACAACCGCGCGGCGCTGACGGCCGAACGTTTCGTGCCCGATCCGTTTTCAGCGGATGGCGGACGCCTGTACCGGACCGGCGACCTGGCACGCTATCGCGGCGACGGCCTGATCGATTACGCCGGGCGCATCGACCATCAGGTCAAGATCCGCGGTTTCCGCATTGAACTGGGCGAGATCGAAGCACGCCTCAAAACGCACCCGGACGTGCGCGAAGCCGTGGTGCTGGCCGTTGATGGCCAGCTGGCGGCCTACATCGTCCCTTGTGGGAGCGGACTTGTCCGCGAAGGGGCCGGTACATCCACAACCATTGCGTCGCCGGAAAGTTATTCGCGGACAAGCGGATCGCCGCCCGGTCCGCTCCCACAGGCGCAACTGAAAACCTATCTGAAACAGTCGCTCCCCGATTACATGGTCCCCGCGCACCTGATCCTGCTCGACGAGCTGCCGCTGACCGGCAACGGCAAGCTGGACCGCAAGGCACTGCCGGCTCCGGATGCCAGCCAGTCGCAGGCCCGCTACGTCGCGCCGCAGACTGAGCTGCAACGGCAGCTGGCGTCGATCTGGGCCGAGGTGCTGAAAGTCGAGCAAGTTGGTCTGGGCGACAATTTCTTCGAACTGGGCGGGCATTCGCTGCTGGCGGTGCAGATGCTGGCCCGGGTGCGCGAGCAGTTGCAGCATGAGGTCAGCCTGAAAGATCTGTTCGAGCGGCCCTCGCTGGCAGCCTTCAGCGAAACGGTCGAGCAGAAAACCGGCGAAAGTGGCCTCGCGCAGGACGAATTGACTAAATCACTGGAGGCACTCAAACGTTTATCAGCGGAGGAAATTGATAATTTGATCGCTTAGCAGGAGATACCCAAAGTGCAAGAGTTGCTTGACTCCGTAAAATCGCTGTCCGCCCGTGAACGCAAGGCGCTGGCGGTCCTGCTGAAACGTCAGGGAGTGAATCTTTACGGGGTCACGCCAATCTTTCCAAGGGACTCGCAGGAGCCATCCGCGCTCTCTTTCGCCCAGCAGCGGCAATGGATTCTCTGGCAGCTGGAGCCTCACAGCGCCGCTTACAACATCCCGTTGGCGCTGCGCCTGCACGGTGCGCTGAACAGAGAAGCGTTGCGCCTGAGCCTGGAAGCGCTGATCGTCCGCCACGAAAGCCTGCGCACCACGTTTCGCCAGGATGGCGATCAGGCGGTGCAAGTCGTTCATCCACCTGCCGCCTTTGCGCTGAACGTGGACCGCCTGCCAGTTGGCGAGACGGTGGAACAGTACGTCGATCGCACAGTGCAGCAACCCTTCGATCTTGAACAGGGCCCGCTGTTGCGCGTCAGGCTGCTGCAGCTGAGTGATCAGGAACATGTGCTGGTGCTGACCCAGCACCATATCGTCTCCGACGGCTGGTCGATGCCGATCATGGTCGATGAGTTGATACAGGGTTATCAGACTGCCAATCAGGGCGATGTGATCGAGCGCGAACCGTTGCCCATTCAGTACGCTGACTATGCAATCTGGCAGCGCAACTGGCTGGAAATGGGCGAGCGCACGCGCCAGCTCGATTACTGGAAAGCCGTGTTGGGCGAACGCCAGCCGATTCTGGAACTGCCCACCGACCGGCCGCGCCCGGCGCAACTCAGCCACCACGGCGCGCGCTTCGACGTGCAGCTGGACGGTGCGCTGCTGGCGGGTCTCAAGACGCTGGCCCGCGAGCAGGGCGTGACCCTGTTCATGCTGCTGCTGGCTTCGTTTCAGACCCTGTTGCATCGCTATAGCGCACAGAACGACATTCGCGTCGGCGTGCCGATTGCCAACCGCAACCGTCCGGAAACCGAAGGCCTGATCGGCTTCTTCGTCAACACTCAGGTGCTCAAGGCCGAGTTCGATGACCAACTGACCGTCGCCGCTTTGCTGCAACAGGTCAAACATACCGCGCTGCAAGCCCAGGCCCATCAGGACCTGCCATTCGAACAACTGGTGGAAGCCTTGCAGCCGGAACGCGACGCCAGTCGCAGCCCGCTTTTTCAGGTGGTCTACAACCATCAGACGCAGAGCCGTACCGAGCCTGTGCAACTGCCAGGTCTCCGTCTGGAGCATCAGCTTTCGGACAAGCAAACCGCGCAGTTCGACCTGACCCTCGACACCTGTGAAAGGGCGGACGGGCTGGCCGCAACGCTGATCTATGCCACCGCGCTGTTCGACGCCTCGACCATCCAGCGCATGGCCGGTCACTGGAGCAATATCCTGCGCGCAATGAGCCGCGATGCCAGCCAGCGCATCGCCGATCTGCCGATGCTCGATGCTGACGAACATCGGCGCACCTTGCGCGACTGGAACCCCGATGTCGCGGTTTTACCGACCGGACAATGCGCCCATCAAGTCATCGAGGCACAGGCTGCGCGCAGGCCACAGGCGGTTGCCCTGAGTTTCGAGGGCGAATCGCTGAGCTATGAACAGCTGAACCAGCGCACCAACCAGCTTGCCCATCAGCTGCGTGAACTGGGCGTCGGGCCCGAAGTGCGGGTCGGGCTGGCGGTGGCGCGCGGTTTCGAAATGATTATTGGCCTGCTGGCGATTCTGAAAGCCGGCGGCGCCTACGTGCCGCTCGATCCGGATTCGCCCGCCGAACGCCTGAGCTACCTGCTCGAAGACAGCGGCATCGGCTTGCTGCTGTCCCGGCCCGAGGTTCAGGCACGGCTGATGATTCCGGCACACATCCAGTGCCTGGACCTGAGCGCCGACCGCAGCGGCTACAGCGTCGACAACCTGACAAATGTCAGCACGGCGGACAATCTCGCTTACGTGATCTACACCTCCGGCTCGACCGGCAGACCCAAAGGCACGCTGCTGACCCAGCACAACCTTATGCGCCTGTTTGCCGCCACCGAGGACTGGTTCCGCTTCGACGAGCGGGACGTGTGGACGCTGTTCCATTCCTACGCCTTCGACTTTTCGGTCTGGGAGATCTTCGGCGCGCTGTTGCATGGCGGCCGACTGATGATCGTGCCGCGCGACGTGACCCGTTCGCCGGAGGACTTTCACGCCCTGCTGGCTCAGGAAAAAGTCACGGTGCTGAACCAGACGCCGTCGGCGTTCAAGCAGCTGATGCACGTGGCCTGCGCGTCGGAAACCGCGCTGGCGTTGCGTACCGTGATCTTCGGCGGCGAGGCGCTGGACGTACCCGGCCTGCGGCCGTGGTTCGAACGCTTTGGCGATCAGCAGCCGCAACTGATCAACATGTACGGCATCACCGAAACCACGGTGCATGTCAGCTACCGGCCGATCAGTCTGGCCGACACCTCTCACGTGGCCAGCCCGATTGGCGCGGCGATTGCGGACCTGTCGTGGTACGTGCTGGATGCAGACTTCAACCCGGTGGCCCAGGGCTGCAACGGCGAACTGCACATCGGCCACGCCGGTCTGGCGCGGGGGTACCACAACCGCGCGGCGCTGACGGCCGAACGTTTCGTGCCCGATCCGTTTTCAGCGGATGGCGGACGTTTGTACCGGACTGGCGACCTGGCACGCTATCGCGGCGATGGCCTGATCGATTACGCCGGGCGCATCGACCATCAGGTCAAGATTCGCGGTTTCCGCATTGAACTGGGCGAGATCGAAGCACGCCTCAAAACGCACCCGGACGTGCGCGAAGCCGTGGTGCTGGCCGCCGAGGGTCAATTGATCGCTTACGTCTGTAGGAGCGCGCTTGCCCGCGACGGAGATCTGCCAGGCAACGATGCGCTCGCTGACACCACGCTGTCGCGGGCAAGCGCGCTCCTACAGGGAGATAGCGTCGACCCGCAGGACCTGCGCGATCAACTCAAGACCTACCTGAAACAGTCGCTACCCGACTACATGGTCCCCGCGCACCTGATCCTGCTCGACGAGCTGCCGCTGACCGGCAACGGCAAGCTGGACCGCAAGGCGCTGCCGGCGCCGGATGCCAGCCAGTCTCAGGCTCGATACGTCGCGCCGCAGACCGAGCTGCAACGGCAGTTGGCGGCGATCTGGGCCGAGGTGCTGAAAGTCGAGCAGGTCGGGCTGGACGACAATTTCTTCGAACTGGGCGGGCATTCGCTGCTGGCTACCCAGGTGATTTCGCGAATCCGTCAGCAACTGGACGTCGAGCTGACCCTGCGCCATCTGTTTGAAGCGCGCGACCTGGCGGGTTTCGCTGAAATGGCCGGGCAGGGCCTCGCCACTGGCGCGCCGGCGCTCATCCGTGCCGACCGCAGCCAGCCGCTGGCGCTGTCCTATGCGCAGCAGCGGCAGTGGTTCCTCTGGCAGCTGGACCCGCAAAGCTCCGCCTACAACATGCCGGTCGCCTTGCGCCTGACTGGTGCGCTGGATATCGAAGCCTTGCGACGGAGCTTCACGGCGCTGATCGCCCGGCATGAAACCCTGCGCACCTCTTTCCGTCAGGCGGGTGAGCAGGCCGTGCAGATCGTGCACCCGGCCAGCCCCTTCAGCCTGACGGTCGAGCAACTGCCAGCCGGAGAGCCACTGCAAGCCTGGGCGCGGCGCGAAATCCAGCGCGGTTTCGATCTGGAGCAAGGGCCGCTGTTGCGGGTCCGGCTGCTGAATCTCGCCGCCGACCAGCATGTGCTGGTCATCACCCAGCACCACATCGTCTCCGACGGTTGGTCGATGCCGATCATGGTCGACGAACTGGTGCGTCTCTACGAAGGTTTCAGCCAGGGCCGTGAAGTCGAGTTGGGGCAACTGCCGATTCAGTACGCGGATTACGCGCTCTGGCAGCGCAACTGGATGGACGCCGGCGAGCAGGCGCGTCAGCTGGCTTACTGGACCGAGCAACTGGGCGACGCGCAACCGGTGCTCGAACTTCCCGCAGACCGCCCACGGCCCGCAGTGCAGAACCCGGCCGGGGCACGGCTGGCCATCGACCTGGATGCGGCGCTGATCGCCGAACTGAAACAGGTCGCGCGTCAGCAGGGCGTGACCTTGTTCATGCTGTTGCTGGCCTCGTTCCAGAGCCTGCTGCATCGGCATTCCGGTCAGCAGGACATTCGCGTCGGGGTGCCCATCGCCAACCGCACGCGTGCCGAAACCGAGCGCTTGATCGGCTTTTTCGTCAACACCCAGGTGCTGCGCGCCAGGTTCGATCTGCACACGACCTTCGAAGAGCTGTTGCAACAGGTTCGCGACACCGCCTTGCAGGCGCAGGCGCACCAGGAGCTGCCGTTCGAGCAACTGGTGGAAGCCCTGCAACCGCAGCGCAGCCTGAGCCACAGTCCGCTGTTCCAGGTGATGTTCAATCACCAGACCCAACGAGCCGCCGAGCTGCGCACCGTCGCCGGCCTCAGCGTAGAGCCGCTGGAGCCGGACACCCATGTCGCTCAGTTCGACCTGACGTTGAACACCCTGGAATACGAGGGTGGCCTGAGCGCGGCCATGACTTACGCCACCGCACTGTTTGACGCCTGCACCATCGAACGCATGGCCAGACACTGGCAGGCGCTGCTGCAAGCGGTCTGCGCCGATGCTCGCCAGCGCATCGCCGAGCTGCCGCTGCTGGACGTTGCCGAGCGCGAGCAGATGCGTGAATGGAACGCCAGCGAGACTCAATGGCCGCAGCGTCAGTGCCTGGCGCAACTGATCGAAGCCCAGGTTCAGGCAACGCCCGAGGCGGTGGCGCTCAGGCTAGGCACACAGCTCATCACCTACCGCGAGCTCAACAGCCGCGCCAACCGTCTGGCCCGCAGGCTACGCGAACTGGGCGTGGCGGCGGACGTGCTGGTGGGCGTCGCGGTGCCGCGCAGTCTGGCGATGGTCGTCGGCCTGTTGGCGATTCTCAAGGCGGGCGGTGCCTACGTGCCGCTCGACCCCGATTTCCCTCGGGATCGTCTGGCCCACATGATTCAGGACAGCGGCCTGCAATTGCTGCTGACCCGCACCGACCTGCTGGCGCAGCTGCCGATTCCGGCATCGGTCCAGCCGCTGTGCGTCGATTGCGCCGATGACTGGCTGCACGACTACAGTGCCGAAAATCCGTCCGTTGAATCCGGGCCGGAACATCTCGCCTACGTCATCTACACCTCCGGTTCCACCGGCCAGCCCAAGGGCGTGAGCGTGGGTCAGGATGCGCTGGTCAACTTCCTCTTCAGCATGGCCGAGCAACCCGGCCTCGTTGCGAAGGACCGTGTGCTGTCGCTGACCTCGTTGTCGTTCGACATTGCCGGGCTGGAGCTGTATCTGCCGCTGCTGCGCGGCGCCTCGGTGGTGCTGTTGCAGGCGGACGAAAACATGGACCCGCGCGCGCTGCTTGAAGTGATCGAACAGCAGGCGGTGAGCCTGATTCAGGCCACGCCTTCCACCTGGCGCATGCTGCTGGACGTTGCCGCGCCACAGGCCTTGCGTGGCAAGAAGGTGCTGTGCGGCGGCGAGGCGTTGAGCGTGGAACTGGCACAGCGATTGATCGAGCAGGCGGGGCACGTCTGGAACCTGTATGGCCCGACCGAAACCACCGTCTGGTCGGCGCGGCATTACCTGACCCGCGGCGACGACGTGCGGCTCGGGCGACCGATTGCCAACACCCGGCTGCATATTGTCAGCGATGCTCTGCAACCCATGCCTGTCGGTGCCCGCGGCGAGCTGCTGATCGGTGGCGAAGGACTTGCGCGTGGTTATCACCAGCGCGCCGCGCTGACCGCCGAACGCTTCGTGCCCGATCCATTCGCGGCGAATGGCAGCCGCCTGTACCGCACCGGTGACCTGACCCGTTATCACGCGGATGGCAACATCGAGTACGTCGGACGTCTGGACCATCAGGTGAAGATTCGCGGGTTCCGGATCGAGCTGGGCGAAATCGAAGCGCGCCTGCGGGAACACCCCGATGTCGGGGACGCAGTAGTGCTGGCCAATGATGACCTGCTGATCGCATACCTCACCTGTGCGAACGGAGCGCCGCCCGGCTTGCTTCAAAAAGCTGAGCTGAAGACCCACCTGAAACAGTCGCTCCCCGACTACATGGTCCCGGCGCATCTGATTCTGCTCGATGAATTCCCGCTCACCCCCAACGGCAAGCTCGACCGCAAGGCGCTGCCCGCGCCCGATGCCAGCCAGTTGCAACGCCATTACGTAGCGCCGGTCAGCGAGCAGGAACGGCAACTGGCGGCGATCTGGGGCGACGTGCTCAAGGTCGGGCGGGTCGGGCTCACCGATGACTTCTTCGAGCTGGGCGGCCATTCGTTGCTGGCGGCGCAGCTCGTTTCCAGAATCCAGGCAGGCATGGGCATCGACGTGCCGTTGCGACTGGTGTTCGAGAAACCGCAATTGAACGACTTTGTTCAGGCGCTGGCGGGCTCCGGCCTGTCGCTCACCGAGGACGGCTTGTCCGATATCGAAAAAATGATGAATGAACTGGCGGGAATCTGACATGGACACGTCTGCAGCTGAACGCATCGCCAAACGCTTCGTCGGCCTGCCCGTCGAGCAGCGCCGGCAGATCCTCGACAAGATGCGCGAGACCGGCCAGAGCTTCCGGCTGTTGCCGATCGCCCGCATGCGCCACGAACAGGCGCACATTCCGCTGTCCTACGCACAGCAGCGGATGTTGTTTCTCTGGCAGCTGGAGCCGGGCAACATCGCCTACAACGTGCCGCTGGCGGTGCGTTTGAACGGCCCTCTGAACCGCGCGGCGCTCGGGCAGGCTCTCGACCTGCTGGTGCAGCGCCACGAAACCCTGCGCACCCGCTTCGTGTCGGTGGATGGCGAGTTTCATCAGGAGATTCTTCAGCACGCGCAGGCGACGCTTGAAGTCACCCGCGCTGAACCGGCGGACGTCGAGGCGCTGGTTCGCGCCGAGCTGCAGACCCCGTTCGATCTGTTGAACGGCGAACCGCTGCGGGTCAGGCTTTTTCAGCTCGGCGAGACCGAGCACGTACTGACCGTATGCATGCACCATGTGGTCTCGGACGGCTGGTCCGGCGAGTTGCTGATTCGCGAGTTCGTGCAGCTGTATCAAGCGCAAGTGACCGGGCGCGACGCACAACTGCCGACCTTGGCGATTCAGTACGCGGACTATGCGACCTGGCAGCGCGCCTGGCTGGAAGCCGGGGAGGGCGAGCGCCAGCTGGAGTACTGGAAGCGACAGCTGGGCGACGAGCATCCGCTACTCGAACTGCCGCTGGACCATGAGCGTCCGCAGCAGCCGAGCCATCGCGGCGCAACGGTGCGCTTCGAGGTGCCCGAAGCACTCAGTGCGCAACTCAAAAGCCTGGCGCGACACAACGGCCAGACCGTGTTCATGCTGACCCTGGCGGCGCTGGCGGTGGTGCTGTCGCGCTTCAGCGGGCAGGCCGATATTCGCATTGGCGCGCCGAATGCCGGGCGAACACGCAGCGAACTGGAGGGCCTGATCGGTTTCTTCGTCAACACCCAGGTGCTGCGCGTGCAGGTTGACGAGCGCCAGACCTTTGCTGGCTTGCTGGAGCAGGTCAAGGACGTGGTGAGCGGCGCGCAGTCCCATCAGGAGCTGCCGTTCGAGCATCTGGTGGATGCTCTGGCGCCCGAGCGTAACCTGGGCCACAACCCGCTGTTTCAGTTCAAGATCAACCAACATGTGTATTCCGCGGAACAGACCGATGCGTCCCGAGAGCACCTTGCGGGGCTGAGCGTCAGCGGTTTCTCCACGGCAACGGCGGACGCGCGGTTCGATCTGGCCTTCGACTTCAGCGACACACCCGGCGGGCTGCGCGGCTATTTCACCTATGCCACCGATTTGTTCGAGGCCGCGACGGTCGAGCGTGTTGCGGCGTCGTTGCATCAGGTCCTGGCGGCCATGGCCGCGCACACCGACGAGCGTATCGCGGATCATCCGCTGCGCTCGCCAACCGTAATCGAGCAACAGACAAGCTTTGCCGGCCAGAACTTTCTCGATCTGTGGCAGCAAGGCCTGGTGGCCGGGCGCGGCAAGGTTGCCGTGCGCGCCGGGCAGCGAACCCTGGACTTTGAACAACTGGAGCGACGTTCCAACCAGCTCGCCCGCTACTTGCATGTGCAGGGTGTTTCCCCAGCGATGACGGTCGCACTGTGCCAGGACCGCACGCTGGAATGGGTGGTCAGCCTGCTCGCGGTGCTCAAGCTGGGCGCGGTGTACCTGCCGCTGGATACGCGTCAGCCGGGCGAACGGCTGCGCCAGCTGGCAAAGGACAGCGCCGCGGTGCTGGTGATCCATGCACCGGGCGATCAGCAGGCCGCCAGCCTGGGCGTGTGCCCGGTGCTGGCGTACGACGACAGCCTGTGGGAAGAAATCGACGACAGCCCATTGAGCGTCGAAGTCGCCACCGGGCAGCCGGCCTACATCATCTACACCTCCGGTTCCACCGGGCAGCCCAAAGGCGTGGTGATCAGCCACGGCGCGCTGGCCAACTACCTGCAAGGAGTGCTGCAGCGACTGGCGCTCGACGCCGATGCAAGCATGGCGATGGTGTCCACGGTGGCTGCGGACCTCGGCCATACGCTGCTGTTCGGCGCGCTGGCCAGCGGTCGCACCCTGCATCTGCTAAGCCATGAACAGGCCTTCGACCCCGATGGTTTCGCCGCCTACATGGCCGAGCATCAGGTGCAAGTGCTGAAGATCGTGCCGAGTCATCTGCAAGGCTTGCTACAGGCTGCCGCGCCTGCGGACGTGCTGCCGGGCCAGCTGCTGATTCTTGGCGGCGAGGCCAGTTCCTGGGCGCTGATCGATCAGCTCCGCGCGCTAAAGCCGGGTTGCCGGATTCTCAACCACTACGGCCCCACTGAATCCACCGTCGGCATCCTGACTCACGAGGTTGGCGAGAAACTGGCGGCCTGCCGCAGCGTGCCCGTCGGTCAACCCTTGGCGAACGCCAGGGCGCGAGTGCTGGACGCCTGGCTGAACCCGATGGCCGAAGGCGTGGTGGGCGAGCTGTATCTGGGCGGTCGCGGGCTGGCGCAGGGTTATCTGAACCGCGCGGCGATGACCGCCGAACGCTTTGTGCCCGATCCCCAGGCCGATGGGGAACGCTTGTATCGGACCGGCGACCGCGCCCGAGTGGTGGGCGCGGTGGTGGAATACCTCGGCCGGGCAGACGACCAGGTGAAGATTCGCGGTTATCGGGTCGAGCCGGGTGAAGTCGGCCAGGCGTTGCAGGCGTTGGACGGCGTGGCGGAGGCGGTGGTGCTGGCACAGCCGCTGGACAGCGATGAAGCGCGCCTTCAATTGGTGGCTTACTGCGTCGCTGCGGCGGGCAAGACGCTCAACGTCGACAGCCTGCGCGAACAGCTCGCCTCGCGCTTGCCCGAATATCTGGTGCCGGCGCAGATTCTGCTGCTCGAACGCCTGCCGCTCACTGCCAACGGCAAACTCGACAAGCGCGCCTTGCCAAAGCCGGGCGCGGTCACCCAGCGTTACATCGCGCCAGCGGGCGAAATCGAGGAAATCCTCGCCAGTGTCTGGGCCGATGTGCTCAAGCTGGAGCGAGTCGGCAGCACGGACAACTTTTTTGAGCTGGGCGGCGACTCGATCCTCAGCTTGCAGATCATCGCCCGCGCCAAGCGTCAGGGCCTGAAACTCAGCCCCAAGCAACTGTTCGAAAAGCAGACCATCGGCCAACTCGCCACCGTTGCCAAACTGATCCAGAAGAAATCCGCTGCGCCGATTGAACAGGTCAGCGGTTCACTGCCGCTGCTGCCAATTCAGGCGCGCTTTTTCGAGCTGCAGATTCCCGAGCGTCACCACTGGAACCAGTCGGTGATGCTTAAACCAAGCATACTGCTACAGGCCGCGCCGCTGCACGCGGCGCTCAACGCACTCATCGAGCAGCACGACGCACTGCGCCTGGGTTTCAGCCAGCATGACGGCCAATGGCAGGCCACTTTCAATCCGGTCAAAACCCAGGACGTCCTTTGGACCCACGAGCTGGAAGACCGCGCGCGCCTGACCGAGCTGGCCGATGAAGCCCAGCGCAGCCTCGATCTGAAAAACGGCCCGTTGCTGCGCGCGGTGTTGATCAACCTTCCGGAAGGCGAGCAGCGGCTGCTGCTGGTGATTCACCATCTGGTGGTAGACGGCGTGTCGTGGCGTGTACTGCTTGAAGACCTGCAACAGGCCTACGCCGCAGCGGTGGCAGGCACTGCGCTGACGCTGCCGGCCAAGTCCAGCTCACTTAAAGCCTGGGCTGAGCGTTTGCAGGCCTACGCCGGCACCCCGGGGCTGGCGCAGGAATTGAGCTATTGGCAAACGCAGTTGCAGGACGCCACCGATGCATTGCCTTTCGATCACCCGCAGGGCGACCAGCTGCAAAAGCATGCGCTATCCGTCACCACGCGCCTGGACCGTGAGCTGACCCGCCAACTGCTACAGGAAGCACCTTCGGCCTATCGCACTCAGGTCAACGATTTGCTGTTGACCGCTTTGGCGCGAGTCATCGGGCCATGGACCGGCCAGCCGCATACATTGATCCGCCTCGAAGGCCATGGCCGCGAGGACCTGTTCGACGAGCTCGACATCACTCGCACGGTGGGCTGGTTCAGCAATCTCTATCCGGTACGGTTGACGCCTCAGGCGACCCTGGCTGACTCGATCATGGCGATCAAGGAACAGCTGCGCGCAATTCCCGACAAAGGTCTGGGCTACGGCGTGTTGCGTTATCTGGGCAATGAGTCGACGCGCCGGGCGCTGAGCGAACTGCCGCAGGGCAGTATCGTGTTCAACTACCTGGGCCAGTTCGATGGCAGCTTCGCCAGCGACGATGCGCTGTTCGCGCCTTCCGGTGAAAGCAGTGGCTCGGCGCAGAGTGCCGATGCGCCGCTCGCCGCGCCGATCAGCATCAACGGTCAGGTGTACGGCGGCGAGCTGAGCCTGAGCTGGACGTTCAGCGGCACGGTGTTCGAGCGCGAGACCCTGCAGCGCCTGGCCGACGAATACCAGAAAGAACTGCGCGAATTGGTCGCGCACTGCACCCGGCCGGACGTGGCCGGGGTCACGCCGTCGGACTTCCCGCTGGCAAATGTGAGCCAGGCACAGTTGGGCCGCTTGCCAACGGCCGCGCGTGACATCGAGGACATCTATCCGCTGTCGCCGATGCAGCAGGGCATGCTGTTCCACACGCTGTTCGAGCAGCAGGCCGGGCATTACATCAACCAGTTGCGCATTGAATTAACCGGCCTGGACGTGGCGCGTTTTCAGGCAGCCTGGCAGGCAACACTGGATGCCCATGAGGTGCTGCGCAGCGGGTTCGTCAGTGATCTGCAACCGCCGCTGCAAGTGGTGCACCGTCAGGTACGACTGCCGTTTGTCGAGATCGACGCGCGTCAGCAGCCGGCGAGCTGGCTGGACGAGTGGGCCCGTGCCGACCGGGAGCGAGGATTCGATCTGACCAGCGCGCCGCTGCTGCGTCTGGCAGTCCTGCGTAGCGGTGAACGAACTTATCAACTGGTTTACACCAGCCATCATATTTTGCTCGACGGCTGGAGCAGTTCGCGGCTGCTCGGCGAAGTGCTGCAGCGTTACAGCGGTCAGGTCCTGCCGCCGCGCACCAGTCGTTATCGCGATTACATCCAGTGGCTGCAACGTCAGGACGCCACCGCCAGCCAGGCGTTCTGGACCCGGCAGTTGGCAACGCTCGAAGAGCCGACTCGGCTGGCACAGGCGTTCCGGCCTGCAGCAGGTGAAGCAGGCCACGAGGATTGGCTGCAATCCCTGAACGCCGATGCGACGCGTCAGCTCGCTGACTTCGCTCGCGAACAACGGGTCACGCTTAATACGCTGGTGCAGGCGGCCTGGTTGCTGGTGCTGCAACGTTGCACCGGTCAGTCCAGCGTGACGTTCGGCGCCACGGTGGCGGGGCGTCCGGCGGAGCTGCCGGGCGTGGAGGAACAGCTCGGGCTGTTCATCAACACCTTGCCGGTTGTCGCCAGCCCGAAACCGCAACAGTTGGTGACGGACTGGGTACAAAAGGTGCAGGCGCTCAACGTGGCGCTGCGCGAGCATGAACACACGCCGCTGTATGACATCCAGCGCTGGGCCGGGCGCAGCGGCGAAGCGTTGTTCGACAATATTCTGGTGTTTGAGAACTACCCGGTTTCCGATGCGTTGCGACAGGACGCCCCGGACGGGCTGACGTTCGGCGGTTTACACAATCAGGAACAGACGCACTACCCGTTAACGCTGGTGGTGAATCTGGGCGAAGCGCTGGCGCTGCGTTTCAGCTATGACCGCCGGTTCTACAACGAACAGACTATCGCGCAATTGGCTGGTTATTTCCTGCATCTGCTACACGGGATGGTGCGCAATCCGTCGGTGGCCATCGGTGAACTGGCGCTGCTCGACGACGCGCAGCAGCAACGGGTCGTGCGGGAATGGAACGACACCGCTGCTTCGTTTCCAAGCGAGCAGTGCCTGCAAGCCCTGATCGAAGCCCAGGTGCGCACGACCCCCGATGCGCCGGCCCTGGTGTTCGACTCCGAGTCGCTGAGCTACAGCCAGCTCAACGCCCGCGCCAACCGGCTTGCCCACCGCCTGCGCGAGTCGGGCGTCGGCCCGGACACGCTGGTCGGCATCTGCGCGCAACGCAGTCTGCAACTGGTGGTCGGCTTGCTGGCCATCGTCAAGGCGGGCGGTGCCTATGTGCCGCTTGACCCGGATTATCCCGACGACCGTCTGGCGTACATGATGCAGGACAGCGGCATCGGCCTGCTGCTGACTGAAAGCCAGTTGCTGCAGCGCTTGCCTGTACCGGCGCAGGTGCAGAGTCTGTGTCTGGACCAGGGCGACAGCTGGCTCGCGGAGTACAGCAGCGCCAACCCGGTCAACTTGAATCATCCGCTGCATCTTGCTTATGTGATTTACACCTCGGGCTCCACCGGCAAGCCGAAAGGCGCGGGTAACAGCCATCGGGCGCTGGTCAACCGCTTGCACTGGATGCAGGACGCTTACCGGCTGGATGCGAACGACACGGTGTTGCAGAAAACCCCGTTCAGTTTCGACGTGTCGGTTTGGGAGTTTTTCTGGCCGCTGATGACCGGCGCGCGCCTTGCCATTGCTTTGCCAGGCGAGCATCGCGACCCGCAGAGGCTGGTGCAGACCATCCAGCAGCATCAGGTCACCACGCTGCATTTCGTGCCGTCCATGCTGCAAGCGTTCATGGGCTACGGCGAGGCTGACCGGTGCGACAGCCTGCGGCGAGTGATCTGCAGCGGCGAAGCCTTGCCCGCCGAGCTGGCCGCGCAAGTGCTCAACCGCGTGCCCAAGGCGCAACTGTTCAACTTGTATGGTCCGACCGAAGCGGCCATCGATGTGACGCACTGGACCTGCACCGCCCAGGACTCGCTCAGCGTGCCGATCGGTCGGCCCATCGCCAACCTCAAGACCCACATTCTCGATGACGGTCTGCTCACGGCAGCGCCGGGTACGGCGGCCGAACTCTATCTGGGCGGCGTAGGTCTGGCCCAGGGGTATCACAACCGCGCCGCGCTCACCGCCGAGCGCTTCGTGCCCGATCCGTTCGATCCGCAGGGCGGAGGGCGGCTGTACCGCACCGGCGACCTGGCGCGTTATCGCCCCGACGGAGTGATCGACTACGCGGGCCGCATCGACCATCAGGTCAAGATCCGCGGCCTGCGCATAGAACTGGGCGAGATCGAGGCACGTCTGCATGAACATATCGCGGTGCGCGAGGCCAATGTGATCGATATTGACGGCCCGCTTGGCAAGCAGCTGGTGGCGTATGTGGTGCCGGGCGAAGCGGGTATCGACCCACAAACGCTTAGAGACCATCTCAAGATTCAGCTGCCGGACTACATGGTGCCGAGCCACTTCGTGATGCTCGATGCCATGCCATTGACCGCCAATGGCAAGCTGGATCGCCGTGCACTGCCGAAACCCGATCTCAGCCAGTCTCAGCGCGGCCGTGTTGCACCGCGTACGGAACTGGAACAGCGCCTGGCGGTGCTGTGGGCTGAGGTGCTGCAGGTCGAAAGCGTCGGGCTGACCGACAACTTCTTTGCCCTGGGCGGGCACTCGCTACTGGCGGTGGCACTGGCCGGAAGGATTCGTGAAGAGTTCGGTGTATCCATCAAGCTGCATGACTTCCTGCTGATGCAGACCCTTGGCGAACTGGCCGACTTCATGCGCGCCGGGGAAGCGAGGGTCAAGTCAGCGGTGATCCGCATGAATGCCTCTCAATCGGACAAAACGCCGCTGTTCTGCCTGCCGCCGGGTGGTGGCGGCACCTACTCCTATTACCCGCTTGCCGGAACACTGAACGCGGATCGGCCGGTCTACGGGTTGGTCAACAAGGCGTATGTCGTGCCGGGCTGGTTCGATACCTCCTGGCAGGAAATGGTCGACTACTACGTCGAGCAGATCAGACACACCCAGCCGAGCGGGCCTTACAACCTGCTGGGGTGGTCATTGGGTGGGGCACTGGCCGTGGAGGTCGCGCACCTGCTGGAGCGTGACGGCGAGACAGTGAGTTTTCTCGGTCTGGTGGACTCGATGCTACCGGCGTCCGCAGGGGTCAAATGGGTCGAGGAAGACCCACAGGTGAGGGAGCAGAACCAGGGCGAAAACTTCCACCGCAGCCTGATCAAGAGCCTTCAGGCGTTCGTGCCGGGCTTGCAGGAGGACGCACTGGTGGCGCTGATCGCCAGCGCTCGCCTGCAACTGACGGACGAGCAGCAGATTGCCGACCGAGTCATCGACCAGGTCGCACTGGATGCCGGCATGAACGCCGACAGCCTGCGCGGCATGTTCCAGGACATCGCCGTGCAGGATGAGATCGAAACCGGCTACAAACTGCTGCACGCCAACGCCGAACTGAGCCAGGCGTTCGCGCTGAAGCCGCTTGATGTGAAGGCGAATTGCTGGTGGGCTGGCGAAAGCCGCGAGCCCTCAGAAATCGCCCGAGCCGAAGCGGTGCTGCGCGAGCAGTGCTCGGTGAACGGGCTTCGCTGTTCCATAACCTTCGGCGTCCGCCACGACAACATCGTCTTGGACGATGGGTTTCTGGAGAGCGTGCGCGAGAAGCTGATGCAGGAGTGATCGCTGTTCGCGAACAAGCGGATCGCCGCCTGGTCGCACAAGACAGCCGCGATCTCGCAGGCGACGCAGAACGCGACTTGTGCAGGCCGAGCGGAGGCGTTGCGCAGGGGGAAACGAGCCATGGATGGCGAGTTAGCGCCGTAGGGCCAGGGACGGCCCATCGGTGCGGCCCCCGGAGCAGCGCCGGAGCAATGGTTTTTCCCCCCTTTTTGCCGCAACAAAAAGGGGGGCGCCGGAAAGGCGAAACCGTTGGTGGCCGTGATGGAAAATTTGGATCTGTCCACTGACCTCGACCGCGCTGCTGCTAGCTTAGGAGCCCGGTTTGCGATCGCTTTGCGCCTTTACGCGCCACTTGGGTTTCGCAACACCTAAAACTCTCCACGCAACGTGAACACGAAATTGCGCGGGTCGCCGTAGTAATTGCCCCGATCGATGTCGCCGGTTGCCTTGTAGTATTTGCGATCCAGCAGGTTGTTGCCGTTGAGCGCAACCGACCAGTGTTCGTCCAGCTGCCAGCCCACACGCGCGTCCCAGATCGTGCGGCCGGGGTTGTGGATTTCCTGCGTGGTCTCTTTCCCCGAGTAACCGCTCTGGGCCGAAACGCCGCCGCCGACGCTCAGACGATGCCATGCATCCGGCAGCGTGTAGTTGCTCGTCAGGCGCAGCAGGTGGCGGGGCGTTTCGGCGGAGATGGGCTGGCCGTCGCTGCCGCGCGTGACGTTGAAGGTGTAGCCCGCCATGGTCTGCAGGCCTGGCAGCACCTCGCCGCTGGCCTCCAGCTCGAAACCCTTGCTGCGCCGCACGTCGCCATTGATATAGCAGGTTCCGTAACTGTCGCTGCCCGGGCACTGGCCGCTGTTGGCAGCGTCTTCCACCGCCACGTCCTTCTGCTTCACGTAGAACATTGCGAAAGAGAGGTTCAGGCGCTTGTCGAACAGCTCGCCTTTGATACCTGCTTCGTGAGCCGCACCCATGGCCGGGTCAAGGAACTGGCCGTTGACATCCCGGTAGCCGCCCTGCGGGAGAAAAATGGTGGTGTGGCTGGCGTATAGCGACCAGTCGGCGTTCAAATCGTAGATCAGACCGACAAAAGGCGTCAGCTCGTGCTCCTGTTTCGACTGCGCGTCTACAAAGGCTGATTGCGCTTGATAGTCGTACCAGCTGACGCGCCCGCCCATGACCAGCTTCAGCCTGTCGCTCAGCGCCAGACGCAGGTTGCTGTACGCGCCATAACGCTTGTCGCTGAAATCGGTGATGCTGCTCCAGGCCGGACGTGCCGGCTCGGCGATCAGATGATGATCGGGGTTGAACACATCGAGCCGCAGCCCGCCAGCGACGGTGCCCAGCCGCGAGCGACGTTGCTGCTCGGACCAGTTGCCGCCAACGGTCAGTTCATGGGTCAGACCAAACGCTTCGAAACTGCCGTCCACATGGGCATCAAAACCATGGCTCTGCAGATCGTCGGAGCGGAACAGGGTTCTGGGCAGCCGTGTGCCGGTGCCGCTGCGCGGGTTGATCGGCCCCTGGGCGTAAGCCACTTTCTGTTCGAACGAGCCATCGGAATGGGTGACCGACAGCTTGCCGCTCCAGTCATCGGCAAAGCGCTGCTCCAGCTCGCCGAATACCTCGTCAGTTTCGGTCTGGTGGCGGTTCCAGTCCTGGGCCAGGGAGGTGGAGCGAGGCAGGTCGATCGCATGACCGTTGCTGTAGCGCGGCAGGCCGAAGATGGAAAAGCCGCGTACGTCCGCGCTCTGGTGGCGCAGCCCAAGGGTCAGGGTGGTGACATCGCTCAGGTCGATTTCCGTAATGCCGTAGAGCAGCGGCGCGGTCCTTTTCAGATGATCGATGAAGTAGCCTCGGTCTTCGTAGGACGTGACAAAACGCCCGCGCACGCTGCCCGAGTCGTTGAGTTTGCTGCTGCCGTCCAGGTCGACCCGATAATTGTCCCAACTGCCAGCGCGGGTGGTGACCGAGAAGCGGGGCTGGGCGGTGGGCCGTTTGCGGACCAGATTTACCGCGCCGCCGGGGTTGCCGGCGCCGATCAGCAACCCGGCGGCACCGCGCAGCACTTCGACGCGGTCGTAGATTTCCATGTCCGGCGGCATCCAGCCGGTGATGCTGTAGCCCTGGCCGGACACGCCGTCGATGGTGTAGCTCTCGTCTTCCAGAGCAAAGCCCCGCGAGGTGAACACATGGGAACCGAAGTTGCGCTGCGAGAACGTGATCCCCGGCGTCTGCGCCATCACATCGCCCAGACTCGTGAGGTTCTTGTCGTCCATCAACTTGCGGGTGACGACGGTCACCGACTGTGGAGTTTCGCGCAGGGAGCGGGTCGACTTGTTGATGCTGATCGCCGTGGTCGCGTACGAACCGCTGCCTTCGGTGGTTGCCCCGAACTGCTGGCCGCGGATGGCGGTCGGCTCAAGATTCATGGCGGTGGCGTCGAGTGTTTCCGCGACTGGCGCAGCGCCGAGCGTCAGCGTGTCGGTCTCCAGGGTGTGCGGTACGCCGGCCCGTTTCAGCAAACCTTCGATGGCTTGTTCAAGGGTGAGCCGGCCGCGCACCGGGCTGCTGGTCTTGCCTTGCACATCGTCGGGGTTGAACAGCACTTGCAGGTCGCCCTGGCGGCCCAGTTCCTGCAAGGCGCTGCTCAAGGGCTGGGCCGGGATGTCGAATTCCAGCTCTTGTGCCCGTGCCTCGCCCTGCATAACCAGCGCCAACGCCAGCCCCACGCCCCGCAGCGTCGGCCCTGATATCAGGGCGCGGCAGAGCGTATTCGCGCGTCCCTTGGTCAGGAGGGCGGAGGGCGTTGGCATGGGAAGATGGCTCTTTGTAATCGGTGACGCAGGATAATGCATTCGGGCTCATTACGGCTCGGGTTCTTGAACAAGCAGCGCGCCGCAGCGCTGTGGGAGGGAGCTTGCTCGCGACCAGCGATTAGGCGGAGTGCCCGTGGTACCGCGTCGCCTTCGTCGCGGGCAAGCCCCCTCCCACAACAGCTTCGAGCCAGCCGGGCAGCCCGGAAACGAAGAAAGCCAAGGGTTACCCCTTGGCTTTCGGTTTGCAGCGATGGTCAGGCTACTGGAACCGGGATCAGAAATCTCCCCGCAGGGTCAGGACGTAGCTGCGTGGTTCGCCGTATACGTTGGAGCGGTCGTTGGTAATCGAGGTCACGTAGTACTTGCGGTCGAACAGGTTCTCGGCATTGAGCGATACGCGCCAGTGCTCGTCCAGTTTCCAGGATGCGCGGGCGTCCCAGATGGCCCGGCCCGATACACCCACCTGATCGTTCCCCGGCACGTCATAGCCCGAGTCGGCCGACACACCGGCGCCCAGGGTCAGACGGTTCCAGTTGCCGGGCAGGTTGTAGCTGCTGCTCAGGCGCAGCATGTGCTTAGGCGTTTCGTAGGCGACGTCCTGTTCGCCGCCGTTACGCAACATGTTAAAGGTGTAGCCTCCGAAAACCTGCAATCCCGGGAGCACTTCGCCGCTGGCTTCAACTTCGAAGCCCTTGCTGCGTTTTACGCCATTCTGCACGTAACACGAGAGATCGAAACTTCCTGAGCAGGTAGCGGTAGTGGTTTGATCGGCGACGGCGACGTCTTTTTGCTTGATGTAGAACATCGCCAGCGACAGGTTCAGGCGCTTGTCGAACAGCTCACCTTTAAAGCCGGTTTCATAGTTGGTGCCGGTCGCCGGATCGATGGGTGATCCGGCTTCTGTCCGATACTCAGCCTGCGGGGTGAAGATGTCGGCGTAACTGGCGTACCACGACCAGTTTTCGTTGATGTCATAGATAAGGCCCGCGAAAGGCGTGAACTCCTGAGTTTCCTGCGATTCGTACGACTTGGCTGTGCCGCGCTTCACGTCGTACTGATAGTCATACCAGCTCAGACGCGCGCCTAGTACCAAGCTCAACGGCTCACTCAGGTGAAGCCGGGTGTTGGCGTAAAGACCCGCGCGCTCTTCCGTCATGTCGATATCGTTCTGCCAGGCGGGACGTGCCGGTTTGGGGAACGGGTTGTGGTTCACGTTGAAAATATTGATCGGCGAGCGCGTCGCCACCTGGGCTTGCTTGGTATTGGAATCTTGTCTGGACCAGTCGGCACCAAATGTCACCTGATGCGAGAGGCCGAAGGCGTCGAAGTTGCCTTCCAGCTGGCTATTGAAACCGGTGCTCTGCACCTCGTCGCGGCGGAACAAAGTGTTCTGGAATGTAGAGCCAGCCAGCGTGACCGGATTGACCGCACCACGGGCATAGGCGATCTGTTGGTCAAACCCGCCTTCGGAATACGTCAGCGACGTACGACTGGTCCAGTCGTCATTGAACCTGTGCGCAACCTCGGTAAACACCTCGGTCATATCGCTTGTCAGCTGGTTCCATTTCGGCGCCAGGTTGGTAGAGCGTGACAAATGCAGATCCTGGCCGTTGCTGTAACGCGGCAGGCCGTAAATGGAGTAGCCATTGATCTCCTGCTCCTGGCGACGCAGGCTCATGGTCAGTGTGGTCGCGTCGTTCAGGTCCGCTTCGACAATGCCGTACAGCAGAGGCGTGCGGCTGTCGCGGCCATCGAGATACGAGCCGCTGTCGTCATAGGCGGCGACCATGCGCCCGCGTACGCTGCCGGACTCGTTCAGCTTGCCACTGCCGTCCAGATCAACCCGGTACTGATCCCATGAACCCGCGCGCGTTGTGATCGAAAACTTGTTCTCGGCGGTCGGGCGCTTGCGCACCAGGTTCACCGCGCCACCGGGCTGACCGGCGCCGACCAGCAGGCCGGACGCGCCGCGCAGTACTTCGACGCGGTCGTAGATAGCCATGTCCGGCTGCATCCAGCCGGTGATCTGGTAACCCTGACCGCCGATGCCGTCGACCAGAAAACTTTCCGCCAACAGCGAGAAACCACGGGAGGTGTACACATGGCCGCCGAAGTTGCGGTACTGGAAGGTCATGCCCGGCGTGTCTTCCAGCACTTCGCTCAGGGACGTGAGGTTACGGTCGTCCATCAGCTGACGGGTGACGACCGTCACCGATTGAGGCGTTTCGCGCAACGACTGTGGCGCGCCCTTGCCGATGCTCACCGCGCCGGTCGTGTAGGAACCGGTACCGTCGGTGTTCACACCCAGCGATCGTGAATCGATGGAAGTCGGCGCCAGGTTGATGGCCGCCGCTGCGTCCTGTTGGCTCAGCGCACTCCCCAGAGGCTGAGCCGGAACGTCGGCGTTGGTTTCCTGTGCCTGCCCGGTCAGCGGCATGCAACAGGCGAGTCCTATCGCCGCCATGGTCGGTCGCGGGCGGAACATCGTGCGGAGCAACAGTGCCTTGCTCAAGGGCGTGAGTCGTGACGGTGTGTGCATGGAGTGGCTCTTTCTAGTTGGTATTGGCAAGGAGACAGCCTTCGCCAAGCCGCAGGCTCGGTCAGAGCAGCGGGGGGCGGTGTACATTCTGGTCAGCGAACCCGGGCGAAAAACGGACGTGCGCGCGGTGTCGTAAGGAAGAACGAAACCGCTGAGGCAGGATTTAATGAAATTTTCACAAGTTTTTTAACGCGCGGATCTGCTGCAACCGTCGTACGACGATCTGCCGCTCCCTGTGCGGCGGCAGCGAAGGAGGTCCACTGGACAGGACAAGCTATCCAGCGCTGAATATCAGTCCAGCGTCCAGTAAAAGCACTGATTGCTGCCGCTTCGCGCCAGATCGTCAGCAAGCTAACTCCCACAGGCGACTGCAACATCGCCCATTTCAGCCTCTCTCACAGGCAACCGCGGCATCTGCCACAGTCAACTGCAGCATCTCCCGCAGGCGATCCTGCGGCTGTCAGGCCGGCATGCGTTGCGCCTGCATCTGTTCAACCTGAATGCGACCTGCGTCCATGCGTACCAACTGATCGGCGATGTCGAAGTAACGGTCGTCGTGCGAAATGACGATGATGGTCTTGCCCTGGGCTTTGAGTTCCGGCAGCAGCTCGGTATAGAACACCCGCCGGAAGGCAGGGTCCTGGTCGGCGGCCCATTCATCGAAGACCAGCACCGGACGCTCGTCCAGCCAGGCGTTGATCAGCGCCAGACGCTTGCGCTGGCCGGTGGACAGGTCGGTGGTGGTGAACTGGCCGTCGCGGATGCTGACCTTGTGAGCGATATCCAGACGTTCCAGATACTTTGCGGCGTCATCCGGCAGTTTTTCCTGGCCTGGCAGCGGTTCGTCGAACAGGTAATAGTCGGCAAAGATTGTGGTGAACAGCTGGCGATAGTCGTCCAGCGCCTGGGGTGTGACGGTTTTGCCGTTCAGGCGGATTTCACCCTGTTGCGGCGCGTACAGGCCCAGCAGCAGTTTGATCAGCGTGGTCTTGCCGCAGCCGTTTTCGCCAACGATGAAGACGATGTCGCCCTGCCTGATGCTCAGGTTGACCGGGCCGAGGTGAAAGGATTCGCTGCCGGCCACCGGCGGATAGTCATAGCGCAATTGATGCAGCTCCAGCGTCTGCATCGGCGCGGGCGGGACAGGACGGTCGCTGACCAGCAGGTGAGGCTCGGGGCTGGAAAAAGCCCGCGACATTTCGGCGATGCGGCGCATGGCGATCTGCGCGCGACTGATCGCCGGCAACGAGGTAATCAGCCGCTCCAGCGGGCCTTTCATGTACAGCATCACCAGGACGAAGCCGCCCAGTACGGTGCGTTCGGTGGTCGGCCACATCGCCTGAAAGGCAATGGCGATGCCGATCACCGCGAAGAACAGGGTCGAACCAAAGGTCTCGGCGGTGACGAAAATGGTCGCCGCGCGAATGTTGGATTGGCAGATCCTTTCCGTGGCGCCGTGGATCTGCCGATCATTCATGTGCTGGCGTCGCTTGCGCTGGATGCGCAGTTCCTTGGCACCGTCCGAGATGGCCTGGTAATGCTTCTGCAGTTCGTCATCGGCGTCGCGCGCGTTTTGGATATTGCGCAGGCCGACAGCATGGGCCAGATACTGCGCGCCGGTTCCCAGCACAACGGTCAAGACCGTCAGCGTCAGGATCTGCCACGACAACAGCGCCAGGTACGTCAGGCAACCCAGGGTCACGGTGAGCGCAATGATCATCGGCGCGACCGACAGCGCGAAGGCGCTGATGGTGTTGACGTCGTTCACCAGCACCGGAATCAGTCGGTGCGAGCGAAAGCGTTCGAGCTGTTCGATGGGCGCCACCAGAACCTTGGCGGTCAGCTCGCGGCGCAGATTGGCAACCACATGCTGCCCGACATGATTGGTCGCCAGACTCGACAGCGTCGAGCAGGCCAGTGTCAGCACGCACAGCCCGGCAAACAGCCAGGCGGTCTGCGCGGTCGGGCCGTCGGGCAGATTCATCGCGTGGTTGATGGTGGCCAGCAGCGCAGTGACGCTCAGCCCGCTGACAATGCCCAGCACGGTCGAAAGGGCCACCAGCCAGCGGAAGGGTTTGAGAATCCTCAGGGTTTCCCGGGCCAGGCTTTCTGATTTGAAAATCATTGCTGTCGTCTCGTGTGGGTCACTGCCGTAAAGATTGTCCGCCGTGAAACGGTTGCGGATCAGAGGTCGCGGGCCACGCGAAAGCCCAGCCAGTCACCACGAACGTCGGGCTTGCGGCTGTTGCGGTTGCCCGAGCGCGAGAAGATCGGTGCTTCGGTCCAGTCGTTGCCGCGGATCATCTTCCAGCTGCAATCTCCAGCCAGCCATGCGCTGCCATCGGCGGGTGCGCCGTTGTAGTTGCTGGTTTCGCAATCGGCGGTCCATTCGTAGACGTTGCCATGGGCGTCATAAATGCCGAACGCGTTGGGGCTGAAACTGCCCGCCGGCGCGGTGTAGCTGAAGCCGTCTTCCGGCCCGTAAGTGTTGGCATGCCTGGCGATGCCGTACTGTTTGCCTTCGTCCATGGGGAAGGGGAACGGCCCGCTGCTGCCGCCGCGTGCCGCGTATTCGCGGGCGGCTTCGCTGACCATGCGATATTTTTTGCCCGTTTTCGTCGATAGCCATGCGACGTAGGCATTGGCCTCGTTCCAGTCCATGCACACCGCCGGTTGACGCGCGCTGATCGGGTAACGCGGTTTGCCAGCCAGGCACTCGCGCCCCGGTCGGGTATCGCCGTCGGGCATCTTGTAGCCGCTGCTTTTGAGGTACGCGTCCCACTCCCCGCTGAGCACTTGAAAGCGGCTGATCGCGAAGGGTCTGGCAAAGGTCACTTCATGCAGCGGGCCTTCGTCCGGCTGACGGCCCAGTTCGCTTTCCGGCGCGCCCATCGTAAAAGTGCCGGCCGGCAGCACGACCATTTCCGGGCAGTCCTTGCAGTCCCTGAAAACCTTGCCCGGTTCGGTGCCAGCGGCCAGCGCGTTCGCTGGCAGGCCCAGGTTCAGACCCAGGCCCAGCAGCGAGGTCAGCGACAGGGTGTACAAAGCGTGTTTCATAAAGGCCTCGACGCAGAAGAATTCGGTGTAACAGGCGGACCTGCGCAATCAGACACGTTGATCGAGCAGGCTCGTTAAACGAGCAGTTTCATGAAACGCTCGATCTCGGCTTCGGTATTCAGCAGGCCGGGCGCGGTTCGCACCACCGGCCCGATGTCACGGTTGACCGCGTCGACCACCACGCGCTGTTTCATCAGCCGCGCCGCGAGCTGATCGCTGTCCTGACCCCTGACGCGGAAGAAACTGAAGCCGGCCGACAGGGCAGGGTCCACGGGCGTCACCAGCTCGATGCCACGGTGATCCTGGAGGCGTTGTTTGAGCTGAGTGTTGAGCTGATGGATGCGCTGCTGCACCTGGGCCTTGCCCAGCTGCAAATGCAGTTCGAAAGCCTTGTCCAGTGCCCAGCGATGTTCGAAGGAGTGATAGCCGCCCGGTGTCATGATGGTGCCGAAGCTGGTGGCTTCCGAGAACGTCGGGATCAGTGGGCTGACGTCCTTGAGCTGTTCGGAACGCGCGCAGACAATCCCGGTGCCGCGCGGGCCGAACATCCACTTGTGAGTGCCAGCGATGAAGAAGTCGCACTTCATGTCGGGGAAATCCAGATTCTCCACCCCGAAACCGTGAACGCCGTCGATCACATAAAGAATGCGGTCTTTCTCGTCGCGCTCTCGGTTGTGATCTTCGACCAGTGCACCGATTTCACCGATCGGCAGTTTCACGCCGCTGCCCGACTGCACCCAGGTCATGCCCAGCACGCGGGTCTGTGGGCGAATGCTGCGGGCGATATTGCCCAGAATCTCGTCGCTCGATACCGTGGCCGAGTCCTTGAACAGACGAATCCTGCGCACCTGTGTGCCGTCGCGCTGATGACGGAACTCGAGAATGGCGCGGGCGCAGGAATGCTCGTGCTCGGTCGTGAGAATTTCCTGATCCGGGCGCACGTGAATGCCGCCATAGATGATCGCCAGACCTTCGGTCGTGCTGCCCGTCAGCGCGATCTGGCCGGGCCGTGCATTGAGGTATCGCCCGGCCCAACTGCGCACCTGCGCCTCACGGCGTTCGGTTTCCTGAAAGTCCCAATCCATCGCCAGACCGGGGTTGCGGTCGATGAAGGCGCGATGCGCTTCGATGGCTTCGCGCACCGGTCTGGGGTGCGACGTCACCAGAAAGTTGGAAAAGTGGATGTAGCTCGGGTCCTGATCGAACTGCTGGCGCAGGCCGGCCCATTTGTCGCTGGAGGTCTGCGCGGTGGCGGCCATGGCTGCGTTCGTCAGGCCCGAGCCCAGCGGCAGCGCGGCGGCCAGCAACCCGGCCTGTTTGAGGAAGCTTCTACGGTTGGTCATTGGAAATCAGCACCTGAAAAGCCGAAGGAGACGTGGAACGCAGTCATTGGCTGATTCCTGATCGGTCACTGACTCGCTGACCGGCCGCCGCCTGTACCTGTGCCCAGACCCGCAGGAAATTGCCGCCCCACAGCTTGGCGATGTCGGCCTCGGCGTAACCACGCTCGATCAGTTCGGCCGTCACGTTGCGGATCTCACCGACGTTGTTGAAGCCGTCGACGCCGCCGCCATCGTTGAAGTCCGAGCTGATGCCGACGTGGTCGATGCCGATCTTCTTCACCGCGTAATCGATGGCATTGACGAAATCCTTGACTGTGGCCTTGGGCTCTTCCTCCAGAATCGCGTACAGCTTGCCGGCGTAAGCCCCGAAACGTTGCTCCGGCCACACGGTGATGATCGGGTCGCCGGGCATCAATGCCATCTCCAGGTTGTGCAGCGGCGGCAGGTCGAAATCCTTGCGCAGGTCGTTGAGCTTGCCCAGGGTGCGCTGGCTCAACGGGCGCAGATACGCCGGGAACGCCACGATCTGCACGACGCCGCCGCTGCGCTTGATCAGTTGCATCTCCTCATCACTGAGGTTGCGCGGAATATCGACCAGTGCGCGCGGAGCCGAGTGTGAAGCCACCATGGGCGTGCGGCTCAACTGGCTGACCTGTTCCAGAGCCTTGGCCGACATCTGCGAGACGTCAATGATCACGCCCAGATCGTTGAGTCGATGCACGGCCTGCTTGCCGATCTCCGACAGGCCGCCCAGGGCATCGGGCGCGTCATTGAAGAAGGGCAGCGGTCGCGACGAATCGGCCCACCGGTTGTTGCCGACATAACTGAAGCCGAACATGCGCATGCCGCGCGCGGCCCAGCGATCCAGTGCGTCGAGGTCGTCGCCCAGCGGGTAGGCGTTGAGCATGCTGATGAAGATCGCGAACTTGCCTTCGCCGTGCAGACGCCGCATGTCGTCCGGGGTGTAGGCAATGCCGACCTGATTGGGAAAGTCGCGCACCAGACCAGTGATGATCTTGTAGCGGACTTCCTGTTGCATCCGCGCTTCCTCGACAAAGCCTGCGGTCGGTCGGTGCGGCGCGTTGGGGCCATTCCAGATTTCCGGCCAGCCGAACACCGTCAGCGCGGCACCGGACAATCGCCCGCGCGCAGCTTTTACCAGGTCGAACTGACCGGAGCCGTCCTTGTCCGCTTCATTGCCTTGGCTACCGAATTTCATTGGTACCGTGATGTGGCTGTCGAACGAGATGATCCGCTCCTGAAGCGCTTCGGCCTGCTTCACGACCTTCACCGGATAGCCCGCTGGCGACCAGTAATTCCAGGCCAGAAAACCCGCCCCGGCACTGATGGCCAGGGCCAGGGGCAGTCCGATGAAGAGGGTTTTTTTCCAACGCGGTTTCGTCATTGCCGTCTCGTTCAGATTGACCGTTTCATGAGCAGGCACACGGCCTTTGCTATCTGGGGTGAACGAGCGGATGGCGGAAAAATTTAGCGCTTGTACGCCGTGCGCCGCGGCGGCCTAAATTTTCGCGGCGAGGCTACGTTCTAGCTGGAGGACGGCTGTCTCGGGGCTGGAACAGGTAGGGCAATGACAATTTCACGACGAGGGTTTGTGGCAGGCCTGGCGCTGACAGGCGCTGCGGTTCCCGCTGCCTGGTACGCGCAGCGGGAAGCCAGGCGCATCTATGAGGCGATTGACCCGCAAGACCCCGAAACCCCCGGCGAAGCCACGGCCGGTCCCGCCGACAACGCCACCCAGCGCCTTGCCGACAAACTGCGCGGCGTCTGGGATATCCGCTTTGAGGGCCGTGACGCCGGCCTGAGTGGCGCGCCGCTGGAGATGCAGATGCTGCTCGACATCGCGCCGCGTGGTCGCGGCGTGCGCGGTTTCATAGACACCCCGCAACGCCTGCGCAGCGAAGCAGTCCCGCGATTCAGGGTCATCGGCGACCTGCAGGCGAGTGCCGGGCCGACGCTGTACCTGCGGATCATGAACGGGCAGGCGGATGATGACCCGCATAGCGACGCGCCGGATTACGAATTGAGCATGCTGCTCGACGAAGTCTGGGGCGCGTTCGGCAACGCCGGCAGCGGCAGCCTCAGCGGTCGGGTACAGCGTCTGGATCGGCCACTGATGCTGCCCGAGCTGGACAACAGTTTCATCGCGGTCAAACAGGTCTTCCCTGAAGCGCGCGAGCGCATCCCCATGAGTCCGCCGTTTCTGGCCTGGCTCATCTCCCACGAGCACCGGCTTTTTCACCAGCTCTGGCATGCCTCGCGAGACAAGTGGCACAAACTGCCCGACGACAAGCGCGATGCGTTGCGCGGCGTTGGCTGGCAGCCCGGCCCGCGCGATCAAGAGCGGGACGCCCGTGGGCCGCGCAAGGATCGCAACGGTTCAGGCGTGGATTTTCTGTTTATGCACCGGCACATGCTGATCCAGGCGCGCAGGATCCAGCCGCTTCCTTCGTGGCCGCGCTTTCCCTTGCCGCAACCGGAACTGGAGCGTGATCGCCTGGGTTTCATCCGTTATTTCGATAATCAGGATGGCTGCTCGCTGCCGCCCAACTGGCTGGCGCCGGGCGATGACGAATACACCCGGCTGGTCAGCGACATCAAGAGCACCGAGACCTGGCATACCCATTTCGAGGTCTGGGAGTCGCGTTATCGCGACCCGCGTTATCTGTCGACGCTGACCCTCGGTCAATTTGGTTCGCAGGTGGAGCTAGAGCTGCACGACTGGTTGCACATGCGTTGGGCATCGGTGGCGCGGGATCCGGCCAATGGTCAGCCGGTGCCGATGGCGCGCCGTTCCGATGACTTCGCCGAACGCTGGTTCGGGCCGGAGAACGACTTTCTCGCCGATCCGTTTTCGTCGCATGTGAATCCGGTGTTCTGGATGTTCCATGGCTGGATCGACGACCGTATCGACGATTGGTTTCGCGCCCATGAGCGTTTCCACCCGGGGGAGGTGGCACGGCTCGAACTCAACGGCGTTCCCTGGTACAGCTCGTCGCGCTGGGTGGATATCAGCGACCCCTGGCTGGGGCCGGAAACCCATGGATGCAGCACCACGCCCGGGCTCAACGCCGGAACCACCATGGAAATGGACCCGGAAGTCATGAAGCTGGCGCTGCGCATCACCTTCGCCGCCGAGGAAAAACTCGGTGACCTGCTGCGCCGCGTACCGCGCCGGCCATGGTATGTGCGCAATATCCTGTCTGCGACGGCGTAGATTCCAGACACACATGGATCGCGATACCTGGAGCGGACTTGTCCGCGAGGGGCCGGTGCAGGCGCAGCAGAGGTATCGCTTGTAAGTACGTCTTCGCGGACAAGTCCGCTCCCACGGTACGGCGCAATCCTTGTGGTAGTGAACTTGTCCGCGAAGGGCGGCGGATGGTCAGCCCGCCTGCCAGCCGCCGCCCAGCGCTTTATACAAAGCAATGCTCGCCTGTAACCGTGCCAGGCGCAGTTGCACGCTGACGTCCTGGGCCAGGTACAGCGTCCGCTGGCTTTCCAGCACCGTCAGCAGGTCTTCGGCGCCGGCTTCGTAGCGGCTCTGGGCGATCCGGAAGGCGGTCTGCGCCTGACGCAGTTCTTCTTCGTGCCAGTAGCGCTGCTGATCCAGCCCGTTGATGGCGTTCAGCGCCTTTTCCACGTCGGCGAAGCCGTTGACGATGGCGCCGCGATAGGTTTCCAGCAGTTCCTGCTGGCGAGCGGTTGCCCGATCCTTTTCCGCGCTCAGCCGACCATTATTGAAGATCGGTCCGGCCAGCCCGGCGGCGAGGCTGGAAAACGGTGCGCGCAGCCAGTCCTCCGCTCGCACTGACTCGGTACCGAGGCGAGCGGTCAATGTCAGTTTGGGAAACATGGCCGCCCGCGCGACGGTAATGTCGGCCTGGGCCGCGGCCAGCTCGGCTTCGGCCTTGGCCAGATCCGGGCGACGAGTCAGCAGGTCGCTGGGCACGCCGCTGGCGATTTGCGGCCAGTTCAGGCTGTCGAACGCTTGCTCCAGGCGCAGATTCTGCACTGGCTGGCCAAGCAAAGCGGCGAGGGTGATCAGTTGCTCGTTGGCCAGTTGATGAATGCGCGGCAATTCGCGCTGTTGTGTCGCGACCAGATTTTTCTGCTGGGCCAGCTCCAGCGCCGTGGCCGAGCCGGAGTCGTAGCGGGTCTGAACGAGTTTCAGCACGTCCTGGGCGTTGGCCAGGTTCAGCTCGGCAATCCGCAACTGCTCGCGGGCCGACAGCGTCTGCGCGTACCGATCCGCCACGTTGCCCAGCAGCGTCAGCTCCACCGTCGCCTGGTCGAATTCGCTGGCCTTGAGCAGCTGTCCTGCGCTGTCCCGCGCGGCCGCGACGCCACCCCAGAAATCCACTTCATAGCTGGCGGTCAGGTCGCTGGTAAAGGTGTCCTGGTTGTTGTCATCGAAGCGGTTGGCCTTGCGGTCCTCGCGGCGGATGAATTTGTTGCGCTCGCCGCCCAGGCCATAGCTCACTTCAGGCAACAGCGGCGCACCGCCAATGACCGCCGCGGCCTGTGCCTGGCGTACGCGCGCCATCGCCGCGCCGATCTCGTGGCTGTCGCGCTGCGCCTGTTCGATGAGGCGATTGAGTTCCGGGCTGGCGAAGCTCTGCCACCACTGTGCGTCGGTGCGTTGTGCCGCTGCCTCTGCGGCGAACGCCCAGCTGGCAGGCGGCTGGACGCCGCTTTCGATGCGCGGAGCGGGCGAGTGACAGGCCCCTAGCAGCAGGCAGGTGGTCAGCAGGGTCAGGCGTGGCTTCATCAAGAAATCATTCACTGGTAAGGGCCGTGACCGGGTCGAGGCGGGCGGCTTTGCGGGCGGGCATGAAACCGAAGATGACGCCGGTCACCAGTGCGCAGCCCAGCGCACCGAGCACGGCGGAAAGCGAAAACGCCACCGCCACCTCGCCGAGCAGCAATGCGCCTCCCATGCCCAGCGCCAGAGCCACGCCGGCCAGGCCGCCCACGACTGAAAGCAGCACCGCCTCGGTGAGGAACTGGCGCAGAATGTCCCGCTGTCGAGCGCCGGTCGCCATGCGGATGCCGATTTCTCGGGTTCGCTCGCGGACGGTCATCAGCATGATATTCATCACCCCGATGCCGCCGACCAGCAAAGATATGGCGGCAATCGAGCCGAGCATCAGTGATAGCGTGTTCTGGGTTCGGGCCTCGGCCTGGATCATCGCGGCGTTGTTGGTCAGTTCGTAGTCGGCTTTGCCATGGTGAAGGCGTTGCAACAGTTCGTGAATGGCGTCTTCGGCCTGCTTGACGTTGTCGGCGTCCTGGGTGGCGACGGTGATGTACTCCGGATTCTGTGTGCCGAACAGGCGGATGCTCGCTGCCGAATAAGGAATGGCGATGCGGTTGTCGCTGTCCGGGTCGCCGGAACTGGCGCCTTTTTCCTGAAGAACGCCCACCACCTGAAACGGCACGTTTTCGATCAGGATGTATTGACCGATGGGATCGATGCCGTCATTGAACAGCGTCTGCCGCACCTTGTGGCCGATCACGGCGACGGCCGCCGCGCTGCGCTCATCGGCGTCGGTGAAATAGCTGCCCTCGACCACCGGCCAGTTGAAGATCGCTGGAAAATGGGTGTCGTTGCCACCCACGTAGCTGGAATGGTCAACATTGCCGAAGCGCACTCCAGCCTGCCCGCCGTTGACCGGCATGATCATTTTCACGTCGGGCAGCGCGCCCAGCGCCGCGACTTCCGCGAGGGTAATGATGCCCTTGGGTGCGCGTGGATTGGGCGACTTGCCGTTGAGGTAAATGATGTTGGAACCGAACGACGACATCTGCGCCATGACCTGACGCTTGCTGCCTTCGCCCACCGCCAGCATCACCACCACCGAAGCGACGCCGATGACGATGCCCAGCAGCGTCAGCGCGGTGCGGAACCGGTTGATCCACATGACCCGCCATGCGGCCTGAAGGGCATCGAGCAGTTCGCCTTTCCAGGCACCGCTGTGGACGCTGCCTTCGTCGAGGCGCTTGCGCAGGTCCACAGCCTGCAACGCGCCTGAACCCGTTGTCGCTGACGGCGACGCGCGCCTGCCGGTGTCGCTGACGATCACACCATCGCTGATTTCGATGACGCGCTGCGCTCGGGCCGCCACCGCCCGGTCGTGGGTGATGAGGATCACCACATGACCATGTCCGGCCAGTTCGTCGAGCAGCGCCATGACCTGCGCACCGCTATGGCTGTCCAGTGCGCCGGTGGGTTCGTCGGCCAGGATGATATGGCCGCCATTCATCAGCGCGCGGGCAATCGAAACGCGTTGCTGTTGGCCGCCGGACAGTTGATGCGGGCGGTTACCGGTGCGCGAACCCAGGCCCAGCCGGGTCAGCAGTGCCGCGGCACGGGCATGGCGCTGTGCGGCGGGCGTGCCGGCGTAGATCGCCGGCATCTCGACGTTTTCCTGCGCCGAGCCAGAAGGAATCAGGTGATAGCCCTGGAACACGAAACCGAATGCCTCGCGCCGCAACCAGGCGAGTTCATCGCTGTCGAGCCCGGCCACGTCCTGGCCGGCGAAAAGGTACTGGCCACTGCTCGGGCGATCCAGACAGCCGAGGATGTTCATCAGAGTCGACTTGCCCGACCCGGACGCGCCGACCACGGCGACGAATTCGCCGGGATGTATGGTCAGATCGACGCCGCGCAAAACATCGACGCGCGGGCTGTCACCGCCGCCGTAGGATTTGCGAATGTCGCGCAGGTCGATCAGCGGCGTCGACATTCAGCCTCCACTGCCGGTGGAAGGCTTGAGCAGCAGCCGGTCGCCTTCACTCAGGCCATCCAGCACCTGAACCCGCAAACGGTCGCTGATACCGGTGCGCACGGTGCGTTGCTCTACCTCGCCATTGCCGGTCATGACCTGTGCCAGTTGGAGGTCGGCCTGCGGCCCGGTACGCAACGCCGCGACCGGAGCAGTCAAGGCATTACGCGCGCTGCCGGCCACGAAGAAAATCTGTGCGGTCATCTCCGCCATCAGTGCCTGGTCGGCGTTGTCGACATCCAGCAGCACGGTATAGAGGACCACGCGGCCACCGCCGTTCTTGCCCGAATTGCTCGGGCTGCCGCCGCCCTGATTGGCCTGGTCCAGCGGTTTGGGCGGCAGCGGAAGAATCTGCCGGACCGTGCTGCTCCAGCGCCGGCCGCCACCGCTGAGCGTGGTGAAGTAGGCGTTCATGCCTGGCTTCACGTGACCGATGTCGGCTTCCGAGACTTCGGCCCAGACCGTCATGGGCGACAGCCGCGCGATGCGCAGGATCAGCGGCGTCTGTTGCTGGGCGTTGAGGGTCTGGCCTTCGCGCGCGTCCAGCGCAACCACGGTCCCGGACATCGGCGCATAAATACGTGTGTAGCCCAGTGCGGCTTCGTCGCTGCGCAGCGCGGCCTGAGCCTGGAGAATCTGCGCCTTGAACATGTCGACCCGCGCCTGCGTGGCGCGAAACTCCGATTCGGCGGCCTGCACGTCCTCGGCGCGCGTGGCGCCGCCAGCGGCCAGGCTTTTCTGGCGCTGATGCTTTTGCCCGGCCAGTTGATGCAGAGCGCGCTGTTCTTCCAGCTGCGCCTTGAGGTTTTCGATGGCGTAGCGCGCGGCATCGAGCCTGGCTTTTTGTGTGGATGGGTCGATCTCCACCAGCAACTGGCCTTCCTGGACCTGATCGCCGACCTGGGCATGGATTTTCATGATCTGCCCGGTGGCCTGGGAACCGACATCCACGTAACTGCGCGGCTGCAAAGTGCCCAGCGCGGTGACGCTGCTTTCTATATCAGCGCGGGTCACCGCCACGGTCGTCGCGTGGTTCTGCTCGCCGGGCAGGATCTGCCATGCGCACAGCGCGATCACCGGGAACAGACAGAGCGCCAGAAGGACAGTGCGGCGAGGGTGTCGGGGGCGTGTCATGCAGGGTGCCTGCTCCGTCGGGAAGTCGGTCGGCCGAAAAACGCCGGCCAGGGAAACTGTCCATTAGACGAGAGCGGTGGGCGGCAATTTAGCAGGGCAGGTGGGCAGGTGGGCAAGTGGACAAGAGTGCCTAAATTTCCGGCAGGGTTTTCGTTCAGTGAGGGGCCGCTTCCAAACGCTGGCCTGCGCTCCAGTGAGAGCGCCACCCGCCGCGCCCACAAAATTCTTTCGTTTCGCCGTCCCTTCACCACATTGGAGTCCGCGTGATCATTTCCAGAGTCTTTCTAGTCGGCATCTCCGGCCTGCTGGCCTTTCCGGCCCTGGCGGCGGATCAGGGCGTATCCGCGCAGATCCGCCGGACCGGCTACGGCGTGCCGCACATTCTCGCCAGGGATGAACGCGGTCTGGGTTATGGCATCGGCTACGCCTACGCCCAGGACAACCTGTGCCTGCTGGCCAACGAAGTTGTCACGGTCAGTGGCGAGCGATCGCGGTACTTCGGACCGGAACAGACGACGCTGGAGCAACGCAACAACATGGCCAGCGACCTGTTCTTCAAATGGCTGAACAGCCCTGAATTGGTGGCCGGATTCTGGCGCGCGCAACCGGCGGAGATTCAGCACCTGATGCAAGGCTACGCCGAGGGTTACAACCGTTCGTTGAAGGAACAAAAGGCATCGGGATTGCCCGAAGCCTGCCAGGGCGAGTGGGTGCGCGCCATCGACGCCGACGATCTGGTGCGCCTCGGTCGTCGTCTGCTGGTGGAAGGCGGAGTAGGGCAATTCGCCGAAGCATTGGCCGGCGCCCAACCGCCGCAAAGCGGGCCGGATAGCTTGCCCAAAGCCGCGTACACCGGCCAGTCGCAAGCGGACCGGTTACTGGCTCTGGAGCAGGCGGCGGAGCGCAATCAGCGTTTCGCTCTGGAACGCGGCAGCAATGCGGTAGCGGTCGGCCGCGACCTGTCGTTCAACGGGCGCGGCATGCTGCTGGCCAACCCGCACTTTCCGTGGAGCGGCGGCATGCGCTTCTACGAGATGCACCTGACCATCCCCGGCAAGCTGGACGTGATGGGCGCTTCGTTGCCGGGCCTGCCGATGATCAACATCGGCTTCAACCAACATCTGGCGTGGACCCACACCGTCGACACCTCGAAACACTTCACCTTGCACCGCTTGCAGCTCGATCCGCGTGATCCGACGCGCTACATGCTGGATGGCCAGTCGATAGCGATGAGCAAAAAGCAGGTTCAGGTAGATGTCAGACAGCCCGACGGCGGCGTTCAATCGGTAACGCGCACGGTCTGGTCGTCGGAATTCGGTCCGGTGGTGCAATGGCCGGGCAAGCTGGACTGGAATCGGCAAGTGGCCTTCAGCCTGCGCGATGCAAATCTGGGCAACGACCGCGTGTTGCAACAGTGGTACGCCATGGATCAGGCGACCAGCTTGCAGGCGTTGCAGGATTCGGTGCACCGGTTGCAAGGCATTCCGTGGGTCAACACCCTGGCCGTGGATGCCGAAGGTCAGGCGCTGTACATGAATCTGTCCGTGGTGCCCAACGTGGACGCCGCCAGGCTGGCGGACTGCAGCGATCCGCGCGCCGGCACCGCGATGATCGTCCTCGACGGCTCGCGTCGGGCCTGTAACTGGGAGGTGAGCGCGGATGCGGCGCAGCCAGGCATTTATCCTTCGTCCCGACAGCCACAACTGCTGCGCACGGATTTTGTGCAGCATTCCAACGACTCGGCGTGGCTGGTCAACCCGGCTGCGCCGCTGAAGGGCTTTTCGCCGCTGATCAGCCAGGACGGCCAGGCACTTGGTCAACGCACGCGTTTCGCCCTGGACCGGCTCGCCAGCCTGCGCCGCTCCGGGACCATCAGCGTGTCGGGGTTGCAGGCCATGGTCATGGACAACGAGGTGTATCAGGCGGGCCAGGTGATGCCTGACCTGCTGCAATTCTGCGCCAAAGGATTGGGCGCGGACGCCGAACGGCTGGCCGCCGTATGTGCGGGATTGAAGGACTGGGACCGCCGCGCCGAGCTCCATAGCGGCATCGGGTTTGTGTACTTCCAGAAAATCATGGCTGCGTTGCAAAGCGCTCCTTCGCGCTGGCGGGTGCCGTTCGACCCTCGCGAACCGGTGCATACGCCACGCGGCCTGGCCATCGAGAACCCGCAGGTCGCGGACGCGTTGCGCACCGCGATGCGGACCGTCGCCGACGAAGCGCAGAAAGCGCAGTGGCCTGCGGATCTGCGCTGGGGTGACGTGCAGGTTTCAACTTCTGGTGGCGCGCCGATTCCCATTCATGGCGGGCCGGCGAACCTCGGCGTCTATAACGCAATGCAGACTGTGGCGGGCAAGGACGGGCGGCGTGAGGTGGTCAGTGGCACCAGCTACCTGCAGGTGGTGAGCTTCGACGAAACAGGACCGAAAGCCCAGGGGCTGCTGGCGTTTTCGCTGTCGGGCAATCCCGGGTCGGCGCACTCCAGCGACCAGACCCGGGCGTTTTCCAGCAAGCAGTGGAGCGTATTGCCGTTTACCGAACAGCAGATCAAGGCGGACCCCGGATATTCGGTGCAGGTGGTCAAGGCTTCGGATCTGCACTAGGCATGTGGGAGATTCTATGTTTGAGGGGTAGCCCTAAAACATAGAAATCTCATGGAGCCCGCGAGGCCGCTTTTGATTCTGCCCGGACGGCGTGGGAGCGAGCTTGCTCGCGATCTGGCGCGTAGCGGCAGTAAACCGGGCGACCGCATTTTGTCAGTTACACCGCGCGAACCATTCTGCTGCCGCTTCGCGCCAGATCGTCGGATTGCCGCCCAGGGCAAGCCCACCCCTACAGTTCGTGCAGCGCTGCGGTTCTCGTGGGAGCCAGCTTGCCGGCGATGGCGTTTGATCAGCCAGTGAGATGTGTGGGTTTGAATTGACGCAGTCGCCAGCAAGCTGCCTCCCACTGTCTTGGGCCTGACTTGAGGCCGAAGACAGTTGGGTCTCACTGCGGTGCGCGAACGATCAGCCAGTCCCGGTATCAATATCGGCATCGTGGCCCTTGGTGGGTTGCAGGTTGCGCTGGGTCTCGGGTTTTTCCTGAGGCTCATAGTCCGGCACGTAGGCGCTGCCGTTGGATTTTTGAGTCTGCTGGCCTGGGGTCTGCTCGCCCGAGGTCTGAGACTGAGACTGCGACGAATTGCCGGCGGAAGCGGGATCAGACGCTGGCTGCTCGGTGGCCGGATCGTGACGGTCAACGGGGCTGGACGGTTGGCCGGGCGCTTGTTCTTTGTGTTTTTGCGGATCGATGGACATGTGCACCTCGTTGGCTTCTAGTGAAAAGCTTACGAAGTTTTGAGGCCGCTGAGGCCCAGTGGTTCGAAGAAACTGAACCGGCGCGAAAAGAAAGCGCAAAAAAGGGAAGCCAGACCTGCGTCTGCTTCCCTTTTTCGTTGCTGCTACGGGCCGCGTGATCAGAGCACTTGCTTGATCGCGTCGCACACCACGTCGATGTTCTTGTTGTTCAGCGCCGCGACGCAGATGCGCCCGGTGTCCAGCGCGTAAATGCCAAACTCGCTGCGCAGGCGCTGGGCCTGGGCGGCTGTCAGGCCGGAGTAGGAGAACATGCCGCACTGGCGGGCCACGAAGCTGAAGTCCTGGCCGGCCGGGTTGTCGGCCAGACGCTCGACCATCGCCTTGCGCATGCCGTGGATGCGCGTACGCATCTGGCCCAGTTCTTCTTCCCACATCGCACGCAGCGCCGCGTCGTTGAGCACGGCCGCGGAGATGATTGCGCCATGGGTCGGCGGGTTGGAGTAGTTGGTGCGGATCACGCGCTTGACCTGGGACAGGACGCGCGCGGTTTCCTCGGCAGACTCGGTGACGATCGACAGCGCGCCGACGCGCTCACCGTAGAGCGACAGCGACTTGGAAAACGAAGTCGAGGCGAAGAAGGTCAGCCCGGATTCCGCGAACAGCCGCACGGCCACGGCGTCTTGCTGCAGGCCCTGGCCGAAGCCCTGATAGGCCATGTCCAGAAACGGCACGTGACCTTTGGCCTTGACCACTTCCAGCACGTTCTTCCAGTCGTCGGCGCTCAGGTCGACGCCGGTCGGGTTGTGGCAGCAGGCGTGCAGCACGACGATCGAGTTGTCCGGCAGGTTGCGCAGGTCTTCGAGCATGCCGGCGCGGTTCACGTCATGCGTCGCGGCGTCGTAATAGCGGTAGTCCTGAACCGGGAAGCCGGCGGCCTCGAACAGCGCGCGGTGGTTTTCCCAGCTCGGATCACTGATCGCGACCACGGCACCCGGCAGCAGGCGCTTGAGGAAGTCGGCGCCGATCTTCAGCGCGCCGGTGCCGCCCACCGACTGAGTAGTCAGTACGCGGCCGGAGGCGATCAGCGGGGAGTCGGCGCCCAGCAGCAGTTTCTGCACGGCCAGGTCGTAAGCGCCGATACCGTCGATCGGCAGGTAACCGCGCGGAGCGTGCTGGGCTACGCGAATCTTCTCGGCTTCGGCCACTGCGCGCAGCAATGGAATGCGCCCGTCTTCGTCACAGTAGACGCCCACACCCAGATTGACCTTGGTGGTGCGAGTGTCGGCATTGAATGCTTCGTTGATACCCAGGATCGGATCGCGGGGCGCCATTTCGACAGCGGAGAAGAGGCTCATTTTTGCGGCAGCTCTTAATGGAGAGGGAAGGGAAGCCGCTCCGACCGAATGCGCCAGAGCGGTGCACAAACGGGGACCTAGTATAGAGAGCAACGAGTGGCCGAGCGACAGGCAGAGCCGGTTTTTTGCCAGGTTTTTGCGCAGTTTGCCGAACGTTCGTCAGCTGGCGCCCTCAATCTTTTAACCGCTGGTGCAATCCGGGGCTTGAAAGGCGAGGATATGGCTCCATGTACAGGTGTATCTCACTCGACTCGCTACGTCTTTCCCTGACGGGATACGGCGTCGGCGTCTGTTTGCTTCGAGCGGGCCAGTTGGCGCGCAAGCTCGTGCGTGCCCGAACAAAGAGGTAGGTTATGTCCGAGTTCCAGCTCGTCACCCGTTTCAAGCCAGCCGGCGATCAACCTGAAGCCATCCGCCAGATGGTAGAAGGTATCGAAGCGGGGCTGGCGCATCAGACCTTGCTCGGCGTAACCGGTTCGGGCAAGACCTTCAGTATCGCCAACGTGATTTCGCAGGTGAAGCGCCCCACACTGGTGCTGGCGCCGAACAAGACCCTGGCCGCCCAGTTGTACGGTGAATTCAAAGCGTTCTTCCCCAATAACGCGGTCGAATATTTCGTTTCGTACTACGACTACTACCAGCCCGAAGCCTACGTGCCGTCGTCGGACACCTTCATCGAGAAGGATGCGTCGATCAACGACCACATCGAGCAGATGCGGCTTTCGGCGACCAAGGCGCTGCTGGAGCGCAAGGACGCCATCATCGTCACCACGGTGTCGTGCATCTACGGTCTGGGCAGCCCGGAAACCTATCTGCGGATGGTTCTGCACATCGACCGCGGCGACAAGCTCGATCAGCGGGCGCTGTTGCGACGGCTGGCGGATCTGCAGTACACCCGCAACGACATGGATTTCGCCCGCGCTACCTTCCGCGTGCGCGGTGATGTGATCGACGTGTACCCGGCTGAATCGGATCTGGAAGCCATCCGCATCGAGCTGTTCGACGATGAGGTGGAGAGCCTTTCGGCCTTCGATCCGCTGACTGGCGAGGTGATCCGCAAGCTACCGCGCTTTACCTTCTACCCCAAGACCCACTACGTGACGCCCCGCGAAACGCTGGTGGAGGCGATGGAAGGCATCAAGGCCGAGCTGGCGGAGCGGCTTGAATACCTGCGCAGCCAGAACAAGCTGGTCGAAGCCCAGCGCCTGGAACAGCGCACCCGGTTCGATCTGGAAATGATGCTGGAGCTGGGTTATTGCAACGGCATCGAAAACTATTCGCGCTACCTGTCGGGACGCCCGTCCGGTGCGCCGCCGCCCACGCTGTTCGATTACCTGCCGGCCGACGCGCTGCTGGTGATCGACGAATCCCACGTCAGCGTCTCGCAGGTCGGGGCAATGTACAAAGGCGACCGCTCACGCAAGGAAACGCTGGTCGAGTACGGCTTCCGTCTGCCGTCGGCGCTGGACAACCGGCCGATGCGCTTCGACGAGTGGGAAGCTATCAGCCCGCAGACCATTTTTGTGTCAGCGACGCCGGGCAATTACGAAGCCGAGCACGCTGGACGGGTCATCGAACAGGTGGTTCGGCCGACCGGTCTGGTAGACCCTCTGGTTGAAATTCGCCCTGCGCTGACGCAGGTCGACGACTTGCTCTCGGAGATCAACAAGTGCGTGGCAATTGACGAGCGGGTGCTGGTCACGACGCTGACCAAGCGCATGGCCGAGGATCTGACCGATTATCTGGCCGACCACGGCGTGCGGGTGCGTTACCTGCACTCGGACATCGACACGGTGGAGCGGGTCGAGATCATTCGCGACTTGCGTCTCGGGACCTTTGATGTGCTGGTCGGGATCAACCTGCTGCGTGAAGGTCTGGACATGCCGGAAGTCGCGCTGGTAGCGATTCTCGACGCCGACAAGGAAGGCTTCCTGCGCTCGGATCGTTCGCTGATCCAGACCATCGGTCGAGCTGCGCGTAACCTCAAGGGCCGGGCGATCCTGTATGCGGACCGGATGACCGGTTCCATGGAACGCGCGATCAACGAGACCGAGCGGCGTCGCGAGAAGCAGATCGCGTTCAACGAGGCCAATGGCATCACGCCGGTGGGCGTGTCCAGGGACGTGGCGGATATCCTCGAAGGCGCGACGGTGCCGGGCTCGCGCAGCAAAAAGCGCAAGGGCATGGCCAAGGCTGCCGAGGAAAACGCGAAATACGAGAACGAGCTGCGCTCGCCGAGCGAGATCAACAAGCGCATCCGTCAGCTGGAAGAGAAGATGTACCAGCTGGCCCGCGACCTGGAGTTCGAAGCCGCCGCGCAGATGCGCGACGAAATCGGAAAGTTGCGCGAGCGGTTGCTGGCCGTGTAAGAGCGGACTTGTCCGCGACTGACTATGCACCAGTCGCGGCTGTACCGCAGCTCACGGTTCTGTGGGAGTCAGCTTGCTGGCGAAGAGGCCGGTGGGGTCGCGTACATTTTTGCGGTCACAGCTCCGCATCTGCTCGCCATATCGGATCGCGGGTAAGCGCGCCTACAATCCGTCTCTCGCGCCTGTTAAGATTCCGCGCTTGATCGACCTATTCGGGATTTTCCATGACCACCGTTCGTACCCGCATCGCGCCATCGCCCACCGGCGACCCCCACGTTGGCACGGCCTATATCGCGCTCTTCAACTATTGCTTTGCCAGGCAGCATGGTGGCGAGTTCATCCTGCGCATCGAAGACACCGATCAGCTGCGCTCGACCCGCGAGTCCGAGCAACAGATCTTCGACGCGCTGCGCTGGCTGGGTATCGAATGGAGTGAAGGCCCGGATGTGGGCGGCCCGCATGGTCCATACCGGCAGAGTGAGCGGGGCGACATTTACCAGAAATACGCCCAGCAACTGGTCGACATGGGCCACGCGTTCCCGTGCTTCTGCACTGCCGAAGAGCTGGATCAGATGCGTGCCGAGCAGATGGCACGTGGCGAGACCCCACGCTATGACGGCCGCGCTCTGCTGCTTTCCAAGGAAGAAGTGGCGCGTCGCCTGGCTGCCGGCGAGCCCCATGTGATCCGTATGAAGGTGCCGACCGAAGGCGTCTGCGTCGTGCCTGACCTGCTGCGTGGCGAGGTCGAGATCCCTTGGGATCGCATGGACATGCAGGTGCTGATGAAGGCCGATGGCCTGCCGACCTATTTCCTCGCCAACGTGGTCGATGATCATCTAATGGGCATCACCCACGTATTACGTGGCGAGGAGTGGCTGCCGTCGGCACCCAAGCTGATTCTGCTGTACGAGTACTTCGGCTGGGACAAGCCACAGCTGTGCTACATGCCGCTGCTGCGTAACCCGGACAAGAGCAAGCTGTCCAAGCGCAAGAACCCGACTTCGGTTACGTTCTACGAGCGCATGGGCTTCATGCCCGAGGCGATGCTCAACTATCTGGGGCGCATGGGCTGGTCAATGCCGGACGAGCGCGAGAAGTTCTCGTTGCAGGAAATGGTCGACAACTTCGATCTGTCGCGCGTTTCCCTGGGCGGGCCGATCTTCGATATCGAGAAACTGTCCTGGCTCAACGGCCAGTGGCTGCGTGAACTGCCGGTCGAGGAGTTCGCCGCGCGGGTGCAGACCTGGGCGTTGAACCCCGAGTATCTGATGAAGATCGCGCCGCACGTGCAGGGCCGCGTTGAAACCTTCAGCCAGATCGCGCCTTTGGCGAGCTTCTTCTTTGCGGGTGGCGTCACGCCGGACGCCAGGCTGTTCGAGCACAAGAAGCTGTCGCCCGAGCAGGTCCGCCAGTTGATGCAGCTGATTCTGTGGAAGCTGGAATCCCTGCGCCAGTGGGAGAAGGACGCGATTACCGGCGTCATTCAGGCGGTGGTCGAACACCTCGGCCTCAAGCTGCGCGATGCAATGCCGCTGATGTTCGCCTCGATCACCGGGCAGGCCAGTTCCGTATCGGTGCTCGACGCCATGGAAATCCTCGGCCCGGACTTGACCCGTTTCCGCCTGCGTCAGGCCATCGATCTGCTGGGTGGCGTTTCGAAGAAGGAAAACAAGGAGTGGGAAAAACTGCTGGGCGCTATCGCCTGACAGGGGAGGCGCATGGATCGACCATCGCCCGCGCCCGGGCAGTGGTCGACGTGAGCCCCGAATCGGGGCGTCACGGGTAAGTGTTTGTTATGCCGACGAAAAATTTTCAAAAAAGTTGAAAATAAGTTTGACAGGTTCGTGACTCACGCTTAACATGCGCCCCGTCCACTGATGTGGGGCTATAGCTCAGCTGGGAGAGCGCCTGCATGGCATGCAGGAGGTCAGCGGTTCGATCCCGCTTAGCTCCACCAAATTTCAGGTTCAAGGCCAGGTAACACGGGGGTCTTGAACAGATCGGAATCCAGCATCCGATCAGAAAGAAGGTTTGTCCCCTTCGTCTAGTGGCCTAGGACACCGCCCTTTCACGGCGGTAACAGGGGTTCGAGTCCCCTAGGGGACGCCAGTTTCACCGAGTGATGCCGCAAGGTTGATCTCCGCCGCAGGGCGTTAAATTCGGGGCTATAGCTCAGCTGGGAGAGCGCCTGCATGGCATGCAGGAGGTCAGCGGTTCGATCCCGCTTAGCTCCACCAATTTGCCAGGGTTCGCCAACAGGCGGATCTGACAGAAGGTTTTGCGTCCCCTTCGTCTAGTGGCCTAGGACACCGCCCTTTCACGGCGGTAACAGGGGTTCGAGTCCCCTAGGGGACGCCACGATTTCTCGCTCTGCGAGACCAAGGGTCATTCGATTATTGAATGGCCCTTTTGTTTTTCCGGGGTTTTATTTCCTTCCTTTTTTACAACCTGATCGCGGGCAAGCGCGCTCCTACGACGCGTCTGAGCCTGCGCCACGCTACACTCCCGCCACGTGAATCCATTAAACAGGAGCGAGCATGGTCTGGGATCTGGCAACGCCTTTCGTCATTGACCTGGTGGTCGGCGCAGAGGACATCGACGGGCTGGGGCACGCTAATAATGCGGTCTATGTCACGTGGCTCGAACGCTGCGCCTGGCGGCATTCTCAACAGTTGGGCCTTGATCTGACCGAGTATCGTCGTCTGGATCGTGCCATGGCCGTGGTCCGGCACGAGATCGATTACCTCGCCAGCGCCTATGAAAACGACGAGCTGGAGTTGGCGACCTGGATCGTCGACTGGGACCGAAAGCTGAAAATGAGCCGGCGCTTCCAGTTACGACGACCAGCCGATGGCGCAACGCTGCTGCGCGCGCAAACCACTTTTGTCTGCATCGAACTTTCCACCGGTCGCCCCAAGCGCATGCCTGCCGAGTTCATCGACGGCTATGGTTGCGCGATGACAGACGGCAGCGTTTCCAATATGGCCTCGGCCCAGTAAACTGCCGGACTTTTTTCGAGTGTGTCCCCATGCAAATTGCTCTGGCGCCCATGGAGGGGTTGGTCGACGACATCCTGCGTAATGTGCTGACCCGCGTCGGCGGCATCGACTGGTGTGTGACGGAATTCATCCGGGTGACCGAGCGGGTCATGCCTGCCGCGTACTTCTACAAGCTGGCGTCGGAGCTGCACACTGATGCAAGGACGGCGGCCGGCGTGCCGTTGCACCTTCAGCTGCTGGGTTCGGATCCGGTATGCCTGGCGGAAAACGCGGCGTTTGCCTGTGAGCTGGGCGCGCCGGTCATGGATCTCAATTTCGGTTGCCCGGCCAAGACCGTCAACCGTTCCCGTGGCGGCGCCGTCCTGCTCAAGGAGCCGGAGTTGCTGAACTCCATCGTCGAGCATGTGCGCCGCGCCGTGCCCCAGGCGATCCCGGTCACCGCCAAGATGCGCCTGGGTTTCGACAGCACCGATCTTGCGCTCGACTGCGCGCGGGCGCTGGCCGATGGCGGGGCGGAGCGAATTGTCGTGCACGCTCGCACCAAGGTGGATGGTTACAAGCCGCCCGCGCACTGGGAATGGATTGCGCGTATCCAGGACGTGGTCAAGATCCCTGTTGTCGCCAACGGCGAGATCTGGACGGTGGACGACTGGCGCCGCTGCCGGGAAATCTGCGGCGCGCGCGATATCATGATAGGCCGCGGGCTGGTGGCGCGCCCCGATCTGGCACGGCAGATCGCCGCGGCGCAGGCGGGCGATGACATTGTCGAGATGACCTGGGCAGAGCTGCAACCAATGTTGCGCACTTTCTGGCGTGACTGTCTGGCGAAGATGACCCTGGTCCAGGCACCGGGCCGGCTCAAGCAATGGCTGGTCCTGCTGACCAAGAGCTATCCCCAGGCCACAGCCTTGTTCGATGTTCTGCGGCGCGAAACCGACTGCGACCGTATCAGTGCGCTGTTGGGTTATTCACCCGACGAACGGTCGCTTGAAGCCTGAAAAAATCCTCTTGAAAAGCGAATGACCGTCCCTATCTTCGGGATTAAGCGATGCCGCTAGCGGGTCGCTTGAACTACTCGCTGATTACAGGAGAATTATCATGACGACTGCATTTTCTCTGGCTCCACTGTTTCGTCACTCAGTGGGCTTCGATCGCTTCAACGACCTGTTCGAAACCGCAGGCCGTAGCGACTCTACCAGTGGCTACCCTCCTTACAATGTGGAGCGGCATGCCGATGATCAATACCGCATCGTGATCGCCGCCGCCGGTATGCAGGAGGAAGACCTGGACTTGCAGGTCGAGAAGGGTGTGCTGACCGTGACTGGCAGCAAGCGTGAACGCGAAGCGGACAACGTGACTTATCTGCACCAGGGCATTGCTCGCCGTGAGTTCAAGCTGGCATTCCGGCTGGCGGACAATATCGAAGTGAAAGGTGCCGATCTGGCGCATGGCCTGCTGAGCATCGATCTGGTGCGTAACGTACCGGAAGAGGCCAAGCCAAAGCGTATCCCGCTCAACACCCAGAAAGTCCTGTCGCAAAACGCAGGCTGATCATCGTTAAACAGAAAGGGCGCCATTCGGCGCCCTTTCTGTTTGACGCGCGGCATCAATCGACTTGCATGTGCTCGTTCAGCCGCAGCAGGGCTTCGAAGTCGGCCAGGACCAGCGGTTCGCTGAACAGGTAGCCCTGATAGCAGTGGCAACCCAGTCGCTGCAGAAATTCCAGCTGTTCCGCGGTCTCAACCCCTTCGGCAACCGCGGTCAGGTTCAGGCTTTGGGCCATGGCGACGATCGTGCGAATGATCCCCGCGTCGTTGGGGTCGGTCGCCGCATCATGGATGAACGACTGATCGATCTTCAGCGTATCCACCGGCAGTCGTTTGAGATAGGTCAGCGAGGAGTAGCCGGTGCCGAAATCGTCCATGGCAAAACTCACTCCCAGCGCTTTCAGGCGACGCATCTTGGCGATGGTGTCGTCCAGGTTGCGGATCACGATACCCTCGGTGATTTCGAGCTTGAGCATGTCCGCCGGTAGCCCATGGGCCTGCAGGCTGCGCTGAACGCGTTCGACAAACTCGCTCTGACGAAATTGCCGCGGGCTGATATTGACTCCCATCAGGAAACTTCCGGTCCGTATGAGGCCGCTGTGCAGCAACCGGCCTGCGGTGCGGCACGCCTCGTCCAGCACCCATCCGCCCACTTCCAGGATCATGCCGCTTTCTTCCAGAATCTGCACAAATTCGCCGGGTGTCAGCAAGCCGTGCTCCGGGTGCTGCCAGCGCAGCAGGGCTTCCGCGCCGTTGATCTGTGTGGTGCGCGCGTCTACTTGCGCCTGGTAGACCAGCCTGAGTTCATTACGGGCAAGCGCCATACGTAGGTCGTTTTCCATGCGCAGGCGCTGGCTGACGACCTTTTGCATCGAGGCCTGGAAGAACTGCGTAGTGTTGCGTCCGGTGTCCTTGGCTCGATAGAGCGCGATGTCGGCACGCTTGAGCAGGTCGGCGGGCGTCGCCCCATGATCGGGGATCAACGCGACGCCGATGCTCGGCGTGACTTGCAGGCGGTGGCCGTCGAGAAACATGGGCTCGGCGAGCAGCTCGCGCAGCATGTCGGACTGCTCGCGAACCTGCTGCTCGACTTTCTCTCTTGAGCCTTCCAGGCCGCAGATCAGCACAACGAATTCGTCACCGCCCAGCCGCGCGACGGTGTCTTCGACACGAACGCTCGCTTCCAGACGGGCTGTGACTACCTTAAGCACGCTATCGCCCAACGGGTGACCGAGCGAGTCGTTGATGTGCTTGAAGTGATCCAGATCCATGAACAGCAGCGCGCCACGCAAATTGTGGTGCTTGAGCAGCGACAGCTGTTGGCTGAGACGGTCCATCAGCAGGGCGCGGTTGGGCAGGTTGGTCAGCGAGTCGTGATAAGCCAGGTGACGGATCTGCGCCTGCGCGTTTTTCAACTGGCCGATGTCCCTTGCAATCATCAGCAGGCAGGCGGTTCCGTCCAGAGTGATGGTTTCCACCGAGACGTCGAGGATCAGCGGCGCGCCGCTCTTGTTGCGGCCGGTCATCTCGCGGTGATGCACCGCTCCGGACTGCCGCAACTGTTCGATCATCTGCCGTCGCTGATCCGCGTCGCTCCAGATGCCGATATCGAACGCGGTGCGCCCCAGCACCTCCTGAGCGCTGAACCCGGTCAGGCGGTAGAAACCCTCGTTGACCTCCAGGTAGCGGCCCGATTCCAGTTCGGTGATGGTGATCGAGTCAGGGCTTGAGTGGAACGCCTTGGCGAACTTCTGTTCACTGGCCTCCAGTGCCGCCTGCGCCTGTTGCTGGGTGATATCGAGCAGCGTGCCGGCCAGCCGCAGCGGCGCGCCGTGCTGGTCGTGATACAGGCGGGCGCGGATTTCCAGCAGGCGCCAGGTTCCGGCGCCCGGCTGGAAGCGATAGGTGAGCTGGAAATGGTCATCCCGGCCACTGAGCAGCGTTCGCCAGGCGCGGCGCATGCGGTCGCGCTCCTGCGCTGGAACACTCGCGAAGAACGTGCCGAAAAAGTCATGAAACGGCTCCGCTGCCATGCCGTGCAGTTGCGCGGCGCGGGCTGAGGCATGGAGCATGCCGCTTGGGATGTGCCAGTCCCAGATGCCCATCTGCGCGGAACTCAGGGCCAGGTCCAGGCGATCTCGGGTTTCCCTGAGCGCCTGCTCGGCACTGGTGGGTTCGCCGTGGCCGGCCGTCCGGATGCTGAAACTGTCCACTGGGTCAGGCATGTGATCACGAGCCTTCAGGCAATAAAGCCGGTAATACGATCGTCTACACCTCACGCAGCGCTTGCATCAGGAAGTCTGCGGCTGTGCGTCCAATAATTTCATGAATGCCTTCGCGGCATTCGAAAGTGTGCGTTCCGTGTGCAGAATGTAGCCTAGCTGGCGTTTGAGCTGTACGCCCGGCAATGGGATGCGCGCGACCTGCTCGTCGAGCATCGTGCGCGGCAGGACACTCCAGGCCAGACCGATGGAAACCATCATTTTGATGGTCTCCATATAGTTGGTGCTCATGGCGATGTTGGGCTTGAGCCCCTGCGCGTCGCACAGCGCACTGACGATGTGGTGAGTGAACGTGTTGCCGCCGGGAAACACTGCGGGATAACCGACGATGTCCTCCAGCCGCATCGGCCCGCTGTTGGTCAGCGGATGTTCTGGCGCCGCGACGAAGTCCAGCGGATCGTCCCAGACCGGCACTGCGCGCACCAGAGCATGGGGGTCGGGCGCCAGGGTAATGACGGCAAGCTCCGCCCGGCCGTGGAGGATTTCTTCGTAGGCCACTTCCGAATCGAGGAACTGGATGTCCAGCGCCACGCCGGGATAGGCGCGGGTGAACTCGCGCAATACCGGCGGCAGGCGGTGCAGACCGATGTGATGACTGGTGGCCAGCGTGAGACGACCGCTGACTTCGCCGGTCAGATTGGTCAGCGCGCGACGCGTGTCGTCCAGCACGTTGAGGATCTGATAGGCCCTGGGCAACAGCGCGCGTCCTGCCTCGGTAAGGCTGACTTCACGGCCGAGCCGGTCGAACAATCGCACGTTCAGTTGCTGCTCCAGGCCGGCGATTCGCTTGCTGATCGCCGGCTGGGTCAGATGCAGGCGCTCGCCGGCACCGGAAAAACTGCCTGTTTCGGCGATGGCAATGAAAGCATTGAGGTTGGCCAAGTCCATGGTGGGATTCCAGTTGGTTATCCAAACTATGAAAATTATGAATTTGAGTTATTTAAGCATATTCCATAGCATGACCGCACAAGCCAAAGGGTCATCGCATGATTGCCCAAGGCATAGAAAAAGCTGATGAGGAAGTCATCCAATGGCCGGCAAAACGCTTTACGACAAGCTCTGGGATTCGCATTTGGTCAAACAGCGCGACGACGGTTCGGCGCTGATCTACATCGACCGCCACATCATTCACGAAGTGACGTCGCCGCAGGCGTTCGAAGGCCTGCGTCTGGCCGGCCGCAAGCCTTGGCGCATCGACTCGATCGTCGCCACGCCGGATCACAACGTGCCGACCACCGCCGAGCGCAAGGGCGGTATCGCTGCCATTGAAGACCAGGTATCGCGTTTGCAGGTCCAGACGCTCGACGATAATTGCGACGAGTACGGCATCACCGAATTCAAGATGAACGACCCGCGTCAGGGCATCGTCCACGTGGTCGGTCCGGAGCAGGGCGCTACCTTGCCGGGTATGAGCGTGGTATGCGGCGACTCGCACACCTCGACCCACGGCGCTTTTGGCGCGCTGGCCCACGGCATCGGCACTTCGGAAGTCGAGCACGTGCTCGCTACCCAGTGCCTGGTCGCCAAGAAAATGAAAAACATGCGGGTATCGGTTGAAGGCCGCTTGCCGTTCGGCGTGACCGCGAAAGACATCGTGCTCGCGGTGATCGGCAAGATCGGCACCGCCGGTGGCAACGGTTACGCCATCGAGTTCGCCGGCAGCGCGATACGCGACCTGTCCATCGAAGGCCGCATGACCATCTGCAACATGTCCATCGAGGCGGGCGCACGGGTCGGCATGGTAGCCACCGATGAGAAAACCATCGAGTACGTCAAGGGCCGTCCGTTTTCGCCCAAGGGCGCGGAATGGGACATGGCGGTCGAGGTCTGGAAGGATCTGGTGTCCGACCCGGACGCAGTGTTCGACGCCGAGGTTGTGCTCGACGCGGCGCAGATCAAGCCGCAGGTGAGCTGGGGCACGTCGCCGGAAATGGTGCTGGCCGTGGATCAGAACGTCCCGGACCCGGCCGCCGAGCCGGATCTGGTCAAGCGTGGCTCCATCGAGCGCGCGCTCAAGTACATGGGTCTCAAGGCCAACCAGCCGATTACCGATATCCAGCTGGATCGGGTATTCATTGGCTCCTGCACCAATTCGCGGATCGAAGATCTGCGCGCCGCAGCCGCGATCGCCAAGGGTCGCAAAGTGGCGGCAACCATCAAGCAGGCGCTGGTGGTACCGGGTTCGGGGCTGATCAAGGAACAGGCCGAGAAGGAAGGGCTGGACCGAATCTTCATCGAAGCGGGCTTCGAATGGCGCGAGCCGGGTTGCTCCATGTGCCTCGCCATGAACCCCGATCGCCTGGGTTCCGGCGAGCATTGCGCGTCGACCTCCAACCGTAACTTCGAAGGGCGCCAGGGCGCCGGTGGCCGCACTCACCTGGTGAGTCCTGCGATGGCCGCTGCCGCCGCGGTGCAAGGCCACTTCATTGATGTTCGCGATCTGATCCAGCCACAAGGAGCCCAAGCATGAAAGCCTTTACTCAGCACAGCGGCCTTGTCGCACCTCTGGATCGTGCCAACGTCGATACCGACCAGATCATTCCCAAGCAGTTTCTCAAGTCGATCAAGCGCAGCGGCTTTGGCCCGAACCTGTTCGACGAGTGGCGCTATCTGGATGTCGGCCAGCCTTATCAGGACAACTCCAAGCGTCCGCTGAATCACGACTTCGTGCTCAACCATGAGCGTTATCAGGGCGCCAGTGTGTTGTTGGCGCGCGAGAACTTCGGTTGCGGCTCCAGTCGTGAACACGCTCCCTGGGCGCTGGAAGAATACGGTTTCTGCGCGATCATCGCTCCCAGCTATGCCGATATCTTTTTCAACAACAGCTTCAAGAACGGCCTGCTGCCGATCATCCTCGACGAAGATGAGGTCGATCAGCTGTTCAAGCAGGTGGAGGCCACGCCCGGTTATCAGCTGGCCATCGATCTGCAGGCGCAGACCGTGACCCGGCCCGACGGCAAGGTGCTGAGTTTCGAGATCGATGCGTTCCGCAAGCATTGCCTGCTCAACGGTCTGGATGACATCGGCCTGACGCTGGTGGACGCCGATGCCATCGCCACCTTCGAGAGCAAACACCGCGCCAGCCAGCCGTGGTTGTTCCGCGACTGATTCCACACGCATCCTCGTCTCTGTGGGAGCGGACTTGTCCGCGAAGAGGTCAGTCCAGCCGCTGCATGTGTATGGGCTGGCAATATGTCTTCGCGGACAAGTCCGCTCCTACAAAAGGTAGGCCGTATTTTCAGGGAGATACAGCATGACCAGCTCCGCTCACGCCCAAGTGGTACAACGTCAATTCGGAGAGCAGGCTTCGGCCTATCTGAGCAGCGCCGTGCACGCGCAAGGTGCCGAGTTCGCGCTGCTACAGGCCAAAGTGGCGGGGCGTGGCGAGGCTCGGGTGCTGGATCTGGGGTGTGGCGCCGGGCATGTGAGTTTCCATGTCGCGCCGGCGGTCGGTGAAGTGGTAGCGTACGACCTCTCGCAGCAGATGCTCGACGTGGTCAGCGCCGCCGCTGCCGACCGGGGCCTGAGCAACGTTCGGACCGTCAATGGCGCAGCGGAGCGTTTGCCCTTTGGCGAGGGCGAGTTCGACTTCGTGTTCAGCCGCTACTCGGCTCACCACTGGAGCGATCTGGGTCTGGCTCTACGGGAAGTGCGCCACGTGCTCAAACCGGGCGGCGTGGCGGCGTTCATCGATGTGATGTCGCCGGGCAGCCCGCTGCTGGACACCTATCTGCAGAGCGTCGAAGTGCTGCGCGATACCAGCCACGTACGGAATTACTCCGCCGGCGAATGGCTGCATCAGGTCAGCGACGCCGGCCTGTTCCCGCGCAGCCACGCTCGTCAGCGTCTGCATCTGGAATTCGGATCATGGGTGGAGCGCATGCGCACGCCTGAAGTCATGCGGCTGGCGATTCGCGCGCTGCAAAAGGCCATGGGCGCCGAAGTGCGCCAGTATTTCGAGATAGCCGAAGATGGCTCGTTCAGCACCGATGTCCTGGTGCTCTGGGCCGAACGGTAGATCGCTCGGCTGGACCTATTGAATATGACGGGCGTCGCAAGCGGCGCCGATGCACAACATCGAGGAAGTTATGAGCAAGCAGATTCTGATTCTCCCAGGCGACGGTATCGGTCCGGAAATCATGACCGAGGCGGTCAAGGTTTTGGAGCTGGCGAACGAGAAATACCAGCTGGGTTTCGAACTGAGTCACGACGTGATCGGCGGCGCGGCCATCGACAAGCACGGCGTGCCGCTGGCCGATGAAACCCTGGACCGCGCCCGCGCAGCCGATGCCGTGCTGCTGGGCGCGGTCGGCGGCCCCAAGTGGGACGCCATCGAGCGCGATATCCGTCCTGAGCGCGGTCTGCTGAAAATCCGTTCGCAGCTGGGCCTGTTCGGCAACCTGCGCCCAGCCATTCTGTATCCGCAACTGGCGGATGCATCGAGCCTGAAGCCGGAAATCGTCGCCGGCCTGGATATCCTGATTGTCCGCGAGCTGACCGGCGGCATCTATTTCGGCGCGCCGCGCGGCACCCGGGAGCTGGAAAACGGCGAGCGTCAGTCGTACGACACCCTGCCATACAGCGAAAGCGAAATCCGCCGAATCGCCCGGGTCGGCTTCGACATGGCCATGGTTCGTGGCAAGAAGCTATGTTCGGTGGACAAGGCCAACGTCCTGGCGTCCAGCCAGCTGTGGCGTGAAGTCGTGGAGCAGGTCGCCAAGGACTATCCTGAAGTCGAGCTGAGCCACATGTATGTCGACAACGCCGCCATGCAACTGGTACGTGCGCCCAAGCAGTTCGATGTGATCGTGACCGACAACATGTTCGGCGACATTCTGTCGGATGAAGCTTCGATGCTGACCGGCTCCATCGGTATGCTGCCGTCTGCTTCGCTGGATGCCAATAACAAAGGCATGTACGAGCCTTGCCATGGTTCGGCGCCGGACATCGCCGGGCAGGGCATTGCCAACCCGTTGGCGACCATTCTGTCAGTCTCGATGATGCTGCGTTACAGCTTCAACCTCAGCGAAGCCGCCGATGCGATCGAGAAGGCCGTCAGCCTGGTTCTGGACCAGGGGCTGCGCACCGGCGACATCTGGTCGACCGGTACTGTGAAGGTCGGAACGCAGGAAATGGGCGACGCAGTAGTCGCCGCGCTAAGGAATCTGTAATCTCTCTGGCCCGCCGGCTGCTGTATATGACGCAGGCGGTGGTCCCACTTTTATTTAAGGTGTTGTTGCGATGAAACGTGTAGGTCTGATCGGTTGGCGTGGCATGGTCGGTTCCGTGCTCATGCAGCGGATGCGGGAAGAGCAGGACTTCGACCTCATTGAGCCAGTGTTCTTTACCACTTCGAATGTCGGTGGCCAAGCCCCGTCGGTGGGCAAGGACGTTGCGCCTCTGAAGGATGCGTACAGCATCGACGAACTGAAAACCCTCGACGTGGTACTGACCTGTCAGGGCGGCGACTACACCAACGAGGTGTTCCCCAAGCTGCGCGAAGCCGGCTGGCAGGGTTACTGGATCGATGCCGCATCCAGCCTGCGCATGCAGGATGACGCCGTGATCGTGCTGGACCCGGTCAACCGCAAGGTCATCGACCAGCAGCTGGACGCCGGCACCAAAAACTACATCGGTGGCAACTGCACCGTCAGCCTCATGCTGATGGGCCTGGGCGGTCTGTTCGAGGCTGGCCTGGTGGAGTGGATGACCGCCATGACTTATCAGGCCGCGTCCGGTGCCGGTGCGCAGAACATGCGCGAGCTGATTCGCCAGATGGGCGCGGTGAACGGCTCGGTGGCCGATGACCTGGCCAACCCGGCCAGCGCCATCCTTGATATCGATCGCAAAGTGGCGGAAGCCATGCGCGGCGACGCGTTCCCGACCGAGAACTTCGGCGCACCGCTGGCCGGCAGCCTGATCCCGTGGATCGACAAGGAACTGCCTAACGGTCAGAGCCGCGAAGAGTGGAAGGCCCAGGCTGAAACCAACAAGATCCTCGGTCGTTTCAAGAGTCCGATCCCGGTCGACGGCATCTGCGTGCGCATCGGCGCCATGCGTTGCCACAGCCAGGCGCTGACCATCAAGCTCAACAAGGATGTGCCCATCGCGGACATCGAAGGCCTGATCAGCCAGCACAACCCGTGGGTCAAGCTGGTGCCAAACCACCGCGAAGCCAGCATCCAGGAGCTCAGCCCGACTGCGGTCACCGGCACCATGAGCATTCCGGTCGGGCGTCTGCGCAAACTGAACATGGGTTCGCAATACCTGGGCGCCTTCACCGTAGGCGACCAGCTGTTGTGGGGCGCGGCCGAGCCGCTGCGCCGCATGCTGCGGATCCTGCTGGAGCGTTGATCCTTCTGCTGTAACGCTGCACGTAAAAACGCCCCTTTCGAGGGGCGTTTTTTTATGGGCGTCTTTCAGCTGTGGACGCCCTGGACCCGTAGTTGACATCCCTATATGTGGGATCACAAATTACATATTGAGATTTGTTTGAGAATGAGCTTATAGTCGGCGCGCACTCACTTTCAAAAAAACAACAGGTGAAGCAATGCAGGCGCAATTGATCGCGCTCGATTGGGGGACGACCTCACTTCGGGCTTATCGACTTGGCGAGCGAGGCCAGGTTTTGCAACAACGCGCCCTCGGCGCGGGCATCATGCAGTTGCCCACCGCGCCCCGGCAGATTGCCGGGAAACAGTGCGACGACGGTTTTGAACTGGCGTTCGACGAAGCGTGTGGTGACTGGCTCGACGCGCAGCCCGATTTGCCGGTGATTGCCTGCGGCATGGTCGGCAGCGCCCAGGGCTGGCGCGAGGCCGTCTATCGCGAAACGCCAGCCAGCGTCGACGAACTGAGCGCCGCATTACAGACAGTCCGCAGCACGCGCGGCGTGACGGTGCACATCATCCCCGGCGTCCTGCAGCGTTCGGCCTTACCTAACGTGATGCGTGGCGAAGAAACTCAGGTGCTCGGCGTTCTTGCCTCGCTGCCTGACGATCAGGCCAATCGTCCGCTGCTGATCGGGCTGCCCGGCAGTCATTCCAAGTGGGTCGAGGTCGTCGAAGGCCGCATTGTGCACTTTGATACCTTCATGACCGGCGAGGTCTATGCCGCCTTGTGCGCGCACACCATTCTGGGTCGCACCATGCAGCGCAGCGACAGTCTGGATACCGTGGCCTTTGATCGCGGACTGGCGGTTGCGCTGTCCGCAGACGGCGCGGCCGGCCCGCTTTCGACCATCTTCAGCACTCGAACCCTTGGGCTGACCAGCCAGCTGGAAGCCAGCGCCCAGCCGGACTACCTGTCCGGGCTGCTGATCGGCCATGAGCTGTCGGCGCTGGCAACCCTCCAACAACAACGTCGACAACCCTTGCCGGCGGTCATTCTGATCGGCAGCGAGCCACTTTGCGCCCGGTATTCACGGGCTCTGGCCGCTGCCGGCTTTCCCGAAGTGACACTTGCCGAACAGGCTACCGAGCGTGGCCTGTGGCAGGTGGCGGTGCAGGCCGGGCTGATCCCGGGTGTCCGGACAACTACTCCAAGCGAGGCGTGAAATGCTTAAACAAGCACTGAAAGAAAACGGCCTGGTCGCCATCCTGCGCGGGCTGCGCCCCGAAGAAGCACCAGCCGTCGGCGATACGCTGTACCAGGCGGGTTTCCGCGTCATCGAGGTGCCGCTCAACTCACCGCAACCACTGGACAGCATCGGCCTGCTGCGCCAGCGGCTGCCGGCTGACTGCCTGATCGGTGCCGGCACTGTGCTGACGCCCGAGCAGGTGACGCAGGTCAGGGACGCAGGCGGGCAGGTGATCGTCATGCCGCACAGCGATGCCAAGGTGCTACGCGCGGCCAAGGCTGCCGGGCTGTTCCTGTCGCCAGGCGTGGCCACGCCGACCGAGGCGTTCGCCGCACTGGCCGAAGGTGCCGATGTACTCAAGCTGTTCCCCGCCGAGCAGATGTCACCCGCCGTGGTCAAGGCGTGGCTGGCCGTGCTGCCCGCTGGAACTGTATTGCTTCCGGTCGGCGGTATCACGCCGGACAACATGCGCGCGTTCGTCGAGGCAGGCGTCAAGGGTTTCGGTCTGGGCTCCGGCCTGTACAAGCCTGGCATGACGGCCGCTGACGTGCAGGACCGGGCCACTGCCTACGTCCGCGCATGGCGCGAGCTGACCGGCTCTGCAAACTGACATTTCCCCAAGATCAATAAGAGAACTGTTCCCATGAAAATCACTCGCCTGACAACGTTCATCGTTCCTCCCCGCTGGTGCTTCCTGAAAGTCGAGACCGACGAAGGTGTCGTCGGCTGGGGCGAGCCGGTGGTCGAGGGTCGTGCCCACACCGTGGCGGCCGCCGTTGATGAGTTATCCGACTACCTGATCGGCAAGGACCCACGCAATATCGAGGACATCTGGACGGTCTTGTATCGCGGCGGTTTCTACCGTGGTGGTGCAGTGCACATGAGTGCGCTGGCCGGCATCGACCAGGCCTTGTGGGACATCAAGGGCAAGGCGCTGGGCGTGTCGGTCAGCGACCTGCTCGGCGGTCAGGTGCGCGACAAGATCCGCGTCTATTCATGGATCGGTGGCGACCGTCCGGCGGACACTGCGCGCGCGGCGCGTGAAGCGGTGGATCGCGGCTTTACCGCCGTGAAGATGAACGGCACCGCCGAGCTGCAGTTCCTCGATACCTTCGACAAGGTCGATCTGGCGCTGGCGAGCGTGGCGGCCGTGCGCGATGCGGTCGGCCCGAACGTCGGTATCGGTGTGGATTTCCATGGTCGCGTTCACAAGCCGATGGCCAAGGTTCTGATGAAGGAGCTGGACCCCTTCAAGCTGATGTTCATCGAAGAGCCGGTCCTCAGCGAAAACTACGAAGCCCTCAAGGAGCTGGCGCCGCTGACCAGCACCCCGATCGCGCTGGGCGAGCGCCTGTTCTCGCGCTGGGACTTCAAGCGCGTGTTGAGCGAAGGCTATGTGGACATCATCCAGCCCGACGCCTCTCACGCCGGTGGCATCACCGAAACCCGCAAGATTGCCAACATGGCCGAAGCCTATGACGTGGCGCTGGCCCTGCATTGCCCGTTGGGGCCGATTGCGCTGGCGGCATGTCTGCAGCTCGACGCGGCCTGCTACAACGCCTTCATCCAGGAGCAGAGCCTGGGCATTCACTACAACGAGAGCAACGATCTGCTCGATTACGTGAAGCATCCGGAAGTCTTCGACTACGACAAAGGCATGGTGAAGATTCCGAACGGTCCGGGCCTTGGCATAGAGATCAACGAGGAATACGTGAAGGAGCGCGCGGCCATCGGCCATCGCTGGCGCAACCCGATCTGGCGCCACGCCGACGGCAGCTTCGCCGAGTGGTGACAGCACGCTGACGGGGGCGTCGCGCCGCAACGCCTTGCTTCAAAGGGGCGGCGCGGCGCGAAGTTCCGATATGCAGCCCCGTCGACATGCAGCCCTCGAATAAATCCAATAAGAGGCACACCTCATGCACACACGAACCCTGGAAGGCGCCGCATCTCTGGTGACCCCCACCCGCAAACGTTACTTCATCATGGTGCTGTTGTTCATCACCGTGGTGATCAACTATCTGGACCGCAGCAACCTGTCGATTGCCGCGCCCGCGCTGACCAGCGACCTGGGCCTGGACACCGTGCACGTTGGCTTGATCTTTTCCGCGTTCGGCTGGACCTATGCCGCCATGCAGCTGCCGGGAGGCTGGCTGGTCGACCGGGTGCCACCGCGCATTCTTTACACAGTGGCACTGGCGCTATGGTCGGTGGCGACCATCATGCTCGGCTTCGCGGCGAGCTTCATCGCGTTGTTCGTGCTGCGGATGGCGGTTGGCGCGCTGGAAGCGCCGGCGTACCCGATCAACAGCCGGGTCGTTACGTCGTGGTTCCCGGAACGTGAGCGGGCCACGGCCATCGCGTTCTACACCTCGGGTCAATTCGTCGGCCTGGCGTTTCTGACGCCGGTGCTTGCCTGGTTGCAGGCGGCGTATGGCTGGCACATGGTGTTCGTAGTGACGGGCGGCGTCGGCGTATTGTGGGCGGTGATCTGGTATGCGGTGTACCGCGAGCCCCGCGATTTCAAAGGCGTCAACCAGCAAGAGATCGACCTGATCCGTGAAGGCGGCGGGCTGGTGGACATCCAGTCCGAGACCGACAAGCAGAAGAAGCGCGGCTTCGATGCCGCGGGCCTGCGTATCGTATTGACCCAGCGCAAATTGTGGGGCATCTACCTCGGGCAGTTCTGTCTCAACTCGACGCTGTGGTTCTTCCTGACCTGGTTTCCGACTTATCTGGTCAAGTACCGCGGCATGGACTTCATCAAGTCCGGCCTGCTGGCTTCGTTACCTTTTCTGGCAGCGTTTGTCGGCGTGCTGTGTTCCGGGTTCTTCTCGGACTGGCTGATTCGTCGCGGATATTCGGTTGGCTTCGCCCGTAAGCTGCCGATCATTTCCGGTCTGTTGATCTCCACCTCGATCATCGGCGCCAATTATGTTGACTCCACGGCGCTGGTCATCGCGTTCCTCGCGCTGGCGTTCTTCGGCAACGGGCTGGCGTCGATCACTTGGTCGCTGGTGTCCACCCTGGCACCGGCGCGCCTGTTGGGGCTGACCGGCGGCACCTTCAACTTCATCGGCAACCTGGCGGCCATTGCCACGCCGATCGTCATCGGTTTTCTGGCAACCGGCGACTCCTTCGCCCCGGCGATCACCTACATCGCCGGTCTGGCCCTGATCGGTGCGCTGTCGTACATCCTGCTGGTGGGCAAGGTCGAGCGTATCGAGCTCTGACGCTGTGGTTCTGGCATTGCCCCAAGGCTGGCGACGATAATGTTGCCAGCTTCCCGACTGGATACGTCCGATATGCAAAACGATTCATTGATCGCCCGGCCCGCCGCCGGCAAGGATGGCCCGCGGGAAACTGCGCCGACCGGGACGCAAACCCTGCTACGCGGCTTGGGCGTCGTCCAGGCCGTGGCCAGCGGCGCGCGGGATCTCAAGGAAATTGCCCGGCTGATCGGTACGACGCGCAGCACGACTCATCGTCTGGTCAGTTGCCTGGTGGAGGAGCGTTACCTGCGTGTGCTGCCGCAGGTGGGTTACCTGCTCGGCCCCAAGCTGATCGAGCTGGGTTTCCAGGCGCGCGAGGAAGTGCCGCTGGCCATTCTGGCGCGGCCCTGGCTGGACCAGCTGTCGCAGGCGACCGGCGATACCGTGCATCTGGCGGTTCGCGAAGGAGACGAGGTGCTGTATCTGCACAAGAACCCGGGCCGCAACGGGCCGGAAATGCGCTCGCGGGTCGGACACCGCATGCCACTGGTACGAACCGGTATCGGCAAGGCGTTGTTGCTGGACGCCGCGGAACAGGAGTGGCGCAGGCTTTACGATGTCAGCCTGCCGGTCGCCGAGAAACCCGCCTTATGGCCGGCGCACGAGCAGCAGACCTGGGAGCAGCTGCGCGAACGTCGCAAGGAATATGTGCAGGGCGGTTACGCGTTCGATCTGGAAGACAACGAACCGTCTATCCGCTGCGTGGCGGCACCGGTACGTGACGCCAGCAAGCAGATCGTCGCTGGCATCAGTATCGCCAGCACCGTGCCGTACATGCCCCTGGAGAAAATGGCCGAGCTGGTCCCGCTGATCAAGGAGATCGCTGCGGGACTGTCGGCCGAGCTGGGGGCGGCGTGAAGCGGATCAGGCCTTGAGCGTGGCCATGTCGATGACGAAGCGGTACTTCACGTCACCGGCCAGCATGCGCTCGTAGGCTTCGTTGATGTTGCGGATGTCGAGCATTTCGATGTCGCAGGTGATGCCTTTCTCGGCACAGAAATCCAGCACTTCCTGGGTTTCCGCGATGCCGCCGATCAGCGAACCGGCTAGCACCCGACGGCTCATGACGAGGTTGGCGGCATGCACCGGTGGCTCGACCGGTTCGATCAGGCCGACCAGAATATGCACGCCATCGAAGCGCAGGGTCTGCAGGTAGGGGTTGAGGTCGTGCTGCACCGGGATGGTGTCGAGCAAGAAGTCGAAGCGGCCCGCGGCGGCTTTCATCTGTTCGGCGTCGGTGGACACGATCACGTGGTCGGCGCCCTGGCGGCGCGCTTCCGCGGCTTTGGCGGCGGAGCGGGTAAACAGGGTCACTTCGGCGCCCATCGCCTTGGCAAACTTGATGCCCATGTGGCCCAGGCCACCCATGCCCAGGATACCGACCTTGTCGCCGGCCTTCACGCCGTAGTGCTTGAGCGGCGAGTAGGTGGTGATACCGGCGCAGAGAATCGGCGCGGCGGCGGCGGGGTCGAGTTTTTCCGGGATGCGCACGACGAAGTGCTCGGCCACCACGATGCTGTTGGAATAGCCGCCCATGGTGTTGCTGCCGTCGACACGGTCAGGCGTGGCGTACGTCATGGTCGGGCCTTCCAGGCAATATTGCTCCAGATCCGACTTGCAGGCCGAACACTGGCGGCAGGAGTCGACCATGCAACCGACACCCACCAGATCGCCGACCTTGTAGCGAGTGGCCTCGCCACCCGTGGCGGTGACGCGACCGACGATTTCGTGGCCCGGCATCAGCGGGTAAACCGCGATGCCCCACTCGTTGCGAGCCTGGTGGATGTCGGAGTGGCAGACGCCGCAGTACAGAATCTCGATGGCAACGTCGTCCGCGCGCAGGTTGCGGCGCTCGAAAGTCATCGGGGCGAGGGGAGCGGTCGGGGATTGAGCGGCGTAACCGATGGCGGTGTACATATGTATTACCTCGCTAAGATTCAAATGGGTTTGAGGTGTTCGACCTCAGACGATCATTGTCCGGTCGCAACGCTTTGGTCGCTATGGCGAATCCTACGTCATTCATGCCTATTCCTCCGGAGGGGCTTCGTCGGCACCGCTCTGGCTCGCAAATCTGCGATGATGCAGCTGTCTATTTCTCTACCTGTGCCTGCCCCATGTCTTTCGAATCGCCCCTGAACGCTACAGCCAGTCTGGTTTCTTTGATCAAGCCTCTCGCCGTGCGCCCGGGCTTTGTGCCGACTCATTTGCCTGAAGTGCAGGTGCTGTCGGCGTTCAGCTACGTCGCGAGCAGTCCGCAGATATACGACCCCAGCCTGATGATCGTGGTTCAGGGCCGGAAGGTTGCGTGTCTGGGGCCGCGAACTTTCGAATATGGCGCCGGGCATTATCTGATTCAGGCGCTGTCGGTGCCGTTTCAGTGTGAAACCTTCGCCACGCCCGACAGGCCGCTGTACGGGGTGGCGGTGGCTATCGACCGAACGTTGCTGGGCGAGCTGGTGCAGTTGATGGGCAGCCAGGACAGTGAGCAATGCGAGTTGCAGACACCCGAATCAATGTCATCGGTGCAGATTGATGAAAGCATGCGCGCCAGTGTCGAGCGTCTGTTGCGCTGCCTTCAGGACCCGCTGGAGTGTCAGGTGATGGGCGCGGCTCGTGTTCGCGACGTGGTATTCAGCGCTTTACGCGGACCGCAGGCCGGTGTGTTGCGGGCGCTGGTCGAACACCACGGGCAATTCGCGCGTATCGCAGCATCCGTGAGCTATCTGCACGAGCATTACGCGCAGGCGCTTAATGTCGAGACACTGGCCCGTTGCGCCAATATGAGTCCGTCGACCTTTCATGAACATTTCAAGCGCAGCACGTTGCTGTCGCCAGTTCAGTACCTCAAGCGGCTGCGCCTGCTCAAGGCTCAGCAATTGCTGGCGGCCGAGGGGCTGGGCGTCGCGCAGGTGGCGCTCAAGGTCGGCTATCAGAGCGCTTCGCAGTTCAGTCGCGAGTACAAACGCTACTTCGAACGCAATCCGGTGCAGGAAGGCGTGCATCTGCGTGCGTCTTGATGGATTTGATGTTGTGGCAGGTAGCTTGTTGGCGATGTGGTCAATCTGATCGACCGCGTTGTCTGATTCTGCTGCCGCTGCGCGCCAGATCGCAGGCAAGCCAGCTCTTACAAGGTTGTGTGTGTTACTGAACCAGAACAATAAAAAAGGCTCCCGAAGGAGCCTTTTTCATGGGTTACATATTCGGGTAAGTCGGCCCGCCCGCGCCTTCCGGTGCGACCCAGGTAATGTTCTGCGCCGGGTCCTTTATGTCGCAGGTCTTGCAGTGCACGCAGTTCTGCGCGTTGATCTGGAAGCGCTTTTCGCCGTCTTCTTTGGTGATCACTTCGTACACACCCGCCGGGCAATAGCGCTGTGCCGGTTCGTCATACAGCGGCAGGTTCTTGGAGATCGGAATGCTCGGATCGGTCAGTTTCAAGTGGCAAGGCTGTTCTTCTTCATGGTTGGTGCTGGAGAGAAACACTGAGCTGAGCTTGTCGAAGCTGAGCTTGCCGTCCGGCTTGGGGTACTCGATCTTTTTCGAATCGGCCGCCAGCTTGAGGCAGGCGTAGTCCGGCTTCTTGTCATGCAGGGTGAACGGCAGCTTGCCACGGAAGATGTTCTGGTCGATGAAGTTGAACGCGCCGCCCTTGATCGCGCCGAACTTGTGGATCGCCGCGCCGAAGTTACGGCTGGTAAACAGTTCTTCATGGATCCAGCTGGCCTTGAAGGCTTCGACGTAGGAAGTCAGCACATCGCCACCTTCCTTACCGGCCAGCAGCGCATCGGCGACTGAATCGGCGGCGAGCATGCCGGACTTCATCGCTGTGTGGCTGCCCTTGATCTTGGCGAAGTTCAAGGTGCCCAGGTCGCAACCGATCAGCGCGCCGCCAGCGAACACCATCTTAGGCAGCGAATTGAGCCCGCCCTTGGCAATGGCGCGAGCGCCGTAGCTGATACGCTTGCCGCCTTCCAGATACTGTTTGATCACCGGGTGATGCTTGTAACGCTGGAACTCGTCGAATGGCGACAGGTACGGGTTGGAGTAGGACAGGTCGACGATCAGTCCGACGACTACCTGATTGTTTTCCAGGTGATACAGGAACGAGCCGCCCGGGTTGGCGTCGTCCAGCGGCCAGCCTGCGGTGTGTACCACCAGGCCTTGTTCATGTCTGGCCGGGTCGACTTCCCAGATTTCCTTGAGACCGATGGCGTAGTGCTGGACATCGGCTTCGCTGTCGAGGTTGAACCGCTTGATCAGTTGTTTGCCGATATGGCCGCGGCAGCCCTCCGCGAACAGTGTGTACTTGGCGCGCAACTCCATGCCCGGCGTGTAGAGGCCTTCCTTGGGATTGCCTTCGCGGTCGACACCCAGATCACCGGTAACGATGCCGCGCACCACGCCGTTCTCGTCAAACAAGGCTTCCTGTGCAGCAAAGCCCGGATAGATCTCGACGCCAAGGTTTTCGGCCTGCTGCGCCAGCCAGCGGCAAAGGTTGCCCAGGGAAATAATGTAGTTGCCATGGTTGTGCATGGTCTTGGGAACGAAGAAGTCCGGGATCTTGGATGCCCGCTCGGCGTCGCGCAACACGTAGATGTCGTCGCGTTTGACTTCGGTATTGAGCGGGGCGCCCAGCGCTTGCCAGTCCGGGAACAGTTCATTCAGGGCGCGGGGTTCGAACACCGCGCCGGACAGAATGTGTGCGCCGACTTCGGAGCCTTTTTCCACCACGCAGACGCTGATTTCCTGTCCGGCTTCGGCGGCGCGCTGTTTCAGGCGGCAAGCCGCGGAAAGCCCGGAAGGGCCGGCTCCGACGATGACGACGTCGAATTCCATGTATTCGCGTTCCACAGGCTATCTCCTACTCTCAAGGCTCACGGTAGCTTTTATGTACAGCTGTATCTGACCAGCGCAGACGCTGACGTCGACTGGTCTTTATTAATGGCGCGCATTATATCTACACCACTTGGCAGGTCCAATACAAACGTTCGTTTGAATCGGCCGCAGGCCAGAGAAATCAAAGATGTCAGACTCATCACTGGCCGATTTGGCGTATTGACCGGAAAAGGCGTTGCGGTCAAGATACGGGCGGTTTTGCGTTCGCCGTAGGCTGAAACGTGGTTCGATGAACTCGTTCAAAAGGCATCAGGCGAATGCGGTGCAGGCTTTCATGCCGCGTCTTGCAGGGCATTTTACACACCCTGAGCGTCCCGGCCCCCCGTGTTTGCCTTTATATGGGTTTTCGCCGTCTTGCCTGCACCCGAACGATTGCTTGTTGAGGACACATATCGATCGCCTGGTATTACCGGGCGACTTTCTTTTCACCGGAGAGTAACGAGGAATCCATGAAGGTTCTTGTAGCTGTCAAACGAGTGGTCGACTACAACGTCAAGGTTCGCGTCAAGGCGGACAACTCCGGCGTCGATCTCGCCAACGTCAAAATGTCCATGAACCCCTTCTGCGAAATCGCCGTGGAAGAAGCGGTGCGCCTGAAGGAAAAAGGCGTGGCCAGCGAAATCGTGGTCGTGACCATCGGCCCGACTACCGCTCAGGAACAACTGCGCACCGCGCTGGCGCTGGGCGCCGATCGCGCCGTGCTGGTGGAGTCCGCCGAAGAACTGACTTCCCTGGCCGTGGCCAAGCTGCTCAAGGCTGTGGTCGACAAGGAGCAGCCACAGCTGGTGATCCTCGGCAAGCAGGCCATCGACAGCGACAACAACCAGACCGGCCAGATGCTGGCGGCGCTGAGCGGTTACGCGCAGGGCACCTTCGCCTCTAAGGTCGAAGTGTCCGGCGACAAGGTTGCCGTGACCCGCGAAATCGATGGCGGTCTGCAGACCGTCTCGCTGAGCCTGCCGGCCATCGTGACCACCGACCTGCGCCTCAACGAGCCGCGCTATGCATCGCTGCCCAATATCATGAAGGCCAAGAAGAAGCCGCTTGAAACGCTGACGCCCGAGGCGCTGGGCGTTTCCGTGGCTTCGACCAACAAGACCACCAAGGTCGAAGCGCCGGCCGCGCGCAGCGCGGGCGTGAAGGTCAAGTCGGTGGCCGAACTGGTCGAAAAACTGAAAACCGAAGCGAAGGTGATCTGATGACTATCCTGGTTCTCGCTGAACATGACACCGCCAGCCTGGCCCCGGCCACGCTGAACACCGTGGCTGCCGCGCAGCAGATCGGTGGCGATATCCACCTGCTGGTCAGCGGCGCCGGCATTGCGGCCGTGGCAGAAGCCGCGGCCAAGGTCGCGGGCGTTTCCAAGGTGCTGGTTGCCGACAACGCCGCATACGCACATCAGTTGCCGGAAAACGTCGCGCCGCTGCTGGTCGAGCTGGCCGGCAGCTACAGCCACGTACTGGCCGCCGCTACTTCCAACGGCAAGAACATCCTGCCGCGCGTCGCCGCAAAGCTGGACGTCGACCAGATCTCCGAGATCATCTCGGTTCAGTCGCCGGACACCTTCACTCGCCCGATCTACGCCGGTAACGCCATTGCCACCGTGCAATCGACTGCTGCGGTGAAAGTCATCACCGTGCGCGCCACCGGTTTCGACGCCGTGTCGGCCGAAGGCGGCTCGGCATCCGTGGAAGCGGTCTCGGCTGCCCACGACGCCGGCATTTCCAGCTTTGTTGGCGAAGAGCTCGCCAAGTCCGACCGTCCGGAACTGACCGCCGCCAAGATCGTCGTCTCCGGCGGCCGTGGCATGCAGAACGGTGACAACTTCAAGCACCTGTACGCACTGGCTGACAAACTGGGCGCAGCCGTAGGCGCTTCGCGTGCCGCCGTCGATGCCGGTTTCGTGCCCAACGACATGCAGGTCGGCCAGACCGGCAAGATCGTCGCGCCACAGCTGTACATCGCGGTCGGTATCTCCGGCGCGATCCAGCACCTGGCGGGCATGAAGGACTCCAAGGTGATCGTTGCGATCAACAAGGACGAGGAAGCGCCGATCTTCCAGGTAGCCGATTACGGCCTGGTAGCGGACTTGTTCGAAGCGATTCCGGAGCTGGAGAAGCTGGTCTAAGCCAGGCACTTGCTCTATAAAGAGAACCCGCTCTTTCAGTCACGCGCCCTGCGTATCGCAGGTGTGCAGGGCCGGAGGGCGGGTTTTTTATTGGCTCGAAAAAGGAAGATTCATGGGCAGGCCATTGCTGCTGTCCCTGGTCGTCGCCGCGCTGGGGACCGCCGCGCCGCTGGCGACCGCTGCCGGGAAATGCGAGCGGCTGATCGCCACCGGTAGCCCGGACGCACCGCCCTATCTGTGGCGGGACCCGCAGGATCCGAAACACCTCATGGGCGCCAATGCCGACCTGTTGCGGCAGGCGGCCAGCGAACTGGGTGTGACGGTCGAATTTCTGTACGCGGGCAAGCGCAGTCAGGCGCTGGAAGAGGTGCGCAGCGGTCGCATGGACTTGCTGGTGGACGCGCCTTTAAGCGAGGCCCAGCTTGATGCGCTGGATTTCATCCATCCTCCCATTGCACGCAACGACATCCTAGTCTGGACCCGCCACGATCCGGCGCTGTCGTTCACCGGCATTGCGGATTTGCATGGTCGTCCCGGTGCGATATCCGTCAGGACCCGGCTGACGCCGTCATTCGAGGCGGTGGTCGCAGCGCAGCTCGATGTCGAGCGCTCACCCGGTCTGACCCAGGCCTTTCAAAAGCTGGCGCTCGGCCAGGTCGATTATGTGCTGGCCGGCCGCTATGCCGGAATGGTCATGACCCAGACACTTGGACTGTCCGCCGACATGGTCGCCCAGGCGGCTGCGGTCGATACGCCGGGCCTTCATCTGGCGCTGTCGTTCAATTCCGCCTGTAACGGACCCTGGTTGCGCGGACAGCTGGCGAAAAAGATGACAGAATCCGCCGTTTCCGGTCGGTCGGATGACCTCATCGCGCGCAATCTGGAAATATGGAAAGCCCAGTTGCTGCAACCGGCCGAAGCCAGCGCCTCAAACAAGTAGGAATGTGTTGTGAATATTCGCCTGTCTATTGCCCTGATGGCACTCGCCACTCTGGCCGGCTGCGCCAGCGACCCGGCCCCGATCGAACAATTCAAGCTGACCGAGCAGGCGCTCGAGCAGGCCAAGGCCGTGGGCGCCACTGACGAGCAGCCCGAGCTCAAGACCGCTGAAGCAAAATTCACTCACGCTCGCGCTGACATGGCGGACGAATCCTTCAAGGACGCCCGCATGAAAGCCGAGCAGGCGGAGCTGGATGCGCGGCTCGCCGAGGCGCGCGTGTTGACGCTCAAGAGTCAGGAGCAGGTGGACCAGTTGAACAGCCGGCTGAACCGTCTGCGCAAGCAGTTGGGGGAGGGCCAATGAACCGTTTCCAGCGTGTCTTGAGTCTCTCGCTGTTGATCGCTTCGGCCGGGCTTTACGGTTGTGCCGGGCAGCACCGCAGCGAGCAGGATCTGCAGCGCGCCAGCGCCGACTTTCAAAAGGTAAAGGAAGACCCGGACGTACTGCGCAGTGCGCCCAAGGATGTTATCCGCGCCGGCGAATCGCTGGCGCGTGCCGAGCGTCTGTCGAGCTATCTGGGCAGCGGGTCCGACGTCGAGCATTACGCGTATCTGAGCAGCCGCTATAGCGAGATCGCCCGCGAGCACAGCAATCTGATGCTGACCCGGGAGCGGCTGGCCAGGATGGAGCTGGACCGTCAGCGTCTGCAACTGGCCCTGCGCGAGGCGAAGCTGACCAGCGCTCAGCAGCAGGGCAAGTGGCTGGAAGATCAGATTCTTAGCCTGGTTACGACTCAGACCGAGCGGGGGCTGGTGATGACCTTGGGTGATGTGTTGTTCGATGCCGGTCACGCGGAACTGAAAAGCTCTGCCAACCGCACCGTGCTCAAGGTGGTGCAGTTCCTGCAGCTCAATCCGCGCCGAGTCGTGCGCATTGAAGGCTATACGGACAGCACTGGAGATCGTCAGGAAAACCTCAAGCTTTCCCGTGATCGGGCTCAGGCTGTAGCGGACGTGCTGACCGATCTCGGGGTGGACGAGAAGCGGATCCAGGTCGAGGGGTATGGTCAGGAATTCCCGGTGGACGTGAATGCGACAGAGCGCGGTCGGGCGCAGAATCGACGCGTCGAAATCGTCTTTTCCGACGACAAGGGTCAGTTGGGCGCAGCTCGCTAGCCAATGCCTGCACCCCCAGGGCCCGGGATCTGCCCAGATTCCGGGCCTTTTTTTGCCCAGGATACCCCGCCGACTCACTTCAATACGTAACAACGCTAGCCTCAAGTTGAACTGTCCCAGTACACTTCCTGACTGTTCCGGTCCGAATTGCCGTGCATTAGCCCGCCGGTCATCCTGAGGCATGTGATATGACGAATCTTCTGCTCTATCAACGAATCGCTCAGCAACTGGCTGAAGATATCCGTCGTGGCGTGTACCAGCCGGGAGAGCGGGTGCCGTCAGTGCGCAAGATGAGCTCTCAGCTCAATGTCAGTCACGCGACGGTGCTTCAGGCCTATGCGAATCTGGAAGATCAGGGGTTGATTCGGGCGCGTCCGCAGTCGGGATATTACGTACACCAGACCCCGGCGCTGACCGCGTCGACACCAGATATCGCGCGCGTCGAGCGTCCAAGTCTGGTCACGCGCAGCAGCATCATCCAGCAGGTCCTCGAAGAGTCCAGGCGCGAAGGCGTGTTTGCCCTGGGCGCGGCAGTGCCGCATGTGGATTATCTGCCGGTCCGCGCCTTGCATCAGCAGTTGGCCAAAGTGACGCGTTTCCACAGTCCGCGGGCTTTCAGCTACATGTTCAGCCCCGGTTTCGAGCCGTTGCGCAGACAGGTGGCGATACGGATGCGAGACGCCGGTGTCGTGGTCGATCCATCCGAAGTGGTGATCACTCACGGCTGTGTCGATGCTCTGCAGATGATCCTGCGGGTGCTGACGCGGCCTGGCGATCTGATCGCCGCCGAGTCTCCGGCCTACTACGGTCTGTTACAGCTGGCTGATCTGCTCGGGCTCAAGGTGATCGAGATTCCCAGTGATCCTGTTACCGGTATCAGTCTGGAAGCGCTGCAGCTGGCCGCCAACCAATGGACGATCAAAGCGCTGGTGCTCACGGCCAGGTTGAGCAATCCGTTGGGCGGCACGATTCCGGAAGATCGCCAGAAGCATCTGCTGCGGCTGGCATCTGATTTCGATATTCAGATCGTAGAAGACGATATCTACGGCGAGCTGATGTTCGAAGTGGGTCGCACCAAGGCATTGAAAGCGTTTGACCGTCTTGGGCGCGTTGTCTACTGCTCCAGCTTTTCCAAGACGCTATCGCCCGGGGTGCGGATCGGCTGGATGATCGCCGGCAAGTATCAGGCGGAAATTCAGCGCCTGCAGACCTTCAGCACTCACTCGGCATGCAGCGTCACGCAGATGGCCATTGCCGCTTATCTGGAAAACGGCGGTTATGATCGCCATCTGCGTTTCATTCGACACGAATACCGGAAGAATCTGAGCGCTTATCAGCTGGCCGTTCAGCAGCACTTTCCGGAAGGCACGCAGATGAGCCGTCCGGCCGGCGGCTTCATTCTCTGGGTGAGCCTGCCGGGACGGGTGAATACACAGGTGCTGCACGTGCGTGCGCTTGAGCAGGGAATCAGCATTGCCCCGGGGCTCATCTTCAGTAACACCGAGCAATTCAACCACTGCATCCGGCTCAACTGCGGCATGCCGTGGAACCGCGAAGCGGAGCGGGCCCTGATGACGCTGGGGATGCTGGCCAGACAGCTATGTCAGGAAACCGCAGTGAATTATTGAGCCGTACAGGTTTTTCTCGGATTGCCGGAACTCTTGTCTTGTTATGCAGGACTCAAGAGAACAGCATGTATTCCATCTGCTTTGGTCGCCTTGCCATTTATGAATCTGCTTCGCTGTTCAGGACTGCTGATCGTCGTGTTACTGGGCGCTTGCGATGCCCGGGAAACGCCGGTTCCCAAGCCCAAGACCGAATCTTCCGTCGAGGCGCCGGCGCCTGCGTCACCGGCGGTGCGCTCGACGGTCGACGCGCCTTCGGAATCGGTAGTGTCGCCTGACCCGGTAAAGCAGAGCGGAACGCCCAGCCACGACATGGCGCCCAATGTTCCAGTGGTTCCGGTCGTCGCCGGCAAGAATCCTGCCTCGCAGGAACAGACCGCTCGGTCGGGCCAGGCTCAACAGACGAAAACCGCCGAGCCCAAGGCTGCGCAAGGCAAGACTGGCGGCAAGCGTGATTCGGTCGCCGACAATCGCAAGGCGAAGAAGGCGGGCAAGGACACGCCGGCCAAAGACGTGCGTCTCAGTCCGCCCAAGCTGGATCTGAGTTTGCCGCCTGAGCTGGTCAAAGAACTCGAGCCACCCGCAAAGGTCATTCCTGCCAGGCGCAAGCCCATCCTGCCACCGATGTTCGACACTAACAGCACGCCCTCCGACGCCGGGCCTTTCGAGCTTAATGGGCGGCTATTGAGTAACGAAATGCAGTTGCAGATGCGTAACGACAATCGACGCGACGTCGAAGGCGCGGCGCTGGATTTCAAATTCAAGCAGTAAGGCCCTGCCCATCGTCCGAAACGGCATTTTCAAACGTTCGTTTCGACGGTTACTATCCCTCCGTCTTTCCAATTATCAACAGGGTGTCGAGTCATGGACTGTCGCTCCGGTTGCGGTGCTTGTTGCATCGCACCCTCCATCAGCTCGCCCATGCCGGGAATGCCGAATGGCAAGCCGGCAGGGCAGCGTTGTCTGCATTTGACCGTGGAACTGCTTTGCGGCCTGTTCGGCAGGCCGGAGCGGCCGGCCGTGTGTGGTCAGTTTCAGGCTGCCGAGGATGTATGCGGGGTTGATCAGGCGGATGCAATCAGGCTGATTGGCTGGTGGGAACAGGCCACGGCAGTCGCGTGAATCGACACCAGGCAAAGCGGCGGGCTTGAGTGCCCATCAGAACTTCAACAATAAGGAACATACAATGAGTTCGCTGTATCGCATGGCTGTGGTGTGTGGTTTGTCCGTCCTGCTGGCCGCAGAGGCATATGCCGAGGACTGGCAGGTTGCGCGCGACGAGGAGGGCATCAAGGTTTCGCTGAGTGACGTGGCCGGGTCGAAGTATAAGGCCTATCGTGGCACCACCGTGATTAATGCCAGCGTGGCCAAAGTCCGGGCGCTTCAGGAGGACGTGGCAGGCGCCTGCGCCTGGGTGCACGAATGTCAGTCGCAGAAACTGCTCAAGCACGAAGGCAACAAGGCCTGGACCTACACGCGTTTCAATACGCCATGGCCGGTGACGCCGCGGGATTCGGTGTTATTGATAACCACCTCGGAAGGCGCTGATGGCGGCCTGACGCGAACGCTGGAAGAGCAGCCTGCCTACATTCCCGAAGAAAAAGGCTATGTCCGCGTTACCAAGGTTGAAGGTTTCTGGAAGCTGCTACCCAAGGGGCCCAACCAGACTGAAGTGACTTATCAGGTGCACACCGAGCCCGGCGGCAGTGTTCCGTCGATGCTGGCCAACAAATTCGTGGTGGATGCGCCTTTCAACACCCTCAAGGCGCTGCGCGAGCGGGCGCAGAAGTAACAATTTTGCGTTGAATCTGTGGAGGGTCAGCGATTTGTCTATGGCTGGGTGACTGGTCCCAGGCCTGTGGGAGCCAGCTCGCTGGCGAGAGCGGGGGCGCAGTTGCCTGACGTACCTGGTAAACCGGTTTTACTGCCGTTTTGCCACGGTTCAGCATGTGCCCGGATCCTCGTAGGAGCGCGCTTGCCCGCGACGACGGCACTACGGGCGATAGGGCTGCTGCGGATGTACCAGCCTCTTCGCGACCTAGGTCGCTCCCACAAGGTCGCGGCGTTTGGTGGGCTGTGGGAGCCACCTTGCTGGCGAAGGGGCCATTCCGGGCCCACAAAAAAGGCTGCCAGTGGCAGCCTTTTTCATTTCCGTGTTGCTTACTTGCGTTCGGCCAGAGGGACGATGTCCCGCTGTACTTCGCCAGTGTAGAGCTGGCGTGGGCGACCGATCTTGTACGGGCTGGAGAGCATTTCCTTCCAGTGCGAAATCCAGCCGACGGTCCGCGCCAGGGCGAAGATCACGGTGAACATGCTGGTCGGAATGCCGATGGCCTTGAGAATGATGCCCGAATAGAAATCGACGTTCGGATACAGCGAGCGCTCGATGAAGTACGGGTCGGTCAGGGCGATCTCTTCCAGGCGCATGGCCAGTTCGAGTTGCGGATCGTTGTTGATGCCCAGTTCGCGCAGCACTTCGTCGCAGGTCTGCTTCATGACGGTGGCGCGCGGGTCGCGGTTCTTGTAGACGCGGTGACCGAAGCCCATCAGCTTGAACGGATCGTTCTTGTCCTTGGCCTTGGCGATGAACTTGTCGATGTTGGACACATCGCCGATTTCGTCGAGCATGGTCAGCACGGCTTCGTTCGCGCCGCCGTGCGCCGGGCCCCAGAGCGCGGCGATGCCGGCTGCGATACAGGCGAACGGGTTGGCGCCCGACGAGCCGGCCATCCGGACGGTGGAGGTCGAGGCGTTCTGCTCATGGTCGGCGTGGAGGATGAAGATCCGATCCATTGCCTTGGCCAGCACCGGACTGATCGGTTTGATCTCGCACGGGGTGTTGAACATCATGTGCAGGAAGTTTTCCGCGTAGCTCAGGTCGTTGCGCGGATACATCATGGGCTGGCCCATGGAGTATTTGTAGACCATCGCCGCCAGGGTCGGCATCTTCGCGACCAGGCGCACAGCGGAAATCTCGCGGTGCTGCGGGTTATTGATGTCCAGCGAGTCGTGGTAGAACGCGGAGAGCGCGCCGACCACGCCGCACATCACGGCCATCGGGTGGGCGTCGCGACGGAAGCCGTTGAAGAATGTCTTGAGCTGCTCGTGGACCATCGTGTGGTTCTTGACCACGGCTACGAACTGGGCCTTCTGTTCGGCGGTGGGCAGTTCGCCATTGAGCAACAGGAAGCAGGTTTCCAGGTAGTCGGACTGCTCGGCCAATTGCTCGATCGGATAGCCGCGGTGCAACAGGATTCCATTGTCACCATCAATGTAGGTGATCTTCGACTCGCAAGAGGCGGTCGACATGAAGCCTGGGTCGAATGTGAAGCGGCCGGTGGCAGTGAGACCGCGTACGTCGATCACATCTGGACCCACGGTACCGGTCAGAATTGGCAGCTCGACGGGGGCTGCGCCCTCGATGATCAACTGCGCTTTTTTGTCAGCCATGTGGCCTCCTATTTATGCTTCAAATCATCAGACAGGCCCCCCACGCAGGGCCCGCATCACTATAGTGAGATAAATTCTAAAGTCAATTTGCCTAAAGTCGTGTTCCAGAAGGCTTGCAGGAGGGGGTGGAAGCACGCTGTTTCCCGCCGTTTACGCCTTTTGTTCGTTCAGCGCAATGCGCTATTGGCGGTAAGTCTGCGCGTTGTCATTAGTAACCTAACTGTCTATACTCGGCGTCCGACCGCCAGGGGCTTTTGTGCCTGTTCCAAGGGGGTCGTCACTTCCTGGGTGGTGGGTACCTGACCAGTACACTTCCCAACAACTTGCCCTGATTTTTAGGGGCTCTTCAGTGTGAAAAAAAGCCGTGAATAGCCAACGACCTGTAAATCTAGACCTAAGGACCATCAAACTCCCAGTCACTGCTTACACGTCCATCCTTCACCGCATCTCCGGTGTCATCCTCTTTGTCGGCATTGCACTCGCGCTTTACGCAATGGACAAGTCGCTGGCTTCCGAAGAAGGCTTCGGTGAGGTTAAGGCGTGGCTGACCAGTCCGCTGGCCAAGCTTGTCATCTGGGGGCTGCTGTCCGCCCTGCTGTATCACCTGGTGGCCGGTATTCGCCACCTGATCATGGACACGGGCATTGGCGAGACGCTGGAAGGCGGCAAGCTGGGCTCCAAAATCGTTATCGCAGTTTCCGTGGTGATGATCATTCTGGCAGGAGTATGGATATGGTAACCAACGTCACTAACCTGTCACGTTCGGGCCTCTATGACTGGATGGCGCAGCGTGTATCGGCGGTCGTGCTCGCGGCTTATTTCATTTTCCTGATCGGCTACCTGGTCGCCAACCCCGGCCTGACCTATGCCCAGTGGCATGAACTGTTTGCCCATAACGGGATGCGTATCTTCAGTCTGCTGTCCCTCGTTGCCCTCGGCGCTCACGCCTGGGTCGGCATGTGGACCATCGCGACCGACTACCTGACGCCAATGGCGCTGGGCAAGTCCGCGACAGCGGTACGTTTCCTGTTTCAGGCGGTATGCGGCATTGCGATGTTCGCTTACTTCGTCTGGGGTGTGCAGATTCTTTGGGGTATCTGATTCATGGCTAACATTAATACACTTTCGTTCGACGCCATCATCATCGGTGGCGGCGGTGCGGGCATGCGCGCAGCCTTGCAACTGGCTCAGGGCGGCCACAAGACCGCTGTAGTCACCAAGGTTTTCCCGACGCGCTCGCACACCGTTTCCGCCCAGGGCGGCATCACCTGCGCCATTGCTTCGGCCGACCCGAACGACGACTGGCGCTGGCACATGTACGATACCGTCAAGGGTTCCGACTACATCGGTGACCAGGACGCTATCGAATACATGTGTTCCGTAGGTCCGGAAGCCGTGTTCGAACTGGAACACATGGGCCTGCCGTTCTCCCGTACCGAACAGGGCCGCATCTACCAGCGTCCGTTCGGCGGTCAGTCCAAGGACTTCGGCAAGGGCGGTCAGGCTGCCCGTACATGCGCCGCCGCCGACCGTACCGGTCACGCGCTGCTGCACACCCTGTACCAGGCCAACCTGAAAGCCGGCACCGTATTCCTCAACGAATACTACGCAGTGGATCTGGTGAAGAACCAGGACGGCGCGTTCGTCGGCATCATCGCCATCTGCATCGAAACCGGTGAAACCTCCTACATCCGCGCCAACGCCACCGTACTGGCGACCGGCGGTGCAGGTCGTATCTACTCGTCGACCACCAACGCCCTGATAAACACCGGCGACGGCGTGGGCATGGCGCTGCGTGCAGGTGTTCCGGTTCAGGACATCGAGATGTGGCAGTTCCACCCGACCGGTATCGCCGGCGCCGGTGTACTGGTAACCGAAGGTTGCCGTGGCGAAGGTGGTTACCTGATCAACAAGCACGGCGAGCGTTTCATGGAGCGCTATGCGCCTAACGCCAAGGACCTCGCGGGCCGTGACGTTGTGGCTCGTTCCATGGTCAAGGAAATCATCGCGGGTAACGGTTGCGGTCCTGACGGCGACCACGTGATGCTCAAGCTCGATCACCTGGGCGAGGAAGTGCTGCACAGCCGCCTGCCGGGCATCATGGAGCTGTCCAAGACGTTCGCTCACGTCGACCCGGCCGTCGCGCCGATCCCTGTCGTTCCTACCTGCCACTACATGATGGGCGGCGTTGCCACCAACATCCATGGCCAGGCGATCACTCAGGACGCAACCGGCGCGGACCAGATCATCCCAGGTCTGTTTGCCGTGGGTGAAGTGGCTTGCGTATCGGTTCACGGTGCCAACCGTCTGGGCGGCAACTCGCTGCTCGACCTCGTCGTGTTCGGTCGTGCCGCAGGTCTGCACCTTGAGCAGGCGCTCAACGAAGGCATCGATTACCGTCGTGCGTCGGAAACCGACGTGGACGCTGCTCTGGCCCGCCTCAGCGGTCTGAATCAGCGTACCGAAGGCGAAGACGTCGCAACGCTGCGCAAAGAGCTGCAAAGCTGCATGCAGAACTACTTCGGTGTGTTCCGTACCGGTGAATACATGCAGAAGGGCATCGCACAACTGGCGACCCTGCGCGAGCGTATCGCCAACGTCAAGATCAACGACAAGAGCCAGGCGTTCAACACTGCCCGTATTGAAGCGCTCGAGCTGCAAAACCTGCTGGAAGTCGCCGAAGCAACTGCTATCGCTGCAGAACATCGCAAGGAATCCCGTGGCGCGCACGCCCGCGAAGATTTCGAAGACCGCGACGACGAAAACTGGCTGTGCCACACCCTGTACTTCCCGGGTGACAAGCGCGTAGCCAAGCGTGCCGTGAACTTCTCGCCGAAGACTGTTCCGACTTTTGAGCCCAAGGTTCGGACTTATTAAGGGTGACCGCCATGTTGCAAGTCAGTGTTTATCGCTACAACCCTGATCAGGACGCCGCGCCGTTCATGCAGGAATTCCAGGTCGATACCGGTGGCAAAGACCTGATGGTGCTGGATGTATTGGCACTGATCAAAGAACAGGACGAAGGTTTCTCGTATCGTCGCTCGTGCCGCGAAGGTGTCTGCGGCTCTGACGGCATGAACATCAACGGCAAGAACGGCCTGGCGTGCATCACGCCGCTGTCTGCCGTAGTCAGCAAAGGCAAGCTGGTCGTACGTCCACTGCCTGGTCTGCCGGTGATTCGTGACCTCGTGGTCGATATGAGCATCTTCTACAAGCAATACGAGAAGGTGAAGCCATTCCTGCAGAACGATACTCCGGCTCCGGCCATCGAGCGTCTGCAGTCTCCGGAAGAGCGCGAAAAGCTCGATGGTCTGTACGAGTGCATCCTGTGCGCTTGCTGCTCGACTTCCTGCCCGTCCTTCTGGTGGAACCCGGACAAGTTTCTGGGTCCGGCTGCACTGCTGCAGGCCTATCGTTTCCTGGCCGACAGCCGCGACAACAAGACCGCCGAGCGTCTGGCTGCAATGGACGATCCGTTCAGTGTCTTCCGCTGCCGCGGGATCATGAACTGCGTCAACGTTTGCCCTAAAGGCCTTAACCCAACCAAGGCTATCGGTCACGTTCGCAACATGCTTCTGCAAAGCGGCGTCTGATTCATCGCTTTACCGCTAAACCGCTGTACCTGAAAGGGCCGCGGCGCAGGCTTCAACCGGCGCCGTGGTTTTAACCTGAGCAGTGGCCCGCAAGGCTACGGCTCTTATTTTGAAGAAAAAGACCAGCAGGGGCATCCGGGCTGGTACCCGGACTATCTGCGTGATCCCTGGTGACTTGATATGGTCGCTGCACACGACTGTTTCAGCGTTGCTCTGGTGTCTTCGCCGGTGGTGTCCCCTTACCGAGGGTGACCAAGCATGCAAGAAAGCGTGATGCAGCGCATGTGGAACAGTGCCCACCTGTCAGGTGGTAACGCTGCCTATGTGGAAGAGCTCTATGAGCTCTACCTGCACGACCCTAACGCTGTGCCAGAAGAGTGGCGCACCTACTTTCAGAAGTTGCCAGCAGACGGCAGCTCTGCCACCGATGTATCGCATTCGACGATTCGCGATCATTTCGTGTTGCTGGCGAAAAACCAGCGCCGTGCTCAGCCGGTGTCCGCCGGCAGTGTGAGCAGCGAACACGAGAAGAAGCAGGTTGAAGTTCTGCGACTGATCCAGGCTTATCGGATGCGGGGCCATCAGGCTGCCCAGCTCGATCCGCTGGGTCTGTGGCAACGGCCCGCTCCCGCTGACCTGTCGATCAATCACTACGGCATGACCAATGCCGATCTGGATACGACCTTCCGTGCCGGCGACCTGTTCATCGGCAAAGAGGAAGCGAGCCTACGCGAAATCCAGGAAGCGTTGCAGCAGACATATTGTCGCACCATCGGCGCCGAGTTCACGCACATCGTGGATTCCGAACAGCGCAACTGGTTCATGCAGCGTCTGGAAAGCGTCCGTGGCCGTCCTGCGTTTTCCCCCGAAATCCAGAGCCATCTGCTTGAGCGCGTCACTGCCGCCGAGGGCCTGGAAAAGTACCTGGGCACCAAATATCCCGGCACCAAGCGCTTCGGTCTGGAAGGCGGCGAGAGCCTGATTCCGATGCTGGACGAGCTGATCCAGCGTTCGGGCTCCTACGGCACCAAGGAAATCGTTATCGGCATGGCCCACCGTGGCCGTCTGAACGTTCTGGTAAACACCTTCGGCAAGAACCCGCGCGAGCTGTTCGACGAGTTCGAAGGCAAGAAAAAAGTAGAGCTGGGCTCCGGTGACGTGAAGTATCACCAGGGTTTCTCCTCGAACGTCATGACCGCTGGTGGCGAAGTTCACCTGGCGATGGCGTTCAACCCGTCTCACCTGGAAATCGTTTCTCCGGTGGTTGAGGGTTCCGTGCGCGCGCGTCAGGATCGTCGCAACGATCCGAACGGCGACAAGGTCCTGCCGATCTCGCTGCACGGCGACGCCGCCTTCGCAGGCCAGGGCGTGGTCATGGAAACCTTCCAGATGTCGCAGACCCGTGGCTTCAAGACGGGCGGCACGATCCACATCGTGATCAACAACCAGGTAGGTTTCACCATCAGCAACCCGCGTGACTCGCGTTCCACCGAGTACGCCACCGACGTTGCCAAGATGATCCAGGCGCCGATCCTCCATGTAAATGGTGATGATCCGGAAGCCGTGGTGTTCGTCACCCAGCTGGCCATTGACTACCGCATGCAGTTCAAGCGTGACGTGGTCATCGACCTGGTCTGCTACCGCCGTCGCGGTCACAACGAAGCGGACGAGCCGAGCGGCACCCAGCCGCTGATGTATCAGCAGATCACCAAGCAGCGCACCACTCGCGAGCTGTATGCCGATCAGTTGATCAAATCCGGCGTGCTGGATGAAGCGCTCGTTCAGGCCAAGGTCGACGACTACCGCAATGCGCTGGACAACGGCCTGCATGTGGTCAAGAGCCTGGTCAAGGAGCCTAACAAGGAACTGTTCGTCGACTGGCGTCCATACCTGGGCCATGCCTGGACCGCGCGTCACGATACCCGTTTCGACCTCAAGACCCTGCAGGAGCTGTCGGCCAAGCTGATGGAGCTGCCGGAAGGCTTCGTGGTGCAGCGTCAGGTTCAGAAGATCTACGAAGACCGCCAGAAGATGCAGGCCGGTGGCTTGCCGATCAACTGGGGCTACGCCGAAACCATGGCCTACGCCACGCTGGCGTTCGAAGGTCACCCGGTTCGCATCACCGGGCAGGACGTGGGCCGCGGGACGTTCTCGCACCGTCATGCCGTGCTGCACAACCAGAAAGACGCAAGCACCTACATTCCTCTGCAGAACCTGTACGCCGGTCAGCCACGCTTCGACCTGTACGACTCGTTCCTGTCGGAAGAAGCGGTACTGGCGTTCGAATACGGTTACTCGACTACCGAGCCTAACGCTCTGGTTATCTGGGAAGCCCAGTTCGGCGACTTCGCCAACGGTGCCCAGGTCGTCGTCGACCAGTTCATCACCAGTGGCGAGCACAAGTGGGGCCGTCTGTGCGGTCTGACCATGCTGCTGCCGCACGGTTACGAAGGGCAGGGGCCGGAGCACTCGTCCGCGCGTCTGGAGCGTTACCTGCAACTGTGTGCCGAGCACAACATTCAGGTATGCGTGCCGACCACGCCTGCGCAGATCTACCACTTGCTGCGTCGTCAGGTCATTCGCCCGCTTCGCAAGCCACTGGTCGTCCTGACGCCCAAGTCGCTGCTGCGTCACAAGCTGGCCATTTCGACCCTCGAAGAACTGGCCGAAGGCTCGTTCCAGACTGTCATTCCTGAAATCGATGCACTCGATCCGGTCAAGGTAACGCGTCTGGTCCTGTGTAGCGGCAAGGTCTACTACGACCTGCTGGAAAAACGTCGTGCCGAAGGTCGTGACGACATCGCCATCGTCCGTATCGAGCAGCTGTACCCGTTCCCTGAAGATGACCTGATGGAAACGATCGCGCCTTACACCAACCTCGAACACGTGGTCTGGTGCCAGGAAGAACCGATGAACCAGGGCGCCTGGTACAGCAGTCAGCACCACCTGCGTCGCAGCATGGGCAATCACAAACGCAGCCTCGTTCTCGAGTACGCGGGTCGTGAAGCTTCTGCCGCGCCTGCCTGTGGTTACGCTTCGATGCACGCCGAGCAGCAGGAACAACTGCTGCGCGATGCCTTCACTGTTTAACGCCTTCGAGCATTAGAAACCGAATTAAGGAAATTACAGATAATGGCTATCGAGATCAAAGCCCCCTCTTTCCCGGAATCCGTTGCCGACGGCACCATTTCCAAATGGCACAAGCAACCGGGCGAGGCGGTAAAACGTGACGAGCTGCTGGTCGATATCGAAACGGACAAGGTTGTCCTGGAAGTTCTGGCCGAAGCCGATGGCGTGCTGGCATCAATCGTGAAGGGCGAGGGCGATACCGTCCTGTCCAACGAATTGATTGCAACTCTGGATGCCGGCGCCACCGCGTCGGCGGCGCCTGCTCCAGCTGCCGCCGCTGCTGCTCCGGCTGCCGCACCTGCACAAGCTGCCGCTGCTGCTGGCGACGAAGATTCGATCGCAGCTCCTGCCGCGCGCAAGCTGGCCGAAGAAAACGGCATCAACCTGGCCAGCCTCAAAGGCACCGGCAAAGACGGTCGTGTTACCAAGGAAGACGTGGTTGCCGCTGTTGAAGCCAAGAAGTCCGCGCCTGCCGCCGCTCCGGCTGCCAAGCCTGCCGCTGCTGCTTCTGCGCCTGTGTTCGCCGCTGGCGACCGCACCGAGAAGCGCGTGCCGATGACTCGCGTTCGCGCCACCGTTGCCAAGCGTCTGGTCGAAGCCCAGTCGAACATGGCAATGCTGACCACGTTCAACGAAGTCGATATGACCGAAGTCATGGCGCTGCGTTCGAAGTACAAGGACCTGTTCGAGAAGTCCCACAACGGCGTGCGCCTGGGCTTCATGTCGTTCTTCGTCAAGGCCGCCACTGAAGCGCTGAAGCGTTTCCCGGCAGTCAACGCCTCGATCGACGGCTCGGACATCGTTTACCACGGCTATGCGGATATCGGTGTTGCCGTTTCCAGCGACCGTGGTCTGGTGGTGCCGGTTCTGCGTAATGCCGAACACATGAGCCTGGCTGAAATCGAAGGCGGCATCGCCACCTTCGGCAAGAAGGCCCGTGACGGCAAGCTGTCGATCGACGAAATGACCGGCGGTACGTTCACTATCACTAACGGTGGTACTTTCGGTTCGATGATGTCGACCCCGATCGTCAACCCGCCGCAGGCAGCGATTCTGGGCATGCACAACATTCTGCAGCGTCCAATGGCGGTCAATGGCCAGGTAGTCATCCGTCCGATGATGTATCTTGCGCTGTCCTACGACCACCGCTTGATTGATGGTAAGGAAGCAGTGACTTTCCTCGTTACCATCAAGAACCTGCTGGAAGATCCGGCTCGTCTGCTGCTGGATATCTGATGGGTCAGCCACAGGCTGCAAGCCGCAACCTCCTACATAAAGCGGGGCGGCGTGCAGCTTGGGTCTGTAGGTAGCATCTAATGAAAGGGTTGCAGGTCGATTGTGTGGAAAACCGCCAATCGGCTTGCAGCTTGCAGCTTGAAGCTCGCAGCTAAAAGGAATCTTTTTTATGTCCCAGAAATTCGACGTGGTAGTGATTGGCGCAGGCCCTGGCGGTTATGTGGCCGCTATCAAGGCTGCGCAACTTGGTCTCAAGACTGCCTGCATCGAGAAATATCAGGACAAGGAGGGCAAGCTGGCCCTGGGCGGTACCTGCCTGAACGTCGGTTGCATTCCTTCCAAGGCTTTGCTTGACAGCTCCTGGAAATTCTACGAAGCCAAGAACGGCTTCGGCGTCCACGGCATCTCGACTTCCGAAGTGTCCATCGACGTACCGGCCATGGTCGGTCGCAAGTCCACCATCGTCAAAGGCCTGACCGGCGGCGTTGCCAGCCTGTTCAAGGCTAACGGCGTGACCACTCTGCAAGGCCACGGCAAGCTGCTGGCCGGCAAAAAGGTCGAGCTGACCGCCGTCGACGGCACCGTTGAAATCATCGAAGCCGACCACGTGATCCTGGCCTCCGGTTCGCGTCCGATCGACATTCCACCGGCTCCGGTCGATCAGAACGTCATCGTCGACTCCACCGGCGCGCTGGAATTCCAGAAGGTTCCACAGCGTCTGGGCGTCATCGGCGCGGGCGTTATCGGTCTGGAACTGGGTTCGGTATGGGCTCGTCTGGGTGCACAGGTCACCGTTCTGGAAGCACTGGAAAAGTTCCTGCCAGCCGCCGACGAAGCGGTTTCCAAGGAAGCCCTGAAAACCTTCACCAAGCAAGGCCTGGACATCAAGCTGGGCGCGCGCGTGACCGGCTCCAAGGTGAATGGTGAAGAAGTCGTGGTGACCTACACCGACTCCGCCGGCGAGCAGACCATCACCTTCGATCGCCTGATCGTGGCCGTGGGCCGTCGTCCGGTAACCACCGACCTGCTGGCAGCTGACAGCGGCGTGGATCTGGATGAGCGCGGCTTCATCTACGTCGACGACTACTGCACCACCAGCGTTCCGGGCGTTTACGCGATCGGCGACGTGGTTCGTGGCCTGATGCTGGCGCACAAGGCCTCGGAAGAGGGCATCATGGTCGTCGAGCGCATCAAGGGCCACAAAGCCCAGATGAACTACAACCTGATTCCTTCGGTTATCTACACCCACCCGGAAATCGCATGGGTTGGCAAAACCGAGCAGACGCTCAAGAGCGAAGGTGTTGAAGTCAATGTCGGTACCTTCCCGTTCGCAGCCAGTGGCCGTGCCATGGCAGCCAACGACACCGGTGGTTTCGTCAAGGTCATCGCCGATGCCAAGACCGACCGCGTACTGGGTGTTCACGTTATTGGTCCAAGCGCTGCCGAACTTGTTCAGCAGGGCGCGATCGCAATGGAGTTCGGTACGAGTGCGGAAGACATCGGCATGATGGTCTTCTCTCACCCGACGCTGTCCGAAGCGCTGCACGAAGCGGCACTGGCAGTGAATGGCGGCGCCATCCACATCCAGAACCGCAAGAAACGCTAAGTCGATAAGAAAAACCACGGCGGGGTGCCCGTCGTGAGCCTTGCGAGCAAGACTCACCGCGGAAAGTCCGCCGGACTCGAGCTCTCGCAAGACCCCTGCAAAGGCTTCGGCCTGCCCGGGGGTCCGGCGAGGGTAGCGGTCACAGGTGGTGCGGCACGCTCGACGTGCAGCACCGAATGCGCAGCACCTAAACGAAGACGGTAATAAGCATGAATCTTCACGAGTATCAGGGTAAGCAGCTGTTCGCTGAGTACGGCCTGCCAGTATCCAAAGGCTACGCTGTAGACACTCCGGAAGCGGCAGCAGAAGCTTGCGACAAGATTGGCGGAACCGAGTGGGTTGTAAAAGCCCAGGTTCACGCAGGTGGTCGTGGCAAAGCGGGCGGCGTGAAGCTGGTTCGCAACAAGGAAGACGCAGCGGCTTTCGCTCAGCAGTGGTTGGGCAAGCGTCTGGTGACTTACCAGACTGATGCCAATGGTCAGCCGGTCACCAAGATCCTGGTCGAGTCGTGCACCGACATCGCCAAAGAGCTGTACCTGGGCGCAGTAGTCGACCGCTCCAGCCGTCGTATCGTGTTCATGGCTTCCACCGAAGGTGGCGTGGACATCGAGAAAATCGCTCACGACACTCCTGAGAAGATTCTCAAGGCTACTATCGATCCACTGGTTGGCGCGCAGCCGTTCCAGGGTCGCGAGCTGGCTTTCCAGCTGGGCCTCAAAGGCGACCAGATCAAGCAGTTCACCAACATCTTCGTTGGCCTGGCCAAGCTGTTCCAGGACTACGACCTGGCTCTGCTGGAAGTGAACCCGCTGGTCATCAAGGCCGACGGCAACCTGCACTGCCTGGACGCCAAGATCAACATCGACAGCAACGCTGTCTACCGTCAGCCAAAGCTGAAGGCATTCCACGATCCTTCGCAGGACGATCCGCGCGAAGCTCACGCTGCCAAGTTCGAACTGAACTATGTAGCGCTGGAAGGCAACATCGGCTGCATGGTCAACGGTGCTGGCCTGGCCATGGGTACCATGGACATCGTCAACCTGCACGGCGGCAAGCCAGCCAACTTCCTTGACGTTGGCGGCGGTGCTACCAAAGAACGCGTGACCGAAGCGTTCAAGATCATTCTGTCCGACAGCAACGTCGCAGCAGTTCTGGTCAACATCTTCGGCGGCATCGTTCGTTGCGACATGATTGCCGAAGGCATCATCGGCGCCGTGAAGGAAGTAGGCGTCAAAATCCCGGTGGTTGTTCGTCTCGAAGGCAACAACGCTGAACTGGGCGCTAAAGTACTGGCAGAAAGCGGTTTGAACATCATCGCGGCTACCAGCCTGACCGACGCTGCTCAACAAGTTGTCAAAGCTGCGGAGGGCAAGTAATGAGCGTTCTGATCAATAAAGACACCAAGGTTATCTGCCAGGGTTTCACAGGTTCCCAGGGTACTTTCCACTCCGAACAAGCCATCGCCTACGGCACCAAGATGGTTGGCGGCGTAACTCCGGGCAAAGGTGGCACCACTCACCTGAACCTGCCAGTGTTCAACACTGTGAAGGAAGCTGTGGAAGCCACCGGCGCCGACGCTTCGGTCATCTACGTACCGGCTCCGTTCTGCAAGGACTCCATCCTTGAAGCGGCACTGGGCGGCATCAAGCTGATCGTCTGCATCACCGAAGGCATCCCGACCATCGACATGCTGGAAGCCAAGGTCAAGTGCGACGAGCTGGGTGTTACCCTGATCGGCCCTAACTGCCCAGGCGTGATCACTCCGGGCGAGTGCAAGATCGGCATCATGCCAGGTCACATCCACTTGCCAGGCAAGGTCGGTATCGTGTCGCGTTCCGGCACCCTGACCTACGAAGCGGTCAAGCAGACCACTGACGCCGGTTTCGGTCAGTCCACCTGCGTCGGTATCGGCGGTGACCCGATCCCGGGCTCCAACTTCATCGACATCCTGAAGCTGTTCCAGGAAGACCCGAAGACCGAAGCGATCGTCATGATCGGCGAGATCGGCGGTTCGGCTGAAGAAGAAGCAGCTGCCTACATCAAGGCAAACGTGACCAAGCCGGTTGTTTCCTACATCGCTGGTGTGACTGCTCCTCCGGGCAAGCGCATGGGCCATGCTGGCGCAATCATCTCCGGCGGCAAGGGCACTGCGGACGAGAAGTTCGCTGCACTGCAAGACGCAGGCGTGAAAACCGTGCGTTCGCTGGCAGACATCGGCAAGGCCTTGGCCGAGCTGACCGGTTGGCCGATGAAGTAAGCATCGCTTACTGATCGAGCAACCAGCAAAGGCCACCTTCGGGTGGCCTTTGTCGTTTCCAGACGGCCGCTCCTACAAAGGCGGGTATGCGATCTTGAGGTGCGCGTCGTCGCGCCGTCGCCCCTTGCTAGTGCGTTTTACCGCGCTTTTGGGTAGGCTAGCGACCCTTTGGCGCCGTCCGAAGCCCACAAGGTTTCGTAGCGCCCGCTGCCGGCCCTATGAAGGCAGGCGGATTTTTCCCTAACTCCCGGGAACACCTTCCTTCTTTAAATTCTGATTTGGTAGTGGTTTTCCTAGATGAAAGTGTTGAAAGGCCAGGACATCCTGGCGCTTGGTTTCATGACGTTCGCTCTGTTTGTCGGCGCTGGTAACATCATTTTCCCGCCCATGGTCGGCCTCGAAGCCGGGCCGAATGTCTGGGTCGCCGCTCTGGGCTTCCTGGTCACCGCGGTAGGTTTGCCGGTTATCACCGTCGTTGCGCTCGCCAAGGTAGGCGGCGCGATGGACAACCTGAGCAGCCCTATCGGCAAGATTGCCGGCGGCATCCTGGCAGCGGTGTGCTATCTGGCGGTCGGTCCATTGTTCGCCACGCCGCGCACAGCGACCGTTTCGTTCGAAGTGGGTCTGGCGCCGCTGACAGGTGAAAGCCCGATGGCGCTGTTCCTGTACAGCCTCGTGTACTTCCTGGTGGTGTTCTGGGTTTCGCTCTATCCCGGGCGCCTGCTGGATACAGTCGGCCGCTTCCTCGCGCCGCTGAAAATCATCGCGCTCGCCATACTTGGCATCGCGGCGTTCGTGCTGCCGGTGGGTGACGTCGGTCCGGCCAAGCCAGCTTACGTTGCGGCACCGTTTTCCCAGGGTTTCATCAATGGTTATCTGACCATGGATACCCTCGGCGCACTGGTGTTCGGCATCGTCATCGTCAACGCGATCCGTTCACGCGGCGTCGAGTCGCCGAAGCTGATAACGCGCTACGCAATCATCGCGGGCCTGATCGCCGGTGTCGGCCTGGCGCTGGTCTATGTCAGCCTGTTCCGTCTCGGTTCGGATAGCCATGCGGTCGCGGCCGACGCGCAGAACGGCGCCGCCGTATTGCACGCCTACGTTCAGCACACCTTCGGTGCGATGGGCAGCGGCTTTCTGGCCGTGCTGATTTCGCTGGCGTGTCTGGTGACCGCCGTGGGCCTGACCTGTGCCTGCGCCGAGTACTTCAGTCGGGTGGTTCCGCTGTCTTATAAGACGCTGGTGATCATCCTCGCCGTGTTCTCGCTGCTGATATCAAATCTGGGGCTGACCAAGCTGATCCAGTTTTCGATTCCGGTGCTCACGGCTATATACCCGCCGTGCATCGTCCTGGTCGGGCTGAGCTTCTGCAAGGAATTGTGGAACAGCCAGTCGCGGGTGGTGGCGCCGGTGATGCTGGTCGCACTGGTGTTCGGCTTGATCGATGCTCTCAAGGGGACAGGGTTCGCCGTGCACCTTCCTGCGATGCTGATTGACTTGCCGTTGAGCGAGCAGGGCCTCGCCTGGCTGGTGCCGGCTGTTGCCACGCTGGTGGTGGCGGTGCTGGTCGACCGGTTGATGGGCGAGCGTGAAGAGGCTCTGGTATAAATTCTTCCCACCTGCCGTGTATCGACAAGTTGACGCTGTTTATTAGCGTTGACTGAAACTAATAAAGCCCGCTCGAAGCGGGCTTTATTATGTGTCTGCAGACCAGTGGTGTTTTACTTGGTCTGAGTACCTTCAGCCGCAGGTGCAGGCGCCTGATTAGTGCTTTCGGTCGCGCGCTGTTGCGCAGCTTCTGCATTCTTCTGCGCGGCTTCCTGACTTTCCTTCGCCGCGTCGTTCACTTTCTCCTGAGCCTTTTCCATCGACTCCTGGGATTGCTGCGCCGCTTTGTTCGCATCTTGTTGAGTGTCTTCGGATTTCTTGTCGCAGGCCGCGAGGCCCAGCGTGGCAGAAAGCATCAAGGCATAGGCTAAAGATTTACGCATGGGGTACTTCTCCTTATTGGGTAGCTACGAGGCTAAGAGCCCTGTTGTGCAACTTAAGTTCCAGGGTCGCAAGATTATGTTGTTGTTTGCGTCCGCGGAACTTTTGCGTTTTGTAATCAGAAACCGGACCCGCCGTTGCCCTTATATAAGCATCGATATAAGTGCGTCAGGCATATGCATTCAAACCGCCGGGGCAGGGTGGCGGTGGTCCGTGCGTCAGCGTGCAGACCGACGAACGTCACCATTCGGTTCTTCGTGCCCTTGAAATTCTCTACCCAGCCCCCAACTTGATGACTACCCGCCGCCACACGGGCAAAGGCCTCGCCGTGGCGGCTTATGCCATCCAGATCGGAGTTTGATGACCATGAGTGTGGAAACTCAAAAGGAAACCCTGGGCTTCCAGACCGAGGTAAAGCAGCTGCTGCACCTCATGATCCATTCGCTGTATTCCAACAAGGAAATTTTCCTTCGTGAATTGATCTCGAACGCGTCCGACGCGGTCGACAAACTGCGTTTCGAAGCCTTGTCCAAGCCGGAGCTGCTGGAAGGCGGCGCCGAGCTGAAAATCCGTGTGAGCTTCGACAAGGACGCCAAGACCGTCACTCTCGAAGACAACGGCATCGGCATGAGCCGTGAAGATGTGATTACCCATCTGGGTACCATCGCCAAATCCGGCACCGCTGATTTCATGAAAAACCTGTCGGGTGATCAGAAGAAGGATTCGCACCTGATCGGCCAGTTCGGCGTGGGCTTCTACTCTGCCTTCATCGTTGCCGAACAGGTCGAAGTATTCAGCCGTCGCGCCGGGTTGCCGTCCAGCGAAGGCGTGCACTGGTCGTCCAAGGGCGAAGGCGAGTTCGAAGTCGCTACCCTGGACAAGGCCGAGCGCGGCACCCGCATCGTCCTGCACCTGAAAAACGGTGAGGAAGAATTCGCCGACGGTTACCGCCTGCGCAACATCATCAAGAAGTATTCCGACCACATCGCCCTGCCGATCGAGCTGCCTAAAGAACAGGCGCCCGCTGAAGGTGAAGAAGCCCAGGCTGCCGAGTGGGAAACGGTCAACCGCGCGAGCGCGCTCTGGACCCGTTCGCGCACCGACGTGAAGGACGAGGAATACCAGGAGTTCTACAAGCATGTTGCCCATGACTTCGAGAACCCGCTGAGCTGGAGCCACAACAAGGTTGAAGGCAAGCTCGAATACACCTCGCTGCTGTACGTACCGGCCCGCGCACCGTTCGACCTGTATCAGCGCGAAGCGCCGCGTGGTCTGAAGCTGTACGTCCAGCGCGTGTTCGTCATGGATCAGGCCGAGTCGTTCCTGCCGCTGTACATGCGTTTCATCAAGGGCGTGGTCGACTCCAACGACCTGTCGCTGAACGTATCCCGTGAAATCCTGCAGAAAGATCCGATCATCGACTCGATGAAGTCGGCGCTGACCAAGCGCGTCCTGGACATGCTGGAGAAACTCGCCAAGAACGAACCGGAGCAGTACAAGGGCTTCTGGAAGAACTTTGGTCAGGTGCTCAAGGAAGGTCCGGCCGAAGACTTCGCCAACAAGGAAAAGATCGCCGGTCTGCTGCGCTTCGCATCGACCTCCGATGACAGTGGCGAGCAGAGCGTGTCTCTGGCCGACTACCTGGCTCGCGCCAAGGAAGGTCAGGACAAGATCTATTACCTCACCGGCGAGTCTTACGCTCAGGTCAAGAACAGCCCGCACCTGGAAGTGTTCCGCAAGAAAGGCATCGAAGTGCTGCTGCTGACCGACCGTATCGACGAGTGGCTGATGAGCTACCTGAGCGATTTCGACGGCAAGGGCTTCGTCGATGTGGCGCGTGGTGATCTGGATCTGGGCAAACTGGATTCCGAAGAAGACAAGAAGGCTCAGGAAGAAATCGCCAAGGACAAGGAAGGCCTGATTGAACGCCTGAAAACCGCCTTGGGCGAGTCCGTCAGCGAAGTGCGGGTTTCCCATCGCCTGACCGATTCTCCAGCGATTCTGGCGATTGGCGAACAGGACCTGGGTCTGCAAATGCGTCAGATCCTGGAAGCCAGCGGCCAGAAGGTGCCGGATTCCAAGCCGATCTTCGAATTCAACCCGGCTCACCCGCTGATCGGCAAGCTGGATGCGGAGCAGAACGAAGAGCGCTTCGGCGATCTGTCCCACATCCTGTTCGATCAGGCGGCACTGGCCGCTGGCGACAGCCTCAAGGACCCGGCCGCTTATGTCCGTCGTCTGAACAAGCTGTTGGTCGAACTGTCGGTTTGATGACCGTTTGACAGAAAACCCGCTTCGGCGGGTTTTCTGATTTCAAGATTTCCCTTTTCCTTTCCGAGTCAGGAGTCAGCGATGAGCACCATTACTGTCCGCCCCGTGGTCTACCAGATCGATGGCCAACCTTTTGAAAGCCGCCTGGTGTACGACGCCGACGCGCCGGCCCCGCGCCCCGGCCTGCTGATGGCCCCTAACTGGATGGGCGTCAGTCAGGGCGCCGAGAAAATTGCAAAGGCAGTCGCCGAGCAAGGCTACGTTGTGTTGCTGGCTGACCTGTACGGCCAGACCTTGCGTCCAGGCAACAATGACGAGGCAGGCGCGGCGATGATGCCGCTGAAAAACGACCGTGCGCTGTTGCGCAAGCGCATGCAGGCAGGCCTGGATCAGTTGTTGAGTCAGGCAGGTGTGTCACTGGACGAGACGCGGATTGCGACCTTTGGTTTCTGTTTTGGCGGTTGCTGTGCGCTTGAGTTGGCGCGTACCGGTGCCGAGCTGAAAGCGGCCATCTCGTTCCATGGCACGCTGGATACGCCGAACCCGGCCGACGCAAACAATATCAAGGGCTCGGTGCTGGTCCTGCACGGCGCGTCAGACCCATTGGTGCCAAAGGAGCAGCTCCCGGCCTTCGAGGAAGAAATGAATGCCGCAGGCGTGGACTGGCAGCTGCACAGCTACGGTGGTGCATTCCACTCGTTCACCGATCCGCACGCCAACGTGCCGGGCATGATGATGTACGACGCCAAGGTGGCCAAGCGCGCCTTCAAGTCGATGCATGATCTGCTGAGCGAAGTGTTCGCATAAGCATGAGTTTCAGCGCAACGCGCAAGCTGTGGCATACCAGCCTGTAGCAGCGCGCTTGCCCGCGACCGCGACCGATGCGACGCGCTGTGTCAGGCGCACTGGATAAAGACGTTCGCGGGCAAGCGCGCTCCTACGGGTCCTTTGTCCAGTGCCGTCGCTGTTGCGGAGTATCAGGCAGGGCGCCAGATCCATGTGCAGGAGCCTCAAGGCAATTCGATCCGTCCCGTCTCGCCTGGCACTACCGGCCAGTCTTGCGCTGCCCAACGGCGTCGGGCTTCTTTGATCAGCCCGATGTCGCTCGCCACAAAATTCCAGTTCATCCTTCGCGGCCCGTCCAGGGCCGCACCGCCAATCAGAACGGCGTGGCAGTCGCTCTCGGCGCACAGGTTCACAGCTTGCCCGGGCTCCAGCACGATGAGGCTGCGTGGCTCGACGGGCTCGCCATCCACCGACGCATCGCCATCCAGCACGTACAGCGCACGCTCCTGATGTTCGGTCGGGATCAGCAGCGTCGTGGCGGTTTGCAGGTGCAGTTCGGCGTATAGCGTCGGTGACAGCACTGGCACCGGGGATATCAGGTCAAAACCGTGTCCGGCGATCATGCGAATGGCGATGCCCATAGAGTCGCGGACGGGAAGGGTGGCCGCTGGATGATGGCTGTAGTGTCCATCGCCTTGTTCGTGTTCGACCGGGGAAGCAAGCCACACCTGCAAGCCGTGGAATCGCGAGCCGCTGGCCAGTAACTCGGGGGGCGTGCGTTCTACATGGGCAATCGCCCGCCCGGCGGTCATCCAGCTCACGTCGCCGGGCCGGACGCGTTGATCGCTGCCCAGGCTGTCCTTGTGCTGCAGTTGCCCTTCGAACAGATAGGTGAGCGTCGACAGCCCAATATGGGGATGCTGGCGAACATCCATGCCGCTGCCGGACGGGAAAACGGTTTCCAGCATGTGATCGAAAAATACGAACGGGCCGACGCTGCGGCACCGCGCGGAAGGTAGCGGACGCAGAATGGGCTGTCCTTCCACATCCTCGACGCGGGGCTTGATGGTGAGCATTGCGTTGTTCTCCCTAAATGCGCCGACTTCTCGCTCGCGGCGGATCAGTTTGTAGCGGCGCGCTTGCCCGCGACATATACGACGCGCCGTATCAGGCAAACCGCGTAGGCTGTTCGCCGACACGCGCCCTTCTGCAGGCACAAAAAAGGCGCCTCGAAAGGCGCCTTCTCAGTAACTGCGGATCTGAATTACTGACCCTGCCAGCGCTTCAGTACCAGAGTGGCGTTGGTGCCACCGAAGCCGAAGCTGTTGCTCATGACCTGGTCGATCTTGGCCTCTTCACGCGTTTCGAGCAGGATCGGCATATCTCCAACCACCGGATCGAGTTCGTCGATGTTGGCGGAGCCGGCGATGAAGTTGTTTTCCATCATCAGCAAGCAGTAGATCGCTTCGTGAACGCCTGCGGCGCCCAGCGAGTGACCCGACAGGCTCTTGGTCGAACTGATGGCCGGTGCGTTGTCGCCGAACACTGCGCGCACGCCTTCCATCTCCTTGGCGTCGCCGACCGGAGTCGAGGTGCCGTGGGTGTTGAGGTAGTCGATCGGGCCTTCAACGGTGGACAGCGCCATCTGCATGCAGCGGATTGCGCCTTCGCCGCTTGGAGCCACCATGTCATAGCCGTCGGAGGTCGCGCCGTAGCCGACGATTTCCGCGTAGATCTTGGCACCGCGGGCAAGAGCGTGTTCCAGCTCTTCGACCACGACCATGCCGCCGCCGCCGGCGATGACGAAACCGTCACGCTTGGCGTCGTAAGCACGGGAGGCCTTCTCCGGCGTTTCGTTGTACTGGGTGGACAGCGCGCCCATGGCGTCGAACAGGAACGACTGGCTCCAGTGCTCTTCTTCACCGCCACCAGCAAAGACGATGTCCTGCTTGCCCAGCTGGATCTGCTCGACGGCGTTGCCGATGCAGTGTGCGCTGGTGGCGCAGGCGGAGGAGATGGAGTAGTTCACGCCCTTGATCTTGAACGGCGTCGCCAGGCAGGCCGATACGGTGCTGCCCATGGTGCGGGTCACACGGTATGGACCGACACGCTTGACGCCTTTTTCGCGCAAGGTGTCCAGAGCTTCCATCTGGTTCAGGGTCGAAGCGCCGCCGCTGCCGGCGATCAGGCCGGTACGCACGTTGGAAACCTGCTCTTCGGTCAGGCCCGAATCGGCGATGGCGTCTTTCATGGCCAGGTAAGCGTACGCAGCTGCGTGGCCGACGAAGCGGAAGATCTTGCGGTCGATCAGTTCTTCGAGGTTGAGGTCGATGGAGCCGGAAACCTGGCTGCGAAGACCCATTTCGGCATATTCCGGGTTGAAGCGGATGCCAGGGCGGTTAGCACGCAGGTTAGCGGTGACGGTGTCTTTGTCATTGCCCAAGCAGGAAACAATACCCAGACCAGTGATAACGACGCGGCGCATGCGAGTACCCTTAGAAATTTTCAGTGGAAGTGAACAGGCCGACACGCAGTCCCTCGGCACTGTAGATTTCGCGACCATCGACGCTCACGGTGCCTTCGGCGATTGCCAGGACCAGTTTGCCGCGCATGGTGCGCTTGATTTGAATGTTATAGGTGACTTTCTTGGCGGTCGGCAGAACCTGGCCGAAAAACTTCACTTCACCTGAACCCAGGGCGCGACCGCGGCCGGGATTGCCCTGCCAGCCCAGATAAAAGCCTACCAGTTGCCACATGGCATCAAGGCCCAGGCAGCCAGGCATTACCGGGTCGCCTTCGAAGTGACAAGCGAAAAACCACAGGTCCGGATTGATATCCAGTTCGGCGACCAATTCACCCTTGCCGTACTTGCCGCCTTCTTCGCTGATGTAGGTGATGCGATCAACCATCAGCATGTTAGGGGCGGGCAATTGCGCGTTACCAGGGCCAAACAGCTCGCCACGACTGCAGCGCAGCAGGTCTTCCCGGGTAAAGGCGTGTTGTTTGGTCATGCGAGCTCCTCAATGATCTTGTGCGGCTGGTTGGGGCGCCACTGGCCCAAACGCCAGTCCTGGCGGAGTGATACGCCAGGACATATCTGGCAGCCTAGTCATAGACTGTTGCGTTGTAGTGAAAGTCACAGCGCGAGGGAAAATGAATGTACACCTGTGCACTGAATTGTGTCATCCGAGCGACCGCACTGGTCGATCTGTCGGTAAAGATTGCCGCAATTTAGCATTTATCGCCAGTCACGGGTGTCCGAAACGACAACCAGCGCTGTAAAACCTGCTGCAAATCAGCATGTTTGAAGGGCTTAGCGAGGTAGTCGTCCATCCCCGCCTGTAAACAGGCGTCACGGTCGCCCTGCAATGCATTGGCGGTCAAGGCGACGATCGGTACCTCTTGAAGGCCGGGGAGCTGCCTGATCTGACGAGTGGCCTGATAACCGTCCATGACCGGCAGTCGGCAATCCATCAGGATCAGCGAATGACTGCCCAGCTGGGCCATGCTCACCGCTTGTTCGCCATTGACTGCCACTTCCACCTCGCAGCCCAGACTGTGCAGCATGGCCTGAACCACGGTGCGGTTCACGGCGTTGTCTTCGACCAGCAGCACCTTGAAAGGACGGTCGCGGTTCAGCAGATCGGCCCCCGAATGGCGCATCTCCGCGTTTGCTGGCGCGGCGAGAAGAAGCGGGATCCGCAAGGTGAACACCGAACCCGCGCCTACGTCGCTTTGTGCTTGCAGGCTTCCGCCCATGCGTTCGGCCAGCGTACGAGCGATGGGCAATCCCAGACCGGTCCCGCCGTAACGCCGGGAAATGGAGCTGTCTGCCTGCCTGAAGGCATCGAACATCGATTCAAGCCGGTCGGCGTGAATGCCGATCCCCGTGTCGCGCACCGTGCAGGTGAACCGCACCGTGTCGGCGCCGTCCATGAGCCAGTTGGCCGAGACGCGCACGCTGCCGACTTCGGTGAACTTCAGTGCGTTGCCGATCAGATTGACCAGAATCTGGCGGATGCGCGTCGGGTCGCCGAGCACCTTGAGAGCGTCCAGGCCCGGTTGCAATTCCAGTTCCAGATGCAATTTGCGCTGCAGCGCGTTGTGGCTGAACGCCTGAACAGAGGCGTTGACCAGATCGGCGAGATTGAATTCGATGCCTTCCATTTGCAGCGCGTCGCGCTCGATGCGCGAGAAGTCGAGGATGTCGTTGATGACGCGCAACAGGTGTTCGGTCGACTCAGTAGCCAACGCCGCATATTCGGCCTGCTCGTCAGTCATCCGGGTGGTTTCCATCAGCTGCAGCATGCCCAGTACACCGTTCATCGGCGTACGCAATTCATGGCTCATCATCGCCAGAAAATCGGATTTGGCGCGGTTTGCCTGCTCGGCTTCCTCCCGGGTCTGGATCAGTTGCGCCATGGAGCGTTGCTGCTCAAGGCTGGCCCTGTCGAGGTTGGCGGCCAGATTATTGATGTGCCGTGCCAGTGCTCCCAGCTCGGCATCGTCACTGACGGGCAACGGCGTGCTGTAGTCGCCCTGCTGCATGGCTTTGAGCGCTTCGCCCATGTCGCTGATCGGCTGCGCCAGGCTAAGCGCCAGACGCCGCGCGAGCAGGAAGGTAAACGTCAGGGCGCACAGCGCCAGAATGCCGGCCTTGAGCAGAATTTCCTGCTGACGGCGACTGAACGCTTCGCTGGACATGCCTACCAGCACCCGCCCCATGTAATGCTCGGCCGTGGACGTAGCAGCGTTGCCCGCACTGGCGGCGCTGCGCAGCATGCCGGCGTGTGGCGCATGGATCGGCGCCTGGAAGATTTCCATCTGACGGGAGTGGGGCTCGTCCTGCGCCGGTTGCTCTATATAGACGAGTACGTTGTTGGCGCTGTCCTGGATTTCCACGTAACGGACATTGGGCATGGACAAGGTCGCGCGCATCAGGCCGGTCAGAGCGTCCATGTCGCCCAGCACCACGCCCGGTTCCGAGGCCGGTGCCAGCTGGTTGGCGATCAGCTGGCCGGTGTGGTTGAGCTCCTGACGCAGGTCCTGGATGCGGACGAAGGTGAAGAACCCGATCAGCAGCAGCGTCAGCAGCAGGGCAGGGCCGAGGCTGATGATCTGGGTGCGGGTATGGATGTCCCAATTGCGTGGGGTCATCGGCAGCTTCCCCGACGGCGTTGACAGAAAGTTTGGTGCTGGATCATTACGTCCCTGCCCGTAGGCGGGTAATTCCGGTCATGACAGCCTCATTACCTGCAAGGCGCGCACGGTACGGATTGTTACGAATTCAGGTGGTCGGCGCATGGTAACCGAGATCGGCCGCTTTGCCAGTGAACTTGTGGCCGGTATTGCGCCATCTTTGCGGGCGCTTGAGCGATGAGTGACGTTAAGCGCTGGCCGATGCCGTGGCGCTCCGTATAATGCGGCCATCGCCAGATGATGGCTCTGGATGGATGGCTATATGACCATGCAGCAACCTGTTGCGGTTCTTGGTGGTGGCAGCTTCGGTACCGCCATTGCAAACCTGTTGGCGCAGAATGGCCGTCAGGTACGCCAGTGGATGCGCGACCCCGAACAAGCCGAGGCGATCCGCGTGCATCGCGAGAACCCTCGCTATCTCAAAGGCATCAAGGTGCGCCCGGAGGTCGAGCCGGTCACCGACCTGGCCGTGACCCTCGAAGGCAGCGAGCTGGTTTTCGTGGCCCTGCCGTCCGGCGCGTTGCGCTCCGTGCTCGCGCCGCATGTCGCGCGTCTTGAGGGCAAGATGCTGGTCAGCCTGACTAAGGGCATCGAGGCGCAAAGCTTCAAGTTGATGAGTCAGATCCTCGAAGAGATCGTTCCCGTGGCTCGCATCGGCGTGTTGTCAGGTCCGAACCTGGCCCGTGAAATCGCCGAAGATGCACTCACCGCCACGGTTGTGGCCAGCGAAGACGAAGACCTGTGTCGTCAGGTTCAGGCGGCGCTGCATGGTCGCACCTTCCGCGTATACGCCAGCACCGATCGGTTCGGCGTGGAACTTGGCGGAGCGTTGAAAAACGTCTATGCGATTATCGCCGGCATGGCGGTTGCGCTGGAAATGGGAGAGAACACCAAGAGCATGCTGATCACCCGGGCACTCGCGGAAATGACGCGATTCGCGGTCAGCCTGGGCGCCAATCCCATGACCTTTCTGGGGTTGGCCGGCGTCGGCGATCTGATCGTCACTTGCTCGTCGCCCAAGAGCCGTAACTATCAAGTGGGGCACGCGCTGGGCCAGGGCCTGACGCTGGACGAAGCAGTATCCCGCCTGGGCGAAGTGGCCGAAGGCGTGAACACGCTCAAGGTGCTCAAGGTCAAGGCTCAGGAAATGCAGGTCTACATGCCGCTGGTCGCGGGGCTGCATGCAATTCTTTTCGAAGGCCGTACGCTCAATCAGGTCATCGAAGCGCTGATGCGCGCCGAACCCAAGACGGACGTCGACTTTATATCGACCACCGGTTTCAACTGAATTCAAACGTGACAGGGAGAAGGCTTTGAACGAGTCGAGGCTGCAGAAAAACGAATCGATCCTGCTGCGCATCCTGTGGATGCTGGTGTTTCTGGTGGTCTGGCAAGTGGCGGAACTGGTGCTTGCCGGCGTCGTGCTGATCCAGCTGGTGTACCGCCTGGTATACGGCGCGCCGAGCCGGAGCCTGATGGACCTGGGCGACAGTCTCAGCCAGTTTCTGGCGCAGATCGGGCGCTTCGGCACCTTTCACAGCGATCAGAAACCCTGGCCGTTCGCCGATTGGCCGACTCCGCGCGCGCCGGAAGGCGAGAGCGCGCATTTCGTCGAGCCCGCGCCGCACCCGGTTCGCGACGAAGAGCCGCGTCTATGAAAGTCTGGATTCTGCGCCATGGTGAAGCCGAGCCCAGGGCGGCCAGCGATGCGGCGCGTGAGCTGACCACCCGTGGACGCGATCAGGTAATCGAAAGCGCTCGCCAGCTGTTGGGCAAACCATTGCAGCGGATCATCGCCAGTCCGTACGTGCGTGCCCAACAGACCGCTGAACAAGCGCGGCAAGTGCTGGACCGGGCTGAAGCAGTGGTCACCGTGCCGTGGCTGACGCCTGACAGCGATCCGCGTCGGGTGCTCTCCGAGCTCGATACCTTGAACCTCGACGAGGTGCTTCTGGTCAGTCACCAGCCTCTGGTCGGTGCGCTGATCGGCTTGCTGGTCAATGGCAGTTACCAGCATGCCGAGCCCATGAGCACCGCCAGCCTGGCCGAACTGGAAGGCGAGCATGTGCTGGCCGGCGGCATGCGGTTACTGGGCGTACATCACGTTTGATCGACCTGCACTGACAACAGCGGATTTTTGCAGACCACTTTCACGAAAAAGGAATGGATATGACAGTGTGGCGCGCTACCCCGGATATCGAAGCACTGAACGCAGCGGGCAAGAACACCATCGGCGAGGCGCTGGACATTCGCTTCGAGTCTTTCACCGAGGATTCGCTGACCGCCAGCATGGTAGTCGACCAGCGCACCCATCAGCCGTTCGGTTTGCTGCACGGTGGTGCTTCGGTGGTGCTGGCGGAGACGCTGGGGTCGATGGCCAGTTATCTGGTGGCCGATCCGGCCAAGTACTTCTGTGTCGGGCTGGAAGTCAACGCCAACCATCTGCGCGGGGTCAAAGCCGGACGCGTTACCGGCGTTGTACGCCCTGTGCATCTGGGGCGCACCACCCACGTCTGGGACATTCGCATCCATAACGATGAAGGCAAGCCCGCCTGCATCTCCCGGTTGACCGTCGCGGTCGTACCGCATGGCGAGCAACCACCCGCGCGCTGAGGCGTTGAAGCTGATGGCCCGTGGCCGGAGTGCCGCCCTCGATGGCGCTTCCGGTCATTGCCCGAAGTGCTGCCGCTACGCACAATCATGACTCGTCAGACCCCTGAGTGTGTCGGCATGCCGCAACCCATCTTCTTTGCTCACGCCAATGGTTTTCCTTCGGCCACCTACGGCAAGCTGTTCGCCGCGCTGGCCCCCGAATACGCAGTGGCGCATCTGGAGCAGCACGCCCATGATCCGCGATTTCCGGTCAACGACAACTGGCTGAATCTGGTGGATGAGCTGATCCATCACTTGCGAGACCAGACTGGTCCGGTCTGGGGCGTGGGGCATTCTCTGGGCGGGCTGCTGCATTTTCATGCCGCGCTGCGCTGCCCTGAGTTGTACCGGGGCGTGGTCATGCTCGACTCGCCGGTTCTGGGTCTGGCGGATCAGCTGTTCATTCGCGCGGCCAAGCGCTGGGGGTTCATCGACCGGATCACCCCGGCAGGACGCACACTGGGGCGGCGCGAAGCGTTCAGTGACCTTGAGGCTGCACGCATTTATTTCGCCAGCAAGACGCTGTTTCGACGCTTCGACCCCGATTGCTTCGAGGCGTACCTGCAACATGGCCTGCTGGCCGACGGCGAGCAGCTTCGCCTGCGCTTCGATCCCGCCACCGAAATCAGCATCTACCGCAGCGTGCCGCACACCAGCCCGTTGCCGACCCGCCACTTGAAAGTACCGCTGGCGATGGTTCGCGGGCGTCACAGCCGCGTGGTGATGCCGCATCACGGCTATCTGGTTCGACGCCTGCGTGACGGCGAGTACCTGTCGATGCCTGGCGGGCACATGTTTCCTCTTGAGCGCCCGCATGACACCGCGCATCTGCTCAAGTCACTGTTCACTCGCTGGGAAGCCCGGCGCACGGCCCGAGCCCATTCATGACCCACGCTGTTGAAGAAATCCGCCTGAACCTGGGACATATCGAGCTGGCGGCGCACTTGTTCGGGCCGCCGGACGGCACGCCCGTCATCGCACTACATGGCTGGCTGGACAACGCCAACAGTTTTGCGATGCTCGCGCCGCGCCTCGAAGGGCTGCGCATCGTTGCCCTGGATCTGGCCGGTCATGGTCACTCCGATCATAGACCGGCCGGAGCGGGCTATACGCTGGCCGATTACGTGTTCGACGTACTGCAGGTCGCCGAACAATTGGGCTGGGAGCGTTTCGCCTTGCTTGGTCACTCGCTGGGCGCGATTGTCGCGGTCATCCTCGCCGGTTCGCTGCCCGAACGGGTCACGCACCTGGCGCTGATCGACGGACTGGTGCCGCTTACCGCGCAGGCCGAATCGGCCGCCGAGCGGATGGGCATGGCGTTGAAGGCGCAGCAAGCGCTGTCGGGCAAGAACAAACCGGTTTATCAGGATCAGGACCGTGCCATCCAGGCGCGGATGAAGGGCGCGCTCGCGGTCAGTCGTGAAGCGGCCGAGCTGCTCGCTCAACGCGCTCTGATGCCAGTGCCTGGCGGTTACACCTGGCGCAGCGACAGCCGGTTGACGCTCCCGTCGGCGGTTCGCTTTACCCCGGAACAGGCCATGGCGTTCGTCGAGCGGATTGCATGCCCGACTCGACTGATCGTGGCGCGGAACGGCCTGCTGATCCGAAACCGCGAGCTGCTGGAGCAACTGCCCTTCGAGGTCCAGACCCTTCCCGGCGGCCATCACCTGCACCTGGACGACGTTACGGGGGCCGCCGCTGTCGCAGACTGTTTCAATCGCTTCTTCGCTGCGTCTTGACTTGCAGCCGGCAACTGCCGACGCTGGGCGGGTTGAAACAGGAGTCAATCACGATGGACCTTTGCGCTACCTTACCTCGTCGCTTCCCTGGCGGCTCCGCCCGCTTCCTTTGCCTGCACCTTTTTCTGTGAGAGCACCCATGCGTTCAACCTGTGCTCCGCTGCTGACTTTCTGCCTGTCGCTGGTCAGTATCTGCGCCGTTGCGGCTGACGCGCCGGGCAGCGCGGATCTCGACATCCTGCCGCGGGTCGCCGACTCGCAGATCGTCGACTATCGACCGGCCGCCGAGGTGGAGCGCATTTATCCGATGAGCTCTATCCGCAAGATCAGCAACCAGTTGCGCTATGACGGTCAGGCTGGCGCTCGCGGTAACCTGACCTCCATTACCTATCAGCTGCCCGCCGAACACAGTTCAGACGACGCCTTCACCGTGGCACGCGAAGCGCTGCAAAAGCAGGGCGCCGAGTTGCTGTTCTGGTGTCAGGCGCGGGATTGCGGCGAAAGCAGCCTGTGGGCCAACGAAGTTTTCGGCAACGCGCGGCTGTATGGCGCGGACGACCGACAGGCTTATCTGCTGCTGCGCCTGGCGGAACCGAAAAGCGAAACGCTGGTTGCCCTGTACGCCATCACGCGTGGCAACCGCCGCGCTTACCTGCATGTCGAGCAGTTTGAAGCCGCCGTGCCGCTGGGCGAGCTGCTGCCAACTTCCGCTACCTTGCTACGCCAGCTCAAGAGCACCGGTCGACTCGATCTGCCCCGGCTCGGCGGCGAACCGCAGGAACAGTGGGTGACACTGCTCTCGCGGGGCCTGAATCTGGACAGCACCCTGCGCGCCACGGTCTCCGGTGTCAGCGCCCAGGCCTGGCGCGATGCGTTGATCGCCAAAGGCGTGCGCGCGGCGCGCCTTGAAGCAGGCGGCAAAGACGTCAAAGGGCTGGTGCTTGAATTGATTCGCTAGGGCTGTCCGGCGCTGGCTCGAACGAACGCTGACGTCACGTGCGTTCGCCGTTATGCTTTGTCCTTCCGATTCCTGCGCAGTGAGTGACTCATGTTCAACAATGATCGACTGCTGGTGCAGATCCTGCTCCTGGCGCTGTTCGGGGCTTGCCTGTGGGTCATGGCGCCATTCTGGTCGGCGCTGGTCTGGGGCGCGGTGCTCGCCTTTGCCAGCTGGCCGCTGATGCGGCTGCTGACGCGCTGGTTCAAAGGCCGCGAATCCCTAGCGGCACTGGCGATGAGCCTGGGCTGGCTGGTGCTGGTCGCCGCGCCTCTGGTCTGGCTGGGTTTCAACCTCGCGGATCATGTGCGTGACGCCACCGGCTTCATCAAGGATGTGCAGGTCGACGGCCTGCCCGATCCACCGGCCTGGCTGGCAGGTCTTCCGTTGGTCGGCGAGCGACTGGTCGGTATCTGGAACACCATCGACCAGCAGGGCGCGGCGTTCATGACCACCGTCCGGCCCTATCTGGGCGAGGTCGGTAACTGGCTGCTGGCGCGCAGCGCGCAGATCGGCGGCGGCATCCTGGAACTGACGCTGAGCATCGTGTTCGCCTTCTTCTTCTATCGCGACGGCCCGCGCCTGGCGGCGTTTGTGCTCAGCCTGCTGGAGCGCCTGATCGGCGACCGCGCGCAGTACTATCTCGATCTGGTGGCCGGAACCGTGCAACGGGTGGTCAACGGCGTGATCGGTACGGCGGCCGCGCAGGCGGTGCTGGCGTTGATCGGCTTCCTGATCGCCGGCATTCCGGGCGCGCTGGTGCTGGGCATTCTGACGTTCGTGTTCAGCCTGATTCCGATGGGGCCGCCGCTGATCTGGCTGCCCGCCACGGCCTGGCTGGTCTGGCAGAGCGAATACGGCATGGCGATTTTCCTCGGCATCTGGGGCATGTTCGTCGTCAGCGGCGTGGATAACGTGCTCAAGCCTTACCTGATCAGCCGTGGCGGTAACCTGCCGCTGGTGATCGTGCTGCTGGGCGTGTTTGGCGGCCTGCTGGCGTTCGGTTTCATCGGGCTGTTCATCGGCCCGACCCTGCTGGCGGTGGCCTACAGCCTGCTCACCGACTGGGTCGGCAGCGAGCGGGTGCGTACGCAGCGGTAGGGGACACCTCGCGGGGCTCGAACGGCTTGGCAAGTTAGTCGTCGGCACTCATCCCGACACAAAGCCACCGTGTCGAGTCGCTGCGGTTCATTCGAGCAGAATGAGCCTTTGCTGGATCGCCTTGACCAGCGCCGCCTTCATCGAATGCACGCCGAACTTGCGACGGATATTGCCAAGGTGGAAGTTCACCGCCGCTTCCGTTCGCCCCAGAATCCGGGAAATCTCCCAGGACGATTTTCCCAACGCGGCCCAACCCAGCACCTCATGCTCTTTGGCGGTGAGCTGGACGCCCACTGCCGTCGTTTCTCCGGCGTTGTCCGTAACGCCATCCGAGAATCGTTCCACACTATTCATCACGAGCTCCTGCTCTGTGCCAACACTGCTTCACGATACCGCCTCGCGCAGGCCTTGAAACCTGTCAAAGATGACAGTGACGGTCCCGCCAGTCCGACTGCCGCGCGGTTTTTACAGCTTCTTTACGGATGACGTCACCCGTCGATCTCGTTCCTTTACGCCTTGGCTGCGGACAATGCCTCCCACGCGGCACTCGCCGTACAAGGGGGATTTCGATGAGCGTTATGGATGGTGTTTCTCTGCTGATGGGGGCGGGGCTGTTCGTCTATCTGCTGGTGGCGCTGCTACGCGCCGACCGGAACTAGGAGCGGCCATGCACAGTTACGACTATCTGTTGATTGTGGCTTTCCTGGCACTGTTGCTGGTGCCCGCGCCCTGGCTTGGGCGCTTTTACTACCGTGTCATGGAAGGCGAGCGTACCTGGCTGAGCCCGGTGCTGGGGCCGGTCGAGCGAATCTGCTACCGGATTTCCGGCGTCGACCCGCAGGTGGAGCAATCCTGGAAGCACTACGCGCTGGCCTTGCTGGCGTTCAACCTCGCGGGCTTCGTCCTGCTGTTTCTGATTCTGCTGTTTCAGGACGCGTTGCCGCTCAACCCGCAGCAGTTGCCGGGCATGGAATGGTCTCTGGCGTTCAACACCACCATGAGCTTTGTCGGCAATACCAACTGGCAGGCCTACAGCGGCGAGGCCTCGCTGAGCTATCTGAGCCAGATGGTCGGCCTGACCGTGCAGAATTTCGTCAGCGCCGCCACCGGCCTGGCGGTACTGGTCGCGCTGTGTCGGGGCATCAGCCGGCGCTCGTCGCAGAGCCTGGGCAACTTCTGGGTCGACATGACCCGCGCTACGCTCTACGGTCTGCTGCCGATCAGCCTGGGCCTTGCATTGCTGCTGGTCTGGCAAGGCGTGCCGCAGAACTTCGCGCATTATGTCGATGCGCTGACGCTGCAAGGCGCCGATCAAGGCGTGTCTCAGACCTTGCCAATGGGGCCCGCCGCCAGCCAGATCGCGATCAAGCAACTGGGCACCAATGGCGGCGGTTTCTTCGGCGTCAACTCGGCGCATCCGTTTGAAAACCCCACGGCCTGGAGCAACCTGCTGGAGCTGGTGTCGATCCTGCTGATTCCGGCGGCGCTGGTGTTCACCTTCGGTCATTACGTCAAGGACATGCGCCAGAGCCGGGCGATTCTGGGCTGCATGCTGGCGTTGCTGCTGATTGGCGGCGGCCTGTCGTTGTGGGCCGAGCATCAGCCCAACCCGGCGCTGAACCTTGTCGGCGTGGAGCAGACCGCGCCGCTGGAAGGCAAGGAAACCCGCTTCGGTACTACCGGCACCGTGCTCTGGTCGGTTGCGACGACCGCAGCGTCCAACGGCTCGGTCAACGGCATGCACGACAGCCTCAATCCGCTGACCGGCATGGTCGCGCTGGTCAACATGATGCTGGGCGAGGTGGTGTTCGGCGGGGTTGGTGTCGGCCTTAACGGCCTGCTGCTCAACGTACTGATTGCGGTATTCCTCGCCGGACTCATGATTGGCCGCACGCCGGAGTACTTGGGCAAAAAGCTGCAGGCACGCGAAGTGCAATTGCTGGTGGCGACGCTGCTGGTGATGCCGGTCGGGGTGCTGGTGCTGGGTGCGATTGCCGCCAGTCTGCCGGGCCCGGCGGGCGCGGTCAGCAACCCCGGACCGCACGGTTTCTCCCAGCTGCTTTATGCCTACACCTCTGCCACTGCCAACAACGGCTCCGCGTTCGGCGGCTTTGGTGCGAACACCATATTCCACAACCTGCTGCTGGGCCTTGCGATCTTCATCGGCCGCTTCGGCTACATCCTGCCGGTGCTGGCGTTGGCGGGCAGTCTGGCCATCAAGAAAGCCGCGCCGCAGGGTGCGATTTCCGACCAGCACAGTTTTCCAACCCATGGCCCGTTGTTCGTCACGCTGCTGACCATGACCATTTTACTGGTGGGCGGCCTGACCTTCCTGCCGGCCCTGGCCCTTGGGCCGATCGCCGAACACCTGAGCCTGGGCTTCTGAGGATTTTTCATGAATATGCCAGTCGATGTTGTAGAAAAGGCCGAATCCCAGGCTGTAGCGGAACCGGCCAGAACGGCAATCACAGCCTTGTGGCGGCCGGCGCTGATACAGGCTTTCGTCAAGCTGGACCCGCGTCAGCTCAAACGTTCGCCGGTCATGCTGGTGGTCGAGCTGACGGCGATTCTGACCACGGTTTTGTGTCTGATCCCCGATCCGCAGGTGCCCACTCTGGTGGCGGTGCAGATTGCTCTGTGGTTGTGGTTCACGGTGCTGTTTGCCAACTTCGCCGAGGCCCTGGCCGAGGGCCGCGGCAAAGCGCGCGCCGATAGCCTCAAGGCGGGCAGTGAAGGGCTCAAGGCGCGGGTCCGCATGGACAATGGCAGCTTTCGCGTGGTCAACGCCAGCGAACTGCGCAAGGGTGATGTGGTGCGCGTGGCAGCGGGTGAGATGATTCCTGGCGACGGCGAAGTCATCGAAGGCATCGCCGCGGTCAACGAAGCGGCAATCACCGGCGAATCCGCGCCGGTGATCCGTGAGTCGGGCGGTGATCGCTCAGCCGTTACCGGCAACACCCGGCTGGTGTCCGACTGGCTGCTGGTGCGCATCAGCACCAACCCGGGCGAGTCGACCCTGGACCGCATGATTGCTCTGGTCGAAGGCGCGAAACGTCAGAAGACGCCCAACGAGGTGGCGCTCGACATCCTGCTGATCGGCCTGACTCTGATCTTCCTGCTGGTGGTGATCACCTTGCAGCCATTTGCCCGTTTTGCCGGTGGCAACCTCCCGTTGGTGTTTCTGGTGGCACTCCTGGTGACGCTGATTCCGACCACCATCGGCGGGCTGCTGTCGGCCATCGGTATCGCCGGCATGGACCGTCTGGTGCGTCTCAACGTGATTGCCAAATCAGGGCGGGCTGTGGAGGCGGCCGGCGACGTGCACGTGCTGCTGCTCGACAAGACCGGCACCATCACTTTCGGCAACCGTCGGTGCGCGGCGGTCTATGCAGCGCCGGGCGTAACGCCACGCCAGCTGGGCGAGGGCGCGCTGCTGGCGTCTCTGGCCGATGACACCGCCGAAGGCAAGTCGATTGTCGAGTTCCTGCGCAACCTGCACCCGCTGAGCGAACCGCCGCTGAGCGCGGTAACGAGCGTCCCGTTCAGTGCCGACACGCGGCTGTCCGGGGTCGACTATCAGGGTCGGGTGTTCCGCAAGGGCGCGGTGGACTCACTGCTGGCGTTCATCGGCATGCAGCGCGCCGATCTGCCCGCGCCACTGGCGCGTGAAGTGGACAAGATCGCCAAGACCGGCGGCACGCCGCTTCTGGTCAGCGCCGACGGCAAGCTATTGGGCGCGATCCATCTCAAGGATGTGGTCAAGCCAGGCATCCGTGAACGTTTCGACGAATTGCGCAAGCTCGGGATCCGCACAGTGATGGTCACCGGCGACAACCCGCTGACCGCCGCCGCGATTGCTGCCGAAGCGGGCGTCGATGACGTGCTGGCCGAAGCCACGCCGGAAAAGAAACTCGAACGCATTCGTCACGAGCAGAATGAGGGCCGCCTGGTCGCCATGTGCGGCGACGGTGCCAACGATGCGCCGGCGCTGGCCCAGGCCGACGTCGGCATGGCGATGAACGACGGCACTCAAGCCGCGCGCGAAGCGGCCAACATGGTCGACCTCGACAGCGATCCGACCAAGCTGCTGGACGTGGTGCAGGTTGGCAAGGAGTTGCTGGTGACTCGCGGCGCGCTGACGACCTTTTCCATCGCCAACGACGTGGCCAAATACTTTGCGGTGTTACCGGCGCTGTTCGCGGCGATCTATCCGCAGCTCGGCTTGCTCAACATCATGCAGCTGGCCAGCCCGCAGAGCGCGATTCTGTCGGCGATCATTTTCAACGCGCTGATCATCGTCGTGCTGATCCCGCTGGCGCTGCGCGGTGTGCGCGTGCAGGCGGCCAGTGCCGCTCAACTGTTGCGGCGCAACCTGCTGATCTACGGTCTGGGCGGGATTGCCGTGCCGTTTCTGGGCATCAAGCTGATCGACATGCTGCTGGTTGTGCTGGGCCTGGCCTGAACGCGCTGATCGTGCTGCATGCCGGTCGGCGTGCAGCCTTACCTGATTGAGGATGTGCAGATGTTCAATGTGATACGTCCGGCCATGAGCCTGATTCTGCTGATGAGCCTGATTACCGGCGTGGCTTATCCACTGGTTGTCACCGGCGTGGCGCAGGTGGCGTTTGCCGACCAGGCCAATGGCAGCCTGCTGCGCGATGACCAGGGCCGGGTTCGTGGCTCGGCGCTGATTGCCCAGCCGTTCAGTGGCGAGCAATGGTTCCAGCCACGGCCCTCGGCGGGTGCTTTCGCTACCGTCGCCAGTGGCGCGAGCAACCTGGCGCCGAGCAATCCTGCGCTGGCGACCCGGATTGCCGAAGAAGCCGCGAGGCTGGCGGTCCCGGGCCAGGGCGATGTGCCGCTGGCGCTGCTGACCACTTCGGGTAGCGGCCTCGATCCGCACCTGTCCCCCGAAGCGGCCAACTGGCAGGTCGCCCGCGTGGCGGCGGCGCGGCAGCTGCCGCAGGATCAGGTTCAGGCGCTGGTGGAAGCCAACACCCGGCGTCCATTGATCGGTCCGCCGGTGGTCAACGTGATGACCTTGAATATGAGCCTGAATCAGGTACCGTCTGCGCCACGTAACGCGCAGCTATGACCCGTAGGATCGCGCTTGCCCGTGATCGGCTGCGTAGTAGTCGCGGATTCTGCGAGCGCTCCGCACTCGATCGCGGGCAAGCGCGCTCCTACGGATAGTTACAGAAACCCCAATCGAGGTAGTCAACAATTTGAGCGATTCCGGTCGAGCTGACGCATTGCTGGCCCAACTGCCCCGTGACGGCAGAGGGCGGCTGAAAGTATTTCTCGGCGCTGCGCCGGGCGTGGGCAAGACCTACGCCATGCTGCAGGCTGCCCACGCCCAACTGCGTCTGGGTGTCAGGGTTGTCGCAGGCGTGGTGGAGACCCATGGCCGCGCTGAAACCGAAGTGATGCTCAGCGGTCTGCCGCAGCAGCCCCTCGTTCGCACGGAATACCGTGGCATCACGCTTGAGGAAATGGACCTCGACGGCTTGCTGGCGCTGCATCCGGCGCTCGTGCTGGTCGATGAACTGGCCCACAGCAACGCGCCCGGCAGTCGCCACGCAAAACGCTGGCAGGATATTCAGGAACTGCTGGCGGCCGGTATCGATGTCTACACCACGGTCAACGTTCAGCATCTGGAAAGCCTCAACGACCAGGTGCGCGGCATCACCGGCGTTCAGGTGCGCGAAACCCTGCCCGACTGGGTGCTGCAGGAGGCGTTCGATCTGGTGCTGATCGACTTGCCACCCCGCGAACTGCTGGAGCGGCTGCGCGACGGCAAGGTTTACGTGCCTGAGCAGGCGCGTGCGGCAATCGACGCATTCTTCACCCAGACCAACCTCACCGCGCTGCGTGAACTGGCGATGCAGACCGCGGCCGCGCAAGTGGACAACGATCTGGCGCAGGGCTATCGACGGCTGGGCCAGGCGGCGCCGGCGGTGCGTGGTCGGCTGCTGGTGGGGATCGATGGCGATGCGAATGCCGATCATCTGGTTCGCCACGCCAGCCGGGTCGCGCAACGTCGTCATCTGCCCTGGAGCGCGGTGCATGTCGATGACGGGCAGACGCTCGACGAGCAGGCCCGCACGCGCTTGCAAACCGCGCAGCAACTGGCCGAGCGGCTGGGCGGCGAAGTGGTGTCGCTGCGTGCGGGCGAGGTCGCCCGCACGCTGCTGCAACATGCTGCCGAGCGCCGCGCCAGTCTGGTGATGGTCGGCCAGTCGCGGCGCCGCTGGTGGCGGCATCTGCTTGGCGGCGGAGTCGGAGCGCGTCTGCTGCGCGAAGGCCACGGCCTGGAAATCAGCGTGCTCGACGACAGCGAGCGCACCCCGGAAAAACCTCTCGCCAGGCCGATTCGTAAACTGGTGTGGTTCGACTACGGGCTGGCGGTGATCGCCACGTTGCTGGCCAGCGCGCTGGCCTGGGGCGTTGCCGGCCTGCTGGCACTGCCGAACATATCGCTGATCTTTCTCGCCGCCGTGCTGCTGGTCGCCGTGCGCAGCAGCATCGGCCCGGCGCTGGTCTGCGCGGCGCTGTCGTTTCTGGCCTATGACTTTCTATTCATCCCGCCGAATTTTTCCCTGAGCATCCAGCGTGAGGAAGACGTACTGACGCTGCTGTTCTTTCTGCTGATGTCGGCGCTGACCGGGAAACTGGCTGCCCGCCAGCGTCAGCAACTGCAGGCGCTGCGCGATACTCAGGAGCAGACCAGCGAACTGCTCGATCTGTCGCGCAGGATGACCGCGGCCACTGACCGTCAGGCGGTGTTCAACGCCGCCGAGCAACACTTCAGCGGCTGGCGGGCGTTACAGGTGTGTCTGGTCGGCCGCGACGAGCAAGGCGGGTGGAAGGTCGAGAGCGGCGCGCCGGCGCAGTTTTCCGAAGCCGAGCGCGCCGCTGCCGACTGGGCCTGGCAGCACGACCAGGCGGCGGGCACCGGTACCGGCACGCTGCCGTCGGGACGCTGGTGGTGGTGGCCGATTTCGGCCGAAGAAGGCCCGTTGGCGTTGTTGGGCGTCTGCCCCAGAGAAGGCAATGTGTTTACCGCGCAGCACCGGCGATTGCTGGCGGCGCTGGCGCAACCGCTCGCACAGGCGCTGGCTCGCGCGCAATTGGCCGAGGAGCTGGAAGCTGCGCGCCTGCATGGCGAAACCGAGCAGTTGCGCAGCGCTCTGCTTGCCTCGGTGTCCCACGACTTGCGCACCCCTTTGACGGCCATGCGCGGCAGCATCGACAGTCTGCTGGCGCTGGGCGAGGCCATACCGCTTGCGGATCGGCGCGAACTGCTTGAGGGCACGCGGGACGAAGCCGAGCGGCTGGACCGCTACATCCAGAATCTGCTGGACATGACTCGCCTGGGACATGGCGCACTGAAGCTTGCCCGCGACTGGGTTTCGCCGGCGGACATTGTCGGCAGCGCATTGAATCGGCTGCGTACGGTGGTCGCGCCGTTACAGGTCAGCACGCAAGTGCCGGCCTCGTTGCCGTTGCTGTATGTGCATGCCGCACTGATCGAACAGGCGTTGGTCAATGTGCTGGAGAACGCGGCACGTTTTTCACCGCCTGACGGGCGCCTGCAGATTGAAGCCGGAATCGAGGCTGGCGAGCTGTTTCTTGCGGTGAGCGACGAAGGGCCGGGCATTCCGGCGCCCGAGCGGGCAAAGATATTCGACATGTTCTACACCGCCGCCCGTGGCGACCGAGGCGGGCAGGGCACCGGGCTGGGGCTGGCGATCTGTCAGGGCATGGTCGGTGCGCACGGCGGTCGGGTCAGCGTTGATGAGGGCATCGAGGGTCGCGGCACCCGCATTACTCTGCATTTGCCTCTTCAGAATCAACCGGCGAGCGAAGCGCAGGAACAAACGTGACGCAGTTCCGGGTTAATCTTGCACACTTTTGCTTAAACACACTTTCCCTTCGAAACCCGAACCCCGACCCCACAATGGCGCAGCGCAGATGAGTCAGACCTCCACCATTCTGGTGATCGACGATGAACCGCAGATACGCAAGTTTTTACGCATCAGCCTGGCTTCCCAAGGCTACAAGGTATTGGAAGCCGCCACCGGCATGGACGGCCTGAGCATGGCGGCCTTGAGCAAACCCGACCTGCTGGTGCTCGACCTCGGCCTGCCGGACATGGATGGCCAGCAGGTATTGAGCGAGTTTCGCGAATGGTCGGCGGTGCCGGTGCTGGTGCTCTCGGTACGCGCCAGTGAATCGCAGAAAGTCACGGCGCTGGACGCCGGCGCCAACGATTACGTAACCAAGCCGTTCGGCATCCAGGAGTTTCTCGCGCGGGTGCGTGCTCTGCTGCGTCAGGCATCGAGTGCTGACCAGCCCGAGGCGGTATTCGAATGCGGGCCGTTGACGGTCGATCTGGCTTACCGACGAGTGCTGCTCGACGACACGGAGATCGCGCTGACCCGCAAGGAATACGCAGTGCTGGCGCAACTGGCGCGGCATCCGGGGCGGGTCATCACCCAGCAGCAACTGCTCAAGGATATCTGGGGCCCGACCCACACCGAAGACACGCATTACCTGCGCATCGTTGTCGGGCATCTGCGCCAGAAACTCGGTGACGATCCGACCGCGCCGCGATACATCGCGACCGAAGCGGGGGTTGGGTATCGGCTGTTGGAAGAGCAGCGATGATAAAACCGCAGGAGACAGTGGTTTCGACGATGTAAACGTCCGCGCCATCACGGCACTTTTGCTGCAAGATACCGTCAAACCCGCATCTTCTTTCCCCCCTGAGGTAACACCCCATGAAAGCCTGGATCTGTCTGCCCTTGATCGCCCTGGTTCTCGCAGGCTGTGCCGGCAAGACCGGATACCGTGAGAGCTGCGCCACACAACTCGATGGCGCCTGGCATGAACTGGATCTGGCCAAGGCCGAAGGCTTCGCCGGTACGGTCAGCTACTCCAAGGCCCTGTCGCTGCTGACCGGTGCCAAGACCCAACAGCAATTCGAAGCATTCGAGGGTTGCACCCAGAAAGCCGAGAAAGCCCGCTTCTACATCCGCGAATCCCGCGCGGGGCGTTGAAGGCTTGTGCAGACGCCGCTAGCCCTGGCGGCGTCTGCGGCATCTGCTCCCGCTACTACCACCGCCACCCCACCACCTCGCCGCACCGGCAGTTCCCCCCAAAACTAGCGAAAACGCCTACGCTGGTCGTAGAGTGTTCGCACACTCGACATCATTTGCAGTCCCAGTAGACATGTAGCAGTTGCCGGAGGGGCTTTGCGATGAGCAGAAAACTCGATGCGTGCCTGAGCGCCATCAATGAGGTGGTGCTGGGCAAGGATATGCAGGTGCGTCTGGCCATGACGTGTCTGATCGGCGGCGGCCATTTGTTGATCGAAGATTTGCCCGGCATGGGCAAAACCACCTTGAGCCACGCCCTGGCGAAAATCCTCGGGCTGAGCTATCAGCGTATCCAATTCACGTCGGACTTGTTGCCGGGCGACATACTGGGCACTTCGGTGTTTGATCGCGACACCGGCCAGTTCACCTTCCATCCGGGCCCGATCTTCGCCGAGCTGGTGCTGGCTGACGAGATCAATCGCGCCACCCCCAAAAGCCAGAGCGCGCTGCTGGAAGCCATGGAAGAGGGGCAGGTGACGATCGAAGGCGCTACTCGCCTGTTGCCGGATCCGTTTTTCGTGATCGCTACCCAGAATCCGTTCAGTTCCGGCGGCACGTTCGCGCTACCCGAGTCGCAGCTGGACCGTTTTCTGATGCGCATTTCAATGGGCTATCCGGCGCGCGCCGCCGAGAAGGCCTTGCTGCTCGGCGAATCAAGGCGTGAGCTGATGCCGCGCCTGCAACCGGTGATCGACCATGCCGAGTTGCGCGCCCTGCAGGCCCAGGCGCGGGACGTCAGGGTCAGTGATGCGCTGGTGGATTACGTGTTGCGTCTGGTGGACGCAACACGCAGCCAGCCCAACTTCGCCTACGGGCTTTCGCCCCGCGCCAGCCTGGCGATTATTGCGGCGGCGCGGGGCTGGGCAATGTTGCTCGGTCGCGATTACGCGATTCCCGAGGACGTCCAGGCCGTGTTGCCATCCGTGATCGGCCACCGTTTGCGCGAGCGCACCGATCCGACCGGTCACGGCGGCGCGGCGCTGGTCCAGTGGCTGTTGCGTGAGGTGCCAGCGCTTTGATCCAGCAGCTCAAGCCGTTCTGGCAGCGCTGGCTGGCGCGTAGGATTCCGCCGGCCTCGCGTATCCAGCTCGACCACCGACGTATCTTTATCCTGCCTACCCGCACCGGCCTTATGTATGCGCTGATGCTGGTGCTGATGCTGCTGGCGGCAATCAACTACCAGAACAGCCTGGCCTATGGTCTGGCCTTCCTGCTGCTGTCGGTCGGCATCCTGGCGATCCTGCACACCTACCGCAACGTCAGCGGTCTGGTCCTGAGCGCCGGCGTTGCCCGCTCGGTGTTCGTGGGCGAAGCGGTGCAGCTGCGTTTGCGGCTGGAGAGTGCCGGCGATGCGCATCAGGCGCTGGGGTTGGGTTGGGACGCCGCGCATCTGCAGAAATTCGACGTCGGCGCCGACGGCCTGACAGATGTCGAACTGACCTTGCCCGCGCAGACGCGCGGCTGGTTGCGCGCGCCTCGCCTGCGGGTCGAGAGCGTATATCCGCTGGGAATTCTGCGTGCGTGGAGCTGGCTGGATCTGGAGCAGAGCGCCTTGATTTATCCGCGCCCGCTGGCCGGTGCGATGCCGATGCTCAAGGGCTTCCAGCCGCACGCCGAGGATGCCGGCGTGGCGACTCAAAGCGCTGGAGTCGACGATTATCAAGGGCTGCGCGCGTACCAGTCCGGGGATAACCGCCGACGTCTGCACTGGAAAGCCTATTCACGAGGCCAGGGCCTGCTGGTCAAGGATTTCACCGACCTGAGCGGCCACGATTTGTGCCTGGATTTCATGGCCTTGGGCGGCGACATCGAAGAGCGTTTGTCGAGGTTGTGTTACTGGGTTCTGGAACTGTCCCAGCGTCGTCAGCCGTTTGCGCTGCGCCTGCCGGGCTTTCTGTCATCGGTCGACAGTAGCGAAGCGCACCGAGAAGCCTGCCTGCGCGCGCTGGCGCTCTACGGGCATCGCTCATGAGTAAGGATGCCGCCTCCACCGGCAAGCCTGAGACCGAGGTCGCCGCGCATCAGCCCATTCCGCGCGACACACTGACCTGGCTGTTACTGGCGCAGGCGCTGGTCATCGTGCCGTTCCTGAGCCATTTGCCGGTGTCGATCATCGCGCTGTGGCTGGGCTGCACGGTCTGGCGCGTGCAAGTGTTCCGCATGCGGGCACGCATGCCGGGCACCTGGGTGAAGTCGGGTCTGTTGGTCGGCACCGCAGGCGGGGTTTATCTGGCGCGCGGCAGTCTGGTCGGGCTGGATGCTGGCGCGGCATTGTTGATCGCGGCGTTCGTGCTCAAGATGCTGGAAATGCAGGTTCGACGCGACGCGCTGGTGCTCATTTTTCTCGGCTTTTTCTGCGTGGTGGTCGGCTACCTCTTCGAGGACAGCCTGCTCTGGGCGCTGTTCAGCATTCTGCCGATCGGGACGCTGTTGGCGGCGTTGATCGGCTTGCAGCAGTCCGATCTGACGCGTCGGGCGTCCGGCACCTTGAAGCTGGCGTTCAAGCTGCTGCTTCAAGCGGTACCGCTGATGCTGCTGCTGTTTCTGTTTTTCCCCAGGCTCGACCCGCTCTGGTCGCTGCCGCAGCCCAGCAACAAAGGCATAACCGGCCTGTCGGACAGTATGGCGCCCGGTGACATGGCCGAATTGAGCAAGTCGCCGGCGCTGGTGTTTCGCGCCAGTTTCGACGGCCCGATCCCGCCTCGCCAGCAACTGTACTGGCGGGGCCTTACCCTTGAGCAGTTCGATGGTCGTCGCTGGTCCCAGTCGGCGCGCGCCCAGTCGGTCCAGATTGCGCAATGGAGCAAGCGTGGCGACTCGATCAGTTACAGCGTCGTGATGGAGCCCAGCGGGCGGCCGTGGCTGCCGAGCCTGGATGTGGCCGAGACGCCGCTGAGCGACGTGCGCCAGATGAGCGACTTCCGGCTCCAGCGGCGTCGGCCGGTCGATCAGTCGCTGATGTACGCCGTGACTTCCTGGCCCGACGCGCTGCGTGACGGGCAATTAACCGAGCAGATTCAGCGTCAGGACCTGCAGCTTCCGGCCAAGGGCAATCCGCAGGCCCGTGAATGGGCGGCACAGCTGATTCGACGCTACCCGCAACCGGATGCGCTGGTCGGCGCGATACTCGATCATTTCAGTGACGAGCCGTATCACTACACGCTCAAGCCCTCGCCGCTGGGCGTCGACAGCATTGATGAGTTTCTGTTTGTCAGCCGCCGCGGTTTCTGCGTGCATTACGCCGGCGCGATGACTTTCGTGCTGCGCGCCGCCGGGATTCCCGCCCGCGTGGTGGCGGGTTATCAGGGCGGGGAGCTCAACCCGCAGGGCCAGTATCTGACGGTGCGCCAGTTCGACGCCCATGCCTGGGTCGAGTACTGGCAGCCTGGAGCAGGCTGGCGCAGCGCGGACCCCACTGCCGCTGTTGCCCCGCAACGTATCGAGCAGGGCCTTGAGCAGGCGCTGGCAGCCGACGAAGCCTTTCTTCAGGACGCTCCGATGTCGGCGCTGCATTACCGCAATGTCGCGTGGGTCAACGCGCTGCGCCTGAGCTGGGACAACCTCAATTACGGCTGGCAGCGCTGGGTGCTGGGCTATCAGGGCCAGCAGCAGCTGCAAGTGCTGAGTCGCTGGTTTTCCGGGTTCGAGGTGCCGGTGTTCATCGGCGCCGCCGTGCTGCTGCTCGGCCTGCTTGCGGCGTGGATCTTCAAACCCTGGCAACGCGAGAGTGACTCGCAACTTCGTGTATTCAATGCATTTGAACGATTGCTGGCGCGTCATGGTCTGCGTCGTATGCCGGGCGAGGGCGCACAAGCGTTCTGTCATCGCGCGGTCCTGTTCTTTCCGCAGCATGCCGATGCCATAGAAGACTTCGTGGAGGAGTTCCAGGCACAGCGGTATGCGGGACATACGGTTTCGGTCGCGCATTTGCGCCGTCGGCTGCGGTACTTGCGGCGGCGCTTGCCGTGGCGTTTGTCCGCGGTAAAGGACAGACATTCCTAGACCATTTTTCAGGGGGTAATGCATGTCTTCGATGGTGGATCATCTGGTCGCCGAACTGCTGACGCTAGATGTCAGGCTCATGGGGTGCCAGGCAAGGCTGGCAGTGTCGACCGACAGTGAAGCGTTGCATGATTTGCGCACCACTGTACGGCGGTTGCGCAGTGTCATGCGGCCGTTGCGCGAGCTTCCCGGGGCCGAGGCGCTGGAGCAGGCGGCCAAGGCGGTAGGCCAGTTGACCACGCCGCTGCGCGACATGCAGGTGCTGGCAGCATTTCTTGACAAGCAGGGCCTGCATGACGCGGCCGGCAGGCGCAACGAACACTTGGCGCAGGCCTGCCCCAATGTGGCGACCAGCGCTGAGCTGCGTCGATTGATGACCCTGCTCGATCAGTTTCCGGCCATGCTCCGGGTCCAGGAGCGTCAGGGACTGCTGCGCGGGCTGCGCAAGGCCATCGAAAAGCGGATGGATAAGCAATGGCGCAAGCTGCGCCAGGCCATGGCCGAGCCGGGCCACGACCGTCATGAGCTGCGGCTGTTGATCAAGCGCGTGCGCTATGCCGCCGAGGCCTATCCCGAACTCAGTCATCAGCCGAAGAACATGCAGCGCAGCCTGAAGGCGGCGCAGGGCGAACTGGGCAACTGGCACGATCATTTGCAATGGCTGGCCAAGGCCGGTGAGCAGGCCGACCTTGCGCCCTGCATTTCGGGTTGGCAGATCGGCATCGTGCGTGCCGAGCGCAAGGCCGAACAGGCGCTCAAGCGTCTCGCCAAGGTGTGCTTCTGAGCACCGGTTACACAACGGGCGGGTAGATTAGTGCCTTCTTGCGACGCGCCGCGCATTTCGCCGCAACAATGGCCGGTATGGGGCGTGTCAGAGCGATTGGAGGTGGATAAGCTCACAGCACATTCGATCCCGCCAGGCCGGAGTGACCATGAACTTTTCAGAGCTGCTTAATGCTGTTCACGACAACCCGCTTAGCGTCACCATACCGGCCAGTTGGTCCCAGGGCCGGGCCAGTTTTGGCGGCCTGATGGCAGCCTTGCAATACGAGGCAATGCGCAGCCACGTGCCAGCACAACGCCCGGTGCGTTCGCTGGCGATTACCTTTGTCGGGCCCGCCGAGCTGGACGTGCCGGTGGCGTTCGAGGTCGACGTGTTGCGCGAAGGCAAGGCGGTGAGCCAGGTGCTGGGACGGGCGACGCAGAACGGGCAGGTGATGATGCTCATGCAGGGCAGCTTTGGCGCGCCTCGCGAATCGGTCGTTTCGGTCGCCGCCGAGTCGGCGCCGCCGCTCAGGCCGGTTGAAGAGTGCCAGGAACTGCCCTTCATCAGCGGCATGATGCCCGAGTACCTGAGGTTCATGGAAATACGCTGGGCGCTGGGTGGCTTGCCGTTCAGCAATACACCGTCGCTGGCCATTGGCGGATACGCCAGGTTTCGCGGCCAGCAGAGCGCGGAGCCTTTGAGCGAGGCTTACATACTGGCGCTGGTGGATACCTGGCCCCCGGCATTGCTGCCCTGGCTGCGCAAACCAACGCCCGCCAGTTCGCTGACGTGGACCATCGAGTTCATTCAGCCTCAGCCGGCGCTGACCACGCAGGACTGGTGCAGCTATCAGGCAGTCATCGAGCACGCGCGCGACGGCTATGGACACACCGCGGCCACGCTGTGGACACGGGGCGGTGAACTGGTTGCGATCAGCCGTCAGACGGTCACGGTATTCGGATGAGAAGGGTGGTCAGCGTTTGTGGCGTTCTTTCCAGGCGCGCCACCATGCGCCGCTCAGCACGAAACGCGGGAAGGTCACGAACTGCTCGACGAGCAAACTTTTGACCGCATTGCCACGGTCGCCGGAGGGTTCGCTCGACTGCTGTTCCAGCCTATGGCCGTGGCGCTGGAAGCCCAGCGCCGCCACCAGTCCGATCACGCCGATGGCGATCGACGTAAAGCTCAGGGAAAACAGGCCGTCGAGGATCAGTAACGCGGCGAGGATAAACATCGGTACCGCGATCAGGTGCAAGACCAGATTGGCCGGGTGCCGATGGTTGTCGGCGTAAGTTCGCCACTGCCAGGTGTGGAGATTGGGATGTCGCTTGCCCATACTGCTGTCCTCTTCAACGCGCGTATCGATGCCTGAAGAATAGGCCCGACTCGGGGCGTCCGCGAGTCAAGCCTGACTATTGGCGCGATAGCCGTTTACAGCTTGAGCTGGCCGATGGCCCGGCTCAGTTCCCCCGCCAGCGCTGCCAGCTCATCGCTGGTATTGGCCGAGTCGATGGTCTGGCTGACCGTGCTTTCCGTCACGTCGCGGATGCTGACCACGGCGCGGTTCATTTCTTCGGCAACCTGGCTCTGCTGCTGGGCGGCGACCGCGATCTGCGTGTTGCTCTCGCGCATCTGGCCTACCGCCTGCGCAATCGCGGCCAGAGCCTGACCCGCTTCCTGCGCCTGCTGCACGCACTCGTCGGCCTTGTAGGAGCTGTCCTGCATGAAATCCACCGCATCGCGGGTGCCGGTCTGCAGCGCTGACACCATGGTGGTGATTTCATCGGTCGAAACCTGCACCCGCTTGGCCAGATTACGCACTTCGTCCGCGACCACCGCAAAACCGCGACCCATTTCCCCGGCTCTCGCGGCCTCGATGGCAGCGTTCAGCGCCAGCAGATTGGTCTGCTCGGCGATGCTGTGAATCACGTTGACCACTCCGTTGATCTTCTGACTGTCCACCGCCATGCGCTGAATCATCTCGGCGGTCTGCTGCACGCCGCCGGACAGACCGGCAATGGACAGCTGCACCCGGTCAACAACAGCCTTGCCACTGCCGGCCAGCGCGTCGGCAGTTTGCGACTGATCGCGGGTTGTCGCGGCGTGCCGGGCGATATGGTGCACGGTGGTGGTCATCTCGTTGATAGCCGTGGCGACCTGGTCGGTCTCGCTCTGCTGGCCAAGCATGCCGTGTCGCACGCCACTCATGCCCGCAGCCAGGTGTGCGGCACCCTGGTCCAGACGCGTCGCGGTCTGCGCGACGGTGCCCACCACACGCTGATAACCCGCCTGCATGGCGTTGAACGCGCGGGCCATCTGCCCGACTTCGTCCTCGCTGGCATTGGGCACCCGGACGGAAAGATCACCGCTGCGCTCGACATGCTGCATCACGTCCTTGAGTGCGTTGAGCTGAGTGAGCAGAAAGCGAATCAGCAATTGCGACGCACAGAGCATGGCGATCATCAGCACCAGCACCGCAACTGCGTATTGGGCGAAGCGATGTGCAAACAGGGCGGCGAAGTCCGGCGCGAAGGCCAGCACAGCGATGCGTTGTCCCTCTGCGCGGGTCACCACCTGCGCGCCGGCGAGCACGCGGTCATCGATCCGTCTGTCCATATCCACCCAGTCCTCAGCGCCGGTCAGTTCCGGCAGTGGCTGGTTCTGCAGGGTGGGCGTCTGGCCTGCTCTGTAGATCAGCAGTTGTGTGTTCGCGGGCAATGGCTGGTCGGCAGGCCAGGCCGAAATGATCGACGCCTGGTTCCGGGCAGCGTCGCGAGCTGTTTGCTGGCGGCCCTGCTGTTCAAGCTGCAGGGCATACAGAACCAACAGCAGGGTGGTGATGAACGCGACCGCGTTGACGGCCCAGAATTTGTACTTGAGCGAGAGGTTACTGATCCATGAGCCCATGAGTGGTCTTCTTTAATGATTGCGCACGCGCGCGGCAAGGTGCCACTACGATGCCTCAGTCATTGAAGAATGGATTGATACCGGTCAAGGGAAGCTCAGATTTCCTCGGCCTGATCGTCGGGGATCGGCAGCCCGAAAAACGCACGCGCGCAGGCAGTGGTATGAGCGGCCAGATCGGCTTCGCTTTCGTGGCGATGCAGTGCCACCTCACGCAGCACTTCGGTCAGGTACGCCGGTTCGTTGCGGCCGTTTTTCGGCTTGGGGCGCAGGCTGCGCGGCAGCAGATACGGTGCGTCGCTTTCGAGCATCAGCCGCCCGCGAGGGATGTTGTGCACCAGCGGATGCAGGTGAGTGCCACGGCGCTCGTCGCAGATCCAGCCGGTGATGCCGATGTGCAGATCCATGTCCAGATAACCGAACAACGCGCGCTGCTCGCCGGTGAAGCAATGCACGACCGCGGCAGGCAGCCGGTCGCGGTAGTCGCGCACAATTTCCAGCAGTCGCTGGCTGGCATCACGTTCGTGGAGGAAAACCGGCAACTGCAGTTCGACCGCGAGAGCCAGGTGCGCTTCCAGAACCTTCTCCTGTTGCGGGCGGGGAGAGAAGTCGCGATTGAAGTCCAGACCGCATTCGCCCACCGCGCGCACGCGGTTTTCCTTGAGCAGAGCGCGCAGCTGTTGTTCGGTTTCGCCAGTCCAGTCGCTCGCCGAATGAGGGTGGATGCCGGCGGTGCTGAACAGCCGCTGACCGGTTTCGTCCAGCTCATGGCACAGTTGCAGCGCCTGTTCGCTGCCCTCGACGCTGGTGCCGGTTACCACCAGTTGCGCCACGCCCGCAGCGTAGGCTCGGTCGAGGACCGCTTGTCGTTGCGCGGCGAAGCTTGCGTTGGTCAGATTGACGCCGATGTCGATGAGTTGCATGGTGCTACCTCCAGCCGAAGGCCGCCGAGCATAACAGAGCCTGGGGCGGAACAAGAAAACCCAATACGTTCAACGAGTTGAATTCCATATTCGGTGAATTCAGCGCCGATCGACGCGGCGACCGCTGTCGATCAACCCGTACTTTTACCTGTCCGGTGTTTCCTGTGGAGGAGCGAATGTCCCGAACCGCACTTGCCTGCCTTGTCTGTTTGCTGGCCCCTTTATCCGCCACCGCGTTAGCTGCCACCGCGCCTATGGCCGGGCCAGAAGCGGTCCAGCACACGACCCAGGTCCGTGACCTTGATGCGATCCGCGACAAGCAAGTGCTGCGCGTGCTGGTCAACCAGAGCCGCAACAGCTCCGGCGGAGTGGAAGGCCAGGAGATCGGCGTCGAATACCAGCGGCTGCAAGCGTTCGAGCACTACCTCAATGCCCAGGCCGGCGCCGGCCGCAAGCTGACTTTCAAGATCATCCCCAAAGCCAAGAATCAGCTGCTGACCGCGCTTGAGAGAGGCGAGGGGGATCTGGTGGCTCCGGGTGAACTGCTCGACGCCACCCAGAGCGAAGACGTTCAGGCCAGCGAACCGATTGTTCGAGACGTGGCGCTGGTGCTGGTCGGTGTGCGTGGTCAGCGCAGCCTCCGTCATCTTGAGCAGCTGTCCGGCCGGACCTTGAGCCTGCCGACCGGCAGCGCCGCGGACGAAGCCCTGCACAAGCTCAACAGGCGCCTCGAACTGCGCAAGCTGCCACCGGCGAAAATAGAATGGGTCGACCCCAGCCTCGCGGTCGAAGACGTGCTGGAGATGGTCCAGGCCGGCATCTACCCGCTGACTCTGGTGGAACAGCCCATTGCCGAGCGCTGGGCGCGGGTCATGCCGCGGCTGCGTCTGGACCGTGGTCTGGTCGTCAAGACCGAAGGTGACATCAGTTGGTTTGTACGCAGCGACGCCACGCAGCTGCGCGCCAGTGTCGACGGTTTTCTCGATGGCTACAAGCCGGTGGATGGCCGGGATGATGCATTCGCGAAGGCCTACAAAAACATGTATCAGGTCAATAATCCGCTGGTGCGCGGCAACATGGATAAGCTTGAACAGCTGCGGCCCACGCTCCAGCGCCATGCTGATGCGCAGGGCATCGACTGGCTCGACCTGGCGGCGCTTGCGTTCAAGGAATCGAAGCTGAACCCCGGCGCCAAGGGCAGCGGCGGCGCGACGGGGCTGCTGCAGATTACGCCGTCGGCCGCCAGACGGGTCGGGGTCGCTAATATTCAAAACACTGAAAACAACGTTCAAGCCGCAGCGCGGTACATGGCGCTGATCCAGCGCAAGTTCTTCTCCAGCGCCAGAGTCAACGAACGCGAGCGCATGGCCTTTGTGCTCGCGGCCTACAACCTGGGGCCCGAGCGAGTTCAGCGCATGCGCAAGGAAGCCAGAAAGCGCGGGCTCAATCCGAACCAATGGTTTTTCCAGACGGAGCGGATCGCCATGGAGCAGGGTGGGGCGAACGTCGTCACTTTCGTCAACAGTGTGAACAAGTACTACCTGGCTTTCGACCGGCATCGCGACAGGCTGGAAAAGGACAATGAGGACTACGCCATCCGGAAGTGATCGGATTATTCGATTGGTATGCTGCGTTTTTTGCCATTTTCATATTGGCTGATTTGATTATGATGGCGCCACTTACTTAATCAATGACGGAACGCTCCACCATGAACACATCGATCAAAGCACTGCTCTCCACCCGCGCCGGGTACGGCCTGACCGTTCTGCGCGCCATCGTGGGCATTATCTTCATTGCCCACGGCAGCCAGAAACTGTTCGGCGCGTTCGGCGGTTACGGTCTGGAAGGTACTGGCCAGTACATGGAGAGCATTGGTCTGACCCCGGGTTATCTGATGGCCCTGCTGTCCGGCAGCGCGGAATTCTTCGGCGGTGTCGCCGTATTGATCGGCCTGCTGGCCCGGCCTGCCGCAGCGGTGCTGATCCTGCTGCTGGCGGTGGCGATCTTCTCGGTGCATATCAGCAACGGTCTGTTCATGTCCAACAACGGCTACGAGTTTGCGCTGGCGTTACTCGGCGGCAGCATCGCGGTGCTGATCGAAGGCGCGGGCAAGCTCTCGGTGGATCGCGTCATCGCCAAGTGACAGGACACTCGATCCCGCAAAGGCCCGCCAAGTGCGGGCCTTTTCACACGCGGCTTTCGTGTCAATGACATTTGACAAGCCGTCCGTCGCTTCTCTAGGATGCGTGCTCAAGCGCCGATTTAACAACTACTTGCGGGGCGCCGGGCAGGGCCAGACTCTGTCGAAATACCGCTAAAACGTTGGTTCGGTGTTGCCTCTCACCGCTGCCCAGCGGAGCACATGAGGCTGAGACAATCATCCATGAACAACCTGCGCCCCCTTCTTCGCCTGTCCCCGATCAGCACGGTCATGTCCCGAAAGAACCCCAGGATTCTGCTCGGCGGTACCCATCAGCCAACGCTGCTGCGTTACCTCGACGGCTGGCCCCGTCGTCGTAGCGGCCCTTGCGCGTTTCTGATCAAGTTTGTCGATAACGAGCAGTCGCTGGCGCAGTACCGCGATGATGAATTCGACCTGGCGGTCATTCAGTCACCCGCTCCAGAGCAGGTTGAAGAGGTCATTCGCAATTTGACGCGCGTCGCTCGCCAGGGCCTGATCACGCTAGGCTGACCGCATCGGTCTCGCAGAAGGCATTATGCTGGCCCACATTGGCCGAACACGTTGACACAATCCCTGCCTTATCAAAGGATTAGGTGATTTTGCATGCGTGTCCTGTTCAATGCCGTGGTCTGCGTGGCGCTGGTGGTTCTTTCGTCTATGGCGCACGCGCGTAGCGCCACCGAGCAACGTTATGTGTGTAACTGGGGCGCGGATATTGCCAAGGGCGCACAGGCTTCGAAGTTGTCCGGCGTCACGCGCTATGGGGCGCGCCAGCGCTTGCAGGCTCGCAAGTTCGCCAAGAGCTGGATGCGCCCCATGGCACTGGGCATCACCGAGCAGACCTATGACAGCCCGTCGAGGCTGAAGCCCGATAGCGTCAGGAAGATTTACTACGACGGTTGCATCAAACACGAGCTGGCACGTCGCTAGCCGTTGGCGGATTGGAGCGCAGGGTTAAGCAATATGTCGAGTACCAAGATCATCACCCAGGAAGGCTTCGACGCGCTCAAGAAAGAGCTGGATTATCTATGGCGCGAGAAGCGCCCCGACACCACTCAGAAAGTCACCTGGGCCGCGTCCCTTGGGGACCGCAGCGAGAACGCCGACTACCAGTACAACAAGAAGCTGCTGCGCGAAATCGACCGGCGCGTCCGCTACCTGCGCAAGCGCCTCGAAGACATGCGCGTGGTAGCTTACTCGCCCGAGCAGGAGGGGCGTGTGTTCTTTGGCGCCTGGGTCGAGATCGAGAACGAGGATGGCGAAACCAAGCGCTTTCGTATCGTCGGCTACGACGAAATCTACGGCCGCAACGACTACATCTCCATCGACTCACCCATGGCCCGCGCGCTGCTAAAGAAGGAAGTGGGCGACGAAGTGATCGTCCACACTCCTGGCGGCGAAGTGCTGTGGTTCGTGAACAGCATTACCTACGAAAAATGATGCTCCATAGGTAATGCGCCTGTACCGGCCTTTCGCGGGCAGGCTCGCTTCTGCCCGCAGGGCGTGGGAGCCGATCACGCTGTCCTTTCATCCCTCGCGCAATACCGTCAACGGGCTGGTGTTCAGTGCTCGCCGGGTACCGAATACGCCAGCGCCGCCGACCAGCAAGGCCCCGATTACCGGCAACAGAAGCAACCACGGATGCGGTGTCCACGCCAGCGAGAAAGCGTAGCGATACAGGACGAAGCTCACCAGCTCGCAACCCAGTGCTGCCAGCAATCCGCTGGCCGCGCCGAGCAGACCGAACTCGATCCGCCGCGACTTGATCAGCAGCGCTCGTTCAGCGCCAAGCGCACGCAACAGCGCACCCTGGCGGATGCGTTCGTCAAGCGTGGCCTGCAGACCCGAAAAGAGCACCGCGATACCCGCCGCCAGCACGAACAGCAACACGAACTGCACCGCCAGCGTCACCTGATCCAGAATGCTGCGCACCTGCGCCAGCAGCGCTTCGACGCCCAGAATGCTGATCGCCGGGAAAGCCCTGGACAGCTCGACGATCTGCCGGTCCTGACCTGCCGGCAAATAGAAGCTGGTCAGGTAAGTGGTTGGCAGATCAGCCAGAGTGCCCGGCTGGAAGATCATGAAAAAGTTGGGCTGGAAGGTGTCCCAATTGACGTCTCGCAGACTGGTGACCACCGCCTCACGGGTCATGCCGCCAACGATGAACCCGAGACGGTCGCCCAGCTTGATCTGCAGACTCTCGGCCAGCTCGGTTTCGATGGAAACACCGGGTGCAGCGTCTGCTGGCTGTTGCGCGCCGGGAGCCTGCCACCACTGCCCGGCAGTCAGGGTGTTGCCTTCGGGAAGGTCGGCGGCCCAGGTCAGACTCAGGTCACGACGTGTCGCATTTTCGCCGCGCGAATCCTTAACCACGAACTGACCCACCGGCTCACCGTTAATGCTGGTCAGGCGACCGGGCACTACGGGGTAGAGCGGGGCGGCGTGAGTGGAAATCCGGCTCAGGGTCTGCGCGAAGTTTTCCTTGTCCGAAGGCAGCACATTGAGCACGAAATAGTTCGGCGCGTCCTTGGGCAGCTGGTTCTGCCAGGTGTCGAGCAACTCGCCCCGCAGCAGCGCGATCAAGCCCATCGACAGCAGGATCAGGCCGAAGGCCAATGACTGTCCGGCAGCGGCCAGCGGGTAGCGCAGCAATTGACCCAGGCCCAGACGCCACGGCAGGGAAGCGCCGGACAACAGACGGCGCAGGCTGTTGAGGCCTGCCAGCAACAGGCTGCCGAGCAACAGCGCCGCAACCACACCGCCGCCCAGCAGGGCGAAGGTCAGCATCAGATCCAGGCTCAGACGCCACATGATCAGGCCGAGTGCAAACAGGGCTGCGCCGTATACCAGCCATGAACTGGCGGGAATCGGCAGCATGTCACGGCGCAGCACGCGCAATGGCGGCACCCGACCCAGAGCGGCCAGCGGCGGCAGTGCGAAGCCGGCGAGCGCTACCAGTCCGGTGCCCATGCCGGCCAGAGCCGGAAGCAGGCCGCCAGGCGGAACGGTAGCGGGCAGCAAGTTCTGCAACAGAGCGAACAGGCCCAGCTGCGCGACCCAGCCCAGCGCCGCGCCGCTCAGGCTGGCGAGCAGCCCGATGATCGCCAGTTGCAGGCTGAACAGCGTCAGCGCCTCGCCGCGAGAAAGGCCAAGGCAGCGCAGCAAAGCGCTGGCATCGTAGCGCCGGGCGGCGAAGCGCGCCGCTGACAGGGCCACCGCCACACCGGCCAGCAGCACAGCAACCAGACTCGCCATGTTCAGGTAACGTTCGGCCTTGCCCAGCGCGCCGCCAATCTGTTGGCTGCCATCGCGGGCGTCTTTGATTTCCTGATGCGGTTCAAGCCCCGGCTCGACACTCTTGCGATACGAGGCAAGGATTTCGGGCGATCCGCTCCACATTTCCCGGTAAGTGACCCGGCTGCCGGGCTGCACCACGTTGGTGGCGGCCAGGTCCTGCTGGTTGATCATCACCCGGGGCGTCAGGCTGTAGAAGTTGCCGGCGCGGTCCGGCTCGTAGGTCAGCACGCGGGTCAGCTTGAGGGTTTTGGCGCCGACGTCGATGTCGTCGCCGACCTTGAGGTCCACCGCCGCGAACAACCGGGCCTCCGCCCAGGCGTCACCGGGTTTCGGTCCGCTGCCAGCCTGCTCGGTCTGATACAGGTCGGGCGCGCTTTTCAGCTCGCCACGTAGCGGGTAGGCGTCGTCTACGGCCTTGACGCTGGCCAGCTGGATGCCTTTGTCGGTAGCGATCACGCTGGAAAAGATTACGATGCGCGCGTGGTCGAGCTTGAGTTGTTCTCCCGCCTCGACCTGTTCGGCACGCGCAGGGCTTGAGCCTTCTAGAATCAGATCAGCGCCGAGAAACTCAGTGGCGCGCAGCATCATGGCGCCGTTCAGGCGTGCTCCGAAGTACCCGATGGCGGTGCTCGCGGCGACGGCTACCAGCAGGGCGAAGAACAGTACGCGCAATTCACCGGCGCGGGCGTCGCGCATTAATTGGCGACCCGCCAGGCTCAGCAGTCGAAGGAAGGGCAGGCGTGCCATCAAGGCTCCAGAGGGGCAACCAGTCGGCCCCCTTCAAGACGAATCAGACGGCGGCAGCGGTGGGCCAGGCGCTCGTCGTGGGTCACCAGAACCAACGTGGTCTGACGTTCCTTGTTCAGCTCGAACAACAGATCGCTGATGCGCTCGCCGGTGTGGCTGTCCAGATTGCCCGTGGGCTCGTCGGCGAACAGCACGTCGGGGTCGGCGGCGAATGCGCGCGCAATGGCGACGCGTTGCTGTTCGCCACCAGACAACTGACGCGGCGTGTGGGTCAGGCGTTTGCCCAGGCCCACGCGTTCGAGCAGGGTGCGGGCCCGTTCGCGAGCGTCCTTGCGGCCCTCCAGCTCCATTGGCAGCATCACGTTTTCCAGAGCGTTGAGGCTGTCGAGCAACTGGAACGACTGGAACACGAAGCCGACATGTTCTGCCCGCACCCTGGCGCGCTGGTCTTCATCGAGCTGGCTGAGGTTGCGCCCCGACAAAGTGACAGCACCTGCACTGGGCAAGTCGAGGCCGGCGAGCAGGCCCAGCAGCGTGGATTTGCCGGAACCTGAAGCGCCGACGATGGCCAAAGTGTCGCCCTTGTTCAGTTCCAGGGAGAGTTCGTGCAGGATAGTCAGGTCACCTTCGGTGCTGGGGACTACTTTACTGAGGCTTTGGGCACTGAGAATACTTTCACTCATGGAGAATCCGATGCGTGCGTGGTTTTTAAGTGCTGGCCTGGGGTTGCTGCTGCTGTCACAGGGCGCAGTGGCGGGCACGGTGTTGATCGTTGGGGATAGTATCAGCGCGGCTTTCGGGCTGGATACCCGTGTGGGTTGGGTCAGCAAGCTGCACGAGCGTCTGCGAAAGGAAGGATACGACGACAAGGTGGTCAATGCGTCCATCAGCGGCGACACCAGCGCCGGAGGCCAGGCGCGGCTGCCCGCGCTGCTTGCAGAGCATAAGCCGGAGCTGGTGATCCTCGAATTGGGCGGTAATGATGGCCTGCGCGGACAGCAGCCGGCCCAATTGCAACAAAACCTTTCTTCGATGATCGACGCTGCCCGTGGGGCCGGTGCCAAGGTGCTTTTGTTGGGTATGCGCATTCCGCCCAACTACGGGCCGCGCTACACCAAGGCCTTCGAGGAGGTCTACAGCACCTTGGCCGAAGAGAAACAGGTGCCGTGGGTACCGTTTTTCCTGGAAGGGGTGGGCGGCGTGCCGGAGCTGATGCAACCCGACGGGCTTCACCCGGCTGCGGCGGCACAGGACAAGTTGCTGGAAAATGTCTGGCCGGCCCTGAAACCGCTGCTTTGAGGCTTTTCCGGGCGGGGGCTTTCGGATAAGGTGGCGCCCCCGATCTGGAGCCCCCCATGCCGCGTCCCGCCTGGTCCCTTTACGCCTATCAATTACTCGAGCCTGACGAACAGCTCGACCTGTTCGCTTGCCAGGAAATCCGGGTGCATGTGATCGCGCGTCAACTGGAACTGGGCGGCTCGGTCGACCGTACGTTGTGCGGGACGCTGCTGCCGGCGCAACCGCAACTGACCTCGGTCGAACCGCAGGCGATGCGCGACGAGCGTCTGTGTCCATTGTGCAAGGCGATCCTCGACGCCCAGCGACGCGGCATGAACCCGATCTGGCCGGAGCTGTAGGGTCGATCTCCCCGATCATGCGGCGGCGGTGTACACTTCGAATCTTTCCCATTTCCCCGCTTACCCGAAGGATTTCCCAGGATGTTGTCGCGCCTTCCAGCCGTTACCCGCTGTCTGTCGCTTGCTGCTTTGTGTGCGGCGGGCTCTGTCAATGCTCTGGAATTCCCGTTGCCGCCACCGGGTGAGGACATCATCGGCGAGGTGCAGGTGGTCAAGGCGAAATACGAAGACACCTTCGCCGACCTCGGCACCCAGTACGACCTGGGCTATCTGGAAATGATCGCTGCCAACCCCGGCGTCGACCCCTGGCTGCCCGGTGCGGGCAAGGACATCGTGCTGCCGACCCGTTTCATCCTTCCGCCGGGTCCGCGGGAAGGGATCGTCATCAACCTGTCCGAATACCGCATGTACTACTACCCCAAGGGTCAGAACGTCGTACACACCTATCCGCTGGGCGTCGGGCGCGAAGGCTGGGGATCGCCCATCGGCGTGACAAAGATCACCGCCAAGACGCCGAATCCGACCTGGACTCCGCCAGCGTCGATCAAGGCCGAGCACGCCGCTGACGGCGACCCGCTGCCCAACGTCGTACCCGCCGGCCCGGACAACCCGCTGGGGCCGTTCAAGTTCGGCCTGGGCCTGTCCGGGTACCTGATTCATGGCTCGAACAAAAAGTTCGGGATCGGCATGCGCACCAGCCATGGCTGTTTCCGCATGTACAACAACAACGTCCTTGAGCTGGCCGACATGGCACCGGTGGGCACCACCGTGCGTATCATCAGCGAGCCTTACAAGTTCGGCATCAGTGGCGGCAAGGTGTACCTCGAAGCCCACACCCCGCTGGACGATCTGGGCAACCCGTCGGTGGTCGACAAGCACACTGCGGTCATCAATGCGCTGCTCAAGCGTGAAGATCTGGCCAACAACCTGCGTATGAACTGGGATCTGGTGCGTGACGTGGTGGCGGCCGAAGACGGCATGCCGGTGGAGATCGCGGTGCCGGCTGCGGCTACCACGGCGAGCGATGCGCCGGTGATGTTTCAGTAAGACTTTTTTGCGACGGCTTGGCGGACAAACGGATCGCCGCCCGCCGGATCGCCGTCCGAAGGACGACCGTGCGGCTGCTCCTGCGCTATCTTGCAGGCGGCGCAAAACGCGACTTGTGCAGGCCGAGCGGAGGCGTTGCGCTGGGGGAAACGAGCCATGGATGGCGAGTTAGCGCCGTAGGGCCAGGGACGGCCCATCGGCGCGGCCCCCGTAGCAGCGCCGGAGGGAGGGAACCCCGAAGGGGCCGGAACCAGGAGCAAATGGTTTTCCCCCCTTTTGCCAAAACAAAAGGGGGTCGCCGTAAAGGCGAAACCGGTAGTGGCCGTTATGCAGCATTCGGATCTGCATTCAGTCTTGTATGCGCTGTTACTGGCTAAGCGTCGGGCTTGAGATCGCTTTGCGCCTTTACGGCGCGTCACTTTGGTTTTCGGCCAAAGTAACCAAAGCCACTGCTCCGGGTTGGGCCCCTTCGGGGTCCCCTCCTTCCGGCGTCGCTCCACCGGGCCGCGCCGATGGGCCGTCCCTGGCCCTGCGGCGCTGGCTCGGCGTCCTGCCTCGCTCCCCGGCTCCGCGACACCTCCACTCGGCCTGCACCAACGTCGCGATTGGCGGTGTCCGGGCTGACGATGTGAGGGCTCATTTTGCAGGAGTGACCGGGCTCATCAGAGGGTAATGAAAGACAGTTGGCTCCCATGGGGATGTCAGGTGCCTTTAGCTGCGTTTCCAGCAGGCAAAAAAAAGCCGACCCGCACAAGCGGATCGGCTTAGATAATCCCGGGGGATTACTTGCGGCTAGCCTTGTCCAACATGCGCAGAGCGCGCTCGTTGGCTTCGTCAGCAGTTTGCTGAGCTTTTTGAGCAGCAGCCAGAGCTTCGTCAGCCTTGCGGTAGGCTTCATCGGCACGAGCTTGCGAACGAGCTGCTGCGTCTTCGGTAGCTGTCAGACGAGCTTCGGTTTCTTTGGAGACGCTGCTGCAACCGGTGGCCAGAACTGCGGCCAGAGCCAGAGCAGAGAATTTCAGAACGTTGTTCATCGTGTTCCCCTTCAAGGACTTATTCTTCATGTTAGTCACCTCTCGAAACTGAGAAAATGACCGGCGTACATAGTACCCATTGTTTGTAGTAAGTAAACTGACGAAGCGCAAGAAGTGAACAAATTTCTTGGGTTTGAAAGAGTTCCGCGTTACTTCTCATGCAGTCTGTCTAAAAACTATCCACCTTGCCGCAACCATCCTGGATACACGCCTGACCACTACGTGAGCCCCAAGCCCTTGCGGGTTGCCAGCCCTTGCAGTCCGGGCGATGGCGGTTCCATGCGCGGCAACGCGTGCCCGATGTAACGCCTTCGTACCGCCCCTGTGCCGCGACACACCGACGGATCCGGAAAACTGCAGTGGCTTGCACTCTTTGCAGGCGTTTCAATCGACAACATGCGCAGCGATCTGGTTCAACAGCCTTGCTGATCAGATGTTCGGTCGTGCCTTTTTATGCTTGCGCCGCTTGAGCATATTCACTAATGACGCCTACTATTCACAGGTGCTCTTGATTGGAGATCAGCCATGCTCTTCTCGGTGTCAAAACAGGCACGGGGTGGCGTAGATGTTCCTTCGCCGGGAAAAGATCGGTAAGGTAGGGGTCCAATTCCAAGACCCGCGAGGAGTAGCGATGAGCGAGGCGTTGTCCATCCACCATGATCAGACCGGCCATCAGTTCGAAGTCAACATAGACGGGCACCGTGCCTACCTGACTTACATGGACCTGGGTAAGCAGACCCTGGATTTCTATCGGACGTTTGTTCCCGATGCGCTGCGGGGTAAAGGCATAGCGGCGGCGCTGACCAAACGCGCCCTGGATTACGCCGACAGCATAGGCTACACCGTGATTCCTTCCTGCTCTTACGTGGAGCGTTACATGGAACGTCATCAACGCCAGGCCGCGAAGATCTGAGCCAGAAAATCTGATTCAGAACATCCAGACACCATGAAAAACGCCGGGCTAATGCCCGGCGTTTTTCATTGCAGGGACCGGTCAGCCGCGCTTGCGCTTGGGCAACACGTCCTTAAGCTTGGCGTGCATGCTGCGCAGGGTAGTTTCGGTGCTTTCCCAGTCGATGCAAGCATCGGTGATCGACACGCCGTACTGAAGCTCCGACAGATCCTTGGGAATGGCCTGGCAACCCCAGTTCAAATGGCTTTCAACCATCAGGCCGATGATGGAATTGTTGCCTTCCAGAATCTGGTTGGCGACGTTTTCCATGACCAGCGGTTGCAGGGCAGGGTCCTTGTTGGAGTTGGCGTGACTGCAGTCGACCATGATATTGGGGCGGATACCGGCCTTGTTCAGCGCCTGCTCGCACAGAGCGACGCTCACCGAATCATAGTTGGGCTTGCCGTTGCCGCCGCGCAGCACCACATGGCCATAGGCGTTGCCCTTGGTGGTCACGATCGACACGCCGCCTTCCTGGTTGATGCCCAGGAACCGGTGCGGGCTGGAGACCGACTGCAGGGCGTTGATGGCGACGGTCAGGCCGCCGTCGGTGCCGTTCTTGAAGCCAACCGCGGAGGACAACCCGGATGCCATTTCCCGATGGGTCTGGGACTCGGTGGTGCGGGCGCCGATGGCCGACCAGCTGATCAGGTCCTGGAGGTATTGCGGAGAAATCGGGTCCAGGGCTTCGGTTGCGGTGGGCAAGCCCATTTCAGCCAGGTCCAGCAACAGTTGACGTCCGATGTGCAAGCCATCCTGGATCTTGAAGGAGTCATCCAGATATGGGTCGTTGATCAGGCCTTTCCAGCCGACGGTGGTACGCGGCTTTTCGAAATACACGCGCATGACCAGATACAGCGTATCGGAGACTTCGGCGGCCAGTGCCTTGAGGCGCTCGGCATATTCTTTGGCAGCCTTAAGGTCGTGGATCGAGCAGGGTCCGATCACGATGAACAGGCGGTGATCGTTGCCGTCGAGGATGTTGCGGATCACTTCGCGACCCTTGCTGACGGTATGCAGCGCAGCATCGGTAAGCGGGATCTCGCGCTTGAGCTGATCAGGCGTGATCAGCGTCTCGTTGGAAGCGACGTTCAGGTCGTTAATCGGTAAATCAGCCATCGTGTTACTCATCATGTCACGGATACGGGGCGCCAACGGCAACCCCTTGCGGCGGTGCCCGGCAGGTTTGAGCGCAGCGGGGAGCCGAACCTTAGCGCGTTAACCCGTGTTTCGACAATGGGCAAACGCGGGTCGGGATACGGGCCGTGGCGCGGGGACTACGGGCGCGGTCGCGATCATGAAGCTCGATTTGCAACCGGCGTTCAGGGCAAGGATAGTGTACGGCCATCATTGAGGGTGAATTCTTGGATCAGTTGCAGTTGACCGACTTCGATATTGACCACCAGTTGCTTGAGCTCCCCGGCACTTCGCTGCTGATCTTTACCAGCGCGGGCTGCGCCAGCTGCCGGTGGGCCCGCGAGCACTTGCCGCGCCTGGACCTGATCGTCGATCGGCTTTGCTGGGTGGACGCGCAAGAAAGCGGCGGTGCGGTGCAGCGCTACGAGGTTTTCCATCTGCCGGCGCTGTTCGTGATACGTGACGGCGAGTTTCATGGTGCGATCCGCGCGCCATTGATCCAGGGCGAGCTGAACGTCTCGGTGCGGCGCGCCCTGAGCGAAACGCCGGACGACCTGCCTTGAACGTACACAAACGGCCCGCTCTCATGCCATTTCCGCTGCTGGTCGAACCCGGCCCAGCCACTAATTAATATCCTGAATGAGACGGAGCGCAACTTCCTTGCGAGCCCGGTGTTTGACGCGCTGCTAAGCTCAATCAGTCTCCGCCATGTTGGCAGTCCGGGAGGTCGTATGATTCGTTCAATGCTGTATGCCACAGATCTCGGTCTGTACGAGCCTTATGTCACGCAGCATGCGCTGGCTCTGGCCCGCACTTTCAGTGCCGAACTCTATGTCATTCACGTTGTTGAACCCATGGGTCTGTTCGCCGAATCGGTGCTGCAGAGCTATCTGGGCGAGGATGCCTGGCACGATCTCCATAGCAGAGGCGTAGGTGCGTTCATGGATGGAATAGAGCAACGGATGCTAGACGGGTTTCGTGAAGAACTGGGTGAAGGCAACAAGGATCTGTCTTTCATCCGCACAGTGCGAGTCGTTCAGGGAGAACCTTCCAGTGTGATTCTTGAGCAGGCCCGAGAGCTGGCTGTGGATTTGCTGGTTGTGGGTAGTCATACCCACCAGGCGAAAGAAGGCGAGTCGATTGGTCGTACGGCCGCCAGGGTTTTACAGCTTTCCGAAGTACCGGTCTACATGGTGCCCATGATGCAGAACAGAGGGCGAGGGTAAGGCGGCGGATCGGCCAGTGGTGCTTTTTTATGAAAACGAGCGTGTAATCGCCTCTTAAAGGTGATAAAAAGTTCTAGCAGTATTCATCGCACCATTAATCCAGTTATATACCGTCGCTGATGCCCCTAGGGTTTATCTGCTTTGAGGGATACATATGAAGCTCCAACAACTGCGCTACATTTGGGAAGTGGCGCACCACGACCTCAACGTTTCCGCGACGGCACAAAGCCTCTACACCTCTCAGCCCGGCATCAGCAAGCAGATCCGCTTGCTCGAAGACGAGCTGGGCGTCGAAGTCTTTGCCCGCAGCGGCAAGCACCTGACCCGGGTCACGCCGGCAGGCGAGCGCATCATCACCACGGCCGGTGAGATTTTGCGCAAGGTCGAAAGCATCAAGCAAATAGCCCAGGAATTCTCCAACGAGAAGAAGGGCACATTATCGATTGCCACCACTCACACGCAGGCGCGCTATGCCTTGCCGCCTGTGATCAGTAATTTCATCAAGCAATATCCGGACGTTGCGCTGCACATGCATCAGGGCTCGCCCATGCAGATCGCCGAAATGGCGGCTGACGGGACCGTGGACTTCGCCATCGCCACCGAGGCGCTGGAGCAGTTCGGGGATCTGGTCATGATGCCGTGTTATCGCTGGAACCGTTGCGTCGTGGTCCCTCAGGGTCATCCCCTGACCAAGGTGCCGAAGTTGACGCTGGAACTGCTCGCCGAATACCCGATCGTGACCTACGTGTTCGGGTTCACCGGCCGTTCCAAGCTTGATGAAGCGTTCAGTCATCGGGGCCTGGTGCCCAAGGTCGTGTTCACCGCCGCCGACGCGGACGTGATCAAGACTTATGTGCGGCTGAATCTGGGAGTGGGTATCGTCGCCAGGATGGCGGTGGACGAGGAATTGGACAGCGATCTGGTGATTCTCGATGCCAGCGAACTGTTCGAATCCAGTGTCACCAAAATTGCTTTCCGTCGCGGGACCTTCCTGCGCGGCTTCATGTGCGACTTCATCGAGAAATTCGCCCCGCACCTGACCCGTGAAGTCATGGCCAAGGCGATCCATTGCCATAATCGACAGGAACTGGAAGAGCTGTTCCAGGACGTTGAACTGCCGGTGCATTAGAGAGCAGCTGTAAGTTGCAAGCTACAAGCTGCAAGCTAAAGCGTACGCTGCAGCTTGCAGCTTGCAGTCAGCCCTGACGCGCAATCAGATTGCCTGCGTGCAGCCCGCATTCCTTCTGCGTCGACTCTTCCCACCACCAGCGACCTTCACGTTCATGCTGATTCGGCAGCACCGGACGCGTGCAGGGCTCGCAGCCGATACTGATGAAACCGCGCTCGTGCAGGCTGTTGTATGGCAGTTCAAGCATGCGGATGTAACCCCAGACTTCCTCGCTGGTCATCTGCGCCAGCGGGTTGAACTTGTAAAGGGTGTTTTCCGGCGTGGAGAACGCGGCGTCCACTTCCAGTACCGCCACCGCACTGCGGGTGCCGGGGCTCTGGTCGCGGCGCTGGCCGGTCGCCCAGGCTTTTACACCCGACAACTTGCGGCGCAGCGGCTCGATCTTGCGGATGCCGCAGCACTCGCCGTGACCGTCGCGGTAGAAACTGAACAAGCCTTTTTCCTTGACCATAGGTTCGAGCAGACGCTGGTCGGGCGTCATGATCTCGATGTCGATCTTGTAGTGATCACGCACCTGCTCGATAAACCGGTAGGTCTCAGGATGCAGGCGGCCGGTGTCCAGGCTGAACACCTTGACGTTCTTGTTGAGTTTCCAGGCCATGTCCACCAGCACTACGTCTTCGGCTCCGCTGAACGAGATCCAGAGATCGTCGCCGAAGTGTTCGAAGGCCAGTTTCAGAATGTCCTGGGCGGACTTGTTGGCGTACGTCGCCGCAAGTTCAGCGACGTCGAAGGGTTGGCTCATCAGGCGGCTTCCTAATACAGATTGGCGCTTCAAGCGCTCGTAGTGACGGCTATGGTAACAAATCCGTGCTTTCTATTGTGTCAGCAGCCTTCGCCAGCGAGCTGGCTCCTACAGGTGAGTGAGCTGCGCCGCGATCGTGTAGGAACCAGCTTGCTGGCGAAGACGTCCTCGCAGACACCAACAGAATCGAGCTCTACAACCCTTCGAGTGTTTCCATCAACACCCTGACTTTAGTAAAGGTCTCCTGATATTCGGCCTCGCAGTCCGAGTCGGCCACGATGCCGCCGCCGCCCCAGCAGGAAATGCGACCGTCCTTGACCAGCAGGCTGCGGATGGCAATAGAGCTGTCCATTTCTCCGCGCACGTCCATGTACATCAACGACCCGCAATACAGACCGCGTCGCGTAGGCTCCAGCTCGTCAATGATCTGCATGGCCCGGATCTTGGGCGCGCCGGTGATCGAACCGCCAGGAAAACTGCCGGCGATCAGGTCCAGCGCATCGCGATCCTGCGCCAGCTCGCCGGTCACGCTGCTCACTAGGTGGTGCACGTTGGGGTAGCTCTCCAGACTGAACAGCTCTGGGACTTTCACCGAGCCGATCTTGCAGTTGCGGCCCATGTCGTTGCGCAAAAGGTCCACGATCATCAGGTTTTCGGCGCGATCCTTGGGGCTGGACAGCAGCTCTTGCGCGTAGGCGGCGTCTTGAACCGAGTCGCGTCCCCGTGGACGAGTACCCTTGATCGGGCGCGTTTCGACATGGCCCTCGCTGACCTTGACGAAACGCTCCGGCGACAGGCTCAGAATCGCGCCGCCATCGGGCAACGACATATAGCCCGAAAAGGGCGTGGGGCAGGCCGCTCGCAACGCGCAGTACGCGGCCCACGGATCGCCCTCGCACTCGGCCTGGAAGCGCTGGGCAAAGTTGACCTGATAGCAATCGCCGGCCTGAATGTAGGCCTGGATGCGCTCGAAGGCCATGCGGTAGTCGTCGCGGGCGGTGTCGGCGTGGAACGCTGACGTCAAGTGGAACTCGGCAGGGTCGTCGCCCGCGGGCCGAGTGAATAGCTCAAGTAGACGCCGAGCCTCCCCGGACGCCAGCGAAGGATGGCACATCAGCTGGGTCGTCTGCGCTTGGTGATCGGTGATGACTGCCCAGGCATAAAGCCCGATGCAGGCGTCGGGCAAGCGCAGATCGTCAGCAGCCTTGTCAGGCTGCTGCTCCAGCCGGCGTCCGAAATCATAAGCCAGATAGCCCAGCACGCCACCGGCGAAGGGCAATTCACTGTCCCTGGGTAGCCGTGCCTGGCCCAGTCGTGCCAGCCCGGCGCGGAGACTCTGGAAATACTCGTGGCCGGTTTCACCGGGGGCGGCCAGCCACTGCTGCAAAGGCCACGCGCTGACGATATCGAACCTGCCCCGCAGGGCTCCGGGCCGCCCGCTGTCCAGCAGAATGGCGCCAGGCGCATGCCGGACTCGGGCAAAAAGGTCGGCCGGAACAAGCGCATAAGGCAATGGGGATAGCGAGCAGATAGGCATCGGTGCATGTCAGTCAGGATCAAGCCGCCAATTGTAATGCGGCGTACGTCCGGCCTCCTAGTGGCGCGGTGAGAAGAGTGCGCTCTTTAGATGAATCAGACAGGTATCGATCACTGCGATAAGCGCAAACCGCTATATCCGTTCAAGTTAAAAGCAAAAATTTGCCAACTTTATGCTCGTGAGTATTGATTTGAGGATTTGTTGTTACTAATTGATTGGATCCCGAGGTTTATTGCACTTTGTCCGAGTAAGACAGGTACTACAATTTCGTGGGACGTTTCCTACAGAGAGTTAGATTGAAGATTGCTAGTCTTCCGCGACCGTCTGATAGGCCGCGCGTAAAAACTGGCCGCAGACTTCTTAATAACTGGCAGGACTATGAATGAACCCTTCGAATGGCTTTGTATTGAACCCGCTGGCGCGCTTGCTGCGTCGTACCTCCATCGCTTCTTTCTTTCTGATTTCCCCGTCATACGCGTTCTCCGCTGATTTCACCCAGATCGTCGATAATCGAGAGGCGACGGTAACGTCCAATAGTCCGGTCAATAACTGGGTGGTGCGCAACAACGGGACGCTCAATGCCAACAATGCCAGGACAGGATTCGTCACTGCCACGCGTTCCACGTTGAACTTTACCGGCACTTTCGTGGACGGGACCGGCGCCCCGGAGGCGATGGGAATCAACGAAAGTTCAACCGCGACGCTGGCGGGTGTCACTATAAGTGGGGCGGAAAGAGGCCTGGTGTTGTTTCTGCGAGACGGCGATCCGGCCAATGGCAACGACGTAACGGTAACCAACAGCACGATCAGTGGCACCTCCCGAGCCGTGTCGACGTCCGGATACAATGTGCTGAAGATCAGCGGCAGTACGCTGAGCGGTACAGGTCAGAACGGGGTCGGTCTGGAAGATTTCGGCTCGACAGTGACTGTGACGGGCAGTCAGATATCGGGTGTACAGAACGGTGTCCTCCTGCGCTGGGCCGGCCCCGGCTACCGGGCGCACTCGCTGACGCTGGACGGCACTAGTGTGACGGGTCAGACAGGCCCGGCCATCTGGGCGAGGGGGTCGGGGAGCGGGGTCGATCCATCCGTGATCAATGTGCTCAACGGTTCGACTCTTACCGGCGGTAACGGCGTGATGGTGGACGTCGATAACACCAATGTCGCCATGAATGTGGGCAACAGCGAGCTGAGCGGTAATCTTCTGGTTCGTAATGGTGGTCAGGCGGCCTTCGCCTTCGACCAGGCACGCATGACCGGCGACGTGATCGCTGAAGCAGGAAGTAACGCAAGCGTCACGCTCGCCAACAGCTCGGTGCTGACCGGCCGTCTCGAAAACGTGGGCAACCTTGCGGTCAATAGCGCTGCGCAGTGGGTAATGGTGGAGGACTCGTCGGTCGCCAACCTGACCATGGCAGGCGGTGCGATCAAGATGGGCGCGCCCGATGCGTTTTACCGGCTGTCGGTGGAAAATCTTTCGGGTAACGGCACTTTTCTCATGGACGCCGATTTTTCCCAGGGCACGGTCGATTTCCTCGACGTGACCGGTACCGCCACCGGCAGTCATTCGTTGCTGGTAGGTGCCACCGGCGCGGACCCTGTCGCCGATTCCTCCCTGCACGTGGTGCATACGGCGGCGGGTGACGCGCAATTTTCCCTGCTCAACGGTCCGGTGGACATGGGCACGTACACTTATGAGCTCAGTCAGAGCGGCAATGACTGGTACCTGGTCAACAGCGGCAAGGTCACTCCCGGCGCCAGTGCAGTGCTGGCCCTGTTCAACACCGCTCCGACCGTGTGGTACGGCGAACTCTCGACTTTGCGCAGTCGCATGGGCGAGCTGCGCATCAGCGGCGCGCAGCCGGGTGGCTGGATTCGTGCCTACGGCAACAAGTTCGACGCCAAGGCCGCGTCCGGTGTCGGCTATCAACAAACCCAGCAAGGCCTGTCTTTCGGTGCCGACGCGCCCCTGCCGTCAGGCGACGGACAGTGGCTGGTGGGGCTGCTGGGAGGCTACAGCAAGTCGGACCTGGACCTTGATCGCGGCACGTCCGGTAAGGTGAACAGCTATTATCTTGGCGCCTACACGACCTGGCTGGATCAGAACACTGGGTACTATTTCGATGGCGTGCTCAAGTTCAACCGATTCCGTAATGAGGCCGATGTCAGCATGAGCGACGGTACCGAATCCAAAGGCGACTACGATAACTATGGCGCGGGCGCTTCCGCGGAGTTCGGCAAACACATCAAACTGGGCGACGATTATTTCCTGGAACCCTATGCGCAGTTGTCGGGCGTGGTCATACAGGGCAAGGACTACGCGCTGGACAACGGTATGCAGGCCGAAGGCGACCGTACCCGTTCGCTGCTGGGCAAACTGGGTACGACCGCAGGGCGAAACTTCGATCTGGGCGAAGGCACAGTAGCGCAGCCTTATGTGCGTGCCGCTTATGTCCATGAGTTTGCCAAAAATAATGACGTGGAAGTCAATAACAACGTGTTCAATAACGATTTGTCCGGCTCTCGGGGCGAGCTGGGCGCGGGTATCGCAGTGTCGATGTCGGACCGTCTGCAACTGCACGCCGATTTTGAGTACAGCAATGGCGACAAGCTCGAACAACCCTGGGGGGCTAACGTGGGCCTGCGCTACAGCTGGTAGCACACCGACGTGTGAAGGGAAGCTCAGGCTTCCCTTTTTTATGGGCTGAGTTTATGGGGTGGGTGTGATGGCAAAAGGCTGCCAGTCGGTTTTGCCAGTGCCCGGCTCCCGCCCGGCTCTTTACAATGACCTGTGCCCGTACCCGGCGGAAGTCACCGAGGTCGCATGGATGCTGGCAGTCTTCTACAAACGAATCACAGGGAAGGAGATTCAACGATGATTTCACAAAATATGCAGCAGGACGCCGATGCCAGGCAAGCGGCAAGAATGGCGCGAGTGAACACAGCGAACAAGGGCCGCCAGGGGCCCTCGTTGCCCGCGCCACTTGTTCCGGTGGCAATTGCGGACTATGACGGATTACTTCCTGCGCAGGCATTGCAGGCTGATCTTGTGGTAAAGATCCCGCAATGGTCATCAGAAGGCGCCTCCACCGATGATACGGACACAGTGGAGCTGCGCCTGGAGGATGGCGACGGAGTACCTAAATATATAACCAGTAGGCGTTACACCTATCCGTTCGACCCTGATGCGTTTCCGACTCCGATTGAAATCCCACAGGCCGATATCCCCGCCCAAGGCACCTACTTGCTGAAGTACACGGTCCACGCGTGGAACAACAACCCCAGTTTTTCCAGTCCTACCCCGATAATCGTTGACAGGCAGCCGCCTTACTACAACCCCGGGCACCCGGCCACGCCAGCCGACATCATCGTCCCCGTTGATGTGGTGACTGACCAGTATCTGGCGGAGAACGAAAATGAACTGGTTTGTACGCTGCCTGGCTACCTCGACAAGGCGCGCGGCGACCAGGTGAGCGTTTACCTGGGGCTGGACATACCCGAAGACATCGACGTCGTTCCCGTCGTCGGGCCTATCGACGTACCAGACGATTTGCAGATTCACATCCCTGGCTCGGCAATACAGCAACGGGCGGACGGCAAGAACCACATCCTGTATTGGCTCAACGACAGAGCGGGCAATTTCAGTGATATTTCCGCTCCCGCCGAAGTCGACGTGCAGCTTGGCGTCATGCCAGGCGGGCTCCAGCAGCCCGTGGTCCCTCTCGCCCCGATCAGTCGTCTCGATGCACTGGCACCTGTCGAGGTCGAGATTCCGGCATTTACAGGTCCGGATAAAGTCACAATCAAAGCGATCTGGGGAGCGACGCCTCTCCCCGAGTTAAAACCAGGACCCGCCCCCCATTTCCCGCTCAGGATTAGTGTGCCCTGGTCCACGCTCAAAAATGGATATGATTTTAACGGCCCGGCCGCACAAACCGTACGCGTGAGTTATCAGGCCTGGCGCGGGCCCTTGGCTTTCCCCGAGGCAGGGGCATTGTTCAAGGACGTGGAAGTCGACCTGTCGTTTGTCGGCCCGGTCAACCCCGACGAGCCGGATCCGGTCAACCCTGACTTGCCTGCGGTGCATTTGACCAGCTCCACGGGCCAGCGTGACAAGCTGACCGTCGCGGACAAGGGCCAGCCGGCAAAAGCGAACGTGCTGCTTCATGAGTCCCCGGTCAACGAAGAGATCATCGAGTTGTATTGGCGAGACGTTGTGGTGGATCAGTTCACCGTCAATGGGCAAACCGAAGGGTATGACATTGAGTTCAACATCGCCTGGGAAGACTTGCTGGCAGGCGGTAACGATGGTGCACTGCCTATGACCTACATCATTCGTGGCAAGGACAGCGTCAACTACCAGCGCTCGCCCACGACGCCTGTGGATGTCGATATCGTGACCATCGATCTGGACAAGCCCACCTTTCCGACCATCGATCCTGACGTCAACATAATCAACTGCAGCTCTTTGGATTGCGATACCCAGGCGTTGCCAGTACACATTCCAGGCAACAGCACTCACCTGAAGGACGGCGATGAGATTCGGCTCGACAGCCAGGGCTTCGATAACACCGGTAATCCCGTCTCAGGTACCGAGTTCTCGTTGAACTACACGCTGCAGCCAGGAGAGGCGGCTTCGGGGGTTACGCTCAGGATCCAGCCCTATGCCGACCACGTACTGCCGATCGTAAATGGAAGGATCGTAGCCCGGTACACCGTCGAGATTGGCGGAACGCCTATCGATTCCCAGGTCGCGAATGAGCGTGTATCGCTTACGTTGCCTGGAGAGGGCACCTGTCCGATCAGGCCTTGTTAGCAGGCGTTGCCGCTCCAGGACATTCTGTCTATCAGCGCCGGTCCGGAGGTTAGTGGTTGGAGCGGCTCGTCCATAACCGAGTGGCGCTTCGCGAACGAGCGGAGCGCCACTCGGCCGTGTCCATCCAAAGCATTCACCTTGATGACTCCGGGACCTGGAACGCGTTGTGACGATGTTTGGTCCTTCAGACCATCGCCAAGCGTAGCGGCGCATAGCGTGCTGCCAGCCGGGCCATTACGAGCCGAAGCCGGAAACCCCGCTCGGATCTGATCGGGTTGATGAGGGGCGTGGAGCGGTGACGGGGTGGGTGGATATGCCGTAAATAGCCAAAGGGCAGGGCGGTGTCATCACCGCCCTTTGATGCAGAGGCGACAGCGCTCGAAACGTCAAAGCGGGATGGGCGCGACGCCTCCCGCCTCTGACCATCCACCCTTAGGGTTTTGGGCCCACTTCTGGCCGGTGACCCAGCCATTTGACCGGGTGGCTGGTCCGTTTACGGTAGGTGCTGGCGGCGCTGGCGGTTGAGCAACCTGAGGCTCCGGCCCCGACGGAATGCTGATACGGCCGCTCGCTCCGTTTCCAGCAGAACCGGTAATACTGGTCCTGGGCGTGATAGGGGCGTCATACCCACTGCTGCTGGCTGTGCTCCTGACCGAACCGGCTATGTCTGCGGACTTAGCCGGCACTGGGGGGCTCCCGCCGCCGAGGGTGGCTCGGGGGATATGGTCCCCGGTGTTAGTACCGACCGACCGCGGGCCACTTAATCCCGTTGCCTTCGCAGCCCTGCCGGCACGCCACGCTTGAAATTTACTTGCACCCATCGGGCCCAGCGCTGTCACCAGACCGCCTACAGCGCCTACAGCATAGCCTGCGCCTTGGAGATTGGGGTCGTTCTTGACGACGCCCGCCACCTGAAGACCAATGCCGGCAACCTGTAGCGCCAACCCGACCACACCCACGACCAGCCCCAGCGATAGGCCGCCGGTCCAGGGCACTAAGAACGCGGTGCCGACCAATGCCACGACCGCCAGTCCTACCCCTAACCATTTTAGCCAGCCGCCATCCTTCGGCTGTTCGATGGGGTCCTGATAATCCGGCAGGTCCCCACCCGGACGATCCCGCTCACCGCTGCGATGCCCGGTCGGGTCTCTGAAATTGATCGGGTTGCCGCTGCAGTACATGTATGGGTTGATGCCCCCGGCCCCGAAGGGGCTTAGCGAATCCGGGCTGTGAAAACGCATCAGGCTTGGGTTGTAGGCGCGGTAACCGCGACCCAGCAGATACCAGCCCAAGCTTTCCCGATGTTCACCGTTATAAGCCGCCAGGGTGCGCAGCAGATCGTCCGCCTGCTCGCCGTAAGGGCTGTAATGCCGGTCATGCAGCACGCCATCGCTGTGGCATTCGCCGATCACGCTACCTCCGGCATCGGTCAACAGGAGCAGCGCTTGCGCTTCATCACCGGGCTGCTGTTGTCCGACGGGCGTGTCGCCTTGATGCAGAGACTGGGTCAGCACGTCGTCCTGCACTGTTCGGCTGAGCCGATAGCCCTGGTAAAAGCGCAAGGTCTCGCTCTCGACGCCGTTGCGTACCGCCATCAGGTCATCATGCCCATCATAGCGACAGGTCATGACCGACGCATCGTTGGCTGCGTTCCTGACCTCGATCAAGCGGCCCTGATCGTTGTAGCGCAGGCGGTTGCCGTGCTCGTCGTTGAGCATGTGGCCATCATCGTCATAGCTGAAATCGATGGTCGCCGGGTAGCTGGGGTGCGTGTGGGACACCTGCACCATTTGGCAGGGATCGTGAGGGGCATAAGTGAAGCGTGCCATGTCCCGGGTGCCATCTTCGTACCGGCTCAAGCACATTTCGACATTGTCCAGCGCGTCGAACACGAAGATCTGCTCTGTCAGCGAATTACCCTTGGCGTCCGCAGGCAGCTGCGTGCCTTCACAGCTGTAGTGTTCAAGGCGCCCGCGCGGGTCATACGTGAATGTTTCCTTGCACACGCTTTGACCGCTAACCCACAGATCTCGTGTGTGCAACTGATCATCGTCGTACCACGTCTGAGTGATGACACGTTCCGGCTGGCCGGGCAGGGTCAATGTGCGCTTGAGTTCGCGGTTCAGCGAGTCGTATTCCATGACGGTAATCAGGCTGGCGCTGCTGTCGATAACGCGCGCTTCGCTCCAGCTCAACCGGCCCCAGTCGTCATAGTGCAATGTGGTGCTCAGTTTGCCCTGGGTAATAGTGGAGGTGCGACCGAAAGCATCGTACTCGTATCCGGTTTCAAGCCCGTCAGTGGTTTTTTCCGATAACGGGCGGCCGCGCAGTGAATTGAGATAATCGGTTTCACGCCGCTTGCCCGAGTCGCTGCGCGCTTCCTGGCGCAGATAGCCGAAACTGTCGTACAGATATTGAACTTCCGGTTCGGCAGCGGTTTTTCCGGTACCAGTGATCAATGCCGTCTGGCTGTCGTAGGTGTACTCCACCTTGCGGTCGGGGTCGCCCGCGGGCGTGATCGACCGCGGCTGTTCGGTGAGTTCCAGCGTATAGGTGTAATCGAAGACCTTGTTGGAAGGCGTAATGCGCTGGCCGACCTGCAGTGCTTCCCCTTGATAGTGATACTGCTCGGTGCGGGGGCCGACCTTGAGACTGGTCAGGCGTCCCAGGCTATCGAATGACTGATTGCCAAGCACCCTGACCGATTGCGCTTGATTAGCGGGGGTCACCGTCAGGCTGACGGGCAATTCCTGAGCGCTGTGCTCGGCGAATGCGCGGCTGATCATGGTCAGGTCAGGCAGGACGGTATCGGACATGCGCTCCCAGACATCGTATTCATACCCGGTGACCCGTGTCAGGTCGCTCAGCCGTTGTTCCTGCTCGACGCAATGTCCTCGGCCGTCATAGGCGTAATGCAACGACCCTGCGACGTTTCCGAGGTCATCCTCGCGGACGACGGAGTCGGGTTTTTCGAACGCATTGAACTGCGTAATGCTCACGCCGCTCTTGACGCCGGGTGCGCTGGCACGTTCTTGCCATACACGTTGAACGCGGCCACGCAGTCCGAAAGGTGATACTTCGGTAACAGTGCTGACACCGTCGGGGCGCGTGATTTTGTATTCCTGCCCCCAATCGTCGTATTCGTAACCCGTGGACAGCGCCAGCTCCCGGTCCTGGAGCCAGTCGTATTGAGTAGCCTCCACAAGCTGGCCTTCGGTGTCGTAGCGTGCCTCATAGGTTCGGCGCCAGGCGTTGTTCTCATCCGTGTCCAGCCGTTCTTCGCCGATCACGCGACGCATCCCGTCCAGCAATGTACGGGTCGTGACGCCCGTGACATCAGTGATTTCCTGACCAGCCTGCTGGCCGTGTAGCGAGGTCAGGCGGTAGCTGAAGCTGCGGGTTGCTTCGTATTCGCTGCCGGGCGCGACCGTTTCCCGGATCAGCCGACCGAGAGCGTCATAATCCTGCTTGACCGCCACTCCGCTGGGATCTTCGCTGAGCCTGATATTTCCAGTCATTGTCGACTGCTCGCTCGCCATGCTCTTTTGACAACCATCGAAACCGGTGAGGGTTGCGACCGTCTGACAGACATCTTCCCCCGCCAGGCGGCTGTGCACCGGGTTGTAGGTGTAACGGGTGACCTCAGTGAACGTGCCAAGCGACTCGGTGACGCTGGTTAGCCGCCCGTGCAGCCAGAGGTCATCCGGTTGGTCTAGATAAGCGGTCTTCAGTACACGCAAAGGTGTGACCGCCGGATCCTCACTGTCGGAGATAGTCTCTTCGGATATGACCTGCCAGTCTTCGCTGCCGGCGACGTCCAGAGCGGGCAATGCCTGATAGGTGTAGCGCGTATACAAGGTGGGAGCCTGCCCGCGAGCATCCGCGGCGGGGTAAGATACCTTCTCTTTCTGCCAGCGCACGAAGCCATGCGGGTCGGGCGGGCAACCGTCTTCCCCATCCTTGCTGTACCAACTGTAGGTTTCCCGCAGGCCATCGGCGGTCACCTTTTCGGTCATGTTCCCATGTTCGTCGAAAGCAGTGCGCTCTTGCACGGACCGCAAGCGGGTCGGGTCGCTCTTCAAGCGCCATTCCCTGGTCGCGATCCTGGGCAGCTGGAACTGCGGCGGCTGCTGGTCGAATGGCACGTTTTCGTCGTGGTACTGGGTGCTGGCCCGCTGTACGCAATCGCCTTGTGTAGTGACTTCTTCGGTTTGCAGGTGAAAGCGGTTGAACGTGCGAACCACGGACCGGACCGTCCGGCCGCCGGCATTCAAGCTCGCCACCGAACCATACTCATAATCGGCCGGCGCCTTGTACAGGTTGTCCAGACCGTCGTCGTCCCAGCCGATGGGCGCGCCGTTGCCCAGGAAATTATGGTCGGTGTAGCTGTAGGTGACCTCGACCACCGGTTGCTCGAAGCCGGGGTAGACGCGATGCCGGGTGACGCGCGGCAGCGGATCGCGGGCCACGCCCGGATAGCGATGGCCGCCGTCCAGGTACTCGATGGTTTCCCGACCGCCTACCGGAGTCTGTACCTCGGTCAGACACAGGACGTCGAACAATGTCTCGTACTGGAAGCGCCAGGACGCCTGGTCCTCGGTGGGCAACACGATGGCCGTGACGCGCCCGCCGCCGTCCAGTTTCATCTCGAACGTTGCCAGCGGTCCGCCGTCCGGCCCGCTGCCGGGGTGCAGGTGAAACCTGACGAAGGTGTCATTGGCGTCGCGTTCGATGCGCAGCAGCGTGCCATAGGCATCGCTGACGGTTTCCAGCCGCTGGCCGCCGCGAAACGGCAGATAGGTCAGGCTGACCGAATGGCCCGAAGGGGCGAGCATCTGCACTGGCAGGGCCACCCGGTTGTCGGCGCTGCCGCCGGTGCGCAGTAGTTCCACCAGACCGGACTTGTGGACCACGCGATAGCTGTCGTTGCCCTGGTCGTAGAAATGAAAGCTGTCGAGTTTCTTCTCCTTGATTACCGGTTGCGGGCCGCTGCCGGTGACCTTGAACGTCTCGCCGGTGCTCAGGGCCAGCATCCGGTCGCCGGGGGTGTATTGCGACAGGTTGAGGTTCCAGCCCAGGCCGAACCCCGAGTCGCCGAGGTTCAGCGGGTTGAACTGCAACTGCAGGGGTACGGCTGGCCCGCAGAGCCGGTTGCTCTTGAGCTCGTGCATCTCGACCGACACGGTGTACTGACCGGTGCGGGTGTCGACGGCATGTTGCAGATGGCCCATGAAGTTGAAAGCGTTTGAATTAACTTTGCTGGAGGCAGTCATTTGCGTGAACTCTCCCTGTAGCGAGTTGGCTTTTTATACGCCTGTGTGAGGCTATGGTTCAGGTCTTTAATCAAGGCGGTGTAGTAGGGCCGTAGAATTTTATGTATGAAAGATTGTCGCGAATTGACGCCCCACTGCGTAAGTACTTATTTACCAACAGCAGTCCCGGTTGCACGATCCGCCCCTCTTGGTAGGTGAATATTGTCTCGAGTTCAATCAGCTCCGTGGAGGTTGTTTTGTGAGTCGTCATAAGTACCAGGAGGAATTCGTGGTTTCGGAATTCGGGATAAACCCTGTCACAAAGCTCTATCCGAGTTGCGGAGCTGAATTCCCCCAGCTGTATTTTTCGCGCGACATTATTTGGGCAAGGCATATGGGGAAGCGCCAGATCCCATGCGTGAAGCTCGCCTGAGCCAGGGGGCGGACCAGGCACTACATACTTGGCATTGTCCTTGTCGAGGATAACCAACGAGCCGGCTGTGGAAGGGGTGGGATCATTTATCAGAACGGTCATGGGTCAACTCCTTGTTAACTGCAAAAATCCGGTGCTCAGGCTACCCGCGTCACCAGAGCTGCCCACACAGATATTCGGTGTTTCCCTCCTCATCCCCTTTATGGTATTTGCCGACCATCACCGTGTTCGCCGGACAAGTGTAATTATGGTTGTGTTCAGATACCGGCGCGCTCCAGTTGTCGTTGTGAATAACCTGCATGTCATTGTCCCAGTCATCCTTGAGAGTGGCGCAGCGCAGCACTTCCGTATCGTTTTCATCACCTACATGTTTCCGCCCGGTGAGGACTTTATTGTCCGGGCAGATGACACGGTTTCCGTCATCGGGTTCGTTGTTTATCAACTCTTCGTCAGTAGGAGGACCGAGTACGACGAACTGTGTGACCTTCGCGCAGAGGTAGTTAGTCGGTTTGTTTTCATCACCAACATGTTTACGGTCGACAATGACATAGCCCGACGTGCCAGTGTTTTCGGCGCCGCAAGTGAAATCATGGTCGCTCTCCGTCTGATCGCTGGACAAGGAAGCGTCGTTGATAACCGTGGCCTGCGCTCGCGGTTTGATGGCTCTCTGATCATCTTGGGCATAGGCGTGCGCTGTGCAAAACAGAGCCAGCGCCGTCAGGCTTGCGTAGATGTGGGTTTTCATTTCAAGGCACCTCCTGTGCCGTATGGCGATATCGACTCGCCGGTTGCCGCTAGTTATCTTCGTTATCTCTGTGTGGTGCACACGTGAGGCACGGCTCATGTGCGTCGTTCACAAGCTAGGGGCTTTTGCAGTGCCTCACAACCTAGCAGTTGCGCTAGCTGGCCGACGGCGGTGGAGGGGCGTAGAAATCCCGTAAAAGCAATTTAACGTCAGCGCTCAGGATGGCACCGGAAGATGAACAAGTCCCGACCCGCAGCCAGCGATACGTCTTCTCCGTTTCAAGGAAACCCACTCCCCGTCGCACAGCTCAAGCCGTCCCATGATCTGGCCATCGACGCCGACGGGGTGCAAGTGCAGGCGCTTGCGGTCATCCCCGCTTATGCATCGATGGCTGAAGGTGACGGACTGGCGTTTACCTGGCAGGGCTACGTTGAAGGCGTCCCTACCCAGTGGAAACGAGACTTGACGGTCAGCGCGGGGCAGCTTGGCCGGCCACTTCAGATAGGTATACCCGTAAGTCAGGTGCTGATCGTCGACGGTGGTTACGCTGAAGTGAGTTACAGGCTGACGCCTGGGCAAGGCGGACCCACCCAGGACTCGCCCGTTCAGACCTTCAGGATCGAACCTCCCGTTGCCGCGAGGCTGGTACCGCCGACTTTGGTCGGGCATGTCGCCGGAGAGCCGATGGACCCCGCCGATTTTCCAGAGGGCGTCGTGCTGCGGCTCATTGCCTACTCCGGCATGCAGGTCGACGACCATGTGGTCCTGTACGGCGACGGTATGAACAGCGCCGGCAGCTTTGTCGACTCGGTGCGCATCGATGCTTCCCACCTCCAGAACGGGTCGGTCGAATTCAAGGTCGGGCCTCAGTGGCTCACGGCCAACGATGGCGCCGCGCTAGTGCTCTCCTACCAGTTCGCCCGGCACGGGGCCGGACTCAGTAGCGAGGCATTGGTGGTGGACATCCGGAAAGCCGAGCCTTTACCTCCACCTATCGTCGAGCGAGCCATTGCCGAGGGTGATCCCGGTGCATATCACGGCTATCTGTTGGCCCAGCATGCCATTAACGGTGTGTTCATCCGGGTGCCTGAAACCGTGCCTCTGGCGGCTGGGGACCGGCTCGTCATGCATTGGCAAGGGCACCCTGCCGGGGGGCAGTACGTCGCACCCGACCCGGTCAGTGACCAGCAAGCGCGGCGCTTCTTCATCCCGGCGAGCGCAGTGCCGGCAAACATGGGGCCCGGAGAAACCAAGCGTTTCGGTGTGTTCTTCAGGCTCGCTCCCGCAGTTGGCAAGACACGCGATTCCGTCCCGTTCGGTCTGCGCGTCGTGCCGCTGGATCAGGCCCGCTATCCCACCATTCAGTGGGACCGGTTAGGCGGCGGTGCAAGCCTTTCGCTGCAAAACGTACCTGCTGACGGTGAACCGCTGCGTCTGGACAGTTGGCCGTTCATGGCGCAGGGACAACTGGTCAGCCTGGTAGCGCAAGGCGTCGGGGTGACCGGTGCACCTGCGCGAGTTGTTGTCCGGGACGAGTTGCCCGTGACGGAGCAGGAACAATCTGCGGGCAAGGCAACAAGCAGGGTAACCAAAGCGTTTTTAAGCGGGCTGAAGCTGCATGAATACATCACCCTGACCGCTTCGGTCAGTTTCGACGGGGGCGAAACTAACATGCCGCTCCCTGGCAACTCTGGTGTACGCCTGATCCCCTGATCTTGCCGGCACAGACTTTTTCAAAAGGAGATTGAACAATGAGGCCTTCTATAGACAGTTTGCTCGCCTGGTTGCGTGTGACGCCCAGAACGCTGGGCTGGAACGCAATCATCGCCTATGACAGGAGCAAAACCAATGTCGTGCTGTTGCAGGAATACATCGGCCGGTTCAGCAGCGACAGTTATCTGCCCCCCTTGGAAGGGGGGGTGCCCACGACTGAGAATGAGATTGAGTGGGTCTATGACTACCTGATCGATGCGCCACGCTTGTCTTTCGAAAATTCGGTCATTAGCGCTTCCAAAGCCAAGTTGGCAATGACCGTCATGGGCGGCTCCCAGATCGGCATCCGCGAAGAGCCGGGCTCCGGTCCCGCAGTCGCGCGGGTTTCAAGCTACAACGCACTGCAGGGACCCAAATACACGGTCGATATCGACCTGCAGGTCGTCGAGGGATCGGTGGATTCGGCCGGCAAGGTCCAACTCGATCTGGGAACCGGTACCGATCCAAAATTATATTTCGCCCCCACGCTCAATCAGCGGACAAAGGGCGGCCAGTTCATGAAGAGCAAGCTGAGCAGCTTTGAACCGAAGATAAAAACCTTTGTGCTAAACGAGATTGGGAGCGAGGAAGGACAGTTCCTGCAACCGCGATACTTTGTGCTCAGAACCCATGCCGAGCCTGGCGCCAGGCTGGCCCGCGCCGCGAACCACGGCGAAGGCGCAGTTTTGCTGTTCATCGCCATGAAAGACGAAGACAACGGCACCCTTCCAGCGTTGGACGAGGATCTGCATTTCCTGATACCCGCTGGCGATTTCTCTGCCACGGTTTTGATGGGGCAGCGCTTTCTCGTGCGGCAGGTTCTGGTCCAGGGTTTGCGAAGGCTGGCCATGGGCAGCGCGGTCGGTCATACCGTCAGAGGCCCGGTTGAAAGCTTCGCCGAAGGCATTGACATCACGAGCGGAGCACGTCCGACAGGAGAGGTCGCCACTGGCGAATTGCCGAACTTCGAACTCTTCGTCCTTTATGCCGCAGCACTACCCTTGGCGTCTGCCACGCTGAATATCGACCGGGTTCGGGAGCGGCTGGTCTTCAGCTGGACCGCAACCACCGATCTTGGAACACGAGCGGAGATGACGGACGGCAACTACGGCCACTCGGTCGGTCTGTCCTGGCGAATGGAACAATCCTTCAAGTTCCAAGTGCAGGACGAAAGCGGTGAATTGAAAATTCAGCCTCTGACAGAGGGCAAACTCATCCAATGCAAGGTGTCTCCAGGAGATTACGTCTACCATCCGGAGGTCGCGGAACATTTTACCGAACTGGCGCAATATATCGAAGCCTGGCTGACTAGCGAGTTGGAGAACGCAATGGAGGCTTTTGCATCCGTGGCCGAGGAAATCGATGTGTTCCGTCTCGAGAGCCTGCTGTTTCGAGGCGCCAATGTCGTGAAGTTCACGCGCTCGCAGGATCCCGGTGATTTAGCGATGCTCGGTGAGCTCGCACCGGGACTGACGCAGTTCGCCATTTCACCGTTGGAACCCAAGACGGGGCCGGCAGGACAGGTGCAGTTCAAGATCGAACCCCAGGTCGCGGGTGTTTCATGGCGCGTGGAAAATATTCCCGGTCAAACCGGTTCACCAGGCTCTATCGATGCATCGGGCAAATACACAGCCCCTGGCAGGGAACAGATCGACGGGCAATTCATACGAGTCAGGGTTACCGCCCAGCAGGGTGAGTACTCCAACTCCGCGTTGGTCACGGTGTTGGTGCGCGAGATTCTGGTCAATCCGATGGTCCAGGTCTGTGGGGCGAGTTCGGCCGATAGCGAGCAGATCCGCGAACTCACAGCCGGCAGTCTGGGGGACGGCCCATTGACCTGGTCAGTAGCGGGCGATTCAGGGGCATCAGTAAGGCCCAGTGTGATAGAGGATGGAGATCATACCTTCGTCGCAGGCCCAGCCGACCCGGAAGCTGCTTTCACAATGGAGGAGGTTGTGGTGACGGACCCCGCCGGTCGAACCGACTCGGCTTGGGTATTGGTCATCCACAAGAATCTCAATGCGACGATCAAGCTCCAACCCATGGATCAGAACAGGGTCCAGCTACTCATGGATCTGGGTGACGGGCCCCTTACGCCGGAGGAGGGTGAGCTTTCCGGGTTGAAGTGGACGCTGCTCAAGGGAGAAGGGACGCTCAATTCGAGGGGCGTCTATCAGGCGGACCCCGACTCGCACTACCGCTTCGCTGTGGTCGTCGGGGAGATCCCGCCACCCGCACCCATTTATCCGGCATACAGGGCCTACATCATCCTGCCATTACCGCTGATGGAACTCCCCGTGCTGATGACTGCGCTAGAGCGGTCGGACGCCTACTTCAAAGCCGTGCCCGTCCTGGGCGCGGATCGGGCCGGAAAGATCCTTACCGGCGACGCATAAAGGTGATCGACATGGAACGTCTTACCGCAGCTTCCCTTTTGCAGTGGCTCCGCGAGAAACCCCGTTCGTTGGGCTGGAACGCGATCGTCGCCTACGATAGGTCCCACGCCAACGTGGCTTTGATCCAGGAGTACATCTCGCGTTTCGCGGCTACCAGTTACCTCAGACCCATTACCGCCAGGGTGGAAATGAGCGAGGAGGAGGCGCAGCACCTGTATGGTTTCACGCTGGACTGTCCACGCCTGTCGTTCGAGAACGCCACGGTGAAGTGGTCGCTCGCCAGGCTGTTGGTGCGAGTGGTGGGCGGTACGCAGCTGACCACCCGCAAACCGCCCGGCGGCATTGATCAAGTCGTCAAAGTCTCATCCTACGACGCAGTGAACGGCCCGGATATCACCATGGGCCTGAGCCTGGCAGTCCTGCTCGGCTCGGTCGATGTACAAGGACGGGTCGTCATCGATTTGTCCAAGGGCACTGAAATCGATGTGAACTTCGCCGACAGTCGTGACCATCGCCGAATTGGCGGAGAGTTCTTCCGCGCCTACTTCGAGGGCCTTCCGGACGAGCAGAAGGTGTTCGTACTCAGTGAAATTGCCAGCTCCGAAGGACAGGCGCTCAAACCCCACAATGTCCAGATCCGTACCCACGCACCGCCGGGGGCGAACGAGCCGGGGAGTACCGACTATGGGCTGGGCGCGGTCTTGATGTTCGTGACGATGGAGGGGGAGAAGTACGGTACCTTTCCCGAGAACGACGCCGATCTGCCGTATCTGATTCCGGCCGACGACGCTCAGGGCCTGAGCTCGACCCTGCTGATGGGCAACGACTTTCTGATGCGCAAGTTCATTGAAGAAGGATGTCGACGCCTTGCAGATAATTCAGAGGCCGTGACCTTCCAGACTCAGATCGACTCGCGGGGCTTCATCACCGGCATGAGCGCGACCGGTGGAGAGCGGCCGGGCCGGCCAATAAGTGCCGGACTGGCCCATTTTCCGTCCATCACCTGTGCACTGCGTGCACCCTTGGCTTGCGAGGGGGCCGATCGGGCAAGTTTCGAACTGACGATCGAGCAGGAGATTCTGGTCGTAGCGTGGCAAGGGTACGTTAACTTGCCAATAGCGCTGCAAACCGAGCACAACAGCGTTTATACGAAGGACGTGGGGCAGGCATGGAACTGGCGCGGTACCTTTGCGCTGCAGGTTGACGCGCAGTCCAGTGCGCTGCGGTGGGCTGCGGTGCCCGAACTGGAGGTCATGCAGTGCAAGATCTCGCCTCTTGAGTTTGCCGATATCTCTGAAGTCGCGAGCCATTTCGGTGAAGTTGCAAGCTACCTGGAAAGCGAGCTGGCGTCACATTTACGCGGCAGCGCTCAGGATTTTGTAAGGCCTCTGGAGGATCTGGACGTGTTCCGGCTCAACAGCATTCTCTTCAGAGACCGCTACTTGTTCGAACCGGTCGGGGCGCATCTGCCGGGTGACCTGTGCGTGCCCGGCAGGATCGCCCCTGGGGCCAACGGCTTTGTCGTTAGCCCTGTAGAAGCTATGGTGGGCCCGGGGGAGAGGCTGCAACTGACCACGGTCCCGGCTGTGACCGGTGTCTCCTGGAGGGTGGAGAGCGTTGCCGGCAGCAGCAAAAATGCGGGAGTCATCGACCCTTCGAGCGGGTTATATACCGCGCCGGCGGTACAGGATGTTCAGGGCGCTTTCAGTCGTGTCCGTGTAACCGCTACTCGGGGCGACCATTCGAGCAGCGCTCTGATTACCGTGGTATTACGGGATGTGACCTTCAACCCTCTGGTTGTGGTATGCGGAGTGGGGATGAAAACCGAAATGTCCGCCGCTGCCCGTGATGGCAGTCAGCTGCAGTGGTCGCTGGGCGGTGGGGTGGCAGGTTCGCAGATACTCGCCAGCACCGAGCCGGGCGGCGATCACACCTATGTTGCGCCACAGCCGTCTACCGAGCCTGCAACGCAGGCGTTCAGTCTGGACGAGGTCCATGTCCAGCGGTCCGGCCAGGCAGCTCGTTACACGTCCTATGTGCTGGTAGTACATAAACCCCCGACGGCGATAATCAGTATCCAGCCAGATGCTGATCTGCCGGAAGGCAGCGTGCGACTGGTCGCCGATCTGGGTGAAGGGGTGATCGAATCCGGTGCTGTGTGGACGCTGCTGGCCGGCAACGGACGGCTGGACCCGGAAACAGGCATCTATACCACAGATCCGGTTGGGCAGCACCGATTCGCTCTGATAACGGCGAGAGTCGAGCCGCCAGTCCCAGCATTTCCTGCTTTTGAAGGCTACCTGATTATTCCGCTGCCCCTGACTCTTGCGCTGGCGCAGCACTATTCGGCGGGAGCTTCGTCATGACCGACAATTCTCTTCAAAATCTGCTTAAGCGCCTTGAGCAAGGCAATGTCACCCATGGCTGGGGCGTAATCGTTACCTACAGCCGCGACCAGGTGAACCGTTTGCTGGCCCGACAGCACATCGAGGGGCTGGATGGCCTGCGGTTCCTGCTGCCTTACACCGAAACGTTCTATGTAAACGACGACCGCACCGAAGAAATGGAGCTGCGGGGCATAGTAATGGGCGCGCCGATCCTGTCCTTCGAGACGGCATCGCTTAACCGTTCGGCATTGACCTTGACCATGAACATTGTGGGCGGTTCGTTTTCCAGCCAGCGGCACGCTGCCGGCGTGCCGCCCACCCTACTGAAGGCCATCACAATTACCGAGGACATGGGCTTCTACGTGCGGATGACGGTCGACCTGGGCCAGGCGTATGGGGAGGTGGACAAGCAGGGGCGTTTGACGGTGGACCTTTCCGTCAGCGAAAAAGTAACCTGCAATCTGGGCAGCACGGAAAGAATCCGTGAACGTATGGGGCAGTACTTTCAGCGCTATTTTGCCGGGCAGCCCGAACAGCAGCGGCGCTTCACCATCGGTAAGGTGGAGCTCAACAGCTACGATCCCCTGAGTCCGACCGCATTTGCCGTACGCACTCAGCGCGCGCCTGGTGCCGACAATGAACGAGCGGTCAACTACGGCGACGGCGCTATCGTGGTGTTCATTCGGATCAAGGCTCAGGAGGGCGAGCCGCCTGCGGGACTGCCGATCGAGGGCAGCAACTTCCCTTACCTGATCCCCGACGATCTCTCCGGCACAGCGCCCCGATACTCCGCCTCGCTCCTGGTTGCTCGCCCCTACCTTCATCTGGTGGATGAACGGCAGCTGGAAGTGCTCGGCAATATGATGTTCCCCGGCGACAATCGGTTCGTCGAGAGCGAAGACGGACGCTACAGCCCCTACGACCTGGCGATTTTCGGCAATGTGGCGCTTACGCCGAACGGGCTGGTCATCGAACCTTCTTCCGTGGAGCTCGGCACTGCCGCGACCCAGCAGTTTCTCGCCCGCTACGCCGACGGTTCGATAATTCCGGCCGTGCAATGGACGGTCCGTAGTCCCGATTACCCTAATCTGGTGGGCACTATCGCCGCAAACGGCGTCTACACCGCGTCGGCGCAGTCCGCCATGCGTCGGGACCGCCTGCCGGTGGTGGTGACCGCTACCTACGACGATGAGGGGGTCGAAAAACGCACGTCGGCGTTGGTGCACGAGCGGTACGAGCGCATAAACATTGCGCCGGTGATCCAGATCAAGAGCGGGACCGATATGACACCGGTCACCCTGCGTGCCACAACCATTGGCACGGCGCCCCTGCAGTTTCGGCTGTTGGAGCCGACGCTGGGCGCTCGTCTGGAGCCGTTGGACGCCAACAGCCAGAACTACTTCCCTCCCTCTCAGTTGCAATCTGAACCGCTCCTGATGCAATACGTCGAAAGCTGGGAGGAGGGCGGTCGGGAGCGGGCGCTTGCTGCGATTCTGTTGATCAACAAGCCGATGTATCTGCCTGTCGAGCCTTGGTACGTCACCGGTATGGCGCCCGAAGATACAGTGCAGTTGCGAGTCGGCGGCGACATTGATCCGGCCTTGCTGAACTGGAGCGTGATCGGCGACGGCGCGGTCGAGAACGGCGTTTACACCGCCCCCGCGCAAAGCGAGTCCTGGATCAGCGTGGTGGTCTGCGAATTACCGCCTCCAAATCCCGTCTTCCCGCCGCAGTGGGGCTATTCGGTCATCAACCGCCAGCCGGTCCAGCAGCAATACGTGCCAGTGCGCTGGGAATCACTCCTGGAATTCAGCGTCGAAGCCCCCGGCGGTCTGACGGCTTGTTACTCGAACGGTTATCAGCAGATTCCGGTCGTCATCAAGCTGGAGACCAATCCCGTGAACATCGACGGCCAGGATGTCCAGATACCGGTCAGCGATGTGGAGCTCTCCAAGTTGCAGCTGGTCGATCTACTCACCGGCCAGGTGGTGCCCTTCGTCGACAGCTTCGAGGACGGTATCAACCACGGCGATAGCGCCGACTGGGCTGTCCATGTGCGTCCGAACCGGTTTCGGCTGTACTCATCGGGCGAAGCGGGGCCAGGCAGCAGGTATAGCGCGCCTCAGCCCGCCAATAATGCTACCCGCTACCGAGAGTTTTTCATCCACATGGCGGTGGACGGGGCGCGCTCGTTTTATGCGCAGTTCCAGGCCGACAACGGCAGTTGGTGGCGCTCCAACGAGGACATCGGCGGCGAGGGAACCATTACGGTCAGAGGCGTCAGACCGCCAAGCGTGGACCCGACGCCTGGCCCCGGTCACTCTTATGAACTTCATCGGGAGCGCGTCTACAACGGCGATGGTTATTCAGGCGAGGAGGGCGACCCCGGCAAGGATTTTGATTTTTACCTTAGTTCCGTTGACCACTGGCGGCTCACGTACAAGAAAATGGGGCTTTATCCCATTGCATTTTCCACCGTGGAATTTGAAGGCAACATTTCCACCATTCAGTGGGAAAGCGAATATCTCGAAGAAAAGTTCTTCAGCTATACGGGCCAGGCGTTCTACCCGATGCCGTATGGCGTCAGTGATCGACGGCCTGCCGGTCTATCGTTCGACGTTTTTTATCGGGCGCTGGCGCGCAGGGTCCTGCAAGCGCCGGTGGACGAGCAGTTTCATGGTGACGCCGGCCCGCCGCCGGGCGGACTGATCTTCAGTCTGCACCGTGTTGCGGACATGCCGTACTGGTATGACGCACTGGCTGGCGGAGATCCGCTGCATGGCTATCGTGCGCGCCTGGATCCGCCCGTGGTGTTCGTGCTGCTGGATGAAGAGGGCAACCGGCATAAGTTGCAGGTCGGATTCGCACCGCCGACGCTGCCGGACAGCCGCAACGAACTGAGGTTGCAGGCGCGCTGACGGGCGACTAACGCCACGTCGCAGGGGGGCTTCGCTCATGCGTTTTCTCGTCCCCCTGACGTGACCGCGACAAAGCAAAACATCGGCAGGGACTTGCCATGACAATCAAGAATGCCATCCACTCCAACGCGTTCCACTTTCTGAGCTTTCTTTTGAAAGGCGTCGACGCCCGCACCGGTCAGTACACCGTGTCGGTCGACATGCCCGAGCTCAAGAGCAACCGGCTCTGCGGGCCAGCCGTGCCCCTGCAGTTGCAGTTCAACCCGCTGAACCTCGGCGACTCGGGGTTCGGCCTGGGCTGGAACCTCAACCTGTCGCAATACACCCCCGGCGACCGGATGCTGGCCCTGAGCACCGGCGAGACGTTCAAGGTCACCGGCAGCGGCCCGCAACCGGTGATCAAGGAGAAGAAACTCGACAGCTTTCATTTCTACGACCAGGGCAACGACAGCTATCGGGTGGTCCACAAGTCCGGTCTGGTGGAAATACTGCACACCGGCGGCAGCGCCGACAACCGCGTGGCCCTGCCAGTGCAGATGCTCGCGCCCTCGGGTCATTCGGTCAGCCTGACCTATCTGCCGTTTCGCGGCGGCCAGCGGCTGGAAACCGTCAGCGATGCCTATGGCACGCTGCTGCGCATCGAGCGCGACGCCAATGACACCTTCGTCAGGTTCCACCTGCACCCCGGCAGCGGGCCAGGCGGCGGACCGCTGGCGACGTTCGAGATGAAACTGGACGGCGACGGGCACGTCAGGGCCATTGTGTTGCCCACCGAAGAACAGGCGTCCTGGCGCTTCCAGTACGAGACGTTGTTCGACGTCCTGTGTCTGACCGAGGTGCAGACCCCGGTAGGCGGTCGGGAAACCATCGAGTACCTGGACGGCGGCCATCGCTATCCGGGCGTGGCCCGCGATCCGCTGCCGCGCGTCACCCGGCATCGCGTCTACCCCGGCTTCGAACAACCGATGGTCGAGGTCACCTACAGCTACACCGACCATAATTTCCTGGGCAACGGCGCGCCCATCGGCTGGGACGACGACGGTCTGGACAACCTGTACAAGGCGCCGGCCGGTTATGAGTATGGTTCGGTGGAAACCCTGATGATCGGCGGTCTGGCAGCACGCACGGTCAGCCGCACCTTCAACCGATTCCATCTGGTGCTTGAAGACATCACCACTCAGGGCGACTGCGTCAAACGTCTCGACACCCAGTACCACGCGCTGGAAGTGCCATTCGACGAGCAGCCTGCGCAGTTTCAACTGCCCACGGCTGTCACCACGACCTGGTTTTTGAAGGTCGACCCGAGCCGTTTACGTTCTGTGGTTGAGCGCACCGCATTTGACGAACACGGGAATCTTGTGGAACGCGTGCAAACGAGCGGGGTCCGGGAAACCCTGACCTGGTACAGCCGGGAGGGCGAGGAGGGCTGCCCGGCCGATCCGCAAGGATTCGTCCGTCATCAGAAAGATCAAACCACATGGCCGGCGATCAGCGAGCATGGGCAGGCGTCAGCTGTCCGGGTCGGCTATCGTTACCAGACCCTGCCTGCTCTGTCGGTCAGCGGAGCCGAGGCCTGGCTGGCGCTGAGCGAAGAAACGCTCACCGCAGGCGACGACGCGCACACCACTCCCGTGCAAATTACCGATAAGAGTTATTACAACCAGCCCGACGATGCAACAGTTCACGGCTTGCTGCACAGCGAGAGCCAGACGCTGAATCGCCAGATGACAAAGACCGAGTACGCCTACAGCACGCTCTTCAGTCGACAGGCCGGGGAGACTGTGCGGCAGGTCGTCGAAACGCTCACCGGCTTTGACGGCAACCGGAAACAGATGACCCGTCAACACTCGTTGTTCAACGGCGAGGTGCTGCTGGATCACGACACCGATAACGACGTCCAGATCAGCTACCGCTATGACGTGCTGGAACGCGTAGTCAGGGAAACCATAGCGCCAGGTACTGAGTTCGAAGCGTCCCGCACCTATGAGTACAGCCTGACGTCGCTTCAAGGGCAGCAGGCCGTTCAAGGTGCGACGGACGTCAACGGCGTAGCGACGCGTACCCTCGTCGACGGACTCAACCGCGTGGTCGTCGAAGAGCGGCAGAACGCCGATGGTGCCGAACCTGAAGAGTTTCGTCAGACTTACGAGGCGACATACGATGAATTCGGTCATGTCATTGCACATACCGAATTCGACTGGCTGGATACTCAGACGCTGGCGCTCAAGCGGGTGTACGATTTTGACGATTGGGGCGAGCAGATGTGCGAGACGGGGCCTGATGGCGTCCGAGAGTTTGCGCGGACAGATCCCATCGGGACCCCCGAATCCATGGGGCCGATTGTCCGGAGGTGGCACCTGGGGCCGGGCCGGGATGGGCCTGCGGACGGCACCAGCGAAACCTGGATGAACCTGTTCGAAAAGCCCTCGCGGGTCGAGCGCCTGGATAAATCGGGGCGGCGGTTGAGTTTGCACCGCTACCTGTATGACGGCCTGGGACGCACGGCAGAGGAATACGACGGCCGCGATGCCTGGACGCAGTACCGCTACGACGTTTTCGACCGCAGGACCGAGACGGTGCTGCCGGACACGGCTGTGGTCAAGCGTTGGTATGCCGGGCACAGCACAGACGACCTGCCAACCGGCATAAGTGTCAATGGAATCGAACTGGGCACCCAGCGGTTCGATGGTCTGGATCGCAGGATCGAATCAGTGGTGGGGGGACGTCTCCAGACATTCGCCTACGACGCCGGGCAATTGCAGCCTGGGAGCGTAACCACGCCCGCCGGCCAGCAGATCGGTTACGACTACCAACCGCAGTTGCATGACCAACCTCTGCATCGTTACCTGCCGCAGAGTCTGACGGCGCAGTATGACTACGATAGGACGAACGCGCGCTTGTCGAGCTGTCACGAGGCCGATCAGACGCTGACGCGCAGCTATTTCAGCACCGGAGATCTCAAGACCGAGACTCGACTCCAGGCCGGAGGCGAGCCAATGACCATGCACTACAGCTACAGCCGTACCGGGCGGCTGCTCACCTACACTGACGTGTTTGGCCAGACCCAGCATTATCGCTACGACCGGGCCGGGCGTCTGGAAGCCACGGACCTGGACAGCCTCTCGACATCCTTTGGCTATGACGCCCTGGGGCGGCTGCGCAGTATTCATACCCTTGAAGGGGGGCGAAGTCTGGAGGTGACCTTGGAATATGACGATCTGGGGCGCGAAAAGCTGCGCACCTTCGTCCTTGACGGAGTGATCCAGACGTTGGCACAGGAATACGACGCAGTGGACGCTGTGGTGCGTCGTACCTTGATGCAGGGGGCGCAGCTGCTGCGTGACGAAACCTATCAATATGACCTGCGTGGCCGGCTCGAAGTCTATGGCTGCGAGGGCAGTCAGCCGCCCGTGGACCCTTATGGCCAGATCATCAGGCAGCAGGTTTTCGCATTCGATGAGCTGGACAATATGATGTTGGTGCAAACCCGCTCGCCGGAAGGTGTCGATCTGGCGCGTTTCACTTATGACGAACGCGACCCTGTCCAGCTTCGACGCATCACGCATTCGGACAGCGTGAACTATCCGGCACAGATCGATCTGGACTACGACGCCAACGGCAACCTGATCCACGACGAGCGACAACGCACCCTGACCTACGATGCACTCAATCGATTGTTGGCAGTCGAGGAGTCGGATGGGACCGAGTCAAACCGTTACTCTTATGACCCGGTAGACCGTTTGGCGAGCGCGGGCCAGGACAATGAGCAGCGTTTCTACCGCGGGGACGATCTGGCCAGCCGCATGAACGGCTCGCAGGCCAGTACCTTCGTTCGCGGCGCCGGGCAGTTGCTGGGCGAAAAACCCAGCGACGTCGCACAGGGGGCGGTGCTGCTGGCTTGCGATACTCATCAAAGTGTATTGGCTGAAGCGGCTGTAGACCACGCGCACGGTGCTATCGCCTACAGTCCCTACGGATGGCGCGACCCGGATTCGCAAGCGGTCACCGGCCTCGCGTTCAACGGTGAACTGACGGAAGGAACGACGGGGTGGCAGCTGCTCGGCAACGGTTATCGCGCCTTCAATCCGGTGCTGATGCGCTTCAACAGCCCGGACTCGTTGAGCCCTTTCGATGAGGGCGGAGTCAATGGGTATGCGTATTGTGAAGGCGACCCGGTTAACCATGCAGACCCAAGCGGGCATTTCATAGGCGCGCTGGCGGGCCTTCTCGGCATCGTGGGTGTGGGATTGATCGTCTGGGGCACTCAGGTCAAAGATAACAAGATCTTGCAGACCTCGCTTTACATCGGCGGGGGGATGCTGGTGGCGGGCGCGCTTTTAACATTCGGGCTGGCATCTACGGGAACTGCAGCGAGAGAGGTGGGTCGCAAAGCCGCTTGGGAACTTGGGCGAAGGGGCGGTGGGGATCGCGTTCGGCCGCAGGGGCTTATTTATCAACATCGGCCGACCCCGACCCCGACCCCGAACCGCCAGCCGCCATCCAGCGGCAGCCTTGCCCGGCTTGACGCGCCTCGGGGTCAAGCTTCAGGCAGAGCACCGCAAAGCACCGCCCGCCCGGTCGGGCCCGTCGAACGCAGAGTACGCCGCGAAGCGACAAAGATCCGACAGCAGACCGAACGGATCCGGCACAGTCCTGCCCCGGCCGAGTTGTGATTGGCAATCATGATCCGTGGAAGACCAGGATGGCCTTCCCTCAATGACAGGAGTGTCCCGATGTTTACTCTCTCTCCGACCGGGCTGAATGATCTCGGCCCTCCAACCGTACCGGCTGCGCTTCCCGATATCCCCGGCGGCGCCACCAATCTCATCCCGGTCTCTGCCACTGCGGCGCCTCTGCGCATCGAGTTCCCGATGTGGCAGAACAGCGATCCCCAGCCGGGTTTTTCCGAGACAGTCACCCTGCATTGGGGCGGTACGACCCTTGAAAAAAGCTGGACGGCGCCAGTGCCCGCAGACGATCTATTCATAATGGTGCCTGTGGCGCTGCTTGTGGACGGGCCCTATGTCGTCCATTACGTCGTGACGACCTGGAACGGCAACACAGGCGAGTCCGGACCGCTGACCCTGACCATCGACAAAACCGCCCCGGTGCTTGCCTCTATCCAGCGGCTGATATTTCCCACCGAGGTCATTTCGAACGGCGTGACGGCAGGTTATCTGACCGCTCATGACGACAAGGTCATGGCGGATGTGCCCGGTTACAGCCAGCCCGGCGCGGGTGATGAAGTCACCTGGTTCTGGGACGCCACGTCGGGCAGCCACGATCGGGTCGATACGTACACCCTCACCCAGACTGACATAGGCAGACCGCTGGCAATCGCCTTTGAGGGCAGCATGATCCGCAGTCGTGGCGACGGACCGCGACAGGCGTATTACCAAGTCCGTGATCGAGCGGGCAACCTCAGCCCTTACGCCGACGCCGTGACGCTTGAGACCCGGGTCGTGGTGCGCGACCTGAACTGGCCGGACGTCGACGGCGCAGTGGGTTCGGGCGAGCAGATCACACTGGTGCCGGAGCGGGCGGCAGCGGGCGCCATCGTCATCGTGCCCGACACGGCAGTCATCTATCCCGGCGAAACCATTTGGGCGCAGTGGGGTGAGCCGGGTGCGTCGGGCTCCTACCGAACCTCAACGCCTGCGCCGCCTGGCTCCCGCCGCTATGCGATTCCCAAAGAGCACGTAGCCCAGCATATAGGCAGCAGGCTTCCCGTCAGCTACGACATCGTGGGACCGTCGAATTCGTACACTTCAGCCATCAGGCGGCTACAAGTGCTTGCGCTTGATCCGACACGGCTGCCGCTGATTCAAGTCACCGGCCTGGCCGGGAGCAGGCTCAGCCTGGCCAATATTCCGGACTCCGGTGTACCGTTGCAACTGGGCACCTGGACCCTGATGGCCACCACCCAGCGCGTACGCATCCAGGTTGCCGGCGTGGCGGCAACCGGCCAGCCCGTCGAGACGGTGGTGATGGATGACCATCAGGTCACCGCCCCGGAACTGGTGAGCGGCATCACGGCCAGCATAGGCAGGGACTTCATGTACCGCCTGAAGCTCGATACGAAGTTTTCCATAAAGGTATTCGTCAGCTTCAACGAGGGCGCTACCTGGCCGAGTGTGCCGAATTTCCCGGTGAACGACGACATCACGCTCGTGGCCTGACAGTCGTGGCTCCCGGGCAAGGTGACGCGCAATAATTACCCGACGTGCCCAAACGCCTCCTGCACAAACGCCAACCGCTCCGCCGCCGTCTCCCGCTCACCATTGCGCGCCAGCGCTTCCAGGCGCGCTTCCACGGCCTGGGTTCGATGAGTCAGCCCGCAGTCGTTGGCGATCTGGATGTTCAGGCCGGGGCGGGCGTTGAGTTCCAGGATCAGCGGGCCTTTGTCTTCGTCCAGCACCATGTCCACGCCGATGTAGCCCAGCCCGCACAGCTCGTAGCATTCGGCGGCGAGCTTCATGAAGCCGTCCCAGGTAGGCAATTGCACGCCGTCCACCGCGTTGGTGGTGTCCGGGTGTTTGCTGATGATGTTGTTCAGCCAGGTGCCTTGCAGGGTGATGCCGGTAGCGAGGTCCACGCCGACGCCGATGGCGCCCTGGTGCAGGTTGGCCTTGCCGCCGGACTGGCGGGTCGGCAGGCGCAGCATGGCCATGACCGGGTAGCCCATCAGCACGATGATGCGGATGTCCGGCACGCCCTCGTAACTGATGCTCTTGAAGATCGGGTCAGGCTTGACCCGGTACTCGATCAGCGCCCGGTCGCGGTGCCCGCCCAGCGAATACAAGCCGGTCAGGATGCTCGACACCTGATGTTCGATTTCCGAATGGCTGATGATCCGGCCCGACACGGTACGGAAACGCTCCTCGAAACGGTCGGCAATCACCAGGATGCCGTCGCCGCCTGCGCCCTGTGCGGGTTTGATCACGAAGTCGCTGCGTGCGCCGATGATCTCGCTGAGATGGTCGATTTCCTTCTCGGTGGAGATCACCCCGTACATCTCCGGCACATGAATGCCGGCCGCGATCGCCCGTTCCTTGGTGATGATCTTGTCATCGACGATCGGGTACAGGCTGCGCTTGTTGTACTTGAGCACGTAGTCGGCATTACGCCGGTTGATGCCCATGATGCCTTTGGCTTCCAGCGCCTTCCAGGTTTTCCACCAGCCGATCACTTGGCTTGTTCCTCTTTCAGGAATGCCTTGAAGCGCATCAGTTCGGTCAGGCGGTAGCCGCGGTATCTGCCCATCGCCAGCATGAAGCCGACCAGCACCAGCAGCACGGCGGGGAAGGTGAACACAAAGTACGTCAGCTCCGGCACGCTCATGATCAGGTGCGCCAGGGAGGCTGCGAACAGCGTGCCGATGGCGACTTTCATGGCGTGGCTGGCGCCGCGTTCTTCCCAGGTGATGGACAGCCGCTCGATGGTCATGGTCAGGATCACCATCGGGAACAGCGCCACCGACAGCCCGCGCTCCAGCCCCAGCTTGTGGCTGAACAGGCTGATGGCCGCGATCAGCACCACCACGAAGGTCAGTACCACCGACAGGCGCGGCAGCATCTGCAACTTGAGGTGTTCGAGGTATGAACGCAACGACAGGCCCAGGGCCGTGATCACAGTAAACAGCGCGATGCCGAAGCCCAGCTGGGTTTCCCGGAACGCCAGCGCGATCAGCACCGGGGTGAAGGTGCCCAGGGTCTGCAGGCCGATCAGGTTGCGAAGAATCAGAATCACCAGCACGCCAATCGGGATCATCACCATGATCATGAAGGTCTGCTGCGTCTGCAGCGGCAGGCCATACAGCGAGTAGGACAGAAAGTCCGCATCGGTGCTTTCGTCGGTCAGCTTGGCCAGCCGCATGGCATTCATTTCGCTGTTGTTGAGGCTGAAGTTGACCTGCACCTTCTTGCCGCCCTCGGCGGTGACCAGATTTTCTTCGCCGGTCCACCACAGCAGGCGGTCTTCCGGCAGCCCGGCTTCACCGGTCTCCGGGTTGAAATACAGCCATTCCTTGCCATTGAAACTGCGCAGCCAGAGTTCCGGTGTCTGCGGCTCATCGGCAATCAGGCGGATGGTGTGGGCTTTTTCCATCGGTACGTGGGCGATGGACAGCAATAGCTCGGTGACCTGCGCCTTTTTCGACGACGAAGTATCGCTACCCAGCAGCAGTTTGACGTTGTCATCGCTCAGGTTGTTGACCCGCTTGATGGCTTCGGTGATAAACGTCTCGACGTCGGCCGAGTGCTGACGGATCGGGGCGAGCAGGGCTTCGGCGGCGATCTTTTCCGGCCCCTCGACCGGCAGGCTGTCGCGGAAGATCGGGCCCTTGAGCTTGGGCTTCTCGCCGCTGTAACGCTTGGTCAGAACCAGCCGGTAGTAGAGCGTCTGGTTGCCGGTCGCGCGACGGGTCGACCAGGTGACGCGGCGGTTGCCATCGACCCGGTTGACGCTGACCCCGTAGTTGTTGGAGATGAAGCTTTCATTGAGGCTGATGTAATCGTGCGCCAGCGGCGGCACGAACATCTGGATCTTCACCGAGTCCTTCGGATTGGCGACAAACTCGACCTTGGCGTCGATGTTCCAAAGGTCGTCGGTTTCTTCTTCGCTCACGGGAATGCCGAGCGCGACTATCTGGTAAGCCGTGATCGCAATGCCCAGGGTCACCAGCACAGTGATCAGGATTTTCAGATGGAGCGTAAGAGCGCGCATGGATTTACTCTGCGTTTTGAGCGACGGACGCACAGCCGGGCTTGCCCGCTGCGTATTTAAGGCTTGGATCGACCAGCGCGTCGAAGTGCTTGAGTGCCTCGGCGCCGATCAGAAGCGGGTATTGGAAAGCACTTCGGTCGGTCAAGTTCACTTCTATGGTGCGTAAAACTTCACCCATGCACACATCCAGGCTGATGACCGGACGCGCGCTGTAGCGCTGCTCGTCATCCGGGTCCACGTCGTCGGCGCGCCGCTTGATCTTGCTGACCCGGGCCAGCGGGCGTTCGATGGGGTGCGCATGGCGGTCGTCGACCCCCAGATAAAAGCGGACCCAGCTTTCGCCATTGCGCTTGAAATGCTTGATGTCGCGGGCGCTCAACGACGCGGTCCTGGCCCCGGTATCCAGCTTGGCGGCGACTTCAAGGTCGATGTCGGTGAGTCTGGCGTATTCGTTCAGGCCATAGACCGTCTTGCTGGCGGCAAGGCCCAGGCCGGGCAACGAAATCAGGCACAACAGAGCGGAAAGGGATATGAGTCTCATAGATCCTGGTGTGGTGAGTGCATTGGGGGCGCGATGCGACGTCAGCCGGCGGGCGCGACGACAAACGGTCTGGTCGAAGCGGCGGCATTCTAGCATGGCTTTTCGAGGCGTCAGGCTGGTTCGGATGTAGGAAACTTCGCCGGTGGCGCTGGCGGGTATTAGACGATTGTCGACAATCTGTATTTGCTCTTTGACGAAGGCCTCGATATTGGCTAAGTTCAGCGCAGCCAACCACAAGGGTGTCGACAATGCTGGATGCAGCGCTACAAATCTCGAAGACGACAGATGACAGCGCAACGCTTTCGGAAAACGTCTTTCGCCGCATCCAGTCGGCCATCGTCAAGGGCGAGATCGCGCCCGGCAGCAAGATATCCGAGCCTGAGCTGGCGCGGACTTACGGCATCAGTCGCGGGCCGCTGCGCGAAGCGATCCATCGGCTCGAAGGGCAGCGGTTGGTGGTGCGCATCCCCCATGTCGGGGCGCGGGTGGTCTCGCTGAGTCACAGCGAGATGATCGAGCTGTACGAGATCCGCGAGTCGCTCGAAGGCATGGCCTGTCGGCTTGCCGCAGAACGCATGAGCCAGGCTGAAATCGATGAGTTGCGCGCGGTCCTCGACACCCATGAGCGCGACGCGGCTTTTCAGGCTGGCGTCGGGTACTACCAGCAGGAAGGTGATTTCGACTTTCATTACCGGATCATCCAGGGCAGCGGCAACCGCACCCTGAGCCAGATGCTCTGCGGCGAGCTGTACCAGCTGGTGCGCATGTACCGCATCCGGTTTTCCACCACGCCCAACCGTCCGCGTCAGGCCTTCGCCGAGCACCACAGAATTCTCGACGCCATCGCCGACCGCGACGGCGAGCTGGCCGAGCTGCTGATGCGTCGCCATATCGGCGCTTCGCGACGCAATATCGAACGTCATTACCAGGCTGAAACTGCCCGAGGTCAACAATGAATCAGAACAACAAAACTCCCGGCCAGCGTTTCCGTGAAGCGGTCGCCAGTGAGCAGCCCTTGCAAGTGGTCGGCGCCATCAATGCCAATCATGCGCTGCTGGCGAAGCGCGCGGGGTTCAAGGCGATCTACCTGTCGGGCGGGGGCGTGGCCGCCGGTTCGCTCGGCTTGCCGGACCTGGGCATCACCGGCGTGGACGACGTATTGACCGACGTGCGCCGCATCACCGATGTCTGCGACCTGCCGCTGCTGGTGGATGTCGATACCGGGTTCGGTTCTTCGGCGTTCAACGTCGCGCGCACGGTGCGCTCGATGATCAAGGCTGGCGCGGCGGCGATCCATATCGAGGATCAGGTCGGCGCCAAGCGTTGCGGGCACCGGCCCAATAAGGAAATCGTTTCGCAGCAGGAGATGGTCGACCGCATCAAGGCCGCCGTCGACGCGCGGACCGACGATAGTTTCGTGATCATGGCGCGCACCGACGCGCTGGCCGTGGAAGGGCTGGACTCGGCGCTGGAACGGGCCGCCGCGTGCATCGAAGCGGGCGCGGACATGATTTTCCCCGAAGCCATCACCGATCTTGCGATGTACAAGCAGTTCGCCAACCGCGCCGGCGTGCCGATCCTGGCCAACATCACTGAATTCGGCGCAACGCCGCTGTTTACCGTGGAAGAGCTGCGCGAGGCCGACGTTTCCCTGGTGCTCTATCCTCTGTCTGCCTTCCGCGCGATGAACAAGGCGGCGGAAAACGTCTACGGCGCCATCCGCCGCGATGGCACCCAGAAAAACGTCATCGACACCATGCAGACCCGCATGGAGCTGTACGACGCAATTGACTACCACGATTTCGAACAGAAGCTGGATGCGCTGTTTGCGCAGAAGAAAGGCTGACCTGAAAACTGACTGTGGGAGCGAACTTGTTCGCGAAGAGGCCGATTCAGACGCAACAGCTGTATTGCCTGGCATGGCCCCTTCGCGGACAAGTCCGCTCCCACAAAAACGTCATAAGCCGATTCCCGACAATTTCAAGAACTGGAGAATGCAATGGCTGAAGCAAAAGTATTGAGTGGCGCCGGTCTGCGGGGCCAGGTAGCCGGGCAGACGGCGCTGTCTACCGTGGGCATGGCCGGCGCAGGGCTGACCTACCGTGGTTATGACGTCCGCGAACTGGCCGCCGAAGCGAGCTTTGAAGAAGTCGCCTACCTGCTGCTCTACGGCGAGCTGCCGACCCAGGCGCAACTCACGGCCTATATGCAGCGCCTGAAAACCTTACGCGATCTGCCGCAGGCGCTCAAGGAAGTGCTCGAACGAGTCCCCGCCGACACCCACCCGATGGACGTCATGCGCACCGGCGCTTCGATGCTCGGCACTCTGGAGCCGGAGCGTAGCTTCGAGCAGCAACGCGACGCCACTGACCGGCTGCTGGCCGCGTTCCCGGCCATCATGTGCTACTGGTATCGCTTCAGCCACGACGGCAAACGTATCGACTGCACCAGCGACGAAGCGTCCATCGGCGGGCATTTCCTGCGCCTGCTGCTGGACAAATCGCCCAGCGAGCTGCATCGCAAGGTGATGGACGTTTCGCTGATTCTTTACGCCGAGCACGAATTCAACGCGTCGACCTTCACGGCTCGGGTCTGCGCCTCGACCTTGTCGGATCTGTATTCCTGCGTCACCGCAGCCATCGGTACATTGCGCGGGCCATTGCATGGTGGCGCCAACGAGGCGGCCATGGAAATGATCCAGCGCTTCGGTTCGGCCGAAGAGGCTACTCAGGGCACCCTTGGCATGCTCGAACGCAAGGAAAAGATCATGGGGTTCGGCCACGCGATCTACAAAGAGTCCGATCCGCGCAACGAGGTCATCAAGGGCTGGTCGAAGAAGCTCGCCGATCAAGTGGGCGACAGCGTGCTGTTCCCGGTTTCCGAGGCCATCGACAAGGTCATGTGGGAACAGAAGAAGCTGTTCCCCAATGCCGACTTCTACCATGCGTCCGCTTACCACTTCATGGGCATCCCGACCAAGCTGTTCACGCCGATCTTTGTCTGCTCACGGGTAACCGGCTGGGCGGCGCACGTGTTCGAGCAGCGCGCCAATAACCGCATCATCCGCCCAAGCGCCGAATACGTCGGTGTCGAACAGCGCCAGTTCGTTGCTATTGATCGTCGCTGAACTGTCACGACCCGCTTGACCCGTGGGAGGGAGCTTGCTCGCGACGGCTGTGTCTCCATTCGCCCGGCGAGTAAAACTGCAAGATATACAAGGGCAGGGGAGTCGCCCATGAACTCCCCGCTCATTTCCGATTTCACCGTGACCGAGTCCCGCAATGAACACTGAATATCGCAAGCCGCTTCCCGGTACACCGCTGGATTATTTCGACGCCCGCGCGGCGGTCGAGGCGATCCGGCCCGGCGCTTACGACACGCTGCCGTACACCTCGCGGGTGTTGGCGGAGAACCTGGTGCGCCGCTGCAATCCCGCGACGCTGCGGGCCTCGTTGACGCAATTGATCGACCGCCGCCGCGACCTGGATTTTCCGTGGTTCCCGGCGCGAGTGGTCTGCCATGACATTCTCGGTCAAACCGCGCTGGTGGACCTGGCCGGGCTACGCGACGCCATCGCCGCGCAAGGCGGAGACCCGGCGCTGGTCAATCCGGTGGTGCCGGTGCAGTTGATCGTCGATCACTCGCTGGCGGTGGAATGTGGCGGTTACGATCCGCAGGCCTTTGAGAAAAACCGGGCTATCGAAGACCGCCGCAACGAAGACCGCTTTCATTTCATCGACTGGACCAAGCTGGCGTTCAAGAACGTCGAGGTGATCCCGCCGGGTAACGGCATCATGCACCAGATCAATCTGGAGAAAATGTCGCCAGTGGTGCAGGTGCTCGACTCCGTCGCCTTCCCGGACACGCTGGTCGGCACCGACAGCCATACACCGCACGTCGACGCGCTGGGTGTCATCGCGATCGGCGTCGGCGGGCTGGAGGCGGAAAACGTCATGCTGGGTCGGGCCTCATGGATGCGCCTGCCGGACATCATTGGTGTAGAACTGACCGGCCGCCGCCAGCCCGGCATTACCGCCACCGATCTGGTGCTGGCGCTGACCGAATTTCTGCGCCGGCAAAAAGTCGTCGGGGCCTGGCTGGAGTTCTTCGGCGAGGGTGCTTCGAGCCTGACGCTGGGCGACCGGGCGACGATTTCCAACATGGCGCCGGAATACGGTGCAACGGCAGCCATGTTTTCCATCGATCAGCAGACCCTGGATTACCTGCGCCTCACCGGGCGGGAAGACGAGCAGGTGCGTCTGGTTGAGCTCTACGCCAAGCAGACCGGCCTGTGGTCCGACGACCTCAAGCAGGTTGAGTACGAGCGAGTGTTGCACTTCGACCTGTCGACCGTGGTGCGCAACATGGCCGGGCCTTCCAACCCGCATGCCCGGGTCGCCACCAGCGAACTGACTGCCAAGGGTATCGCGGGCCCCTGGAGCGAGACACCGGGCCAGATGCCCGACGGCGCGGTGATCATTGCCGCCATCACCAGCTGCACCAACACCAGCAACCCGCGCAACGTGGTGGCCGCCGGGCTGCTGGCCCGCAACGCGAACCGGCTGGGGTTGAGTCGCAAGCCCTGGGTCAAATCTTCCCTGGCTCCCGGTTCCAAAACCGTCGCGCTGTATCTGGATGCGGCCAGCTTGACCCATGAGCTTGAGCAGCTGGGCTTCGGCGTCGTCGCGTTCGCCTGCACCACCTGCAACGGTATGTCCGGCGCGCTCGACCCGGCCATCCAGCAGGAAATCATCGACCGTGACCTTTACGCCACGGCGGTGCTGTCCGGCAATCGTAATTTCGATGGGCGTATTCATCCTTACGCGCGACAGGCGTTTCTCGCTTCGCCGCCGCTGGTCGTGGCCTACGCCATCGCCGGCACCATCCGTTTCGATATCGAGCAGGACGTGCTGGGTGTGGTCGATGGCCGTGAAATCCGCCTGAAGGATATCTGGCCCAGCGACGAGGAAATCGACGAGGTGGTGCAAGCATCGGTCAAGCCGGAACAGTTCCGCCAGGTTTACATTCCGATGTTTGCCATCGATGAAGGCAGTGCCGCGCAGGTCGACCCGCTGTACGACTGGCGACCGATGAGCACCTACATTCGCCGCCCGCCGTATTGGGAAGGCGCGCTGGCCGGTGAGCGAACGCTGCGCGGCATGCGCCCGTTGGCAGTGCTGCCGGACAACATCACCACCGACCATCTTTCGCCGTCCAACGCCATCCTGCGCGACAGCGCGGCAGGCGAGTACCTGGCGAAAATGGGCGTGCCGGAGGAAGACTTCAATTCCTACGCAACCCATCGCGGCGACCACCTGACCGCTCAGCGGGCAACGTTCGCAAACCCGCAGCTGGTTAATGAAATGGCCGTGGTCGACGGCAAAGTGCGCAAGGGGTCGCTGACTCGTCTGGAGCCGGACGGCACGGTTGTGCGTATGTGGGAAGCCATCGAAACCTACATGCAGCGCAAGCAGCCGTTGATCATCATCGCCGGTGCCGATTACGGTCAGGGCTCTTCCCGCGACTGGGCGGCCAAGGGCGTTCGGCTGGCGGGCGTCGAGGCCATTGCGGCGCAGGGTTTCGAGCGCATTCATCGGACCAATCTGGTCGGCATGGGCGTGCTGCCACTGGAATTCCAGCCCGGCACTACCCGGCTGACGCTGGGTATCGACGGCACCGAAACCTTCGACGTGATCGGCCAGCGCACGCCTCGCGCGACCCTCACGCTGGTCATCAATCGGCGCAATGGCGAGCGCATCGAAGTGCCGGTGACCTGCCGCCTGGACACCGCCGAGGAAGTGTCCATCTACGAAGCCGGCGGCGTATTGCAGCGCTTTGCCCAGGATTTTCTGGAAGGGACACGTTAAACGCGGCACGCCGCCGTTGCGCGTTAACGTTCGTCGCGGGCAAGCGCGCTCCTACACGAGGTCGATCAGTAGGAGCGCGCTTGCCCGCGACGCAGGCGGCGCGGTTTATCAGAAGGCTTATCAAGGACCCCTATCATGCCTCACCCACCACAACTGAAAATCCCCGCCACCTACATGCGTGGCGGCACCAGCAAGGGTGTGTTCTTCCGGCTCGACGACTTGCCGCAAGCCGCGCAAGTCCCTGGCGCCGCGCGCGATGCGTTGCTGCTGCGGGTCATTGGCAGCCCCGATCCCTATGAAAAGCAGATCGACGGCATGGGTGGTGCGACTTCCAGCACCAGCAAGGCGGTGATTCTGTCGCGCAGCACCAAGGCCGGTCACGACGTCGATTATCTGTTCGGGCAGGTCTCCATCGACAAACCCTTCGTGGACTGGAGCGGCAACTGCGGCAACCTGTCTGCGGCGGTGGGCTCCTTCGCGATTTCCAGCGGCCTGGTGGACGCTGAGCGTATTGCGCACGATGGCATCGCGACGGTGCGCATCTGGCAGGCCAATATCGGCAAGACCATCATTGCCCACGTGCCGATTACCGACGGCGAAGTGCAGGAGACCGGCGACTTTGAACTCGACGGTGTGACCTTTCCGGCTGCCGAGGTGCAGCTGGAGTTTCTCGATCCGGCTGCCGATGAAGACGGGGCGGGCGGTTCGATGTTTCCCACTGGCAATCTGATCGACGAGCTCGACGTGCCGGGTCTCGGCGTGCTCAAGGCGACGCTGATCAACGCCGGCATCCCGACCATCTTCATCAATGCGGCGGATATCGGCTACAGCGGCGCCGAGCTGCAAGCCGATATCAATGGCGATCCGCGAGCCTTGGCTATGCTTGAGGCAATCCGTGCTGTCGGCGCGGTGCGCATGGGGTTGATCGAGAGCATCGAGCAGGCCGCAAGCCGCCAGCACACGCCGAAGGTCGCTTTCGTAGCGCCGCCCGCCAGCTACCTGGCTTCCAGCGGCAAGCCGGTCAAGGCGCAGGACATCGATCTGCTGGTGCGGGCGGTCTCCATGGGCAAGCTGCACCACGCGATGATGGGTACCGCCGCAGTCGCCATCGGCGCTGCCGCCGCGATTCCCGGCACGCTGGTAAACCTGGCGGCCGGCGGCGAAGCGCTCGGCGCGGTGCGTTTCGGCCACCCGTCCGGCACCTTGAGGGTCGGTGCCGAGGCGCGCCAGGAAGGTGGCGAGTGGAAGGTGACCAAGGCAGTCATGAGCCGCAGCGCCCGCGTGCTGATGGAGGGCCGGGTCAGGGTGCCGCAAGCGTAAACGCAGCCAAATCGAAGGGGTACGCATGAGCCAGAACGTCGATCTGAACAACCGCCCGGACTACGATCAGGTCCTGCAGGACATCGCCGACTACGTGCTGAACTTCAAGGTCGAGTCGGCCGAAGCGCTGGATACCGCGCGCAATTGCCTGATGGACACCCTTGGCTGCGGCCTGCTGGCGCTGCGCTTTCCGGAGTGCATCAAACACCTGGGGCCGATCGTGGAAGGCACGATGGTGCCGTTCGGTGCGCGCGTGCCGGGCACCAGCCTGCGGCTCGACCCGGTCAAGGCTGCGTGGGACATTGGCTGCATCATCCGCTGGCTGGATTACAACGATACCTGGCTGGCGGCTGAATGGGGGCATCCTTCGGACAATCTGGGCGGCATCCTGGCGGTGGCCGACCACTTGTCGCAGCGTCGGGCAGCCAATGGCGAGCTGCCGCTGATCATGCGCGATGTCCTCGATGCGATGGTCATGGCCCACGAAATTCAGGGTGTGCTGGCGCTGGATAACGCCTTCAACCGGGTCGGGCTCGATCATGTGCTGCTGGTCAAGGTCGCTTCGACCGCAGTGGCCGCCAGGCTGATGGGGGCCAATCGCGAGCAGATGCTCTCGGCGTTGTCCCACGCCTTCGTCGACGGTCAGGCGCTGCGTACCTATCGACACGCGCCCAACGCCGGATCGCGCAAATCCTGGGCGGCGGGCGATGCGACCAGTCGCGCCGTGCGTCTGGCCGATATCGCGCTACGTGGCGAGATGGGCATCCCCGGCGTATTGAGCGCGCCGCAATGGGGCTTCTACGACGTGACGTTCAGTCACACCAACAAGGATCTGGCGACCAAACCACAGGGCCAGCGCACCTTCAGCCTGTCGCGGCCCTATGGGACGTACGTCATGGAACATGTGCTGTTCAAGATCAGCTTTCCGGCCGAGTTTCATGCGCAGACCGCCTGCGAGGCGGCTGTCATCCTGCATCCGCAGATCCGCCACCGCATGCACGAGATTACCCGCATCGTCATCACCACCCATGAATCGGCAATCCGGATCATTTCCAAGGAAGGGCAGCTGGCGAACGCTGCCGACCGGGATCATTGCCTGCAATACATGGTCGCCGTGCCATTGGCCTATGGCACTTTGGTTGCGGAGCATTACGAGGATGATTTCCATGCCGCTCACCCGATCATCGATCAACTGCGCGAGAAGATGGTGATTGTCGAAGAACCACGCTACAGCCAGGAATATCTGGAGCCCGATAAACGCTCAATCGCCAATGCGATCCAGGTGTTCTTCAAGGATGGATCAAGCACTGGCAACGTGGCGGTCGAATATCCCATCGGTCACCGTCGCCGGCGCGCCGAGGGCATCCCGCTGCTGGAAGAAAAATTCAAGAGCAACCTGGCCACCCGCTTCCCGCCTCAGCGCTGCGAGCAGGTATTTGCTTTGTGCAAGGACCAGCAGCAACTGGAGCAGATGGCGGTCCATCGGTTCATGGACTTGTTGGTGATCTAGCCTGTGGCCGGAACGCTTTTCTCTTCTGTGGGAGGGAGCTTGCTCGCGACCTGGCAGCATCTGGTTCACCGCTGTCGCGAGCAAGCTCCCTCCCACAAGAACCTTTCACAAGATCATCCGATCAAAGTTGGCGGGGCTATTTGAAGCGTCGCTCGACGCCTTTCTCCACGAGCACCTTGGCCGAGATTTCTTCGACCGAGAAGTGCGTGGAATTGATATGCGGAATGTTCTCCCGGCGGAACAGGCCTTCCACTTCCCGTACTTCGAATTCGCACTGCGCGTAGCTGGCGTATCGGCTGTTGGGCTTGCGCTCATGGCGGATGGCGGTGAGGCGGTCCGGGTCGATGGTCAGACCGAACAGCTTGTCACGGTGCGCCTTGAGTGCCTCGGGCAACTGCAGGCGCTCCATGTCATCTTCAGTCAGCGGGTAGTTGGCGGCGCGGATGCCGAACTGCATGGCCATGTATAGACAGGTCGGTGTTTTGCCGCAGCGGGAAACGCCGACCAGAATGATATCGGCCTTGCTGTAATACTGCGTGCGCGCGCCGTCGTCGTTATCCAGCGCGAAGTTGACCGCTTCGATGCGCTCCATGTAATTGGAGTTGTGGCCGATCGAATGCGACTTGCCCACCGAGTACGACGAGTGTGAACTAAGCTCCTGCTCCAGCGGGGCCAGAAAAGTCGAAAAGATATCGATCATGAACCCGTTGGAGGTGGCCAGAATCTCGCGAATCTCCTGGTTGACGATGGTATCGAAGATGATGGGCCGCGCATCGTCCTTGTCGGCGGCATTATTGATCTGCTGTACCATCGCCCGGGCCTTCTCGACGCTGTCGATATAGGGGCGCGTGAACTTGTTGAATGTTATGGTTTCAAACTGCGCTAGCAGACTCTGGCCCAGCGTCTCAGCCGTGATGCCGGTGCCGTCGGAGATGAAGAAAGCGGATCGTTTCATTTGCGCCCTTTGGCCTTAAGCAGGTGACGATTCTTGGATATCATAGGCGCGCATGCGGGCCTGGAGGTTGGCATTCTGACCTTTTTTCCAGGTTCTGGCTTGCGCCCGACCCGTAGAGCCTGCGGTCGCCTTGTGGCGGCATCAGGTGCATGAGCTTTTCCCAACAACAACACCGTTAGTGGAGAGATCACCTTGGTAGAGTACGTAGTTTCCCTCGATAAGCTCGGCGTCCATGATGTGGAGCACGTGGGAGGCAAGAACGCATCCCTCGGCGAAATGATCAGCAACCTCGCGGGTGCTGGCGTTTCGGTGCCTGGTGGCTTCGCCACCACGGCCCAGGCCTACCGTGATTTCCTTGAGCAGAGTGGTCTGAACGATCAGATTCACGCCGCTCTGGATGCACTTGATGTCGACGACGTCAATGCGCTGGCCCGTACCGGCGCGCAGATTCGTCAGTGGATCATGGAAGCCGAATTCCCCGAGAAGCTCAATGCCGAGATTCGCGTTGCCTTCGACACCCTGTCGGCGGGCAACCCGAACCTGGCTGTTGCCGTGCGTTCTTCCGCCACCGCCGAAGACTTGCCCGATGCTTCCTTCGCCGGGCAGCAGGAAACCTTTCTTAATATTCGTGGCGTGGACAACGTGATTCGCGCCGCCAAGGAAGTCTTCGCCTCACTGTTCAATGATCGGGCAATTTCCTACCGCGTCCATCAGGGCTTCGACCACAAGCTGGTCGCACTCTCGGCTGGCGTGCAGCGCATGGTTCGCTCCGAAACCGGAACCGCCGGCGTGATGTTCACGCTGGACACCGAGTCCGGCTTCCGCGACGTGGTGTTCATCACCGGCGCATACGGCCTGGGCGAAACCGTGGTGCAGGGCGCCGTCAACCCCGACGAATTCTACGTTCACAAGCAAACCCTTGAAGCCGGCCGTCCGGCGATTCTGCGCCGCAACCTGGGCAGCAAGGCGATCAAGATGATCTACGGCGACGAAGGCAAGGCCGGACGCTCGGTCAAGACCGTCGACGTGGACGCCGCCGAACGCGCGCGTTTCTGCCTGACCGATGCCGAGGTCAGTGAACTGGCCAAACAGGCCATGATCATCGAGAAACACTACAAGGCACCGATGGACATCGAGTGGGCCAAGGACGGTGACGACGGCAAGCTGTACATCGTTCAGGCGCGGCCGGAAACCGTGAAAAGCCGTACTTCGGCCAACGTCATGGAACGTTACCTGCTCAAGGAGACCGGCAACGTGCTGGTCGAAGGGCGTGCCATCGGTCAGCGCATCGGCGCGGGCAAGGTGCGGATCATCAAGGACGTCTCGGAAATGGACAAGGTCCAGCCCGGCGATGTGCTGGTTTCCGACATGACCGACCCGGACTGGGAACCGGTGATGAAGCGCGCCAGCGCCATCGTCACCAACCGTGGCGGTCGTACCTGTCACGCCGCGATCATCGCCCGCGAACTGGGCATTCCGGCAGTGGTGGGTTGCGGCAACGCGACCCAGCTGCTGGTCGACGGGCAGGGCGTGACCGTGTCCTGCGCCGAAGGCGACACCGGCTACATCTTCGAAGGCGAGCTGGGTTTCGACATCAAGACCAACTCGGTCGATGCCATGCCTGAACTGCCATTCAAGATCATGATGAACGTCGGCAACCCCGACCGCGCCTTCGATTTTGCCCAGTTGCCGAACGCCGGCGTCGGCCTGGCGCGTCTGGAATTCATCATCAACCGCATGATCGGCGTGCACCCCAAGGCGCTGCTCAACTATGCAGGCCTGCCGCCTGAGCTCAAGGACAGCGTCGACAAGCGCATCGCCGGCTACGACGATCCGGTGGAGTTCTACATCGAGAAGCTGGTTGAAGGCATCAGTACGCTGGCCGCGGCGTTCACGCCCAAGAAGGTCATCGTGCGTCTGTCGGACTTCAAGTCCAACGAGTACGCCAACCTGATCGGCGGCAAGCTGTATGAGCCGGAAGAAGAAAACCCGATGCTGGGCTTCCGCGGTGCGTCGCGCTACATCAGCGAGAACTTCCGCGACTGCTTCGAACTGGAATGCCGTGCCCTCAAGCGCGTGCGCGAAACCATGGGACTGACCAACGTCGAGATCATGGTGCCGTTCGTGCGCACCCTGGGCGAGGCCAGCCAGGTGATCGAGTTGCTGGCGGCCAATGGCCTGAAACGCGGCGAGAACGGTCTGCGCATCATCATGATGTGCGAACTGCCATCCAACGCGATTCTGGCCGAAGAGTTCCTGGAGTACTTCGACGGGTTCTCCATCGGCTCCAACGACCTGACCCAGCTGACCCTTGGTCTGGACCGTGACTCCGGCGTCATCGCGCATCTGTTCGACGAACGCAACCCGGCGGTCAAGAAGCTGCTGTCCAATGCCATCGCTGCGTGCAACAAGGCGGGCAAGTACATCGGCATCTGCGGTCAGGGACCTTCCGATCACCCGGACCTGGCGCGCTGGCTCATGGAGCAGGGCATCGAAAGCGTCTCGCTGAACCCGGACTCGGTGCTGGAAACCTGGTTCTTCCTGTCCGAAGGCCAGGCGCCAGCGTGATGTGACGTGAGTCAACCCTGAATCATCATAGGGTTCAGGTTTTCACCCGAAAGGCGGTTTTTTCGAAAACCGCCTTTTTCATGGGCCGCCGACAGAGGCGTATGACGCGCCGTTCCAACCAGTCTCAAAGGTCTTCAAGGCCTTTGAGTTTAGATAAAGAGCACTATGCAAAGCAGCAGCCAGCTTTTTCCTGTTGCCTTGATCAGCGCCGAGCGTCGTGGCGATCTGGTCGAGGACGTCTACCGCTTGAAGCCCGCCAACAGTCCCGACCCCAGTGTCGAGCTTGCGGTCACGCGCCTGGGGCTGACTGACCAGCCCGACGTGCGCGGCGTGCCGGTGATTCTGGTGCACGGCAGCTTTTCCAATCGCCGTTTCTGGTACTCGCCCAAGGGCATCGGTCTGGGGCCGTTTCTGGCCCGCGCCGGTTACGACGTATGGATCGCCGAGATGCGCGGCCACGGGCTTTCCGCGCGTAACCAGCGCTACCGCTACAACAAGGTGGCGGACTACGCCCGATACGATCTGCCGGCCATTGCCGCGTTCGTCAGGGAGCAGAGCGGGCAGGTCCCGCACTGGGTCGGCCATTCGCTGGGCGGCACCACGCTGGCCGCCGCGCTGGGCGGCCAGTACCTGGGCCCGGCGGGCGCTGCGTCGGTGGCCTTGTTCGGCAGCCAGGTCAGCCGGACCTACTGGCCCCTCAAGATTCCGCCTGTGCAATGGTCCGGGCGCTTGTTGCTCAAGCCGTTCGAGCATGTCTCCGGTCCCCGTTTCAAGCGCGGCCCGGAAGACGAGCCCATCGGTCTGGTGCTGGAAAGCATGCGCTGGCATGGCCTGTTCGGGCGTTTCGGGGAGCGGGACAACAACTGGTGGGATGGCCTGAAGACGGTCGAAGTGCCATTGCTTGCGGTGGCCGCGACCGGCGATCACCAGGACCCGGAATGGGCCTGTCGTATGCTGTTCGACCAGATGGGTTCCCGGCACAAGGAGTTTCTGTGCCTGGGACGCCGCCATGGGTTCAGCGAAGACTTCGATCATGTGCAGATGCTGGTCAGCAAGGCCGCGCAGCGAGAAGTCTGGCCACGGGTTGCCGACTGGTTGCAGTCCCGCTGTGCGCCGCTGGCCAGTCCAGCCGTGGAAACGGCGGCCATGGCCTGAGCCGCATGATCGGTCGAACGCCAGGACTAAACGCACTATGCTGTTCTCATCCCAACTGCAGGAGCTGAACCATGCATTACGTCACCCCTGATCTGTGCGACGCCTATCCGGAGCTGGTGCAAGCGGTTGAACCCATGTTCAGCAATTTTGGCGGGCGCGATTCGTTCGGCGGCCAGATCGTCACCATCAAGTGTCACGAAGACAATTCGCGGGTCAAGGAGCAGGTCGCGCTGGACGGCACGGGCAAGGTGCTGGTGGTAGACGGCGGCGGTTCGCTGCGCTGCGCGTTGCTGGGCGACATGCTTGCCGAGCAAGCGGCGAAGAACGGTTGGGAAGGGGTGTTGATCTACGGCTGCATTCGCGACGTCGACGTCATCGCCCAGACCGATATCGGGGTTCAGGCGCTTGCCAGTCATCCGAAAAAAACCGAAAAACGCGGGATCGGCGACCTGAACGTGCCCGTCACATTCGGCGGCGTGACCTTCAAACCGGGCGATTACCTGTACGCCGACAACAACGGCGTAATCATTTCCCCGTCCGCTCTCACCATGCCGGAATAAGCGAAACCTGAATGTTCGATGAAGCCAACGCGCAGTGGGGGCTGGTACATGCCCTCGTATTGGATGGAATGGGCGGGGCGCGTTTCATTGCTCGAACCGAACTGGACCAACTCCAGCTGCAGCCACACCAGAGCCTGTGGCTGCACTGGGATCGCAGTCATCCGCAGACCCACACCTGGTTGCGCACGACCAGCGGGCTGAGCGAGTTTGCCTGCAATCTGCTGCTTGAAGAGAATACCCGTCCGCGCCTGCTGCCTTTGCCGGACCAGGAGCTATTGCTGTTCCTGCGCGGCGTCAACCTCAATCCTGGCGCCGTGCCTGAAGACATGGTGTCAGTGCGCATCTTCGCCGCGCCGCAGCGGGTCATCTCGCTGCGCCTGCGGCCGCTTCGCGCCACCGAAGAACTGATCATCCAGCTCAGCGAAGGTCGCGGGCCGAAAACCGCATCCGAACTCATTCTCTATCTGTCGCAATACCTGACCGACAAGATTCAGGGTCTGGTCGGCGAGCTGTCGGAATCGGTCGACAGCGAGGAAGAAAACACCGATGCCGACGAACGGTATTCCCCGGATCATGGCAATTTGCTGCATGTGCGGCGGCGCGCTGCGGGTTTGCGGCGCTTCCTGGGTCCGCAACGGGATATCTACGGGCAGATGTCGCGCATAAAACTGCCCTGGTTCGTGGACGATGACGCCGACTACTGGAACGAGCTCAACAACAGCCTGACCCGTTATCTGGAAGAGCTGGAATTGACGCGTGAACGCGTCGGGCTGCTGCTAGAGTCCGAAGACCGCCGGCTGCGCGAGCACATGAACCGGACCATGTACCGGTTCGGCATCATCACCGGAATCTTCCTGCCGATGAGCTTCCTGACCGGCCTGCTCGGTATCAACGTCGGCGGCATACCCGGATCGGAAAGTCCCTATGGTTTTCTGGTTGCCTGCGGGTTGATCGTCTCCGTTGCCCTGGGGCAGTGGTGGCTGTTCAGGCGTCTGCGCTGGGTATGAGCGGAAAATTTTCATGAATTTCTGCCTGGCCCGTGTGACCCGGGCGAAACAGGTCTCGTCTCTCACTGACATTGCGTGAGGTGCCTGATGCACGATCCGTTCGAAGAATCTTTGCGTGACATGCTCAAGTCGTCGTCCTCCAGCCGGGATGACGACGCCTGTCTGGGCCGTGTTCTGAAAACCGCCAACCGTCAGGTCGGTGCGGGCGTATTGTTCGGCCTGCTCGGACGCTGGTCCGAAGCGCTGATGATTGCCCTGAACAACGGCTCGGCCCACGTGGCCCCCGTATCACGTCGTCCCAAACCTACTGCTCGCCCTGTCGATAAGGCTGATTGAACATGGAATTGGATCTCTGGACCCAGAGCCTGGTTGCTGCAATGACTGCATTGTGGACCAAAGTTGCGAACTTCATTCCCAACCTGTTCGGCGCCCTGGTTGTGGTGCTGCTCGGTTTCGTCGTGGCCAAGCTGCTCGACGCGCTGCTCTCCAAACTGCTGGCCAAACTGGGCCTCGACCGTCTGATGGGCGGTACCGGTCTGACCAAGATCATCGGTCGCGCCGGGGTCAAGGTGCCGATTTCCACCGTGATCGGCAAAATCGTCTACTGGTTCGTGCTTCTTATATTTCTGGTGTCCGCCGCCGAATCCCTGGGCTTGCAGCGGGTTTCCGCCACGCTCGACATGCTTGCGCTGTACTTGCCGAAAGTGTTCGGCGCCGCGCTGGTGCTGCTGGTCGGCGTGCTGCTGGCCCAACTGGTCAACGGTCTGGTGCGTGGCGCGGCCGAAGGCGTGGGCATCGACTATTCGGCGGGCCTGGGTCGTATCGCCCAGTGGCTGGTCATCATCATCAGCCTGTCGGTTGCGATCAGTCAGCTGGAAGTCAAGACGGACCTGCTCAATCATGTGATCGTGATCGGCCTGATTACCGTCGGTCTGGCCGTGGCGCTCGCGCTGGGGCTGGGCAGTCGTCAAATCGCCGGGCAGATCATCGCCGGCATCTACGTACGCGAGCTGTTCCAGGTGGGGCAGTTCATCCAGATCGGGGAAGTGGAAGGGCAGATCGAAGAGATCGGCACCGTCAAGACGACGCTGCTGACGGATGACGGGGAGCTGGTTTCGTTTTCGAACCGTATCTTGCTGGATCAGAGAGTAAGCAGCCGTTAAGCGGCTAACCTGCTAAGCTATGCCGCCAAATTGCCGGAACTCGCGCAGTGGCGGACATTGACCTGACTGTCGGCAAGATTCGTTTTGAATAAACCCCTACCGCTATCGACGCGCTACGACCCCCGCGAGCTCTCGGATGAGGAGCTGGTCGCGCGCGCCCACGTTGAACTGTTCCACGTAACGAAGGCCTACGAAGAGTTGATGCGTCGTTACCAGCGGACACTTTTTAACGTTTGTGCGCGTTATTTAGGGAACGATCGCGATGCTGATGATGTCTGTCAGGAAGTGATGCTTAAGGTGTTGTATGGACTGAAGAATTTCGAGGGTAAATCGAAGTTCAAAACCTGGCTGTACAGCATCACTTACAACGAATGCATCACTCAGTATCGAAAGGAACGGCGTAAGCGTCGCTTGATGGACGCTTTGAGTCTGGATCCACTTGAGGAGGCGTCGGAAGACAAGACGCCAAAACCTGAAGAACGGGGCGGTCTCGATCGCTGGCTTGTGCATGTGAACCCGATTGATCGGGAGATTCTGGTACTGCGGTTCGTCGCCGAACTGGAATTTCAGGAAATCGCCGATATCATGCACATGGGCTTGAGTGCAACGAAAATGCGCTACAAGCGGGCTTTGGATAAACTACGCGAGAAATTTGCAGGCTTTGCCGAAACTTAACTCGGCGCAAATATCTCTAACCAATCGGCAGGTTCTGTTAGACTGCCGACGAGTTGTCCCCCGGTATGCGGGACTGCTTTACAATCACCAGATGGGGATTTAACGGATGAAACTGAAAAACACCTTGGGCTTGGCCATTGGTACTATTGTTGCCGCGGCATCTTTCGGCGCACTGGCACAAGGCCAAGGCGCAGTCGAAATCGAAGGCTTCGCCAAGAAAGAGTACTACGACAGCGCCCGTGACTTTAAGAACGATGGCAATCTGTTCGGCGGCTCCGTTGGCTACTTCCTGACCGACGACGTTGAATTGCGTCTGGGTTACGACGAAGTTCACAACGTTCGCAGCGAAACCGGCAAGAACATCAAGGGCTCCAACACTGCCCTGGACGCTCTGTACCACTTCAACAACCCGGGCGACATGCTGCGTCCGTACGTTTCCGCTGGTTTCTCCGATCAGAGCCTGGGCCAGAACGACCGTGGCGGTCGTAACGGTTCCACCTTCGCCAACGTTGGCGGCGGTGCCAAGCTGTACTTCACTGAAAACTTCTACGCCCGTGCCGGCGTTGAAGCTCAGTACAACATCGACCAGGGCGACACCGAGTGGGCTCCTAGCGTCGGTATCGGCGTAAACTTCGGTGGCGGCAGCAAGAAAGTTGAAGCAGCACCTGCTCCAGTAGCTGAAGTGTGCTCCGACAGCGACAACGACGGCGTCTGCGACAACGTCGACAAGTGCCCAGACACCCCGGCCAACGTTACCGTTGATGCTGATGGCTGCCCGGCAGTTGCCGAAGTGGTTCGTGTTGAGCTGGACGTGAAGTTCGATTTCGACAAATCCGTAGTCAAGCCTGACAGCTACGGCGACATCAAGAACCTCGCTGACTTCATGCAACAGTACCCATCGACCACCACCACTGTTGAAGGTCACACTGACTCCGTCGGTCCTGACGCTTACAACCAGAAACTGTCCGAGCGTCGTGCAAACGCCGTTAAGCAAGTTCTGGTTAACCAGTACGGTGTTGGCGCTGGTCGCGTGAACTCGGTAGGCTACGGCGAAACCCGTCCAGTTGCTGACAACGCAACTGACTCTGGCCGCGCTGTTAACCGTCGCGTAGAAGCAGAAGTAGAAGCCCAGGCTAAGTAATTAGTCCGCTTGTACTGAAAAGCCCGGCTCATGCCGGGCTTTTCTTTGCCTGCGATTTACTGCTTCAGAGGTGCAGAGCACCGTACTCCCACAGGCTGCGGCCTGCTGCTGAATGGTGGGAGGCAGCTTGCTGGCGACGGGGCTGGTACATCCACGGTGGATTTTGTGCCTGAAATACCGCTGTCGCGAGCAAGCTCCCTCCCACAGGTCCGTATTCCTGATAGTGAACTCGGCGCACTTTCACGCTCACGCACTGGCCAGCGAAAGCTCCAGCGCAACGGCACCCTGTGCCGCCACCGCGCCTATCACGAGCACGGCAGGGCTTTTGAGTTCGAATGCCTGGGCATCGCGGTGCATCTCGGCCAGCGAGCTTCGGCATTCCCTCTGGACGGGCAGCGAGGCGTTCTCGATCATCGCCACGGGCATGTGCGGGCTCATCCCGCCGTTGAGCAGGTCCTGGCGAATCTGCGGCAGTTTCGCTACGCCCATGTAGATCACCAGCGTCGTGCCACCCTGCGCCAGTGCCTGCCAGTCGAGCGTGCTGTCGTCCTGGGTGTGCGCAGTAATAAGGGTGACGCCGCGACTGATGCCACGCAGGGTCAGCGGGATGCCGCACTGTGTCGCGCCTGCCAGCCCAGCGGTGATGCCGTTCACCAGTTCGACTTCGACACCTCGCGCCTGCAGCCACTCGGCTTCTTCGCCACCCCGCCCAAAAATGCACGGATCTCCGCCCTTGAGCCGGACCACGCATTTGCCCTGACGAACATAGCGCAGCATCAGCCGATGGATGAATGCCTGAGGGGTGGAGCGGCAGCCGCCGCGTTTACCGACCGCGACGATGCGTGCGCCCGGGCTGTGCTCCAGCACCGCGCTGTTAACCAGATCATCAATCAGCACCACGTCCGCTTCGCGCAGTGCGCGCACGGCCTTGAGCGTCAGCAGCTCGGGATCGCCAGGGCCTGCGCCCACCAGCCAGACTTTTGCACTCATGCTGCATTCCTCATTCAGTGACCATGACGGCATGGATCAGACGTTTGATTTCCGGTACACAGGAGCCGCACTGCGTGCCGCATCCCAGTTGAGCCTTGAGCTGCGGCAGATCAAGCCCGCGCTCGATGGCCTCGACCACCGCGCTCTGGCTGACGTTCTTGCAATTGCACAATGTCTTGTCACGAGTCTGCGTGGCGTGTTTGCCGGGCTCGGCGCTGATCGGTGCCAGCAGCCAGCGGCGCAGCGACTCGTCGACCCGGCCTTCCAGCCAGAGGTTCTGCAGCCAGTGCCGGGCCAGGGTTTCGCCCGCCAGGCGCAACGCCGTAATGCGGCCTTCTTCGATACGCACCCGCTTGCCCACCGAACGCTTGGGATCGTCGTACGTCAGCACCGGCCCGTCGTTCAGCCCAAGCAGTCGGTCGATGAACTGAAGCCGTTCCGGGTCGGGCGGGCAGGCTGCCGCCGCGCGGATCACCAGCGCGGGGCGCTCTCTGCCAACCGGCCCGAGGCTGGCGTAGCCGAAGTCTTCACACAGTGGCCGCAATGCATCTAGCAGAGGCTGAACGTCGCCTTCGACCAGCGCGAAGAATTCCCATGGCAGATTGGCCGGTTCGAGGCAAATCGCGGCCTGTTTGAGCTCTGGCTGCCTGGACAGTGGATCGAACGCAGGCAAAGTCAGGCTGTTTACGCCCCCCTTGAGGAAGCGGTCGCCCCAGTGCATCGGCAGAAATGCCTGACCGGCCAGCAGGCTGTCGTCTGCCGTGACAGGCACAACCAGTTGCCCGCGACGGCTGGTCACGCGGACCAGGTCGCCGCTCTGTAACTGATAGCGCCGCAGTTCGTCGGGATGCAGGCCCAGAAGCGCCTCGCTGACGTGTCCGAACAGACGGGCGGCAGTGCCGGTGCGGCTCATGCCATGCCACTGGTCGCGCAGGCGGCCAGTGTTCAGGGTCAGCGGAAAGTCCGCATTGCGCGGCTCTCGAATCGCCACATACGGGTCGCTCACGAAGCGCGCGCGGCCAGAGGATGTGGGGAAGCGGCCATCGCTATAAAGCCGCGTCGTGCCATGGCTGGTGCCAGCCGGGAACGGCCATTGTTGCGGGCCGCGCGCATCGATCAACGCTCTGTCGATGCCAGTCATATCCAGATCGCGCCCGGCGGTCAGTTGCTTGAATTCATCAAACAGCGCTTCGGTATCGCGGAAGCCGAACAGATCGGCGGCTTGCGGCTTCAGCCGGCGTTGCAGGCGGCGCGCGAAGTCCACGGTAATCGCCCAGTCCGGACGCGCTTCGCCGGGGGCAGGGACGGCCGGCCGGACGTTGGAAAGACGTCGTTCGGAATTGGTGACAGTTCCTCGCTTCTCGCCCCAGCTCGCGGCAGGCAGCAGCAGGTCGGCGAAGGCTGCGGTTTCCGTGGTTTTGAACGCTTCCTGAAGGACGACGAAAGTGCAGGCCTGCAACGCCTCGCGAACGTTCTGCTGGTCGGGTAGCGACTGGGCCGGGTTGGTGCAGGCAATCCACAGTGCCTTGATCTTGCCGGCGCGCATCTGGTCGAACAGTTCGATCGCTGAAAGACCCGGGCTGGCCGGCAGGCTGTCGACACCCCAGTATTCGGCGACCTCGGCGCGATGTTCAGGGTTGGCGACTTCCCGGTGGCCCGGCAGCAAATTCGACAAGCTTCCGGTTTCCCTTCCGCCCATGGCGTTCGGCTGACCGGTCAGCGAGAAAGGCCCGGCACCGACGCGGCCAATCTGACCCGTGGCCAGATGCAGATTGATGAGTGCGCTGTTCTTGGCGCTGCCCGCAGTGGACTGGTTAAGCCCCATGCACCACAACGACAGAAAGCTCGGCGTGGTGCCAATCCACCGCGCACATGCGAGCAGCTGTTCCACGGAAATACCGCAGATCGTCGCCACCCGCTCTGGCGGGTAATCGCGGACCAATGCCTGCATCTCGGCATAGCCTTCGGTGTGCTCGGCGACGAACCCGCTGTCTGTAAGGCCATGGCTGATGAGCAGGTGCAGCAGGCCATGAAAGAGCGCCACGTCGGTGCCCGGCTGAATCGCCAGATGCAGGTCCGCCAGTTCGCAGGTGTCGGTGCGCCTTGGGTCAATGACGATGATTTTCATATCCGGCCGTCGGACCTTGGCTTCTTCGAGGCGACGAAACAGCACCGGGTGGGCGTAGGCCATATTGCTGCCGACGATCATCACGCAATCGCTGGCGTCGATGTCCTCGTAACTGCATGGCGGCGCATCGGCGCCCAGACTGCGCTTGTAACCAACGACCGCCGAAGACATGCACAGCCGCGAATTGCTGTCGATGTTGTTGGTGCCGATCAGGGCGCGGGCCAGCTTGTTGAGTGCGTAGTAGTCCTCGGTCAGCAACTGGCCGGAGATGTAGAAGGCAACGCTGTCCGGCCCGTGCTCGCGAATGCTGTCGGCGAACACATCGGCGGCATGTTCCAGCGCGCTGTCCCAGTCGGAGCGGGTTCTGCCCAGCTGTTTGCCCAGGCGCAGCTCGGGATAGAGCGCGCGGGCCGAGAGGTCGCCGGTCAGGTGCAGGCTGGAGCCCTTGCTGCACAGTTTGCCGAAATTGGCCGGATGCTCTGGATCACCGCTGACGTCCAGGATTCGCTCGCCGTCGTGGGCGATCAGCACACCGCAGCCGACACCGCAGTAGCAGCAGGTGGACGCCGTGACCTGAACGGCCGGGCCAGTCGGGGCAGCCAGGCTGTTCATGCACACGCTCGCTGTATCGGATTTGGCTGGCCGAACATCAGATGATCGCGGATCGGGCCGATGCTGCTGCTCTCGCGGATCTGTTGCAGATACCAGCTGCCATCGGCGGTATCGCCGTACAGGCACGCCCCGACCAGCACGTCCTCTTTGATAATCAGCTTTTTATAAACGCCACTGATGGGGTCAGACAGCGTGATGCTTTCGGTGCCTTCGCCGCCGAGAAAATCCCCTGCTGAAAACAGGTCGATGCCGGTAACTTTCAGCTTGGTCGAGGTGACCGAGCCGGGGTAACGGGCAAAGCCTAGCTGGGCCAGATGATTGGCGCAGACTCTGGCCTGCTCGAACAGCGGCGCAACCAGCCCGTAGGCGATGCCACGGTGGCTGACGCACTCGCCAATCGCATAGATACGCGGGTCATAGGTCTGCAAGGTGTCGTTGACCAGGATGCCGCGATTGCAGGGTAATCCGGCCTGTTCGGCCAGCTCGATGTTCGGGCGGATGCCAGCGGCCATCACCACCAGATCGGTTTCTATTTGGTCACCGTCGGCCAGTTGCACGGCGTTGACCCGGCCGCCTTCGTCACCAAGCAGCGCCTGGGTCTGCGCGCCGAGGCGAAACGCCAGACCGCGCTGTTCGAGCGCCTTTTGCAGCATTTGGCCGCTGGTCGGGTCCAGTTGGCGTTCCAGCAGGGTCTGGCCGTTGTGCAGCACCGTCACCCGCATGCCGCGCAGGGCCAGGCCGTTGGCTGCTTCCAGACCGAGCAGCCCGCCACCGATCACGACCGCGCGGCGATGGGTCCTGGCCGTGTCGATCATCTGCTGCGTATGACCGATGTCGCGATAGCCGATGACGCCATCCAGGGTGTTGCCCGGAACCGGCAGGATGAACGGGCTGGAGCCGGTGGCTATCAGCAGTCGGTCGTAGCGGGCTTCGGTGCCGTCGTCGGCGATCACCCGGCGTCTGACCCGGTCGATTTTCACCACGTGACGGTTGAGCAGCAGATGGATGCCGTTGTCCCGGTACCAGGCCAGATCGTTGAGGACGATGTCGTCGAAGGTCTGTTCACCGGCCAGCACGGGCGACAGCAGGATCCGGTTGTAGTTGGGATACGGCTCGGCGCCGAAGACTGTGATGTCGTACATGTCGTCGCGCAGCTTGAGAAGCTCTTCGAGCGTGCGCACGCCGGCCATGCCGTTGCCGATCATCACCAGTTTGAGTTTTTCCATGTCGCCTCCGAGTAGCACCAGCGCGAGCCCGGTTTTTCTCGCGCAAACAAAAAAGGCGCCCCGCCAGTTACCTGACGAGGACGCCTTTGTCCGAATCCCGTTCTCTCGGGGAGCGCCGTCTTCGTCGTTGAAGGCAGTCGCGTATGAATGATGTCGGCAGAAGCAATGCAGTGGTCGTGCCAGGTTGGGGAAGCCCGGTACAGCGGAGTTTCAGGACGACTAGCCTGCGGATCGTGCACCGCATTGAAGCGGCGCGCACAGAAGCGGGGCGCAAATACTCAATGGCGGGCAAGCCAGGAGAATACCGCCACGAGGTTGGCCAGTAACGATACCAGGGCCACGGTGCGCCACACCTTGAGCGGTTCTCGTTCGAGCAACGGGCGAGGGCGAGCGGCCGGTGGCCGGTGTTCAGCCTGTTCCAGTTCCAGCAGCCATTGCTCGGCGGTTTCATAGCGTCGAGCGGGATCGGCCTCCAGCGCTTTGCTCAGGCTATGGTTGAGCCAGTCAGGAAGGTCCGGCCGGTAGCGGCTGGCCGGTGCCGGAATGCCGAAGCGCCGATGCTGGAACGCCTCGATTTCCCCGTACGGGTAGTGCCCGGTCAGCAAGTAATACAGAGTGACGCCGACCGAGTACAGGTCTTGCGGTGGCGCAGGTTCTACACCGCCAAATGCTTCGGGCGCGATGTAGCTCGGTGTGCCTGGCAGGTCGTTGACATTGCGCGCCGAGAGCCCCGGACAGAACGCCAGGCCGAAATCCAGGACGCGCAGCTCGCCGTCTTCGGCCAGCAGCAGGTTTTCCGGTTTGATATCGCGGTGAATGATATTGCGTCGGTGCAGCAGGCCGACAGCTTTCAGTAATCGGTTCGCGACAGCCTGCCATTCGGCAAGCGGCAGCGGGCCGGAGGCGGAGAATACAGCGGCGAGCGTACGGCCCGGGTGCTCGCGCATCACGTAATACAGGTGCTGGCGATTCGGCAGCGGATGGATCTCGGGGAAGAAGCGCCCGGCGACGCGGCGCAGGAACCATTCCTCCAGCAACAGGCTCTGGCCCGCCGCAGGTTCATCGTGGCGGCTGTTTGGCAAGGTCTTCATCAGCCATGGCATGCCTTGCGCGTCCCGGACCCGATAGACAACCGACTGACGCGACTGGGCCAGCGGCTGATCCACCTGCCATCCCTCAAACGCCTGGCCGGACTTGAGCGTTGGCGGCAATGGCCACTGCTGCAGCTGCAGCAGCGCATCGCCCAGGTCATCGGCGCCAAGGCTCGCGACCTGGATCAGCAGAGCGCTGGCGTTATCCTGACTGCCGGCCAGATGGGCGGCATCGACCAGCGTGCGGACTGCCGCGTCAAGATCCGCCTGTTCATTGAGTATCGAACGGATGCTGGTGTCGCCCAGCGTCGCCCAGACACCATCACTGACCAGCAGCAAGCGTTCGCCTTCACCCAGCTCGCCGTCGAGGTAGTCCATCACCACGTACTGATCCAGGCCCAGCGCGCGCTTGAGCACATGCTGCATGTCCGGCTGCTCCCAGACATGGTCCTCGCTGATGCGCGTCAGTTGTCCGGCCCGCCAGCGATACGCCCGGCAGTCGCCGACGTGGGCCAGGGTAAAGCGTCGACCGCGCAGCACCAGCGCACTCAGGGTGGTCAGCAGCCCGTTGGCGACCAGCCAGCGATTCTGCGCCAGCAGCAGACGGTCCAATGACTGCGCGACACCCCAGGTCTCGGGTGTTGAGTAGTAATCCAGCGCCAGTGCCTGCAACGTTGACTGCGCGGCCAGCGCGCCATCGGCGCACTGGCTGACGCCGTCGGCTAGGGCGAACAGGTAGCCCTTGCTGGCGGCAAGGGCCGGCGCGGGCGTGACCGAGCGCAGCGCGTCCTGATTTTCCGGGCGCGGGCCGCTGGCGCTGAACTCGGCGAACTGCAGTTGCAGGCCCATCCGCGGGTCAGACCCGAGCAGCTGTCACGGCGGCCGAACCCCAGGTTGTTCTCCAGCGACGCTTGACGTTCATCAAGCCGAACCAGGCCAATACCGCGAGGCCCGCGAACAGCCACAGGCCGAGCTGATAGTCGCCGCTGTGTTGTTTGATGGCGCCGAGCCCCGCTGCCAGCAGGAAGCCGCCAATGCCGCCCGCCATGCCGATCAGACCGGTCATGACGCCGATTTCCTTGCGAAAACGCTGCGGGACCAGTTGGAACACCGCGCCGTTGCCTGCACCCAGACCGAGCATCGCGGCAACGAACAATGCCAGCGCCGCCCAGGAACTGGGCAGGTTGAAGCCGACCGCGGCGATGCCGATGGCGGCGATGGTGTACATGACGGTGAGGGTGCGGATGCCACCGAACCGGTCGGCGAGCGCGCCGCCCAGCGGGCGCATCAGGCTGCCGCCGAACACGCAGGCCGCTGTGTAATAGCCTGCGGTGATCGGGCTCAGGCCGTACTGGTCATTGAAATAGCCGGGCAGGGCGCTGGCCAGACCGATGAATCCGCCGAAAGTCACACTGTAGAAAAACATGAACCACCAGCTGTCGCGGTCGCCCAGCGCCTTGAGGTAATCACTCATGGATTTTGGCTTGGCGCGTTCCGGCGCGTTGCGTGCCATCAGGCTGAACGCGACCAGCGTCAGGACCAGCGGGATCAGCGCCAGGCCGAATACATTGCCCCAGCCGAAACTGGCCGCGAGCACCGGTGCCAGCAATGCCGCCAGTACCGTGCCGGAGTTGCCGGCGCCGGCAATGCCCATCGCCTTGCCTTGATGCTGCGGTGGATACCACTGTGAAGCGAGCGGCAGCGCGACGGCAAAGGACGCACCGGCCATCCCCAGGAACAGGCCGAGGATCAGGGCCTGTTCGTAAGTATGAATGCCCAGCTGCCAGGCGCCGAGCAGGGCGGCGATCACGATGACCTGGCCGATGATGCCCGCTGTCTTCGGTGAAAGCTGGTCGGCAAGCAGCCCCATCAGAAAGCGCAACACCGCACCGGCAAGGATAGGGGTAGCGACCATCAGGCCGCGTTGCTGGGTGGTCAGTTGCAGGTCGGTGGCGATCTGTACCGCCATCGGGCCGAGCAGATACCAGACCATGAAGCTCAGGTCGAAGTACAGGAACGCTGCGAACAAGGTCGGTTTGTGGCCGGCTTTCCAGAAGCTTGTATCCATTGCACACCTCATCATCGGCTAGTGGGTCGGGCCTTGACCGCGACTCGAAGGAATCCAGACGTTGTGGCGAAGCGCAGCGCGCACCGCCGGCCCCGTTCATCAGGGCCAAAACGCAAAAACGTCGCCTCTGTTCTGCCGGGGCAGATCAGATGGGCGACGTCTTTGTCGTAAGGGGTGGCAACCGCCTTTGGCTACCGGTGATGTTTGTTTAGCAAGAGGTGGGCCAGATTCGGAAGGGCGTCATGCTTTTCCGTAGCAGCGGTGATGGGAGGCGTCTGGAACTGGCGCTGCGCGCCAGGGCTCCCCAATCCGCCCGGCAGGCAATGTGGTTCTATCCAAGCAATTCGCTCATCGCAATGATCTGCTCGGCCACCTGAATCAGCTTCTGCTGACGGCTCATCGCCTGGCGACGCATCAAGGTATAGGCCTCTTCTTCGTTGCAATCCTTCATCTTCATCAGCAAGCCCTTGGCCAGTTCGATGCGTTTGCGCTCGGCCAGTTGCTGGTCGCGGGCCTGAAGCTGCGCGCGCAGCGCCTGGTCGCTTTCGAAACGGGCCATGGCAACGTCGAGAATCGGCTGCAAGCGCTGGGCGTGGATGCCTTCAACGATGTAGGCGCTGACCCCTGACTTGATCGCCTGACGCATGACGCCGGGATCGTGTTCATCGGTAAACATGACGATCGGCCGCGGCTGGTCGCGGCTGACCAGCACCACTTGTTCCAGTACATCGCGGCCCGGCGACTCGGTATCGATCAGAATCACATCCGGGCGCAAGGCCTGAACACGGGCGGGCAGGTCAATCATCAGACCCGATTCATCGATTACCTCGAAACCCGCTTCGCTCAAAGCGGCCTTCAGGCGCCCGACTTTCTTTGCCGTGTCATTGATCAGCAAAATACGCAGCATCTTCTGGCCTCCTCAATGACTGGCGACGGGTGAGCGTTCGGCCATCGCATGCAGCTTGAAGCTGCGCGCGTAGGCCCTCGGGTCGCTGCCATCCCAGATCTTGCCGTCGATCAGCTGACTGCTGCGCAGCGGTGTGGCTGGAATATCGATGCCGAGCGCCTCCGCCGCCTGGCGATAGAGCGCCAGTTGCTGTACGCGGCTGGCTACCGCCAGATAATCGGGGTCGTCGCGCAGCAGGCCCCAGCGGCGGAACTGGGTCATGAACCACATGCCGTCCGACAGCCATGGGAAATTCACTTCGCCTGCGCCATGGAAGCGCACTGCGTGGTTGTCCTGCCATTGGTTCCCCAAACCGTCGCTGTAGCGACCGAACAGCCGTGGCTCGATACAGTCCAGCGGCGCGTCCAGGTATTCTGCGCCGCTCAGCAGCTGGGCGGTACTGCGGCGGTTTTCCGGGCTTTGCTCGATGAACCGGCTTGCCTCGATGACCGCCATGATCAGCGCGCGGGCGGTGTTGGGATTCTGTTCGACGAACTCCCGGGTACAGCCCAGCACCTTGCCGGGATGGTCGGGCCAGATCGCTTGGCTCGTGGCCATGGTGAAGCCCAGCTCGCGTGATACGGCGCTGGCGCCCCAGGGTTCGCCGACGCAGAAGCCATCGATGCGGCCGGCTTGCAGGTGTTCGACCATTTGCGGTGGCGGCACGACCACGCTGTCGACATCCTCCAACGGATGGATGCCCTGGCTGGCGAGCCAATAGTAGAGCCACATGGCATGGTTGCCGGTGGGGAAGGTCTGCGCAAAGGTCAGTTTTGATCCGCTTTGGTGCGCGCGCCTGTCAAGTGCCTCAGGAGTGACCACGCCGGCGTCCTGAAGCGGACGGGACAGGTTGATGCACTGGCCGTTCTGATTCAGCCCCATGAGAATCGCCATGTCGGTCGCCGGACCGCCGCCGATGCCCAACTCGACTGCGTAGGTCATGCCGTACAGACTGTGCGCGGCCTGCAACTGGCCGCTGACCAGTTTGTCGCGCAGGCCGGACCACGAGGTCTGGCGCTTGAGGTTGAGGGTCAGACCATACGGCTGGGCAAATCCCTGTGTGGCGGCGACAACAAGTGAGGCACAATCGGTGAGCGCCATGAAGCCCAGGTCGACACTGGACATCTCCGGCGCATCGCTGCCGGCCACCCACGCGAGCGGATTGCGTTTCGGTGTGTTCATAGGGCTTGCTTCATCAAGATCACGTCCATAAAAAAGGCGTCGCTCGGCCCACTGCATCAAGCAAGGGCCCAGGCAACGCCATTGTCCATGCACTGCTCCGCCGTTGGAGACAGTGTCGATATCTGGTTGAAGCAAGGCATATGCCAGCGCGCGGGCAGGCACGCGCCGCTACGGCTAAGTTTGCCGTGCATCTCGCCTGCGCGGCCTTCACACGGCTATAATCGCGCCCTGAATTCAGCTTCTCACGAGCCTAGCCCGCCCATGTATAACCTGGCCCGCCAGTTATTGTTCAAACTCTCCCCGGAAACCTCCCACGATCTGTCGCTCGACCTGATCGGTGCCGGCGGGCGGCTGGGCCTCAATGGGCTGATGTGCAAGGCGCCCGTCAGCCTGCCGGTGACGGTCATGGGACTGCAGTTTCCCAACCCTGTCGGTCTGGCGGCCGGGCTGGACAAGAACGGCGCGGCCATCGACGGCTTCGCGCAACTGGGTTTCGGCTTTGTCGAGATCGGTACTGTGACGCCACGCCCGCAACCGGGCAATCCCAAGCCGCGAATCTTCCGCCTGCCAAATGCCGAGGCGATCATCAATCGCATGGGCTTCAACAATCTGGGCGTCGATCACCTGCTCGGCCGTGTGCAGGCGGCGCGTTTCAATGGCGTGCTGGGTATCAACATCGGCAAGAATTTCGATACGCCCGTTGAGCGCGCGGTCGACGACTACCTGATCTGCCTGGACAAGGTCTATGCCCATGCCAGCTACATCACGGTCAACGTCAGCTCGCCGAACACGCCGGGCCTGCGCAGCCTGCAATTCGGCGATTCGCTCAAACAGCTGCTCGAAGCGTTGAGCAAGCGACAACAGGAGCTGACCCTGGCGCACGGCAAGCGCGTTCCGCTGGCGATCAAGATCGCTCCGGACATGACCGACGAGGAAACCGTGCTGGTCGCCGCCGCGCTGATCGAATCGGGGATGGATGCGGTCATCGCCACCAACACCACCCTGAGCCGCGAGGGCGTTGCAGGATTGCCGCACGCCGACGAAGCAGGCGGTCTGTCGGGTGCGCCTGTGCGTGAGAAGAGCACCCACACTGTGCGGATGCTGGCCGGCGAACTGGCCGGGCGTATGCCGATCATCGCGGCGGGCGGCATTACCGAAGGGCGGCACGCGGCCGAGAAGATCGCGGCTGGCGCGAGCCTGGTTCAGGTGTATTCCGGGTTCATTTACAAAGGGCCGGCGCTGATTCGCGAGTCAGTCGATGCGATTGCCGCAATGTCACGAGGCTGAGTGGATTGCAGGGAGAAGGGGGCTCATCAAGAGCCCCCGGGTCTAAGCCCGCCGCCCGGGTGGGGCGTGCATGGTGCGAAGGTGAAGATCAGTCGATGGGTCTTGATGGACTGGTCGGAATTACCTCATCCGACCGCGTGAAGTTCGTTGAGTCTGTGGATTCCCGCAGTACCGGTCATACCGTCCCAATTGTCGCCACGTCCTTCTCGCCAGCCGTTGATCCATGCCTGGCGTACCGAGGGCAGAGTAAAAGGGCAAAGTTCACGGGATTTACCATGAACGCCGTACTGATATCCGCGTAAAAATGCTCTTTCCAACGGATCACGCTTAAGTCTTCTCATAGGGTATTGCCCTCGTCTGTTGACTGTTACATCCCTTGGACCTCATGGTGAGGTCGGGCAGAAAGTTCTGCCGTTGGTGCCCGCTGCCGGCGTCGCGGGCCTTGGTGTCGTTACCATTGCAGTGACGACCTGAGGTGATTTCTAACCAAAGCACCAGGTGCTGTGAATGACCGTTTTGTCATAAGCACGTCACATTCCGGCGTCTGGGGCGATAAGCAGGACGGCAAAATAAGAATTATTTACCGTGCAACCCTGCTGACCCGTGGGCTGCAGGCGAACGGGGCGTGACCTGCGGCGATAGCCGATTGCTCCGTATCCGAATGGTTAAGGCGACGAAAGGTCACGAGAAATTGCAAAATTGCCTACCTTCACGGGTAGCTTATGCAGTTTGTAAATAATGATTGCTGCCGTAATGCCATGAGTTGGCATACGGCGGACCGGCACACATTCGCGTGCCACGCAGGCGTTCTCCCTGAAAGGCGCCTGTTTTGAATCTGGTAGGGCAATGCGTTGCCCGCCGCTGACGGCTCAGGCCCTGGAATACACATGTCGGATCGCTACGAACTTTTCCTCACTTGCCCCAAAGGCCTCGAAGGGCTGCTAGCCGAAGAGGCCGCGAGCCTTGGCCTTGAGGAAGGCCGCGAACATACCTCTGCCATCCGCGGCATGGCCGACATGGAGACTGCTTACCGGCTGTGCCTGTGGTCGCGCCTGGCGAACCGCGTGCTGCTGGTGCTCAAACGCTTCCCGATGAAGGACGCCGAAGACCTCTACCACGGCGTGCTGGACATCGAGTGGCAGGACCATCTCGAAGCGGACGGTACTATCGCTGTCGAATTCAGCGGTCACGGCTCCGGCATCGACAACACCCACTTCGGTGCCCTGAAGGTCAAGGACGCCATCGTCGACAAGCTGCGCACGCCCGACGGCGAGCGTCCTTCGGTCGACAAGATCAACCCGGATTTGCGCGTGCATCTGCGGCTGGACCGTGGCGAGGCGATTCTGTCGCTGGACCTGTCGGGCCACAGCCTGCACCAGCGCGGTTATCGCCTGCAGCAGGGGGCCGCGCCGCTCAAGGAAAACCTGGCGGCGGCGATCCTCATCCGTGCCGGCTGGCCGCGCATCGCCGCGGAAGGCGGCGCGCTGGCGGACCCGATGTGCGGGGTTGGCACCTTCCTGGTCGAAGCGGGCATGATCGCGGCCGACATCGCACCCAATCTCAAGCGCGAGCGCTGGGGTTTCTCGGCGTGGCTGGGCCACGTACCGGCGCTGTGGCGCAAGCTGCACGACGAAGCACTGGCGCGTGCGCAGGCCGGTCTGGCACGTCCGCCTTTGTGGATTCGGGGCTATGAAGCCGATCCGCGGCTGATTCAGCCGGGCCGCAACAACATCGAACGCGCCGGCCTGAGCGAATGGATCAAGGTCTATCAGGGCGAAGTGGCGACATTCGAGCCGCGCCCGGATCAGAACCAGAAAGGTCTGGTGATCTGCAACCCGCCCTACGGCGAGCGCCTCGGTGATGAAGCCAGCCTGTTGTATCTCTACCAGAACCTGGGCGAGCGCCTGCGTCAGGCCTGTCTGAACTGGGAAGCGGCGGTATTCACCGGCGCGCCGGATCTGGGCAAGCGCATGGGTATTCGCAGCCACAAGCAGTATTCATTCTGGAACGGCGCGCTGCCCTGCAAGCTGCTGTTGATCAAGGTGCTGCCCGATCAGTTCGTCACCGGCGAGCGTGGTACTGCCGAACAGCGCCAGACCGAACGCGAGGCTGCGGTCGAAGCATCAAGTGAAGCTTCGAGTGAGGCCTCGGGCGAAAAGCGGTTCAACAAGAACGGCAACCCGATCAAGCCGGCGCCCGTCGTCGTGGAGCAGGCGCGGCTGAGCGAAGGCGGGCAGATGTTCGCCAATCGTCTGCAGAAGAATCTCAAGCTGATGGGCAAATGGGTGCGCCGCGAGGGCATTGAATGCTACCGCGTGTACGACGCAGACATGCCCGAGTACTCGCTGGCCATCGATCTGTACCATGACTGGGTGCATGTGCAGGAATACGCCGCGCCGAAGTCCGTCGATCCGGAAAAAGCCTCGGCGCGATTGTTCGATGCGCTGGCCGCCATTCCACAGGCGCTGAACATCGACAAGAGCCGGGTAGTGATCAAGCGCCGCGAGCGCCAGAGCGGCACCCGGCAGTACGAGCGTCAGAGTTCCCAGGGCCAGTTTCTGGAAGTGAACGAAGGCGGGGTGAAGCTGCTGGTCAATCTGACCGATTACCTGGATACAGGCCTGTTCCTCGACCACCGCCCGATGCGCATGCGCATCCAGCGCGAAGCGGCCGGCAAGCGCTTCCTCAACCTGTTCTGCTATACGGCAACCGCCAGTGTGCATGCGGCCAAGGGTGGTGCGCGCAGCACGACCAGCGTCGACCTGTCACGCACCTATCTGGACTGGGCACGGCGCAACCTGTCGCTCAACGGGTTCTCGGACAAGAACCGTCTGGAGCAGGGCGACGTGATGGCCTGGCTGCAGGCTTCGCGTGACGAGTACGACCTGATCTTCATCGACCCGCCGACCTTTTCCAATTCCAAGCGCATGGAAGGCGTCTTTGATGTGCAGCGTGATCAGGTCGAGCTGCTGGACCTGGCCATGGCGCGGCTCGCGCCGGGCGGCGTGCTGTACTTCTCCAACAACTTCCGCAAGTTCGTGCTGGACGAGAATCTGGGACAGCGCTACGCCGTCGAAGAAATCACCGCGCAGACTATCGACCAGGATTTCGCCCGAAACAGCAAGATCCACCGTGCCTGGAAGATCACCGCCAAGGCTTGAACTGCGGCTCCTGCAACCATGTGCGTGCGGGAGCCAGCTTGTTGTGGGAGCCAGCTTGCTGGCGACAGTGCCGGTTCAGCCCACACGTCTGTGTCGTCTGACTAGCAGCACTCGCCAGCAAGCTGGCTCCCACAAAACGTAAGCAGCTCATATTCGTGCGGGAGCCAGCTCAGTTAACTGTGGGAGCCAGCTTGCTGGCGAGACAATCCAACGATCTGGCGCGTAGCGGCAGCAGGGCATCGCCCTTAGCTCAAGTCAGACTCAAGCCCGTGGGAGCCAGCTTGCTGGCGAGAGTGCCGGTTCAGCCCACACGTCTGCATCGTCTGACCAGCAGCACTCGCCAGCAAGCTGGCTCCCACAGCGCCGCTAAAGCCTCAGGGCTGTTCGATCGACACGGTGGTGTTGGTCAGCTTTGGCTGTCGGTACAACTCGACCAGCACTTCGTCCAGCACCGATGAGGCACCGAATGGACGAGGGTCGTTGAGGATGGCGACCACCGCCCAGGTATTGCCGTTGCTGTCGCGGCTGAAGCCTGCGATGGCGCGCACGGTATTCAACGTGCCGGTCTTGATATGGGCCTGCCCCAGCACCGGCGTGCGCTTGAGACGCTTGCGCATGGTGCCGTCCATGCCGGCGAGCGGCATGGAACTCATGAACTCGGCAGCGTATGGGCTGCGCCACGCGGCTTGCAGAATCACTGCCATTTCACGCGCGCTGACCCGTTCGGCACGTGACAGACCTGAACCGTTTTCCATCACCAGATGCGGCGCGGTGATGCCCTTTTTCGCCAGCCACTGGCGCACCACGCGCTGCGCGGCCTTGGCGTCATCGCCATCGGCTTCGTTGCGGAATTCCTGGCCCAGGCTCAGGAACAGCTGCTGCGCCATGGTGTTGTTGCTGTATTTGTTGATGTCACGAATCACTTCGACAAGGTCCGGCGAAAAAGCCTTGGCGAGCAACTTCGCGTTGCCTGGCACCACGTCGACACGATCCTTGCCCAGAATGGTCCCGCCCAGTTCCTGCCAGATGGCCCGCACTGCCCCGGCGGCATAGGTGGGATGGTCGAGCAGCGACAGGTAGGTCTGCGAGTTGCAACCGTTGCCCAGCTGACCGCTGACCGTCACGTTGACGCTGCCGTCAGGCTGGGTCACCGGGTTGTAGCGCACCTCGCCGTTGCACTGCTTGGTGGCAGCGGCCTTGACCTGATTGTCGATACGGACCGTGGCGATAGGCGGTTCGACCGAAACCAGAATCTTGCCGTCGTCGTTTCGGGTCACGAAGCGCAGTGCCTTGAGATTGACCATCAAGGCGTCGGGCTTGACCAGAAACGGCTTGTTCACGTCGTTGCCATCATCGTTGAAGACCGGCAGCTGCGGCTGCACGAAGTGGCTGCGATCCAGCACCAGATCCCCGGTGACCTGCTGCACGCCGTTAGCCCTCAGGTCGCGCATCAGCAGCCAGAGTTTCTCCATGTTCAGCTTCGGGTCGCCGCCACCTTTGAGGTAAAGGTTGCCGCGCAGCACGCCGTTGCTCAGAGTCCCGTCGGTGAAGAACTCGGTCTTCCACTGGTGGGTCGGGCCGAGCACTTCAAGCGCGGCGTAGGTGGTGACCAGCTTCATGGTCGAGGCCGGGTTGACCGACACATCGGCATTGAAAACGGTCGGGGTGCCCGGCCCGTTGAGCGGCAGCATGACTAGCGACAGGGCGTCGTCGCCGAGCTTGCTGGCCTTGAGGGCCTGTTGAACCTTGGGTGGCAGGGTGGTGTTGACGACAGCGGCTTGAACGGGAAGAGCCAGCGGGAAAATGAGGGTCGCTAGCAGAAAAGGACGCAACGATTTGATCATGGAAATAACACCCTACTGCAAAGAGGGGAAAAAATGAGGGCATGGATGGATTCCCTCGATAGAAATATAGATCGCGCGAGGCATTTGGTAATAAAGAAGCGCTCGCCCGTGAACAGGCGGCATTATGCCCGAAGCGGGCCGGGGTTGTGACAGACCGATGGCAACGTCCGAAACTTTTTTCTGCAATCGGGGTGAATCTCCATTGCGCGGGCTTTTGCCGGGCCAAACTGGTAAAGTGCCGCCCGGTATTTATTTATGAGGATTGTTCCATGGCCACTAACCGTTCCCGCCGTCTGCGCAAAAAGCTCTGCGTCGATGAATTTCAGGAGCTGGGTTTTGAGCTGAACCTGGATTTCAAGCCAGAACTGGATGACCAGGCAATCGATGCTTTCCTCGACGCTTTCTTGAAAGAAGCCATGGAAGCCAATGGTCTTGGCTATGTAGGCGGCGATGACTTCGGTCTGGTCTGCCTGAGCAAGCGTGGCTCGGTCAACGAAGAGCAACGCGCTGCCGTTGAAGCCTGGCTCAAAGGCCGCAGCGAACTGACCGAGATGACTGTCAGCCCGCTGATCGACGTCTGGTACCCGGAAAAAGAAATCAACCCGGTCGCTTGATGTCTGGGGGAGCAGGCCCTGCGCCTGCTTCCTTGCTTCGCCCTCGCAGTCGTTTCAAATGCATCAGGTTCCAGCGCAGCACGTCCTCATGCCTGCGTCCCGAAAGTAGCTCCATCCCCAAAATTGCTCCATTCCGAAAAAATACCTCCATCCTTCTCAGGCACCGCTTGCAGCCTGTGCCTGCTCGCTCGCCAGAGCGTTTTCCAGATCGTACATCGCCCGTTTCACGGCTTCGAGTCGTTGGCTGATCTGGCGGTCCGGTACTTCCCGACCGCAGGCATCTTCCAGCTCCTCACAGCTCCTGATCACACGTGAGGCGCGGATAATTCGCGCGGCACCTTTGATGCGATGCGCCATTTCCCCGATCTGCTCCCGATCACTTGCCTCCGATAATGCGGCCAGCATCAGCCGGTCTTCACGGCTGCTGTTCAGCAGTTGCGCGAGCAAGCGCTGAGCCATATCGGGGCGGCCGCCAGTCAGGCTGCTGACGCTGGCCATATTGAAGTCAGGTTCGGTGCCGGCAGTCGGGTCAAGCGTGGCCAGACGCTCGTTGAGCGTCGTCAGGCTGACAGGCTTGAACAGGCAATCGTCCATTCCCGCTTGCAGACAACGTTCGATCTCTTCGGGCTGAGCGTTGGCGGTGAAACCCCAGATCGCGCATCGCGGCAGCCCGTCTTCCTGTTCGCGCCGGCGGATGCTTTTTGTCAGCTCGTAGCCGTTCATGATCGGCATGTTGCAGTCAGCGATCACCAGATCGAACGGCTCCGCCTGCCAGCGCTCCAGTCCGTCGGCACCCTGTTCGGCGGTCTCGCAACGATGGCCGAGAAAATCCAGCTGCTGGCATAACAGAAGACGGTTGGCCGGATGGTCGTCGACGATGAGGATGCGCAGCGCCTGAGTCGCCGGGGGCACCGGTTGCGGCGCGGCTGGCAGCGGTGAGAGTGGGTCGAGGCGCGTCAGCTCCAGTGTCATGTGTACGGTGGTTCCGCGGCCCGGTTCGCTTTCCAGCGTCAGGCTTCCGCCCATCATCTGGCAGAGATTGCGGCAGATGACCAGGCCCAGGCCGGCTCCGGCCCGAGCCTGCTGGCTATGGTTGTCGGCCTGCGCAAAGGGCTCGAACAGTCGTCGCTGATCGTCGGCGCTGATGCCGATGCCGCTGTCGCGCACCGTCAGGTCCAACAGGAACCGTTGCGCCGCGGCGCCGTCCCTGGCCTGCAGGCTGACCCGCACTTCGCCGTGGGCGGTGAACTTGATCGCATTGCTCACCAGATTGGAAAGCACCTGCTTGAACCGCAGCGGGTCGATCAGCACGTCGCCGTTGATCTGGCTGTCCAGTTCAAGGACCAGATTCAGACGTTTCTGCCGGGCCAGGCCGTCGAACACTCGCACCACCGACTCCGCCAGCTGGCGCAGATTGGCGCGCTCCGGGCTGAGGGCCAGGTGCCCGGATTCGATGCGCGCGATATCCAGGATGTCGCCGATCAGGCCCAGCAGATCGTTGGCCGAACCGTAGGCGACCTCGATGGCGCCACGGTCCAGTTCACCCTGGTCGGCGCGCTTGAGCGCCAGTTCGAGCATGCCGATGACTGCGTTCATCGGCGTGCGGATTTCATGGCTCATGGTCGCCAGAAAGGTGCTCTTGGCGCGGCTGGCATTGTCGGCCTGCTCTTTGGCGGCCTGCAGCTCCTCGATCAGTTCGCGACGCTCGCTGATATCGATCCAGCCACCAATGACGCCCTGTACCACGCCGAGCGAATCGCGAAAGGGCAGGATCCAGTGGTAGATGGTCATGTGCCGGTCGCCGATGTGCAGCGTGCGGTCCAGGACCATGGCGGTGTCGGTAGCCATGACCCGCTGGTAGTCGGCGGCGTACTCACGGGCCTCGGAAGCGTTGCTGAGGACCCCTTCGGTGACGGCCCTGTCGATGACGTCCTCGCGGCGGGCGGCGAACGCCTTGAGGTAGCTGTCATTGCACATGCGCAACAGCCCGCCGCGATCCCGCACGTAGATCGGATGAGGAGTGCCATCCACCAGGGCGCGCATGAATTCGAACTGGTCGTTGAGCGCCCGCTCCGCGGCCTCGCGCTGTTTGATCTGTCGGCGCATGTAGGCATTCCATGCCAGCAGCGCCAGCAACAGCACACCGGCGCCCAGCACAATCTGGTAGATCAGCCGCTGGTAGTCTTGCCAGTTCACGCCGGTATGGGCATAGGACCGCCAGCGATTGTTGATGGCTGCCAGTTCCTGCGGGGCGATGCTGGCCAGCGCCTTGTCGAGTATCGAGCTCAGCTCCAGAGCATTGCGCGAGGTGGCCATCGAAATCAGCGCGGGTTCCTCGCCCACCGTTGCCGTGATTTGCAGGCGCTGGCCGAAGATGCCCGACGACAGAAAGTAGTTGGCGCTCAGCAGCGAAGTGACCGCACCTTCCACTCGGCCCAGCGACAGCATGTCCAGCACCTGGAACGGGTTGTCGACCTCGACGGGCACGATGCGCGGGAATTCACGCTTGAGCCAGGGAAGCAGTGGACTGCCCTTGATCAACGCCAGTCGCTTGCCGTCCATCTGTTCCAGATAGGCGGGGTTTCTTTCGCCCTTGAGCGTCAACAGCACGAACGAGTTTTCGACGTACGGGCGGGTGAAGCTCAACCGGTCCTGGCGATCGTCGCTGGCCACCAGCGCGCCGATTACATCGGCTTGTCCCAGGCTCACCTGATCCATCATGTCGGCCATGCTCGGCGCGCGTCGTACCTCGAAACGCAGCCCGGTACGCAAACGGACCAGCTCCAGCAGGTCGGCGGTCACGCCGCGGAAATGGCCATTGGTGTCGAAGAAGGTCAGCGGTGCATAGGTTTCGTTGATGACCACGCGCACCTCGGGGTGGCGAGCAATCCAGCGTTCCTCGCGCGGGGTGAGTTGCAGTTTCTGATCGGTGACCATCAGGTCGCTGCCGGCGGTCCAGCGCTTGGAGATGGCGATGCGTTCATCGACCGGTATGGCCTTGAGCGTCTGGTTTATCACCTCCAGCAGGGTCGGGTTTTGCTGGCTGACGGCGAAGCTGAAACCGTTGGCCTCGTGCTTGCCAAAGTTGGCCATCTGCACGTTGTTCAGATAGCCCTTGTTAATGATGTACTGAGTGGAAATGGTGTCGCCAAGAAATACGTCCGCCTGATTGAACGCCACCGCGTTGATCGCGTTCTGGAATGAGGGGTAGGTGGTGAGCAACGCATCAGGGTAGAGCGCTTCGACCATTTTGGGCGGGAGATAGTGGTAAACCATGCTCAGCCGCATGCCTTTGAGCCCGTCGGTCAACGAGCGGGTTTCGCCGATGCGGCTGACCAGCACCGGCTGATCGACTGCATAGGGCTGCGATAACCGGATGCCCTGGTCTATTGCTTCGAAGCCGTTCGCACTGCCAAGCAGATCGATCTGGCCTTGTTTCAGTGCCGCCATGGCCGCAGCGCGGTTGTCGAAACGCTGGACCCTGACCGGCAGGTCCAGCGCCGCGGAGATGATACTTGCGTAGTCGGCGGTTATGCCTTCGTAGTCGTTGCCCGAGATCGTGATGTCGAACGGCGGATAGTCCGGTGCCGAGGTGCCAAGGATCAGCTCCCGCTTGCCGCGCACCCACCGCCATTGATTGCCGTCGAGCTTCACATCCATGTGAGCCGGACTTGAGCGCCCCAGCAGGATGAAATGATCCGCCGCGCTTGAGGACGATGCCGCCCATCCCAGGCAGAAGCCCGTGATGAGCGTAATTAACAGTTTGTAGCGCCTGGACATCCGGTCCCTCACACTAGCGCGTTGCGTTTTGCCATCTCGATAAGTTCTACCAGGGTTTTGGTCTGGAGTTTTTGCATCAATCGAGTCTTGTAGGTGCTGACTGTCTTGTTACTGAGGAACATGCCCTTGGCGATCTCCTTGTTGGATCGGCCCTGGGCAAATAACTGCAGGACCATGAGTTCGCGGTCGTTCACCAACTTGAAAAGTTCTGTTTCGCTTGGTTTGCCGTCTTCGCCGACGGCGGGAGCCAGGGCCTGACTGGGGAAGTAATTGTAGCCGGATAATACGGCCTTCACCGAACTGAGCAACTCGCTCAGATCTTCCTGTTTGCAGACGTAGCCAGCCGCGCCGGACTGCATGCAACGGATGGCGAACAGGTGCGGCGTCTGCGAAGTGAGCACGAGTATCTTCGAGGGAAGCCCCATGGCGTTGAACCGGGCCAGTACCTCCAGACCGTCGAGCTTGGGGATGCTGATGTCGAGGATGATCAGGTCCGGCATGCATTCACGCACCATCTGCATGGCGTCCACACCGTTATCCGTCTCGCCGACGACTTCGTAGTTCTCGTTTTCCAGCAGCATCCGCACGGCCAGGCGAATAACTGGATGGTCGTCGATGATAAAAACTGAGTTCATAGTTCAATCCATACAAGCAGCGTAGAAAACGCGCACCTTATCTCAGATGTTCAGACAGGCACATGAACAGAGGGGCCCGGAGGGCATATATAGGAAGGTTCCTACAGTAATTAGAGTATTGGAGTACGTAAAAGCCCACGTCTGGAACAAAATGTTTAATGGCGCGACCTGTCTGCTGACTGCGCTGGAAAGTTATAGCGGCGTGTGATGTTTATCGTCTTTTGGAATTATCCTCCAACGGAAGCGGCAACTTCCTACGTGTTTATTTGTGTAAACCGGAAGGCCCAGGCTGGGCGTCTTGCTGTGTAACGTCTTTGGCAAGGCCGCTCAGCATTCGGCTGGCTGTCTGGTGAGCAAGCGGGAAAGATCAGGGCCGTGAAGCGGTTTGCTCAGGCAACCCAGTAACGGCAACCCGCGCTCGCGTGCCAGATGCTCCAGCGTTTGCAGCTGTCCGCTGCCCAGCCCGCTGAGCACGATTGCCTGACGCACGAAACCGCGCCGGCAGGCGTGGTCGATCAGATCGAACCCCGTAAGGTCAGGCAGGCATTGATCACACAACAACAGGTCGTAGGGCTCGGGACTTCGTTCCATGGCAGCAATGGCCTCCACGGCGGTCAACGCGGGCGTGAGCAGAAAGTATCCGTGGTTGTTGAGCAGTATTTGGGTGGCGATCAGTTGGAACGGGTGATCTTCTACCAGCAGTATCCGCAGGTTGTGTTTGAACATGGGGCTTCCGGGAGCATCGGCCGTAAGGGGTGGATCGGGCTCGGCGCGGCGCAGTGAATCGAGCCGGATCGACGGGCGTCGCCGCGTCAGGGCGGCAGTTGAGTGCGGGGATTATTGGGGGCGCGGCCCCGGATGGGCGATAGGACGTTTCTGATAAAAACGTAGGGAGAGTCTGAAGTTTAGGTGTGTCATTAACGAGGAACCTGGCCTCAACGGGTTTTTTCCCAAGCTGTCGAAGCCTGATTCCTCAGTAATGTTCAGTGATGTCCTGCGCCGCCGGTCATTTCGCGGGCCATCTCACTGGCGTAGCTGTCAGTCATGCCGGCGATGAAGTCGATCATGCGCAGGAACGCGGCGTGCAGTGGCGCGTCGGGGCTCGGCGCGCTGTTGCCCAGCAGGTCGAGGATGCGCCGGTGTTTGAAGGACGGCGTGCGTCCGCCGAACTGTTCGACCGCCGCGCCGCAAAACGCATTGAGCAGCACTTCGAGCGTGGTATAGGCGCCGATCTCATGCAGAGTCTTGCGCTTGTCCTGGAAGATTTTCTTGCGCGCCATGTCCTTGGCGCTCAGCACACAGCGTTTGGCCGGCCCGTGCATGTGCTCGACCAGATCGCCGGGCAGCGTGCCGGCCAGCAGCGCGTCCTGCTGTTCAACGAAAGCGCGGGCGGCGGCGTTGGTCAGGTGCTCAATGGCCTTGCCGCGCAAGATCGCCAGTTTGCGTCGGCGCGAGTCCGCCGGACCGAGCTGACGATACGTCTCCGGCAGGTCGTCCCCGACCAGACTCAACAGCAGCGACTCAACCTCGGCGTATTCGAGCAGGTCCATTTCCAGGCCGTCTTCGAGATCGATCAATGCGTAGCAGATGTCGTCAGCCGCTTCCATCAGGTACACCAGTGGATGCCGCGCCCAGCGTTCATCTTCCAGCTGGGGCATGCCCAGTCGGGAGGCGATCTGTTCAAGAATCGGCAGTTCGCTCTGATAGCAGCCGAACTTGTGCTTCTTATAGCCCAGCGAATCGGCATGACGAGCCGTCCACGGGTATTTCAGGTACGTGCCGAGGGTGGCGTAGGTCAGGCGTGTGCCGCCGTCGAAATGGTGGTATTCAAGCTGGGTAAGTACGCGAAAACCCTGAGCGTTGCCTTCGAAATTGAGAAAGTCGTTACGCTCGGTCTCGCTCATCGCGTCCAGCCAGCCGCGACCGGCGGCCTGCGCGAACCAGTTGCGAATTGCATCTTCGCCGGAATGGCCGAAAGGCGGATTGCCGATGTCGTGGGCGAGGCAGGCCGATTGCACGACCATGCCCAGATCGCTGGGGTCGCACCAGTCGGGCAGGGCGCCGCGCAGGGTTTCTCCGACGCGCATACCCAGCGAACGGCCGACACAGCTGACTTCCAGCGAGTGAGTCAGGCGCGTGTGGATATGGTCATTGCTCGACACCGGGTGGACTTGGGTCTTGCGGCCCAGGCGACGGAAAGCACCCGAGAATATGATGCGGTCGTGATCCTTGTGGAACGGGCTGCGGCCCAGTTCTTCAGGACTGTGCAGGGTCTTGCCCAGGCGTTCGCGGTTAAGCAGGGTTTGCCAATCCAAGGCGGTCACTCCATCAGTGGTATGGGCCTAGCTTCGGGGTTCCATCCGCCGTGCGCAAGGTCTGTCGCCGTCGGTGCAGATGAACAGTAGTCTGCCGAGCGGCATGGCTCAACGTACGTGCTCGCCGGTCCGGGGGCAAAAACAGGAATGCCCGCTGCGGCAGCGCCGATGCGGGCATTCATGTCGCCGGCCAGGGACCGCTTTGCGTGCAGCTGCAGATCTGACGGTCGGGCTCAGAGCCTGCGCGTCTTGTTCTGCCTGTTCTGCATCGCGACCTTGATCAGCGGCAGCAGGGTAATGCCCAGTTTGACCAGGCTGCCCACGGTGCTGGACTTGTCTGAACGGCGGGTCTTGGCGGCCCGACCGCTGAACATGCCCAGTATCGCCGCGACGCCCACCCCCCACAGCGGCGCGTGACGTACGCCCAGAGCGCCTTTCCAGTCATGACGAATGCCGCGCAGACGTTGCAATGGCTGCAGCAGGTGCGTGGATTCGTGGCGAATCTCCTGGCGGTGCATTTCCATGCGCAGGCGGATCAGCGCCTTGCGCAGTTCGCGTCGGGTATTGCCTTGATGCGATTTGGGTTCACTCATGGCAGCAATCGCTCACGGTCATTGGCCAGTTCTTCCAGGGTCGCGCTGAACGGAGACGATTCATCGTAAATCGCCGCTTTCAGACGCAGCCCGCAGAACACCGCGGCCAGGAAGTAGAACACGCACAACCCGACGATCCCGGCCACTCGGTAGTTGTCCCACAACAGGATCAGCAACAAGGCGGACAGGCCGGTGAGCAGCAGCAGGGCGAAAACCAGCGCCAGCCCTGCAAACAGCAGAAGGCTGACAGTCCGGGCTTTCTGCTCCTGAAGTTCGATGCCGAGCAGTTCGACGTGGCTGTGCAGCAGGCCAAGAAAAGCAGCGCCCAGGCGCCGCGGTGAGGAGCTTTGGTCCGCCGCTGGCGGCCCAGAATCCGTTCCCAGTGTCATGACTTAGCGCCTTGTTACCAGCAAGCCCAGCAGGAAACCGGCGCCGGCGGCGATACCGACCGACTGCCAGGGTTTGGTCTGCACGTATTCTTCCGTTGCAACGATTGCTGCTTCGCCACGCGCACGCACCGATTGCTCAGTGTCTTTCAGGGTCTCTTTGGCGCGCAACAGGCTTTCACGGATCTGGTCCCGAAGCTCGTCCGCCTGCTCACCGGCCAGGGAGGCGGTGTGCTCAAGCAGTTTTTCGGTGTCAGCAACCAAGGCCTGAAAGTCGGCCTTCAAGACTTCCTGGGCGTACTGTGCGGTTTGGCTAGGCATGGTTTTCTCCGTTAGGTGGCTGTATGGAGGCTTCGAGTGCGACCGATTCCATAAGGTTCCTTGAAGGCCCCTCGCAATCCTTCGGGCACGGGCGTGATGGCCGACCTGCCGCTGCTGGATCGCGCCAGGGCGCTGAGCAAGCGGCGCTTTAAAACCGGCGCTTCGGGGATAGTGTCATAGAAAATCTTGTATGGCGTCCGATGACAGCCTTTTGTTGTGATGCGCTGTTGGCACAGTCATGACACGAGGCACGAGGATGGGGTTACAGACGTTTACGCCATATGGCGGCATCTCGGTGATGCTGCCTGCCGCGCTGGTTATCGCGATCTGGCTGTGGACCATGCGCTCCAGGCGCTCGGCGTTGTTATGGGGCCTGACCTTGCTGGTGACTTACTCGGTGGTCGTGGTCAGCAAGGTGTTGTTCAAAGGCTGGGGCGTAGCGCTGGAAAGCCTTGGGATTTATGTTCTGAGTGGCCATGCGATGAACATGTGTCTGATGCTGCCGGTCGGGCTCAGTCTGCTGGTACGCCAGGTCCGGCCTGCGTTGCGCTGGCCGGCGGCAGCTCTGGGGCTGGTGCTGGGTAGCCTGTTTGCGGTGTTCTGCGTCGCGCCCTTCATCCATCCGCTGGCCGAAGCAGTGGCGGGGGCGTTGCTGGGCGGTATTGCGGCCTGCGTGTTTCTGGCGTGTCTGGATAACCATTCGCCCGGCCGGATTCCTTCGGCCGCGGTTGTCGCGGGTCTGCTGTTCATCGCCATCAGCAGCAACCTCACGCAGCTCAATGCCGAAAAACTGCTGGATCGCATCTCGATGAAGATCTCCGGCTCTGAGCGCGCCTTCCGCCAGCCCGACTGGCGCAGTGGCAGCGAAACGCTCTGAGCGGCCGCGCCAGGGCCGGGCGTGCAGGCAGGCTTTGCCTCGACGCCTGCGCGGTGCGGGAATAGAATATCGGCCCCGGTTTACATTTCCGCCCCGCTTGAGGACGCGTCAATGCTTCCTGAATGCCAGCTGTTCGGTACCCTGGGGTGCCATTTGTGTGAGGCTGCCGAAGCAGAGCTGTTGCCGTTCGTTGAGCACGGGCTGCTGGTGGAGCTGGTGGACATCGCCGACGACCCGCGCCATTACGACGCGTATTGCCTGCGGATTCCCGTGCTCCGGCGAGTGGACACCGGCGAAGAACTCGATTGGCCATTCGAAGGTCCGCAACTCGCTTCTTTTCTGGGCAAGTGAAGTAGCAGGCAACCAAAACCTATCCCGACCTTCCCAGGCTGAATGCGCAGTGAATATCGACACCCGAATCAAGTTTCGCCATCTGGTGTGCTTTCTCGAAGTGGCCCGCCAAGGGAGTCTGGCGCGGGCTTGTGATGCGTTGTCGATCAGTCAGCCCGCGTTGTCCAAGACCCTCAAGGAGCTGGAAAGTCTGCTGGAGACTTCGTTGTTCGTACGCAGCAAGAGCGGTGCGGCATTGACCGACGCCGGCGTGGCCTTCATGCGTTTTGCCGGGCCGAGCGTGCAGGCGCTGCGCGAAGGCGTGAACAGTCTGCGTTCCGGCGAGCATGAAACGCTGACCGCGCGCCTGGGCGTGCTATCCACGGTGGAGAGTCTGCTGGTACCGGAAGTGATCAAGCGTCTCCATGCCCGCAACCCGGCACTGGTCGTCAGCGTGATGACCGGGCCCAGCGCTTACCTGTTGTCGCAATTGCGCGTCGGCGAACTGGATCTGGTGGTCGGTCGCATGACCGACAGCCCGCAGATTCAGGGTCTGACCTTCGAGCATCTGTACAACGAATCCATGACCCTTGTGGTGCGCGCCGGCCACCCGCTGCTGACGATGCCGCGCCGACGCCAGAGCCTGGAGGATTTCCCGCTGGTCCTGCCACTGGCGGGCACCACAATTCGCAAGTTCGCGGACAGCCTGTTCGTGCAATACGGCATTCAACCACCGCGCCAGCGTCTGGAAACCCTGTCCTTGACGCTCAGCCGTCGCTACGTGCAGTGCAGCGACGCGATCTGGATTGCGCCGCTGGACGCGGTGGTCCTGGATATGCAGGCCGGCGCGCTTGCCGAACTGGACATGGGAATTCGCGAGCCGGGCGGGTCGGTGGGCATCTGCAGTAACCCGGCGGTTCCCTTGTCGCGCGCTGCCGAGTGGTGTGTGGACGAACTCCAGAGCGTAGCAGCGGACTATCGCGAGGGGCGCTATACATAACCATATGGTTATGGCTCCGGTGGAATTTTTCATTTTTCGCTTTGCCCCCGCCGCGCGACACTCCGCCGCAGGCCTGAGCGCAAGAGCACTCCTTGCGCGCTCCGTTCCCGTAACAACAAATCCCATAACAACAAAAGGGAGAACGCCATGTCTGTCGCGGACAACAGCCGCTTCGTCATTCGTGATCGCAACTGGCACCCCAAGGCGCTGACGCCTGACTACAAAACCTCGATCCTCCGCTCGCCGCGCCAGGCGCTGGTGAGCATTCCGCAATCGGTTTCCGAAACCACCGGCCCTGATTTCTCGCACCTGCAACTGAGCCGGCACGACAACGACCTGCTGCTCAATTTCGATCATGGCGGCCTGCCTATCGGCGAGCGCATCATCGTCGCGGGACGTGTCTGCGACCAGTACGGCAAGCCCGTCCCGCACACGTTGGTGGAAATCTGGCAAGCCAATGCCGGTGGACGTTATCGCCACAAGCGCGACAGCTACCTGGCACCCATCGACCCCAATTTCGGCGGGGTCGGGCGTACGCTGACTGACCGGGACGGCAACTACAGCTTCCGAACCGTCAAGCCGGGTCCTTATCCATGGCGCAACGGCCCCAATGACTGGCGTCCGGCGCATATCCACGTGTCAGTGAGCGGCCCGTCGATCGCCACGCGGCTGATCACCCAGCTGTATTTCGAAGGCGACCCGCTGATCCCGATGTGCCCGATCGTCAAGGCCATCACCAATCCGGATGCGGTGCAAAGCCTGATCGCGCGGCTGGACATGGGCATGGGCAATCCGATGGATTGCCTGGCGTACCGCTTCGACATCGTCCTGCGCGGCCAGCGTCAGACCCACTTCGAAAATTGCTGAGGAGGCTTCGACATGCCTGTTCAATTGCTGCAGGAAACGCCTTCGCAGACTGCGGGGCCTTACGTGCATATCGGCCTGGCGCTGGCAGTGGCCGGAAATCCGGTCCGCGAGCTGGAAATCTGGAACGACATGGCCAAGCCCGGCGCGCCTGGCGAGCACATTGTGCTGCTGGGCAACGTGTTCGATGGCAACGGCCACCTGATTCGCGATGCCTATCTGGAGTTCTGGCAGGCCGACCATCAGGGCGTTTACGACGGCACCTACGATCCGCTCAAGCCGTTCAATGGTTTCGGACGCACCGCAACCGGTGACGATGGCACCTGGATCATGCATACCGTCAAGCCCGGTTCCGTGTGCAACGCCGCTGGCGTGCCGATGGCGCCGCATATCAACGTTTCGCTGTTCGCCCGTGGTATCAATATCCACCTGCAAACCCGGTTGTATTTCGACGATCAGGCACAGGCCAATGCGGCTGATCCGGTGCTTAACCTGATTGAGCAACCGCCACGCCGTGAAACCCTGATCGCTCGTCAGTGCACGGTCGACGGGAAACCGGCTTATCGCTTTGATATCCGGGTCCAGGGCGAAGAAGAAACCGTATTTTTTGATTTCTGAGGCTGCGCTTTCTGAAGTTTGGAAGCTGATGCTGATCGAAAGTGACCTGTGTGTGCTTCACGGCGCCTGCATCGGCAGGCGACCCTATAAAAATAAAAGGTAACAACCATGACCCTATCCGCTCGCGGAACCGTCACCGGAACGCTCGACGTACAGACGTTCATCAACAGCCAACCGTTATCTTCATACCAGTGGCGGGTAGTCGCCCTGTGCTTTCTGATCGTCTTCCTCGACGGGCTCGATACGGCGGCCATGGGCTTCATCGCCCCGGCGCTCAGCCAGGATTGGGGCATCAACCGTGCAAGCCTGGGCCCGGTGATGAGCGCCGCGCTGATCGGCATGGTGTTCGGTGCTCTCGGATCCGGCCCGCTGGCCGACCGTTTCGGGCGCAAGGTGGTGCTGGTCGTCGCAGTGCTACTGTTCGGTGCGTTCAGTCTGGCCTCGGCCTACAGCACCACGCTTGACCAGCTGTTGGTGCTGCGTCTGCTGACCGGCCTGGGGCTCGGTGCCGCAATGCCCAACGCCACCACTCTGCTTTCGGAATACACGCCGGAGCGCATTCGTTCACTGCTGGTGACCAGCATGTTCTGCGGTTTCAACCTGGGCATGGCCTGCGGCGGCTTCGTTTCCGCCAAGATGATCCCCGCCTTCGGCTGGCAAAGCCTGTTGCTGCTGGGCGGAATATTGCCGTTGCTGCTGGCGCTGGTACTGATGGTCTGGCTGCCCGAATCGGCGCGTTTTCTGGTGGTACGCAATCGGGGCGCGGAGCGGATTCGCAAGGTGCTGGCGCCCATCTCGCCTGCGGACGTGGCGCTGGCCAAGGACTTCAGCGTGCCGGAGCAGAAAACCGTCAGCAGCCGCAACGTGTTCAAGGTGGTGTTTTCCGGAACGTACAGCGCCGGTACGCTGCTGCTGTGGCTGACCTATTTCATGGGCCTGGTGATCGTCTATCTGTTGACCAGCTGGCTGCCAACCCTGATGCGTGACAGCGGCGCGAGCATGGAGCAGTCGGCGTTCATCGGCGCGCTGTTCCAGTTCGGCGGGGTGCTTAGCGCAGTGGGCGTGGGCTGGGCCATGGACCGTTTCAATCCGCACAAGGTCATAGGCGTGGCGTATGCGCTGGCGGGCGTATTCGCCTGGCTGGTCGGCCAGAGCCTGGGCAATGTCGCGGTGCTGGCGACACTGGTACTGGTGGCGGGCATGTGCATCAACGGCGCCCAGTCGGCAATGCCTTCGCTGGCCGCGCGTTTCTACCCGACCCAAGGCCGGGCGACCGGTGTGTCGTGGATGCTGGGCATCGGCCGCTTCGGCGCGATCCTCGGGGCCTGGGCCGGCGCGACCCTTCTGGGGCTGGGCTGGAGCTTTGAACAAGTGTTGACGGCGCTGGTTGTACCAGCCGCGCTGGCGGCGCTGGCGATTCTGATCAAGGGCTGGGTCAGCCATTCCGACGCCACTTGATTCGACGCTACCCGATACCTTTTGCTGTGGAGCTGTGCTGTGAATCGACCGAGCAACCAACTTTTCGATGCGTATTTCACCCACGCGCCGATGCGTGAAGTGTTCTGCGACGAGGGACGCGTGCAGGGCATGCTCGACTTCGAAGCCGCGCTGGCGCGCGCCGAGGCGCGGGCGGGCCTGATCCCCGAGGCGCTGGTCGCCGATATCGAGGCCTGCTGCCATCCCGCGGGCTTCGACTTCGATGCTCTGGCGGTGGCCATCGGCAGCGCGGGCAACTCGGCGATTCCGTTGGTCAAGGCGCTGGGCAAACAGGTGGCCGCGCGCAACCCCGAAGCCGAGCGTTACCTGCACATGGGTGCCACCAGCCAGGACGTGATGGACACCGGACTGGTCTTGCAGCTTCGCGCAGCTATTGAATTGCTTGAGCGTGATCTCGCGCGTCTGGGTCAAGAGCTGGCTACCCAGGCGTCACGCCATGCGCAGACACCCCTTGCCGGGCGGACCTGGCTGCAACAGGCAACGCCCGTCACGCTGGGCATGAAAATTGCCGGTTGGCTCGGTGCCCTGACCCGGCATCGGCAGAGACTCGCCGAACTCAAGCCGCGCTTGCTGAGCCTGCAATTCGGTGGCGCCTCCGGCTCGCTGGCGGCGCTGGGCGACAAGGCATTCGTTGTGGCACAGGCGCTGGCCGATGAGCTGAACCTGCGTTTACCCGAACAGCCGTGGCATACGCAGCGCGATCGACTGGTCGAGTTCGCCAGTCTGCTGGGCATGATCGCCGGCAGCCTCGGCAAACTGGGTCGCGACGTCAGCCTGCTGATGCAGACCGAAGTGGGCGAAGTGTTCGAGCCGGCGGCACCGGGCAAGGGCGGCTCATCGACCATGCCGCACAAACGCAACCCGGTAGGCGCGGCCGTGATGATCAGTGCCGCTACGCGCGCGCCGGGGCTGGTGTCGACCATGCTGGCGGCAATGCCTCAGGAACACGAGCGCAGCCTGGGCCTGTGGCATGCCGAATGGGAAACGCTGCCGGAACTCTGCTGCCTGGTGTCCGGCGCATTGCAGCAGGCATTAGTGGTGGTGCCGGGCCTGGAGGTCGACGCCGGGCGCATGCTGGATAACCTGGAATCGACAAAAGGCCTGGTGCTGGCCGAGGCCGTCAGCATCGCCCTGGCGCAGCGTATCGGCCGTGACGCCGCTCATGCACTGGTCGAACAAAGCTGTCTCCGCGCGGTGGAGCAGGGCGCGCACTTGCGTGAGGTGCTTGGGCGGAACCCGCAGGTCAGCGAGCAGCTCTCGCCACGGGAGCTGGACGAACTGCTCGATCCGGCCCGCTACCTGGGCCAGGCGCAGCGCTGGGTCGAACGTGCGGTCGACGAATATTCAACCTTCAACAACCTCATGGACAGCCAGTCAGGACACAACCAATGACCGAAGATGAACGCTACCAGGCCGGCATGCAGGTTCGCCGCGCGGTGCTGGGCGACACCCATGTCGATAACAGCCTCAAGAAATTGACCCCGTTCAATGGGGAATTCCAGGAAATGATCACCCGTCATGCCTGGGGTGATATCTGGACCCGTCCCGGTCTGCCACGCCATACCCGCAGCCTGATCACCATCGCCATGCTGATCGGCATGAACCGCGAAGGTGAACTGCGCCTGCACCTCAAGGCCGCTCGCAACAATGGCGTGACGCGCGAGGAGATCAAGGAAGTGCTGATGCAGAGCGCCATCTACTGCGGAATTCCGGCCGCCAATGCCACGTTCCATCTGGCCGAAGAAGTCTGGGACCAGCTCGGCGCGGAGTCGCTGGAGCAGCCCTGATCAGGCGTATTCGAGCGTGTTTCAGAGCATGCCGTCCCAGCCTGGCTGGCGACGGCTTTTTGCTTTTTGCGCGGCGTCGAGAATCGAAAACGACCCTTGCATGCCCGTGCGGCTCGGCGATGTTGCGCAGCGTCGGGAAGTTGCGTAGGTTCAGACCTGCCGCCGCATCGTCGCCCGAGGCGGCGCGGCGCGCCTTCAGCATCCGGAGCGTCGGCCTCGTTACAGAAACCTCTTTATCGCAAAATCCAAGGAAGCCTGATGAGCACAGCCAGTACCCCGTTGTCCGGCGTCAACCAACCGCTCAAGGGTATCTGCTTCATTCTGCTGGCAACCTTTCTGTTCGCCAGCCATGACACCCTGTCCAAGTACCTCTCTGGTTTCTATCCGATCATGTTGGTGGTCTGGGCGCGCTATCTGGTGCATACCTTACTGATGGCCTGCATCTTCATGCCGTCGGCGGGACTGCGTGTGCTGCGCACCAAGAAGCCTGGCATGCAGGCCTTGCGTGCACTCGCGTTGTTGGGCACCAGCCTGTTATTCACCAGCAGCCTGATGTTCATTCCTCAGGCAGAGGCCACGGCGGTCAACTTTCTTGCGCCATTGCTGGTGACCGCGCTGTCGGTGCCGCTGCTGCATGAGCGAGTGACGCGCGGGCAATGGGCGGCGGTGATTGTCGGGTTTTCCGGGGTGATGATCATTATCCATCCGGGCGGTGAGCTATTCACCCCGGCGATCCTGCTTCCGCTGTCGTCGGCGCTTTGTTTTGCCATCTATCAGCTGCTGACCCGTCTGGTCAGCCCTCACGACAGCCCGACCACCAGCAATTTCTTCGCCGGGCTGTTCAATACGTTGTTGATGAGTGCGCTGGTTCCGTTTGTCTGGGAGGTTCCGGCGTGGCGGCATCTGCCGTTTCTGCTGGCCCTGGGTGCCTGCGGCATGGCCGCGCATTTGCTGCTGACCCAAGCCTTCAGATTCGCCGCGCCGGCGATGCTGGCGCCGTTCAGTTATTGCCAGATCGTGTTTGCCGGGCTTCTGGGGTTTCTGGTCTTCGGCCACGTCCCGTCACCGACGGCCCAGGCGGGCATCGCTATTATTTGTCTGAGTGGGCTTGCGGCAGCGTGGCAGCAGCGGCGTAACGGTTAGGCGGTTCTGATCCCAAGGGGCATAGGAGTTGGCCTGCTGATGACCTACCCAGACGGACCCCGCTTTTGATTCTGCCCAACGGGCGTGGAGTCAGCTTGCTGAAGCACTGCCGCTACGCGCCAGATCGCAGGCAAGCCAGCTCCTACAAAGCATAAAAGTTGGCCTGCTGATGATCCGCCCTGGCCGAGCCTGCTTCTGATTCTGCCCAACGGGCGTGGGAGTCAGCTTGTTGACGATCTGCCGGGAACCGGCAGCTACCGGCGCACGCGAGCTAGCTGAAGCACTGCCGCTACGCGCCAGATCGCAGGCAAGCCAGCTCCTACAGAGCATAAAACTGGCTTGCTGATGATCTACCCGGCTCGACCCCGCTTTTGATTCTGCCCAAAGGGCGTGGGAGTCAGCTTGCTGACGATCTGCCGGAACCGGCAGCAAACCGGAGCACGCGGGCTAGCTGAAGCACTGCCGCTACGCGACAGATCGCGTACACGCGGAGTGCCGTCCGGTCCGCTCCTATAGATAGCTGAGCTGCGCAGAATGCGATGCCGTGGAGGCGACCCGCGTCGCCTCTGCATCACTCCTTAACCGCAGGCACTTCCCGGGGAGCCATGAAGTACATCCAGATCAGCGCAATGAAGTACATCGCTGGAATCATGGTGAACAGCACGTTGTAATTGTTATTGGTGGCAGTGAGTACCGCGCCCACCAGCTGCGTCATGAACATGCCGCCGATAGCCGCGCACATGCCGCCGAAGCCGAACACGGTGCTCATCATGTGCTTGGGTGTGTAGTCCATCACCAGACTCCAGATGTTGGCCGTCCAGGCCTGGTGCGCGCCGACTGCCAGCGAAATCGCCAGAACCGCCACCCACAGGCCACTGGCATTGGCGGCGAATACCACGCTGCAGATGGTCAGCGCGAATATCAGCATCGAGATCAGTCGCGAGGTGCTGGGACGCATGCCGCGCCCGATCAACCAGGAAGACAATACGCCGCCCCCGATGCTGCCGAAGTCAGCGGTCAGCCAGATCAGGATCAGCGGGATACCCATTTGCGTCACGCTGATGCCCAGGTTGTATTGCTGATTGAGAAACGGCGGCAGCCAGTACAGATAGAACCAGAACACCGGCGCGGTCAGCGAGTAGGCAATGGCAAACGCCCAGGTGCCGCGCATTTTGAGGATCCGGGAAAAGGGCACCTTGACCGGTTCAGGTTCGACGCCCTGATTGATGTAGGCAAGTTCGCTCTGGCTGACAGTCGGATGATCTTCAGGGTTGTAGTACTTCAGGCGCCACAGGATGACCCAGAGCAGGCCGAGCGTGCCCATCGCGACGAACGCTGCCTGCCAGCCCCAGACGGTGAGAATCAGTGGAAGCAAAGCCGGGGTCACCATGGCGCCGACGTTGGTGCCGGCATTGAAAATGCCGGTCGCCACCGCTCGTTCGCCGGCCGGGAACCACAGGCGTGTGGTCTTCACGCACGCCGGGTAGTTGGCTGCCTCGGTCAGGCCCAGAATGAAGCGGCAGACCATGAAGCCCGCGGCCGAAGTCGCCAGGCCGTGCGCGCCGGTCGCCACGCTCCAGAGCAGTACCGCGAGGAAAAACGCGCGCTTGACGCCGACCCGGTCGATGAACCGGCCTTGCAGCACGAACCCGACCGCATAGCCGACCTGGAACCAGAAGTTGATGTTGGCGTAGTCCATCGCCGTCCAGCTCATTTCCTTGGCCAGGACGGGTTGCATGACGCCGAGCGCGGCGCGGTCGATGTAGTTAAGGGTAGTGGCGAAGAACACCAGGGCGAGCATCCCCCAGCGCGTTTTGCCGACGGCAAGCGCGCCTCGGATCTTGGAGCTCATGCTGGCATGAGCGGCCTGGGCGAGCGGAGTGCTGTGTGTGTTGAGCATGATGTTCCATCCGTTCCGGGACTGCGCCGCACGCGCAGTCGGACTGTGAAAGTCCACTCGACGGGCCGTTGAAGTGAGGTCCGCGCCAATTCAGCGTAGGGCTGGCCGACGGGTCGGCGTTTACCTGACGCAGAAAAAGGCGGACAAGTTACACGTTACGGGCATCGAGTGCGCTTGATTGGTTCACGTCGCGGCAATATCGGGCGCTGCAACGGCAGCACGGCGGGATACGGCCGGAACGCTCGGAAAGGAATGGGATAGCGGAGCAAGGCAAGTACACATGAGCAATTTTCCTGTTCTTGAAATTGTTATGAATCGCTGATTCGGAGAACGACAAAGCTTCCTGGCTTGTCGGAACGTCCTGCAATGTGTGCCTGATGGTGGGCGCGGATCGAAACAGCGTCAATTGACCGAAGAGGCTTTTGTTCGATAATCGAACGTAAAACTAACTGGTTGGTACACTTTGTATTGCGGTCGTATTGGCTCAGGCAAATACTCTTCATGGGCCCTGTAAACAGGGCGCGGTCCAGACAATCGCGACCCGGGAGGTCGTGCTTACCAAGGAGCTCGAACATGCTGCGTTCCATCGCCACCGTCTCGCTGAGCGGTACCCTGCCGGAAAAACTCGAAGCCATCGCGGCCGCCGGTTTCGACGGGGTGGAAATATTCGAGAACGACCTGCTGTACTACGATGGCAGCCCACGCAATGTGCGACAGACTTGCGCCGACCTGGGCATCGCCATCACTCTGTTTCAGCCGTTTCGCGACTTCGAGGGCGGGCGACGAGACCGGCTGCAGCGCAATCTGGACCGCGCCGAACGAAAATTCGATCTGATGCAGGAACTGGGCACCGACCTGGTGCTGGTCTGCAGCAATGCTTCGGCCGACTCGGTCGGTGATGAAAACATCCTGCTCGACGACCTGCATCTGCTGGCCGAGCGCGCCGGTGCCCGCCAGTTGCGGGTAGGTTACGAGGCGTTGGCCTGGGGCCGGCACGTCAATACCTGGCAGCAGGTCTGGAATCTGGTGCGTCAGGTCGATCACCCGGCGCTGGGTGTGCTGCTCGACAGTTTCCACACGCTGTCGCTCAAAGGCGACCCGTCGGGCATCGCGCAGATTCCCGGCGACAAGATCTTCTTTGTGCAAATGGCCGACGCGCCGATCCTGGCAATGGACGTGCTTGAGTGGAGCCGTCATTTCCGCTGTTTCCCCGGCCAGGGCGAATTCGACCTGGCGGGTTTTCTGGCACCGATTCTGCGCAGCGGCTACACCGGGCCGCTGTCGCTGGAAATCTTCAACGATGGCTTCCGCGCCGCGCCTACCCGCGCCAATGCCGCCGACGGTCTGCGGTCTCTGCTGTATCTGGAGGAGAAAACCCGCCAGTTGCTGGCCAGGGAAGCGGAACCGGTCGCATCGGATATCCTCTTCAACCCGCCACCGGCAAGTCAGTACAACGGCGTCGAGTTTCTTGAGTTTGCGGTCGATGAAGACCACGGCGCGCGGCTGTCCACCTGGCTTGAGCACCTGGGCTTCGCGCGGCTCGGTCAGCACCGCTCCAAGGCGGTCAGCCTGTTGGGGCAGGGCGATGTGCGGATTGTATTGAACGCCGAACCCTATTCGTTCGCCCACAGCTTCTTCGAGGCTCACGGGCCGTCGCTGTGCGCCACTGCTCTGCGAGTCGATGACGGCCACCGCGCGCTGGAGCGCGCGCGTGCGTTCAAGGGCCAGCCCTATCGCGGCCTGGTCGGGCCGAACGAGCGCGAGATACCTGCCGTGCGTGCCCCGGATGGCAGCCTGATCTATCTGGTGGAAGGCGCGGAGCCCGGCCAGTCGATCTACGACAGCGATTTCATCATCAATCCGCAGCCACCAGCGTCCGGCGGCCTGCAGCGAATCGACCACATGGCCATGGCGCTTCCGGCCGACAGCCTGGACAGCTGGGTGCTGTTCTACAAGACCATCCTCGATTTCGAGGCCGACGACGAAGTGGTGCTGCCCGATCCTTACGGGCTGGTGAAGAGTCGTGCCTTGCGCAGCCCGTGCAGCAGCATTCGTCTGCCGCTGAATATCTCCGAGAACCGCAACACCGCCATTTCCCATGCGCTGTCGACCTATCGCGGCTCGGGCGTGCATCACATCGCGTTTGCCTGCGACGACATCTTTGCCGAGGTGCGCCGCGCCAAGGACGTCGGTGTGCCCGTGCTCGACATCCCGCTCAACTATTACGACGACCTCGCGGCCCGCTTCGATTTTGACGATGAATTCCTCAGCGAGCTGGCGTACTACAACGTGCTGTACGATCGTGACGCTCAGGGTGGTGAGCTGTTCCACGTCTATACCGATGCGTTCGACGGACGATTCTTTTTCGAGATCCTGCAGCGCAAGAACGGCTACTCGGGTTATGGCGCGGCCAATGTGCCGGTGCGTCTGGCGGCCATGGCCAAGGCTCGCAGTGGCGCCGCGCGCCAGGCACGACTGTAACCCGGAACGGGGACACGAGCGTGGCGCGGGGCATCGGCTGCCTCGCGGCTTCCCTCGGCGTCGGGTGGGCCGCATAATCCGCGCTTCAACCGTGGTCGTGAGCACATAATGAAAACAACTGCCGACACCCTCGCCGTCGAGCCGGTCGGGGTCCTGCCCAAGGGTCGCAAGAACAATCCGGAAAAGACTCGCGAAGACATCCTTCAGGCGGCCATCGCCGAGTTCGTCGCCTACGGGCTGTCGGGCGCGCGGGTCGATGCCATTGCCGAACGCACCCGCACCTCCAAGCGCATGATCTATTACTACTTCGGCAGCAAGGAGCAGCTGTACGTCGAGGTGCTGGAAAAGCTCTATGGCGACATTCGCAGCACCGAGAGCCAGCTGAATCTATCGGAACTGGCGCCGGTCGAGGCGATTCATCGGGTGGTGGAATTCACTTTCGACCACCATGACCGCAACGTGGATTTCGTGCGCATCGTGTGCATCGAGAATATCCACAATGGCGAGAACGTCAAACAGTCGCAAACCATTCAGGCCAAGAGCCAGAACATCATCCGGGCGCTGGACGATATCCTGCGCCGTGGCGAGGCCGACGGTGTGTTCCGCGAGGGCGTGCCGGCCATCGACCTGCACCTTATGATCAGCTCGTTCTGTTTTTACCGCATCTCGAACCGCCACACCTTCAGCGAGATCTTCCAGATCGAGCTATGGAGCGAGGAGGTCAAACAGCGCCACAAGGCGATGATCTGCGATGCGGTGCTGCGTTACCTCCAGCGCTGAACGGCCGCGGCCGGACTACAAGCTGTGGAAGTGCGCCATCATCCGTTCGGCGTCAGCCGCGCGGCCACTGAACAGCTCGAACGCCTTGACTGCCTGGAACACCGCCATGGTCGAGCCGTCGAGGGTCCGGCAGCCCAGCGCCCGGGCGTGCTTGAGCAGCTCGGTTTCCAGCGGGAAATAGATGATTTCCGCGACCCATAGTGTCGGGCGCAACAACTCGACCGGCAGCGGCGTGCCCGGCAGTTTCGCCATGCCCACCGGCGTGGTGTTGACCAGCCCGTCGGCCTCGGCCATGGCGGCTGGCAGATCCGTTCCCGCCTGGGCGCGACCCGCGCCGAAATGTGCGTTGAGGTTATCTACCAGGCCCTGGGCACGCGCCGCGTCCACTTCGAACACGGTCAGCCGCTCGACACCGGCACTGAGCAACGCGTGGGCGACCGCCGCGCCCGCACCGCCGGCGCCCATCTGCACCACGTGCTGTCGGGCTGCACCGGCGAGACCGCGCTGAAAACCTTCGGCGAACCCAAGGCAGTCGGTGTTGTGACCGATGCGTTTGCCGTCCTTGAACACCACCGTGTTGACCGCGCCGATGCCGCGCGCCTCGTCGGACAGTTCATCGAGCAGCGGAATGACCGCCTGTTTGCAGGGGAAAGTAATGTTCAGCCCGGTAAAACCACTGGTGCGCGCACCTTCGAGCAGAGCGGGCAGGGCGCTGATGTCCATGTCCAGCGCATCCAGGTCGATCAATCGATAGAGATAACGAAGCCCTTGAGCGTCGCCTTCGTGCTCGTGCAAGGCCGGGGTGCGTGAAGCCTGGATGCCAGAGCCGATCAGGCCAGCGAGGATGGAAGATTTTGCGATCTGGGTCATGACGGTGCGTCTCTTGTTCTTGTGTCATTGCCGTTAGGACGACGTTTTGGCGAAATGTACCAGATGGTTAATCATGCTGCCGAGGGATTTGCAGCCGGGTTCGGGAATCTGTGCGGTGATCGCCCGCATGGAGGATAATGCCGCGCCTGCCCATTACGACCATCTTGCCCGAGCCCCTGCATGTCCGAATCATTCAACGCCGCCGCCCACCAGGCCAGCACCTTGTATCTGCCGCCAGGCGCGTGGACCACGGTACTTGACTGCCTGTGCGCGAAATTCCCGGCCATCGACCGCGAGCAATGGCTGGACCGCATTGCCCGCGGTCGCGTGCTCGACGGCGACGGCCAGCCGATCAGTGCGGATCTGGCATTTCGCGAAGGGCTGAAGATCCATTACTTTCGCGAGGTGCCAAACGAAGCGCCGATTCCCGTGGTTGAAACGATCCTCTACGCCGACGAGCATCTGGTGGTGGCCGACAAGCCGCACTTCCTGCCCGTGACACCCGCAGGCGAGTATGTTGAGCAGACCTTGCTGCGACGTCTGATTCAGCGGCTGGACAATCCTGATCTGGTGCCTCTGCACCGCATCGACCGCCATACCGCCGGGCTGGTGCTGTTCTCGGCAAACCGACAGACCCGCTCGGCGTATCAGGCGCTGTTCCCCACTCGGCGCATCGAAAAACGCTACCAGGCCATAGCGGCCGCCTTGCCGCACCTTGAATTCCCTCGGATGCATGAAAGCCGGATGGTCGACGGCGAGCCGTTTTTCCGCATGCAGGAAGGGCCGGGCGCTAGCAATACCCAAACGCGCATCGAGGTCCTTGAGCGCAACGGCGAGTTGTGGCGTTACGGGCTGTATCCGGTGACCGGCAAGAAGCATCAGTTGCGCGTGCATATGGCGGCGCTGGGAGCGCCGATTTGCAACGATCCGTTCTACCCCGACGTCATCAAGGACGCGGTCGACGATTACGACCGGCCTCTGAAACTGCTGGCTCAAGGGCTGGATTTCATTGACCCGGTCACGGGCGAGCCGCGCCGCTTCGAGAGCCGGTTGCGCCTCGACTGGTGACTGGTGAATTGCGGACATTAAAAAACCCGCACAAGGCGGGTTTTTCAGCTCAGCGAGCTCGTCTCCGGATTACAAATCCTTGACGGTACGAACCTGGTCCTTGTTGATCCGGGTCTGTTTGCCGTCCAGTTGCTCGAACTCGTAGAAACCGGAGTCTTCATCGTACTGGGGCGTATCGACCGCCTGGATTTCACGGCCATCATTGAGGGTGATCACAGTGGGCGAGGAGCAGCCGGCGAGAGTGGCGATGCCCAGTGCAAGCAGAAAGGCAGCGGGAAGGGTCCGTTGTTTCATTACTGTGTCTCCAGATGGATTCTTGATTACTGACCTTCAGACGTATACACCCCCCGCAAGTTCAATGACCAGTTACAGCCGTCGGTTATTACTGATCTGGGTCAACAGCGCCGGGGTATTCAGGTTGGCGAGGCGAGGGTCGTCGGCGCCTAGTTGCAAGGCGACCGGATGCAGTGCCTGCATGGCCCGGCGCGGGCTGCGTTCGCCGGTCTGCCAAGCGGCTTCCAGCGCATCGGCATGGGCCGTCGGAATGATGCAGATCAGTGGCTGCCAATGCTCGCCTTCGCGCACCATCACCGGCTGATCCGGATGCCCGGCGGCCTTTTTTCGCAGCGCCTCAAGCAGCGGCGTATCGATCAGCGGCACGTCGCAGGGCAGCACCAGCAGGTAGTCGTGACGGGCTTTTAGCAGCGCGGCGCGGATGCCGGCCAGCGGTCCGGGGAAGTCACTGTCAAGGTCCTGAACCAGTTGATCGGCGTAAGGCGCGTATTGCTCCAGATTGCGGTTGCACGACACGATCAGGTCGTCGGTCAACGGCCGGGTCAGTCGATGCAGATGCTGGATCAGCGGCTCGCCCTGCCATTCCACCAGCCCCTTGTCGCGTCCGCCCATGCGTTGCCCCTGGCCACCGGCCAGCAACAGGATCGAACAAGGGGGCAAGGCACCACTGGCATTCATCGCAGACTCATCAGGCAGCATAAAGGAGGGCTGTGATATAACACCGGCCTGTTTCCTTAACAACCGGATGAGGCCATGAACGCCAAGGCTGACACACCTTTCGTACCCCTGAATATTGCCGTGCTGACTGTCAGCGATACCCGTACCCGGGAAACCGACACTTCCGGCCAGATGTTTGTCGATCGTCTGACCGCTGCCGGTCATGGGCTGATCGAGCGCGTGCTGCTCAAGGACGACCTGTACAAGATTCGCGCTCAAGTAGCGACCTGGATCGCCGACGAGCAGGTTCAAGTCGTGTTGATTACCGGCGGCACCGGTTTTACCGGTCGCGACAGCACCCCCGAAGCGGTAGCCTGCCTGCTGGACAAGCAGGTAGACGGCTTCGGCGAACTGTTCCGGCAGATTTCCGTGCCTGATATCGGCACCTCGACCATTCAGTCCCGCGCGCTGGCCGGCCTTTCCAATGGCACGCTGGTCTGCTGCCTGCCGGGCTCGACCAATGCGGTGCGTACCGCATGGGATGGCATTCTTTCGCAGCAGCTGGATGCGCGCTTTCGTCCGTGCAACTTCGTGCCGCATCTCAAGCAGGCCGAGCCCTGCGCCACTCGCGGGTAAGCACTGATGAGTCTGATGCCTGTCGAGCAGGCGCTGGCCCGCCTGCTGGAAATGGCTGAAGCCGCGCCCATCACCGACCATGAGTGCGTACCGCTGGCTCAGGCTCAGGGCCGGGTGCTGGCCACGGACCTGATCGCCAGCCTCGACCTTCCGCCCTGGCCCAACAGCGCCATGGATGGCTACGCCTTGCGCCTGGCAGACTGGAACGGCGAGCCGCTGCCGGTCAGCCAACGCATCTTCGCCGGCCAGGCGCCGGAGGCTCTGGCGGCAGGCACTTGCGCGCGCATCTTCACCGGCGCGCCGCTGCCCGCCGGAGCCGACTGCGTCGAGATGCAGGAGAATGCCGAGGTGCTGGACGACCAGCGCGTACGCTTCAGCCAGCCTTTGAAGATCGGGCAGAACATTCGCCCGCGCGGCCAGGAAACCCTGACCGGTGACAAGGTGCTGGCCGCCGGTACGCGTCTGGGCCCGATCGAGCTGGGGTTGGCCGCGTCGCTGGGGTTGGCGGAACTGGAAGTGGTACGTCGCGTGCGGGTTGCGGTGCTGTCCACAGGTGATGAGCTGATCGAACCGGGTCAGCCTCTCGGCCCCGGACAGATCTATAACAGCAACCGGGTGCTGTTGTGCAGCTGGCTCAAGCGCCTGGAGTGCGACGTGATCGACGCCGGCATCCTGCCCGACGAGCTGCAGCTGACCCGCGCTGCGCTGGCCGGGCTGAACGAGGTCGACCTCATTCTCTCTACGGGCGGGGTGTCCGTGGGCGAAGCGGATTTCCTCGGTCACGCACTGCGCGAGGATGGCGAGCTGGCGCTGTGGAAGCTGGCGATCAAGCCCGGCAAACCGCTGACTTTCGGGCATTATCGCGGCGTGCCGGTCATAGGTCTGCCGGGCAACCCGGCGTCGACGCTGGTGACCTTCGCCTTGCTCGCCCGACCGTACCTGCTGAGGCGCCAGGGCGTTGCCGACGTCACGCCAATGCAGTTTCCGGTGCCCGCCGGACTGGTCTGGCACAAACCGGGCAGCCGCCGCGAGTACCTGCGTGGACGTCTGGAAAACGGTCGCGCGGTCGCTTACAGCAACCAGAGTTCCGGCGTGCTGCGCAGCGCGGCCTGGGCCGACGGACTGATCGAGATCCGCGAAGGCACCACCGTGGCTGAAGGTGATCCGGTCAACTTCATCCCGTTGAGCGAGGTATTAGGCTAGTTAGCCGAAAGTGGTTGAAACCGGGGCACTGCAATACCTGAGATCCGAGGTGAGCGTCATCGGCCCCCGCAGATTCTGGTGGTGGCCGGTGCCCGCTTGGCAAGTCTGTGAAAAATCGGCTGGACATGCATAAACGCTGGCGGGGACAGCCCGTACGCCTGCTTGCGTCCGTACAGCTGCGACCAGAGGCATGCGTCACGGACAGGATTAAGCAGTCATTCGTGCGTCTGACGCACTTATACGCTGTGTAAATGTAAATTTTCTTCATGTGCGCGAGTACCTAGAATGCCGGCCATCGATATGACCGGATAGCGTTGCGCCCATGACATCCCTTGCCTCGACTGGCCTTGCAGCCAACGCCACTCAGCCTGCCGCGCCGGCTCCGGCCGTTTTTGGCCTGCGCACCGTGCTCGGCCTGGTGGGTGTGTTGCTGGCCGTGCTGGTGGCGGGAATCAACGAGGGCGTCACGCGGATCGCGATGGCCGATATCCGCGGAGCCATGTTCATCGGTTCGGACGAAGCGACCTGGCTGATCGCCGGCTACTCGGCAACGTCTGTTGCAGCCATGGCGTTCGCCCCGTGGTTTGCGGTGACGCTGTCGCTGCGTCGCTTCACCTTGAGCGCCATCGCCGTCTTTGTCGTGCTGGCGCTGCTGTGCCCGCTGGCGCCCAACTACCCCAGCCTGTTGGTGCTGCGGATTCTTCAGGGGCTGGCGGCCGGTTGTCTGCCGCCGATGCTGATGACCGTCGCGCTGCGTTTCCTGCCGCCGAACATCAAACTCTACGGTCTGGCGGGCTATGCCCTGACCGCGACGTTCGGCCCCAGTCTGGGTACGCCTCTGGCAGCCCTCTGGACTGAATACTTCAATTGGCACTGGACCTTCTGGCAAGTCATCGCCCCTTGCACGGTGGCAATGATCGCAGTGGCGCATGGCATCCCTCAGGACCCGCCGCGTCTGGAGCGCTTCAAGCAGTTCAACTGGCGAGGCGTACTGCTCGGCGGGCCGGCAATTGCGTCGCTGGTGATCGGCATCCTGCAAGGCAATCGCCTCGACTGGTTCGAGTCGACGCTGATCTGCTGGTTGCTGGGTGGCGGGCTGGTACTGCTGGTCGCGTTCATGATCAATGAGTGGTTCACGCCGGTGCCGTTTTTCAAGCTGTCGATGCTGGGCAGCCGCAACCTGTCCCACGCTTTGCTCACGCTCGCTGGCGTGCTGGTCATCCTGACCGCCGTAGCGTCCATTCCATCTTCATATCTGGCGCAGGTGCATGGATATCGACCATTGCAGACCGCGCCGCTGATGCTGATCGTGGCCTTGCCGCAGTTGCTCGCACTGCCGCTGGTGGCGGCGCTGTGCAATGTTCGCTGGATCGATTGTCGCTGGGTGCTGGCCGCAGGGCTGGGCCTGCTGGCGCTGTACTGCGGGCTCGCGACCCAGATGACATCGGAGTGGATACGCGACAACTTCTACAGCCTGCAACTGTTGCAGATCATCGCTCAGCCGATGGCCGTTCTGCCGTTGCTGATGCAGGCTACCGGCGGCATCGCGCCGCCCGACGGGCCGTTCGCATCGGCCTGGTTCAACACGGTGCGCGGTCTGGCAGCGGTCGTTGCCACCGGCGTGCTCGAAGCACTGACTACGACGCGACAGCATTTTCATTCCAATACGCTGGTGGATCGCCTGGGCAATTCACCGGCGTTGGCCAGCGAAGATTCGGTGACTTCGCTGGCGCATCGCCTGCACGAGCAGGTGGTGGTGCTGACCAGCGCCGATCTCTATTACTGCATGGGCTGGCTTGCCGTTGCCCTGATGCTGCTGATCCCTCTGATGCCGACGCGGGTCTTTCCGCCTCGCGCGCTTCCCGCGCACTGAATTGATTGAATCGAGAACTTTCATGAGCATGACCTCCAGACAGACCCTGGCCCTGTGCGGCGCAGCCATCCTGCTCGCCGGACTGGGCATCTTTACCCTGACCGGCGACGGTGCGCGGCAGACCACCAACGACGCTTTCATCGCGGCCGATTACTCGGTCGTGGCCCCCAAGGTCTCGGGCTTCATTAGTCAGGTGCTGGTAGAAGACAACCAGCCGGTCACGGCCGGTCAGTTGCTGGCGCAGATCGATGATCGCGACCTGCAGACCGCGCTGGCGTCGGCTGAGGCGGGGGTGGCCACCGCCAGTGCCCGGCTGGAGCAGGCGCGCGCCGTGCTGCAACGTCAGGCTTCGGTGATCGCCCAGGCTCAGGCCGCGCTGATCGCCAGCAACGCAGCGGTGAAGTTCGCCGAGCAGGAACGAACCCGCTACGAGCATCTGGCCGGTGCCGGTGCGGGGACCGTGCAGAACGCGCAGCAGGCGCGCAATCGAATCGACACTGCCAACGCTCAGCACGCCAGTGCCACGGCGCTGCTGGCCGCCGAACGCAAGCAGGTCGAGATTCTGGTCGCTCAGCAGCACAGCGCCGAAGCTGACCTGCAACGTGCCGAAGCGGCGCGGGATCAGGCCCGCCTGCAGCTGTCCTATACCCGCATCGTGGCGCCGATCGATGGCACGGTCGGCGAGCGGGCGGTGCGTGTCGGCAATTACGTCAACCCCGGCAGCAAGCTATTGTCGGTGGTGCCGCTGGAGCGGGCCTATGTGCTTGGCAACTTCCAGGAAACCCAGCTGACCCGTGTCAGCGTCGGTCAGGCGGTGCAAGTGCGGGTCGATACCTACCCCGACCAGATTCTCAAAGCTCACGTTGAAAGTATCGCGCCGGCCACTGGCGTGACCTTCGCCGCGATTCGTCCGGACAACGCCACGGGCAATTTCACCAAGGTGGTTCAACGAATTCCGGTGAAGATCGTGCTGGATCCCGGTCAGCCGCTGGCCAGCCGCCTGCGCGTGGGCATGTCGGTGGAGGCGAGTATCGACACGGAGTCGCCCGTCGATAACCAGGTGAGCGCGCTATGACACGCAATTGGGGTAAAACAGCTCTGGCTCTGGCGGTGCTCGCTGCGCTGACAGGCTGCCAGGTGGGTCGCGATTTCCAGCGCCCACAGACCAGCGATATCCAGTGGCTGCCGGTGCAGGGCGAACAGGCGGCCAGCCGCGTCGCCGCCACGCCCATCAATGAGCGCTGGTGGGAGGTGTTTCAGGACGCCCGGCTTTCGTCCCTCATCGATCGTGCGGCCGCGGCCAATCTGGACGTGCGGATCGCCGCGGCTCGCCTGGAGCAGAGCCGCGCTGCGCGCAATGTGGTGGCGGGCGAGGAGACGCCAAGCGTTTCAGGCAACCTGGGCTATCAGCGCAAGCGCAACAGTGCCGAGGGGTTGAATGATCCGTCGGGCAACGCTGGCCGTGCGCCTTTCAATCAGTGGGATGGTGGCCTCGGCGCCAGTTGGGAGCTGGATCTGTGGGGCCGGGTAGGGCGCGAGGTCGAAGCGGCCGATGCCAATGTAGAGGTCGCGGAGAACGACCGACGCGCCGCGCTCTTGTCTCTGCAGGCCGAGGTAGCCGGCGATTATTTGCAGCTGCGCGGCCTGCAACACACGCTGGCGGTGACCCGGCAGAACCTGGACCTGGCGCGCAACAGCCTGGAGCTGTCGCGGGTGCGACTGGGCAACGGTGTGGCCACGGACCTGGACGTCGCCGAGGCGGCGGCGGAGGTCGCGGCCCTGGAATCGCGACTGCCCATTCTCGAACAGCGTCAGGCGCAGTTGATCAACGCGTTGGGCCTGCTATTGGCGCAGACTCCACGCGCCCTGCAAAGCGAACTCCAGCAACCCGTTGCAATGATCGAAGTGCCGACCACGGTTCCGGTGGGCCTGCCGTCGGAGTTGGCGCAACGGCGGCCCGATATTCGCCGTGCCGAGGCAAGGTTGCATGCGGCGACGGCGAGCATCGGCGTCGCCGAAGGGGACTTTTACCCGCGGATCATGCTGTCCGGCAATGTGGGTTTCCAGGCGCTGCAGTTGTCGGACTTCGGCAGCTGGGGATCGCGCCAGTTCGGCATCGGTCCGCAACTCAGCGTGCCGATTTTCGAGGGCGGGCGGCTGCGTGGCATGTTGCATTTGCGTGAGGCGCAGGAGCAGGAAGCGGCACTGGCGTATCAGCAAACCGTACTGCGCGCCTGGCAGGAAATCGACGACAGCATGAGCCTGTACAACGCCAGCCAGTTGCAACAGCGCAAACTCGAAGAAGCCGTGCAACATAACCGCGTCGCGTTGCAGGCGGCCAAGCGTCAGTACGCTGAAGGCGTGGCGGATTTCGTCAACGTGCTCACGGTGCAGCGCGCACTGCTCGCGACCGAAGAGCAATGGGTGCAGAGCTCCACCACCCAGGCCCAGGCGCTGGTCGGCCTGTATCGCTCGCTGGGCGGTGGCTGGTAGGTCTCAGACTTTGCCGGCTTCCTCGTCCAGGCGGTCGGCCTCGAACAGCTGCGCCAGTTCGCCCCTGGCTTCGCGGGCGGTCTGCAGCACCTTGGCCTCATCGTCATAGACTTCATGCTGGGCCATCAGCACCTGCTCATCGTGACGCTTGAAGCGGGCAATCCGGGCGTCCGCCTGAGCCTGACTCAAGCCCAGACCCAACAAGGTCTGACGGCTCATTTCCAGACTTGAATAGAACGTTTCGCGAATAGCGTGGGCGCCGACGTCCATCAGGCGGTGCACGTGCTGGCGGTTGCGCGCCCGGGCAATGATCTTCATGTCCGGATACAGCTTGCGCACCAGTTCGGCGGTCTTGATATTGGTGTCCGGGTCGTCGGTGGCAATGATGAAAAACTCGGCTTCATGGACCTTGGCGGCGCGCAGGATCTCGGGCCGCAGCGGGTCGCCATAGAACACCGGCACGTTGCCAAAGCTGCGCGAAAACTCGATGGACTCCACGGCGGTGTCCAGTGCGATGAAAGGGATCTTCTGCGCGCGCAGGATTCGCGCAACAATCTGACCCATACGGCCCATTCCGGCGATCACGACGCGTGGCTCGTCGGTGTGGATTTCGCGGTATTCGTCCGGCACCTCGGTGGTTTTCGGCCTGGGCGCCAGCCAGCGCGCGAGGGCTATGAACAGCAGCGGAGTCAGAGCCATCGACAAGGTGATGGTCAGGATCAGCATGTCGTACAGCGCCGGCTCGAACAGACCCTGATCGCTGCCGATCTTGAACACTACGAAAGCGAATTCCCCGCCGGCCGCCAATACCAGACCCAGACGCAGCGCGCTCTGCCTGGCGAGGCCGCCGGCGAGGCGCCCGATGAAGAACAGCAGCGGCAGCTTGATGCCGATCAGCAGCAACGTCAGCCCCAGCACAATGAAGGGTGAACTGAACAGCAGGCCGATATTGGCGCCCATGCCGACACTGATGAAAAAAAGCCCCAGCAGCAGGCCCTTGAACGGCTCGATTTGCGCTTCCAGTTCGTGGCGGTATTCCGAGTCGGCGAGCAGCAGGCCGGCGAGGAACGCGCCCAGCGCCATCGACACGCCCACCAGCTCCATCAGCCACGCGGTGCCGATGACGACGAGCAGGGCAGTGGCGGTCGACACTTCCTGAATGCCGGTCTTGGCGACGATGCGAAATACCGGACGCAGCAGGTAACGGCCACCGATGACGACGATGGCGATGCTGCCGAGCACCCGCAAACCGTGAGTCAGGGTGTCCTGTGAATCCGTGCTCTGGTCGGAGCCGGCCAGGAAAGGCACAAGCGCAATCAGCGGGATGGCGGCGATGTCCTGAAACAGCAGAATCGCAAACGCCAGCCGTCCATGAGGGCTGTTGAGTTCCTTGCGCTCGGCGAGGCTTTGCAGGCCGAAAGCAGTGGACGACAGCGCCAGGCCCAGACCGAGCAGCACAGCGGTGTTCAATGCCTGGCCGAAGGCAAGCAGCGCAACAGCGCCAATAACCAGGCCCGTCAGCAGAACCTGGGCCATGCCCACGCCGAATACCGATTTGCGCATCACCCAGAGGCGCTTGGGCGAGAGCTCAAGACCGATGATGAACAAAAGCAATACCACCCCGAGTTCCGAGATGTGCGCGACGCTCTCCGTATCTCCTATCAAACCCAGCACCGAGGGGCCGATGATGACGCCTGCGATCAGGTAACCGATCACAGCGCCCAGTTGCAGCCGTTTGGCCACCGGAACGGTAAGAACGGCTGCGCAAAGAAACACGACTGCGGCCTGCAGCAGGCTGCCTTCATGGGGCATGTTTTAACTCCTTGGTCGATCAGGTAGGGCGGGAAACGTTTTGCAACAGGCGCGCATTAAACCACGTGAAATCCACACGACAACTTTCCATCGGCAATGACGGCCATCAGTGAAGTTGATAGTTGAGGCGGGAAACCGCTGCGACGGCGGTCGGGGCAGATCGCCGATGCCTGGAGCGTTGCTTCGGCGTAAGATAGGCGCGCATTTGCGTAAGGCCAATGCGGATCATGAAGACATCAGGAAACCGGTTATGACCAACAAGCAACGTTTGATTTACTCCGTACTGATCGCCGTGGGCGTTCTGGCCATCATGCTGGGCCTGTCGCACCTGCAGACCAGTGGCGTCATCACCGAGAAGACGTTTCAGTACATCGCCATTGGCGTCGCCGTGCTGGTGGTCGTGCTCAACGGCGTCCTGCGTCGCAAGGTCAAGCGCTGACCGGGATCGCGGCTAGCGACCAGAGGCGTTTTGCGCGTCGCTCAACCACTCGGCGGCGCGCGCATTGAAGCTGTAGGTTTTGTCCGGGTCGAGATTGATCACGCCTTCGTCGCAGAGCCGTTTGAGGACTTCGCGCACGCTGAGAAACGACAGCGGCACGTCGAGCCGCAGCAGATGACTGTGAACCCCGCGCACGCCCAGCGCCTTGCCCTCCAGGCTGGCGACCAGCAAAGCGTCCAGCACCTTGAGCCGCACAAGGCTGCTTCGCAGGCCGAAGCTTTTCAGCAGCAACCGGATGTGCTCGTTGCCGGGACGTTCAGCGGATGACGTCGGCGCTTGCGCCTGGGCGATGGCCGTCTGCCGCAGCAGGGTGCGGGTCGTTACGCCTTGTCGGTTGAACATGCGCAAACTCCTTTTCAGGCATTAAACGAAAAACTCAGTAACTAAGACGAACGAGTCGCCCGGATCCTCAATTTTTCGTTGAAATTAATCTGCAACGCACGGCGGCCGGACGAATGCCGGCGGCCTGGGCGTCGGCAGAATTCGGCCTCGGAGACTGTTCGGGTGTCGGGTTTGACTGCGGTGGCAGCGGCTTTCAATGCCAGGAAGCCGGCGGGTCAGCCTTTCGGCGTATTCGCCGGACGTCTGGTCAGGACCGGGTTGCCTTGTTGGTTGTGCGCCACGGTGACGGGCAAAACCTTGGGCAGACTGCGCAGCAGCCCCGAGAGATCGCGGGTGTTGTAGCTACCGCCAAGACGCAGAGCGCCGGTGGCCTGATCACCCAGCAGGATCGGCTGCGGCAGGTAGCGATTGATCATCGGCAGCGCATCGCTCAACGGCAAGTCGTTGAAAATCAACTTGCCGGTGCGCCACGCCAGGCTCGTATCACCTGCTTTGGTCGCGCTAACCTGCGGTTGTCTGTCACCCGTCCGGTAACTGGCCTGCATGCCCGGCGTAAGTGCCATATCGCTGGAGGGCTGCGCTCGATCACTGCGTACCTGGACCGAACCTTCGACAAGATTCACCCGCACCTGGTCCTGATAGAGCCACAGGTTGAAGCGCGTGCCGGTGACCCGGACGCTGCCTTTGCCGGCGTCGACGATGAATGGATGCGCAGCGTCGTGGCTCACTTCAAAGAAAGCCTCACCCTTGGTGAGCGTCACGCTGCGCCGATCCTTGAAGTTGAGATAGGTCAGCTGCGTACCGATATTCAGCTCCACGCGGCTGCCATCCGACATCGTCACCAGACGTGTGGAATCCAAGGCCTCGTAACTCTCGTAGGCGTCAGGTACCCAGCCCTGGTTCCAGCCAACGAAGCCCGCAACCGGCAATGCCAGCGCGATGACCGCCGCCGCTGCCGTCAGCGGGTGCCACGCCCGGCGGTTGCCACGTGACGCAGGCGGCGAAAGCGGTTGAAGATTTGGCGCGGGATTGATCGCCGGCACGTGCGCGGTCAAACCCCAGACGTCACAGATGGCCTGGTATTCGCTTGCATGTCGTGGGTCGGCGGCGTGCCACTTGGCGAAGCGTCGGCGCTCGGCATCCGTGCAATCGTCCGCGTGCAGGCGCATGCACCACTGCGCCGCTTCGTCGGTGATTGCATCGTATTGTGCTTCGCTGAGCAAAGGTTCGCTCATGGGCGCTCCAGGCTTGACTGTTGGCGCATTCTACCCCTTGATCTCCACTGGCGAGAACAATACGTGGCTATTGGGTATCAAGGTTGGCTCTATTAGCTCGTGAATGTGATCCGCTCTCATTGATGCATGGCTACCGCTGTCACTGTAGTCAGTGTTTTTCTTCCAGGTTTGATCGACTCCGTCTCCCCATCTTCTCTTTCAGGAAATTGCGATGACCATGACCTCTGGCAGCACCCCATCCGACGGCAGCGCTTCCGATAGCAGCTCGGTCCATTGTGTTTCCTGGCGGGAGCTCGCTGACGTGTTGTACCGGGTGTTCATGGCCCACGGCACATCCGCCCAGGTGGCGCAGGCGCTGTCCGAAAACTGCGCCAGCGCACAGCGCGACGGCTCTCACAGTCATGGCATTTTTCGCGTTCCGGGTTATCTCTCGTCACTGGCCAGCGGCTGGGTGGATGGACGTGCGGTTCCGGTGGTCGAGGATGTGGGCGCGGCGTTTGTCCGTGTCGATGCAGCCAACGGATTCGCCCAGCCGGCACTCGCGGCGGCGAGGTCGTTGCTGGTCAGCAAGGCGAGAGCGGCCGGCATCGCAATCCTTGCGATCCGTGGTTCCCATCACTTTGCGGCGCTCTGGCCGGATGTCGAGCCGTTCGCAGAGGAGGGGCTGGTGGCGTTGAGCATGGTCAACAGCATGACGTGCGTGGTCCCTCATGAGGCCGACAAACCGGTGTTCGGTACCAACCCGATCGCGTTCGCGGCGCCGCGCGCCGAGGGACCGCCCATTGTCTTTGATCTGGCGACCAGCGCCATCGCGCACGGCGACGTGCAGATTGCCGCGCGGGAAGGGCGACAGTTGCCACCGGGTATGGGGGTCGACAGTCATGGGCAGGCCACTCGCAATCCGGACGAGATTCTCAAAGGCGGCGCATTACTGCCGTTCGGCGGACACAAAGGGTCGGCGCTGTCGATGATGGTCGAGCTGCTTGCCGCAGCGCTGACCGGCGGCAATTTTTCCTTCGGTTTCGACTGGTCGCAGCATCCTGGCGCGCAGACTCCGTGGACAGGCCAGGTGATTATCGTCATTGATCCTGACAAAGGCAGCGGGCAGCAATTTGCTCAACGAAGCGAAGAATTGGTGCGTCAGCTTCACGATGCCGGCCAGGCGCGTATGCCCGGCGACCGTCGCTATAAGGAACGCGCCGTGGCGGAAAAGCGCGGGATCGAAATTGCCCGAAGCGACTGGGAACGACTGCAACTGCTCGCGGGCCTTGGATGAAAAGACGGGGCAGCCTGAAAGTTGCACCCACATTAATACCACCCCGTTGTCGCAGAGGCGCCGGATCAGACCGCGTGATCCCTCAGTAGACAAGCAGAGCAGGGCGCCTTGAGGCAGTTTAAGTTCGGGCTGGAGTGCAGCGACTGATGACCATTCGTCGACAACGGACTTGCTTTGGCCCTCGGTTGCAAATACTGTATGTATAAACAGTATCTGCAAAAGAGGTTAGTCATGTCCCTGAATACCGTGCAAAACCCTGCCACTGCCCATCACTTCGCAGCACCCTTGATCAATGAAATGCAACGCGAGGATTTCCTCGCGCTGGCGGCGGCGCTGCGGCAGTTCAACGCGTATGAATCCGATATTGCCATGGCAATCGAATCGGCGCGTTACGTCGATCAGGCTGAATGATCCAAGCTTTCAGAGAATGCGGACGAATCTCCGACGCTTGCCTGCTAATATACGAACCATATATGATTCGTATATTCATAGTGGAGGCGAGTCATGGGGCTGGTGAAAATTTCCGAACACATGCATAGCAATGTGCGTGCGGCCAGCGTTGCGCTGAGCCGGTCTATCAATGCACAGGCAGAGCACTGGATGCGCGTCGGCATGATCGCCGAATTGCATCCGACCCTCGATTACACCGAAATATGCCAGATGCTGATTCGCACTCAGGCATCCGACGCGGTGTCATTCACTGCCGAAGCTGGCGAGCTTCCTTCATTGACTCAGGTGGCTTCATGAGCAATGCAATCAGTCTGAAGACCGAACAGGATCTCGTGCAGTTGCGCATTGCCGGCAGGCTGGCAGCGGACGTTCTCGCGATGATCGCGCCGCATGTGAAGCCGGGCATCAGCACCGAAGCGCTGGACGATATCTGCAATCGCTACATCGTTGACGAGCTGAAAGTCATTCCGGCGAACGTCGGCTATCACGGTTTCACCAAGACCACCTGCATCTCGCCCAACGCTGTGGTTTGCCACGGGATTCCGGCCGCATCCGACCTCCTCAAGGAGGGCGACATCGTCAACATTGACGTGGCGGTCATAAAGGACGGCTGGTACGGCGATACCAGCCGCATGTACCTGGTGGGAGAGGTCAGTCCGCTTGCCCGGCGCCTGGTCGAAACAACGTATGAAGCAACTCGCGCAGGTATCCACGCCGTTCGCCCTGGTGCGACGCTGGGCGACATCGGGCATGCAATTCAGACTGTCGCGCATCGCGAGGGCTTCAGCGTCGTGCGTGAATACTGCGGGCACGGCATCGGGCGCAAATACCACGAAGAACCGCAGGTGTTGCACTATGGCACTGCAGGAAAGGGCTTGAGGCTCAAGCCGGGAATGGTCTTTACCATTGAGCCGATGATCAACGCGGGCAAGGCCGGGACCAAGACCTTGCCTGACGGCTGGACAGTGCTGACGCGTGATCAGTCCTTGTCGGCTCAGTGGGAGCACATGGTCGCTGTCACCCAGACCGGTTTTGAACTGCTCACACCCTGGCCCGACGGCACCGGCAGTTATCCCGCCATCTGATTGCCGCAGGCCGGGCCGGGCTTTTACACCGGTTCGGCCTGGTCTTCCCTGGGGTTGCTCTCCGCGCGTTTGATGCGCTTCTTCCACAAGACCTGAGTCACACCAAAGCCCTGCGCCTGCAGGGTCGCCAGCTTTATAGGTCCCGCAGCAACGTTCCCACTGACTGTTCCGACGCCAGCGTGCAGGGTCGCGAAATGCAGTGCATCGCTCTGGCAGAGCTGCAGTGCTTCATGGAGAAAGTGGCGAGGCTCGCCCTTGAACTGGTAATGAATCTCGAATTCCGTTTGGGTATTCATCATGATCCGCCTGTGGGGCGTAGCGGCTACGCCCATCTGAAAATGAGTACATAGGTGTACCGGGCAGCGAGTCCTGGAAAACGGGTACTGCGCTGCAACTTCATTTCGAGATCGATACAGGCTTGCATAACTACAAGCGGCCTTGATCGGACTGCTGTCTCTGGGGGATTAACTTAGCTGGAAGCTACAGGGTTACAGATCAGAGTGAACGGTCGTCCGACAAGTGGCATAACGCCATATCCATTTGAGTGATGTGGCGGCTTCAGTTTTACTCAAACGGTTGTAGTTGACCTCAACTGCATGACTTCAGGTCTACAGGCCCCACAAATTCATTGCCATGGCCCATCACGCACGCCACTCGCTGGTTGCGCTGGCGCTCCCATGGCTGAGCCGGATAGGTCTTGTTCCAGGCCTGATAGAGCTGTTGGTCCTGGCGGGAAAGCCTCAGGTTGTAGTGCTTGCTCATGTAAAAGTAAGTCCTGGCGATCATGCCGCGAATCGATGGCCGCGGCATGACTTTTCGGGCCTTGAAATCCACCTGGGTCAGGCAGGAACCGTATTGGCCCTTGCGCTCCGGCACCCAGCCAAAGCTGTAATTGCTGCGGTCGCCGTTCACCTCGCCAATACTCGGTACCAGGTTGTGCAGATCAGCCTCGGCGCGCTTGTAGATATCGTCGTTCTTCGCGCAGTTCTTGCGCCCCCCCGATTGCCAGCACTGGCGTTGGTGGCCGATCTGCCATGCCGGCACGATATGTTCCCACTCGATACGCTTGGCTCGGTTGGCGTTCTTGCGTGGCACGTAGCCGCATCCGGCGAGGTCCACCTTGTTGCCCGAGTACTTGCAGCCGCAGTAGAACTCGGTGGACTGAGGCGCATACAGACCCCACGCGACTTTCTTCGCTTCGCTGAACGTACGAGGCGCATCGGCCTGCGCAGCAAGCGGCGCGAGAGCCGCCAACGACGTGAAGAGCAGGATGGAAAGCGAGGCTTTCATGCGGTCAATCTTCCTTCGGCACTGTCCAGAAAAGCTGCACACCGCCGTCATCGCGCCAAGCGAGCGTCACATTGTCGTTTTCTGCGATTTCTTCCAGCAACTGCGCCCAGTCTTCTTCGGATTCATCGGGCTTGCGGAACAGCAATGCCGCTTTGGCTTTCTGCGCGGCGGGCGAATTGATGATCTTTTGTACCCGGATGCCAAGGCGCTCGTAAGAGCCTGGCTCGGATGCGGTTGCTGGAGATTGTTTTGCCACGGGGAAAGTTCCGATATGTGCTGTACGGGCGTACAGTATTTCAACGTCGGATCTTTCGCAACAACTATTGGGATCAAGCGTTTACATGGCCTGGATGGCATGGTTGTCTGCAACCGACGGTAGCGTTTGATTCGACGGTGATAGCGCCATGCAGCGATTGACAAAGCACAGAACATTTCACATAGTCGACCCCTCGCAAACGTTTGCGTAGTAGCTCTGAGCCTTGGCTACGTAACGTTGGCCCGAACAATAATCACAAGAACGGAGATGAACCCATGAAGCTGCCATTCGCTGGACGCCTTCTCGCTGTCGCCATGTTCGCCGCCACGGCGCTCGTGCCCCTCTCTGCAGTCCATGCTCAGACCCCTGAAAAACCCAAGGTTGCGTTGGTGATGAAGTCGCTTGCCAACGAGTTCTTCCTGACCATGGAGGACGGCGCCAAGGCGTACCAGAAGGAGCATTCCGCCGAGTTCGACCTGATCTCTAACGGCATCAAGGATGAGTCCGACACCGCCAATCAGATTCGCATCGTCGAGCAGATGATCGTGTCAAAGGTCGATGCACTGGTTATTGCGCCCGCTGACTCCAAGGCTCTGGTTCCTGTGATCAAGAAGGCGATGGACGCTGGCATCCAGGTGGTGAACATCGACAACCAGCTCGACGCCACAGTGCTCAAGAGCAAGAACATCGAAGTTCCGTTCGTGGGGCCTGACAACCGTAAAGGCGCGGCTCTGGTGGGCGAGTACCTGGCCAGACAGCTCAAGTCGGGAGATGAGGTCGGCATCATCGAAGGCGTGCCGACCACCACCAACGCCCAGCAGCGTACGGCAGGTTTCAAGGACGCAATGGAAGCGGCCCGGATGAAGGTTGTGTCTGTGCAGTCCGGCAACTGGGAAATCGACAAGGGCAATGCCGTTGCGTCAGCCATGCTCAATGAATATCCCAACCTCAAGGCGCTGCTCGCGGGCAACGACAGCATGGCGCTCGGAGCCGTCTCGGCGGTACGTGCGGCAGGCAAGGCGGGCAAGGTGATGGTGGTCGGCTACGACAACATCAACGCGATCAAACCCATGCTCAAGGATGGCCGGGTCCTGGCGACCGCGGATCAGTTCGCGGCGCGTCAGGCGGTATTCGGCATCGAAGCTGCGCTGAAGAAGGTCAAGGGCGAGAAAGTCGAGACCAATGACAAGGGTGTGATCGAAACCCCCGTCGAGCTCGTTACCAAACCTTGAAGCCATGCCTTGATCCAGGCTGAGTAATGGCATCCGTCCACACAGGGCGGGTGCCGGGAGAATTCTATGTCAGCGTCTGTTCAGACGGCTGTACTGTCGGTCAGCGGCATCGGCAAGACCTATGCCCAGCCAGTGCTGGGTGATATCGACCTGACCCTGATGCGCGGTGAGGTCCTGGCCCTGACTGGCGAAAACGGGGCCGGCAAAAGCACGTTGTCGAAAATCATCGGCGGGCTGGTTACGCCGACCACCGGCCACATGACGTTTCAAGGCCAGCCTTACCAGCCGGCCAATCGCGCTCAGGCAGAAAAGCTCGGCATCCGTATGGTCATGCAAGAGCTCAACCTGCTGCCGACGCTAACCGTCGCCGAAAACCTGTTTCTGGATAACCTGCCACGTCTCGCGGGCTGGATCGATCGCAAGCGCCTAAGGGATGACGCCGTCAAGGCGATGGCGCAGGTCGGTCTGGAAGCAATCGATCCGGACACATTGGTGGGCGATCTGGGCATAGGCCATCAGCAGATGGTGGAAATCGCGCGCAACCTGGTTGGCGACTGCCATGTGCTGATCCTCGACGAGCCGACAGCGATGCTGACCTCCCGCGAGGTCGAAATGCTGTTCGAGCAAATCACGCGGTTGCAGGCTAAGGGCGTATCGATCATCTACATTTCGCACCGCCTTGAGGAGCTGGCCAGGGTCTCGCAACGCATCGCGGTGCTGCGTGACGGCAAGCTGGTTTGTGTCGAGCCCATTTCCCGCTATGACAGCGAGCAACTGGTGACCCTGATGGTGGGGCGCGAGCTGGGCGAACACATGGATATGGGCGAGCGCCACATCGGCGACGTCGCGCTGTCGGTCAATGGCCTTAGTCGCGCGGGCAAGGTGCAGGATGTGTCGTTCAAGGTGCGCCGCGGTGAGATCTTCGGTATTTCCGGATTGATTGGCGCCGGTCGTACCGAGTTGCTGCGCCTCATCTACGGTGCCGACATCGCCGACAGCGGCAGCATAGAGGTGGGCAAGCCGCTGCGCCCGGTGACCATCCGTTCGCCGTCGCACGCCGTGGAGAACGGTATCGCGCTGATCACTGAAGATCGCAAGAGCGAAGGCCTGCTGATGACCCAGTCGATCAGCGCCAATATCGCTCTGGGCAACATGAATGCGATTTCCAGCGGCGGATTAGTCAGTGCGCAGGAAGAGCTCGAACTGGCGCAGCGCCAGGTCAGCGCCATGCGCATTCGCAGTTCAAGCCCGGCGCAGCTGGTGTCGGAACTATCCGGCGGCAATCAGCAGAAAGTCGTGATCGGTCGCTGGCTGGAGCGCAATTGTCCGGTAATGCTTTTCGACGAACCGACACGAGGCATCGACGTCGGGGCCAAATTCGATATCTATGCGCTGCTGGCCGAGCTGACCCGTCAGGGCAGGGCGCTGGTGGTGGTTTCCAGTGACTTGCGCGAGCTGATGCTGATCTGCGACCGGATCGGCGTGCTGTCGGCCGGGCGTCTGATCGATACCTTCGAACGGGACAGCTGGTCGCAGGACCAACTGCTCGCCGCCGCCTTTGCGGGCTACCAGAAACGTGACGCGCTGCTCAGTGAAGCAGCGCCCAGGAACGACTCATGAAAAACATCACTTCCCCGGCGTTGCCTTCTGCAACGCGGCGCGGCGGCAATTATTACGGGCTGGGTACTTATCTGGGGTTGGCGGGCGCGCTGCTGGCCATGATCGTGCTGTTTTCGGTGCTCAGCGACCACTTCCTCTCGTACCAGACGTTCAGCACGCTGGCCAACCAGATTCCGGATCTTATGGTACTGGCCGTAGGCATGACTCTGGTGCTGATCATCGGCGGCATCGACCTGTCGGTCGGCTCGGTGCTCGCCCTTGCGGCATCGGCGGTCAGCGTTGCGATCCTCGGCTGGGGGTGGAGCGTATTTCCCGCGGCTTTGCTCGGCATCGGCTGCGCCACCCTGGCGGGCACCATCACCGGTTCGATTACCGTGGCATGGCGCATACCGTCGTTCATCGTCTCGTTGGGCGTGCTGGAAATGGCTCGCGGTGTTGCCTACCAGATGACCAACTCCCGCACGGCGTACATCGGCGATTCTTTCGCGTGGCTCTCCAATCCGCTGGCATTCGGCATCTCGCCGTCGTTCGTCATCGCTTTGCTGGTGATTTTCATCGCCCAGGCGGTCCTCACGCGTACCGTTTTCGGCCGCTATCTGATCGGGATCGGGACCAATGAGGAGGCCGTGCGCCTCGCGGGGATCAACCCCAAGCCGTACAAGATCCTGGTGTTTTCGTTGATGGGCCTGCTGGCCGGCGTCGCCGCGCTGTTTCAGATCTCGCGCCTGGAAGCCGCCGACCCGAACGCCGGTGCTGGCCTGGAGCTGCAGGTCATCGCGGCGGTTGTTATCGGTGGTACCAGTCTGATGGGTGGGCGCGGCTCGATCATCAGTACCTTTTTCGGCGTGCTGATCATTTCGGTGCTCGCGGCGGGGCTGGCTCAGATCGGCGCCAGCGAACCGACCAAGCGCATCATCACGGGTGCCGTGATCGTCATTGCGGTGGTGCTCGACACTTATCGCAGCCACAGGGCGCGTCGGCAGAACTGACATGGCAACCATTAAAGATGTCGCGGCACTCGCGGGAATTTCCTACACCACGGTGTCCCATGTACTGAACAAGACCCGTCCGGTCAGCGAGCCCGTGCGGCTGAAGGTCGAGGCGGCCATCGCGCAGCTGGACTACGTGCCCAGCGCCGTGGCGCGTTCCCTGAAAGCCCGGAGCACCTGCACCATCGGCCTGTTGATCCCCAATGGCATCAATCCTTACTTCGCAGAGCTGGCCAGAGGGATCGAAGACCACTGCGAGCGCAATGGTTTCTGCGTGATCCTGTGCAACTCCGATGACAACCCCGAGAAGCAGCGCAGTTACCTGCGCGTGCTGCTGGAAAAACGCGTCGATGGCCTGATCGTGTCGTCGGTGGACGGCGACGTCAGTTTTGCCGGCGGGCTGGCGGAGGTGCGCACGCCGCTGGTGGTGGTGGACCGTGAACTGGAAGGTATCGAGGCCGACATGGTCCGCATCGACCACGAGCAGGGCGCCTATCTGGCGACGCGGCATCTTCTGGGCCTGGGGCATCGGCACATCGCCTGCATCGGCGGGCCGGCCGACACGCTGGTCGCCGAAATGCGCCAGGCCGGTTACCGGCGAGCGATGCTTGAGGCCGGGGTCGATGTGCTACCGGGATGGACCGTCAACAGCGAGTTCACCAGCCCCGCAGGCTACCAGGCGGCGGTGGGTCTTCTGAGTGATCAGCCACCCACGGCGATTTTCGCGGGTAACGACGTGATCGCCATCGGTGTGTTGCGCGCCGCGGCCGAGCGCAGCGTGGCAGTGCCCAGGGATCTCTCGGTGGTGGGGTTCGACGACATTCAGATGAGTCGTTACGTTTACCCGGCACTGACTACGGTCGGTCAGTCGATAAGACAACTGGGCGAAACCGCCGCCGAAATGCTGTTGTCCAGAATCGCCGCGCCCGACACCGCGCCGGTTCGCAAGCGTCTTGTGACCCCCAATGTCGTAGTGCGTGAATCCACGGCACCACCTCCATCCGTTTCCGGCATGACGCTGAAGCACAGCGACGAGTGAATGAACCATGCAAGCAAAGATAGTGATAGTCGGCAGCCTGAATATGGATCTGGTGATCCGCGCCCAGCGCCTGCCACGCCCTGGGGAAACGCTCGCCGGCGAAACCTTTGCCACGGTGCCGGGCGGCAAGGGTGCCAACCAGGCGGTGGCCGCCGCGCGCCTCGGAGGTTCGGTGGCGATGATCGGCTGCGTGGGCGCCGACGCCTACGGTGACCAGCTGCGCGCTGCGCTGTTGACGGAAGGTGTCGACTGCCAGGCGCTTACAAGTATCGACGGCCTGTCTACGGGGATCGCTTCGATCGTCGTCGACGCCGCAAGTCAGAATGCAATCGTGATTGTGGCCGGAGCCAATGGCCAGCTGACCCCGGCGTCGATCGAGCGGCACGATGCGCTGCTGGCGGCTGCGGACATTGTCATCTGCCAGCTCGAAGTGCCCACCGCCACTGTCCATCGCACCCTGGTCAGGGCGCATGAGCTAGGCAAGACCGTGATCCTCAACCCGGCACCGGCAGTCGGGCCGTTGCCGGTCGAGTGGTATCCGCTGATCGACTATCTGATTCCCAACGAGAGCGAAGCGCAGGCGCTCACCGGCGTGGCCGTCCAATCGATAGCCACCGCCGAGCAGGCCGCCGCCATGATGCTGGCGGCGGGTGTCGGCGGTGTGATCATTACCCTGGGCGAGCGTGGTACTTTGCACGCCACGGCTGAAGGTTTTGAACATGTGCCTGCGCCGGTTGTCCGTGCAGTGGACACCACGGCAGCGGGCGACACTTTTGTCGGCGGCTTTGCCGCCGCGCTGGCCAGCGGTCACGACGAATCGGAGGCAATCCGCTTCGGCCAGCTGGCCGCCGCGTTGTCGGTTACTCGCGCAGGCGCGCAGCCCTCCATTCCTACGTACGACGAAATAAAGGAATTCAAACCCGCATGAAGAAGACCGCGTTGCTGAATATCGAATTGTCCCGAGTCATCGCGTCCCTGGGCCACGGCGATATTCTGATGATCATTGATGCTGGCATGCCCGTACCGGCCGGAGTAGAGCTTATCGATCTGGCGCTGACCCGTGGCGTGCCCGATTTCGTGAGTGTGCTGGACGTAGTCCTGACGGAAATGCAGGTGGAGACTCACGTCCTCGCCAACGAAATGGTCACCGCCCGGCCGCCGGCGCTGCAGGTTATCGAAAATCTGAACCTCGACGGGCAACTCGGCCACCAGCGCTGGGTCAGTCACGAGGATCTGAAGGTCTTGAGCCGCGAGGCCAAGGCGATCATCCGCACCGGCGAATGCCAGCCTTACAGTAATGTGGCGTTAGTCGCCGGTGTGGTTTTCTAAGCGTTCGGCTTGAACGAAATTTACCGACAGGGAGTTGCATATGATGCCGAAAGGGTTTTTCAGGCACTTGATCCGGGGAGCGCTGCTTTTGTCCATTCTTGGTTCTGCCGTTGTACAGGCAGCAGAAAAGCGTGATCTGATCATCGACACCGATCCGGGCGCAGACGATGTTGTTGCGCTGCTTCTGGCGCTGGCATCGCCCGAAGAGCTGAACGTGATGGCGATTACCACGGTCGCCGGCAACGTGCGCCTCGACAAGACCTCGCGCAATGCCAGGCTGGCGCGCGAATGGGCCGGGCGCGAGGAGGTGCCGGTGTACGCCGGCGCGCCCAAGCCACTGGTCCGCACTCCGATCTACGCCGAAAATGTGCATGGTCAGGAAGGGCTTCCGGGCGTGCCCGTGCATGAGCCCGCCAAAGGGCTTGCTTCCGGTAATGCGGTGGATTACCTCATCCGCACGCTGAGTCAGGCCAAGCCGCACAGCATCACCATTGCAATGCTCGGCCCGCAGACCAACCTGGCGCTGGCACTGGTTCAGGCGCCGGAAATCACCCAGGGCATCAAGGAAGTCATCGTCATGGGTGGCGCACATTTCAACGGTGGCAATATCACTCCCGTGGCCGAATTCAATCTGTACGCGGACCCGCATGCCGCTCAGATCGTGCTCGCCAGCGGCGTCAAACTGACCTATGTGCCCCTGGACGTTACCCACAAGATCCTGACCAGCGAGGCGCGGCTCAAACAGATCGCAGCGCTTGGCAACAACGCGGGCAAGCTGGTGGAGGGCATCCTCAATGAGTACGTCAAACTGGACATGGAGCACTACAGTCTGCCGGGTGGCCCGGTGCATGACGCCAGCGTGATCGCCTGGCTGCTCAAGCCCGAGCTTTTCTCGGGCCGGCAGATCAATGTCGCCGTCGATACTCGTGAGGGCATCGGTTTCGGCCAGACAGTTGCCGACTGGTACGGGACACTTAAGCAGCCGGCAAACGTGTTCTGGGTCGAAAACGGCGACGCTCAGGGTTTCTTCAATCTACTGAGCGAGCGGCTGGCGCGGTTGAAATGAGGATTGGCCTGCTATCGATTCACGTCTTGTGACGATTTGGCAGCGCGTGCAGTTGGATCGTCAGGCAAGCTTGCGCACCCTGAAACCGGATCCGGTTCTCATGCTCTGTCGAATCGCGTGGTGCAACCAAAACGCCCCGGCGCGGTCGCACAGAGGCTGATAATGTTTATCGATAGAGGAGGCTGTATGCCCTGGAAGTTCGCAACACTCGGTTTTGTCGTCGTGACATCGTTACTGGCGGGCTGCAGTACCCCATCCGGTTCGACGGATGACACCAAAGCCGCCGAAACCACCACGACTACAACCAGCGATGGTCGTTGCGATGCCGAGGGCGGTCAGTTCGCAGTCGGCAAGCAGGCTTCGATCGATCTGCTGAACCAGGTGCGTACCCGATCCGGCGCTCTGGACGCGCGTATTCTGGGTCCCAATGACATGGTGACGCTGGAGTACCGCTCCGAACGGGTCAACGTCAATACCGACGCAGCCGGCAAGGTGGTTCGTATCAACTGCGGTTGACGCAGGCCCTTTCCACCAGCCAATAAAAAACCCCGTCAGTGACGGGGTTTTTTTAAGCCGGCTGAATCACTCGACTTTGACTTCTTCTGCTTGCATGCCTTTCTGGCCTTTAGCAGCAACGAAGCTGACGGTCTGGCCTTCTTTCAGGCTTTTGAAACCGTCGCTCTGGATTGCTTTGAAGTGTACGAACAGGTCGTCACCGCCACCTTGTGGAGTGATAAAGCCGAAGCCTTTTTCATCGTTGAACCATTTTACGGTGCCGGTTTGGCGATTAGACATGGTGTATCTCCAAGAACATAATTTTCAATAGCGTGCTGCTCAGGCCAACTGGGCACACCGGCCTATCATAGTCTAAATGTGCGAAAAGAGAGCCATTCAGGTAGGAAGTTTGATCGAGTCATCAAAATAGCGGCGGATTTCCCTGGCGCCGGCTGTGCTCCGTTGACGTTCGAGTCGTGGCCGTCAGGCAGCGGGATCGTGCTGAAAGCCCCGTCGTAGCGGGGCTCCAGACATTGCACTGAAGCGCGTCGATAGCCAGCAGAGCGTGCCGGTCTGGCTATGTGAATATTTTATTTTTTTGGCTGGACGCAGTTGTCAGCGACCAGTTTCTGCATCTTCGAGGTCAGTTGCGTGCTGGGTGCCTTGTTGGTGTCGTTGAGAGACGCGATCTCGTCGGCGGTGAAATGGGCATCGACCTGCCGGGCACCGCAGTCGCAGTGAGCCTTGGCCACTTTTTCGTCAAGATTCTGCTGCTTGGCGGCACTGATGCATTCTTGCGTGAAGGTCGAACGCGTCGCGTTGTCCATCGCCGCCTGGGCGCCGAAAGGGGCCAGAATCGCCGCGCTGGCGAGGAGGGCTGTCAGGCTTGAAAGCTTCATGATGTTCTCCTTGGGTGGAAAAGTCGTACAGGTCTCGGTTAATTCAGACGGCTGTGAGCCCGACCAGTTCAGACGAGGTACGTTTACTTCTCTATTTCGCTTCGTTTGCGCGGCAGATGCGTCCGAATCGCGGCAGCTGTGCTAGGATGCGCGTCCTGTGAATTTCGCTCGCGCTGCGCTGTATCATCCATCCGCGCGTCGCAGGCAGTTTTTTCGTATCAATCCAGTCATCTGGTTCGGTTCAAGGTTGGCCTGAAGGCTCCTGCCACTGTGAGGCAGGCATACCACCGGATCACGTACTGGCTCATCCCAACCCACGTGACCTTTGGTAGGGGTCACCACTAGGAGAGGAGGCGCCATGCCCACCATTACTCTTCCCGACGGCAGTCAACGTTCATTCGACCATCCGGTCTCCGTAGCCGATGTCGCGCTGTCGATTGGCGCCGGTCTGGCCAAGGCCACCGTGGCCGGCAAGGTCGACGGCAAGCTCGTCGATGCCTGCGATCTCATCGAGAACGACGCCAGCCTGCAGATCATCACCCCCAAGGATCAGGAAGGACTGGAAATCATCCGCCACTCCTGCGCTCACCTGGTGGGTCATGCGGTCAAGCAACTGTATCCGACGGCCAAAATGGTCATCGGCCCGGTGATCGACGACGGTTTTTACTACGATATCGCTTACGAGCGCCCGTTCACGCCTGACGATATGGCGGCGATCGAGCAGCGCATGCAGCAGCTGATCGAGAAAGACTACGACGTCATCAAGAAAGTGACCCCGCGCGCTGAAGTGATCGAGGTGTTCACCGCCCGTCACGAAGACTACAAGCTGCGTCTGGTCGAAGACATGCCTGACGAACAGGCCATGGGCCTGTACTACCACGAAGAATATGTCGACATGTGCCGCGGTCCGCACGTGCCGAACACCCGCTTCCTGAAATCCTTCAAGCTGACCAAGCTGTCGGGCGCCTACTGGCGCGGCGACGCCAAGAACGAGCAACTGCAGCGCGTATATGGCACTGCGTGGGCGGACAAGAAGCAGCTGGCGGCCTACATCCTGCGTATCGAAGAAGCCGAGAAGCGTGATCATCGCAAGATCGGCAAGCGCCTCGGCCTGTTCCATACCCAGGAAGAAGCTCCGGGCATGGTGTTCTGGCACCCGCAAGGCTGGACCTTGTACCAGGTGCTTGAGCAGTACATGCGCAAGGTTCAGCGTGAAAACGGTTACCTTGAAATCAGGACGCCGCAGGTGGTTGATCGCTCGCTCTGGGAGAAATCCGGGCATTGGGCCAACTACGCCGACAACATGTTCACCACAGAGTCGGAAAGCCGCGACTACGCCATCAAGCCGATGAACTGCCCATGCCATGTGCAGGTGTTCAATCAGGGTCTGAAAAGCTACCGCGAGCTGCCGATGCGTCTGGCCGAATTCGGTGCCTGCCACCGCAACGAGCCGTCGGGCGCACTGCACGGCATCATGCGTGTGCGTGGCTTTACTCAGGATGACGCGCATATCTTCTGTACCGAAGAACAGATGCAGTCCGAATCCGCGGCGTTCATCAAGCTCACCCTCGACGTCTACGCCGATTTCGGTTTCAAGGACATCGAGCTCAAGCTGTCCACTCGTCCTGAAAAGCGCGTGGGTTCCGACGAACTGTGGGATCGCGCCGAAGCGGCGTTGGCTTCCGCGCTGGACAGCGCAGGCCTGCCTTATGATCTTCAGCCAGGCGAGGGCGCGTTCTACGGCCCGAAAATCGAGTTCTCGTTGAAGGACTGCCTGGGTCGTGTATGGCAATGCGGTACGCTGCAGCTGGACTTCAACCTGCCGATCCGTCTGAGTGCCGAGTACGTATCGGAAGATAACGGTCGCAAACACCCGGTCATGCTGCACCGCGCGATCCTCGGTTCCTTCGAGCGTTTCATCGGTATCCTGATCGAGCACTACGAAGGTGCGTTCCCGGCCTGGCTGGCGCCGACCCAGGCAGTGATCGTGAATATCACTGACAAACAGGCCGATTTCGCCCTTCAGGTTGAAAAAACTCTGGCTCAAAGCGGATTTCGTGCCAAGTCCGACTTGAGAAATGAAAAGATCGGCTTTAAAATCCGCGAGCATACTTTGCTCAAGGTCCCTTATCTCCTCGTCATCGGAGATCGGGAAGTTGAAACGCAAACTGTCGCTGTGCGTACACGCGAAGGCACCGACCTCGGCTCGATGCCGGTCGCCCAATTCGCTGAATTCCTCGCACAAGCGGTTTCCCGGCGTGGTCGCCAAGATTCGGAGTAATTATTATTAAGCGTGAAATGAGACAAGATAAACGAGCTGCACCTAAGGCCCCGATCAATGAGAATATCTCGGCCCGCGAGGTTCGGTTAATTGGCGCTGACGGCGAGCAGATTGGCATCGTCTCGATTGATGAAGCGCTTCGTATCGCCGAAGAGGCGAAGCTGGATCTGGTAGAAATTTCTGCCGACGCGGTACCACCGGTTTGCCGGGTCATGGACTACGGCAAATCGATCTTCGAAAAGAAGAAACAGGTTGCTGCGGCGAAGAAAAACCAGAAACAGATCCAGGTTAAAGAAATCAAGTTTCGTCCAGGGACGGAGGAAGGGGATTACCAGGTAAAACTACGCAACCTGGTACGTTTCCTGAGTGACGGGGACAGGGCCAAGGTATCGTTGAGATTCCGCGGTCGTGAGATGGCCCACCAGGAGCTGGGCATGGAGCTGTTGAAGCGGGTTGAAGCTGACCTGCTCGAATACGGTTCCGTTGAGCAGCATCCTAAGATGGAAGGACGCCAGCTGATCATGGTCATCGCCCCGAAAAAGAAGAAGTAACCACCAGGGCACGGCAGGCCTTGCGGTTATGTTTATCAACTGAATGCGGAGTATCCGAACATGCCAAAGATGAAGACTAAAAGTGGTGCAGCTAAGCGGTTTCTGAAAACCGCTAACGGCATCAAGCACAAACACGCTTTCAAGAGCCACATCCTGACCAAAATGTCGACAAAGCGTAAGCGTCAACTGCGCGGTAGCAGCCTGCTGCATCCGTCTGACGTGGCTAAAGTCGAGCGCATGCTGCGCCTTCGTTAATTTTGATCAAGATATAGAGGAAGTTACTCATGGCTCGTGTAAAGCGTGGCGTCATTGCCCGTAAGCGTCACAAAAAGATTCTGAAACTTGCCAAAGGCTACTACGGCGCGCGTTCGCGTGTATTCCGTGTTGCCAAGCAAGCGGTCATCAAGGCAGGCCAGTACGCCTACCGCGACCGTCGTCAGAAAAAACGTCAGTTCCGCGCTCTGTGGATCGCTCGTATCAACGCTGGTGCTCGCGTCAACGGTCTGTCTTACAGCCGCCTGATCGCTGGCCTGAAAAAAGCGTCGATCGAAATCGACCGCAAGGTTCTGGCTGATCTGGCTGTGAACGAAAAAGCGGCGTTTGCTGCGATTGTCGAGAAAGCTAAAGCCACTTTGGCCTAAGTCCCCGGCAATCACCGCCTTCGATTTCGAGGGCGGTGTTGAACGTCATAAATAGGGGAAGAGCCTTAAGCTCTTCCCCTATTTCGTATCTGGAGTCTGTACATGGAAAACCTGGACGCGCTGGTCTCTCAAGCTCTCGAGGCTGTGCAAAGCGCTGAAGATATCAATGCCCTGGAGCAAATCCGGGTTCAATACCTTGGCAAGAAGGGTGAGTTGACTCAGGTGATGAAGACCCTGGGGAACCTGCCTGTTGAAGAGCGTCCGCAAGTCGGCGCCCTGATCAACGTCGCCAAGGAACGTGTTACAGAGGTTCTCAATGCTCGCAAGGCGTCGTTCGAGGAAGCGGAACTGACCGCCAGACTCGCCGCCGAGTGCATCGATGTGACTTTGCCGGGCCGTGGCCAGACCTCCGGTGGTCTGCACCCGATTACCCGCACTCTGGAGCGTATTGAGCAATTCTTCACTCACATCGGCTACGGCATTGCCGAAGGCCCTGAGGTCGAAGACGATTATCATAACTTCGAGGCGCTCAACATCCCTGGCCACCATCCGGCGCGGGCGATGCATGACACCTTCTATTTCAATGCGAACATGCTGCTGCGCACGCACACCTCTCCGGTGCAGGTGCGGACCATGGAATCGCAACAGCCTCCGATCCGTATCGTGTGCCCGGGGCGAGTCTATCGTTGCGACTCGGATATCACCCATTCGCCGATGTTTCACCAGATCGAAGGCCTGCTGGTCGACCGCGATATCAATTTCGCGGATCTGAAAGGCACCATCGAAGAGTTCCTGCGCGTGTTCTTCGAAAAGGAGCTGGCGGTACGTTTCCGTCCGTCGTTCTTCCCCTTCACCGAGCCGTCGGCTGAAGTCGACATGGAATGCGTGATGTGCAGCGGCAAAGGCTGCCGTGTCTGCAAACAGACCGGCTGGCTGGAAGTCATGGGCTGCGGCATGGTCCATCCGAACGTGTTGCGCATGTCCGGGATCGATCCCGAGGAATTCCAGGGTTTCGCATTCGGCATGGGCGTCGAGCGCCTGGCCATGCTGCGTTACGGCGTCAATGATTTGCGTCTGTTCTTCGACAACGACTTGCGGTTCCTCGCGCAATTTCGCTAGGTCGCACGCCCGTAACGTATCTTTCAGGAGAGCAGGATGAAATTCAGTGAACAATGGCTGCGCAGCTGGGTAAGCCCGCAGGTTTCCCGTGACGAGCTGGTTGCTCGTCTATCGATGGCCGGTCTTGAGGTCGACAGCGTAACGCCGGCCGCCGGCGCCTTTTCGGGTGTGGTGGTGGGTGAAGTGCTCAGCACCGAGCAGCATCCGGATGCCGACAAGCTTCGCGTGTGTCAGGTCAGCAACGGCAGCGAAACATTCCAGGTCGTATGCGGGGCACCCAATGTGCGCCCGGGCCTGAAGATCCCGTTCGCGATGATCGGTGCCGAACTGCCCGGCGACTTCAAGATCAAGAAGGCCAAGCTGCGCGGCGTCGAGTCGAACGGCATGTTGTGTTCCGCCGCCGAGCTGCAGGCAGGCGAGGGGAATGACGGTCTGATGGAATTGCCAGCCGACGCGCCGGTCGGTCAGGACATTCGCGTGTATCTGGAGCTGGACGACGCCAGCATCGAAGTCGACCTGACTCCCAACCGTGGCGACTGCCTGTCGGTGGCCGGTCTGGCGCGCGAAGTCGGCGCGCTGTATGCCGCCGAGGTCGTACGCCCGCAGATTGCCACGGTCGCTGCGACACACGATGAGGTGCGTCCGGTCGAAGTGCTGGCACCTGCCGCTTGCCCGCGCTATCTGGGCCGAGTCATCCGCAACGTGGATCTGTCGCGTCCGACCCCGCTGTGGATGGTCGAGCGCCTGCGCCGCTCCGACGTGCGCAGCATCGACGCTGCGGTCGACATCACCAACTACGTGATGCTGGAACTGGGCCAGCCTCTGCACGCCTTCGACCTCGCCGAGATCAACGGCGGGATTCGCGTGCGCATGGCTGAAGAGGGTGAAAAGCTGGTCCTGCTCGATGGCCAGGAAGTCACTCTGCGTGCTGACACCCTGGTGATCGCCGACCATCAGCGTGCGCTGGCCATTGCCGGTGTCATGGGTGGCGAGCACAGTGGTGTGACCGCCAGGACCCGCGACATTTTCCTGGAAAGCGCATTCTTCGACACCATCTCGGTAGCGGGCAAGGCGCGTTCCTACGGCCTGCACACCGACGCCTCGCATCGTTACGAGCGTGGCGTCGACTGGCAGCTCGCCCGTGAAGCCATGGAGCGCGCCACCGGCCTGCTGCTGGAAATCACCGGTGGTGAAGCCGGCCCGGTAATCGAGGTGGTCAGCGAGCAGCATCTGCCATCCATCGCTCCGGTAACATTGCGCGCAAGCCGCGTGGAGCAGATGCTCGGCCTGGTAATCGAAAACGCTGAAATCGAGCGCCTGCTCAATGCGCTCGGTCTGACCGTCTCCGCCGACGGCGATGGCCAGTGGCGCGTAGAAGTGCCGAGCCACCGTTTCGATATAAGCCTGGAAGTCGATCTGATCGAAGAACTGGCGCGCCTGTACGGATACAACCGCCTGCCGGTACGTTACCCGCAAGCGCGACTCGCGCCTCAGGCCAAGGCGGAAGCGAAGGGCGACCTGCCTGAACTGCGCCGTCTGCTCGTAGCCCGTGGGTATCAGGAAGCGATTACCTATAGTTTCATCGATCCAAAGTGGTTCGAACTGTTCAATCCAGGTACCCAGCCCCTGTTGCTGGCCAACCCGATCTCCAATGACATGGCCGCCATGCGCTCGTCGCTGTGGCCAGGTCTGGTCAAGGCGCTGCAGCATAACCTGAACCGTCAGCAAGACCGCGTCCGCATGTTCGAGAGCGGGCTGCGTTTTGTCGGCCAGTTGGGTGAGCTCAAGCAAGAGCCGATGCTGGCCGGCGTTGTATGCGGCAGTCGTTTGCCTGAAGGCTGGGCGCAGGGTCGCGATGCCGTCGACTTCTTTGACGTCAAGGCCGATGTAGAGGCGGTGCTGGGCTTCGCCGGTGCGTTGGGTGAGTTCACTTTCGCCCCCGGTCAACATCCGGCACTGCATCCAGGTCAGACTGCGCGTATCGAGCGCGACGGGCGTGAAGTCGGTTACTTGGGCGCGCTCCATCCGGAGCTTTCCAGAACGCTGGGGCTGGACCGTCCGGTCTTCGTTTTCGAGTTGGTACTGGCGGAAGTCGCTACCGGTCGTCTGCCGAAATTCCACGAGCTTTCGCGCTTCCCTGAAGTGCGCCGCGATCTGGCGCTGCTGGCTGACCGCGATGTGGCGGCCAGCGCAGTGCTGGACGTAATACGCGAAAATGCAGGGGAATGGCTGACAGACCTCAGGCTATTTGACGTCTATCAGGGTAAAGGCATTGATCCTCATAGAAAAAGCCTTGCAGTCGGCTTGACCTGGCAGCATCCATCGCGCACTCTTAATGACGATGAGGTAAACGCAACCACACTTGCTATCCTCACCTCGCTTGAGGAGAGGTTAAACGCCACGTTAAGGAAGTAACGTATGGGGGCTCTGACGAAAGCTGAGATGGCCGAACGTCTGTACGAAGAGCTGGGCCTGAATAAACGAGAAGCCAAGGAATTGGTCGAGCTGTTCTTTGAGGAAATCAGGCACGCTCTGGAAGATAACGAGCAGGTCAAGTTGTCCGGTTTCGGCAACTTCGACCTGCGAGATAAACGCCAGCGGCCTGGGAGGAATCCCAAGACCGGTGAAGAGATCCCGATCACCGCTCGCCGTGTGGTCACCTTTCGTCCAGGGCAGAAGTTGAAGGCCCGAGTTGAGGCTTATGCTGGAACCAAGTCATAACGACGAGCTGCCCCCCATCCCGGGCAAACGCTACTTCACCATCGGTGAGGTCAGCGAGCTCTGCGCGGTAAAACCGCACGTTCTGCGCTATTGGGAGCAGGAATTTCCTCAGCTCAACCCCGTCAAGCGACGCGGAAACCGCCGGTATTATCAGCGACAGGACGTCATGATGATCCGGCAGATCCGCGGTCTGCTTTACGAGCAGGGCTTTACCATTGGTGGCGCCCGTTTGCGGCTTTCCAGCGGAGAGACCAAGGATGATGCCCAGCAGTACAAGCAAATGATCAGGCAGATGATTGCCGAGCTGGAAGATGTGCTGGTCGTACTCCGGACCTGAATTACACAGATACTTCCATAATTCAAAAGCTTAGGGTATATTCCTCATCGCTTTCGCAAGTTGCGAAGCAGAGTTACACGCCTAGTCGGGGCGTAGCGCAGTCCGGTAGCGCACTAGCATGGGGTGCTAGGGGTCGAGTGTTCGAATCACTCCGTCCCGACCATATATTTCAGTGACTTAGCCACCTTCGGGTGGCTTTGTTGTTTCTGCCCTAGTGACTTTTCGAGTGACCCTGGGGTTTTTCACTATACCTGCCTCCTCTTCAGAATCGTCAGCGCTGGTGCGCGCGAGTCGGTTACTGATACCTTGTTGGCCGCTGCGATCAGCTGATCCAACTCTGCTGCCGAGTAGTGGCTGGTGATGCTGCCGTTCTTGTGCCCGAGCAAAGCTTTCCGGTCTTCCTCGGTCACGCCTGCGGCGCGCAGCCTTCTTCCGAATGAATGCTTGAGGTCATGGATACGGATTCTCGCGAACCCGTCGTGCGCCGGCCTCAAGTACTTCTCCTGCCACTTCTTCGCCGCCCTTGTCCGCGCCTTCCTCCAGGCTGAGTCGTTCATGCGGTGAACGGTCGATGCATTACCCTCGCCATCTGGCATTCCAAACGGAAACACGAACAGCGGATGCTTGCCGCGCTGCTGCTCGATTACCGACTTGGCCACGTCGTTCAACACCACCAAGCGCTCGTCCCGGTTCTTCACGCCGGCTTTCTCGCTTCGGCCGCCAAACCCCGCAGGGATCAGGAACACACTGGTTCCCAGTTCCGGTACCGCGATCTCCCAGTCCCATTGCAGCTTGCACACTTCCTGCTCACGGCAGCCGGTATTGACCTTGAACATCGCCATGGTCTGGAGATGTGACGGCAGCTCGGCGAACAGAATCGATTGCTCTTCCCACGACAAAGGGTAGGGCTTGCGACAGTTCGTCTTCTCATCGAGCAGCGAGATCATCGGCACCACGTCAAGCCACGGCCGCCGCTCCTCATCCCGCCACTTCCTGGCACACAAATTCAGAACCCTGATAACGCGTTGCAGCGCGATGTTCACAGTTCGGTTCGTGACCGGCTTGCCGTTTTCCGGTTCCAGCTTGGATCGGATGTAGGGGGCCAGCGCATCGTCGTCGACGTGGGTGATCGGCAGATGCCCAATAAACGGGTCGAGCTGTGCCATGTAAGTGGCTGAAATATGGATTGATGGCTGGTTCTTCACTTCCAGCAGGAAGCGGATCGACGCCTCCCGCCAGGTCCGGACCTGCCGAACGCCATACACTTTGCGCTGGCGTAGCTTCTCCAGCAGGTGGATCAGGTACTGCTCGGCTTCCGCCCGGTCACTAGTTCCAGTACTTTCCTGAATTCGCTCTCCTCGGTATTTCTTGTCGATTTTCCAGATGCCGTTCGGCATTTTCTGGAGGCCGGTGATTGCCTTTTGGGCCATGGTGTTACTCCTGTGGCATCGCCATGGCGCTCGCTGCGCCGCCGATTGTTGTCCTGATTGCTTACCTTTTCAATCGCCTTGGCCTCGACGTAGGCATCTGCCCACGCATCCAGCTCCAGGCGGTCGAACCCGATGCCCTGTTTCCCGATCGGGAATTCCCGCACGTTCGGGCGCACGGTCTTGTTGAATTCATCCCGGCACATGCCGAGATACCCGTAGGCCTCTCCCGCCCGAATGAACCGGGGCAGGATCGGCGCTACCAGGGCTGCGCTTTTATTTGCCATTGGCATAGCTCCGCTCTCCGCTAAGCGGAGGCATTTGGTGAGGATGGTCAGCGGTCGGCGACACCGGGGCATTTGCCTGGCGCCATTGGAAAGTCGATGTAAACTTGTAACGCTATTGAATCGTTTTTGAGCGAAGGCACCTCGACATTGAGTCACGCGGTACGCAGTGCCTGGACACGGAAGGAGCAGCAGTCCATGGAAGTAGTCAAAACCGGTAACCGAGTGTTCGGCCGAAACGGAATCGAACTGGGCTATGTCGACGAGCACGGGCTCGTTTGGTCCGACAACGCCGTTGTATTCAGGATTGTTCGAGGCGCTGTTTACTCAGCGCATGACCAATATCTGGGCAAGCTTGAAGGGGGTATTGGAGTAACGAGCCGAGGGCAGATTCTGTTCAGCGTCGAAGGCATCCTCACTTGGGGCTGAGTATGCATAGGGCTGACTGATGTCCGACGAGTGCCATGCTTGTGATGCTGGCATCATGATGGCGCGTGGGCTATACCTGAAGAATTCAGTCAGTTTCAGGGCATCGCTATGTTCAGGAATTCACCGGTGATGTTCGCGGTTTACCGCGGCGTCCAGATAGAGTTGCGCTTGCTATACGTACCTGAGGGCGTCCTCAGCGAGCTGAAACTGTTTGATGAGAGCGGCGGCACCCGAGTGCTTTTTGTTTGCGAGCGGCAAAGCTTTGTTGATCGCGAGGAAGCCTTAACCGCGTTGGCGACTGAGTGCCGTATGCACGTCGATCATTGGATCGAAAAATGTCCGCGCAGGCGACGAATGAGGCTCACTCGCGAGGAGGCCATCAGCTCCCCGCACGTCCCGCCGGGTCAGGAGTTCCGCTGGAATTCAACAACCCAGACCCACGGGTTGGCTTCCCAACTGCCAGCGCCGTTGATGGCCTCTCAGAGCTCTCGCCATGCGGAGAGATATCAGTCACGGTAGTGGGCGCTCCATGATGGGCATGCCTCCGCCAGCCGCTCACTGGCAGGCTGTTATGGTTTAATACTTGACCATCAGGAGGATCAGTTATGGGCAAGAGTGCCAACAAGCCTTTTTACTTCGCCGGCGTACCTTTGGTTGCGATCGGCTGTGCCTTTGCTGCGATCGGCGCATCGGGTCAGGAAGCGTTCGGGTGGACAGCCATCGGGCTACTTCTGCCTGGCGTGGCTCTTCTGGCCGCAGGCGTTCTAAATCGTCGCCGGGCGAGCTGAGCAAGACGGACGACCGTCATGCGGCCGCCATCAGCGCTTCAATTACGCGCTGTCCGGCCAGCGGCGGGACCGCGTTTCCAGCCATGTGCATCGTCTGGCGGTGGCTGTCCGGGCGTAAGGTGTCGAGCGGAAACGTCTGAGCGGCCAACGCTTCGTTCGCGCTGAGCATTCGCATCTCGCTGCCGCGTACGAGCGCCCAGCGGTCCAGCGTCGTGATGGTGCCGATTGGGCGATTCATGTCCCGCCCGGTCAGCCCGGATCCTTTGCCGTAGTAGGGCATGATGAACTGATCGCCGAAGCGCTCGCGGCCGTTGCGCACTCGGTCGAGCGTGGCCTGCGCGCGGCCTGGCTTGTCGATGGCCGACCACTTGCCAGCGCCGAAGTCCAGAAAGCTGGCGGCCGGCACATGCTGACGTTTGTGCAGCTCAAGCATCAGCGGGGCGCGGCTTCGGGTCAGCACCAGGAACAGACGCACCCGGTGCTGCGGGACGCCGAGGTCGGCGCAATCCACGACGTGCGGCGCGACCTGGTAGCCCAGCGCCTGAACCGCTGCGACCCATGCAGGGTAGAGCGCCCATTCGGTGAACTCCGGTACGTTCTCTACCAGTGCCGCTTCGGGCCGGTGAAACTCCAGCGCCGAAACGACTGCCCAGGCCGTGGACCGGCTCGAATCATGCTGCGGGTTACCGGATGCCTTGCCGCGGGCCTTCGAATGACCCTGGCAGCAGGGCGAGGCCAGCAGCAGGTCATGCGCGGGCACATCTTCCCAGCGAGCCTGGTGCAGGTCTTGGCAGATATGCTGCGTGTCGGGGTGGTTGGCGCTGTGCCATTCAACGGCAACGGGCCAGTGGTTGGCGGCCCAGAGAACCTGGACGCCTGCGGCGCGCGCGCCGGTGCTCCATCCGCCGAGTCCGGCGAACAGGTCGATTGCTGTGGTCATGGGAATAGTCCGCCGTTATAGTCCGGCAATATCAAAGGAGACGGTTATGGAATGTTTCGTGTGCAATAAGAAAGCCGAGCGGCTTGAGCCGGCAGGTGACTATGAGGAGCTGGTCTGTGAGGACTGCGGTCGTTACCGCATCACAGGAACGGTCGTCCGGATGTGGGAGAAGGCCAGGTGGGTCCATACAGTTGCCATGCAGCAATGGATTGAAGAGCAGCGCCGCGGCGGCGTGGAAGTTCCCGTTATCAACAGCGATATCGTGGAATGGGAAGGGGTGCGGGCTGGCTCTTAGTCGCCGCAGAAGCAGGCGATCGCTTCGTCATGATCGGCGAAAATATCGAACTGCGTGTCCGAGTAATCGAGCATCTGCTGATAGCTAGGCCGGTCAAAGCGGAAGAGGGCGCCGTCACTTGTGGCTGTGGTGCTCTGGACCGCAGTGCGTTCCATTCGAGCCCACCATTCCGCCTTGCTGCGGTCGCTGGCTATGATCGAGTAGACCTGCTTTGCCCCCTTGAGGAAGCACAGGTCGCAGTTCCCTTCCAGGGTGCGGCCATTGATCGTCGGCAGCTCCAGGTCAAACGGCTGGGCATTCCAGAACTCGCCGATCTGTTGCACGCCGACGTTGGCATCCGCCAGCGGCATGACCATCGTTGCGTGCTTGCTTTCGGTGGTGGTCTTGCGGTGCCGGATCTTCGCAACCCGCCTGGGCTCGTCCGCCCGGATGCCGGTCATCATGTCCACCGGTGTTTCCTCGGTTGAGCAGCCGATCATGCGCAGGTATTTGTGGATGACGCGAATCTTTAAGTCGATCGTGCAGAACCTGGTCACAGGGTTCGGCAAGTAGCTGCGCTTGCGGATCAACGCTTCGAACGGCTCACCGTCGCGGCTGGCCGTTTCATAAGTGACCATCGCGAAGCCGCGCTCGTCGTCGCGGTACTCCAGCCAGATGATCGGCACCTTCCAGCGTTGGGCGCACTCGTTAACGAAGTCCAGTGTGGCCGGGTGTTCCTTGCCGGTGTTGGCAAAAGTCACAATCAGGTCGCCCAGGTCGCTGTTGTTATCCAGCACCTGGCGCAGCATATAGGCGCTAGTCCGGCCTCCGCTGAAGCTGACGACCGTCGTGCCGCGCATGCGGTAAGGGTTCATGCATTACTCCAGGCAGCCGCGGTCGCTGCCGGGCTGGCGTGATTCGTTGAAGTGGGGAGGTGGTCAGGCTGCTGCGGCTTGTTCTTTGATCGCCATGATGGCGTTGGCCGCGTGTCGCACGTAGAACAGGCGAGCCATCAGGTTCGGGCAGGGCTTGCTGATCCGCGTTTCCCAGAGGTCGCTGCCGCCGATCAATTCTTCATGCTGTTGCAAGAAGTCGTAGGCCAACACGATTTCGCTGTCGCGACCATCGGCGAAGCGCTCGACGTCTTCGATGACGTCAATAAGCTCATCGAACGGCAGGCGATCATCGTCAGCTCTGACGCGCTCTCGCATCCACTCGGCGAGTTCTTCCGCCTGCGCCTCGGTTGTATCGTCCGTAATCGAGGTCATCCATCCGGGAATCTCGTCACTGTCGAGCTCTTCCTCGATTCGAGCCACGATGCAGCTGCAGACTGTCTCCCGGATGCTGTCGAAGTCGATCACTTCGCGCTTGCAGTCGCTTTCCAGCTTGCCATGAAGATAGCCGTCGCTCTGATGACGCAAGAAGTTGATGCCGTAATCGGTCCCGACATTCCAGATCAGGCCGTCGATATCGCCGAACATCGAAATGCCATAGGCGGTTACGCAGATATCGAAGTGGTAGTTTCGGGTTCCAGGTTGCTTGCAGCGCCATACCTCAACACCGTTTTCGTTTACCAGTTGGGTGTACTGGTGATGGGCCAGATCCTCAGCTACGCGAGCAATCAGAGTGGCGCGCTCTTGTTCCTTCATGGAAATCTCCAGGTAGGCGCCGCCCTCCGATACCGGATGGTGGCAAATTGGTTTGGGATGGGGTATTAAGGATGCCCGGCATGGAGCCGGATCAAGGAGTGAGAAATGAGTCAGCAGGCACAAATCGATGCGCTAGAGCATCTGGTACTTACATTGATTAAGAAGAACAGGTCCAGCCTGTCTACCACTGAGCTTTTCGATGACGCCAAAGCCTCAGTAATGAGCGAGCGAAACGCGAGCGGTAACGAATATAAAACAGAAGCCAGCTCGTATCTTGAGCACTTGCAGACGACTTGGAAGATCTAGCTACTCGTCGCGGCCTATCCGCAATTCCTCGCGCCGATAGGCCAGCTCTAATTTCTGCACCACAACTGGCGACACACTGATTTCGTGGCGCGGAACCTCCAGCAGCGGCAGCGCGCCGCCCGGTCCAAGCGCATGCAGATGATGAATCATCAACGTCAGCGCCTCGCCCTGTTCCTCGATGTCCGCCCACTGCATCAGCTCGGCCAGCGCCTGCTTCGTGCCCGGGCGAACCCGTAGCCTCAGCTCTTCCTCGCCTGCCTTCTGCCGCTTGAGCACAGTTCGCTCGTTCCGCTCTTGCTGGGTCATGGCCATGTCAGCCGCTCCATCTGGTCCTGCGTAAAACGATGTCGCGGGCGGTGGACGCTCCGCAGTTGAATATCTCGGCCAGGTAGCCGTAACCGACGCCACCGCTGTCGTAGATCGCGCGCATTTCAGCGACCTGCTCAGTCGTGAGCCTTGATCGGTGATGGCTGGGTCCGCATCGGTGGTTGGTGTGGCTTCTGGTTATCGCAGCTGCTTGCATGGTGGATACCGCTCGCTGGGATGTGGAGTTGTTCGGCCCGCCGCCGTGTGCGGACCCGGTTGCTGATGCGCCTCAAAACGGGATGTCCGAGTCAAAGTCGTCGAAGTTATCCGGCGGCGCTGATCGTTGATTCTGCTGTGGAGCCACGCGTTGCTGCTGCTGGCGCGGCGCTGACTGCCGGGCGGGCTGTTGCTGCTGTCCGCCATCCAGCGGGCGCCCGCCGAGTAGCTGCATCGTGCCCTGCATGTCCACCAGAATTTCCGTGGTGTAGCGCTTGATGCCGTCTTTCTCCCATTCGCGGGTCTGAAGCTTGCCTTCGATGTAGACCTGAGAGCCTTTGCGCAGATACTCGTCGGCGATTTCCGCGACCTTGCCGAACAGCGAGACGCGGTGCCATTCGGTTTTCTCGACTTTCTGACCCGACTGCTTGTCCGTCCATTGCTCGCTGGTAGCCAAGCTCAGGTTGGTGACTGCGTTGCCGTTGGGCATGTAACGCACTTCGGGGTCCTGGCCGCAGGTGCCTACCAGGATGACTTTATTGACGCCTCTCATGACGCTTGCTCCAGTGGGGTGAGTTCAGCTTTGCGCTTGTCCTTGGCGGCAACCACCTGCTGCACCAGGTCATCGAACCCGATGGCGATTGCTTTTGCCGCATTGAATGCCGCTTGCAGCGCGGACATGTCCGAGGCGCTGGAGATATCTGCGATAGCGCCCACCAGCAGCTCCTTGGCTCGCGATTCCGGGCTGACACCGGCGTTGAGCCAGGCCAGAAGCTTGCGGCCCGTCTCCTCGCTAATCAGTTCGGGCTCATCGAACAGCTTCGTCCGGTCCTTGCTGGCGAGCGCCGTGTGCGCGTCGTGGGTAAGGTCCAGCACGACCGTGAATTCGTAATCGGTGCCATCGCGCTGCTCGGACTTCATGCCAAGCTTCAGGATCTTTTTGCCTTCGCCTTGGACCGTCTCTGTCTTGCTGCGCATCGTGCAGATAACGTGGAGGGAGCTGGTCAGGATCTTGTTGGTGAGCTGCCGGTGCCGAGGCGTGGTCTCGTTCCATGCGGCCCAGGTGTTGCCCTTGAATTTCTGGTGAGCCAGCTTCTCGTTCGCTTCAAGGCATCCGCCCGGGCCAGTCCACTCATGCGAGTAGCTGTCGATGATGAGGACGCTGTAGCCGGCGGTCTCCGCCGCAGTGATGGCCTCGACGTACCGTTCAGGTGTGAAGGGCGCCTGCAGCTCCAGCACGTCAAAGTCCGCGATGTCGGAGTACAGCGAGGCGCTGCCTTGCTCGGTGTCGATCACCGCGATGCGGCCTCCCAGCCCTTTTGCCATGAGCAGGGCGGAGTAGGTCTTGCCCGATCCAGATGGCCCGGCAAGTGCCAGCCGTAGCTTGGCCTGCTTGCGTTCGGCTTTCTTGAACATGATGTTTCCTCAGTTCGGTTGGTTGTCCCATTCCCGCTCAAGGCGGGCTTGTTCTGCTTCGTACTCTTTGCGCTCATCGCCTTGGTATCTATCAGGCGAGAAGGCACCGACCGTCATCCAGTCGAGCTGGGCTGCAAGGCGAGGGCTGCTCATGACGACACCTGCTGCTGCACTCGAAAGCGCAGTACCTGCAGCACCCGTCCCCGGTAGCCGGGCTCGGCGTACTGCTCGACGGGAGGGCCGTAATAGCCCCGCTGCTCTGCGAGCCGGTAAGCGGTGCGCAGGTCGTGGGCGCTGATCTCTTCGAGCTGGTCGTTAACCAGCGACTTGTGAATAGGCGTGGTCATGCGCAGCCTCCTGGTGGCGGGCAGATCGTTTCCATCTTGGCGATTGCGCAGCTGATGCGTTGCGCCAGGTTCTTTCGGTACGCCGCATCGCGGTCACGGCGCGCGGCGAGTTCGGCAGGGCTGTCGTATTCATGGACGAACTCGGCGAAGTCCCGCACGGGGTTTCCGTACTGGTCCAGGCGCTGCTCAAGCCGCCGAACCGATTGAATGCCTTGGTAGCTGTCCTGATACCGCTCTAGATCATTCATGCGCACCGGCCTACCGGCTGGAGGCCGAACAGGCTGTGGTACATCTCGGTGTAACTGGAATGCTCTGCGCAACTGATGTCGCCCTGGGCGTAGGCCAGCTCGACAGCCATCTGGAACGCAGCGGCTGTCATATCAGGGAAGGGCGCAGTTGGGTGTTCAGCCAGCGCCCGCTCGATGAAGCGCTTGGCTGTGGCGTGTCGAGACATGGTCGCCTCCAGGGCGTAAACCGCATTGGTCGGATGCCAGGCACACAGGGACCAAGCTGGGCGTGAATAGCCAGCCTGGCACCCGCCGATGCGGTCGTATTGGTTGGGGTAGTGTTGATGCAGGGGGCCGCGTTGCGCGGTGCAGAAGTCTTCCGCATCGGGGTGTGATCGCCTACCGGGACGAAGTCCCTCGACCATTTCTGGAACCCGACGTGCCCGCCGGGTAGATCACACCCCGATGCGCTCTCGTTGAGAGGATCGGGCAGTTAGCGTCAGGCTGACGTGGCGCTGGTTGTCTTTCCTCCGCAGGGGTGGACGGAGGTTTAGCGGTAGTGGGTGAGAATCCAGGCGCGCACATCGGGCGCGAAGTTGAACTGCTGCTGGACCAGCTTTGCCACCTCGGCCTGCAGCTCCGGCGTCATCGCGGTCGTAGCGTCAATTGGCGCATTGAAACCGTAGTTGCCGTTCTGATCGTCGGACTTGGCCAGTACGCGACCGATGGCGATGTGACTGCCGCCCATTCCGTCGTAAAGCACGCACAGACCGTTGTGGTGCTCAATACCCTTGTATGCGCTGTCTGTGTACGGCTCCAGCACCTCATACGGGTCGTCGTGAACGTCGTCGAAGTGGTCGTAGGGCAGCATCACGCCAACCAGTAGATAGGTGTTGCTCTGTACGCTCATGCTGCGTCTCCGGGTTGATTTCCCGTCTGGCCCTGTCGCCAAGGCCAGCCAGTGAAATCTTTCCCTCATTACCGCCGGGATGGCGGGGCGCACTGCTTGCCGGGTCGTTCTCTCGGTTCTGGCGTTTCACCATCGTCAGCCGTACAGGGTTGTCCCTGTCGTGGGCAGCCTTTCGGGGCTGTCTGATCGCCGGTCGCCGGTAGAGGCAGTGCGGTCTGTTGTGTGTTGCGCTGGTTGTTAAAGAGCGGCGGGCTTCTTGAGGCCCTGTCCGCCCTGCGCTTGTGTTTCATGTGCAAGTCGGCTTGCATCTATAAAAGCATGCTTGTTATTTGAATGCAAGCAAGCTTGTATTTATTTTTTGTACTGTACGGATATACAGTCTGGAAAATGGAGGTGTTTGTGGCAGAGAAGGGCAGTAGTAAAGAAGTTGCTCGGAAGGAAATGACAGGATTGGAGCGCTTAGGCCTTCGGGTGTCGTCGATGATCAATCACCCAATTGCGCAGACGCAGCGATGGGTGACGGTCCATCGGCTTGATACAGATGGTGAGCGGGAGTGGGAGGAGGTGATGGGCGTTCTTGCGGAAACGGACGAGATCGACATGACCTTCAATGACGACGGGTCAGTGACGTTGAGGTGGGAAGCGCAGAGCGATTACGACCATCCGGTAGCGGATGACGAATTTGCGCGAGTAGAAAGAATCGAGACGCTTGGCGCTGAAGCCCCGTTCTGAGCCCACAAAAAAGCCCGCTTGGCGGCGGGCTTCATTGGTTGGCCGACTTACCGGGATTACCAGCGGAAGGCCTTATCTGCAGCGCCTGCGATAAGCGCAATCACTATGGTCAGCGCAAACATACCGAAGAACAGTGCTATGGAGGCGGGCCATGACCAATGCCATGCGTAATGCGCACCCATTACGCCAATCACACAGTTCAGAAGGTTAACGCGCAGAACGAAAACGAGAATTGTGGCAACGAGCGAGCTGAAGAACCAGTGCCAATCAAGCCAGTGCTGGATGCCGCCGTAGATTGCCAGGATCTGGGCAATGCCCAGCGCAATGTTGATGGGCAAAAGCAAAACACCGATCCCGGTCGCTACTTTATCCGATGCACTCATTTTACTGCTCCATGTGGTGAGCCATCACTTTAACATTGCAGATGGAAGGAGTGGATACCTTGGCCTCGCCAAGCCTCAGACCTTCTTTGCATTCCAGACCAACAGCACCTTGGCGTGGATCGTTACATCATCCATGCGCGCCTCCAGGTCCTTGTTCTTGGGGTTGTCCGAGATCAGCCAGAAGTGGTCCTCGTCCTTACGCTGCACGCGCTTGATGAGCAGATCAGTGTGCCAGGTGAGCACATAGATACCTTCCCCGCTGTACTCAGTGACGCCCCGGTCGACGATCACCGGGTCCTTGTCGTTGATCGTGCCTTCCATGCTCTGGCCCCAGCCCGTAATCACAGCCAGGGCAGAGGCGGAGGTGTACGACACGCCCTTATCCTTAAGCAGCTCCTCTCGGACGATCAGATTCCGGATTACATGCTGATAGTCCGACGGCACCTGGCCGTGCCCCATCGACGCCCGGACGTCGTACTGGGGAATCAGGATCTCGCCCCTCTCGATGCCTGGGCCTTCTGCTGGAAGCAGAGCCGGTATCTGCAGTGATGCCGTTTCGGCCACTGCGGCGGCGATGCCTTGGCGTGCTTCTTCGGGGAGGTTCTTGCCGTGCTTGGCGAGCATCTGCTTGACGATATCGGCCGACGACTTGGCCGCGGCGGATGCCTTGCGGCGCGGCGCCTCTCCCTTTCCGGAAAGCAGCCAATCCACGGTCGTATCGTAGCCTTCGGCGATCGCGATCAGGTTTTCATTCTTGATGTTGCCTGTGTCGCCTGCAAACCATTGGCGCACTGCCTCGTAGCTCACATTGCAGGTGGTAGCAATGTCCCGCTTGAAGCTGCGTGCGCTTATCTCCGGCTTGCGAGACAAAACCAGCTGTTGAATTCGGTCGGTAATTTTCATGCGGGCAATCTACAAGAGAGCTTGTCAAGCATGCTTGCCTTGTAAACACAAGCATGCTTGAATATGAACAACGCAAAGGAGGTCGGCATGACCAAAACACAAGCAATCCAGCATTTCGGCTCTGTCTCTGCCCTGGCAAAAGCCCTGTCCGTTACGTACGAGGCCGTCCGCCAATGGGCCGAGGTTCCGGAGCTGCGCCAGTACCAGATCGAGCGGATCACGGGCGGTGCGCTGAAGGCCGAGCAGAAAAGCCAAGCCGCGTAAGCATGCCGCCCAATTCATTTCACCCACTTCAACCGCAACAGGAGCAACAAATGTACGACGAACCTCGCCACCTGAAGGACCGCGAGATCAAGTCTCGGTATGACGACGAGACCTACGAAGCGCTGAAAGCCGTAGCGCGCCTGCACAAGCTGCAACTGGCTGTGTTTGTGCGGATGTGCGTGGAAGAAAAACTGGAAAGCATCGTTGAGCAAGATCTTAGCGTTACCCAGCAATCGGCTTGAAGTCCGGAAGGAGGCCCGCAGTGCCTGAAACCACGATATGCCACGGCATCGAGAGGCGGCTCTACGAAAAGCTTGAACGGTTGGCGAAGGCAGCAGGAATGACGCCAGGTCAGTACGCCGCAAAGCTTGGAAGCGAACGCATCTTTGAAAAGACCAGGCCAAAGGGTGCCGGGAAGATCCGGCATCTGCCAGTAACAAGACGAGAGCCCGCAAGGGACTCGGGAGTCCCTGAAAAGGGAGGGGGAGGGACTGATGAATCCCTTGAATAGCAAGACCGCCAAATCGCAGGCACAAAAAAGCCCGGCGGCAACCGGGCTTTTTCAGAACAGCAGGAGTAAACACTTTGTGAGGCCGATTATGCATACCTTGAACAATGATGTACAGGCCCTGAGCCGGGCCGCGCCACAAAATGGCAGCTTTGAAAACGTGGCGCGCACAGATTCGATGAGCAGCTTTGACCTTCTGGAAATGGTCAACGCTGCCCGGCACGAATTTGGCGAGAGCGAGGTTCGCCGCGCTGATTTCACTGCTCGCTGCCGCGACGAGCTGGAAGGCGAATACTACGAAACTTTCGTAGTAAGGAATCCGCGTGGTCCGGCTTCAGAAGGTCTGATGCTGACCCGCGACCAGTGCATGCTGGTATCGATGCGCGAGTCCAAGGCGGTGCGCCGCTCGGTAGTCGCCAAGCTCAACGCGCTGGCAGGTCCCAAAGAGCTCAGCACGCTTGAAATCCTCCAGATGGCTTTGGAATCCGAGAAGGCCCGAGTGCTGCTGACCGTCCAGGTCGAGGTCCAGGCCACGAAGATTGAGCACCTGGAGAACCTGTTCAAGGAAGGCATGAGTGCCCCTCAGTTCTGCAAAGGCCTGAACGGCGTCAACGTCATGCAGATCGGCAACTTCCTTGAAGGGCGGAGCTGGCTCTACAACGAAAGCAAGACCGGCCTGCGCTGGCGTGTGGCTTCGTACGCCCGCGACAAGTACATGACGGAGCACCAGCACGAAGTAACGCCACACGGCAAAGACCCCTTTATTTCCTATACGCCAGTCCTGCTGCGCAAGGGCGCTGTTCGCCTGTACGAGCTCTATCTGGCAGGCGAGCTGCCCATGAAAAAGAACTGGAACGGCCTTCACACCCATGACAAAGCACTTAAGGGGGTCGCGTGATGGCTGGCGACTGGATCAAATTCGAACTCACCACGATGGATAAGCCGGAGGTGTGCCAGCTGGCGGATCTTGCCGCCATCGATCCGGATGCCGTGGTGGGAAAACTGATGCGCGTGTGGGGCTGGTTCGATCAACAGACAGAGAGTGGTAACGCTCCGAGCGTTAGCAAAAAGTTGCTCGACCGTTCCGTAGGCGTTACCGGCTTCTGCGATTTGATGAAATCCGTCGGCTGGATGGAGGAAGAAGACGGCTTCATCAGCCTGCCGCACTTTGACCGGCACAACGGCAAGACGGCCAAGAACCGGGCTCTCACGGCTAAACGTGTCGCTTCTCACAAGACCAAAGGTAACGCTGCCAGCGTTACTAGTGCGTTACCTAGAGAAGAGAAGAGAAGAGAAGATCAACACAACACACTACGCGAGGGCGCTGAAAATTCGGCAGACCCAAAAGCCCCGTGTGAAATGACCCTGGACTGGACGCCTGATGATCGCGTGCTGGCCGCTTACGCCACGCGCATGGGTCTGGCTACGTCCCTGTTCACCCATGAAGCCATCGGCGCGTTTGTCTGCCACTACGCCGCGTCTGGCCGTTTTGAGACGCCTCAAGCGTGGGCAAGCCTGCTGGTGAAGTGGGTCAAGCGGGACTGCGCGACCTTGGCCGGATCGAACGTGCGACCGTTCCCTATCCGCCAGGCCAACGGCCCAGACTTCGACGACACGTCCTGGTCGACCGATCTGGGGGTGCTCTGATGAGGCCAGTCAACGAACTGATGGCAAACATGGGCAACCTGCCCGCAGTGGAGACTGCGCCGCGCAAGATCGACGCCGGGACCGCGCAAGTGGTGAACACGCTGTTCCGCGAGCTGAGAGCCATCTTCCCGGCGTGGAAACAGGCATGGCCGGATGACGACACGCTCAAAGCCGCCAAGCGCAGCTGGATCAAAGCGTTCATGGCCCAGGGCATCAACCAGATCGAGCAGATCCGCTACGGCATCGAGAACTGCCGCAAGTTACAAAAGCCTTTCGCGCCGAGTGCTGGTGAGTTCATCGCCCTGTGCCAGCCAACGCCTGAAATGCTCGGCATACCGTCCCACGACGCTGCCTACGCCGAAGCAGTGGCGAATGCTCACCCGTGCATGGTCGGTAGCCGCCAATGGTCACACCAAGCCGTATACCACGCTGCGTCTCAATCAGGCTTCCACGCGCTGAGCCGGTTGTCCACCGACGCCAGCCGCAAGCTGTTCGACCGCAACTACGACATCACCATCCGCATGGTCCTGGACGGCAAGCCGCTGCGGAACATCCCGCTCGCGCTGCCCAGCCGGGCCGACGGGCGCATGACGCCTGAGATCGGGAATAAAGCGCTCGCCGAGCTGCGGAAGGGTCGCCAATCACACATGGGCAAGGGAGCTGCGCAATGAGCGAAGAAACGATCATTCAGATTTTTGAAGCGCGCCTCGAAGCAGATTATCGCCAGCTGGCGGTGACCACCAACGAGCGTTTTCTGTACTCAAGCGCCGCTTACATCCTCTCCGACAGCTGCGCGACCACTACGGGTTACGTTGGCCGCCGGCTGGGTATGACCTGCCAGCAGACGCGGAAAACTCTGCGCCGTATGGAGAAGCAGGGCTACGTAGTCGCGGATAGCAACGGCTCCAACAACATCAACTGGAGGCTGAATCCATGACCGAGTTCGTGATGCGCAGCCGGGACGACACCAGCCGCTTGTTGGGTGTTTTGCATGGGACCAACTTCGACAAGCCCAAGAAGATCGTCATCAAGGATCTGGACCGCAGCAGCGAGCAGAACAAGCTCCTGCATGCGCGCCTGACCGATATCGCAAGACAGGTCGAGCACGCAGGCAAGAAGTGGGACGTGCTGATCTGGAAACGCCTACTGACGGCCGCCTGGCTGCGTGAGGCTGGCGAACGCCCGCAGACGATCCCAGCACTCGACGGCCACGGCTTCGATGTCGTGTACGAGCGCACCAGCAAGCTCAGCGTGAAGCAGTGCGCTGAGTTGCTGGACTGGATCGAGGCGTTCGGCGGTGAGCACGGCGTTCGGTGGACGGCCAAGGATCACTGGAGCGGCCGCTATGACTGAGTTTGCAAAGGGCCTCAATCGGGCCGCCAATCGCTTTACCAGGTTCATGGCTCAGGCCTACCAACAGCCAGAGCTCTGCCTCCAATTCCAATGGGGGCAGTCGTAATGCGCCAGGCAGTACAGGCAGTGAAGACCCCGAAGCCGAAAAGGTGCCGTGTGCCGGAGTGCCGGACAACATTCGTCCCGCAGCGCCTAGGTCAGTCTGTATGCAGTCCGGCCTGCGCGATCCTCGATGCGCCAAGGCATCAGCAGAAAGCCCGCAAGGCTCTGGCTGACGTCGAACGCCGCGAGATCAAGGTGCGCAAGGAGAGGCTGAAGAGCAGGGGAGAGCATCTGCGTGATGCTCAGATCGCGTTCAACCAGTTCATCCGCGCCCGCGACCAGGCCGCCGGTCATCCGTGCATTTCCAGCGGTCGCCCTCTGGACTGGTCCGGTAACCAGACAGATGCCGGCCACTATCGCAGCGTCGGTGCTGCGCCGCACTTGCGCTTCGATGAACGCAACTGTCACGCACAGAGCAAGCAGGACAACCGCTTTCTGTCCGGGAACGCCGTGGACTACCGGGTCGGCCTGATCGCCCGCATCGGCCTTCAGGCTGTCGAGGAGCTGGAAGCGGACCAGTCCGTGAAGAAGTACACGGTCGAAGAACTCAAGGCCATCACGGCGCATTACAGGGCGAAGACCCGAGAATTGAAGGAGCAAGCAGCATGATCTATCGCAACGTGATTTCAGCAGTAGTGCGCGCCCTGGCGGCCGAAACCATCAACAGCGCGGGCGGGTGCGATTTCGAGCCAAAGGTTCAGGCGTCCAAGCTCAAGGGCGAGATCGTCGGCAAGGAGGCTGCATTCCTCACCGACTGCATGGTGTTCAGCCGGCTGCACAAGAACCTGAGCCCTGAGCACTGGCGCGTGCTGGTGGCGAAGTACTCCACGCATTCCGACCGCAAGCACGCGGCGATCACCGAAATTACCAAGCGCTACCGCTCGCCAGCGCCCGAGCGTTTCCGTCATTGCGCAATCGTGACGTGGGCAATGCCCAAGCTTGCTGGCGTCGACGGCAAGAGGAGTACAGATGTTCTCCCTGCGGCATGGTACGAAATGGACAACTGGAGCGACGAGCCGCATCCGGTCAAGAAGCAGGAGCGGTGGAGGAGGGATATTCGCAAGGGTCTTGAGGGCGCGATTGACCTGGCCTTGACCGAGGCGCAGCACATTTTAGAGCATGAAGGCCTTTTAGTGGCAAATGTCGCTTGACGGCAGATGATCCAATGAGCCAATATCGCCCCATCCTGTCATTCCTGCGCGTTTAGGAGTGAACAAAAACCCGGCCTTTAGCGTCGGGTTTTTTTTGGAGTTATCGGTACATAAGGACGTGGTCATGCGGGTTGGTACATTCATAGTTTTTTGTGGCGCAGCTCTTTCTGGTTGTTCGGGGATACCTTCTGTCCCCTACGAAGAGCCTGCCCCGTCGGAAGCGTACGCGCGCGTTCGCGTTATTACGAATTCCACGGTTTATGGGGATAGCATCGTCGGCAGTTGTGCTCCCGCTGTCCGTCATCAAATGGCGGAAGCCGGGCGCTTTTCCCGGGACGGAGAGGCGAACATCAGTTATCCGCAGTATCCCCTGAAGCCGCCGAGCCTTGGGATGCCGAAAAGGGTTGCGCCGCCTCTTGCTGAGTACGTGCCTGGAAGTCGAATGGCTGAAGGCGCACACAAAGAGGTAGTAGCTGAGTACCGCGTTCGAGCCGATCAGCCATTTCAAATCGCAACTCGGGGAGCCAGCATTGGCGGGTATGGCACGCTCCGATGGTCCTGCGGGGCCCAAGCGCTCGTGTACAAGCTGAAACCAGGTAAAGACTACGAAGCATTGGTCGGGGTCGGTCCGGCACCAAATAATAATGGCGCGCCACCGGTTATGTGCATCTTCGAGGTTATTGAACTTATGCCTCTACCTGGCACCTCTGTGGTAATCCCCCTAGCCCAAACGCCCGCTGCGCCGCCGCAGGTGTTCTGTAAAAATTAACAAGCCTTGCCTGCATGTAGGCGGGTTACATGCCTAAGTAGACACGATAAAGCCCGGCCTAACCGCAGGGCTTTTTTGTGTCTGAGGAAAAACAAAGCCCCGACACAGATCGGGGCTTTTTTGTTACACGAAAGAAAGGGCGGCTCCAGCGGGTGCAGCAACACCCAAGGGAGCCACCAGACCGCAGATGTAGCCTGCAAGCCAGCCAAGGCCCTCACTGCTCGCGCGAGCGGGGCGGAGCCTAGCAGAAAACGATAAGGCTTTGCAGATGTTGAAAGACTTCAGATGTGGACAGTGCAAAAAACTTCTTGCCCGAGTGGGCGGGAAGACCGAGCTCCAGATCAAGTGCTCCCGATGCGGGACGTTGAATCATGTGAAGGCCCCGAGCCTCAAGCTATCGCCTCTGAGCGACATGAAAGCGGAATTCTCCGCAGACATTCATTCCACTCAAGAGGTGATCTGATGGCGATCGAACTTCCAGCAACCGTTATTTATGGAAACGCGCCCACTTATACGTTTGACGGCAATTGGGACAGTGCTTTTGACAGCACGCCAGCGTATGTACGTGAGATCTACGGCATTCCATTGGCAGCAGAAGCCTATGTGATGAACGGCCCTGCCGTGTGGGCTGCCGCAGCGGAGGGCGACGGACATAAGCTAATGGAGGAGGTCTGCAAAGGTCTGAGCGGCCAGTCACTTTTGATGCTCAAGGACCAATTTGCGCTTCATTGCTATGGAGCTAATTACGTAGGCGCAGGCGGGGTTGCGCACGGCAAATACACCGTAGACGGACAAAGCCTTCAAGGGGCTTACGGGCAGTTCATCCTCGCCAATCTGTACACCAATGCATGGCGGGACGCGTTCAAAGAACATCCGATTGATCTGTACGGTCCATTTATGCCCTTTTCTGCAGTGGGCTACTGGATATTCGGCGAGGGTAGGGAGCGAAATATCCATGTCGGATCGCTTAATCTCGCATTCGACGCCTCCGAGGTACAACCGATCCAAGCGATCCTGTCGAATTCTGCGAATGGGCCAGGTGTTTACCCGCTGGCCAATGAGCCTTTCAGCATCAATACTTTCAAGCACCCTTCTGACCTACCAGTCGCATTGACCGTTGGACGCGTCTCGGGGAACATCACAGGTTCGCTGACGGTAAATCCTGATGGCACTTACTCGTTTAGTGGGTCGTACACATTGAATGATGATAAGTTCGACGCCGATCCCAACAAACGCCCGTGGCTCCAAGAGGCATTGACAACCTTTCTACGCGGGATGGGCGACGTATTCGGTCACACTGATTACTACATCCGCTTTCAGGGCTCTCAGGAGCTAACCCTAACTGGTACCCGGTAACCTCTAATGAAGAAATTTTTGCTACTGCCATTGATGGCATCCACCCTGCTGCTTACGGCCTGCGGCGAAAAAGACGCGGGAAGCTGCGCTGATGGAGGAAGCGAATCTTTCTTCAAGTCTTCGTTAGACAGCTACTACACGCGTAACAACCCAGACATGGTTGGGAAGTACCAATTGGTAGAATCAGCCAAATACGATTCCACTACGAACTGGTGGATGGTGCCGGTTGATGCGGAGGGTAGAAAGCTGCTTGCTCTTATCAGCTGTGATGGTCGGCTTGAGCTGAGTGGCCGGAAATGAGCTAGATACCTCCACAGGGGGATACCGTTAGGTATCCCTTCTGCCAACAATCCTAAAGCCCGCGTCCGTGCGGGTTTTTTACGCCCACGATTTCCCAAATGCCCTCCATGCCTCTTGCTTGCAATGCACAAATCGCGAGGGACTCATTTGCACCTGGAGAGACGATGACTCGTTCCCTTTGCTGGAGCATCTTCGCCTTTGCCATGGCGGTGCTCAGCTACCTCATGAATCGCGACATCAGCGCCAACGTGTTCCTGGGCGTGCTGATGGTGATTCAGGGCCTCAAAAGGACCGGTGAAGAAACCCATCGAGTCACCGAGCGCATCATGACGCTTTGCCTCACCGCTGGGGTGAGCGTCATCACCTTCGCCGTATTCGCCCGCATGACCGGGCTTGAGTGGGACAGCCCCGCATCATGGTGACCCTCAACCCAACCCACCGCCCCACGGAGTGCTTATGAGTGCAGAAGCAATACCTGCCGCACTCGTAAGCGGTGTGGCAACCGGTGGAGGGGTGACGCTCGCTTACCTGTTCTCGTTCGATCACGGCATGGCGCTGGCTGCGATTGGCGGCTGCTGCTTCTTCCTGGGCGCATCCGCTGCATTGCCGTGGAGTACCCGCGTCTTCTACGCCCTGGGCTCCTGCATCATCGGTTACATCTTCGGAATCATGATGCTCAACCTGCTGTCCTACAACGGGGCGGCCGCTTTCCTGGCCTGTGTTGCATCCGCGCTTGCATCCTGGGTGTTCGGATCGCTGAAGCGCTGGGCAGACGGCGGGCCGCGTCCTGACTGGGTAGACTGGTTCGCAACCTTCGCAAAGGGGTTCCTGCCGGCCTTCCTCAAACGAGGAAAGCGCGATGAATGAATTTCTGCAATGGGTAAACGCCGTCGCCATCTGGCTCGACAGCGTGATCCCTGATGTTCTGCTGGGTACGCGAGGCACCTGCCACCTGCTGATATTTCTGGTGGTGGCTGGGTATCAGAGCGGAACCGCCAAACACCGCAAGCTGATCGGCGCGATTGCCGCAGCGTTCGCAGGTGCCAACGCCGCCGAGGCCTACCGGGTCGCCGTGAACTTCAACCAGTTCTCCGCCGTGGTCCAGCCGCCGCTCACGCTCGTGATGCTGTGCGTGCTGTTCTTCGTGATCTACGCCAGAGGCAACGTCGCCCGGATGCTGCCACGCAGTTTCACCGACATGATTCGCTGACCGCGCCGCAAGCATCTGTGCATGATCATCGTTGCAAACGGGACCATTGGTCTGCGATATCACCGACTGTCGACGGCCCGCCACTCTTTATCCACGCCATGAGTGCGCGATCAAACCTGAAGCCATCGCCGCATTCGGCAGCGAGGAATCGCCGCACGTTCTGCGTGTTCCTATAGTTTTGGTCGATTGGGGTGGATCTAGTGATCGGTCCTGAGTGCCAGTCGAATTGCATCGTCATTCCTTGTCGTGTGCCGAGTTGCTGGAGAGCATAGAGCACCGCGCCACGAAACAGGCACCGCCATTTCGTGGCGCGAGCTCTCCACTTTCGGCAGTTAAGGCATAAATAAAGGTTGCAGAGTGTACCTTAAGGGTACATAATGTATCTCAAGGGCGGCACAGAGGGTGCAACCCGGAACCCGAAAGGATGGAAAATGCCAAGCGAGAGAGAAGAACTGGAGCTTGAGAAACTGCAAGCTGAGGTTCACAAGTTGGTAGCCGAGACTCGAAAGATGATCGCAGAGACCAACAAGCTGAAACGGGAAACAAGCTTCTACCCGTTTGTAGCGACAGGGGGCCTGATCACAGTAATCGTCACAGCTGCCGCCTTCATCCACAAATTCTAAGCAACGAGCCCCGAGAGATCGGGGCTACTGCCCGGTAGCTCTTGAGATTTGAGCCGATTCGGGCGAGAGTACGCACATAGGGTCAGGCAATAGGCTTGTCCCGATACCCGAGAGAGGATGACCATGAGCCACGATCAAGTAATCGCGCAAATGCGCAAAGACCTGGCACAGTTGGGCGACGAAGTCCGCGCCGCGCCCCGTCACGAGACCCGCAATATCATATTGTCTGCAGCCTCTGGCGCTGTCTTTGCGCTGGCTGTTTCCTGGGTCGCCTTCAGAGTCCTGTTCTGAACCATTTTTTCAGCCCTGCCACGGCGGGGCGTCAGGACTCATATGAAACGAATCGAACATTACCAGCCGCCAACCGCGGCTGATCTGGCGCGCCTCAAGGACGAACTCGGTTTTACCAGTCCGCAAATGGCTGACCTGGCCGGGCTTGCCCAAGGCGCCCAGTGGCGCAAGTACACCGGCGGCGCCCAGCCTCGCGAGTTGAACCCACACATGCATTTCTACATGGCGGCGCTGTTGACGCTCACGCCTGATGAGCTGGAGCGGGTAGCAGGCAAAATGCGCGAGCATGGCGCGGAAGTAGGGCTCGGCCCTTTGCCGGCCGGACCGAGCAGGAACAGCCAGAGCTGATATCGCTCCACGCTTCAACCATCCACTGAGCCCAGCCTAATCCGCTGGGCTTTTTTATTGGCTGAGCTGGCGGAATTGTCCGCGTCCGACCTAGCCCAACTGCACAGTCGAGTAACCCCAATGACAGCTCAAATCCACGACATCGCGGATCAGCGTCCGCACCTGTGTGTGGTTGCGTCTGATGGGCCGCACGTCATCCCTGTCGCGCTGGTTCGCTCAGTGATCGAGGGCGACAAGCCATCCAGCATCCTGACCGAGCCTGTGCTACGCAGGATGATTGAGGAGTGGCTGGAGCAGATGTGCCGCGAGTGAGCGCGGCACGGGTGACTTAAGAAACCTTGAGCGCTTGCTGAATCTGGTCGGCATAAGTCGAGAGCCTTTCCAGCTCTTCTTTGACGATTGTGGAGCGATCTGGCGAATTGGAGACTTTAGCGGCAATCAATATAAGTGCCGCAGCGACCGCCGCTTGTCTTTGGTCTTCCGCCGTTCCAGGCCCGAAACCGGTGTTCGCCATGAGGTTTTTGAAATGCTCTGACATTGCTTATTCCTTCAGATGAATGAGTGGGCACTAATACCGGCAATCGGCCACTATTTCAATCCTCTTAAGTTTACCGAGATCAAACCATGACAGCCAAGCAACCCGACTGGGAGGCGATTGAACGTGCCTACCGGGCCGGATTGCTTTCCATACGCGAGATCGCATCGACCCAAGGCATTACCCACGGCGCCATCAACAAGCGCGCCAAGCGGGATGGCTGGGAGCGAAATCTCAAGGCAAAGATTCAGGCCAAGGCCGATGCGCTGGTATCCAAGCGCACGGTATCCATCGAGGTATCCAGCAAACAGGCGGATACCGAGCGCGAGATAATTGAGGTCAATGCGGAAGTCATTGCGAACATACGCATGGCTCACCGCAACGACATATCGCGCGGCCGGCGACTCACCAACAAGCTGCTGGATGAGCTGGAAGGACTGACTGACAACCGTCACCTGTTCGAAGAGCTCGGCGAGCTGCTGCGCTCTGAGGACGACAACGGCCAGGACAAGCGGAACGACCTGTACCAGAAGATCATCGACCTGCCGGGGCGCTCCAAGACCATGAAGGAAATGGCCGAGACGCTGAAGACGCTGATCAGCCTTGAACGCCAGGCTTACGACCTCGACAGTAAGCAGGGCGGGAACGACGCAGACGATCTGTCCAAGCTGATGGACGAACTATCGAAGGACGCCTGACATGAAGCCCGAGCACATGAAGCTGCTCAGGGATCGGTTCTGGCGCCTGAACAACCTGTACTTCATCACCGACAAGAACGGGAAGAAGGTCCGCTTCCGCATGACGCAGGAGCAGATTGATTACTTCCAGGGCATGCACACCCGCAACATCATCTTAAAGGCTCGTCAGCTGGGGTTCACGACGCTGGTCTGCATCGTGCAGCTGGATGCGGCCCTGTTTGAGTCGGCGAAGTGCGCGCTGATCGCTCACACCCTGAACGACGCCAAGCGCCTGTTCCGCGAGAAGATCAAGTATGCGTATGACAACCTTCCCAAGGAGATACGGGCTGCAAACCCTGCTTTTAACGATGCTGCTGGTGAGCTTGTGTTCAGCAAGGGCGGATCGCTCTACGTGTCCACATCCTTCCGGGGCGGGACTCTACGGTATCTGCACGTATCCGAGTTCGGGAAGATCTGCGCCAAGTTCCCCCACAAGGCCCGAGAGATCGTTACCGGGGCCTTCGAGGCTGTCGCCGCCGACTGTTTCGTTACCATCGAATCGACGGCGGAGGGCAGGGCGGGCTACTTCTTCGACTACTCGCAGAGCGCTGAGAAGCAGCAGCTTTCCGGCGTGCCGCTGGGCCTGCTGGACTGGAAGTTCTTTTTCTTCAGCTGGTGGCGCAACGCGCTGTACTGGCTCGACCCGACAGATGTGGTCATCCCTGACCGCCTGACGAACTACTTCAACGAGCTGCACGCCAAGCACGGGATCGTCACGAACCCAGGCCAGCGCGCCTGGTACTCGGCCAAAGAGAAGACGCTCGGCGACGACATGAAGCGGGAGTACCCGTCGATTCCCGCCGAGGCCTTCCAGCAGTCGATTGAAGGCGCGTATTACGCCAAGCAGTTCACCAAGCTCTACGGCTCGCAGCGCATCGGCGTGCTGCCAGACAACAGCCATCAGCCTGTCCACACGTTCTGGGATATCGGCGTGGGCGACTCGACGTCGATCTGGTTCGTCCGGATCGTTGGTGAGGAATTCCACATCGTCGACTTCTACCAGAACAGCGGCGAAGGCCTGCGGCACTACATGAAGGTGCTCAAGGACCGCGGCTACACCTACGGCGAGCACTGGGGGCCGCACGACATCGACAACCGGGAGTTCAGCAGCGATGCGAAGACCCGGCGTGAGGTGGCGCGCGAGGGTTACGAGATTGACGGCCAGCATTACCGTCTGACGTTTCAGGTCGTTCCCAAGATCGGCGTGGACGACGGCATCGACCAGGTGCGCGAGATCCTTCCACGCTGCGCCTTCGACGAGGCCAAGTGCGAGGAGGGCATCACCTGCCTGGAGAACTACCGCAAGGAGTGGGACGACAAGAAGGGCTGCTGGAAAGACAAGCCACTGCACGACTGGTCATCCCACGCCGCTGACGCCTTCCGCTACTTCGCTGTCGCCAAGACCAAGCGCGCAGTCATGACCCACATCCCTGTCACATTCACATTCTGAGGTTCTACGCATGCCGAACTACAGTGCCGTCCGGGCAGAGTACTCGGAGGCCTTGCCCGGCTGGCAGCTGGTCAAGCGCTGCGTGGCTGGGCCTCGCGAGGTCCGCAAGTACAACGAATATCTGCCGATGCCGGATCCTCTCAACCTGAGTCCGGAAAACCTGGCGCGGTATGAGCAGCTGAAGAAGCGAGCCATGTTCCTGAACGTGGTTGGCCGCACCCGCACCGGCTTGCTGGGCGCGGTGTTCCGCAAGACTGCTGAAGTCGAGCTGCCGGCCGGCATCCAGTACCTGCTGGAGAACGTATCCGGCGACGGTTCCAGCCTTGAGCAGATGAGCAAGGAGCTAACCGGCGAATGCCTCGATACGGGCCGCGCTGGCTTGCTGGTTGATTTTCCGAAGGTCCTGCTGCCAGAGGGTCAGGTTTCGCTGACAAAGGCTCAGGAAGGCGGCAGGAAGTCGTTCATCCACTTCTATCCAGCGGCCAGCATCATCAATTGGCGCGAAGACGTTATCGAAGGCGTGAAGAAGCTGACGCTGGTCGTGCTGCATGAGCAGGTCAACAAAGTGACCGAGGACGGTTTCGAGTTCACTGCTGTGGACCAATACCGGGCGCTGATGTTGGTCGGCGGTCAGTACGTGCAGCGCCTGTACCGGGAAGACATGGCAGACGTCGAAGAGAGCACACCGACCGACAAGACCGGCAAGCCTTTCGATCACATCCCGTTCCACTTCATCGGCTCTCAGAACAACGACGCCAGCATCGACAAGGCGCCGCTTGAAGACCTGGCAGAGGTGAACATTCTTCACTACGGCAACAGCGCCACGGTGGAAGAGTCGGGCTTCATCAGTTCGCAGCCAACGCTGTTCATCACCACGGCTATCTCGCCTGACGATTTCGCCAAGCTGAACCCGAACGGCATGCACATCGGGTCGCGCCGCGGGCATAACCTGGGCACCTCTGGATCGGCAGTCATGCTGCAGGCCAATGAAACCCAGCTGGCCCGCGAGCTGATGAAGGACAAAGAAGAGCAGATGCTCATGATCGGCGCGCGGATCGTCCAGCAGGGCGGCAGTGCCGAGACGGCTGAAGCAGTCCGGATTCGCTACACCTCCGACAACTCGGTACTGGGCACTATCGCGGGCAACGTGTCCGAGGCGGTGCGCCTGGCTCTGTTCGACGCTCAACGCTTCATGATGGATGCGCCTGACGAGGACGGGACTGTGTTCTGGCTCAATCAGGAGTTCTTCGAACAGACCATGGACGCTCAGGCGATTCTGGCTCAGGTCCAGCTGTGGCAGCAGGGCATCATCGCCAAGAAGGACTTGCGCACCAATCTGCGCAGGGGCGCTGTCATCGAGGCAGACCGGACCGACGACGACATCGACGAGGACCGCGAGGGCGAGGCTCCGATATTGGGCAGCGAAACCGACGAGAAAAAGGAGTCCAAGCCAGCCGAGGTAGACGATGAGCAGTGAGGGATATCTCGAAGGCGAGACGACCAGGCATCAGATCTACCTGGAGCTGCTGGCCCTGGGCAACGCGAAGAAGGCCGCCAAGTTCATTTATACCGCGATCAAGGCAGCGCAGGAGCGCATTGCGGAAGGCTTGAGCGCTTACGGCACTCGACGGTATGAGCAACAGATAAGAGCGCTGCAAAACGATCTGGCGGCCGTGTACGGCTCAATGAAGGGTCAGATACAACTGGACCTTCGCGAACTGTCGGTGGTCGAGTCGAAATTCAGCATCGAGCTGATGGGGCAGGTGGTCAGGCCTGTGGTGCAGCTCAACACCCCGTCGCCGCAGATGATCAAAGCTGCCGCCTTGTCCGAGCCGATGAAGCTTGAAGCACGGACGGGCGTGCAGAAGATCAGTATCAGCGGCGCGCTCGACCAGTTCGGGACGAAGAAGTCCGCCGAGATCATCGGAGAAATCCAGATCGGGGCGGCCTTGGGCGAAACCACACCGCAGATCAGCCGACGCTTGGCCGGGCTCCACCAGTTGCAGCGAGATCAGGCCACTGCACTCGTTCGCACCGTGACCAACCATGTCGCCGCCACGGCGCGCATGGAAACGCTCAACGCGAATGACGACATCCTCGAAGGCAAGAAGCGGATCGCCACCCTGGACGGCCGGACGTCTCCGGTCTGCCGGTCGCTGGATGGCACCGTCGTGCCGTTGTCGGCTCCGTCGCCGCCGTTCCACTGGAACTGCCGCACCTCGGAAATTCCCTGGCTCAAGGCCGAATACCGGCGGGAGATACCAGGCTCCACAAGGCCCTCAGTAGGACCAGACGGGGCAAAGCCTGTACGCAGCAACACCACGTATCAGGAATGGCTGGAACGGCAGCCCGCGAGCTTCCAACGCGAAGTACTCGGCCCAAGCCGTTACGCCCTGTTCTCGAAGGGCGAGCTGACGCTGGACCGCTTCGTTGCGGCGAACGGAAAGACCCTGACCCTTGACCAGCTGCGAGAGCTTGAGCCTTTAGCGTTCAAGCGCGCAGGACTCTGAATCAACCACGACCGGCCATGAGCCGGTTTTTTTATGCCCGCGGCTGAGCCAACGGCGAATCATCCGGGGGATGAAATGAAATATCTGATCGACAAGGCAGCATTCGACGCACTCGAACCCGCTCTGCAGGCTTTGTACAAGGTGCAGGGCGACCAGTACGTGCTGGCCGTTGAGGGCTTGCCCGCCGGTGACGGTGACCTGGAAGGCCTGAAGCGCCAGAACCAGACGCTGCTGGACGAGGCCAAGGAAGCCAAGCGCTTGAAGCGCGAAGCCGACGAGAAGCTGGCCCAGAAAGAGCTGGATGCGGCCAAGGCCCGCGGCGACTTCGAGCAGCTGTATGCCAGCAGCGAACAGGCTCTGGCCGCCGAGCGCACCCGGCTGGCCGAACTGACCGCCAGCATTGAGCGTCGCGACCTGACGTCGGCGGCAAGCAAGGTATCCACGGCCATCGCTGACGGCGAGAACGCCGAGATCTTGGCTGAGTTCGTCCAGCGCCGCCTGAAGATCGTAGACGGCCAGGTCAAGGTCACGGATGCCGAGGGCAACCTCACCATCGCGTCACTCGACGATTTGGCAAAGGAATTCCAGCAAGCGCCGCGCTACGCAGCATTGGTGCGCGGCTCGCAAGCGAACGGCGGCGGGGCTGCCGGGGGTAAGGGTGGCGGGGCCACCAAAACGTTTGACCAACTCACCGGCATGGAGCGCGTAGAGCTTCGCCGAACCAATCCCGCCGAGTACGAGCGCCAGAAAGCTGCTTCGAAGTCGGCCAAGCAATAAGGAAACCCCGCAATGCCAACCATTCTCTCGGACGTCGTGTTCCGCGACGAACTGCGCGATTACATCAATGTGCTCAGTGTTGAGCGCACCGCGTTCTTCGAGTCGGGCATCCTGACCAGTAACAGCGATATGGCGCAGCTACTGGCAAGCCCGTCCAACACCTTCACCATTCCGTGGTGGGTCGATCTGGATGCGTCCATCGAGTCGAACTACTCGAACGACGTGTACACCGACATCGCCGTTCCGCTGTCGGTCACCAGTGCTTCCATGCAGGCGCGCGCCGCGTACCTCAACGAAGGCTGGAACTGCATGAACCTGGTGAAGAACATCACCAAGCAGGACCCGCTGGAATTCGTTGCCGGCCGCCTGTTGTCGTACTGGCGCAAAGTGGCCCAGCGCCGCGCCATCGCAACCACCATCGGTATCTACAACGACAACGTAGCCAGCAACGGCGGCGACATGGTCGTGGATGCTGGCGGCACCATCAACGCCGCAGCGATCATCCGCGCCAAGGCCACCATGGGCGACTACTCCGGCCAGTTGGGCGGACTGAGCGTCATCGCGATGCACTCCGCCGTGCAGACCGAGCTGCAGATCCTCAACCTGATCGACTTCACCCCGTTGGCTGACCAGATTCCTGAATTCGGTCGCTTCCAAGGGATGCGCGTCGTGGTTGACGACTCCATGCCGGTTGTTGGCACGGGTGCTGACGCTCGCTACCTGTCCGTCATCTTCGGTCCGGGCGCGCTCGGCTACGAAGAGCAACAGCCAGCGGGTGAAGACGGTCTCGAATACGAGCGCGCTCCTGATCGCGGCAATGGTGGCGGTACAGAAACCCTGTGGACTCGTCGTAACTTCGTCGTGCATCCGCTGGGCTACTCGTTCACCAGCGCAACCATCACCGGCACGCCCGGCACCACACGCCCGGTATCGGCCAACTGGTCCGACCTGGCTCTGGCGACCAACTGGGAGCGCAAGTTCGACCGCAAGCAGGTGCCTCTGGCGTTCGTCACCTCCACCGTATCGGCCTGACCGATGGCCGGCCTCAGCCGGGGCTGGCCGACTTGAAGGAGAAACATCATGGCAGTCGAACCAGACAAGCACATCGACCCAAACAACAAGGCCCGCTGGGGCTTTGGCGGAACGGCCGGCAACATCACCGTCGGCCCGCAGACAGTCGGCGAAACCGGCGGCGTTGATACCGCTCGCACCGAATCGGACGAAACCGCAGCCCGTAACAACGGCGGCGGCGCGAAGACCGAAGCGGGCAAGGCGTCCACCAGCAAGACCACCACCAAGTAACACCGGGGCTTCGGCCCCACCTATTCGAGGCATCCCATGCAATACGTGACCATTGCCGCCGTTGACGCCGCCCTGGGCGAGACGTGGGCTGCCCAAAACGAGAAGGCTCGCTATGTGGCTATGGCGAATGCCTGGCTCAACTCGCAGACCCTGCGCCCAGTCGAGCCCGACGCCATTCCGCAGGGCCTGATCGATGCTGGCGTTGAGCTGGCCGCTGCGGCCGCCGCTGGCGAGCTGTACCAGACCAAGACCGAAGGCGAGGTGCTGTCCAAGTCGGTCAAGGCCGGCTCTGTGTCTTCGGCCAAGACGTTCGCCAGTGTCAGCGGCACATCCGCTGCACTCCCGGCCCGCGTCCAGTTCGCTCTGGCACTGATCGAGCCATGGAAGGCCAGCGCCTTCTCCTTTGCCGTTCACAGGGGCTGACCATGGGCCTACGCGATGAGTTGCAGGCCGATCTGGCCGAAGCGTTCGATACCGACCTGGCCGACGCCATGCAGGCGTTTGCAGGCGGCATCACGCTGCCCGGCACATGGGATCCGGTGACCGAGACGGGCGGCGAGCCAGTCGTCATCAGCTACACCGGGCGCGGCGTGTTCGATAGCTACCGCGTCGACCTGATCGACGGCGAAAGCATCAAGTCCACTGACCAGTTGCTGATTGTCCTCACAAATGAGGTGATTGGCGGCGTCCCGCAGGTAGGCCACAAGATCAACGGTTTCGACGTGCTCAACGTGCAGATCGATCCGGTTGGCGCGCACTACGAAACCCAACTGAGGAGCGTCTGATGGCCGGATGGAGCATTCCCCCGACAGCCTTCGTCGCTCAGATCGAAAGCGACCTGACCAAGCAGGCGCGGATCATCGCCATGGCGCTGCTGGGCGAGATCGTGACCCGATCGCCGGTCGACACTGGCCGCTTTCGCGGAAATACGACTGTCAGCATCGGCAGGCCAGTGCTCTCGAACAGCACCACGCTCGACCCGACCGGCTCCGGCACCCTGAGCGCTGGCAACGCCGTACTGACTGGCCTGAAGCCGTACACGATCATCTACATCCAAAACAATCTTCCCTACGCGGAGAAGCTGGAGAACGGCCATTCCAAGCAGGCGCCGAACGGCGTTTTTGGCTTGGCCTTCACCGGCGTAGCAGCGGCGTACGCATCATGACCTACGAAGAGATCCGCGTTGCGATCACCGAACGCATGGCCGCATTCACCGGCATCGGACAAAGTCGCATCTTTTACCCGAATGCCCAGTACCCAGCTCAGAACACCGATACCTCAGGCATGTTCAAGCCGCCCGCCGAGGGTTTGTGGTGCCGCCTGCACATCGGGCACGCCACGGCTTTCATGGCAGGCATGGCCGATCAACCCTACACCCGCAAGCCTGGCCTGATAACCGTCCAGTGCTTCGCTCGCATCCGCACTGGCATGAAGGGGCTGAATCAGCTGGCGGATGCCTTGGAAGCGCATTTCGCCTACTGGAGCCAAGGCGACCTTGAGTGCATCGAAACCAGTCAGGTCGATGCAGGCGAGTTCGAAGGCTTCTACCAGATCAATGTTGTGACCCGGTTCCGCGCCGGTTGAACCTGAAGCACCAACCCGGCCCGCCTTGAGCGGGTTTTTTTATGCCCGCAGAACGGAGATAACCCATGAGTAGCGGCGCCAAAGTCACGTCTTACCTTATTCCCGAAGTAACCCCCGGCGTCACGCCAGTGGGCAGCTTCGACACCCTGCGACTGACCGGCAACACCCTGTCGCCCACCGTGAATACCGAAGTCAGCGACGAGATCACCGACTCGCGCCTGAGCCAGGGCTCTGTGGCCACCAGCACCGACATTCAGGGCGACCTGACTGCCGAGCTGTCCTACGGCACGTTTGACCGTCTGTTCGAGGCCGCCTTCTACGGCACCTGGAACAATGACGTGCTGACCATCGGCGACACCCGCCGCACCTTCACGATCGCGAAGAACTACGCGGACGTGAACGTGTTCACCCTGTTCAAGGGCATGCACGTTTCCACCTTCGCGCTGGAAATCCCGTCTGACGGCAAGATCACCGCCACCTTCGGGATGATGGGCCTGGACTACGCCGACGGCACGGTAAACACCGTAGCCGGCGTCAAGCCGCCGACCACTACGCCGTTCATGTCGAACGTGAACGTGGGCACAGTCAGCGTCAACGGCGAATCGCTGGAAGGCATCGCGTGCGTATCCGGTATGACCATCGAGCTGGACAACGGCATGCAGACGCAGCGCTGCCTCGGCTCTGAACGTCTCGGTCCTGGCGCTCACATCGCCACCGAAGCAGCGATCACCGGCACCATCACCATGGCCTGGTCCCAGCGCGCCTGGCAGCTGTGGAAGAACAGCTTCAACCGCGCGCCAATCGCCGTCTCGTTCCCGATCACTGACAGCCTCGGCAACTCCTACACCTTCGACTTCCCGGCGCTGGAGATCGATGGCGAGCTGCCGAACGGCGGCAAGCGCGATCTGATCGAAGTGACCTTGAACTACACCGTAGCGAAGGTGGCGCCGACCATCACCCGCGCGCCGGCCCCGGTCGAGCCTGAAACCCCGTAACTGATGCTCCTTTGGCCGCTCCGGCAGTAACGCCAGCCGGTGCGGCCCTTTTTATTGGCGTGGCGTGAGGAACTACCGTGACCCTGAAAATGAAGAAGGAACCAGCCCCGCATAGCGAGGCGCGCTGGTTCGATTACGACGTAGACACCAAAATTCAGTTGGTAGGCCTGGACAACGAGGAATATCAGATCGCTCTGGAACGCATGCGCCGCCGCCTGATCCGAAACGATGCCCAGTTTCCCGAGGGCGACATTGGCATCATCGAGGGCGAGAAGACCGAGCATGACAACCAATGCATGCTGATCGCGACCTTCCTGCTCAAGGACTGGAGCGGCGCCGAAGATGAGCAGGGCAACCCGCTGAAATACAGTCCGCAGGTCGGCCGCGACATGCTCAAGGGCGATGTCGATTTCTTCCTGTTCGTGCTCGCCAAGGCTTCTGAGGTCGCGGCTGACCTCAAGAAGGAAAAAGATGAGGCAGTGGGAAAGCCATCGCCCGCTTCGAGTGGGAAAAGGAGTGGGCGGGCAACGTCGAAAAAAGGCGCGCAATCTATACCCGCCTGAAGCGACGCATCCCGGACGAGCCGGAGATTGACTCGATCACTGCCTACCTGCTGCATACCTTCCGGAGCGTCTGTCGTGCACGTCAGTACATGAGCACGATGGCCGGCGTATTCCCGCTGCCGCTCTCGGCCAGCCAGATCAATGACTGGCTTGAGGGGCATCCGGCGGCGCTGCCCCGCGACATGATCGACGATGTTGTGTTCGCATTGGATGACCTGGTTCTCAGCGACAGGGATGAAGGTTGACGCCCTTACTTAAAGTTAGGGCGTCCAGTAAAGTTGCCACACGTTTACCGTATTGGAGCCGCCATGAAGCGCGATTGGGAGCTGGTCAGGAAAATCCTGATCGCTGTAGAAGAGATTCAGGGGCACAACCAGCACGTCGATGGCACCTCGATCCCCGGATATGACGCGCCGTTGGTTTCCTACCACATTTATCTGCTCAAGGAGGCCGGGCTGCTGGAGGCTACTTGCGCGACCTTTCTGAGTGAGCCGCGACAGTGTCATGCCTTTGAGCTGACGTGGGAGGGGCATGAGTTTCTGGACCAGATCAGGCCGCAGAGCATCTGGAACAAGACGGTCAGCTTGGTGAGAGAGAAGGGTCTGGACCTGTCGTTCAGCACGATCAAAGCAGCTGCTGCAGCCGTAGCAAAGAGCCTGATTACCTTCTAAGGGCCTTCGTTGGTCGCCGTGTTGATGGTAGATTGCTGCCATCAACAGGGAGTCTCGTCAATGCAGCTGGTGATTGTTATTTTGCTCGTACTCATCCTACTGGTGTTGGCACCATGGATGCTCTTCGTTTTCCTAGCAGGCGCTCTTGCTTATGGGACGGTGGTTGCGGCCGCAGGCGCAATAGCGCTGGCTGTAGGCCTGATCTTCGTCGTCGTGCTGCTTTTCAAAGAAAAGATCAGTGCTTTCAGAAGCAAATCCAGCATCGATGCGCAGATCCGTTCAGGAAACGAAATCTATCGCGCCAAAGAAGCCGCTCGTCAGGCAGAACAGGCGCAGAAACCTGCGTCTACTCCTGCTCAAGAGCTTCAGCCCGAGCCTTACCGGGGCAGGCTTCGGCCATGCTCGTATTGCCAGGTTGAGATAGCGGTAGGTTCACTCTACTGCCCGTCCTGCGGGAAGCAGACCAAACCGTTAGTACAGTAGCTGCCTGAGTCCAGGCGCTGATCACCAAGCCCGCCACTGAGCGGGCTTTTTCATGCCTGGAGAAACGTATGGCCCTGACATCCCGCCTCGCACTCGAAGTCGATGGGCGCAGCGCCGAGCAGCAGATTCTCGCCGTGCGCCGCGCACTTGAGGGGCTGAATGAGGCCGGCCTTCGGGCTGGACCTGTTCTTTCCGGCGCAAGCGGCAGCGTTGATACAGCTGGACGCAGTGCGCGCACCGCTTCCGGGCAGGTGCAGGGCCTGGAGCGGCAGGTGAAGTCGCTTGCAGCTGCAGCAGCAGGGCTTGCCGGCCCGCTTGCAGCGGCGTTAAGCGTCAAGGCGCTGTACGATGCAAGCGAGGCATACAGCACACTGACCAACCGCATGCGGCTTGTAACAAATGGCTCTGCCGAATTGGCCGCTGCACAAAAGGCCGTGTTCTCGATTGCGCAAAGCTCCTACCAGCCGCTCACCGCAACGGCCGAGCTGTACCAGCGCATAGCCACGAACCAGAAAGAACTCAAGCTGACTGGCGAGGGTGTAGCTGGTGTTGTTGGAACCATCAGCAAGACCCTTGCTATCTCTGGCGCTTCAGCGGCTTCAGCTAACGCTGCATTGATCCAGCTGGGTCAGGCCTTCGCCTCCGGCGTACTGCGTGGCGAGGAATTGAACTCCGTAATGGAGCAGGCGCCCGCTCTCGCGCAGGCCATTGCTGCGGGCATGGGCAAGACGGTAGGACAGCTTCGTTCGCTCGGAGCGGAAGGCAAGCTCACGGCCGACGCGGTAGTGAAAGCTCTACAGAGTCAGCAGAAAGCCGTGGAAGACCTGTTCACCAGAACTCAGGCCACAATCGGCAACAGCCTGACCGCGCTGGGTAACTCCGCTACGTCCTTCGTGGGACAAATTGACCAGGCCACAGGAGCAAGCACTGCGCTGGCAAAGGAAATCCTTTTCCTGTCGAAAGCGCTGGATGGCAGTCTTCCAGGCACGCTCACTGCCATCAAGGAAAACACGTCCGCGCTTGAGCAGGTCATGACTACCGGGCTGTATGTGGCCCTCGGCCGGATCGCTGGAGGCCTTGCTCAGCAGGCTGCTCAAGCTGGGGTTGCAATGGCCGCGAACCAGCGGTTGCTTGCGTCGACCGCCTCAGTCGCCGCACAAGATCTTGCCGCTGCGAAAGCGAAGCAGACTGACGCAAAGGCCGCGGTCGACCGCGCAACAGCACAGATCGCTGGCGCGCAACGGCAAGTCGCAGCCAACCGTGAAGTGGCAGCGTCTGAAGTTGCCCGAATCAAGTCAGTTCAGACAGCCTTAGTCGCCGAGCGCGAACTTGAAGCTCAGCGTCTACGTGCGCAGATCACCGATCAAGGGCGAACCGCTTCGCTCACTCGCCTCGCCGAGTTAAACCGCGCGCATGCCGCCATCACCGCTCAGGTGGCTGCTGCAGAGCGCACACTCGCGGCGACTACCGTAGCGGCGTCCGCGCAAATCGAGGCCTCTTATGCCGCTCGGACAGCTGCCGTTCTGGCTTACGGAGAGACCACTGCCGTCGTCAACGCTGCAACCGTTGCATCGACGCGCGCCGCTCAGGCAGCAAGCCTCACGTCCAGAGCGCTGACTGGGCTGGCGTCTGCGGGAACCGGGCTGCTTGGCATGCTCGGAGGGCCGCTCGGCCTCCTGTTCATAGCTGGTGCCGTGGCTGTCTCCTTTGCCGACTTCAGTAGCAAGTCCGAGAAGCTCAAGGGCGATTTGTCAGACCTGGGTAAGACGGTTGAGCAACTCCGGATGGAGTTCCAGAGGCTGAACCAGGATCAGCAACAGGCCAAAATAAACGAATGGAGGGATAAGCAACTTGGCGCCACCATGGAGGTGGAGAACTCCTATAAGGACCTTAAGAAGTCGATTGAGGCTGCGCTGGTTGGTAATTCCAGCGCAGACTTGGTCGACCCTGCCAAGATCGCCAAGCAGACACAGGCGGTAGACGAACTCTTTGCAAAGCTTGACGCGGCGAAAGCTAGCGGCGGAGCGCTAGGTCCTATTCTGCGCGAGGCTGCCGCCAGCGGCGAAGTTCCTCCGGCGCTGCTCAGGAGCTGGGAAAAGCAGGCGGGCGTTGTCGGCGACAATATCTCGGTTCTCAACCAGGTGAACGATGTTCTAGGTCTGCAAACGGGGCTGATGGGACAAAATACTGCAGCCACGACGCAGAACAACCAAGCAAAGGCAGGCTTCACCGCAGCAGGAGAAGGCTACCTCGGCACGCTGCAGAAACAGCTCGCCAAGCTTCAGGACAACAATGACGCAGTCAAGGAGGCAAACCGATATATATCTGAGCACGCTGATCTTTCTGAGGCCGACAAGGTCGCCATTCTTTCCACCGCCAACGCGCTGAAGTCTCAGGAGCAGGCCAACAAGGATGCCGCCAAGGCGACCCGCGAAGCGAATAAGGCCTACACGGAAAGCGCCGGCACGAAGTTGCTGGATCAGGCCCGGCAGCAGTACTCGGTCCTCCAGCAGCAAAACGCTCTTATCGACGCACAGAAGGGGCAGATCGACAAGATAGGGACTGCTGGCCAGCAGCTCATCAAATGGGAGCAGCAGCTCGCCGACATCAAAGGTAAGCAAACGCTGACTGCGGATCAGAAGTCCCTAATTGCCAATCAGGACCTGATCACCGCACAGCTCAAGCGCAACGCTGCGCTCGAGCGGGAAACGGAATTACGCAAGATCGCAACCGAGGAGACGCAGAAGCTCGCCGCGTTCCAGACCAACCTGAACAGCCAGCTTGCCAAGGACCAGACCGGGCTCGATAACAGCCTGGCCGGTCTCGGCATGGGCGAACAGCAGCGCGCCCGGTTGCAGGAGCAGTTGAGCATCCAGCAGCAGTACCAGTCGCAGATGGACAACCTGCTGCAGCAGCGTAACGAAGGGCGCATCAGTCCTGAGCTCTACGCCAAGGAAACCTCCGCGCTCCAATCGGCATTGCAAACCCGCCTATCCATGCAGACGCAGTATTACGAGGCCGTGGACAAGGCGCAGTCTGATTGGTCCATTGGCGCAACGTCGGCCATGCAGACCTACGTGGAGCAGGCGCGCGACGTGTCCGGACAAACCCGGCAGATGTTCACCAGCGCCTTCAGCAACATGGAAGACGGCATCATCAACTTCGTGCGAACCGGCAAACTTTCCTTCAAGGATCTGGCGGACGGAATCATCGCGGACCTGATCCGCATCCAGATCCGTCAGGCGGCGGTAGGCTTCCTCAGCAGCGCCATTGGTGCGATCGGAGGGCTCGGGGCTGGTGGCGCAGGTGCAAATGGATTCGCGGCAGGCTCTGCCGGAGCAACCTCGTCGAAGCTCGGCGCATCAGCCGCTGGCTACTCGTCGCAGTACGGTTTCTCCGACGGCGGCTACACCGGCAACGGCGGCAAGTACGAGCCGAAAGGCGTGGTGCACGGCGGCGAGTTCGTAGTGAAGAAGGAGGTCGTCAGCCAGCCCGGCGCGCGTGAGTTCCTGGAGCGCATGAACGCAAATTCAAAGGGGTATGCCGATGGAGGGTATGTCGGCTCAGGCGCCTCGCGTGGCAGCACCGCCGGAGTGCAGCCGGGCAAAGTCGTAATCCAGCAGTCAATCCTGGTCCCCGAATCCGGGGGAAACACGAACAAACAGGAAGATGCAGCGATTGGGCAGGCCTATGCGACTGTCGCGAAGCGAGGAGCTGAGCAGGCCATAGCCGAAGAACTGCGCCCAGGCGGATCAATCTGGAGGCTCGTTAATGGCCGTTGAAACGTTCACTTGGTGCCCCAGCAAGGGCACCTCAAGTACGCCGAGCTACCGAACTCGCTCCTCCCAATTCGGGGATGGGTACGAGCAGGTAGTCGGCGATGGCATCAACAACAAACAGGATTCATGGCCGCTCTCCTTTACGGAGAGCCGGGATGAAGCGCTCCTCATCAAGTCCTTCCTTGATCGACACGGGGGCTACAAGGCGTTCTTTTGGACGCCACCCCTTGGCGAGCTGGGTCTTTACCGAGCAACTGCGCCTTCTGTAACGCCTATCGGCGGCGGCGTTTATACGCTGACATCGACTTTCACCCAGACATTCCACCCCTAAGGGACAGCCATGCCGCTGATCAGTGATATTCAAGCGCTTGAGCCTGGCAGCGAGGTGCTGCTTTTTGAGCTGGACGGCTCTGAGTATGGGGCTGATGTGCTCCGCTTTCATGGGCATGCGATCCCTCACACGGCCGCCGAGCTGGTAGCGGCGGGTGCCGAAGCGGACCTACTGCCGGCAAAGCCGATTTACTGGCAGGGGGAAGAGTACAGCGCTTGGCCTGTGCAGCTGGAGGGGATAGAGGCGAACGGCGACGGCACCGCTGTCAGGCCAACGTTTTCCGCCGGGAACGTAAATGGGCGCATTACTGCGCTGTGCTTGGCCTTCGAGGATCTGCTCGAGTTCAAGCTGACCATGCGTCATACGCTCGGCCGGTACCTGGACGCCGAGAACTACCCGAGCGGAAACGCTGACGCTGATCCCACGCAAGAAACCGTCGAGATCTGGTATATCGACCAGAAGACCAGCGAGGATGGGGAAAATGTCAGCTGGGAGTTGGCGAGCCCGGGCGATGTGGGTGGCGAATCGGTGGGCCGGCAGATGACCACGCTTTGCCACTGGTGTCTCACTGGCGGATACCGCGGGCCGAACTGCGGCTACACGGGCCCGTATGTGGACAAGGACGGGTTGCCAACAGATGACCCTGAGAAAGACGTGTGCGACGCAACGCTGACCCGTGGTTGCGAGCCAAGGTTTGGCTCTGCCAACGAACTGCCTTTCGGCGGCTTTCCCGCCGTTTCCCTTATAGCCCGGAGCTGACATGCTCAAGTACATCCTGACGGCCGTGCAAGCGCACGCGGCGGCCGAGTACCCGCGCGAGTGTTGCGGCCTGCTGTTGGCCGTGGGGCGCAAGCAGCAGTACTTCCCCTGCATGAATGCAGCGAGCGACCCAAACGAAGAGTTCCGTATCAGTCCCGAGGATTACGCGGCGGCGGAGGATGCCGGCCAGGTGATCGGGGTAGTGCACTCGCATCCCGACGCAACAAGCAGGCCGTCGCCGCGCGATCTGGCGATGTGCGAGGCGACCGAGTTGCCCTGGCATATCCTCAGCTGGCCGGAAGGGGATCTACGGACGATCGTCCCGGCTGGCAACACGCCATTGCTTAAACGTCCTTTCGTTCACGGAGCGTGGGACTGCTGGCAAGTTTGCGCCGATTGGTACAGGCGCGAGTGGGGACTGGAGTTTGAAGCGTTCAAGCGCACTGATGGCTGGTGGGAGTCTGCCGATAGCGAGAGCTTGTACGAATCGAACTACGAGGATGCTGGCTTCTACCGGGTAGACCAGCCGCAGCGTGGCGACATGCTCGTCATGGAGGTTGGCAGGACGATGCACCCGAATCACGCCGGCATCTATCTTGGCAGTGACCCGAGCTTGCCTGGCGAGGGGGCGGCAGTGTACGGCCCTGGCCCTTTTCTTCTTCACCATCTTTATGGCCGCCCGAGCGAGATCGTTGTATTCGGCGGGCCATGGCTGGAACGAACCCGGCTGATTCTCCGGCACAAGGAGGCTAAGTGAACTCAATTCATCACCCCCAGATGACCACCATTCTGCTGTCCGGATCACTGGCTCAGAAGTTCGGTCGAGTACACCGCCGGCAGGTCGACTCGGGCCAGACGTGGGAAGTCTTCAAAGCGCTCAAAGCGACGCTCACGGGATTCGCTGAGGAAATACGCCGGCTCGACGGGCTCGGCATGCGCTTTGCGATCTTTCGCAACCGAAAAAATGTCGCCGAGGCTGATTTCGCCCGAGGCGGATCGCGGGAGGTTCGTGTAGTGCCCGTCATCACCGGAAGTAAGCGCAGCGGAATCCTGCAAACGATATTGGGTGTTGTCTTAATCGCCGCCAGTTTTTTCGGAGCGCCGACCGCAGGTGTGGGCATCGCGCTGGTCGCAGGGGGCGTAATCCAGATGCTCAGCCCGCAAGCGGGTGGACTGAGCCAGAGCGCCTCGCCTGAGAACATGCCGTCCTATGCCTTTGGTAGCGCCAAGAACACCACGGCCAGCGGCAATCCGGTGCCGATCTGCATCGGCGAGCGCCGCTGGGGCGGTGCAATTATTTCCGCATCGATCTACGCCGAAGACAAAACCTGAACTGACAACGAAGACGCGACCGCCTCCGGGCGGTTTTTTATTGCCTGGAGAAAAGCATGGGCGCTGCACTGAAACTCGACATCCATGGTGAGAAGGGCGGCAGCAGCAGTCCGAAAGCTCCATCTGAAGCGGCCGATAGCCTGCGCTCCACCAACCTTGCCAAGCTACTGATCGCAGTAGGTGAGGGGGAGTTCGAAGGCACGCCGACTGCGGCAGACATCTACCTGGACAACACGCCGATTCAGGACGCGAGCGGCAACGTCAACTTCCCGAACGTGAAGTGGGACTGGCGGCCCGGATCGGTCGACCAGACCTATATCCCCGGCATCCCGTCCGTGGACAACGAAACGACCGTGAACGTTGAGTTGCGCAGTGATGCGGCATGGGTTCGCTCGGTCACCAACACTCAGCTTTCCGCGGTGCGCGTGCGTCTGGCCTGGCCCGCGCTCCAGAAGCAGGACAACGAGGGCAACGTCAGCGGTTACCGAATTGAATACGCGATTGACGTGGCCACTGATGGCGGATCGTATCAGCAGGTTTTGTCCGAAGCGGTCGATGGCAAGACCACCACCCGCTATGAGCGCTCGCGCCGTATCGACCTGCCGGCGGCAACGAGCGGCTGGCAGATCCGCGTGCGCCGCCTGACTCCGAACCAGAACACCAACAGGATCGCCGACACCATGCTGGTGGCCGGGCTGACCGAGGTCATCGACGCCAAGCTGCGTTACCCAAACACCGCGCTGCTGTATATCGAGTTCGACGCCGAGCAGTTCACCAACATCCCCGCCGTGACCGTAAGGTGCAAGGCCCGCAAATGGCAGGTGCCGAGCAATTACGACCCGGTCAACCGAACCTACTCCGGTGTGTGGGATGGCACCATGAAGCAGGCCTGGACCAACAATCCGGCCTGGGTCACTTACGGTATCTGCACCGAAGACCGGTTCGGGCTGGGCAAACGCATCAAGTCGTTCATGGTCGACAAGTGGGAGCTGTACCGGATCGCGCAATACTGCGACCAGTTGGTACCCAACGGCGTCGGTGGCCAAGAGCCTCGATTCCTGTGCGACATGAACCTGCAGGGCAGGGCAGAAGCGTGGTCGCTGCTGCGCGACATTGCCGGTATCTACCGCGCCATGACCTATTGGGCTCAGGGGCAACTGGTGATGCAGGCCGACATGCCGCGCGCGCAGGACTTCGACTACGTATTCACCCGCGCCAATGTCATCGACGGCAAGTTCAGCTACGGCAGCGCTTCGGCGAAGACCCGCTACACCCGCGCACTGGTCAGCTACGACAACCCGGACAACAACTACGACACCGATGTCATCCCTTTCGCCGACCTGGACATGCAGCGCCGGTTCGGAGACAAGCCCACGGAGCTGAGCGCGATCGGCTGCACGCGGGCGTCGGAAGCCCAGCGCCGTGGCAAGTGGGTGGTGCTGAGCAACAACCAGGACCGGACCGTTACGTTCAAGACTGGCATGGAGGGCGCCATCCCGCTGCCCGGCCACATCATCCCGGTTGCTGACACTCTCCTGGCAGGCCGGGAAGTGGGCGGACGCATCGCGACGGCAGCCGGCAAGGTCGTCACCCTCGATCGGGATACACGGGCAAAGCCTGGCGACCGCCTGATCGTGAACCTGCCCGGCGGCAAGGCCGAGGGCCGGACGGTTGAGTCCGTCGCCGGCCGGGCGCTTACCGTGACCAAGGCCTACAGCGAAACCCCGATTCCTGAACTGCAGTGGGCGCTGGATGCCGACGACCTCGCCATTCCGCTGTATCGGGTGCTCAGCACCAGACGCAGCGCCGAGGGCGAGTACGAAATCAGCGCCCTGCAGTACGAGCCCAGCAAGTTCGCGTACATCGATACCGGCGCGCGGCTCGAAGAGCGCCCGATCAGCGTCATTCCAATCACGGTTGTTGCTGCGCCTGCCAGCGTATCGCTGACTTCGACCACCGCCATCGCCCAGGGTCTGGCCGTCACCACCATGACGATCAGCTGGCCAGCTGTAAGCGGCGCCGTTGCCTATGACGTGGAGTGGCGTAAGGACAACGGCAACTGGATCAAGGTGCAGCGCACCGGCTCGACCAGTGTCGACGTGACCGGTATTTACGCGGGCGGTTACCTGGCGCGCGTTCGAGCCGTCAGCGCCTTCGATATCTCCTCGAACTGGCGCACGTCGATCCTGACGCAGCTGAAGGGCAAGGAAGGCTTGCCGCCGGCAGTGACAAGCCTCACCGCTTCGTCGCTGATCTTCGGTATCAGGCTGAACTGGACGTTCCCGCCTGGTGCAGAAGACACCCAGCGTACCGAGATCTGGTATGGCCCGACGACCGAACTGGCGTCGGCGACCAAGCTCAGCGACCTGGCCTACCCGCAGGCCGAGTACACGATGCAGGGCCTGCTGGCGGGCGTCCGTTTCTTCTTCTGGGCGCGACTGGTCGACCGGACAGGCAACATCGGTCCGTGGTATCCGGTCGGCTCTGGCGTCATGGGGCAGTCCGGCTCAGACGCCGCACCGATCCTTGAGCTGATCGCTGGCCAGATCGGCGAAACCGAACTCGGCCAGGACCTTCAGGACAAAATCGAGTTGATCGACGGCCTGCAGGAGCAAATCGACGCGCTGGACGGCCTGAAGGCTTACAACCCTGACGGAACCTACACCAGAGGCCAGATGGTGGTGGTCGACGGGCGCATCTATCAGGCGCAGCAGGATGTCCCGGCCAACACGCCGCCGCTGAACCTTGCCTACTGGGAGGACGTGGGCGACATGCTGGCAACGGCCAATGGCCTGGCTCAGCAAGTGGAGACGCACACCACTGAGTTGATCGAGCTCAACGGCGCGGTCACTGCGCAAGCGGCCTCCATGCAGGCGCTGCGCGCGGCCTACCGGGAGGACAACGGCGAGGGCGAGCTGGCTGACGCTCTGAAAGGTTGGGACAGCACAGCCAGCATCATTACCGAGGCAAAGGTTGCAGCGACCGCGAATGAGGCCACTGCGCGAACGGTCACGCAGCTGACGGCGACGGTGGGCGAGAACGCGGCTCAGGTAACCGATCTGCGGCAAGTGGTCAGCACCAATCAGGCCACTACCGCAGAGGCGATCACCCAGCTCAACGCGAAGGCGGGCGAGAACTCTGTTGCGATCCAGCAGACGGCGTCCGCGCAAGCCACGACAAACGGAAAGCTTGCGTCCATCTGGTCCGTGAAAATGGAGCTGACCTCCAATGGCCAGCCATATGCAGCGGGTTTCGGCCTGGGCCTTGAAGGTGGCGCGTCGGGGACCACATCGAACTTCGTGATCCGCGCAGATACCTTCGCAGTGATGAACACCAGCACCCAGAACCCGGAAGCTTTCTTCGCGATTACCGGCGGGCAGAGCTTTATCCGGTCTGCCTTCATCCAGGACGGCACCATCACCAACGCCAAGATCGGCAGCTACATCAGCTCGACCAACTACGTCGCAGGTCAGTCCGGATGGATCCTGAATAAGGACGGAACGCTGGAAATCAACGGCGCCATCGCTGGGCAAGGCCGACTGGTCATCACCTCTCAGAATGTTTCGGTTTACGACGCCAACAACGTTCTGCGGGTTCGTCTGGGCAAGCTGAGGTAACCCATCACCATGGAATACGGCATAGAAATTTCTGACGGAAACGGGGTGCTGACGCTCGGCATGGCGGATTTCACGATTCAGAAGCTCGCAGAGCTTTTGATCCCCGCCAAACGAGCAACCGGCAGTGGGGTGCGGACCGATTACATCCTTATGGATGTGCCGGGATATGACCCCTCTAGATGCTTCGTGACTATCACCCCCCGCGCTTACGCCCAGTATGCGCAGCCCGGATACCCAGATGCTTGGGGCTATGTACCGGTTTACAGAGACTTGGGAGGCACGCAAATCGCGATTTACACCTACGTAAACAGGCGCAGGGCGACCGGTGTAGGAAGCAACTATGCCGACGAATGGCTCGAAAACAACGTTGAGTGTGTGGTTGAAGTGGTGAGGGTGATCTGATGGACGAGTACGGGTTATCCGTCATGAATAACAGCAACTCCATCTTGATCAGCAACGACTATCGGATGCTCGTGTTTTCGGAAAGGGGGAATTTCAAGATCACCTCACGCTACACGGACCGAGAAGGATCTGGGGCAGTCACGTTTACAAAGGCGATTCAGACTACCGAAGCCCCTCAGATATTCCTCCGGCATGTAAGAGGTGTTCATAGCTCGCTCGGCGTGTACATCACGCTGGCAGGCGGCCCGGGAAACTGGACGGGCTTCACCGTGACGTCTGCTGTGAGAGGTGGAAGCTCTCTCCAGAACTACGATATGGAGTTTGTGGCGTGCAAATATTCGAACCAGACCAGCAAAGAGATGTACGGACTTGAACTCTATGACGGGGCAGCGAATCCGATTTTTGCTTCTGATGATCGGGCCGTTACGTACAGCAAGTTTGCGAAAAAATGGACGAGAACCCAAGGCAGCACAGTGGACGTGTATACCAGCGACCTGGTTATCGCCGGCGACGATTTCATATCCGTCTCGTCAATCGACCGCGGAGTAATGTGGTTTGCAGGAGGCGCGGGCTTTGTGGGTATTAGCTTGCTGGAAAATAACCTGCCCGTGCTGAAGATCACAGCCACCATCGCTGGTGGCGGATATTGGTACTACCAAGGTATCAACGACACCAGTTTCTGTATTCCCGTCTGCAAGTTCCCCATTAATCGATACTACAACTGACCTGGAGCGCATATGCCCTGGTACAAAGCCGGGACGGTTTCTGTCGTCCTGAATTCCAATGCCGTGATCGGCGCCGGTACCGCATTCATTGCCAACACCCGAGTGGGAGACGCCTTCCGCGGCCCGGACGGGCGCTGGTACGAAGTGACCAACATCGCCAGCGACACGGCCATGTCGATATCGCCAGCGTACCAAGGGCCGACCGCAAACGGCGGAAGCTATGCACTGGCGCCGATGCAGGGCTACGTCAAGGACTCGGCTGACGCGCTGCGTGCGCTGGTGAACCAGTTCGGCTCGAAGCTGGCTGCGCTGGGCACAACCGGCAACTACGACACCCTGCCGGTAGCGAAAGGCGGGACCGGTGGCACCGATGCTGGGACGGCTCGCACCAACCTAGGGTTGGGCTCGGTAGCTACCGAAAGCGTAGTGCCTGTAGCTAAAGGCGGCACAGGGGCGAACAACGGGCCGGCGGCATTAGACACCCTCGGATTAAAAGCTGGTAATTACTACGCAACTCTAGGCGGAATGGCACTTCGCGCCGCCGCAGGCGGATATAATATCCAAGGTGGATACATCGGTTGGAACACAGGGGGCTACGCTTTTAATGGCGCCATGAACTTCATCTGTAATCGTGGCGGGGGACTAGGCGGGTTTACTTGGCAATCGGTCAACGCTGATAACAGTGCAGGCGGGCCGGCCATGACCTATAGTTATGCGGGTCTTTTAAACGTGCCTAATATAGTCACTGCTGGCTTAACTAGCTCGGGCGTGATTACCGTTCCGTCGATAGAAATAGCGTCGGCCTATCCTTATATTGACTTCCACTTTAACAACACGCCAAGTGATTACGATGTGCGTCTAGCTAACGGCATAGCTGGAACTTTAAGCCTTACCGGAAAGTTTGAATCGTACGGGACGTGGTGCCGTAACGGCGTCAACGGCGCAAAAGGCGGCACGGTTCATAACTTCAATTGGACAGGCTCCAACGTAGACGTTTGGATTGACGCAACCTACGTCGGAACAATGACGCTCTTCGGTTCCGACCATCGGTTTAAAAAATACATCAAGGACGCCGAAGTAACCTCTTACCTTGACAGGATCGACGCGTACCGAATTGTGACCTATCAGCGCAAGGTGTTTGGTGACGTCTTCAAAGGTGACGGCACTACCTATCAGGGGCTAATTGCGCATGAGGCGCAGGCGGTAAACCCGCTGGCAGCTACCGGGGAAAAAGACGGTGTCGACGAAGAAGGCAATGCTCGAGTTCAACAGCTTGAGCCAATGGCGCTCATCACCGACCTCATGGGCGCAGTGAAAGAGTTGCGAGCTGAACTGAAAGCGCTAAAGGCCGCAACCGGCGCGGAGCCCGAAGCCGCTGCCGCCTGAGTGCCGAACGCAACACCCGCACCCCGCCGTCGAGCGGGTATTTTTTTGCCTGGAGAAGAGCCACCGCACATTCTCGGTTGCTTATACGCTTCAGGCGTTTTTCCGGCCGTTGCAATAGCTAATCGATAGAAGCTCATGTGGTACATGAGCTATTCATGAATGAGGGGAGGGATCTGGATGTCCCTCGCCATACATACGGAGGTGTGCGATGTCAGTTGATTTGAACCAGTACTGCCAGAAGCTGAGTAGAAGCGATGTGCTCAGTGCAAGAATGATTGGCTGGAACGGCCGCTGGTCAATGTTTGGAAGCTTCGTTCTCTGTTGCCAGTGTTTAAACGCGCAGTCGATTGACGACGCAGCGCGCCCCTTTGTGCATGTACCCGGCTGTGCGGCAAAGCACACCGGTAGTATGCCTTGGCAGGAACTGATCACGGTCCTGACGGATGTCCCCTGTCTTCCTGACCGGTTCGACTCCCGAAACGTGCGTCTCTCGTAACGAATATTTATCAGTCAAGTAGCCCGCCTAGCGCGGGCTTTTTTTCGTCTGGAGAAAAGCAATGCCAAGAATTTCCGCGCAGATGGCCGGCGGCGAGAACGTGCTCGTCTTCCTCGACATGATCGCCTTTTCGGAAGGCACCTCGACCGTGAAGGGGAGCGACGACGGCTACAACGTCCTGTACGGCGGTGGCCTGTTCCATGGCTATCAGGATCACCCACGCCAGCGCCTGACCTTTCCCATCAACGGCAAGCCCGTGACTAGCACGGCCGCCGGCCGTTACCAGTTGCTCGAGCGCTATTGGGATGCGTACCGCGTGAGCATGCGCCTGCAAGGCGGTTACACGCCGGAGAATCAGGATCGCATCGCGCTGGAACAGATTCGGGAGCGCCGAGCGCTGGAAGACATCAAGGCCGGGCGGATCGTCGAGGCCATTCAGAAATGCTCCAACATCTGGGCCAGCTTTCCCGGCAACAACTACGGCCAGAACCCGCACAAGGCAGAGAAGCTGCTGGCGTTCTTCGATAAGGCTGGCGGGACCTTCGCATGACGGCACTGCTCAAGGCGGTACCACTGCAGGTATGGGCGGTCATGCTGCTGATCGCCTTGCTCGCCGGCGCGCTGGTCTACCAGACTCTCGCTCTGGCCACCGCCCGAACAGAGCACGCCGGCTATGTGGCCGAGGTCGAAAAAACGGCCAGCGAGGCGAACAAGGCGGCACGCGTCGAAGAGCAGCGGCGCCAACGTGAGATCAACCAGGTACGAAACGATGCCCAACACCAGATCAAAGCTGCGGCAGATGATGCTGCTGTCGCTGCTTCTACTGCTGACAGCCTGCAGCAGCAAGTCGACAAGCTACTTGCCGGCCGATCCGCCTGCGATACCCGAGTTGCCCAGGGAAGCGCGACAGTCCGAGACCTCACCACTGTGCTTGCCGACCTGCGCCGCCGGGCTGACGAGAGAGCGGGAGAGCTGGCGCGAATCGCTGATGCAAGTCGAATAGCTGGGCAGGCGTGCGAGCGGGCTTATGATTCGTTGAGGTGAGCGTCAGGCGTCTCGCCTTTGCCCCACATTCTCGGCGGGACGTTGTGCTGCATAAGGAGAGCTTCGCGCTGTTCGAGGCAGTACTGCAGCGAATTGACTGTCTTCCAGTTCTCACAGGCGGCCCGCAGTAGTTCCGATATCCGCCCGTTCGCGTCAGCGAGTTCCTTTCGCAGGCCGTCCCGTTCCTTCGTCACCTGCGCATGCATGTCGACCAACCTGGCCACATGGTTGCGGTACCGGTTGATCTCTATGCGCAGCAGCAGGTTTTCTTCTGTCACCAAATGCGCATGCTGGCGGAGCATTTGTTCATCTGTTGGGGAGCCGAGCCAGTCGTCTGCGAAATCGATGTCCATGATGTACTTCTCAACACTGTTTTTATATACAGTATTCGGCAGGTCATCGTGAGGCAAGGAAGCTCCGACAAGCTGCGGGCAGATCAGGGTCTGCGCAGCTCGGCCATCCGCCGGTCGAATGCCTGGCTGAAGGCAATCTCCATAGCGTCGATATCAGCCGCTCGCATCGCCCCGACGCAGGTCAGGCCCCTCGCAAAGCCCTCGGCGATTCCGCCCAGGTGCGTCAGTTCGATCACGCCATCGGCAAGCTCGATGTCCGAGAGAATCCTGTTCACTTCCTTGCGGACCATATCGGGCATTACGACTTTGTCGAGGGTCATGGCGTCTCCTGCGCCGGTGCGCATTGGATTTCAGACAGTGGGTTCTTGCAGGTAAAAGATGGCCAGCCCGGTGAGGGATGCACCAGGCTGGCCTGCCGGAGAGGGCGAACGGGAATTCGGACCGGCTGGAACAATGTAGATGCTCGAAGCGAAGCGGGCAATTTTTGACAGATATGCGGTTGGTTGGGGTGATCGTTGGCAGGACGCCGAGATACTTGCTCATTCAGGCGTCATAAGCACCGCGAGCGTTATCCGAATGAATTCTTCATTCTTGTCGATTGTGTCCAGGGCGCCCCGGGCGTTATCGGCCACGTCGGCACCGCCTCGTTGCTCGACCCAGTTGGACAGCTCAAGGATAGCCGCCTCCAGGGCGATTTGGTTTTCGTAGAGTTTGGAGAGCAGTGCTGGTAGCAGGTCTGAATTCGGCATGGTCGTCTCTTCCGTGAAAGAGCGCAGCTTATCAGGAGGTGGGTGGGATGGTGATCGTTGGCAGGACGCCAGGAGAAGGGAGAAAATCGCCGAGTGACTTTCCGAGTGACTTTGCTAAACACGGTAAAACACAGTGAGGCATCGTTGCAGCGAGCGCCAAGCTGGGAGCCGTGTATTAACTGGGCTGTAGCCCCATCCGCTTGCATGGGGTGCTAGGGGTCGAGTGTTCGAATCACTCCGTCCCGACCATATATTTCAATGACTTAGCCCAACCTTTTCAGGTTGGGCTTTTTCATGTGCGTGAGATTTGCGTGACTCGGTTCATTTTCATGCCTTTTTCCTCTGCAAAATTGTGAGTACCGGACCGCGGGAGTCCGTCGACGACACTTTTGTTCGCCGCCTCGATGAGAACATCGCCATGGTCTGGAGATGTGACGGCAGCTCGGCGAATAGAAGCGATTGCTCTTCCCAGTTAAGTCCGCCACTCAGCGGAAGCCGGGAACAGGTGCACCTTCCGGCTTTCAACTGGGAAACCGAAGGGGGTGCATTTCAATGGACGTTTTCCGTGTCGAAGCAGAGGATGGCGCATGGGTGTTGTACAAGGCGCACGGCTATAAACCGATCATGCGCTCCGGCAACCAGGCAGACCTGATCGACCATGTCCAGTCGATGACCGCCGGGAGCGGGGCGGTGATTCGGTTCTGGTCGGAAACGGGCGTGCGAGAGCTTCGAGTGGGCCCGGTCGACGATGACGAGAGCGCTTCGCTGGAAGCTGGCGAATGAAGATAGCGCTGTGACGGCCAGTAGGATGGAAACGGGCCGACTTCGGCGGCTCGCGCTTCGACGTGGAGTCAGCCCTGGATGACGGTGATTACATGCTTGGTGTAGCAAACACTGTTATCAGGGATGTCTTTATTCACGAAGGCCATGGCGCCGACTTTCACGTTATCCCCTATGCGGATGTCGTCGCCGATAATGCAAACATTTGCACCCAGTTCAACATTATCGCCGATATAAATCAGCCCCTTCTGTCCGCTGGTTTTTACGCCGATGGTTGTGTTCTGACGAATGAACAACTTTTCGCCAATGCGTGCGGCGTCCGCAATCACTATGCCTACGCGGTGTGCGAAGGTGATGCCGGGACCTACCTCTGCTGCGAGCATGATATCGATCCCGTGAGTACGAACCAGCCGCGCGTGGATTCGCTGAGCGATTTTCGGATAGTTGAAGACACCTTTTGGGCGGCGATACAAATACTGAGCGAGTCGGAACCAGAACAAGTAGTGCTCCTGTTCTTTCTGTCGAATGCGCCGGATCATCCGCTTGAGCTTGAAGTCCTTTTCTTCGCCGCCCATTACCTCTATGCGCCAGTGTCGTTTCAGATCCGGCCAGTCCATGTATCCCACTTTGCAACTGCTCCCTGGTCATGCCGACCAACTGCTTGGTACCGAGATGCCGCATTGTATCGGGTTTGAAATGTGCTCGACACGATCACAAAGGTCGGCCGCGCGAACGAGCTCGCGTTTCTCGATATGATTGCGCACGCAGAACGCATCTTAACCGTGACAGGCAGCGACGACGGCTACAAGGTTCTGTACGGCGGCGGCCTGTTTCTGCGGTTATCAGAATTACCCGCTCAAACGCCTTACCTTTCCTGTCAACGGCAAGCCGGTCACCAGTACGGCGGCCGGGCGCTACCAACTGTTGGAGCGTTATTGGGCCGCGTATCGGGTGAGCATGCGCTTGCAAGGCGGTTACACGCCGAAGATCAGGACCGCATCGCGCTGCCGCAAATTCGCGAGCGCCCGGGCGCTGGAGATATCGGGGCATCTATTTCAACGACTTAGCCCAACCTTCTCAAGTTGGGCTTTCTCGCGCGTGTAACATTCGCGGGGGCATTCGACTCCCCGTGTCAGTAAATGATTCATCTCGCAGACCATCCGGCTGATTGCTAACAAATTTCAAGCTCAGATCCCCCCATACGTGCTCTCATAGCGACTGTCTTACATATCTCGCCAAATGAGTGCCTCGCGTTGCGGGAGCCACTCATTGGAGGTGGAGCGGAATAGAAGCATTACCGTTGTGCTAAACATGGAGCTTCATATGCCTAAGTCGTTACCCGCTTTCAACAGCTCCTACCGAAGCCGTGCGATTAACGTAGAGTTCCTCCACCACCCGAAAGGCATCACTGTCCGCTTCCAGGTGGACGAAGGGGACTGGCAATACAATCCTGAATATTTCTGGGAAAGTTATGCCGAAGCACAGGCTGGAGGGTTGGCGTTAGGCCGTCGATGCATCGACCGGATATCCGCCAACGATCAAGACTTTTGAGTCGGGCGTACATTCGGTAGAGCACCGCTCATCTGCTGATGGGCACTTCCGTCCGCCGGTTTCTCTCTCAATATAACCGGCGCAATTCCTGCGCCACAGGCGGAGAGACAACATGGTGAGAGAAGACAATGGGCCCGAAAGTGCTTATCCAGGTCCGGCTGAGCCAGGCAGCGAGGAAGAGAACTATCCCGATGCTCAGGGTGACGCAGACCAGAATGACGGCCCGGATTCGGTAGAAGGCGATGAGGACGATGATCTGGTTTTGCCGGACAACCCTCCCGTCGATGAGGACGAAGAGCCGTCCCCCGGCAACAGTGCCTGACAAGCCGACGAACAAACGAACCCCGCCTGATGCGGGGTTTTTTGTGGCGACTGGCGAACAGTGCCCGTCAATCCGGACGTCTTATCCATGATTCATAAGTCGTCCTCTTCTGACTGAGCAATCAGCCCGTCATGCGCCAGCGGCAGCAGCAGGGCCCGAGCAATCTGGCGTAGCGCTTCGTCCGGGTCGGGGCTGTTCAGCGCCTCAGCCGCGGCGCTGGCTGCGTCGGATGACGCTTTGCGCCAGGCCGACAGCACCAGACGCCCCAGCACTGACGGGCTCATTCCTGCGCTGGACAGCTGCTCAAGTGTGAACTCGTCGACTGCCGCGGCGAATTGCTCGAAGGTTACCGCCTGAGGTCCGTGCAAGCGTCGTCGAAACCGGACATCGCCGCCAAGCAGCAGTTGCTCCACGCCGTTTTCGAGCCATTCATGCAGTGCGCTGTCGCAGTTCTCGTCCGGAAGGCGGTTGTCATATTCAAACTGTGCACGCCTCAACGTCGCATCCATATGAGTCGTCTCCAGAGTCTGGAAGCTGGAAGCCCCGCGCGGGCATGACGTTCCAGGCGGGGCAGTGCGCCGGCTTCCACCAGCGCTCAGCATTTACACATGACGAAGGGCAAGGTCGCTGATAACGCAGATGGAGCCATCGCTGGCCGGCGTGGTATCGGTGTAATCGATCTGGTTATACACACCGCCGTGGAAACCCAGAACCTGGCTGAACCACGATTGATCCAGTTGCAGCGGCCCGGACGTGCCGGTGACCCCATTGCACACTGCGGTTACCGTGGCCACACCCGCCGACGTTACCTGAATGGTGATTTCGAACGGCGTGCCCAGCGGTACCTTGTCCAGCACTGTGGAGTTGACCGGATCGGTCTGGTTGAAGTCCTCGCGAAAGCCCATGGTGATCTTGCCTTTCTGCCAGAAGACCTTGATGGGCGGGCTGTCGTCGTTCTTCACATGCATCTGCGAGACAACGACCTTCTGCGCCGAGTTGACCTTGATCAGCGTCATCTTCTGGTAGTTGATATGCTGCGATGCGCTGGCGATGGACCAGTAAGCTGCTTCTTTCCACTCGCAGCGGGTGCGGTGGGTGCTTTTGCTCGATGCACCTTTGGTGGGTGCCGAAAACTGAATCGATCCGTCGCCCAGCACCGTCACCACACTGGGGAACTGTGCTATCGCCTTTGCACCATTGCACTCCAGCGCGACGGGGTTGGTCGTGGAAGTTGCCACCGGTGTTGCGATCGTTAGATTACTGATGTTTACGGCCATGGTTTTGCTCCTAGACGATAAAGATCATTGGCCTGGCACGATTGCCTTACCAACCTTGATGCAGCGAGCCGCATCCCGAATCGCCCGCAATGACAGGCGCTTGAGTGATGTTTTCGCCCCCTCGAAAGCAGAATCACATTATGTGTTTATAGTTGTCAACACGTAACGTGTTTTATTCGCGCATGGCTCTCCGAAGAAGTGTCCTACTGCCACGCTTACCTTTTCCTACAGCGTTGTATATGATTTCCATGCACTGTACGGATATACAGCTAAAAGGAGGAGTGTATGGCCAAGCACAAGATGTCGGCGTCGCAACAGCGCCAGGAGATTACGGGGATCGAGCGACTTGGCTTGAGGGTGTCGGCGATGATCAATCATCCGGTTGCGCAGACGCAGCGATGGGTGATGATTCATCGGCTGGATACGGACGGCGATCAGGAGTGGGAGGCGGTCATGGAGCTGCTGTCCGACACGGATGAACTGGACATGGTGTTCAATGACGACGGTACAGTGCTGCTGAGGTGGGAGCGGGCAAGTGATCAGGATCAGATCGTGAATCATGAAGAGGTCGATGCCATAAGCACGGCACCGCCTTTCTGAGGCGTGATCTGCGCTCGGTCGAGGCAGGGCGGTCACCGCGCCCTTAAAGAGGCGGTGGCCGCTGCGGAGCAATGGCCTCAATGGGCTGCGCCGGGGACTTCAGACCTTCCGCGCGTTCCAGACCAGAAGCACCTTGGCATGAATCGTTACGTCCTCGATCCGTGCGGGTTGATTGTCGTAATGCGGGCTGTCGGAGATCAGTCTGAAGTGGTCGGCATCGATCATCTGCAGACGTTTGATGTACAGCAGGTCCAGCCAGGTAATCACATAAATACCTTCACCTACGAACTCGTTGATTCCTCGGTCAACGATCACCGGGTCCTTGTCGTTGATCGTGCCTTCCATGCTCTGGCCCCAGCCCGTGATGACCGCGAGCGCCGCTGTCGAGGTGTAAGTCACGCCTTTTTCGCGCAGGACTTCCTCACGCACGATGAGGTTGCGGATGGCTTCGTTGTAATCAGCCGGAACCTGGCCGTGACCCATTGCGCCGCGGATATCGTATTGCGGGATCAATATTTCGTCATTGCGCGCGCGGACAGAGCCGCTGATCACTGTTTCGGCGTCCGCGTCAGGTTCGGCTGCCGCGGCAACGATCCGGCGACGGGCTTCGGCAGAGAGCCCACGGCCATGCTGGGCGAGCATCTGGCGAACCAGGTCTGCTGCGGAAGAGTCGATGTCAGGCCCCGACGACATGCGTGGAGCACTCGGACGGCCTTTTTCCGATTCAAGCGGTGCTTCCCGCAAATCCAGCAGGAGCTCGGATTTGTCGACGCCGAGCGCGCTTGCCATGGCTTCGATGTCCGCGAATGACGGCTCCCTGGAATCAGCCTCGTAATTGCCGATCCGGGATTGCGACTTCCAGCCACAGGCCTCGGCCAGCTGAGCCTGGGACATTTGCGCGATTTTTCTCAAGCGCTTGATGCGCTTGCCAATTGATTCGTTCATGCGCCGGATTCAATCACGAAATGAAATACCCGGCTTTCACTTATCGTGTTTACACATAACACAATACGTGTTTAAGTCTATGTGTCGCTTACCAGGACTGACTCTATGAACCACGTCCGCACCATTCGCAAACACGCTGGCATTACACAGGCCCAACTGCGCCGCGCTCTGGGCTGGAATCAGTCGCGAGTGGCCAACTACGAATCTGGCCTGCGCCGTCCGGGGCTGAGCGACGCGCGGCAGATTGTCGCCGCGCTGAATCTTCTGGGTGCCAGATGCAGCCTCGATGACGTATTCCCTCCCGCTCGCAAGTCGAAGCAGTCCGACCGTAATGCTCTGGCCGCATCAGGCCCCCCGGCGCAATCGACTGCATCTGAGCGGGCGGAAGGAGGTTCGATCATGACCTGACCCCGGACCTGGATCCCTAAACCTGAATCGCAGGCACAAAAAAGCCGGGGCGCAATCCCGGCTCTTTCAACAGCATCCGACGCAACACTGTGAGGCCGATTATGCACACGCCATTGACCGAAGTACAGGACCTCAGCCAAACCCTTTTTTCCGACGACCCTTTCGCTCACCTGACACGCAAAAAGTCGTACGGCACGTTTTCGCGCCGTGACTTCCTTGAGCTGATCGATGTGGCCATCGGCGCCGAGAGAGCCAGGATGCAACTGGCAGAGCAGGTTCGGTTGCAGGCCGCGAAGATCGAGCACCTGGAGAACCTGTTCAAGCAGGGCGTGACGGCGGCGCAATTCTGCAAAGGGCTCAACGGGGTAAACGCAAAGCAAGTGAACCCGTTTCTCAAAGCCCGGAACTGGCTCTACAACGAAAGCAGATCCGCCGTGCGCTGGCGGGTTACTTCCTACGCTCGCGACAGCTACATGACCGAGCACCAAGTGGAAATTACCCCGCACGGCAAAGAGCCTTTCATTTGCTACACGCCTGTTCTGCTGCGCAAGGGCGCCGTGCGGTTGTACGAGATGTATATGAACGGCGAGCTGCCCATGAAAAAGAACTGGGACGGCTCGTTCAGCCATGACAAGGCAGACAGGGAGGACGCGTGATGGCCCGCATTCGTACGGTCAAACCCGAATTCTGGTCGAGCGAGCAGGTCATGGCATGTCGCCCACTGGCACGGCTGCTGTTCATCGGGCTGTGGAATTTCTGCGACGACGGCGGCAATCATCCGCTTGCGCCAAGAACCATCAAGGCTCTGGTTTTCCCCGGCGACGCTATCAGCGCGGAGGAGGTCGCCGAGTTGCTGAGCGAGCTCGAACGCGCCGGCCTGACCCAGACCTACCAGTCAGACGGTAAGCACTACTTGCACGTCCTGGGCTGGAGGCACCAGAAAATCGAGAAGAAAAGCTTCAAATACCCGGCTCCGCCTTCGACAGTCATTGAGGCCGCGGCGAGCGATGGCCGAGCAGTCGACGAGCATTCGACGACCGCTCGCCACATGTCAGGGCACGGAAGGGAATGGGAACGGACTGGAGAACACATCACACAACCCGCGACGCCGCCGGCGGTCGATGCCAGAGCCGTCTGCGAAATGACGCTCGACTGGGTTCCCGATCCTGGTCTGTTGCGCAGTTACGCGTTGCGCATGTCGCTACCCGTCGAGCATTTCACCCAGGCGACAACGGCAGCTTTCGTTTGCCATTACTCGGCATCCGGCCGAATCGAAACCCAGGCCGCGTGGGTCAGTCTGCTGGTGAAATGGGTCAAGCGGGACCAGGCTGCCGCCAGCAACGTTCGCCATTTTCCGCGCAAGCCGCAGGTGAGGGTGCCGAATTTCGATGACGACACGTGGGTCGACGACTTGGGGGCTTTGTGATGAAGAACCTCAGCGATGTGATCGCCAGCCTGACCGATATGCCACGCCCACCATCGCCCCAGCCACAGGTTGATAGCCATGCGGCCGCCGTGGTGAATGCCCTTTTCAAGGAACTGCAGGCCATCTTCCCTGCATGGCGCCAGGCCTGGCCTGACGACGCCACGCTGAAGGCGGCCAAGCGCAGCTGGATCAAGGCGTTCATGGCCCAGGGCATCAGGCGGATCGAGCAGGTTCGCCATGGGGTGGAGAACTGCCGCAGACTGCCGACGCCCTTCGTGCCCGGCGTAGGAGAATTCGTCGCGCTGTGCCAGCCGACTCCGGAAGCGCTGGGTGCGCCGTCAAATGACGCCGCATTCGCAGAAGCCGTGGCCAACGCCCACCCATGCGTGAGCGATCAGCGTTCGTGGTCGCATCAAGCGGTGTACCACGCAGCTGCGCAATGCGGTTTCCATGCGTTGGCCAGCATGCCGGCTGACGTCAGCCGAAGGCTGTTTGAGCGCAATTATCAGATCACGTTGCGCCTGCTGCTAGAAGGCAAGCCGCTGCGCAGTATCCCGCTTGCGCTGCCGACGCGGGCCGAGGGACGCCGGACGCCCGGGGTCGGTCAGCGAGCGCTGGCCGAGTTGCGCAAGGGCCGACAGTCACCGACCGCCAAGGGGGCTGCATGATGAAGTTGAATTCAGCACGCCGTGCCTGGCATGACGCTTTCTATAACTCCGGTAGTAGCCTGGCGGTGCAGATCGAGCAGATCGGCCGGCTGGGCTGCAGCGTCCAGACCAGCACGAGGCGCACGGGCAGCGGGCGCGCCGCGCATCAATCCGTGGCGGCAAGGATTCAGCAGGCGATTTCGACACTGCCCTGGCATCTGCGGACGTTCGGCAACTTCATGTACAGCCCGATAGCCACGATCGACGAGCAGGAACAGGCTGAGGAGCTGGTGTTCAGTCTGGCCTACGAAGCGGGGCCACGGATGACTGCGCGCAAATTCGACAAGGCGCGCTACGTGGCACGGGCGATCCTGTTCCGCTATCGGCGTATCAACCAGGGAGGGCAGGGCGCGGGACTGGACCCGCTGCCAAGCGTGGAGCTGATGCGCAAGTGGATACTGGACAGTTTCGGCGTCGCTTTGCCCGGTGACCAATGGGCTCGGGATTGGGGCGGCTTCGTTCAACACTGTTTCATTGCATGCGACAGGCTGGACAGCGAAGCCCTGGCCGTTGTGTCACGCGCCCTCAATCTGATGAACCAGGTGGCTTGACGTTTTGTCGGCGATAGGTCAGTCTTTCGCCATATCGAGTATTTTGCCTACGGCAACTTGCTCAGACGGAGTCAGGATTAATTCCGTGAACAACCCCCGCCATGTAGCGGGGGTTTTTATGCCTGCCGTGAACCGAAGCCGTACATGAGATAGCCCTACTCGAAAAAGCCCCGACCTGTTCGGGGCTTTTGCGTTGTTGTGAATCAAACTTTTCGCAGGGAGTGCTTATGAGCGCAGATACAACACCCGGCGCCCTTTTGACCAGTGCAACCGGTGGGGGAGATGTGGCCATTGCGGCCTATCTGTTCTCATTCGACCACGGCATGGCGCTGGCGGCGATTGGCGGCTGCTGTTTTTTCCTGGGCGCCTCCGCCGCTTTGCCCTGGAGCACGCGCATTTTCTATGCGATGGGCTCCTGCATCATCGGTTACATGTTCGGAATAATGATGCTCAGCCTCCTGTCCTATAACGGCGCGGCGTCCTTGCTGGCATGCATTACATCTGCACTGGCGTCTTGGATCTTCGGCTCGCTCAAGCGCTGGGCTGATGGCGGACCACGGCCTGACTGGGTGGACTGGTTTGCGACCTTGGCAAAAGGCTTTTTGCCGGACTTCATGAAGCGAGGAAAGCGCGATGATTGATCTCCCCGAGTGGATTCACAGCTGCGCCATCTGGCTTGATGGCGTCATCCCCGACGTTCTGCTGAGTACGCGAGGCATCTGTCACCTGCTGATTTTTCTTGTGGTGGCAGGCTACAAGAGTGGCAACGCCAGACATCGCAAGACCGTCGGAGTCATTGCCGCCACGTTCGCCGGGGCCAACGCCGCCGAGGCCTATCGGGTGGCGGTCAATTTCACTCAGTTTTCCGCAGTGGTGCAGCCGCCGCTCACCCTGGTGATGCTGTGTGTCCTGTTCTTCGTGATCTATGCGCGGGGCAATGTGGCCCGCATGCTGCCGCATCATCGAACCGACCTGTTCCATTGAGCCTTGATTGCACACCCATTGAATGCCCGCCCCGCGCGGGCTTTTTTTTATCTGGAGGAAACCCGCATGCCGGTAATTTGCGAGCAGGTGGCCGGTTGCAGAAATGTTCTGGCTTTCCTGGACATGATTGCCTTCTCGGAAGGCACTTCGACCGTGAAGGGCAGCGATAACGGCTACAACGTGTTGTATGGCGGCGGCCTGTTCCAGAGCTATCTGGACCATCCGCGGCAGCGGCTGACCTTCCCCATAAAAGGCAAGCCGGTAACCAGCACGGCAGCCGGCCGCTACCAGTTGCTCGAACGCTACTGGGACGCGTACCGCACGAGCCTGCGGCTGCAGGGTGGCTACACGCCGGAAAACCAGGACCGCATCGCGCTCCAGCAAATCCGCGAGCGCCGGGCGCTGGAAGACATCAGGGCCGGGCGCATCAGCGATGCCATACGCAAGTGCGCGAACATCTGGGCCAGCTTCCCCGGCAACAGCTACGGCCAGAACCCGCATCAGACCGAAAAGCTGCTTGCCTTCTATGCCGCTGTCGGCGGGGCATTCGCATGATCGCACTGGCCAAGGCGGTCCCGCTGTGGGCATGGGTGGTCATTGCGCTGGTTGCGCTGCTCGGTGGAGCCCTCGTCTACCAGACCCTGGCCCTGGCTGACGCGCGCGCTGAGCATGCCAGTTACATTGCCAGGGTCGAAAAAGCCGCGCGGGACGCGATGGATGCGGCGCGTCGGGAAGAGTCGCGGCGGCAACAGGTAATCAACGAGGTACGGAACGATGCGCGAGCACAGATCAAGAATGCGGATGATGACGCTGCCGTGGCTGTCGCTACTGCTGACAGCCTGCAGCACCGGATCGATCAGCTGCTGGCCGACCGAGCCGCCTGCATTACCCGAATTGCCCGCGGAAGCGAGACAATCCGAGACCTCACCGTTGTGCTTGCCGACTTGCGCCGCCGGGCTGACGAGAGAGCGGGAGAGCTGGCGCGAATCGCTGATGCAAGCCGAATAGCCGGGCAGGCGTGCGAAAGGGCATACGACGGGCTGGTCAGATCGAGCCGTTGAGTCGCCAGAGACCAGGACGCGTCGCTGCCGGGCGGTGTCAGCCGGTTACCACGGTTCCGTTGATAAAAACCTCGCGGCGAGCGCGTCTACTGATGATTTCGTGCTTGGCGGGCAGATAGATAGTGTCGAAGCGCTCTCTGTCTACCGCGTAATGACTGGCCAGCTCCTCATACACAAGCTGGTCATAGCGAGCTTCGGTGATGAATCGATAGAGCTCTCGGCGATAGAAAAATCCCAGCTGGAACCCGAGCGTTTCACAAACATGGTTCCGGGGGCGGCTCAGGAAACAGTTTTCCAGATCGATCGCTTTGTGGCCCTGCTGCGGGTCCAGACTGACCATAACGTTGTTGGCCCAGAAGTCCATATGCGTCAGGTTTTTAGCGTGCAGCTCCCGGAGCAGGCCGAACGACAGGCGAATGAAATCTTCAACGTCATTATCCGGGCTCTGAATCCAGTCCATGCCATTGACGTGGGAGGCAAGCAGCTCGGTGAAGATGAAGAACTCCTGGGTAACACCAATTACCGATTTGCTGTAGCCGAAGCCGGCCAGATGAGCGACAGGCGCGCCACGCTTCTGCGCTTCCAGGGTATTGATGACTTCTTCGAGGGGCCAGTCGAACATCCCGTCGCGTTTGGCACGCCAGAGTGTGACGCGGATCTTGGGACGCAGGTTGTCCAGCGGCTGCGACTTAGCGAACACTTCGTGTTCCAGACCGGCCAGCGGAGCACTGACTCGCTCAAGCTTTCGGTGTCGACTGTGACGACGGGCTTCGATCAGGTGAGCAAATGCATTCTCGGCCGCATGAACCGGCGGCTTTGCCAGATGCAACTTCGCATTGAGATGCCTGAACGTCGACGGAAAGTGTTGAACGATATCCCTGCCAGCAAACATTAGAAACGCCATTTTCACGCAATTGTAACGAAATTATTACATGTGGCTCAGTCGTAGTACAACGCGAATCAGGCTGCAGGAAGCTTCAAAATCTGCAAGACCGCGCACCGCAACGAGATGTGAGTCCTCGGCGGGCGCTGCGATCCGTTCACTCTGCCGTCCGGCTGAAACAGCGAACCTTTGTCCGCCGGATCATATCCATGACAGTACGCCTTATCCCTGGCGCATCTATGGAGGAGCGATCATGAACAAAGACACCCAACTCCACTCGGGCCGTGGCAATGATGAGCCGCTGCCGGCGTCCAACGAACCGCTCAGCCCGGGTCGCACTGATCTGAACCCCAGCGATCAGGCCGGCGTGGATGAGTTGCCCGACAACGAGGGCCAGGTGCCGCTGGATTCCAACGATGAAGCGCCGGTCGTCCAGGACATGCCGGACGTAGATGTCGATAACGCCGAAATGGATGACGAGCCCAATCCCCGCTGAACCTTCGCAGGGGAGGAGAACAAAGCTGGCTGACCGGCCGTGCCGGGCGGGAATATCAGGCGTCGCGCAGCAGGTCGTTGGCGTTGAGCAGCGCCCATGCGATATCCGGCCGCGCTTCAAGGCCGCGCCGGATCGCTGTGCGTATCGATTGGCGAGTCTTGCGGCACAGACCGGTTTGCGCATGGACCACTACGTTGATGCCGCGCATGGTCCGCACTTCGTTCGGGCCGGGAGAAACCTCCAGGCGAACGCCCAGCTGCTCTTGGAGCCTGCGTTGCAGACGTTCGAGATCGGCCAGGCTTTCGATACTCTCCAGGCGACCGAGCAGACGCCTTTCTTCCTGGCGAGTCAGAAGCAGGATGCGCCGATCCGCATCGGGTGTGTCCAGCTTCTGCCACTCGCAGTCACAGGCGCCCGGCGGGCAGGTCTGGCGGGCAGGGCTGGTTTGAAGGATGCCGTTCATGGGCGCAGCATAGCGATAGCGGGTCGAGTCTGACCAGCACCGCCTGCGCTGTTTTGTCGCAGGCGCGTCAACGCCCGTCAGCACGCGGTTCAAGGGCCAGGTTACATATGTGACTTGGCGCGGCGGTGTTCGGCCTGACGTTGCGATGGTAAATTCGCGGCATGAAATTCGTCTGAAGCCACCGCCATCCGTGCCGGTGCCTCGCTTGCCTGCGGGATCAGCACTGACTGCCATCATGCAGCAGGCTGCGCTTTATCCTTCTGCGCCTTGTCCTTGATAGGACCGTTCTGACAGGACCGTACTGCATGACTCAACATCTGACCCGCCGCGAGGTGGTCACCGGTCTCTCGCTACTGAGCCTCGGGCTGCTGGCCGGCTGCGGTAACTCCAACGCCTTGCCGTTCAAGCACGGCAAGGACATGAGCAACGAGATCGTCGGCCGCAATTTCAAACTGAAGGATCCACAGGGAAATCCGGTTACCCTGTCGAGTTTTCGCGGCTTCATGCCGATGATTTTCTTCGGTTTTACCCAGTGCCCCGCAGTCTGTCCGACAGCGCTCGCCCGAGCGGCGCAGATCAAGAAGCTGATGGGCAGCGAGGGGGACTCTTTTCAGGTGGTGTTCATCACCCTTGACCCGGAACGCGACACCCCCCAGGTAATAGACGCATACGTGAAAGCCTTCGATCCGACTTTCGTGGCGTTGTCCGGCAGCCTTGAGGAAACCGCCGCCACGGCGAAAGAGTTCGGGGTGTTCTTCGAGAAAGTACCGTTGGGTGATACCTATACCATTTCCCATACCGCCACCAGCTATGTGTATGACACCCGAGGCGTGCTGCGTCTGGGCCTGTCACACAAACTGTCCGCCCAGCAATGCGCGGAAGACCTGCTCACTCTCATGGAAGTCTGCTGATGAACACTCGAATTGGTAATGCCCTTGTATCCGGCCTGCTGGGCCTCTCGCTGCTGGGTCTGAGCCTGCAGGCTCAGGCGCAGTCCAGCGTCGAAGACGCATGGGTGCGCGCCACGGTGCCGGGGCAGCCGGCAACGGGCGCGTTCATGCACATCACATCGACCACCGACAGCAAGCTGGTGGGTGTCAGCTCGCCAGTGGCCAAGACAGTGCAGATTCATCAGATGAGCATGAAGGGTGACGTGATGAACATGCAGCAGGTCGACAGCGTCGAGCTGCCTGCAGGCAAGACCGTGGTGTTCGACTCCAACGGATATCACGTGATGTTCATGGGCCTCGCGGCGCAGGTTAAGGAGGGCGATCAGGTCCCCGTGACGCTCACCGTGCAGGATGATAAAGGCGTCAGGCAGTCCATCGAAGTCCAGGCCCCGGCCCGCGCCCTTACAGCCCAGGACCACAGTCACAGCGGCCATTGACAGGTTGCTGGCGAGCACCAAAGGACCGAATGCAGGTGCGGCCGCGGACCCGTCCGCGAAGACGTACCCATGGTCATAGACGTCGTATCCATGGTCATAACCGCTGGGCCATGGATTGCCCACACTTCCGATGGGTGGGTGTAAGGTAGCTGGGCGCAAGCAACACTGTCTCTCTCAAAGCGGAGGTCGATATGAGTGCTCCCGTTCTGTCGAAAGTCCAGTTCAACGGTTATCAACTGGTGAGCGTCAACAGCGGGCCGTGGACGGTCTGTACGCCGAGTGACCGTCTCGCGTCGTTCAACACGCGGCAGGAAGCCATGGCGTATGCCGCCTCATTGCCAGTGCGCAACTGGGGCGCCAGGCCCGGCGCGAGCGCCTGAGCACACTGGACGGCATCGCCCGCTACAGCCCCATGAAGCGAAACGCGCATGGGGCTTTTTGTTGGGATGCACTGGACTATGCGCCTAAAGCATAAACAACCAACTAACTATTCTTTATCGGAACAAGCCTCTGTCAGACATGATTATCCAGAGCTATCAAACTCGCAAAGGTGACTCGGTGATCACTGCGCGCCGATTTTGTACAGCTGCGCACAGCAAACCCTGCAAGTTTTGGGGCCGCATCCTCAGGCAGGTGCGGCCCCTTTTTTATTCGCTCGGCAGCAAGAAGCTCCAGAGCCATGCCATGCCATGCCAAGCGCAGCGGCTTGGTGTAGTGTGCGCTCCCAAAACAAGGGGGCCACATGCAAGACTTGCTCAACGAAATCCTCGAAGAAGTCCGACCATTGATTGGCCAGGGCAAAGTTGCCAACTATATTCCCGCGCTCGGCGAGGTTCGCCCCGATCAACTGGGTATTGCTGTGTACGGCAACGACGGGCGGATGTTTTGCGCGGGAGACGCCAGGACGACGTTTTCGATCCAGAGCATTTCCAAGGTGTTCAGCCTGGTACAGGCCATCGGGCATTCCGGCGAGTCCATCTGGCAGCGACTGGGCCATGAACCCTCGGGTCAGCCATTCAATTCGCTGGTACAGCTGGAATTCGAGCGTGGCCGGCCACGCAATCCATTCATCAACGCTGGCGCGCTGGTGATCTGCGATATCAACCAGGCCAGGTTCGCGGCGCCGTCCCTGTCGATGCGCGATTTCGTGCGGCGCCTGTGCGGTAACGGGTCGATCGTGTCCGATTCGAAGGTGGCCGAGTCCGAATACCAGCACCGTTCGCGCAATGCCGCCGCGGCTTACCTGATGAAGTCTTTCGACAATTTCAACGGGGAGGTCGAGGACGTGCTGCGCAGCTATTTCCACCACTGCGCCTTGAGCATGGACTGCGTGGACCTGGCCCGGGCGTTCGGTTTTCTAGCCAACCAAGGCTATTGCCTGCACAGCGATGAGCAGATCCTGACCCCGCGACAGACCACCCAGCTCAACTCGATCATGGCCACCAGCGGGCTGTACGATGAAGCCGGCAATTTCGCCTATCGGGTCGGGCTGCCGGGCAAGAGCGGTGTCGGTGGCGGCATTGTTGCCGTAGTGCCCGGCCGGTTTTCGGTCTGCGTGTGGTCCCCGGAGTTGAACGCGGCGGGCAATTCGCTTGTCGGTATGGCTGCGCTGGAGAAGCTCAGCGCAAGGATCGAGTGGTCCGTTTTCTAGTGCCGCGTTGCAGGGGAGCAGGGGTTGAAGGAGTCGATATTCAGAGCGCTCGCCATGAGCCTGGCTGCGTTGGTGATGGCCGGTTGCGCAACCCAGCGCTCGCAGGAACCCAAGCTGACGCCGGAACAGGCGCGCGCACAGATCGAGCGCCTGATACCGGCCCAGACCGTCGACCGAAAGGGCTGGGCCGCCGACATTCACGCCGCATTCGCAGCCCAGGACATTGCGCTGACCACCGAGAACATCTGCTCGGTGCTCGCCGTGACCGAACAGGAGTCAACCTATCAGGTTGACCCTGCGGTCCCGGGGCTGGCGAAGATTGCGCGCGGCGAGATCGATCGCCGGGCGGCGCGATTGCGTATCCCGTCGGTGCTGATCAACGCCGCGTTGCGCATCCGTTCGCCCGGCGGCAAGACCTACGGCGCCCGGCTCGACGCAGCGCGTACCGAAAAGGAACTGTCGGCAATCTTCGACGATTTCATCGGCATGGTGCCCATGGGGCGGACGCTGTTCGGCAATTTCAATCCGGTGCACACCGGAGGCCCTATGCAGGTCAGTGTCGCGTTCGCCGAGAAGCGGGCGGCGGACTATCCCTATACGCCCGACGGCTCGATTCGGCGCGAAGTGTTTACCCGGCGCGGCGGCATGTACTTCGGCATCGCTCACTTGTTGGGCTACCCGGTCAATTACGACCGTTCGCTGTACCGCTTCGCCGACTTCAATGCCGGCTGGTATGCCAGCCGCAACGCCGCTTTCCAGAATGCCGTGAGCCGGGCGACCGGCATCGACCTGGCTCTGGATGGCGACCTGATCATCCACGGCACCACCACACTCGGCGCCACCGAAAAGGCGGTGCGCACGCTGTCGCGGCAGTTGGGCATGAACAATGCGGCGATCTGGAGCCAGCTCAAGCAGGGCGACAGCCTGGAATTCGAGGAAACCAGGCTCTACCAGCGGGTATTCGAGCTGGCGGAGAAGGCCGAAGGCAAGCCATTGCCGCGCGCGGTATTGCCAGGCATTACCCTTAAAAGCCCCAAAATCACCCGCAAGCTGACCACTGCGTGGTTTGCCGAACGGGTCGATGACCGCCGCGAGCGGTGCGTGCAGCGGGCGAGTGCGGGGCGCTAGGGCCGGTTTGGCAGAGCCTGGAGTTTCTCCAGGGTCATGGCGTCCGGAGTGCCGTCAAAAAAGGTGTCCAGCACTTCACGGAACACCTCGCGTTCCGGCGCGGCAGCGGCAAACAGGGTCATGCTCGAATGCAGCTTGAGGTCATCGGGCGAACCGAAGATCTGTTGCGCCGAACGATCCACTTGCGGAGCAATGATGCGCGCGCACTGTTCAAGCCGTGGGCCAAGCACCGGATGCCGCAGGTAGGCGCGCGCTTCTTCCAGGCCGCTGATGGCGTAACGCTGGGCCATGTCGCTACGGCCCAGGCCCTTGATCTGCGGAAACACGAACCACATCCAGTGGCTGCGTTTCCGGCCAGCCTTGAGCTCATCGAGCACCTGGTTGAAAACCGGCTGCTGAGCGTCGACAAAGCGTTGCAGATGATAGGCATCGTTCATGATTGACCCCGTGGAACCCCGATGACGGGGCTTGCGATGAATGTGCCAGCGGCTGAAGGCCGCGCCGTATGATGTCCGCCTTGTTGTTGAGTCATCCTTTTGTTCAGAGTTCGTTTACGTATGTTGGCAGTTCAGCGCTTCACCTCTTTCATTCAACAGGCCCTGCGCGCCATGCAGCTGGTCTGGGGTACGTCCAGACGCTTGTCGCTCGGGCTGGTGCTGGCCACGTTGGTGGCGGGACTGCTGCCGGCGCTGGCCGCATGGCTGGGTCAGCGTATTGTCGACGCGGTCGTCGCCGCGATGCAGCTGCACGCCAGCACCGGTGAGGCGCCGCTATGGCCGGTGCTGCGTTTCGTGCTGCTTGAAGCAGGCGTACTGGCGCTGCTGGCCGGCGCGCAGCGCGTGCTGTCAGTACAGCAGGCATTGCTGCGGGTGCAGCTGGGGCAGAAGGTCAACCGGCTGATTCTGGAGAAGGCGCAGACGCTGTCCCTGCTGCAGTTCGAGGATTCGGAGTTCTACGACAAGCTGGTACGGGTGCGACGCGAGGCCTCGACCCGGCCGCTGGCACTGGTGACCAAGTCGCTGGGGCTGATGCAGAACCTCATTTCGCTGATCAGCTTTGCCGTGCTGCTGGTGCATTTTTCGCCTTGGGCGCTGCTGATCCTGGTGCTCGGCGCCTTGCCGGTGTTCTTCGCCGAGGCACACTTTTCCGGCGACGCCTTCCGCCTGTTCAGCCGCCGCGCTCCGGAAACCCGGCAACAGAACTACATCGAGACGCTGCTTTCCCACGAAGGCTACATCAAGGAGGTGAAGCTGTTCGGCTTCGCGCCTCTGTTGCTCAAGCGCTATCAGGACACCTTCGAGCGGCTGTACGCCGAGGACCGCCGCCTGACCCTGCGCCGTGATGGCTGGGGTTTTGTGCTCGGTCTGCTGGGCACCGCCGCGTTTTACCTGGCGTACGCCTGGGTGGTGATCGATGCGGTGCACGGGCACATCACGCTCGGGCAGATGACCATGTATCTGGTGCTGTTCAAGCAGGGGCAGGCCGCCGTGAGCAGCAGTCTCAGCGCGATCAGCGGCCTGTACGAAGATGGCCTGTATCTGGCCGATCTCTACGAATACTTGGGTCAACCCGTCACCGCGCAGACAGGTCACTTGCGTGAAGGGGCCGTGCCCGGAGACGGGCTGCGTTTCGAAAACGTCAGCTTCAGTTACCCCGGCAGCGGTCGGGCGGCGCTGGAGCACATCGACTTACACCTGGCACCGGGCCGCAGTGTGGCGCTGGTCGGCGAAAACGGCTCAGGCAAGACGACACTGATCAAGCTGCTGACCCGCCTGTACCGACCGGACAGCGGACGCATTCTCCTCGACGGCAGCGACTTGCAGGACTGGGAAGAAGACGCGCTGCGCACCCGCATCGGGGTGATTTTCCAGGACTTCATCCGCTATCAGTTCCTGGTCGGAGAAAACCTCGGCGTTGGCGATATCGACGCGTTCCATGACGAAGATCGTTGGCGCGAAGCCGCCGCGCAGGGCATGGCTGCGCAATTCATCGAACAGCTCGACAAGGGCTACGCTACCCAGCTGGGGCGCTGGTTCGCCGGCGGGCAGGAACTGTCGGGCGGGCAGTGGCAGAAGATCGCACTGTCGCGCGCTTATATGCGCCGGCATGCCGACATTCTGATCCTCGATGAGCCTACCGCGGCGCTCGACGCAGGTGCCGAGGCCGCGGTTTTCGACCATTTTCGCGAGTACGCCAAGGGCCGTATGACGCTGTTGATCTCGCACCGGTTCTCAAGTGTGCGCAACGCCGAGCACATCGTGGTACTGGAGCAGGGGCGTGTGCTGGAACGCGGCGATCATGCCAGCCTGGTGGCGGCGGGCGGGCGTTATGCAGCGCTGTTCGACCTGCAGGCGCAGGGTTATCGCTAAATGAAACTGCGCGCGGGCAATGACAAAATACTTGCAGTGACCCTTCGCACGGCGTTCCATAGCAAGTCTTTGCCATGCGCCGATGTACGCGCCGGCTGTACTGATTGACACCTTCAACGGAAAAAACGGAGCCATCGATGCAATATCGTTCATTGGGCAAAACCGACGTTTCGGTCAGCGCTATCTCTCTCGGTACCATGACCTGGGGCGAGCAGAACACCCAGGAGCAAGCGTTCGAACAGATCCGCATGGCCAAGGAAGCCGGGGTCAATTTTATCGACACCGCCGAGATGTATCCCGTGCCGCCACGCGGTGAAACCTACACCAAAACCGAAAGCATCATTGGCGAGTACTTCAAGAAGTACGGCGACCGCAGTGACTGGGTTCTGGCGAGCAAGGTTGCGGGGCCCGGTCGCATGGATCACATCCGCGATGGCAATCCGCGGCTGGATCGCAAGAACATCACCGCCGCGCTAGAGGCTAGCCTCAAGCGGCTGAACACCGATTATCTGGACCTGTACCAACTGCACTGGCCGGACCGCAAGACCAACTTCTTCGGCGTGCTCGGTTACACCCATGACGAGCAGGATGTTGCCGTCGACATCGAAGAAACCCTCGCCGTGCTGGGCGATCTGGTCAAGGCCGGCAAGATCCGCCATTTCGGTCTGTCCAACGAAACGCCGTGGGGTACCCATCGCTTCCTGCACCTGGCCCAGACCCATGACCTGCCGCGTGCCGTGTCGATCCAGAACCCCTACAACCTGCTCAACCGCAGCTTCGAGATCGGCCTGGCGGAAATGGCCATTCGCGAACAGATCGGCCTGCTGGCCTATTCGCCGCTGGCGTTCGGCATGTTGACCGGCAAATACGAGAACGGCGCACGCCCGGCTGATGGCCGTCTGACCCTGTTCGACCGCTTCCAGCGCTACAACAATCCGCAGGCCGTCAGCGCGACTGCCCGCTATGTTGCGCTGGCTCGCGAGCACGGGCTGGACCCGTCACAGATGGCGCTGGCGTACGTCACCAGCCGTCCGTTCGTGACCAGCAACATCATTGGGGCCACCAACCTCGAACAGTTGGCGGTCAACCTGGGCAGCATCGATGTGTCGTTGTCCGATGAAGTCATCGCCGGCATCGAAGCCATCCACACCGCGCAGCCCAACCCGGCGCCCTGACCGGCAGCTGCTTTGAACTTCCGTTCAGCCTCGTCAGTCAGCATCTAGGGTGCATACTTCGAGGCTGAACTGATGGAAATTTCACTCAAGCAGCAAGTCGCGCTGGTCACCGGAGCCAGCTCCGGGCTGGGTGCCAGTGCCGCGCGCGCGCTGGCCACCGCGGGGGCAGCAGTAGTCATCAATTACAGGTCCCAGGCCGAGCCGGCCGAACAGCTGGCGCGGGAAATTCGTGACGCCGGCGGCCAGGCGCTGGCGCTGGGCGCCGACGTATCCAGCGAAGAAGACGTCGAGCGCTTGTTTGCGCAGACGATCCGGCATTTCGGCGCGCTGGATATTCTGGTCGCCAATTCCGGTCTGCAGAAAGACGCCGCCTTCGTCGACATGTCCCTGGAAGACTGGAACACCGTTATCAACGTCAACCTGACCGGGCAGTTTCTGTGCGCCCGCGCGGCATTGCGCCAGTTCATTGCCCAGGGCATGCGCCCGGATGTGTCGCGCGCCATGGGCAAGATCATTCACATGAGCTCGGTACACCAGCTGATTCCCTGGGCCGGGCATGCCAATTATGCGGCTTCCAAAGGTGGCGTGGACCTGCTGATGCGCAGCCTCGCCCAGGAAGTCGGCGAGCTTAAAGTCCGCGTCAACAGCATCGCGCCCGGCGCGATCCGCACGCCGATCAACGAGGAGGCCACCAGTGGCGATGCGCAACAGCAGTTGCTCAAACTGATTCCCTACGGCCGTGTCGGCGATCCTCAGGACGTCGCCAACGCAGTCGTCTGGCTCGCCTCCGACGCGTCGGATTACGTCCACGGCAGTACGCTGTTCATCGACGGCGGCATGAGCCTTTATCCGGAGTTTCGTGGTAATGGCTGAGCGTTTGGAAGAAGCACAGAATCCCATCCAGAACCACGGCATCATCGGCGACATGCGCAGCGCGGCGCTGGTCGCCGATACCGGCAGCATCGACTTCTGCTGCTGGCCTGATTTCGACAGCCCGTCGATTTTCAGCGCGTTGCTCGACACCCCGCACGCCGGGATTTTCCAGTTCGCGCCGGATTTGCCCAACGCCCGGCGCCTGCAGATCTATCTGCCTGACACTAACGTGCTGCAGACTCGCTGGATCGATGAGCAGGCCATTGTCGAAGTCACCGACCTGATGCCGATCGGGCACAACCCCGACGATCTGCCACGTCTGGTGCGCCGCGTGCAGGTGCATGCCGGGACCGCCACCATCCGCATGCGCTGCCGGGTGCGCATGGATTACAGCCGGGCCGACACCACCGCGCATCGAGACGGCGATTCAGTGTGTTTTCAGGCAGTCGGCCAGCCAGGCATGCGCCTGTCAGCAAGCACCGTGATGCATATCAATGATGACACGGCTTGCGCCGACTTCGAGATCAAGGAAGGCCAGACCATCGAGTTCATTCTCGGCGGCGTGGATGACCCGCAGGTAGCCGCCGGGCAATGTACGCGCTATCTGGAGGACACCCTGAAGTTCTGGCGGCAGTGGAGCCGGCACTCCCAGTACCGCGGGCGCTGGCGGGAAATGGTCACCCGCTCGGCGCTGGCGCTCAAGCTGCTCACCTCACGCAAGCACGGGGGCATCGTGGCCGCGGCGACCTTCGGCCTGCCGGAAAACCGTGGCGGCGAGCGCAATTGGGACTATCGCTACACCTGGATCCGCGACGCGTCGTTTACCGTCTACGCCTTCATGCGTCTGGGCTACACCAGTGAAGCCAACGCCTATATGCGCTGGGTGCGTGGCCGCCTGGACGACGGCGTCGACGGCTGCGAGAAGCTGGGAATTCTCTATGCGTTGAACGGCCGGCAGGAGCTTCCTGAAGAGAATCTGGATCACCTCTCGGGCCACGGCGGCGCCACGCCGGTGCGCATCGGCAACGGCGCCTACACTCAGGTCCAACTGGACATCTACGGCGAACTGATGGATGCGGTGTATTTGGCCAACAAATATGGCGAGGCTATTTCCCATGACGGTTGGGCGCACGTCGTGCGCCAGGTCGATTATGTCTGCGAGCACTGGAGCGACCGTGACGTCGGCATCTGGGAAAAACGCGGCGAAGATCAGCACTTTCTGCATTCACGGCTGATGTGCTGGGTTGCGCTGGACCGCGCCCTGCGTCTGGCGGCCAAACGTTCGTTGCCGGCGCCTTTCGAGCGTTGGGATAACGTGCGGCAGGCCGTTCACGACGAAATCTGGGAGCACTTCTGGAACCCGGAGCTGGGCCATTTCGTGCAGTACAAGGGTAGCCGCAGCCTGGACGCGGCCATGCTGCTGATGCCGCTGGTGCGCTTCGTCGGGGCCAGCGACCCCAAGTGGCTGGCGACCCTGGAAGCCATCAAGCGAACCCTGGTGCGCGACGGCATGGTTTACCGGTATCGCAACGATGACACCCACAACGACGGGCTGGAGGGAACCGAAGGCGCATTCGTTGCCTGTTCATTCTGGTATGTCGAATGCCTGGCCCGTGCCGGGCGCGTCGAAGAAGCTCATCTGGAGTTCGAACAGCTGTTGCGCTACGCCAACCCGCTGGGCCTGTACGCCGAAGAGTTCGACAGCTATGGCTGCCATCTGGGCAACACGCCTCAGGCGCTCAGCCACCTGGCGCTGATCAGCGCGGCGAGTTTCCTCAATCGAAAACTCGACGGCGGGGACGGGCTGTGGCAGCCCTGATATCGGCGTTCACTTGGTGTGCAGGGCATAACCGAAAGGCATGCCTTCCAGCACGAAGTCATCGGCGATCATTCCGCAAAAACTCAGGCGCGCCAGGTACACGCCCGGATTTCCGAGGTAGGCGCGCAAGTCCATGCTTTCGCCGCACATGACCAGCGTGCTGCCGCGTAGCAAACCCACCGCCTGACCGGCGCGCAATGCGCCCATGGGCGTCGGGTCGGCGACGATCACCGAGCCCTCCGGCACGCCCCATTCATAGGCCTGCACAAAACGTTGCGCAGAGCGGTCGGGCAGGTACGGGACCATGACGTAGCGGATGTCTTCTCTGAACGGCAATGACTCTTTATGGGTCGGCAATTGAACCAGACCGCCGGCATAGGCTGAATAGGCAAGCAGGATCGCCAGCGGGCCGCTGAGTACGGAAAGGTTGAGCACGCTGTTGCCCAGCGGCTTGCGGGGCAGCCACTTGCGCAGTTGCAGCACGCCGAGAATGCTCAGCAGGGCGATGCCCGGCAGGAACAGGGTGAAGCGATCAAACACGTTGTAGGAAACGGCGAACACCAGGTTCAGGATTGCCGCCGACCATAACAACCATCGCGAGCGGGTGGCGGGTGGCAGCAGCCCGAGCAAGGACGGGCCAATCAGCGACAGCAGCAGGACGCACAGGGCATTCTTCTCGTGCCAGAGCACGTCGAAGCGCAGCAGGTTGGCGGTCCAGTCGCTGCCATCCGCCAGCACGGAATGGTCAGTCAGGTAGCTTCGTCCGATATCCAGCAGCCCCGTGCCTGCGCGCAGCTCATGGATCACTGCGGGGTAGGCCGCAACGCAGCCCAGCAGAAAACCCGGCAGCGTCAGCAGAACCCGGGCGCGGTGCTGGATCAGCAATTGCACGTACAGCGGCAGCAACACCACAAAGGTCAGCGGATCGACGCAGGCCGCCAGCCCGGTTACCAGGCCGATCGACAAGAGGCTTCGCGATACGCTCAAGCGCTTGCTCAGCCCCAGGTGCAGCCAGTAGGCCAGCAGCACCAGCAGCGTATGCAGCAAATAAACCTCGGCCTTGGTCGACACCCAGAACACGGCATGGGAGAGCATAGTGGCGGCGGCGGCCAGCAACGCCTGGCGTGGCGTTGCCCCGACGCTTGCGGCCAGGCGGACGACCAGCCAGGCCAGCGGTACGAGCAGCATCGAGTTGAGCAGGCTCAGCGCTCGCGACCCGAACAATGCCTGGAATAGCGTGCTGACCATGTGATACAGCGGGTGGGCGCCGAGCGACTCGCTGAAGTATCGGCCCTGTGCGGCGTCGGCGAGCAGCGCGCCATTGTCCGTCCACTGGATCGGACCATTGGAGGCGACGACGCTCATCAGGATCGCAATCGATAACAGCAACAGTGGAACCAGGGTCGGGGGTAGACGTCCGGTGTCGGGGGTCATGGGTTGCTCCTTGTGTGAAGACTGTCTGGCTGCGGCACGCTCAAGAGACTGTTGCAGTCACGGCGCAAGATCCGTAGCGGGGCACGGTCATGGACTCAGCCTCCTGAACACCGGCTGGGGAAGGGCGTCGATGACCGGCATGATCAGCGCCCGGATGCCCGATGCATACAATGTCGTGGCCTTGCGCTCGATGCCGGCGACGATTCGCTGCGCCGCTTTCGATGGCTGGCGTGTCAGGCGGCGGGTGCTGTCGTGGAGGGTCATCACATGGGCGCCGACTCTGCACAGCCGGGCCTGCAAACCCTCGCAGAACGTGGACACCGCCGCCTGACTCGATCCATAGACGTAATCGGTTGCTCTTGCGCAGTCGCCGGTATCCAGAGGAAGCACGACCAGGCTGCCGCAGCGCTGACGTTCCAACTGTTGCGCCAGTACCGTCAGCAGGGTGATGACGGTCGCCGCGTTGGTGATGAATGCCTGTAGCGTGAGGCCCACGTCCAGTTCGCAGGCTTTCTGGTCGGGCGCGGTGCCGTAGGCGACCAGCGCCACGTCGATACGGCCCAGCGCGGTTGCGGCCAGGCCGAGCATGCGCGGGTGCTCGCCGAAATGCGCGGCGTGCATGGTGTGCAACGTGACCGCTTGCGCGCCTTGCGCCTTGAGCTCGACGGCTGCGCTGTGCAACTGCTCGGTATCGTCCGCGACCAGAAAGAATTCCGCGCCCTGAGCCGCCCACAGACGGGCGCAAGCGGCGGCGGTGGCCGAAGTGGCTCCGATGATGAGGATTCGTTTCATGGCTGCGCTCGTCTACCAGTGTTGCACCCGGCGATTGACACACTATGGAACGAAAGTGGACATACGCCTCTTGAATAAAAACTAACGGCAGACCAGGGCACGCCAGGCGGCTGACGCCGGGATTTATCGGCGCGAAAGGCGGCTGATCGATAAAGCTGATGGCGCCGGACAGCAGCGCTGTCGTCGGGCAAACGGTTGGAGTCATAATGACGCACTGTCAATCTCCGCCCTGGAGTCGCGATGACCCACCCGCTGCTGCTGGAACTGGTGCCTCTCGTCGCCGATCTTTCTCGCGAGCTTCCCGACGAGGAGCGCTACCGCCGCCTGCTCAGATCACTGCGCCAGCTTTTGCCGTGCGACGCGGCCGCGTTGCTCAAGCTCGAAGACGACGTGCTCGTGCCCCTGGCTGTGGACGGCTTGAGCGCCGACACGTTGGGGCGGCGATTCCGGGTCCGGGAGCACCCGCGTTTCGAAATCCTCCTGGAAAGTCCCGGTCCGGTACGTTTCTCCACGGACTGCGATCTGCCCGACCCGTATGACGGGCTGGTGGAAGGGCACGGCCATCTGGAGGTTCACGACTGCCTAGGCTGCGTGCTGTATTTCCAGGACCGGCCCTGGGGCCTGATCACTCTGGACTCGCTAGACCCGTCACGGTTCGGCAGCGTCGACCTTGATGGCGTACAAGCATTTGCCAGCCTGGCGGCGGCCACGGTGATGGCCAGCGAACGGATGGAGCAACTGACCCGTGCTTTCGACGACCAGCGACAGCTGGCCGAGGTATACAAGCGCGCCGCCGGCGGCCGGGCCCCGCGTGAGCTGATCGGGCAGAGCGCGGTACACAAGACGCTGATGCAGGAAATTCAGCTGGTGGGCAACAGCGCATTGACGGTGCTGGTCACCGGCGAAACCGGGGTCGGCAAGGAGCTGGTGGCCGAGTCCATTCACCTGCATTCTCCCCGCGCGCACAAGCCGTTGATCAGCCTCAATTGCGCGGCTTTGCCGGAGACTCTGGTGGAGAGCGAGCTGTTTGGTCATGTCAAAGGCGCATTTTCCGGGGCCGTGAACGGTCGCAGCGGCAAGTTCGAGCTGGCCAACGGCGGAACCCTGTTTCTCGACGAGGTGGGTGAGCTGCCGTTGCCCGTGCAATCGAAGTTGCTGAGGGTGCTGCAAAGCGGGCAGTTGCAACGGGTCGGCTCGGATCAGGAACATCGCGTCGACGTGCGGATCATCGCGGCAACCAACCGGGTTCTCGCCGAAGAGGTGCGCGCCGGCAGATTCCGCGCCGATCTGTATCACCGGCTCAGCGTCTACCCGCTGCATGTGCCGCCGTTACGGGAACGGGGCCGCGATGTACTGCTGCTCGCCGGGTACTTTCTGGAGGAAAACCGGCTGCGCATGGGCTTGCGCGGCCTGCGCCTGAATCCCGAAGCCCAGAGGCTGTTGCTCGGTCACAATTGGCCCGGCAATGTTCGTGAGCTGGAACATCTGATCAGCCGCGCGGTGCTCAAGGCGCTGGCCATGCATCCCCAGCGACCACGCATCCTGACCATCGAGCCGCAGGCATTGGGGCTCGATGAGGTGCAGGCCACGACCGGGCCGGTCGCGGCTCCCGGAGCGCTGCTGGATACCTCGTCCGGGCTCGGCCTCAAAGAAGCCGTCGACGCCTGTCAACGGGCGCTGATCGTTCAGGCGCTGGAACAGCATCAGGGTAAATGGACCGATGCGGCGAAGGCGCTCGGCGTGGATCGGGCAAACCTGAATCGGCTCGCCAGGCGCCTGGGTATCAAATAATTCCACTGCAGCAGCGGTCGACGGAGGGCACGCCGACCTTCGCGAAACCGGCCCACGACAGGACCGTTGCGCCAGAACACGGAATTAATGCGCGTCAGCCGCGGTCCGTTATTGACTCGCCCCCAGTAACTGAGGTCCCGCCCTCGATGGCCCTGCCTAAACATTACCGCATCGACTACCTGCTCAATGGTGCGTTCAAGAGCTTCTATATCCGCGCCGAACAAATGGACGCGGCGCTGGCCTGGCAGCACGCCAGTATCGACGCAGGCCTGGTGCGCATCCCCAGATTCCGTACGGCAAAGATTGCCCCGGTCAGCAGGCCCAGCGCCGAGCAGTACGGCATCAGCAATGTCGAATGGGCTCAGGCCTGAGCGGGCTTCGCTGAAGTTGCGCTGATCAAAAGGACGGCCCGAAATCGGCCGCGAGGGGGTTCGAGACATGACGTCGATTCAACCCATGCAACAGGGCGCGGTTTTCGAAACCGATCTGCCGGCGCGACTCGACCGGCTGCCGTGGGGACGATTTCACACGCTGTTGGTCATTGCCCTGGGCATTACCTGGCTGCTCGACGGCCTGGAAGTCACGCTCGCCGGCTCAGTGGCCGGGGCGCTGAAGGACAGCCCAACCTTGAATCTGTCCAACAGCGACATCGGCCTTGCCGGCGCGGTGTACATCGCCGGCGCCGTGCTGGGTGCTCTGCTGTTCGGCTGGCTGACCGACCGGCTGGGGCGTCGCAAGCTGTTTTTCATCACCTTGCTGCTTTACGTTGGTGCCACCGCTGCCACGGCCTTCTCGTTCAATGTCTGGAGCTTCATGCTGTTCCGGTTTCTCACTGGAATGGGCATTGGCGGCGAGTACACGGCCATCAATTCGACGATCCAGGAATTCACCCCGGCTCGTTATCGCGGCTGGGTAGACCTGAGCATCAATGGCACCTTCTGGCTCGGCGCGGCGCTCGGAGCAGGCGGCTCGATCATCCTGCTCGACCCGCAATGGATCGGCGGCGAACTGGGCTGGCGGCTGTGCTTCGGCATAGGAGCGGTGCTCGGGTTGTTCATTCTGCTGATGCGTCTCTGGCTGCCGGAAAGCCCGCGCTGGCTGCTGATTCACGGGCGTGTGGCGGAAGCGACGCGCATTGTCGAAGGCATCGAAGCGGACCTGCGCCGCCACGGCCACGAATTGCCGGCACCAGACAGCAAACCGCTGCGCCTGCACGTGCGCAGCCATACGCCACTGGCTGAAATCTTCCAGACGCTGTTCGTATCCTTTCGCCAGCGCTCGCTCGTCGGGCTCACGCTGCTGACCGCTCAAGCGTTTTTCTATAACGCGATTTTCTTCACTTACGCGCTGGTTCTGACCGACTTCTACGACGTGCCGGCCGAGCAGGTTGGCTGGTACGTGCTGCCGTTGGCGTTGGGCAACTTCTGCGGCCCGCTGGTGCTGGGGCGCCTGTTCGATGTGGTGGGCAGGCGCGTCATGATCAGTCTGACGTACGGTATTTCCGGGGTGTTGCTCGCGGCAAGCGGCTACCTGTTCGAGCGGGAAATCCTCGATGTGACGCAACAGGCGATCGCCTGGATGGTGATCTTCTTCTTCGCATCGGCGGCCGCCAGCTCGGCTTACCTGACTGTCGCCGAAACCTTTCCGCTGGAGATCCGCGCCTTGGCCATCGCGGTGTTCTATGCCTTCGGCACGGGCCTGGGCGGAATCATCGGGCCGACGCTGTTTGGCGAGCTGATCGAGACTCAAGAGCGGGCCAACGTGCAGATCGGTTATCTGATCGGCGCGGGGCTGATGATCTTTGCCGCCATCGTGCAGGCGCGGTGGGGCGCGGCGGCGGAGCGCAAATCGCTGGAGCAGGTGGCGCGGCCACTTTCTCAGGCTGCGGACGTCTAGCTGGCTGCGACAACGGCAACCGGCACCGATAGGGTAATTTCCTTCAATACACTCATGTGCCTGCCTCGTACCTTGAACCGGGTTCGGATTCTGGCCGAGCATGCTTCACGTGCTCGGCGCTGCGCTTGGCTTTACCTTGCTGCTGGTGCTGATCGGCTTCGGTCTGCACGAAACATTGCGCCAATGGCCGTTCTTGACCGGGCTGATCCGCTGGGCAGGCATCGCGTTTCTGCTGTACATGGCGCTGCGCCTGACAATGGACGACGGCCAGCTGAGCGTCGGGCAGCAGGGCACGCGTCCGTCAATGCTCTATGGCGCGCTGATGCAGTGGCTGAACCCCAAGGCCTGGTTGGCATCCATTGCCGGGATGGGTGTATTCGTTGCCAACGGCGAAGCGCGCCTGATCTGGCAATTTACGGCGATCTACTTCGTAGTCTGTTATGCGTCACTGGGATGCTGGGCTTACACGGGTAGTTTTCTCAGCCGGTATTTGCGCAGCGCGGCGGGTGTGCGGTGGTTCAACCGGATCATGGCCGCATTGCTGGTCGGCGATGTTGCATCAGGGTAAAGAACGCGATGGCGGTGCAGTGTTTGTGCAGTCTTTCCAGCTGCGGATCGATCAGAGTTCGAGAGAGGTGCATAAGGCCGTCGTACAGCTACCGTCCGTCGCCGACCGAGCGCGCTTCTACGAACGGCAGCAGCTCGTCACGCCAGAAAAAAGGCGTGGCTGAAGCAGGGAAAGGTGACGGCGGTCCATGTGGATGTCTCGCTGGCAGAGCTTCGAGACTAGTGTATTTCCATCAAAATTGCCCGCGATCTGCCGCATGGCGGTTGGTGCGATGTGCCTGAAGAAACGCAGTCGCCGGGTTTACTGCCGCTTCGCGCCAAATCGCCAGCAAGCTGGCTCCTACGCCCGACGGGCCGAATCAACAGCGGATCGCCGCAGGGCGTAGGAGCGAGCTTGCTCGCGATCTGCCGGGAACCGGCAGCAGGATGGTCAACCTCGTCGACCAGACCTTATATGTACGGACTGCTTACTTCGGTGCAGGTACGATATCGACGATCTGGCCGTTCACCTTCTGATAACGCACATACTTGTCGTTGATCTGAATCCATTCGCTTTCCTTGGCAGGCTCTTTCAGGCCTTTGGCCTTCCAATCCTTGATACCTGAATCGCTGCGGCGGAACTGCTCGGGGACGCGAGAGCCCAGTTCCAGCTCGTGACGGTTGTACTGGGATTCCTCGACCTTGGGCTCCGGCTTTTCGTCAGCCTGCACAGGGAGGGTAACGACCGAGAAGCTGCCAAGCAGGGTCAAGCAGGCGATCAACGATTTGCTCTTCATATGTCACTCCATCATGGGACTAATGCGGGCGGCTTAATGCCTGCCGTTATGAATCGGACCTTGCGCGCCGCAAATCATTCGATCGGCTTGTTCGCCTGGCCGTCAACGCCAGCTGACAGAATCTTCACCTGCCTGCCGACATTTGCAGTCCAGTAATCAATCACTTCTTGCTATGGTGCGCGCCGAAATATTTATTTACATGTTTTTGTCATTCATCGAGAAGCTGTAGAAATGCCCAATGCCATTACGCTCAAGGACCACGAAAAGGAAACCAGGCTGGTCAATCGCCGGGTGATCGCCTGCGCCACGCTGGTGGCGTTACTGAGCGTCTGTCTGATCCTTCGCATGTACTTCTTGCAGGTCACCGAATTCGCGTACCACTCGACCATCTCCGAAAACAATCGGGTTCACGTGCTGCCGATTCCGCCTGAGCGGGGTTTGATCTATGACCGCAACGGCACGGTGCTGGCCGACAACCGTCCGAGTTTCAACCTGACGCTGACCCGCGAGCGCGCCGGCGACTGGCATCGGGTGATCGACGAGCTGATGAGCATCCTGTCGCTGCCCGACGAAGATCGCATTCTGTTCGACAAAGAGCTCAAGCAGGTACGTCACCCGTTCGAGCCCGCCACGTTGCTGTACGAGCTGACCGAACAGCAGATCGCCTTGCTGGCGGTCAATCAGTACCGGCTGCCCGGCGTGGACGTGGCGGCGCAGTTTGTGCGGCACTATCCGCTGGGCGCGCACTTCGCCCATTCCATCGGTTATGTCGGGCGCATCAACGAGAAGGAAGCGCGGCAACTGGACACCGAATACCGCGGCACCCAGTCGATCGGCAAGACCGGCATCGAACGCTTCTATGAATCCGAGCTGCATGGCCACGTCGGCTATGAAGAAGTGGAAACCAACGCTCAGGGCAGAGTGTTGCGCGTGCTGAAACACACCGACCCGGTGCCCGGCAAGAACATCACCCTGAGCCTGGACGTGCATCTGCAGGAAGCCGCCGAAGCCGCGCTAGGCGACCGCCGTGGTTCGGTGGTGGCGCTTGATCCGGAAACCGGCGAGGTGCTGGCGATGGTCAGCAAACCCAGCTTCGATCCCAACCTGTTCGTCACCGGGATCAGCTTCAAGGCCTACGCTGCGCTGCGCGATTCGATTGACCGGCCGCTGTTCAACCGCGTGCTTCGCGGCCTGTATGCGCCAGGCTCGACGGTCAAGCCTGAGGTCGCCATCGCCGGTCTGGACACCGGTGTGATCAACGCTTCGACGCGGGTCTTCGACCCCGGCTACTTCCAGCTGCCGGACTTCGACCACAAGTACCGGAACTGGAACCACAGCGGCGACGGCTGGGTAGACATGGACGCGGCGATCATGCGTTCCAACGACACCTATTTCTACACCCTGGCACACAAGCTGGGCATCGACAGGCTGTATGACTACATGACCATGTTCGGCATCGGCCAGAAAGTCTCGCTGGATATGTTCGAGGAGTCTGCAGGCTTGATGCCGTCCCGTGAATGGAAGCGCGCGACCCGCCGTCAGGCCTGGTTCCCGGGCGAGACGGTGATCCTCGGCATCGGCCAGGGCTACATGCAGGTCACGCCGTTGCAACTGGCCCAGGCCACTTCGCTGATCGCCAGCAAAGGCGTCTGGCATCGTCCGCATCTGGCCATGGAAGTCGGCCACGTTCCACCGGTCGACGAGCATCCGATGCCCAACATCGTATTGCGCGATCCACACGAGTGGGATCAGGTCAACGAAGGCATGCAGATGGTCATGCACGACCCGCGCGGTATCGCCAGGGCGGCGGCGCAGGGGGCGCAGTATCGCATCGCCGGCAAGAGCGGCACCGCGCAGGTCGTGGCCATCAAGCAGGGCGAACGGTACGACCGGATGAAAACCCTGGAACGCCACCGCGATAACGCCTTGTTCGTCGGCTTCGCTCCGGCCGAGCGGCCGAAAATCGTGGTTGCGGTAATGATCGAGAACGGCGAGGCGGGCGGGCGTGTGGCCGGCCCGGTCGTGCGCGAGATCCTCGATGCCTGGCTGCTGGATCAGGACGGCAAGCTCAAGCCGCAATACGCCGCGCCGAGCCGGCCGAGCGCGAGCCCGCACGCATAGCCCCACGCATAGCTTGCGCCCGGACGGAGGGGCTCGGCCTCAGGAACTGAACCACGTGCAGGTTCTGTGAACTGTCGAACCGATGGCGGGTCGACCACAGCAGGCGCAGCCGCCGCTGTGGCGGCGCGCATGGATCTTCATCGCCTCGACAAGGAACCCCGCATGTCCAAGACCATTGCCGACTACCTCGTGCAAACCCTCGCAGCGGCCGGTGTTTCCCATATCTGGGGAGTGGCCGGTGACAGCCTCAACGGCCTGACCGACAGCCTGCAACGCACCGGGTCCATCCGCTGGATGCACACTCGCCACGAAGAAGTCGCGGCTTTCGCCGCCGGCGCTCAGGCCGCCAGCAGCGGTAAGCTCGCGGTGTGCGCCGGCAGCTGCGGCCCGGGCAATCTGCACTTGATCAACGGCCTGTATGACTGCCACCGCAGCCGGGTTCCGGTGCTCGCGATTGCCGCACACATTCCGTCCGCCGAAGTGGGGCTGGATTATTTCCAGGAAACCCACCCCACCGAGCTGTTCAAGGAGTGCAGCCACTTTGTCGAGCTGGTCAGCAAGCCCGAACAATTCCCGCGCGTTCTGGAGCGTGCGATGCGCGCCGCCATCAGTCAGCAAGGCGTGGCAGTGATCGTGGTGCCTGGAGACGTGGCGCTCGAACAGGCTCCCGATGTTGCCGCCAACTGGGTCGAGGTGAACCCGCCAAGCGTAGTGCCAGCCGAGCAGGACTTGCAGACGCTGGTCGGGATGCTCGATGACGCCAAGGCCGTCACCCTGCTGTGCGGTGCAGGCTGTGCCGGTGCGCACCAGGAAGTCATGGCGCTGGCCGACACCCTTGGCGCGCCGATCGTGCATGCGCTGCGCGGCAAGCAATATGTCGAATACGACAACCCCTTCGACGTCGGCATGACCGGGCTGATCGGCTTCAGCTCCGGTTACCACGCAATGCTGTCGTGCGACTCGCTGGTCATTCTTGGCAGCAGTTTTCCTTACCGCAATTTCTATCCGCAGGATGCAAGAATCATCCAGATCGATCTTGACCCGACCCAGCTCGGCCGCCGTACGCCAGTGGCGTTGGGTCTGGTCGGTGGTATCAAGGAAACCCTGCAGACGCTGCTGCCCCGACTCAAGCCTCACACCGACAGGCGCTTTCTGGACAAGGCGCTCAAGCATTACGCCAAGGCGCGCGAGGAGCTGGACGAACTGGCGACGCCAACGCCTGCGGACAGGCCGATTCACCCGCAATACCTGACGCGCATGGTCGACGAGATGGCCGACCAGGATGCGATCTTCACCGTGGACGTCGGGTCGCCAACCCTGTGGGCCGCGCGTTATCTGCACATGAATGGTCAGCGCAAGCTGCTCGGCTCGTTCAACCACGGCTCGATGGCCAACGCCATGCCACAGGCGCTGGGCGCCAAGGCACAGCACCCGGATCGCCAGGTTGTCGCGCTGTGTGGTGACGGCGGGTTGTCCATGCTGATGGGCGACCTGCTGAGCATTCGCCAGCTGAACCTGCCGATCAAAATGGTCGTGTTCAACAACAGCTCGCTGGGCTTCGTCGACATGGAAATGAAAGCGGCGGGTTACGTTCCTCACGATACCGACTTCCACGAGACCAATTTTGCCGGCGTGGCGCTGGGCGCCGGTATTCTGGGCATTCGCGTGCAGTCCGCCGATGAGCTGCCCGCTGCATTGCGCAAGGCCTTCGATCATCCGGGGCCGGTTCTGATCGACGTCGTCACCGCCAAGCAGGAACTGGGCATCCCGCCGAAGATCAAGCTGGCCCAGGCCAAGGGTTTCAGCCTGTACATGATGCGCGCCGTGCTCAGCGGGCGCGGTAATCAGGTGCTGGAACTGGCCCGCACCAACCTGCGCTGATTCTGGCTTCGCCCGCCGCCGCTACGCTAGTCACAGCGCGGCGGCTGGGCGTCGGCGGGGTGGTGAACCCCGTCCGAGGTTCCTACCGGGCCGAGGTCGAAGGGGTTCACGCCTTCCAGGCATCCTACGTTGTAGCCATATTCCTCCGGGTTCGAGCGCCGCTGGTGGTGCGTGTAGACCCCACAGTGGCCGCAGAAATAATGTTTCGCGGTCAGGGTGTTGAACTGATAGAGCTTGAGCATGCTTTGCCCATGCAGCAGGCGAATCCCGCCAGCGGCGACCGTGGCGACCACCGCTCCGCGGCGTCGGCACATTGAACAGTCGCAACGATACGGGTCGACGATGCCGTCCGGCAGGTCCAGCTCCAGCATGACCGCGCCGCAGTGACAGGACGCTCGATGAACAGGGTTGATTCGGGTCGGTCCGACTTTCTTGATCATGATTGAGGCTCCTTGTGCGTGGGTTGAGCGTAACCGCCCATTGCCGACCTTGCCCGTTCCACCCGACGAGGCCGGTGCGGTAAGGCGAGCAGGCGTGGATATTGCAGCACATCGATACAAGCCAGACGGCTTGCAAATGTGGCCAGCTAGGGCAAAGTCTCGTCCTGCTGCAGCCGCTGCCGGTTCGCTTGCAAACGTCCCGACCCCAACACTGCTGGAACCCTCCATGAATCGTAACGATCTGCGCCGTGTCGACCTCAATCTGCTGGTGATCTTCGAAGCCCTGATGTTCGAGCGCAACCTGACCCGCGTGGCCGAAAAACTGTTCATTGGCCAGCCGGCGGTGAGCGCCGCGCTGGGCCGGCTGCGCGACCTGTTCGACGACCCGCTGTTGCTGCGCAACGGCCGCGGCATGGAACCGACCGCTCGCGCGCTGACCATTCTGGAAGAAATCCGCCCGGCACTGGACACCATTTCCGGCGCGGTCAGCCGCGCCAAGGAATTCGACCCCGCGACCAGTTGCGACGTGTTCCGCATCGGGCTGTCCGATGACGCCGAGTTCGGCCTGCTGCCGCCATTGCTCAACCAGCTGCGTGAAGAGGCGCCGGGAATCATTGTAGTCATCCGTCGCGCCAACTATCTGCTACTCCCATCCTTGCTGGCTTCGGGCGAGATTTCGGTCGGGGTCAGCTACACCGTCGATCTGCCGGCCAATGCCAAGCGCAAGAAACTGCGCGACATCGGATGCAAGGTCATCCGTGGCGACTCCCGACCGGGCGAGCTGACTCTGGACGAATACTGCGAGCGCAAGCACGCCATGGTGTCGTTCTCCGGCGACCTGAGCGGCAATATCGACCTCGACCTTGCGCGGGTTGGCCGCGCCCGCAAGGTGGTGCTCGCCGTTCCGCAGTTCAACGGCTTGCGGGCGCTGCTGGCCGGTACCGAACTGATCGCGACAGTTCCCGATTACGCGGCCTGCGCCCTGGTTGAAGGCAGCCAGTTGCGCGCCGAAGACCCGCCGTTCCCCATCGTGCCGGCCGAGCTGGCGATGGTCTGGAGCGGCGTGCATGACAACGATCCGGCCGAGCGCTGGCTGCGCTCGCGCATCGCCGAGTACATGTCCGCGCCGCTGCAAATCCAGCCCTGACCAGCTGCGCTCCGAGGGCCGGTCGGGCAGCCGCGGGCCGCCGGCCGAGAACCATTCGCAAAGAAAGCACATCGATTCAATCATTGAAAACGTAGCGACGGCACTATCGCTTGCATCCAGGGTGCCGTCGTAACGCAAGCGCAAGGCCTGCCAGCACGCAGGCAACAGACGGCCCCGGAACCTGAATCCATTCGTGTTTGCCGGAGCCGCTGCTCATGTCCAATCCCCTTGTTGTCGACGCCCAGTCACGCGTCGTGAACAGCACCGTGTCCAACGAAGTCGTCACCCTGGTCATCAAGCACCGGGTCAAGGCCGGGCAAGAGGCGCAGTACGAAGAGTGGCTGCGTCGTATCGTGACTATCGCGGGCGGTTATCCCGGTCATCTGGGCGTCGATGTCATTCGCAGCACGTCGGCGGGCCTGCGGCTGTTTACCTGTGTCCTGCGCTTTCATTCCACCGAGGCCATGCAGAGCTGGCTGGACTCCGATGAGCGTCGCCGACTGGTCGAGGAAGCCGCGCCGATGCTGGCGGACGGTGATCAGACGCAGGTCAACCCGCACAACGAATTCTGGTTTACACCGGGCTCGGACGAGAGCACACAGCCGCCGCGCTGGAAGCAGGCGTGCGTGTCGTTTCTGGTGATTCTGCCGCTGACCCTGTTCGTGCCGCTGTTCTGGGGGCCGGTGTTCAGGCTCAGCCCGTGGCTGTCCGGTTATGTGGCCAGCACGGCGTTGGTGACCATCACCATCGTGCTGCTGGTGGTTTATCTGATGATGCCGGCCGCGACCCGACTGCTGGCGCCCTGGCTCAATGCACCGAAGCGCGGTACCTCAGGAAAATAAGCCCATGACAGACGAAAAAACCGATCTGCAGCGCCGCAGTTTCATCGCCAAGAGCTCATTGCTCAGCGCCGCCGCAGCGATTCTGCCTTCTCTGCCGTTCTCCGCTCTTGCCTCTCAAACATTCACCAAAGGTGCAGCAATGGATGTCGATCTGATTCTTTTCAACGGCCAGTTCCACACCGTCGATCGAGAAAAGCCCAAAGCCAGCGCCGTCGCGATCAGCGGCGGGCGTTTCGTGGCGGTCGGCACCGAGGCTGAAGTCATGGCGCTGCGCGGCAGCCAGACGCAAGTCATCGATCTGCAAAAACGCACCGTGATACCGGGCCTGAACGACTCGCACCTGCACCTGATCCGTGGTGGCCTGAACTACAACCTTGAACTGCGCTGGGAAGGCGTGCCGTCGCTGGCCGATGCCTTGCGTATGCTCAAGGATCAGGCAGACCGCACGCCGACGCCGCAATGGGTGCGGGTCGTGGGCGGCTGGAACGAATTCCAGTTCGCCGAAAAACGCATGCCGACGCTTGAAGAGCTCAATCAGGCAGCGCCGGATACCCCGGTTTTCGTTCTGCATCTTTATGACCGCGCCTTGCTCAACCGTGCCGCGCTGCGTGTTGCCGGCTACACCCGCGACACGCCGAACCCGCCGGGCGGAGAAATCGTGCGCGACAGCCAGGGCAACCCGACCGGCATGCTGGTGGCCAAACCCAATGCGATGATTCTCTACTCGACGCTGGCCAAAGGGCCGAAGCTGCCGCTGGAGTACCAGGTCAACTCGACCCGCCAGTTCATGCGTGAACTCAACCGTCTTGGCGTGACCAGCGCCATCGACGCCGGTGGCGGCTTCCAGAATTATCCGGACGACTACGCGGTCATCGAGCAGCTGGGCCGCGAAAAGCAGCTGACCGTGCGCATCTCCTACAACCTGTTCACGCAGAAACCCAAGGAAGAACTGGCGGATTTCAAGAACTGGACCAGCACCGTCAAGCTGCACCAGGGCGACGACTTCCTGCGCCACAATGGGGCAGGGGAGATGCTGACGTTCTCGGCGGCGGACTTCGAAGACTTCCTCGAACCGCGCCCGGACCTCGCTCCAGGCATGGAGCAGGATCTGGAGCCGGTAGTGCGCCACCTCGTCGAACATCGCTGGCCGTTCCGCCTGCATGCGACCTACGACGAGTCCATCAGCCGCATGCTGGATGTGTTCGAGAAGGTCAACCGGGACATCCCGTTCAACGGCCTGCCGTGGTTCTTCGACCACTGCGAAACCATCACGCCGAAGAACATCGAGCGGGTGCGGGCGCTGGGCGGCGGTATCGCCATCCAGGACCGCATGGCGTTCCAGGGTGAATACTTCGTTGATCGCTACGGCGCGAAAGCGGCGCAGATGACGCCGCCCATCAAGCGCATGCTGGCCGAAGGCGTGCCGGTCGGCGCGGGTACCGACGCGACGCGAGTGTCGAGCTATAACCCATGGACCTCGCTGTACTGGATGGTCAGCGGCCGGACCGTCGGCGGCCTGGAGCTGTATCCGGAAGGTCTGTCGCGAGACACCGCGCTGGAGTTGTTCACCCATGGCAGCGCCTGGTTCTCGTCCGAGCAGGGCAAGAAGGGCCAGATCAAGGTCGGCCAGCTCGCCGATCTGGTGGCGCTCTCGGCTGATTATTTCAGCGTCGACGAAGAAGCCATCAAATGGATTGAATCGGTGCTGACCGTGGTCGACGGCAAGGTCGTCTTCGGCTCCGGCGACTTCGAAAAACTCGCGCCCCCGGCGGTTCCGGTGCTCCCGGACTGGTCCCCGGTGGCCAAGGTGGCGGGGCACTGGCGCCCGACATCGCCGGTGCTGGCGCAGGTTCACCAGTGCAGCGGGCCCTGTGCTGTGCATTCCCATAGCCACGAGCGCGCGCGGCTTTCCAGCGTACCGGTCAGCGACTTCCAGGGTTTCTGGGGCGCCTTCGGCTGTTCCTGCTTCGCGTTCTGATCGTTTCAAGGCTGTTCTGCCTATGCGGCACCGATGCTTGCGCCGGTGCCGCCGGATACTCAACCCAAGGAGTCAATCATGAGCACTGCTATCCCTTACAAACGCCTCAACAAAGACGAAGCCGTTGTCCTGCTGGTCGACCATCAGACCGGTCTGATCTCTCTGGTGCAGGATTTCTCGCCCAATGAGTTCAAGAACAATGTGCTGGCACTTGCTGACATCGCAAAGTTCTTCAACCTGCCAACCATCCTGACCACCAGTTTCGAGAGCGGCCCGAACGGCCCGCTGGTGCCCGAGCTCAAGGAAATGTTCCCCGACGCGCCGTACATCCCGCGCCCCGGCCAGATCAACGCCTGGGATAACGAGGATTTCGTCAAGGCGGTGAAGGCGACCGGTCGCAAGCAATTGATCATTGCCGGCGTGGTGACCGATGTCTGCGTCGCGTTCCCGACCCTGTGCGCTCTGGCGGAAGGTTTCGAAGTGTTCGTGGTAACCGATTCCTCCGGTACGTTCAACGAGACGGTGCAGCAGGCGGCATGGGCGCGCATGAGCGCGGCGGGCGCGCAACTGGTCAACTGGTTCTCGGTGGCCTGCGAACTGCAGATCGACTGGCGCAATGACATGGAAGGCCTCGCCAACCTGTTGTCCCAGCGCATCCCCAACTACCGCAACCTGATCAACAGTTACAGCGCCTTTACCAGCAAGTAAAAACCCTCGCTCCTCGGCGCCGGCGTGACTGTACAGTCACGCCGGCGCTTTCTTTTGGGGCGGTCCGGCGATTATGTAGTGCATGAAAATAATCACTACATAATCATTGACGCCCCCGTTTTCGTTTTGCATTATGCAGCTGTCTCCCTGATCGGGAGGGCTGGAAATGTACAGAACAGGCTCGGCAAGCCGTCGAGATGTTTCAGGATGCAGGCTGCTCACAAGGCAGATTGATGAAGTTGACCCGGCACGACTGCGCGACAGCAAGAAGCTGGCGAAACCGCCTCATGACGCTTGTGGCCGATTCTTCGCAATCGATGGCCAAGTCGTTTGGTTTCACCACTTCTTCTCTCCCGGGTGCCGCGTGTAGCGGTTTTTCATCAAGGCTACCTGTATGTCCTTGGGGCTGACCGTATTCGATGAATCGTTCGGCACATGAACTTGCTGTATCCACTTGATCAGGCTTACGAGCGAAGGAGCATCAACATGAATATCACCCGTCACGTCACCCTTGATGAACTGGCTCGTCTGTTTGCAGCCCGTAAAGACACGCTGGACTGCCACCTGCTGTGGCTGTCGCATTCGGGCGAAGTGCATCTGGACCCGATGTCACCGTGCTCGCAGGAGAACGAGTTTCGCGACGCGCACCCCGATATGCGCGCCTGCGTGAAGATGTTCCGCCGTGGGCAGGGCTATGTAGGCAAGAAGGCCGCTGCCGACACTGCTTATCTGGAAGGAATAATGAACGACCTGAAAGCCGAGTGGCATCGCGCTCAGGGCCACGGAAGTCGCGTCGCATGACTGGAGGCCAGGAGCGCCCGCCAGGGCGCTTCGGCTGTCACCAAACGCCGGCTTGTGTATCAGGCTTGAAAAATTTCTTGTCCAAGCCTTGTACACATCCGTTTGAGTAATATAACTTTCAAACAGGGGTCAGCGGCGACGGCGCTGATGTGACCGGTTTCGGTCTAGACCAAACCGCTGATTCTCTCTGATTCGCGCTGAACGAAAAACGCCTCACAACGTGAGGCGTTTTTTTAAGGCTGAAGCAATTGCTCAGCCGCCGGTCATGTTCATGAAGCGCACCACCTGAACGTCATCGTTCAGCGTGAAGTTGTGGCTCCAGGGCTTGAGCTGCATCGCGTCGACGATGGCTTTCTCCAGCTTGTGGGGCTGGCCGGGATTGGCGCGCAGCACGGCTTTGAGATCGGCCGAGTGCTCGTTGCCCAGGCACATCAGCAAACGGCCTTCGACGGTCAGACGCACCCGATTGCAGGTTCCGCAGAAATTATGGCTGTGCGGCGAGATGAAACCGATGCGGATATCCGGCGCTTCAGCCAGACGCCAGTAGCGCGACGGTCCGTTGGTCGAATCTGCCGAAGGGACCAGCGTGTAGCGCTCGGCGATGCGCTCGCGCACCTGGTCGCTGGAATAAAACGACTCGGCGCGGCTGTGTTCGCTGATTGCACCCAGCGGCATTTCTTCGATAAAGGAAACATCCAGCTTGCGGTCAATGGCAAAGGCAAGCAGATCGTTGATCTCGTGGTCATTGCGGCCCTGCATCACCACGCAGTTGAGCTTGGTATGCGTGAACCCGGCGGCATTCGCCGCGTCGATGCCGGCGATGACCTTATGCAGGTCGCCGGTGCGGGTGAGTTCACGGAAACGGGCCGGATCCAGGCTATCCAGACTGATGTTGAGGCGGCTGACGCCGGCGTCAAACAGCGGGCGCGCCAAACGATCCAGCTGCGAACCGTTGGTGGTCATGCATAACTCGCGCAGGCCGGGCAGGGCGGCGATGCGTTCGCACAGACCCACTACACCCGAACGTACCAGCGGTTCGCCGCCGGTCAGGCGAATCTTTCTGGTGCCCAGGGCAACGAACCGCTCGGCAATCTGAAGGATTTCCTCCAGCGACAGGATCTGCTGCCGCGGCAGGAAGGTCATCTCTTCGGCCATGCAATACACGCAGCGGAAATCGCACCTGTCGGTTACCGACATGCGCAGATAATCGACTTTGCGGGCAAAGCGGTCCATCAGGACGTGATCTGACATTTCACCTTCTCAAAACGCTATGTGCGCAGCTTGCGCAGTCCGGCTGCGGGAGTCCAATCGCTTGTTGCGATGGCTTCATCGACTCGCTCTATGACTCGCCGTTGCGGCTCTCGTCCTTGCTGGGTGTGTAGCCTTCGTAGCGGTCCAGTAGCGGCTGGATGCTGATGCCGTGCACCAGGATGCTCAGCGCGACAACCGATAGGGTCAGGCCAATAATGACCCCTCCGCTGTCTTCCGGCAAACCATGAGTCAATGCAAAGCACAGATAGTAGAGACTTCCGATGCCGCGTATGCCGAACCAGCCCACCAGAGCTTTCTGCCGATGGTTTAGCAGGCGCCTGCCAATAAGCAGCCAGACCGCCGCCGGACGAATGATGCAGAACAGCGCCAGGCCAAGGCCGATGGCGCGCCAGTCCCAGTAAAGCGCAAGGGACGCGCCCAGCAAGGTGATCAGCAGAACTTCCATCGAACGCTCGACCAGGCTGCCGAAGGCCAGCATATCGCCCATCATCACCCCGGCGGCCAGTTGGGAATCGCTGAGTTCCTCGACCTCCGCCACGGTGGCTTTCTCCACGGATGACGTCATGTGGCCGATGACCGGTTGGGCGATGTGCTCAGATGGCACCTCCGAACGGGTAATGCGCGCTTCGGCCTGACGCAGGCCGAGCCCTGCGGTGAACACCGCGAGAAACCCGTAACCGCCAATCCAGTCGGCGGCGACGTACGACAGGGCGATTAGTGCCAGTGCCAGAAAGTCATTGGGCGATGCGGTGCTGTCACCGTTCTTGATGCGCAGAAAAATCATCAGATGGCCCACGCCCCGACCCATCGCGTAGCCCAGCAGCAGGCCGGCGGGTACTGCCCATAGCAGTTTTCCCAGCGCCCAGTGGGTCATCCAGTTTGGCTCCAGCGAGCTGGAACCGAGTACGAACAGTGCGAGGTAGACGAACGGGAAGGCGGTGCCGTCATTCAATCCTGCCTCGCCGGACAAACCGAAGCGTAAACGGTCCTGATCCTGGGCGTTGGTCACCTGCACCAGGCCGGCGAGCACCGGGTCGGTGGGTGACAGCATCGCGCCCAGCAGCAGCGACAGGCCCCACGACAGGCCAAGCAGGTAATGCGCGGCCACACAGGTGCCGGCGATAGTGGCGATCATCACCGGGCCGGCGAGCCAATAGGCCGAGTGCCAGGTCCTGTCGCGTAGCGGCAGGCGTAATTTGATCCCGGTGTTGAACAGCGAAAACAGCACGGCGACTTCGGTCAGCCGTTCCATCCAGCCGGCAGCTTTCGCAAAGTCCAGGTTGATCATTTGCAGACCCATGGGCCCGATGACGAACCCGAACGCAAGACATACGGCCGAGGTGGTTACCGGCATCCAGCGCAGGTAGGAAGAGGTCAGTGCGAGAAGCATCAACAGCGCGCCAAGCACGGTCATGCAGATTGTGAAGCTCATAAAGGCGGACCTTTGAGAATGTTGCAGAAACAGGGGCTTGGGCTTGTGACTGCGAGGTGGCGCAATAATTTGAAATATCTGCATAGCGTTGATCTGATGATCTGGCGCGGCGACAGCAAAGGTGGTGGATGCGGTGTGTCTGGCGTGCCCCGGATGGCTGATTTGCTGCCGCTGCGCGCCAGATCGCGGATAAATCCGCTCCTACGCCCTCCGGGCAGAAGCACGGAGATTGCTTTTGATTCTGCCCGGAGGGCGTGGGAGTCCAGCTTGCTGACGATCTGCCGGGAACCGGCAGCAATGGGGTAGGTGCGGTGTGTCTGGCGTGCCCCGGATGGCTGATTTGCTGCCGCTGCGCGCCAGATCGCGGATAAATCCGCTCCTACGCCCTCCGGGCAGAAGCAAGGAGACCGCTTTTGATTCTGCCCATAGGGCGTGGGAGTCCAGCTTGCTGACGATCTGCCGGGAACCGGCAGCACTGGGGCTGGTGCGGTGTGTCTGGCATGCCACGGATGGCTGATTTGCTGCCGCTGCGCGCCAGATCGCGGATTAATCCGCTCCTACGCCCTCCGGGCAGAAGCACGGAGATCGCTTTTGATTCTGCCCATAGGGCGTGGGAGTCCAGCTTGCTGACGATCTGCCGGGAACCGGCAGCAATGGGGCTGGTGCGGTGTGTCTGGCGTGCCAGGGATGGCTGATTTGCTGCCGCTTCGCGCCAGATCGCGGATAAATCCGCTCCTACGCCCTTCGGGCAGAAGCACGGAGAGTGCTTTCGATTCTGCCCGGAGGGCGTAGGAGTCCAGCTTGCTGACGACCTGCCGGGAACCGGCAGCACTGGGGCAGGTGCGGTGTGTCTGGCGTGCCCCGGATGGCTGATTTGCTGCCGCTTCGCGCCAGATCGCGGATGAATCCGCTCCTACGCCCTCCGGGCAGAAGCACGGAGATCGCTTTTGATTCTGCCCTGAAGGCGTGGGAGTCCAGCTTGCTGACGATCTGGCGCGCAGCGGCAGCAACAGTCAAAAGATCCTGCGCCCCGGCACTTATGTGGCGAAATGCTGTCACATCCACGCGCTCAGGATCGGGCGCGTTTGACACGCTTGGAGCAATTTGGCGGGGCCCTCCCGCCGAGCGAGCATCATCCGGGGAACCCCGCGCAAGGAATGCGGCCAGCACAGACCTATTTCTCATCGGTTGACACTCTATGCGCTTTCTCCTTGACCCCCGTCATGACATTGATGCAGCTCTGCTTGGCTATCGCCGGGTGTTCTGGGCGCTGGCGCTGTTCAGCGGAGTGATCAACCTGCTGGTGCTGGTGCCGTCGCTGTACATGATGCAGGTCTACGACCGCGTGCTGACCAGTCGCAACGAAACCACGCTGTTCATGCTGACCCTGATCGCGCTGGGCCTGTTCCTGTTCAGCGGGCTGATCGAGTGGGTGCGGGGGCAGGTGATGATCCGTATGAGCGCGGGTCTGGATGACGCATTGGGCGAGCGCGTCTTCGATGCCGCCTTCGCTCGCAGCCTGCGCGAGCACAACGCCAATCCGGCGCAAGTGCTCAGCGATCTTGCCACTCTGCGCCAACTGATCACCGGGCAAGGCCTGATCGCCTTGCTCGATGCGCCCTGGCTGCCGATTTTTCTACTGGTGGCATTCATTTTTCATCCCTGGTTCGGCGTGCTCACGCTGGTACTCGCGCTGGTCCTGATCGGTCTGGCGCTCTGGGGTGAGCTGGCTACCCGAACGCGGCTGGGCGAAGCCAACCGGCTGGGCGTGCAATCCGCTGCGTACGTCAACAGCACACTGCAAAACGCCGAAGTCATCCAGGCGCTGGGCATGCTGGGCCCTTTGCGTGATCGCTGGAGCCTGATGCAACAGCGCATCATCGCGGCTCAGGCGCACGCCAGCGATCGCAGCGCGCGCATCACCTCCGCGACGCGCTTTGTGCGGATTTCCGGCCAGTCGCTGTCGTTGGGGCTGGGTGCCTTGCTGGTGCTCGAAGGTCAGTTGTCGGCGGGCATGATGATCGCTATGTCGCTGTTGCTTGGGCGGGCGCTTGCGCCAGTGGAAATCGCGATTGGCTCGTGGAAACAGTTCACTTCCGGGCGTCAGAGTTATCAACGGCTGAGCCAATTGCTGCACCAGCATCCCCGCCAGCCGCTGCGCATGCCGCTGCCTCCGCCCAGTGGCGCGCTGCGCCTGGAACAACTCTATGCCGGGCCGCCCGGTGCTACTCAGCCGAGCCTGCGGGGCATCAATCTGGCGCTGAAGAAAGGTGAAGTGCTGGCCGTCATCGGCGCCAGCGCCAGCGGCAAATCGACCCTGGCCCGGGCGATGGTCGGTGTCTGGCCGCCGATGGGTGGTTCGGTGCGCCTGGACGACGCCGAGATCAGCCAGTGGACGCACGACGCGCTGGGCCCGTACCTCGGTTATCTGCCTCAGGATATCGAGCTGTTCGACGGTAGCGTGGCCGACAACATTGCTCGCTTTGGTGAGCAGGACGCCGAGAAAATCATCGCCGCCAGCCGCCACGCCGGGATTCACGAGATGATTCTGCGTTTTCCCAAAGGCTACGATACGCCACTCGGTCCCGGTGGCCTCGGTCTGTCCGGCGGGCAGAAGCAGCGTCTTGGCCTGGCTCGGGCGCTGTACGGCAACCCTTCGCTGATCGTGCTCGATGAACCCAATTCCAATCTGGACGAAGCCGGCGAACTGGCGCTCATCCAGGGCATTTCCACTCTCAAGGCGGCTGGTAGCACAGTGGTGCTGATCACCCATCGGCCGAGCGTGCTGGCCGTCGCCGACTACATTCTTCTGCTTAAAGACGGCACGCAGCAGGCCTTCGGGCCCCGAGATACCGTGCTCAAAGCGCTGATGCCCGCCGCCAAGGCGCCGGCTGTTCGGGAGGCTGGCAGCAATGTGTGACGTGACCCCGACAAAAGAAGCGCGCAGCGAGCATCGCTTGAGCGTGCGCAGCCCCGACGCATTGCCGCAGGCCAGTACAGACGCGGGCAGCGCGGCGCGCTATGGCGTTGGCTTTCTCGCGGTAGCGCTCGGCGGTTTCCTGTTGTGGGCTTGCCTGGCACCTCTGGATCAAGGGGTCATCGGCAGCGGCAAGGTAGTGGTTGCCGGCGAGCGCAAGGCTGTGCAGTCGCGGGTCGGCGGCGTGGTCGAAAAAATGTATGTCAGCGACGGTGATCGCGTTGTTCAAGGGCAGTTGCTGGTGCAGCTCAACACGCTGCAGGCGCAGGCCCAGCTGGACGTCACGCTGGGCAAGTTGCTCAACGATCGCAGCATTGAGGCGCGGCTGATCGCGGAGCGCATGGGCGAGTCGACAATCCAGTGGCCCGCCGAGTTGCTGGAGCGGGCCAATGAACCGCGTGTCAAGGCGGCCATGGCGTTGCAGAGCCAGCTGTTCCAGACCCGGCGCGCCGAACTCGGCAGCCGCCTGCAGATCCTCGAACACGAGGTGCAGTCGCTGCAGCAGCAACTACGTGGTTACGAAGGCGTGAAGCGAAATTACGATGCGCAGATGCAGTTCCAGCAGCAGGAGCTGGTGGGCTTGCGCGATCTTGCCCGCGAAGGCTACGTGCCGCGCAACAAGCTGTTCGAGGCCGAACGCAACGCCGCGCAATTGGCCGGGCAAATCGCATCGGGTGTTGGCGACATCGGCAAGACTCGCCAGGCCATTAACGAAAGCCGCCTGAAAATTCTGCAAACCCAGCAGGAATTTCGTCGCGACGCCGAAACCCAGCTCAGCGAGGTGTCCGCTGAAGCGGCAGGCTTCGCCGATCAGATTCGCGCCCTGCAATTCGAAGTCGACAACGGCGCCATTCGCGCGCCGGTGGCCGGTCAGGTCATGGATTTGAGCATTCATACTGAAGGCGGCGTCGCTCAGGCGGGCCAGACGCTGATGCAGGTGGTGCCGCTCGATGCGCCGATGGCGATTACCGCGCGCTTCGAACCGCTGATGGCCAACAAGCTGCGGCCGGGGTTACCGGTGCACGTACATTTCACCGCGCTGCAACGGGTCGATACGCCCACGGTGACCGGGACAGTCAGCACGGTATCGGCCGACCAGTTGCTTGATGAGCAGACGCATCAGCCGTACTTCTCCGCCAAGGTCGACATTCCCGCCGACACCATGGCTGCGCTGCAGAGCGCAGGTCTGCTGGTGCGTCCCGGCATGCTTGCCGATGTCACCGTGGTCACCGGCGAACGCACCCTGATGAACTACCTGATGAAACCTCTGCGCGAACGTCTGATCGCCGCTTTCAAAGAAGAATGACATGACTCATCGCAATCGCTATGGCCTGCAATTGTTCATGGGCCTTTGTGTCGGCTGGGCTGGATCGGCTCCGGTTCTGGCGGCAGGGGCAGGCTTGAGCCTGACCGCCGCGTACGATGCCTCGCGGGCCAATGATCCGACTCTGCAGTCGGCCAGCCACGCGTACGAAGCCTCCCGGCATGAGGAGGACATCGGTCGCGGCGGCCTCTATCCGCAGCTGTCGCTGAGTTCGCGGTACGGCAGCGGCGGGCGCACCGACGGTGGCGATGACACCGGCTACGTCAACAGCAATGACTATCAGGCCAACAACGTGACCCTTGCCGCGCAGCAGCCGCTGTACGACAAGGCGCGCTGGGCTGCCTATCAGGTAGGCAAGGCGCGAGGCGCGCTCGGTGTCGGGCAGTTCGACGTCGCCAGCCAGAGCCTGTTCGATCGGGTAGCCAAGAGTTACTTCGACGTCGCTCGGGCAGAAAACGAAATAAAGTTGATCGGCCAGCAGAAGTCGGCCATCGCCGGTCTCGTCATCCAGAGCAAAAAGCTTTATCAGGCGGGGCAGGGTGCAATCACCGATATCGATGAAGCTCAGGCGCGACTTGATCTGGTGGAGGCGCAGGAAGCCGAAGCCCAGGCTCGCCGGATCGCCGCGCTGCGCGCGCTGGCCGGGCGTACCAAAATGCCCGTGGATGACATTCAGCCGATGCGTGAGCAAGTGGACGCCAGCGGGCCCATCCCGCCGGAGCAGGACTTGCCCTACTGGACAGCGGTGGCCCGCGATGCAAGCCCGGAGCTGGCGGCGCGCCTGGCCGCGGTGAAAGTGGCCGAAGCCCAGGCGGACACCCAGCGTGCCGGGCATTACCCGACTTTGTCGTTGACTACGCAGTTGACGCGCCGCGAAACCCGTCAATACCAGGAGCTCGATCCGCGCCAGGACACTTACTACGTTGGTGTGCAGCTGGACATTCCTCTCTACCGTGGCGGAGCGGTACGCGCTTCGGTCGCTAAGGCCGAGGCGCAACTGGCCGGCGCGCAGTCCGACTACGACGTGCAGCGTCAGCAGCTGGCCGAAGACATCGAAACGGATTACCTGGGCGTGGTGGCCGGTTTCACCAAGAGCAAGGCGATGCAGCGCGCGGTCGAGTCCAACCAGCGGGCGCTGACCTCCACCGAGAAGGGTTTTCAGGGTGGCGTGCGCTCGACCGTGGACATTCTCGATGCCCAGCAACGGTTGTTCCAGGCGCGCCGAGATCTGCTCAACACCAAGCTCGACATGCTGCAGAGCTACGTGAGCCTGCACACCCACACCGGGCAGATGAACCGCGCAGTGCTTGAGAAGGTGCAGAGCCTGTTCTGAATCGACCCAGACTTGGCGGCATGTGAGTGGGTAGGAGCGCGCTTGCCCGCGACCCATACGACGCGCTGTTTCAGGCAAACCGCGTAAGGCTTTTCGCGGGCAAGCGCGCTTCTACCGGGCAAAAAAAACGGCCTCCACTGGAGGCCGTTTTGCGTTCACAAGGTCAGTCAGGCCGCGAAGTCGCTGGCATGCAGCTCCTTGACGCCCACCAGCTGGATTTCGAAATCAGGCGTCGCATCGGCATTCACGTTGCCGTAGAGAATCCCGTCGGCGAAACGCAGCTGGCCGGTGGCGTCAGTCGCGTCAAAGGCATCGCTGCCAATGAACCTGAACGCGTCCATCCCTGCGGTCAATGGATTGGCATCCCAACCTGTGAAGTCGAGCAGATCGCCGTCGGCGCTCTTGAAGCCGCTGATCACGTCCCGTAATGCACCGACGCCCACTTCCCCCAGCGAACCGAACACATAGGTGTCGGCACCCGAGCCGCCCGTCAGCGAATCCGTTCCTTCGCCGCCGATCAGTCGATCGTTGCCCGAACCGCCGACCAGCGTGTCATCGCCTGCGCCGCCGTTGAGCACGTTGGCGCCGCTGTTCCCGGTCAGGCTGTCGGCAAAAGCGCTGCCGGTCAGGTTTTCGAAGTTCTTCAGGGTGTCCAGCCCTGAGCCGACGGTGTCCTGCTGCGCCGAGGTCGAGAGGGTCGCGGTGATTCCGGCCAACGCGCGCGCGAATGACACGGTGTCAATGCCATCGCGGCCATCCAGCACGTTGTTGCCCGCACCGGCGAACAGCACGTTGTCGAGCGCATTACCGATACCGTTGGCCGCATCGCTGCTGTTGATGTACAGATTTTCCACGTTGCTGCTCAGCGTGTACGTGGCCAGCGTGCTGTACACGCTATCGACGCCGCCCGATACCCGGTCGGCGTTGGTTTCGATCACGCTGTCGCCGCTGTTGTCGACGAAATAGGTGTCGTTGCCATTGCCCCCGCTCATGCTGTCACCGCCGCCCGCGCCGTCCAGGACGTTGGCCGCCGCGTTGCCGGTGATGAAGTTGCGCAGGTCATTGCCCTTGCCGTCGATGGCGGAGACGCCGGTCAGCAGGAGGTTTTCCAGATTCGCGCCGAGTGTCCAGCTGACCGAGGCCTGCACCGTGTCGATCTGCGAGGGCGAGTCGCTGGTTTCGATCACGCTGTCGAATGCGTTGTCGACGACATAGATATCGTTGCCGTCGCCACCGTTCATGCTGTCCGCGCCCAGGTCACCATCGAGCGTGTCATTGCCGGAGGTGCCCACCAGGGTGTCGGCCTGATCGGTACCGAAAATCTTGCCGCCTTCGTTCTGTGCGCCGTCGAAGATGTCCTGCACGCTGTTGTTGTCGGTCGGGTCGCCTTTGAAACCCAGGTCGTCGGCGATGTAGTCAGCCAGACGCTGTCCCACGATTTCAGCGGACTCTTCGTGCAGGTGCCAGACGTCATCGGGATAAACCAGCGGATCAACTTCGTGACGCAGCGGCAGGTCGGTGTAATCCACCGCCAGCTTCACGTCTTCGCGTTCGGCGGCAATTGCTTCCTGCACCGCTCGGACATAGCCGACGCCTTCAACGATGCCGGCGATCTTCTCTTCCGAGAAACCGCGGGCGCGGGCGGCGTCCTGGTCGTAGTGCCCGGTTTCCATCATGTACACGTTGAAGTCGCCGAACTGCGCGTGCAGGTAGTCGAATACGGCAAGGGTCGCGGCCTTGTACGAGGCCGCGGCTGCCTGCTTGTCCGAAGCACGGGCAATCTCCTGCGCCGCTTCCTCACCCTGGCCCCAGATGATGCCCATGGTTACGTTGTCGATCGACTTGAGCTCGCCGAGCTGGTCCTGCAACAAGGCCACGGCGCGCAGCAAGGCCGGACCCGGCTGGTTGGTGTCGGTCAGCCACCAGCATAATTTCAGCTCTTCGGCGCCCAGGGTCGACATGCCGTTCACTGTGCTGCCGCCCACTGCGATGTCGATGCCGTTGCCATCGGCGTCGTTGAACTGGCTGCGCACGTCATAGGTGGTGTATTTGCTCAAGCCGTCGACCAGCGCCGAAGTACCGGACTGGTCATCGTCCTCGGTCATGCGCAGCAGGCGTGCGTTGGACTGGCCGAGGGTCGGCAGGAACAGGATGTCCTGCTGGGCGCGCTGGCCAAAAACGAAATCGTCGGCGGTCAGCGTGTCCAGGTAGTTGCCGCTCAGGGCGATTTCGAAGCGGTTGCCATCGGCGTCCGCCTGGCTGGATTTGATGTATGTCTTGTCGCCGGCTGCGTTGAGGCTCACATAGAGAGTGCCGTTGCTGCCGTCGCCCAGGCCGAGGAAGCCAAGAGCGGACACATCGATCTTGTCCTCACCGTGGGTGAAGTCGTAGATCGTATCGGTGGCGGTTGCGCCGCCCGAGTCGTAATCGCGGTAGCTGTCCTGCAGGTTGGTATAGCGGAACGTGTCGGCGCCTTCGCCGCCATACAGCGCGTCGCGTCCCGCGCCGCCGTCGATGATGTCTGGTCCGGCACCTGCCCTGATGGTGTCATTGCCACCCAGACCAAGGATCAGATCCGCGCCAATCGTGCCCGACAGCGCCTCAGCGTTGTCGGTCCCGGTGACTGTGGTGTCCGGGGCATCGGCGACCGTCATGGCAAAGCTGTCACTGACCGACGCGCCCGACGGATCGGTAGCTTTGATCAGCACGTTGTAGTTGCCTGCCGCAGTGCTGGTCGGCGTGCCGCTGAAGGTCATGGTGGTGCTGTCGAAGGTCAGCCAGTCGGGCAGGGCGCTGCCGTCGCCCAAGGTGGCGGTGTAGGTCAGCGAATCATTGTTGCCGTCAGAAAAGCTGTTGCTGGTAACGGTATAGGTGAACGGCGAGCTTTCGGTGGCGTTCTGATCGAGCAGTGGAATCACCACCACCGGCGCCACGTTGCTCGGGACGTTCTGGTCGGCGAAGACGAAATGGCTGCTGTTGAGCGTGCTGGCCAGGTTACCCGCCAGCGAAATCTCGAATCGGTTGCCGTTGGCGTCCGCCACGTTGTCCTTTATATAGGTGCGGTTGTTGCCGGCGTTGTAGGTCACTTGCAAAGTGCCGTCGAAGCCGTTGCCCAGGCCGCTGTAGCCCAGTGCCGAGAGGTCGATCTTGTCGGCGGATACATCGAAATCCAGGATCTGGTCACTGGCGCTGGTCGTGGCGGTCCGGTAGCTGTCCTGGCCGGAGCTGAAGCGGAACACGTCCGCACCTGCGCCGCCAGTAAGTTTGTCTGAGCCGGCGCCGCCAATCAGAACGTCGTTGCCGTCGCCGCCATCGAGCGTGTCATTGCCCGCGCCGCCGAATATCTGGTCGTTGCCAGTCGTGCCCGTCAAAATGTCGCTTTTCGGGGTGCCATTGATCACGCCCGGGGTGGCAGGCACGTCCTGGACCGCGAGCGTGAAGTTGTCGCTGACGCTTGAGTTGCTGGCGTCGGTCGCGGTGATCTTGATCGCGTAGGTGCCAGAGGCGTCGCCGCCCGGCGTGCCGCTGAAGGTGCGGGTGGCGGCGTCGAAGGTCAGCCAGTCCGGCAGCGGACTGCCGTCGGCGAGCGTTGCGGTGTAGCTCAACGTGTCGTTGTCCGGATCGGTGAAACTGGTGCCGGGCACGACGTAGCTGAACGGCGTGTTTTCGGTAGTGTTCTGGTCCAGCAGCGGGTTGGCCACCACCGGCGCCTGGTTGACCACCGGGGCAGTGGCGAAGACAAAGTTCGCGCTGGTCAGCTTGTCCAGGTAGTTGCCGTCCAGCGCCACCTCGAAGCGGTTGCCGTCGGCATCGGCGGTCAACGACTTGATGTAGGTCTTGGTGCCGGCTTCGTTGAGCACCACGTAGACCGTGTTGTTCATGCCGTCGGCAAGGCCCGTGAAGCCGAGCGCCGATAGGTCGATCTTGTCGGCGGTAACGTCGAAGTCGGTGATCAGGTCGCCCAGGTTCGCGCCGCCCTCATTGTAGTTGCGGTAGCTGTCAGTGCGGCTGGAGAACACGAAGGTGTCGGCCCCGGCGCCACCGCTCAGGGTGTCCTGTCCGGCACCGCCGTCGAGTCGGTCGTCACCGCCGCCGCCCGCCAGGCTGTCGTTGCCGGCCAGGCCCAGCAGGGTGTCCACGCCGTCGGTGCCTTGCACAGAGTCATTGCCCTCGGTGCCGGTGAGCGTGCGGTTGAAGATGAAATTGTCGGCGGTCAGTTTGTCGACCAGATTACCGGCCAGGATCAGCTCGAAGCGATTGCCGTTGGCGTCGGCGTCGTAATCCTTGATGTAGGTGCGGTCGTTACTCGCGTTGTAACTGATCTGCAGGGTGCCGCCCCGGCCATTGCCCAGCCCGGTGAAGCCAAGATCTGCCAGGTCGATCTTGTCTTGAGTCACATCGAAGTCGGTGATGGTGTCGTCGAAGCTGGTGGTGGCCGTGCGATAGCTGTCGGACTCGCTGGTAAAGCGGAAAATGTCTGCGCCCGCGCCGCCGGTGAGGTTGTCTACGCCCGCGCCGCCCACAAGAATGTCGTCGCCCGCGCCGCCGTTGATCGTGTCATTGCCCCCAGCGCCATAGAAGATCTCCTTCGCATCGCTGCCCAGCAGGACGTCGTTGCCGTCGGTGCCTTGAACGGCCACCACTGGCACGGTCTCGCTGACGTAGCTGCCGTCGCCATACAACAGCGTGTCGCCCTTGCTGGTGTTGCTGATGGTGTTGCCGATGATCGCGTTGCGGTCGGTGCCATCTTCATTGCGCTCGGCGACGCCGTAGGTCGACTGTGCGCTGCCGGTGATGGTGTTGCCCTGGATGGTGTTGTCGCTGCCGTTGAAGTATTTGCCTGATACACCGTTGGTGTCGTCGTAGGACTGAATGATGATTTCCGGCACTGCGCCACCCAGCGCGTTGTTGGTCAGGGTGTTGTTGGTGACATCGACGTTGGTGCTGCCGTAAATGCGCACGCCCGCGCTGTTGTTGTCATGGATGTCGACGCCGGTGACGGTGACATCGCTGGACAACTTGATCAGAACGCCCTCGGCGCCATTGCCGTAGACCTCTCCGCCGGTGATGGTGATGTTGCCCGGCGACGGGATGTTCTCGCTGCCGCGCTGCACGACGATCCCGCCACCGCCGTTGCCATAGGCCACGTTGTTGCTGAGGGTGAAATCGTGGGTGCTGGTAACAACGTTGAAGCCGTGACGATCGTTATCGTAGGCAATGTTGTTCTCGAAGATGCTGTCGCTCAGGAAGTCGGCGACGAAGCCGTCCAGGCCATTGCCGTGGGACACGCTGTTCTTGATGACCATGTTCACGGTCTGCTCGTGCGGGTCGAAGCCGTAGCCCGAGCAGTCCTTGATTTCCACGCCATCGAGGGTGACGTTGGAGTCGTAACCTTCCTGGCCTGGGATGTAGCCGTTGAACCAGCCATCGATCTTGCCGGTAGTGTTGTCCCGATTGCCGTCGAGGGTCAGGTTGCTCAGCCCGAAATCGTGGGTCTCTTCGCCGTAGGCGGAGCGGACGATGCCAGTGATTTTCGTGTCCGAACCATCGGCGACCTTGATGTTCGAGACGCCCATGCCGTCGCCGTACATGTAGACATTGCTCTTGAGCATGAGGCAGCCGTCGGACGGTTCCTCGCCTCCGGTCACAATGTAGGTCCCGGGCGGTATATACACCTGGCCGCCGCCGGCCGCTGCCGCCGCATCGATCGCTTGCTGGATGGCGGCTGTATCGTCAGTGACACCATCTCCTTTGGCGCCAAAATTTTGGACGTTGAAAATCATGCACTTATCTCCGATTTCAGGCTGGGAACACGATGCGTGCCAATATCCAATCGGCGAGCATGGTGGTATGACCCTGCGGAATCGGAAAGTTGTTGCCGTATGTCGGGAAAATGTCGGTTTTTGACGGCTGAAGCGGCTTGTCCAAATATGGCGCCATATTAATGACGTTTTAGGGTTATGGTTTTGTGTTTGTCAGGCCAAGGGGCCTTGCCCCGGACATCCGGAATTGCGAGCCGTATGCCCGTGGAAGGCCTGTTCAGGGCGTGATGAATCACGCGGTGTGACGGATCCGGCCCACGTCCCTGGATGGCGAGAGTCCGAACTGTCGGCTGTATTCCCTGCTGAACTGGGAGGGGCTTTCGTAGCCAACTCGGTAGCAGGCGCTCGAAGCGTCCAGTCCCTCATTGATCATCAGCCGGCGAGCCTCCTGCAAACGCAGCTGCTTCTGATACTGCAGCGGGCTCATAGCAGTTACTGCCTTGAAACGGTGATGAAGGGTCGAATGCCCCAGATTAGCTATCCGCGCAAGATCGTCGATCCTCAGCGGCTCGGAGTAGTGCTGGTTCAGCCAAGTGATCGCCCGGGTGATGCGATGCGTCTGCGAATCGCCAACGGCAATTTCGTAAAGTCGGCGTCCGTGGTTCCCGCGCAGAAGGCGGTAATAGATCTCACGTAGCGCCAGCGGCGCGAGCATGCCGATGTCCCGAGGAGTGTCCAGCATGCGCACCAGTCTTAACATGGTCTCAAGCAGCGGCTGATCGATCCTGTCGAGGAATAGGCCTCGCTGCGGCTCGTCGGGAACTCCCGCTGGAGGAGCATCCGCTATGAGCTGAGCAATTTCCGCCGGGTCGAAGTCCAGTCTTAGGCACAGATAGGGCGCATCTGCGGTTGCCTCGGTGACCCGCCCGGAAACCGGCAATGTAACCGAAACCACCAGATAACTGAGCGGATCGTATGCATACTGTTCCTCCCCCAGCCCTATCTCTTTACTTCCTTGAACAATCAGGCAAAGCGCGGGCTTGTGGACCGTATGGATCAACTCGGAGGGCGCGTCAGAACGTATGACATGCAGCGGCGCCACGGCAGTTTCGTAAATGCCTGGCTTTTCAAAGCGCTGGGTCAGCAGTCGTACCAGTTCATCCCGATAGACTCGATTGTCGCCAAGGTTCGAATTGTTCGTCATGTCCATCAACACCCCCCAAAGTTGCACCAGAACCGAAGTGAGATGTGGTCGGCGGCCTGGACCGTCGACCACGTCCATGCATTGTCAATTGCGGTAAAGCACCATGCCTGCGTGGTAGAGGACCCCCTCCCGAAAAATACCATCGGCGGTGAAGCCGGTATCGTCCCAATACCGAATGTAATCACCTTGAACCTCGTAGCGTCCCTGGTATGCACTCGTCTTTTTACCGCGGGCTTCATCATAACGACCGTTTGGTAGCAGCTCGTGACGAATGTATCCATCAGCCGTAACCCACACTCCGGCGTATGACGGGTTGCTGCTCGTGCCTGAATCGGTGGCCATAACGACCTCGCTGCAAAAAATTAGCACAATGATTAACGGCGCAAACCTCGGCGTATTCACTCACGCAGTCCGGAAACCGGGAGTGCGCTCGGAACCGTCTGCCGCAACGCGGAAACCGGGAGTGCGCTCGGAACCGTCTGCTGCAACGCGGAAGCCTGGAGTGCGCTCGGAACCATCCGCCGCAACGCGAAAGCCGGGGGTGCGCTCGGAACCATCCGCTGCAACGCGGAAGCCGGGGGTGCGCTCGGAGCCGTCTGCTGCAACGCGGAAGCCTGGAGTGCGCTCGGAACCGTCTGCTGCAACGCGGAAGCCTGGAGTGCGCTCGGAACCATCCGCCGCGACGCGGAAACCGGGAGCGGACTCGGAGGCCTTGTTGGAAGCCTGAAGGCTATGCGTGGCCTTCACGGTGTTCTGGACGAAAGACGATGCAACGGGAGAGGCACTAGCTGCCGAGATGATGCAGATGTTCAGTGCGGTCCCGATCACAAGTTTGCTAAAGTTTTTCATGGTGAGTTCCTCATGTGTTCATTAACAGGGTGGCGGCCTGTCCGAGCCGTTGTTGTCATCCGTGCCGTGAATAAAGATTAAGTGCGGACGGCGGATCGCCGTTATCTCGAACGTGTCGCAGATTTGCCTGATCCTCCGGGGCAAATGCGTTTCGGGAATGCAGACTGGCGAGGGTGCGCCTGACCTCCGTCCGGCGAACTTGCGTAGATGCTTCTTGCTATCTGGAGATACCGACTTCCCTGTCGGCGGGAGCGATTACTTGCCGCCCGGACCTATCGCCAGCACAGGGAAATCCGCCCCACGGGCGGTGGCCTCCCAGGCACTGAATTCGGCATGCATGGCCGACAGCTTGGCCGTTGCGACTTCGAAGGCTTTATTACCCAGCAGCAGTCGTTGCGGAGGCTGCGCAGCGGTGACTGCGGCGTAAATCGCGGCGGCTGCCCGGGCAGGATCGCCTGGCTGCTTGCCTACCGAGGCGTGATAAGCGCGGCGTGCCTCGCCGGCAGTGGCGTCATAATCGGTGATCGGTTCACGCACCTCAGTCGCCGATCCCGCCCATTCGGTACGAAACGCACTGGGCTCTGCCGTCATCACGTGAATGCCCAGTGGCTCGACCTCGGCGCGCAGGCTTTCCGATAGCCCCTCGACTGCGAACTTGCTCGCGCAGTAGTAACCCACGGCAGGGAAACCGGCGAGGCCGCCAATGGAAGTCAGGTTCACGATCGTTCCTCGATGACGCTGGCGCATGCCGGGCAGGACCGCGTGAATCATGTTGGTTGTGCCGAAGAAATTGACATCGAACAGCCGGCGAGCGGATTGCGGGTCAGTCTCTTCGACCGCGGCGAAGTAGCCGATACCGGCGTTGTTGATCAGCACATCCACCGATCCGAACGCGCGCTCCGCTTCAGCCACGACGGCCTTTGCCTCCTCGGCGTCGGTCACATCCAGCGGCAGCACCAGGGCTTCACCGAGCCTGGCGAGATCCTCCACCTGCTCGGTCTTGCGCGCAGTCACAACGACACGCTCGCCGCGTTCCAGCAGGTGAGCCGCGATGTAGCGTCCGAAGCCGGTGGAGCAACCGGTCACCAGCCAAGTGTTGTTCTTACTCATGGTGTGTTCCTCTTGGGCAATGGATGGGGTCAGCAGTCGGCCGGTTCGGACTGGCGCTCGAAGCTGCGGATTTCCGGGGCCTGGCTGCAGAATTCGTCAAGGTCTTTCATGAACGCTGCTACATAAGGCGTTTGCATATGGCCTGCGAAGTCGTCGGGCGAACGCCAGTCCTCATAAACGAACCAGCGGTCGACCGAATCGTTAGCACGGTAAATCTCGTAACGGAGGCAGCCGGGCTCTTGCCGGGTGGGGCCGACCAGCGCCAACAGGCGCTGGCCGAGTACCTCGCTCTGCCCAGGTCGGGCTGTGAAAAAAGCGACGTTGGTCAGCATGCTCATAATCATTCTCCAGTGCCTGCGGGGTGCTGATCAGCCAGCCGTTACGGTCATGCCGCCGTCCGCCATGACCACTGACCCGACCAAGAAGCTGGCACGGTCGGAGGCGAGAAACGCAACCACTTCGGCAATCTCCTCGGGTTGCGCGGCACGGCCGATGGGAGCGGCTTCACCGTGCTGGGCCAGGAAGCCCGGGCCGTCATCAACCACGTTGTTGAGGATGTTGGTCACCACGTCACCAACGCCGATGGCATTGACACGAATACCGTGCTCGATCGCCTCCAGCGCAAGCGTGCGGGTCAGCTGCGCCAGCGCACCCTTGGAAGCTGTGTAGGCTGCAATGGTCGGGAATGCGAAATAAGACGCATAAGAGGCGATGTTGACGATGGCTCCGGACTTGTTCGGCATCATCGCCTTGACCGCTTCGCGGCAATGCAGGAAGGCCGCTGTGGCGTTGACCGACTGGATGCGTTCCCAGTCTTCGCGGGTCATGTCAATGACCAGCTTGTTGATGATGATCCCGGCGTTGTTGACCAGAATATCCAGGCGACCGAACGTCTCGACGGCTAACCCGACTGCGCGTTCGGCGGCGCCGTCTTCGGTGATGTCGGCCACCAGTGGCACCAGCCCCGGGCGGGCGAGTTCTTCAACGGCGGGGTTGATGTCTTCAGCCACGACCATGGCGCCACGCGCATGGAGCAAAAGTGCGATAGCCTTGCCAATGCCACTGGCAGCGCCGGTGACCAGCGCGACCTTGCCTTCAACTTCGTTTGGGATGCTGTGCTTGATCTGAGTCATGATGCTCTCCTGCCTGGCGAACCGCCGAGATATTCGGCGGCTCAGCGCCGTGGGCGCCGTCGTTATCGACGACTCAACTGTCTCGCAACGAGCACGGCCGAGCTTTGGCAGGTTTGCCGAGGCTGTCGGAGTTTTGCGCCGAAGTGCAGCATTGGGTGAGCGCGACTGCGCCGCTTCGACCCGCTGGCTTATCGAGGAAACCCGGATAAGATGTGCTGAAACATTCGAGGAATCTGAATGATTTCAGACCCGGGTACGCCCACGCTTGACCAGTTACGCGTATTTCTTACCGTGGTGGACGTGGGGAGTTTTGCAGGTGCGGCGCGCAAACTGCATCGCGCCACTTCAGTGGTGAGCTATGCGATTTCCAACCTGGAAATGCAGCTGGGCGTAAGCCTGTTCGACCGCAAAACGACCCGCAAACCGCAGCTGACCGATGCCGGCCGGACCGTGCTGGCTGAAGCACGTACCATCTATGGTGGGATCGACGGTCTGCGAGCCAAGGTTCGTGGGCTATTGCATGGCCTGGAAGCAGAAGTGCATCTGGTGCTGGATGTGATGCTGCCCAACGCGCGCGTGGTCGATGCGCTCAAAGCTTTTCGTGAGCAATTCCCTACCGTGTCGCTGCACTTGCATATCGAGGCCCTGGGGGCCGTGACACAACGGGTCGTCGACCGTGTAGCGGCGCTTGGCGTGAGCGGTCCGCTGACCACGGGCGTTGACGGCGTCGAACGTATAAACGTCGGTAAGGTGGCATTGATACCGGTCGCCGCCCCCGGTCATCCGCTCGCGCAGCCGGGGCCACACGAGCCGGGTGCAGGCCGCTCGCATGTGCAGCTGGTCCTCACTGACCGTTCCCGGCTAACCAGGGACCAGGAATTTGCTGTCATTGGCACCCGCACGTGGCGTCTGGCTGATCTGGGCGCCAAGCATCTGCTGCTTCGCGAGGGCATCGGTTGGGGCAACATGCCCATCGACAAGGTGCATGACGACTTGACCAGTGGCCGGCTGGTGCATCTGGACCTGCCCGATTGCCCAGGTGGCGATTATGTTTTCGACGTCATCTATCGTACGGACACACCGCCCGGGCCTGCGGCTGCCTGGTTGATCGAGCGATTCAAGTCGCAGGTGTCCGACGGCATCTGACTCTCCAATAAATCGAACACGGCGGTGCAACCGGATGTCTTTCCTGATCAATGCCGCCATGAGAAATTGGCTCTGTCGCGGCTGCCCGCCCGCTGATCATTTGAACGAGCGACAACCATGACGAGTGCCGAGCAACTGCTGCACCAGTACGAATCGGAAGGTCCGGCACTGAGCGATGCCCAGCGCATCACCGCCGAATCGATGCCGCGTCATTTGCCAGGGACGCCACGTATGCTGCCGCTGTATCCGCAGATACAGGATGTGATGGTGCAGGTGTTCAGCCATCGCAGCATCGTCGAGCCGATACTGGTGCCCGCCGTCGTGGAGCCTTTGCTGGTATTGATCCTGGCAGGCGCGGCCAGGGTCGAGGAGCGTTCCCTCGGCGGGAAATGGGAAGCCGTCGATGTGCAGGCCGGTGATTTCTTCCTCACCAACACCAGCGAGCCCTATGAGATGCGCTGGCAGACTATCGGGTGCGAGTCCTTCGAGGTGCTGCATCTGTATCTCGGCCTGCCACTGATCGACCGGGCCGCGCAGGATCTTCTGGGTGAGCATGCAGCAGCGGTGAGCTTTCTCGACATTTCAGGTGCTCGGGATGAACGGGTGAGTTTCATGCTCGATCAGCTGCGCTTCGAGCTGGTCGAGGAGCGTCAGCCCAGCCCATTATTCGTGCACTGCGTGGCTCAGGCACTGACGGTGCATCTGATACGCAATTATCTCGACACGCATGGCGGGGTGCGACGCAGCAATGCGCTGCAGGCATACAAGCTGCGTCGGGTTCTCGAAGCGATGAACGAAGGCCTGGCCGACGACTTCAGCCTTGCACATTTTTCTCGGCTCGCCGATCTGAGCGAGTATCACTTCAGCCGGATGTTCAAGCGGGCCACCGGGCTTTCGCCATCGCAGTATTTCATCCGCCTGCGCATGAGCCGGGCCCGGCATCTGCTGCTTGAGACCGACCGCAGCATTATCGACGTCGGGCTGGACGTCGGTTATTCCAGCCCCAGCCATTTTTCCCAGGTTTTCCGCCGCGAGGTGGGGGTCACGCCAAGCGCCTATCGCCAGGCATGAAGACGGCTAGAGGTTCTGTGGTCGCATCGAATTGCACGTTCTGAAAACAGAAGGACTGCGATCACGCCTTTGTTTCGACCTGCTCGTGCAGTACCGCCGATGCCTTGCTCCTTCACATGCGTCCGCAAATTGTCTGCGACAAAGCGCTGTGCTATACAGGTCGCATTCGACGCTCATCACATGTACGGTACAGTCGCGAGAAGGTCATGACGAAAATCCTGAATATCCTGTTTGGCAAGCCCGGCCAGGGCATGAGCGCCAAGGACCGGGAAATCACCGAGTCGATCAGAAAGCTGAAAAGCCTGGACGTGGTGGAAGGCAGGGTCTCCATTTCTGCCTCTGAGGTGGTCACCGAGGATTTCATCAAGGAACGTGAGCAGGCACGCCGTCTCCTGAGTGCATAAATGGGCATTCTTCTGCTGTTACCGTTTCTGGTAAGCGGTTACTGGATCTGCATCAACCACCCTCGCATCGCCCTCAGTCTGCACCGCTATGAAGGGCAACTGCTTTATCTGCTGGTGGCTCGGGAAGGTATCTTCTGTTTTCTGATCGCGTCTGCACTCAGCGCGCTTCTTCTGTCCCTGCGATTAGTCTCGTTCAGCCTCCCGGAGAGCGTCGGCGCGCAGGTGGTGACGCTCGACTATTTCTCGCGCCTGCAGGACTGGTTGATCGCCCATGAGCTGACATCTCCCGCGAAGGCTGATATCGGGGCTTTCCTTGTGCAGGCGGCAGCGCTGTGCCTGGTAGTGCCCAAGGTCTGGACGGCCTTCGCGGTATGGCGACTCAAGCGCATCTACAATCTGAACACCCGTGCAGAGCTGGATACGCTCTTGCTTTCTCAGTTCGCTGCGAGCAATCCGCGGCTGGAGCTGCTGATGAGTTCGATCCTGCACCCGAAGCGCAAATACCTGTTCACCATGGATGACCGGAAAGTCTATGTAGGCAGCGTCATCGGCATAGGCAAGGCAAGCGAGGCGCAAGGGGTCGATCAGCACTTTCTGCTTGTGCCTTTCCTCAGTGGCTATCGCAACGAGGAAACCCTGCAAGTAGAAATGACGACTGACTACGCCGATGCCGGGGAGAGCGTCATCATGCTCGCCCAGGAAAAAATCTCTTCGGCCATGCTCTGGAAAGAAGAAGTCTGGGAACGATTCAAGACCGTGCGGGAAGCCGGCAAGTCGAAACCCGTGTCAGTGGCGCCAAGGTTAAGGGACCGGCTGCCCAAACGTACTTGACGCCGCGAGCGGCGCAGACGTCGAACCCGTGGTCTGCGCTTCTGTAGTAGAAGTGCGCGCTGCGCGAATACGCCTGAAGCTGAAACCAACCCGCCCGCACCAGCTCGAGCCTAGAGGCCGACCCCTGCCACTCGGGTCAGCGCACCCGCTCGCGGCTTTGCACCGCCAGGTCCAGCGCTTTCTGCATGTCGAGCCGGGCCGAGCGACCTACGTCTTTGTCGTTGAGCTGATTCCTGCGTTCGGATGGCAGGATGGGTGCTGTCAGGTCCTCGGCATCCATCGGCTCGAAATCGAAGTTTTCGCCAATCGTCATGGCGCTGCGACGGAGCAGCATTCGTAGCTGCTCAGGCGTCAGTTGTGGGTTGATGGACAACATTGCCGCCACGACACCGGCCACCATCGGCGTCGCGTAGGACGTTCCGCAGTGCACTGCGCCCGTCTCTGCGGCTCTGGCGGTCGAAGCATGAGCGCAGGCAGCGGCGGTGATGTCCACGCGCATGTCGATATTGGAGGAGCTGCGCTTGACGGCATACGCGGGGTCATCCACGGCGATCCCTTGCTGATCGCTGCGCTGATGTCCGCCGACGACCAGAAGCTGATCGGTGATGAAGGAGGAGGGCAGTCGGTATTCGTCGGTGCCGGAAAACGACGAGCCGTTGCCGGCTGAGTTGATCACCACCACGTCAGGGTGCTCTTTGCGTAGCCAGAGAAAGAACTCTTCCAGCAGTTCTTCATAGCCGCCCATGGCGATACCCGAGCGCAACAACGAATCCACGTCGTCGCCGGCGACGTTTTTCGCGCCTACCCGGTGGATGCCCCAGCTCCAGTTGAGTACCCGCACACCATCCTCGACGAGGTTCACCGAGGCTGCAATGTTGGCCGTGATCCCGGCGTCGGAATTGCGCTCGACGATAACCTCGAAACCGCCGCCGGCCTTGGCCAGCCCACGAAGAAAACCGGTATTGCCACCGTCGTTCCAGCTTGCGGCGAGAATTCCGGCAACCGTGGTTCCGTGGCCGTCCGGCTTTGCCGAATCCCGGGCGTAGACGCAGACGCCAGGCACTGAGCAACCACCCAGGTAACCGGCAAAGTCGGCGGTGTCGAAATCGACATCGCGCTCGATCAGACCGATCCGGACCGGTGTGGGAGTGATCGGCGCCTGCCGCGCCGGAATACGCCGCTGGTAGTAGTTCACCGCATCGATAAAGCGGTTCGCTGCCCATTCGTCCGAGTCCGGAGCCGGTTTCACGGGCTCTTTACGCTGACTGACCGCTTCTTCGGTTTTTTCCGCCGCGGACTCCTCAATGACCACTGCGTCCACGCTGGTCTCTGCGCCGAGGCGCAGCACCAGCGCATCGCGCTGGACCAGATCAGTCGCGGGCAGGCGAAGCTGGTACAGGTTCAAAGGCGCGATACTGCCGACCACTTTGGCGCCGTACTTGGCCGCCAGACGCTCGGCTTCCTGGCGGCCATCGTGATCTTCTTCAATCAGCACGCTGACCAGATCGACGTAGGTGGTGAGGCCATCCATATTCTTCGCGACTTCCTTCGGCCCGGCGGCCAGAACATGGCTGTTGCGCAGCGTCAACCACACTGCATTACTGGCGCGCTGACCGTCTGTAAGCAGCAGCGGCCCGCTCTGGTAATCCTTGCTGTCAAGACGTATGCGCAGGATGTCCCCGTCTCGCTGAACACTCCCGGCCGCAAGCGCTTTTCCTGCGAGCGACAATGTCGGCGTCTGCGCCGCCAGACCGCGCACGGAAAGGCACCAGTCCTGTTGTCGGACTTCAAGCAGGTCACCACAACGATTCAGTTTCTCCAGCCGCAGCGGCTCCTCGGCGTGGACCGGAGGGCAGACGGCCAACATAGAGACCAAAGCGATAGCAGCGAATCGAAAGGGCATGAACAGTACCGTGGCAGAGATTCTGCTGTTCGGACTCCACGGCCAGCCGCTTCGTTCAACGGTCGGTGCGAGGCTTGCGCAGCCACGTCGACCTGCAGGGCGCGCCGTTTCGCGGACGAGCTTACGCGCCCGCTGAATATAAATGCAGTTGAATGGCCCAGCCCCATACTCGCAGCTTGCAGCAGCATGGCGCGTCCTTGCGCCTATACAACCTAGAAGCTGTACTTGGCGGTCAGCATCATGTTGCGTGGGGTACCATAGCTGTCTCCGGCGTAATCCACCGTGGTGGCGATCGCCGAGTAGTAGCGGCGGTCGAAAATGTTGTTGGCATTGAGCTGAAGATCCAGATGCTTGTTGACCTGGTAGCCGGCCATCAAGTCGGTAACCGCGTAGGCGCCTTGGTCCAGTCGATAGCGGTTGCCGTCGGCGAGGTCGATGTCGTTGTACATGCGGCTCTGCCAGCTGATGTTGCCACCCACGCGCAGGCGTTGCAGCGGGCCTTGGAAACGGTACGTCGTGGACAGCTTGAACATGTGCTCCGGAACGTCGGTGTCGAAGCGCTGGTTCTCGTCCTCGGGATTGGCGTCGTCCTTGATGGTGTGCACGCGGGCGTAGGTGTAACCGCCGCCAACCTGCCAGTTCTCAGTCAACGCGCCTTGCAGTTCGAAGTCGATGCCCTGGCTGCGGATCTCGCCGGAAGCCTCGTAGCAGCTCGCTTGCGGGCAGTTCGGCACGAAAACCTGGACCGCGCGGTTTTCCTGGTCGACACGGAACACTGCCAGGCTTGCGTTCAGGTTGCCGTCGAAGTACTCGCCCTTGATGCCGATTTCGTAGTTCTTGCCCACGATTGGCTTGATCGGGGTAGCGGAGGTGTCTTTCTCGGTCTGCGGCGTGAAAATGTCGCTGTAGCTGACATAGACCGAGTGGTGGTCGTCCAGGTCATAGATCAAGCCGGCGTAGCGGGTCACGTTGCGGGTGACCTTGTAGTCACCGTCGCCGTCGCGATTGTCGTAGTCATACCAGTCCAGCCGTCCACCCAGGATTAGCTTCAACGGGTCGGCCAGACTCAGGCGGGTGGTCATGTACACGCCATCTTGGGTCGTCACCGCGCGGCTGTTGTCGTCATGCACGAAATCCGGTTTGCCTGCGCTGATCGGCCAGTTGGTGTCGTACGGAACATAGTTGTGAGTCGTCATGTTGTAGATGCGCTTGCTGGCGCCGACGACCAGCTCATGCGTTCGCCCTAAGGCTTCGAAGGGGCCGCTGACGAAGGCGTCCATACCGGCCTGATTTTCATCGTGGGCGGACTGGTAGACCGTGCGTGCCAGCGTGTTCTCGAACCACCGTGACTGATACGAGCCCGAAAACAGGCCGTTCTGTTCGGCATAGTTGGCATTGACCTGCAACTGCCAGTCGTTGGCGAGGCGCTGACGGAGCTCGGCGAATACGGTGTTGATCTCCTGGTCCTTGTTTTCCCAGTCGGTTCCGGGGTTGTACGACCGTGGCAGGTCCAGGTGATGACCATTCTGGCCAATCATCGAAGAGCCCCAGAAGTAGTTGGTCTTGTCTTTCTGGTGAGAGAAACCGAGGGTCAGGGTGGTGTCTTCGCCAAGGTCGGCCTCGGTGACGGCGTAAAACAGGCCATGATCCTCTTCCACACCGTCGATGAAACTGTTGGCATCACGATAGGAGGTCACCACTCTGCCGCGCAGGGTACCGCTGTCGTTCAGCGGGCTGGAGGCATCGACCTCGCCACGATAGTCGTCCCAACTGCCGGCGGCACCGGTCAACGTGACTTTCTGCTCGGCCAGCGGCCGCTTGCGTACCAGGTTGATGGCGGCGGAAGGGTTGCCGGCGCCTGTTACCAACCCGGTGGCGCCGCGCACGACTTCCACCCGGTCGAACATCGCCAGATTAGGCTGCGCGCCCACCGTTACGCCGCTGTAGCCGCTCGGGATGCCGTCGTACATGAGATTGTCGATGTCAAAACCGCGCGCCGTGTAGGCCTGGCGACCGGGACCGTTGGAAAAATTCAGATACAGCCCCGGTGTAGCCCGAACGACATCGTTGATGCTGGTCATGGCCTGGTCGTCCATGCGCTGGCGGGTGATCACGGTGACAGCCTGGGGCGTTTCACGCATTGTCAGCGGCAGCTTCGTCGCCGTGGACATTGCGCCTGTGGTGTAGGAGTTGGAACCTTCAGTGGTACTGCCCAGCTGAGAGGTGGTGATCGCTGTCGCGTTCAGTTCGACGGTCGTCGCGCCCGAGGTATCCCGCGCCGCTGCGCTGTCCTCGGCCATGGCAGGATTCAGCGTGGCCATGCAGACCGCCATGGCCAGAATGCTGCGTGACGGGTTGAAGCTGCGGTGCGAAATAGCGTGCGACATGAAAGCTCCTGAGACTGGTGGTAACAATGAGAATCGTTATCATCAATTGTGTCAGGATTTGTTACAGTCACAAAGCGTTTCAAAACATAAAGTTACAGGCCGCCGAGCGTGGGAGGCGGGGCCATGACTTTCTCGGCCCCGACTCGCCACAATCCTGCCTGGTCGCAACCTCTACAACGTCGGGCGCTTGGAACCGGGATGGGCCAGCACATAAATGGGGCCGTTGATCGGCTGGCCACTGATATAGCGTGTGCCCGGCACGATCGCCACCAGCGTCCATCCCGCTTTGATGAGGTCTTCGGCGTCCTTGGGGCTTGAGGCTTCCTGTAGCTCTTTGACTTCATGCAATTGCATCGACAACAACTCCTGTCAGTGGGTGGGCGATGTGAAGCGACCAGTGACACAGCGAAATGGACCTGTTTGGGGTATCAGCGGCTGCATGGCCCGAACGCGCGCCTGGTGCCAGCGGGCGGTCGCCTGCGCCGCGAGGCACCTTTCGCCGCGTCCTGGCAGTTAAAACCGCTGCTCGACCGGCGTCAACTTCGCCATCAGTCAACGCCCTGCATAGCGCCCCGGATCAGCGCGGCCAGCGTTTCGATCGCGTCGTCCTGGCCATGACGTCCCCTTACCAGCGAAGCTGAAAGCGCTTCACCAGCGCCGACAAGTCCGGTGCAGCGGCGCTCCAGTTCGGCGGGTGGCAAGGCGACGTAGGGCTTGAGCACGGCGATGAACATTTGCACGCAGTTATCCAGAAGCTCCTGAAAGACAGCCGCCTTTTCGTCACTGCCGGCCAGCGCGGCGCCCACGGCAAAGAACTCGTCGCTGGTGTCAGCCGCGCACCGGATGTAGGCACTGGCCAGGACCCGCGCCGTCTCCTCCAGATTGAGCGTCGCGTTGGACATGGCGTCACGGAAAGCATTGACCCGCTCGGTATCGATCCACTTGTAAAGCTCGATCAGGAGACCTGAACGGGTGCCGAAATGATCGTAGACCACAGGTTTGGACACGCACGCGCAAACGGCCAGATGGCCCAGAGTCAAACGGTCGGCGCCTTCCTCGCGCACGATCAGTAACGCGGTGTCCAGCAACTGGCGTCGTCGGTCCGCTTTCGAAAGCCGGCGACCGGATGCCGTGGGGGTTGGGGATGTGTTGTCTTTCTGCACTTGATCGTTCCCAGATCAGAAACCTACGAATGGTAGGTTACGAGGTCGAAAGGTCATGCTAGCTTACCTACCAATAGTAGGTTACAGGCTCAAAACGAGGAGATCACGCTATGTCAGTCAATCCTGTCCTGTTAATGGGTGGCTCAGGCGCCATCGGCCACCATACTGCCCGAGCGTTACGTGCCGCGCATCCTGATATACCGCTGTTGATCGGCAGCCGCGATCTTGAGAAAGCCCGGCAGGCCGCCGAGCAGATCGGCGGCGCTGAAGGCGTGGTGATCGACCCAGGCTCAGGTGACCTCGGGCTCGGCGACCGGCCGGTCAGCGGCGTCGTGGTCTTCTACATGGACCACGCGCTCGCCGGGCTTCGCTTCGCGCAACGGCGCGGCGTGCCGCACCTCAGCATTTCTTCCGGCATCTTCGAGATCGCACCGGAAATCGCGGCCTATATGCATGCGCCCGGCGCGTCGCCCATCGTTCTGGGTTATGAATGGATGGCAGGCGCGACGACAGTGGCGACGTTGCACATCGCCAAGGCATTCAGCCGGATCCATGACATCAGCATCCACGCTCTGGTCGACGAACAGGACACCGGCGGCCCGACCGTCGCCGCTGACTTCGAGCACCTGAACCGCATGCTGCCCGCCGCGCTGACACGGCGGGGTGACGTGTTCGTCTGGCGCGAAGGAGCGGATTCCACAGTCAGTTTTCACGCCGTGGACGGAACGCAAATGGAAGGCTCCGGTTTCTCGTCCATCGACGTGACCGGCCTGGCGGCCGCGACCGGTGCGCCCAATGTCCAGTTCAACATGGCCATCGGCGTGAGCTCGACCCGGCGTCAGGGCGGTGCGATGTCCACCGAGATCATCATCGAGCTCGCGGGCGAGGACCTGAAGGGCGAACAGCTGTATACACGTCATGCCCTGATCCATCCGGCAGGCGCCGCGCCGCTGACCGGCCTGAGCGTCGCGATGCTGCTTGAACGTCTGCTCGGGCTGGACGGCCATCCGCCCACCGCGCCGGGGCTGTACTTTCCTTATCAACTGCTGAACGCCGCTGCGTATCTGGAGCGCCTGAATCAGGAGGGCGGTGAACTGCGCGAGCTGCGGTAGATCAGTGGGGGGCACTTTGTAACAAAAGGCATATTTATTGCTTTGCTAACAATAACCCAATGGATAGCTAGCAAAGATAAGGCCTTGACCCATGATCGCTACCTCCAATCGTGCTGTGATTTGTACGCCTCATGCTCAGGCCAGTGCCGCCGGGATGCGGATTCTCGACGCAGGCGGCACTGCCATCGATGCGATGTTGGCGGCAAGTGCGATGCTGGCGGTGGTGTTCCCGCACATGACCGGCCTGGGCGGCGATGCCCTATGGATGATCCACGACAGCAAGGTGCGCACCATCGTGGGGATCGGGCAGGCCGGGCAACGTTTGCCCGACGGCGGCGCCATCAGCGTGCGAGGCCCGGATTCGGTCGCCAGTACGGCCGGTGCGATGGCCAGCTGGCAGACCGCGGCGAACATCAGTCGTCAGGAGTGGGGTTCCAGGCTGGGCTGGGCCGACCTGCTGGAAGATGCCGCGAGCGTGGCGGATGCAGGCGTTGCGGTTTCACAGTCGCAACTGTTCTGGCAGACCCTGCGTCAGCCGCTCATCGAGCAACTGCCCGATCTGCACCGTCTGTGCAAAACCAACGGGCGCTGGCTAGGCGAGGGCGATACGCTGCGTCAGCCGGAGCTGGCCAACACCCTTCGGCATCTGGCAAAACACGGCGTCGAGGATTTCTACAAGGGCGAGCTTGCCCAGGCTTTCGGTGCGGCGTTCGATCAGTTGGGTTGCGGCTTGACGACCGCCGATCTCGCCGCGACCCAGGCGCACGAAGTCGCGCCGATTTCGGTGCGTTACCGCGACGGGCGACTCTACAATGTCGCGCCGCCGTGCCAGGGCCTGTACACCTTGCAGGCCATGGCCGCACTGCAACACAAGCCGCTTGCGCAAGTCGGCAACGGCAGCGCGCTTTACTATCACTATCTGGTTGAAGCCATCAAACAGGGCCTGCTGCGGCGTAATGAGCAGTTGCGCGATCCGTTGATCAATCCCTGGGATTTTTCAGCCACGCTCGACGACGCGCAGGTCCGAAGGTATGCCGATGCGATCGACGATCAGCGCGCCGCGCCATGGAACGAGCCGGGAAGGCCCGCCGATACGGTCTGGATGGCCGCGACCGATGCCCAGGGCCGGACGGCCTGCCTGATCCAGAGTCTGTTTCACGACTTCGGTTCAGGCTGCATTCTGGGTGACACCGGTGTGCTGTGGCAGAACCGCGCGGCGGGTTTCAGCGCCAACCCTGAACACGTCAACGGCTGGGCTCCCGGCAAGCGACCGGCGCACACGCTCAATCCGTCGTGTTACTTGGCTGACGATGGCCGCCGCTGGTTCTTTGGCACGCAGGGCGGCGATGGTCAACCTCAGACCCAGACGGTGCTGGCGACGCAGTTGATCGACTACCGGCAGCCGATCGATCAGGCTCTGCAAACCCCGCGTTTTCTGCTGGGCCGCAGTTTTTTCGACAGCACCGACAACCTCAAGCTGGAAGGCGACATGAGCGCGACCGCAATCGAAGGGCTCGCGACGCTGGGGCATGAGGTCGAAATCATCCCTGCCCGCAGCCCCATGACCGGCCATGCCGGGATCATCGCCATCGATGCGCAGGATCGCCGTAGCGCCATGCATGATCCGCGAGGCGAGGGGACTGGGCTCGGGCAGGCGGGCTGACCGGCGACCAGGGAATTTGCCGGGTGCGGGCCGCTGGCGGATAATGCCGCCGATTGTCCGTCACACGCAGCCTTGCGTGTCGGCATGAGGTTTTTTGCACAACAGAGGAAAGGATGGGGTTGAGCACTGTCACCGCCAAACAGCTTGAGGTGCAACGTATCGCGGATGCGCTGTTCAAGGCTATTGCCCAGCACCGCCTGCCGCCCGGCACTCGGTTAGTCGAAGCCCAGATCGTCGAAACCCTGCAGGCTAACCGCAATCATGTGCAAGTGGCGCTGCAGCGGCTGGCCATGCAGAAAGTGGTGACCATCGAAGCCAACCGTGGCGCCATGGTTGCCCAGCCCACCGCGAAGGAAGCGCGGGATATATTCAGCGCTCGTCGAGCCGTTGAACGGGCGATAGTCGAGGCGATCACTCCGGCCATGATGCGCAAACAGCGCCAGCGTATCGCCAGCCATATGAACAATGAGCGCAAGGCGACCAACGACACGGATAGAAGGGCCATCGTTCGTGAGCTGAGCCAGTTTCACCTGCTGCTCGGGGAGATCAGCGGCAACGCCGTACTCAGCGACATCCTCTCCAACCTGATGGTCCGCAGCTCATTGATCGTGGCGCTGTATCAGCGAAACGACGTGCCATCCTGTGCCTCCGATGAGCACCAGGACATCGTCACGGCGCTCGAAAAAGGCGATAACGAAAAGGCTGTGGCCGTCATGCTCGAACATCTTGACGAACTGGAAGCGCAGCTGGCTCTGGAAGAGCGAGCGTCGGAGGAGTTCAACCTCAAGCAGGCGTTGAGTGATTGATCTCCTCGCCAGCAAGCTGGCTCCCACGCCCTTCGGGCAGAATAACAAGCGGCTTTGCGAGCACTCTGAGCTTCTGCCCGAAGGGCGTAGGAGCTGGCCGGGCGGCGCTCCGCTTGCCTGCGATCTGGCGCGAAGCGGCAGTAAATCGGGCGACTTCGGGCAGAGTCACAAGCAGCTTTGCGAGCACCCTGAGCTGCTGCCCGGGGGCGTTAGAAGACTGTTCCTCAAACATAGAATCTCCACAGTTCAGCAGTGTGCCGCAGCCCTGTGGGAGGCAGCTTGCTGGCGAACGGGCCGGTACAGTTAAAGCATTTTTGTCGCCTGTACCTGTCTCTTCGCGGACAAGTCCGCTCCCACAGGTCCAGGCCCAGTTTAGGTAAAGTACAGGCGCAGCTCACGTCCCTGCGGGAGCCAGCTTGCTGGCGAGGCGCTCCCACATGTTTGCAGGCCAGCGCCCCAGCCACCTCTTACAGCTTGAGCAATTTGCCGATCGGTCGATTGAACGTTTGCCGCCCGCCCTTGAACCCCATCACCGGTGCGGCTATCTCGGCAATCACCGCTGCAGGCGAGGGCGCGTCGAACACGATGAAATCGGCACGGCAACCTGGTAGCAGGCCGTAGTCGGTCAGTCTCAGCAGGCGTGCCGACTCGCTTGATACCCAGGCCAGGCATTGCAGCAACTCAGGCACGGTGCCCATCTGGCTGACGTTGGCAAACAGGTTGGCTTGGCGGATCAGCGAAGCATCGCCATAGGGCGTGAACGGGTTGCCGATGTTATTGGTGGACACCGAACAGGTCACGCCGCATGCATGCAGATGCGCCAGTGGCGCAAGCCCTCGCGGTTTGTTGTGAAACGCTTCGCGCCCCATCAGAAAAAGGTCCGTGGCGGGCAGGCATGTCACCTGCACGCCAGTCCGGGCCAGATGCAGCCCAAGTGCCGTCAGCGGCTCCTTGGGCAGGGTCGAAAGCTTGGTCGCATGGCCAATGGTCACGCGTCCGCCCCAGCCATGCGCTTGCGTGCAGCGTGCGACTTCCATGACCGTCATGCCTTCGGGGTTCAGATCGAAATCCAGGTGCAGGTCGAGATCGCAGTCGAAACGGGTCGCAAGCTCAAACAGCCGCTGGATCTGCCCGATCGGGTCATTGTCCATGTACGGGCAGCCGCCCAGGACCGTTGCGCCGCTTTCCAGAGCCAGACACAGCAGCGCTTCTGTACCGGGATTATTCAGCAAACCCTCCTGCGGGAACACGCATATCTCCAGGCTGATCGCCCACGCATAGTCAGCCTGCAGGCGGCGGATGGCATTGAAGCCAGTCAAGCCGATCTGCGGGTCCAGTTCGACATGGGTGCGCATGTGCGTCGTGCCTTGCATGATCGCCTTGTCCAGCACCTGAGCGCCGCGCCGGTAGACATCGTCTTCGGTGAACTCTGCTTTCGCCGCCCGGGTCTGGGCCACCGCTTCGGCCAGCGTGCCTTCATGCAGGTGGCAGCGATGCATGATGCAGGCCTTGTCCAGATGAATATGGGTTTCGATTAGCCCGGGCATTATGAGTTGACCCTGCAGGTCAAGAACCTCGCATTGACTGGCGGCCGGGCTCAGGGCGCTGACGAAATGGCCGTTCTCGACGTAGAGTTCGGTGTGGCCATTGCCGTCGCCAAGCCTTGCATTGATGATCTTAAAAGCAGTCATGCGCTGGCTCCCTCACCCAGGTAAGCGGCTGCCAGTTCCTTGTCGTTGCGCAACTCGGCGGCGCTGGCGGCTTTGACGATGGTCCCGGTTTCCAGCACATAGGCGCGATCAGCCACCTGCAGAGCCAGGTTGGCCATCTGATCGACCAACAGAATGGTCACGCCCTCATCACGCAACGCGGCCAGTGCGTCGTAAAGCTCGCCAATCATGGCAGGCGACAGGCCCAGAGAGGGCTCATCGAGCAAGAGGATCTTCGGCTTGGCCATCAGGCCGCGACCGACCGCAACCATCTGTTGCTCGCCCCCCGAAAGCAGCCCGGCCGGGTTGTCGATGCGGTCCCGCAGGCGTGGGAAACGTTTGAGGATCGCCTCGATTTCGGCAGCGGCATCGAAGGCTTCATCTCGCGAATAGCCACCGAGCAACAGATTGTCGCGCACGCTCAGATAGGGAAAAACCTGACGGCCTTCCGGTACCAGCGCAAGGCCTTTCGCGGCAATCGTGCTGGCGTTGGCCTGTTCGATGTTTTCGTTGTCGAGCAGAATGCTGCCGCCGCTGGCGCGATGCAGGCCGGCCAGGCATTGCAGGATGCTCGATTTGCCGGCGCCGTTTGCGCCAAGAATCGCCACCAGTTCGCCTGGGTTGACCAGCAGACTGACCTTGTCGACCACCGCTGAAGCGCCGTAATCGATCACCAGATCCTTGACGTACAGGCGCGCGTCGCGACTGCCATCCCAGCCCTGCGCGCGAGGCGTGGCCTGATAATCGGTTCCCCCCAGATACGCCGCGATCACCTGCGGATTCTGACGTACCTCAGCCGGAGGACCGGAGGCTATCGGCTTGCCAGCGTCAAGCACCAGCAAGTGCTCGGACACCGACATCACCAGTGCCATGTCGTGTTCTACCAGAATGACCGTCAGGCCGAAGTCCGCCAGCCTGCGCAGCAGCACGGCCAGATCGTCGGTGTCCCGACGACTGAGGCCGGCTGCCGGTTCATCCAGCAACAGCACCGCGGGCGCGGTCGCCAGGGCGCGGGCGATTTCCACCAGGCGGCGGTCCACGTGGGGTAAACCCTCGGCGGCAATGTTCACTTCGCCGCGATAGCCCACCAGTGCCAGCAGATCCAGCGCCAGGCTGTGCTGCGCTTCGGTCGCCAGGCTGAACGGCAGACCCAGACGACCTTTCTGCATCGCTACCAGCAGGTTATCGAGTACCGACATTTCGCCGAACAGCAGCGTGGTCTGATAGGTGCGGGCGATACCGGCGCGCGCGCTTTTCCAGGCGGGCAGGCCGGCCAGCGGCTGTTGCAGTTCGATCTGGCCGCTGTCCGGCGCGTAGAACCCGCTGATCATGTTCAGAACAGTGGTTTTCCCGGCGCCGTTGGGGCCGATGATGCTGGTGATACTGCCAGCGGGCGCATGCAGGCTCACGCCTTGCGCGGCTTGCACACCGCCGAAGCGAATGCCGATATCAGTAACCCGCAGCCCTGCGGACGGGCCACGGCTGCGTAAGTGCGCGGCGATGCGTTGCTGATCGATCTGCGTCGGCGGCAGCAGACGGGACGGTTTGACCCAGCGTCGGGCGAGGGCGCCCAGCAGGCCGTTGGGCGCGATCCACAGCACGATCAGCAGCAGTACGGAAAAGATCAGCAGACGATATTCGGCAAAATCCGACAGCAGTTCCGGCACCAGCACGATCAGCAGTGCGCCAATCAGCGGCCCGAACAGCATGCCGCTGCCGCCGACGATCACAGCCAGCACGAACAGAATCGATTGCGAGAACGGAAAGGACTCCGGGTTGATGAACATCAGCAACGGCGCGAGCAAGCCGCCCGCCAGCCCGGTCAAGGCCGCGGACAACGCGAACGCCAGGGTTTTGCTGATCACCGGGTTGAAGCCCAGCGACCGCGCAGCGATCTCAGAAGCCTTGACCGCACGCATCGCCTTGCCCCAGCTGCTGTGGCTCAGGCGCAGATAGAACATCAGCGCGCCGATCATCAGCGTGGCGGCCAACAGGGCCAGCAGAATCGCCGGATCGAGGCCGGCGAATTCCGGCAATGGAATACCCATCAAGCCATTGGAGCCTCCGGTTACATCCCGCCATTCGATCAGGCTGTGATGCACCACGAAAGCGAAGGCAATGGTGATCATCGCCAGATACGGCCCGCTCACCCGAAGCGCCGGGATCGCCAACAGCGCGCCAATCAGGCCCGAAACAGCACCGGCCGTTGGCAGGGCCAGCCAGAGCGGCCAGCCCGCCATGGTCAACAGCGCCGACACATAAGCACCGATCGCGTAGAAAGCGATATGCCCGAAGGAAATCTGCCCGCTCAGGCCAATCAGAATATTCAGGCCGACACCGACCACCGCCGCCAGCGCGCAGAGGGTGAAAACCAGTAACGAGTAGCTGTCCAGCGTGAATGCCATGACGCCGCAGACCAGAGCGAGCAGGGCAATGAATGCCGGAGCGGCCAGGGTTTTGATGTTTTTCATACTTTGACCAGTGCCCGGCTGCCGAACAGACCGTTGGGACGAATCGCCAGCGCCAGAATGACCAGCGCGAACGTGAATATCTGCGTGAATGCAGAGCCGAAGTACAACGTGATCAGCGCTTCAGCCAGCCCGAACAGCAGCCCGGCGGCGAACACGCCACCTGCGCTGCCGATGCCGCCGAGGATAGCCACCGCAAAGGCTTTGAGGCCGAACAACATGCCCATCTCTGCGTTGACGCTGAACAGCGGGGCAATAAGCAGGCCCGCCACCGCCGCGAACAGCGTGGAAACGGCAAAGGCGATAGCGACCACCCGGTTGACGTTGATACCCATCAGCATCGCCGCGCGGGGATTCTGCACGCAGGCTTCAAGGACCTTGCCCAGCCGGGTGTAGCGCCGCACCAGATACAGCGCCAGAGCAATGGCCGCGCCTGCCAGGGGAATCAGCATTTGCAGGGCGCCGACGTTGCTGCCGAACAACTCGATGTTCGCATTCACCAGGCTGCTCTCGAACTGGCGAGGCTCCTTGCCAAAGGTGAACAGCGCCAGGTTGTCCACCAGAATGCCGCCGGCCACTGTTGCCATCAGCCAGGCCTGTGAGCCGCGACTGTGGAACGGCCGCACCAGCCAGCGCTCGATCGCCAGGCCATACAGCGCGCAGAGGACCAGTGTCAGCGGCACCGCCAGCCACACAGGCCAGCCCCAGGTAATGCAAAGCGTGTAGCCCAGCACCGCGCCGACCATCATGGCGCTGCCCTGGGCAAAGTTGACGGTGCGCGAGACGACGTAGGTCAGGTGAAAACCCAGCGCCAGCAATGCGTACATGCTGCCCAGGCCCAGGCCAGTGATGATGGCGGCGGTGAACATGGCTTACTCCTGAGGCTTGAGCGGTACGATCTGGTCGTTGACGAAATGCGTGAAGATATAATCGTCAGGCCCCAGCGCGTCGTGTTTCGTTGCGCTGAACGGTTGCTTGTAATGCTTGATCAAACCGTCGTAGTCGCTGATTGCAAAAAAGCCGTCGCGTACCGCCGGGCCGTTGGTATTGCCGGCTTTCTGGATGGCTTGAGCCGCGAGGTGCAGCGCGTCATAGGCGTTGGCAATGCCGACTGCCGGCGTGACGTCAGCCAGCGTCTTGATCTGCGGATAAGCGGTTTTCAACGCAGCCAGCAGTGCGTCGCCCTTGGCGTTGTTGTGTTCGGTGAATACGTAGGTCTGGACGAAATGCACCCGGGAGGCATTCGGACCGGCCAGTTCGCCGAAGCGACCACCGGCCGGACCCCAGTGAGACACCACCGGCACGTCCCAGCCCATGCGGTCCAGGGATTTGACGACCTGCGCCGACGGCCCGACGTTGCCGACCATCAGCAGGGTGTCCGCACCGGCGTTCTTCAGGCGGGTCAGTTGCGGCACTACATCCAGATCACTGTCTTGGATGCGTTCGACGCCGGCATTGGGCAGACCGCGTTTTTCCAGGGCGCGCTTGAAGCCCGCCTCGTTGGATTCGCCCCACGGGTTGTTGATGAGGATCATCCCCGGCTTTTGCATGCCGTTATCCACGCCGTATTTCACCAGCGCCTCATCCACCAGCTCATCGACCGCTGAGACCCGGAACACGTAATTATCGGCTGCGCCGTTCTCGGTGATTTTGGTGCCTGCGGCCCAGATGCCCATGAACGGCACTTTCATCTGATTGGCCAGCGGCACAATGGCCAGGGAAACCGGCGTATCCAGACCACCAAACAGCACGGTGACTTTTTCTCGCTGTACCAGTTCGCGCGCCGCGAGCATGCCCTTGGACGGGTTGCTTTCGTCATCACGACGCACCAGCTCCAACTGACGCCCGAGCACGCCGCCGCTGGCGTTGACTTCGTTGATGGCCATGGTCAGGCCGCGAGTCAGGGCTTCGCCGGATTTGGCCGACTGGCCGGAAAGGGCGGCTACCAGACCGACCTTGATAGGCGGTTCGGCCGCTTGCGCGCCACCGAACATTGCCATGTGGAGCGTGACTGCCGCAGCCACGGGGAACAGCAGACGTTGCAAGTTTGGAAGCCGGAAAGCCATAGTGAATTCTCCTGATTGCTAGCAGTTGCACGTTTATTGCTAGCAAGTAGGATGCCAGTCACGGCCGCCTTGAAAAGCGCAGATTTATCGCCGTACGAGCGCCGTTTTACGCGCCAGTTTGAGGCGGATCGCACCATGTAGAGGCATTTACAGCCCGCCTGATTATTCTCTAAAGAGGGATTTACCGATGTTTGAAGCAAACGCAGATGTACAGATTGTTAGCAATTTTCTTGAGGCTTCGATGGCTCCGGATCCAGTCCGCGCCGCGACCTTCATGAGTGACGATGTGAAGATCACCTTCACGGGAGGGCGAGCGATGCCCGATCCGCAGGCAATCACTGCGTTCAACGGTTCACGCTATAAGTGGGTCAAGAAACAGCTGGGGAATTTCGACTGGATGGATCGTGGCGACCACACGGTGGTGTATTCCACCGGAACCCTGTTCGGCGAATGGCCGGATGGTCGCAGTTTCTCGGGCAATCGCTATCTGGATCGCTTCGAAGTACGTGACGGCAAGATAACCCGCATGGACGTCTGGAACGACAGTGCCGAGTGGCTGCTGACGCCGGAGATTGCCAAGGACTGAATGGGCCTGGCAGATACTTGTGGGTATCAGCAGCTGGCGCCGCGCCTGATTCACTCCACCGCCACCCAGTGATCGCTCGCCACGGCAGTGAATCGCTGGGCAGGTGCAACGAACCCGGCCTGCTTGATCGGGTCGGGACGCTCCAGTTCCTTGAGCAGGCTTTTGAAGTCACGCCGGCGACCGACCTGAGGCACTGGCACTGCCGCCAGCAGGCGTTGGGTGTACGGGTGCTGCGGGTTGTGCAGCACCTGGTCCCGCGCGCCGATCTCGACGATGCGGCCGCCATACATCACCGCGACCCGATGACAGATCCGCTCGACCACCGCCATGTCGTGAGAAATGAACAGATAGCTCAAACCGTGCTCGGCGCGCAGCCGCTCAAGCAGGTCCAGTACCTGCGCCTGCACCGAGACATCCAGCGCCGACACCGACTCGTCGGCAATGATCACCTTGGGGTTGAGCGCAAGGGCACGGGCGATGCAGATTCGCTGGCGCTGGCCGCCGGAAAACTGGTGCGGGTAGCGCTCCATGGCTTCGGCCGGCAGATCGACCTGTCGTAGAAGTTGCGCGACTCGCTCGCGACGTTCGGGTTCAGGCATGTGGTCGTGGATCGACAGCGGCTCGCCCACCAGATCGAATATGGTCTTGCGCGGGTTGAGTGCGGCGTAAGGGTCCTGGAAAACCATTTGCACGTTACGCCGCACTCGTTGCAATGCGTCCGCGCGCAGCCCGTTGAGCTCTTCTCCCAGCAGCTTGACGCTGCCCTGGTAGCTCAGCATGTTCATCAACGCCTTGCCGGTGGTGGACTTCCCGCAGCCGCTTTCGCCTACCAGGCCCAGGGTCTCGCCCTGGCGCAACTCGAAATTCACACCTTCCACGGCATGCACCGAGCGCGGAGCTGCGAACCAGCCCTGGCGCATGGCAAAGCGCACGGTGAGGTCCCGCACCGCCAGCACCACTGGAGGCTTGTCCAATACCGCGGGCGGTGGAGCGCTGCCGAGTACCGGTACGGCCGCCAGCAGTTTGCGCGTATAGGCCGCCTGGGGCATGGTGAAAACCTGGTGCAAGGTGCCGCGCTCTTCCATGCGGCCCTGGTTCATCACCACCACCTCGTCGGCCATCTCGGCAACCACACCCATGTCGTGGGTGATCAGCAGCAGGCTGGTGGCGAACTGTTGCTGCAGCTCGCGCATCAGTTCAAGGATCTGCGCCTGAATGGTCACGTCCAGCGCCGTGGTCGGCTCGTCGGCGATCAGCACCTGCGGCTGGCACAGCATGGCCATCGCAATCATCACCCGCTGGCGCATGCCGCCGGACAGCTCATGAGGGTACTGCGTGAGGCGTTTGTCGACCTGCGGCATGCGCACGGCGTCGAGCATGTCCCGGCAGCGCTGGCGGACTTGATCCCGGCTCAGGGCCTCGTGCCGACGCAACGTCTCGGCCAGTTGCCGGCCGACGGTCATCAGCGGGTTGAGGGAGGTCATCGGCTCCTGAAAAATCATGCCGATGCGCTTGCCACGCAACGCCTGCATTTCACGTTCCGGCAAGCTCAGCAGATCGCGGCCATCGAACAGGATGGCGCCACCCGGGACGCTTGCCGCCTTGGGCAGCAAACCCATGATCGCCAGCGACGACAGCGACTTGCCGCTGCCCGATTCGCCGGCAATGCACAGGGTTCGGCCCGGATGCAGTGCGAAGCTCAGCTCTTCGACCACTCGCCGGCGGGAAGCGCCGCCGCCGACATCAATGTTCAGTCGCTCCACTGACAGGCTGGGCAGATCGTCAGGCATCAGTTGAATACCACCTTTGGAAAGTAGAACGACACCACCCAGTTGGGCAGGTCGACGATCTCGCTGATGCGCAGATCCCCGCACACCGAACACAGCATGTAAGCCTGCTCGGCAGGCATTCCGTGCTCGCGACACAGCCAGTCGATGGTGTTGGCGACAGCCTGGCGCGCGGCCTGCATCAGGTCGGGGCCGATGCCGGTAAAGGCTTCGTAGCCCGCGCTGTCCAGATGGCGGGTCACCGGGCCCGGGGTGCTGAAACGTGGGGTCGCAAGCGGCGTCTGCTTGATCAGATCGAGCTTGACCACCACATCCATTGCGCTCTCGATCGCCGTGCCACACACCTCGCCATCGCCTTGGGCGGCGTGGGTGTCGCCGATGGAAAACAGCGCACCGGCGACTTCCACCGGCAGGTACAACACACTGCCGGTCGCCAGGTCACGGATGTCCAGGTTGCCGCCCACTCGGCGCGGCGGCACGATGGAATGAAGCCCGGCCTCGGCCGGCGCGACGCCGACAGTACCGGCGAACGGTTTGAGCGGGACCTTGGCGAAGTCGCCGAAAGCCGCGGGCGCAAGGCTCTGGGTGTCGTAATGCCAGAGGGCCAGGGCTGGCGCCTGGAACTGGTCCGCCAGCAGGCCGAAGCCGGGAATATTGGCGGTCCAGCCGAAGCCGCCAGGCTTGAAGCTGTCCAGCGTGATCTTGAGCACGTCGCCGGGCTCGGCACCCTCGACGTAGATCGGGCCGGTCACGGGGTTGATCTGATCGAACGGCATCACGCTGACATCGGCAACCTGCGATTGGGCCGTGAAATAGCCGTTCGAGGAGTCCCGGCAGTTCATTTGCAGGGTACTGCCGGGCGCCACGCGCTCGACGGGTGTGAAGCTATGATCCCAGCCGAAGTGGCTGTTGACGCTGTGAATCGTCTTGACCAGGCAGTTCTGGCACATGGGTCATTCCTCTTTGCATTGGGGCTATGGCCTGCTCCGCAGCGCTTGCCGGGAGCAGGCCGGAGCGGGATCACTTCACCCAGATGTAGTCATAGTTGACCGGCACATGCACCGGGTCGACGTACAGCGCATCGTCGCCGCCCATGCGCTTGGAGCGCACGGTGAAGCGTTGCTCGTTGAAGACCGGCACCCACGGGGCGTCCGCCATCGCGTCGGTGAAGATCGTCTTCCAGGCTTCGGTGCGTTCAGCCTGCTGTTCCGGGCGCGCCATCGCATCGGCCTTGGCCGCGCGCTCATCCAGCGCCTTGTTGCAGTACAGCGCCCAGTTCCAGCCGCCCTCGACCGCGCCGCTGCAGCCAAGGATCGGGCCGTAGAAGTTCGACGGGTCCGGGAAGTCCGCGATCCAGGCCATACCGCCCGACCACACCATGGGCGCCTGATCCTTCGAGCTGCCGGCGGCAATCACGTTGGCCTGGGCCAGCGATTTGATCTGCACGCGAATGCCAACCTTGGCGAGATCCTGCTGGATGGACTGGGCAATACGTGGCTGCGGGTCGGTATTCATCACGTAGAGCTCGGTGTCGAAACCTTTGGCCATGCCGGCGTCGGCGAGCAGCTTTTTTGCTCCTTCGACGTCGTAGGCGAACCCTTTGTATTGCGGGTCATAACCTGGCATCGCGGGTGGCAGCGGCTGATTGGCCGGCACCGCCCGGCCGTTGATGATGCGCACGATGCGCTCTTTACTGATCGCCATGTTGACGGCCTGCCGAACCTTGAGATTGTCGAACGGCGGCAGGGTCGTTTTCAGAGTCACGTAACCGGTCTGCAACTGATTGCCGGTCACCAGCAGCGGTTTGGAGGCCGGGTCGTTCTTGAACTGCAGGAACTGCGCCGGCGGCACGCCGTCTCCCGCGATGTCGACCTCGCCCTTGTTCAGGCGCAGCAGCGCCACGGTAGGATCCTGGCCGATCTCGAAGGTGATCTTGTCAACGTACGGCAGGCCTTTCTGGAAGTAGTCGGGGTTCTTGACCAGCTCGATCTTTTGCCCCAGCTTCCATTCGCCCAGGCGGAAGGCGCCACTGCCGACCGGGTGCTTGCCAAAGTCGGCGCCCCACTGATCTACCGCCTCTTTGGGCACGACCGAGGCGAAGTTGATGGCCATGATGTGCAGGAACGTCGCGTTCGGCGCGCTGAGGGTGATGGTCAGGTTCTGGTCGTCTATCACCTTGATCCCGCTCAGGGTCTGGCTTTTGCCAGCGGTCATGTCTTCATAGCCCGCGATCGAGCTGAAGAATCCGGCGCCGGGGCTCTGAGTTTTGGGATTGACCGCGCGTTCCAGCGAGTATTTGACGTCGCCCGCGACCAGTTCCCGACCGTTCTGAAACTTCACTCCCTTGACCAGAGTGAAGCTGTAGACCAGGCCGTCGGCGGACACGCTGTAGTCCTGCGCCAGGCTCTTGACCAGTTCGGTGGTGCCCGGTTTGTAATCCATCAAGCGGACAAACAGGCTTTTGATCATCGACCAGTTCTGCCAGTCGTAGCCGATGGCCGGGTCCAGCGTCGCGACATCGTTCTGATAGGTCACCACCAGATTGCCACCGCTCTTGGGCGTATCGGCCCACAGCGGCGTGGTGAACAGCGTGGCCGCCACGGCCAGGGTCAGCGCTTTGATTTTCATTCTTGTGCCCCGTTGTGTTGATGGATTCAGTGCTGCTTGATATCGATGCGCGGGTCCACCAGCGGGATCACCAGATCCGCCAGCAGATTGCCGAGGACGATGGCGACTGCGCAAAGCGTGGTCACGCCGACGATGACTGGAATGTCCACTTGCTGAATGGACTGCCAGGCGAGCTGGCCGATGCCTGGCCAGCCGAACACCGACTCGACCACCACCAGCCCGCCCATGAATACCCCGATGTCGATGCCGATCATGGGAATCACCGGCACGATGGCATTGGGCAGCACGTGCACGAAGATCACCCGCGCGCGGCTCAGGCCTTTGGCCCGCGCGGTGCGGATGAAGTCCTGATGCAGCACTTCGATCATCGAAGAGCGCACCATGCGCGCGTACCAGCCGCTGCCAAGCAGGCCGAGGGTCAGCGCCGGCAGCATCAGATGGCTGGCGCCGCCGTAGCCGCCCAGCGGGAACCAACCCAGCTTTACCGCGAAGAGGTACAGGAACAGCATGGCGGCGATGAACTGCGGCGCCGACACGCCGACGAACGAAAACGCCATGAGCAATTTGTCGGCGAAACTGTCGCGCTTGAGCGCGGCAAGCGTCCCTAGACTGATGCCGATCAACAGCTCGAAACCGATACCGACCGCCATCAGCTCCAGTGAGGGCTGGAGGCGCGCGCCAATCAGCTCACTGACGGCGGTGCGCTGGATGTACGAACGGCCCAGATCGCCCTGCAGCAGATTCCACAGATAGCCGACGTATTGCTGGTAGAACGGCTGGTCGAGGCCAAGCTGCGCGCGGATCGCCGCCACGACTTCGGGCGTCGCGCTGCGCCCGGCGATCTGCCGTGCAGGGTCCGCGGGCAGCAGGAACAGCAACAGGTAGGTGATGAAGGTCACGCCCAGCAGAATCAACAGCGCATAACCGATCCGACGAAAGATGAAAGGCAGCATCAGCGGCGCCCCTTGAGTGTGGGGTCGAGTTCATCGCGCAGGGCGTCTCCGACCAGATTGAACGCCAGTGACAGCAGGATGATCGCCGCGCCGGGAATGAACACCAGCCAGGGCGCGGAGGTGAAGTAGGTCTGGCTTTCGAAAATGATGTTGCCCCAGCTCGGTGTGGGAGGCTGCACACCCACGCCCAGATACGACAGCGTGGCCTCCAGCAGTACGGTGGTGGAAATGCCGAGCGTCGCCCAGACCAGAATCGTCGGCAGCAAATGAGGCAACAGGTGCGAGAACAGGATGCGCAGCGAACTGGCGCCCAGGGTGCGCTCGACAGCAACGAAATCGCGAGCACTCAGCGCCACGGTTTCGGCGTAGATGACCCGGGCGATCTGCACCCAGTTGACCATCGCGATCACCATCGCGACGATCCACACGCTGGGCTGGAAGATCGCCGAAAGGGCGATTGCCAGCAGCAGGGCAGGGAACGCCATCATCAGGTCGGTCAGGCGCATCAGCACGCTGCCCGTCCAGCCGCGCACGAAACCTGCGGTCAATCCCACAAGCGTGCCGATCAGCACCGCAAGGCCGTTGGCCAACAGGCCGATGAACAGCGAGGTGCGTGCACCGTAGATGAGGCGAGACAGCAGGTCGCGACCAAGCAGGTCGGTGCCCATCCAGTACGGCGTGGAGGGGGCCAGTGGCGCGCCTTCCATCGACAGACCCTCGACGAACTGCTCGTCGGGGTCGAATGGGCTCAGCCACGGCGCCAGCGCCGCCACCGCAACCACGGCCAGGATAAACAACAACGACAGCGCCACGACCGGCCGACGCAGCAATGCTTTGAATGTGTTCATGCGCGGCCCTCATCGCGCGTCGCCAGGATGTCCACGCACAATGCTTCGATGGGGCGGTTGAGCTGCATCGACAAGCTGCGAAGCCGCTCGTAGGCAGATGCCTCGTCGATGTGCTGAGTGACCATCAGCCTTGCAAGCGCCTGGCCCAGTAGCGGGCGCATCGCCAATCGCTGCTGCAGCACCGCGAGCTGTTCGGCGTCAGCACGTTGTCGGTCGCGCAACCCCACCGCCATCATCAGCGTGGTGTAAATCGACCCTTGGCTGATGGGTTTGTTGAGCAGTGCCGTGGCGCCCAATTGCAGTGCCCGCTGGATTTGCGACAGCGTTTCGTGGGCGGTGAGCGCCACAATCGGAATGCTGGCGGCGTCCAGCGCCTGCACGGCCCGCGGGCTGGCGAAATGCTCAATCTCGATGATGGCTGCAAAACAGCCACGGGTATCGCAGGGTGCATCGCACCGCAGCGCCTGCGCCTGAATCCCCAGGCGCTGCAGACTTTTACCCAGGCTGGCCTGGCTGCGCTCATCGCAGTCGATCAACAGCAGGTGGCCCTGATCAAGGGCCGGAAATGCTCGTGCTTTCATTTGACGATCCTCAAACGCGGTGCCATTGCGCCGTGCCGCTCGACCACGCTGGCGTGCAGATCCGTGGTAGTCAGGTAAGGGTCGGCCGTGACCGGTTGCGCGGCCGAATGCAGGATGTGGAAGCGACCCTCGCGCAGTTCCGCGATGTGGCTGGGAAGGGCGCTGTGGTGATTGCGCGCTGATAGGCTCAAGGTACCGAGAACGCTGTCCATGGGGTGACTGAACAGGTGCTCGCAGATGGCCGCGGGCGAGGCGTCCGCACATGCCTGCAATGCATCGGCGAACAGCCATAACGCAGCATAGGCGCTGGTGTAGTAGTGCGAACAGCTGCGCGGGCCATGGCGTTGCTGGCGTTGGCAAAACGCCGGATTCGCGCTTTCGAAAAACGGGCCGCAGGACAGCAGCCGCAAGGCGTGCATCGGCCCCACTGCGTCGAGTTCGGCCTCAGTCAGGTTGCAGCTCAGCACCGGCAGGCGTAGCCCTTGTCCGGCGCAGGCGCGATCCAGCTGCTGGAGAAAGGCGTAGGACGACTCGCCGACCAGGTTGTTGAGCACGAACGCCGGTCGCTCCTGCATCAGGGTTTCCGTCAGCGCTTCAAAGCCGGTTGCGCCCAGATGCCAGTACCTCTCACCCAGAACCTCGGCGCCGTTGGCCTCCAGCATCTCGCGGGCGATGCGGTTGCTTTCCCAACCCCACACATAGTTGGAGCCCAGCAGAAACGCCCGCCGCCCGAACTGCTTGAGGGCGTAATGCAGCAAGGGCAGCAGCGTCTGGTTGGGGCAGCCGCCCAGGTACAGCACGCTTTCGCTGCTCTCATAGCCTTCGTAAGGGCTGGAATACCAGAGCAGGCCGCCATGCTGATCCAGGTCAGGAATGATTTCCTTGCGACTGGCCGACAGTGTTGTGCCGAAGATGTGCCTGACTCCGGCACCGAGCAGCTGCGCCACACCGCTGTTGTAGGCCGTTGGCTCGCCTTTGGGGTCAGCGCAGATGGCCTGGAGGCGGAAGCTGTGGCGAGCCTCGGCGTTGATCTCCACCAGCGCGTCTTGCAACCCGTGCAGAGCGCTGCTGCCCATGCGCCGATAGGTGCCTTGGGTGGAGAGCAAAAAGCCGACTGGGACCACGGGGCGAGAATCCAGCATGATTTTCATCCAAAAAAAAGCCTGATCCACCCGGCAATGGGTTGATCAGGCTTCGATACCTGGCGCATTCGATGGCGCATGTGTGGGCGAGACTTAAGGAGCGAACCCCGGCTTGCCGATGTGACTATAGCTATGAAATAAGCGTGCCAATCGTGAAACAGCTGCCGGGCACGGTTTTACCAGCACCCGACGGACCGAAACGCCTCGCGATGGGGCGGCCCGCCTGTTCATCGCTTTATAACAGAGCACACGTTGGGCTGCGTCAAGCGCACTGACCCGAGGACCAATCGCTGCCGACGCGACCGCCACGGATCCTCGGCCGCTCCGATCCCTCACGCTCACGCCTGCTCCAGAGATTCGGTCACCCCCTGATCTTCACCGAGGAAGCCGCCGCTCTGGTGCTGCCACAGCCGGGCATAAGTGCCGTTCTTCGCCAGCAGTTCGCTGTGAGTGCCTTGCTCGATGATTCGCCCGTCGTCCATGACGATCAGCCGGTCCATGGCGGCAATGGTGGACAGGCGGTGCGCGATGGCGATTACGGTCTTGCCCTTCATCATTTCGTCGAGGCTTTCCTGGATGGCCACTTCGACTTCCGAATCCAGGGCGCTGGTCGCCTCGTCGAGCAGCAGGATCGGCGCGTTCTTGAGCATCACCCGGGCAATCGCAACGCGTTGGCGCTGGCCGCCCGACAGCTTGATGCCGCGCTCGCCCACCAGGGTGTCGTAGCCGGAGTGGCCCTGCCGGTCGCTGAGCTGGCTGATGAAACCATCGGCCTGGGCGTTGGCCGCTGCCTGGCGGATCTGCTCGTCGGTCGCATCGGGACGCCCATAGGCAATGTTGTCGCGAATGGAGCGGTGCAGCAGAGACGTATCCTGAGTAACCATGCCGATGGCGCTTCGCAGGCTGTCTTGCGTGACTTTAGCGATGTCCTGCCCATCAATGCGGATCTCACCGCTGTCCACGTCATAGAAGCGCAGCAGCAGGTTGATGAGCGTGGATTTGCCCGCGCCGGAGCGGCCGACCAGACCGATTTTTTCGCCCGCCCGGATGCTCAGGCTCAGACCATTGAGCACCTGGCGTTCGCCGTTGTAGTTGAAGCTGACATTGTCAAAGGTCACCGCGCCGCCGGAGGTCACCAGCACACCTGCGTCCGGCGCGTCCTGCACCTTCGGGCCGCGGGTCAAGGTTTCCATGCCGTCCTGTACGGTGCCGATATTCTCGAACAGCGAAGTCATCTGCCACATGATCCAGTGCGACATGCCATTGATCCGCAACGCCATGGCGGTGATCGCCGCCACCGCACCGGTGCCCACCTGACCCTGATGCCATAGCCACAGCGCATAACCGCCGGCTCCCATGATCAGCCCGACCACCAACGCCTGATTGACGATCTCGAACTGGCTCACCAGCCGCATCTGGCGAAAACCGGTCTGCTTGAAATCTTCCATCGCGGCGCGCGCGAAGTGCGCTTCACGCCTGGAGTGGGAAAACAGTTTCACCGTGGTGATGTTGGTGTAGGCGTCCGAAATACGTCCTGTCATTGATGAGCGCGCGTTAGCCTGTTCCTGGCCGACTTTTCCCAGCCGGGGAACGAAGTACGACATCGCCAGCCCGAACAGTGCGACCCAGGCAATGAAAGGCAGCATCAGTTTCAGGTCGAAGCCGCCCGCCAGCGCGATGATCGCGATGAAGTACACCCCGATTCCCGGCACGATCTCGATGATCGTGAAGAGCACTTCGCGCACCGACAGTGCGGTCTGCATGACCTTGGTAGTGACCCGGCCGGAGAACTCATCGGAAAAGAACGAAAGGCTCTGCCGCAGCATCAGGCGGTGGAAATCCCAGCGCAGCCGCAGCGGCAGATTGATCGCCAGAATCTGGTGCTGCACCATCGTGCGCAACGCCACCAGCCCGATGCTGGTCAGCAAGACGATGCCGATCCCCCACAGCACGCGGCTTTCCTGCCCGGTTACATCGCCGCCTGCCTGCCATGTGGAGAGCAGGTCCACGACTTGCCCAAGGAAGGAAAACAACCAGGCTTCGTAAATCGATACGGCGGCGCTGAGCAGCGCGAATGCCAGGATATATCCACGCGCGCCCCGCGTGCAGGCCCAGAGGAATCGCCCCAGGCCATCGGGCGGCGGCGGTACTTCGTCAGGCGGGAAAGGGTCGAGGCGTCGTTCGAATGCGCCAAGCATAGTGATCTCCAAAACGGTGCGGTTCGGGAGATTCTGCCATTGAAAGGCAGCTTTGAGGGTTTTCCAGGCCACGGCGTACGGCGCTGATCATTGGCAACGCCGGCACACAGCGGTCAGCCACCGGGAAACGACTTCCAGCTCGGTGTCGCTGAAACCCTCTGTCAGCCTTGTATTCAACGGGCCCAGTTCGCTTGTCGCTTGCTGTGCCGCTGCTCGGCCCGCGTCTGTCAGCCAGAGCCGGTAGCTGCGCCTGTCATGTTCATCGACCCTGCGGTCGATCAGCCCCGAGCCGACCATGCGATCCGCCAGCCCGGTCATCGCCGACGGCGCGATATCCAGGGCCGATGCCACTTCGCCGCTCAGCGCGCCGTCCTGGGCGCGAATCACAAACAAGGCCCCGGCCTGCGTTGCGCTGATGCCCGCTGTGTTCGACACATGCCGCTTGATATGCCTGGCCAGATTCTTTTGCGCGGCATTCAGCAGGTAGATGTAACGACGGTCATGCTCCATGGCGATCACCCGGCAGTTTGCTATCCATCCAGCGTGCCACCATTGGCCACAGGGTGTCTGCATGTCGCTGACGGAAGAATCCCATATGGCCGACAGGCGACCCGTCACTGTCAGCAGGGCTCAGCTGGCGTCGCTCGACGCTGCATCCGGTCAGGTGTCCCATCATCAGGTCGATGGCGGGTGCCGGTGCCCAGGGATCGTCATCGAACCCCAGTGCCAGCACCGGCATCGACGGCCGGGCAAATCTGGCGGCGGCATTGACCGCGGGATCATCGAAAAAGTAATGGCGAAGGCTCGTCCAGCGCGACCATTCGCGCATGACATTCGCGGGCAAGTCCTCTCCGATACCCAGACTGCGGCCCGGAACGTACCCGAACACCTTCGCGGTGAGAGGGCCGACGACCTTCAGGAGTATCGCGACTTTCAAACGCTCCAGGCCCGGCCTGATAAACCTCAGACAACCCGCTTGCGAGCAGACGGTGACCGCGGCGCTCAGTCTGCTGCTGCTTTGGCACAACCCGATTGCGTGACCTCCAAAGCTGTGTCCTACCGCCAGATGGGCAAGGCCTGGATAGCGCTGAGAGACCCATTCGGTCACCCCTTCGACGTCGTTATCCGCCCACGATGTGAAGCCGGACGCCACCTCTCTGGGGTGCGGTCCATCCCGGCCAACGCCTCGGTAGTTGTAAGTGACGACCGCAAAGCCGTGCTCCGCCAGAAACCGGGCAAAGGGGAAATACATCCGCTCGGTGACCGCCGTTGCCGGATTGATCTGTACCACTGCCTTGGCGGGGCCCGTTGCTTCATGAACGGTAAGCTCAAGCGCCGTTCCATCAGGGCAGGTGGCGGTGTGTTTCGTAGGCGTCATGATGATATTTCGCATGTGAAATAGAATACTTAACATGCGAAACATCTCTGTATCAAGCCGTATCTGTTGCCGAAGCGAGGTGGTGACAGGGAGGTAAGTCAGATCATCGCTTTAAGGCTGGCAGCGCCACTGATGGCGAGTTTCAGGAAGATACCCAGCCATTTTTGCAGAAGCGCCAATGTGTAATGCGGTTTGTAGCTGAAGTGCCCGGCGGCGGTGAGGGGTAATACCCAGAACAGAAGCGTGGTAATGGAGCGTTTTCTGATGGTTGATTTTACGAGTCTCTTGGTGAACCTAAAAAGCTTGAACACTTTCCTTCCTGCAGATTGAGGGATCTCTGTTTGACATGTGCGGCGTAGCTGTTGAAGGGAGCAGCGTTTTACACCGTTCGTCGCGTCCGGGGAATCGCAAACTCGACCAACGGTGCGGGATTTGTCGCTGGCGCCTGTATGAGTCAACCCTGCTCGGCAGAGCGGCTGGGGCAGCAATGTTCGTTCTGTGCCCAATCTTCATCTAGTCTCTTGTCCAGCCAGTCAACCAGGCCATGGACATGAAACCCGACAACCTTTCCCCTGCGGTGGTGACGCAAGGTCTGCGTCTGCCATCGGTCGATGCTCTGCTGCGCAGCGCTGAATGTCAGCCGCTGGTACAGCGCTTTGGTCGTAGCGCGTTACTCGCCGCACTGCGCGCGCTGCTCGATGAGTTGCGCGAGCCGGCGCGCCTCGGGCATCTGCAAGCCGTGGAGTTGAGCGAGGCGGTGCTGGCCGGGCGTGTCGGCGAGCGGCTTGCTCAGCGTCATGCGCCAAAGGTACGCAGGGTGTTCAATTTCACCGGCACCGTGCTGCATACCAACCTGGGCCGGGCGCTGTTGCCTGACGAAGCCATTGAGGCGATCACGCTGGCGGCGCGCTATCCGATCAATCTGGAGTTCGATCTGGCGACCGGCAAGCGTGGCGACCGTGATGACCTGATCGCCGGGCTGATCCGTGAATTGACCGGCGCCGAAGCCGTGACAGTGGTCAACAACAATGCCGCGGCGGTATTGCTGGCCCTCAATAGCCTGGGTGCCCGCAAGGAAGGCGTGATCTCGCGCAGCGAACTGATCGAAATCGGCGGCGCGTTTCGGATTCCGGACATCATGGCCCGGGCTGGCGTGAAGCTGGTGGAGGTGGGCACCACCAACCGCACCCACGCCAAGGACTACCAGAGCGTCATCAGTCCGCGCACCGGCTTGCTGATGCGTGTGCACACCAGCAACTACAGCGTGCAGGGCTTCACCAAATCCGTGCCTACCGACGAGCTGGCCCGTATCGCCCATGCGCACGACCTGCCGTTGCTGGAGGATCTTGGCAGCGGCACCTTGATAGACCTGACTCGCTGGGGTCTTCCGGCCGAACCGACGGTGCAGCAAGCGTTGGCGTGCGGCACCGATCTGGTGACGTTCAGTGGCGACAAGCTTCTGGGCGGGCCGCAGTGCGGCATCATCGTGGGTCGACGCGAACTGATCGAGCGAATCAAGAAAAACCCACTCAAGCGCGCGCTGCGCGTGGACAAGCTGACGCTCGCGGCCCTGGAAGCCGTGCTCAATCTGTATCGCGATCCGGATCGCCTGGCCGAGCGGCTGACATCGCTGCGACTGCTGAGCCGACCGCAGGCGGACATCCAGGCCCAGGCCGAACGGCTTGCGCCATTGCTGGCGGCGCGGCTGGGAGAGCGCTGGGACGTCAGCGCCGTGCCGATGCCGGGCATGATCGGCAGCGGCGCGCAGCCTGTGGCGCGGCTGGCCAGCGCGGGGTTGTGCGTGCGGGTCTTGCAGCCCAAGCGGCTGCGCGGACGGGCTTTGCGGCAACTCGAAGAAGCGCTGCGCGGCTTGCCGATTCCGGTCATCGGCCGCCTCGCCGATGACGCCTTGTGGCTGGACCTTCGGCAACTGGACGACGAGGCGGCGCTGGCGGACCAGTTGACCGGGCTGGCGCCGGGGGCCTTGTGATCGTTGGCATGGCCGGCCACATCGATCACGGCAAAACTGCGCTGCTGCGCGCGTTGACCGGGGAGGAGGGCGACCTGCGTCGCGAGGAGCGTGAGCGCGGCATCACCATTGATCTGGGGTATCGCTATGCCGATCCGGGCGCAGGGCAGAGTGACGGGGCGTTGACCGCTTTCATCGACGTGCCGGGGCATGAGCGCTTCGTGCATAACTTGCTGGCCGGTGCCTTTGGTATCGACCTGTTGCTGCTGGTGGTGGCCGCCGATGACGGAGTGATGCCTCAGACCCGCGAGCATCTGGCCATCGCCGAGCTGGCCGGCACGCCGCGGGCGATCGTCGCAGTAAGCAAGGCTGACCGGGTCGACGCCGACCGCGTGGCGCAGGTATGCGCGCAGATCACCGCGCTCATGGCTCCCGGCCCGCTGGCTGGCGCACCGCAATTCATCGTTTCGAACCTGAACGGAGAAGGGATTGCCGAGCTGCGCCGCGCGCTGGCCGAGGAAACCGGTCGGCTGCACGCCCGGCAGGCCGATGGCTACTTTCGCCTGGCCGTTGACCGCGCCTTCAGCGTGGCCGGTGCCGGCGTGGTGGTGACCGGCACCGCGCTGGCCGGGCAAGTTGGAGTCGGTGATGAATTGTTGCTCAGCCCGTGCGGACGCAAAGTGCGGGTACGCGGCCTGCATGCTCAGAACCGAAAGGCGCAGCAGGCTCGGGCCGGGCAGAGGGTCGCGTTGAACCTGGCCGGCGAACGACTGACGCTGGATCACGTACGACGTGGGGACTGGCTGATCGATCCGTCGCTGCATGAACCGACCAGCCGCATCGACGTCCGGCTGCGGCTGCTGCCTGGTGAAGCACGAGCGTTGAAGCACTGGACGCCGGTGCACGTGCACATGGGCGCGCAGGACGTCACTGGCCGGGTCGCGTTGCTTGAGGCCGAAACGCTCGAACCCGGCGCCAGTGCGCTGGCGCAACTGCTGCTCAACGCGCCGACTCATGCGGTGCACGGCGACGCGCTGGTTATCCGTGACCAGTCGGCCCAGCGCACGCTGGGCGGCGGTCGGGTAATCGATCCTTATGGACCGGCGCGCCAGCGTCGCGCCGCCGGGCGCGCGGCGCAGTTGAAAGCGATGACCGGCGAGGGGCTCGAAACAGCGCTGCACGAGCTGCTGCGCAATGCGGTGAATGGCCTCGATATGGCGCGGCTGGAGCGCCAGTTCAACCGTCCGCGCGCAGGCTGGACGCTGTCGGCCGACGTTCTCCAGATCGATACGCGCCTGGGCCCTCGCTTGTATGACCGGGCCCTGTGGCAACAGTTGGGCGAGCGACTGAGCGCCGGTCTGCAGCACTTTCATGAAGAGCAGCCGGACGAACTCGGCCCTGATCGCGACCGCCTGCGCCGTTACGCTTTGCCGGAGCTGGAGCGAGCGCTCTTCATTACTCTGCTCGAAACGCAGCTGGACGAAGGTCGTATACAGGCCAGCGGCCCATGGTTGCATATGCCCGAACATCGGGTCAGTCTCAGCCCCGACGAGCAGCAGTTGCATGAGCGGATCTGGCCGCTGCTGGAACAGGCCGGGCTGGAGCCGCCCTGGGTGCGCGACCTCGCCGGTGTCACGGGGCGCGCCGAAAGCGAGGTGCGCCTGCTGCTGCGCAAGCTGGCGCGGCTCGGGCTGGCGCATCAGGTGGTCAAGGATCTGTTCTATCCTCAACGCACACTGGCTCGGCTTGCGCTTCTGACCCAGGAGCTGGAGGCACGCGACGGAGCCATTCATGTCGCGGCCTTTCGTGACCTGATCGGTATCGGTCGCAAGCGCAGCCTTCAGTTGCTCGAACATTTCGACCGGGTGGGCCTGACCCGACATGCGGGTCAGGGCCGCCGCATACGCCCCGATAGCGCCCTGTTGATGCCTTGGGCGGGCGAGGGGTAAACCTGTTCAAGGAAGGCATTCGCGTCCGGTGGCGCGGCCGGGCTTCAAACCCGGTTGGGGACGGCAGCCGTTCCCGGGTGAGTTCGACTCTCACTGCCTTCCGCCATATTCCGCGATTTTTCAGCCCGGTTTGCCGGCAAGCCATCCGGCGAATCATCCGCCGCGACACCGACCACTGGTCACCGGCTTATCTGAACGCGTGTCGGAGGACTACAGTCAACCAGGGGAACCGCTCTCGATCCGAAAGCATTAAGGAGGCATCCCATGGCTGTGAATGTATCCCGGCGACAGTTTCTCAAGTTAGGTGCCGCCGGTGTCGGTGCCTCAAGCATGGCCATGATGGGCTTTGCCCCGGATGAAGCCATCGCGTCGATTCGCTATTTCAAACTCACTGGCGCCAAAGCCGTGCGCAATGTCTGCACCTACTGTTCGGTAGGTTGCGGCATGCTGCTGTATACCCGCGGCGACGGTGCGCTCAATGTCGCCAATGAAGTGTTTCACGTCGAAGGCGACCCGGACCATCCGGTCAGCCGCGGCTCGTTGTGCCCGAGGGGCGCGGGCGTGCTGGACTTCATCAAGAGCGAATCGCGCCTCAAGTACCCGCAAGTGCGAGAGCCGGGTACTGATCACTGGCGCACCATCGACTGGGAGCAGGCGCTCGACCGCATCGCCCGGCTGATGAAGGACGATCGCGACAAGAACTTCGAGACCCATGACGAGCAGGGGCGCCTGGTCAACCGCTGGATGACCACTTCGATGGTCGCGGCTTCGGCCTGCACCAACGAGACCGCTTACCTGACGCAGAAGATTGCCCGCAGCCTGGGCATGCTCAAGGTCGATAACCAGGCTCGCGTCTGACACGCTCCGACGGTGGCAGGTCTTGCCCCTTCATTCGGTCGCGGTGCCATGACCAATCACTGGGTCGACATCCGTAACGCTGACGTCATTCTGTCGATGGGCGGAAACTCGGCTGAAGCGCATCCGGTGGGCTTCCGCTGGGTGATGCACGCCAAGGAACACAACAATGCGATCCTGATTTCCATTGACCCAAGGTACAACCGCACCACCGCGGTGTCGGACTACCACGCCTGGATCCGTACCGGAACCGACATCGTCTTCCTCGGCGGGCTGATCAAGTACCTGATCGAAAACGATCGCTATCAGCACGAGTACGTGCGTGCCTACACCGATGCCAGCCATCTGGTCAAAGAGGGCTATGGTTTCGATAACGGGCTGTTCGTCGGTTACGACGAAGCGCGGCACCAGTACGACAAGGCGGCGTGGAATTTCGATCTGGACGAAAAAGGTCAGGTACGGGTTGATCAGACCATGCAGCACCCGCGCTGTGTGTTCCAGCTGATGCGTGCGCATTACAGCCGCTACACCGTGGAGATGGTCGAGAACGTCTGCGGGATTCCGCGCGAAAAAGTCCTCCAGCTATGGGGCCTGATCGCGCAGACCGCGGCGCCTGACAAGTCCATGACCATTCTCTATGCGCTGGGCTGGACGCAACATTCCATTGGCTCGCAGATGATCCGCACCGGCTGCATGGTGCAGCTGCTGCTGGGCAACATGGGCATGCTGGGCGGCGGCGTCAACGCCCTGCGCGGGCACTCCAACATCCAGGGCCTGACCGACATCGGGCTGCTGTCCAATCTGCTCCCCGGTTACATGACCCTGGCGGGCGTGCAGCAGCAGAACTACGACGATTACATGAAAGAGCACATCAAGCTGCCGCAGCTGCCTGATCAGGTGTCCTACTGGAAATACTACGACCGCTTTTTTGTCAGCCTGATGAAAGCGTGGTGGGGCGATGCAGCTACCCGGGAAAACGACTGGTGCTATCACTGGCTGCCCAAGCTCAGCGAGCCGTTGTATGACGTGCTTTACGCCATCAACGACATGACCCAGGGCAAGATGACCGGCTGCTTCTGCCAGGGCTTCAACATCCTGGCCGCCTTCCCGAACAAGGCCAAAGTCACCAGCGCCCTGTCCAGGCTCAAGTTCCTGTGCATCATGGACCCGCTTGCCACCGAGACGGGCGAGTTCTGGAAGAACTACGGGACTTACAACGACGTCGATCCGAGCACGATTCAGACGCAAGTGTTCCGCCTGCCGACCACCTGTTTCGCCGAGGACAACGGCTCGATCACCAACAGTTCGCGCTGGCTGCAGTGGCACTTCAAGGCAGCACCGCCGCCGGGCAAGGCGCGCGCCGACACCGGGATCATGGGCGCGCTTTTCAATCGGCTGCGCAAGCTGTACCAGGAGGAAGGCGGTGCCTTTCCCGACCCGATTCTCAACCTGACCTGGCGCTACAGCGATCTGGAAGAGCCCGGTGCCGACGAATTGGCGATGGAATACAACGGGCGCGCGCTGGCCGATATTCGCGACGACCAAGGCAAGATCGTCCGGCCCAAAGGCCAGCTGCTCAACGACTTCGGCGAGCTGCGCAACGACGGCACGACTGCATGCGGATGCTGGGTTTATTCGGGCGCATGGACCGAGCAGGGCAACCAGATGGATCGGCGGGATAATTCCGACCCGTACAACAACGGCACCACCCTGAACTGGGCCTGGGCCTGGCCGCTCAACCGTCGAGTGCTCTACAACCGCGCCTCGGCGCGTCCCGACGGTGCGCCCTGGTCAGTGCACAAGCGCCTGGTCTGGTGGAATGGCGAGCGCTGGGTCGGGGCCGACATCCCGGATTATCCGGTGACCGCGCCGCCAGAAAAGAATGTCGGCCCGTTCATCCTTACCGAAAGCGGGACCGGACATTTCTTTTCCAGCGAGTGGCTGGGCGAAGGGCCGTTCCCGGAACACTACGAGCCTTTCGAGTCACCCATCGAAGGCAACCCTCTGCATCCGGGCAACCCTCGGGCGGTGAGCAACCCGGTAGGCCGGGTGTTCGCCGAGGACCGTGAGCAGTTTGGCAACAACAAGGATTTTCCCTATGCGGCGACGACGTACCGACTGACCGAGCATTTCCACTTCTGGACTACGCATGCGCGGCTCAACGCGATCATGCAGCCCGAGAAATTCGTGGAAATCAGCGAGGTACTGGGCAACGAGCTGGGCATCAAGCCCGGAGATCGTGTGCGGGTGCGCTCCAAACGCGGGTTTATCGAAGCGGTGGCCGTGGTTACCAAACGTCTGGTGCCACTGCAGGTCGCCGGGCGCACGGTGCATCAGATCGGTATTCCGATTCACTGGGGTTACACGGGCGTCGCCCGCAAGGCCCACCTGACCAACACCCTCACGCCGGTTGTCGGTGACGGCAATACCCAGACGCCAGAGTTCAAATCGTTTCTGGTGAACATCGAGAAGCTAGGAGGAAGTGCCTGATGCGCGGCGACCAAATGAATACCCAGAACTTCATCCAGCGCTCGGCCACCGTCGAGCAATCGCCGCAGATGCGCAGCGGCGGCGTGGAGCCGGTGGCCAAGCTGATCGATGTATCACTGTGCATTGGCTGCAAGGCCTGCCAGGTTGCCTGCTCGGAATGGAACGACCTGCGCGATGAAGTCGGCGAGTGCGACGGCACTTACAACAATCCTCAGGACCTGAGCCCGACGTCTTTTGAAGTCATGCGCTTCAGTGAGTACGAGAACGAAAAAGGCGATCTCGAATGGCTGATCCGCAAGGATAACTGCATGCACTGCGCGGACCCCGGCTGCCTGAAAGCCTGCCCGTCACCGGGGGCCATCGTGCAATACGCCAATGGCATCGTCGACTTCAACTCCGAGCACTGCATCGGCTGTGGCTACTGCGTTGCCGGTTGTCCCTTCAATATTCCGCGTGTCTCCAAGAAGGACAACAAGGCCTACAAATGCACGCTGTGTTCGGATCGGGTGTTCAACGGGCTGGAACCCGCATGCGTCAAGAGCTGCCCGACCTCGGCGATTATGTTCGGCACCAAGGCGGCCATGCACGAGCGCGCCGATCAGCGCGTGGATTACCTCAAGGGCCGCGGCTACGAAAACGCCGGCGTATACGACCCTGCCGGGGTCGGCGGCACCCACGTGATGTACGTGTTGCAGCATGCCGACAAGCCGGAAATTTACAGCGGCTTGCCAAACGACCCGCACATCAGCCCGGTGGTGGACATGTGGAAAGGCGTGACCAAGCCCTTGATGTCGGTGGTACTCGGCGTTTCGGTGATGGCGGGGTTCTTCCACTACATCATCAAAGGGCCCAAGGAAGAGCCTGAAGATGATCCCGACCCGGTGGAATCCGCGCGGGCCACCGAAGAAGACCGTCGAGAGGAGGGCCGGTCATGAGCCATTCCAATGTACAAAAAGGCATCCTGCGCTACGGCTGGTGGTCGCGCACTAACCACTGGCTGATAGCGATCTGCTTCGTGCTGTTGAGCCTGAGCGGGCTGGCGCTGTTCCATCCATTCTTCTTCAGCCTGACGGGACTGTTCGGCGGCCCGACCGAAGCCCGCATCATCCATCCATACATTGGCGCGTTCATGTCGGCGTTCTTTGCGGTCCAGGCGATACGCTTCATGCCGGCCAATCTGTTCCGTTCCTACGATATCCAGTGGGTGAAGCAGATCGGCGACGTGCTCAGCAACCGCGATGAAAAACTGCCGCCGATGGGGCAGAACAACCCCGGGCAGAAAGCCGTGTACTGGCTGTTTCTCGCCACGGTTCCGGTGTTGCTGGTGACCGGGATCATCATCTGGCGGCCGTTTTTCGCCGATGAGATGCCGCGCGAACTGCTGCGCTGGTCCGCGATGATCCACGGTTACGCGGCCTTCATCGCGATTCTCACGCTGATCATCCACGTCTACTCGGCCATCTGGGTCAAGGGCTCGATCCGCGCCATGACCCAGGGCCGGGTCAGCCGCGCCTGGGCCAGACACCACCATCGGCTCTGGTACGACGAAATCGTGCGCGGTGAGCGCAAGGGCGACGATACCCAGCTGCCCGGACACAGCGAGCCCGCAGATTCGAAACGGCGCTAGACCAGCGCGCGCTGTGTGTCGCGGTCAGCTTTGATCCGCCAATGAACAATTCTGGAGCGTTCGTGGAACATACATTCGGCAATGCGCCAAGCGGCCTGCTTGAGGCTCCCCATGTGATGCTGCCGAGCGCCAACGTGTTCAGTCAGCGGGCATTGCGGTTACGTGAACTGGTCAAACAGGTACCGGAGCTGGATGAATTTCTCGCGTTCATGGCGCGACTGGTACAAGTGCAGGATCAGGTGCTCGGTTCCGTCAAGCCGGGCTGGCAACCGGCCGAAGGGGCTTTCGATCAGGCGCTGGAGCACGGCATGCCCGCGCTGGGCTTCGAGGTGCTGAGTCGCGTCGTCGACTGGCAAGCGGATCTGATCGCCATTCTCGACGCGCTGGACCTGCACGTCGGTCAGGCCCAGCGGCCGTTGTTGAGCGCTTTGCGCGAGGCGACGCCGGACATGCTGAAAGGTATCGCGGACGACGTGCTGCACGGCCGCCCCGGCGAGCCTGACCACCGTGGGCTAATGCCTTTGGTGGCTGCAGCATTGCAGGTCGCCTGGGTCCGTCTGGCGCTGCGACTGCCGGGCACGCCCCGGCGGCCGGCACGCGAGGCTCAAGGCCTGTGCCCGACATGTGGCTCGGCACCCGTCGCCAGCCTGATACACAACGAGCAACCTTGCAGCGGCGTCCGCTACCTGTATTGCGGGCTCTGCTCGACCCAATGGCATCTGGAACGCGTGCGCTGCAGCGTCTGCGACCATGGGGGCGATCTCTTGTACCTGGGGCTCGACAACGACGAAGGCAAACCTTATCTGCCAGTCCAGGCCGAGGCCTGCGGACACTGTCAGCATTACCTCAAACTCATGCAGCGCCAGCTGCACGGACGCGCCGAACCCATCGCCGACGACCTCGCCAGCCTCGCTCTGGATTTCGTGCTGGCAGAACAGGGGACGTACCAGCGCAGCGGCTACAATCCTCTGTTTATTGCTGGAGAGTAGGCCGTCCGCATGCCCCTGTCGGGTTGCCGTTGACGGTCCCCGCGCTCCGCCCCACGGATTGAAGGCATTGAGAGGAATCAGCGATGATCGATCTGGAAAACTGGAACCTCACGATCCCCGAAGGCACACCCGCACGAGTCATCGATACTTTTCGGCTGGTGAATGGGTATTCCGACAAGTACTTTCGGCCAGGGGAAACGCTCTTTTTCTGGGCTCCGGTTACGGGCTCTTCCACGTCGAAATCCGAATTTCCCCGCAGTGAACTCCGGGAGACATTCAAGGACGGAAAGCTGCGCAACTGGACGTACCCCGAGGCCGATCATCGCCTTCAGGCCAGGCTGACGGTCGAAAAGGTGCCGTCGAGCGGGAGGGTTGTGATCGGCCAGATCCACCGCTATCAGGACGACGGGCCCTTGCTCAAAGTTGAATACCTTTACGACCATTCCAGACGCACCGGCAGAGTAGTAGCCAAATACCGGCTCAAACCGCAGAGCGACGACTCAGAAGTGGTTGTTGCGCAGGACGTGGATCTGCGGGAGGAATTTTCCTACGACGTCAGGCTGAGCTCCGCAGGGTACTTGAATGTCTCCAGCCAGGACGCTGAATGGGGACGACAACTGAGTACGAGCTGGAAGAACAAGAAGCTGTACTTCAAGGCGGGAGCCTACACCCTCGACAATACCGGCTACAGCACGGAAGGCTCCCGGGTGATATTTGAGCGTCTGTCGGTACGCCACACGACCCGCTGACGTTATGGCGCTATCGATGCGGGCCGGTATGGCCGGTATGGGCCAGTATGGGCCAGTATGGATAGCCCGTCCGGATCGTCGCACCGCTGCGTGCCGGCTAAAACCGTCGCTCAGATAACGGCCAGTGCCTGTGCCAGATCCGCGCGCAGGTCTTCGACGTCCTCAATGCCCACCGACAGCCGCACCAGGGCGTCGGCAATGCCCAGTCTGGCGCGGTTTTCCGCGGGAATGCTGGCGTGGGTCATGATGGCCGGGTGCTCGATCAGGCTTTCGACTCCGCCGAGGCTCTCGGCCAGTGCGAAGATTTTTACCTGCTCCAGGAAACGCCGCGCGCCAGCCAGGTCGGTGTTGAGGTCCAGCGAGATCATGCCGCCAAAGCCGCGCATCTGCCTGCACGCCAGGGCGTGCTGCGGGTGGGAAGGCAGGCCGGGGTAATACACCCGCGCGACTTGTGGTTGCTGCTCAAGCCATTGCGCCAGCTCCAGCGCGTTCTGGCAGTGGCGCTCCATGCGCAGCGCCAGGGTTTTCACTCCGCGCAGGGTCAGGAAGGCGTCGAACGGGCCGGCGATGGCGCCCACCGAGTTCTGCAGGAAACCCACTCGCTCGGCCAGTTCGGGGTTGTCTCCCACAACCGCGATGCCGCCGATAACATCCGAGTGGCCGTTGAGGTACTTGGTGGTCGAGTGCAGGACGATATCGAAACCCAGCGCGAGCGGGCGCTGAATCCAGGGGCTGGCGAAGGTGTTATCCGCGACACAGAGGATGCCTCGGTCGCGACAGATTTCCGCGATGGCCGCCAGATCCGTCAAGCGCAGCAGAGGATTGCTCGGTGTTTCGACCCAGACCATTCGCGTGTCCTCCTGTAGCTCCGCTTCGAACACGGATAGATCGGTCATGTCGACGAAGCTGAAACGGTGGCCGGCACTGCGGCGGCGGACGCGGTCGAAAAGCCGGAACGTACCTCCGTAGAGATCGTCGCCGGACAGGATGTGGGAACCGGCGTCCAGCAATTCCAGCACCGATGAGATGGCGGCCAGCCCCGAGGCGAACGCGAACGCTTGAGTACCGCCCTCAAGATCCGCCACGCAGCGCTCCAGCGCCCAGCGCGTCGGGTTGTGCGAGCGGCCGTAATCCAGCCCTTTATGCACGCCGGGGCTTTGTTGCAGGTAGGTGGAGTTGGCGTAGATCGGCGGCATCAGCGCGCCGGTGCTCGGGTCCGGAGCTTGTCCGGCATGAATCACTCTTGTTGCGAAAGACTGGGCAGGGTTGGTGTCGTCGTGCTGGCTCATGCAAGGGATCTCCGCAAATGATTGAGCAGGTCGACCCGGGTAATCAGGCCATGAAAACCCGAGGCATCGGCGATGATTGCCACCAGCCCACGGTCCAGTTCCTGCTGAAGTTCATCGAGCCCCGCGTCGGGCGGCAGGGTTTCGAGTTTGTCGCTCATTGCGCTGGCAATGGCAGTATGGAAATGCGCGGCGTCCTGGTGGACGCGAAACAGTATGTCGGATTCGTCAATCACACCGACCAGCCGCTTGCCGTCCACCAGCACCGGCAGTTGCGATACATCGGCCAGACGCATGCGCTGGAAAGCGGTGAGCAACGTGTCGTCCGGAGCCACGCTGATCACCCGGCCATCCTCGAAGCGTCGGGCGATCAGATCGCGCAGGTCGCCGTATCGCCTGCGCTGCAACAGGCCTTGGTCGGTCATCCACTGGTCATTGTAGACCTTGGACAAATAGCGGGTTCCGGTGTCGCAGACAAAGCTCACCACACGCTTGGGTTCGGTCTGCTCGCGGCAGTAACGCAGGGCCGCGGCCAGCAACGTGCCGGTCGAGGAGCCGCCGAGAATACCTTCGGCGCGCAGCAACTGCCGGGCCTGATCGAAGCTTTCTTCGTCGCTGATCGAGTAGGCGTGGCGCACGCTGGAGAGGTCGGCAAAAGAGGGAATGAAATCTTCTCCGATGCCTTCGACTGCCCAGGAGCCGGGGGTCGGTAGCGTGCCACTGCGGCTGTATTCGGCAACGACCGAACCGACCGGGTCGGCCAGCACCATCTCAAGGTCCGGCTGCACACGCTTGAAAAAGCGCGTAAGGCCGGTGAGTGTTCCAGCCGAGCCCACGCCGACCACGATAGCGTCCAGATCATGCTGGGTTTGCGCCCAGATTTCCGGCGCGGTGCTGCATTCATGGGCCAGCGGGTTGGCGGGGTTGTTAAACTGGTCGGCAAAGAACGCGCCGGGAATCTCCGCCGCCAGCCGCGCGGCGAAGTCCTGATAATAATCGGGGTGACCTTTGCCAACGTCGGACCGAGTGATATGTACCTCAGCGCCCATCGCCTTGAGGTGCAGAACCTTCTCGGTCGACATCTTGTCCGGCACCACCAGCACCACCCGGTATCCCTTGGCACGGCCGACCAGCGCCAGGCCAAGACCGGTATTGCCGGCGGTCGCTTCGACAATAGTACCGCCGGGCCGCAGACGACCATCGCGCTCGGCGGCGTCGATCATCGCCAGACCGATGCGATCCTTTATCGAACCGCCGGGGTTCTGGGATTCCAGCTTGAGAAACAGCGTGCATGGCCCGGTATCGATGCGACTGACCCGCACCAGCGGGGTGTTGCCGATCAGTTCGAGTACGGCAGGGCGGGAGTCAGCTGACATGTCATCTCCTCAATGCGCGATACACAGGAGAACGACGGCGGTCTGCCTGCGTGTTCAAACAGCCTAGACCCGCCGCGGCCGGTGGCAAACAAAAGCCGTTGCCGGAAGGGCTACTCGGGGAGCGGCCGCCGCCTGCCAGGGCGGCGCACAGGATCGAGCAACTGCTGTTAAAGGCCCATTGCCCTGCGAAACGCATCTTCAGCTGCTGGTCTTTCTTTTCGGCGGAAGGCGCCGACGCCAACGCTGTGACTGTTGAAAGGCAGCCGCCGCAAACCCTGACGCCCGAGCTAGAGGCGCGCGTTGCGAATATCAGTGACATCGATATTCAGGATGCATCAGAGTGGTTTTTCATTGGCGGATCGGGATCGTAAGGTTGCTCCAACGAAACGATTTCGACACCACCAACTGGAGTAACCGATCATGAAAACGTCCATCGCCTTTGGCTTTGCGGTATCCATCCTGGCTTCGACCGCTGCATTCGCCACGCCCCAGGCCAGCGGTCAACGTCCCGTTGCCGACACTGCCAGTGTGACCACCATCGATTCGAAAGTGGTTTCCACCGACAGCGTCAAGCCGTTCGACAGCAAATCGTCCGGCACCGTGGTTGTCGCCGAGAACCGCAAGGAATTCGGTTCGGGCTATCAGCGCTACTAAGCACAGCCTGTTGCAACGCAGAGCCCGGCAGACGCCGGGCTTTTTGCTGTCTGCGCCGGGCGCAGGCGGTTTGCGATTGCAGGCGGGAGCGTGATTCGAGAGCGCTGCCTGAACGGCGCAGAATGTGTGTTTCCAATCATTTGTTTGTTGTTAGAGTATGACGCGCCTGGATGGCGCTCGGCCCTGCGTGCGGGCGATCCACATCGGGTTCGCTGTCCCCGAACATAAATACAAAAACACAGGAGTTACAGATGCAACCGATTCGTCTCGGTCTGGTGGGCTACGGCAAGATCGCCCAGGATCAACACGTACCCGCTATCCACGCCAACCCCGCTTTCGAGCTAGTGGCTGTCGCGACCCAAGGCCAGCCCTGCGCAGGCGTCGAGAATTTTCAGTCATTGGGCGAACTGCTGGAAAACGGTCCGCCGGTTGACGCGATTGCCTTTTGCACGCCCCCTCAAGGCCGATTCGCGCTGGTGCAACAGGCGCTGGACGCAGGCAAGCACGTACTCGTGGAAAAGCCGCCGTGCGCCACGCTGGGTGAAGCCATGATGCTGGTGGATCAGACCGCGCGGCAGGGCGTCAGCGGCTTGTTTGCCTGGCACTCGCGCTACGCGCCGGGTATCGCCGCAGCCCGGGACTGGCTGGCCAGCCGCACGCTGCAAAGTGTGCAGATCGACTGGAAGGAGGACGTGCGCAAATGGCACCCAGGCCAGGCCTGGATCTGGCAACCCGGCGGCCTGGGCGTCTTCGATCCGGGCATCAATGCCCTGTCGATTGCGACGCACCTGCTGCCGCTGCCGTTGTTCGTCCAGTCCGCCGAACTGCGCGTACCGGATAACTGTCAGTCGCCCATCGCGGCCAGCATCAGGATGTCCGACGCGCATCACCTCGATATCCGCGCCGAGTTCGACTTCGACCATGGCCATGACGAACTCTGGAGCATCGAGATCCGTTGCGCCGAAGGTACGCTGCGCCTGGACAACGGCGGCGCGCTGCTAAGTATCGACGGTGTGCGCCAGGCCGTTTCGGAGGAGGGCGAGTACGCTGCGGTGTATCGCCACTTCCAGCAACTGATCAGCGACAAGGCCAGCGATCTGGACCTGCAGCCGTTGCGACTGGTTGCGGACAGCTTCTTCGTGGGCAGCCGGACGCTGGTCGAGCCGTTCCACGATTGAACGCCCACTTGGCTTCTGTGGTGAGCGTGTGTTCATCGATGATCCATTCGAGGCGGGCGGCTCGTCGAGCTTCTGGAGGTGAGGAACCACAACGCCAAAGCTGTAGCGCTGATCAACGCCCCTGACAGGCTCACCGCCGTCCAGCCCCAGTGCGCGTAAATGTGCGTTGCGGCTGCGGCGCCGATGGCACTGCCCGCCGAGTAGAAACACATGTAGGCCCCGACCATGCGACTCTGGGCGTCGGGCCGTGCAGCAAACAGGTAGCTCTGGTTGGTGACGTGTACGGCTTGCACCGCAAAATCGAGCAGGACGATGCCGGCCACCAGCGCGATCAGTGACGTCTCGGTAAACGCAATCGGTAACCAGGATAGCGTCAACAGCGCCAGTGACACGCCGGTTACTCGCTGTCCCCAGCCACGATCCGCCCAGCGCCCGGCCCTTGTCGCCGCGAGCGCTCCGGCGACACCGGCCAACCCGAACAGGCCAATTGCCGAATGGGAAAGTGACAGCGGAGGGCTGCTCAACGGCAGTACCATGGCCGTCCACAACATGGAGAAGGCGGCAAACACAAACAGGGCCAGCAGGCCCCGTACCCGCAGAACGCGTTCGGTGAGGAACAGCCTGAAGAGCGACTGGAGGAGCGCGCCGTAAGACTGCGGATGCGGGGGCGCTGATGTAACGGGCAGTTTTCTCCACAGCACCGCCGCGATGGCCAACATCAGCCCGGACGAAACGAAGTAGACAGCGCGCCAGCCGGCAATATCGGCAATCAGCCCGGAGGCGAAACGCGCCAGAAGAATGCCCAGCACAATGCCGCTGGTGACGGTTCCCACCGCATGGCCACGTTGCGCAGGTGCGGCGAGTACAGCGGTATAGGCCACCAGAACCTGAACCACCACCGCCAGCAAACCCACCGCGACCATCGCGCCCAACAGACCTGCCCACCACTGCGAAGCGCCCGCTGCGGCAAGCGCCGCGGCAGACAGAATGATCTGAGCCAGAATCAATCGTCTGCGGTTTATCAAATCCCCCAACGGCACGAGCAACAGCAGCCCCAAGGCATAACCGATCTGGGTCGCTGTCACTACCAGACCTGTCGTAGCGGGTGCCACGTCCAGACTATGCGCCATGGCGTCGAGCAAAGGCTGTGCGAGATAGACGTTGGCGACAGCCAGCCCGCAGGTTGCTGAAAAAAGCAGCGTGGTCGAGCGTGAAAGTCTTTGGCAGCGGTCCGTCACGTCGCCGCCTGGGTGTTCGCCGACCCGGTGCGACGGACCTGCAACGGCTTGGCATTCACCGGGTGAATCTGCCTCTGCTTTCATATGCGCTTCCTTGTCGTTAGACTGGTTGCAATCTGCAACCGGCCGCCGATTCTTGCCTGAAGTGGTTTTTAAATGCAACCACATTCTGACGGTCGAAGACCGGTTTGCCGAGCCACGCCTGGAAGGTCAATGCAATGCTTGCCAATACATCCCCGCAGAACCACGAATGCCCGGTGGCGAGAGCTCTGGAAGCGGTCGGCGATCGCTGGTCGCTGATGATCATTCGCGACGCCTTTGATGGCGTTTGCCGATTCAGCGAGTTTCAGAAAAGCCTGGGTGTGGCGAAAAACATTCTGGCCGCGCGCTTGAAAGCTCTGGTCGAGGCGGGCGTCTTCGAGATACAGCCGGCATCCAACGGCAGCGCTTACAAGGAATACGTGCTGACCGAGAAAGGCCGCGCGATCTTTCCGCTGATCGTCTGCATGAGGCAGTGGGGCGAACGCTTCCTGTTCGAGCCGGGGGAACCGCGCTCAGTCCTTCTGGACAAGGAAGCCGGGCAGCCACTGATGTCGATGGAGGTTCGCTCTGTGAACGGCAACAAACTCGAAGCTTCGGACTGTCACAGGCTGAGCGCCGTCGATGGCGCGGCGGCGGGTTTGTGATCCGTTGTGTGAAATAGTGCAAGTCCGCAGTTAACGAGGTTTCAGTTGAACGAACAGACATTGTCCATGCGCCTGGAGCGAGTGGCGGCGCATGTACCGACCGGCGCGCGGCTGGCCGATATCGGCTCGGATCATGGTTACCTGCCCGTGGCGTTGCTACGCCGTGGCGTCATCGCTTCGGCAGTGGCCGGCGAGGTAGCCTTGACGCCGTTTGACGCAGCGCGGCGAACCGTGCGCGAGAATGGCCTGGAAGAGCTGGTCACCGTGCGTCTGGCAGACGGCCTTGCGGCTATCGAGCCCGATGACCGGATCACGGCAGTCAGCCTCTGCGGCATGGGCGGCGAGACGATTCGCGACATCCTTGCCGCTGGCAAGGCCCGGCTCAGCGGCAAGGCCCGGCTCAGCGGCAAGGAGCGGCTGGTGCTGCAACCCAACGGCGGCGAGCAGCCCCTGCGCCAATGGCTGATGGAAAACGGCTACCGGATTGTCTGCGAAGAAGTGCTGCGGGAAAACCGCTTCGACTACGAAATCATCGTGGCCGAGCCCTCCGGGCCCGTCACCTACAGCGCCGAACAACTGTACTTCGGCCCGCTGCAGATGCAGGCACGCAGCCCGGAGTTCCTGGCCAAATGGCAGCGTAAGCTGAAGCGAAAACAGCGCACGCTTGCCGGCTTTGCCAAGGCCAGAAGCCCGCTGCCCGAGGAGAAGACGCAGGAGCTCGAACGGCACACGCGCTGGATCACCGAGCTGTTGGCGTGATTGCGGTTCACAGCTTGTAACGCTAAGGGGCTCGCTCGGCTCGGCTCGGCTGTCGCTCGCCGGCGCGCTAGACTGCTCCTTTTCCGGCAAGGCCCACGACCATGTACCTGCAGTTTCTCGGCACTTCATCCGGCGCACCCACCAAGGCCCGCAACGTGAGCGGCACGGCCGTCATCGAGGCGTCAGGTAAAGCGTGGTATCTGGTGGACTGCGGAGAGGGCATCCAGCATCAATTACTGCGCACTTCGCTCTCGGTCGCCGACTTGCGCGCGATTTTCATCACTCATGTGCATGGCGACCACTGCTTCGGTCTGCCTGGATTGCTGGCCAGTGCTGGCATGTCCGGGCGCAGTGAAGCGCTGGATCTGGTGCTGCCGGCGGCTCTTCAAGCCTGGGTCCTGCAGAGTCTGGCCGTCAGCGAAACGTACCTGCCATTCGAACTGTGTTTCCACACGCTCGAAACGCTGACCCACTGGAGCAGCGGGACGATCGGGGTCAGCACCGTCGAGCTCTCGCATCGGGTGCCGAGTTACGGTTATGTATTCGCCGAGATCAATCCCGATCCGCGGCTGGACGTCGAGCGTCTGCAGGCTGACGGCATCCCACGAGGCCCGCTGTGGGGCGAGCTTGCGAAAGGGCACGATGTGGAGCATGGCGGGCGGCGGGTTACGGCGAGCGACTACCTTCGCGCTTCGCGCCCCGGCCGACGCATTATCGTATGCGGCGACAATGATCGTCCGGAGCTGCTGGCAGCCGCGGCTGAGGGTGCGGATGTGCTGGTCCACGAAGCCACGTTCACCCAGCCGGTTATGGATCGCGCTCAGTCGAGTTACGGCCATAGCACGGCTGCGGCGGTGGCGCGGTTTGCCGAACAGGCCGGGTTGCCAAACCTGGTGCTCACGCATTTCTCCGCGCGCTATCAGAACAACCCGCAACGCAGTCCTTCCATCGACGACATCCGCCAGGAGGCGACGTCGCACTACAACGGCCGCCTGATTCTGGCGGCCGATTTGCAGCGATATCACCTTGGCAAGGAAGGTCAATTGCTACCGGTAGAGCCGTTGTAGGCGGCGCAACGCCCGGTTTGAGCGGGCGATCCGCGCAATCAGGTATCTGCCCCGATCACTTTTGCTGTGGCAGGAACCAGTTCAGCAGCAGGGCACAGATGCCGCCGGTAGCAACGCCGGATTCGAGCACGTTGCGCAGCGCTGCCGGCATGTGCGCCAGAAACTCCGGTACCTGAGCAACGCCCAGGCCGAGCGCCAGCGATACGGCGATGATCAGCAAGGCACGGCGATCCAGTTCAATGCCGGCGAGGATATTGATGCCCGAGGCCGCGACGGCACCGAACATGACCATCGCCGCGCCGCCCAGCACAGGCTCCGGTACTGCCTGAATCACCCCGGCCACCGCCGGGAACAGACCCAGAACCACCAGCATCAGGGCGATCCAGGTACCGATGCGGCGGCTGGCGATGCCGGTCAGCTGAATCACGCCGTTATTCTGGGCGAAGATCGAGCTGGGAAACGTATTGAACACACCGGCCAGCAGCGAGTTGACGCCGTTGACCAGCACGCCGCCCTTGATGCGCTGCATCCAGAGCGGGCCTTCCACCGGCTGGCGCGACACCTTGCTGGTGGCAGTGACGTCGCCGATGGCTTCCAGCGAAGTGACCAGGTAAATCACCAGCATCGGAATGAACAGGCTCCAGGAAAAACCCAGCCCGAAGTGCAGCGGAGTGGGCACCTGGAAGAGCGCGGCCTGATGCATGCCGGTGAAATCCAGGCGACCCAGATAGCCCGCCAGGCCATAGCCCACCAGCAGCGCGATGACGATGGCGCAGCTGCGCATCCATACCAGTGGAATGCGATTGAGCACGACGATGACCGCCAGCACCACGCCCGACAACAACAGATTTTCGCCATTGGCGAAGGTGCCATTGGCCATGGCACCAAAGCCGCCGCCCATGCTGATCAGGCCGACCTTGATCAGGGTCAGGCCGATCATCAGCACCACGATGCCGGTCACCAGCGGAGTGATCAGCTTCTTGACGAAAGGCAGGATGCGCGAGATGCCGATTTCCACGAACGAGCCTGCGATCACCACGCCGAATATCGCCGCCATCACGCCTTCCACGGGCGTGCCTTGCTTGACCATCAGCGCGCCGCCGGCGATCAGCGGGCCGACGAAGTTGAAACTGGTGCCCTGGACAATCAGCAGGCCGGCACCCAGCGGGCCGAACCGGCGACACTGCACGTAGGTGGCGATACCGGAAACGACCAGACTCAGGGAAACGATCAGGTTCGTATCCCGGGACGAAACGCCCAGCGCCTGACAGATCAGCAAGGCCGGCGTGACGATCGGCACGATGATCGCGAGCAGGTGCTGGAGCGCGGCGAGGATTGCCACCAGCGGACGCGGGCGGTCTTCAAGACCGTAGATCAGATCATCGCCACGGCTGTCGGCCTTGGCTGGGGAGTTAGCTGGTTGCATGGTGAGGCCCGGGCAAAAAAGGGCGGATTCTACAGGCCGCGCGGGCAGATAAACAGATGCCCTTGACCACCGTAGCTACGCCATCCGGGCCGTCAAGCGGTCGCGTAGTTTTTTCGCCATTGCGCGGGGGTGATTCCGTACGAGCGACTGAAGGTGCGGGTGAAGTGTGGCTGATCACAGAAACCGCTCTCCAGGCTGATGTCGGACATCGTCCGATGCTTGCAAAGCAGCAGAGCCAGGGCCTTTTCCAGCTTGAGCTTCAGTAGCCAGGTTTGTGGGGACACGCCCGTTGCCTGCTTGAACGCCCGGGTAAAGTGGCTGCGTGACATGTGGCAACGCGCCGCGACCTCGTTGATTTTCAGCGATCCATGTAACTCGGCGGCCATGACTTCCTGCGCCTTGCGCACCCGCCAATCGATCCTCGCCGGCTCACTCGACGGCCCGCCATCGGCGGACTCGGAGGCCAGAGTGTTTGCAACCACGGCGTTGTTCTGGGATGAAAAGAAAGAGTATGGCTTCATATTGGGCCCTGCCTATGCAGCATCTTGCTTAACGTTGATGGGCATTCCGCACGGTGATACGGGACGCCGAAAAGTTAACGTGCAGGTGCTATTACCTCAAATGCCCATATGACTTGTATCTATTCGGATCTGATATAGAGGTGTTGATTTTTGGTTGCTGCCGCTGCGCGCCAGATCGCGAGCAAGCTAGCTCCTACGCCCTCCGGGCAGAAGCCTGGCCGGTGCGCTCTGAATCTGTAGCTGGCCGGGCGGCGCTCCGCTTGCCTGCGATCTGGCGCGCAGCGGCAGCAAAAGAGGATCACACGTAAGTGGGAGTAAGCTTGCAATCAGCGTGGAGATGCAGCGGGGTGGGGCGCGGCGGTACTACCGGTCGAAGCGCCGTTTCTGCAGCAGCCTGACCAAAGCGACTCCGGCACTGCAGATGCCGAGGTACACCGCCGCGGCGAGAAGGTAGAACTCGATAACGTAGTTATCCCGCTGGCCGATCATCGTGGCCATGCCCAGAAGGTCCTGAAGGCTGACGACATAAACCAGCGTCGTGTCCTTGAACAACCCGATCGACTGGCTGATCAATACCGGCGACATGTTCCTCAGCGCCTGAGGCACAAGAACGGAGGCAAAAGTCTGGGACTGGCTCAGGCCCAATGCTCTGGCGGCCTGCAGCTGCCCGTCCCGGATACCGCCGAACCCGGCGCGGATGATTTCGCAGTAGTACGCTGACTGCGTCAGGGACAGGGCAATGAGCGCCGAGGTCGTCGGGTCCATGGACGCATAGGGATTTCCACTGACGATCTTCAGAGCGTAGGGGGGCAGGGTGAACATCCAGAAAATCAGCAGGATGGTCGGAATCGCTCTGAAGCAATTCACGTAGTGGCCCGCCGCCGATGCCACGGCCTTCGGCGCCAGTTCCCTCAATGCCGCCAGTACGGTGCCCAGGAGCAGGCCGAGAACCAGCGCACCCGAAAACAGCGTCAGCGTGGTGCACAGGCCCTGCACGAGCTGAGGCGCGGCGGCCAAAAACTTCCAGACGATGGACTCGGGCTCAAACAAAGCGGCGCCTGCCTTGAACGATGTGCCGGGCACCGGAACGAGTGTCGAGCCTGCGCATGAGCAGGATCACCCCGTACGAGATCAGCATGTAAATCACGGTTGCCAGAAGGTACGCCTCAAGAGGCTGCCCCGAAAACTCCGCGAGCTGTCGGGATTGCCCGGTGAGTTCCATCAGGCCGATGGTCAGGGCGGCTGACGAGTTCTTGAAGACGTTCATGAAGTCCGAGGTCAGCGCCGGAAGCACAATGCGCAACGCCTGCGGTAACAGGATCAGTCGGTAACAGTCGGTGGCTTCCATGCCTAACGCTTTTGCCGCTTCCATCTGCCCGCGTGGCAGGGCGCGCAGTCCCGCATTGACCTGCTCGGCGACGCCCGCGCCGGTGTAGAAGGTGAGACACAGGACGATGCTCAGGAATTGGTTGCCCTGAGGGTTCATCTGTTTGATGGCGTCGCCCCATTCCGTGGGAAGCAGCTCGGGAAACAGGAAATACCAGAGAAGCAGCTGCACCAGCAGCGGGATGTTTCTGAACGTATGAACCACAGCGGTAGCGAGCCATTTGAGGGTGCCCGTACGCCGCGAACGAAAGATCCCGATCACCGTCCCCAGGCCCAGCGCCAGTACCCAGGACAACACGGAAATCGCAATGGTCCAGGCTATGCCCTCCGCCAGCAGGGCAGCATACAAGCCCTCGCCGGTGATGGACGGCTGGAACAGGAACGCCCAGTCCCAGTTGTAGTTCATACGACCGCGTTCATTGCAGCGGCTTGTCGCTGGGTGCGCGATACAGCTCGGTGTTTTCGCGCGACAGTGGCAGGGCCAGATTTATCCCGCCGCGCACATTGATCGGGCTGTTGAAGTATTTGTCATACAAGACGCGCATTTCCCCCGAGGTCTGCATACCCGCAATCACCTTGTCGGCGATGGCTTTGAACTCAGGGTCGCCTTTGCCCATCATGCAGCCATACGCCTCGTAGGTTCGAGGCACGCCCGTGACCTTCCAGGCAGAAGGGTCGCTGGCCGTGGCGATGTTTCCATGAAACATGATGTCGTCACCCATGGACGCAGTGGCCCGACCGGTCTCCACGGTCATGAAATTGGCGGCTGTATCCTTGGAGAGCAGGATGTCGATGTTCATCTTTTCCGCTGAATTGAGCTGCCGGAGCAGGCGCTCCGAAGTCGTTCCGGCTTCAACCACGACTCTTTTGCCCCTCAGGTCATCGAAGTCATTGATGCCTGAGTCCTTGCGAGTGAGCAGTCGGGTGCCGACGATAAAATAGCTGTCCGAAAACGCGACCTGGTGCTGGCGCTGCTCATTATTGGTGGTGGAGCTGCATTCCAGGTCAACAGTGCGATTGGCAATCAGCGCTACGCGGGTCTGCGGATTGAGAATGAAGGTCTTCACCTCCAGAGCGGGCAGCTGCAGCGTGTCCTTGATCTGCGCCACGATCCTTTGCGATATCTCCCAGCCAAAGCCCGCATTCTGACCGTGATCGTCGATGAAATTGAAAGGCGCCGAGGCTTCGCGCACGCCGACGGTGATCTGCCCGGTCGCGCGGATTTTCTCCAGGATCGCTCCCGATTCTGCAAATGCGACGCTAGGTAGTAAAGCCAGGAGGAGAGCTGCCCTGATCATCGATGCCCCTTCGTTATCAGCTTCTCAAAGAAGCAAATCGAACGCATTCTCCAGATCTTTTATCAAGGTTGCCAGTGGTTCCAGCCCGATATGCAGACGTATGATCCAAGGCGCCTGCGGCCAGCGTCCGGCGGTGCGCGCATCGGCCATGTCGGTCAGGGCGATCAGGCTCTGCGTGCCACCCCAACTGGCGCCGATCCTGAACACGCGCAGGGCGTCGACGAAACCTTCGATGCGTGTCAGATCCCGCTCCTTGAGCACCAGGCTGATCACCCCATTGGAGCCGGTGAAAAATCGTTTGTAGCGGGCGTGCTGGCTGTCGGTTTCCAGCGCCGGGTAGAACACCGCGTCCACGGCGGGATGAGTCGTAAGCCATTTGGCAACGTCGTATCCGTGCCTGGCGTGGTGATTGAGGCGAACGTCCAGGGTTTGCAGGCCTCGCAGGACGAGATAGGCGTCGTCCGAGGACACGCCGATCCCGAGCAGGATCATGGACGTGCGCAAGCGGTCGAAAAGTTCGGGGCCTGAGACGGTGCAGGCGCCCAGGCACACGTCGGAATGGCCGGACGCGTACTTGGACAACGCCGTGGCCACGATATCGATGCCGTGTTCGAACAGGTTGGTCCGGCCAAAACCCCAGGTATTGTCCATCATCACAAGCGCGCCGTGCGTGCGGGCCTGAGCGGCGATGACCGAGATGTCCTGAATCTCCATCGAATAAGAGCCTGGCGATTCCAGCAACACCAGGCGGGTCTGGTCATTCAGCCAGGGCTCGATGCTGCCCGCATCCGAAGGGAAGACGGAGTGCGTGATGCCGAAGCGCGACAGCACGCCTTTGCAGAACTCTTTGGTGGGGCCGTAGACGCAGTCGGCAATCAGTACGTGATCACCGCATCGAAGGCAGGAAAGCAGGGGCAGGGTGATCGCCGCCAGCCCCGAAGGTACGAGCATGGTGTGGGTGCCGCCTTCGATCTCGCTGACGCGCCATTCCAGCGTCTTGATCGTAGGATTTCCATACAGGCCATAGCTGAACCCCTCCAGCAAACGCTGTGACCGGTTCAGAAACTCGTGGGCTGACCGGTACACCACCGTGGTGGCTCTGTGGACGGGCACGGTCAGCGCCTCGAATTCAGGCATCGCCGGCTTGGATCCAGTCTTGATGGCAGACGTTTGCGGTGGTTTCAGGGGTTCCGGTTTCACGGGGCAGGTTCGCATTGGCAGGTAAAGTCTCCCACCTTGGGCGTTCCGGTCTATAACATCCAATGCTAATCTGACTTACCTCCATAACAGATCGGCATAGATTTTGAACCCTCGTCAGATAGAAGCGTTTCGCGCCGTCATGTTGACCGGCAGCACCACTCGCGCGGCCGAGATGATGCACACCTCGCAGCCGATGGTCAGCCGACTGGTGGGGCAACTGGAAACCCGCCTCAGGCTGCGGCTGTTTGAGCGCGAGTCGTCCAGGCTGCGTCCTACGCCTGAGGCCAAGGCTTTGTTCGTGGATGTTGAGCGTCTGTATTCGGGGCTGGATCAGCTTGAAAAGAAGGCCCGCAGCCTGAGGGAAGGGCGCAGCGGGCTGGTGAGTGTCGCCTGTCTGCCTGCGATGGCGTACGGACCCATGCCAAAAATACTGAGTGCGCTACGCCAACAGATGCCGGACCTGACGGTCCGTTTCGAGATCATGTCGTCGGTCGAAGTGCGCGAGCAGGTGGCGAGCGGCCGCTGCGACATCGGATTTGCCGCGGACGAAATCGACACCCACGGTCTGGTGGCACGCTCGGTCGCCCGACGCCGGGCCATGCTGGCAGTACCGGCGGGGCATCCGCTCGCGGAATTCGAGACGGTATCCGTCGAACGCATGGCGGACTTTCCGTACCTCGGGCTGTCCACCACCGATACCGCGCAGCGAGCCCTGAACACCCGGCTGGCCGAGGTGGGCAAGACCCTGAATGTCACGATCGAGACTCCCTACACGCTAACCATCGCCTCATTGATATCGGCGGGCGCAGGCATAGGCATTGTCGATCCCATTGCGCTGGAAGCCTTCGAGTGGCCCAACCTGGTCCTAATCAACCTAGAGCAGGAAGTCCACTTCAACACGCTGGTCCTGCACAACGCCACCGCGCCGCTGTCCGGCCCGGCAAAGAGGCTGGTCGAGCTGGCCGACGAGCACCTGAATCAGCCCTGAAACGGGACAGGGTCAGAGCCCGGGATCACAGCGGGCCTCCCGTCACCGGAGGTTTTCGTCGAGGAACTCACGGATGACAGGAATGATTTCCTTGCCGTGGGTTTCGAGCGCGAAGTGGCCGGTGTCGTAGAAGCGAATGTCCGCCTTGGCGATGTCGCGCTTCCAGGCTTGTGCTCCGGCGGGCAGAAAGAACGGATCGTTTTTCCCCCAGACCGCCAGAAGCGGCGGCTGACAAGCGCGGAAAAAGGCCTGAAATTCCGGGTACATTGCCACGTTGCTCGCGTAGTCCAGAACCAGATCAAGCTGGATATCGGCGTTTCCAGGCCTGGAAATCTGCAGCCCTTCCAGCGTGTAGCCGTCGGGTGATACCAGACTCGCATCGGCAACCCCCTCAAGGTATTGCCATTTGATCGACGCAGGCGTCGGGAAATCATGCAGCGCCTGACGATTCTGTTCAGTGGGCTCGCGCCAATACCTCTGGATCGGCGCCCAGCCATCGCCCAGTCCTTCTTCATAGGCATTGCCGTTTTGCGAAATGATCACCGTCACCCGTGACGGATGGGCAACGGCCAGGCGCCATCCGACAGGTGCGCCGTAGTCATGCACCATCAGCGCATATTTATCGAGTTTGAGCTGGTCTGCGAACTGGCCGATGGTCTGCGCAAGCTGGCTGAAGGTGTAGGCGTAGTCCTGCCGGGCCGGAGCTTCGGTGAAGCCGAACGCCGGCAGATCCGGCGCGATGACATGGTAGCGGTCAGCGAGCGCAGGGATCACATCGCGGAACATGAACGAAGAGGCCGCGAAGCCGTGCAGGAGCAACACTACCGGCGCGCCCGGGCTTCCGGCCTCGCGGTAGAAAACCTTTACGTTGCCCACCTGTTCATACCGGTAATGGATCTGACTGGCCGAGGCCGATGTGGACGAGCTCATGGTAAACCCCCTGTAACCGCTAAAATGTGTGTTTGAAGGTTACGAGGCATTCCGGTAACCTGTCAAACATCTTTTATTGGTTACCCACGATGACGAACATGACCACCCCTGTCAGCTCGGACGTTCTCTTTCTGGCCGACAACCCGGCTCTGGATTTCATCAACAGCGAATACGGAACCGGCGATCAGCGCCACGACTGTTTCACCGACGACGAAACCGTCCTGAGCTGGTTGGAAGCGGCGGGATTGCTGCCCCGAACATTTGAAGGCGCGGCCCCGCAAGGACTGCTGGCGCTTGCCCGCCAGTTACGTGACAGCTCAAGGGAGGTGATAACCGCGGCAATGTCCGGTGTCGCAGCCGAACTCAGTGTGATCAACCATGTGCTGGAAGCAGGCCGGCCGCTCCGGGCTCTGGAGTGGGAGGAGGGCGCGCGGGCGTTTCGCATGGTCAGCAGCCCTCGCGACACAAGCCCGGCTAGTCTGCTTGCGCCGGTAGCGGAATCTCTGGCCAGCCTGATTACCCATGAGAAGTTCGAATTCGTCCGCCAGTGCGAAGCCCATGACTGCGTCTTGCTCTTCCATGACCTGACCAAATCCCACCGCCGACGCTGGTGCAGCATGGCAACGTGCGGCAACCGCATGAAAGTCGCGGCATTCCGTTCCAGAAATAAACCGCAGTAGCGCCGCAGGAGTTCAGGTCGCGCTTCGTTATCGCCGCCCGGTCCGCGTACTCACGTCCACCCACACCGCGAGCACCAGGATGCTGCCCTTGACGATCATCTGCCAGTAGCTGTCCACGTCGAGCATGGACATGCCGTTGTCCAGGCTGGTGATGACCAGCGCACCGAGAAGGGCACCGTATACCGTGCCGGAGCCGCCGCGCATGGAGGTGCCGCCAATGAAGCAGGCGGCGATGGCGTCGAGTTCCCCCATGCTCCCGGCCGACGGCGAACCTGCCGCCAGGCGCGCAGTATTGACCACGCCCGCGAGCGCACACATCACGCCCATGATGCCGAAGATCCATAGCTTGACCGCCTGCACGTTGATGCCCGACAGCCGCGTGGCCTCCATGTTGCTGCCGACCGAGTAGACGCGGCGTCCGAACACGGTCTGGCTGGTGACGTAGCTGAACACGCCCAGCAGCACCAGCAACAGCAGCACCGGCACCGGGATGCCGTCGTAGCTGTTGAGGGTGTAGACGAAGCCGGCCAGTACCGCGCCGATCAGCACCACGCGTAGCACGTCACGCACCAGCGAATGCGCCGCCAGGCCGTGGAACGCGCGGTTGCGACGTTGCTTCCAGGTCAGAAACAGGGTCAGTGCGAAGAGCACGATGCCAAGGCCCGTGCCGACCGTATGCGGCAGATAGCCCTGGCCAAAGTAGACCAGCTCCGGCGACACCGGCGCGATGGTCGTGCCGTCGGTGATCCCCAGCAACACCCCGCGAAACGCCAGCATGCCGCCCAGTCCCACGATGAACGACGGGATGCGCAGGTAAGCCGTCATGTAGCCATTGGCAAGGCCGATCATCAGACCGCAAAGAGCAACCAGGCTCAGGTTCGCCAGTAGCGGAACGTGATAAATAACGTCAAGTATCGCCGCCATGCCTCCCAGCAGGCCCAGTAATGAGCCGACCGAAAGATCAATCTCGCCACTGATGATCACCAGCACCATGCCGCAGGCCAGAATTCCGGTGATGGACATCTGCCGCAGCAGGTTGGAAAGGTTGCGCGGGGTCAGAAACCCGCCGTCGGTCTGCCAGCTGAAAAACAGCCAGATAATCGCCACGGCGATCACCAGTGCGAGCATTTTGTAGCGGGTGAAAAGTTGTTTGACCTGATTCATCTACGCGGACTTCCGATCATTATTGTTTTGGTCAGCGGTCTGGCTGATAGCAGCGGCGAGCACCTGTTCCTGGGTCAGTTCATGGTTGATGAAGTCGCCGCGCAGCCGCCCCTCGCCGATCACCAGAACCCGGTCGGAAACGCCGAGCACTTCGGCAAGCTCCGAGGACACCATGATGATCGACACGCCTTCGGCCGCCAGCGCGCCCATCAACTTGTAGATTTCGTACTTGGCGCCGACATCCACGCCTCGGGTCGGCTCGTCCAGAATCAGCACCTTGGGCCGGGTCAACAGCATCTTCGCCAGCACCGCTTTCTGCTGGTTGCCGCCGGACAGGCTGGTGATCGGCAAAAACGGGCTCGCCGTCTTGAGGTGCATGCGCGCGATTTCCTGGTCGACGCAGGTCAGCTCGGCTTCGGCGTCGATGCGCGTCAGTTTCGAGTAGTTGTCCAGCACGGCCAGGGTGATGTTCTGGCCGACGCCCAGATCCGGGATGATGCCCTGGCGCTTGCGATCCTCCGGCACCATGCACAGGCCGGCGCGGATCGATTTGAGAGGCGTGCTGGTGTCGATCTGCTGACCGTTCAGCCAGACTTCTCCTTCGTGGCGACCGGGGTAGGCGCCGAACAGCGCTGAAACCAGTTCGGTACGCCCGGCGCCGACCAGCCCCGCGATGCCGAGGATTTCACCGCGCCTGAGCACGAACGAAATGTCGTCGACCCGCTTGCGTCTGGGGCTGTCGACGTCATAGCAGGTGACATGACGCGCTTCGAAAATCACTTCGCCCACGTCGTGTGGCTCGGTGGGGTACAGGTTGCTCATTTCCCGCCCGACCATCTGGGTGATGATCCTCGGGATGTTCATTTCCGCCATGGCGGTCGTGGCGATGTGTTTGCCGTCGCGAATGACCGAAATGGTGTCGCACACCGCAGCCACTTCATCGAGCTTGTGCGAGATGTAGACGCAGGCGACGCCCTTGGCCTTGAGGTCGCGGATGATATCCAGCAGCACCTCGATTTCCGAGCGGGTCAGGGCCGACGACGGCTCGTCGAGGATCAGCAGGCGCGCCTGTTTATTCAGCGCCTTGGCGATCTCCACCAACTGCTGGTAGCCGCCGCCGTACTGCGACACCGGCAGCGAAACGTTCATGTCAGGTACTTTCAGCTCACGCATCAGGGCTTCGGCGCGGCGGGTCATGGCCGGGTAATTCATGCGCCCGCCGGGCAGCGTCAGTTCATGGCCCATGAAAATGTTCTCAGTGACCGACAGATCGGGAACCAGGGTCAGCTCCTGGTGAATGATGACAATGCCGGCGGCTTCGGTTTCGCGGATCGACTGCGCCCTGAGCGGCTGGCCGTCCCAGAGGATTTCCCCGTCCCAGGTTCCATGCGGGTAGACGGCCGACAGCACTTTCATCAGCGTGGACTTACCGGCGCCGTTCTCACCGCACAATCCGACGCATTCACCTGGCCGGACCTTGATGTCGATGCCGTTGAGCGCTTTGACACCGCCGAAGGTTTTGACGATGCCGTTCATTTGCAGCAAGTAGTCGGACATTGCGAGGGCTCACTGATAAACAGGCGTGGACAGTCATGGCTCATGCAGGAGCGAATCTGTTCGCGAAGGCGGCAGCCCATCCACAGTCATCCCGACTGACCTGGCGCCATCGCGAGCAAACCGGCCCCGCTCCAAGGCTCACGCGCAGGTCATTTCCCGGCCAGCTGTGCCTTGGTGTAGAACCCGTCCTTTTCGAGCAGGTCGATGTTGTCGCGGGTCAACGGCGTCGGGGTCAGCAGAATGGTGTCGACTTTCTTGCTGCCGTTGTCGTACTGCGAGCTGTAGGTCGGTTTCTCGTTGCGCGCCAGCTGCACCGACAGCTTGGCCGCCTCGGAAGCGATCAGTTTGAGCGGCTTGTAGACAGTCATGGTCTGGGTGCCATCGATTACCCGCTTGACCGCTGCCAGGTCGGCGTCTTGCCCGGAAATCGGCACCTTGCCGGCCAGCTTCTGCGCCGCCAGTGCCTGGATCGCACCGCCTGCGGTGGCATCGTTGGACGCCACGATCCCGTCGATCTTGTTGTTATTCCGGGTCAGCGCGTTCTCGACGATGCTCAACGCTTCGGTGGGGTTCCATTCCTTGACCCACTGCTGGCCGACCACCTTGATGTCGCCCCTGTCGATGGCTGGTTGCAGTACTTTCATCTGGCCTTCACGCAGGATCTTGGCGTTGTTGTCGGTCGGCGCGCCGCCCAGCAGGAAGTAACTGCCTTTGGGCGCTGCATTCAACACGCCACTGGCCTGCATTTCGCCGACCTTTTCGTTATCGAATGAGATGTAGGCGTCGACATCGGCGTTGAGGATCAGCCGGTCGTAGGACACCACCTTGATCCCGGCCTTCTTGGCTTCGGCAACGGCATTGGTCAGTACGGTGGCGTTGAACGGCACGATCACGATGACGTCGACACCACGTGAGATGAGGTTTTCGATCTGGGAGATCTGCTTCTGCTCATTGGCGTCGGCCGATTGAACGAAGACCTTGGCGTTGAGCTTTTCCGCCGCTGCCACGAAGTAGTCCCGATCCCGTGACCATCGCTCCAGGCGCAGGTCATCGATGGAGAAGCCGATCTTGGGGTTGGTCGCGTCGGCCATGGCCGGGATCGACAGCAGCGCCAGGGCGCTGGCAAGAAGCGTGCGTTTGAACGTGTTCATGGTAATGCGTCCTTTTATTGTTTTTGGAAGACACTGCGTGACGATGTGCATCGCGCCGATAGAACTGTAGAAAATTCCTACACGCTGCGCGGACAGATTTGTCGCGAGAATGTAACCGCCCCGCGATGGCGCGGGGCAGGCTGGCCGTCAGGTGTAGATGAACCGGTTGACGACGTTTTCCAGCATTTCCTGTCTGCCACTTACGGGCTGGGGGTTGAGCTCGTTGGCGAACGCATGTTCGGCCAGCGACTGGAGGCTGAATTCGCCGGCCAGCACGCTCTGGCCCAGCGGCTGTTGCCAACCGGCGTAGCGCTGATCCTTGAACTGCTGCAGCCGGTCGTCCTGCACCATGGCGGCCGCGCGTTCCAGAGACAACGCCAGGACGTCCATCGCCGCGACATGACCGTGGAACAGATCGATCTCGTCCAGGCTCTGACGGCGGACCTTGGAGTCAAAGTTGAAGCCGCCGTTAGCGAAGCCACCCGCCTTGAGAATTTCGTAGATCGCCAACGTCATCTCTTCGACGCTGTTGGGGAACTGGTCGGTGTCCCAGCCGTTCTGCGGATCGCCGCGGTTGGCATCGATACTGCCGAAAATCCCCAGCGAGGCCGCCGTGGCGATTTCGTGATGGAAGCTGTGGCCGGCCAGCGTCGCGTGGTTGGCCTCGATGTTGACCTTGATCTCGTGTTCCAGGCCGAACTGCTGCAAAAAACCGAAGACGGTGGCGGTGTCGTAATCGTACTGGTGCTTGGTCGGCTCCTGCGGCTTGGGTTCGATCAGCAGGTCGCCCTTGAAGCCGATCTTGTGTTTGTGCTCCACGACCATGCGCATGAAGCGACCGAGTTGTTCGCGTTCGCGCTTCAGATCGGTATTGAGCAGGGTTTCGTAGCCCTCGCGGCCACCCCATAACACATAGTTGGAGCCTTTGAGGCGTTGCGTGGCGTTGAGGGCACTGAACACTTGAGCCGCCGCGCAGGCGAACACTTCGGGGTCGGGGTTGCTGGCGGCGCCTGCGGCAAAGCGCGGGTTGCTGAAGCAATTGGCGGTGCCCCAGAGCAGCTTGACGCCGCTCTGCTCCTGATGACGCTCCAGATGGTCGACCATCTGTGCGAAGTGATTGCGGTATTCCTTCAGCGAGCTGCCTTCCGGGGCCACATCGGTGTCGTGAAAGCAGTAGTAGTCGATACCCAGCTTGGTGAAGAACTCGAAAGCGGCCTCGGCCTTGCCGATAGCCAGCTCCAGCGGGTCGCCGGTGCGCTGCCATGGGCGCTTGAAGGTCGCTGCGCCGAACACATCGGAGCCCGGCCAGACAAAGGTATGCCAGTAACAGGCGGCCATGCGCAGGTGTTCGCGCATGGGTTTGCCGAGGATGATCCGGTCGGCGTCATAGTGGCGGAAAGCGAGGGGCGAATCGCTGGCGGGACCTTCATAGCGAACCCTGTCGACATCGGGGAAGTACGGCATGTGGCAATGTCCTTTTGTTGTTCTTGGCGGTGTCTCGATACTAGCAACGGCCCCGCGTCCGCCGATTACGAAACTCACCAACAAAGAGTGCGATTTTGAGTATTGAAAAGCCACGTGGGTGCGCCTAGGCTCTGCCGACACCCAGGTGCTGACCGGCCAGGATAAAAATAATGAAAACCGTACCGCCCGTTCACCGCATTGCGCTGTTGTTCAACGGCAGCAAGATCTACGACCGCGGCATCATCAGCGGCATTGGCAATTACCTCAGCAGCACCCGCGCGTCCTGGGACCTGTTCCTTGAGGAGGACTTTCTCTGCCGTCTGAACGGAATCGAGCGCTGGCAGGGTGACGGGATCATTGCCGACTTCGACGATCCGCTGATTGGCGAAGCACTGTCAGGAATCAGGTTGCCGGTAGTGGCGGTGGGCGGCTCCTATCAGGACGAACGCGCCTATCCCAAAGGAATTCCCTACGTTGCCACCGACAATCAGGCGCTCATGACGCTGGCGTACGAGCATCTGATCGAGGCCGGGTTGACGCGATTTGCCTGCTTCAGCCTGCCTGAAGCACAAGCCAATCGCTGGGCGCAGGAACGGGAAAAAGCCTTTCGCCACCTGATGCAGCGCGACGGCCTGCACGTTGAGGTGTATCGCGGCATGGGCACCAGCGCGCCGCTGTGGGACAGCGCCGTCGAGCAGCAGATCGCCTGGCTGGAGAGCCTGCCCAAGCCGATCGGCATCATCGCGGTCAGCGACGCCCGCGCCCGGCAACTGCTGCAGGCGTGCCTGACCGCCGGAATCGCCGTGCCGGAGCAGGTGGCGCTGATCGGCATCGACAACGACCCGCTGACGCGCAGCCTGACCCGCGTGCCACTGAGCTCGGTGGTTCAGGGGACCGAAACCATGGGCCGTACCGCCGCCCGGCTGCTTCATCAGATGCTGCATGGCATGCCGTCCACCGGCATGCAGTTTCTGGTTCCTCCCGACGCGATCAACGTGCAGGTGTCCAGCCTGCATCAGCCACTGGGTGACCCATATGTGATGCAGGCGCTGCTGTTCATCCGCCAGTACGCCTGCCAGGGCATCAAGACCGCACAAGTGGCGGCCTATGTCGGCGTGTCGCGCTCGTCACTGGAATCGCACTTTCGTCAGGTGCGCGGCTGCAGCGTGCACGACGAAATCCTGCGCTTCAAACTCGCCGCCGCGGCCAGGGGGCTGAAAAACGCCGACTCGACGATTGCTGACACCGCCCGCAGCTGCGGCTTCAAATCGGCGCAGTATCTGCACACCGTGTTTCGCCGTGAGTTCGGTTGCACGCCGCGTGAGTACCGGCACGCCAACGCGAGTGAACTGTCAGACGGGGTTGCGGCCTTACCCTGACAAGCGCCGAAGGAGGCAACCTGATGAACAATGATCAATTCAATCAATACGACGGGGAACGCTTCCACCAGCAAGTGGCAGCCCAGCTGGGCATCACGGTTGAAGAACTGAAGACCTGGATGATCAACGACATCGAGCGCGTCACCGAAGGCGGCGACGAAGTCGGGCACATGGTGGTGTTCCGCGAGTCCACGCCTGATGAAGTCCTCGACAAACTCAAAAACAAGCAGAGCCGTTTCACTGCGATGACCGGCGTGATCGCCGAGGAGTGAGTGGCTGGCGCTGCTGGTCGGACTGCCCCGCGCGGCGCTCCTGAGAGTCGCGCCGCCCGATCTACTCAAATACCAGCTAAAGCTCCGCTGACGCGGTTATGCGCAGCACGTTCCCGGCGCGATCCGCAGGCAGAGCAAGCAGCTGACTATAAAACTCCGTGTAGATCTGGCAAACGGTGTCAGGCTCATCAAGATATCTGGATGGCTGCCGTAAATATGCGCGTGCCTCGGGCCAGCGCTCCGCGACACGGCGCAAAATCTCGTCCAGATCGGCTTCCGCTAACGGTCCGGGAGGCGGCGTGTCCTGAGCTTGGAGCGCTGCGCTGATCAGGCCGCTCCAACCATCCAGAACCCGGCGGGCCGTCTCTGACGGCACTGTTCGCGCTATCGTGCTCCCTGACAAAGACTGGCCGGCAATGAATGAAGCGCAGAGCTTCGCGTCGCTTTTCTGAATGGCAAGCACCATATCCAGGTTCGACCGCCAGAGTTGCACCAGCGCTGTTGCGGGAGCGTCCTGCGTGAACATATGGGTCAGAATCCGTCCTCGCTTACGCGCCATCACGTCAAACCGGGCAAACGTCTCTACCGTCGCGAGGGCCTGCGATGCGGCGGCAAGTTCGCCCTGATAGAACTCGGGGTCGGCTTGAGATAAAACACGAAACAGCATCATCTCCTGCAGATAAGCATCCAGCTGTCCCTCTTTTCTGAGTTTTATCAGCCGAGCATCGATAAAGCGTCCCGCTGGCGCTGTGGCTGTGACAATGCGCTCACGTGTGAGCTCGTCCGGGGTGGGGAACCACATGTCGGCAGAACCGGTGTTCATGACCCTGTCGATGAAATCGCGAGTCACGCCCTGATCCAGCAGAGAACGACGATAACTGTCGACTAACACCTGTGGAGCGGTATCGGACCCGTAGAGGAACGCACCGTGATAACCCAAGCGGCCCCGTTCGCCCAGCCAACGATCCTTGCCAGCGCCAAATACCAGCGAACAGGCGCTCAGGCACTCTGCATTGGTGTAGGTGTCAAGATTCTTCTCCTGTATCAGGCGGGCCATGGCCATGGCGACGATGAGCGTTCCACCGTCACTGTCAAGTTGGATGGTTTTGACACCTGGGTGTTTGGTGAGCGCCTGTTCAAAATCTTTCAGGCTCGCGGAGGACAGGCCGCCCGACACTTCCAGTTGGTCGGGAGCAAGCAGCGTTATTTGAAGGGCCGGCAGGGCTTGCGGGTTCAACGCGAACTGAATCCCTGCCTTGATTGCTGGATAAAGGTCGACCGTGGCCACGTAAACCGAGTAGGACACGCCAACGGTCAATAACAGCCGTAATGCCGTTACCCAGTGCTGCTTGCCACCGCGCTGCTTGTGCCGATTTGCCGAACGCGTTACACCGACGACTTGCCAGACGCTAAGCATCAGCAGTCCTGCAAGTATCAGGATCACCGCGATTATTGTGGTCATCGGGCTTGGCGGATGGCGTAGCATCAGCCAGTAAAGAGGAAGCAGCAGGCCCAGGCACACCAAGGTCAAAAGGATCTCATTGACCCAGAAAGCCTTCACCAGCGACAACTCACCACGCCAGTGGCGGATCACATAGTGGCGCCGGCGTACGGCTACGAGTGGGTTGTCTAGTCGATCCATGACGGAAGTGTTCCTTGAGCATTGTTAAATGATTGGCGCGCACAGGGTTGCACCAGAGATCGTTGGCCGTGACCGGTATTACTTTGCTGCAGGCATTGCCTCCCTCATCTCGGAAAAAAACCTCTGCAATGCCTGCGGCGCCTGCCCGAACGCCCGCAAAAACGCCTGCCGCAGGCGTTCCCGGTCACCGAAGCCGGTTTCTCTGGCGATCACTTCAATCGGGTGGCGGCTGGTTTCCATCAGCGCGCGCGCGGCTTCCACTCGCAGGGACTCGATCGCCTTGGCTGGCGTCTGCCCGGTTTCCTCGCGAAATACCCGGCTGAACTGACGTGGGCTGAGCCGTGCCACAGCCGCCAGTGCTTCGACGGAGAGGTCCTCGCGCAGGTTTTCGCGTGCGTAAGCCAGCGCCAGCTGCACGCGATCGGACTTGGGGTCCAGTTCCAGCAAGGCGGAGAGCTGCGACTGTTCACTGCCTCGACGTTGGGGAATGACCAGCTTGCGCGCCACCTGACGGGCGAGGTCTCTGCCCAGGTCGTTCTCGACCATCGCCAGAGCCAGATCGACGCCTGCGCTCATGCCGGCGCCGGTCCACACCTGGCCGTCGACGACGAACAGTTTGTCCTCGTCCAGCTGGATCTCCGGGTAACGCTTGCGAAACGCAGGGGCGTGCAGCCAGTGCGTGGTTGCGCGTTTGCCCGCCAGCAGACCGGCTTCGGCCAGCACGAAGATGCCCATGCACAAGGACACCACGCGTCGCGACTGGGCGGACGCAGCCTTTACGAACTCGGCGAGGCTGGCTTCCGGCAATTGAAACTCCAGATAGCCGCTGACGATCAGCGAGTCGTAGCCCTCGGGCCGGATCGCTGTGGAATTGACCGAGAAGCCCTGGGACGACATCACCGCGCCGCCGGTCTCGGACACCAGATGGAATTCGTAGGCGGGCTCACCGCGCAGCAGGTTCGCGCACTCGAACACTGAGCCGATGGAGAGGCTCAGCGACTGGAAATTCGGATACACGACAAGGGCAACGCTGTGCATGGGCCTTTCCCCGGGGACATGTGGGGTGTCGATTGTCTGCGCCGCACCGGTTGCTGGCAACGTGTTTGTCGCCGGTCATGCGTGTCCGGAATCCTTGCGGATACGACATTGTGAGCGCAGGCCCCGACTCCTAACATCTGCTCCAACGGCTGAGACGACTGGTCTACTCAGCGAAGGGAGCGATAAACATGAACGAGCGCAAAAACGCCAGGCAACACATTCTTGCAGTCGCTCAGCAGATCGTCGGCAAGAAAGGATTTTCCGCGGTGGGCCTCAATGAAGTGCTCCAGGCCGCGCAAGTACCCAAGGGCTCGTTCTATCACCACTTTGCGTCGAAAGACGCGTTCGGCGAGGCGCTGCTGGAGGACTACTTCGAGAGCTACCTGGCCGACATGCGGCTGATCTTCGCTGGCAGTGAGCCAGAAAGCCGCAAGCTGCTGACGTACTGGCAGCGCTGGACCGACAACCAGTCAGGCCAGAACGATGCCGGTAAATGTCTGGCGGTAAAGCTGGGCGCGGAGGTCGCGGACCTGTCCGAGTCAATGCGTCAGGCCCTGGACCGCGGCACCTCGCAGATCATCCAGTGTCTGGCCGGCGCGCTGATGCTGGGTCAGGCGCAGGGGTCCCTGCGACTGGAGCAAGAGCCCGAACCGCTGGCAACACAACTGTATGCGCTGTGGCTGGGCGCAAGCGTCATGGCAAAGATCACCCGTACGTCCTTGCCTTTCGATCAAGCCTTGGCGATGACTCGACAGGCACTGGGCACTCCCGAATACATCTGACTCACTTATCCCGAGGAAACAGCAATGAAAGTATTAATGGTATTGACCTCTCATGACCAACTCGGCAACACCGGTCGTAAAACCGGCTTCTGGCTCGAAGAGTTCGCCGCGCCGTATTACACGTTCAAGGACGCCGGTGCCGAGATCGTGCTGGCATCGCCGGCAGGTGGCCAGCCGCCGCTGGACCCGAAAAGCGATGAGCCGGATTTCCAGACCGAACTGACCCGGCGCTTCAAGGCCGACCCCGCCGCCCAGCAGGCGCTGGCAAACACTGTGAAGCTGGAAACCGTAAGCGCTGAAGATTTTGACGCGGTGTTCTACCCGGGCGGCCATGGACCGCTGTGGGATCTGGCCGAGTCAAGCGTATCGATCGCCCTGATCGAAGCGTTTCAGCGCGCCGGCAAGCCGACCGCGTTCGTCTGCCACGCACCTGGCGTGCTGCGCCACGTCAAGGCCGCCGACGGCCAGCCGCTGGTCAAGGGGCGTCGCGTCAGCGGCTTCACCAACTCGGAAGAAGAGGGCGTAGGCCTTACCGACGTCGTGCCTTTCCTGATCGAGGACGAATTCCAGGCGCTGGGCGGGCGGTATGAAAAAGGTCCCGACTGGCAGTCCTTCGTCATCGAAGACGGACTGCTGATTACCGGACAGAACCCTGCCAGTTCCGAGGCCGCCGCTAAAGCGCTGGTCAATCGCCTGTCCTGATCCGCCCCGTCCACGCACACACACGAACACGCATAACCCCCGACCGCCGCGCGATTCTCGAACAGACATCGACAGTCTGTTCGCTGGATCGACGCGCCCGGACTTTCATGGCGTCGAGAACGCCAGATACCAAGGAGAATCGTCATGGCTGCCGTATTTGAAGAGAATGTTTCCGCCCAACCGTTCAATGGCCCTTATTACCTCAGCATCGCCGGCCAACTGGTAGAAACCGAGGCCACGTTCCCGGTGGTCAACCCTGCCACGGGAGAGGTCTTCGCCCATGCTCCAGCCGCCACCGCCGAGCAGCTGGACACTGCGATCAGCGCCGCCAAGGACGCCTTCAGGGGCTGGTCGGCGCTTGGCTACGAGCGTCGCCAGGCGTACTTGAATGCGTATGCCGATGCGCTGCAGGCACATCGCGACGAGCTGGCTCAGCTGCTGACCCTTGAACAGGGCAAGCCGCTCAAGACCGGGGCCGAGCCGGAGGTCGATCAGTCCATCTCATGGATTCGCCAGATCGCCGCGCGACGCATTCCGGTCGAAATCGTGGAAGAGAACGACAGCCACATCGTCGAGCTGCATCACACTCCGCTGGGCGTGATCGGCGCGATCACGCCGTGGAATTTCCCGGTGTTGCTCGCCTTGTGGAAGGTCGCGCCGGCCTTGATCACCGGCAACACCATGGTGATCAAACCGTCGCCCTTTACGCCGTTATCAACCCTGCGCTTCGGCCAGATCGCGCAGAGCGTGCTGCCGCCAGGCGTGCTGTCCATTGTGTCTGGCGGCAACGAGCTGGGCCCGCAGATGACTGCTCATCCGGACATCGCCAAGATCAGCTTTACCGGTTCCACCGAAACCGGCAAACACGTCATTCGTTCGGCGGCCGCAACCATGAAGCGCCTGACGCTGGAGATGGGCGGCAACGACGCCGCCATTGTGATGCCGGACGCTGACTGGCAGTCCATTATCCCTAAGTTGTTCTGGGGCGCGGTCGGTAACTCCGGGCAGTGGTGCGTCGGCATCAAGCGCCTTTACGTCCACCGTTCTTACCATCCGGCCTTCGTTTCGGCATTCGTCGATTACGCCAGGCAGCAGAAGATGGGCAATGGCATGGACCACGACGTCACCATCGGCCCGGTGCAGAACAAAATGCAGTTCGACAAGGTCCGGACGTTCCTCGACGACATTCAGCGCAACGGCCAGGATGTAGTGCTTGGCGGCAGCGTCGACGAGAGCCGGCCGGGCTACTTCATCCCCGTGACAATCGTGGACAATCCACCGGAAGACGCGATGATCGTCCAGCAGGAGCAGTTCGCGCCAATCGTGCCGATCCTGGTCTATGACGACATCGAAGACGTAATCGCGCGGGCCAACGACACCCCGTACGGCCTGGGCGGTTCGGTCTGGGGGCGAGACACTCAGGCTGCCGTGGCGGTCGCCAACCGTCTGGAAACCGGCATGGTCTGGGTCAACGAGATTCACACCCAGGGCGTGGATATTCCGTTCGGTGGCCACAAACAGTCCGGGCTCGGCACCGAGCATGGCGTCGAGGGACGCGCGCTGTTCACCAACCCGAAAACGGTGCTGATCAAGAAGTAGCCCGCAGCACTAAGCATTGCCTACCGGCGCCAGCAACTGCTGGCGCACTTGCTGGGCCAGCAGCGCGGGCAAGGCCACGTAACCCAGTTCCCTTGCGCTGTTTTGTCCGTTGGCCAGTGCCCAGGCCAGAAAAGCCCGGGCACGGCGGTCGCCGCTGGACCGGGGTTGCCGGTTCAGCAAGGCCAGAACAGTAGCGACAATCGGGTAGCTGGCTTCGCCCGGCGCGTTAATGAACTGCGGTTGGGTTTGTTCACTGGCCTTCCACGGCACGGCTTGGGTAGCGGCTGCGATGGACTCGGCGTCGGGCGCGACGAAGCGCCCGGCGCTGTTTTTCAATTGGACGACCTGCAGTTTGCTGGCCTGGGCTTGCACGGCGTCGAGGTAGCCGATGCTGCCCGGCGTCGCGGCCAGCTTCTGGGCAACGCCAGCGCTGCCGCGCGCGGCATTGCCAACCGGCCAGTGCACCAGGGCGTCGACGCCGACCGCTTCAAGCCATCCGGCATCCTGCGTCGCAAGGTAACGGGTCAGGGTGTAGGTGGTGCCCGAGCCTTCGATGCGCTGGACGGGTTCGATGACCTGGTCCGGCAACGCAATATCGGGGTTGAGGGAAATAATCGCCGCGTCGTTCCAGCGCGTGATCCGGCCTCGAAAGATCGCGGCCAGCGTCACGCCGTCGAGCCGCAAGCCGCCCCTGACGTCTGGAAGATGGGTAACGATGGCAACGCCGCCTGCCACCACCGGTATCTGGATCAACTCATGTCGGGCAAGCTCCTGCGCCGACAACGGCAGCTCACTGAAAGCGAAATCGACCGCCTTGGCTTGCAGGCGCAGTAGCCCTGCCTGTGAACCGACGGCTTCGTAGTCCAGTGCCGCGCCACCCAGCAGGTCACCATCAAGCCCGGCACTGCCGGCTGAAAGCTCGGTGCCGACAGGCCCGCCACGGTACAACTTGAGCCATTGCCGAACCAGCGGCAGGACGAAGGTAGAACCTGCGCCCTGCAACAGCGCCTGACCGAACGCATCCTGTGCAAGCGCTTGCGGCAGGAGGCATGTACCCAGCGTGCCGGCGCCCGCCAGCTGAATGAACCGGCGACGCGTGATGGAAGATGCCTGGCAGATGTCCATGGCTGTCCTCAAACGGGTTTGGCAAGCATGCCCGCAGGCGGATGGTCAGCAGCGCCCGAGCTTCCCTGGTTCAGCTCTCGCGAAACGGTCAAGCGCTCGTCGTTGATGCGCTGCACCAGAGTGATCGCGCGTTTGGCGCTGCCGAGCAGTGTCAGAATTGCACCGCGTTCGTCCCAGCCCAGCTTCTGTTCGTTTTGCAGACAACGCTCGCGTAGTTCGGCGAGCTTGTCGGCGTGAGCCTGCGGAAGGTAGATACCCTGTGGGCCGTTTTTCACAACAGGCTCGACGATGTCCAGGAGCGCTGTGACGATGGCCTGGCCGTTCGCGGAAAACAGTTGGCGCTCGATACGCCGCGTGATCTGCGACAGCGTTTCGGTCAGGCTGGCGTTGAAATCCTGCTCCTCGATCAGGCTGGCGAGCAGGTTGGTCTGGCGCGAGCTCAGGTCGTTGTTGAACATCTGCGCGGTATACGCGCGGATTTCCTGACTGAGGGTATCGAGTGCCTGCTCATGTTCGGCTGCGTTCTTCAACGCGCTGCGCTCGCCACGAGCAGCGGCAAGCAGCAGGCCCGCGCCCTGGGTATACCGCGCCAGTTCCTTGCTCACCGCAGCCACGCCGCTGTTGACGTCGCTCAGGGCGCCGCGGTCCAGATAGCGGGGCACGGCGTAGTCTTCTTCGGTGTTTCGGCTCGCGCCAACGCGTGACAGAACGCGGTCGAATACGCCGATGAAGGGGAACATCAGCGCCGTATTGAAGATGTTGAAGCCGATGGAGTAGACGCCCACCGCTACCGGAACCAGCGGGAAGGTTTCCTTGCCGTCGACCACGACTGACTTGGCTACATCCATGCCGAACAGGCCCATGGTCCACTGCAACAGGTCCATCGACAGGAAGAAGAGCGGGAACATCACCGCCACGCCGATCACGTTGAACGAGATATGCGCATAAGCCGCTCGCTTGGCGTTCTTCGACAGGTTGAGCGAAGCCAGCCAAGAGGTAACAGTCGTGCCCAGATCGGCGCCCAGCGAAAAAGCCACGGCAGTCTGCCAGTCCAGAACGCCCGCCGCGCCCAGGCCCATGACTATGCCGATGGTTGCCGAGGACGAGTGGATCATCGCCGTGATGCCCGCCGCTGTCAGCACGCAGATGGCCAGCCCGCCGAAGCTGTCGGCCTGCAGGCTGGAGATCACGCTCATGACCTCGGGCAGGTTACGTAACGGCTTGAGTCCGCCGGTCAGCAGGTTGAGGCCGTAGAAGATCAGCGAAAAGCCGATGATCGTGAGCGCGATATTCCGGACCTTGTCGCTCTTGCTGAACACATAGACCAGCGCGAACAGCCCGGCGAATATAAGCCCCAGCGGTCCCAGGGGCAGGGCAATCAGGCCGTTGCCGAGCGTGGTGCCGATGTTGGCTCCCATGATCACGCTGATCGCCGGTCGCAGCCCGACGACGCCCGCGTTGACCAGCCCGACCACCATGACGGTCATCGCGGTGCTCGACTGCAGAACCCCGGTAATCATGGTGCCAGCGGCAAGTCCTTTAGTGGGCGTGCCCGCCAGTCTGGCCAGCCAGGCCCGCATGCGGTTGGCGGCCAGATTGTTGATGCCGTCGGACATGAACTCCAGCCCAAGCATGAAGATGCCCAGCCCGCCAATGACGGGCACCAGCAATTCCTTGAAGATGTCGATATCCAAGACCCTTCTCCGATAGAGGGAGCGATTGCCAGCGCACATCTCGCCCACCGGCGTAAGCCGGTTGGCGCGCAGGGTTCGAAGACTGAACGCTAGAGGGGACGTGTGACGGTTCAGTGACAGCCTGGCTGCTGGATGGGCCTGGGCGACAGCCGGTGCGGCGATGGTGGTCAGCTATTCGAAGGAAAAACATCGTGCGCGGTTGCAATGCCCGCCGCGCTCCGGCACATCACTCGGATGCAACGCTGCCCTCGGCGTCGGATTCAGCCGCCAGCTTCAGGCGGTCAGCCTTGCTGATGTACTTCTTCTTATTGGGCGGTGCCAGCTTGGCACTGGCTTTTTTGGCATGGGCTTTGAGCAACTGGTTGATCTTTTTGCGACGATTCATGGCGTTCTATCCAGCGTTTGAGGATCGGATGATATCAGCTTGAACCAGGGGCGAAGGGACCACGCGAATTTGACGCCATCGTCGATAACCTGCATATTTCGCTCGGTTACGCTCGATGATGAGCGGTTATGCAGGTTTTGATGCATGACAACAGTTTCTGAAGTGTTTCCCGGCGAACGTCAGCAGTTGATTCGAGAACGCCTGGCCCGCTATGGCAGGGTCATAGCAGCAGACCTTGCGAGCGAGTTCAACGTTTCGGAGCACTCCGTACGCCGCGATCTGAGCGCGCTGGCGGCGGCCGGTTTGTGCAAGCGGGTGTATGGCGGCGCTATCCTGATGCGAGAAGCTGAAGGCCCGATCGAGGCACGGGTGTTGCAGGATACTTCACGCAAGGATCGCCTCGGCCAGGCAGCGGCTGCGCTGCTGACCGCGGGGCAGCACGTCTTCATCGACGCCGGGTCGACCAACCTGGCGATTGCCGCTGCCATCGACCCTGAACTGCAACTGACCGTGACGACCAATTCGCCGTTGATCGCGGTGCAGCTGATGAAGCTGCAATCGGCCGAGGTGATCCTGTTGGGTGGCCGCCTCAATCCGGTCACCGGTGGCGTCACCGGCTTGCGGGCTGTGCAGGAACTGCGGCAGTTCAACTTCGACCTGTGCTTTCTTGGCGCCTGCGCCATCGACCCGGCCAATGGGGTGACCGCATTCGGCCTCGACGACGCCGATTTCAAGCGCGCGGTAGTCGCCGCGAGCGGTCAGGTAATCGCGGCGGTGACCAATGAAAAGCTGTCCAGCGTCGCCCACTATCAGGTGGCGGAGTGCGAGGAAGTCGCGGCCCTCATCGTGGAACACGACGCACCGCGTGAGCGCCTGGACCCGTTTCTGGGCCGGATTTCCAGTGTGGTGAGCGCGCGGTAAGGTATGGCGGGCATCGATGCCTTTTCCAGCCCCAAGCCTTTCAAACCCAGGCCTCTTTCAACCCCAGGCTTCTTTCAGTACCGAGCGGAACAGTTCCGACAGCAACAGCTCGACCTCTCCGCGCTCGCTTCGTGTTGGTCTGATGGTCTCCAGTCGATCCAGCTCACGCTCGATGAACCGGTGAATCGGGACGACCTGCGGCGATAGACCCATCTCGGGCGACGCACGTTTTACCGCCAGCAGGTCATCGATGGCCTGCTGGAGCCCCGGGTCGTTTTCAATAACGTCTCGCAGTTTGTCGAACTCTATGGGTGCCGGCGTCCCGAATCTTTCCAGCCACCGTACGGACAACAACGGGCGCAGCACGTAAAAGTATTTTTTCAACGGCACCTGAGGGGTCTGTAAATAGCCCCGAAAGTTGGTTTTCGCCATGCTGCGGTAGTGGTAAATCCCGCTTTCGACCGAATACACCTGCGCAAGTAACTCTTTCGCTCGCTCGTGAAAACTTCCCGAGTGCTCGTAAACGATGTCGGACTGAACCCATTCAACGAAGCCCGGATTGGATTTCCAGAACAGGCGAAGCGCCTTGCGAAGATCCCAGCCGTTGATGTCCATGTCATCAACGATGGGATATTCGATGACGTCCCTTTGCTCTTCAAGGCCGACAGAAAGGTACCACTCGGGCCGATTCACGTAGATAAACCGCGCATCGTAATCGCTGTTGGGGGAAGCGAAACCCCAGGCGCGACTGCCTGATTCCACCGCCAGAAGTACTTTTACCTCATGCTCCCGTTCGGCCCGGCGAAGGCGGCCTCTGATTTCTTCCTGAATGGCCATGTCGATCATGAAATTGCTCTGACTGAATACATTTGCACTGCACGCTACTTGCCCGGCAACGCCCTGTCCAGTGCGCCTGGCGGCACAGGCTGTTTCAGGAACCGCAGCACCTCACCGCTACCGGAAGGTGCCGCGTAGCGTCAGCATGTGGTTGCGCGGTTCGCCGTACCAGTTGGTGGCGGACGTAGAGCCCACGGTTGCGTAGTAATGCTTGTCGAAGAGGTTGTTGGCGTTGTAGGTGAGCGTCCAGTGCTCATCCACCTCGTACTCGGCCAGAGCGTTCCAGACAGCGTATCCGGGCTGGCTGAAATCGTAAGCATTGGTCGCGCCGCCTGAAGTTACGGTGCCTCGGAAGAAGTTCGAGCTCTGCACGTTGGCGCCGCCACCGATCTTGAATTTCGACAGCGCACCGGGCAGTCGGTAGGTCGAGAACAGTTTCAACAGATGTTTGGGCGTCTGCGTGTTGAAGGTGTTGCTGGAGCTTCTGTTCTGGTTGATGTTGAAGGTGTAGCCGGCCATCAGCATCCAGTCGGGAAGTACCTCGCCGGAAATGGCCATGTCGATGCCTTTGCTGACTACCTCGCCGCTGCTTATCCAGCAGCAACTGCCGGCGAAGGCAAAATCGTCGACAGGATAGCTCGGGTCGCGGACGCCCTGATTTTCCCGCTTGGTGTAGTAGAGCGCGAGGCTGGTGTCGACCTTGCCGTCGAACAGCTCGCCTTTCAGACCCGTTTCATAGGTGGTGCCAACCAGAGGCTCCAGCGTACGCCCGGCGCCATCTTTGAGACTGACCTGGGGTTTGTAGATCTCCGAGTAGCTGCCATACAGCGACCACTCTTCGTTGAGGTCGTAGACCAGCCCACCGTAAGGCGTCAATTTGGTCGGCTCGCGCATGTCGATCGCTGACTGAGCAGTCCAGGTCGCGCCGGTGCGTGTCCGGTACAGCTGCTCGAACGAATAACGCTGCGCTCGCGCTCCGAGGATCAAATGCAGGGGTTCGGCCAGCTGCAGGCGCACGCTGCCGTAGACACCGTATTGGGTCTGGTCATTGGGTTGGTAGTCGCGACTGTAATTGCGGTCATTTGGCGGCTCGGGAAACGGCGTGCTGCCCGGATCAAAGACGTTGACCGGGCCGCCGGCGCTTGGGTAGCGCGTCGTACCTTGCCAGCGGCTGGAGATTTCCTGATAGTCGGCGCCCACCACCAGATCATGGTGCAGACCAAGCAGCTCGAAAGTGCCCGACAGGTTGGTGTCCCACATCCGCTGCTGGTTTTCCTGCTTCACCGAGGTCCCGAACCAGCTGAGTCCGGTGCCTGTTGCAGGATTGATCCCCACACCGTTGGTGGTGGCGGTCTTGAAATAGCCGTTATCCCAGATATCGGTGTAAGAGATGTTCAGCTTCCAGTCGTCGTTGAGGTAGTGGTCCACTTTGGCGAAGATTTCCCGGCCGGTGGTGTCGGTATAGGCCCAGTTCTGCGTCAGGCCGGTGCTGCGTGGCAGGCCAATGTCGGAACCGTCGAGGTAGCGGGGCAGCGAACCCTGCGTGCCGTTTTCGTGGGCTTTGTTGTAACGAAAGCCTGCGGTCAGCGTCGTGCTCTCGGTCACATCCGCTTCCATGACCCCGTACACGAACGGTTTTTCGGTGCTTCGGTTATCGGTGAAGTATTGCCGGTCGGTGTTGGCGACCACCAGTCGCCCGCGCAGCCGGGTGCCAAACGCAATGGGACCGGTGACGTCCAGCTCCTGGCGATAGTTATCCCAGCTGCCGGCCGATGCCGTGAGCTTGAGCTGGTAAGCGTCGAGCGGGCGCTTGCGGACCATGTTGACGATACCGCCGGGGTCGCCCGTACCACCGAACAGCGCGGCAGCACCACGCAGCACCTCAACGTGATCGAATTCGGCAAGGTCGTACACGTTCGACGAGTAGAAGCTGCCCAGCGAGGTGCCCAGTGCCATCGGGGCGGCACCGTCGAGCTGGATGTTCTGAACTGGAAAACCGCGAGAAAGAATTTCAAACGTGCGGTAGGTATTGCTCTGCAAGGTGATGCCGGGCGTCACCTGCATGGCTTCGTTGATGTCGGTCAACTGGCGGTCCGCGATCAACTGCTGGGTCAGTACCGAAACCGTCTGCGGCGTTTGTCGCAGGCTGACGGGTGTCTTCGAGCCGACGCTGACCAGACCTGGCCGGTAAGAGGCGGAGTTTTCGGTCGCCTGCCCCATGCCCTGGCCGGTGATGGTCGTCGCATCCAGGTCCAGCACGGCTGTCGATCGGTTGACCGGATGAAGCTGCCAGCCGCCAGCGTCGCTGCGGGATGGCGCGAGGCCGCTGCCCCCCAGCAGGGCGTCGAGGCCCGATTGCACCTCATACTCGCCTCGCAATGCCGGCGCCTGTTTCCCCTGAACAAGCGTCGGGTCGAAGGGAAGCGTGATGCCGGCAACCTGGGCAAAGCGATTCAGCGAATCCTCCAGCGGGCCGGCGGGCAGATCGTAGCGCCGGAGCTCGGTTTGTTCGGCCTGAACGCTGAAGCTTGCAATCGATGTGCTGGCAAGGCCCGCGCACAGGACACTGCGCATGGCGAGCGCCAGGGTGGTTCGACAGGACGGTCGGGATTGGATCGAGACGGATGACATGAATGACGGGCTCCATTCGAATGGCAGGGTGTTTTGCCTATCTGTCGAACAAACGAGGAAAACCCGCAGTGTTTTTTTGAGAAATTTGCTATCCCGCTCAGCGCGCGACGATGCGCGTCCAGAACGGTGCCAGGCGTTCGGCCCTGACCGGCAGCGCATCGCTCAGGGCGCTTATCGCCTGGTCGATGTCATCGAGCTGGAACACCCCGGAGATTTCCAGCGCGGCTATCTCTGGATCGCAACTCAACCAGCCGCGTCGATAACGCGCGAACTCCTGCACCAGTTGCTCCAGGCGCATGCGTCTGGCAACCAGTTGGCCTTGCGTCCAGGCGCTGGCGTTCATGCTGCTGGTCTCGACCCTGCGGCTGCCCTCGAGGTCGATCAGGTATTCCTCACCGACAGCAACGCGAACGGTCTGATGGCGTTCATGAATCGCCACCACGCCTTGCTCGACCCGCAGACGTGTGCTGTTGCGGTCTTCCCGAACGCCGAACGCAGTGCCGATCGCTTGAAGCCGCGCATGGCGGCTCTCGACCCATAGGCTGCGCACCACGCTTCCGGCGGCCGCATCCGGCCCTGTGGTAACGAATACTTCGCCTTGTCGCAGCGCGATCAGTCGCCGCTCGGCGCTGAATTGTATGTCCACAGCGCTAGCGGTGTTGAGGAGCAGACGTGTGCCGTCACTCAGGTTGATCTCACGGCGTTCGCCAACGGCAGTGGCGTAATCCGCCCCCCAACTGGCCGGTGCCCCTTGGCGCAACGCCATCGCCCCGGCTCCGCTAATGAGCAGGCCGACACCCAGCAACTTCAAGGCATTGCGTCGACCGACGCTCTGGGTGTGCAAGCGCTCAAGGGTGTCCAGCGCGATTGCGCTGGTAGAGCCGGGCAGGCTCTGGAACACCGAACCGCTGCTCTCGAGCGCTTGCCACGCCGCTTCGTGCAACGGATCTGCCTGACGCCAGCGCAGACACGCCTCGCGGGCCCGATCGTCTGCGCTGCCTGACTGCATTCGCACGAGCCAGCTGATGGCCTGGTCGAGTACTGCATCCGGCAGCTTCACCTGTGGACCTGGGTTCATTGCTGCGCCAGATAGCAGTGACGGATCGCACGGGCCATGTATTTTTCCACCGAGCTGAGGCTTACGCCAACGCGCCTGGCAATCTGCTTGTAGTCCATGCCTTCAAGGCGTGACAGCAGAAATGCCACTCGCACTTTGGGCGGCAAGCCGTCCAATAGCGCATCGATACGTGCCAGGGTTTCGAGCAGGATCAACTGGTCTTCGGGCGATGGCGCCTGCGCTTCCGGCAGGTGCGCGAGCGTCTCGCGATAGGCGCGCTCGACCCTCTGGCGTCGAACGCGGTCGACCAGCAGGCCGTGCGCCACCGTGCTGAGCCAGGCCCGTGGCTGGCGCAGCTCAGGGAGGCGCTCCGGTTTGCCGAGGATGTGCAGGAAGGTGTCGTGCGCCAGGTCAGCCGCGTTGTCGCCATGGCGTAGTCGTTTGCGCAGCCAGCCGAGTAGCCAGTCGTGATGGTCCAGGTAAAGCGTGTGGACATCGACGTGAGGAGCAGGGGAAGCGGATGGCGGCGTCACTGCGACCTCTACACGACAATAAGATGCATTTGAGAATACATCGCATTCTAGTGGAGGGCTGGTGAAGTGGGCAAGCGTCTTCTGTTTGCAGCGGGCTGCGCCGTGCCGCCCAGGCAGGCTTCGCAACCTGTCGAGAGCTCCGGCAAACGCTGGCGGGCAGGACGGACTCGAAGGCGTTCTCGGTATTCCCTGCTGGAATACGCCCATGAAAATCATGAATTTTATTTCCTGCCGCGCATCTCGTAGCGTGGGGTCTCTTGCATAAGGAGATGAACCATGAATGATGCCCGCCTGCGTTTGTATGTCGATGCCCAGTTCACCAGCCCCTACGCTATGTCGGCGTTCGTGGTGCTGCGCGAGAAAGGTATCGAATTTGATGTACGCACGCTTGATCTGGATGCGTCTGAGAACCGGACCGAGGACTATGCCCGGCTTTCGCAAACGCAGCGGGTACCGACGCTGGTGCACGACGGGTTTGCCCTGTCTGAGTCGTCGGCAATCACTGAGTATCTGGAAGAAGCCTTTACCCAGTCACCTGTCTACCCGTTGGGCGTGAGACAGCGAGCCAAGGCCCGACAAGTTCAGGCCTGGTTGCGCAGCGACCTGCTGCCCATTCGCCAGGAGCGATCTACATTGGTGGTGTTTTACGGTGTCAAGGCACAGCCACTGTCAGCCGCCGGCGAATCGGCGGCGCGCAAGCTGTTCAGCGCTGCACAAACGCTGCTCGCAGAGAGCCCTGAGTACCTCTTCGGTCAATGGTCGATTGCCGATGTCGACCTGGCCTTGATGCTCAACCGGCTGATACTGGGCGGCGACAAAGTGCCGCAGGAGCTGGTCGAGTATGCCCTGCGCCAGTGGCAGCGCCCCGCGGTACAGGAGTGGGTGAAGCTGCAAAGGCCTGCGCTGTAACGGCATTTCTGCGCCGTGGCGCGGTCTAGAGGGCTTGTCTGCCCGCTCCACAACGAGTGGGCCATTGTGCCTTAGGCGCCGGCAGCAGACCCGGCCTGAACAGCGAGGAAACGTTGGATATCAAACCGTCTTTGTCCTTTGATGAGCGTGAACTGGCGCAGGTGCACCGTTTCAACAGGAAGCTGGCATGGCTGCCACGGTTCCGGATCCGCAATCGCGTTACACCGGCGCTGATCCAGGCGCTCCTGCGCGTCGGCCAGTTGGGCGGCGATGCGAGAGTCGCCCGGCAAGGCCTGCGCGTTGAAAGTAAAACGGTCGGCTTCGACGGCGTGCCGGTCGCCGTACGTATCATCAGGCCCAAGGGTAAGCCCAAAGGCGTGGTGCTGGATTTCCATGGCGGTGGGTGGGTCATCGGTAACGCGCAGATGAACGATGACATGAACATTGCCATGGTCGAGGCGTGTGAAGTGGCCGTGGTGTCGGTCAATTATCGGCTCGCCACTTCAACGCCTATCGAGGGCCTGATGGATGACTGCCTGGCTGCCGCATGCTGGCTGTTGAGCGACGATTGCGAGGAGTTCACGGGTCTGCCGGTTATCGTTGTCGGCGAATCGGCAGGCGGGCATCTTGCGGTTGCCACTTTACTCAATCTGAAAACCCGGCCCGGGTTTCTCAAGCGTATCTGCGGCGCGGTCCTTTATTACGGCGTCTACGATCTGACGGGTACGCCCAGCGTGCGTGCCGCGGGTCCCGACACGCTGGTGCTGGACGGGCCCGGCATGGTCGATGCGCTTCGCATGCTGACGCCTGGGCTCAGCGATGAACAGCGCGGTCAGCCGCCGTTATCGCCGCTCCATGGCGACTTCACTGATTTCCCTCCGGCGCTCATGTTCGTCGGCGAGCTGGATCCGCTTCGCGACGACACGCTCCAGCTGGCGGAGCGCTGGGACGACTCGGCCACGGTCGAACTGCACCGGCTGCCCGCTGCGCCGCATGGCTTCATTCATTTCCCGACGATCATGGCGGGCAGGGTGCTTGGCTACAGCAGGGCCTGGATATCGAGCCGGATTGCCGCGCCGGAGTGCGGCCTGCGCTCGGGCGAAGCTGATGTGGCCGGCGGGAGCGGCCGGCACTGACCTCGCAGCGCCGCCTTGATGCTACCGCTGCGAGGATCGCAGTGGCGGAGTGCGAGGCGGGATCAGGCGCTTGCTGCCCGTGGACTCGAACGCCGAGGCAAAGCGCAACAGATTCGAATCGTCATACGCGCGCCCCGCGAACGTCAGCCCGACCGGCATGCCGATGTCCGCCATGACGCCCATGGGCACGGTGACAGTCGGCACCCCCAGGTGGCGAATGGCGAGGTTGCCGTTGGCGACCCACACACCGTTGCTCCACGCGATATCGGCCGAGTGTGGGTCCACATCGGCGTTCGCCGGGCCGACATCGGCCACAGTCGGGAACAGCACCGCATCCAGGCCGAGCGCCTGCATCCAGTCTTCCAGATCGATGCGCCGGGTCTGCTCCAGGCCACGCAGGCCATCGGCCAGGGTAGGGATCTCGTTCCAGGGCGTGATTCCGCGTTCGGCCATCCGGACATATTCATCCATGCCGGCTGCCAGATCGTCCTCACGGTTGGGCAGGGTGCCGGGATCGTGGGGGAAAATCTTCGCGCCATCGACGTCGGCCAGACGATTGAGTTTCGGATCGTCATTTGCCCGCAGGAAGTCATCGAACGCCCATGCCGACAAATCCCACAGTTCATGGTGCAAAAACTCTTTGGACACCAGCCCGCGGGTGAACACGGTCGGCGCGCCGGGACGGTCTCCTTCACAATTGGACACCAGCGGGAAATCCACTTCGATAACCTCGGCACCAGCCGCTTCCAGCAACCGGCGCGCGTCCTGCCAGAGGTCGATCACTGAAGGCCGAGTGTTGATGCGCTGGCCGGTCGGCCCGCCGATGCCCGGTTTTTCCGAGGTGCCGGCCAGCGGATCAGCATTGATGTACATGCGCGGCACGCCGAAACGCTTGCCGACCAACACCTCGGAACCCACGGCCAGCTCTGCGTAGCTTGCCGGTCGTACCGAGGCGACGCCCGGAATCGGAACCCAGGGCTGCATCCGCCACAGGTCGCCGCGCGGGTCGGGATCCTCCGCGACCACCACATCGAGCACTTCGAGCAGGTCAGCCATGGTTCTGGCGTAGGGCACTACTACATCCATGGTCGGCGTCAGCGGCCAGTTGCCGCGAACCGAAATCACGCCGCGCGAGGGGGTGTAGGCGCACAAGCCATTGTTGGAGGCGGGGCCGCGACCGCTCGACCAGGTTTCTTCCGCCATGCCGAAAGCGGCGAAGCTTGCCGCTGTCGCAGTGCCCGCGCCGTTTGATGAGCCGGAAGCAAAGGGCGCGGTGAGATAGTCGGCGTTGTAAGGGCTTTCCGCGCGGCCATAGACGCCGCGTTGCATGCCGCCGTTGGCCATCGGCGGCATATTGGTCTTGCCCAGGCAGATCGCTCCGGCGGCACGCAGCCGGCCGATGGTAAACGCATCACGCTGCGCAACCAGATCGGCGAACGCCGGGCTTCCCGACGCAGCGGTCAGGCCTTTGACCAGATAACTGTCCTTGGCGGTGTAGGGGATGCCATCCAGCGGCCCGAGCAATTTGCCTGCGGCCCGGCGCGCATCCGAGGCTTTTGCCTCTTCAAGCGCATCAGGATTGCGGACCACCACGGCGTTCAGCGCGGTAGCGGTGTCGACGCCGTCATAGGCGTCTATCCGTTCCATATAGGCCTGCACCAGCTCAACGGCGGTGGTGCGACCGGACGCAAGGGCGCCGCGCAGTTCGGCAATGGAAACTTCAGTGACTTCGATCATAGGGACCTTACCGCTTGCTGACGGAAAACGGCACAGGCGCTTTCAGCAAGCTGAATGTGGCGCGCAATGGCGGTGTGTGGCTCAAGCTGAATGTTCATGGCAATTTCTTCATCCGCTGCAATGCGATACGGGAGCTGAATTCATCGGCAAGCTTATCCGCAGCGTATGGCCCGGACAAAATTATTCTGCGCTGGCGTCGACTCTTGCAGCTGAGGATGGCGATTTTATTCCTATGCTAAACCTAATTAGAGTTATGTTTATGGCTCTGTTAAACTCGCCGTCCGGTCTTTTTTGGGTGTCGTCATGTGCTGGTTTGCATCAGTGCGGCCACGCCGCAGTAAGGGGCTTCGACAATCAAAACGGCGTTTCGCTGGTGTTTACGGCATTGATGGCTTGATTATGAAATACGAGCATTGGCTCGAACTGGCGATTTTGAGATCGGTGCAGGTGTTGAGCGACGACGAGTCCCGAAAACTGACATTCGGGCAGATCTACATGCAGCTGGTGCGCATCTGTCCAAGCGTTCCCTCCATCGCACAGTGCGTCATGGCCGTGGATGTGCTGGTCAGGGAGGGGCTCATTCTCTCGGAGAAAGTGCTGGATGCCGACCCGCGCTTTCCCTATACGCAGCACCTCATCACGGGGCTTACCGAAGTTGGTGCTGCGTCCCTGAGCAGTCTGGAACAGACCCCGCTGACGTCCGCCGGCCGAGCATGGTCGAGCATCGGCAGCCCTGGCCGATGCAGGTGAGGGGCAGGGCAATCACTCCGCGCCGCTCACTTCGATCCAGGTAGGTGCGTGGTCGCTGGCGTGCGCTTCGCCACGCACCCATGCGTCGACACCGGCACGCATAAGCCGGCTGGCGAGCACCGGGTTTAACAGCAGATGGTCGATTCGCAGCCCGGAGTTTTTCTGCCAGTGCTGTCGGAAATAATCCCAGAAGGTATAAACCCGTTCCCCGGGATGCAAATGACGGATCGAATCGGTCCAGCCCTGGGACAACAGACGCTCGAAACACTCGCGGCTTTCAGGCTGGATCAACGCGTCCTTCAGCCAGGAACGAGGGTTGTAGACATCCAGATCGGTCGGAATCACATTGAAGTCGCCAGCCAGCACCACGGGATGTTCACTCGCCTGCAAGCCTGCCGCATGGGCAATCAACTGCTCGAACCACCTGAGCTTGTAGTCGAACTTCGGACCCGGCTGCGGATTGCCATTGGGCAGGTACAGGCACCCGACAATCACGCCGTGGGCCGCGGCCTCGATATATCTGGCCTGGGTATCGTCTTCGGCGCCGGGCAGACCTTTGCGGATCAGTAACGGCTCGGCGTCCCGGGCCAGAATGGCCACGCCATTCCATGACGGCTGACCATGGTGCAGACAACCGTAGCCCGCGTCCTCCAGCTCCTGAGCCGGAAAGGCCGAATCGCGGGCCTTGAGCTCTTGCAGGCAGACCACATCCGGCTGCTCGCGCGCCAGCCATTGCAGAAGATTCGGCAGTCGCGCGCCAATACCATTGACGTTGAATGTGGCTATTTTCAGGTTGTCCATTCGCTGTGCCTCCAATGGTCCCGGTTCATCGAACTGCCTGTATTGCGCGGCTGGTGCCGGCATCGAGTGCGCATTTATCTGCGGATTCTGTTCTGAGGCGATCGCAAGACATTAGTTCGAGGTTTCTCCCGCTCAAGCAGGGGGAACGTTTGCAGCCCGGCTTTCTCCAAAACGATGTGGCAAGCATTTCATTCATTTCTGGAGGCGACTATGCAGCCCGAGACCGAAGGCAACGAAGAAAAGGGACCCAACCACGTTCCGTATATCAACGATCCCGGCAAACGCCCGCATCCCGACGGCGGCTCGCCACGGGACGGCGAGCCTGAAATCACGGATGCCAATGGCGAAAGCCTGGACAACGATGACAATGTCGCCGGTTGACTCAAGCAGGATCGGCAGAGGAGACCACGTGTGATCGATGCATCCGGTGAACCGCTCAGGCGACTGTTCTTCGCACTGGATTGCCCGCCCGAGCAACGACGGGCGATTGCCCGGTGGCGCGGAACGCTTGGGCTGCGCGCCGGGCGCCCGGTCCCGGCGGAAAACTTTCACGTCACGCTGCTGTTCCTCGGCGCGGTTGCAGCGGCGCAGGTGCCCGACATCTGCACGGCGGCCGCCAAGGTCCGGGTGCCGGGCAAGGCGGTCCGACTGATACTCGACCGACTGGACGTCTGGCGCCGGTCCGGCGTGATGGTGCTGGCCGCTGAGCAGGCGCCGCCGGAGCTGCTGCGTCTGGTCTACGCACTGGAGCAGGCCATGCTGCCCTTCGGTCTTGAAGACAGACCGAAGGAATTCCGACCGCATCTGACCCTGATGCGTGACTACCGCGCTCAGGTGCCGGAAGCGACGATACCTGCGGAGTTTTATCTGCGCGCCGAGCACTTCGCGTTGTACGAATCCCATAAAGGCGGCTACCGCGTCCTGGCCGAATGGCCGCTGCTGGCGGCTCACAGCTGAAAAGCGCACGCGCATTGCAGTTGCTCGCCAGATACCGAGCCAGCCGCCACCGACGACCGTCCGTCGACCTGTGCCGATCTCACCTCAACCGAATAGCAGGTAACCGCTCTAAACAAGTGATTCCAGCATTCGCGTAAATAAGGAGAACGCTATGCCTGTTTCTCACGATCTTTATCAAGACCTGCATTACCCGAGAGAAATCATTCAGCAGCGCCGCCAGACCGACCCGGAGCTGGACCGCCTGCTTGATGCGTATGTGGATATCGATAACCAGGTACTGGCGGCGGAATCCATCAGCGCCGGTAACGTCGACGATCAGGGACTGCGTGCCCTCAAGGAACGACGCCTGGCAACCAAGTACATGATTGAAAAGCAGCTGGACAAAGTTCGCGCCTAGGCTGAGATAGCCAATGGTGCATCGCGCGACACCACTGCCCATGCCTATCTGGGCCTGGGTTTTACAGTAGCGTGAACGCCTTAAACTCGCTCCTGATCCCGGCCTTGCGTCCGCTCGTGTCCGAGCCCGATGCAGGGCCGGGATCTTCGTTTGGCCGATAATAAACCGGCCTTTCATGACCGAGCGCAGGTCTTCTGAACCTTTTGTCTCTCCGCCCCCTCGTAACATTCGGACATAGCCGGGCCGTTCCGGATTTGCTTGCGAGGAACCACCAATGCAGCTGCTTCACCCCAAAGCGCACTATCGGCCTTACAGCTCGGCGTCGGGAGGCTGGGGCTCGGCGCAGTCAGTGATGCGCATCCTGTGGCGGGAACAGGCGGTGCGAAAAGGCTCGCTGGCCTTGTTGCGGCAAAACAAGCCCAAAGGCTTTGGCTGCGTCAGTTGCGCCTGGGCCAAGCCCGGCAACCCGCATGCGCTTGAGTTCTGTGAAAACGGTGCCAAGGCCACCGCCTGGGAACTGACGTCGCTGCGGACCGGCCCCGAGTTTTTCGAACGCCACACGCTCAGTGAATTGCGGACATGGTCTGATCACGCGCTGGAGCAGCATGGTCGCCTGACCCACCCATTGCGCTACGACCCGGCCACCGACCGTTATCTCCCGACTACCTGGGAGGCGGCCTATGCCGAGATCGGCACGCAGATGCGCGCGCTGGATCCCGAGCAGGTGGTGTTCTACGCTTCCGGCCGGGCATCGCTTGAAACCTCGTTCATGTATCAGCTGATGGCCCGCGCCTACGGCAGCAACAACCTGCCGGACAGCTCGAACATGTGCCACGAAAGCACCTCGGTCGGCTTGCAGGAGAGCATCGGCGTACCGGTCGGGACGGTGACGCTTGCCGATTTCGAGCACACCGACTGCCTGTTCTTCTTCGGCCAGAACGTAGGCAGCAACAGCCCGCGTATGCTTCATCCGCTGCAGGAAGCGCGCAAGCGGCAGGTGCCGATCATCACTTTTAACCCGATTCGCGAGCGCGGGCTGGAACGCTTCGTCAATCCGCAATCCCCCCGCGAAATGCTCGGCCCGGAATCGACGGTCATCAGCACCCAATACCATCAGGTGGCAATCGGCGGAGACATTGCGGCGTTGACCGGGATCATCAAGACGCTGCTGGCAATGGACGAGGCAGCCCGGGCGCAGGGTAAGCCTGCGGTGCTGGACCATGCTTTCATCAGTCAGCACACCGAGGGTTTCGACGCGCTGGTCGCACAAGTCGACGGTCACTCCTGGGCAGAGATCGAGCAGCGGTCGGGGCTGACCCGCGCGGCTCTGGAAGCGGCTGCCACGGTGTATGCCCGCAGTGAGCGAGTGATGGTGGTGTACGGCATGGGCATGACCCAGCACCGTCACGGCGTGGAGAACGTGCAGATGCTGGTCAACCTGTTGTTGCTGCGCGGCAACATCGGCAAGCCGGGCGCGGGGATCTGTCCGGTGCGCGGGCATTCCAACGTGCAGGGGCAACGCACGGTCGGCATCACCGAGGACCCGGCCAAGGTGCCGGCCGACAAGATCCAGCAGCTGTTCGGCTTCCAGGTGCCGGAACGCATGGGTACCAGTACCGTTGACGCCTGTGCCGGCATTATTGACGGCAGCATCAAGGGTTTTATCGGTCTGGGCGGCAATTTTCTGCGCGCCGTTCCCGACACCGGGCGCATGGAGCCTGCCTGGGCCAGCCTCGAAATCAATGTGCAGGTGGCGACCAAGCTCAATCGCACCCACCTTGTGCCGGGCAAACGTGCCTGGCTGCTGCCCTGTCTGGGCCGTATCGAAATTGATCGGCAGGAAGGGGTCGAGCAGGCTTATAGCACTGAAGACAGCACCGGGTGCATCCACGGCTGGAAGGGCACCACCGAGCCCGCGGGTGATCAGCTGCGCGCGGAAGTGGCGATTGTCGCCGGCCTGGCTCAGGCCATTCTCGGCGACAAGACGCGCATTCCGTGGGACGACTGGCGTCGTGATTACGCAAGGATTCGTGCGGCCATGGGCGCGGTCTACCCCGAGATCTTCCATGACATGGAAACACGTATGTGGGAGAAGGGCGGTTTTCATCGTCCGCTCGGCGCGTGCGAGCGACAGTGGGCGACCGAGTCGGGCAAGGCGCAGTTCATCGCCCCGCGAAGCCTCGATGAAAACGACGATGTCGCCGTCGGCGCCCGGCGCGACGTGCTGCAACTGATGACGCTGCGCAGCAATGACCAGTTCAACACCACGATCTATGGCTTTGACGATCGGTTTCGCGGCGTACACGGGACGCGCAGCGTCATCTTCCTCAACCGCAACGACGTGGTGCGCCTCGGCTACGCGCCCGGCGACTGGGTCATGCTGCGCACGGCCATCGAGCCTGAGGTGCGGCGCGAGGTCGGCCCGATGCAGATCATCGCCTACGATATTCCGACCGGTTGCGCGGCGGCGTACTACCCCGAGTGCAACCCGCTGGTGCCGCTATGGCACTACGCCGAGCGCAGCAAGGTTCCCGCTGCCAAGTCGGTGCCGATCACGCTCCACGCCGCGAACCCATCGGCGGTCGATGCGCGACTGGTGATTCCCGCCGGGGATCAGGTCCTGTAAACGCATGTGACATGCCGGCGGCGCGCAGGACTCAGGGAGCCGGAAACGTTACCCTGACCACCGCGCCGCCGTCGTTTTGTCGGCTGATCACAGCGTTACAGCGCTTGGCCAGAGCATCTATCAGCCCCAGACCGCGTACCTTCGACTTAGTCTCAGCAGGCTGATCAAGGTGCTGAGGCGCAAACCCCGGGCCTGTGTCCCGGACTGTGACCTGCACCGAATCATCCGCTAGCCGTTTGATCGAGAAGCCGAGAGTGCATGCTTCGCCACCGCCATGCTTGATGGCATTGGTGACAAGCTCATTGACGATCAGACCCAGTTCGGAAGCCAGCTTGAACGGCGCCCTGACGGACTGTACGTCGATAGACAACGGCGCTGCCGTACCGGTGTCCGCCTGGAGCGAAGCGCGGACCAGATTGGTCAGATACTCGGCAAGATCGACAAAACCGGTGGGGCTGCGATGCAGCTCGGCCTGTACGGCGCCCACGCCCTGAATCCGCGTGATGGCCGATTCCAGCAGACGCCTTGCTTCGTCGCCCTCGGCGCGCATCCTCGATATTTGCAAGAACGCGATGATGAGCTGCAGGTTGTTTTTGACCCGATGGTTGAGCTCGTCGAGCAGAACCTCCTGGTGCGCTTCAAGGTCCTTCTGCTCTGTGATGTCGATGCAGCTGCCGAAGTAGCCGGCAAACTCGCCCTTTCGATAGAACGGTGCGCCGTTGTCCAGAAACCAACGGTAAACGCCGTCGCTGCGACGCAGCCGGTAGGGCATGGTGAACCGTTCCCGGGCCTCAAAAGCTTCGGTGTAGATCTTCACGCAGCGATCGAAGTCGTCAGGATGTACATCTTCCGCCCAGCCAAAACCGAACAGCTGCTCCTGTGTCCTGTCGGTAAAATCCAGCCACGGCTTGTTGAACCAGTCGCAGAGTTTGTCCAGGCGCGACCTCCAGATCATCACCGGGGCGTTGTCGGCCAGTTCGCGAAATTCGGCCTCGCCAAGCTCTGCGGCGTGATCCGTGCCGTTGTCGGGTTCAGTCATTTTCATTTCCATACAAACGGCCTGATTCGGTAAAGATCATCAGAGGTCCGGGCATCGTGGTCGTCGGGGAAGGGCCACCCTTTATCAGTGCGTGGACGATGCGGGCACTTCGGGCGAGGTCATCGGGGGTGTAGGGCTTGGACAGCAAACCGAGCGCGTGACCGGTGTTTGTCTTGGCGACCTTGGTCTGGCCGCTTACATACAGCGACTGAATGGCGAATTGTTCGAACAGAACTCTGACAAGCTCGACGCCCTCGTCGTGGCCGTTAAGGTTGATGTCGACAAAGGCAAGGTCAGGGCTGCGTTCCTGAGCGAGCGTGAGGGCCTGACTGACGTCGTAAGCCGGGCCGACCACCTCGTGACCGTCTTCTTCGAGCGCAATTTCCGCCAGAAGGGCCAGTATGGGATCGTCTTCAACCAACAGGATACGCATTCAGTTGTTCTCGATTACAGCAAGGGTCAGGTGCTTTGGTGCGGTGGTCGGCGCTCCGATCAATGTCGGAGGCCAAGGTGCGGCCTGCCAGGGGTCGCTGTCTCCTGGAGTGTCTCGCTGGACGGCCGGGATGACCCCGCCTGGCGCGGCGATGGCGGTCAGTATGCCCGACATGACATGCCATGTGTCAGGAAACGTTACGCCTCCTGCCGTGTCCAGGGCGGGGTTTAAAGCGCATCAGGTAGCACCCGGCTACTCGGTCATCTTCTTTAGAGCGCGCACGATGTCCTCGGCGGACTGCTGCGTTACAGCGCCCGGATGCTGATCGAACATATGCGGAACGCCGGGGTAGACGTGCAGTTCAACCGGCACGGCGCAGCGCGAAAGTTGCAGGGCGAACGCGACGCCTTCGTCCAGAAACAGGTCCAGCGCGCCGACACTCAGAAAGCTGGCCGGCAGGCCGCTGAGGTCACTGGCCAGCGCCGGTGAAAAGTGCGCCTGGCGCTGGTCGTCCAGCGCATAGGAGCCCTGCATGCATTGCCAGCAGAACCGGTTTGCGTCGCGCGTCCAGCTCAAATGGCCGGTGGTGGGATTGTCGTGAGGTGCCTGCGCCTGACCGGTGCGGTGATCGAGCATGGGATAGACCATCAGCAGCCCGGCGAGCTGATGTTCGCCTTTGTCACGCGCCAGAATTGCCGTTGCCGCAGCCAGCCCACCGCCGGCGCTGTGGCCCATGATGACCACGCGCGCGGGGTCGACGTGCAAGGAGCTGCTCTGCTCGAAAATCCATTTCAACGCCTGGTAGCAGTCTTCCAGAGGGACAGGAAAAGGATGTTCAGGCGCAAGGCGATAGTCGACGGCGACGATCAGAATCTCCAGTTCCTGCGCCAGCCCGGCCAGATAGTCATCAGCCATCTCCGGCCTGCCCAGCACAAAACCGCCGCCATGGATGTACAGCATTGCAGGCAGACTTTCCGCTGACGGGTTCGCTGGCCGATACACGCAAAGACGCAGGTTGTGGCCGTCCAGCGGTGAGATGATCTGGCGTTGGTCGCCACGAGACAGCTCCATTGCTTTATAGGATGCGTCGATCCGCGCTCTGATGGCGGGCAGCTCGGAGAGGGTCCAGCGGCTCATCGGCTCGTTAATGAAGGCTGCGTATTCGGGGTCAAGCAATTGGTCAAACTTCATGGGCGGTCCTTTCTTTCGGGGCCGGCCATCCGGGGCGTGAAACCCGGGGCAGCAGCGAGGCCCGTTTCTTATTCGAAAGCCAGACCTGTATCACGACCGGCCGGCATGCCGGCTGCCGATGGCAGGCCCTTTGCGTTCAGGTTTAACACAAGAAGCCGGTCGGGTCGAAACAGCCATGTCGCGCGACGCGGCCAGCAAACCGTCGGGCTGATTTCCGTTAAAAATCCGCTCGCTGTCTCTTCTACTCGGCACGCTCTGCCGCTACCATTGCGCGCCCCGGTTTTTGCATGCCGGGAGGTTTGCAATGCTGGCGTCCCGCCGGCCCTGCACATGGTCCGAAACTCGCCCGCCACTCACTGCAGCGGCGTCGAGCGAAGCCGAGTCACCCATTTCCGTTCATTCGTCACGCCCCGGCACCCGCCGAGAGGCGCCGTTGTTCGTGGTTTGGAAATATTTTTTGCGCTGCACCCGCGGCGCTTGTTTCACCCGCCATGGGCGGGTTGGCAATCGATCAACGAGGTCTTGAGGGAATATGTCTGTCCAACTGCTGGCCATGGCGCTGGCGCCTTTGCTTGGGCTGTTCATCATCAGTATCGGCAACGGGATGCTTTCGTCGCTCACCACATTAAGGCTCGATGCGTTAGGCGAATCGGCCACCATGGTCGGCGTGGTGTCGTCAGCTTATTTCATCGGGTTGACCCTGGGTTCGATCTTCAATGACCGGCTCATCGTCCGGATCGGCCACATCCGCGCTTACAGCTGCTTCGCGGCGCTGATCGCCACCAGCATTCTGTTCCAGGGAATGTCCACCGAACCGTGGACGTGGTTTGCGCTGCGTCTGATCAACGGCTGGGCCAGCGTCGGGGTGTTTCTGGTCGTGGAGAGCTGGCTGCTGCTGGCGGCCGATCCCAAGATTCGCGGGCGCCTGCTGGCGATGTACATGATCGCCCTGTATGGCGCGGGCCTGCTCGGCCAAGCCAACCTTGGCGCTATCTCACAGACGGGCGACACCATACCGTTCATGATCGCCGCGATTCTCGCTTCGCTGTCGCTGCTGCCGATCGTGATGATTCCCCGCGTGACGCCCATCGTCGAGCGCGCCGAACCACTGATGCCCCTGCAACTGTTGCGCAGCACGCCAACCGGCGTGATCGGCTGTTTCGGGTCCGGCATCGCCATCGCCGCGGTGTACACCTTGCTGCCGCTGTACCTGCAACGCATCGGGATGGACGTGGCGGAAGTCGGGTACATGATGGCCAGCGTGATTCTTGGCGCGATGTTGCTGCAGTATCCGGTCGGACGCTGGTCCGACCATCAGGACCGGCAACTGGTACTGATCGTGCTGGGTGCCGCATGCGCGGTTCTGTCGGTGGTTATCCTGATGCTGCCGCCGACCTCGCCGCTGCTGACCGTAGCGTTCTTTCTGCTGGGCGGCGGGGTGTTCGCGATCTATCCGGTCGCAGTCAGTCACTCCGCGGACCACGCCTCGTCCGGTGCGATCGTGCGCATGATTCAGGGCCTGCTGCTGATCAACTCGCTCGGCTCTGCGATCAGCCCGCTGCTGATTTCTCCGCTGATGACCAGGGTCGGCGAGGCAGGGCTGTTCTGGGCGATGGCGGTGCTCAACGTCTGTCTGGTGGCGCTTTTCGTATGGCGTCGAGGCAAGCGTTCGGAGCCGGTCACCGCGGCACCCTTTACCGCCGCCGCGCAAATGTCGCCGGTCGGCGTGGAGCTGCGAGTGACCGAAGACCTGGCCCAGGCGGTGCACGACCACCAGCTGGAAACCGAAGCGGCCGCTCAAGAGCAAGCGGAGCAGGAACAGGCCGTGCAGCCGATACTGCGCAACGCATCGTAGAGCTTCAGGCTTCGACAAGGCAGCGCATGCCGGGCAGGTCGCCCGGATTTGGCCGGCCACCGGTTTCGTCGTATGCTGCGCCAGCAATCGGTTGTGGGCGCAATGCCCATGCACCGACTTGAGGACGACCTCACCCATTTTCGGGCATGGCTATCCGGGACGGCCCGGTTCTTTGACAAGGGGACCGAGCATGGCTTGGGTTTATCTTTTGCTGGCGGGTGTGCTGGAAGTGGTCTGGGCGTTCGCCATGAAAAACTCGGATGGCTTCAGCAAGCTCACGCCGTCAGTCATTACCATGGTGGCGATGATCGCAAGCTTCGGCCTGCTGGCAGTTGCGATGAAAAGTCTGCCGCTTGGCACCGCTTATACCATCTGGACGGGCATCGGGGCGGTCGGCGCTTTCATCGTCGGCATCACCGTGCTCGGCGAGCCGGTCAATACGTGGCGGATTCTGGCGGCGGTGTTGATCGTAAGCGGGCTGGTGATGATGAAAGTGTCGTCCAGTTAAGCGCGGTCAAGCTCAGACAGTTCCTGATGCCCCCACAGGAGCGCATGGCACGGGCAGTGCATTGATGCGTGCTTGATATCGCGCGCTGAATGCCCAACCATGCGCCCCATTTCGACCCCTATCGCCATCGAGTCGCCAGATGAATCAAGCTCCGCCACAACCCTTGGTTGATGATCGGTACAAGTTGCTGGTCGATTCGGTTACTGACTACGCCATCTACATGCTCGGGCCCACCGGTGAGGTGGCCAGCTGGAACCCTGGCGCCAGGCGTTTCAAGGGGTACGAAGCGCACGAGATCATCGGCCAGCATTTCTCTCGCTTCTACACCGAGGAAGACCGCGCGTCGGATCTTCCGCAGCGCGCGCTCGCCACTGCCGCGCAGGAAGGCCGGTTCGAAAAAGAAGGCTGGCGGCTGCGCAAGGACGGCACGCGTTTCTGGTGCCATGTAGTGATCGACCCGATCCGCTCTCCGGACGGCGAAATCGTCGGCTTCGCCAAGGTGACTCGCGACCTCACCGAGCAACGCCTGGCCCAGGAGACCCTGCGCCAGTCCCAGGAGCAATTCCGTCTGCTGGTCCAGGGCGTCACCGACTACGCCATCTATATGCTTGATCCGACCGGACGGATCACCAACTGGAATTCGGGCGCACAGCGCATCAAGGGTTATGCACCCGAAGAAGTCATCGGCAGGCACTTTTCGCTGTTTTTCGAGGAGCCCGAGCGTCTGGCCGGGGTGCCGGAACGCAGCCTGCATACAGCACGGGCCGAAGGACGTTTCGAAAATCAGGGCTGGCGGGTCCGCAAGGACGGCAGCCGTTTCATGGCCAACATCGTCATCGATGCCATTCGCAGCGACGGCGGCGAGCTGCTGGGCTACGCCAAGATCACGCGCGACATCACCGAGTCGGTGGAAGCCCAGCGGGCACTCGATCAGGCGAAGGAGGCGTTGTTCCAGTCGCAGAAGATGGAATCCCTGGGTCAGCTCACTGGTGGTATCGCCCACGACTTCAACAACCTGCTGATGGCGATCCTCGGCAGCCTGGAAATCGTGCGCAAGCGGGTGCCGGAAGACCCGCGCGTGACACCGTTGCTGAACAACGCCATTCAAGGCGCTCAGCGCGGTGCCTCGTTGACCCGCAGGATGCTCGCCTTCGCCCGACGGCAGCAGCTGGTGCTGGAGCTGATCGATGTGGCGGCCATGGTCCGCGGCATGTCCGAGTTGCTGCAAAGCTCGCTCGGCACGCGTGTCCAGATCGACACGCGCTTCCCGCTGTTCCTGCGATCGGTGCGCGCCGATAACCATCAACTGGAGCTTGCCGTGCTGAACCTGGCGCTCAACGCCCGGGACGCGATGCCCGATGGCGGCACGCTGACTATTGAGGCCAAAGAGCACCAGGTTGCCGACACGCCGGGCGGGCTCGCGCCAGGCGCCTACATCTGCCTGTCGTTGCGGGACACCGGCGAGGGCATGGATGCCGCTACGCTGGCCAAGGCAACTGAACCTTTTTTCACCACCAAGGGGGTGGGCAAGGGCACTGGCCTTGGTTTGTCGATGGTGCATGGCCTGGCCGAGCAGATCGGCGGCAAACTGGTTCTCAACAGCAGCAAGCCGGGCGGCACCACCGCCGAACTCTGGCTGCCAGCGGTCGACGGCGTCGCCTCGGGTCCCGAGCAGACCTCCGCCGAGCAGTCGCGCCGCACCCGGGCATGCACGGTGTTGGCAGTGGATGATGATCCGCTGATCCTGTTCAGCACTGCGGTGATGCTTGAGGACATGGGTTACAGCGTACTGACCGCGGGCTCTGCGGAGCAGGCGTTGGTCGTTCTTGATGAGTCCGGGAAGGGCGTCGACGTGCTGGTGACCGATCAGATGATGCCAGGCATGACCGGGACAGAGCTGGCCGAGCGGGCACGAGCTGCCCGGCCTGATCTTCCGGTCCTGCTGGTAACCGGCTACGACGATGGCGACAGTACGGTCGGCCTGTATCCGCAGTTGTCCAAACCCTTTGATCAACAACGCCTGGCAACGGGGCTGGCGGACCTGCTGGATCAATGGAATCTGCCGCCTGCGTGATGCCGTGCCCAGGCTGACCGGTGCAGGAGCCGTCACGCTCTGATGAGCGGACGCCGCCCGACGGATCGCCGCTGTAAAGGCGCAAGGCGATCTCAAGCCGGGCACGAAAGCCAGTAACAACGCGGTCGAGGCCTGTGGGCAGATCCAGATGCTGCATAATGGCCGCCACCGGTTTCGCCTTTACGGCGACCCCCTTTTTGTTACGGCAAAAAGGGGGGAAAAACCATTGCTCCTGGTTTCGGCCCCTTCGGGGTTCCCTCGCTCCGGCGCTGCTCCGGGGGCCGCACCGATGGGCCGTCCCTGGCCCTACGGCGCTAACTCGCCATCCATGGCTCGTTTCCCCCTGCGCAACGCCTCCACTCGGCCTGCACAAGTCGCGTTCTGCGTCGCCAGCGACATCGTTGTAAGAGCCAAATGTCTTTCGTCACTCTGATCAGCGGGCGCAGCCAGACGGATAGCCGCCCGACGGATCGCCGCCCGGTCCGCTCCCACGGCTTGCGCAGACTCTGTTGGAGCTAGCTTGCTGGCGAGGACATGACAACAGACGACACAACAGCTGCGACTGTGCCGGCCTCTTCGCCAGCAAGACGGATCGCCGCCTGCTGGCTCCCAGATGGATATCCTGCGCCCGTGCCTGCACCTGAATCTGCGTAGCGATCGGGCGGCGATCCGTCGCGCGGCCCTTCGCTTGTCCGCAAAAGCTATGCTCGCGCGGCGTTGCTTGAGACGTCCCGATACAGCGCTTTTTCACGCTCGATCATCAGGTCGGCAAGGTACCAGTACGCCTGGCCCCACGCGTTGAGGATTTCATCGGTAGCAGCATCGCCCAGCACATCCTTGATGGCCGGCAACAGCGCTTCAGCCACTGCCGGGTAATGTTCGGCTTTCACTCGGGTTGCCACATGGCGCGCACAGATCGCGTTGACTGCGCCTTCGATCACCTCAAGCCGGTCGACGTTATTGGCAAAGGCCAGGATCGCCGCCGCCAGGCGTTTGGGCTGCTCCCCGGATTTCTGCGCAGCCTGATCGAACAGCGCCGCGATGTCCGGATTGACGAACAGGCGCTCGTACATCCGCGTGGTGATAGCCACGCCATGCTGCTGCAACGCCGGTGCCGTCGATTTGATCACTGCAATGGTTTCGGGTGAAAGCGGCTCGCTCATACATCACTCCACATCGGCTTTTATGTAATACGGTGTCCCGAGTCTAGACTCACGAGCGCCCTCTGTAACTGAGCTACATCAGTGTTCTGGCCGATGCGGGCGCTACAGAGCCCGCTTGAGAAATGGCGCCGTGCGGCTTTGCGCACAGTCCGCGACTTGGCTCGGTGTGCCGCTCGCCACCACCTTGCCACCGGCGGTCCCGGCGCCCGGTCCGATGTCGATCACCCAGTCGCTCTGGGCAACCACCCGCATATCGTGCTCGACCACCACCACCGTGTGGCCGCTGTCCACCAGGCGGTTCAGCTGTATCAACAGACGATCCACGTCCTGCGGATGCAGGCCGTTGGTCGGTTCGTCCAGAACGTACAAGGTTTCACCTCGCGCTGTGCGCTGCAGCTCGGTCGCGAGCTTTATCCTCTGCGCCTCGCCGCCGGACAGTTCGGTCGCAGGCTGACCCAGGCGCAGATAACCAAGGCCGATGTCTTGCAAAACCTGAAGCGAGCGCCGGGCTGCCGGTTGCCCGGCGAACACGTCACAGGCCTGATCGACGGTCAGTTGCAGAACCTGCGAGATGTTCAGACCCTGCCAGTTCACTGCCAGCGTTTCGGGGTTATAGCGTGCTCCGTGACACGTAGGGCAGGGCGCGTAGACGCTGGGCATGAACAGCAGTTCCACACTGACGAAGCCTTCGCCTTCGCAGGTCTCGCAACGGCCTTTGGCGACGTTGAAAGAGAACCGGCCGGCATCGAAGCCAAGCTCCCGCGCCTGCTCGGTCGCGGCGAATAACTTGCGTACGTGATCGAACAGGCCGGTGTAGGTCGCGAGGTTCGAGCGCGGGGTCCGGCCGATGGGTTTCTGGTCGACCTGAACCAGCCGTCTGACGGTTTCGAGACCGGCGCTGACGTGACCAGCGCTGGTCTGCACCGGTTCGTCTTCCAGGCTCTGCTCATCAGTCTCGGCATTGTTGGCGGTCTGGCCGAGGTGAGCACCGACCAGTTCCAGCAGCGCCTGGCTGACCAGGCTGGACTTGCCCGAGCCGGAAATTCCGGTAACCGCCGTGAAACAGCCGAGCGGGAAAGCCGCGTCGAGGTTGTCGAGATTGTTGCGGGTGATGCCTTCGAGCCGCAGCCAGTTGCGCGGTTCGCGCAGGTTGCGGCCCGGCGTGTTCTGCCCCGAGGCCTGCTCGGGAAACAGATAGGCTCGGGTCCGCGATTCGCCAACCTGCTCAAGCCCCGCCGGCGGCCCGCTATAAAGGATGAGGCCTCCGTGTTCGCCAGCGTCCGGGCCGACGTCGATGATCCAGTCGGCGCGGCGCATGGTGTCCAGGTCATGCTCGACCACAAACACCGAATTTCCGGTCGCCTTGAGACGCTGCAGCGCACCGAACAGCGCTTCGCTGTCGGCGGGATGCAGGCCGGCAGAGGGCTCATCCAGCACATAGATGACACCGAACAGCTGGGAGTTGAGCTGGGTGGCCAGGCGCAGGCGTTGCAGTTCGCCGGAAGACAGCGTGGGCGTACTGCGTTCCATGGCCAGGTAGCCGAGGCCGAGGTCGATCAGGGTGACGATGCGCTCCAGCAGTTCGGCGGCAATACGTTGCGCCGCGAGGCGTTTTTCCACGGAGAGATTGGGCGTATGGCGGGCATCCGGGCCGCCGGCGTGCGGGTTTTCACCTTTGGCCGCGCGCTGTTCGCGTGCCGCGCGGGTCTGCTGATGGCTGAGGATAGCACCGGGCTCTTCGGCCTGCTGAAGATAGTCGGGGGCGGCGACGGCCTTGAGCACTTCGGCCAGATCGAGCAACGGCAGGTGCGACAGCTCCGCGATGTCCATGCCGGCAAAGGTGACGGTCAAGGCTTCACGTTTGAGACGCTTGCCGTCGCAGACAGGGCAGGCGCTGGCACGCATATATTGCGAAACGCGTTTGCGCATCTGGGCGCTTTGCGAGTGCATGAACGTGTGCATCAGGTAACGCCGCGCACCGCTGAAAGTGCCCTGATAACTGGGCTCGAGCTTGCGTTTCAGTGCACTGCGCGTCTGCTCCGGGGTCAGCCCGGCGTACACCGGAACCGTGGGTGTTTCTTCGGTGAACAGAATCCAGTCGCGCTGCTCTTTTGGCAGGTCGCGCCAGGGAATGTCCACGTCATAGCCGAGGGTCACCAGAATGTCGCGCAGATTCTGGCCCTGCCACGCCATTGGCCATGCGGCCACGGCTCGCTCGCGGATCGTCAACGACGGGTCCGGAACCATCGACGCTTCCGTCACCTCATACACGCGCCCCAGCCCGTGACATTCCGGGCAGGCGCCTTGCGGCGTATTGGGCGAGAAGTCTTCGGCATAAAGCATGGGCTGGTCGGCGGGGTAACTGCCGGCCCGCGAGTAGAGCATGCGGATCAGACTCGACAGGGTGGTCACGCTGCCCACCGATGAACGCGCACTGGGCGTGCCACGCTGCTGTTGCAATGCGACGGCTGGCGGCAGACCTTCGATGGCCTCCACATCCGGGACGCCGACCTGATCGATCAGGCGCCGGGCGTAGGGCGCAACTGACTCGAAATAGCGGCGTTGCGCTTCGGCATAAAGGGTCGAAAAAGCCAGCGATGATTTGCCAGACCCCGATACGCCGGTGAACACCACCAGCGCATCGCGAGGGATTTCCACGCTGACGTTCTTCAGGTTGTGTTCGCGGGCGCCACGCACCCGGACGAAGCCACTGCTTTGAGGCAAGGCGGGGTTTGAGACGGTCGGCTTGTGTGACGGCATTAAGCGTTCCTTGTGAGGTGCGTGGTTTGCGGCCTGGCTCTGCAAGCAGACAGAAGGGTGCCGGAATCGAACGGTGCGGCGACGCAGCGGCGCGAGTGTCCCGAACGGCCCTGTATGGAAGCCGATCCTGAGCTACGCTGATCAACACTCCGGCGGCTCGCTGATCACCGGGGTGAAAGGTATGACGCGCAGCGCGTGTCCCGGTTCCTGCTCGTTTGGGTTGGAGGCCGCATCAGGTTGCTGCCCGAACGACCTTGCGCATTCCTTACTGCATCTCGAATGCCGGAATAGCCACCATGCATGCAGCCATCGCGGGACCGGACGGGTCGCAACGCCCACTGAGCACTCTGGTGGCGTGTCATGAGTGCGACTGGCTGATGGTCAGAATGCCGGTGGCCGCCGGCGAGAGCGCGCAATGTCCGCGCTGCGGTTATGAACTGTACAGCCATCGCCGAGGTATGTTGCAGCGCTGTCTGGCATTGACAGTGGCGGCCTTGCTGCTCTTCATTCCGGCCAACTTCCTGCCGCTGATCTCCTTGAAAATGCTCGGGCATCACGCTCAAGACAGCGTGTGGGCGGGCGTACAGGCGTTGTGGCGCACCGGCATGCCGGCGATTGCCTTGGTGGTGCTGCTTTGCGCAATGGTGATTCCGCTGGTGAAGCTGCTGTGCGTGCTGGCGGTGCTATTGAGCATCCGGTTCAACCGCGCACGTCATATCGGGTTGCTGCTCTACCGCATTTATCACCGTTGTCGCGCATGGGGCATGCTTGAGATCTACCTGATGGGTTCGCTGGTGGCCATGGTCAAACTGGCCGGGCTGGCTCAACTGACTCTGGGTGTCGGTGCCGCTTGTTTCGTCGCGCTGGTGCTGCTTCAGATCTGGCTTGAGGTGACGCTGTCCTCGCATCAGATCTGGGAAGCCTTGTCGGGGGAGGACGTCCATGCGTGCCATTGATGCTGGAATTCTGGTCTGTCCGGATTGCCATCGGCTGGCGCCGATGCAGCCGAACGGCAGCGCCGAGTGCACGCGTTGCGGCGCCGCGCTGCACGCGCGTCGACCAGACAGCCTGAAACGCACCTGGGCGCTGCTGCTGACGTCGCTGATCCTGTATGCGCCGGCTAATCTGCTGCCGATCATGACCGTCAACACCCTGGGCAGTGGCGAGCCGGACACCATCATGTCCGGCGTACTGACGTTGATCCGCTTGGAGATGTGGCCCATCGCAGCCGTGGTGTTCGTGGCCAGCATCGCGGTGCCGACCTTCAAGTTGGTGGCCATGGCCGTATTGCTGTATTCGGTGCAGCGCAGGCTGGCCATGTCTCCCCGTCAGAGGGCAGTGATGTTTCGCTTCATCGAATGGATCGGTCGCTGGTCGATGCTCGATATTTTTGTCATTGGCATTCTGGTGGCGCTGGTCGATTTCGGTCATCTGGCGAGCATCGAAGCAGGTTATGGCGCGGTGGCATTTGCAAGCGTCGTGGTGCTTACCATGCTGGCCGCGCTGGCTTTCGATCCACGACTGATCTGGGATAACACAGATGCCGCCCATGGCCAGCCCTGAGAACTCCGAGCCCGTCATCCGGCCGGCGTCCAGCTGGTCGGTGATCTGGATTTTGCCCATTCTGGCGTTGTTGATCGGTGGTTGGCTGTTGTGGCGGGCCTACGATCAGGCCGGCGTGGAAATCCAGGTGATCTTCGCCACGGGGGAAGGCCTGCAGGCGGGCAAGACCGAAGTCATTTTCAAGGGCATGCCGATCGGCAAGCTCAAAAGTATGACGCTGGATGAGAGCGGCGCGCGGCGTGGTGTTATCGCCACGCTGGAAATGGACAAGCGCGTCGAACCCTACCTGCTCCAGCGCACGCGATTCTGGCTGGTCAAACCCAGCGTGAGCCTGGCTGGCGTGTCCGGCCTCGAAACCCTGATGTCAGGTAATTACATTGCCGCGAGCCCCGGTGACGGCGAGCCGACACGCGAATACGTGGCGCTCGCCGAGCCGCCGCCGCTGGCCGATACCTTGCCTGGGCTGCACCTGACCTTGCGCGCCGAACGACTCGGTTCCCTGAGCCGGGAAAGCCCGGTGTTCTACAAACAGATCGTGGTGGGCCGGGTCAAGAGCCACGGTCTGGCCGCCGACCAGGCCGCGGTTGAAGTGAAGATAGTCATCGATCCCGAGTACGCTTCGCTGGTGCGCCAGAACACCCGCTTCTGGAACGCCAGCGGTGTGACCGTCGACGCCGGGCTGACTGGCGTGAAAGTCCGCACCGAATCGCTTGCGAGCATCATCGGCGGCGGCATCGCCTTTGCTTCGCGCGATCAGGAGCGGGACCCTCCACTGAGCGATACATCCCAGGTGATCCCGTTGTATGAGGACTTCGACGCCGCGCAAGTGGGCATTGTGGTCAAGGTAAGGTTTCCGGATTTCGAGGGATTGCAGGCCGGGCACACGCCGGTGATGTACAAAGGCATCCACGTCGGGACACTGAAAAGCCTGGTCGGCACCGATGACCTGAACAGTGCGGCGGCGGAGCTGACCCTCGACCCGCGCGCCGAGCCGTATCTGCTCGAAGGCACCGAATTCTGGGTGGTCAAGCCGACCATCTCGCTCGCGGGCATCAGTGGCCTTGAGGCGCTGGTCAAGGGTAACTACATCGCCGTGCGTCCTGGCAAGAAAGGCGCGCCTGCCGCGCGCGAATTCGTCGCCCGCACCAAGCCGCCGCCGCTGGACCCGCGCGCGCCCGGCCTGCATATGGTGCTGTTCGCAAGCGTACTGGGTTCGCTGGAGGTGGGCAGCCCTGTGCTCTACAAGCAGATCAAGGTCGGCTCGGTGCAAAGTTATCAGTTGTCGCGAGACCGTACCCAAGTGGCGCTGGGGGTGCATATCGAGCCGGACTACGGCGGATTGATCAACACTTCGACGCGTTTCTGGAACGCCAGCGGGGTCACGCTTACCGGCGGGCTGGCCGGCATAAAGCTCAAGAGCGAGTCACTGCAAAGCCTGCTGGCGGGCGGAATCAGTTTCGAAACGCCCAATCCCGCAGCGCCGGTCTCCACCAGAAAAGTCCAGCGCTTCAATCTGTTTGCCGACCGCGACAGCGCGATGAAGCCCGGCGTGCTGGTCAGCATCCAGGTCGAGGACGGCGAGGGCCTGCGTCCGGGCGCACCTATTCGCTACAAAGGGCTGGATATCGGTACGGTGGAAAGCCTTGAGCTGTCCTCCAGCCTGACGACAGTGGTGCTGAAAGCCAGGATCACCGAGGGCGCGGAGCGGGTCGCACGAGCCGGCACGCAGTTCTGGGTGGTCAAGCCGCAGTTGGGGCTGACCCGGGCGGCCAATCTGGAGACCGTGCTGACTGGCCGCTACGTTCAGGTGCAGCCTTCGCCAAGGCCAGGCGTGACCCAGACCTCATTCACGGCGCTGGATGGCCCGCCCGCGCAGGTTGAACCCGAAGCGGGGCTGAGCCTGGTCCTCAGCACGGCGCGGCGCGGTTCGATCAAGCCTGGAGTCGAGGTGACCTACCGGGAGATCCCGGTGGGTAAAGTCACCCGCGTCCAACTGGGGCCCAGCGCCGACCGGGTGCTGATCCACATTCTGATCGAGCCGCGCTACGCGACACTGGTGCGCAGCGGCAGTCGCTTCTGGCACGCCAGCGGTTTCGGGTTTGACTGGGCGCTGTTCAAGGGCGCAACGATTCGCACCGAGTCGGTCGAGGCTCTGCTGGAAGGCGGAATCGCTTTCGCGACGCCCGATAGTGCGCAGATGGGCACGCCTGCACGGCCCGAACAGACCTTCGCGCTGATGGACGAAGCCGATGAGGAATGGCTGAAATGGGCGCCAAGTATCAAGCTGGCACCGTGATCGCTGCCCGGTCCGGGTACAGGAGACCGATGAAAAAGTTGTGGCAGCAGTACCTCGCCTTGCTGGAAAACGACCTTAGCGCGAAGGTTTTCGACAACGTCAAAAACCTGCTGGTCTGCGCGCTGCTGTTCGCCGCCGGCACCAGCGCGCTACGCGGTGAGCACCCGGTGCTGCTCGGGCTGCTGGGGACACAGGTCGCCGGCTGGAGCCTGATCGCGATCTCGGCGGTGCTGATGTTTCTCAACATCAGCGACGGCCCGCACCGCGTGGCCCGCCAGCGCTACCACGTTGTGATCCTGGTGGTGCTATGGGCTTTCTATCTGGTCGTGGCCATGAGAATCGTCGAGATCGTCTGGAATTTCAGATCGGACTGACTGACCGAGCACTTCGGTGTCGCTCCGGCCTGGACCGAGACACAAGCCCGGCCCGGACTTGTGGGAGCGGACTTGTCCGCGAAGAGGCCTGTACAGGCTCACCTCCCGCTTCGCTCGTCACGACGCTTTCGCGGACAAGTCCGCTCCCACTAAAATCCGCGTCTGAAGCTGATCCCCAAGACCCGCCGGACTTGTCGGAGCGGACTTGTCCGCGAAGAGGCCTGTACAGGCTTAGCTCCCGCTTTGCTTGTCACGACGCCTTCGCGGACAAGTCCGCTCCCACCCGTCTAAGGCTTGGCCACCAGTTTCTGATAACCCATGCGCATGTCCGTAGCCCAGCCGTCCAGTACTGGCTTCACATCTTCCAGCGTCAGCTGGGTGGCATCGTTTTCCAGAGGCGTACCGGAGCCTTTGCGCACCAGCTGACCCACTATCTTTTTGCTGTCGCCATCCAGGAACGCCAGTTCTGTGGCGATGACCACAATCTGGTCGCGGCCCCCGGCAGCGGTGTTGACCGCGGCGGCGACCAGCGCTATGGGGATGATCTCATAGGGCTGCAAACCCTCGGTGCTGGTGTAAACCGCGGTGATGGCCGGGCGCACGACGATGGTGCCGGGGCCGGGACCTTGTGCGAGCGGCAGATCCTTGCCCAGTTCGCGCTTGAGCGCGGTGTCGTAATATCTGGAAATCGACTGCAACGCCTGGCTGCTGACCACCGCGGTTGGCTGTGGCATCGGATAGAACTGGCTCGGCTCTATATAGACCTGCGTATAACGCGCCGGGTCGATGTCCGCAGTGATCCAGCGCATGACCGGCGCGCCAGTGGCGCTTTTCTCAGGCTTGAGCTGGCTGTAATCCTTGAGAAAGCCGGAATAATCGCCGGGGTCAACCTGTGAACTGGTACATGCGCCAAGGGCCAGCACAGCGCAGCAGCACACTGCTTTCACGGCCTTGATGTTCATCGAGTCACTCCTTGTCTGCGTAAAAGCCGGTTATCTGAGTACCAGCAGGTGATAGGTCCCTGCTTCGTTCTCGATGCCATGGGTGTCGTGGGTAAAGCCTGGGAACGACGCGTCGAAATGCTCCAGCGCGCTGAGGTAGCCCAGTACCGGACCGTCGGCGAGCCCCGCGTTCTCTCCGGGCATGAGCAACGGTATGCCCGGCGGATAAGGCACGATCCCGGTGGCGGCGATCCGCCCGGCGGCTTCGGCGAGGGGTACCAGTTCCACTTCGTTTCTCACCAGCTTTTCATAGGCTTCCACCGGACTGAACTCCGCCTGCGGCAACAGACCGAACGCCTTGGACATGGTCGACGTCGTGCGGTATTGCTTCATGGCGGCAAAGATTTCTTCAGCCAGGTCGCGCAGCCCCATGCCCGCGTAGCGTTGTTGATTGGCGGTCAGCAGGTCGGGCAGGCAAAGCTCCAGTTCCAGGTTGCTGTCGTAGTCGCGCTTGAAGTCCAGCAGCGCGTTGACCAGCGTGCCCCATTTGCCTTTGGTGATGCCGATGGAAAACAGGAACAGGATGGTGAAATCGGTGGTTTTCTCGACCACGATCCCCTGATGCCCCAGGTAGGCAGTGAGCACGCAGGCAGGGATACCGAAATCCAGCAGCTCGCCATCGTCGCCCATGCCCGGGCTGAGCACGGACACCTTGATCGGGTCGAGCATGCAGTAACCTTCTTCGATATCCCCAAACCCGTGCCATACCTCGTTGGGGTGCAGCACCCAACAAGCGGGGTCGGTCTTGAGCGCTACCGGGTCGGCCTTGTGAAATGGCACCGACACGCCGTCGACCTTGACCGACGGCGGCTGCCAGCACGAGAAAAACCAGTCGTCGTGGCCGAGCATTTCGCTTTTCATCCGCGAGATGACCTGGCGAAAGGCAATGGCTTCCTCGATGGATTCATTGGTCAGAATCTGCCCGCTGGGCGCTTCCATCATGGCTGAGCTCACGTCGCACGAAGCCATGATCGCGTAGTTGGGCGACGTCGAGGCATGCATCATGAACGACTCGTTGAAACGCCCGTGGGGGATCGGGTTACGACCGTTGCGCACGTGAATCATCGACGCCTGGGAGAGTGCCGCGAGCAGTTTGTGGGTGGACTGCGTGGCGAACACAGTGGGCCGCGATTCATCGTGGTCTTCCGGGCTGCCGTGCATGGCGAAGCGTTCGCGGTACAACGGGTTGAACCGCGCATAGCCGTACCAGGCCTCGTCGAAATGCAGACGGTCGACGCTGGCGCCGAGCAGCTGTTCGACCCGCGTAACGTTATAGGTAAGGCCGTCGTAGGTGGAGTTGGTGATGATCGCATGTACCGGCGTCGGGTCGATGCGCTCTTTCACCAGCGGGTTGTTGGCGATGGCGGCCTGAATTGCTTCACGGCTCAGGGTCTGCGGCAGGATCGGGCCGATGATGCCGTAGCGGTTACGGGTCGGCACCAGATAAGTCGGGATGGCACCTGACAAGGTCATCGCGTGCTCGGCCGATTTATGACAATTGCGGTCGCACAGCGCGATCTGGTCGCGGGTGACGCTCGCCATCAGGATGACGCGGTTGGACATCGATGAGCCATTGGTCACGTAATAGGTGCGATGCGCGCCAAAGACCTTTGCCGCATAGCGCTCGCCCTGGCCGATCGGGCCGCTGTGGTCAAGCAGCGAACCCAGTTCACCGACCGAAATCGACAGGTCCGAACGCAGCAGGTTCTCGCCGAAGAACTCATAAAACGCTCGACCCGCCGTGCTCTTGAGAAACGCCGTGCCGCCGGCGTGGCCGGGCGTGTGCCAGGAGTATTCGTAGGAGCGGGCGAACCGCAGCAAGGCGCCGAACATCGGCGGCAGGACCGCCTGCCGATAGCGCTCGATCGCGGCGAATATGCGGCCGCTGAGGAAGCGACTGGTGTCTTCGGGCAGCCAGATGAAGTCATCGGCGTGCTGCATCACGATCAACGGAATGTTCGAAGCGGTGCTGCGATCACTGATCAGAAACACCGGAACGCGGGTGTTGCGCTCGCGAAGATCGGTCAGCAACCGGATGCATTCGACGCGATCTTCGCTCTCGTCCATCTCCCAACTGAGCAGGACGCACTGGATGGCAGGATCGGAGTGGAGAATCGACGTCGCGTCGGCGAGGCTTTCCGAGAGCAGCACGCTGATCGAGCGCGCCTCCACGTCACTGAGGAGCTGGTTCAACGCTCGGCCGAACACGGTACGTTTGTCGGGGGCGCTGCTGATCAGCAAGGCCAGCATGCCGAGCAGCGGTTTGGATTCCGTCATGCGCGTATCTCCTGCAGGTTTTCAAGGCTGTTGACCGGCACCGGTTCAGCGGTGATGTGCTGGGCACTGACGGTCTGGGTGGGCACGCTGTTGTTCAGCGCTTCGAGGCGAATCAGACGGTTATTGACGAAGCCGAACAGGGTGTAGCCGAAGATGGTCGCGACGCCGCCGAGCATCAGCGCCTGGGCACCGGAGCTGTACAGCGCCAGATAGCTGTAGGCGGCGCCGACCCATGCGACGATATTGGAAATCAGCGCCTGCTGAGGAGGCACCTGAGACACCATCTGGATCGTCATCAGCGACGCCATCGACAGGATGTACGGCACCAGATTGGTCACTACCGCGAGGTTGACCAGAATGTCGAACTGTTTGCTCAGGTCGGGGCTGATCGTCAGCAGCGCCAGCGCCGTCTGCAACGCAAGCAGGATCAGCATGCCGACGATGGGCGTGCCGGCCCTGTTGACCTTCGCGAACACGGGGATGAAGTAGCCGGTGTCCGCCGAGCTTTTGAAGACCTGCGCAATGGTGAACTGCCAACCCAATAGCGAGCCGACGCAGGCCAGCACCATCAAGGCCATTACCAGATCACCGATCATGGGGCTGAACATTTTGGCGAACACCAGTCCGAAAGGCGCCGTCGAGCTGGCGAGTTCAGCGTTGTCGACGATGCCGGCAATCACGTTGGTGGAAACGATGTAGATCACCGCCGCGCCAAGCGTGCCGCCAAGTACCGCGATGGGCACGTTCTTCTCGGGGTTCTCGACCGCGTCGGTGTTGGCGCATGCCGATTCCAGCCCGAGGAATGCCCAGAGAGTAATTGCCACCGAAGCGCCGGCCGCTTCTAACCAGCCCTTGTCATGCGGGTTCCAGCCGGCCGCGTAAATGCTGCTGTCAAACCAGAACCAGCCCACCGTCGACACCAGGACGACCGGAGCGATGACCCCCCAGACGGTAATCGAGCCGATCTTGCCGGTAATCCGTGCCCCGCCGAAGTTCGCAAAGGTGGTGATCCATAACAATGCGATAGTGGCCAGCCCGACCTGCAATGAGTTGAGCTGTATATTAAAAAGCACCTGGATATAACCAACAGCTGTAATGCTGATCGCCACGTTCGCGATCAAAAGCGACAGGCCATATGTGTAGTTGGTGATGTAGTTGCCACTTTTGCCGAAGGTATATTCGGCGTAACCGCCCATGCCGCCGGTCTTTCGACTGAGCATGCCGCAGCGCGCGAAGGCATAAGCCAGAGCCAGCGAACCCGTCGCCGTTACCAGCCATGACAATATTGAAATAGCGCCAACTTCGGCGAGTTTTGAAGGGAGTAGCACAATTCCCGAGCCCAACATGTTGACCGCCGTCAACATAGTGAGCTGTCCCACGCTCATTTTCTTTGCGCCTGACATTGGATTGCTTCCCGATGCGTTAGAGGAGCCTTAGGCATAGCAAAGCACGAGCGGAATACAAGTTAGTGACCGGATTTAGTGCGGGTTTATTAAAAAATCCGAACAACGGTAAGTTAATCATCTGTACTGGCAGATTGTCGCACCGAGTGCTCTGAAGTTTAGCTGGTGAAAAAAACGAGCGGAATTAACCGCATAGCGGAACCGTCACTAGTCGGGTGCTCCTGTTGTCGGTTTACAGGCGCTGGAGACTTGTAGCACAAGGCTGGCGGGCGATCAGGGTGCTACGCTGCTTAACAGTTCAGATGTTGACCACGGCCTGAATTCACTTTAATTGGAGTCGCTATCATGGCTTATCAAGCGTCAGAATCAACGTCCGGCGGATGGCGTTTCCAGTGCGGCATCGGCATGATCATTCTGATAATTGTCTCGTGGGTTCTGGTGCCCATCGCTTCCGCCGCCGGCGTTTCAGGCACCGGAATAGCAACACTGGTCGGAGTACTTTTCATATCCAACAAAGTGCTGCTGATAGCCGCAATCGCGGTCATGGGCAAGTCGGGTTTTCAGGAGTTGAAGGCTCAACTGCATAAATACATTAAATCCGTCGTTTCCTGGCCCGCAGAGGTCGGAACGCTCCGGCATCGGGCAGGCGTGGTGTTGTTCTGCATACCGGTCGTTGCAGCGTTTCTGGACCATCATCTTGACGTGCTGGCTCCACAAATCAGTCCGTACAAGTTGCAGCTTCGACTGCTGGGCGATGTGATGCTGATCGCCAGCGTCTTCCTGCTGGGCGCGAACTTCTGGGAAAAGCTGCGAGCGCTCTTCGTCCGGACTGCCAGAGTGGCTTTGTAGGAGCGGACTTGTCCGCGAAGGGCCCGTGCGGCGACAGATAATCTCTCGCCTGTTACAACGCCTCCGCGGATAAGCGGAGCACCGCCCGACGGATCGCCGCCCGACGGATCGCCGCCCGGTCTCTACCACAAAGTGATCCTTCACATCGCCAGTCCAGACACCGCCAACCGCGACGTTGGTGCAGGCCGAGTGGAGGTGTCGCGGAGCCGGGGAGCGAGGCAGGACGCCGAGCCAGCGCCGCTGGGCCAGGGACGGCCCATCGGTGCGGCCCGGTGGAGCGGCGCCGGAAGGAGGGAACCCCGCAGGGGCCCAACCCGGAGCAATGGCTTTGGTTACTTTGGCCGAAACCAAAGTGACGCGCCGTAAAGGCGCAAAGCGATCTCAAGCCGGCCGCGAAAGCCAGTAACTACGCGGTTGAGGCCGGTGGGCAGATCCGGATGCTGCATAACGACCGCCACCGGTTTCGCCTTTACGGCGACCCCCTTTTGTTTTGGCAAAGGGGGGAAAACCATTTGCTCCTGGTTCCGGCGCCTTCGGGGTTCCCTCCCTCCGGCGCTGCTCCGGGGGCCGCGCCGATGGGCCGTCCCTGGCCCTACGGCGCTAACTCGCCATCCATGGCTCGTTTCCCCCTGCGCAACGCCTACGCTCGGCCTGCACAAGTCGCGTTCTGCGCCGCCCGCGCCATTGTCGCTTGAGCCAACTCTCTTTCATCACCTCTGATGAGCGAGCGGCGACCCGCTTGTCCACGAAGGGCTCGTGCAGACGCCCCCAACCGCAACACATCATTGAGCGCTTCCACCTACCGGACTTTCACCTCTCGAACTTCCACCTCCCGAACTGCCGCCGCCCGAGCCGGGCGGTGTCACTGGAGGGGTGACAGGTGGAGTCGCCGGATCGTCGATATCGTCGCCCGCGGCCTGGTCCGCGTCCGGGCTGCGGTTCAGCTGCCGGGCCGTGACTCGCGTGGCGGCCAGCACCGATGGCGGCAGCGGATTGCTGCTGCCAACCGAGAGCGACTGCCGATACAGACTGAGCAGGCGGGTTCTCAAGCGAATGTCATCCGACGCAGCGCCCACGCTGATATCGAACACATCCGGGTCGATCACCCAGTTGCTGCTGCCGGGGTTGTAGTACGCCAACGAGCGACCGTTGAGTTCGATGGTCACGCGACGGCTCTGTCCGGGCTGCAGCAGGACCTTGCGATAACCCTTGAGCTCCTTGATTGGACGGTCGACGCGTGGATTGCGCTGGCCCACGTACAACTGCGCGACTTCCGCGCCGGCACGCTGGCCGGTGTTGGTAACGTCGAACGACACGCGGATCGGCAGATCGCCGATAGCGACCGCGGGCGTGATGCGAATGTCCGAATAGCTGAACTGGGTATACGACAGCCCGTAGCCGAACGGGTAGAGCGGCCTGGTGCCTTTTTTGTCGTAGCCGCGGTAGCCGAGGTACAGATCATTCGCATAGCTGATTTCGGTGATGGTCCCTTCGTTGTCAAACTGCGGAAAATCCGCGTAGAGCGGGTTGTCCTCGATATTGCGTTCAAGGCTGATTGGCATTTTCGCCGAAGGGTTGACGCGGCCGAAGATGATTTCGGCCAGCGCCTGGCCGCCGTTCTGGCCGGGGTAAAACGCGTGCAGCAGCCCGGACACCTGATCGACCCAATCGCTTACCTTCAGACCGGTCCCGCCATGCAAGGCGACGACGGTCCTGGGGTTCTGACTGGCGATGCTCTGAATCAGCTGGCTCTGATACTCCGGCAGCTCGAACGGGTGGTCCCAGCCTTCACCTTCGTATTCGTTGCTATTACCGGCCGCAACCAGCACCACGTCGTAGTCGGCGATGTTGCTCGGCGCAACCAGTGATGCCCAGCTCATGCGCACGCCGGTGTAGCCGCCCAGGCTCGCGACATAACCGGGCCTGCGCGAATATTCCAGCGTCACGTCGTAGGTCTGGCCGGCCTGCAGCGACAGCTTGGCGTATTCGGGAATAGTGGGGGGGATGAAGTTGTTGGGCAGTGGCAGTCCGTCGCCGTTGTCGATGATGCGCTGGCCGTTGACCGTCAAGCGGATCACCCCGTCGGCCCGCACCTTGAAAATGTGCTCGCCGCTGATGGTCGGGGTGACCCGTCCGCTCCAGCGAATCGAAGTGCTGGCGGTGTTGCCATCCGTAGGCAGACCGGTGTCGCTGTCCCAGTCCAGGTCGACGTAGGTTTCCGCACGGGTCGCCGCGGGGGTTCCGGACCAGTCGGCGTTGGTGAAGTACTCGGCGTTCAGACCGGCTACCGAAGTGGTGCCGTCGCTGGCCAGATGGCTCCAGACGACACCGGCCGGATCCAGTGAAAGACTGTCGAGGAATGTCACTTCCGCATTGGACGCGACTTGCGCCATGCCGCTGGTTTCGCTTACATAATTGCGCGCCGATATGAAGGCGCTGCCAAAGCCGGTAGGCGGCGCGTATTTGCCAAGATCACCGACCACCGCAATTCTCTGCACGTTATTACGGTCCAGCGGCAGGAAGTTGTCCTTGTTCTTCAGCAGAACAATACCTTCGCGCGCGACATTCAAGGCGGCCTGATTACTGGCCGGATTATCCATGTCGTGATTTCTCAGCGGGACATAAGTATCGAAGTCGAACAGGTAGATCTGGCGGAGAATGCGCAGCACTTTATCATCAATGGTGGCGACACTCAGAACACCACTTTCAATATACGGCGTGAGCACGGTACTGTTCATTTGCGTGCCGAACAGCATGTCGACATCTGTGCCGGCCTGGGCGGCATTGAGTCCGTTGATCACCGCGCCATAGTCGGATTGTACAAACCCGGCATAACCCCATTGGGTTTTAAGGATTTCCCGTAACAGCAGACTGTTTTCGCAGGCATATTCGCCGTTGACTTTCTGAAAGGAACACATCATCAGCGCAACTTTGCCGTTCTTCGCCGCTGACTCGAAGGGCGGCAATGTTATTTCCCTGAGTACCCGTTCCGGCGTGGTCTGGTTGAGAACAAAGCGATTGGTTTCCTGATCGTTGGCCGCGTAGTGTTTGGCGTCGGCCCAGACACCTTGCGACTGAATGCCGTTGATGACGGCCGGAGCCATGCTCGCACCGAGAAACGGATCTTCGCCGGTCAGGTATTCGAAGTTGCGTCCGCCATAGGGCGTCCGGTAGGTGTTCATCCCGGGGCCCGTGATGTAGTGATAGCCGCCGGTGGCCGTGTCATAACCCAGCGCCCGGCCGAAATCCACGGCTCTTCGCAAGTTGAACGTGGACGCAAGGCTCGGCCCGCTGGGGTACACGACGCCCTGTTCATTACCCTGATTGGTGTAGCGCACGCCAAGGCCGCCGTCCGCGCCGAGAATCTGCGGCAGATTGAAACGGGGTTGAGGCTTGATGTCCCAGCCACCGGTGCCGCCAAGATAGTTGAATTTTTCTTCCAGAGTCATCTGACTGAGGGTCTGCTGAGCCATGGCCTCGGCTTCCTGTGCATTCCGGGCAACGGCGGAGCTGGTGTAGAACTGGGCAATACTGACAGCGAGAAGGGTCAAAGCAGTTGCAAATCGTGGTGAAGTCATTGTTCTCATTTTAATTACTCCCACCGGCGATCTTCCGAAAAAAGATCGGGCGTAATAATAACGAACGAGGCCAAAGTGTTAATCAGGTATTACAGATTTGCCCAAAAGTGCCTGTAATAAGGACTGCGGAGAGTCTGTACCGCTCCGCTTTGTCGGGCGCATCGTCATTCTGCAGTTCCCGCCTCGTATAGCCGTTGTTATTGCCGGGATGGCGGTTTTATAACCTCCCTTCAATAACCCGTGCATAGGACGCCCAAACCATAAAAGCTGTCAAATGCCAGCGGCGCAGCGGTTATTGTAATTATCTATCCGCTGTTTGTTTTTTATAAATTCCGCAGTGCCAGGTGCCGACGGTGTTACGCAGGTTGCGCGGTTGGCAATGCACGGCTAAGGTGACTTCTTGATTCACTCAAAGGACGGAGAACATTCATCGGGATACTTGCTTAGCTAACTAAGTTGGAGAATTTTATGAAGCGCTCCATAACAACGATAACGGTATTGATCGCGCTGCTCGCAGTATCAACTCTGGCAAGAGGTGCCGACGCTACGAACACCGCAGGCGCCGCGGATTCAAAAGTCATGACCCAGACTCACGACACCAAGGCGGCGGGCGGCAAACATGACAATTCGACAAAAGGCGGCCGTCCCGCCACCCAGACTGGAACCACTACCAAGCCTTGACCGCGGCGCTGAACGCGACACTGCGCACGACCATGACGCAGCTTTGTGCCAGTGGCTTATGTCGAATGCCGGCCTCAAGGCTGGCGATCTGGAGCGGGTATCACGGCTGCTGCCTGACGGGGCGGAGCGCGGTGAACTGCCGGGGATCCTGACCCGGCTGGGCATCGTTTCCGAGCTTGAGATGGCGCAAGCCTGGGCGGCGGTATTCGGACTGCCGCTGCTGAGCGCCAGCGAGGCGCCCGTCTCACTCGATCCGCTGCCGCCGGTCAGCGAACGGTTTCTGCGCCACCAGCACGTCGTGCCTGTGGGATGGGAGACAGACAGCTTGCAGATAATGACCAGTGATCCGGGTGATCCTTATCCAGCCCGCGCGATGAGTTTCGCCTGCCAGACCGGGGTGCGGCTGCGCGTAGGGACGCGCAGCGACATAGAGGCTCTGATCGAGCGCTATTACGGCACCGGTCGCTCGGCCATGGGCAGCATCGTCGACAACATTGACAGCGACTCGGGCGGTCAGGCCGAAGACATCGAACATCTGCGCGACCTCGCCAGCGAGGCTCCGGTGATCCGCATGGTCAACCTGATCCTGCAGCGCGCGCTGGAACAGCGGGCATCGGACGTTCATATCGAGCCGTTCGAGCATCTGTTCAAAGTGCGGTATCGCATCGACGGCGTGCTGATCGATGGCGAGGCGCCGCCGGCCGCGTCTGCACCGGCCGTGATTTCGCGGATCAAGATCATGGCGCACCTGGATATCGCCGAGCGTCGCCTGCCTCAGGATGGGCGGATCATGCTGCGCCTGCAAGGCAGGGAGCTGGATCTGCGGGTGTCGACCGTGCCGACCCGTTTCGGCGAATCGGTCGTCATGCGGTTGCTCGATCGCCGGACCGTGAGTTTCGATCTGCAAAGCCTGGGTTTCGATCAGCAGCAGTTACCGGGTCTGCTGGCGCTTCTTGAACGTCCGCACGGCATTTTGCTGGTGACCGGGCCGACCGGTTCCGGGAAGACGACCACGCTGTATACGGCGCTGACCCGCCTCAACACCAGCGAGCGGAAAATCATCACCGTCGAAGACCCGGTCGAATACCAGATCGAGGGGATCAACCAGATTCAGGTCAAACCTTCGATCGGTCTGGATTTCGCCATGACGTTGCGCTCGATCGTGCGCCAGGACCCGGACGTGATCATGATCGGCGAGATGCGCGATCTGGAAACCTGCCGCATCGCCATCCAGTCGTCGCTGACTGGCCACCTCGTGCTGTCGACACTGCACACCAACAGTGCGGCTGCGAGCATTACCCGCCTGCTGGATATGGGGGTGGAAGGCTACATGATCGCGTCCACCGTCATCGGCGTTCTGGCTCAGCGCCTGGTCCGCAGGCTAGACCCTGAGCATTGCGAAGCGTTCGACGCGCCCGCGGCCCTGGTGGCCGCGCACGACCTGGAACGCTTTACCTCGCAGCGTCCGGTGCGACTGTACCGCCCCAGACCCGGCGCGCCGGGCGGTGGTTACCACGGCAGGTGCGCGATCACTGAACTGCTGGTGATGGACGACGAGCTGCGCACCCTGCTGATGAGCCATGCCGATGCCGGCACGCTGGAGCAGGCGGCGCGGCGCGGCGGGCTGCGTACGCTCTATGAAGATGGCCTGCGCCAGGCGCTGGCCGGAGTCACAACTCTGGAAGAGGTGCTGCGCGTCACGCGCAGCGAGTGAGCAGACCCATCATGGCGATGTTTCGTTTTCGCGTTCTGGAAACCGATGGCAGCACGCGTCAGGGCCTGATGGAGGCGGGTGATCCGCTGGATCTCGCCCGCCAGTTGCAGCGTCAGGGGGCAATGGTCCTGCACGTCGAACCGGCGCATGAAAACTGGGCGCGGTGGCGCCTGGACCGCCGCCTGGGTGCCCAGGCGTTGCTGGCGTTCACCGAGCAGCTGGCGATTCTGCTCAACGCCGGGCTGCCGCTTGAGCGCGCTCTGGGCATTCTGATCCAGCAGCCGGGAAGCGAGCAGTCACGCATGCGACCGGTATTGATCCGCGTACGTGAACGGGTCAAGGCCGGGCAGCCATTGTCGGCGGCGCTGGCCGAAGAGCCCGGGCAGTTCAGCGGCTTGTACCTGAGCCTGGTGCAAGCGGGTGAGGCGGGCGGTGCCTTGCAGGAAAGCCTGCGGCAACTGAGCGATTACCTGGAACGCAGCCTGGCGCTGCGTGGCGAGGTGATCAATGCGCTGATCTATCCGGCGTTTCTGGTGGTGGGCGTGCTCGGTTCACTGGTCTTGCTGTTGGCGTATGTGGTGCCACAGTTCGTGCCGATCTTTCAGGATCTGGGTGTGCCGATCCCGCTGGTGACCGAGCTGATTCTGGGCCTTGGCGACTTCTTCAACCGGTTCGGGTTGCTGGTGCTGGCCGCCCTGGTGATCACGGGCGTGGTCGCGAGTCGGGCGTTGCGTAGCCCGGCGCGGCGCGTCCACTGGGACCGGCGGCTGCTCGCCTGGCCGGTCGCCGGCCCGTTGCTGCAACGTCTGGAAGCCGCGCGCCTGGCACGGACGCTCGGCACGCTGTTGCAGAACGGGGTCGGCCTGCTTGCCGCGCTGAAAATCGTCGCGGAGGTGGCGACCAATCAGGCTGTCCGCGCCCAGGTGCAGGCGGCCATCGACAGCGTGAAAAGCGGCGGATCGCTGGGGCTGGCATTGGCCAGCGACAGACTGCTGCCGGATCTGGCGCTGCAGATGATTCATGTCGGTGAAGAGGCCGGCCAGCTCGACACCATGTTGCTCAAGGTCGCTGAAGTCTTCGACGGTGAAACCCGACGCAGCATTGCCCGCCTGCTGGCGGCTCTGGTCCCGACGCTGACCATCGTCATGGCGGTGCTGGTGGCGTTCATCATGCTGGCCATCATGCTGCCGCTGATGAGCCTCACCAGCAATATCTGAGGGTTCGATCATGACGTTCCGGGCGCGCCCGCGTGGCTTCACCCTGTTGGAGATGCTGGCGGTCATCGTGCTGCTGGGCATCGTCGCGACCATTGTGGTGCGACAGGTCGGCAGTAATGTCGACAAAGGCAAGTACGGTGCCGGCAAGGCGCAACTGGCCAGCCTGAGTATGAAAATCGAAGGCTACGGTCTGGACATGGGGGCGCCGCCCGGCACACTGGCTCAACTGGTGGAAAAGCCCGCCGGCGCGACCCACTGGTCCGGGCCTTACGCCAAGCCGTCGGACCTCAAGGACCCGTTCGGACACGAGTTCGGCTATCGCTCCCCCGGTCAGCACGGCAGCTTCGATCTGGTGTTCTACGGTCAGGACGGCCAGCCAGGCGGCGAAGGCTACAGCGCCGATCTGGGTAACTGGGAATGAACGCCCGCGCGTCGGCAGGCGGGTTCACGCTGCTGGAGCTGATCATGGTCATCGCCTTGGTGGCGCTGGCGCTCGGTGTGCTGGGCAGCGGGCTGGGACGCGGACTGCAAGCGGCGCGTGAGCGGCAGGCGCTGGGCGAAATCGTCGCGGCGTTGCGTCAGACGCGCACGCAAGCCGTGCTCAACGGCGCGGCCAGACAACTGCAGTTCGACCTGCAGGCTCGCAGCTTTCAGGTGCCCGGCCAGGCTCCTCGCCGCTGGCCTGAAAGCCTTGCCTTACAGCTGACCACCGCGGCCGAACTGGGCCCGGCCGTAGCGTTTTTCGCCGACGGCAGCTCCAGTGGCGGGCACCTGCTGATTGACCGAAAAGGGCGGCGCTGGCGCATAGACATCGGCTGGCTCACCGGTCATGTTGACTGGCAGGTGGTGCGATGAAGCGCGTGGCCGGTGGATTCGGGCTGCTGGAAATGCTCGCGGCGCTGGCCATATTTGCCCTGGGCTGCACGGTGTTGCTGGTCGCGTTCGGCCAGGCGGCGCGGACCCTGGAGCAGGTTCGCGCCGGCGACCGTCTCAGCCTGGCGATCCGGACGGTACTGGATGAGCAGCGGGAACAGCCGCTTCAGGTCGGGGTGCGCCAGGGCGTCGAGGGCGGCGTGGACTGGCAGGTGCGGGTCAGTCGCGAGCCCGGTCCCGCGGCCCTGTTACCGCTGTTTCGAGTCCAGCTTACGGTCGGCGAAGCGGGCCGCGAGCTGCGGGTCAGCACCCTGGTTGTTCAGTCACAGCCGAAGCTTGCACCATGAGGCGGTCGCAGCGCGGCTTTACCTTACTGGAGATGCTGCTGGCGCTGGGGCTGCTCGGGGTTTTGATGGGGCTGCTCGGCACGGCGCTGGTGGGCGCAAACCGCGCGTTGCTCGCCGGGGAGCGCTACAGCCAGCGGCTGGAAGAAATGCGCTCGACGCAGAATTTTCTGTACCGGGCTTTGCAGGGCGCCTTGCCGCTGGAGATCGGGGCATCGGGGGGCGAACAGGTCATGGTGTTCGACGGCCAGCGCCGGCAGCTGAGCTTTGCAGCCGGGTTGCACAGCGCGCTCGGCGGCGGCATTCGGCTGCATGTCGTCGAGACCGTGCCAAGCGGCGCTGGCCGGGCCATGCAGGTTCGTTTCGCGCATCTGGCCCGCACCGGCGGAGCCTCGTGGGGGCAGCCGCAGATTCTGCTCCACGACGTTCGTGCCTTGCGGTTCAGTTATCGCGGCCGCGACGAGCAGGGCAGGCCGACTGACTGGTTGACCCAATGGCCCTGGCCGTCGAGGCTGCCACAAGCGGTGCGCATCGAAATGACCAGCGACGGGCCTGTGCCCTGGTTCGCCCAAGTGGTCGCCCTGCGTCTGGAGCTTAGCGGTTTGCAGGCCGCGCCATGAAACATCAGCGCGGGATGGCGCTGTTGATGGTGTTATGGACCATGGCGCTGCTGTCCATATTGCTCGGCACGCTGGTGGTCGAGGTGCGCCAGCAAGCACGGTTGGCGTTGTGGCAGCGCGAGCACACCCGAGCGAGTCTGGCGGCGGAGGCCGGAATGAACCTGGCCGTAAGAATGCTCAGTGATCCCGCGCTGAATCGCCGCTGGGTCGCCGATGGCACAACCCAGACGCTGGTGTTCGACGACGCCCGGTTACAGGTGTCGGTTCGCAGCGAGCGCGGCAAGCTCGACCTGAACGCCGCACCGGCCGCCGATTTTGCCCGGCTGCTGATGCTGCTCGGGGCGTCACCGGCTCAGGCGCGCGGTCTTGCGGACAGCCTTGAGCAGCGTCGGAGCCTGGGTCAGCCTCCGTTGCGGGCGCTCGAAGAGCTACGCGATCTGGCGACGATGAGCGCCGCGTTGTATCTGGCGGTGCGTGCCCACGTCACTGTGTGGAGCGGGCTGGAGTCGCCAGAGCCGGCCTTCGCCACGCCGGTTCTGCAACGCGCGCTGAATCTTCCGGGCCTGCCGCCGCTTGGCGCTGACGCCGGGCAGGCGCTGGAGATTCGCGTGCAAGCCTATTTACCCGACGGGTTCACCGCCGCGCTCGACAGCACGGTACTACTGTTACCCATGGAGAGCGGTGTACGGCCTTTCAGGGTCGTGCGCTATAACGAGTGAGGTCATCGCTCATGAGTTCCGAATCCCTTTGGCGCCGGCAGGCACGGCTCAAAGCGCAGTGGCCAGGCAGCGCCGCGCGGGCGTTCCTTTACGCCTGGGGCCGGGAATTGCTCGCCAGCCTGCCTCTGGCGATGCAGCGCTCGTTTCGATCCGGCAACGAGCCGCGTCGGTTCAACTGGCCGCTGACCGATGCCGCTGAACTGCCAGCCGATAAGCCGCCTAGACCCGGAACCCGCGGCGTGCTGGATCTGCCCAACGACGCCGTGTTGCTGCACAGCCTTACTCTGCCCGCCGCGGCGGCGCGCGATCTGCACCAACTGATCAGTTATGAGCTGGACCGCTTCACGCCATTCAGTGCCGAGCAGGTCTACTACGCCGTGCGCCGTGAGCCCGGCAGCGATGAGCGGCCCAGGGTCACACTTGTGCTGGTGCGTCGCGAGTTTCTCGATCAATGCCTGAGCGATTGCCAGGCCGTCGGACTTGAACTGGAAGCGGTGGACGTGCGCGATACCGGCGGCGCGCCGATGGGTATAAACCTGTTGCCTGCTCAGTATCGACCGGCCGGCAATCAGCGAGGCCGCATTCTGACCATGGCGCTCAGCCTGGCCTGTATCGCGCTGGTCATTGCCATCCCGCTGCTCTGGCTTCACAACCGCGAGTCCGCGCTGGCCACCATGCAGGCCGAGGTTCAGGAGCTGCGCCAGCAGGCCGGTGAGGTGGCTGCGCTGCGCAATGCCTGGGATAACTCGCGGGGCGCAATGCGGTTTCTGATCGAACGCCGGACGCGTCAGCCGGGGCGCGCGCAGCTGCTGAGTGAGCTGACTGGCTGCCTGCAGTCGGACACCTGGCTGCAAAGTCTGGAGATCGACGTCGAAGGGCAGGTCGATATGGCTGGCCTGAGCGCACGGGCCAGCGGGCTGATCGGGCAGATCAAGGAATGCCCGCATCTTGCGGAGCCGCAGTTCCAAGGCGTGATTCAGCCGGACCCGGCCAGCGGCCGCGAGCGCTTTTACCTGCGCGCCAGAGTCCGCGGGGAGGCCGGTCATGCGGCGCTCACTGACCGCTCGTGAACGCCGTATCGGCGCGTGGCTGCTGGTGGCGTTGCTGCTGGCTGTCTTCCATGGCCTGATCGTCGAGCCGCTTGTCCTCGGCCCCTTGCGTCAGGTGGAAACTCAAATGGCCGTGGTCCGCGAGCAGCACCAGCGCTTCGAGCGATTGCTCGCCCAGCGTGATCGCTTGCAAAAGACGATGCAGGCCACGCCGACTGTCGAGGCGCTGGATGGCATGCTGCTGGAAGGCGACGACCCCAGCGCGGTTGCCGCGGACCTGATGCAGAGTGTCGCTCAGAAAGTAGCGGCCAACGCGTCGCGGGGTGCCGGATGTGAACTCACGCAGCGGATGCCGATCGTTGCTCAGGAACAGGCTGCGGAGCCGTTTCGCGCCGTACGGCTGAGCCTTGACCTCAACTGCGCCATCGAACCGCTTGCGGCCCTGTTGCACCAGCTGGAAACGAGTCAACCCTGGCTGTTCGTCGACGAACTGAGGATCCGCAGAGCCGGCAACGCGCCAGTCGACGGGGGGGCGGGGCGTATGAGTGTGCACATGCTGGTCAGTGGTTATCTGGTCAGGAGCGCTTCTACGTCTGATACGCAAGAGTCGGGGCAATGAGCGCCTGGCGCCAACCGCTGATTCAGGGCCTGGCGGCTCTGACGCTGGTGCTTGCCCTGGTGGTGGTCTGGCTGCTGAGCGGCGCGGGTCGCGAGCCGGTATGGTCCCAGACCACGGAACCGGCTACCGACCCGACCTCGACGGCGCTCCCAGTGCTGCCCGCGCCAGTCGCCCTCGACAGTTTGGCCAATACCTGGCAGACGCCGCTGTTCAGCCCGACCCGCCAGCCCGACCAGGCCGCGCGTACCGTCAGGGCAGGCGCGGCCGACCTTGGCGGCCTGAAGCTGACTGGCATCGTGTTCGCCCAAGGCGTTCGCCGCGCGCTGTTCAAACAGGCGGATGGCCGCGACCTGAGCCTGCGCGAAGGCGCAAAGCTGGGTAACGGCTGGCGTTTGCAACACATAGAACAACAGGCCGTGCAGTTCGAGCTCGACGGTCGTACTCAGCGTCTGCAGCTGCCCACGCCCAGGCTGCCGAATATCAAAAGCGTGGGGCCTGCAGGCAAGTCCGTTCCATCCGCATCGAGCGCTGCCGACGGGCTCGCACCTCCAACCGCTGTAGTCGAAGGTCGCTAAACCATGCCGTCATCCGTTCACATCACAGCGTTTGCCGTGTTATGCATCCTCGGCGGATGCACCGCGCCCCATGCGCTGGACGAGGACGACAGCCTCACGCGGGAGGCCTTGCGTGGAACGGGCATGCAGCGCGGCCCTGTGCCGGAGGAAAGCCTGTCGGCGACGCCCGGCAGCGCGCCGGGCCCGGCGAGTCGCGCGCAGCGCCAGATCATCCGGGGCAATCAGCGCTTCATTCAGGGGCCCGCCAATACGGTGGGCCGCCCCGTCCCGATGGGGCCGCGTCAGGGCGACGGCAGCGGCGGGGTGATGTTCAACTTCAACAACCAGTCGATTGTCGCGGTCATCAACACCATCATGGGCGACCTGCTGCAAGAGAGTTACAGCATTTCCCAGGGGGTGACGGGCGAGGTGTCTTTCTCGACTTCCAGCCCGGTGGACAAGGCTCAGTCGATGGCTATCCTCGAATCGCTGTTGTCGTGGACCAACAACGCGATGATCCGTCAGGGTGATCGCTACCTCATCCTGCCGGCCAGTCAGGCGGTCGCCGGCCAACTGGTGCCGTCCATTGGCATGCGCCAGCCGGGCGCCGGGCTGTCGGTGCGGCTGTTTCCGCTGCGCTTCATTTCGGCGACGGAAATGCAGAAACTGCTCAAGCCCTTCGCACGGGAAAACGCCTTCCTGCTGGTGGACCCGGCGCGCAATCTGCTGGGCATGGCGGGCACCGCCGATGAGCTGGCCAACTATCAGGCCAGCATCGACACCTTCGATGTCGACTGGCTGCGTGGTATGTCCATCGGCGTGTTCGGGTTGCAACGTGCAACGGTTGCCGAACTACTCCCCGAGTTGCAGAAGGTGTTTGGCCCGGACAGCGGCACGCCGCTCGCCGGCATGCTGCGCTTCATGCCCATCGAACGCACCAATTCGGTGGTCGCCATCTCCTCGCAACCGCAGTACCTGGAGGAAGTGGGTGAATGGATTCGCACCATCGACAACGGCGGCGGTAATGAACCGCAGCTCTACGTATATGACGTGCGTAACATGAAGGCCACCGATCTGGGCCGCTACCTGCGGCAGATCTATGGTTCCGGGCAGATCCAGGATGAAGCCGCGGTCGAGGTCGCGCCGGGCATGAACACCACCACCCTGTCATCGCCCATCGGCGGTCGCCAGAACGGCGGCGGGCTCGACAGTCAGGGTAGCGGACTGAGCGGCGGGTTGAGCGGTAGCTCGGGCGGCGGCCGCAACAACAGCTCCTTCATGCAGAACGACGTCGGGCGCAACCCGGCCGCCACCGATACGGACACCGAGGTCGGTGCCGAAGAAGAGCCGGGCGCGGACGGTCGCAAACAACTGGACGACAGCACCCGTATCACCGCGCAAAAGAGCAGCAACCAACTGTTGATACGAACCCGACCGAGCCAGTGGGCGGAAATCGAAAGCGCCATCCGCCGCCTCGACAACCCGCCGATGCAAGTGCAGATCGAAACACGCATCCTTGAGGTGTCGCTCACTGATGAACTGGATCTGGGCGTGCAGTGGTATCTGGGCCAACTGGCGGGCAATTCCACAACGCCCGGTATCGGCAACGCGCGCGGCAGTCAGGGCGCGCTGGGTTTTGGCGGGGTCGGGCTGGGCGCCGCCGATACCTTCTTCTACTCATTCGTCGGCGGCGATCTGCAAGTGGCGATTCGCGCGCTGGAGACCAATGGCAAAACCCAGGTGCTGTCCGCGCCGTCGCTGGTGGTGATGAACAACCAGCAGGCGCAGATTCAGGTAGGCGACAACATCCCCATCAGCCAGACCACGGTCAATACCATCAACACCGACACGACCCTGAGCAGTGTCGAGTATGTGCAGACCGGTGTGATTCTGGACGTGGTGCCGCGCATCAATCCTGGCGGTCTGGTGTACATGGACATCAAGCAACAGGTCAGCGATGCCAACGACACTGCTGATCCTGACGTCAATCCGCGCATATCCACGCGCTCCATCGCTACTCAGGTGGCGGTGCAAAGTGGCCAGACCGTACTGCTCGGCGGGCTGATCCAGCAGGACGACGCCCAGGGTGTCAGCAAAGTGCCGTATCTGGGGTCGATCCCAGGGCTGGGCTGGCTGTTCGGTGCATCGTCGCGCAGCAAAGGCCGCACCGAGCTGATCGTGCTGATTACCCCGCGTGTCGTCACCAGTAACAGTGAAGCGCGGGAGATAACCGACGAATACCAGCGTCAGTTCAAACTCATCCAGCGCCCGAGATGACGGGTCATGGGCGCCGCTGCAGCGAACGAAAACCAGCAGGCCCGGAGATATCCGGGCCTGTGGCATGCACAACGGCTGACGCTGAGCTATTGCGGTTTCAGGAGTCCTGATGTTTCAGGGCTTCTTCGCGTCCGACTTCTGGCTCTCGGGCTTGAGCGGCTCGGGGTTCAGATCGGGGTCGATGGCGCTGTTCTTCTGGCCGACCGGGTCGGTGGCCGGCTTGACGGCGGCCGGATGATCTTCGATGGAAGGCGGCGGCGTCAGTTGCAGGACGCGCGAGGTATACGTCCATTCCTCCATCACGCGCTTGGGGTCGTCGTTGAGGCGTGTGCCGTAGCTGGGGATGACCTGATGCAGTTTCTCCTGCCAGGCCGGTGTGGCGACCTTGTCCTTGAAGAGGCGTTGCAGCACGTCCAGCATGATCGGTGCCGCGGTCGATGCGCCTGGCGATGCGCCGAGCAGACCGGCGATGCTGCCATCCTTGGAACTTACGACTTCGGTGCCCAGCTTGAGAACGCCACCCTTTTGCTCATCGCGCTTGATGATCTGCACGCGTTGGCCCGCTTGCCACAAGCGCCAGTCTTCCTTCTTGGCGTGCGGGAAGTATTCCTTGAGCGCGTTGAAGCGGTCGTCATCAGACTGCATCAGTTGCCCGGCCAGGTATTGCACCAGATCAAACTGGTCGACACCTACCTTGGTCATCGGCCAGACGTTGTGGAGCGTCATGCTGGCGAACAGGTCGAAGTAAGAACCCTCCTTGAGGAACTTGGTGGAGAAGGTTGCGAACGGCCCGAACAGAATCACTCGCTTGCCGTCCAGCACGCGAGTGTCCAGGTGCGGAACCGACATCGGCGGCGCGCCGGTCGACGCGATTCCGTAGGCTTTGGCCATATGCTGCTCGGCAATGGTCGGGTTCTCGGTGACAAGGAACGAACCACCGACCGGGAAACCTGCGTAGTCCTTGGCTTCCGGTATGCCGGCTTTCTGCAGCAGCGGGAGCGCGGCGCCGCCGGCACCGACGAACAGGAACTTGGCGTCGGTGGCCGAAGTAGTGCCGTCCTTCAGGTTTTCGTACTCCACATGCCAGGAGCCATCTTCGTTTCTCGTGATGTTCTGAACTTCGTGAGAGACCTTGAGGGTGAAGTTGGGCTTGCTTTGCAGATGGCCGACGAACTGGCGGGTTATTTCACCAAAGTTCACGTCGGTACCGATCGGCGTCCAGGTCACGGCAAGTTTCTGGTTGGGGTCGCGGCCTTCCATCATCAGCGGCACCCACTTTCTGATCTGTTCGTGATCCTCGGAGAATTGCATAGGGCGGAACAACGGGCTGGCTTGTAACGCCTCATAACGCTTCTTCAGGAAACTGATGTTGTCATCGCCCCAGACAAAGCTCATGTGCGGTGTCGAATTGATGAACGAGCGGGGATTCTTCAGCACACCCGCCTGCACCTGCCAGGCCAGGAACTGCCGGGTTATCTGGAACGCTTCGTTGATCTCGATAGCTTTGGTGATGTTGATCTTGCCGTCCGGGTCCTGGGGCGTGTAGTTCAGCTCGGCCAGTGCCGAATGGCCGGTCCCCGCGTTGTTCCAGCCGTTGGAGCTTTCTTCAGCCACCTTGTCGAGGCGTTCCACCATTTCCATCGACCAGCCCGGCTCCAGCTCGTTGAGCCAGATGCCAAGCGTGGAACTCATGATGCCGCCTCCCACCAGCAAGACATCGACCTTCTTCGTTTCGGCAGCCTGTGCACTACCAATGCTTATGGAAATACCCACGGCTGCTATGGCCATAAAGATCGTGTCTTTCATATCTCACTACTCCATCGGGGGAACCGCCTGCCCCGTACTTTTGCCGGTACTGTTGAAAGATTGCCGGTGCAGGGTCTTGCCCGCTCCTGGCCAGGTTGCACTTGCCGCCTGGCTCACTTTTCCGACCGCGCTGCTACGGGACTGTGCCAAGTCGGCGACGGATGGTGTTACGCGGTGTTACGAACTCCTGTTAACGGCCGGCTATTGATGTAGCGGCCGCAACTCGATCCACTACCAAGGGGCACAGCATTACCTGCTCCGGCGGCTTGAAGAACACGGTTTTGTCATTACGCTGATGGAGGCGCAGTCACTTGGGCTGCAACTGTATTACGGAGCTTTTCAATGGCAGCTGAGCAGACGCAGGATGTGCTTTATCTGGAAGACCTGACGGTCGGGCGAACCTTCGCCAGCCGCACTTACGTGATGGAACCGGAGCGTATCAAGGCCTTTGCCGAAGAATTCGATCCTCAACCGTTCCACCTCGACCCTGAGGCCGCGCAGCAGAGTTTTTTCCAGGGCCTGGCGGCGAGCGGCTGGCATACCTCGGCGGTGATCATGAGGCTGCTGGTGGAAAGCGTTCCGCTGGCGCACGGGCTGATCGGCGCCAACAGCGAGGTGAGCTGGCCACGGGCAACGCGCCCCGGCGATGTTTTGCGGGTGATAAGCACGATCAAGGAGAACGCGCCGTCGAACTCCAGGCCTGATCGCGGCTGGGTCATCATCGAGAGCGTCGCGCTTAATCAGGACGACGAAATCTGCCAGCGCACTCGTTCTCGGGTTCTGGCTTTTCGCCGTGACGCGGCGGAGCGCGCTGCGACGTAGGAACACATTTGTTCGCAACAGAGCGGCAGGTCGCGGGCGAGCGCGCTGCTGCGGACAAAAGCGGGACGCATATCCTGGCTTATGGAGCGCCCTTGGCCGGCCACGACCGGTTGAATTGCCGCCCATCGAGATCGTCGCCCGGCGTCTGAATGGTGATCCTTCGGGTCCTGGCCTCCTCGGGGACGGCGCGCAGCAGGAAAATCGTCAGCAGGCCGTTTTTGAAGGTGGCACCCTGCACCTCGATGTGATCGGCGAGGTGGAAGACCAGCCGAAACGTCCCGTGGGCGATGCCCTGATGCAGGTAAGTCGCGCCTGCATCGGTCACGGCTTCGCCGCCGCAGACGATCAGCACGCTTTTTTCGATCTTGAGTTCCAGGTCATCGGCACAGAGGCCCGCGGCGGCAATGGCAATGCGGTAATGGTCGTTTCCGTAGCGTTCGATGTTATGGGGCGGATAGCAAGAGGCTGTTTCGCTGCGCAGCGCTGACTCCAACAAATCGTTGAAACGGTCGAAACCCACCGAGTGACGGAGCAGCGGTGCCAGTGAAATTGCAGTAGCCATGTCCAAATCTCCTGAGTGTCACACGGTGATCAAGACGCGAGTCGCATTCGGCTTCGCATCTAACAGTTAGGCCTACTGGCGGAAAAAAACAAGCACATGCACCCGCGATTTCCGTCGGCTGCGCGGCCTTGCAAGGCGGCGGTTGCCGGCTCGCAGCGTTGGCCCTGCGGGTCCTGGCGGAAGTGGGCGCCACGCGGATTGGGCTGACAGAGTCTCTCTATCGATCACGAATGCTTTGACTATTAGAAGTCTGGCGCAACGCGACTAGGCTTGACCTAGCGTCGGCTTCGGCCGTCCCGCTTAGCCTGAACGTAAACAAGATGAGCTCAAGCTTACTGCGCACTTTGTGGACTCGCGTGCCGGCGGTTTTCGCCGCCGCCTGAGTCTGTCAGAACCGACCGATTGATTGATCGCGCGACCGGTCCGGCACCGTGAGCTACAGCGTTCACTCGCCGCTGTCCGACGCCTGCATGGGCGGATGGCTGGATGAAGACGACCAAAGGTGGATCAATCATGTCAACCGAATCGAAATGCCCGTTCAACCATGCTGCCGGCGGCGGGACGACCAACCGTGACTGGTGGCCGAACCAGCTCAATCTCAGGATTCTTCACCAGCATTCCTCGCTCAGCAATCCGATGGGTGAAGGCTTTGACTATGCCAGCGAGTTCAAGAGCCTGGACTTTGCCGCTGTCAAAAGGGATCTGTTGGAAGTCATGACCAGGTCACAGGACTGGTGGCCGGCGGATTTCGGCCACTACGGTCCGCTGTTCGTGCGCATGGCCTGGCACAGCGCCGGCACGTACCGCACGGCTGACGGGCGGGGCGGCGCGGGTGCCGGTCAGCAGCGATTCGCACCGCTCAACAGCTGGCCCGACAACGTCAACCTCGACAAAGCGCGCCGACTGATCTGGCCGATCAAGCAGAAGTACGGCCGCAAGATTTCCTGGGCGGACCTGATCGTTCTGACCGGCAACGTGGCCCTCGAATCCATGGGTTTCAAGACGTTCGGTTTTTCCGGAGGCCGCGCGGATGTCTGGGAACCCGCTGAGGACGTGTATTGGGGCGCGGAAACCACCTGGCTTGGCGGCGAAGACCGTTATGGCGCTCACAAGGACATGCAACAGCCGGGCGAGGGCACGCTGGTAGCCGAGCCGGAACATCACGGCGAAGAACAGACCCGCACCGACCCCGCCGGGCGTAATCTGGAGATGCCGCTGGCAGCGGTGCAGATGGGCCTGATCTACGTGAACCCCGAAGGCCCCGAGGGCGTGCCGGATCCAGAGGCGTCGGCGAAGGATATTCGTGAAACCTTCGGTCGCATGGCGATGAACGATGAAGAAACCGTTGCGCTGATCGCCGGTGGGCATGCGTTCGGCAAGACCCACGGCGCAGGCCCCGCCGACAACGTCGGCGCCGAGCCCGAAGCCGCAGGCCTGGAAGAGCAGGGACTGGGCTGGCGCAGCAGCTTCGGCAGCGGCAAAGCCGGCGATACGATCACCAGCGGCCTGGAAGTGACCTGGACGTCGACACCGACCCGTTGGAGCAACGAGTACCTGGAAAACTTGTTCGGCTTCGAGTGGGAGCGGACCAAGAGCCCGGCCGGTGCCAACCAGTGGAAGCCGGTGAACGGCGCCGGTGCCGGGAAGATCCCGCACGCCCACGATCCAGCGAGGCGGCAGGAGCCGCGCATGCTCACCTCCGATCTGGCGCTGCGTTTCGATCCGGCGTATGAACAGATCGCCAGACGCTTTCTGGAGAATCCGCAGCTTCTGGATGACGCGTTCGCGCGTGCCTGGTTCAAGTTGACGCATCGCGACATGGGGCCTCTCGCTCGCTATCTGGGCCCGGAAACGCCAGGCGAAGAGCTGCTCTGGCAAGACCCGATACCGGAGGTGAATCACCCGCTGGTCGATGAGAACGATGTGACTGCGCTGAAGGGCAAGATCCTTGCCTCGGGGCTTTCGGTGTCGCAGCTGGTGTCCACCGCCTGGGCGGCGGCTTCCACCTTCCGTGGCTCGGACAAGCGGGGCGGTGCCAACGGCGGACGTCTGCGCCTGGAGCCGCAGAGAGCCTGGCCGGTCAACGAGCCTCAACAGCTGGCCACCGTGCTGGAAACGCTTGAGGGCATACGCAACGAGTTCAACGGGACTCAGTCTGGCGGCAAGCAGATCTCGCTGGCTGACCTGATCGTCCTGGCGGGTAACGCGGGTGTCGAACAGGCGGCGAAGGACGCAGGCCATCCCGTGGCCGTACCGTTTACACCGGGCCGCATGGACGCCTCGCAAGAGCAGACCGATGTCGTGTCCTTCAGCGTTCTTGAGCCGTTTGCCGACGGATTCCGTAATTACCTCAAGGGCCGTTATCGGGTATCCGCGGAAAAGCTGCTGGTCGACAAGGCGCAGTTGCTGACCCTCACCGCGCCGCAGATGACCGTTCTGCTCGGTGGCCTGCGGGTACTGGATATCAACGTCGGGCAAAGCAGCTACGGCGTGCTGACGCGTCGGCCTGGAACCCTGACCAACGACTTCTTCAGAAACCTGTTGGACATGAGTGTGCAATGGAAGCCAACCTCGGACGCCAACGAAACCTTCGAAGCCCGCGACCGCCAGACCGGAGAGATCAAATGGACAGGCACGCGTGTCGATCTGGTGTTCAGCTCGCACGCCCAACTGCGGGCGCTGAGTGAGGTGTATGCCAGCGACGACGCGCAGGAGAAGTTCGTCGCCGACTTCGTGGCGGTGTGGAACAAAGTCATGAATCTGGACCGCTTTGACATTGCCGCGCAGGGTCGCTGATCCGTAGCCGGATCGTCGGTTTGCCGCCCGGACCGGAATCCGGGCGGCGATCAGTCATATTCAGCCTCTGCGTGGTCGCCCAGCAAACGTCGCTGGCGTGGCGTCGCGGCGGCGATGATCGCCGGGTCGAACCGCCACTCCAGATAAGGCGAAAATTTCTGCGCCACCATGCGGCGTCCGTAGTGAACCTGAAGCATGTAACGACTACGGTGCGGATCGCGGTTGGGGCTGCCGCCGTGCCAGAGTTCACTGCGAAACACCAGGGCATCGCCCGCCCGGCAGTGGATCGGATGGGGCGGTTTCCCGCGCCAGTGCGTTTCGCCCGCCTGGGGCGGTCGGCCTGCCCGATGGCTGCCGGGTATCACCCGGGTCGGTGCCAGGGCTTCGTCGATATCGTCCAGATACAGTTGCAGGGTGCAAATGGTCATCGGCAGTTCGAAGGCCGGATCGTCCAGCAGCTGCGGCGGCATTGCCATCACTAACTGAGGCAGGTGGTCGAGGTGCAGGTCACTGCCGATGAAGCCGGGATGGCAACGCCAGGCCGTCTGGCCGATCACATGGCAGTCGGCGCCCAGCACGGCCTCGGCCAGATCGATGGCTGCAGGCAGGTCGAGGAACAGCAGCCAGAACGGATCCCGGTTGAACACGCATTTGTAGTGATCAAGCACGCCCTGATAGTCCCAGTGCTGCGCCCGCAAGGCATCGATGGCATGGCGCGCCGCCCGGACGCGGTCCTGATCGATCAGCGCTGGCAGCAGGGTATAGCCGTCGTGGTGCAGAGCCTGTGCATGTTCGATGGTAGTCACCGATGGTTCCTCGTGGCGGCCGCGACGCGCTGTGTTCACACAGGCTACACCTTGCCGTGGGTGCGCACGGGCAGGTTGCGTGCATAATCCGGGCGTCGCGGCGCTCGTTGCACGGCGTCAGATGCATCATCGTCGTTACGGGTGGCGATTTCCAATGCCAGTTTCATGACGTCGATGTCGGCTTCCATGGGTTTGATGGCGTTGATGCCGGGCTGCGAAAAGCAGCCGTGGGTCAGCGGCCCCATCCATGGTTGATCGATCTCGACCCATGGACCTGGCTCGAACCAATCGACGTCCAGCAATCGGCGCCGCACCACCTGGCCTGGATGCACGCGTTGGTGGGCGTCGAACCAGTCTTCCAGGCGGTCGTCGATCCAGCCGTGGAAGCACCAGAACACCGGGTTGAGATGGGATGACAGCGAGTCGACCAGGCAGTCGTATTCGGGGCCAAACCAGCGCTGGGAGAAATCGGCGGGTTCGCGGCCGGCCGGCACCAGGCTGCCGTCGCCCGGATCACGCGGAATACTGGCCCAGCGGATATGCAACCAGTCGTGCAGCCCCAACTCAACCTCGGTGCCGAACTGCCCCAGTGTCAGACGCGACAGATACTCGACATCGCGGTAGCGTGAATCCCACATCTGGAAGTTGGCGTGGAACGCTTCGGGGCTTTTCAGAATCTCCAGGCCTTCGGTAAACCTTTCGTCAGAGGGGCTCAGCCAGATCGGCGGCACAGAACAACCGTCGACGTTTTCAAAGTAGCGCGCGAAGCCCGCCCAGTCCTGCTCCACGGCGGGATGGGGAAGGGGAAAATGTCGCCAGGCGGGTGGCGCGTTCAATGGGCGGGCGATGGTCAGCATGTGGCGGTGCATGAAGAAAAAATCCACGCCTGAGCCATTGCGATCCATATTGCGACCTCGCGCATGCCGTTCCTTGTCCAGCGGGCCTGGTTGCCATCCCAGCCCGCGCAATGCGTTGCGTTGCGCCTGGGACAATTCGTGCCAACGGTCTCGCGAGGCGTGCCAGAGCTGGTGGTAAAGGCGGTTCTCCGGGGCTGTCCCCCAGGCCAGCAGCTCCTTGCTGCAACCCCGATGCTGACGGGCAGTGGGCATCGGACGCTTGATCATCTCGATCCCACGGCCCGGCACGGGCAGACCGCTGCTTGCGCCCATCGTCTGGACGCGACCGGTCAACAGCTCTGTTCGCAGCCCATCGCGGGCAGCTTTGGCATCATCGAGCATGACCGTGAATTCACAGATCGGCACATAGCGTGTCGAATCCCGGTCCAGCAGTTTCCAGCGTATCGAGGCGGGGGAGGCACCCACCAGGTCGCCGACCACCTTGTAGCGTGGCAGCGTCGACGCGCGCAGGTTATCCGGTGTATCGAGAAAACCGCGCAATGCGCGGCCCCGCTCGGCGGTGTCCAGAAACAGCTCCATCCCTTGCCCGTGCAAACCGTACGTCGGATCGGGTTCCCCGCTGATATTCACTGTCCAGATTCCGCGAAGCCGGCTGCTCAGCCGTTGCATGGAACGCTCTGCGGGCTCGACGCGGGCCTCGGGCGGTGTGCCATCGTGTTTCTCAAGAAAATTACTGACTTTGCGAGTGCCAAACCAGGCGGCAGGCACCAGAGCGCTCGTTACAGCCAGTCCGGCCAACAGACTCCGTCGCGTCAATCGCATCTCAATCTTCCTTTATCAAGATCAGCCTGAACGAGGCTTTGTTTGATGATAGGAAGTAGGGTTAGTTGATTTATTGACGATTTACAAGGCGTTTTAAATAACGTCAGATGATTGACACAAAACCGCTGATGACCAGCATTTTTCCATCGTGTCGAAAAGGCAAAGCCTGCTACAGACCGCGTAAAACGGGGCTAGGAGGGCAACAGGTAGTGGACGGGCGATGATGTTAGAAATTCGAGACGGCTGGATGAAAATGCCATTACGGAAGAGCAACTGCATCTGTTCGACGCTGGGCGCGTCGCCACCAGCGGGGAGCTGGCGGCTTCGCTATCGGCTGGAACCCGGAGGCGGCGACGCACCTCCGGTTCTGCGGACTTACTGGTTGCGAGTGACTCTCCAGATTGTATTGGCAAGGTCGTCGGCGATGATCAGTGCGCCGCGCGGATCGACGGTGACACCGACCGGCCGGCCACGGGTCTTGCCATCGGCATCGCGGAAGCCGGTGGCAAAGTCGATGGGCTCGCCGGCAGGGCGACCGTTGCTGAATGGCACAAAGATCACCTTGTAACCCACAGGGTTCGGACGGTTCCAGCTGCCGTGCTCGCCGACGAAGGCACCGTTGGCGAATTTCTCGCCCATTGCCGGTTCCGAAAAGTCGACGCCGAGTGCAGCGACGTGCGACCCCAGGCTGTAGTCCGGTTTGATGGCAGCCGCCACTTTGGCCGGGTTCTGTGGCTGGGCGCGCGGATCGACGTTCTGGCCCCAGTAGCTGTACGGCCAGCCGTAGAATCCGCCTTCGCGCACCGAAGTCAGGTAATCGGGCACCAGATCCGGCCCCAGTTCGTCACGCTCGTTGACCACCGACCACAACTGCCCGGTTTCCGGCTGAATCGTCAGGGCGGTCGGGTTGCGCAGGCCTGTAGCGTAAGGACGGTGCGCGCCGGTCTGGGCATCGATCTGCCAGACCAGTGCGCGGTCTAGTTCGGCTTCCATCCCGCGCTCGGTGATGTTGCTGTTCGAGCCGATGCCGACGTACAGGTAGCGGCCATCGGGGCTGATGGTCAGCGCCTTGGTCCAGTGGTGGTTGATCTCGGCCGGCAGGTCGGTGAGCTTTGTCGGCTCGCCGCTGGCTTTGGTCTGGCCTTCCTGATAGTCGAAGCGGACCAGCGCATCCTGGTTGGCGACGTACAGCTTGTTGTCGGCGAACGCCAGGCCGTACGGCGCGTTCAGGTTCTCGGCAAATACTGTTTTCGTCTCGTAGGAGCCGTCGCCGTCGGCATCGCGCAGCAGAGTCAGGCGGTTACCGCCCTTGACCTGGGTGTTGCCCTTGGCCTTGATGACGCTGGCGATCACGTCCTTGGGTTTGAGCTTCGCGGCGCTGCCGCCACGGCCCTCGGCAACGATGATGTCGCCGTTGGGCAGCACCAGCGTCTGTCTCGGGATTCGCAGATCGGTCGCGATGGCAGTGATGCTGAAGCCTTCGGGTACGGTCGGCTTCTGATCACCCCATGCCGCCGGCTCGGCAATCTTCATGCTCGGCAGCAGGCCGCGCTCCTGTTCAGGCAGCTTGGGGTCCGGGCCGAGGGCTTGCTTGCTTTCCCCTTCGCCACCGCATGCGCTCAACAACAACGCCATACTCAAGGCAGTCAGTGCGATTGGTGGTCTCATTGCGCATCTCCCGAACGTAGGTTGGTCAGTCCCAGCCACGCGGTGACGCACGCCAGTACCGTTACGATCACCGACAGAATCAGGCTGGAAGGCATGGTGGCCCAAGCGTCCTTGGCGTGTTCGAAGGCGTTGATCAGGCCCAGCACCCACGTCACCAGCAACAGCAGGAAATACACAGTCGGGCGACCGGCCTTGCGATCGGCGCGGATGAGGTTGACCAGCCCGAACAGCAACGCAAGACCGCAGAACAGCAGCCCGCCTGCGATCAGCCAGGAAGCGAAGTTGCTCCACTGGATCTGGTAGGTCTGGTAGTAGGCGATGTCATTCAACAATGCACCGAGAAACAGCGGAACGGTTCCGGCAAGCAAGATCGCATGCAGCGGGCTTGGCGTGCTTCGGTAAACGGGGTGGGCGGTAACGGTCACGGCGGCTCCTTATCGTTCAACGACCCTGGACTCATGCTCAGCGCGGATGCGCTGACCCATCAGGCTCGCGCAAATTGCGCATATGCAAAGAGCGTCTGCCGTTGGCGTTAGTTCAACGCATCAGTCAAGTGAAACATATTGAAAGATTTGCGCGGGCAGGGCACCGGTTGCGCCATCTGCCAGCCGGTTGTGCCTCGCCCGGTCCTGCTACCTATACTCCGGTTACAGCATCAGGTCAGATCCACTTCCAGGAAGTCGCGCCTTGAACCTGCGTTCGCTGATTGTCGCCGTGCCAGTCGGCGTGCTAGCCGCACTGGCGGGTTGCGCCTCGACCCCGCCGGTGCCGGTGAAGGTCACGCCGGTATACGTTTCCCCGGATACCTGGCGGCAGGTGGACAGGGAAATCGTCGATGCTTCACGGCGGGCCACCGAACAGGCCAAGGTATTCGCCCGAGGCTCCATGGATCACTGGCGCACGCGGGTCTATCAGCAGACCGAAGAACAGTTCATACCGTGGTTCAGCAGCTATTGGACCCAGGAATGGCTGTCGATGAAGGTCGGTTGGTACACCTTGAGCGCGAAGGGTGAAGAAGACGCGTCGGCCAGGCGACTGGCGGCGTATCTGCTGGAGGAGTACCACAAGCAGGTGCTGGCACCCGTGGCGGTGGAAATCGATCCGGATGCCATTCTGGGCCAGGCAACCGCCTGGTACGCGCAACAGATGGGCACCCAGCTGAAACAGATTGCCCAACGCCATCGGGTGCCGATGGCGCAACTCAACGGCCGCATCGAAAAAATCCCCGCGATCAAGCTGGGCCCGCCCACCGCGCGCAATGCTTCGCTGTTGCAGATCGTAAACACCGAGCCGTTGCACAGCTTGCCCGCGTACGCAGCATTGATCGAGCGGATTCACCAGGCCGGCGGTGACCGGGGTATCGGTTCGACGGATGCCGGCATGGCGCCGGTGGCCACCCGTGCAAGCAAGCGCATCGAGGCAGAGATGGCGCCGCGCAGCGCCGCCAGCGCGGTTGCGGCGGTAGCAGGAAAACTGGCGGGCGCGTTGATCTCGGTAGGTGTCATCGGCGTGCGGGCAATCATTCAGGCCAACGATCGCCCGGACAGCGAGGCCTTGATCCGCCAGACCCTCGGCTCGTCATTCGACAAGGCCTGGGTCAAGCTGGTCCAGAATCCCACGACCGGCGTGATGGCGGGCACGCTGTACCTGGCGGGTCAGATCGAAGGCAGCCTGGCGGTTGAATACCAGAGCAGCAAGGTTCAGGGCGAAGGACTCCAGAGCAGCAACGACGACACGAGCTACGCCGAGCCTTCACTCAGGCGGACGGCCCCGGAATACCCCGAGGACATTCGCTGATACGCAGTGCCTGCACCACGTAGAGGAGAAAGTAATGAAGGCAAGACAACCGATCCACTGTTTTTCACGTAGCGTGGTTTCCTTGAGCCTGCCGTCATTGCTCACGCTCAGCCTGGCGTTGACCGCCGGGTGCTCGGGCAAGCCATCCACCAGCCGCTATATGGTCGCGAGCGTCGGGTCAAACTGCTATGCGAAAGCGCTGCCTACCGCTGGCACGGGCGGTCTGGCCTGGGGTGACACCCTCAACATGGCGCGCAAGAAATCCATGTCCAACTGCATGCGCTATGCCGGTCGATCGGGCGGAACACCCAGCACCTGTCAGGTAGTCGTGGCGCAATGCAAAAACTGAGCGAGGGATTTGCCCGGCGTTCGTCAAGCCGGGCCGAATCAAGGAATACGAGCTGGCGCAGCTACCTGTGGATCAGTTGCCGCTTGAGCGTCCGGTCTGGCTCGCATTTCATGAGGATTCGAGTCAGGCTCCGGCGCCTGCCGGCCGCAAGGGTCCTCAGCTCTGGCAGAACCTGATGCGGTTGCCGAACGGGTCGTGGACTTCCAGAATCTGGCCCCAGTCCTGCTGAACGATTTCCGGTCGGCCATAGCCGTAGCGCCGGGCTGTCAGCTCTTGGTGAAGCAGGTCGATGTTCTGCACCGGCATGAATATCGTCGAGCCGGGGCTGGCGTCGCCGTGATGCTCTGAAAGATGAAGCTGTACACCGCCGCGGCCGATACCCAGGTACAGCGGCAGGTCTGCCGCGAAGCGATGTTCGAATTCGACGGTGAAACCCAGAAAGTCCAGGTAGAACTCTCGTGCCTTGGTTTCGTCGAACATCCGCAGGATCGGGATGGGCTTGTCGAAAGTGATCGACCGCTGAGCGGGCTGGCCGGGCAGCAGCGCTGCCGCGGTGTTCCAGTCCTTGTGACCCAGTTGTCGGGCGACCAGCTCAAGGGCGGCGCTGTGGGATACGTCGTGGCCTTGCGCCTCCAGCGAGGTGCGCAGCCGCCTGGCCATCTGCCTGGCTTGCTCGATTGAAAACATCATGACTCCTGTCGCCGGGGTTTGCTGGCGCTCGCGTTGCCAAACCCGGACGTTCAAGAGAACTGACGTGGTTTGCACATACACCTGCTTTCACCATTCCGGTCGGAGCGAGCGGCGGGCAGCAGTAGCCCGCGTCGATAGTACAGGGTCGTGGCCAGGACTCAAGCGCAGGGTTTGACGACAGCGCGCGCGGGCCATGGTCGCGCCAGGCTGAGCAGCCCCAACAGCGCCATGCCTGCGCCCACCCACAGCGGCGCGCGCAGGCCGTAACCGGCGTCGATCACGCTGCCGCCGGCCCAGCTGCCAAAGGCGAGCCCCGCGGTGATAACCGAAGTGTGCAGGGTATTGACCAGCGCACCCGGCTCCGCGGCTTTCATCACCCGCGCGACCATCGCCGGGTTCAGCGCGACGCCGGTCAAGCCCACTGCGATAAAGCAGCCCAGGTTCAGCCACAGATGGTCACCCGCCAGAGCGAATCCGGTCAGCGCCAGCACCAGTAAGGCAAGACCCCAGCCCAGCGCTGGCAGGGTATGGCTGTCGGCAATGCGGCCGACGAGCATATTGCCCACAAGGTTGGCAACACCGTAGAGCGCCAGCAGCGGCGCCACGTGCTCGGGTGCAATGCCCACTTCCTGAATCAGAATGGGCGTGCAATAGCTGAACGCGGCGAAGGTTGCGCCGATGATCAGCCCGCTGGTGACGTAAGCGGCCCAGAGGCTGCGGTTTTTCAGCGCCGCCCACTGCCGGCCGAGGGCAGGTTCGCTGCCGGCCGCGACTGTCGGCAAGCGGCTTGCCGCCAGCGCCGTGCAGATCAGAGCCAGCGCCACGACCAGCCAGGAACTGGCCCGCCAGCCGAAATGGTGCTCGGCCCAGGCGGTCATCGGCACCCCGGCAACGGGTGACAGCATCAGCCCGGCCAACACGACCGAAACCGCCTTGCCACGAGCGTGAGGCGCGACCAGCCCTGCGCAAAGCGTCATGCACAGGCCGATGCACGCGGCGCTCGACACGCCCATCAGGATCCGGGCCAGTGCCAGCACCGTGTAGCTCGGCGCCGCGGCGGCAAGCGCACCCGCAACTACATAAACCGCCAGCAGCCCGACCAGTGCGCGCTTGTTGCTGACGCCGCGCGCAAGCAGCAACAGCGTGACGGGCGGGCCGCCCAATGCCATGCCCAGGGCATACAGCGCGATCAGGTTGCCCACCTGGGCCAGGCTCACGGAAAAGGCGGCGGCCAGCGCCGGCATCATGCCTGCGACCATGAATTCGGCGGTTACCAGAGAAAAGATCGTCAACCCCAGCAGGTAGACAGTGGAGGGCAGCGTAGAGCGGGTGGTCATCAGGTGTCTCGAACAGGAACAAAGCCGGCCACCCTAAGGAATGTGGACCGGATGGTCAAATCTCTATGACCGGGTGCAAGGCTCCGCCAGCCTGGCGCTAGTTGCGCTACGACGATTCCCGATCACCCACATAGCGCTTCAGAAACGGGAAGCGCGGTAGCCAGGATTCGCGCCTGATGGTCCAGCATTCGTAGGTCGGTTTGAACTGGTCCGGCGCGTCCAGCGAACCCAGGTTCAGTTCGATTTCCCCCGCAGAGCGTGAGAACACCGACGATCCGCAGCGGGGACAGAAGCACCGGCCGGCGTATTCGCGGGTTTCGCCTTTTATGGTCACGGCTGCTTCCGGGAAGATCGCGGCGGCGTAGAACAGCGCGCCGTGGTGCTTGCGGCAGTCCAGGCAATGACACAGACCTGTACGGTCGGGCAGTCCCGAGGCTTCGAATCGAACGTCGCCGCACAGGCAACCACCAGTGAACCGCTTCATGTCGCACCTCCATCGCCATCCGCCCAATCGATGGCTCTGAAGGCTAGCAGCTCCTGATGCCGCGCCCTGTGGGGGCTCAACCTTAAAACCGGTCCAGACGGAACGCGGCTAGTGTGGGCGGTGTTTGAAGAGCGGTGTCAGCTGTTGCGGGCGCGGCGAGCCCGGCGACCCGCTCGGCGGTAATCGCCGCCTGGGTGAGCCCCAGATGCTGATGACCGAAGGCGAGCAGTACCTTGCCGTCGCAGACCCGGTCGATGATCGGCAACGAGTCCGGCAGCGACGGGCGAAAGCCCATCCAGGGTGTAGCGGCCTCGATATTCAGCTCTTCGCGAAACAGCCCTTGGCTGAGTCTGTGCAGCTGCCAGGCGCGAGCCATGTTGGGCGGGCTTTCAAGGCCCGCGAACTCGACGGTCCCGGCGAGCCTGAGGCCTTCGCTCATCGGCGTCATGATGAACCGCCGCTCCAGCGACGTGACGGCAAAGGGCAGCTTGTCGGGCTCGCCAGGCAACATCAGGTGATAGCCACGCTCGGTGTCCAGCGGCACCCCTTTGCCGGTCAACTGCCGGGTAAGTGTGGCCGAATGGGCGCCGCAGGCGATCAGCACTTGCCGGGCGTCCAGACCGCCAACGGCGGTATCCAGCGACACGCCACTTTCACGCAACACGGCGCCAGTGACCTGTGTTTTCTGGAAGATCACCCCGGCCGCTTTTGCCGCCTCGACCAACGCGCATACGACCTTGTAAGGATCGATGAAATGGCCGGTCGCCGGAAAAAACAGGCCGCCGAGAAAATGCTCGCTCAGCTGCGGCGCCGCCTGGCGTACGGCTTCGGGAGGCCAGAGGTCTACCGGCACCCCGTGCTCGCGCATGCGTGTCTGCAAGGCCAGCAGGGCGGGACGCGATTCGGGGCGTTCGAACACCAGCAACGAGCCATCCTGTCTGAGCAGGTCTGGCCGGTCGATGGCGGCGAGCAAGCGTCGCCAGGCGGCAAGGCTCTGCTCGTTCAGCGCGCGCAGCCCCGCGACGGTTCGTTGCCGCGGCTCGGCGCGCAGGTTCAGCAGCAGGCGGGCGAACCATGGCGCCGCTTGCGGCAAGTATTTCCAGTCCAGACGCAGCGGGCCCATGGGGTCCAGCAGCATGCCAGGCAAGCGTTTGAGGATAGACAGGTCGGCGATGGGGAATACTTGCTCGGTCGCCAGGTGTCCCGCGTTGCCAAACGAGGCACCGCGTCCTGGCTCCAGCGAATCGAGCACCAGCACCTGGCGACCCTGTCTGGCCAGCGCCAGTGCGCAGGCAACGCCAATGATGCCGGCGCCGACCACGGCAATGTCTGCCGCCTGGCGCCTGTCTTTACGACGCTGCACTTCAGCGGCCGTCTGGGAAGTCACTGTGTGCGGAAGACCAGCTGGCGTACCAACGGCGAAACAGCGTGTATTGCTGCTCGGCATAACGACGCTGGGCGTCGCTCAGCGCATCGGTTTCGTTGAAATGCAGGTCGTAGCCGGAATCGCCGTTGAGCGTCATCAGGTGCTTGTAATACAGCACAAGGTCGGTGCCTTCATCGAACGATGACAGCACGGCAAGCGCCGATTCCAGCTCAGTTGCCAGTCGCCGCGCCTGGGCGTCCCCGTCGGCGGCCTGTCTGCTCAGCGCCACCAGACGCAGCACCTCGCGCGGCAGTGCGTTGCCGATGCCGGTGATTGCGCCGGTTGCGTTGCAGTTGACGAAGCCATGGACCACTTGGGTATCGACACCGACCAGAAGCGCGACCTCATCATCTTGAGAAGTGATGTGTTCGGCGGCATGGCGCATGTCCGCAGCGCCGCCGAACTCCTTGAAGCCGATCAGGTTGGGGTGTAGGCGACGCAACTCGAAAAACAGCTCGGCGCGCGTGGCGAAACCGTAATACGGGCTGTTGTAGATGACTGCCGGCAACTGCGGCGCGGCCGCAAGGATCGCGCAAAAATGGGCTTTCTGTGCCGCATGTGAACTCCCGCGAGACAGCAACCGCGGGATGACCATCAGGCCCTGCGCGCCGACTCTGGCCGCATGCGTCGCATGGGCCACCGCCTCGCGGCTGTTGACGGCGCCGGTCCCGACGATGGTCGGAACGCCCGCCGCCACCAGGCGTGCAACCCCTTGTTGACGCTGGTCCTCGCTGAGCAGCGGCCAGTCGCCCATCGAGCCGCAATAGACCACTGCGTTCATGCCCAGCGCGATCAGCTCGCTTGCCTTGGCGACCAATGCATCGAAATCCGGTTTGCGCTCTGCCGTGCAAGGCGTCATCAGAGCAGGGATGACGCCGGTGAAGATGCTGTTGTTCATGGTAGTTCCCTTGACATGGTAGTTCCCTGGACATGATGGCCCCCTGAAGAGGGTCATTCGGATTCGATGCGTTTGCCCGTCTTTGTTTACAGGCCCGAGGGTTCACAAGCCCCAGGCGAACGGGTCCTGCTCGTCGATCAGCAGGGTGCTGGCGGCCGTCACATAGGCGCGGCCAGTGATGAAGGGCCGGATGCGCTCGCCGTCCCGTTCGAACCTGCCTTCGAACCGGCTGCCGGTGATCCCGGCCTGAATCCAGCGCTCGCCCTCGGCCAGTTTGCCGTCCGCCGCCAGGCACGCCAGCTTGGCGCTGGTGCCGGTCCCACAGGGTGAGCGGTCGTAGGCCTTGCCCGGACACATCACGAAATTGCGGCTGTCGGCATGGTCATCGTCGGCGAACAGTTCGACATGGTCGATGAGCGCGCCGTCGTCGCCACGGACACCTTGCGCTTCCAGCGCCTGCAGCATCTTCCAGGTGAAGTCGCTCAGTGCTTCGACATTGCCCATCTCAAGCGACTGGCCATGCTCCGACACCAGATAGAACCAGTTGCCGCCCCAGGCGATGTCGCCATGGAACCGGCCATGGCCAGGCACGTCGACCGGGACCTGCCGGCGGTAGCGATAGGCTGGAACGTTGCCCAGCGTGACCGAGCCGTCCTCGTGCAGCGTGGCGGTGACCTGGCCGACCGGCGTGTCGATTCTGTGCTCGCCCGGAGCCATCAGCCCCAGATGACGCAGGGACGCGACCAGCCCGATGGTGCCATGGCCGCACATGCCGAGGTAGCCGGTGTTGTTGAAGAAGATTACGCCACACGTGGCCTCGGCCGAGACCGGCTCGCAATACAACGCGCCGACCAGCACGTCATTGCCGCGCGGTTCTAGCAGGCAGGCGCGACGCCACTGATCGTGTTGCTCGCGCAGCTCATCGCGCCGCTCGGCCATGGTGCGGCCGGACAATGTGGGGAAACCTTCCATCACCAGGCGGGTGGGTTCGCCGCCGGTGTGTGAATCGATGACTTGCACCTGTTTCATAGGGCTGTCCATGGGGTACGGATCCGGTTGGCTGCAGCTGCCTCTACAGTGACCGCATCATGGCGCGGGCGCTTGATGACTTTCGTTATTGCGGATGACGAAATCGGCACAATTGCTCAGACCGGATCGGTGTCTTGTGGCGCTTATGAATGTTAGATTCACGCCCGACGATCAGCAGCAAGGGGCAAGTGATGACGCCAAACACACTCGCTGCGCTGTGCCAGAGCAGTGGTCCGGGGCGGCCGGACAGTATCGAGGACATGCTCAAAGGCGTGGCGCCGTTACTGCCGATGCTGGACGTGATTCCTAATGCGGTGATTTTCATCAAGGATCTTCACGCCCGCTACCTGATGGCCAACCGAACGCTGGTCGAGCGGTGCGGATTCCGGGATTTGCAGCCGCTGCTCGGAAAAACCAGCGCGCAGGTCTTTCCCGCCCAGTTGGGGCCCGCTTACACCGAGCAGGACCGGCGGGTATTGCAGCAGGGTCTGTCGCTGGAGAATCAGCTGGAACTGCACCTGTACGGCAGTCGCGAACCTGGCTGGTGCCTGACCCACAAACGACCCATCCGGGACAGACAGGACCGGATCATTGGTCTGGCAGGGATTTCCGTGGATCTGCAATCGGCCAGCGACAGTCATCCCGCTTACCAGCGCCTCGCCGCCGTGGACGAATACATTCGCGCGCACTTCAGCCGCCCGGTGACCATGAGCGAGCTGACGGAGATCGCCGGAACGTCGGTTGCGCAGCTGGAAAGGTACTGCAAACGGATATTCCACCTCACGCCGCGGCAGATGATCCATAAGGTTCGTCTGGAGCATGCGCATCGGCTGCTGCTCAGCGACCTTCCGATCACCGATGTCGCTTTGCGCTGTGGCTATACCGACCACAGCGCGTTCACGCGTCAGTTCAAGACCCTGACCGGCTTCACACCCCGGCAATACCGGCAAGCAATGGGCGAGCGATAGATGCCTGCGCAAGCGTACGGTCTGCCAAGACCATTGCTGTCGAGGGCGGCTGCACGCCTGTCAGTGACGAACGGGAGCGGCGCGGGAGACGATCACCGCCAGCATCGCTCCGGCCAGAAGCAGCGCGGCGCTGGCGCCGAACGTTGCCTGGTAGCCGACGCGGTCGTACAGCAGTCCGCCGCAGGTGGCGCCGAGTGTAATCGCCAGCTGGATCATCGCGACCATCAGGCCGCCGCCGGCCTCCGCGTCGCGCGGCAGGGTTCTCGACAGCCAGGTGAACCAGCCCACCGGCGCGGCAGTGGCGATCAATCCCCAGGCTCCGAGCATGACCGCGGTGACGCCGATGTGGTCGCCAAATATCAGCAACGCGAATGCGATCCCCGCCATCAGCAGCGGAATGGTGATCAGGACGCGATACAGGTTGTGGGTCAGCAGTGAGCCGATCAGCAGGGTGCCTGCCAGCCCCGCGACGCCGATCAACAGCAATACCAACGACAGCCCGTACACATCCACGCCCGTGACGGTTTCGAGAAATGGTCGCAGATAGGTGAACAGCGCGAATTGACCCATAAACAGCAGCGCGACAGCCGTCATGCCCAGGGCGACCTTGGCACTGCCGAGCAACCGGAAGACGCCGACCGAAGAACCCGCTCCATGCTCGGCCGGCATCTTTGGCAACGTGAGCGCCTGCCAGCACAGCGCGACGGCCGCCACTGGCACCACGCAGAAGAACGCTCCGCGCCAGCCGATCTGCGCGCCCAGAAAGCTGCCGAGCGGCGCGGCCACTGCAGTCGCCAGGGCACTGCCGCCCTGCAACACGGCAAGGGCTTTGGGCACGAAGGTTTGCGGCGCAATGCGCATCATCACCGCCGTCGACATCGACCAGCAGCCGCCAATCGCAATCCCCAGCAGCGCGCGGCCGGCCATCAACGTCGTGTAGTCAGGCGCGACGGCAACCAGGACGCCGGAAAACACCATCAGTCCGGTCATGGACAGCAACAGGGTCTTGCGGTCCAGTCTGCGTGTCAGCGAGGCGATGAACAGGCTGGTCAGGACCGCGAAAATGCCCGAGATCGAGATGGCTTGCCCGGCCTGGCCCTCGGTGAGGCGGAGTTCGTCCGCAATTGGAGTGAGCAGGCTCACCGGCATGAATTCCGACGCCACCAGAGCGAAGGCGCACAGCGACATCGCCAGCACGGCGCCCCAGACCTGGCGCGTAGCAGACTGGACGGGCAGGGCGGTGGTTGTGGTCATTGAAGGTCCTTGGAGGATAAGGCTCGGGCTCCGAGCGAATGGTCAGCTGTAAGGGCACATCGTGCGGGCTTGCCGTATTGTCATGGAATGGGGCATGCTTGATAAGCTAATGAACACTGAACCACGCTATAAGCGCAGCTTATCAATATCCATCAGCCCGCCGGGCCGCACGCCATGCCTCGACACAACCTCAACGACCTGCATGCCTTTGTGATGGTGGCCCGGGAAGGCAGCTTCACCCGCGCGGCCGCCCGGTTGGGCGTCACCCAGTCGGCGCTCAGTCAGACGCTTTCCGGGCTCGAAAAACGCCTGGAGATTCGCCTGCTGACCCGCACCACGCGCAGCGTTTCGCCCACCGCCGCCGGTGAGCGGCTGATGCAGAGCATCGGTCAGCGCTTCGACGAAATCGAAATCGAGCTGGACGCCTTGACCGAGCTGCGCGACAAACCCGCCGGCACGGTGCGTATCACCTGTGGTGATTTCGTGCTTCAGTCGACCCTGCTGCCCAAACTGACACCGGTGTTGCTTGCCTATCCGGACATCAAAGTCGAGTTCGACATCAACTACGGTTTTCGCGACATCGTGGCCGACCGCTTCGATGCGGGCGTGCGCTTCAGCGATACGGTTCACAAAGACATGATCGCCGTGCCGATCGGGCCGCAACTGCGCATGGCGGCTGTCGCGTCACCGGCTTACTTTGCGCGCAACCCGCCGCCCAAAAAGCCGCAGGATCTGGTCAACCATCGTTGTATCGATATCCGTTTTCCCACCAAAGGCGCCGTGGACGCGTGGGAATTCGAGCGCCGGGGGCGCAAGGTCAATGTCCGTGTCGAAGGCCAGCTGATCTTCAACACCACACCCCATATCGCGGCGGCGGCAGTCGATGGACTGGGGATAGCCTACCTGCCCGAAGACGAGTTCAAGCCTCATCTGGACGAGGGCCGGCTGGTGCGCGTTCTTGAAGACTGGTGCCCGTGGTTCTCCGGATACCACCTTTACTACCCGAGCCGACGCTTGCCTTCACCGGCCTTCAAGCTGGTGCTTGAGGCTTTGCGCGCAAGGTAACCGCGGACTTCGCCTTGAAAGCAGCGCGGTTTGTGGCGTCCTGACCTGTAGACGCAGGTGGTCTGGATGGTAGTCTTCGCGGGCCCGCGCAGCGCTGGAGTCAGTCGCGGTATGAAAGGAGTCATTCTGTGAAGGAGGCAATATCTTGTCATCTGTAGACGAGGGTTTATCCCGCCTGCAACTCGATGGTGTATGGGCGGGTTTCAGGCAACTGCTGCCCATCTCCCTGTTTGTGGTCGTTTTCGGCATTGCATTCGGCCTGGCAGCTGCGCAGACCGGGCTTGATGATTCGGTCATTGTCATGATGAGCGGCCTGGTTTTCGCCGGGGCGTCGCAATTTGCCGTGCTCAAGCTGTGGGGAGCCGAAGTCCCGCTGATCCCGCTGATCGTCACAGTGTTCGCGATCAACGCCCGGCACTTGCTGATGGGAGCGACCTTGTACCCCTGGCTGCGCAATCTGCCGCCTGCCCGGCGTTACGGGGTCATGCTGGTGGTATCGGACGCCAACTGGGCAATGTCCATGCAGGCTTTCGGCCGTGGCGAACCGGGCCTGGGGCTGTTGCTCGGCGGCGGCATTGCGTTGTGGTCGACGTGGCTGCTGGGCAGCTGGCTCGGGCTCTATTTCGGGGCGGCGATCGCCGATCCGGTGAGCTGGGGGCTGGACATGGTGATGGGCTGCTTTCTGCTGGCGATGGTAGCGGGGGGCAAAAAGGACTTGCGCATACTGGTCATCTGGGGCGTGGCGGCCTGCGCATCGCTGCTGGCGTACAAGTACCTGCCGGCCAACAGTCATGTGGTAGTGGGTGCAATAGCAGGCGGCCTGCTGGGTGCGGTATGGATGGAGAAGCACGATGCACATTGACGCGACCACCGGCTCCGGTGCATTTCTCATCGTTCTGATCATGGCGATCGTCACGCTGGCCACCCGGTGGGGCGGTGTTTTCGTGATGTCGTTCGTACCCATCAACCGTCGGGTTCAACTGTTCATCGGGGCCATGTCCGGCTCGGTGCTGGTCGCACTTCTTGCGCCGCTGGCAGTGGCGGGCGACAGCGGCGCACGGCTCGCATTGCTGACCACGGCGGTGGTCATGTTGCTGATCAAAAAGCCGCTGCCCGCCATCGCGGCGGGAATTGCCGCCGCAGCGCTGATCCGGCAGATCTGAAACCGAGGGCGTCATGGTGTTATCGGATGACGCCTGTAAACTTCGCCCTCGATCCAGCCTTCAATTCCGCTCTAAATCAGACAAAAGAGACCCTAATGGCAAACTCCGACATCACCTTCCTCCCCGACCCGGACGCCGAGTCCATCTCATCCGACGTGGCAGGCTTCGGTGGGCTGCTGGTTTCCACGCAGATTCCAACGCGTGCCGACGGCAGTCTGGAACTGGGCGGAATCGTCGAGCAGAGCGAATGCACGCTGCAGGCGCTGAGGGTTGCGCTGGAGCGGGCCGGCAGTTCCATGGATCGCGTGCTGCACCTGACCATCTACCTGACCGATATGGCCGACCGCGCCGCGTTCAACGAAGTGTACCAACGCTTTTTCGCCAGGCCCTGGCCAGTACGCGCCGCGGTCGGCGTGTCCGCGCTGGCGGTGGAAGGCATGCGTGTGGAAGTCACCGCGATGGCGGCCAAGGGCAACTGAGGTCCTTCCGCGTCTGGTTGAACGACAGGCGCTTGCAGGCATTGGCCTGGCTGCAAGCGCCGGTCAGAGTTCAGCGGCAGACGTTATTCGGTCGGCGACTCCGTGTTGATGTATTCCGGAGCCTTGGCCAGCGGGTACTGGCGCTGCTGGCTGCGACGGGCGGGTTGTCTGGATGGCAGCGGATCAAGTTTCTGCGGCTGTCCGGTTTCCAGCGCTCGCTCGATGGCCTGAACCACAAGGACATCACGCCAGCCTTCCTCGCCGTCCGGCTCTGGAGCCTGGTCATTGAGAATGCAGTCCGAAAAGTAGGCGGTCTCGCCGGCGAACTGATCCACCACCGGATGAACGTGCTCGCGGGTCTGCTCGCCGATCGTGGCGCGGTAGCTGATCGCCACGCCTTCCCCGTATCCGAAGCACGGTGACGCATCGATATGGCCGCCGGTCGCCAACAGCTGAAAACGCTCGCTGTCCGGCAGACTGGAACTGACAGTGAACTGCGCCAGACGCTCGTCCGGGAATCGCAGGGAAACGGTAACGGTGTCGGGCGTGCTCATCTTGCTGCCGGGGGTGCGGATGCCGGTTGCGCTGACTTCGATTGGCTCGGCATTGAACAGCTGGCGAACCATGTTCAGCGGATAAGGCCCCATGTCACTCACAGGCCCCGCGGCAAAGCCATGCTCGGTACGATGGTTGCTGGCTTTGACGGTCTGGGTGAAGGTCGAGGTGAACAGGCGCGGGTCGCCGAATTCTTTCGCTTGTACCCGCTCGATCATCTCCAGCGTGCCCGGCTCGCAATGCAGGCGGTAAGCGATCATCAGTTTTGCGCCGGAGCGTTTCGAGGCTTCGATCATCGCCTGGCAGTCGGCCTCGCTGGTGGCCATGGGCTTTTCCAGCAGCACATGGATGCCGGCTTCCAGAGCGGGCACCACGAACTGCCGATGCAGAAAGTTGGGGGTTGCAACGTAGACCGCGTCGACCTCACCGGATGCCAGCAGACTGGCGTAGTCGTCATAGCTGTAGCTTTTGAGTCCGTACTGACGCGCCAGGCGGTCGGCCTTTACCGGGTCGCCGGTCACCAGTGCGGTCATGACTGAGTTCTCCGTCTGACCGACACCGGGCATGAACGCGCCCTGGGAAATTGATCCGCCCGCTACTACGCCATAGCGGATTTTGCCGTCTGAACTGGGCATTACAAGGCTCCTGGTCAGTGGGCAGACGATGTGCCTGCCCCTGAAAAGTGAGCCCTGTGAATGCCCTGAGTTCCATCCGATTCGGTTTACTGCTGCTCGGCCTCGGGCAGACGGGCGACGACCTTGATCTCGAAATCGAAGCCATACAGCCAGGTGACGCCAACGCCGGTCAGCGTCGGATGGGGTGCTTCGCCCCAGAATTCCGGGACGATCGCCCACACGGTTTCGAAATTTTTCTGCGGGTCGACGATAAACATCGTGACGTCAATCACGTCATCGAAGGTGCAATCCGCAGCGGCCAGGACCGCGTTGAGGTTGGTGAAGGCCAGGCGCACCTGTTGCTTGAGGTCCGGCTCCGGCGAGCCGTCTTCACGGCTGCCCACCTGCCCGGAAACGAATAGCAGACCATTGGTACGAACGGCCGGCGAATAACGGTTGCGCTCATACAGCGCCTGGCGTCCAGCAGGGAATACAACGTCGCGATGGGGCATGAGTCTCTCCAGTCGGAAGGTCTTAACGAACTGATTTGTCGTTGAAGAGACTCTAGGCGCTTGCGCGAAGGCGATAAATGGCCAACCCTAGCCAGCACTGTTTGTAAATTCCAAACAATCGCCGCCATAAGCAGGGGCTCCGATGGACCGATTCGACGCGATGCAGGCGTTTGCGCGGGTAGTGGAAGCGGGCAGCTTCACCAAAGCCGCCGATACCCTGCACATGAGCAAAACCAGCGTGACGCAGCTGGTGCAACAGCTCGAAGCCCGCCTGCGGGTCAAGCTGCTGAACCGTACCACGCGCCAGGTCAAGCTGACCGCCGATGGTGCGGTTTTCTACGAGCGCGCGGTGCGCCTGCTGGCTGATCTGGACGACGCGGAAACCAGCCTGTCCGCCGCGGCCGCGCTGCCCAGAGGCCGGTTGCGGGTCGACGTGCCGAGCCCGTTCGCCAACCTGATTCTGGTCCCGGCGCTGCCCGCGTTCCATGCGCGCTACCCGGATATCCAGATCGATATGGGCGTGAGCGACCGCGTCGTGGACCTGATCGGTGAAAACGTCGACTGCGTGGTGCGCGGCGGCGAACCGACCGATCAGGGGCTGGTGGCGCGGCGGGTGGGGGATCTGCGCCTTGGCGTTTATGCGGCGCCAGGCTACCTGCAACGTCTCGGCACGCCCGCGCACCCCCGGGAGCTGGAGGATTCGGATCATCGAATCGTCGGTTTTCTGTGGGCACGCAGCGGCAAAGCCTTGCCTTACGCAATGCGCCGCGACACCGAGACCGTCCACATCCAGGGCCGCTACGTGCTGGCGGTAGACGACGGCAATGCGTATCTGGCCGCAGGTCTGGCTGGCCTGGGCCTGCTCTGGTTGCCCGATTACATGGCGCGACAACCGTTGGCCCGGGGTGAACTGCTGCCATTGTTCGAGGACTGGCAGCTTGAACCCATGCCGATGTACATCGCCTACCCGCCAAATCGCCATATCAGCCTGAAGCTGCGAGTGTTCATCGACTGGGTCATCGAATTGATGAACGAGCACGCCCCGGTGATTGATCGATCTACCATGGACGAGCGCGAGCTGTAGGCGCGCGCTTGCCCGCGATGACACATCTGCTGCGCCTGTTCCGGCCTCCTCGCGGCTAAAGCCGCTCGTATAGCTTGCTGTGCTGCGGCCCTGTGGGAGATTCTATGTTTGGGGGAAGCCCTAAACCGCCCTTGGGCAGAAACTCCTGGTGCCCGCGAATCCGCTTTTGATTCTGCCCGCAGGGCGTGGGAGTGAGCTTGCTCGCGATCTGGCGCGTAGCGGCAGTAATCCTGGCGACCTTGGTTATACCGCATGAACCATCTTGCTGCCGGTTCCCGGCAGATCGCAGGCAAGCCAGCTCCTACAGTTCGTGCAGCGCTGCGGTTCTTGTGGGAGCTTGCTCGCGATTGCTCTTTATCAGACGATGCAGATGTGTAGCTGGAACGGCACTATCGCCAGCAAGCTGGCTCCGCAAGATCAGCTCCCGCTCCACGGCGTTTCGCCCGTTGTCAAAACAGCGTGAGCAGCCCGACCACCAGCCAGCCGATAAACAGCAACGCGATCAGCCAGCGCATGACATAGGGCGACAGCATGACCAGCGCCAGGCCGGTCAGGGATACCAGGCCGAACCAGCCCACCGGGCCCATGGCCCAGCCCCAGCTGGCCACGCTGCTGGCGAAGCTCGCCGCCAGCGCCAGCCAGCCAAGCGCGCGCAGGGCTCGCAGTAGCCCTGCGCGGGGCGGACGTTGCAGCAGCTGCCGGTGGTGCCGCTCCAGCCCCAGGCACAGCCCGAACATGCCGCTGCTGGCCAGCAGCGCGGCGGTTAGCAGAGCAAGGCTCATCCATTCACCTCCGCTGTATCAGGGGAACGCCGACGCGCGGGGCGTGGCTCCACAGGTCGGCCCAGCTTCCAGGTCAGCCAGGTCAGCACGACGCCGATCACCACGCTGCTTGCTTCCACATAGAGCGCGATACCCTGCGTGGAGGGGATGCCTGGCACCGCCAGACTCAGCAATGGCAAGCCCAGACACAGCAGCGCTGTCAGCCCCAGCTGCTCGCGCCATGCCGCCATTCGCGGGCGCACGATGGCATGGCCAAAGCTCGCCAGCCACACCAGGAAGAATACCTGTACCTCATGGCTACCGCGCTGCGCCAGGTCGATCGGCAGCAGACGATTCGCCCACAGGAAGGCCACGCAGGCCAGCGGCAGTCCGGCAACGATGGTGACGTTGAGGCGTTCGGCGGCGTGGTAGAGCAGGGCGGCGACAGCGCCTTCACTGTCATGCCGACGCCGCCGTTTGACAGTGAACAGCACCACGCCCGTTGCAAGCATCGCGCAGCTCGCCAGGCCGCAGAGGAAATACAGCCAGCGCATCGGGTAACCGCCGAACTGCGCAAAATGCAGGCCGGACATGACTTTCTGGGTCAACAGGCTCGGTCGGCTCTCCGCTGGCGGACGCAGAACTTTGCCGGTCACGCCGTCGAACAGCATGCTCTGGCCCTTGGTCAATTCGATGCGGTTGCCCAGCACCGGTCGAGCTTCGATGCGCATGTCAGCGCGGCCCGGATTCTGGATCGTCAGACCGGCGACTGGTCCCATCAGCCGTTCGGCTTCAGCGAGCAGCGGGCCGAGCGGCGTCAGTGGCGTCGCCGCCTGAGACGCCGAAGCTACCGCGTCGCGACGGTGTTCGGCGCCCTGGGGTCTGTTTCCGGCCTGCCGTTCGACCGGCGCGCCACGGATCGCCCGTGTCGCGGCGTCGCGGTCGCCATCAAACAGCGCGTCGATACCGGCGGGCATGTAGATCAGGTAGAAAATCACCAGCCCGGTGTAGGTAATCATCAAGTGAAAAGGCAGCACCAGCACTGCAGTGGCGTTATGCGCATCCAGCCATGAGCGCTGGCCCTTGGCGGGCCGAAAGGTGAAAAACTCCTTGAAGAACTTCTTGTGAATCACGATGCCGCTGACCAGCGCCACCAACATGGCCATCGCGGCCAGGCCGACTACCCAGATGCCGATGTTGCGTGGCAGGTCGAGGGTGAAGTGGAAACGGAAGAAAAAGTTGCCACCCGCGGTTTCACGAACGTCCAGAACCTGGCCGTTGTGCGGATCGAGGTAGGTGCTGGTGCCACGCCTTTGCTCACCGGCCGACGCCGTCAGGGCAGGCGACCGATCGGTCGGAAGGCCAATGTTCCAGCTCCGGGCTTGCGGCTGCGTGGCGGCGAGATGGTCCAGCGCCACTTGCGCCGCTTGCACCTGGTCCAGCGAATGGACCGGGATTTCCGGACGCATCCAGCCGTCGATTTCCTTGTCGAAAACCGCGAGCGTGCCAGTCAGAAATATCGCGAACAACAGCCAGCCGAAGATCAGCCCGCTCCAGGTGTGCAGCCACGATAGCGATTGGGTGATGGTTTTGTTTTTCATCCCAGGCGCTCCAGCCATTGCGGCCAGAAACCGATGGCGCTCAAGGGCAGCGCCAACGCGATGCCTGCCCAGGCCCGCCGCGCGCTGCGGCAAGCGAAGGCCCACAGGATCGCCAGGGTATAGACCACGAACGACAACAGGCTGGCGGTGACCAGCGCATCGACCTTGTCCAGCGGCAGCAGGCGTGCCAGCGCGGCGGTGAAGGCGTAAGTAAACAGATAGCCGCCCAGCAGGGCGGCGGTGATTCGGGAAATCGTCGGCCAGAGGGCGGACTTTGTTTTCATGGCGTTTACTCGTGAGTAGCCACAGGCAGTGCCCGGCGCGGGGGCCGGGTGTTACGGTCAGAACGACGTGGTGATCGAGGCGTAGATGGAACGTCCCGGTTCGTTGTAGGTGCTGGCGCCAGCGCTGGTGCCTGCGCCTTCGCGGTATACGCGCTTGTCGAACAGGTTATTGAGGCCCGCACTGAGCGACAGGTTCTTGTTCACCTCGTAGGTCCCGCCGATGCCCCACACGTGGTACGGGTCAAGCGTGCGCAGTTCGTTGGCGGCGGTCACCGGAGCTTCGCGCAGCGGATTGAGCTGCCTTGGTTCCTGCTTGCCGTAGTAGGTGCCGGTCAGGCTCAGCGACAGCGCGTCGTTCACCTGCCAGTCCAGCATGGTATTGACCGTGTACTTGGGAGTTACCGACAACGGGTTGCCGTCGCCGTCCTTGTTTTCCTGCATGTAGGTGAAGTTGGTGTTCCAGCTCAGGGTCTCGCCGTTGTCGCCCAGCAGCGGAACGCCGAGGTTGCCTTCCCAACCCTTGACGACTGCGTCCTTGGCGTTGTCCCACTGCAGGATCGCTTCGTTGATGGCTGTGCGGTCGACAAGGTCGTTCGAGGAGACGATCTTGTTCTCGTAGTCGTTGCGGAAGTACGTGACGCCGGCGCTCCAGCCATCGCGGGCGAAGCTGACGCCCAGTTCCTTGTTGATGCTGATTTCCGGGTCCAGGTTCTCGTTGCCCAGCACGTAGCAGCCGGTCGAACTCAGGCTCGGTGCGCAGCCGTTGCCGTTACTGCGGTACAGGTAGTTGGGGTTGGACTGGTACAGGTTCGGCGCTTTGAACGCCCGCGCGATGCCGCCCTTGAGGGTGATGTCGTCGGTCAGTTTGTAAGACGAGTTGAGGCTCGGGCTCCAGTTCGCGCCGAACTGGTCGTGATGATCGAGGCGCAGGCCCGGCGTGAGGTACCACTTGGGCGTCAGCTCGATATTGTCTTCGAGGAACACCGCCATGATGGTGGCGTCCATGTCGGTTGCGCGGGAGCCGGCTGCCGAGTTGGGCAGGCTGGTGCCAATGGCGCGATCCATGGTGCTGGGATCGTCCAGGACCTGGCGGTTCCATTCGGAACCCAGGGTCAGGGTCTGCGGCACCAGGATTTCCAGGGGAATATCCAGCTGGCCTTGCAGCAGATAGCTGTCGTAAGTGCTGGTGCTCTTGTCGGCATTGGCGCTGATGTCGCCGTCGACCGAGCCGGTCTGGCCTTCGAGCAGGCGGTTGTTGCGCGTCTTCTCGTACTGCGCCAGCAGGCGCGAGGTACCGAATTCCCAGTCTCCGCGGTGAGTGACAGCGAAGTTCTGGCGATACATGGTGTTGGTTTCGCGGCCCAGCCAGCTATTGATGGTGCTGTCCGGCACCAGCGATTCGGTCGCGCCGGTACCGACGTCGCCCGAATAGATGTTGCCCTGGCGGCTATAACCGGTTTCGAAATCGATGGTCTGCTGCGGGTCGAGGGCCCAGCTGAGCAGCGCGTTAACGTCTTTATTGCGCACGCCTTCGCGGCCTGCCGCCAGCGATGCACCGGAGGCGGTATGGTCCTGGTTGATGTCGGCATCGTCTGCGTCGGTCTTGTTGAGGTTGCCGTAGACGCGGAACGTCAGCGCATCGGTCAGAGGGCCCGACAGGCTGAAGGTGGTGCGTTTGGTGACGCCTTCGGCGTCGTCCTCCGGCATGTTGGTGTAGGCGGTGAGGGAACCGGACAGCTTTTCGGTCGGGCGCTTGGTGATGATGTTGACCACGCCGCCCATGGAACCCGAGCCATAGCGCGCCGCCGCCGGGCCGCGCAGTACTTCGATGCTTTCCACTTCGTTGGCCGGCACCCAGTTGCTGTCGCCACGGGTATCGCGCTCGCCGGAGCGGGTGTACCGCACCGAGTTGCGTGAGGTAACCGGCTTGCCGTCGATCAGAATCAGGGTGTTCTCCGGCCCCATGCCGCGCAGGTCGATCTGCCGGTTGTTGCCACGGGTGCCGCTGGCGCTGTTGCCGGTCAGGTTGACGCCTGGCATCTTGCGCACGATGTCCGACAAGTCGTTGACCGGCGGTCGCTTCTTGATGTCATCAGCGGTGATGAGCGATACGCCCGAGGCCTGTTTCAATTCCTGCTCGGCGGTGGCGACCACATGGGTATCCGTGAGCTGCAGGGCATCCTGCTGTGCGGGCGCACCGACTTCGCGGGTGTCTTCAGCCATCACGATCGAGGGTGAAGCGGCCAGCAAGGCCAGGAAAAGGTGGCTGAGCTTGAACTGCGCTTGCATCTACAACACTCCTGTTGCCTTGAAAACGTTGCCTTCGCGACCGGGTCGGGGAGGCAGCGGCTGAATAGCCTTGTAACGTCGGGAGCAGGGAGTGAGCTTCACGCTACCAGCCGGTAATCACGGCTCATCCAAGTCCCTGGATGGCGGGATGATAGTGATTCGCAAATGAGAGTAAATATATTTTACACTTTATACACTTGGCAGCCGCAGATGCACGCGCAGCCCTGGCCCGGCATTCTCCGCCCGGATATCGCCACCCAGCGACCGCACTACGCTGCGCGCTATCGAAAGCCCGAGACCGAAGCCATCGCCACCGGGTCGGGCGGCGTGCAAACGGGTAAAAGGCTGGAACATCTGTTCCAGCTTGTCAGGATCGACGCCGGGCCCCTGATCCTCGATCCACAGGTGCCAGTTGCTGTCATCGCGGGATCCGCCGAATCGCACTACGCCCTGTTCGGGTGAATGGCGAATGGCATTGCGCAAGATATTCTCGAACACCTGCGCCAGGCCATTCAGGTTACCCAGTACGCAGCAGTCTTGCGGTACGTCACAGGGCAGGCGCTCGGGCGGCCAGCCGGTTTCGAAGCAGGCATCCTCGCGCAGCAATTCCCACAGTTCGCCCATCGCCACGGGCTCGACCGGCAATTGCGGGCGCTCGGTATCCAGCCATACCAGCTCCAGCGTGTCATTGATCAGCCGTTCCATGATCTGCACCTCACGCTCCTGCCGCTGGCGCATGGCGTCGATATTCAGCTCGCGCTCGCCGGCCACCCGTAAGCGACTCAGTGGTGTGCGCAGCTCGTGGGACAGCGCGCGCAGCAACTGGCGCTGGAATACGACCGTGCCTTCAACGCGGTCGGCCATGTGGTTCAGCGCGCGTGCCAGTTCGCCCAGCTCGTCGCGCCTTCCCGCCAGGCGCGTGCCGACGCGTGCCGCCAGGTCACCAGTGCCCAGCGCATTGGCCTGACGGCGCAAGATCACCATCGGCGCGATCAGCACCCGATACAGGAGGACCGCCAGCAGTAGTGCGAGACTTGTCGGCAGTACTTGTTGCAGCAGCGCTTCCCAGAGATTCTGATGCTGACGCGGGTGGAAACGCCGCGGCAGGTCCATCACCAGTCGGCCCTTGGAATCGCTGAAGGGAATGTAAAAGGTCGGCCAGCCGTCAGGACGCCCGATCAGCCAGTCCAGCCTGCGGACGAAATCCAGTCGGGCTTTGTCGCTTTCCGTAAGCGGCGTGGACGACAGCGACTGATCGTGCTCGCCGACTGCCACGGCCCACACCTGCTCACGCTGGCGCAGGTCGCGCAGGAAACGCTCGACACCTTCGGCGCCACGTTCCTGCAAGGCTTGTTCGGCCTGACGGGCATAAGCGGTCATGCCGCGCTTGGCCGGCTCCCCGAGCCGCGCTGTTGCCTCATGAAGGCGCTTGCTCAGGTCCACCTGCAGGCTGACCACCAGCAGACACAACACGGCCAGCATGCCGATCAGCTTCCACAGCAGCGAATGACGGTTCGGCAGTTTCATGGCAGAAGCCGGGTCAGCACGTAACCGGTGCCGCGCACCGTTTCGATCCGGGTGCCGTTATAGCCAGTCGCTTGCAGCTTGCGACGGATGCGGCTGACGTGCATGTCCAGGCTGCGATCGTGCAGGGAATATGCCCGGTGCATGGCCTGTTGGTACAGGAACGCCTTGCTCATGACTTCGCCGATATGATCGAGCAGCACTTCAAGAATCCGGTATTCAGTGGTGCTCAGATCGGCCCAGATACCGTTATGGCAGACGTCACAGCGTTGCTTGTCGAGCCGCAGCAGCGGGTCGCCAGCGACCGGCACGCTGCCCGATTCCTGGCTTGATTGCTGCTCGTAGGCCACGCGCCGCAGCACCGCGTCGATGCGTACGTCCATCTCCAGCATGCTGAACGGCTTGGGCAGGTAATCGTCCGCGCCCTGACTGAAGCCGATGATGCGGTCCTGTTCCGCGCCGAGCGCCGACATCAGAATCACCGGCAAGCGCTGGCGCTGGCGCAACTCGGATAGCACCTCCAGACCGCTGCTGCCGGGCAGCATGATGTCCATCAGGATCAGGTCGAATTCCTGCGAACGAACCAGGTTCACGACTTCATCGCCGTCGTGGCGCAGGGTGACGGCAAAACCCCGTCGGCCGAGATGCCCGGCCAGATGCGCCGCCAGCAGCGGGTCGTCCTCCACGGCCAGGATGCGTGGTTGCGGGCGAAGTTGAGGGGAAGAGGGCATGGATATCAAACCTTTAATGCGGCAACGCCCCGGTCGGGTGACCGGGGCGTTGCAACTGCCAGGCGCCGACGTCAGGCGCGCTTATCGAGCGGAATGCTAACAAATATCAGTCGCAACGTTAATGGTAATTATTCTTATATCAGTTTGCCAACGGAGGATTGGCGTTATCCGCATCCGGCAGCGGCTCTATGAGCCCCGCACCCTGGTTTCTGACGTTGCCTACCGCTTTACCGACGGCAAACCACTCGAAGTCTTCTACCGGACGACAAGCATCCCGCGCGATGGCTTCGGCGCGATGAGCGGGCAAGCCCGGCTCGATCCATTCCCGTGCCGCCTCGGGCGCCAGCACCACGGGCCGCCGGTCATGGATGTCCACCATGCCGGAATCACTGGCCGCCGTGATGACTACAAAACCGTCGCCCTCATGGGGTTCAAGGCCCGGGTGCACTTGGGCGAGAGCAGCGAAGAACATCGGTTCCTGGCTTTTCAGGCGGATGTAGAACGGCTGTTTTCGCTTGGCGTCGTTCGGATCCTGGACCCATTCGAACCAGCCGCTGGCCGGAGCCAGTGCGCGGCCATCGGGCCAAAGCTCCTTGAAAAATTTGCCGGTCATAACCGTCTCGACGCGCGCATTGATGGGCGCTGGACGCTTGCCCTTGGCCCAGAACGGCGCCCAGCCCCAGCGCACCTTGTCAACGCTCAGGCCTTCGCCGGCAGGCCGGATGATTTCGACGCGGGTGGTTGGGGCGACGTTGTAGCGCTCGATCGGCCATTGGTCGTAACCATTGATGATCAACTGCTCTGGCGCCAGCGTTCTGAGGTAATGATCCATGGGTTCGTAAACCGAATAGCGTCCGCACATGAGGGTCACCCGTGATGTGGTTGGTGGAAATTTCCTGCATGTGGCATTGACCTCAATCCAGCCACAGAGTTAACTGTATATACATACAGCTAACTCTAACAAGGTCTGCACCCATGAGCGTTACTCTTCTCGGCCCACTGTCAGCGGGCGGCACCCGGCTCCCGCTTCTGTCCTCACTGGTTTCGGCAGGCTTCCCGTCCCCTGCGGCCGATCATATCGAAAAGCACGTCTCGCTCGACGAGCTGTTCGATATTCGTGCACCGCACGTCTATCTGGTTAAGGTCGAGGGCGACAGCATGGAGGGCGCGGGAATCCACCACGGCGATCTGGTGCTGGTTGACCGCAGCCTGTACGCCGAGCACGGCGATATCGTGGTCGCGGCACTCTACTCGGAGCCGGTCTGCAAGCGCTTGTACATGCGTGGCGAAGCCGTGGTGCTGCAGTCCGAGAACCGCAGATACCCACCGCGGCAAGTCACGGAAACGGACGATCTGGTCATCATGGGCGTGGTGAAATACAGCTTGCGCAACCACGCAACTGCCTGAGAGTCATGCGGTTCGACCAGGGCTGGTGGGCCAAGCCATTGATCTCGGCATTCCTTGCGCGAGGCACAGACTTACAGGCCTTCATTGCAATGGGATGCCGTTGCCAGCCGCCTGTTACGCCGGAATAAGCCCTGCCTCCTGATAGCTGAGAATCAGGTCGTCGAATTCGCCGATATCAAGCCGGGTCCGGGCGATCAGTTGTGCGCCGGCGACCGCGGTGTAAATGGCGCGAGCGCGTCGTTTGCAGACTTCAGGGCTGCCGACACCGGCATCGGACAGCACCTCGGTCAGCCACGCCACGTTAGCGTCGGCAAACGCTTTGACCTCGTGCTTCACCGCATCCGGCAGGTCTTCGTACTCCGCTGCCATGAAGCTCGACAGGCACAGCCTGTTGCCGTCTTCAAGCGAGGTTCTGAAGATCGACGGATAGCGTTGCAGGCAACGACTGGGGTCTTCGCTGGAGGCACGCATCGCCTCCAGAACTTCCACCGTATCCTGCCAATAGCGTTGCGCAACGGCCGCGCCAAGCTCGGCCTTGCTCGGGAAATGGTAGTAGATACTGGCGTTCTTGATTCCGACCGCGTCGGCGATGCTTCGGAAATTGATGCCGCTGTAGCCATGCGTCTGCGCGGCCTTTCTGGCCGCGGTCAGTATGGCTTCCCGTGCGTTCTCGGTCATCTTCTGCTCCCTCATGTTTCAGCTCATCGGCGATGACGGATTCTACCTGCGGACAATGTTGCCTGCCAACTGACAGGTAGGGATTGACATCAGCAAAGCCGCTAGGACAATCTTTACCTACCAACTGACAGGCAGGTGAAAATCATGACCGCTTCGATCTATCAACGTGACGCAGGAAATGTATCCATGATGAAAATCCACGACTGGTTTGACGGCCCGTACCCGGCCCGTGTTCGTATAGCGCTGGCTGAGCTGGGACTGCTTTCCAGAGTCGAATTCGTATCGGTAAACCTCTGGACCGGTGAACACAAGCAATCCGAATTTCTGGCGATCAACTACTCGGGAACACTGCCAGTGCTGGAACTGGAAGACGGCACGCTCATCGCCGAGTGCACGGCTATCACTCAATATCTGGACGCACTGGGAGGTGAATTCGCCCTGACAGGACGAACGCCGCTTGAAAAAGGGCTCATTCACATGATGACCAAACGGGCCGAGATCGAGTTTCTCGACGCGGTCAGTGTGTATTTCCACCACGCCACCCCAGGCCTGGGACCGAAGGTCGAGCTTTATCAGAACGCCGAATGGGGCAACCGGATGCGCGACAAGGCAGCCCGTGGCATGCACTACTTCAACAGCGTTCTAGAGCGGCAGCCCTTTGTGGCGGGCGACCGTTTTTCCATGGCCGACATCGCCGTGCTTGGCGGCATGATTTTCGCCTCGCTGGTAAAACTCCCTGTGCCCCAGGAGTGCCGCGCGTTGCGTGAATGGCATTCCAGAATGCAGGCGCGGCCCAGCGTTCAACAATGGCGAGCGATGGTCGAGCAGGGCGCGCCGACGCAATAGAGGCCCCGGAACGTGCCTTCCCGTGGGAAAGTGTCGTCCGCATCTTTAAGCGAAGGATCAAGACAGCGCATGCATGCCGGGTTATCGTCCCGCTGCGTTGCGCTGTTTCCGAACACACCAAGCCCGATAGGAGAACCACAGATGGCCAAGGCCGCCGATGTCGTAGTGCAGTGTCTGGAGAACGAAGGGGTGGAATACGTTTTCGGTATTCCCGGCGAGGAAAACCTCGACCTGCTCGAATCCCTGCGCAAGTCTCAGATCAAACTGATACTGACTCGTCACGAACAGTCCGCCGGTTTCATGGCTGCTACCTATGGTCGCCTGACTGGTAAAACCGGGGTCAGCCTGTCGACTCTTGGCCCGGGCGCCACCAACCTGGTGACCGCAGGCGCCTACGCATACCTGGGCGGCATGCCGATGCTGATGATCACCGGGCAGAAGCCGATCAAGAAGTCCAAGCAGGGCCGTTTCCAAATTCTCGACGTGGTCGGCATGATGCAGCCGCTGACCAAATACACCCACCAGCTGGCATCGGCCGACAACATTCCATCTCGCGTACGTGAAGCGTTCCGTCTGGCCGAAGAGGAAAAACCGGGCGCGGTGCATCTGGAACTGCCGGAGGATATCGCCGCCGAACAGACCGAAAGCCTGCCGATCACACCGAGCCTGAGCCGCCGTCCGCTGGCCGAGCACAAGGCGATTCAGGCGGCGGTTGAAAAGCTGCAGAATGCGCGCAGCCCGATCCTGGTGATCGGTGCCGGTGCCAACCGCAAGATGACCGCCAAGGTACTCAAGCAGTTGATCGACAAGACCGGCATCCCTTTCGTCACCACGCAAATGGGTAAGGGCGTGGTCGACGAGCGTCATCCGCGCTTCCTGGGCAACGCCGCGCTGTCAGCCGGTGACTTTGTGCATCGCGCGGTCGAGGCCGCGGACCTGATCGTCAACATCGGCCACGACGTGATCGAAAAGCCGCCGTTCTTCATGGTTCGCGGCGGTACCGAGGTGATCCACATCAACTTCCGTTCCGCTGAAGTCGATCCGGTGTACTTCCCGCAGGTTGAAGTGATCGGCGACATCGCCAACGCCGTCTGGCAGATCGGCGAGGCGCTGACCGACAACACGCGGTGGGACTTCACACGCCTGCTGGCGATTCGCGAAGCCAACGAAGCGCAGATCATCGAAGGCGCCGACGACAATCGTTTCCCGGTCTACCCGCAGCGGCTGGTTGCCGACATCCGCCGCGCCTTGCCGTCCGAAGGCATCGTGGCGCTGGATAACGGCATCTACAAGATCTGGTTCGCCCGCAACTACAAGGCGCACAAGCCCAATACCGTGCTGCTGGACAACGCGCTGGCGACCATGGGTGCCGGTCTGCCGTCGGCTATGGCCGCGCATCTGGTGTATCCGGACCGTCCGGTCGTAGCCGTTTGCGGTGACGGCGGTTTCATGATGAACAGCCAGGAGCTGGAAACCGCGGTCCGCCTGAAGATGAACCTGACCGTGGTGATCCTGCGCGACGACGGCTACGGCATGATCCGCTGGAAGCAGGCGAACATGGGCTTCACCGACTATGGCCTGGATTACGGCAACCCGGACTTCGTCAAATACGCCCAAGCGTATGGCGCCCATGGCCATCGAGTCGAAAGCGCGGAAGAGTTCCTGCCATTGCTGGAGCGTTGCGTGAGCAGCCAGGGCGTGCACGTCATCGACTGCCCGGTCGACTACTCCGAGAATGACTTCATTCTCAATACCGACCTCAAGCGCAGAAGCTCGCAGGCCTGACCGGCGAGCAGACCGTATCGCGGCTGTCGCGGCTGTCGGGGTCGAGCGCGTTCCTGCCGGCTCGCCAGGAGCGCGCTCGCCCGCGCCCCTCACGACCCGCAATGCCAGACTGTTTGCATAACGACCGTCGCGGGTAAACGCGGCCCTACGGGACGGGGGGCGGGCGAACGGTATTACCCCTTATGCAGGGCGCTTTCCTTGTGCATCGCCAGGTGCCCGGTCTTGTCGCTCTTGACCTCGTACTGCGGTTCTTCCCTGGAAGCAGGGCGGTGCTTGCCCATGAATTCAACGTCCTTGGTATGCACCTTGGTGACCTTGCCGTGGATCTCGCCGGCTTCGGAGTTCCAGCGCACGGCATCGCCTGTCTTGAATCTGGTGGTCATGAAATCTCCCGGTGCGCAATGCGCTGTCTGATGATCAGGACATGCATTAATGAGCGTCGTGCACCGGGAAAATTCCGCGAATGCGCCCTTACAGATCCATCACCATCTCGTGCCAGGTCATTCCGCCATGGTCCGACGCCGAGGGCTGGACGTATCGATAACCCATCTTCCGGTAGAGCTCGACGTGCCGCTCCTTGCACATCAGGTGAATGGTCCGCTTGCCCATGCTCGCCATCCGCTTGACGAACGCGCGCATCAGCAGCGTGGAATAGCCTTTGCCCTGGTGAGCCGGATCGATCACGACCGACATGATCACCACATTCGGCGCGTCAGGGTCGTGGCCAATGAGCTCCTTGAAGGCTTCGTCGGACATCACGACCTCGTGAGCGCAGCCACTGTTGATGAAACCGATGGGCTGGCCGTCCAGCTCCATGACCAGGAAGCCTTGCGGGTATTGCCCGATGCGGGTGGCGATTTTCTGCTCGGTCGCGGCTTCGTCGCCTTCATAAGCACTGGTTTCGATCTGGTAGCAGCGAGAAGTGTCTGCCGGAACGGCGCTGCGCAGGGTGGGTTCGGTCATCTGTATTCCATGGTCGGTATTGAACAAAAACTGCCAGGCTGGCGGAGCCCTTGGTGTCAGTGCGGCGAACTCAGGTTCCAGTATTTTTGCATCTCGATAAAGAGGAAGGACGCGGTCCAGGTGATCAGCACCAGCCCGGTCAGCGCCTCCAGGCCGGTAAGGAACTTGAGGGGACCGACCGGGGAGATATCGCCGAAGCCGATGGTGGTATAGGTGGTGAACGAGAAGTAGACCGAGTCCATGAAACCGCCATCGTGGTTTCCGGTGAGAGAACCCAGGCCAGCGGTATTGTTCATGAAGTAATAGCCCAGCGCAAAAACCCACACCTCGACTGCGTGTGCCACCAGTGCGCCCAGCACGCCGAAGACTACGCGGAAACGGTGCCACAGGACCAGTCGGGGCAGCAGCCGATAGAGGCGCTGCAGGCATTCGTAGTGAATGACGACGACGGTGATGATAATCAGCGTATTGATGACCGTTACAAGGATCATGAGTCCACTTCCTCAGCAGGGCAGCAGCCAGCGGGTTTGATGCACGACCGTAGCGTGGCGGTCGGGCCTGACATGTCTCGACGCAAAAGACTCTGAGTAGAGCAGCCCGCTGGCCTTCGTCAAGCGGACCTGCGACGCAAAACGATGGCAGGCCGGCACCGGCGCGGGTAGACTCGCGCGCTTTCCTGACCGGGCAACAGCCCCGTCCGAGTCGGTTCTGAACTTGAGGTAATGGAAGTTGGCCGCAGCCTGCGCGAGGTTCACCGACGGGTCCGTGGCGCGTCACGTTCTGGTGATGATTGGCACCAGTGCCATCAGCCTGTTCGCCGTGTTTCTGGTCGACATCCTGACGCTGGTCTATGTGTCGATGCTCCACGAGCCGCTGCTCATTGCAGCCGTGGGCATTGCCAAAGTGCTGATCTTCGCCAACACCGCCCTGGTGTCCGGGTTGATCGTTGCGGCGACCTCGGTGTTGTCGAAACGGATTGGTCAGCGCGGCACCCAGGGCCTCGGCGGACAGGCGTTCAGCCTGGTGATGATGGTGGTCGCAACGTCCTGCGCCACGACCATCCTGCAGTTGGCGTTCGCAGAACCCCTAATGTATCTGGTCGGCGCCGACACCACCCTGTATCTGGCCGCTCGCGATTTCATCTGGCTGGCCTTGCCGGCGACAATCCTGCAGGCCGCGATGCAAATGTGCGCGCAGATCCTTCGCGCCGCCGGCCACAGCGCGCGTGCTCTGGGGGTTGTGCTATCGGGCGCGGTGACGCTGGCCATTGCCGACCCGCTGCTGATCTTTGTGCTGGACCTCAAGCTCTGGGGCGCGGGCATTGCGTATGCGACATCGGCGCTGGTGTCCACGGCGCTCGGGCTGTACTGGGTGCGACGCCTGATCGGCCTGGCCTGGCACCGGAACCTCAAGCTGTTTCGAAGGCATTGCGCGCAAACCCTGCGGGTCGGGCTGCCTGCCGTGGTAGGTAACGTGGCGACGCCAGTGGCGATTGCCTATCTGATCGCCAGCGTGACGTCTTTCGGTATCGAGGCGCTCGCCGGGATGACCGTGGCCGACCGCGTCACCCAGTTCGCCTATTGCGTGTTCTTCGCCATTCCCGGCGCGCTGGCCCCGATTCTTGGGCAGAATGTCGGCGCCGGCCTGCCGCAACGCGCGCTTGCAGCGGTCGCCTTCGCCCGGCGGCTGGTGACGGGTTACGGCCTGCTGGTGTGGGCGCTGCTGGCATTTTCCGGCGGGGCCATCGCCGACTTTTACCAGTTGTCGGGCCAGGGGCGTGCCTTGTTCCTCGCGTTCTGCCGGTACGGCGGGCTGCTCTGGGCCATCATGAGCCTGGACTTCATCGCCCAGTCGGTATTCCTGACCATGGGTCGGCCCTGGCTGGTCGCGGTATTCGCCTGGTTGCGGGTAACGCTCGGGACCTTGCCCTTCGTCTGGGCCGGTTCGCACTGGTTTGGCGCCGCCGGAGCATTGCCCGGCATGTTGACTGGCAATGCGCTGATTGCGATCTGCTCGACCATTGCCGCATCCTTGGCGGCGCGGCGCTTGTTTGCGCGCGGGGTCGGCCCGGCGAGGCTCGGCTAACTTGAACCAAAGCGTTTTCGGATGATTTATGTCAGTTGATGGACCAGTGAGTGACAAAGCCACACCGCCGTCGAAGCGGCGCAAGGCGCCCAAAGGCGAAATGCGCAGAGCGGCACTGCTGGATGCGGCGACGCAGGTGTTCGCGCGCGATGGCTACTCCAGTGCGTCGATGCGTGACGTGGCGGAGATTGCAGGTATCACGACCGTGGGCCTGCTGCACCATTTTCCCAACAAGGTCGCGCTGTTGACGGCGTTGCTGGAGCGCCGGGATCAGAGAGTGGTGTCGCGGTTTCGGACGCTTGAAATGGAGCCGACCCTCGACGGGTTTCTGCGCTTTGCAAGGCTGAGCATGGGTTTCAGTATCGAAGACGCTGCCGAGTGTCAGGCGTCGATGGTGATGAATACCGAAAGCCTGTCCGACGCACATCCAGCATTCGAATGGTACAAGGAGCGATTCGACCTGACGCACCAGCATGCGCACGCGCATCTGACAACGTTGGTCGAGCAGGGGCAGATCCGCGCCGATGTCGACGTGAAGGCGTTGGCGCAGGAGTTGTTTTCGGTGATGGACGGATTGCAGATCCAGTGGCTCAGAAGTCCGAAGACGGTCGATGTGATGCGCGTTTTCGACAACTACCTCGAACGTCTGGCCAGAGACCTGCGGGTCGAGCAGGCTCGCTGACGAGCCCGCTCGCGCAGATTTAGAACGCCTGCGAAGCGCTTACCTGAACGGCTTTGCGCACCGCCTCCGGCAGCGGGTTGCTGTCACGGGTGGTGAGCTTTTCCGGGTACAGGGTAACCAGCGTGCGGTCCAGCGGCAGTGTCTCGGAATCCGGGCCTACCAGAATCCGGAACTTGCCGGCATCCACATCCCAGCTCGCCGTGCTGTCGGTGTAGTAGGCCAGCGAGCGCGAGTCGACCGGAATGGTGACCGTCTTGCTTTCGCCCGGCTGCAGATAGACCTTGGTGAAGCCCTTGAGCTCTTTCTCCGGGCGGTCGACCGCAGGGGTGATCGGACGCACATACAGCTGCGCCACCTCGTAGCCTGCCTTGTCGCCAGTGTTGGTGACCTTGAACGAGGCCTTGACGGTAGTGCCCGGCGTCATGACATTGGTCGACAGCTTCAGATCGCTATAGGCGAACGTGGTGTACGACAGACCGTAGCCGAATGGATACAGCGGCTTGGCGTGCTTCTTGTCGTAACCGCGATAGCCCAGGTAGATACCTTCGCTGTAGGTCATTTCGGTCGCTGCGTTGTCGCCGATGTACTTGGCTGGGTCAGAGTACGACGCGTACGTCGGGTTCTGTTCGATCGTCTTGTCGAGGGTGATCGGCAGCTTGCCCGATGGGTTGACCTTGCCGAACAGGATCTCGGCGATTGCCTGACCACCTTGCTGGCCCGGGAACCAGGCGTGCAGGCTGGCGCCTACCTTGTTGGCCCACGGTTGCATATTCAGGCCGCCACCGCTGTGCATCACCACGATGGTGTTGGGGTTGGCCTTGGTCGCCCAGGTAACCTGTTCGGACTGGTATTCCGGCAGGTCGTTGCTGCGATCGCTCGCTTCGCCTTCATACTCGGCCGTCATGCCCGTGGCCATGACCACCGCGTCGTACTTGGACAGATCCTTTGGCGCCCGCAGCGAAGCCCAGCTCATCTGCACGCCGGTCAGGCCGCCCAGGGTCGGAATGAAGCTGCCTTCCAGACGACGATACTCCAGCTTGACGCTGTATTCCTTGCCCGCTTGCAGTCGAGCGGTCTTGGCGGAGTGGGCGACCGCCTTGACCAGGTCGGTGGAGGGCGACTTGCCGTCGCTCTCGAGCACCAGCTCGTCGTTGACCCACAGCTTGTAAGCGCCGTCCGCGCGAATCTTGAAGATCTGCTCGCCGCTGATGGTCGGCTTGATGGTAGAGGTGAAGCGCGCCGAGAAGGCACCAGCCGTGGGGCTGAAGCCCGAAACGGTGGTGGTGCCGCCATCGGTGATGTTGTTGTTGGTGCTCCAGCTGAGGTTCACGCCGGGCTCGACCCGGGTCAGGGTCGGAGAGCCGGCCAGTTCGGTGTTGGAGAAATATTCGGCCTTCACACCGCTGTTGCGAATGCCGTTCTGGCCGCTGGATGGCTGGTACCAGACCGAGGTCTTGGGGTTGAGCGACATCTCTTTGATGAACTCGACATTGCTGCTCGAAGACGCCAGTTGCTGCAGGCCGCTCAGCTCGGTGACATAGGTGGTAGGTTCCGAGCTTGCAGTGCCGAACGGCGACGCCGGCACGTCATAGGCCAGGTTGCCGATAACGGCGATTTTCGCGTCTCGCGCCAGAGGCAGCAGAGGCTTGCCGCTGGTGGTGTTTTCGTTACGCAGCAGCACGATGGATTCGCGTGCCATGTTCAGCGAGGCGCGTTGACCATACTCAGGGTGTTCCAGCGTCTGAGCCTTGTTGATGCTCTTGTCGAAACCGTAGCTGACCAGGCCGCGCAGGTTGCGCTTGACCTTGTCGTCAATCACGTTCTGGGTCAGCTGGCCGCTCCAGAGGTACGGCAGCAATTTGGCCTCGGTGAATTGCAGCCCCGACGGCATGTCGATGTCGGTGCCGGCCCAGGCGCCTTTAAAGGCGTCGGTGACCGAGTTGAAGTCGCTGATCACGAAGCCCTGGAAGCCCCATTCACCCTTGAGGATGTCAGTCAGGAGGTGGTGATTCTCACAGGCGTAATCGCCATTGATCTTGTTGTAGCCGCACATGATCGAGGCAATGTTGGCGTTCTTGACCAACGATTCGAAGCCCGGCAGGTACAGCTCGCGCAGGGCACGCTGATCCACGATGACATTCAGATAATGACGATTGGCTTCCTGTTCGTTGCCAGCGTAATGCTTGCTGCCGGCCTGAATGCCTTGTGCCTGAATACCGTTGACAATGGCCGGGCCAAGCACCGCGCCAAGAAACGGGTCTTCGCCGCTGACGTGCTCGGCGCTGCGGCCGTTGAGCGGCGTGCGGTACATATTCATGCCCGGAGACAGCATCTGCTGGCCACCGGAAATGCGCGTTTCATAACCGATGGCGAGACCGAATTCCTTGGCGCGGTTGATGCTCCAGGTGGCCGCCAGCGCCGATTGCGCCGGGTACTGGGCGCCGAAGGTCGTATTGTTGACGTGCACGCCCATCGACGAGTCGTATGCGACGGTGCCCTCCATGCCCCATTTGGCCAGGCGCGGAATCATGCGGCCATCGTCGACGCGGGTGAAGTTGATCTTCTCGGAGATGTTCATGTTGTCGAGCACCGCGCTGACGCGTGCCTCGACTTCATTACCGCTTACCGGACCTGCGGCCAGAACCAGGCTGGCCTGGGAAACGCTCAGGGCCAGCAGGCTCAGACCCAATGTGTGCTTGAGAGCGCTCATGGTTGCTGCTCCTGACTCTGGGCCTGGTCGGGCGCGTCGTCGGTTGCCACCGGAGCGTCGAGCAGGGCAGAGGACGTCTTCGCCGCTGGCAGTTCGACCTTGTCGGCGCCGGTGATCTGCTCGCGCTTCGCGTCGGTCTGGATGCGTACTTGCTGGCTGGTGGAAGCCTGTGCAGCAGTTGAATCCGCGGCCATCACTGTAAAAGTGCTGGCGCAAAGAACTATCGCGCTGAAAACGGACAGCATGGGTCTAGTCATCGATCAATTCTCGATAATGGGGATTGTTTGAAAAAGTGGCATGTGACGCGTGTCGACGTATCCCGCCGGTCCCTAAGTGTGACCAAGGCAATTAAAAGTTCAAAGCTATAAAAAATAATTTTTCGCACAGCGCGAATTTATATAGAGATTTGCCAAAAAATCGGGTGCGGATCGGGAGCCTCGAACGGGTGGATCGCCGCATATCGCCAAACCAGGAAATAAGACACCAAAAAAGTGCTTTTAGAAACAATAATCCACCTCAATATCGGGCAAAAAAGCAATGTCGTAGCTCCGTGTAAACCTAGTTGCAATTAGGTTTTAGGTTCTGTTAAGCTTGCCACCTGCCCGATTCCGCCCTGCGTAAGTTGCAGGTTAGTTGGGCATTTCTTTCCGTAAAGTTGCATTTGCAAGCATGGGCAGTGCTCTCGATATTTGATATCGAGGGCTTTTTGTTGTCGGGTGCGCTACGGCGTTATGCAGCTGTTTTTTCATCGGGCCTTCCGGCAATAACTTCACTGAAGTCACTATGTATGTCGTTATATGCGGGCGTGGATATACCGTCGAACACTTCGCTGTGTGAGCGACTGGTGGAAGTTGCGGGGCTGAAATCGTCGGATATCAGCCGTGCCCGCAAGCTGTGCCTGGCTGAAAGCGCCAACGATGACGACCTGGTGAGCATGTTGCTGCGTCTGGGCGCGGTCCGGGATGAAGAGGTCGCCGATGCATGGTGTTCGCTACTCGATGTGCCACGGCTGGATCCCGAACAGGTCAATGAGCCGGTCCCGGTCGGCAGCGAACGCTTTGTCCGTCACTACGGTGTGATTGGCGTGGCCTCGGACGATACGTCGATCACCATCGCGGTCAGCTCGCCGGTCACTCGCGCGGCACTCGATGCAGTGGCGTACTTCTGCCAGAAACCGCTGACGCTGGTGGTTGCGACCTCGGGCGAAGTCAATGCGTTGATCGAACGACGGTACGGTCAGGGCCGCAGCGAGATGGGCGCTCTGATCGAGTCGCTCGATGACGATGGCGGTTCGGAGGACGACATCGAGCACCTCAAGGACCTGGCCTCCGAAGCACCGGTCATACGCCTGGTCAACCTGATCCTGCAAAAGGCCGTGGAATATCGGGCCTCGGATATCCACGTCGAGCCTTTCGAAAACCAGCTCAATGTTCGCTATCGAATCGACGGCGTGCTCGAACACGGCGAAGCGCCGCCAGCCGGTTACGCTGCCGCAGTCATCTCGCGACTCAAGATCATGGCCCGGCTGGATATCGCCGAACGTCGACTGCCTCAGGACGGCCGGATCATGCTGCGCATTCAGGGACGGGAACTGGACTTGCGTGTCTCGACCGTGCCGACCAGTTTCGGTGAGTCGGTGGTGATGCGCCTGTTGGATCGCCAGACCGTCAGCTTCGATTTTCCGGCTTTGGGTATCGACGGCGCCCGGCTGCAGACCTTTCTCGACCTGCTGGAAACGCCTCACGGCATCCTGCTGGTGACCGGACCGACAGGCTCGGGCAAGACCACCACGCTGTACACGGCCCTGTCGCGGCTCAACACCGAGGCGCGCAAGATCATCACCGTCGAAGACCCGGTTGAATATCAACTGCAAGGCATCAACCAGATCCAGGTCAAACCCGCGATCGGTCTGGACTTTCCGACCGCGCTGCGCTCGATCGTGCGTCAGGACCCGGACGTGATCATGATCGGTGAAATGCGCGACCTGGAAACCTGCCGCATCGCCATTCAGTCGTCGCTCACCGGCCACTTGGTGCTGTCGACACTGCACACCAACAGCGCGGCGGCGAGCATCACCCGCTTGCTGGACATGGGTGTGGAAAGCTACCTGATCGCCTCGACGGTGAAGGGCATTCTGGCGCAACGCCTGGTGCGCCGGCTGGACCCCGCGACGCGCATCGCATTCGACGCGCCGGACGAACTGATACGGCTGCACGCCCTGGACCGCTTCACCGACCAACGCCCGATTCGCCTGTACCGCGCTGACCAGAGCAGCGACGGCGGCGGCTACCACGGCCGCAGTGCGATCACCGAACTGCTGGTGATGAACGAGGAACTGCGCAGCCTGCTGATGCGCCAGGCCGATGCTGCGACGCTTGAGCAGGCGGCTCGCCGCTGTGGCCTGGTGACCTTGTACGAAGACGGCCTGCGTCAGGCGCTGGCCGGCATTACTTCGCTCGAAGAGGTGCTGCGCGTGACGCGCGGCGACTGACATGGCCGAGTTCAGATACCGCGCCGTGGACGCCCAGGGCAGCTCCCATCAAGGTCAGGTCGAGGCCGCCCACGAACAGGCCGCAGCCCTCCAGTTGCAACGTCGCGGCCTGGTGGTGCTGCGCTTGAGCGCCAGCACACAAAGCGGCCTTCGAGGTCGGGGCAAGGCGTTGCTCGGCGGCGCGGATCTGGTCAGTTTTACCCAGCAATTGGCAACCCTGCTGGGCGCCGGCCAGCCGCTGGAACGGGCGCTCGGCATCCTGCTCAGGCAGTCGGGCGACAAGCCACGCCATGCGCTGATCGAACGCATCCGCGATCAGGTCAAGGCCGGCAAGCCGCTTTCGCAGGTGCTGGAAGAGCAGGGCGGGCAGTTCTCCACGCTGTACGTCAGCCTGGTGCGGGCCGGTGAAGCCGGTGGCGCGCTGGACGAAACCCTGCGCCAGCTTTCCGAATACCTGGAGCGCAGCCAGAAGTTGCGCGGCGAAGTCATCAACGCGCTGATCTACCCGGCATTTCTGATCGCAGGCGTGCTCGGTTCGCTGGGTCTGTTGCTGGCCTACGTGGTGCCGCAGTTCGTGCCGATATTTCGCGATCTCGGCGTGCCGGTGCCGTGGATCACCGAGGTCATCCTGGCGCTTGGCGAGTTCATGAGCGCCTACGGTCTGGCCCTGTTGGCCGGATTGATCGGCTTTGCCTGGTTGATCGCCATCGCCCGCCGCGACCCGCAACGGCGTCAGCGCCATGATCGGCGCTTGCTGGGCATGCGCGTCATCGGGCCATTGCTGCAGCGTCTGGAAGCCGCGCGTCTGGCGCGAACCCTAGGCACGCTGCTTGGCAACGGCGTTGCGCTGCTGCAGGCATTGCTGATCGTGCGGCATGTCAGCGGCAATCATGCGATTCGCCTGCAAGTCGAGCAGGCCACCGAACGCGTCAAGGGCGGCGGCACGCTGGCCGAGGCCTTTGGCGACGACCCACTGTTGCCGGACCTCGCGCTGCAGATGATCGAGGTCGGCGAACAGTCCGGTCAGCTCGGCCTGATGCTGCTCAAGGTCGCGGATGTATTCGACGTCGAGGTCAAGCGCGGCATCGACCGCATGCTTGCCGCGCTGGTCCCGATTCTCACCGTCGTGATGGCCGCCATGGTCGCGGTCATCATGCTCGCCATCATGCTTCCGCTGATGAGCCTAACCAGCAACATTTAAGGATGTCACCCATGCCTCGATTCAACACCGCGCGCCGCGCGCAGCACGGCTTCACGCTTCTGGAAATGCTCGCGGTGATCGTACTGCTGGGCATCGTGGCTACCATCGTGGTGCGTCAGGTCGGCGGCAACGTCGACAAGGGCAAATACGGCGCCGGCAAGGCACAATTGGCGAGTCTGGGCATGAAGATCGAAAGCTACGCGCTGGACGTGGGGTCGCCACCCAAAAGCCTGCAACAGCTGGCCGAAAAACCCGGCAACGTGTCCGGCTGGACCGGCCCCTACGCCAAACCCTCGGACCTGAAAGACCCGTTCGGCCATGCGTTCGGTTATCGCTTTCCTGGCCAGCACGGCACCTTCGATCTGATTTTCTATGGTCAGGATGGCCAGCCGGGCGGTGATGGTTACAGCGCCGACCTGGGCAACTGGGAGTAAGCGCGTGCGTCGCCGTTCAGCCCGCGATCGCGGCTTCACCCTGTTCGAATTGCTGGTGGTCATCGTCCTGATCGGCGTGGCTGCGGGCATTGTCGGGGTCGCCGTGAACCGTGGCATACAGGCGGCTGCGGAACGGCGCGCTCTGGGCCAGATCGTCGATTCACTGCGCGCGGCGCGAGTGCAGGCCATCGTCAGTGGCCAGCCGGCCAGAACGGTCTTTGACCTCGACCGGCGCAGCGTCCGGGCACCGGGAAAAAAGCCCGTGAACTGGCCGGCCAACCTGCGCCTTGAACTGCATACGGCCGAACGGCTGGGCGCTGCCTTTGAGTTCTACCCCGATGGCGGGGCGAGCGGCGGGCACATTCTGCTCGGTCGCGGGCAATCGCGCTGGCGCATCGACGTCGCCTGGCTGACCGGCGTCGTCCAGATGCATGCTCTGAAATGACGTCCGCCACCCTCGGCCGCCAGAGCGGTTTCAGCCTGCTGGAAATGCTTGCCGCGCTGACCGTGCTTGCGCTGTGCGTCACCGTGCTGCTCGGCGCGTTCGGGCAGAGCGCTCGCGCGTTGCAGCAGGCCCGGCACAGCGACCGGCTGAATCTCGCGGCCCGTTCATTGATGGAGGAACTGGGCGACGGCGCCTTGCAGCCTGGTTCGACGATCGGCAGCTGGGACGGGCTGCCTTGGACGCTCGATGTGCAGGATCAGCCGGTGCCGCCTGGCGCGGTCAGGCTGTTGCGCCTGACTCTCACGGTCCGTGAAGGCCCGCGTACAGTGCGGTTCAGCACCCTGCGCGCCCGTGGGCGTGGGGTGTCGCCATGAAGCGCCAGGCCGGTTTTACCCTGCTGGAAATCCTCATGGTGCTGACCCTGCTGGGCGTGCTGCTGAGTCTGGTCGCGGGCGCAATTCTCGGCGCGAACCGGGCCGTTGCCAAAGCCCAGCGCTTCAGCACCGGGCTGGATGAAGTCCGCGCTTCACAGAACTTTCTGCGCGCGGCGATCAGTCAGGCATTGCCGTTGCCGGGTCAGCACGATCAGTCGACGGTGTTCATCGGCCGCCCGGGCAGCATGATCTTTTTCGGCCCGCTGCCTGTATCGCTGGGCGGGGGCCTGCATCAACAGCGAATTGCGCTGGTCGACCATCACTTGCAAGTGGATTTCGCCCGCTTAAGTACCGAGGGCGAGCAGTCGTTCGGCGATCCCCAGGTGCTGCTGCACCAGGTCAAATCATTGCAGCTCGGTTATCGCGGCACTGACGCGCACGGCAAACCGACCGGCTGGCTGCCTGAATGGCCGTGGCCGTCGCGCTTGCCCCATGCAGTGCGCCTCAATGCGTCGCTCGACGGCGAAGCCGAGTGGGTCCTGCAACAGGTCGATATCCGCCTGGACCTGTCCAGCGATGCGGCGGCACCATGAGTCGTGTCATGAGTCGGCAAGACGGCGCGGCGCTGCTGGTGGTGCTTTGGGTCCTGGCGCTTTTGGGCACCTTGCTCGCTGGAGTCGCCAGCCTGGTGACTTTGCAGAATCGGCAGGCCTTGTGGCAGAGCCAGCAGACGCGCGGGCTGATGGTGGCCGAGGCGGGCGTTGCGCTGGCGGTCGAGGCCTTGAGCCGCCGGGATCCTCGCGCCCGCTGGCAGGCCGATGGGCGGGTGCAGCTTCAGCGTTTCGACGACGCCGAACTGCGCATCCGGGTGCGCAGCGAGCGCGGCAAACTCGATCTCAACAGTGCGCTGTCCGACGACTTTGTCCGGCTGTTGCAGGCTTGTGGGGCCGCGCCCGATCCGGCGCGCAGTCTGGCCCGCGAGCTGGACCGTCGCCGGGCCCGGACCACGCCGGTACGCATGCTCGAAGAACTGGGTGAGCTGCCCGGCATGAGCCAGCAGCTTTACCAGTGCGCGATGCCCCACATGACCGTCTGGTCCGGCGAAACCCGACCGATCCCCGAACTGGCCACGCCGCTGCTGACCCGCGCGTTGAACCTGCCCAGGGCGCGCGGCCTGGCCACGCAAGGCGACCAGACATTCTCCATAACCAGCCGCGCCCTATTGCCGAGCGGGCACCGCAGCACCGTACGCGTGACCCTGATGTTGAACCCACCCAAGGAGGGCGCCAGGCCGTATCGCGTCCTGCGCTGGCAAGAATGAACGACTATTTATCCGCGCATCTCGCATCGGTACGCGCGCTTGAGCTGCGGTTGTTGCGCCGCTGGCAAGGCAGTGTCATGCAGCGCTGGTGTCAGGCCTGGCTTGCCGAACTTCAAGAGATGCTGCCGCCCGGCATTCGCGCGCGGCTGGCCGCTCGGCAAGTGGCACCTCTGAGCTGGCCATTGCCGGAGGCGCTGCCCCAGCCGACTGACCTGCAGCTGCCACGGATACTGGTGCTCGATGCTCGCGAGGTTCTGGCCCAGCGCCTGAATCTGCCGCAGGCAGCAACCCGCGATCTGCGCGGCATGCTCGGCTATGAAATCGACCGATACACGCCGTTCGCGCGCGACGAGGTTTACTTTGCCGCGCGCATTGAACAGGTACTCGCCGGACGCGCGAAGGTGCTGCTGGTCAGCATCACCAGGACGCGCCTCGACGCGATACTCCAGACCTGCGCCGACCGCGGGCTGGCACTGGCCGGCGTCGACGCGCTCGACAATGACGGGCAACCGCTGGGTGTGAATCTGCTGCCCGAGGCGCTGCGTCCCGGCCGTGGGCGCAACTCGCGGCTCGACCGTTGCCTGATCTGGGCCTGCATGGCGCTGTTGGTGGCCACCATGCTGTCGTTCCTCCATGCGCGTGAGACTGCGGTGCAAGCCATGCGCAGCGAAGTCGCCGCGCAACGCGAGCAGCTGCAGCAGTTGCACGCGCTGCGCCACGAACTCACCAATACCCAGGGCGCTGCGGGTTATCTGACCCGACTCAAGGCTGCGCGCCCCACCATCAGCTTGCTGCTCACCGAACTGAGCACCTGTGTGGGTCAAGACAGCTGGATCGAGCAACTGGAAGTCGGTAGCAGCCAGGGCTCGGCGGGCGGCGACCTGTCGTTCTCGGGTCAGAGCAAGCAGGCCAGCGCGCTGATCGGCCAGATGAAGGGCTGCCTGTCGCTGGACAGCCCGCAGTTTCAAGGTGTCATTCAACCCGATGCGCAAACCGGCAAAGACCGTTTCTCGCTACGTGCCCGACTCAAGGAGACTGCCGACCATGCGCCGACCACTGACCCGTCGTGAGCGACGCCTGTCCGCGCTGATCGTGCTGGCGCTGTTGCTCTGGGCGATCTGGTATGTGTTGATCGACAGCTGGTTTGTCGGCCCGCTGCTGGCGCTGAACGACGAAGCTCAGAGCCTGCGCGAGCAGCAGCAACATTATGCCGGCCTGCTGGCGCAGATCCCCGGCCTGCAAGCCGAGCTGCAACGCGCTCGACAGGACCCGGTCAGTCGCAGCAGCCTGTTCAAGGGCGACGACCCCAGCGCGGTGGCCGCCGACCTGATGCAACATGCGGTCGAGGTGGTCAAGGCCCAGTCACGCAGCGGCGCCGGCTGCGAGGTGACGCAGCGCATGCCGATCGTTCCCGAGCCGGTACCCGGCGAATCGTGGCGCCAAGTCAAGGTCAGCCTGACGCTGGAATGCGGCACCGAACCGCTCGCACGGGTGCTGCACGCTTTCGAATACGGCCAGCCTTATCTGTTTGTCGACAACATCAGCGTGCGCCGCGCCACCAATGCGCCCTTACACGGCCCAGCCGGGCGTCTTCAGGTCAGCCTGCTGCTGCGCGGCTATCTACAAGGCAGCACAACCCAGACAAGCACAACCCGGGAACCGCGCACATGAGCAATCGTCGTCTTTCGCTCAGGCCCTTGACCGTCGCGCTGCTGGCATTGGCCATGGTGCTCGTCGCCTGCCTCGCGTGGCTCGCGTCGGGCGGTGGCCAATCCCTGACCTGGCTTGCGGAGCCTGAAACCGGGCGTGATGCCGGGCACAGCGCTACGCATTCGACCGGCCCGGCAGCGCCCAGACCACCGTCGCTGACCGAGGCCCGATTGCAGGTCGCGTGGCAGCGCCCCTTGTTCAGCCCTGATCGAGCCCCGGATGCTGCGGCGCCCGGACCCGCTGCGACGCGGCTCGAAGGGCTGACGCTCAGCGGCGTGGTGCTCGATGGCACTGGCGCCGATGCGTCCCGATGGGCGCTGCTGCACCGACAAGACAAACGCGCCCTGAAACTCAGACTCGGCGACACCCTGGACAACGGCTGGACCTTGAGCCAGCTGACCCCGCGCGTCGCCACCTTTATCCGTCAGGGGCAATCTCAGACATTGAGCCTGCCAGTGCTGCGCTTGCCGCCGCCGTCCCCGTCGCCTTCTCCCACACTTCCATCTCTTTCGGCACCATGAAAAATCACCTTCGCATTACCCGGGTTTCTTCGCTGCGCCTGCCGCTGTTCGGATTGGCCGCGGCCATGGCGGTCAGCGGTTGCACCTTGCCCAGCCAGCACCTGGACAACGATCCCGCACTGCTCAACGAGGCACTCGACGGCACTGGCGCGCAACGCCGCCCGCTGCAATCGCCCGAGCCCGCCGTCGAGAATCTGCCTCCTGCAACGTCGGCTTCAGCATCGGTGCCAGCCTTGCCTGCCCAGCGTCAGATCATCACCGGCAGCCAGCGCTTCGTGCAGCCCCAGCGCGCGACGCCTATTCGGGCGGACGCCGAGGAGGGCGATATCGTTTTCAACTTTACCGACCAGCCCATTGAGGCGGTGATTAACAGTGTGATGGGCGACCTGCTCAAGGAGAACTACAGCATCGCCCAGGGCGTGAAAGGCAGCGTCAGCTTCTCGACCTCCAGACCGGTCAACAAGCAGCAGGCGTTATCGATTCTCGAAACCCTGTTGTCCTGGACCGACAACGCGATGATCCGTCAGGGCAATCGCTACGTCATCCTGCCGGCCAACCAGGCGGTGGCCGGCAAACTGGTCCCGGAAATGCCGGTGTCCCAGCCATCCAGCGGTCTGTCCGCGCGCCTGTACCCGCTGCGCTACATCTCGGCGACCGAGATGCAGAAACTGCTCAAGCCGTTCGTGCGCGAGAACGCTTTTCTGCTGGTCGACCCGGCGCGCAACGTGCTGAGCCTCGCCGGTACGCCGGACGAGCTGGCGAACTATCAGGACACCATCGACACCTTCGATGTGGACTGGCTCAAAGGCATGTCGATTGGTGTGTTCGGCCTGCAGCGCGCCTCGGTGGCGGAACTGATGCCGCAGTTGCAGAAACTTTTCGGTCCGGACAGCGGCCTGCCGCTTGCGGGCATCGTCAGGTTCATGCCCAACGAGCGAACCAATTCCGTCGTCGCGATCTCCGCCCAGCCCGAGTACCTGCGCGAGGTGGGCGACTGGATTCGCACCATCGATGAGGGCGGCGGCAATGAGCCGCAAATGTACGTCTACGACGTGCGCAACATGAAGGCAACCGATCTGGCGCGGTATCTGCGGCAGATCTACGGCAACGGCCAGGTCAAGGAAGAAGCCGCCGCCAAGGTAGCACCGGGGTTGCGCACCACCACGCTGTCGTCCGCCGGCAACGGCTCGACCGGTCTGGGTGGTAGTTCCAGCCAGGGGCTGGGCAGCGTTGGTTCACTGTCTGGCGGCAGCGGCGCCGGGAATGCCCAGGCTTCGCTCAGCGAGGACGAAGACAGCGAGCAGGAGAGTGATGCATCGGGCATGAGCGAGGAGAGCGCCGACGGCACTCAATCCTCTGCCAGCGGCCTGGACCAGAGCGTGCGCATCACTGCGCAGAAAAGCAGCAACCAATTGCTGGTGCGTACGCGCCCGGCGCAGTGGAAGGAAATCGAATCGGCGATCCGTCGTCTCGACAACCTGCCCCTGCAAGTGCAGATCGAAACCCGCATTCTGGAAGTCAAACTTACCGGCGAGCTGGACCTTGGCGTGCAGTGGTATCTCGGGCGTCTGGCCGGTAACTCGTCGAGCACCACGGTGGCCAACGCGGCCGGCAGCCAGGGTGCGTTGGGCGGTGGCGGAGCGGGGCTCGGCGCAACCGATTCGCTGTTCTACTCGTTTGTCAGCAGCAATCTGCAAGTTGCGCTGCACGCGCTGGAAACCAACGGCCGCACGCAGGTGCTGTCGGCTCCGTCGCTGGTGGTGATGAACAATCAGCAGGCGCAGATCCAGGTCGGCGACAACATCCCGATCAGCCAGACCACCGTCAACACCAGTCTTTCGGATACCACGCTGAGCAGTGTCGAGTATGTGCAGACCGGCGTGATCCTCGACGTCGTGCCGCGCATCAATCCGGGCGGCCTGGTGTACATGGACATCCAGCAGCAGGTCAGCGACGCCGACACCAGCGCCACCACCGACACCAACGGCAACCCGCGCATTTCCACGCGCTCGGTGTCGACACAGGTCGCGGTGCAGAGCGGCCAGACCGTGCTGCTCGGTGGCCTGATCAAGCAGGACAATAGCGAGTCGGTCAGCGCCGTTCCGTATCTGGGCCGGGTCCCGGGTTTGAAATGGCTATTCGGTAATACCAGCAAGTCGAAGAACCGTACCGAACTCATCGTGCTCATCACCCCACGGGTAGTGACCAGCGCCAGCCAGGCACGCCAGGTGACGGACGACTATCGCCAGCAAATGCAGCTGCTCAAACCGGAAGTCTCTCGGGTCGACCTTTGGAAATGAGGCGTTGCTGGCGACGAGACAGGTGCACCCAGGGCAGATGTATCGCCTCGGATGACGTCGTCGCGAGCAAGCTCCCTCCCACAGGGATCGGCGACGCGGATTGGTAGCATCCATTCATTGTTTTGAGACCTGTGTGGGAGCCAGCTTGTTGGCGAAGAGGGCGGTACTGCCCCGGTGCATTTGTTGTCCAGGCTATTCTCGCGACCAAGGTCGCTCCCACAAAAGCGTGAGTTGCGCCTGCCGAGTGGATAGCGCCAGAGGGCGTGGGAGCCAGCTTGCTGGCGAGGGCGGCGGAACGGGCGAACTACATGCGGCGTGCTTGCCGACGTCCTCGCGAGCAAGCTCGCTCCCACAAAAGCGTGAGTTGTGCCTGCCGAGCGGATAGCGCCAGAGGGCGTGGGAGGCAGCTTGCTGGCGAAGAGGGCGGTACTGCCCCGGCGCATTTGGTGCCCAGACCATTCTCGCGACCAAGGTCGCTCCCACAAAAGCGTGACTTGCTCCGCTTATGCATGTTCGGTGGTCTGCGGGAGTAGTCCAGCAGGTTTACACCACGCTCAACACGATCTTGCCGATATGATCGCCAGCCTGCATGCGGGCGTGGGCGTCGGCGGCTTGTTCCAGCGGGTAGACCTTGTCGATCAGTGGCAGGCAGCGTCCGGCATCCAGGGCAGGCCAGACGTGCTCACGCAGCTGGGCAGCAATGGCGGCCTTTTCCTCGACGGTGCGCGAGCGCATCAATGAACCGGTGATGCTGGCGCGCTTTGACATGATGGCAAGCAGGTTGACGTCCTTGGCATGATCGCCGCCCAGGAAGCCGAGCATTACCAGGCGCCCGTCCATCGCCAGGGCACTGATGTTATCGCTCAGGTACGAACCGCCCATGATGTCGAGAATCACATTGACGCCCTGATCCTGCGTCTTTTCCTTCACCGCGCTGACGAAATTCTGCGCCTTGTAATTGATCGCTTCGCCGCCCAGCTCGCGGATCGCTTTGCACTTGTCGTCGCTGCCGGCGGTGGCGAACGCCTGGACGCCGAACTCCTTGCAGAGCATCAGCGCGGTGGTGCCGATACCGCTGGTGCCGCCATGGATCAGCGCTCGCTCACCTTTGCGGGCGGCGCCGATGCCGAACAGGTTGGCCCAGACGGTGAAAAAGGTTTCCGGAATCGCTGCGGCACGCGTCCAGTCCAGATCCTTGGGGATCGGCAGCGTCTGCCCGGCCGGTGCCACGCAGTACTGCGCATAGCCGCCGCCATTGGTCAGCGCGCAGACCTTGTCACCGACGGCGAACTCCGTCACGCCGTCGCCGAGGGCAACGACTTCTCCGGCGACTTCAAGGCCAGGTATCGGGCTCATGCCCGGTTTCATCGGATATTTGCCGCTGCGCTGGATGACGTCCGGGCGATTGACGCCCGCGGCATGAACCTTGATCAGCACCTCACCGGCGCCTGCGGTCGGCATCGGCACCTGGCGCGGCTGCAGGACTTCCGGCCCGCCAGGTTCAGTGATTTCGATCAGCGTCATTTCGTGTGGCAAGGTCATGCGCAACTCCTGTGATGGTAATTCGATAAGGGTGTGACGCCGAGCGCCGCCCATGATTCAGTTCGATTCAGCACGCGGCAGCTCGCGTCTGCGCAGCAGGCGCATGGCCTGATCCAGCAGCAGGGCGAGGATGATCGAGGCGCAGGCGATCCCGAACAATACGCCATGATGCCCGCCGGTGGCATTGAACAGCGCGGAGTAGGCGAAGCCGGCGATGGCCTGAAAGCTGGCGAAGGAAACCGTGGCGCGGCTCCAGGTCAGCTGTTGCCGGTGATGCCCGTCGACCAGGTCGTGCACCCGCGCCAGTGCCAGCGGCACGATGCCTGGCGGAAACGAACCGAAGATCACCGCCAGCAGCATCAGCCCGGCTACCGAGTGCCAGACGGTGATCAGCCCCAGCGCCACGGCCTGAATCACCAGCACTACGCGTATGCCGGTGCGCGCGCCCAGCCTGTCGGCAAGAAAGCCGTAGGTGACCGGACCGCCAATCGCCCCCAGACCATACATGATCCAGACCACCGCACCCATGTGCGCACCGGCGCCCAAGCCACGCGCAACGTAGTCGACCAGAAACACCATCACCGGTACCAGCCCGGCCGCCATCAGCGCGTACTGCGCGAACAATAGATAAACGCCCGGATCAGTGCGCGTCGGCGCCTGCAGGTGTCCGGCAGCTGCCATATGCGGCAGATCGGCCGGCCAGCCGAACCAGCTTGCCGCGGTCAGCACCAGTGCCAGCGCGCCGAGTCCCAACCAGGTGTCCTGCAGGCCGAAGCTCAACAGCGGCGGAACCAGCGTGCCGGATGCCGCGATGCCCAGGCCGACACCGACGAAGATCGCGCCACTGGCCAGCCCTTTGCGCGCCGCCGGCACATGCGGCAGAACGGTCGCCGCTACCAGAACCATGATCGCGCCACCGGCCACTCCCGACAGCAGACGCCAGGCGAAGAACCAGGTCAGTGATACCGGGTAGGCACAGGCGAAAAACGATAGCGTCACCAGGGCCATCATCAAGCGCAGCGTCTGCTGGTTGCTCATTCGCTGGGCCAGCGGCCGGCCGATCAGCGCACCAACCAGATAACCGACCAGATTGGCGGCGCTCAGGTAAACGACATCACCGGCGCTGAACCAGTGTGCCTGGATCAGTGCCGGAATCAGCGGTGTATAGGCAAAACGTGCCAGGCCGATGCTGACCAGGCTGGCGCACAGGCCGGCGAAGATGGGCAGCCAGATGGCATTGCGCGGCGGTGCAAAAGCGGGATTGTTGGAGATCATGGGGCGGATGCTCTGTATGAATGCGAATGACCAGAGCATACCGGCTGCCCGCGATGCAATAATGCTGCGATTTCACGGCACACTGATGCGAATTTGCATCAGTCATCTATATGGGCGAGGCGAGCGGTATGAACTGGGATGATGCACGCGTGTTTCTGGCGGTCTGTCGCGAGTCGACCTTGCGCGGCGCCGCGCGGGTACTGGGTGTCGATCAGGCTACGGTCGGGCGGCGCATTGTCGCGCTGGAAAAATCCCTGAATGCGACCTTGTTCCTGCGCGCGTCCGAGGGCTATGCCTTGACGGCGCTGGGCGAAGCGGCACTCAAGGCCGTGGAAAAGATGGAGCACTCGGCGCTTGAACTGGAGCGCCAGATCCAGGGCCTGGATGATCGTCTCACCGGCGAGGTGCGGATCAGCACCACGGATTCACTCGCGGTCGACTTCCTGATTCCGGCCGTGGCCCGCGTGCATAGCAGGCATCCCGATGTGCGGGTCCACCTGGACGCCTCGACGCAGATGGCCAGCCTGTCCAAACGCGAAGCGGACATCGCGGTGCGCAATATCCGGCCGGACAATCCTGATCTGATCGCCAGACGCATCGCTCGCTGGCAGGTCGGGTTGTTCGCTTCTCAGGGATACATCGACACCCATGGCCTGCCGGAGCCGGGGACGGCCTTTGAGGGGCATGATCTGGTGATCTTTCAGGCGTATCTGCAACGCAAGGACGCCATGCTGGTGTCCGAGCCGTTGAGCCGCGGTCGGATTGTCTCGACACTTGGCTCGGGCCTGCTGGTGCGGCGCTCGATTGCCGCCGGCATCGGGCTGGGCGAGCTGCCGGTGTACCTGGGTGAGAAGGACGGTCTGGTCCGGGTCTGGCCGCAACGCACTCGGACTACTCCTTACGACGTGTGGCTGGTGACCCATGCAGACCTGCGACACACCGCCCGGGTCCGGGCGGTGATCGATGCAATCGTGGAAGTCTTCGCCGAGCAGGAAGTGCCTTGAGAAAGCTCAGCCCTTGGATTTGCTCGGATCGGCACTGCGCGGATAGGTGCGCTCTTCCTGAATGGTGCCGTCCTCCTTGTGGATTTTCAGGGAAGCCGTCTTGCCATCGAGGAATTCGGCTGCCGCTTTGGTGATTTCCGCTTTGGTAGTGGCGGTTTTGGATGCGCGGGCGGCGCCTTCCTTCTTCAGTTCCCAGCCGTTGTCGCTTTTGGTGATGTGGTAGTTGTCCATGAGTGTCTCCTGATGGTGGGTTTTATTTCATGTCGATCCGGCGACGCATGTCGGCCGTGATGGTCTGGCGAGTGGTCGGCAGATCTGCCCAGGGGTCTTCACCCAACTGGTCCAGCCGTTGACGCAGGTTGTGGATGTTCCATGCGTCGGCGCCTTTGATTTCGCGAATCTCCTCCTTGAAGATCGGTACCGACACCGGGAGCCCTGGCCGCGAACGCGCGGCGTAGGCATTGATGGTCGTCGCGCCGCGTCCGTTTCGTAGGTAGTCGATGAAAATCCGCCCGATCCGGTTTTTCGGCCCTGATACCGCGGAAAAGCGGTCCGGGATCAGGCGTGCCATGTAGTTGACGATGGCGTGGCTGAAGCCTTTGACCGTGTCCCAGTCATCCTTGGGCGTGAGCGGCACCACCACATGAATGCCTTTGCCGCCGCTGGTCTTGATGAAGGATTTCAGACCCAGCTCGTCCAGCACGGTCAAAGTCAGTTGGGTGGCCTCGATCATGCTTTTCCAGGGCAGAGCGGGATCTGGGTCCAGGTCGAGCACGAACCGGTCCGGCCGCTCCAGATCCGGCGCCTGTGCATTCCACGCGTGGAACTCGATCGTGCTCATCTGCACCGCGCCTACCAGCGCCTCGGCATTGTTGATCAGCATGACCGAGCCGTTCTCCAGTGTTTCGATGCCGGGGATCGCCAGGCGCTCGACGTTCTTCTGGAAAAACAACTCGCCGGCTACGCCCTCCGGCGCGCGCACCAGTGCCACGGGCCGATCCTGTAACGACGGCAGAATCCAGTCGGCGACGCTGACATAGAACTCCGCCAGCTGCATCTTGGTCGCGCCGCTGGCGGGGTCGATCACCCGGTCTGCGTGGGTGATGCGCACCTTGCCGCTACCGGCTTTTTCTGCGGCCTTCGGCGCTGCCGGCGCAGTTTTGCGGGCGGTTTTGGTCGGGGCGGCGGATGGCTGAAGGTCTTCAGCCGCCTTGGGTGTTTCCTGCGTGATGTGATCAGCCGGTTTGTCGGTGCGCAGGCCGTGAAATACCGCGTGCCGCACCGAACCTTCGTTGGTGATCTGCGCGAAAGCGATCTCAGCCAGCAGCTGCGGCTTGAGCCAGTGGACACCCTTGGCCTCGAAGCCGGTGGGCGGATTGCTCACCGCCGGCGCATCGGTTTCCAGCGGCTTGAGCTGGGCGTGGATGGTGCGCAAGGTCTCGCTGTTGAAGCCGGTGCCGACTTTACCCGCGTAGCGCAACTCACCGCTGTCGGCGTCGTGCAGACCCAGCAACAATGCGCCAAACGAGGTGCGCGCGCCCTTGGGCTCGGTATAGCCGACGATCACGAACTCCTGGCGCTGTTTGCATTTGAGCTTGATCCAGTCATCGCTGCGCCGCGACACGTAGAGGCTGCCCTGACGCTTGCCGATGAGGCCTTCCATCCTGATCTGGCAAGCGCTGGTCAGCAGGTCGCCGGCGTCCTCGCCGAAATCTTCCGAGAAGCGCAGGATCTCGTCTTCGCTGCGTTCCAGTACCTTGGCCAGCGCGGCACGGCGTTCTTCGATCACCACGTTGCGCAGGTCCATGCCGTTCAGATACGGCATATCGAACAGATAGAAGATGATGGAGCCGCTCTTGCCGGACTCGAATGCGTTCTGCAGCAGCTGGAAACTCGGTGCGCCGTCCTGGTCGGTTACGATCATCTCGCCATCCAGCCACGCCGACTCCAGCGCCAGACTCGCCAGGGCTTCGGCCTGACGTGGCAGCTTGGCCGTCCAGTCATGGCCGTTGCGGGTAAACAGTCGGACTTCGCCGTTGTCGATTCGGGCCATCATGCGGTAGCCGTCGAACTTCAGTTCGTAGCGCCAGTCGCCGGGCGGCGCGGTTTCCACCAGCGTCGCGAGTTCCGGCTTGAGCATCTCCGGCAGCGGTGCCGGTTCAGCGTTGCTGATCGTGCCTGAAGCCTTTCTCTTGCGAGGCGCCGCAACGTCGGCCGCGGGTTGTGGATCGGCTGCTTTGGCCCTGCGCTTTTTAGCCGGCAGGGTGCGGTCACTGAGCACACTGTCCGGCAGCTCGCGGGTTACCTCGTATTCTGCTTCGGGACGTGCGGTGGAATCCTGATGCTTGATGAGAAACCAGGGCTTTTGCTTGCCTTCCTGATGAGTTCTGACCAGATTCCACGTGCCGGACAGCTTTTCGCCCTCCAGCTCGAACTTGATCCGGCCCTTCTTGTAGGACTCCAGTGGGTCGCCGATCGGCCGCCAGATGCCTCGGTCCCAGACAATCACGTCGCCGGCGCCGTAATGGCCTTCGGGGATGTGGCCTTCGAACGAGGCGTAGTCCAGTGGATGGTCTTCGACGTGCATCGCCAGACGTTTGACCTTGGGGTCCAGACTCGGGCCCTTGGGTACCGCCCAGCTTTTCAGAGTGCCTTCGATTTCCAGGCGGAAATCGTAATGCAGGCGCGTGGCGTCGTGTTTCTGAATGCAGAACTGCAGTGCGTGCTCTGTACCCGAGCGCTTGCGCGCGCCTTTGCCACTCGTACTTTTTCCAACCACGCCGGACGGCTCGGGCGTGGCCTTGAAATCCCGCTTTTTGTTGTACTCGTCAAGTAGATCGGACATCACCTGAACCTCGTCTGCCTGAGGTTCAGAGCCGCGTGCAAGCGGCGAGTTCCTTGTTTTTGGGGAGGTTTGTGGGGAGTAGATTGCGGGACATCCCGCAGGCTTGGGCAGACATCGAAAAAAAATCGAGCGCATGATGGCGCTGTGTTGTCTCAAGCCTGACATTTCAACGGAGCTTGGGGGGTAGGGACGTGAATATTGCATGCCTGGGTTGGGGCTCGTTGATCTGGAAGCCGGACACATTGCCGTTGGCGGGCGAGTGGTATTCGGACGGGCCCGAGGTACCGATCGAGTTTTCAAGGGTGGGCGACGGCGGCGAGCTGGCGACCGCGATCTGCCTGAATGCGCCGAGCGTTCAGGTGTATTGGGCCTTGATGGCAGTCGACACGCTGGATCACGCCTGCGCCGCGCTTCACGAGCGGGAGCAGATTCCGTTTGAGCGTCAGGACGGCGTCGGCAGGCTGCTGACCGCCAGCGCTTCGCCCACGCCGCAGGGCGTTCTCACCCGCTGGGCACAGGCGCGCAAGATAGACGCGGTGATCTGGACGGCGCTGCCGCCGCGCTACATGGATATAGAAGGGCGCATACCCACAGAGCAGGACGCCTTGGCCTATCTGACCAGTCTGAGCGGCGAGACGCTGCAACACGCTCGTGCCTACATCGAGCGGGTCCCCGCGCAGATCGATACGCCTTATCGGCGCGCGATCGAACGTCAGATGGGTTGGGATTTGCGCGGCAAGGTGGCTGCCCGCGCTGTCTGATACCGGCATGCCGCCAACTGAATGGCAAGATTTGCGGAGGTGGCGAGATGAATCGTGGCGACATCAATCACAGCAGCAAGGAACAGTTCGATACGGTATGGGCTACGCTGGAAAAATTGCGCGGCGCAATCCACCAGCTGGAACGCAGCGAACTCGAACGGCTGGACCGCCTGCGTGGTCATCAGACCGTGGACGACCGGGAATCCATCGAGCAGTCGTTCGTCAAACTCGATCACGCCGTGCTTGAGATAGAGGAAACATTGGCAACCATCGGTGAGGCGACAGGGGAAATCGGTAAACTCTGAGCCCGACCCATCCGAGGCGACATCGCTATCGCCTGCCGTATGGAATGTATTTGGTCCTGAAACCGGGTTTCCTATGCTACGACGCAAGAAACAGGACACGGCGACCGAATCGCCGGATGACAGCTTCGGTCTGGGCGGGCAGCGGCCTCGCGCGCTGTTTCGCCTGACCGTCGCGTTCATGGTGCTGGTCGTCACCGCCTTCGTGCTGGTCGAAGGCTGGCGGATCTGGCGCGACTATCGCCATGCATTCGAAACCGCTCACGATTCGGTGGTCAACCTTGCGCGTGCGACTGCGCAACATGCCGAAGACGCCATCCGCCAGGTGGATGCGCTCACGGCCATGCTGGCCGAGCGTCTTGAAGGCGACGGCATGCAGAACATCAACGTGCCGCGGATCCACGCGCTGCTGCAACAGCAGGCCGCCATCCTGCCGCAGCTTCACGGCCTGTTCGTCTACGATGCCAACGGCAACTGGATCGTGACCGACAAGGACGTTACACCGGCCAATGCCAACAACCGCGACCGGGACTACTTCATCTATCACCGTACCCATCTGGACACCAACGTGCGCATCGGCGCGGTGGTCAAAAGCCGCTCCACCGACGACTACATCATTCCTGTCTCACGACGGCTCAATCGCCCTGACGGTTCGTTCGCCGGTGTAATGCTGGGCACGGTGAAGGTCAGCTATTTCGTGGATTACTACGGGGACTTCAAGATCGACCATATGGGCGCGCTGGTCCTCGCCCTGAGAGACGGCACCATCCTGACCCGCAGACCTTTCGACGCCACCGTTATCGGGCAGAGCCTGTCGGACAGTGTGATTTTCACCAAGTACCTGCCGACGGGCAGCGCCGGCGTCGCGGAGGTTCAGGCGGTTGTGGACGGTACTCGCCGGCTGTATGGCTATCGGGAGCTGGACACTTATCCGCTGGTGGTCGAGGCGGGGTTGTCGAGGGAATTCATCGTTCAGGCGTGGCGCAACGATGTGATCAAGACCGGCGTGATTCTGTTGATGATGCTGGCAGGGCTGGGCGGGCTGGGCGTCGTGGTGTTGCGTCAGTTGGGCGAACGCATGCTGATGGAGCAGGAAATTCGCCGCGCGCATCAGGCGGTGCGCGACATGGCGCTGACCGACAGCCTGACCGGCCTGGGTAATCGCCGACGTCTGGACATGGTGCTCAGCGTCGAAATCGCCCGTGCCAGACGCCAGGGCAGCCCGCTGGCGCTGGCCATGCTCGACATTGATTACTTCAAACGCTTCAACGACCGTTACGGACATCCGGCCGGCGACGACTGCCTGTGCCGGGTCGGCCGGGTCATCGCCCAGACCGTCAGGCGTCCCGCTGACCTCGCGGTGCGTTACGGCGGCGAGGAATTCACCATCCTGCTGCCCGACACCGACGCTGCTGCTGCCGGCCGGATCATCCAGTCAGTGCTGGATGCAATTCGCGAACTGGACATCGAGCATCTGGATCACCCTGGTGGAAAGGTGACCGCCAGCGCGGGCCTGATGGTGAGCATGCCCGCGCAGGAAGTAGTGACGCCTGCGTCGATGATCAAGACGGCGGATGCATTGCTTTACGTGGCCAAGCACAAGGGCCGGGACAGGTGGTATTCGGCCGAGACACTGGTTGCCGAGACTGAGCCCAGCCACTGAGGTGATGAGCGCGGAACGTTCGCCGCGCGTCATGATCCACTTCTACAAGGCCCAGAATTCCCACAATGCCTTTGGAGGTAAGACTTTGAATATCGATACTCTGGCCCGTCATGTCAAAGCGGGCGAAATTCATGAACTGAACCTGGTTTCTCTGGAAGGCGGCTCGTACGTGCTGCACGCGCTGCTGGATCAGAAGTCGTTGCCTGTCGAGGATTCCCACGGCCAACCGCTGCACCTGGCATCGGTGGAAGAGGCGCGTAAGGTGCTGTCAGGCGTACCCGATGCCCGACTGTTCCTGGTCCAGGCTGTCGCTCATGACGAGATGGTCGGGCAGGACAGCGTCCAGCCAGAAGCTTCGCGGCACGAAGTGCCGTTGCGGTCCAGTCTGTAAGAGACGGCCCGGTCCATACACCGAAACCAAAGTGACGCGCCGTAAAGGCGCAAAGCGATCTCAAGCCGGCCGCGAAAGCCAGTAATTACGCGGTTGAGGCCCGTGGGCAGATCCGGATGCTGCATCACGGCCGCCACCGGTTTCGCCTTTACGGCGACCCCCTTTTGTTTTGGCAAAAGGGGGGAAAACCATTTGCTCCTGGTTCCGGCCCCTTCGGGGTTCCCTCCCTCCGGCGTCGCTCCGGGGGCCGCGCCGATGGGCCGTCCCTGGCCCTACGGCGCTAACTCGCCATCCATGGCTCGTTTCCCCCTGCGCAACGCCTGCGCTCGGCCTGCACAAGTCGCGTTCCGCGCCGCCTGTGAGATCTGGGCGGTCTTGTGGGATCGGACCGGGGGCGATCCGTCGGGTGGCTCTCCGCCTGTCCGCAAAGGGCCAGTGCGGAGGCAGCAGATGTACCGCTCATGAGGATGCCTTCGCGGACAAGTCCGCTCCCACAAAGTCAGCCTTCACATCTGCAGGCCAGACACCGCCGATCGCGACGTTGGTGCAGGCCGAGTGGAGGTGTCGCGGAGCCGGGGAGCGAGGCAGGACGCCGAGCCAGCGCCGCCGGGCCAGGGACGGCCCATCGGCGCGGCCCGGTGGAGCGGCGCCGGAAGGAGGGAACCCCGCAGGGGCCCAACCCGGAGCAGTGGCTTTGGTTACTTTGGCCGAAACCAAAGTGACGCGCCGTAAAGACGCAAAGCAATTTCAAGCCGGGCGCGCGAATCAGTAATGACGCGCCTCAATCAGCATGCATATCCTGATGCTAAGTTGCTGCCACTACCGGTTTCGCCTTTACGGCGACCCCGGCGATCCGTCGAGCTGCGCTCGCACAATGGGTCCGGCCTGCAAGTTTTGCGTTCTGCCCGGTTCGTGAAACAGGATCCGGAAAATAACCTAACTTTGAACTGTGTCTGGAGCCGTACTGTATATACAGTCTCTGGTTCGCCAGACACTAACATCCATATATGTAAATTGAATTACCGCAGACGGCGTTTCACAACAATTCACACACCCAGCCGTTACTTGCAAATAGCGCAGTCAGCCTGGCGTAGGCGAAAGCCGCGCCGTTACTACAATGAAGGAAAAGTTCAACTACGCACCGGGTTTATTTTTCGATAATAAACATCAAAACGCCATCATCTATGCGAAGTTAGTTACCGCTCGCCACGTTTATGCCTTTTCACAACTTTTCACAGCATCAAACAATTCCCGCTGCGTACTATCTGTTCGGCAACGCGGCAAGCCTGTCGTTATCGGAATCTCAATAGTCCTCTAGCGAAGTTGACTGGCTGTATTGCAACTGGTTCCGACTTGCCACTGGCAGGCGCACTTTCCCCCTCGAAGCAAGGAGAAACAACATGAGCACCACTCCACCCGTAAGCTCCGGCAACGCTGACGCAGCAATCGATAAAATGTCGGCCACCTTCGATATGGCCATCGAGAAATCGGCCAAGATCACCGAGATCTCCACTGCCAAGAAAGCAGAGCTCGACGCGACCAAACAACGTCCGCAGAACTGACGTTGTCATGCGGGCAGCCGTCAGGCTGCTCGCATGCGCACTGCGCCCAAGTCACCCGAACGACATTTTTGCCCGGCCATGAGCAAACGCTCCCGGTGGATCAAAGGGTGGTGAATTGCTCATGACAGCGCTTATCTCTCTCAAGCCCGCGTCCCACGCCGCCACTGGCGAGTTGAACTGTGCGGCGCTGGAAATTCTTGACGGCCTGCATAAGGGTATTGCACTTGCCCTGGACAAGGCGGTCTATCGCGTCGGCACAGCGTCCGACACGGATCTGATTCTTGGTGACGCCGGCGTCGCCGCGCGGCATCTGGTGTTGCGCCTAGCCGGCGCGCAGCTGGCCATCGAAGCCACGGGTGGCGATGTCGGCATCATGGATGCGAATGGCAACGCCACGCTGCTTCAACAAGGACATGGCCAACGTGTACGGATGCCGGTTGAGCTGCGCATCGGCGAGGCGCGTCTGCGTCTGCGCGGCAGTCAGCCGCTGGCCGATCACGCGGCTGCCAGCAAGTCTTCGTTGACGCCTTCAGCACCTGGGCGCCGCGCGATCGTTCTCGCATCACTGCTGGTGCTGTTGATGCTGTCCGGCGCGCTGGCGTTCGGCATGCGCACCGAGCCGCAGGCACCGACGCAGCTCCATTCGGCATTGCACACATCGCCAATGCATACCCCGACTGTTGAACAGGCCCGTGCGTGGCTGGACCAGTCGCTGAAAGACGCCGAACTCTCGCAGGTGCAGACTCGCGCCTACGGCGGCCAACTGACGGTCGAAGGCAGTTATCCAGCGCAGCTCAAGGACCGCTGGCTGGAGATCCAACAGACTTTCGATGCCCGTTTCGGCCAGCATGTGGTGCTGACCCCGCGCGTCCAGGCCCTCGCTGCGGTGGCCAAGCCTCGCGTGCGTTTTCAGGCCGTCTGGTTCGGGCGCAATCCCTATGTGATCGACGAGCACGGCAAGCGCCTCTATCCCGGCGCTTCGCTGCAGGATAACTGGGTGCTCGAAGGCATCGAGGGCGGCCAGGTGCGCCTGGTCCGCGGCCATGAAAGGTTTGCCTTCACCCTATGAAAGTCGATCTGCGGCCGGCACTGCCCGGCACTCCTGACCAGCTCCCCGCCGTCGAGCGCATCGCGCCGGCCAGCCCGCGCCAGAGCGCTCAATTCGAGGCGCTGATCAACCAGCGCGAGCGGCGCATCAGGCGTTCGCTGCGTGGGGATATCGAGCAGACCGAGCAGTCGGCATCATTGAGCGCCGAGCTGTTCGGCACCACGCGTTCACTGCAGGTGCTGGGGTATCTGCTGGAAACAGTGCTGCCTGGTCTGGATGCCGAGCCCGAAATCCGCGAGCTCGCCGAAGATTTCATTCGCGAAGAAATCGACATCCGCCTGCAGCTTCAGCAGCAGCGAGCGGAGGCGGGGGAATGAGTGCGCATCAGGACCGCGAATGCGTCGAGCTGCTCAACGGGCTGGGCGATCTGTACCGCCGGACCGGCCAGCCGCAGCGCGGGCTGGTCATGCTGTTGATCGCCGTGCAACTGGCGCCCCGTGACCCCAACCTGCTGCACAGTCTGGTGCTGGCGTTCACCGACAGCGGAGACGCCGACCGCGCATTGGCGGCGCTGGAACGTCTGGTCGACCAGCAGGGCGAAAGCGCCGGTCTGTTGCTGCTGCGCAGCCGCGCGCTATGGAAGGGCGCGCGCAATGACGAGGCTCGCGAGTGCTTCAAACGCTATCTGACTGCCCGGAGGGCCGCGCAATGACCCTCGTCAACCGCCTCAATCGCCTCGCGCAGATGGCCTCGCAGCGCACTGACGTGATCATCGTCGCGTTCATGCTGATGGCCATCGCGATGATGATCATTCCGTTGCCCACTTATCTGGTCGACGCGCTGATTGCCCTGAACATCGCCCTGAGTCTGCTGATTCTGATCGTGGCGTTCTACATCAACCATTCGGTCGAGTTCTCGGCGCTGCCGCCGCTGATTCTGTTGAGCACGCTGTTCCGGCTGTCACTGTCCATCACCACCACGCGTTTGATTCTGCTGGACGGCAACGCCGGGCACATCGTCAAGGCATTCGGCGACTTCGTGATCGCAGGCCAGGTGGTGGTCGGCCTGGTGGTGTTCCTGATTATCACTGTCGCCCAGTTCGTGGTGATCACCAAGGGCGCGGAGCGGGTCGCGGAAGTAGCGGCGCGCTTTACCCTTGACGCCATGCCCGGCAAGCAGATGAGCATCGACAACGACCTGCGAAACGGCGACATCGATCAGGCCGAGGCACGCCGTCGCCGCTCGCGTCTGGAGCGTGAGAGCCAGATGTTCGGGGCCATGGACGGTGCGATGAAATTCGTCAAGGGTGACGCCATCGCCGGTCTGGTGATCCTGTTCGTCAACCTGTTGGGCGGGATGATGATCGGCATGGTCGAGCGCGACATGCCGTTTGCCGAGGCGGCGCATACCTATTCGTTGCTGACGGTCGGCGACGGTCTGATCGCGCAGATTCCCGCGCTGCTGATTGCGGTTGCGGCCGGGACCGTGGTGACGCGGGTCAACAGCGACGGCGAGGAGCGCGACCTGGGCACCGAAATCGTCCGCCAGCTCGGCGCCAGTTACCGGGCCCTGGCGCTGACCGCACTGATTCTGGTCGGCGTAGGCTTGCTGCCGGGCTTTCCGCTGGCGGTGTTCATTGGCCTGTCGGCGGTGCTGGGCGGCTGCGCGTTCATGTTGTGGCGCCGGGACCGCCAGCCGGTTGTTGTCACCGAACCCGATGCCGAACAGCCTCAAGTGGTCGTCGAGCCGCAGACGCTGGATCCGGCCGAGTCGTTCGAGCGTCCGCTGGACTGCCGGGTGCTGCTCAGCATCGGCACCGGTCTGGCTGAAGCCGCGCCCCTGCAGCCGCTGCGCCAGCGCATCGAAACCCTCTGTCATGATATTCGCGCCGACCTGGGCATTGACGTTCCGGTGCCCGAGATTTTTCTCGACCGGGCGCTGGCGGCGGACCGCTTTGTCATCGAACTGGAAAGCGTGCCGGTGTGCGAAGGCGGGTTTGCTGCGGATCGCGTGCTGCTGCGCGATGACCCGGTGCACGCGCATCTGCTGGATGTCGAAGTGCTGGAGGCGCCTTCGCCACTGGGCAGCCGCGACGGCCAGTGGGTCGCCCGCGAGCACGCCGATGCGTTGCAGGAAGCGGGTATCGGCTTTCTGATGCCCGACGAAGTGCTGCGTGAAGTGCTCGACCGGACACTGCGCCGCTACGCCTCGGATTTCCTCGGCATTCAGGAAACCCGCTCGATCCTCGAACGGCTGGAAGACAAGTACGGCGAGCTGACCAAGGAAGTGCTGCGCATCATGCCGTTGCAGCGAATCGCCGAATCCCTGCGCCTGCTGGTGGATGAAGGAGTGTCGATCCGCAATCGTCGCGGGCTGCTCGAAGCGATGGTCGAATGGGCCGGGCGCGAGAGCGACGCGGGCCGGTTGACCGAGCACCTGCGCGCCGCGCTGTCTCGACAGATCAGCCACCAGTACGCCGACCGCAACCGGGTGATCAGTGCGTTCGTGCTGGCTCCGTCCCTTGAAGAACAGCTGCGTTCGGCCATTCGCCGCCAGGACAAGGGTCGCGATTTACTGCCCGAGGACATGAGCCGCCCGCTGCTCATGCAACTGCGCAAACTCTGCGAAATGCTCCCGGAAAGCGACGCCACGGTGTTGCTGGTGCATCCGGAATTGCGCCGCGGCATGCGTCGCCTGATCGTGCGCGCCGAATTGCAGCTGCCGGTGCTGTCGTTCCGCGAGCTGGCCACCGAATACAACCTCCAGGCGGTCGGCAATCTGAGCCTGACCGATATCACCGCACGTCCGGCCAAGGCCGGTGCTGTCACTCCATTGGCGACCGCCTCATGATTTGTCTGACCCGTATCCGTCACTTGTTGTGCCTGAGCCTTGGCGCACTGTTCATCTGCGGCGGCGCTACCGCTCAGGACATCGCGCGCGGCAGTACCGGCACGCTGGATCTGGCCACGGGCGAGGGCCGCGTGCTGCGCTTTTCCGCGCCAGTGGAGTCGGTGATGGTCGCCGAGCCTAATATCGCCGACCTGCAAATAGTGTCGGCCGGCGTGATCTACGTGTTCGGCAAGACGCCCGGGCAGACCAGCCTGATCGCGCTCGACGGCGAGGGCCGCGAAACCGCGTCGCTGAATCTGGCGGTCAACAGCGCCACGTCGGCCATAAGCCGGCCGCTCAAGGATCTGCATCCCGGTAGTCAGGCCCGGATCAGCGCTTCGGGCAATCGGGTGATCGCCAAAGGCAGCGTGCAGGATGTCGGCGAAGCCACCGACCTCAATGCGCTGCTGAGCAGCCAGGGCCAGGGCCAGGGTTTCGATTCGGCCGTCAACAGCGCCACCTATGCAGGCTCGGCGCAGGTGAACATTCGCGTGCGCTTCGCCGAAGTCTCGCGTTCGGAACTGCTGCGCTATGGCGTCAACTGGAACGCCTTGTTCAACAACGGCACCTTTTCCTTCGGCCTGCTGACCGGCGGCAGCCTGGCTGGCGATGCCGCCGCGGGGGCTTCCAACGTCATCAGCGCCGGGCTCAACTCGGGCAACGTCAACATCGACGCGATGCTCGAAGCACTGCAAAGCAACGGTGTGCTGGAAGTGCTGGCCGAGCCCAACATCACGGCCATGACCGGCCAGACCGCCAGCTTTCTCGCCGGTGGCGAAGTGGCGGTGCCGGTTCCGGTCAATCGTGAAGTGGTCGGCATCGAATACAAGCCCTACGGCGTGTCGCTGCTGTTCAGCCCGACCCTGCTGCCCAACGGGCGCATCGCCTTGCAGGTAAGGCCGGAGGTCAGCAGCCTGATGAGCACGACCACGCTGGACGTCAACGGCTACCAGGTTCCGTCGTTCCGGGTGCGCCGTGCCGATACCCGGGTCGAGGTTGGCAGCGGTCAGACGTTCGCCATTGCCGGTCTGTTCCAGCGCGAGAGCAGCCAGGACGTGGAGAAGGTGCCGATGCTGGGCGACATGCCGATTCTGGGCAATCTGTTTCGCTCCAAACGCTTCCAGCGCAACGAGACCGAACTGGTGATTCTCATCACCCCGTATCTGGTCGCGCCGGTGCGTGAACGGGTGGTGGCGACGCCGCTGGACGCCCAGCGCGCCGCTGCCGCGCCGGCCGGGCCGCGCAGCGGCGGGGCGTTCGGCTTTTACATGAATTGACTGATGCATGAACCGACTGATGCACGGATAAACGGGGCGTGGACATGAACGGCATCTCAATGTTGCAACGACCGACAGCCGTCTTCGCGTTGTGCCTGACACTGGGCGTCGCGGCAGGCTGCAAGACGCATCTTGAGCCGGTCAGTTACTCGCCGGACTTCAGCGCCATCAACCGCGGCGATGGGCGTGTCGAGCTGGTGCCAATCGCCTGCATGCAGCCGTCCGCGGCTGACGAGATCGGTGTCGGCGAGGATTACCGCCCGCTGCTGGCGCCCGGCTGCGCAAACAATCTGGTGCTGCTGCAAATGGTCGAGCAGCGCTCGGACGTAGTCAAAGGCCGCGTCACCGGACCGACCATGGCGGCGCCGGTCGGTCGCGCCGCGCAGATTTATATCGACGGCTACGACCGCGAAGAACTGCGCAGGCGCCAGGCCGAGCAGCAGGCCGAAGCCGATACGCGGGAGGCGCGATGAGCCTAGCGTTCGTCCACCAGACCCAGCTCGCGCGCCTGAGCGGCAGGCTCGCCCAGCGCCTTGATGCGCCGCGCTTCGGTCACAAGCTGCTGCCGCTCGCTGGTCGGGATACTGTCGAAACTCGCGGTGGCGAGGTCCTGTTCATGCCCGGCCAGAACCTTGATCAACAGCTCGTTGCGCTGATGGCGCGCCTGCGACAGCGGCGACTGGCTGACCGGGCCGATGGTCTGCAAGGCCTTCTGGTTGTCGCCGCCCAAGGCGTAGGCCAGCGCCAGATTGCAGCGGGTGTCCAGATCGTTCGGCGCCAGCCCCAGGCTGCGGCTGAACGCGGCCTGGGCCGGTTCCGTCTGGCCACGCAGGATCTGCGCGATCCCCAGACGGTTCCAGGCCTTGGGTTGTTGAGCGCCGTTGGCCGCCTGGGTCAGGGCAGTGACCGCGCGCTCCAGCTTGCCCTGGCGCAGTTGCGCGGTACCCAGTCCCAACAGGGCGTCGGTGTCGTCGGGCTTGAGTTCGAGTGCCCGCTGGAAGGCGCGCTCCGCGCCACGGGTGTCGTTGCCATCGAGCAGGGCCTGGCCCAGTTTCAACCACGTTTGCGGACCGGCTTCCGGCTGCTGGGTGGCGCGCTGATAGAACGCCGCGGCGGTGGCCGGATCGCCGCGTTTCTCCAGATCGGCAGCCAACTGCATGGAGCGCTCGTAACTGGCATCGGACTTGGGCGAGGTCGCGCACGCCGTAAGGGCGAGGCAGCCGACCAGCACAATACCGGTAGCGAAGCATTGCGTGGCAGCGAAGCGGTGACGCCTGAAAGCGAAGCGGTGGGGCATGGACTGGGCTCTTGTTCAGTGGGACGAGTCGAGGCCGCGAAGACACTCTGGGCGTCTGAAGGCGAGCGCTATCTTAAAGCCTCGACGCGCAATAGCGACCGTTATCTGAGCCTGGGCCGCAACGGATTGTTCCGCGCCGGCCGGCATCATCGGGGAGGCAGCCATGGCATGGTTTTCGGCTGACTCCTGGCGCCGCCGCGCGCTGCAGGTGCTGTGTCTGTGGGGCCTGTGCACGATTGCCGTCGCCGCTGAGCCCGCAGCTCAAACCGTGGCGCGCAACCAGCCGCAGTGGTTCGCCGAACCCTACGCCTATGTCGTTGTGGATCAGGATGTCCGTGGCGCACTGGCCGAGATGGGCCGCAACCTGGACCTTATCGTGGTGTTCTCCGACAAGGTACGTGGCGCATCGCGGGGCAGCATTCGTGGTGAAACCGCCGGCGAGTTTCTCGATCGCCTGTGCGACGCCAACCAACTGAGCTGGTATTTCGACGGCAACGTTCTGCACATCGCCAGCGCCGACGAAGTCGCCACCCGCGAGTTCGATGTTCGCGGCCGTCAGCTCGATGATCTGGAGAGCTGGTTGCAGCAGCTGGACGTCGCCGGAGCGCCCATGTCCAGCCGCGCCAGCCCCGACCGCGCCGGTCTGTTCGTGTCCGGTCCGCCCGCGTACCTGGCGCAGGTCCAGCAGCACCTAGATCGTCAGCCCGATGTCGAGCCCGCGCCTGTGGTGCGTGAGCGAGGCGTGCGGGTATTTCGTGGCGGTGTCGTTACCCAGGTGACCCCTGACGCTTGATCCTTTACCCCGACCCCTGAACCTGAAAGGAGCACTACCCATGTCCGTCACTTCCGTAGACAGCAACATCGACGTCAGCAGCAATACCCAGGAGGCGAAGTTCAACGCCGCTCTGGACAACGCCGAGCAATCCGCCGCCGACGACGCCGAGTTCAACGATGCACTGATTTCCCAGGCCGTCGTGCTGGGCGGGCAGTTCATCATCATGCCGCGCGCCCAGGAAATCCTGAAGGAAGCGCAATCCGACGACGAAGAATAGGCTGACCATGTCCATTGAACTCGCAGCAGCACCGGCGACTGCAGCCATGCAGTCGCCGGGAGGAGGCGGGGTGCCGCAAGCTTCCCAGAACCTCTTCGAGCATATGGCCGAAACGGCCAAAGGCATGCCGCAGGGCGCGTCGCCCCATCAGATCGGCACCAATCTGATGGAGCGGCTCGACGGCTTCATCGACCGCTCGCGGCAGTTTTCCGAACGCGCTGACGCCATGACCCACGGCACCGCGCCACAACCGGCCAGCGAGGCGGCCGGTGCGGTCAAGGCCGCTGGCGATACGCCGGGCAAGGTCGGCGGGCCGCAGGTCGACCAGATCGTGCAGTCTCTGGGCCGCATGTTCGATTACTCCATCGAAACGCAGATGGTGGTGCGCGGCGCAACGCAGATTTCCGGCTCGGCCAACACTCTTCTCAAGGGCCAATGACCCATGCTTACACGCTGCCGCGCCTTGCGCCTGACACTTGTGGTGATGTTCGCCGGCCTGCTGCAGGCCTGTGACGTCGATCTGTACACCAACCTGGGCGAGCGCGAGGCCAATGCCATGCTTGCGGTGCTGTTGCGCGACGGCATTCCGGCTTCGCGCCAGGTTCAGGACAACGGCCAGCTCAAGGTGGTGGTGGACGAGAAACGCTTCGCCCAGGCGATGGCGGTGCTCGACGATGCCGGCCTGCCAGGCCAGACGTTTTCCAATATGGGCGAGGTGTTCAAAGGCAACGGCCTGGTGTCCTCGCCCGTGCAGGAGCGGGCACAGATGGTCTTCGCCCTGAGCGAAGAGCTTTCGCACACGGTGTCGCAGATCGACGGCATTCTCTCGGCGCGGGTGCATGTGGTACTGCCGGACAACGACCTGCTCAAGCGCGTGATTTCCCCGTCGTCCGCGTCGGTACTGGTGCGCTACGACCCCAGGACCGACATCAACATTCTGATTCCGCAGATCAAGACCCTGGTCGCCAACGGCATTTCCGGACTGGGTTACGACGGCGTGTCTGTGACGGCGATAAAGGCAGTCATACCCGCCGGCGCGGACAGTCAGCCGCGCATGGGCAGCTTCCTCGGCCTGTGGATGCTCGAAGACGACGTGCCACGCGCGCGCTGGCTGTTCGGCGTACTGGCGCTGGTCGCGCTGGCCGCGGGCGGCGTAGTCGCCCGGCAACTCTGGCAGCGCAAGCGTCCCCCTGAACGCTACGTACTGAGCGATGCGCCATGAACGACCGTCCGTTGAGCCCATCGTTGAACGCATGGCAGACCCTGAGCGAAAACCCGCTGTCTTTCGTGCGCCGGCAGGCGCTGATCGACAGCCTTGAACGGCCGGTCGATGAGCTGCAGCTCGACGCGTTGCTCGAAGCACCGCGTTTTCACGGCCGCCTCGAAGCGCGTCTGCTCGCTCACTTTCGGTTGCAACCCTTGAGCAGCCTTCCAGCGCCGGGGGATGCCGAACTGAATCTGTTGCTGTTGTCCGAAGCGCAGTTGGCGGGCCTGCCGCGTCTGTGCGGCGCGGTCTGGCACGCCGCAACGCTCTGCCGGGAAATTCGCGCTGAGGTGGTCAACGACTATCGCAAGACGCTGGGCGCGCAGGCCATGAATCTGGCGCGCTCGCTGCGGCATCTGGCGGGCGCTGCGGACTTGCTGCGCACACCGGCCGGGCTGGTCCAGGCCATCGATCGAGATGGGGCGGCGTGCGTAGGAGCATGGCTGAGCGCCCAGCCCGAGCCACTGCGCCAGTGGCTCGGGCTGCGTTTCAAAACGGCGATAAATCCCGAGTCCTGCGACGAGCAACAGGCGCGGGTCGCGCGCATCGTGGCTCAGGAGCTGCTCGTCAGCGCAGACGATGGCATTGAGGGAGTCCGGATCGATGGATGATTTGCCGACACGTCCGGCCAGCCGCATTCTGCGTGCCGCCGATGCGGAACGCTGGATCGACGGTTATGCCTTTATCGAGGCCGCCCGCGAGCAGGCGCGGCGCGTGCGCGAGGAGAGTGCCGAGTGGCTGCAGCAGGCGCGCGACGAGGGCTTTGAGCGTGCCCGCCAGGAAGGTGCCGAACAGGTTGCGCTGCTGCTGGCGCAGACCAGTGCGCGGGTGGATGAGTATCTGGGCGGGCTTGAAGCCTCGCTGGCCGAGCTGGCGCTGGGCATTGCCCGGCAGGTCATGGGTGAGCTGGACGAACGGGAGCGTCTGCTGCGCTGCACGGCGCAGGCGCTGTCGGCGTTTCGTCAAGACCAGGCGCTGAGCCTGTTTGTACCTCACGCCGAGGTCGAAGGTCTGCGTCGAAGGATTGCCGATGGGCCGCTGGCTTTGCGCAGCCTGAATGTCGAAGGCGATGAGCAGCTGGAGCGCGGCCAGGCGCGGCTGGTCAGCCCGGCCGGTTCCGTGGAGCTTGGCCTAGAGGCGCAGCTGGATAACCTGCGCCGCGCGTTGCTGCCACTGGCCGATGGTGAAAGCCAGTGAGCCTGATACTCCCAACCTTGATTCCCAACCTGGCCGAGCGCCTGCGCCGCGCGCAACCGCGACCGATGCGCGGCACCTTGCGCAGCATTCGCGGTGTACTACTGCGCGCCAGTGTGGCTGGCGTCCGAATTGGCGAACTGTGCGTTCTACGCGATCCGGGCAACGGTCGCGAACTATCGGCGGAGGTGATCGGCTTCGATGAGGACGACGCCATTCTGTCGCCGATCGGCTCGATGGAAGGTCTGTCGACGCGCACGCAGATCCTGGCCACGGGTCAGGCGCTGGGCGTTCAGGTCGGCGACGCGCTGCTGGGCCGGGTGCTGAGCCCGATGGGCGAGTTTCTCGACGGACCGGCGCCGCTGGCTGCCGGGCTGCGGGGTTACCCATTGCACGCCGAGCCGCCGGCACCGTTCACTCGCCAGTTGATCGCCCAGCCGATGTCGCTGGGCGTACGCGCCATCGACAGCCTGCTGACCCTGGGCCGCGGCCAGCGCATGGGGATCTTTGGCGAACCGGGCGTCGGCAAGTCGTCGTTGCTGGCCAGCGTCGTACGCAACAGCGATGCCGATGTGATCGTAATCGGCCTGATCGGCGAGCGCGGGCGCGAAGTGCGCGAGCTGTTGCAGGGCCAGCTGGACGCCGACGCCCGGGCCCGCACCGTCGCGGTGGTCGCCACCTCCGACCGCCCGGCCGCCGAACGGGTGCGCGCCGCCTACGTTGCCACGGCGCACGCCGAATATCATCGTGATCAGGGCCGCAACGTGCTGCTGCTGATGGACAGCCTGACGCGTTTTGCCCGTGCCCAGCGCGAAATCGGCCTGGCCGTGGGCGAGCCGCCGACCCGTCGCGGCTATCCACCGTCGTTCTTTTCCGCCTTGCCGCGTCTTCTGGAACGCGCGGGGCCCGGCGCCACCGGCAGCATCACTGCGCTGTATACCGTGCTGACGGAAGGCGAGGCGGCCATGGACCCGGTGGCCGAAGAGACACGCTCGATCCTCGACGGCCACATCGTGCTCAGCGCGGAACTGGCGCAGCGTGACCACTTTCCCGCCATCGACGTGCTACGCAGCCGCAGCCGTCTGATGGAGCAGGTTGCATCCGCCGAGCACAAGCGCATGGCAGCCCGCATGCGCGAGCTGATTGCCAGGCGGCAACAGATCGAATTGTTGATCCAGGTTGGCGAATACGCCGCCGGCAGCGATCCGCTGGCCGATGAAGCCATCGCCCGGCATGGCGCCATCGAGGGCTTTTTGCGCCAGCCGTCCCATGAGCACGACAGCCCCGAGCAGATGCTCGCGAGCATGCGCAAGGTGCTGGCATGACCCCGATCGAACAGGCCTCAAGGGCCGGAGAACACCATGAAGACCGCTGATCTGCAAAGCTTGCAAGCCTTGCGTGAATTGCGCGAACAGCGCGCATCGAGCCGTCTGGCCGCGCAGCAGGCACTCTGCCGGGAAACCCGCACTGAACTAGACCAGGCGCGCGAGGCGCTGCAGTTGCATCGTGAACGTCTGGCACGGGAAGCCGAGGATGTTTTCGGTCGCTTCAGCGAGGGCCTGTCGGTGAGCGCCTGGCGGGCGGCGCAGGACGAATTGCAGCGGCTGGAGGACGAAGGCCGGCAGTTGCAGGGCCGTACCGAGGACGCCGAGCACACGGTGCAAACCGAGGAACAGACGCGCCAGCAGCTGCGTCAGGAGCATCTGGCCCGCCAGCAGAAGACGGTCGCGTGGGGCAGCCTGCTGGAGCAGCGTGTGCGCCGCGATGCGCGAATCGGTGAACAGCGGGATGAAAGCGATGAGCTGCCCGGCTCGACACCCGAGGCTGCGCGATGAACTGCGAGTTGCGTGGCGCTCCGCTGATGCCGACGCAGTCCTTGCCCTGTGCTCCGTTGCGCGACTTGCCGCAATTCGCGGTTGCCGATGTGCCGCTGCACAACCGGCTGCACCGGCGAATGATGCCGTGGCGCGGACAGCTCGGCGGGCAGCCGTTCAGCATCAGCCTGGCGGCCGGCCTGAATGGCAGCCCGACAAAAAACGACGTCATCGGCCTGGCGCTGGGGGACATACCGCTGGAGCTGCATGCGCCCCGCGCATTGCTGGAACAGTCCGCTTGCGCCGGGCTCGTTGGTACCGGCAACCACGGATACAGACTGCGCACCGAGACCGACGCCATGCTGCTGGAACTGGCGTGGCTGAGCTGGATCGAGCCGCTTGAAGCCCTGCTCGGTGCCAGCCTGGCTGGTGAAGGCTTGCGCGTGGTGCCGGTAACGCCCTTGAGGACCGATGCACCGCCACGCATGGTCCCCCTCGCCATTGACATCAGGATTGGAGAAGCGGCACCGCTCGCCGCCAGCCTGCACATGAGTGAATCCGGCGCGGCGCGCATCGCAGCGCTTTTAGAACACCACGCCCGGTCGGCACCCGATCCGCTGGAGACATTGCGTCTGCCGCTCGCGGTGCAAGCCGCCGACGCGCCGCTCACGCTGGGTGAGCTGCGCAGCTTGCAGCCTGGCGACGTGGTAATGCTCGACTGCCTGCCCGAACACCAATTGCTGCTGCGCCTTGGTGACAGTCTCCAGACCCGCGCCCGCCGCGCGGGCGACAAGCTTGAATGCCTCACGCCTCTGATTGCCGTAAATCCTGACAGGAACGATGTGATGACCCAGACCGCTACTGCTTCCGACCTCGATGTATCGCTCGACGATCTGCCGATCAAGCTGGTCTGTCAGATCGGCAGCGTCGAGCTTTCACTGGCGCAGGTGCGGGAGATGGGCCCGGGCAGTCTGCTGCAGCTGGGCTCCACGGCTCACGACGGCGTGGACCTGATGGTCAACGGCCGCCGCGTGGGCCGCGGCGAACTGGTGACGATCGGCGACGGGCTGGGCGTGCGTCTGCTGGAGTTCTGCGCGCAATGAGCGGCTATCAGCCGAACCTGATCGAGATCATTCTGGTTGTCGCAACCATCGGCCTGATCCCGCTGGCCGTCGTGACCCTGACCGGCTTTCTGAAAATCTCGGTGGTACTGTTTCTGATCCGCAATGCGTTGGGCGTGCAGCAGACTCCGCCCAACCTGGTGTTGTACGGCATCGCCCTGATCCTGTCGGTGTATGTCACCACGCCGCTGATCGGTGATATGTACCGTCAGGTGCAGGGCCGGGAAATCAGTCTGCAGAATGTCGAGCAACTGGAGGAATTGGGCAGCGCGCTGCGTCCACCGCTGCAGGCCCATCTGGCGAAATTCGCCAACGAGAACGAACGCGGTTTTTTTGTCCAGGCCACGGAAACCATCTGGTCTCCCGAAGCACGGGCCGACCTGCGCGACGATGATCTGGTGGTACTGATTCCGGCGTTTGTCAGCTCCGAGCTGACCCGCGCGTTCGAAATCGGCTTTCTGCTGTACATCCCGTTTCTGGTGGTGGACCTGCTGGTGTCCAACGTGCTGATGGCGATGGGCATGTCGATGGTGTCGCCGACGCTGATCTCCATACCCCTGAAAATCTTTCTGTTCGTGGCACTGAGCGGTTGGTCGCGCCTGATGCACGGGCTGATTCTGAGCTATGGAGGCTGACATATGGGGCAGGACGTATTTCTCTCGCTGATGAACCAGGCATTGATGACGGTGCTGCTGCTCTCGGCACCGGCGCTGGGGGCGGCAATCATCGTCGGCCTGAGTGTCGGCTTGTTGCAGGCGCTGACCCAGATCCAGGACCAGACGCTGCCGCAGGTCGTCAAACTGGTCGCGGTGCTGCTGGTCATCGTCTTCGTCGGGCCGTTGCTGGCCGGGCAGGTCGCCGAGCTGGGCAGTCAGGTGCTGGACAACTTTCCGCTGTGGACGCGATGACGCCCCATGCAGGCTGAACTGACCAACGCCTTCATCGAAGTGGCGTATCCGGTGATCAGTTCCACGTCGCTGGCGGCGTCCCGGGCCATGGGCCTGGTGATCATCACGCCGGCATTCAACCGCCTTGGCCTGACGGGCATGGTGCGCGGCTGCGTGGCGGTGGCGATTTCGGTGCCGATGGTTCTGCCAGTGTTCAGCGCCTTCACTTCAATGCCCGAACACAATGGTTTCTTTCTGGCCGGCCTGATGATCAAGGAGTTTCTGATCGGACTGCTGATCGGGCTTCTGTTCGGCATCCCGTTCTGGGCGGCGGAGGTGGCGGGCGAACTGGTCGACCTGCAGCGCGGATCGACCATGGAGCAACTGCTGGACCCGTTGGGGCAGGGGGAAGCCAGCGTCATGGCGACATTGCTGACGGTGATGTTGATCACGCTGTTCTTCATGTCCGGCGGTTTTATCCTGATGGTCGACGGCTATTACCACAGCTACCAGCTGTGGCCGGTGACGGAGTTCACACCGCTGTTCAGCAGCGCCGCGCTGAGCTCGATCCTCGCCATTCTCGATCAGGTCATGCGTATCGGGGTGCTGATGATTGCGCCGCTGATCGTGTCGATGCTGATCACCGACCTGATGCTGGCGTATCTGTCGCGCATGGCGCCGAGTCTGCACATCTTCGACCTGTCGCTGCCGGTCAAGAACCTGTTCTTTTCGGTGCTGATGGTCATCTACATCAGCTTCCTGATCCCGGTCATGATCGATCAGCTCGCTGACTTTCGCGGCACGGTTGAAGTGCTCAAGAGCCTGGCGAGCGGCACATGAGCGGCAGCAGCGAGGAAAAAAGCCAGCCGGCCACGGACAAGAAGCTGCGCGATGCGCGCAAGAAAGGCCAGGTCGCCAAAAGCCAGGACCTGGTATCGGGCATGGTCATCCTGTTATGCACGCTGTGCATCGCCGTGCTCCTGCCGCGGGCCCAGGCGCAGATTACCGCGCTGATCGATCTTGCCGCGCTGATCTACATCGAACCGTTCGCCAGCGTCTGGCCGCGCCTGCTCGATCATGCCGAGCAGATCGTCATCACCATTACCCTGCCGGTTGTGGCGGTGACCGTGGCGGCGGTGGTGCTGACCAATATCGTGACCATGCGTGGCGTAGTGTTCTCGGTCGAGCCGATCAAGCCGGACATCAAGCGCATCAACCCCGGCGAAGGCTTCAAGCGAATATTCGCCATGCGCAATCTGGTGGAATTTCTCAAGGGGCTCGCCAAGGTGTTGATGCTGGGGCTGGCGTTTTACGTGGTGGGCCGCAATGCGTTGCAGGCCTTGATGGAATCGTCGCGCTGCGGCGCGGGCTGTATCGAGTCGACGTTTTATCTGGTGCTCAAGCCGCTGGTATTCACTGTGCTGGCCGCGTTTCTGCTGGTCGGCGCGGTCGACGTGCTGATGCAGCGCTGGCTGTTCGGGCGCGATATGAAGATGACCCGCAGCGAACAGAAGCGCGAGCGCAAGGACGCCGACGGCGACCCGATGATCAAGCGCGAGCGTCAGCGCCAGCGGCGTGAGATGCAGGCGCTGGCGACGCGGCTGGGCGTGGGTCGCGCTTCGCTGATGATCGGTAATGCCGGCGGCTGGGTAGTGGGTGTGCGTTATGTACGCGGCGAGACGCCCGTGCCGGTTGTGGTGTGTCGAGCCGCGCCCGAGGAGTCCACTGCCTTGCTCGCTGAAGCGGCGCCACTGGGCATTGCGCTGTGGCCAGTCGCCGAGCTGGCCACGCAAATCACCAAGCGTGCCGTGCCGGGCGATCCGGTGCCGGAAAATACCTTTCAAGCGGTGGCCGATGCGCTGGTGGCGCACCGGTTGATCTGACCGGCAAGCCCTGTCAGTGCATCGCCGACCGGTCGCGAGCCGGCTGAACGCCGGGCGCGGTCTTGAGATGATTCAGGTCGGTGTTGATCCGCCATGCCCAGAAATGCGTACCGTCTTCGCGAGCCGTGTCCAGCGCCAGCGTCAGCACCTTGCGTACGTCTTCCAGAGTATGGGCATGAGCCTGGCCGAGCATGAGCTGCGCCTTGACGCGTAGCAACTCCGGCAGGTACCAGCGATCGTGACGACTCACCGCGGTTTCCTGGAGTTCGTCGAGCGTTTCCAGCGCCAGCGGCTCCAGGCCCAGCGTTGCCAGACCTTGGGCGTATTCGACGTGCAGCAGGCAGTGCAGCGGCGTCGGTGCGCAATTGCGCAGCCGGTTGAGCGCTTCACCCAGCAGCGGAACGCCGGACGCCGCGTCGCCTTCGCGGATGGCCAGGACGCTTTCGTAGCACGAGGTCAGTTCGCGCCAGATCGGCAGCGGCTGGCGCGCGGCGCTTTGCTTGAGCTGATCCAGGAACCGCCTGGTCTTGTGCAGCGTGCCGGCCATGATGGTCGCCGGAATGGCGCTGATCGCCAGGGTGTACCAGAGCGTGGCGGGGTGACTCAGGGCCACGGCCTGCTGAAGATTGTTGTCCAGCGTCACCATTGCCTGACCGATGTTGCCTTCCAGCAACTGAATCTGAGCCTTCAGCGACTGCGCCGCGATACGCTGGTCGAAGTGCATGTCGACGATGTGCGACGCCAGTGACAGCGGCGCGCCCAATGCTTCGTTGATCGCTTGCCCGGCACCCTTGATGTCGCCCATGTAGAACGCGGAGGTGGCGCGCATGCGCTTGCCCAGCAGCAGACAGTCGGCCAGCCGCGGGTCCTTGCCCAGCGCCAGGAAACGCTCGGCGAGCTGCCGCGCTTCCACATGGCGGTTGCGGCAGCACAGGTCGTTCCACAAACCCCACAGCGAGCGCAGGCGGTGCTCGGAATCGTCGAGCGCCTCGGCATCTTCGCCGACCTGTTGCCAGACCTCGCGCATTTTCTGCCCGGCGCCATAGGTGAGCATCAGAATGCTCCCCGATACGGTCAGCAGACGCATACGCTGTCGGCGGTCCATCTGCTCGACCTCGACGTGCCTCGGCAAGCCACGGTTTACCCAGTCGTGGTACTCGCCCACCAATGACAGCCGCAGCCATAACGGCGAGCTGAGCAGGGTCAGCTCGATGCCCAATTGGCGATTGCCCTGCGCCGAGTAGGCCCATGCCAGCGCCGCGCGCACGGTGTCGATCTCCACACCGTAGCGCCGGGTCCAGGCGTCATGGCTGAGCAGTTCCAGATCCTTTCGCGCGTTGTCCAGCAAGCGCAGCGCCCAGTTGGCATGGGCACGCGCCAGCCGCGGCACGTCATCCTGGAGCTTGAGCTTTTCGCGCGCATAGAGGCGGGTGGTTTCCAGCAGCCGGAAGCGCTTGCCTTCGGCATGTTCGACGGTGCCCAGCAGGCATTTGTCGAGCAGGCTTTCGAGCATCGGCAGCGTCATCCGCACGTCCGGCAACCCGATGTCGACGATGGCCATGACGCCATCGAGGGCGAATGAACCATTGAAGATCGACAGCTGGCGCAGCAGCGCCTGTTCATCATCCGAGAGCATGCCGTACGTCCAGTCCAGCGCGGCGCTCAGGGAGCGCTGGCGCGGCAGCGCGGTGCGTCGGCCGGTCATCTGCAGACGGAAGCTGCCGTCGAGCAGGCCGACCAGCTCGCGGATGCCGAAGGTACGAACCCTGGCGGCCGCCAGCTCGATCGCCAGGGGGTTGCCATCGAGTTTGCGGCAGATCGCCGCGACGGCTTCGGTATCGTCGTCGCTGAGCACGAAGTCCGGGTCCTGCTCCTTGACCCTGGCGACGAACAGCGCGACGCCGGCGAACGTCATGGCCTGATCGACGTCGAGGCTGAGATGGTCGTGGGGGACCCGCAGCGGCGCCAGTTCATGGACCCATTCGCCTTCGGCACGCAGCGGCTCGCGGCTGGTCACCAGGATGGAACACAGCGGCGCGTTCAGCAGCAGCGTTTCAACCGCGGCGGCGGTTTCATCCAGTACGTGCTCACAGTTGTCCAGCACCAGCAGGTGAGGGCGGTTGACCAGGCTTGGCGGAAGATTGTGCAACGGTTGCTCGGTTTCGGCGCCCAGACCCAGCGCGCAGGCGATCATGCCTTGTACGGGCTGCGCGGAAGATACCGGCGTCAGGTCGACGAAACCGTAATTTTGCGGGTAGCGCGGCGCCAGATGTTCCGCCACTGCCAGCGCCACCGTGGTCTTGCCGACGCCACCGGGGCCGGTAAGGGTCAGCAGGCGCCGCGACAGGGTCAGCTCGGCCAGTTGCTGGACCAGCTTGTCGCGGCCCAGAATCTGACGCTTGTTCGCGACGTTCACCGGCGTGGCCACAGCCGTTTCAGACGGCGAAGTCACGGCGCGGGCGGCTTCCTGCAATCTGACCGGCGCGGTAAAGCGATAGCCTCGCCCCGGAACCGTCACCACGTAGTCGTCACCCAGCGCGCGGCGCAACGCAACGATCTGCGCTCGCAGGTTGCATTCCTCGACCACTGCCCTGGGCCAGGCCAGCGCGAGCAGCTCGGATTTTTCCAGCAGTTCGCCCGGACGTGTGGCCAGCGCTACCAACAGTGACATTGCCCGGCTACCGAGGGGAACGGGTTCTGTGTGCCTGAACAGCAAATGCTCACGCGCAAGCAGCACGAATGGACCGAAGCAGATGGCGTCTTCGCGCTGCACATGCTCCGGTTCTCTGAAATTGATCTGTAGGTGCGGACCGTTTGCTTCGTAATCCATGGTTAGCCCTGTATCAGACGTATCTGCAGTGCTTCTACGAGGTAGAAGCCTGACGGCCTTCAAGCCGACCCGTATCGATGGAGTGCTTGTTTGTATGCAACGTGGGAGACGACGCAGCTAAAGCGTAAAGCAATTAAGAGGCCAGATTTCGAGACATCGGAACATGCTCTTTCAAAGTGTGAAACGATCTGCAAAAAATTTCCTACCCTGAATAACGTGGCGTCGCCATCCACGCGCGAGTTGCCGGTGACCCACCTGCGCCGGAGCGTCCGGCAGCCTGGCGGCGGGCCAGCCCAGCAAGCGGGCATTATCGGTGCGCTACATGGCAATAATGCGTACGCCCGACAACTAGTCCCTGATCGGGCGGAAACCAGGCATGGACAGCGATATTAAATAGCACGGCGATATCACTCAGAGTGCCGTTTGTCGCGTATGTTGCAAATTGAGACAAACTCTTGGGTCTGCCGCAGTCTATTGGTCAGTAGCAGGCGCTCGGAGCCTGCCGTCTGAATGCCGGAAGCGTGCGATAAGGCCGCGTTCTGGTGCAATGCTGTAATGAGGAGAACATTCATGAACAAGCCCGGGATCTGTCTGGTATTCATTTCTTTGCTGGCTTTGCACGGCTGCTTTGATAATTCGGGCAATGAGACCAAGAACAATACCGACAACAGCAAATCCTCGGTGCAGATGCACGAGGGCGACACCAAGGAAAACAAGTAAGGCACTCGGCCATCAGTCATACGCCGGGGAGATGAGGCTGCGATGAACAAGACGATCAGTGCTTCCGATCTCGACATCGATGTCCGTGGAGGCGGTGAAAGCGCGCTGTTCAAGTGGTTCATCGCAAGCTTCCTGATGGGCAAGCGTATTCAGGCCGATATCGCCTGCAACGCCTACCGCGTCATCGTCGAAAAGCACCAACGCGACACACCCCGCAAGCTTGCCAACTGCACCCACCGGGAACTGGTGGCGATGCTGGGTGAAGCCCATTACGTGCGCTATGACGAGTCCACCGCCGAGCGTCTTTCGGCACTGAGCCACAAACTCAATGCAGACTATGGCGGCAAACTGGGCAACATCGTTCAGGCCAGCGAGGGCCGCGAGGATTTCGAAAAGCGCTTGCAGGCATTCGACGGCGTTGGGCCGAAAACTGTAGAGATCTTCATGCGCGAAGCGGCAGGCGTGCTTTATTGAACACGCCAGCTGACCTGCGCATCGGTTGCGCGGGATGGAGTCTGGCTCGGGAGCACTGGCCGGCCTTTGGCGAAGAGGGTAGCCATCTGCAGCGCTACGCGTCACGATTCAACGCGGTGGAAATCAACAGTTCGTTCTACCGTCCACACCGGCCGCAGACCTATGCGCGCTGGGCGCAGTCTGTGCCTGAGGGCTTCAGTTTCTGTGTCAAGGTTCCCAGGCTTATTACTCACGAACAGCGTCTGGACGGCTGCGAAGCCCTGCTCGACGAGTTTCTTGCGCAATGCACCGAACTCGGGGAAAAGCTGGGCTGCCTGCTGATCCAGTTGCCACCGTCACTGCAGTTCGATCCAGCTATTGCCGAACGGTTTTTCGCGATGGTGCGGATGCGGTTCGGCGGTGGGCTGGCGTTCGAGCCTCGTCACCAATCCTGGGATGCCGCCGAGTCACTGCTGGTCGAGCAGCGGATAGCGCGGGTGGCGGCTGATCCCTCGCCGATCAGCGGCGGAGATGTTCCGGCAGGGTGGCCAGGCCTGCGTTATTGGCGGCTGCATGGTTCGCCGCGGATTTATCACAGCGCCTATGGGCAGGAATGGCTGTCGGCGCTGGCGGCGCGAATCGCCGGCGATCCAGAGCCCGCATGGTGCATCTTTGACAACACTGCAAGCGGCGCGGCGGTTGGCGACGCATTGACACTGGGTTCACTGCTGCGCCGGTAACGTCGCCGTCAATCTACAGGAGCGGCGTTGCGCAAAGGCCGCCATTCTGAGGCTGTTTTTCTTGCGGTGCAGGATCGCGCTTGCCCGCGAACAGCCTTACGCGGTTTGCCTGACACAGCGCGTCGTATGTGTCGCGGGCAAGCGCGCTCCTGGTCAAAACCGATCTGCCGCTGCGCCTCATAATTGGTGTTCAGCGCTATAAAAGCTGAACAATGCATCATCAATCCTGGTCGGCGAGTTTGCGCTCGGTTTCGGCAGTCTTTTCGCGGATGGTCTGCGCATCCTGTTCCTTTTCCTTGATGGAAATGGGGGTGATGACTTTGTCTACGCCTTCGGTAGGCGAATGCTCGTGCTGCATGTCCTTGTGCACGACATTGACCGGCTTGCCGGACTGATCGACCGCGTCGGCCTTGGGCGAAATTTCGGCGTTGGGATTCGAGCGTTCATCGTTCATGGCAGGTCCTCGCGAGTGGTTGATACTGGTTTGAGACGCGGCGTGAACGCGGAGTTCGATTTTTCTGCGTGCCTGCTCAGGCGCGGGCCTGGCTGGCGGTGCCCTCTATCAGCTGGATCAGCAGGTGGGCCGGCTCATTCAGTGTGCCTGGCGCACGATGGACCAGGCCCACGTCCCGGTGGAATCCGTGTTCCCCCAGCTCCAGCACGCGGACCGAATCCGGCCATTGCCGGGGATCGCCGATTTCCGGCACCAGTGCGACGCCGACACCGTTGCCTACCAGCCTGACTATGGCCTCCAGCTCGTCGAGTTCGCAGGCTTCACGAATGGCAAAGTGCATGTGTCGCAGGAAGCGATCGACCTGACGTCCGCCGAACGAGGATCGGTCGTAGCGCACCAGCGGTTGAGTGGCCAACAGCTCCATCCAGTCATTGCCTTGCAGGTCTGCGGGCACCACCAGCCGATACGGCTCCCGCGCCAGGGTGGTCCAGCGCAGGTCGCTTTGTATGGTGAACGGCGGCCGAATAATGCAGGCCAGGTCGATGTCGCCGGCGTCGACCTGATTGATCAGCTCCATTGAAACGCCGGGGATCACTCGCGTGCGGCACTGCGGGCGCTGGCGGTGAAACTCGGCGAGTGCGTCAGGCAGCCAGGAGCGCTGCACGGACGCAATCGCCCCCAGGCTCAGTCGCACGCTGGCGCTCTGGCCGGAAACGGTCGAACCGAGCGTGTCGTAAAGTCGGATCAGCTCCTGAGCCTGCAGCAGAGTCTGGCGACCCTGCCCGGTGAGCTGCGCGGTACGGCCTTTGCGTTCGAACAGCGCCAGGCCCAGTTCGGCTTCCAGACGTTGCATCTGCGCGCTGACCGCCGCCTGGGTCAGGCCGATACGCTGTCCGGCGGCGGCAAATGTACCTTCCCGCGCGACCGCGACCAGGGTCTTGAGCTCTCGGATCATTGATAGAATTCCTTTGTGTTTCCGAGAAATATATATTGATTTTATTAGTCAGTCGCCACTTCTATGATGGCTCGGCCAATCGCCGGCAATCGCGCACGCAGTCGACCGGCTTACAACAAACAGAGACGATGGAGCAGCTGATGTGCCTTTCACCTTTCCACCTTGCGATCCCGGTTCATGACCTTGCCGCGGCGCGAACCTTCTACGGTCAGGTATTCGGTCTGGAGGAGGGGCGTTCCAGCGAGCAGTGGGTCGACTTCAACTTCTATGGCCACCAACTGGTGATCCACGAGCATCCCAAGACCTCGTCGCAGGAAAGCGTCCACAGCAACGCGGTGGACGGGCATGACGTGCCGGTCCCGCATTTCGGAATCATTCTGCAGTGGGAACAATGGGAAGCGCTGGCCGAGCGGCTGCGCTCGTTCGACACCCAATTCGTGATCGAACCCTACGTGCGCTTCCAGGGGCAGGTAGGCGAGCAGGCCACCATGTTTCTGTTCGACCCGTGTGGCAATGCGCTGGAATTCAAGGCCTTCAAGGACATGAGCCAGATATTCGCCAAGTAGTGAGTCCTGGAAAAGCAAAAGCCCCGCCAGATCGGATCTGGCGGGGCTTTTTATTCAGCGGGTGAAGCATGTAGCAGGGTGCTGCTTACAGCGCCATGTCGCGCGCGGCGTTGCCTTCAGGCTTCTTGGCAGGAGCGGCGGCCGGGGCCGGAGCTTGCGCGGATGCCTTGTTGACTGCCGGAGGAGGAGTCAGCTGCAGAACTTCTGCGGTGTAGGCCCATTCCTTCGCAACGCTGTCAGGGTTTTCGTTCAGCTTGGTGCCGTAGCTTGGCACGATCTGACGCAGTTTTTCCTGCCAGGCCGGAGTGGCAACCTTGTCCTTGAAGACTTTCTCAAGCACGCCCAGCATGATCGGAGCTGCGGTCGATGCGCCCGGCGATGCACCCAGCAGACCGGCAATGCTGCCGTCCTTGGAAGCAACGATCTCGGTGCCCAGTTTCAGGACGCCGCCTTTTTCTTCGTCACGCTTGATGATCTGTACACGCTGGCCGGCCTGCCACAGACGCCAGTCTTCTTTCTTGGCGTTCGGGAAGTACTCTTTCAGCGCCGCATAGCGATCGTCATCAGACAGCATCAGTTGACCGGCAAGGTACTCGACCAGCGGGTATTCTTTGACGCCGACGCGAGTCATCGGCCACACGTTGTGCAGGTTGGTGCTGGTCAGCAGGTCCAGGTACGAGCCTTCTTTCAGGAACTTGGTCGAGAAGGTCGCGAATGGGCCAAACAGGATCACGCGCTTGCCGTCCAGGACACGGGTGTCCAGGTGCGGAACCGACATGGGCGGCGCGCCTGTGGAGGCGATACCGTAGGCCTTGGCCATGTGCTGCTGAGCGATTTCGGTGTTCTCGGTGACCAGGAACGAACCGCCGACCGGGAACGCGCCGTATTCCTTGGCTTCAGGAATGCCGGAGTCCTGCAGCAGGTGCAGCGCGCCGCCGCCGGCGCCGATGAACAGGAACTTGGTGTCGGTCAGGGTTTCTGTGCCGTCTTTCAGGTTCTTGTAGGTCACGCGCCAGGTGCCGTCGTCGTTGCGCTTGATGTCTTCGACTTCGCTGGACAGCTTCAGGGAGAAGTTTGGCTGGGCCTTGAGGTGGCCGACGAACTGACGAGTGATCTCGCCGAAGTTGACGTCTGTGCCGATCGGGCTCCAGGTGGCCGCGAGCTTCTGGCTCGGGTCACGGCCTTCCATCATCAGCGGAACCCACTTCTTGATCTGCTCCGGGTCTTCCGAGTACTGCATGCCGCTGAACAGCGGGCTGGCCTGCAGGGCTGCGTAGCGCTTCTTCAGGAAGGCGATATTGTTGTCGCCCCAGACGAAGCTCATGTGCGGAGTGGAGTTGATGAACGAGCGCGGGTTCTTCAGAACGCCGTTCTTGACCTGCCACGACCAGAACTGACGAGAGATCTGGAACGCTTCGTTGATTTCGATGGCCTTGGTGATATTGACGTTGCCGTCTTTATCTTCCGGCGTGTAGTTCAGCTCGGCGAGGGCGGAGTGCCCGGTACCGGCGTTGTTCCAGCCATTGGAGCTTTCCTGGGCGACGCCGTCGAGACGCTCGACCATTTCCATCGACCAGCCTGGTTCGAGCTCGTTGAGCCAGACAGCCAGGGTCGAACTCATGATCCCGCCGCCGACAAGCAGTACGTCGACTTTCTTTGCTTCTGCAGCGTGCAACGGCGTCAGACCCATGGCCAGAGCCAGGCCCGCAAGAGCCGTGTTCACTTTCTTCAACATGCTGTAATCCATCTGATAAACGCCATCCGCCCTCTGAACCCCTGCGACAACTTCGACTCGCCGCACGCATGGCCGCGTGCGACAAAGTCTCACACCCTCAGGGACTGGAGGTGGACATACAAGGCCAATACAATACCGCTCAAGACCTCACTTTATGTCCCACTGCGCTGACTTCTTATCGTCATTGGCTTCAGCGTCTTGCGTGACATTTGCTTTTTTGGTGCGACGCATTCGAGAAGCGGGGCGCTCCACGCGTGACTGCACTCGTTCAGCCTGCTCACGGAGGCTTCGACGTCGTGCAGAGAGATAAAGACACTTCCATGGGGAATTATTTGCCCCAGGATGGGTCTCTCCCGTCATTCCAGATCGGCAAAAGCGCGCCATTTTGGCATAAGTGCCCTTACGGTGCGAGTTGCCATCATCGATTCCCCACGCGAATTTCCCGAACCGGGCCGGTCAGCCCGGCCTGCATCTCTATATCGCCTGATACTCGCGCGTCTTTAATGAAGTGGCCGAAACGCCATCGTGTGTTCGACGCACCATCGCGGCACGCGATGCTCCGTACGCGGGCGTATGCAAAACGCGTCCGCACCGGCCGAAAGAATTTCCCTGGCCATTCATGAGCAGCGGTAATAAGTCTTAGCCCGATACAGTGGCTAATGCCCGGTGTCGTCTGCTGGTAACGTCGACCAATCGTTGTCGGGCATCAAGCCCAGCGGATCTTTCTGGCACGGCCAGGGGAACTTTCGCGGCGCTCGCCAGTTAAACATTTAGCCGGCGGGCGGGCTTGTTGATCGAGCAGGTTTGTCACTTCAGTAAGGAAACTCCCATGAAGAAGCTTGCAGCCGCCACGCTTTCCCTCTCCATGCTCACGGTCGAGGCCTTTGCGCAAGAGAAGAGCGGGGTGACCGTGACGTCCAATGGATCACAACCATCGGTGCAGGGATCGGCCGACTATTTCACCGGCAGGGTGCGGGTAGACGGGCCGTTCAAGGGCACGGAACCGGCCCGGGTCAGCGGCGCGGGCGTGACGTTCGAACCTGGCGCGCGCACAGCCTGGCATACCCACCCGCTGGGCCAGACGCTGATCGTGACCGCAGGACGCGGCTGGGTTCAGGAAGCCGGCCAGCCAGCGCGCTTGATACAACCGGGCGACACGGTCTGGATACCGCCCAACGTCCGCCACTGGCATGGCGCGACGGCTACCACGGGCATGAGCCATATCGCCATCGCCGAGGCGCTGGACGGCAAAGTCGTCGAATGGATGCAACAGGTCAGTGAGCAGGAGTACGCCCAGGCCGCTGACACACAATAACGCCCGTCGCTCATGACAGTGACGGCAAAAAACGAGTGATCCTGATGAACGAACCCAAGACCCATCAAGACCCCGTGTCCGAAGACGACTCCGTGAAGCCTTCGCGACGCAACTTCCTCAAGTTCGGCGCGTCCGGCATTGCCGCCGCCACGCTCTCGACTTGGATCCCCACCGACGGCACCGCCCAGGCCGCACCCGCGCCGGCCCCGGCACCGGTGGTCGACGACACCGGCGCGCCGGGCGCGGGCGAGCAGCGTATTGTCCTCAAGGTCAATGGCCGCACCCACACACTGAACGTGCCGGCGAACGCGGTGCTGCTCGATGTGCTGCGCGACCGTCTGCAACTGACCGGCAGCAAAAAAGGCTGTGATCAGGGACAGTGCGGCGCCTGCACCCTGCTGGTCAACGGCGTGGCGATCAATTCCTGCCTGTCGATTGCCGTGCAGCACGACGGCGACAGCATCACCACCATTGAAGGCCTGGCCGAGAACGGCACCCTGCATCCGGTGCAGGAAGCATTCTGGGAACACGACGCCTATCAATGCGGATACTGCACGGCCGGCCAGATCATGAGCGCGGTCGCAATCCTCAAAGACCCGAACATTCCCAACGATGACGCCAGCGTCCGCGAAGCCATGAGCGGCAACATCTGCCGCTGTGGCGCGTACAAGAATATTCTGTCGGCGGTGCAGTCCGCTCGTTCGAAAATGGGAGGGGTCGCCTGATGCGTACTTTCGACTATGCGCGGGCGACTTCGCCTGCCCAGGCTGTGCAGACGGCAAGCGGCGAAGGCCAGCGCTACTACCTGGCAGGCGGCACCACGCTGCTGGATCTGGTCAAACTGGACGTGATGCAGCCGCAGCAGGTGGTGGACATCAATCGGCTGGAACTCAAGCAGGTCGAGTCGCTGCCCGATGGCCGTGTGCGCATCGGCGCGCTGGTGAGCAATACGGACCTGGCCAACCATCCGTTGATCAGGGAACACTACAAGGTGCTCTCCGAGTCGCTGCTGGCCGGTGCCTCCACCCAACTGCGCAACAAGGCGACCACCGCTGGCAATATCATGCAGCGCGTACGTTGCAACTATTTCCGCGACAACGTTTCCCCGTGCAACAAGCGCCAGCCGGGCTCCGGCTGTTCCGCGCTGGGCGGCATGAACCGCAGCGTGCATGCGGTACTGGGCACGAGTGAGCATTGCATCGCCGCGCATCCTTCGGACATGTGCGTGGCCATGGCCGCGATTGGCGCCAGGGTTACCGTGCAGGGGCCGGGCGGGACTCGCGAACTCGACTTCGCCGATTTCCATCTGCTGCCGGGCAGCACGCCGGAACGCGAACATGCGCTGGCACCGCACGAGCTGATCACGCATATCACGCTGGACGCGCCGCTCAAGGGCAGCCGCTCGGCCTATCTGAAACTGCGCGACCGGACTTCCTACCAGTTCGCTCTGGCATCGAGCGCGGTGATTCTGGTGCTGGATGGCAAACGCATCACCGATGCGCGCATCGCCCTGGGCGGCGTGGGCACCAAACCGTGGCGCGCGGTCGAGGCCGAGCGAGCGCTGATCGGCAAGCAGGCCAACGCCGAGACCTTCGCCCAGGTCGCCGAGCTGGCCATGAAAGATGCGCGCGGCTACGAGCACAACGCGTTCAAGATTCCGCTTGGCCGACAGGTCATCGCCCGCAACCTTCGTGACCTCGCGGTCGCCGGCGCGGTATAGGAGATTTCCATGACTGAATCCATCATCGGTACATCGCACCGCCGTATCGACGGGCGTCAGAAAGTCAGCGGCGAAGCGCGCTACGCGGCCGACCACCCACTGACTGGCATGCTTTACGCCTATGGCGTCTACAGCACCATCGCCAGCGGGCGGATCGTTGCCATCCACGACCAGCAAGCGCGAGCTATGCCTGGCGTGGTCGACATCTTCCATCACAATAACTGTCCCGAGCTGCACCGCACCCCTGACACCGCGCTGAGTTTCGCCTCAATGCTCTCGGCCAGCAAAGCCGATGAGCACCGGCTGCCGTTCGAGGACGATCGTGTCTACTACCCCGGCCAGTTCGTGGCACTGGTGGTCGGCAAGACGTTCGAACAGGCACGCGCCGCGGCCTACGCGGTCAAGGTCGACTATGCCGAGACACAGCCGGTCAAGAGCCTGGCCGAAGGCATGCGCAAGAACGGCGTCAAGGACGGTGGAGCAGGGCACACCCGTGGCAATCCTGACGGCGCTTATCTGAGCGCGGCGCGCAGCATTGACCAGACCTACACCACACCGGTGGAAGTCCATAACCCGATGGAAATGCACGCCACCACCGCCTACTGGCAGGACGGCAAGCTGTACCTGTATGAAAGCACCCAGGGTGTGGTCAACCATCGCAATTTCATGGCCAACGTGTTCGACCTGCCACCAGATCGCGTCGAAGTTCGCGCGCCGTTCATTGGTTCGGGGTTCGGCAGCAAGCTCTGGCCATGGCCGCATTCGGTAGCCGTATGCGCAGCCGCCAAAGTGACCGGGCACCCGGTGCAGTTCATGCTGCCCAGGCCGCAGATGTTCACCACCGTCGGCCACCGCCCGGAAACCCGCCAGCGCCTGCGTCTGGCGACCGATGCCACGGGCAAACTGGTCTCGGTCCGCCACGAGTCGTTCAACAGCACCTCGGCTCTGGACGACTACACCGAAAGCTGCGGCGGTGTGACCAAGAGCCTGTATTCATGCCCCAACGTACTGGTCTCTCATCGAAACACCCCGGTCAATCGCGGTACGCCTACCTCAATGCGCGCACCAGGCGCCGCACCGGGTCTGTTTGCCCTGGAGTCGGCCATTGACGAGATGGCGCTGGCCGTGGGCATGGACCCGCTGGCGTTCCGCAAGCTCAACCTGGCGGAGAAAGACGAGAGCCAGAATCTGCCGTGGTCCAGCAACCATCTGCCTGAAGCTATCGATCAGGCGGCCGAGCGCTTCGGCTGGCATGCGCGCAATCCCGCTGTCGGGTCGATGCGTGACGGCGATGAAATCATCGGCTACGGCATGGGTGCCTGCAACTGGGAGGCCTACCAGGTGCCGACCGAAGCACGGGTGATCCTGCGCGCCGACGGAACGGCGCTGGCGCAATGCGGCCTGCAGGACATCGGCACCGGAACCTACACCATCGTTGCCCAGACCGTCAGCCAGATCACCGGCTTGCCGCTGGACAAGATCGAGGTGGAGCTGGGCAGCTCGTCGTTCCCGTCGGGGCCGGTTTCCGGAGGATCGTGGGTGACTGCCAGCGTCATGCCGGCCGTTGCCGGCGCCACTCGTGAAGCGCTCAAGGTGCTGCGCGGTTACGCGGTGGGCAAGGGCGGCGCGTTCGCCGATCAGGACGGTGAGACCTTGGGCGTGGAAAACGGCCAGCTGGTGAAAGGCGAACAGCGTGTTGCGTTCTCGGAGATTCTGCGCAGCAAGCGGCTGGCCCGTGCCGAAGGCAACTTCCATAGCGACATGAACAAGGACAAAGAACATTCGTTTCGTTCGTTCGGCGCGCATTTCGTTGAAGTGCGCTGGGACCCGGGCATTTCAAGCCTGCGCGTTGCCCGAGTGGTCAGCGCCATCGACGTTGGCAAGGTGATCAATCCGCTGGCGGCGCGCAATCAGGTTGAAGGCGCGATTGTCATGGGAATCGGCATGGCGATGTTCGAGGCCGGTGAGTTCGACCCGCGTAACGGTCTGCCGGTCAACAACAACTACGCCGAATACGTGGTGCCGGTGCATGCTGATCAACCGGAAATCGATGTGCTGCTGCTCGACTACCCGGATTACAAACTCGGTGAGTTCGGCGCTCGCGGCATCGGTGAAATCGGTGTGACCGGGCTGGCCGCCGCAGTTGCCAACGCTGTGTACCACGCCACGGGCAAACGGGTGCGTAGCCTGCCGATCACCAAAGAAAAACTGATGGCGGGGTTGTAATGCGTGGCGTGAAAAAGACTCCTCGGCGAGGGCCGCGCGGATGAAACAACTGGACTTGCAAGTGATTCAGCAGGCCCGCGACTGGCTGGCCTCAGGCAAGCCAGTCTGGTTGTGCACGGTGCTGTCCACGTTCGGCTCGGCACCGCGCGGGCCCGGGGCGATGCTTGTAGCGCTGGACAACGGCGAGCACCGTGGCTCGCTGTCGGGCGGCTGCGTGGAGGACGACTTTCTGGAGCGTCTGGCCAGTCGGCAGTTCGATACGCTCAACCAGGTGGTGCGTTACGGCGAGGGAGGCCTGGCGCCGGCCCTCGCCTTGCCTTGCGGAGGCGTGCTCGATGTACTGGTCGAACATTTCGCGCCAGGACCTGCCAGCGAGGAACATCTGACGGCCGTTGAGCAGGCGCTGTCCGGCCGGCAACGGGTCGTTCGCCAGGTTCGTCTTGGCGCTTCGCAACGCAGCCTTCGTCCGGCGGTCAACGGCGAACCTCGCGTTGAGCGGGCGGGTGACGACATCGCGATCCGCATGGGCGCGGTATTCCGGCTGCTGCTGGCCGGTTTGTCACCAGTGGCCGAGTATTGCGCCAGCTTCGCCGTGGCGCTGGGCTATGAGGTGATCCTCTGCGACCCGCGCACTGAGGTGACCGCCGGGTTTTCCATGGCTGGCGTAGAAGTGCGTGACGTGCTGCCAGCGGTGTTCATCGAGCAGGGCGGTTGTCATGGGGCAACCGCGGTGGTGGCGCTGACTCACGACCCGCGGCTGGACGACCTGACCATGCTCGAAGCGGTGCGTACCGAGGCGTTCTACATCGGTGCGATGGGATCACAGCGCACCAGTCATAAACGCCGCGAGCGACTGGCCAAAATCGGCGGGCTGGACGCTCTGGCGCTGGCACGGATTCACGCACCGATCGGCCTGAACCTTGGCAGCAAAACGCCTGCGGAAATCGCCCTCGCGGTGATGGCGGACATTTTGCGCGAGGCCAACGGCGTCGCGCGCAGCGAGCTGTGAAGCATGAGCAGCTTCACGTGGAACGATACGTTTCCTGGCAGGCCTGAGCCAGGGCTTGTCTGGTATCGGCATCCCGCAGCACGCCGGCATCCTCTGTCTGCAGTACCTCACAATGCAGCTGATTGGCGGCGATCACGGCCCTGGCGCCTTGATCGCCTTGCAGCGTGACCAGCTCCGGCCAGAAGTTTCGGCCAATGATCACCGGATGACCGCGCTGCCCGGCATGCACTGGCAGAGCGATGCGGCGCGGATCTGCCATCGAAGCCAATTGCCGCAGAGTGTCGGGCTTGATCCACGGCATATCGGCCAGCAACACTGCGGCCGCGCTGGCGGCTGAATCCTGCAAGGCTCTGATACCGCAAGCCAGACTATGGCCCATGCCAAGGTCTGCATCGGCGCAGCGTACTATCTGCACGTCGGGAGAAAGACCAAGAGCCTGCGCGTCATCGTCAGGGCGCAATACCACCCATGTTTGTGGGAATGCAGCCTGCGCATTCTCGACGCTGGCTTGCAGCAGGCTGCGGCTGCACGGCAGCAGGGCACGGCGTTTGTCGCCGGCGAAGCGCCGACTGCGGCCAGCCGCCAGGACCAGGCCGAACACTTCAGAGGTTGTGCTGTCTATGCTGGTCACTCCAGGACCTTCTGATGGATAAAGGTCTTTCAACAATGCCTGATTTCGCGGCCGCTTGCAGCGGCGCTACGTATTAAAGAGGTTTCAAGTGGACAATCATATCCGCCCAGTCGAACTGGAAAAGGCCTACCGGCTGCTGAACCACGGGCCGACGGTGCTGGTATCTTCGAGTCACGAGGGTACGCACAACGTGATGTCCGCAGCCTGGGCCTGTGCCCTGGACTTCTCGCCGCCGAAGGTGACGGTCGTGATCGACAAGATGACCCGTACCCGCAGTCTGGTGGAAAAGAGCGGCTACTTTGCGCTGCAGGTGCCCAACCTTGGGCAACTGGAGTTGACCCATCAAGTCGGCACGCAAAGCCTGATGTTCACGCCGGACAAGCTTGAGCAGGCCGGCGTCGAACTGTTTCGCATCGAGGGCCACGATACGCCGCTGGTGGCCGGCTGTTCGGCATGGCTGATCTGCAGGGTGATCCCCGAGCCGCATAACCAGTCGACCTATGACCTGTTCATTGGCGAAGTGGTCGGCGCGTGGTCGGATGTGCGGGTGTTTGAAGACGGTCACTGGAAATTCGAGACTGCCGACCCGCAGCTGCGCAGCCTGCACTACGTGGCTGGCGGACACTTCTACACCATTGGCGACCCGGCGGTCGTCGAGACCGGCGAAGAATGAAAAAGGGGAGCGCAACGCTCCCCGATTTTCGGCGCGGTCTTTTATTTGCGGTCGCGCCAGACGGTCTGGGCATTGCAGAACTCCCGGACGCCGAAGTGCGACAGCTCACGACCGAATCCGCTTTTCTTCACCCCGCCAAATGTAACGCGTGGGTCTGAAGCGCTGTAACCGTTGATGAATACGCCACCGGTGTCCAGCTCGGCGGCCATCTGCTCGGCAAGCTCCAGGTTGCGCGTGTAGATCGTCGCCGTGAGACCGAACTCGCTGTCGTTCGCCAGCTGCAGGGCATGGCCCGCGTCCCGCGCCGTAATGATCGAGGCGACAGGGCCGAACAGTTCCTGCTTGAAGGAAGTCATCTGATCGGTAACGTTGCCCAGCACGGTCGGCTGGTAGTAATTGCCGTTTCCGTCAGCCTTGCTGCCGCCCAGCAACAGAGTCGCGCCTTGTTCCAGCGTTGCCTGGACCTGGCCGTCGAGCTCATCGCGCAAATCGAAACGCGCCATCGGGCCGATGTAGGTGGCTTCGTCTGCCGGGTTGCCGACCACCAGCTTGCGGGTGGCCTCGACGAACTTTTGCGTAAAGGCTTCGACGACACTTTCCTCGACGATTAAACGTTTGGCGGCAGCGCAGACCTGACCGGTGTTCTGATAGCGACCGATGACCGCTGCCTGCACGGCTTCGTCCAGGTCGGCATCGGCGAGCACGATGAATGGGTCCGAGCCGCCGAGTTCCAGTACGCACTTCTTCAGCGCGGCACCGGCCTGCGCGCCGATAGCGGTACCGGCGCGAACGCTGCCGGTGAGCGTCACGGCGGCAATGCGCGGGTCGGCTATGGCACGGGAAACACCTTCGGGTGTGACGTTGATTACGTCGAACACGCCTTGCGCAAAGCCGGCTCGCACGAAGGCATCGTGGAGCAAGTAAGCACAACCCATCACGTTGGGCGCATGCTTGAGCACGTAAGTGTTGCCGCTGATCAGTGCCGGAACCGCGCCTCGCAGCACCTGCCAGATCGGGAAATTCCAGGGCATCACCGCTAGAATCGACCCCAACGGACGGTACTCGATGCGTGCCTTGTCATCCGGCACCTGCGTCGCCTCGGCGCTGAGCATGGCTGGCCCATTCGCCGCGTACCAGTCGCATAGCTGGGCGCATTTTTCCACTTCGCCACGGGCCTGTGTGATGGGTTTGCCCATTTCCAGAGTAATCATCTGCGCCATGGCTTCAGCGTCGTCGCGCAGCGCCTGACCCAGGGCGATCAACATACGGGCACGTTGCTCGGCGCTTTCGCGGCGCCATAGGGAGAAACCAGTGGCGGCGCGTGCCAGTGCCGCGTCCAGCGCCACGTCGGATTCGAATGGATATTGCCCGACCTGCTCGCCGGTGGCCGGGTTGATGGAGACTGCATGGGTGGTGGCTGAGACACTGGTCATGACGTCATCCTGCGTTGATTGACAATGCACCCAGCCTATCTGCATGCTCACATTTCAGAAACTGAATAATATTGAGCATAACGTTCACGTCTGGAGAATGAATTGAATCTGGTCCAGCTGGAGATTTTCAAGGCGGTGGCCGAGCAGGGCAGCATCAGCGCGGCTGCGCAGCTCATCCATCGAGTCCCCTCGAACCTGACTACGCGCATCAAACAGCTGGAGAGTGATCTGGGCGTGGAGTTGTTCATCCGCGAAAATCACCGGTTGCGGCTGTCCCCGGCGGGCTGGAATTTCCTCGACTACGCCCGCCGGATTCTCGCCCTGGTGGAAGAGGCGCGCGTGGCGGTTTCCGGCGACGAGCCGCAAGGGCCTTTCGCTCTGGGCTCCCTGGAAAGTACAGCCGCCGTAAGGATTCCCGCGTTGCTGGCGAGCTACAACCAGAAGTACGCCAAGGTCGAACTGGACCTGACTACTGGTCCGTCAGGGGCGATGATCGATGGCGTTCTGGCGGGGCGTCTGGTCGCCGCGTTCGTCGACGGCCCTGTACTGCACCCCGCGCTGGAAGGGATGCCAGTGTTCGAAGAAGAGATGGTCATCATTGCGCCACGTAATCACGCACCGGTGGCGCGGGGAGGGGACGTGAATGGGGAGAGCATCTACGCTTTCCGGGCCAACTGTTCGTATCGCCATCACTTTGAACGCTGGTTCAGCGACGACGCCGCAGTGCCGGGCAAGATCTACGAGATGGAGTCCTACCACGGCATGCTTGCCTGCGTCAGTGCCGGCGCGGGTCTCGCGCTGATGCCGCGCAGCATGCTGGAAAGCATGCCCGGCAGCGCGACCGTGAGCGTCTGGCCGTTATCGGAGAACTTCCGCCTACTGCAAACCTGGCTGATCTGGCGCCGAGGAACCGTCTCGCAAAGCCTTGCCCGATTCATCGAGCTGCTTGATGAGCAGGCGGGCATCAACCAGCAATCACATTAATACCACCCCTATTTACAGTTATTAATTACCAACCCTAAATCCGCGCAAAGTTAATAGCGTTCTCAGGTGCAAGAGCGGACCGGGCGGCGCTACGCTTGTCCCCGAAAATCCCGTCCCGGCGCAGGAAGTGAAAGGGCTGCGCCATGGCCTTCGCGGACAGGGCCGCTCCTACTGGCTCAATGCGGTTGTCCGCTCACAGACAACCGCGCTCTTGTGGGAACTCAGGTCTTGAACTTGCGAACCAGACCATCCAGTTCGCTGGACAACGCCGCGAGGCTGTTGGAGTCGGCGCGGGCGGAGTCTGACAGTTCGGCGATCAGCTGCGCATCGCCATGAATCTGGCTGATGTGGCGATTGATATCCTCAGCCACCTGATGCTGCTCTTCAGCGGCGGTAGCGATCTGGGTATTCATGTCGCGGATCACATCCACCGACTCGCGGATTTGCCCGAAGCTGCTGCGGGCCTGGCCGATTTTGCTGACCGATTGCTGCGACACTTCCAGGCTGGCGTGCATCTGATGCGCGACTGACGCAGTGCGTTTGGCCAGATTGCCAAGCAGGGTGTCGATCTCCGCAGTGGAATCGGCAGTCCGCTTGGCGAGGGCGCGCACTTCATCGGCAACCACCGCGAAGCCGCGACCCTGTTCGCCGGCGCGCGCCGCTTCGATGGCGGCGTTGAGGGCCAGCAGGTTGGTCTGCTCGGCGATCGAGCGAATGGTGTCGAGAATCGACTGAATGCCGTTGCTGTCTTTCTCCAGCTGCGTCATGTCTTTGGCCGAACGTGCGATTTCTTCGCTGAGCTGGTCCACACTGCGCACCGCATCGTCGATCTGCCGCTGGCCTTCACGCGCTTGCTGCTGGCCGCTGTCCGCGCTGTCCGCAGCCTGGCTGCAGGAGCGCGCAACTTCGTTGGACGTCGCCACCATTTCATGGAAAGCGGTGGATACCATGTCCACTGCCTCGCGCTGACGGCCCGCGGCTTCAGCCATGTCATTGGACACGCGTGTGGAACTGCGCGATGCCTCAAGAATCTTGCCCGCCGCTTGACCAATATGCTGGATAAGACTACGGATCGCTGACAGAAACTTGTTGAACCATCCGGCCAGTTGCGCGGTTTCATCCTTGCCACGCACCGGCAGGTTTTGCGTCAGGTCGCCTTCGCCCTGAGCAATGCCTTCCAGACCGCTGGAAACGCTATGGATCGGGCGCACGATCACACGGGCAAAACTTGAGCCTACGATGGCGAAGATCACAGCCAGCACCGCGGCGATGATCGCGATCAGCCAGGTCAGGCGGGTGGCATCGGCCATGACTTCTTCCTGCTTGATCAGGCCGATGAAATTCCAGCCCAGCTCGTCGGAAGGGTAGACGTTGGCCATGTAGCGCTCGCCCTGGAGCGTCACTTCGACGAACCCGCCCGGCGTGCGCGCCAGATCAGCAAAGCCGTCGCCGAGCTCGCCAAGCTTCTTGAAATTGTGCTCAGGCTGTTTAGGGTCGACCAGCACAGTGCCGTTCTTTTCCATCAGCATCAGGTAGCCGCTTTCGCCCAGCTTGATCTGCTTGACGATATTGGTCAGTTGCTTGAGCGAGACGTCGATGTTCACCACGCCGCCGGGGTTGCCCAGCTTGTTGGGTATCGCACGGATGGTGCTCACCAGCACCGAGTCGTCTCCGGCCCAGTAGTACGCGTCACTGCGCACGGTCTTGCCAATGTTGGCCATCGCGGTCTTGTACCACGGCCGCACACGCGGGTCGTAGTTGCTCATCTTTGGATCTTCCGGGGTCATGACGTAGCTGCCATTGACCAGACCGTAGGAAACGAAAGAGTAGGCGGGGTGCGCCTTGGCAATGTTGGCGAACAGCTCGGTAGCGAGGCGATCGTTTTCCGACTGCGCGGTGCCGGTGGCACCCATGTAATTACGGAAGTCATCGCCCGCTCCGGCGACCAGCGGATGGGAGGCGAGGTAGTTCACGTTCTGGGCGATGCCATCGAAGAACAACCGCATGGCATTGTCGACCTGGCGTATCTCGCGGCCGCTGCTGTCGACGAATCCATCCGTTGCATCCTGGCGCAGGTTCACGATCACAATCGCGGCCACGACTATGATGGGCAGCGACGCGATCACTGCGAAGGCCCAGGTCAGTTTTTGTTTGATGTTCATGTGAGCTCCGGAATGCTGGCGGATGCCAAACGTCGAGACTGCGAGGAAATGCAGTCCGTACCCTCAGGGGATCACTCGCGGGATGTCTGATGGTGTACGTAATAAGCTTCGGCGCGCACTGATGCTTCTTTAACCAGGAGACAGGCGTTTCGTCGGCTATGGGCGGGGCCTCGATCGGGCCTGGCGGATTTCACGGGCGGCGGTCGGCAGCGCTGAAGCGGCGCGAATGTGAAGGCGCCGTGAAACTATCGGGATGCGTCAACGCTCGCACCGGCCAGATTCTTTTTCAGGCCGCGCAGATTCATCGCGCACAGCGTCAGTTCCAGAACAATCAAAGCGTACGCTTCGGCGTGCAGGCCCCAGATCACCCACAGCACATTGCTGAGCATGAAGCACCAGAATGCAAGCATGCGGCGTTTGGCGCGTTGCGAGCCGATGTACCAGGCAGCGACGACGGTAATCACCATCGCCGGCCATTGCACTATGTCGATGTAGTCCATCCTGAAATATTCCCGACGCGCCTTGGTTTATCCGACGTTGAACAGAGCCGTGCTGGCCGTAAAGGTTCACTCGGAGCGGGCCGGTGCCGTTCGTCAGGTCCGATATGGATCAGGCTGAACGATGGCCTTGATCGGCATGACAGATAACGGGTAGGCCCTAAAAGGCTTGCATGTTTTCGATGCACCTTGCCGGGCGGGTCAGCCCGCCGACGGGGGACGTAACTCAAGGAGACTGCAATGACTGATTACCCAAGACCACCGTTCCCGAAACAAAACCAACCCGTTCCAGGCGTGCAAAGCCGAATGGATCCTTACCCTGATTGCGGCGAAGAGAGCTATAAAGGCTCGGGCCGCCTGCAGAACAAGATTGCGCTGATCACCGGCGGTGACAGCGGAATCGGCCGCGCCGTGGCCATCGCGTTTGCACGCGAAGGCGCCGATGTCGCGATCTCTTACCTCGACGAGCATGAAGACGCCGAAGAAACCGCGCGCTGGGTCAGGCAGGAAGGCCGTCAGTGCCTGTTGTTGCCAGGCGATCTGGCTCAGAAGCAGCAGTGCGAAGACATCGTCACTAAGACCGTCGAGCAGTTCGGTCGCATCGATGTGCTGGTCAACAACGCGGCATTCCAGATGACCCACAAGACCTTCGAGGAAATCTCCGACGAGGAGTGGGTGCGGACCTTTGATATCAACATCACGGCCATGTTCCGCATCTGCCAGGCCGCAGTGCCGCACATGGCGTCGGGCAGCTCGATCATCAACACCAGTTCGGTGAACTCGGACATGCCCAAGCCGACTCTGCTGGCCTATGCGACCACCAAAGGTGCCATTGCCAACTTCACCGGCGGACTGGCGCAGATTCTGGGCGAGCGCGGCATTCGCGTGAACAGTGTCGCGCCCGGACCGATCTGGACGCCGCTGATAGTGGCCACCATGCCCGAGGACGAAGTGCAGAGCTTCGGCAGCCAGACTCCGCTTGGCCGCCCTGGCCAGCCGGTGGAAGTTTCGCCTATCTATGTGCTGCTGGCTTCGGATGAGGGCAGCTACATCTCCGGCACCCGCTACGGTGTAACGGGCGGCAAGCCGATTCTCTGACGGCCTGCTCTGTGCGGGCGTACCCAGCCTGGTCGCGTACCGGCAGGGTCGCCCGCTCGACCTTTGCTCCCGCTGTTTTCGCAAATCGCCTTGACCCGCCCGGGTCTGCGCCGTCTAAATGTCAGCTCCCGCAGCTTACCCGTCTACGATCCACATCCTTCAGGAGATCGCCATGTATCCCGACGTCCAGCTTTTCATCGATGGTCAATGGCGTGCGAGCCGCGACGGCCGCACGCTTGAGGTGTTCGAACCGGCAACCGGCAATGCCCTCGGCACCGTGGCCCATGCCGGAATCCCCGATCTGGACGAAGCGCTGGCAGCGGCGGAGCGGGGCTTTGCCGTCTGGCGCGCCACCTCGGCCTACGACCGCTACAAGATCATGCAGAAAGCCGCGAATCTGGTGCGCGAGCGGGCCGACAGCATCGCGCGCATCATGACGCAGGAGCAGGGCAAGCCGCTGACCGAGGCTCGGATGGAAGCACTCTCAGCCGCGGACATCATTGACTGGCTGGCCGAAGAGGGCCGCCGCACTTACGGCCGTCTGGTGCCATCGCGCAATCCGGCTGTCGAACAGAAGGTCATCAAAGAGCCGGTCGGCCCGGTTGCGGCCTTCACGCCCTGGAACTTCCCGATCAACCAGATTGTGCGCAAGCTGTCTTCGGCGCTCGCGGCGGGCTGTTCGATCATCGTCAAGGCTCCCGAGGAAACGCCGGCATCGCCCGCCGAGCTGATCCGCGCCTTTGCCGATGCGGGTGTGCCGGCCGGCGTGATCGGCCTGGTCTACGGCAACCCTGCGGAGATATCCAACTATCTGATCCCGCATCCGGTGATCCGCAAGGTGACCTTCACCGGTTCCACGCCCGTGGGCAAGCAGCTCGCAGCCCTGGCGGGCAAGCACATGAAGCGCGCGACCATGGAACTGGGCGGCCACGCGCCGGCGCTGGTATTCGACGATGCCGATCTGGACCTGGCGGCGCGGACGCTGGCCATGGCCAAGTTCCGTAACGCCGGGCAGGTCTGCGTATCGCCGACGCGCATTCTGGTGCAGCGCGGCGTGCTGGAAGCGTTCACTCAAAAGTTTGTCGGGCTGACTCGTGAAATCAAGGTCGGCAACGGGCTTGAGTCGGAGACCACAATGGGGCCGGTCGCCAACGAGCGTCGTATCCCGGCGTTGACCGATCTGGTTGAAGACGCGGTAGCGTCGGGCGCGACAGTGGCTGCGGGCGGCAAAGCCATCGACGGCCCGGGTTACTTTTTTGCGCCTACCGTGCTGACTGGGCTGACCAGTCAGATGCGCATCATGAGCGAAGAGCCGTTCGGCCCGGTCGCTCTGGTGGTGCCGTTCGATACAGTGGAGGAAGCCATCAAAGAGTCCAATCGCGTTCCGTTCGGGCTGGCATCCTATGCTTTCACCACTTCTATGAAGACGGCTCAGGCACTGAGCAACGGCATCGAAGCGGGCATGCTCTCGATCAACCATCAGGGCATCGGGTTGCCGGAGATTCCATTCGGCGGGATCAAGGATTCGGGCTATGGCTCGGAGGGCGGCACCGAGGCCATTGAGGCTTACCTCAACACCAAGCTGGTCACGCAGTACAACTGATACCGGCCACGTGAATATCGCGTGAATGTTGCATGAGTAAAAAAAACGGTCGCGAGGATGTCCCTGGCGACCGTTTTTTATTGGCGACGGGTTCAGTCCTTGGCCTGAAGGCCCGTCTGGCGCATCACCAGATTTTTCTCCTTCTTGTACTGCAAGGCGACTTCCGGTGCCGGGCCGCTCTGGCCGGTTTCCATCCATTTGCGCAGGCGGCTGGCGTCGGCGAAGTGCGTGTACTTGCCAAACGCATCGAGGATCACCACCGAAACCGGGCGGTTGGCCATGGTCGTCAGCAGCACCAGGCAATGCCCGGCCTGATTGGTGAAGCCGGTCTTGGTCAGGCGAATGTCCCAGTGTTCCTTGCGCACCAGATGGTCGGTATTGCGAAAGCCCAGGGTGTAGGCGGGCTTGCGAAAGCTGACGGTTTTTTCATCGACGGTGCTCAGCTCGCTGAGCATCGGGTACTTGCGCGCCGCCAGCACCAGTTTGGTGAGGTCGCGCGCGGTCGATACGTTGTAGACCGACAGACCGGTAGGCTCGACATAGGCCGTGTGCTTCATGCCCAACGCCTTGGCCTTGGCGTTCATCGCCAGAATGAACGCCGGATAGCCGCCCGGGTAGCTGTGAGCCAGGCTGGCGGCCGCGCGGTTTTCCGAAGACATCAGCGTGATCAGCAGCATATCCTTGCGGGTCAGCTGACTGCCAAGCTTGACGCGCGAGAACACGCCTTTCATTTCCGGTGTCTGGGAAATGTCGACGGTGATGTACTCATCCATCGGCAGTTTGGCGTCCAGCACCACCATGGCGGTCATCAGCTTGGTCACCGAGGCAATGGGCACGATGACGTCGGGGTTGCTGGAATACAGGACCTTGTCAGTCTGCAAGTCGATGACCATCGCACTGCCCGATGCCAGATGCAGGTTGGCCGGATCGCGGTTAAGCGCAGGCGCTTCGTTTGCCAAAGTAGCGGTGGAAAAACTCAGGCCGGTCAATGCAAATACCAGGGCCAGAAATGGCAGACGGTTTTTCAAGAACAATGCTCACACGATCGAAGTGCAGTCGCGCACGGGAATGTAGGGGAAAACACCGCATTCTAGGATCACGCTTCGAGCAATGTCGATGGGGTGAGTAGGGTGTTTCGTCATTAACTGTCAGAATGTTCGTCCCATTAAGTTGCAGTTAAGTAGGAAAGTTGCTCCGGCCTTTACAGCCGTTTCGATATTCGTGGTATCCGGGGCGCTCACCGATTAGCATCCCATGCCGTGACAAGCCAACGAGTCAAGCCATCGGGTAAGGAGTGGAGCAATGCTCAAGGGGTTCATCGGCAAGGATTACGTCGTCATGGTAATCGCTGCCTCACTGGTTGCCGTGCTGCTGCTGGGCGCAGGCTTTTTTTCAAGGCCGGCGGACTGGGCCGGCTGGGTTCAGGCCATCGGTCTGATCGTCGGCATCATGGTGGCCGTGGTGGTGCCGAGCATTCAGCGCAGGCAGGAAGCACAGATCGCCCACCTGCAACGCCGCGAGCGCGAAATCGGTTACGCGCGTCGCATGCAGTACCTGTGCGGGGAACTGAGCGAGTTGCAGGGCCGTATCAACCTCAACCTCAATCATCTGCGCGCGACCGACCGGCACCGTCTGCAGCACACGTTGCAGGATTATCTCCACCGTCTGTTCGAATCGCACAAGCATGATCTGAATGACGATCGTGTGGTGCTGGCCCACGAATTGCGCCAGGTCGCCAATGATCTGATCGACGAACTGGAAAGCGGGCGCACTGACCGCGTGGTGTTCATGGCACTGGAAAAGCGGCTGCAAAAGCTGGCGCACCGTTGCCAAGTCAATGCCGCCATGGCCGAACGCCTGTAAGCGCCGGTCGACCGCCAGCCGCCCATAAAAAAGCCCGCTTCAAGGAAGCGGGCAAAGGTTGTGCGGAGCAACGCACGAGGAGCGCGGGGTTCGTAAAGCAGTCAGCTGTTCAGAGCACGGGCCTGCAGGCGTTCGGACTGTTTCCGGGCGTCAGGCAGTGAATCGAACGGGCCGGTTACCGGCTCGCCGTTCTGCACCAGATACCAGCAGGCCAACAGGCCGCGTTCTCTGAGTTGAGCCGGGACGGCACTGCCAACCACGGACATGATCTGAACCTTATTCATGACTGCCTCCAACAAACTATGCCGCCACTCTAAGGCGATGCGGTCTCGGGCAGAAATCAACGTTCTCGATAGTGGTCATTGATAATAAGAACTAGGCGGCGGGCGCAGAGCCACGTGGCGAGCCCGCGGGCAATAAAAAACCCCGCCTGGCGAGGGCGGGGTTCAGTGGCTGTTACCAGCGATCGTGGCGGTCGTGGCGATAGTAGCCAGGTGGAGGTCCGTAATAGACCGGACGAGGCGGGGCGTACCGACGGTAGTAAACCGGTGGCGGTGCCGGGTAGCGCTCGACAACCTCGTAAGCCGGCTGGTAGTAGACCGGAGGTGGCGGTGGGGCGTAGTACACCGGTTGCTGCTGCACGTAAACCGGCTGACGCTCCACGTAGACCGTCCGGTCACGGCCGGACGAAACCGCCGCTCCGACCACCGCGGCACCGACTATCGCCCCGACCACAGCAGGGCCGCCCCAGCCGCGATCCGCGTTGGCCTGACCCGCAAGCGCCAACGCACCAATAAACAACGCAATCCTGGGAATATGACGAATCATGACTGTTCCTCGACTCTCAACCCGTTGTCGCCGGCCTGCACTAACCTCAAGCACTGCCACGGGATAACTTATAAGACATCCTTTCCGGAAAAAACTGCGGAGCCATTGAGTAAAGTTTGTGTAAGGTACTTATGAAGCTACCGGGCGACTTTCCCACGCAGGTGGCCAGCTCTGGCCGGAGGCGAGTTTACGCCTGCTTCACAGAATTAATCCATTACCGTTGAGGAGGAACACATGCCGGTTACTGCAAGCCGCGAAACACGGTTGTGCATGTCGATGGCGGCACGCCCGGGCAACTTCGGCGTCCGTTTTCATAACCATCTGTACCAACAGTTGGGGCTGGATTTCTACTACAAGGCATTCGCTCCCAATGACCTGGCGGCGGCCGTCGCCGGTATTCGCTCACTGGGCATTCGCGGCTCTGCCGTGTCCATGCCATTCAAGGAAGACTGCATTGCTCTGGTCGACGAACTTGATCCGTCGGCGGCGGTGATCCAGTCGATCAACACGATCGTCAATACCGACGGCCATTTGAAAGCCTACAACACCGACTACATCGCCGTGGCGCAGCTGTTGGACAGTCACGCCGTGCCGCGCGGCTCGTTTGCGTTGCGGGGCAGCGGCGGCATGGCCAAGGCGGTCGCATCCGCGATGCGGGACGCGGGCTTTACGGACGGTCTGATCGTGGCGCGCAATGAGCGCACCGGGCGCGCGCTGGCGCAGGCTTGCGGGTTTCGCTGGCAAGCGGAGCTGGGCGACGAGCACCCGCAGTTGCTGGTCAACGTCACACCATTGGGCATGATCGGCGCTCAGGCTGAAGAGCTGGCATTCGAGCTGTCAGCCATCGAAGCGGCGCAGACTGTCTTCGACGTTGTGGCAACACCGGCCGAGACGCCGCTGATCAAGGCCGCGCGGCAGTTCGGCAAGCGGTTGATCACCGGCGACGAAGTGGCGGCGATTCAGGCGTTGGAGCAGTTCGTGCTCTACACCGGCGTTCGCCCGACCCAAGAGCAGTATCTGGCGGCAGCCGAATTCGCTCGCAGCTGAGTGCGAAGCGGCTTATTCGAGGCGCGCCAGGCGCTCTTCAAGCGCTGCAACGCGCGCTTCGAGTTCGTCCAGCCTGCTGGTTTCCGCTGGCGACGAAGCCGGGCGAGTGTCCGAATGCGTACGGCTGGCGAGCAGAGCCTGCAAATCCCGAGGCTCACCGCAACGATGCATGTAGCGGTCTTCGCGCTGGCCGGGCTGACGTGGCAAAAGCACTGCCAGCCCATGCCCGATCAGGCGCTCCAGCTGGTGGACGACCTGCTCGGTGTCTTCGAAGTCATGCATGCGCTGGCTGCGGGTCAGCAGTTCGTTGACCGTCTGGGGGCCTCGCAAGAGCAACAGTCCGCACAGAATCAGCTGCGCCGGCACCAGCTCAAGGTGCTTGTCCATACGCTGCTCCCAGCGATCGGCGCGGCTGCCCATCACCAGGCGAGTGAGGCCTTGACCTTCCAGGCTGCGCAGGGCCTGACCCACCTCGCCCTGATTCAGGTTCATTACCGGGTCGCGGCTGGTCTTCTGGTTGCAGGCCAGCACCAGTGCGTTGAGTGTCAGCGGGTAGGTTTCCGGGTTCGTGGCTTGCTTTTCGATCAGACAACCCAGAACGCGTACCTGAACGGCGCTCAGTTGCAGCGGCTGGGCGTCATCGGACACGTCGGTGTCCGCTGGCGAATCGGAGGCGGGAAGCTCGATGGTCATGATGCGCTCGCAGGACAGTGGCGGGTTGCCAGCCTAGGGCGTATGGCGGATTATTTCCAGCCTTTGATCGCGCGTTTGCGTTGCGCGCCAAAACTCTGCCGCCAGATGCTCGTCGCGCGTCTATAATCTGCTCCTTTGAAAATCAGGAGCTACCATGTCCATTTCCCTGTACGCCGCATCCATCCCCGTGTTCCAGCAGATGCTCGATGCTTTGAGCGAAATTCTGGTCAAGGCCGACGCGCACGCCACAGCGAACAAAATTCAGCCCGAAGCGCTGCTGCAGGCTCGTCTGTATCCGGACATGCTGCCTTTCACGCGTCAGATCCAGATTGCCGTGGATTTCGCCAAAGGTGCCTCGGCACGCCTGGCAGGCATGGAAGTGCCCAAATATGACGATACCGAAACCAGCTTCGCCGAGCTGCAGGCCTTGCTCGCCAAGACCCTGAGCTTTATCGGCGGCATCGCGCCCGATCAGGTGGATGGCAACGAAGGCATCGAGATCGTGCTGCGCCCCGGCACCGACAAGGAGCGCCGCCTGAACGGTCAGGACTACTTGCTGCGCTACGCCTTGCCGCAGTTCTTTTTCCACGTCACGACCGCTTACGACCTGCTGCGCCACAACGGCGTCGCGATCGGCAAGCGCGATTACATGGGTAAATTCTAAAATTCCAGGCCCGCGTCGGTAAAAAGCTGGTTGCGGGCACTTTCGGCTATCGCAATGATGCCGGGGTGCCGAACCTTGCGTTCTACCGTAATAGCGTAGAACGACTCGGTCACCGCATCGGTCTGTCCAAGGACCTCCACCCCGTACTGGCTCCGCACCTCGTCGGCGATCACGCTGGGGGCCACGAAAATGCCGCTGCCCGACTTGCCGAAAGCTTTCATTAGCGCGCTGTCGTCGAACTCGCCAATGATACGCGGCTGGATTTTCTGATCGGCGAACCAGCGCATCAGACGGCCTCGCACCACTGTGTCCTGTCCGGGAATCAGCAGTGGTGCGCCGTGAAGGCATTGCGGAAACGGCATATCGAGCTGCTGCGCTACGTCCCGCGTCGCGAAAAAGCTGATGCCGCATTCCCCAAGCTTCTGGCTCAGGCCTTTGATGTCCAGGTGAGGCGGCATCGGGCTGTCGGAAATCACCAGATCCAGGCGCTGGATCGCCAGATCCGCGAGCAGGCGTTCAAGCTTGTCCTCTCGGCAGGAGATGCGAATGGGCTGCTCGATGACCATTGTCGGCGCGATCAGCCGATAGACGATCGACTTGGGCACCACATCCGCAACGCCGATCCGGAACAGTAGCTGCTGTTCACCGGCCTGGGAGCGCAGCACATTCTCCAGTTCGCTACCCAGTTGGAACATCTGCTCGGCGTAGGGCAATGCCTGTCGACCGGCTTCGGTCAGTTCAAGCTGACGGCCGACGCGCTGAAACAGATCGACACCCAACGAGCGCTCCAGCTGGCTGAGCTGGCCGCTGATGGTCTGTGGGGTGAGATTCAACTGTTCGCAGGCCCGCACGATGCTGCCGGTCTTGGCCACGATCCAGAAGTAGTGAAGCTGTCGGTAATTGAGCATAAGAGCCAACACATCGTTAAAACCGAAGTATAGCCTTTAAAAATGCGAATTTTCCTGATGGTGATGGCGCTTTAGACTGCTGCGCTAACGCCGGTTCGCTCGGCTCGGTAATAGAGGGAAACATGTTCAAACCCGTTTATGCATTGATGCTTGCCGGTTCTCTGCTAGTAATGGCTGGTTGCGATCAGGTCGAGTCGTCGTCCAGACAGATGCTGGACACTGCGGCAGAGTCGGCAAAACAGGTCATCGACGACACCCATAAGGCGGCCGTTCAGGCGCTGGATGAAGCCAGGCAAGACATGTCGGTTCTGGAGCCTGAGTCCAGACCGGAGCCTGCCGACGAACAAGCGCCTTCCAGTCGCGACATCTAACGTGCACCCCTAAAGGCTAAGGCAGGACATCACTATGGAATATCTGTTGGAACTTGCGACCAGCCCCGCAGCGTGGGTCGCGTTGGCGACACTGGTCGTCATGGAAGTGGTACTTGGCATCGACAACCTGATTTTCATCTCTATCCTGACCAACAAGTTGCCGGAACATCAGCGCCCCAAGGCGCGGCGTCTGGGTATCGGCATGGCGCTGATCATGCGTCTGGGTCTGCTCAGCACCGTGGCTTACATCGTGCAGCTTACCGCTCCGGTGTTCGAAATGTTCGGCCAGGCGTTCTCCTGGAAGGACATGATCCTGATAGCCGGCGGCCTGTTTCTGGTGTGGAAGGCCACGACCGAGATCCACCACAGCATGGACGTCAAGACCGAGGAAGAGAAAACCCTGGCCTCGACTGTGTCCCTGAGCATGACGGCCGCCATCGCGCAGATCCTGATGCTCGATCTGGTGTTCTCCATCGACAGCATCATCACGGCAGTCGGCATGACCGAGCACCTGCCGATCATGATCATCGCGGTGGTCTCGGCGGTCGTGGTGATGATGGTGGCGGCCGATCCGCTGGCCAAATTCATCAACGACAACCCGACCGTGGTGATGCTGGCTCTGGGCTTCCTGATCATGATCGGCATGACGCTGATTGCCGAAGGATTCGGGGCGCACGTACCGAAGGGCTACGTTTACGCTGCGATGACGTTCTCAGCCGTAATCGAAGGCCTGAACATGCTGGCCCGGCGCGCCAAACGGCGCAAGGCTGCAGCCAGGGCCTGATCAGCGGTCAGCGCTGAGCGACGTTGAATGAAAACGCCCAGCCTCGGGAACCCGGGGCCGGGCGTTTTGCTATGTGCGGTTTCACTGTGTAAGGAATGCGGATCAGTGCACACCGGCCGGACGTGCCTTCGGATGTCTGCGTTTCTTTACAGGCGGCTCAGGCTGCGGTGACTGGAAGTTACGGTGATGGTGGCGCCTGGAGATCCGCAACACGCCCCAGAGCATGGCGCATGCGACCGCGAGCCACGAAGCGATCAGCATCACGATAGTCATTCCAAGGCTCATACATGCCTCCACTTTTACTGCTGTGTGTTGCAGTCTTGATAACTGACAGTCTAGTACCGGGCATGTTTCCGTTGGTTGACCAATGGCATCGGGCTATGACCGATTTGTTCTAATCCCTCGCTGCAACCGCATTGGAAGTGCTATCCGCAGGGCTTGGGCCGCTCTATCATCGTGGTCCGGTTCGAGCGGGGCTCGACGTCTGTGGAAGTGAGTCAGCATGTTGCGCATTTATTCTTCATTCAACTCCGCCCGCCGCAAGTATTCACTGTGCCTCGGCGCATTGATGCTGGCTCTGGCGGGCTGCGCTTCACCGCTGCCACCGGAAATGAAGCGCCTGCCAGATCGGGTACAGCTCAACTCAGTGCCGTTTTTTCGCGGCAATGCTTACCAGAGCGGGCCGGGGACGCTGGCCAGCATGCTTGCCAACCATCAGGTGCAGATCACGCCGGGTTTGCTGGACAAGCCGCTTGAGCTGCCCGGCGCCGAAGACCGTCTTGAGCAGAGCATGTCGAAGGTGGCGCGTCAGTATGGTTTTCTTGTCTATCCGCTGGATCAGGATCTGACGGCTTTGCTGCTTCAGGTTTCCGCGGGCTACCCGGTCATGGTGCGCTACACGGACGGCAGTGCCTGGTGGAAAGGCCCGCGCTACGCGACGCTGGTTGGCTACGACCGCCTCAAACAGACGGTGCTGCTCAACGCAGGCATGAGTCGCCGCGCGCCGATGAGCTTCAGCGATTTCAACGCGGCGTGGAAAGAGGCCGGCGGTTGGGCGGTTCTGATCCAGGGGCCAAGGCAGTTGCCTGCGGATGTGGACGCCCAGCGTTGGCGCCACGCCGCGAACGAGTTGTCTGAGGCCGGGCAGGAACAAGCCGCAGGGGAGGCGGTGAAGACGCTTGGGCGCCAGGGCGTTAAATGAATTAACCAGCACTGAGTTAACTAGGCACGGAATTGATCGGCGTCGGCATGAAGAGCGGTGCCATTGTCACGGCACCGCTCGCGATACGGATCAGCGTCAGAAGCCCAGGCGGTCGCGCAGGCTGTAGTACCAGGCGCCCAGCGCCGTAAGCGGAGTGCGCAGCATTTGCCCGCCGGGGAAGGGGTAGTGAGGCAGATCGGCGAACGCATCAAAACGCTCGGCCTGCCCGCGTAGCGCTTCGGCGAGCACCTTGCCCGCCAAGTGGGTATACGTCACGCCGTGGCCACTGCAACCCTGCGAATAATAGATGTTGTCGCCTAGCCGCCCGACCTGCGGCAGACGCGACAGGGTCAGCAGGAAGTTGCCGGTCCAGGCGTAGTCAATCTTCACGTTCTTGAGTTGCGGAAAGGCCTTGAGCATCTTGGGCCGGATGACCGCTTCGATATTTGCCGGATCCCGCGCGCCGTATACCACGCCACCGCCAAAGATGAGACGCTTGTCGGCGCTCAGGCGGTAATAGTCCAGCAGGTAATTACAGTCTTCAACGCAGTAGTCCTGCGGCAGCAGCGTTCTGGCAAGCTCCGCGTCGAGTGGCTCGGTGGTTATGACCTGGGTCCCGCAGGGCATGGACTTGGCGGCCAGTTCCGGCACCAGATTACCCAGATAAGCGTTGCCCGCCACGATGATAAATCGGGCGCGCACGCGTCCCTGGGCCGTGTGGACAACAGGGTTCGCGCCGCGCTCGATGCGGATCGCCGCCGACTGCTCGTAAATGACGCCCCCGAGCGATTCCACCGCGGCCGCTTCGCCGAGCGCCAGGTTGAGCGGGTGGATGTGGCCGCCGCTCATATCGAGCAGCCCGCCGATGTACTGGTCGCAGGCCACGACTTCACGGATGCGGCGCTTGTCCATCAGTTCAAGCTGCGTATGGCCATAGCGCTCCCAGAGCCGTTGTTGCGCCTCAAGATGCGACAGCTGCTTGCCAGTTAGCGCGGCAAATACGCCGCCATCCTTCAGGTCGCACTGGATGCCGTAGCGCGACACCCGGTCGCGGATGATGCTCGCGCCTTCGAAGGCCATCTGGCCCAGCAACTGAGCCTGGCGCGGCCCGACGGTCCTTTCGATGACGTCGATGTCCCGGCTGTAGCTGTTGACGATCTGTCCGCCGTTGCGGCCGGACGCGCCGAAGCCGACCCTGGCCGCTTCCAGAACAGTCACCTTGAAACCGTGCTCCAGCAGAAACAGGGCGCTGGACAGGCCCGTATACCCGGCACCGATCACGCACACGTCGGTCTCGACTTCGCCTTGCAATGCCGGGCGTTCAGGTGCGGGATTAGCCGAGGCGGCGTAGTACGACTGCGGATAAGGGGTGTTGGCCATCCGGTGACTCCGTTTAATATTCTTGACGTTCGCGCCGATGCTACCGCAAGTGCGATGCGCCTGCCAGTCGTCAAACTATTGGGGCCAAAAGCGACAGAGGCCTAAAAGTGACCGCAAAACAGAGGCTTAGCGCAAAAAAGCGTTTGACATGCCTGCGAATTTCAGTAAGATGCGCACCCACAGCAGGCACGTAGCTCAGTTGGTTAGAGCACCACCTTGACATGGTGGGGGTCGTTGGTTCGAGTCCAATCGCGCCTACCAGACAAATCCGCTCTGCTGGGCGGTAAGAGAAGGGCGATCCGAAAGGGTCGCCCTTTTTGCCGTCGGTTGCACGGCAGATCAGTGCGCGGCTGGCAGCTCCAGCTCCACCAGCACCATGCCCTCGCTGACCATTTCGCCTTCCCGGCAGTGCACCGCCGCGATGATCCCTGCATCAGTCGCGCGGATGTTGTGCTCCATCTTCATGGCCTCCAGCACGACCAGTTGCGCGCCAGCTTCCACATGCTGACCGGCTTCAACCATCACCCGCACGATGCTGCCGTTCATGGGCGCGGTCAGGCCGCCTTGATGGACGTGGCTCGCATCAGCCTCGGCAATCGGGTCAAAGCGGCGGATGACGTGAAGCTCGCCCAGCCACTCCATATAGAGCAGCGGACCGCGCCGAATCGCCAGGTGTGATTCACGCCTGCTGTCCAGTTCGACAAACAGTTTTTGATCCTTGAGCTGGTACAGCGATTCGCTGTGATGCCGCAGCCTCACGGTCTGGTGCTCGTCCTCGCAGGCCAGGTGCAGGTCGATTTCGCTGGGCAACCCGGACCGCCAGCCGTTCGCGCGGCCCCATGGAGAATGTGCGTCCTGAGAGTTAGTCCGTACAGGTTCGCTGAGCAGAAAGGCGTGCGCCGCAGCATCCCAGAATTGCGGGGGGCGGGCGCATCTCCCGGGCAGCAGTTGGGCCTGATGACGCGGGATGAATCCGGTGTCGACTGCGCCCGCTGCAAAATCCGCATGGCCGATAATACGGCGCAGGAACGTCAGGTTGGTCTTCACGCCGCCTACTGCAAAGCCGTCGAGCAGGCTCAGCAAGCGCAGCCTTGCCTGCTCACGGGTTGTTCCCCAAGCGATCAGCTTGGCCAGCATCGGGTCGTAAAATGGTGAAACTTCGTCGCCTTCCTCGACGCCGCTGTCGATACGTTGACCGAACCCGGAAGCGGGCTCGCGATACAGCGCGAGCGTGCCGGTCGCAGGCAGGAAATCGTTGCCCGGATCCTCGGCGTAAAGCCGTACTTCGATGGCATGTCCGAGCAGCGGGACCTGATCCTGCGTGATCGGCAACGGCTCGCCCTGAGCGACGCGAATCTGCCACTCGACCAGGTCCAGCCCGGTGATGAACTCGGTGACCGGGTGCTCGACCTGCAGTCGCGTGTTCATCTCCATGAAATAGAAGTCGCCGCGCGCGTCCAGCAGGAACTCCACCGTTCCCGCACCGACGTAGTCGATCGCCAGAGCAGCCCGAACCGCCGCTTCGCCCATTGCCTTGCGTAGCTGTGGGTCGAGGCCCGGCGCCGGAGCTTCCTCGACGACCTTTTGATGGCGGCGCTGGATTGAACAGTCCCGTTCATTGAGATACAGACAGTGACCGTGTTGGTCGGCGAACACCTGGATTTCGATGTGGCGAGGCTTGATCAGGTACTTCTCCACCAGCACCCGTGGATCACCGAACGAGGACCGAGCTTCCCGCTGTGCCGAGGCCAGTGCCTCGGCGAGTTCGCTTTCGCGTTCCACCACCTTCATGCCCTTGCCACCACCGCCGGCGCTGGCCTTGAGCAGCACCGGGTAGCCAATTCGCTCGGCGGCGGTGCGGAAAGTGTCCAGATCCTGCGCCTCGCCATGATAGCCGGGCACCAGCGGTACACCGGCCTGCTCCATCAGCGCTTTGGCGGCCGCCTTGCTGCCCATGGCGTCGATGGCCGAGGAGGGCGGTCCGAGGAGGATCAGCCCGGCCTGTTCGACCGCACGTGCGAAATCAGCGTTTTCGGACAGAAAGCCATAGCCGGGGTGCACCGCCTGAGCGCCGCTGGCCTTGGCGGCAGCGATCAGTTTGTCGATCATCAGATAGCTTTCCGACGCCTTGGCGCCGCCCAGGTCGATGCACAGATCTGCTTCCCGGCTGTGACGTGCCGTCCGGTCGATGGCGCTGTGAACGGCAACCGTGGTCAGACCGAGCGACTTGGCGGTGCGCATGATGCGGCAGGCGATTTCGCCGCGATTGGCGACCAGCAGGGTGTCGATGAGAGGCGTATTGGCTGCGCTCATGGGTTGAGTTTCCTTGCTTGAACCGGGGTCGCGGCTTGCGTCGGGGTTTGCCAGCGGGGCGTGCGCTTTTCCAGAAAGGAGCGCAGACCTTCCTGGCCCTCAGGGCTGGTTCGGATCCGCGCGATAGCGCTTTCGCAATAACGGCGCAGCGCCGGGCTCAGCTCGCCGTTGCCGGCCTCGCGCAACACGTCCTTGGTGGCGCGCATGGCTTGCGGGCTGTTCAGCAACAGCTGGTCGACCCAGCGTTGTACGCCGGCCTCCAGCTCTTCGGGCGCATAACATTCGGCAAGCAGCCCCAGCTGGCGCGCGCGCTCGCCGTCGAAACGCTCTGCGGTGAGCGCGTAGCGGCGGGCTGCGCGCTCACCGATAGCCTGAACCACGAACGGGCTGATCACTGCCGGCGCCAGGCCAATGCGCACCTCGGACAGGCAGAACTGCGCGTCGTGCGTGCCGACCGCCATGTCACAGCAGCTGATCAGGCCCAGAGCGCCACCGAACGCCGCGCCGTGTACCACGGCCAGTGTCGGAACCTTCAGCTTGTTGAGGTTGTACATCAGCTCGGCGAGTTCGCGGGCATCGTCCAGGTTGGTGTTGTAGTCCATCTCCGCTGCCTGCTGCATCCACCCCAGATCCGCACCGGCGCTGAAGTGCTTGCCACGGCCGCGTATCAGCAAAAAGCGCAGGGCGGCAGTGTCCTGCGCCCGGTCGAGCGCCAGAATCAGTTCACGTATCATCTGCGCGTCAAACGCGTTGTTTTTCTCCGGGCGATTCAGCCACAAGGTGGCGAAGCCGCGCGGGTCGTCGATCAGTTCCAGGGTCGCGAAATCGGTCATGGTCATCTCCGGCTTACATGCGGAACAGGCCGAATCGAGTCGGCTCGATGGGGGCGTTAAGCGCGGCAGACAGCGCCAGCGACAGAATCTCGCGAGTCTGCGCCGGGTCGATGACCCCGTCGTCCCACAAGCGGGCGCTCGAATAGTAGGGGTGGCCTTGACGTTCGTACTGATCGAGGATCGGTTGCTTGAGCCCGGCCTGCTGCTCGGCGCTGAAGGTCTGGCCGCTGCGCGCGGCCTGCTCGCACTTGACTTGTACCAGTACGCCGGCCGCTTGTTCTCCGCCCATCACGCCAATGCGCGCATTGGGCCACATCCACAGAAACCTCGGGTCGTAGGCACGGCCACACATGCCGTAGTTGCCTGCCCCGAAACTGCCGCCGATGATCACTGTGAATTTCGGTACCTGGGCACAGGCGACCGCGGTAACCAGCTTGGCGCCGTGCTTGGCGATGCCACCGGCTTCGTACTTCTGGCCCACCATGAACCCGGTGATGTTCTGCAAGAAGAGCAGGGGAATGCCGCGCTGGCACGCCAGTTCGATGAAGTGCGCGCCTTTTTGCGCAGCTTCCGCGAACAGGATGCCGTTGTTCGCAAGGATCGCAATCGGATAGCCGTGCAACCGCGCGAAGCCGCAGACCAGCGTGGTCCCGAACAACGCTTTGAATTCGTCGAACACCGAACCGTCCACCAGGCGCGCGATGACTTCCCGCACGTCGAAGGGCTGCTTGGGATCGGCGGGAATGATGCCGTACAGCTCGTCAGCCGGATACAGCGGTGCAATCGGCGCGGCGCAGTCGAGCGAGCCCTGCTTGCGCCAGTTGAGATTGGCGACGCAGCGTCGCGCCAGTTCCAGCGCGTGCTCATCATTGTCGGCGTAGTGGTCCGCCACGCCCGACACTTTGCAGTGCACATCGGCGCCGCCCAGATCCTCGGCGCTGACCACCTCGCCGGTAGCTGCCTTGACCAGCGGCGGGCCAGCGAGAAAGATCGTCGCCTGCTGGCGGACCATGATCGCTTCGTCCGCCATGGCCGGGACGTAAGCGCCGCCGGCGGTGCAGGAGCCCATCACGACCGCGATTTGCGCTATGCCCTGGGCACTCATGTTGGCCTGGTTGAAAAAGATCCGCCCGAAGTGCTCGCGATCCGGAAACACCTCGTCCTGCCGGGGCAGGTTGGCGCCGCCGGAGTCGACCAGATAGACGCACGGCAGGCGGTTTTGCTGGGCGATGGCTTGGGCGCGCAGGTGTTTTTTGACCGTCAACGGATAATAACTGCCGCCTTTGACGGTGGCATCGTTGGCAATGATCATGCATTCGACGCCTTCGATCCGGCCAAGACCAGCGATCAGACCGGCTGCCGGAACGCTTTCGTCGTAAACCTGCCAGGCCGCCAGCTGGCCGATTTCAAGAAACGGTGAACCGGTGTCGAGCAGCCGGTTGATGCGCTCCCGTGGCAGCAACTTGCCGCGCGAAGTATGTCGCTCTTGCGCGCTGACGCCACCGCCTTCCCGGACCTCGGCGAGTTGCCTGCGCAGGTCGTCGACCTGCGCCTGCAGCGCAGCGTGATTGACGGAGAATTCGGCACTGCGGTTGTTGATGCGAGTATGCAGAGTGGCCATGTGAGCTCCAGACAATCAACGGGTCTCGTTGAACAGTTCACGACCGATCAACATGCGGCGGATTTCGCTGGTACCGGCACCGATTTCGTACAACTTGGCATCACGCAGCAGCCGGCCAGCGGGGAATTCGTTGATGTAACCGTTGCCGCCCAGGATCTGGATCGCATCCAATGCCATCTGCGTCGCGCGCTCGGCGCTGTAGAGAATGATCCCCGCAGCGTCCTTGCGCGTCGTCTCGCCACGGTCGCAGGCTTGGGCTACCGCATACAGATAAGCGCGACTGGCATTGAGCTGGGTGTACATGTCGGCGACCTTGCCCTGAATCAGCTGAAACTCGCCGATGCTCTGGCCGAACTGCTTGCGGTCATGGATGTAGGGCAGCACCAGATCCAGACACGCCTGCATGATCCCGGTCGGGCCGCCGGAGAGGACGACTCGCTCGTAATCGAGGCCGCTCATCAGCACCTTGACGCCGCCATTGAGCGCACCCAGCAGGTTTTCTTCGGGGACCTCCACGTCATCAAAGAACAGCTCGCAGGTATTGGAGCCGCGCATGCCCAGCTTGTCGAACTTGTCGCTGCGGGAAAAACCTTTCCAGTCGCGCTCGACGATAAAGGCGCTGATACCGTGGGCGCCGCGTTCCAGATCGGTCTTGGCGTAGATCACGTAAGTGTTGGCATCCGGACCGTTGGTGATCCAGGTCTTGCTGCCGTTGAGCACGAAGCGATCGCCACGCCGGTCGGCGCGCAGCTTCATCGAAACCACATCGGAGCCTGCATTGGGCTCGCTCATGGCCAGGGCGCCGACGTGTTCGCCGCTGACCAGACGTGGCAGGTAACGGGCTTTCTGGCCCTGGTTGCCGTTGCGGTTGATCTGGTTGACACACAGGTTGGAGTGCGCCCCGTAGGACAAAGCCACCGACGCCGAGCCGCGGCTTATTTCTTCCATCGCGACCACATGTGCGAGGTAACCCAGTCCGGCACCGCCGTACTCTTCGCTTACGGTAATCCCCAGCACTCCAAGGTCTCCCAGCTTGCGCCACATATCGGCGGGGAACAGATTGTCCTTGTCGATCTGCGCGGCGCGCGGGGCAAGCTCGGCAGCGACGAACGATTGCAGCTGATCGCGGAGCATGTCGACAGTTTCGCCCAGGGCGAAGTTGAGGCTGGGGTAAATCATGGGTCGCGTTCCTGAGTTGTTTTTAGGCGGATTAGCTATGACCTTTACGTTAACGTAAACCTGAGCCGTCAGTGTGTCAACGCTGGGATAACCAGCGTAGCAGGCGTGGTAGAGCGGGGGCGTGATGCCAAATGCCGGAAAGCACGAAGGGGAGCCTGGGCTCCCCTTCAAGGTTTCTTTGTATGCTCTTTTCTTATTATCCGGGCGGCCTGTTGTTGTTTTTGTCAGCCAAACCCTTTACCGCTTCAGGCGACCCCCATTCAGGGTCAAGAGCAAACGTATTTTTTTGAGCGCTGACCGCTTTTATCGTGTCGATCCAACCGAACGGGCGCTACCTGGAGGTAGTTTTATTGTTCTCTGCCCGGCTGCGAGATCGCTGCATGACTGCATACGTCTCAGGAAAGCCATCCACTCCAAAAAAATCTGTTAGCTGCGTCTCTGTCCGTGTTGTTCTTGTTATGTCAGAGCCGGTACATATTATTTTTATTAGGTTGCTGCGTGCTTTCTTGTTCTTGTTGTACCAGAGAGATAGCAGGACCCGTGCCAGTTTTGAAAAAGCCTTTGAAATCAGGCGTTTCACATTTTTTGAGCGAGGGTCAAACCGGAGGGATCAGCAAAAGTGTTCCCGTGATACCCGACTGCATCTCCAAAGTGGCCGGAAGGGTAACACTCTGTGACATCTTGTCGCATGTTTGCCCGACGGACGTGTTGGTAGTCACTACCCGGCCAGACGCGCGGTTGCAACCCGGGACTGATTACGACGTTGCATGACCCCGCAGATGCGCTGGCCCGCCTGGATAACCCGATCCAGATCGACGCCCGTGACGATGCCCATTCCATTGAGCATATACAGCACATCCTCGGTAGCCACATTGCCGCTGGCGCCTTTGGCATAAGGGCAGCCGCCGAGACCGGCCACTGAGGTGTCGAACACGCTGATGCCCTCAAGCAGGCTGGCGTAAACATTAGCCAGCGCCTGGCCGTAGGTGTCGTGGAAGTGGCCGGCGAGCTTGTTGCGGGGAATCTGTGCGGCAATCTCATTCAGCAGTTGGCGGACGGCAGAGGGCGTACCGACGCCGATGGTGTCGCCCAGCGAGACTTCATGACAACCCATGGCGATCAGCTCGTTGGCGACCGCCGCCACCTGCTGAACCGGCACCTCGCCTTCGTATGGGCAGCCCAGCACACACGAAACGTAGCCCCTGACTCTGAGGCCATGCAGGCCGGCCGCTGCCATGATCGGCACAAAGCGCTCCAGACTTTCGCTGATCGAGCAATTGATATTGCGTTGAGAGAACGTCTGTGAAGCCGCCGCGAAAACCGCGACCTCCGCCACGCCGGCGTGCAGCGCGTCCTCGAAACCTTTCATGTTGGGCGTCAGCGCCGAGTAGATCACCTGCTCGCGGCGCTGGATGCGCGAAAACACCTCGCCGCTGCCAGCCATCTGCGGGACCCATCTGGGCGATACGAAACTGCCGGCTTCGATCTGCTGCAGGCCGGCGGCGCTGAGGTCGTCGACCAGGCGAACCTTGTCATCCACGCTGATCGGACGGGATTCGTTCTGCAGACCGTCGCGGGGGGCGACTTCCACCAGCCGCACGTGTTGAGGAAATGGCATGGCAGGGTGTCCTCGGTCAGTGGTCAACAGGTCGGAGCACAAATCTTGCCCAGCGCGGCATGGCACCGCTCCTCGGCCGTGTCGAGTTCGAGCTGCATCTGCTGGATGTCCAGCAACTGCTGATCGAGCTGGCGGCGGCGCTCGGCGATCTTGCCCAGCATGCTGTTCAGCTGCTTGCGATTGCCTTCGGCCGGGTCGTAGAGCTCGATCAGCTCGCGGCATTCGGCCAGCGAAAACCCGATGCGCTTGCCGCGCAGTATCAGCTTCAAGGTGACCTTGTCGCGAGCTGAGTAGACCCGCTCCAGTCCGCGACGCTCCGGGCTGAGCATGCCTTGTTCTTCATAAAACCGGATGGCGCGGGTGGTGATATCCAGCTCGCGGGCGAGGTCGGAAATGCTGTAGGTGGTAGCGGTCATGGAGGGCAAGAGCTCGGCGATTGTCATGAGCCCTAAGCTAAGGCGTGCTTGACGTTTACGTCAAGCAGCGCACTGCAGCAGAGTTCGTCGCTCGCCTGTTCTAGAAACAACCTCAGGTCTGGCGACTTTCTAGAAATCACCTTAGCTTTGATAAAACTGACAAATATCAGTGGGATAAGTTATCAAACTAGTTCTGTTTCTAGCTTTTGCTCCTGGGCGACGACGCGCTGACAGAGCTCGATCAGTTGCTCACGCATCCAGCGGTTGGCCGGGTCCTGATCGGTGCTTTCATGCCAGTACAGGTGCGTTTCCACTGTTGGCACGTCATTGACCGGCAGTTGCACGTAGTGCAATTCGTTGCGCCGGGCGAAGCGCTCCGGCACGGTCATCACCATGTCGGTCTGCTGCAGAACCTGCGTAGCCATCAGGTAATGCTGGGAACGTAAAGCGATCCTGCGCGGAATACCCATTTTGCCCAGCGCCAGATCCACGTGGCCAAGGCCACTGCGACGACTGGATATATGAATGTGCGACTGGGCCAGATAGTCGTCCAGGCGCAGCACAGGTTTGGCCGCCAGTGGATGGCCCTTGCGCATGGCACAGACGTAACGATCTTCCATCAGCTTGACGTGGCGGACCTGCGGATCGGTGTTGAGTGGCGCGTCGACCGCGAAATCCAGACGCCCGGCCGCAAGCTCCTTGGTGGTTTCACGCCGCTTGGACAGGAAGCTTTCGATGGTCACGCCGGGAGCCAGGCGCTTGAGGCGCTGAAAAAGCACCGGGAGGATCACCGCCTCGGTCAGATCGGTCATGCTGATGCGATAGTTCTTGCTGGCCTGCAACGGATTGAAGATGCGGCTTTCCTGGACCGACACGCGCAGCAGCGACAGTGCATTGCGCACCGGGCCGATGATGTTCTGCGCCATGGGCGTCGGCACCATGCCTTGCGCGGTACGTACAAACAACGGGTCATTGAAGGTTTCGCGCAGGCGGGCCAGCGCGTTGGACACCGCAGGCTGGGTGATACCGACGATCTGCCCGGCACGGGTGAGATTGGCTTCGGTGTAAATGGCGTCGAAGACAATGAAGAGATTGAGATCAACCTTGCTCAGGTTCATTGGTGGGGCGCCTCGTGCTGTTCTTGTGGATCGCTGCTTATGCCGCAGCGTGCGGTCGATCATATATCGGTTATGAATGCTAATACACGCCGAGAATAGATTAGATAAATGCCATGAGCTTCCCTAGCATCCTCTCATCGCCTTAAAGCCTCAGTGAGAAGGTAGCCGCTCATGGAATTTGCGTACTCGACCAAAGTGCAGGACTTGTGTGAACGTGTTTCGGCATTCATGGACGAACACGTCTATCCCGCCGAGCCAGTCTTTGAACGTCAGGTCGCCGAAGGCGATCGCTGGCAGCCCACGGCAATCATGGAGGAACTCAAGACCAAAGCCAGGGCGCAAGGCCTGTGGAACCTGTTTCTGCCGGACTCCGAGCAGGGCGCGGGGCTGACCAACCTCGAATATGCCCCGCTTGCCGAGATCATGGGACGCTCGCTGCTCGGCCCCGAGCCTTTCAATTGCTCGGCGCCGGACACCGGCAACATGGAAGTCCTGGTGCGCTATGGCTCTGAAGCGCAGAAGCAGCAGTGGCTGGAGCCGTTACTGCGCGGCGAAATTCGCTCGGCATTTGCCATGACCGAGCCCGACGTAGCCTCCTCGGATGCAACCAACATGGCCGCCACCGCCCGGCGTGATGGCGATGAGTGGGTGATCAACGGGCGAAAGTGGTGGACGTCCGGCGCCTGTGATCCTCGCTGCAAGATGCTGATCTTCATGGGCCTGAGCAATCCCGACGGACCGCGTCATCAGCAACACTCGATGATTCTGGTTCCCAGCGACGCGCCGGGCGTGACCATCGTTCGGCCTTTGCCGGTATTCGGCTACGACGATGCGCCCCACGGGCATGCCGAAGTGCTGTTCGATAACGTCCGGGTACCTTACGACAACGTGTTGCTTGGCGAGGGCCGTGGTTTCGAGATCGCCCAGGGACGGCTGGGGCCGGGGCGCATACACCATTGCATGCGTTCGATCGGCATGGCCGAGCGGGCGCTGGAGCTGATGTGCCGGCGCTCGATCGAGCGCGAGGCGTTCGGCAAACCGCTGGCGCGACTGGGCGGCAACATCGACCGCATCGCCGATTCACGCATGGAAATCGACATGGCGCGGCTGCTTACCCTCAAGGCCGCCTACATGATGGACACCGTCGGCAACAAGATCGCCCGCAGTGAAATCGCGCAGATCAAGGTGGTTGCGCCGAATGTAGCGCTGAACGTTATTGATCGAGCCATCCAGATGCATGGTGGAGCCGGGGTGTCGAACGATTTCCCGCTGGCCTACATGTACGCCATGCAACGCACTTTGCGCCTGGCAGACGGCCCGGACGAAGTCCACCGCGCGGCGGTGGGCAAGTTCGAACTGGGCAAGTACACGCCCCGAGGCCTGTAGCAGGGGCTGGGCGGCGATCCCGTAAGTCCTGCGTCGAAATATGTGGGAGCGGACTTGTCCGCTAAGCCGCTTCAAAGCTCACTGCACCCACACCTCCACACGTCGGTTCTTGTTGCGTCCGTCGTCGGCTTCATTAGTGGCGACGGGCATTTCGTCGCCCAGGCCGAGGATGTCGTGGAGGATCACCCCGCTTTTCTGCAGTTCACGCCGTACGGCCATGGCGCGCAGTCTGGACAGCAGCGCGGCTCGCGCCGGATCGCTTTTCGCATCGCCGAAGCCTACCAGCGTTACCCGCTGGTTCAGCTTGTCTTTGGCCTTGAGGAAATCCACCACCCGCTTGAGGTCTACCTGCGCCTTGTTGTCCAGCCGGGCGCTGCCTTGCGCGAAGCGAAAGTTCACCGACAGTCGCTCGGCTTGACGGGTCAGCGCCTGATAATCGCCTGGCATTTGCGCACTGGGGCGAACTTTCACTGCCTGCACGGTCTGCCCCACGAAACCGTTCTCGGCAACCAGAGCCTGGCCCTCGGCGCTCTGGGCGAGCTGCGTGAAGGCCTGGGTCCACCGATGATGAGCCAGCGGCGACACATAAAGGTAGAGGCGACGGGATAACGGGTAGTCTTCGGTGGCTATCAAATCGACGGTCGGCAGCATTGGCTTGGACTCTCCGTCCGCCACGGCCAGTGCTTTGGCTGCTCGTACGTACGGCAGGCCGATGAAGCCGATACCGCCAGGGTCGTGGCTGATTTCGTCGGAAAGCTGCTCGCTGGACTCGAAGCGCTTCGCATCAGGCGCTAGGCGTTTGCCGTGCCGACTCAGCACCAGCTCTTTGAACGTTTCATAAGTGCCGGATTGCCCATCGCGGGCATAAAGATGAATGGCTCCGGGATGCCCGCCGAGTTCCTGCCAGTCACGCACGTCGCCGGAGAAGATCTGCGCCAGCTGCGTGGTGTCCAGCTGCCGAAGCGGGTTGCGGGGATGCACGATCACCGCGACCCCATCGATGGCAATGACCTGTTCACCTGCGGCGCTCTTCAGGTCCCCGAGGCTCGCCAGTTCGGAGGCTTCCGACTCCTTGATCGGTCGGGAAGCTGCGGCGATATCCGTACGCCCGGTTTTGAGCGCCGAAAACCCTGTTCCCGAACCGTGCGCGGCAATGTCGATGGTAATCCGTTGTCCAGCCGGTCCGATGCCGACGACCTGTAATTCGTTGGCGGTCGCGCCCGCTCGTGTCTCGACCGTCTGCATCCCTTGGCGACGCAGCAGGGCTGCGGCCAGCGCCGGGCCCAGTTGCGCGTTGATGGTGTTGGAACCTTGCAGGCGCAGCACCGTGGCGTCGCTCGCCGGTATAGGCAACGCCGCATGAAGCAGACCGGGCAGGGCGGCGAACGACAGGCTCAGTGCCAAAAACAGAGCGCGCAGCATCTGCATTACCTTGGAGGACAGAACGAGTCGCGAGAATAAGTCAGAAAGATTGCCGAAATATGACTGGCAGAGGAGGGCTTATGGTCCGTTGACGTGTCCAGACGGGCCGGACACGTCCCCAACAGGCGCTTGTCAGCTCAGTTCCAGCCAGATCGGCGCGTGATCGGATGGTTTTTCCATTGCACGCAGGTCGTAGTCGACGCCCGCGGCCTTGATTCGCGGTTGCAGGCCGGTCGAGGCCAGGATCAGGTCGATGCGTAACCCGCGCTTAGGTTGGTCTTCAAAGCCCCGGCTGCGATAGTCGAACCAGCTGAACTGGTCGATGACCTCGGGGTGGAGGTGCCGGAAGCTGTCTACCAGACCCCAGTTCTTCAGGCGTTCCATCCATTCGCGCTCCTCAGGCAGGAAGCTGCATTTGCCGGTTTTCAGCCAACGCTTGGCGTTGTCGGTGCCAATACCGATATCGCAATCCTGCGGCGAAATGTTCACGTCGCCCATCACGATCAGCGGCTGGTCGTTGCTGAAACGGGTTTCCAGCAATTGCTGCAAGTCGTGATAGAAGCGCTGCTTGGCCGGAAACTTGGTGGGATGATCGCGGCTTTCGCCTTGGGGGAAGTAACCGTTCATGATCGTGACCGACTGGCCCTGGTCATCTTCGTACGTGCCCCAGATGAAACGCTTCTGCGCCTCTTCGTCGTCAGTATCGAACCCCTTGTGCAGCGCCAGCGGCATCTTGCGCGAGAGCAAAGCCACGCCATAGTGACCTTTCTGACCGTGATAATGGACGTGGTAACCCAGTGCCTCGATCTCGGCCTGCGGGAACTGATCGTCCGAGACCTTGGTTTCCTGAAGGCCGATCACGTCAGGCTGGTGCTTCTCGATCAGCGCCGCCAGCTGGTGCGGTCGGGCGCGTAGCCCGTTGATGTTGAACGAGACGATTTTCATAAAGCGGCAATCCTGAAGACGGGCAAAAAAAAGCGATGCTAGCCGACCCGTCGGCTGACGGCCAGCGCCCAGTGAACAGCGACACGGCCTGCTACGCTGCAAGCGTGGCCTATTGCGGTGGAACTGTCGTCGCTCGCGGTCACTCGAAGCCTCTGCCCAAGGGAGCGCTGCCCAACGAGCAGCGCCGTTATCGCGAGATCGATCCTACATGACCCAGACCACCGCCATCGCGGCCGAAGTTCGCCAGCTGGACAGCGGTTACTCCCGGGAAACCCGCTCGTTATTGTTTCAGGCCTATCGTCACGAGCCGAGTTTCGCATGGCTCTTCAATTCCCAGCGCGCGGGTTACGAGCATCGGGTGCGGGCAACCGTTCGCGAACTGGTCAAACAGCACTTCCTGCAGGACCTGCCGGCGCTTGGGCTGTTCATCGACGACCGTCTGGTCGCCGTTGCGCTGATCGCACCGCCGCAACGCCGGCTGGGCATCACGGAAAGCTGGGCATGGCGGTTGCGCATGGTCATGAGCACCGGTCTGAGTTGCACCCGGCGCTATCTTGAGTACTACAACGCAGTGCTGGCCTGCCTGCCCACCGAAGCGGTGCATGTGCTGCCGCTGCTGGGCGTGCTGCCGGAATACCAAGGCCATCACCTCGGCGAACAGCTGCTGCAAGCATTGCACGAATGGTGCGCGGTGGACGAAAACTCAGCCGGTATCGTGCTCGACACGGGGAATCCCCACTATCTTGAGTTCTATAAGCGACAAGGTTACGAAGAAATCGGCGAGGTGGCGGTGGGACCCGTCCGAGAGTACGTGTTCTTCCATCCCAACCCCCAGGGTTTGCAGCCTGCCATGGCCTAAGGATTTGAAATCCAGTACGTTTGGCGTGGTTCGGCGGCACCCTTTTAACGTGTTAGCATCCACGCCCATGAAGGTTTTCCAAGCAGTAAGCAGCAGCGCGCTCGTGTTGTCCATGAGCGCAACCGTCCTTGCCGAGCCGCGCCTGGAGGTCAGGGTCGAGCCCGCCAATCCGGCGTTGAAGTCCAACGTGGAAGGTTACGTCGGCAGCCTCGGCGAGCGTGACGCCCAGGCGCTGCGCCAGTTCAGCCTTGGCGCCGAGGAGCAGGCCCAGAAGGCAGCCCAGGCGCTGGGCTACTATCAGGCACAGATCGACAGCGAAGTAATCGATGGCCGCGACCCGCGTCTGGTGGTGAATATCCAGCCGGGCGAGCCGATCCGGTTGCGCAATGTCACGGTGCGCGTCGACGGCCCGGCAGCGTCTCTCAAAACCTTCAAGGTTCCGAAAAGTACGACGCTCAAGCCTGGTGCGGTGCTCAATCACGGCCACTATGAGGACGCCAAGAGCCTGATTCAGAACCAGGCGGCGCGATACGGGTTCTTCAGCGGGCGTTTCACCCGGCAGCGCCTTGCCGTGGACCCTCGTGCCGGTGTAGCGGACATCGAGCTGGTCTATGACAGCGGTCCGCGCTACACACTTGGGCAGGTCAGTTTCAGCGGCGATACGCCGTTCGATGAAGACCTGCTCAAGCGCATGGTGCCTTTCAAGGAAAACACCCCGTACGACTCCGAGCTGGTCGCCGAACTCAACCAGGCGATGCAGGCCAGCGGCTATTTCGAGGGCGTGCGTGTCGATGCCGCACCGACCGCGGCGGTCGGGCAGGTGATCCCGGTCAATGTGCTGCTGCACACCCGCAAGCCGCGGACCATGGGGCTTGGGCTGGGCTATTCGACGGATGTGGGGCCACGCGGCAGGGCTAACTGGACACGGCACTGGATCAATCCGCAGGGCCACAGTTGGGGGCTGGAATCAGAGCTCTCCGCGCCACGCCAGAACGTCGGGCTTTGGTACGACGTCCCGCTTGATCCGCCTCTGACTGACAAGTTGCGCTTTGCCGGTGGCTACCAATATGAAGAGATCGCCGGCACCGACAGCCTCAGCAAGCTGCTGACCGTCGGTCCGGAGTGGCACAGCCGGCTGCCCAGTGGCTGGGAACGTGTCGTGTCCCTGAAATGGCAACGCGAGGAGTATCGCCTGGGCGATGACTCGGGATTGAGCACATTGCTGATGCCGGGCCTGAGCTACTCCTATCTGCGCAGCGATAACCGGATCGACCCGCAGAACGGCTACCGATTGCAGTTCGAGACCCAGGTCGCCGCGGAAGGATTGCTTTCGGACGCCAACCTGTTGCGCGGCGATGCGCTGGTGAAAGGCCTTACTACCTTTGCCCAAAACCATCGCCTGCTGGGCCGGTTGCAGGTTGGGGGAAACTTCACCAATGGCTATAGCGCCATCCCGCCGTCGCTGCGCTTCTTCGCAGGCGGCGACCAGAGCGTGCGTGGCTATGACTACCAGAACCTGTCGCCGACCAACTCGGACGGCGACCGTATTGGTGGCCGTTACATGGTCGCCGGCAGCGTCGAGTATCAGTATTCGGTCGCCGAGAAGTGGCGGGTCGCGACCTTTGTCGACCAGGGTAACGCCTTTAACAGCCTGGACCTGCCGAGCCTCAAGACGGGCGTCGGCATCGGTGTGCGCTGGGTATCGCCGGTCGGGCCGTTACGCCTCGACCTTGCTCACCCGCTGGATGGCGACGGCGGCGTCCGCCTGCACTTCTCGATGGGACCTGAACTGTGAACAGCGTGACAATCAAACGCAGCGCAAAATGGATCGGTCTCAGCCTGATTGCGCTGGTCATTGTGCTGCTGGTCAGCGTTTCGCTGATTCTCGGCACCCAGGCTGGCAGCCGCTGGGCGCTGGGCCGCGTGCCCGGTTTGCAGGTGGAGAATTTCGCCGGCCGTCTTGGCGGGCAATGGGGTGCCGAGCGCCTGGTCTGGCTGCAAGGCCAGGACCGGGTCGAGATCGACGCGGCAGCGTTTCGCTGGTCCCCTGGCTGCCTGTTGAAGCTCACGTTGTGCATCGATCAACTGCACGCCGCGCAGGTACGTCTGCAGTTTGCGCCCAGCGATCAGCCGGCCAGTGAAAATCCGCTGGCTTTGCCCGATCTGCAACTGCCGGTGAAGCTTGTGCTACAGGATATCCAGCTTGGCAGCCTGCAACTGGACGGTGCCGAGCAGTTGAAGGACCTGAAACTGGCTGCTCACTGGGCCGCTGAGGGTCTGCGTATCGACAGCATCCATCTGCAGCGCGACGATCTGGTCCTGGACCTCCAGGGACTGCTAAACCCCACCGGCAACTGGCCACTCGCCGTTCAAGGCAACCTGCAATTGCCGGCACAGGACAGTCAACCGTGGATGCTGGCGCTGAACATCAAAGGCGATCTGCTCGAAACCCTGCAGTTGAAGGCCGACAGTACCGGCTACCTGCAAGGGCAATTGCTGGGTGAGCTGCAGCCGCTCGCCGAGCACCTGCCGGCGCGTCTGACCCTGACCTCCGAGCGCTTCAAGCCAAGCGCCGGGCTGCCGGATACCTTGCAGCTGGAGAATCTTTTGCTCAAGGCCGAAGGCGATCTTGACAGCGGTTACCGTCTCGACGGCACCTCCAGCCTGCCAGCGCAGCAGGGGCCGATTGCTCTGCTGCTGCGCGGCCGCGTCGACGCCAAAGGTGCCGACATTGCCGCACTGGACCTCAGGTCCGGCGAGGAGCAGCGCGTGACGCTCGACGGCAAGCTCAACTGGGAATCCGCTTTCAAAGCCGACGCGCGCATCGACTGGAAGGATTTTCCATGGCAGAGGCTGTACCCACTCGGCAGCGAGCCTCAAGTTGCGCTGCGTGCGTTCAACGGGGAAGTTTCCTACACCGATGGCAAATATCTGGGGCATTTTGACAGCCGGCTCGACGGCCCGGCTGGTGCATTCAGCCTCGGCAGCCCGTTCAGCGGTGATCTGCAGCGTATCTACTTGCCGCAGCTGGAACTGATCGCCGGGCAGGGTAAGGCCTCGGGACACCTGAATCTGCAATTTGCCGACGGCATCGGCTGGGACACGGCGCTGGACCTGAGCGCGCTGGATCCGTCGTTCTGGGTGGCCGAGCTGCCCGGCACGCTGGCCGGGCCGCTGCGCAGCAAGGGCCAGCTGAAAAACGAACGCCTGCAACTCGACGCGGATCTTGATCTCAAAGGCCGCCTTCGCGGCCAGCCCGCAGTGCTTAAGGCCACGGCCGACGGTGGTGGAGACGTCTGGAACCTCAGCGCGCTGAATGTGCGTCTGGGCGACAACCGGATTCAGGGCGCGGGCAGTCTGCAGCAGCGTCTGGCTGGTCAGCTCGATATCGATATGCCGCGCCTTGCGCAGCTGTGGCCACGCTTGCAAGGGCGGGTCAAGGGTCGCCTCGATCTGGCTGGAACCCTGAACGCGCCGCAGGGGCAGCTGGCTTTGCAGGGCAGTCAGCTGGCCCTCGACGCGAACCGCTTGCAAGCGCTCAACCTGACGGCCCGTGTCGATTCTGCCCAGCGCGGCATGCTCACGTTGAAGGGCAGTGGCATACAGACCGGCGATACACGTCTGGGCGAGTTGAACCTCGACGCCCAAGGCACGATGAAGGCGCAACAGCTCAAACTGGACCTGACCGGCCCGACCCTGAATCTGGCGCTGGGGCTAGACGGCACGCTGGATCAGGGCAACTGGCGGGGCCGACTGGGTAGCGGACGAGTGCAGGCAGGCGGCCAGGACTGGCGCCTGCAACGCCCGGCCCGGCTGGAGTACCTGGCTGACGGTCGACTGGACTTCGGTGCCCACTGCTGGCTGTCCGGGGCCGCGAGCCTGTGTGGTGAAGACCAGCGTCTGATGCCCGAGCCGCGCTTGCGCTACCACTTGAAGAATTTCGCGCTGGAAAGCCTGGCCCAGTGGCTGCCCAAGGACCTGGCCTGGCGAGGCATCCTTAACGCCGATGTCAATCTGGACGTTCCGGCGGCAGGTCCTTCCGGGCGGATATCCGTCGATGCAAGCGGCGGCACGCTGCGGATCAGGGACAAGGACCAGTGGCTGGACTTCCCGTACCGGGCGCTCAAACTCGACAGCAACCTGACACCCAAACTGATCGACACCCGGCTCGATTTCGATGGCGCGAAACTGGGGCGCCTGTTGTTGAACGCACGCATCGATCCCGTCGCCAAAGACAAGCCCGTGACCGGCGACTTCAACCTGTCCGGGCTGGATATCTCCGTCGCCCGTCCGTTCGCACCGATGGTGCAGAAGCTTGAAGGGCGACTCAACGGTAGCGGGCGCTTGTCCGGTAGTCTGCTGGCACCGCAGGTCAATGGCAGCGTCACGCTCGAAGGCGGTGAAGTGTCCGGTCCCGAACTGCCGATGGAGCTGCGCGACCTCCGGCTCCAGGCGTTCATCGCCGGAGAAAGCGTGCAGATCGATGGCGGCTGGAAAGGTGGCGCCGCCGGGCAGGGTGCATTGCGCGGGCAGATAAGCTGGGCGCAGGCGCTGCTGGTGGACCTGAACCTCAAGGGCTCGCAGCTGCCGATCACGGTCGAGCCGTACGCAACCGTCGAAGCCGCGCCCGACCTGAAAATCGCCATGCAGGGCGACCGGCTCGCCGTGTCCGGCAAGGTGCGGGTGCCGAAGGGGACGATCACCGTGCGAGAGTTGCCGCCGTCGACGGTCAAGGTCTCCGAGGACACGGTGATCGTCGGCCAGCAGACGGAGGAGGGCAAGCCGCCGATGGCGATAGCGATGGATATCGACGTCGAAGTGGGCGAGGAGCGTCTGGCGTTCAGCGGCTTCGGACTTACCGCCAATCTGGCCGGGCATTTCCATATCGGTGACAACCTGGATACGCGTGGCGAGCTGAACCTGAAAGACGGCCGCTATCGTGCTTACGGTCAGCGCCTGACCATCCGCAGAGCGCGACTGTTGTTCGCCGGGCCGATCTCCCAGCCTTATCTGGATATCGAGGCGATCCGGCAGACCGACGACGTCATCGCCGGCATTCGCCTGACCGGCAGCGCCGAGCAACCCACGACCCAGGTGTTTTCCGAACCGGCGATGAGCCAGGAACAGGCGTTGTCATATCTGGTGATGGGCAGGCCGCTGGGTGAGTCGAGCGAAGACACCAACATGGTTGCCCAGGCCGCGCTGGCGCTTGGCGTTGCCGGCAGCGCGTCGACCACCGGCAAGCTGGCGGAAAATCTGGGTATCAAGGACTTTGAGCTGGACACCTCCGGGACCGGCGACGAGACCAACGTGGTAGCCAGCGGCAAGATCACCGACAAGCTCAGCCTGCGGTACGGCGTGGGGGTGTTCGAGCCGGCCAATACCATCGCGTTGCGGTATCTGCTGAGCAAGCGGGTATATCTGGAAGCCGCGAGTGGAATTGCCAGCTCGCTGGATATCTTTTACAAGCGCGACTTCTGAACACCGGTTGCGCGTCGACCTGCCGGCTGCTTTCGTGCTTAACTTCCGGCTCTTACAACTGTTGATACAAGGACCCGATTTCATGGCTCAAGTGACTCTCAAAGGCGGCCCCGTTCAGATCGAAGGCGAGCTGCCCAAGACCGGCAGTGCGGCACCGGCCTTTACCCTGGTCGGCGCCGGTCTGGCTGACGTATCCCTGGGCAGCTTTGCCGGCAAGCGCAAAGTGCTCAACATTTTTCCGAGCGTGGATACCCCGACCTGCGCCACGTCGGTGCGCAAGTTCAACGCTCAGGCCAACGCTCTGGAAAACGCTGTGGTGCTGTGCATTTCGGCCGACCTGCCATTCGCTCAGGCGCGCTTCTGCGGTTCCGAAGGTCTGGAGAACGTGCAGAACCTGTCGACCTTTCGCAGCGCCGATTTCAGCCGTAACTATGGCGTCGCCATCGCCGACGGCCCGCTGGCCGGACTGACCGCTCGCGCCGTCGTTGTGCTGGACGAAAACGACAATGTCCTGCACAGCGAGCTGGTTTCCGAGATCGCCGAAGAGCCGAACTACGACGCAGCCCTCGCAGCGTTGAAGTAATAGCGGTTGCACCCAGACGGCCTGAATGTCTTCAGGCCGTTTTTTATCGGTACCTCAACCGTTTAACAAAAGTAAGCGCTTGGTAAAGGCGCTTTGCTTGTCGCTCATCTGTGCTTATTGTTCAGCCTCCTGAACATGCCCCGTCCGTAATGGTTGATCTATTCATGCAATCGTCTGGCCCCCGTAACTCTCGTCGCTGGCTGATCAGCCTGCTGATCCTGCTGGTCATCGTCGCTCTATGCTGGTGGTTCTGGCCTTCGTCGGCCGATCAAAAGGACGCTGCAACCGGTGCCGCGCCGGCCAAAGGGCAAGCGCGCGCGGGCGGTCCGGTGCGTCCGGGCTTCGGCGGCTCTGCAGCTGCGGTACCGGTACGCGTGGCACCCGTGACGCAAGGCGACTTCCCGATCTACTACAAGGCATTGGGTACGGTGACCGCGACCAACACCATCAATGTGCGCAGCCGGGTAGCGGGGGAGTTGGTCAAGATTCACTTTCAGGAAGGACAGATGGTCAAGGCCGGGGATCTGCTCGCCGAGATCGACCCGCGCAGTTATCAGGTCGCCCTGCAACAGGCCGAAGGCACGCTGGCGACCAATCAGGCGCTGTTGAAGAATGCTCAGCTCGATGTACAGCGTTATCGCGGTCTGTACGCCGAGGACAGCATCGCCAAGCAGACCCTCGATACCGCCGAGTCGCTGGTCAACCAGTACCAGGGCACGATCAAGACTAATCAGGCGGCGGTCGCCGAGGCTAAACTGAACCTCGAATTCACCCGCATCCGCGCCCCGATTGCCGGGCGCGTGGGCCTAAAGCAACTGGATGTCGGCAATCTGGTGGCCGCCAACGACACCACCGCGCTGGTGGTGATCACCCAGACGCAGCCGATTTCGGTCAATTTCACCCTGCCGGAAAAAGACCTGTCAGCAGTGCTGGCGCGTTATCGCACCGGTGACAAGCTGCCGGTCGAAGCCTGGGATCGCGGCGATGTACAGATGCAGGCGACCGGCGTGCTGGCGAGCCTGGACAACCAGATTGACGTCGCCACTGGCACCCTTAAATTCAAGGCTCGGTTCGATAACCGCGACGAAACGCTGTTCCCCAATCAGTTCGTCAATGTCCGGCTGCGCGCCGATACCCTTCGACAGGCCGTGCTGGTGCCTACCGCAGCCGTGCAGTTCGGCACCAACGGTACGTTTGTCTACGTGCTGGACGGCGACAAGAAGGTCAGGATCAGCCTGCTCAAGACCGGCCCGAGCGACGAGCAGTCGACGGTGATCACCGAAGGTCTGGCCGCGGGCCAGAGAGTTGTGCTGGAAGGCACGGACCGCCTGCGCGACGGCGCGGAGGTCGAAGTGGTCAGCGACAGCAAGGACGTGCCGGCCGGGCCCGGCCAGCAGTTGCAGGGCAAGCCGACCAAGAGCACCGACAAATCGGCGATGATCGGCAAGGCGGAAACACCTCGCGTATGAACATGTCCCGCCTGTTCATCCTGCGTCCGGTCGCAACGACACTGAGCATGCTGGCCATTGTGCTGGCCGGCCTTATCGCCTACACCTTGCTGCCTGTGTCGGCGCTGCCGCAAGTAGACTTCCCGACCATCCGGGTCATGACCTTGTATCCGGGCGCGAGTCCGCAGGTCATGACCAGCGCGGTGACCGCACCGCTGGAACGGCAGTTCGGACAGATGCCCGGCCTGACGCAGATGGCGTCGACCAGCTCGGGTGGTGCCTCGGTCATCACCCTGCGATTCAGCCTCGACATCAACATGGACGTGGCCGAGCAGGAAGTGCAGGCCGCCATCAACGGCGCTACCAACCTGTTGCCTGATGATTTGCCTGCGCCGCCGGTCTACAACAAGGTCAATCCGGCCGATACGCCGGTGCTTACGCTCGCCATCACCTCCAGGACCATGCTGCTGCCGCAGCTCAACGATCTGGTCGACACGCGCATGGCCCAGCGTATCTCGCAGATCAGTGGCGTGGGCATGGTCAGTATTGCCGGCGGTCAGCGTCAGGCGGTGCGGATCAAGGTCAATCCTCAGGCGCTGGCCGCCAACAGCCTGAATCTGGCGGACGTGCGTTCGCTGGTCAGTGCTTCCAACGTCAACCAGCCAAAAGGTAACTTCGACGGTCCGACCCGTGTCTCGATGCTTGATGCCAACGATCAGCTCAAGTCTCCCGAGGAATACGCCAACCTGATTCTGGCCTACAAGGACGGCGCGCCGCTGCGCCTGAAAGACGTCGCGGAAATCGTCGACGGCGCCGAGAACGAACGCTTGGCCGCCTGGGCCAACCGCAGTCAGGCCGTGCTGCTCAACATCCAGCGCCAGCCCGGCGCCAACGTGATCGAAGTGGTCGACAGCATCAAGGCCATGTTGCCGGGCATCACCGATAACCTGCCGGCCGGGCTGGACGTTGCGGTACTGACTGATCGCACCCAGACCATCCGCGCCTCGGTCACCGACGTGCAACACGAGTTGCTGATCGCCATTGTGCTGGTGGTTCTGGTCACTTTTCTGTTTCTGCGCAGGCTCAGCGCGACCATCATTCCATCGATCGCGGTGCCGCTGTCGCTGATCGGGACATTCGGCGTGATGTACGTGGCCGGATTCTCGATCAACAACCTGACGTTAATGGCCTTGACCATCGCCACCGGTTTCGTGGTCGACGACGCGATCGTGATGCTGGAGAACATATCCAGGCACATCGAAGAGGGCGAAACGCCAATGCAGGCCGCGCTCAAGGGCGCGAAGCAGATCGGCTTCACCCTGATTTCGCTGACCCTGTCGCTGATTGCCGTACTGATTCCGCTGCTGTTCATGGCGGACGTGGTAGGTCGGCTGTTTCGCGAGTTCGCCATCACCCTGGCGGTCGCGATCCTGATCTCCCTGGTGGTTTCGCTTACGCTGACACCGATGATGTGCGCGCGGCTGCTCAAGCGTGAGCCAAAGGAAGAAGAGCAGGGCCGCTTCTACAAGGCCAGCGGCGCATGGATAGACTGGTTGATCGACGTTTATGCGGGCAAGCTGCGCTGGGTACTCAAGCATCAGCCACTGACACTGCTGGTGGCCATCGGCACGCTGGCATTGACCGTTCTGCTGTACATCGCAGTACCCAAGGGCTTCTTCCCGGTGCAGGACACCGGGGTGATTCAGGGTATCTCCGAAGCGCCGCAATCGGTGTCGTTTGCGTCGATGAGCGAGCGTCAGCAATCGCTGGCGGACATCATTCTGCAAGACCCCGCGGTCACCAGCCTTTCTTCTTATATAGGCGTGGATGGCGACAATGCCACGTTGAACAGTGGTCGTCTGCTGATCAACCTCAAGCCGCATGGCGAGCGGGACCTCACCGCCACCGAGGTGATCCAGCGGCTGCAGCCGCAGCTGGACAAGCTGTCCGGCATCCGTCTGTTCATGCAGCCGGTGCAGGATCTGACCATCGAAGACCGTGTAAGCCGCACCCAGTATCAGTTCAGCATGTCGTCGCCGGACGCCGAACTGTTAAGCCTGTGGAGTGGAAAACTGGTCGACGCCCTCGCGGCACGGCCCGAACTGACGGACGTGGCCAGCGATCTTCAGGACAAGGGCCTGCAGGTCTATCTGTCGATCGATCGCGATGCGGCAAGCCGTGTCGGCGTCAGTGTCGCCAATATCACCGATGCACTGTATGACGCCTTTGGCCAGCGACAGATTTCCACCATTTATACGCAGGCCAGCCAGTATCGCGTGGTGTTGCAAGCCGACACTGCGAACGAGCTGGGCCCGCAGGCGCTGGAACAGATTCACGTCAAGACCACCGACGGCGCGCAGGTCAAGCTGTCGAGCCTGGCGCGTGTCGAACAGCGTCAGGCGCAGTTGGCCATTGCCCACATCGGTCAGTTCCCGGCGGTGATGATGTCGTTCAACCTGGCGCCCGACATCGCGCTGGGCGAGGCGGTGCAGGTCATCGAGCAGGTGCAGAAAGAAATTGGCATGCCGCTCGGCGTCCAGACCCAGTTTCAGGGTGCGGCCGAAGCGTTTCAGGCATCTCTGTCCAGCACGCTGCTGCTGATCCTCGCGGCCGTGGTCACCATGTACATCGTGCTCGGTGTGCTCTACGAGAGCTATATCCACCCGATCACGATTCTCTCGACACTGCCGTCGGCGGCAGTCGGTGCGTTGCTCGCGTTAATGTTGAGCGGCAATGATCTGGGCATGATTGCCATTATCGGCATCATTCTGCTGATCGGCATCGTCAAAAAGAACGCGATCATGATGATCGACTTCGCCCTCGACGCAGAGCGCAATCGTGGCGTGGACCCCGAAACGGCAATCTACGAGGCGGCGCTGCTGCGCTTCCGGCCGATCCTGATGACCACGCTCGCGGCCCTGTTCGGCGCGGTGCCGCTGATGCTCGCCACCGGCTCCGGTGCCGAGCTGCGTCAGCCGCTGGGTCTGGTGATGGTCGGCGGGTTGCTGGTCAGCCAGATCCTTACGCTGTTCACCACGCCGGTGATCTACCTGTACTTCGACCGCCTGGGTCGCCGCTGGGCCCGTAAACCCGGCTCCGCGCGCCTGGAACAGGCTGACGCATGAACCTGTCTGCCCCGTTCATACGTCGACCGGTCGCCACGGTCCTGCTGAGTCTGGCGATCCTGCTGCTGGGCGCGGTCAGCTTCCGCCTGTTGCCGGTTGCGCCGCTGCCGAACATGGACTTCCCGGTCATCGTCGTGTCGGCCAGTCTGCCCGGTGCCAGTCCGGAAATCATGGCGTCGAGCGTGGCCACGCCGCTGGAACGCTCGCTTGGTACCATCGCCGGCATCAGCTCCATGTCGAGCAGTTCCAGCCAGGGTTCGACGCGGGTCATCCTGCAATTCGATCTGGACCGCGACATCAACGGCGCGGCGCGCGAAGTCCAGGCTGCGATCAATGCATCGCGCAACCTGCTGCCCAGCGGCATGCGCAGTATGCCTACCTACAAGAAGGTCAACCCGTCACAGGCGCCGATCATGGTGCTGGCACTGACGTCCGAAGTGCTGGAAAAAGGCCAGCTGTACGACCTGGCCTCGACCATTCTGTCGCAGAGCCTGTCTCAGGTGTCGGGTGTAGGCGAGGTGCAAATCGGCGGCAGCTCGCTGCCTGCGGTGCGCATCGAGCTGGAGCCGCACATGCTCGATCAGTACGGGGTATCTCTGGATGACGTGCGAACCGCGATAACCAACACCAACGTGCGTCGCCCCAAAGGTTCGGTGGAGAACGCCGAGCACAACTGGCAGGTACAAGCCAATGACCAGTTGGAGAAGGCTGCGGATTATGCGCCGCTGATCATTCGTTACCAGGACGGCGCGGCATTGCGCCTCAAGGATGTCGCCAAGGTCAGTGACGCCGTGGAGAACCGCTACAACAGCGGGTTTTTCAACGATCGGTCCGCGGTGCTGCTGGTGATCAACCGTCAGGCCGGCGCCAACATCATCGAAACGGTTGCGCAGATCAAGGCGCAGTTGCCGGCGTTGCAGGCGGTTCTGCCGGCCAGCGTCAGACTCGACCTGGCGATGGACCGCTCCCCGGTCATCACCGCCACTTTGCATGAGGCCGAAATGACCCTGCTGATCGCCGTGGTGCTGGTGGTCATGGTGGTGTTTCTGTTTCTGGGCAGTTTCCGCGCGTCGTTGATTCCGACGCTGGCGGTGCCCGTGTCGCTGGTTGGCACGTTCGCGGTGATGTACCTGTGCGGGTTCTCTCTGAACAACCTGTCACTGATGGCGCTGATCCTGGCCACCGGGCTGGTGGTAGACGATGCCATTGTGGTGCTGGAGAACATTTCCCGGCATATCGACGATGGGGTGGACCCGATGACCGCGGCCTTTCGTGGCGCCAAGGAAGTGGGTTTCACCTTGCTGTCGATGAACGTGTCGCTGGTGGCCGTGTTCATTTCCATCCTGTTCATGGGCGGTCTGGTGGAAAGCCTGTTTCGTGAGTTTTCGATCACGCTGTCGGTGGCCATCGTGGTATCGCTGGTGGTATCGCTGACGCTGACGCCGATGCTCTGCGCTCGCTGGCTGAAGCCGCACGGCGGTGAGCAAAATGCTTTCCAGCGCTGGAGCCAGCGCGCCAATGACCGCATGGTTTCCGGCTATGATCGTTCACTCGGCTGGGTCTTGCGCCATCCGCGCCTGACGCTGCTGAGCCTGCTGGTGACCATCGCCGTCAACATCGCGCTCTATGTCGTGGTGCCCAAGACGTTCCTGCCGCAGCAGGACACCGGTCAGTTGATGGGTTTTGTGCGGGGCGACGACGGGCTGTCGTTCAAGGTCATGCAACCGAAAATGGAAATCTTCCGCCGCGCGATTCTGGCCGACCCGGCGGTGGAAAGTGTCGCGGGATTCATTGGCGGCAGCGGCGGCACCAACAATGCGTTCCTGATCGTGCGGCTCAAACCCATTGGCGAGCGCAAGCTGGCTGCCGAGAAAGTGGTCGAGCGGCTGCGCAAGAATCTGCCGCACGTTCCGGGCGGGCGCCTGTTCCTCGCGCCCGACCAGGATCTGCAGCTGGGTGGCGGACGCGAACAGACCAGCTCGCAGTATCAGTACATCCTGCAAAGCGGCGACCTCACTCAGCTGCGCGAGTGGTACCCGAAAGTGGTTGCCGCGCTCAAAGCGGTGCCGCAACTGACCGCCATCGATGCCCGCGAGGGGCGTGGTGCCCAGCAAGTGACGCTGGTAGTGGATCGCGATGCCGCCAAGCGTCTGGGTATCGACATGAGCATGGTCACCACCGTGCTCAACAACGCTTATAGCCAGCGCCAGGTTTCCACCATCTACGACACCTTGAACCAGTATCAGGTGGTGATGGAGGTCAATCCCAAATACGCCCAGGACCCGGTGACTCTGCAGCAGGTCCAGGTGATTACCGCCGATGGCGCGCGCGTGCCGCTGTCGAGCATCGCGCATTACGAGCGCAGCCTGGAAAATGACCGGGTTTCCCATGACGGCCAGTTCGCCTCGGAAAGCATCTCGTTCGACATCGCTGAAGGCGCGACCCTCGATCAGGCGACAGTCGCCATCGAACGCGCCGTGGCTGCGGTGGGACTGCCGTCGGAGGTCATCGCCAAGATGGCGGGCACCGCCAGCGCGTTCGCCTCGACCCAGAAGAGCCAGCCCTGGATGATCCTCGGCGCCTTGCTGGCGGTGTATCTGGTGCTCGGCATCTTGTATGAAAGCTATATTCACCCGCTGACCATTCTGTCCACATTGCCTTCGGCCGGGGTTGGCGCCTTGCTGTCGATCTACGTGCTGGGCAGCGAATTCAGTCTGATCTCGCTGTTGGGCCTGTTTCTGCTGATCGGGGTGGTGAAGAAGAACGCCATCATGATGATCGATCTGGCGCTGCACCTTGAGCGTGACAGCGGCATGAGTCCGCAACAGTCGATCCGCAGCGCCTGTCTGCAACGGCTCAGGCCGATTCTGATGACCACCATGGCGGCAATCCTTGGTGCCTTGCCGTTGTTGCTGAGCACCGCGGAGGGCGCGGAAATGCGCAGGCCGCTGGGGCTGACGATCATCGGCGGCCTGGTGTTCAGCCAGATCCTGACGCTTTACACCACGCCTGTGGTTTACCTTTATCTCGACCGCGCCCGCCATCGCTTCAATGCATGGCGCGGTGTGCGCACTGATGCTGCTCTGGAAAACCCGCTATGACCGAACGCCTGGCTGTTGCCACCCCTGTTTCCCGACTGGCCCGTCCCGTCGCGCTGAGCCTGGTCCTGCTGTTGAGCGCATGCGCGGTCGGTCCGGACTATCACACGCCGGAAATGGCGACACCGGTTCAGTTCAAGGCCGCCGAAGGCTGGCGTCAGGCGACGCCCAGCGATGCGATAGCCCGCGGCGCATGGTGGGAAATCTATGGTGACGCGCAGCTGAACGCACTGGTCGAGCGCCTCAATACTTCCAACCAGACGGTCGCTCAGTATGAGGCTCAGTTCCGGCAGGCTCGCGCGCTGGTGCGCAGCTCGCGCGCCGCGTTTCTGCCGACCCTCGACCTGACCACCGGCAAGACGCGCTCCAGCCAGGGCACCGGGAGCAGCAGTTCGAGCCTGAGCAACAACAGCAGCGGGATTCGTGACACCTACAACGCCCAGTTGGGGGTGAGCTGGGAAGCCGATATCTGGGGCAAGTTGCGCCGCGGCCTTGAGGCCGACACTGCCAGCGCCCAGGCCAGTCTGGCGGATCTGGCGGCCATGCGGCTGAGTCTGCAGTCGGAGCTGGTACAAAACTATCTGCAGCTGCGGGTCATCGATGAGCAAAAACGCCTGCTCGAAGCCACGGTCGAGGCCTATCAGCGCTCGTTGACCATGACCCAAAACCAATACCGCGCCGGGATCTCCGGGCGTGACGCCGTGGCGCAGGCCCAGACCCAGCTCAAAAGCACGCAGGCGGACCTGATCGATCTGGTCTGGCAACGCGCCCAGTTCGAAAATGCGATTGCCGTACTGATGGGCATGGCTCCGGCGGAGTTCAATCTGGCTGCCAGCACGACGATGCCCGCGTTGCCGCAAATTCCGGTGGGCATTCCTTCGCAGCTGCTGGAGCGGCGTCCGGACATCGCCGCCGCCGAGCGTTCGGTAATGGCTGCCAACGCCAACATCGGTGTAGCCAAGGCCGCGTATTACCCGGACTTCACGCTGAGTCTGAGCGGCGGATACAGCAGCAGTACGTTCGCCAACTGGATCAGCCTGCCGAACCGTTTCTGGTCGGTCGGCCCGCAACTGGCGCTGACCTTGTTCGATGGCGGACGGCGCTCTGCGGAGGTGGAACGCTCGGAAGCCGTCTATGATCAGACCGTCGCCCAATACCGACAGACCGTGCTGGATGGATTCCAGGAAGTGGAAAATTATATGGTCCAGCTTCAGGTCTATGAACAGGAAGCTTCGGTGCGCCAGGAAGCGCTTGAGTCGGCGCGCGAATCGCTGCGCCTGACCAGCAATCAGTACAAAGCCGGGCTTATCGGCTATCTGGATGTCGTCAACGTTCAAGCGACGGCACTGAGTAACGAACGCAGCGTGCTCAATGTGCTGCAGAATCGGCTGGTGGCAAGCGTCCAGCTGATCGCGGCACTGGGCGGCGGGTGGGATGCAACAGACGGGCTTGTAGTAAAGGAGTGACCGTGCAGTCATGACCGGCCGCTTTCGGCGAAACTTGAGGTCTCGGAAAATATATGGCCTATAGCCATAATTTTCGACGGGATACCGCGACAAATTTTGCCGATTGCGTAGAATCCGCCGACGACCAGCATGGATGCGACGTTCGATCCTTGTTTCGGTGAGTTCTATGTTAAGCGGTAGCTACATACCATCGTTGGTAGTCATATCGGTTCTGGTGGCGATTTTCGCCTCATACACCGCGCTCGACCTGGCCGGTCGCATAGCCTCGGCAAAGGGGCGCGCCGTCTATTTCTGGATCGGTGGCGGCGCTTTTGCCATGGGCGTGGGCATCTGGTCCATGCATTTCATCGGCATGCTGGCCTTCGTTCTGCCAGTGGACCTTGGTTTCGATATCTCGCTGACCCTGGCTTCGTTGCTGGCGGCCATGCTGTCCGCCGGGTTTGCCTTGTGGCTGGTCAGCCAGCCACAGCTGCCATGGCTGCATCTCTCGCTCGGCGCGCTGTTCATGGGTGTGGGCATCAGCTCGATGCACTACATCGGCATGGCCGCGATGCTGATGCAGCCCGGCATCGATTACGACCCGCAATTGTTCGGTCTGTCGGTGCTGATCGCTGTGCTGGCCTCGGCAGCGGCGCTGTGGATCGCCTTTCGTTTGCGTCAGCACACGCCTCGGGTTCGTCTGGCGCGGGCCGGTGCCGCAGTGGTCATGGGTATGGCGATCGTCGGCATGCACTACACCGGCATGGCTGCGGCAAACTTCGCCGAGGGCAGTTTTTGCGGCGCCTTGAACACCGGCCTGCACACCGATGGCCTGGATAAACTGGTGCTGATCACCAGCCTGGCGGTGCTCAGCATTACCTTGCTCACCTCGATTCTCGACGCCCGTCTCGAAGCACGCACCGCGGTCCTGGCCACCTCACTCTTCGAAGCCAATCGCGAGCTTACCCAGCTCGCACTGCACGACACGCTCACAGGCCTGCCCAACCGCATCCTGCTGACTGACCGGATCGAGCAGGCCATGGAAAAGGTGAACGAGAAGGGCGGCTGCTTCGCGTTGATGTTCATGGACCTGGACGGGTTCAAACCGGTCAATGACGCCTTCGGCCATCACATCGGCGACCAGTTGCTGCGTCAGGTCGCCGCGCGCCTGCGCGAGAATCTGCACCGTCAGGACACGCTGGCCCGGATCGGCGGCGACGAGTTCGTCTTGCTGATGGAGCTGGATGACCCGCAGGACGCGCTGAGCGTCGCGGCGCGTCAGGTCAGCGTGATCGCCAGAAACTTCGACGTGGCCGACCACATGGTGCAGGTCTCGGTCAGCATCGGCATCTGCATCTATCCCGGCAACGGCGAAACCCAGCATGAGTTGCTGATGAATGCGGACGCGGCCATGTATCACACCAAGGCTGCCGGCAAGAACGGCTACAACTTTTTCGACCCGTCGATGAACACCAATGCGCGCAATAAACTGCAGTTGCTGCAGGAATTGCGGCTCGCCATCGACAAGCGCGAGTTCTGCCTGCATTACCAGCCCAAGTTCGATGCGTTGAGCGGCCAGGCGGTGGGCGCCGAGGCCCTGTTGCGCTGGCAGCATCCGCAACGTGGTCTGCTGGGGCCTGACGCCTTCATTGCACTGGCTGAAAAAACCGGGCTGATTCTGCCGATTGGCGAATGGGTACTGGATGAAGCCTGCCGCCAGATGCGCGAGTGGTACGCGCAGGGTTACAGTCACTGGCGCATTGCGGTCAACCTGTCAGCACTGCAGTTCTGTCATGCGCCGCTGGTCGACATGGTGGCCAACACGCTGGTGCGGCATCGCCTGCCGGCCAACTGTCTGACGCTGGAAATCACCGAAACCACGGCCATGAGTGATGCCGATGCCAGTCTGGCGGTGCTGCAGAAGCTCGCCGACATGGGTGTCGACCTGTCCATCGACGACTTTGGTACGGGCTACTCAAGCCTGATGTACCTCAAGCGCCTGCCCGCCAACGAAATCAAGATCGACCGCGGCTTCGTACGCGATCTGGAGCACGACAGCGACGATGCGGCGATCATCTCGGCTATCGTCGCGCTAGGGCAGGCGTTGGACCTGCGGATCGTCGCCGAAGGGGTGGAGACCAGCGTCCAGCGCAACTTTCTGACCGATCTGGGGTGCAGCGCGCTGCAGGGCTACCTGCTCGGACATCCGTTGCCGGCCCAGCAATTTCTGGCTCACGTCCGCTCTGCCGCTGCGCCGGGCACGCTGGCGACAATTCCGTCGGTTCGCAGGATGTGAACGGCCGGATGGCGTTAATGTTAAAACGCTGGCAGGATCGTGCGTGGCCCTCGCCGGTTCCTGGTCGGCGCGGGGCCAGCCGTTATCTTTGACCCGAAGAGCGTACGAGACTCAAACATGGAAAAGGTTCTCCTCATCACTGGCGGCTCACGAGGGATCGGAGCAGCCACCGCGCTACTCGCCGCTTCACAGGGTTATCGCATCTGTATCAACTACCTCTCCGATCATGGCTCGGCCGAAAAGATCTGCGGGCAGGTTCGCGCACTGGGCGCGCACGCCATTGCCGTGCAGGCCGACGTCAGCAACGAGGATGAAATCATCCGCCTGTTCTCCCGTATTGACGCTGAACTGGGGCGGATCACGCATCTGGTCAACAACGCCGGGACGCTGTCCACCGCCTCGCGCCTGGAGGATATGTCGGAATTTCGCCTGCTCAAGATGATGATGACCAACGTCGTCGGGCCGATGCTGTGCAGCAAGCACGCGCTGCTGCGCATGTTGCCGGGCCACGGCGGCAGCGGCGGCAGCATCGTCAATGTGTCATCCGCGGCGTCGCGGTTGGGTGCGTCCAACGAATACGTGGATTACGCCGCGTCCAAAGGGGCTATCGACACCTTCACCATCGGTCTTTCCAAGGAAGTCGCGGGAGAGGGTATTCGGGTCAACGCGGTGCGGCCGGGCTTCATCTTCACCGAATTCCATGCGCTGAGCGGCGACCCATCTCGCATCAGCAAGCTTGAAGGTGCGCTGCCCATGGGTCGGGGCGGCACTGCGGAAGAAGTGGCGGAAGCCATTTTGTGGCTGCTATCGGACAAGGCGTCCTATGCAACGGGCACCTTCATCGATCTGGCTGGCGGTCGCTGACGCCACCCTTCAAATGGCGCCGCCTCGGTCCACCGTGTGATGGCGCTGATCATCGGCGCCATGCACGGTCAATGCATCCGCCTCTGCCTCGGTAACCGGCACCGCCGTGCCATCGATCAGCGCTTCAGACATATGCGTCTGGTCGTTGGTGGTGATGATCACTTCGGCGACTGTGCTGATCAGCAAGCTGTCTTCGAACTTGGCTGAGCAGGTCCTTCTTGTGCTGTCTATTTCCACCGCCATGGCTTGTCTCCTGTGAGCGCTGTTGTCAATTCTGGTCGATTCCCGACGTTCCGCCACTGACTTCGATCCCCGCACGTCAGCACTCCGCCGCTTCGCTGCGGTCATACGGCGTATGCAGATCGAGGAGCATGAATGAACAGTTGGTGGCAGGAAGTCATAGACACGTTGCAAGCGGAATTTTCAGATATAACCGACCCCGCCCAGTTGACCCGCATCACGGTTCGCCTGCTGATCGCAGCTCTGCTGGGCGGCATACTCGGGTATGAGCGTGAGCACCGGGGCAAGGCGGCAGGGATTCGCACGCACATGCTGGTGTGCATGGGCGCGGCGCTTTTCGTACTCGTGCCGCGACTCGCCGGGGCCGACGACGCGGCCCTGAGCCGGGTGGTGCAAGGCCTTGTTGCCGGCATCGGTTTTCTGGGTGCGGGTACCATCCTCAAGGACGGCGTCAGAAGCGCGGCGCAGGTCAAGGGCCTGACCACCGCTGCCGGACTGTGGATGACGGCGGCAATTGGCGTGGCGGCGGGCATGGGCCGCGAAGCGACCGCAGTGCTCAGTACGCTGCTTGCCCTGGGCGTATTGAGCCTGGTCCCGCGCTGGATCGAACATGCTGTGCCCGAGTCGGAACCGACAAAAAAAGCGGGCAAGCAGGGCGCCCAGACCGATGATGAATGGCGGGCGCCCTAAGGGATGGTCAGAGAATGACAGGCTGTTCCTGAGCAGGCGGATCACCCACCGGCGGTTCGATGACCGGCGGCATCGTCGGTGGCGGCTCTTCGTCGGGCGGTGGCACGGGAAGGCTCGGATCATCAATGTTCGGATCGGGTGCTTCGGGCGGGATCGGGATGTTCATGAGCGATTCCTTCTGCAGGTTCTTGGGAGACGCGCAATACAGACTACCCGTCTTTGCACATAATCGCCCGGTCGCCTCCTGCACAACTGTGTGAATGCTGCCGAACGTGATTGGCGTCCGGGCGGGCGATGTACGTAGAAATTGCTTGATCGTGCACGAGCCGACCGCTTCCAGCCGCTGCCTTCCCGCACTCTGGTCTACGCTCGTCACGACCCGAAACTTTTTGAACTTTTGCCGATGCGGGCGGCTCGGAAAGTCAGGCGACCCGGTCAAGTGCAGTCGTACACCTTGGCTGTCGGCCACTGCATGACCAATCTTTTATTGCATGGATCCGCACAGGAGCGTCCCTGGGGCGTGAGGAGTGATGCTCGATGAATGATCAGCCATACGGCCCGGACAACCTGGCCTCCGATGTTCCGAATACCGCTTACCCCTTGACCCTGACTCAGGCCCTGCAATTACCGCGTATCGTGATCGAAGACACGACACCGGTAATTGAAGGCGGCACTTTTGCGGCCAAGGGAATCATCGGGCAACCCGTCAAGGTCACCAGCAAGGTATTCGCCGACGGGCATGACAAACTGGCCGTGCGCATTCGCTGGAGGGCCGCCGACGAAGAGCATTGGCATACCACGGCTATGCGTGACCTGGGTAACGACAGCTGGGTCGGTGAGTTCACCCCGGTATCGGTAAGTCGTTACCTCTTCCGTATCGAAGCGTGGATCGATCAGTACGCCAGCTACCGCTACGAACTGGAGAAGAAGTATGCCGCCGGTGTGCCTGTCGAGCTTGAGCTCGAAGAAGGGCGCATCCACCTGGTTCACGCGGCCGAGCGTAGCCAGAGCCCGTTGCGCGGGCAACTGGAAGACGTGGTCGCACATCTGGCCAAGGGCGACAAGGAAGCCCGGGTTGCGCTGTTGTTGCACAGCGAAACGGCGGCCCTGATGGAGCAGGCTGACAACCGCATGTTCCTCAGCCGCAGCGTGGAGTTCCCGCTGGATATCGAGCGTGAGCTGGCGCAGTTCGCCAGCTGGTACGAGCTGTTCCCGCGCTCCATCACCGACAGTCCCCAGCGGCACGGGACCTTCCAGGATGTACATTCGCGTCTGCCCATGATCCGTGACATGGGCTTTGATGTGTTGTACTTCCCGCCGATCCATCCAATCGGCCGCGCCCATCGCAAGGGGCCGAATAACTCGCTGACCGCCGGCCCGAACGATCCGGGCAGCCCATATGCAATCGGCAGCCCCGACGGTGGGCACGAAGCCATTCACCCTGAGCTGGGCAGCCGCGAGGACTTTCGCGAGCTGGTGGCAGCGGCCGCGGCGCACGGCCTGGAAATCGCCCTGGACTTCGCCATCCAGTGTTCCCAAGACCACCCGTGGCTGCAGCAGCATCCGGGCTGGTTCTCATGGCGTCCGGACGGCACGATTCGTTACGCGGAAAACCCGCCGAAAAAGTATCAGGACATCGTCAACGTCGACTTCTACGCACCGGACGCCATTCCAAGCCTGTGGCTTGAGCTGCGTGACGTGGTACTGGGCTGGGTCAACGAAGGCGTGAAGATTTTCCGTGTCGACAACCCGCACACCAAGCCGTTGCCGTTCTGGCAGTGGATGATCGCCGAGGTGCGCAGCCAGCATCCTGAGGTGATGTTCCTGGCCGAGGCCTTCACCAAACCGGCGATGATGGCGCGTCTGGGCAAGGTCGGTTATTCGCAGAGCTACACCTACTTCACCTGGCGCAACACCAAGGCCGAGCTGTCGGAGTACCTGACCCAGCTCAACGAGTCGCCGCTGCGCGAGTGCTACCGTCCCAACTTCTTCGTCAACACACCGGACATCAACCCGGTATTTCTGCACAACTCCGGGCGCGCCGGGTTCCTGATCCGCGCCGCATTGGCAACCATGGGCTCTGGCCTGTGGGGTATGTACTCGGGCTTCGAGCTGTGCGAATCGGCGCCGATTCCGGGCAAGGAAGAGTATCTGGATTCAGAGAAGTACCAGATCCGCATTCGTGATTTTTCGGCACCCGGCAATATCATCGCCGAGATCGCGCAGCTCAACCGCATTCGCCGCCAGAATCCTGCGCTGCATACCCATCTGGGCGTCAAGCTGTACACGGCCTGGAACGACAACATCCTGTATTTCGGCAAGCGCACGGCAGATGGCAGCAACTTCATTCTGGTGGCCGTCAGCATGGACCCGCACAACGTGCAGGAAGCGCACTTCGAGTTGCCGTTGTGGGACATGGGCCTGCCGGAAGACGCCGCAACCTCGGGTGAAGACCTGATGACCGGGCACCGCTGGACGTGGTACGGCAAGGTGCAGTGGATGCGTATCGACCCTGCGTATCAGCCATTCGGCATCTGGCGCATCAAGGCAGCCAACTGAATAATAAGGAGCCGTCATGGCGAAGAAGCCCGCTACTGATGCCACGTTTACGCAAGACCCGCTCTGGTACAAGGACGCGGTGATCTACCAGGTTCATGTAAAGTCTTTCTTCGACTCCAACAACGACGGAATCGGTGATTTCGCCGGCCTGATCGACAAGCTCGACTACATTGCCGGGCTTGGGGTCAATACGATCTGGCTGCTGCCGTTTTATCCGTCGCCGCGCCGCGATGATGGATACGACATTTCCGAATACCGTGCAGTCCACAGTGACTACGGGACGATGGCCGACGCCCGCCGGTTCATCGCCCAGGCTCACAAACGCGGATTGCGGGTCATCACCGAACTGGTCATCAACCACACCTCCGACCAGCACCCCTGGTTCCAGCGGGCCCGGCACGCCAAGCCAGGCTCGCGCGCACGGGACTTCTATGTGTGGTCGGACACAGACAGCAAGTACGACGGAACCCGGATCATCTTTCTGGACACCGAAAAGTCCAACTGGACCTGGGACCCGGTCGCCGGCCAGTATTTCTGGCACCGATTCTATTCCCACCAGCCGGACCTGAATTTCGATAATCCGCACGTGATGAATGCGGTACTCGGCGTGATGCGCTTCTGGCTGGACATGGGGATCGACGGGCTGCGCCTCGACGCGATTCCCTACCTGATCGAGCGCGATGGCACCAATAACGAAAACCTTCCTGAAACCCACGACGTGCTCAAGCGCATCCGAGCCGAGATCGACGCGAATTATCCGGACCGGATGCTGCTGGCCGAGGCCAACCAGTGGCCGGAGGACACCCAGTTGTATTTCGGCGACAGCCACGGCGGGCCCAATGGCGATGAATGCCACATGGCGTTCCACTTCCCGCTGATGCCGCGTATGTACATGGCCCTGGCTCAGGAAGACCGTTTTCCCATTACCGATATTCTGCGCCAGACTCCGGAAATTCCGGCCAACTGCCAGTGGGCGATATTCCTGCGCAACCACGATGAACTGACGCTGGAAATGGTCACCGACCGTGAACGCGACTACCTGTGGAACTACTACGCTGCCGACCGCCGCGCGCGCATCAATCTGGGTATCCGCCGCCGGCTGGCACCGCTGGTGGAGCGCGACCGGCGCAGGGTGGAACTGCTCAACAGCATGCTGCTGAGCATGCCGGGCACGCCGACCCTGTATTACGGCGACGAAATCGGCATGGGCGACAACATTTATCTGGGCGACCGCGACGGCGTTCGCACCCCGATGCAGTGGTCCATCGACCGTAATGGCGGGTTCTCGCGGGCCGACCCGGCCAGTCTGGTTTTGCCGCCGATCATGGACCCGCTTTATGGTTTCCAGTCGGTAAACGTCGAGAGCCAGGAAAAAGACCCGCACTCGCTGCTCAACTGGAACCGCCGCATGCTGGCGGTACGCAAACAGCAAAAGGCCTTTGGTCGCGGCACGCTGAAGATGCTTTCGCCTTCCAACCGGCGAATACTGGCCTACCTGCGCGAGTACACCGCGCCCGACGGGCACAGCGAAATCGTGCTTTGCGTGGCTAACGTGTCGAGCGCGGCCCAGGCGGCGGAGCTGGATCTGTCCGGCTATGCCGGTACCGTGCCGGTTGAAATGCTCGGTGGCAGCGCGTTTCCGCCAATCGGGCAATTGAACTATCTGCTCACCTTGCCCCCTTATGGCTTCTACTGGTTTCTTTTGGCTTCGGAGAATCAAATGCCCAGCTGGCACGTAGAACCCGCCCAAAGCATGCCCGACTTCCCGACGCTGGTACTCAAGAAGCGTCTGGAAGAGCTGCTCGACGAGCCGCTTCGCGGCACCATGGAAAACACCTCGCTCGCAGTTTATCTGCCCAAGCGCCGATGGTTCGGCGGCAAGGACAGGCCTATCGAGCGTGTCCATATCGCCTATGCCGTCCGGTTCGGCGATGCGGCACATCCCGTGCTGCTTAATGAGATTGAAGTGACGGCAGGCGGGCAGACGGAGCGCTACCAGTTGCCATTCGGTCTGCTCGCGGAAGACGAAATCGCCAGTGCATTGCCGCAGCAACTGGCACTGGCCCGCGTGCGCCGTGGCCGTCAGGTAGGGCTGATCACCGATGCGTTTACCTTGGAAACCTTTATCCGCGCGGTGATCCATGGCATGCAATCGCACACCGTGATTCATAGCAACGATGGCGATCTGCGTTTCGAGCAGACCGCGCAACTTGCTGCTCTGGGCCTGAATCAGGATTCGGAAGTTCGTTACCTGTCCGCCGAGCAATCCAACAGTTCGGTCGTGGTCGGCGGTTCGCTGGTCCTCAAACTGATTCGCAAGGTCAGCGGTGGCGTTCACCCCGAACTGGAAATGGGCGCGTATCTGACCAATGCCGGTTATCAGCATATTTCGCCGCTGCTCGGCTCGGTGGTTCGCGTCGACAGCGACGGCCAGCCACACCTGCTGATGATCGCCCAGGGCTACCTGAGCAATCAGGGCGATGCGTGGGAATGGACACAGAACAATCTTGAACGGGCCGTCCGCGACGAGCTGGCTCATGGCGTGTCCGGCCAGGAGCAGCATTACAACGCGCTGCTGGAGCTGGCCGATTTCGCGCGGCATCTGGGGCAGCGTCTTGGTGAGATGCATCAGATCCTTGCCGCGCCTACCGACAACCCGGACTTTGCTGCCGAGCAGACCGGCGAGGAAGAAGGTCGAGCATCAGGTCAGAGCGTCGCCGAGCAGCTGGAGCGCGCCTTGCAGCGCCTCGAACAGCGCAAGGCAGACCTGGAGCCGCAGGATCAGCAGCTGGTTGCCGACCTGCTTGCCAACCGCGAGCGTATCCGCAAACACGTAAAAACCCTCGCGATGCGTTCGGTAGGTGGACTGCGCATGCGCGTGCACGGTGACTTGCATCTGGGGCAGGTGCTGGTAGTCAAAGGCGACGCCTATCTGATCGACTTCGAAGGCGAGCCGGTTCGCCCGCTGCAAGAGCGACGCGCCAAGCACAGCCCGTTCAAGGACGTCAGTGGTGTTCTGCGCTCATTCGATTATGCGGCCGCCATGGCGATCCGCAGCGCGCAGAGTGTCGATACCTCGGACGAAGCGGCCGCCGCGCGCCGCCGCGTCGCTGACACTTATCTGGCTCAGGCCCGCCAGGCATTCATCGAAGGCTATGGCGCCGCAACCGTCGGCATGGCCCACCAATGGAAAGACAAAGACGGGGAGAGCGCCGCGCTGGAGCTGTTCACCCTGGAAAAAGCCGCTTATGAAGTGATCTACGAAGCTGAAAACCGTCCCAGCTGGCTGGCGGTTCCGTTGCAAGGGCTGCGTGGGTTGCTGCAACTGTCTGATGGAGAGTCACTATGAATGCACCTGACAAAACCGGCACGGGTCGCAACGCAATGCCTGCTTCGGTGGACATGGATGCGTTGATCCGTGCTGAACACCACGACCCCTTTTCGATCCTGGGCCCGCACGGCGACGGCGACAGTGGCCAGTTCGTCCGGGCTTATCTGCCCGGCGCGCTTAGCGTGCGGCTGCTGGCCCGCGACGACCAGCGAGAGTTGGGCGAGCTGGAGATGAGCGAGGTGCCGGGCTTCTTCGTCGGGCATCTGCAACAGCCACAGCCGTATCTGCTGAAAATCAACTGGGCGGGCGGGGAACAGATCACTGAAGACCCCTACAGTTTCGGCCCGCTGCTCGGGGAAATGGACCTTTACCTGTTCGCCGAGGGTAACCACCGGGATCTGAGCAGCGCTCTGGGTGCGCAGGTCGTGACAGTGGACGGCGTCGAAGGCGTGCGCTTTTCGGTCTGGGCGCCAAATGCCCGCCGCGCTTCGGTAGTCGGCAACTTCAACAATTGGGACGGGCGCCGGCACCCGATGCGCCTGCGCCATCCTTCCGGCGTGTGGGAAATCTTCGTGCCTCGCCTGCAGCCGGGGGAGGTGTACAAATACGAGTTGCTCGGCGCGCACGGCATTCTTCCGTTGAAGTCCGACCCGATGGCGCTCGCGACGACGCTGCCACCGGACACGGCCTCCAAAGTCGCACGAACTCTGCAGTTTGACTGGCAGGACCAGCAGTGGCTGGAAACCCGTGCCCAGCGCCATACGCCGGCTGCGCCGCTGTCCATCTACGAGCTGCATGCAGGCTCCTGGCAGATGGAGCAGAACGAAGAAGGCGAGTGGCGCCAGTACAACTGGCGCGAACTGGCCGACCGGCTGATTCCGTATATCAAGGAACTGGGCTTCACCCACATCGAACTGATGCCGATCATGGAGCACCCGTTCGGCGGGTCCTGGGGTTATCAACTACTTGCCCAGTTCGCGCCGTCTGCCCGCTACGGCACGCCGGAGGACTTTGCCGCGTTCGTCAATGCCTGCCACCAGGCAGAAATTGGCGTCATTCTGGACTGGGTTCCCGCCCACTTCCCGACTGATGCCCACGGACTGGCGCAGTTCGACGGCACGGCGCTTTATGAGTACGGCAACCCGCAGGAAGGTTTCCACCAGGACTGGGACACACTGATCTACAACCTGGGTCGCACCGAAGTTCATGGCTTCATGATTGCGTCGGCCTTGCACTGGCTCAAGCACTTCCATATCGACGGCCTGCGCGTGGATGCGGTGGCGTCAATGCTATATCGCGATTACTCGCGCAAAGCCGGCGAGTGGGTGCCCAACCGTTTCGGCGGCCGGGAAAACCTGGAAGCCATCGACTTTCTGCGTCACCTCAACGACGTGGTCGCCGTCGAAGCACCGGGCACTATGGTTATCGCTGAAGAATCCACGGCATGGCCGGGTGTCACCCAGACTCCCCAGCAGGGCGGCCTGGGTTTCAACTACAAATGGAACATGGGCTGGATGCACGACTCGCTGCACTACATGCAGCAGGACCCGATTCATCGGGCGCATCACCACGGCGAGCTGAGCTTCGGCCTGATGTATGCGTGGTCCGAACGCTTCATCCTGCCGATTTCCCACGACGAAGTGGTGCACGGCAAGCACTCGCTCATCGACAAGATGCCCGGTGACCGTTGGCAGAAGTTCGCCAACCTGCGTGCGTACCTGACGTTCATGTGGACTCATCCGGGCAAGAAGCTGCTTTTCATGGGCTGCGAATTCGGCCAGTGGCGCGAGTGGAATCATGACGAGCAACTGGACTGGTACCTCATGCAGTATGCCGAGCACATTGGGGTGAAGAAACTTGTCAGCGACCTGAACCGGTTGTATCGCGACGAGAAGGCCCTGCATGAGCGCGACGCGGAGCCCATGGGCTTCCAGTGGCTGATCGGCGACGACGCGACCAACAGCGTCTATGCATATATGCGCTGGAGCAAGGAGGGCGAGCCGTTGCTGGTGGTGGCCAACCTGACACCGGTGCCGCGCGAGGGTTACCGCGTGGGCGTGCCGTTCGAGGGCACTTGGGTGGAATTGCTCAACAGCGATGCCGAAAGCTACGCCGGTTCCAACATGGGCAACGGCGGCGGCGTGCACACCGAGCCGGAAAAGGCGCATGGCATGCCGGTTTCAGTGTCCCTGAGCTTGCCGCCATTGGCGGTGCTGATCCTCAAGCCCAAGGCTGCCGAACCGGAGCAATAAGCTGACATGACGGCAGACGCCGTGTTCGGGCCTGGAATAATCCGGGGCCGGACACGGCGTTTTTTGTTGCCGGTTACCAACTGACCCGCATGCCCAGGGTGCCGCGCAAGCCACGGTAGTCATCGTCATCGAGATTCTGGCTGTAGTCGCCGCTGGCATACAGACTGATCTCCGGAGACAGGCGTGCGGTAAGGCCCAGGCCCAGATCCGCGCGTGTCGCAGCCTGTCGGGTTTCGATGCGTTCGGCATGATTGAAGGTCACGCGGTCCTCGCCACCGAAGGTCCGCCACAGGTTGGCGCGCACCCAGGGCTCCAGCACAGCGCCGGGAACGGGGTAACGGCCTTTGAGCCGGGCACCCAGCCGCCCGGTCGTGCGTGGGTCGGCATCGAAGGACTGCAAGGAAATCCCGTCGTGTTGGCTGTCGAGCTCGATGCGTTGATGGATCGCCTGGGCCTGAGGTTCCAGCACCCAGTCGGCGCCGAGCGACAACGGATAACCCGCCTCGACAGAGGCACTGAAGCCATGGCCTTCGGTGCCGAGCCGCACCCCGCGTGCGGACCGCGAATCAACGTCCAGACGGGTGCCCATCAGCAGCGCATCCACATACCAGCCCGTGAGGCCGATCAAGGTCCAGTAAGCGCCAAGGCTGTCACCTTCGACTTCCAGCCTGCCGCTGCGCTGATCTTCCAGGCCTTGGGCAAATCCATCGACGTCGCCTTCCAGACGACTGTGCGCGACGAACAGCCCGCCGCGCTGCAGCTGCCCGCTGTCGTCGCGGCGTGCGTACAGATCGTGGCCGATCTGATAACCGTCCACCGTCGCGTCCAGCTTCGGTGAAACCGTGCCGGACCAACGCTGCCGAATCTCATCGCCTAGTAGCCGTGCCCAACCTGCGGGCGCCGCACCCGTTTCGGTCAGCAGGCTTTGATCGCCCTGACGCTCATGGAAAGTCCCGAGCGAAGCCAGGGTGAGTATCGCTGCCGCGGGCTGCATCACAGCGTAAGTCGGGACCTCCAGCCGATAAAGCGGCACAGGTTCCGCGCCAAACGCTGCGGCTGGCAGTGGCGGGGTGCCGATGGCCGGGACGGGCAGTGAGGCAGCTGGTTGCACTGGCTCGGGTTGTGGTTGTGGTTGTGGTTGAGGTCCGGGTTCCGGCGCTGGAGCGGGCAATGGAGCGGGCGGCGGCGCAGGCTGACCGGGTTGCTCCGGCATCGGGACAGCCGCACTCAACACAGGTGACACTACCGCTGAACGCAGAAACCAGCTGTTTTCCGAGCCTGCGGTCGCCCCGCCTTTGAAAAGGTAATACTGAAAGGGCCCGGCGGAAAGTGCGCTTTTCAGGGAAAACGCCGTGTTGTCGCTGGCCGCGCCTTCGGTAGCCTGCACGACCTCGATGCCGTTGAGCCGGGTTGAAGCACCTGCGCCGGCAAGATTGGTCACCGTTACCTGAGTGCTGCCGCTGATGCTTCCGCCTGCAACCGTAAGACGGTCGCTGGCGGACGCATCGTCGCCCAGTACCGTTTGCAACCACAGCTGTCCGTTGTTACCGAGATAATTTCCGTTGATGCGTAGGTTGTCTGTGGCCACGTCGCTTCCGGTGGTCATGTCCAGTGTGCCGGAGTTGATAACCGTGACACGCCGGCCCGGAAGAAACGGCGCGATGCTTGCGGCCGTGGACGTCAGTCGGCTGCGGGCATCGAGCTGCAGGGTACCGGTGCCGGTGCCGCTGTCGCCCAGGGTGAAAAGGCCGGCCAGTGCGATGTGGGAGTTGTCGGTCAGGCTGACCGCTTCCCACCGAAGATAACGCTCTGCGCCTGACTGAGCCGCGCCCGCGCTCGTTGTGTTGCTGAAGATCAGTGAGTCGTTGCCCGGCCCTGCATCCAGAAGGGGCGTGGCGCAGGTGTGCCTCGTCGAGGCTTTCCAGCGTTGCGCTGTCATCGCCGTCGGCCAACAACACGTTGTTACGCAAGTACCCGTCGCCTCGCCAGGCAAGACGGTCATTGCCGAAGCTGGTCCGGACCTCGCCGATGATTTCGCCACCGCTGACGGTGACCTGATCGTCGCCGCCGCTGACACTGACGGCTCCGCCGATGCTCCCGCCGCTAATGATGATGGTGTCGCGTCCGAATCCCGTCACCAGGTTGCCAAGGATCCGGCCACCGGACAGGTCGAACAGGTTGTCATCGAGCTTCATGTCGACACGGCCTATGGTGCCGCCGCTCATGGTCGCCGAGTCGCCGTCCTCGAACGCGTTGCTGATGGTGCCACCGATCATCGTGAAACGGTCCAGTCCGTCGCCCTGCAATAGTGAGCGCACACTACCGGCGCTCATGCTGAAGGTGTCTGTGCCAGGGCCCTGAGAGATGTCGCCAGTGATCGTACCGCCGCTCAGGGCGAAGGTATCCTCGCCAGCGGCCTGACTGACGTTTCCGCCAATAAGGCCTGAGCCCATGTCGATCCGGTCCTGACCGTCGCCAAATACCACGTTGCCGGAGATCGAGCCGGTTCCGCCGGCGGGGAAAGTGAGGCTGTTGTTTCCTGCGGTGTCGAGCAATGCCGCGGCACTGCCGCTGTCGCACACATTTATATCGTTGCCCGGCGTCGAGGCCAGGCTGCACGCACCGTGCAGGTCCTGAGAAACGAAAGCGAGCAGGGTGACCGGCGCTAACTTGAGTGCCGTGCCGAGAGAAAAACCGAACTTCATAACTGCTCTCCCTGATGATGTGGTCAGGAAGGCAAGTAAGGGGTCTACCCCGATGAGTGCCCGGCCGCCACAAAGAGTCGGCCGCAAAAGGGCTGCGGCGAAATCCTGCCAAATCAAAGGCTGGACGGGGAAAGTCAAGATTGGATCCAGACCAGCGTCAACAACTTGACCGACCAGCGGAAAAACAGTTGTTCATAAGGCCTGGAGCAACTTTGCCGACTTGGGTATATCCCGTCTGCTCAGCCTTGGGCGCGGCTGCGACGCGAGAGCCAGACGGTCAGCAGCAGCGCACAGACCGAGAGCAGCGAAGCGTAGAAAAAGATCCAGTCATAACCTTGACCCGAGGCGATCGCACCCATGACCGGGCCAGCGACAGCAAGCGCTAGGTCGAAGAACACCGCATAAGCACTCAGGCCCGCACCGCGACTGGAATTCGGCACGTTCTTGATCGCCTCGACGCCCAGTGCCGGGTAGACCAGCGATAGCCCAAGTCCGGTCAGCCCTGCGCCCGCCAGGGCGAAGCCGGTGCTGGGTGCCAGCCAGAGCATGACCAGACCGCAGGTTTCCACGCCCATGCAGCTGATCGCAGCGTTAAAACCGCCGAGGCGGTTGATGGCCCCGATAAACACCAGCCGCGCGAGAATGAAGCACACGCCGAATACGGACAGGCAGTAGGCCGCGCCTTCCCAGCCTTTACTGAAATAGAAGAGGGTGATGAAGGTAGTCAGCGTGCCGTAGCCGATGGATGACAGCGTAAGGCCCAGCCCGTAAGGCGCGATCCGGCCGAACACCGACCAGTAGGGCAGGCGTTCACCGGCGACTATCGGAACCGATGGCTTGTTGCGGATGAGCCATAGCGACAGCGCGGCCATGACCATCAGTGCGATGCCCAGACTGTTGAAGCCGACCTGATCGATGACCACCACACCAAGCGGCGCGCCGATGGCGATTGCCCCGTAGGAAGCAATGCCGTTCCAGGAAATCGAGCGGGCGGTATGCTCGGAGCCTACTTTGGCGATGCACCAGCTGATGGTGCCCACGCCGATCAGGCCCTGCGCCACGCCCAGAAACAGGCGAGCCACGATCAGAATCGACAGGCTGGCCACCGGAAAGCTTTCCAGCAATGTTGCCAGCAGCGTCAGTGCACCACTGATCACGATGCCGATCAGCCCGTAAACGATGGCGCGCTTGCTGCCCAGACTGTCTGTCGCCCTGCCTGCAAACGGGCGGCTGAGCAACGTGGCGAGATACTGCGAAGCGATGGCCAGACCGGCAATCAGAGCGCTGAAGCCCAGCTGGTCGTGGACATAACCCGGCAGCACGGCGATTGGCAGGCCGATGCACAGAAAGGCGACGAAGGTATAGAAAACGATGGACACGATCTGCAGGGTGATCGTCATGGAGCTGGGCTGCGCGGAGTTTTTATTGCTGGAGGCGGCAGACATCGGGCTCTTTCCCGGGCAGGCGGAGGAAGAACTCATGATGGCGGCAGCGCGGAGAAAAAGAAAGCAGCCTAATGATTTAGCTGGCAGAACGGTAATCGGTTTGGAGATGTCGCGGGCAAGCGCGCTCCTACAGGTCCGTGACCCTGGAGCGGGCTTGCCCGCGACCGGGCAGGCTACTTAGATAGCGACGCCCTGGCTGCGCAGGTAGTCGTCGTAGGTACCGCTGAAGTCGATCACGCCGCTCGGGCTGAGTTCGATGATGCGCGTGGCCAGCGAGGAGACGAACTCGCGGTCGTGGCTGACGAAGATCAGGGTGCCCGGATAGTTTTCCAGCGCCAGGTTCAGCGCCTCGATCGATTCCATGTCCAGGTGGTTGGTTGGTTCGTCCATCACCAGTACGTTGGGCTTTTGCAGGATCAGCTTGCCGAACAGCATGCGGCCCTGTTCGCCACCGGAAATCACCTTGACCGATTTGAGGATCTCGTCGTTGGAAAACAGCATGCGACCGAGGGTGCCGCGAACCAGTTGCTCACCGCCTTGCGTCCACTGACCCATCCAGTCGAAGAGGGTGCAGTCGTCTTCGAAGTCATGGGCGTGGTCCTGGGCGTAGTAGCCGATTTCCGCCGACTCGGTCCACTTGATCGAACCCGCGTCCGGTTGCAGCTCGTTGACCAGGGTACGCAGCAAGGTAGTCTTGCCGATGCCGTTCGGGCCAATGATCGCCACGCGCTCGCCGGCTTCGACAGTGAAGCTGAAGTCCTTGAACAACGTAGTGCCATCGAAACCTTTGGCCATGCGCTCCACAACGACCGCCTGACGGTGCAGTTTCTTGGTCTGCTCGAAGCGGATGAAAGGGCTGACACGGCTGGATGGCTTGACTTCGGCCAGCTGGATCTTGTCGATCTGCTTGGCGCGAGAAGTCGCCTGCTTGGCTTTCGAAGCGTTGGCCGAGAAGCGGCTGACGAAGGATTGCAGTTCGGAGATCTGCGCCTTCTTCTTGGCGTTGTCGGCCAGCAGTTGCTCGCGGGACTGGGTGGCCACGGTCATGTATTCGTCGTAGTTGCCCGGGAACAGGCGCAGCTCGCCGTAATCCAGGTCCGCCATGTGCGTGCACACACTGTTGAGGAAGTGACGGTCGTGGGAAATGATGATCATCAGGCTGTTGCGCTGAGTCAGCACGTTTTCCAGCCAGCGGATGGTGTTGATGTCCAGGTGGTTGGTCGGTTCGTCGAGCAACAGCACTTCAGGATCGGAGAACAGCGCCTGCGCCAGCAGAACCCGCAGCTTCCAGCCCGGAGACACTTCGCTCATCGGCCCGTTGTGCTGTTCGATGCCGATGCCCAGGCCCAGCAACAGTTCGCCGGCGCGGGATTCAGCGGTGTAGCCGTCCATTTCCGCGAACTCGGTTTCCAGTTCGGCCACGGCCATGCCGTCGTCTTCGCTCATTTCCGGCAGCGAGTAGATGCGGTCGCGTTCGGCCTTGACCTTCCACAGCTCTTCGTGACCCATGATCACGGTGTCGAGCACGGTGAACTCTTCATAGGCGAACTGATCCTGGCGCAGCTTGCCCAGACGCACGTTAGGCTCAAGCATCACCTGACCGCCGGATGGCTCCAGATCGCCACCGAGGATTTTCATGAAGGTGGACTTGCCGCAGCCGTTCGCGCCGATCAGGCCGTAACGGTTACCGGCACCGAACTTGACCGAGACATTCTCGAACAGGGGTTTGGGGCCAAACTGCATGGTGATGTTAGCTGTGGAGATCAAAGTGCTTGTCCTACCGGAATTTCAGGTGTGTATTGAGGCGCCAGATTCATATTTGGGCCGGTGTCGGGCCAATCAGACCTTCGCAAGCAACTTCTCCAGCACCGTCCACAAGGAGGAGCCGATCCGTTTCGCGCAGGGGAGAGCAGCATTGCGACGCTGTGGCCAGGCTGGCCGGCGATGAATGCGGGATCAGACATCGAGTACAGGGTGCGCGGGTGTGACGCTGTCGTACTGACGGCGCTCATGGATGCCCGAAGCCTTGAGCGCAGATTTGAAGCGGCGGATTGTACCACCAGCTTGCCGAATCCACATCCCGCGCGTAGCGGATCAGCGGACAAAAAGGCCCGACAAGGTACTGCGGGCCGGATAGCGGGTCAGTGCGCCAGGCGCAGTTCCAGTACTGTGTCAGGCGCACGCATCAAAGGTGGTGGCTGAATCTGCCGGGTTTCATCGATGGCCTGTAACAGCGACTCGCTCAGGCGCGGGTAACGCAGCTCGCTCAACTGCACCGGTGCTGCTTCAAGTTGCTGGGACTTTTTCGCATGGTTTTCCGCGATTTCACTGAGCGTCGACACGGTGCTTCTCCTGAATGTGGCGGGCGCTTTACCGCGTCCTGGCCTGTTGACCCCGTCAGAACTCCGACGTTCGGGGCAACCTGAAGATTTCATTGCAAAGCTCCGGCCAGAATCAGGGAGTAGCCCGGACCCTTCGTCCGGAATGAGTGCTGTAACGCGTCATGATCCCTCCGCTGTGGCGTGCGGGCCTGCTTGCCAATTGCGGCTGACCACCTAGGCTGTCTGGCAGGTTGCCCGGCGCTCTCTCCCGGCCCGTATTGAGGACTCAGCCAATGTCGAACGTAACTCCGCTGTTTGCCGATGAAATCCAGGCATGGGACCACTATGCCGCCGCTGCGCTGGGCAGCACCGCCAGCACCGCCGTGTCTGCCGAAGAGGCCGCGAGGGCAGCTGCGACGCTGGCCGATGAGTTACTGCGCGAGCGGCAAAAGCGGATCAAGGCGATGAAGGAGCAGCTCTTCCAGCACTGATCCAGCACCCATGCAGCCCTGCAACTGCGGCGTCGTGCATCCGCGTTGTGGCAGCGATATAGACAGCGAGCCAGCCACCCCGGCCTGGTATATCCTGCTCCGCCATTCGCAGATGAATATCGAACGTCCCATTTGAAGGAGTTTTCGTCGTGACCACCATCAAAATCACCGCAGGCGGGTATGAGTTTCTGGCAGAGCCCAACCCGGATGCGCCGCAGACCGTCGCGGCGTTTCTGAAGCTTTTGCCTTACCGGCAGAAATTCATCCACGTGCGCTGGAGCGGGGAAGGCTGCTGGGTACCGCTGGACGATTACCAGCTCAAGCTCGATGACCGCCTGATCGGCTTCGAGAACGCAACCAGTCATCCTTCGGTGGGCGACATTCTGTTCTACCCGGGCGGATACAGCGAAACCGAAATTATTCTGGCCTACGGCTCGTGCTGTTTTGCGAGCAAGATGGGGCAACTGGCGGGCAATCACTTTCTGACCATCGTCCAGGGCAAGGAAAACCTGCGCAATCTGGGGGTCAAGACCCTGTGGGAAGGCGCCCAGGACGTCGTCTTCGAACTGGCCTGACTCCGTCATCCTGCGCGGTGTTAAAGGGCCAGCAGCTTCGGAACTGCCAACCGGTCCGCAAGGTCTAGTCATCAACGGTTCCGCTTTCGGAAGCCATCTGGAGACTGCCCTTGAATATTTTTGAAGCTCTGCGTGAAAGTCATGAACGTCAGCGTCGCTTTGCCGAAGCACTGGTCCAGACCCATGGCGACAGTGAAGAGCGTGTACAGGCCTACAAACAGCTCAAGGATGAGCTGCACGCCCACGAAACCGCGGAAGAGCGTTTCTTCTATATCCCGCTTATGGCCCACGACAGCGGTGTGGATCTGAGTCGCCACGCCATTTCCGAACATCATGAAATGGACGAGATGATCGAAGAACTCGACGAGACCGAGATGTCCAGCCCGTCGTGGCTCGCCACCGCTAAAAAGCTCTCGGACAAGGTGCATCACCATCTTGAAGAGGAAGAGCACAAGTTCTTCCAGATGGCAGGCAAGATTCTCGATGACGGCCAGAAAGAATCCCTGGCCAGCCAGTACTTCAAAGAATACGAAGAGCAACTTGCCGAAGCTTGAGCGGCGCAGTGCTAGACTTCGCTTTTTTTTGAGCGGCGAAGGCAATCATGAAGTTTCCGGTACTCGTAGTTGCAGCAACGGTGTTGGCAGGATGTGCGGCACCGTCCGCTTCGGATCGCTCGGCAGGCCCCGCCAAGGTCATGTCCAGCGCCAAGCAACAGGTCGCGGTTGCCCAGTGCATTCAGGTGTCGTGGCAGAACGAGTCGATGTTCGGCTCGACCGCCGATGTCTTCATGCACAAACTGGCCGACGGCGGCTTCACAGTGTTCACCACTGAGGCCCGATATTTCGCCGATGTGCGCGGTAGCGGTTCAGGAACGACGGTGGAATTCTACGCACCCCGTGAAGACAGCCAGGCACCGCTGCGGGCTGCGGCTGTCGCGACCTGTCTGTGACCGGTTGCGGCGTGTTTCAGGTCAGGGAAACCGCCCGCGCTACGCGAAAGGCGCTTGAGAAAGCACTTTAAGAAAATCTCTAACGAACATGCAGTTCATCGACTAAGGTCATGACTACTAAGCATTTTGCTGGAGATTGCAGGCGAATAGGGCGACCATGGACGCCCTTTTTTCTGCAAGCCACTACCCGGAGTCTGCGTGCCTGACGACTTGCCTTGCGCCCCCGTATCCGATCTGGATCTGGAACTCGATCCACCCGAGCAATTGCCGTTCTTCAAGCGTTTGCTGTCACGTCTGGTTGCCAGGGCGCTGACCGGGCTGGGCGCGCAGCATCGGCCATCCTGGTTCCAGGGACATGCCGATGGCTATCTGAATGGACATATCGAAGGGGTGCGCGAGGGCTACGCGGAAGGCCATCTGGACGGCATCGAGCAGGGCAGACAGGTGCTGGTCATCCGCGACACGCGGCCCACCGAACATCGCGGCCCAAAGATCGATGATCATTTGTTCGACGACTGGCGGCTGGCCCTCACCCCCGAACTGAAAAAGCGCATCAAGCAGGACGTCGCTCAGAAATTGCCATCCCATGCCCAGCCCAGTGCGGCGCAATGGAAGATGATTCTCAGCGATACGCCTTCCACGAATGTCATCGCTGGCGCCGGTGCCGGCAAGTCCACCTCGCTGGTGCTGCGCATCCTGCTGCTGCATCACTATCTGGGCTACGAACTGAACGCCATGACCGTAGTCACGTTCACCCGCGAGTCGCGCAAGGACTTCATCGCAAAGCTGATCGATGTTCTGGCCCTTTGGGGGCACGGCATCAGCATGGCGCAGGCGCGTGACCTGGTTCGCACCTTTCATTCCCGAATCCTGCCGTTGGTACGCAGCCTTCCGGGGTTCGAGCAGGTTCGTGCGTTCGAGAATCTGGGCAACTCCGCTGTGGGCCGCGAAGCCGATGTCGACAGCAACCCCTTCGATCTGCGTATCAACGATGCCCAGCGCCAAGAGTTGAACCATTGTTACCGCGATCTCTACGCCGGCAACCAGCGCTTCCGTGAAGTCATCGCGCCGCTGTATCGCCACGCGATGCAGCTCAAGGAGCTTGATCGAGACCATCCCGATGTGCAGAAGCGCATCACCGTGACCGAGCTTTCATCCAGGCGCGATGAAGAGCTGTGCGACATCATCGAGGACCTGTGGATTCGTGCCAGAGCCTGGCCGATCAAAGGGATCGAGCCGATGCGCCAGACGGTCGAGATCAATGGCTTTGCGTTCCATGTCCACGGTTACAGCGCCGAACTGGATGCGTGGATCGTGCTGGGGCTGGACCCGGGCGAAGACCAGCAAATGAAGCGGGCAGATGCCAAGCTTCCGGTCTGGGCGGAATGGGTGATCAAGCGCACCCTGTTTCAGGCTTTCTGCCGCAAGCCACTGATCTGGCTGGATAATTACGAATCCGGAAGTCAGGTGCTTCAGTCGCTTGCGGGAACAGCCGTGGCTGGGCCGGGTTTCGACTATCGTGTCAAGGGCGAGCTCGGCGCGGCGCCATTGCTTGATGCTTTCGTCACCGCGGCGAACTTCATCGAAAACCTCGGCCTTGATGTACCCGCCGCGATCGCGCAGATGAGCTTTGCCAGCGACGATCCGGACCGGTTTTTCTTCGAGGGTCTGAGCCTGTTCTGGAAGGCCTTCGAGAGCCATCTGCTGACCCGGAACCCGCCCATTCTGACCTACAACCGCATGTTCGCCCTGTTTGGCGAGACGTCACCGGAGAACCTGCGTCAGGTCGGGGATGAAGTCTTGCGGCCATTGGCGCACCTGATGATCGACGAGTTCCAGGATGTCTCGCCGCAGATCGTTTCCTGGGTCCGCGCCAGCCTGCGAGAGATTCGCCGCCGTGGCCCGGCCATGCACACAGGAAGAATCGCGCAGCATTCGTCGCTGCTGAGCGTCGGCGATGACTGGCAGTCGATCTACGGTTGGCGAGGCAGTTCACCCAAATTTTTCATGGAATTCGCCAAACAGTTCCGGACACCGGCGACCACCCGGGTACTGCTCAGCGACAACTACCGCAGCCACCAGCACATCATTGACGCCGCCGAGCACATCGTGCGTGCCGCTCCGGCCATTCCCGGCAAGAAAGCCAAAGCCAGTGGCGCCGAGCAGCAATTGCTGCCGGTACGTGTCCTGGATCGGGATGAAACGGCGCTGGCTGAACGTGTGGCTGCGCATTACAGCAATGGCGACTCGATTCTGTTGCTGTACCGCAAGGCCAGCGAAAAAGAGCGCTTCTCGGCGCATTTGCAGTCGATCATAGAAACGGATCAGGCTCGACCACCGGAAGCGCGGCAGATCAAGCTGCTGACCTATCACAGCTCGAAAGGACTACAGGCGCAAGCGGTATTCCTGCTCGGGGATTGCCAGCACCTGACCGTATCGCCCTACAAGAATCAGGTCTATCGACTGGCCGGTCTGGGCGAAGCCAATGACCTGCAACCGTTCGATTCAGCCCAGAAGGACGAAACCCTGCGTTTGGCCTACGTCGCCATTACCCGCGCGGTGCGTCATTGCTACTGGTATGTCGAGAAAGCCAGTGGCAACGGCGAACATGCTCAGATGCCCAGGGCATCGGATCGAGTGGCTCAGGACAAGCCGTTCTTCGAAGATCTGCGCGGCCGCTCGTGAAGGCTGGCGGCAGCGCGGGGGGATCAGGAAAAGTGCGCCATGGGCTGGACACTGAACAATTCCAGCTCGGCCTCGATGGCTTCGATGATGCGCTCGACATCCGTCGCGTTCATGACCGTCGAACAGGGCAAGCCCGCAATAGCCACCACGGTTTCGCCGCTGGCCCTGTCGAACAGGCGGGCGATCATGCTGCTGGGCGCATCCATGCTGGCTTCGAAGCCAACCGGGTGAAAGTGCCAGCGCATCAGCTGGCAAGCGTTGGGAAACGTGACCTTGTTCATGACGGCAGCCCACCTGCTTCAATCGAGCACTTGCTTGACTCCAATGGGTAGGTAAGACCACTCCAGCCACAAGCGACTAAGCGTTATTGAAGGATCCGTCATCGGGTCAGTTCAAAATTCGTGCGCTTTGCCATGGGTAATGGAAACGGTCTTGACGAGAACTAAAAATAGCACCTGTCCGTTGACGCAACGAAGAAATTTTCTTGACGCCGGAAAAAAGTTTCCTTTTTCTGACATACGTCAACTTCTGTGGGGGGAACGGACGCCTCCGAATCGTGGCAAGCGGCGTACCTGAGTCGTAATAGTGGCATCTTGCAATTGCGAGCCGGAAACGGTTCCGTTCAGCGATAAGCTGGCGCAACAGGGGTGTAGCCCGATCAGAAGTGTGGCGCGTCAAAAGCTGTGCAGGGTGCAGCAGCTTGTTGAAGCGCTGTTGCCGGGCAAACAGCTACAAATTCCGCCCATCAGACACATCCGCATACAGGATGGCGCTCCCTCGGCAGCGTGTTTGCTGCACCGTGCATGAACCTCGTCGGGTTTCGGGGCTCCTATCGTCCGTATTCTTCATTCAGAAACATTGCCGGACTAGACTTTCCCGGTGATCAAGGAACCTGTAATCGACTGATCCGTAATGGAGTTCAAGGGCCGCGAACCCGCTCATGGCAGGCACCTTCGCCGCATCGATGCCGTTCCCCTTAACCGCATACCGGGTTCACAACACAATGATGAGTCACAAAACACCAGCAAGTCGGATACCGCGCCGCATGGCTTGGCTGTTCCTGTCCACATTGCTGATCGCGTCTGCAATATTCTGGTTAGCCATGGTTGGTCGCGTGCAGGCCGAAGCCAAGAACGGCACTCAGACACTGGTCTTCCTGCGCCATGCGGAAAAACCCGAAATGGGTCTGGGCCAACTGAACTGCAAGGGACTGAACCGGGCGCTGGAGCTTTCCGAATTGCTCCCCAAGGAGTTCGGCAAGGCTGACTTCATTTTCGCCGCCAATCCGACGCGCCATGTGGAAGAGGGTGAAGGCGACCTTTCCTATAGCTATGTGCGCCCGCTGATGACCGTGGGCCCAAGCGCGATCAAGCTCGGATTGCCCATCAACATCGACTTTGGCGCCAATGACACCAGCGACCTGGCCAACGAGTTGATGAACGACAAGTACCACAACTCGACGATCTATACCGCCTGGTCCCACGGGTATCTCCCCGAGCTGATCAATGCGGTTGCAAAGGAAGCCTCGGGCAAACGCATGAATCTGGTCGATGACTGGACGGGCGACGATTTTGACTCGGTGGTGGTGGTGACTCTCACATGGAAAAACGGCAAGGCCTCGCTGGATTACCAGAACCACAAGCAGGGCCTCAACGACGGTGCCCACACCTGTCCGGCCTCGCCTACGACAGCGGCAGCGCCTTCGACTCCTGCCTGACGCGCCGATTGTCGGGCTGCGAAAACCGGCACTAGCCAGAAAAATAACGATGGAGTACAAATGTACTCCATGAATACATTATCTCCTCGTCGCTCCGCCATATTGACCTTCATTCGCGACCGCATCGCGCAGCAGGGCCAATCGCCGAGCCTGGCTGAAATCTCCGAAGCGTTCGGCTTTGCCTCGCGCAGTGTCGCCCGCAAACACATCATTGCCCTGACCGAAGCCGGTCTGATCGAAGTGGTGCCCAACCAGGCACGCGGTATCCGGCTGGTGCAAACCACCCCGCGGCCTGAACTGCTGGAAATCCCCGTATTGGGCCGCGTGGCAGCGGGCGCGCCGATCGGGCCCGATGTGGACGTTCATGACACTCTGCTGATGGATCGCGGCACCTTCAGTCGCGTGCCCGATTACCTGCTGCGAGTGCGCGGCGACTCCATGATCGAAGACGGCATCCTCGATGGCGATCTGGTTGGCGTGCATCGCAATCCGAACGCTAACGACGGCCAGATCGTCGTCGCTCGCCTGGATGGAGAGGTGACCATCAAACGTCTGCAACGCGGCGCGGATGCGCTACGTCTGTTGCCCCGCAACCCGGCCTATGAGCCGATTACTGTCCAGCCTGATCAGGATTTCGCCATCGAAGGCGTGTTCTGCGGGCTGGTAAGGCGCGAGTGATGGGCGCGGTCATCAGCCTTGACGCTTTGCTCGACGAGCAAAGGGTCTGGAAAGGCCGGACCAGTGCGCCGCCGCGCAGCCCTTATCCCAGCGGGCATGCGGCGCTGGATCGGGCCTTGCCCAGTGGCGGATGGCCGGCTTCAGCGCTGACGGAAATCCTGATCCCCGCCGATGGCAGCGGTGAGTTGCGTTTGCTGTGGCCTTCACTGGCGCAGCTGTCCGCCGGCGGCGAGCGCATCGTGCTGGTCGCGCCACCTTACGTGCCTTATCCCCACGCCTGGCAGGCGGCAGGCGTGGATCTGCAGCAACTGGTGGTAATCGATGCAAGCCCGCGTGACGCCTTGTGGGCTGCCGAACAATGCCTGAGGTCAGGCAGTTGCGGTGCCGTCGTCTGCTGGCCCGGCATGGTGGACGACCGTGCATTGCGACGCTTGCAGGTTGCCGCTGAAACCGGTCAGACCCTGGCGTTCGCCTGTCGACCCAGCCAGGCCGCCATCAATCCGTCTCCAACAGCCTTGCGGATCGTCCTCGACAGCCGGCCGCAACAGTTGCGCGTACTCAAATGTCGAGGCGGGCTGGCGCCTGTCTCTCCGATTCCTTTCCCGACTGACGCTTGAGGTTCTTATGTTGTGGGCCTGTGTCTTGTTGCCACAACTGGCACTCGACGGTGTCATGCGCCGCCATCCCGATCCCGATCAACCGCTGGCCTTGCTGTGCGGCAGTGCCCAGCGCCGGGTACTGCAAACGGTCAATGCATCCGCGCGGGCGCTGGGCCTCAAACCCGGGCAGACCCTGACGGCTGCGCAAACACTGGTATCCAATTTCACAGCCATCGAACACGACCCCGCTGAAACCGAACGCTTGCAGCGGCTGCTGGCAGCCTGGGCGTACGGGTTCAGCTCCCACGTCAGCCTGAAGTACCCGCGCGTGCTGCTGATGGAAATCGAATCCAGCCTCAACCTGTTCGGCCCCTGGCCCGTGTTCGAAGCCCGGTTGCGCAAGGAATTGACCGATATGGGCTTCCGTCATCGCATCGTGGTAGCACCAAACCCGGTGGCGGCGCGCATGCTGACCAATGCTCACGATGGCCTTGCAGTGCTGAATACATCAAGCCTGCGACCGATCCTTGAGCGCATGCCGCTGGATCGCATCGGCCTTGCTCGTGAAGTTTCGACGGCTCTGGCGCGCATGGGGCTGCGCCAGGTGCACGAAGTGTTGGCACTGCCGCGCAGCACCCTGGCCCGGCGCTTTCCCGCAAGTGTGCTGCAGCATCTGGATACCTTGCTCGGCGACCGGCCGGTTGCGCTTGAGTACTACACACCTCCGGACAATTTCGATCTGCGCATCGAGCTTAATTTCGACGTTGAGTCCACTCAGGCCTTGCTGTTTCCGCTCAAGCGCCTGATTGCCGATCTGGCGGTGTTTCTGGCAGGAAGGGACAGCGGTGTGCAGCGGTTCGTCCTGCATCTGGAACACCATGAGCCTCCTGAAACCCTGGTGCCGGTCGGGCTGCTCAGTGCCGAGCGCGACGCCGCGATGCTGTTCGAACTCGCGCGGGGCCGGCTGGAGCCTGTGCAGGTCACCTCGCCGGTGCGCGCCATACGCTTGCTGGCCCAGGATCTGCCCAGCTTTGTGCCGGCGCATCGAGAGCTGTTCGAGGAGCGTCTGCAACAGACCTTGCCCTGGGATCAGTTGCGCGAACGATTGCGTGCGCGGCTAGGTGACGAATCGGTCAATGGCTTGTGCGCGCTGGCCGACCATCGCCCGGAGTTCGCCTGGAAGCCAGGTAATCAGGTGGCCGCCTCTACCTTGCCGGCTGGCATCCCGCGGCCCGGCTGGTTACTGCGTGAACCGGTACCGCTGCATGGCCAGAGCATGCAGGTGCTGGCCGGACCGGAGCGGATCGAGTCGGGGTGGTGGGATGGCGTCGATGTGCGCCGTGATTATTATCTGATCGAAACCCTGGGCGGGCAGCGCGGCTGGGCTTATCGACAGGTAGGTGACGACGGGTCACTGTTGTTGCACGGCTGGTTCTCGTGAACATTGAATACGCTGAGCTGCATTGCCTGTCCAACTTCAGCTTTCAACGCGGGGCATCCAGCGCGCTTGAACTGTTCGAACGCGCGAAGCTTCACGGTTACACGGCGTTGGCGATCACCGACGAGTGCACGCTGGCCGGGATCGTCCGGGCCTGGCAGGCCTCCATGCAGACCGGGCTGCCATTGATCATCGGCAGCGAAATGTGTATCGAACAAGGTCCGAAAGTGGTGCTGCTGGTCGAAACCCTGGCAGGGTATCAAGCGCTGTGCCGGTTGATCACGCTTGCCAGGCGGCGGGCAAAAAAAGGCCAGTACCGTTTGTTGCATGATGATTTTCTCAATCCGCTGGACGGACTGCTGGCCGTCTGGCTGCCAGGCCTTGATGAGCGTGATCAAGAGCAGGGCGCCTGGTTGCGCAGCCGGTTTCAGAGTTCGCTTTGGCTGGGCGTCGAACTGCATTGCGGGCCCGACGATCGACAGCGGCTGATTCAACTGCAGGCTCTGGCCCGCACGATGGGCGTCGAGGCCGTCGCGATGGGCGACGTGCACATGCATGCTCGTGGGCGTCGCGCGCTGCAGGACACCATGACCGCCATCCGGCACCACGTCACCGTCGCGCAAGCCGGCCACCGCCTGTTTTGCAACGGAGAACGCCATCTGCGTCCGTTGCAGGCGCTGGCAGAAGTCTATCCCCAGGCTTTGCTGGCCGAATCGGTGCGCATCGCGCGCCGCTGCACATTCGACCTCAGCCAGTTGCGTTACGAGTATCCCCACGAACTGGTGCCGGCCGGCCATACCCCGAGCTCGTGGCTGCGCGAGATGACCGAGCAGGGTGCGCGCCGTCGCTGGCCGGACGGCATGAAGCCGACCACTCGCACACAGATCGACAAGGAACTCGCGCTGATTGCGGAGATGAAATTCGACAGCTACTTCCTCACCGTCCATGACATTGTCGAGTTCGCCCGTCGCCGTCACATCCTCTGTCAGGGGCGCGGATCGGCCGCCAATTCTGTGGTGTGTTATGCGCTGGGTATCACTGAACTGGACCCGGAAAGATCAAACCTGCTGTTCGAACGTTTCATCTCCAGGGAACGCAACGAGCCGCCGGACATCGACGTGGATTTCGAACATGACCGGCGCGAGGAAGTCTTGCAGTACATCTTCAAGCGCTACGGCCGGGGCAGGGCGGCGCTGACCGCCGTGGCCAGCACCTACCATGGCGCCGGCGCGGTGCGCGATGTGGCCAAGGCACTCGGTCTGCCGCCCGACCAGATCACCGCGCTGGCCGATGCTTTCAGCCGCTGGAGCGACAACCTGCCTGAGCCCGCCCGGTTACGAGAGGCCGGGTTCGACCCCGATACGCCGATCCTGCGCAGGGTGCTGGCACTGACCGGAGCCCTGATCGGCTTCCCTCGACACCTGTCGCAGCATCCCGGCGGCTTCGTGATTTCCGAGCATCCACTGGACACCCTCGTGCCGGTCGAAAACGCCGCCATGGCTGACCGCACCATCATTCAGTGGGACAAGGACGACCTGGATCAGGTGGGTCTGCTCAAAGTCGATATTCTGGCCCTGGGCATGCTCAGCGCCTTGCGTCGCACCTTTGAGCTGGTCAAGCGCTACCGGGACAACCACTGGCAATTGTCATCGTTGCCCCATGACGATCCGCAGACCTTCGAGATGATCTGCCGCGCCGATACGGTGGGCGTGTTCCAGATCGAGTCCCGTGCGCAGATGGCGATGTTGCCGCGTCTTCAGCCGAAAAAATTCTACGATCTGGTGATCGAGGTCGCCATCGTGCGGCCGGGGCCGATTCAGGGCGACATGGTTCATCCCTACCTGCGCAGGCGCAAAGGCGACGAGCCCATTACCTACCCGCCGCAGCTGGAAAAAGTATTCGAGCGCACGCTCGGCATTCCACTGTTCCAGGAACAGGTAATGGAAGTCGCCATTCTGGCGGCGAACTACAGCCCGGGCGAGGCGGATCAGTTGCGCCGCTCGATGGCTGCCTGGAAGCGCCATGGCGGTCTTGAGCCGCACCGCGAACGGCTGGCCAAAGGCATGAAGGCTAACGGCTACACCGAAGAGTTCGCCAATCGTATCTTCGAGCAGATCAAGGGCTTTGGCAGTTACGGATTCCCGGAGTCCCATGCGGCGAGCTTTGCCTTGCTCACCTACGCAAGCTGCTGGCTCAAGTGCCATGAGCCGGCTGCCTTCACCTGCGCCCTGATCAACAGCTGGCCGATGGGCTTTTATACCCCGGACCAGCTGTTGCAGGATGCGAGGCGGCATCAGATCGAAATCCACCCGATCGACATTCGCTACAGCGATTGGGATTGCTCGCTGGAGCCGGTCGAGCACCCCGACTACCGCCGCAACCTGGCAATCCGCCTGGGACTGCGCATGGTGCGCGGCTTTCGCGAGGAGGATGCCCGTCGCATTGAAGCCGCCCGCGCCGTTCGCGCCTTCAGCGATGCCACCGACCTGACCCTGCGAGCCGGGCTGGATCGGCGGGCTGCCGAGCTGCTTGCCGATTCGGGTGCCTTGCGCGGGTTGGTCGGCCACCGCCACCGGGCGCGCTGGGAAGTGGCCGGCGTCGAGGCGCAACGGCCTTTGTTCGACGAACTGCCCACCGAAGAACAGCAGGTCGCCTTGCCGCTGCCTACGGTCGTCCAAGACATGCGCGCCGATTACGACACGCTGGGCACGACATTGGGCCCGCATCCGTTGTCCATGCTGCGCCGTCAGTTGGCGGCCAGGCGCTTTCGCAGCTCCAGAGACCTGCTGAGTCTGGAGCATGGTCGTACGCTGAGCGTGGCCGGAATCGTCATCGGCCGTCAGCGGCCCGGCACGGCCAGCGGGGTGACGTTCGTGACCCTGGAAGATGAGTTCGGGATGGTCAATGTGGTGGTCTGGCGCGACCTGGCAGAGCGGCAGCGCAAAGTGTTGGTGGGCTCGCAGCTGTTGCAGGTGTTCGGCAAGTTCGAATCCAAAGATGGCGTCCGCCACCTCATCGCCCATCGTCTGTACGACCTCACACCGCTGCTGGCCGGACTGGATGTGCGCAGCCGGGATTTCCAGTAGATCCCGTAGGGCAGATAGGGCGGCGATCCGCCGGGCGGCGATCCGCTTGTCCTCGAAGAGCCTGGTACATCCACAACAATTGCCTGGTCTCAAATGCCGCCTTCGCGGACAAGTCCGCTCCTACTTTGGGAGCGGACTCGTCCGCGAAGGGGGATACATCCACACCAATTGCGCAGCCTGGATGCGGCTTTCGCGGACCAGTGCGCTCTGAAGGGTCAGGCCAGGGTGTTCTTGCGCACGTTCCCCGCCTGAACAATCATCGCCAGCCGCTCGCCCTGGCCGACCAGGCAATTGATATCGGTCAGTGGATTGCCATCGACCACCAGCAGATCGGCGAGCGCACCGGGTGCGATGCAACCCAGTTCACCCTCGCGTTGCAGGATCTGCGCGGCCACGCTGGTCGCGCTGCGAAGGGCCGCCAGGTTGCCCAGTACCTCGGCGCGAATCTTCAGCTCGTGGCTCTGGTACTCGTGCATTTCGCCCAGCAGGTCCGAACCATAGCCCATCGGCACGCCCGCCTCGGCGAACAGCTTCAAGGCATTGCGTCCTGCCTGACGCACGTCTTCGATCTTGGCGACCGAGTCCGCTGGCAACCCGAAACGTTCGCCATACTCTGCCAGCATTTCGTAAGTAACCTGCGTCGGTACGGCAAAAGCGCCTTTTTCCGCCATCAGTTTCGCAGTATCGGCATCCACCAGATTGCCATGCTCGATAGTGCGCACCCCGCACTCGATGGCACGGCGAATGGCGCGCGCGGTGTAGGCATGGGCCATGACGTAAGTGTTGGCCGCCTCGGCCTCGTCGACGATGGCGCGAATTTCCGCCTCGCTGTACTGCGTGTTGGCAATCGGATCGGTGGGTGAAGACACCCCACCCGAAGCCATGATCTTGATCTGGCTGGCACCCTGTTGCAGCTCTTCACGCACCGCAAGGCGCACATTGTCCACGCCGTCCACCACCCGCGCGATTGCCCCGGCGCGGAAGCAGCAGGAGCATGGCTCATTGAGCAGTAGTTCACCGCGAGCACGCATGTCGCCATGCCCGCCGGTTTGCGACAAAGCCTTGCCGGAGGCAAAGATCCGCGGGCCGGGAATCAACCCCAACTGGATGGAGCGCGCCAGTGCCCAGTCGGCACCACCGGCGTCGCGCACCGTTGTGAAACCGCGCTGCAGCATGGCGGCCAGGATTGGCAGTGCGCGGTACATGGTGATTGCGTTGGGCTGCAACGCGTTCAGACCCAGGTTGGCGTTGGAGGCCAGCACATGCACGTGGCAATCGATCAGTCCGGGCATCAGAGTCATGCCGCCCAGATCAATGACCTGCGCATCGGTCTCGGTTTGCTGTGTGACGGGGCGCACGGCTACGATCCGCTCCCCTTCGATCAGCACTTCCTGGCCATCGAGCAGCTCACCGGCCTGAACGTCAAGCAGGCGGCCATTGCGCAGAATAAGTCGCGAAGCATTCGGGGTATTCATTGATAAGCTCCAGTCAAAGAACGGCTGACGACAGGCGCGCGGTCGCGATAGAGCATCGCGCCGGCACCGCTGATCAACGCGGCAAACATGATGTAGAACGCCGGCGCGACGTTGCTGCCGGTCGAGGCGATCAGCCAGGTGATGGTGAAGGTGGCGAAGCCGCCAAAGAGGGTGACCGCGAAGTTGTACGCCACCGACAGCCCGGTCGAGAGCACGTGGGTGGGCAACAGCTCGCCGAAAGCCGCCAGGATCGAGCCGATGTAGCCCGATATCAGCAGACCCAGCACCAGCTCGAAGATCAGCAGCGAGAACAGCCCGGGCATCTGGTTGATGAACAGGAACATCGGATAAGCGCTGAAGAAGATTGCCACCGCAGAGCCGAGCAGCCACGGCCTGCGACCGTAGCGGTCAGCGAGGGCTCCGACCAAGGGTGTCGCGACGATCAGCACCGCGCCGCCCATCATCCCGGCACTGAAGCCCATCCACGACGGCAGACCCAGCACCCGCTGCGCGTAGGACGGGATATAGAACAGGATCGCGTAAGTACAGACGGTCCACAGCACCACCAGCGAGAAACTGATCAGCGTCTCCCTCGGATAAGTGCGCAGCACTTCTCGCAGTGGCGATTCCACCGGTTTGCTGGCGCTGTACGCAGGTGTTTCGTCAACCCGGCTGCGGATATAGAAACCGACCGGTCCGATCAAGGTGCCGATCAGGAACGGCACGCGCCAGCCCCAGCTTTCCAGCTGCGCCTGGGTCAGGTAGCTGGACAATGCAGCACCCAGCGCCGAGCCGAGCAATACCGCCACGCCAATGCTGGCTTGAATCCAGCTGGAGTAGAACGCCTTCTTGCCCTCAGGCGCATGCTCGGTAAGAAACGCGGTCGCGCTGCCCATCTCGCCGCCCGCGGAAAAGCCCTGCAGCAGCCTGGCCAATACGATCAGCACCGGCGCCATCAGGCCGATCTGCGCATAGCTTGGGGTAACGGCGATGATCAGGGTGCCCAGCGCCATGAGCAGGATCGTCAGCGACAACGCAGCCTTGCGCCCGTGTTTGTCACCATAGATACCAAGGACGATGCCGCCTACCGGACGCATGAAGAAGCCGACACCGAAAGTGGCCAGGGCCAGCAGGTAGGAAGTCAGTTCGCTGTCGGTCGGGAAAAACACCTTGGCGATGATGACGGAGAAGAAGCTGTAGACCGTGAAGTCGAACCACTCCAGACCATTGCCGATCACCGTGGCGGTGACCGCACGCCGGGCCTGCCGGTTATGAGTGGAGGAATGATCAGTCGGCAGATCGTGTGACGGGTTTTGTTGTGTAGTGCTCACGTTCGTCTCCTGCATGCGACACACGCAGGGAACAACCCTGCAATGGACATGGGGCAGAGTTGAAGGGTGAAACAGCCCGCGGGTCTCATGCCCGCTAACGCCGACATTAGAGCGTGTGACGATTTAGTGAAAACGATCATTACGCAGATTTGCATGCGCCAAACGCATGCAAGAGCGGTCGATTACCCTGCGACTTGCCGAGTCAGCCACTGCTCGAACGCGCGCGCGGCACGACGCGGCAACTGCCCGCTGGGGGTCAGCAGGTAATAACCTCCCACCGCACCGACATTGGCCTTGCAAGCCGGCACCAGCGCACCGGACTCAACGTGACGGTCAATCATCGGCTGCCAGCCCAGCACCACACCATGGCCGGCGATGGCCAGGTCGACCAGCACGGGGTAGTAGTTGACCGTCATGCGCTTGCGTATCAGTGACGCATCGACCCCCTGACGGCCGAACCAGTCGCTCCAGGAAAGCCACTGGCGCTGGCCGTCTTCGAGCATCAGCAGGCAATGGTCCAGCAGTTGCTCAGGTTCCAGCACTTGCCCGTCGAGGTAACCCGGCGCGCAGTACGCATTGACCGCCTCGGGAAACAGCAGACGGCTGTCCAGCCCCGGCGGCGAAGCCTCTCGCAGAAAATACACAGCCAGATCGAATTCCGCGCGTACCAGCGAATCCAGCCCGTCGACAACGCGCAGACGAATGTCCACGCCTGGGAACTCGTCCCGATAACGCCCCAGCAGCGGCCCCAGCCATAACGCGGCCACACCGCTCGAACTGGCCAGTGTCAGCTGTTGCTCACCGCTATGGGTGATGACTTGCGCGGTGGCCTCGGCGCATAGCGTCAATACCCGGTGGATCTGCTCGGCATATATCTGCCCCGCGACTGTCAGGTGGATGCGTTTGTGCTCGCGGCGAAACAGGGCCCGACCCAGGAATTCTTCGAGCTGTGCGACTTGTCGGCTGATCGCGCTCTGGGTCAGGTGCAGCTCGCTGGCTGCGCGCGTGAAACTGCCGTGACGCACGGTCGCCTCAAAGGCAATGAGATTCTGCAGCGGAGGGAGGGGTTCGATTCGCACGAGAGCTCCTGTTTAAAGGCTGTCAGGGAAGGGCGTGGACATCAGCCAGTCCCGGAAGACACACAACGAAGGCAGATTCTGGAAACGGGTCGCGTAGGCAAGCCAGTAATGGCGGCCGCTGTCCATGGGTTCGAACAAGGTAACCAGCTCACCGCTGTCGATTTCGTCCTGGACCAGGATTCGCGGAACCAGCGCAATGCCTATCCCGGCCGCGACGGCCTGGATCAGATGCGAAGTCAGTTCGAAGCTGGGGCCGGGACGCATGACATGGTGGTCCAGCCGATGCCGCTCGAACCAGTCTGACCAGGCATTGGGCCGGGATACCACGCTGAGCAGCGAATGCTGCGCCACCTGGGCAGGGCTCATTGCGCCGTGCTGCGGCAAGGCCGACGGGCTGGCGATCAACACCAGTTTTTCAGTCACCAGCCGATGGGCGATGTAGCCCGGCCAATTGCCGGTGCCGGCGCAGATGATCGCGTTCATCTCACTGGCCGCGGGGGTCAGGTCGGCGTGCACGATACGCGAATGGATATGCACCACATAGCCGGGATGCCGAGTGTAGAAATCGTTCATGCGCGGCAACAACAACTTGGAGCCAAAGGTCGGCAGCACCGCGAGGTGCAAGGTACCGCCTTCGGACTTGTGGGCAATGGTCTGAAGCGTCGCGCTGCGTATCCGGCCCAGCGCCGCCGCCAGTTCGTGCTGGTAAAGCGCGCCGGCGGTGGTCAGCTCGATCCGGCGCCCATCGCGCTTGAACAGCTCGACCTCAAGTTGCGCTTCCAGCGCCTGGACCTGGCGACTGACTGCGCTCTGAGTGAGTGCCAGTTCATCGGCGGCTTTGGTGAAGCTGCCATGGCGCGCCGCTGCCTCGAAGGCGATGAGCAGCGACATGGACGGTGTCAGACGTCGTGGATTCATTCATAAAACTCATGGAAAACCGCCGGCTTTTACGTTTGCGCTCGGCGGCGGCAGGCTGGAGAATCCGGCCAACCGTTGATAAGCATGGTGATTCGGCACGATCCGAAGCATACGTGTTCTGCATACAAAAAGCCTGCGCACAGAGCGCCAGACTTGAGGAACCCCCATGATTGCGCTGCTCGAACCTTCCGCCACCCAGACCGATCACTACGACCGTTTTCTCGACGTTCTGGTGCAGGAAGGCTTTGCAGGCGAAGTAGCCCGCGATCGCGGTTCACGAACGGTGCTTGCCACTGACAACTCGATCTACCAGCGTCTGCCGCAGGCAGCGGTATTCCCGACCGGCAGCCATGATGTGGCAATCCTCGCGCGGCTGGCGGCAAAGCCTGAATTCAAGCAGGTCGTGCTGACTCCCCGTGGTGGTGGCACAGGCACCAACGGCCAGTCGCTGACCGATGGGCTGGTCGTGGATCTGTCCCGGCACATGAACCGGATACTCGAAATCAACGTGGAGGAGCGCTGGGTGCGCGTCCAGACCGGCGTGGTCAAGGATCAGCTGAACGCGGCGCTCAAACCCCACGGGCTGTTCTTCGCCCCGGAGCTGTCGACCTCCAACCGCGCCACCATTGGCGGGATGATCAACACCGACGCCAGCGGGCAGGGCAGTTGCACCTATGGCAAGACCCGCGACCATGTGCTGGAGCTGACGACTGTTCTGCTGGGCGGCGGCTATGTACACAGCCATGCGCTGGATGCCGGGAAACTCAGCGACGAAAAGCAGCGTACCGATCGCGCGGGCGAGGTGTACCGCTGTGCGCAGTCCATCGCCGACGATCAGGCGCAGCTGATCCGGGATATCTTCCCGCCGCTCAACCGCTGCCTGACCGGCTACGATCTGGCGCACCTGCGTGAGCAGGACGGACGTTTCAACCTCAACAGCGTACTGTGCGGTTCCGAAGGATCTCTGGGTTTCATCGTCGAAGCCAGACTCAACGTGTCGCCGATTCCCAAGTATTCGATTCTGGTCAACGTCCGCTACGCGGGCTTCATGGATGCGCTGCGCGACGCCAAGGCCCTGATGGCACACAAGCCGCTGTCCATCGAAACCGTGGACTCCAAGGTGTTGATGCTGGCGATGCAGGATATTGTCTGGCACGGCGTGGCTGAATACTTTCCCCAGGATCCGCAGACTCCGACGCTGGGCATCAACCTGATCGAGTTCAGCGGCGACGAGCAGGACGAGGTCGAGGCGCGCGTCCATGCGTTCGTCGCGCATCTGCAAAACGACACCTCAGTGGTGCGTCTCGGCCACACGCTGGCCGCAGGCAGCGCCGCGGTGAACCGCGTTTACGCCATGCGCAAGCGCTCGGTCGGTCTGCTGGGCAACGTCAAAGGCGAAGCCCGGCCACAGCCGTTCGTGGAAGACACCGCTGTGCCGCCCGAAAACCTCGCCGACTACATCCAGGAATTTCGCGCTCTGCTCGACAGCCACGGCCTGCAGTACGGCATGTTCGGTCATGTGGATGCGGGCGTACTGCACGTGCGCCCGATCCTGGACATGAAGGACCCGGCTCAGGCTGCGTTGATCCGCCCGATCTCCGATGCCGTGGCGGCGCTGACCCGCAAGTACGGCGGCCTGCTGTGGGGCGAGCATGGCAAGGGCCTGCGTTCGCAATACGTTCCCGAATACTTTGGTGAGCTGTATCCAGCGTTGCAGGCGCTTAAAGGCGCCTGCGATCCGTTCAACCAGCTCAACCCCGGCAAAATCGCCACGCCCTCGACATTGCCGGCAGCTGAGCTGACCCGCGTGGATGAGGTCACGCTACGCGGCGATCTGGATCGCACCGTCGACGAGCGGGTCTGGCGCAGCTACGACACCGCGCTGCACTGCAACGGCAACGGCGCCTGCTACAACTACGACCCCGACGATGCGATGTGCCCGTCCTGGAAGGCGACCCGCGACCGCGTTCATTCGCCCAAGGGGCGCGCATCGCTGGTGCGTGAGTGGCTGCGCCTGCAAGGCGAGCAGAACGTCGACGTGTTGACCGCGAGCGCCAGGGCCCGCTCGGCCAATGTGTTCACCAACCTCATGAACAAGACTGTCAACAGTGTGGCACGAGCCGCCGGACAAAAAGACTTTTCCCATGAGGTCTATGACGCCATGGCCGGTTGCCTGGCGTGTAAATCCTGCGCGGGGCAGTGTCCGGTAAAGGTCAACGTGCCGGAGTTTCGTTCGCGTTTTCTGGAGCTGTATCACAGCCGCTACCTGCGACCGGTCAGGGACTATCTGGTCGGCTCTCTGGAATCCACCATCCCGTTTCTCGCGCGCTTTCCAAGGGTCTACAACGCGGTGATGAAGGCTGCGCCGGTGCGCTACCTGCTGGAACGGGTGGCGGGCATGGTCGACAGTCCGTTGCTGAGCCTGGTGGATTTCCGCGCCGCCTGCGCACGCTGGAACGTCGGCCTCGCCACACCGCAACGGCTCGCCGCGTTGAGCGAGCAGGAACGTCAGCGTACGGTAGTTCTGGTTCAGGATGCGTTTACCCGCTATTTCGAAACGGACCTGACCGCGGACTGGCTGGAGCTGCTGACCCGTCTGGGCTATCAGGTTTACCTGGCGCCATTCGCACCGAATGGCAAGCCGCTGCAAGTCCAGGGTTTTCTCGCGGCATTCGAGAAAGCCGCACTGTTCAACAGCCAGGCTTTGCGCAAGCTGCAGGACAGCGGAATTGCGCTGGTTGGCCTCGACCCGGCCATGACGCTGGTTTATCGCCAGGAATACACCAAAGTGTTGGGCAGCGAGCAGGCACCCAAGGTGTTGCTGCCGCAGGAATGGCTGAGCGCCGAGTTGCTGGCCAATGAGTCGCTGGCCGCCGGCTTGCAAAAGCTTGATCAGTCCGCCGCGACCGACGAGACCTGGTACTTCCTGCCGCATTGCACCGAAAAAACCAACGAGCCGGGCAGCGTCGGCCTCTGGCAGAAAATCTATGCCGGGAGTGGGATGAAGCTCGAAGTGCTGGCGAGCGGGTGCTGCGGCATGTCCGGAACCTACGGCCATGAAACCCGTAACGCCGGCAATTCGCAGACCATTTACAGCCAGTCCTGGCAGCCCCTGGTAGCACGTTACGGCGCGGATGATCGACTGCTGGCCGACGGGTATTCGTGCCGCAGCCAGGTCAAGCGCCAGGACGGAAAACAGGTTCGCCATCCGCTGCAGATTCTGCTTCAGCGGGTCAGGGCCGCATGATTCAACCTGGCCGCCGACTTTTGCAGGATTGTGCAAGTCTCCCGGACTAAACGGATAACGCCGTGTGCGCCCGACTGCCTACTCTTGATTCACGTCCTCGCTCGCAGGGCTGCAAATCGAATCAAGACAGGAGCAGAGATCATGCAAGATTTTCAAACCGCAGGCGTGCAGAACAAAGTCATCGTCATTACCGGCGCGAGCAGCGGCATTGGCGAAGCCACCGCGCGACTGCTGGCCGAAAAAGGCGCTCGGGTAGTGTTGGGAGCCCGGCGCACCGAGCGCCTGGAAACACTCGCGCATGACATCCGCGAAGCAGGCGGCATCGCCGACTTCCGCGCACTGGATGTCACCGACGCCGCTGACGTGCAGGCGTTCATCGATTTCACCGTGTCGCTGCATGGTCGTGTCGATGTGCTGATCAACAACGCAGGCGTTATGCCGCTGTCCCGGCTGGACGCGCTGAAAGTCGAAGAGTGGAACAGGATGATCGATGTCAACATCCGTGGCGTGCTGCATGGCATCGCCGCCACACTGCCGCTGATGCAGAACCAGCGCAGCGGACAGATCATTAACATTGCCTCCATTGGCGCGTATGCGGTAAGCCCCACCGCAGCGGTGTACTGCGCCACCAAGTACGCAGTGCGCGCGATATCCGAAGGCCTGCGCCAGGAAGTAGGTGGCGATATCCGCGTCACGGTGATTGCGCCCGGCGTGACCGAGTCCGAACTGGCCGACAGCATTTCCGACGAAAGCGGCCGCAATGAAATGCGCGAATTCCGTCGCATCGCCATCCCGGCTACAGCCATTGCCCGCGCCATTGCTTATGCGGTTGAGCAACCGTCCGACGTCGACGTCAGCGAACTGATCGTGCGGCCGACCGCCAGCCCTTTTTAGGATCGGACAGGCGCCGGGCATGCCCTGACAACCGGGCGGTCAATCAGCGGGGCCGGGGCGCAAGTTCGCCTCGGCCCGCACTGCTCGGAAAACGTTTTTGCCAGGTGCATCGCAGGACGACTAACGCGGGCTCTGCAACTTGTAGCCCGTGCCATGGACGGTATGCAGCAATGGAACTTCAAAAGGCTTGTCGATGGTTTTGCGCAGCATGTACATCGTGGTTCGCAAGATGTCCGAGTCCGGAACATCCTCACCCCATATGGCCCGTTCAAGTTCCTTGCGTTTTACCACTGCGGGGCTTTTGCGCATAAGCAGCTCAAGCAGGGTCATCGTGGCCGGGTTGAGCTTGAGCAGTTTTCCTGCCCGCCTGGCTTCCAGCGTATTCAGGTCGAAAGACAGGTCATGTATCTGCAACACCTGTTTTTTCAGACCGGTGAAGCGGCGTGTAACCGCTTCGACGCGCGCAAGTAATTCAGAAAGGGCAAACGGTTTGACAATGTAATCATCCGCGCCAACGTTAAAGCCCTTGATGCGGTCATTCAACTCATCCCGCGCAGTGAGCATCAGAACCGGCACGCTGTTTCTGGTATTTGCCTTGAGGGCAGTACAAACAAGAATCCCGTCCATGCCTGGCAACATGAGGTCCAGGATAATCGCGTCATAGTGACCGGTTTCCGCCAGATGCAGGCCGGTGACTCCGTCCAGCGCGCCTGTCACTTCACAACCTTTGAGCGTGAAGTACTCTGAAACATTGGCGAGAATATCTTTGTTATCTTCGATAACCAATATGCGCATCAACCGGTCCTTCATATCCTGCTCAACTTCTTCAATGGCACCAGCCTGGCGAGTCGTATCCGGCTGACATTGCAAATATCCGCGATCTGCAAAGACCCGATGGCGCTCAGGCGGCGAAATTACCCGGCTATAAGTCAAGTTTTGGTGAAAGCCCTGTCAACACTTCCTTCGGCCGTCGAGTCCGCTTCAAGCGGTTCACCGAGCGCTGAGGGCTGTATCGACTGGCGCGCGTCTGCATCCTGCGAAAATATCCAGCGCCGGGTCATGGATCCGGGCGTCGACCTGCAAAAGACCCAGCATCGAGTGGAATAGGTTGTCCTGGCTCAGTGCGGTATTGCGCGAGCGTTGCAGGCATTGCGTATCGACTGCGAAAGATCGCTGATAGCCGTCGGAGAACCAGGCAAGCATTGGCACATGCTTTTGTTGGTCGGGAGCCAGCACGTAAGGCGTGCCATGCAGAAACAGGTTGTATTCGCCCAGCGACTCGCCGTGGTCGGAAATATAGAGCATGGCGGTATCTATCTTCTGCTGATTGTTGCGCAGGATCCTGACCAGACTGGCCAGGACCTGATCGGTGTACAGCAGCGTGTTGTCATAACCGTTGATGATGCTTTGTCTGGTGCACTGGTCCAGCGCATTACTTTCGCAGACCGGAGTGAACCGCTCGAATTGCCTGGGGTAGCGTTTGAAGTAGGCCGGACCGTGGCTGCCCATCTGGTGGAGCACCAGGACGGTGTCGTTGTCCAGATGATCGATAAACTGCTGGAGCCCCTTGAGCAGTATTTCGTCCCTGCATTCATCATCGGCGCACATCTCAGTGTCTGTGGAATGACTGACATCCTCAAACCTCACCCGGTCGCAGACCCCTTTACACCCGGACTGATTGTCCCGCCACACGACGTCCAGGCCGGCGCGCTTCAGCACGTCGAGCAGGCCTTCCTGATTTTTCGCGGTCGAGGCGTCGTAGTTCCTGCGGCCCATGCCCGAAAACATGGACGGCACCGAAACGGCTGTTTCAGTACCACACGACGTCACATTGCTGAACGAGATGAGTCCTTGTTCCTGTCGTAACTGCATGGTCGTGTCACGACTGTACCCCAGGATTCCAAAGTTTTCGGCGCGCGCACTTTCACCCACAACCAGCACAGTCAGGGATTTTCTTGTATGCCGCTTCCACTCGCCACTCAACGCCGCGTCTTCGCCTATCCGTTGAAAAGGTTTGCGCGCCGTCACGACCTGCTCACGCAAGTAGCCGACAGAGGCGCCGAGGTAATTGCTCGGGACGACCATAAGTCTTAATTCGTGGTGGTTGCGAAAGAGCGAAGCCAGTCCCTGGTAATTCAGGATCGCCAACGTGCAAATGACCACCAGGCAGCCGGCGCACACAGAAGCCTTGGTAACCAGTTCCCGGTGCCAGTGACGGTAATGAACAGGGGTTTTCCACAGCAGCAGAGACGGCAGAATTCCAAGCACGAGAAGGTAGCCGAGCAGTCTGGGAGAAAGCAGGTCCCGGACCTCGGTGGCATTGGTTTCGACAAAGCTGCGCAGCATCCCGGTATCTATGACTACCCCGTATTGGCTCATGAAATAAGTAACGCCCGCGCTGATCATGAACAGGGTAATTAGAACAGGCTTCAACAGACCTCTGAATGCAAACAGGCTGATCACTATATTGAACAGGCTCGCGACCATTACGCCAAAAGCAAGTATCAACAGCATGCCCGCGAAGCCGCTGTCTACGATTGCTAAAATATGGCGCCATAGAAGGGAGTTGAATCCGAGTAATAGAAAGCAACTGGCGAGCGCCGTCACCAGCTCCGCCCGAACGGGTTTTATGCTAAGCATATAAGTCTGCTGCTCCATCAGAGGAAGCCAGGCGGAGCGTAAGCCCCGCGCTATGGATGGGGCGGACTGTAGGTTTGCAATAATCAAAAAACGTCAAGGCTTCGCCAATAATAAGTAGCGCAGTTCGATGCCGGCGTATGTCCTGCGCAACCGGAATTCTTATTCGATCAATAACCACGTAACACTTCGCTCCAACTTATTTTTGACAATTCCTTCACTGATCAAGCACAGCGTCGACTGCATTGTCGGGTCTCGGGGCAGTAGTCCAGACAACATCCCTAACTACCAAAATCCGACGCTGGAGTTAATCGAGTGGCACACACCCATTTTCATCCTCTACAGACCATCAGGAGCCCGTTCTGGAAGCGAAAGATCAGCAAGCGCATGCTGAAGCGGATCGGAACCGCGCTTTCGTTTCTGTTGCTTTGGGCAGTGGGTGTCTGGCTACTGAAGTCGACGCCCGTTGTCGATCTGGCCGCAGGCGGCCACTGGGTCGAGTCCGGGGTTTCCTCCCGATGGGCTGATGGACAGGTCGTGGTAATGATTCGCCACGCCGAGCGTTGTGATCGATCGGATAACCCATGCCTTGCCAGCCCTGACGGCATCACGATGCCGGGCAGCCAGGCGGCAAGAGCAGTCGGAGATGGTTTACGCCGGACCCTGGGTCTGGCAAACGCCAACCTGATCGCCAGCCCGTTGACCCGCACGCAGCAAACCGCTGAATACATCTATGGAAGCGCAGTTCCGTCCCAAAGCTGGGTGGGTGAATGTGACAAAGGGTTTGAGGATGCAGTGTTGGCTCACAAGAAAGCGCACGAAAATCTGGTGTTGATCACCCACAGCGGCTGTATCGACCACTTCGAGCGCAAGTTGGGAGTGCGCGCGGGGCAGCGCGACAGCGCCTACGCCCAGGCTTTTTTCGTCGCGGTGGATGGCAAGCATGCCCCAAGGATTCTCGGCACGCTGGGCCCGGAGCAGTGGGCGGAACTGGCCGGTAACTGAAAGGGCTCATGGGGTCGAGAAAAACCGATGGCAATTGCAATTCCGTTTCTACCTACACAACGCTTTGATTTCCGGATTGCTCTGGGCATACCGATCCTGCTGATGGCAGTGATGCTGCTGGTCGACCCTACCGACCTGGATTACTCCCTTGCCAGCCTGTTCTACGTAGACGGCGCAGGGTTCATCGGCCGCCGAAGCTATTGGCTTGAAACCGTGCTTCATGACTACGCCAAGCAGGCCGTGATACTGCTCGCGCTCTCATTTGTTCTGGCCTACATCGCCAGTTTTCGATCCCGTACGCTATCCGCCTGGCGCCGCCCGCTGGGCTATGTGGTTTTGACAATGGCATTGACGACATCCGTCGTTCCGCCGCTCAAGGCTCTTACTGCTGTCCAGTGTCCCTGGAGCCTGATGGAGTTCGGCGGCGGCGAAACTTATTCACCTTTGCTCGGGACTCGCCCCGAGACGGCCAAGCCGGGTCGCTGTTGGCCGGGTGGCCATGCTTCGACAGGTTTCTCGTTGCTGGCTTTGTTCTTCGCGTTACGTGACCGCCACCCAAAAGCCGCCCGAGTCGCGCTTGCGGTGGCGCTCGCCCTCGGGTCCGTGTTCTCGGCAGCCAGAATGGCTCAAGGCGCGCATTTCCTTTCCCATAATGTCTGGACGCTGTTGATCGACTGGGTGATTTGCGTGCTCTGTTACCGCGCCGTGCTATATCGAAAAGAGCCTTACAGCAGGTAGCGTGGGAACCGGCCCAATAAGCTCTTCGCCAGCAAGCTGGCTCCCCAGGTATATGCAAAAGTACAGGCACAGCATGCCCATGTGGGAGCAGGTAGCGTGGGAACCCGCCCAGTAAGCTCTTCGCCAGCAAACCGGCTCCCCCAGGTATATGCAAAAGTCCAGGCACAGCATGTCCATGTGGGAGCCAGCTTGCTGGCGAAGAGGGCGGTAATCTCCCCGCAATCACAGGGAGTACTAAACCCCGACGCTAACCACCGGCGCCCAGATAGCGCCGAAACCAGTCAATCGTCCGATCCCACGCCAGCTTGGCATCAGCCTCGTCGTAGCGGGGCGTGGAGTCGTTGTGAAAGCCGTGGTTGGCACCGGGGTAGATGAATGCCTCGTAAGTCGTGCCTGCTGCCTTCAACGCCTGCTCGTACGCTGGCCAGCCTTCGTTGATGCGGGTGTCGAGTTCGCCATAGTGGATCATTACCGGTGCCTTGATGCGCGGTACGTCCTCGGCCTTGGGCTGGCGACCGTAGAACGATACGGCTGCGCCCAGTTCGGGATAGGCGACCGCTGCCGCGTTGGCGACGCCGCCGCCGTAGCAGAAACCGACGATACCTACCTTGCCGGTGCTCGCATCGTGTTTCATCAACCACTCGATGGCGGCGAAAAAATCATTCATGAGCTTTGTCGGGTCCACGCCTTGTTGCAGTTCCCGACCCTTGTCGTCGTTGCCGGGGTAGCCACCCACCGAGGACAGGCCATCCGGCGCCAAGGCAATGAAACCCGCCTTGGCGACCCTGCGGGCAACGTCTTCGATGTAAGGGTTGAGGCCTCGATTCTCATGGGCAACGACAATGGCCGGCAGCTTGCCGCTGGCCTTGGCCGGGCGCACGAAATAGGCCCTGACTTGGCCATGACCCTTGGGGGAGGGGTAGGTCACGTACTCGGCGACAATTTCGGGATCGGTAAAAGCCACCTGTTCGGCCATTGCATAATTTGGACTGAGCGCGGCGAGCAGCGCGGTAGCGGTCAGGCCGCCCAGTGAAAACAGCGCCGCGCGGTCCAGGAACTCGCGTCGATTGATCTTGCCGTGGGCATAGTAGTCGTAAAGTTCGAGCAATTGCGGGTCGAAGTCTTTGGCGCTGAGACGTTCCATCGATAGACATCCTTCGCTGAGTCAGGAGACGGGCAGTGGCGACAGTAAAGCAGAAACACTCGACTTTGCCTGCCACCCGTCCCGAGGTCATGCGATGTCTTAGGCCGATTCTTTTACCGGCCCGTCCGCCGCGATCACCACCCGCTCGAAGCGGCCCGCCAGCACCACGTAAGCGAAGATGCCGATCAGGCCGTGCGCTGCCACAAACCACAGCGCCGAGTTGAACGAGCCGGTGGATGCGACGAAATAACCGATCACCACCGGCGTCACGATCCCGGCTATGTTGCCGATGCCGTTGAACACGCCGCCACTGAGCCCGACCATGCCTTTGGGCGCGGTGTCCGACAGCACGGCCCAGCCCACTGCCGCGAGGCCCTTGCCGAAAAAGGCCAGCGCCATCAGCGCGATCACCATCCAGTTGGCATCCACATAGTTGGCTGAAACCAGACTGGCCGCGAGCCCCATGCCGATGACGAACGGTGTCTTGCGGGCACGCGAGGGGTGCATGCCGTTGCGGATCAGGTAGTCAGACACCATGCCGCCCAGCACGCCGCCGGAGAAACCACAGATGGCCGGCAGCGCCGCGACCCAGCCGGCTTCCATGATGGTCATGCCGCGGCCTTTGATGAGGTAGATCGGAAACCAGGTGATGAAGAAGTAGGTAAGGGCGGTGATGCAGTACTGGCCCAGATAGATCGCCCACAACGTTCGATTGGTGAACAGCTGCGCTACCTCGCGCATATTGGTCTTGGGCTTGGTGGTTTTGCGGTTGGCTTCCAGGTCCACCAGGGCGCCGCCTTCGCGCATCATGTCCAGCTCCGCCTTGCTCAGACGCGGATCGCTGAGCGGATCGCGGTAAAGCGCGAACCAGAACACCGTGGCGACGATACCCAGGCCGCCCATCCACAGAAACACGTGTTCCCAGCCCCATGCATGGGTGAGCCAGGCCATCAACGGTGCAAACACCACCACGGCCATGTATTGAGCTGAGTTGAACAGCGCCGAGGCTGTTCCGCGCTCGCGGGTCGGGAACCAGCAGGACACGATGCGGTTGTTGGCGGGGAAGGCCGGCGACTCCACCAGGCCAAGCATGAACCGCATGATGAACAGGGTAATTGCGGCACTGGCCCCGACCAGACCGATCCAGCCGACCGTGCCTTGCAGCATGGTGAACAGCGACCAGAGAAACAGACTGCAGCCATACACACGGCGCGCACCGAACTTGTCCAGCAGCCAGCCGCCGGGTATCTGGCCCAGCGCATAAGCCCAGGCGAAGGCCGAGAAAATCATGCCCAGCATGACCGGGTCGAGCCCCAGGTTCTTCACCACCTCGGTGCCGGCGATGGACATGGTGGCGCGATCCGCATAGTTGAGGACCGTGACGACAAAAATCAGCGAGAGAATGACGAAGCGGTGCCGACCCACACGGGTGTCGGCGAGGGGGACATCCATCGAAGCGGTCTTGACGTTCATGGCGATCTCCGGCCTTCCTCGGGGAAGGCTTCATTGTTGGAATGGTTACCGCTGATGCTGGAACTTCGGCCTAGCAGGCCACGGCGGTCGGCAAGGGCGTACCGGCGAAGCACGCCTGCAGGTTGGCCAGCACGATTTCGCCCATGGCCAGACGCGTCTGCTCGGTGGCGCTTGCCCGGTGCGGCTGCAACACCACGTTGTTCAACGCCCGCAGGGCCAGCGGAACATTGGGCTCGTCGGCAAACACGTCGAGTCCGGCGCCAGCGATGGTGCGCGTGCTCAAGGCGGTGATCAGTGCCTGTTCGTCCACCAGCTTGCCGCGCGCGACGTTGATCAGGTAACCCTGAGGGCCCAGCGCTTCGAGCACCGCTGCATCGATGATTGCGCTGCCCTGGTCGGCGGACGCCGCGAGCATCAGTACGTCACTGCGGCGTGCCAGCTCGATCAGCTCAGGCACGAACTCGTAGCCACTGGCCGGTTGCTCGCGCAGATCGGTATAGCGGATGGTCATGCCAAAAGCGCCGGCACGGCGGGCGATGGCATGGCCCACCCGGCCCAGTCCCACAATGCCCAGCTCGATGCCGCTGACTTTGCGGGCCAGCGGCTGAACCACCGAACCCCACTGCGCGGCGCGTACGATCCGGTCGCCACTGGCCAGGTCGCGCAGGGTCATGATCAGCAGGCCAATGCCCATATCCGCCACGTCATCGGTCAGCACGCCCGGCGTGGTGGTGACTTGCACGCCACGGCGCGCGGCATGCGCCAGGTCCACTGCATCGGTGCCGATGCCGCTGATGGCGATTACTTGCAGCGCGGGCAGACGATCCATGATCGAGTTGCTCAGGCCCTTGGCGCCGCCGGTGACGACACCGCGAATGCTTGCGCCATGGCGGCTGAGGAAAGCGTCCTGATCGGCTGACTCATACAAACGATGGACGACGTAAAGCGCTTGCAGTTGTGCGTCAACGGGAGCGGGCACGGGTTGCGTCAGGAGGATATCGATATTCAATTTGGCCTTCCTTCACTTGTGATTGTTATGTCGAGCAGCCGGGGTGATGGGGCCTAGAGTAGGAAATCAATCGATACCGGTCTAACATTGATACTGAATTGATCAATACAAGAATTGAATCGTGGAACTGCACCAACTTCGTTGTTTCGTGACCGTGGCCGAGGAGCTGCATTTCGGGCGTGCCGCCAAACGTCTGTTCATTACCCAGCCGCCGCTGAGCAGACAGATCCAGTTGCTGGAGCGTTCGCTGGGCGTCGAGCTGTTCGACCGCAGCAACCGTCAGGTCAGGCTGACCCTGGCAGGCCAGCACTTTCTGCGCGATGCCCGCCATGTGCTGACCTATACCGAACAGGCCGGGGCTTCGGCACGCCGCCTGGCTCGGGGCGAAACCGGGCAGCTGCTGCTGGGGTTCACGGCGGTCAGCGGTTACAGCCTGATTCCGGGCCTGCTGGAACATGCGGCGCAGGCGCTGCCCGATGTAGGTGTCGAACTCCGGGAAATGGTCTCCGGCGCACAAATGGAAGCCCTTGAAGCGAGCATGATCGACATCGGTTTTGTGCGAAAAGCCGTAACCCGCGCAGGCTTCGACTATCGACTGGTGTGCAGGGAGCCCTTGCTGGTCGCGATGTCGCAACGACACCCGCTGGCCAGGCAGGCGGATATCGCGATTGCCAATCTCGACCAGCAGCCTTTCATCATGTACTCGCCGGACGAGGGCCGTTATTTCTACGACTGCATTGTCGGCCTGTTCGCTATCGCCGGTGTCTCGCCGCGTTATCGGCACCATTTGGGGCAGACCCATTCGGTGCTGGGGCTGGTCCGCGCAGGGCTCGGGCTTGCTATCGTTCCGGCCGCATCGCAGGAGCTTTATCCGCAGGACCTGCAATTTCGTCCGCTCAGGGATGCAGCGCCGCGGGCCGAGATTTACATGGCGACCCGCCGGGACAATGACAATCCAGCGCTCACACCTTTCATCACAATGGCCCAGTCTTATTTCCAGACCCAGGGCGGCCGCCTGCGGACCGGCCATGGCACTGGTCTGCTAGAAAAGGCGGAATGAAGCGAGCACGCGGTGGTCACAACCGGTAAGTGACTACAGCCCGGAGACCACTCATGACCGACATTACCTTGCTCGAACGTTTGCTCTACGCCAGAGGACCCGGCGGGGAAGAGCATGAAGTGCGTGATATCTGCCGCGCCGAGCTGGAAAAACACTGCGACGAAACCTGGGTCGACGACGCCGGTAACCTGATCGGTGTCATTCGCGCTGCCGCCTCGCAAGCGGGTTCGCCCAGCGCGCCTGGGACCCTGGTCATGGCGCATCTCGACGAAATTGCTATGGCGGTCCAGCGCATCAACGACGACGGTACTCTGCAAGTCACTGCATTGGGCGGTATCAATCCGGTGAACTTCGGCATGTGCCCGGTGGATATTCTCGGCGACGTCCACGCCTGTCCCGGCGTGCTGTCTTTCGGCAGCATGCACTCCACCGCGCAATCCCGTCAGGGTGCCGATGTGCAAAGCGGTAACGTTCACTGGGAGGACGTGCATGTGGTCACGCGCCGCAATCGCCAGGAGTTGAGCGAAGCGGGCGTGCGTCCCGGCACTCGCGTGGTGATGAGCCAGCACTGGCGCAAGCCCTTCGCGCTGGTGGACGCCACGGCCGCGCATTTTCTGGACGACCGCGCGCCTATCGCAGCGGTGTTGCAAGCAGCCCCTGCGCTGGCGTCTCGCAGGTCCGAATTGAATGGCGATGTGTTTCTGGCCTTCACCACAATGGAAGAAGAGACAAACGCCGGCGCCTTGTTCGCCGCGCGGCATTTGCCGTGCCGGACGGCTATCGCGGTGGAAGTCGGGCCTATCGTCGAGGAGTACGGCACAGAATTGTCGGTCAACCCGATCATCCTCGTCGGCGACGAGAAGGGCCACTACAGCCGCAACGTCACGGATCGGTTGATCGCAGCGACCCGCCGCGCGGATCTTGAACCGCAGGTGGCGCTGCCCATCGATTTCGCCTCCGATGCCAGCGCCATCCTGAGTTCAGGTGTGCTGGGCCAGACCGGGTGCATCGCCATCCCGACGGAAAACACCCACGGCTACGAGATCGTGCTCAACGCCGCGATCGATGCATGCGCGGCCTCTCTGACCGAATTTCTGACGGATCAGCCCGACCAGGATTCGGAACAGAGTTCCGACAAATGATCCTTTGCGGTGTGGCGATGCGCACCGCGCCGCCCGTCGCGTCGGCGGATCGACGGCGCGGCCTGCAGAGTCGCTAGCTATATCTGACAACGGAGCGAAAGCCGTGCGCGTACATCATCTGGACTGTGGTTGCATGTGTCCCGTCGGCGGGGCGCTTTTCGATGGATTCAGCCGCGGGCTGACCGCCCACCTGGTTTGCCATTGCCTGCTGATCGAAACCGATACCGAAGGTCTGGTGCTGGTCGACACAGGCTTCGGCAAACGCGACGTGGACCACCCCGAACAACGCCTGAGCCGTTTCTTTCGCTACTTCAACAACATCCGTCTGGAGCATCGGTACACGGCGGTGGAACAGGTTCGCGCCTTGGGCTTTCGTCCCGAAGATGTGCGGCACATCGTGCTGACGCATCTGGACTTCGACCATGCCGGCGGGCTGGAGGATTTTCCGCTGGCAAGGGTTCATGTCATGCAGACCGAGATGGATGCCGCTGCCGCCGCTTCCGGCTGGCGCGACACGCGCAGGTTTCGCGCCCGGCAATGGAACGCGGTGTCTGACTGGGCATTTTATCGACCCGACGGGGAACGCTGGCATGGGTTCGAGTCGGTAAAGGCGCTGATCGGAACGCTGGATGACATTCTTCTGGTCCCGTTGCAAGGTCATACCGCTGGCCACGCGGGCGTTGCGGTGCGAACCCAGTCCGGCTGGATGCTGCACGCCGGTGATGCGTATTTCTATCGTGGCGAAGTAGGTCAGCCCGAGCGGCACTGCACCCCGGGCCTGAGGTTTTACCAGCGCATGATGGACCATGACCACAGCCAGCGCATGACCAATCAGAATCGGCTGCGCTCGCTGTCGCTCACCGCCGACAGCAGCCTGCAGATGTTTTGCAGCCATGACGCCAAAGAACTGCAACGTGCAGTGGAGCGCAACACCGCCCACGCATCGACGGCTGCAGGCAGCAAGTAATACAAAGAGGAAAGCGGGCATGCACCTGATCGAAATCTTCCTCCCGGTCAACGATAACGAAGGGCGCAAGCAGCCTGTTGAGCTGTTCAGCCAGGTCCGGCAGGAACTGGTCGATCAGTTCGGCGGATTGACGGCCTTCACCCGCAGCCCGGCAAAAGGGCTCTGGGATAACGACGGTGACGGTCGCCATGAGGACGATATCGTGATTTACGAAGTAATGACCGAAGAGGTCGACCCTGGCTGGTGGCGTAATTACAAAGCCGAGCTGGAACGCAGGTTCAAGCAGGAAGAGTTGATGATCCGCTCGCAGCAGGTAGAGCTGTTTTCCGGTAGCTAGGAAAAGGTCGCTCGTCGGGCTGCGGTGCATCGCTTGCATGGCCCGGCGAAGTGTCGGGCTAGGTTGCCCCACACTTCGCCGGTTCGATCCCGCCTGGTGCTGGACGCCGTTATATCGTCGAAGCTGTCTGTACTTTGGCGCGACCTTTGAACGTCAGCCAGAAGCAGACAAGCACGGCGAAAGCGAAGCCTGCCGGGAACATCCAGATGCTTTTCCAGTCATGACTGCCGGCGACGGAGTAGTGGTCGGTGACCTTGCCCGCTACCCAGAACCCGATCAGCATGCCCAAGCCATAGGTCGCCAACGTGATCAGCCCTTGAGCGGAGCTGCGGAACCGTTCAGGTGCCTTGGCGTCCGTATAGATCTGCCCGGATACGAAAAAGAAGTCGTAGCACACGCCGTGCAGGGCAATACCGGCCAGCAGCATGAATGCCTGGTCGCCATTGTTGCCGTAGGCGAACAGCACGTAACGCAGTGCCCACGCGGCCATACCCACCAGCAGCGCGATCTTGATTCCGAACCGGTGGATGAACAGCGGCAACAGCAGCATGAACAGCACTTCGGAAACCTGACCGATCGCCATCTTCGCTGTCGGGTTCGCCATACCGATCTCGGCAAGAAACGGATTGGCGTTCTGGTAATAGAACGCCAGGGGAATGCAGATCAGAATCGAGGCAATGAAGAACACCAGATAGCTTCGATCCTTGAGCAAGCCCAGGGCGTCAACCCCGAGCAATTGCTTGAGCCCTGCGGAGTCGGGGCCGGATTTCAGAGGAGCGGTAGCCGGCAGGGTAAAACTGTAGAGCCCCAAGCACAGTGACGCAGCGGCCGACATCAGGAACGTGTTGCGCAGCCCACCGGACGCAATGGCCTGTTGAGAGTCCCAGGCGAATACGAAGCTGATCACGACACCGGCTACGATCCAGCCAACCGTGCCCCACACGCGCACCCGGGAAAACTCCGCCGCCGGATCTTTCATCTGACGGAATGCAACGGCGTTGACCAGTGCCAGCGTCGGCATGTAGACCATCATGTACGCCAGCACAAAAGGGTAGAACGCCTCGAAGTCCGTGGCCCGATAGAGCTGATACAGCAGCACCGCGCCCACCAGATGCAATATCGCGAGGATGCGTTCGGCGTTGAAAAAGCGGTCCGCGATCAGGCCTATGACAAAGGGAGCCACAATCGCACCCCATGACTGTGTCGAGAATGCCATTCCGACCTGTCCGCCGCTCGCGGTCAGGGTTGTGGCCAGAAACGTCCCGAGGGTGACGAACCAGCCACCCCAGATAAAGAACTGCAGAAACATCATTGCGCTGAGCCGCGCGTTCATGTTGTTCATATCGATCACCTTTTTATTGTTATGTCGGTAGCGGCTGTGAAGTCAGTCGTCTTGCAGTCCCAGTAGTTGCCGATTGAAGTGCTCATCGGAAGACACGCTGGCGAAATCGTCGAAGGCTTTCCGGGCTCTGGTGATCATGTGCCGCTCGATGAACGCAGCGCCCTCCGCGGCGCCTTGGGCGGAGTCCTTCAGGCAGCATTCCCACTCCAGCACGGCCCAGCCGGCGAACCCGTGTTGCGTCAGCTTGCTGAAGATGGAGGTGAAATCGATCTGGCCGTCGCCCAGAGAGCGGAAGCGCCCCGGCCGTTCGACCCAGCCCTGATAACCGCCGTACACGCCGGAGCGCGCGTCGGGCCTGAATTCGGCGTCCTTCACATGGAACATGCGGATGCGCTCGTGGTAGCGATCGATGAAGCCCAGATAGTCCATTTGCTGCAACAACAGGTGGCTGGGGTCATACAGGATCGCGGCGCGGGGATGGTGATCGACGGCCTGCAGGAAACGCTCGAACGAGGCGCCATCGTGCAGATCTTCGCCGGGATGAATCTCGTAGCACAGGTCAACGCCTGCCTCTTCGAAACAGTCCAGAATCGGCAGCCAGCGCCGGGCCAGTTCGGCGAAGCCGTGCTCCACCAGTCCGGCGGGACGCTGTGGCCATGGGTAGACATAAGGCCAGAGCAGGGCGCCGGAAAAGGTCGCATGAGCCTTCAACCCCAGGCGCTGGCTGGCACGGGCCGCGAGCTTCAGCTGCTCGACGGCCCAGGCGGTGCGCGCCTGCGGCTGGCCACGCAGATGCTGCGGCGCGAACTCGTCGAACAGTGAATCGAAGGCCGGATGCACGGCCACCAACTGGCCCTGCAGGTGCGTCGACAGCTCGCTGATTTCGACGCCCGCCTGCGCGCAGGTCGCTCTGAGTTCGTCGCAGTAGGCTTGGCTTTCGGCAGCCTTGGCCAGATCGATGTAACGGGTCCCGCTGGTGGGCAACTGGATCGCTTTGTAGCCTTGGGACGCGGCCCAGCCGGCAATATTCGCGAGCGTATCGAACGGCGCTTCATCGGACATGAACTGGGCGAGAAAAATACCCGGACCACGCATGCCAACGTTTGGGTTTGGGGCAGGGGACATGTGCGGGCTCTCCTGATTCAGAGGGGGCATATCAGATCGCTCCACTTGGTTTGGCCGCGATGATTGGCGATCACTGTCTCGATGAACGCCATGCCGCGCAGCCCAACCTCGATTCCGGGAACACCCGGGGCGCTGCTGCCGGGCACGCCGTGCGCGATTGCGTCCGCCAGATCGCCGTAAAGGTTGGCCATGGCTTCGAGGTAGCCTTCCGGATGACCGGCGGGCAGGCGCATTCGTCGGGTTGCGTCGTCACACAGCCAGGGCTGGCCGACACCTGCCCGCAGGATGCTCAGCGGCGCATTCAGTGGGCGATGTATCAGGCTGGCAGGGTCTTCCTGACGCCACTCCAGCCCGCCCTTGTCGCCATACAGACGAATCTTCAAAGGGTTTTCTTCGCCGGCGCACACCTGACTGGCGATCAGAACGCCACTGGCACCGGCGTCCATTTTGAACAGCATCGACACATCGTCATCCAGCTGGCGGCCTTCGACATGCACGCCGAGCATCGCGCTGATCCGCTGAATCTGCTGATCGGCGACAAACTCGGCCAGTGAGAAGGCGTGGGTGCCAATATCGGCAACGCAGCCTCCGATTCCTGACTGATCCGGGTTATCCCGCCAATCCGCCTGTTTGTTTCCCAGGCTCGCGAGATTTTCGCTCAGCCATCCCTGAGGATATTCGACGAACACTTTGCGTAAGGTTCCCAGGGTGCCGCGGCGCACCATCTCGCGCGCCTGCCAGACCATTGGATAGCCGAGATAGGTGTGGGCCAGCCCATACAGGCGATGGCTGCTGTCGATGACTTGCCTGAGTTCATGCAGCTCGGCGAGGTTGAGCGCCGCCGGCTTCTCGCTGAACACATGAAAACCGGCTTCAAGAGCCGCTCGGGCGACCGGGGCATGCAGATGATTGGGCGTAACGATGATCAGCAGTTGCATACGCTGGTCGGCCGGAAGCGTACTTTCCGCCGTCAGCATGTTCTGCCAGGAGTCATAACAGCGCGCATCCGACAGGCCTAGCGAGGCACCGGTTCGTCGATTGTTTTCCGGGTCGCGGCTGAATGCTCCACAAACCAGTTCGAAGCGCCCGTCGAGCCCTGCGGCCTGGCGATGTGCTTTGGCGATGAAAGAGCCTTCACCACCACCGACGAACCCCATTCTTGTTTTTGTTGCTGTCACGGTCATGGCAACACATCTCGGTTGGATGGCAAATGGCAGGCGCGACCTGCGATGTAACCGGTTACATCCGAGCAAAATCTAGGCTTGAATGGTAAGCATGTCAAACGCGGCCGCGACATTCCGATAGCGTTCCCGGGCGGGGTGACGTGCGGTAAGCTGGCCGACCTTCCGAAGATGAAGAGGTGTCCTTGTCCAACATTCGCGAAGTGGCCCGACTGGCCGGCGTTTCTGTCGCCACGGTCTCCAGAACCTTGAAGTCTCCCGAGCGTGTGCTGGCTGAAACCCGGGACAAGGTGAACGCGGCCGTGGAAAAAGCCGGCTACCGCCCGAACCTGATGGCCGTGCAGTTTCGTTCGCGAAAGACCGGCAATCTGGTGATCCTTGTCCCGGCGATCGCCAACACGTTTTTTGCGCGCGTGATCAGCGGGGCCCAGCGAGCGGCGCAAGCGGCGGGGTACCGGCTGCTGCTCTGCGACACGCAGGGGCAGGAGAGCATCGAGCGTCAGTTCGCCGAACTGGTGTATGCCTATCAGGCCGATGGCGTGATTCAGCTGCGAGCCTTCGATCCGTTCGAACAATCGTCTGACGGCGCGGCGATGCCTCCGATCGTCAACGTCTGCGAAGTGATCAGACAAGGCCGCCATCCCACGATCAGCCTGGACAATCAGGCTGCGGCCAAGGCGATGACCGAGCACCTTTTGCAATTGGGGCATCGTCGTATCGGCTTGATCAAGGGGCCCAAAAGCAGCCCTTTGACCCGTGATCGTGTCGCGGGCTACGAAGAGGCGTTGCGCCAGGCGCAGATCCCACTGGATGACGCGCTGGTCAGTCACGGGGACTTCACCCTCAATGCAGGCTATCTGGGCGCGTCGGCGATGCTGAAACTCAACCCGCGGCCTACGGCGCTCTTTTGTGAGAACGACGAGATGGCCATCGGTGCGCTCAGGCGTATCAGAGAAGAAGGGCTGCGAGTGCCTCAGGACATCTCACTGGCGGGTTTCGACGACATCCCGATGGCCGCCTATTGCGACCCGGCGCTTACCACCATTTCCCAGCCCGCCGAAGCCTTCGGCGAAAAAGCTGTGGAAATGCTGATTGCTCTGATGGATGGCAAGCCAGTGACCGAGCGTCACCTGGTTTTACCTTTCGAACTGACTGTACGTGAAAGTACAGGAGCGCCTGGGGGCTGAAGAGCGGTGAACCAAGGACCGGCCCGCTTACTCAACGGGCCGGTGTCACGCTCAGGCCTGGTCTGTTTGTGCCTCCGGCTCCAGCTTGACCTTGATCCACCCCGGCTTGTGCTCATCGAATTTCTTGAAGGCGCTGATGGCATCGGTCAGGGGTTCGTGCTGCGTCAACACCCGGGAAGGGTCGACGCGTCCAGCCAGGGTCATATCGATCAGCTTGGGAATGTATTTGCGGTGGTGGCAGTTGCCCATGTTCATGCGGATGTTCTTGTTCATGGCCGTCCCGATCGGAAAACTGTCGAACCCGGCCGGATACACGCCGATTATCGACAAGGTGCCGGCCTTGGCCAGGCCCTGCACAGCCCATTCCAGGGCTTGGGAAGGTTCGTCGCCTGGTTGCCATTGAGCGTGGTCCGCGTGGCCATGGTGGGTATGGTTGGCGTCGATGCCCACGGCATCGATGGCGCTGTCCACGCCGATTCCGGCTGTCAGCCGCTGAAGGGTTTCGACCGGATCTTCCTGCTCAAAGTTGATGCACTCGGCCCCCAATTCTCTGGCCCTGTCCAGACGGTCCGTGAGCCCGTCGATGGCGAATACGCGTCCGGCGCCCATCAGTCTGGCGCTTACGATGGCGAACAGGCCCACCGGCCCGCAGCCGAATACCGCGACGGTGTCGCCGTCCTTGATCTCAGCCATCTCCGCGCCAAACCAGGCGGTCGGGAAAATATCCGACATCGCAATCGCCTGGTCGTCAGTAATTTCGTCAGGTAGCTTGATCAGGCCGATGTTCGCAAAGGGAATACGCGCCTTCTCGGCCTGCAGACCATTGAACGGGCCTGTAGTTTTCGGGCCGCCAAAGAACGAGGTGCCCGCCGATTTGCCATTGGGATTAGCCACATCGCACTGGGCGAAATAGCCGGCCCGACAGTAGGAACAGTTGCCGCAGGCAATGGTGGACGGGATCAGTACCCGGTCGCCTACATTAAGGTTGCGTACGTCCTCGCCCAGGGCCTCGACGATTCCGACCGCTTCGTGGCCCAGGATGGTGCCGGGAAGCATGTCCGGTGCGCTGCCGCGGATAAAGTGCAGATCGGTGCCGCAGATGGCCGATGCGGTTATGCGTACGATGGCGTCGGTGGGCGCCTGTAGAGTGGGGTCGGGGACTTCGTCCAGACGGATGTCGCCGACGCCGTGAAATACGACTGCTTTCATTGTTCACCTCAGATGCTGGCCCATGGATGAGGTGTAGAGAAACCGCGATCGCGAAAGGTTTAACCCTATGGGTAAAAACATCGACAGGCGGGCCGACGCCCCCTTTGTCCGCCAACCAGATCAGTCCGCCTCAGCTTTCGGTCGCACGCCCTGAACATTCGCCCGATTCACGATGTCCCGTGTCTATTCATAGCCGTTATGGAGGGTGCAGCATGAATTCGTCACGCAAAGGTCGTCTTGGATCTCGCGCCGTGCAGGGCGCCGATGACGCCACCGAGGATTTGCCGGGCCTGTTGCGCCAGTATGCCGAGCCATTGCCCGACATCGGCTCGCCTGAATTCGGCGAGCTGTTCGACCGCTACGGGGACGCCAGAGTCGTGCTCATTGGCGAGGCGAGCCACGGCACCAGCGATTTCTATCGGACCCGTGCCGCCATCACCAAACGCTTGATCGAGCGCCATGGCTTCAACATCGTCGCGGTGGAGGCGGATTGGCCGGACGCGGGGCACATCGACCGTTCTGTACGCGCGTTGACACCTGCCGGCGAGCGGGAGCAACCCTTCACTCGCTTTCCAACGTGGATGTGGCGCAACACTGATGTTGCGGAATTTACCGACTGGCTAACGGCCTATAACCAACGCCTCGAACCGGCCGAACGGGTCGAATTTCGTGGGCTCGACATCTACAGCTTGCGCAGCTCGATTGTCGAGGTACTGAGTTATCTGGACCGTACCGACCCGGACCTGGCTCGTGACGCGCGGCAGCGCTATGGATGCCTCATGCCCTGGCAGGACGATCCGGCGCAGTACGGGCATTTCGTCGAACGACAACGCCAGACGCCCTGCGAAAAGGCCGTGGTCGAGCAACTGAACACGCTGCTCAGTGACCGATTGAAGGATTTCGCCCTCGACAACGAAGGCTTCTTCAACGCTACTCAGAACGCCCGAGTGGTGCGTTCCGCCGAGCAGTATTACCGCGCCATGTATCGAGGTGGTTCGGCGTCCTGGAACCTGCGCGACCGGCATATGTTCGACACCTTGCAGGCCTTGCTGACTCACCGCGGCGCGGATGCCAAGGCGGTGGTGTGGGCGCACAACTCGCATATCGGTAATGCCGCAGCGACTGCCATGGGCTGGAACGGCGAGTTCAACATCGGCGAACTGTGCCGCACTGCCTACGGCCGGGACGCGGTATTGATCGGCATGGCGACGGACTCCGGGCAGGTAGCGGCGGCCGACGACTGGGGCGAAGAGATGCGGATCAAGGACGTTCGGCCTTGCCGAAGCGACAGCTGGGAATATCAGTTTTTGCAGGCCGGGGTGCCAGCATCGCTCACCGACTGGCGGGCCGCCGAGCGTCAGGCGCTGCGCGAAGCGCTGGCAGAGCCGTTGCTGGAACGAGCCATCGGCGTCATCTACCGCCCCGAAACCGAGCGCTGGAGCCATTACTTCGAAGCGGTCCTGGCTGAACAGTTTGACGCGATGGTCTGGATCGAACGCACCGAGGCCGTGACACCGCTGGCAAATGGCGCCCCTGAAACGCCCAGCCACGAAGAAGACGCGTTTCCGCACGGGTTGTGAGGGGGGACTGGTGAAGTAGCGGTCCCGCGATTTCTCGATGCCGCCGCGCCTGGCCTACGCCAGCGCGGCGGCTCGCCGACATACTGCGGCGATCATGCCTTTTTGGTTTTGCGTCGCGTTTTAGCGGCGGAGGGCGGTGGCGCTTCTGACTCTTGAGGCGAATGATTCACGCCTGGAGGTGTCACGCTACTGGATACAGAGCCAGGCAGACCATCGCTCTGCTCATCTTCGTAATCTTTTTTCGCCTGCAACCAATGCTCGAAATCCATGCCCTGAGGCCTTCCCTGTTCTTCCCAGATCCGGTAGGCCGCTTGCTTGATCGTTTCTTCATCCATTCCAGATGCTCCGGCAGATTGATAGCGTAAACGCGTGGTGAAAACGAATGCAGCGAGCCTGAGCGCCCGTCGCATCGGCATCCTCAACAACGCATATCGTTGAGGCAGTAGTAGTTCATATACGGGCATGCTTCAAGTTCACCGAAGGCTGGGCTCATGTGGTGATTCAGCAGGAGGAGGGGTGGGCATTACCGAACATCCGCACCTCGGAACTGGTGCGTTGGCCGCCGCTCTAGGAAATTGAACGCTTATCCGTCGTGCACTTCCTGCTGGCGGGCCGACTCAAGGTAGAGCCATGGCTGTAATCGGATACCACGCTTCACACGAGCAGTTCTCGCCGGGCGAGCTTTTGCAGCTGCTGCAACAGGCGCAACACGCCGGATTCACCGCTGGCATGTGCTCGGATCATTTCCATCCCTGGAGCGAAGAGCAGGGTCATAGCGGCTTCGCCTGGACCTGGCTTGGTGCCGCGATGCAGGCAACCGACCTGAGTCTGGGCGTGGTCAACGCGCCTGGCTGCCGCTACCACCCGGCCTTGATTGCCCAGGCCGGCGCGACCCTGGCGCAGATGTACCCCGGCCGGTTCTGGCTGGCTGTCGGCAGCGGTGAGCTACTTAACGAGGGTATTACCGGCGAGCCCTGGCCGCCCAAGCCGGAACGCAACGCTCGTCTGCTCGAAGCAGTGGCAATCATCCGGGCTTTGTGGGCCGGCGAGGAAGTGTCCCACAACGGTTTGATAAAGATCGACCGGGCGCGGCTGTACACGCTGCCGCCAGTTGCGCCTCCGATCTACGCCGCGGCGCTGTCCCCCGAGACAGCGCGCTGGGCGGGCGCCTGGGCCGATGGACTGATAACCGTCAGCGCACCGAGAGAAGCCCAGCAGCGCATCATCGATGCCTTTCAGGAAGGCGGCGGCGAGGGCAAGCCCATGGTGCTGCAGGTCAAGGTGTCTTACGCCGCGAACGATGAACAGGCACTTCGTGGCGCGCATCAGCAATGGCGCACCAACGTGCTTCCAGGCCAGCTTCCGCACACTTTGCAGACGCCCGACGACTTCGCGGCGGCCGCCAGTCTCGTACGTCCCGAAGACCTGTCCGACCAGGTTCGCATCGGCTCGGACCTGGGGTGGCATGCCGCGCAGCTCCAGGCAGACCTGGATCAGGGCTTCGACGGTCTTTACCTGCATAACGTCAACCGCGATCAGAAGCAGTTCATTGATGCCTTCGGAAAGGCCGTGCTACCGGGGTTGCGCCAGGTAGGCCAGTCAAATTGACCGGAGCGAGGAGGGCACGGCGCTGAATCGATCATGTACCGACTGTCGATCCTGACCTGCTTTTTGAAATCGTACTGAACGCATGGCTCCGGATGTCACTCAGGTTAATAGCAGCATGGAAAACTTGAGGAGTGACTGGAGCAATGAATGGCCCCGATGCAGGCAATGGCGACGATCCGATTCCAGTCCTTGAGGAAATCGCTACCGTTTCCAAGCGTACGGTCACTACCGGTATCACGACGGTGGAAAAGCAGGTGCAGTCCCGTGAGCACCAGGTATCTGAAGTGCTGCGGCGCGAGACAGCGTCTGTTGAAACAGTGCCCATGGGCATCGCCGTGGATCCTGATCATCCGCCTGTGGTCCGAACCGAAAACGGGGTCACCATCATTCCAGTGCTTGAAGAAATACTGGTCGTCGAAAAGCGACTGGTTCTCAAGGAGGAGCTGCATATCCGGCATAACGTGGATGAGGTGCTTGCCACGCAGGACGTAACACTGAGAAGTGAAACGGTGGCGGTCAAGCATACCGAAGGGCCCCGGACTGAAGCACCGAAGGAGCCACCCGCGACTCGTTCATGGCCGAAACCATTCGAATAAAAGAGGTTAACCATGACACATACTCTCGTAGCAGCATTCGATTCCCTGGACGAAGCTTTGGCGGCAAAAACCGACCTGCTTGCCGAACGCGTCCTGGAAAGCAATATTCAAATATCTTCCTCAAAAGCACAGTCGCCAACTGCTGGCGAAACCTCCGGCGCCCAGCACGAGGATGATGAATCGTTGGGCCACAAAATCAGTCATTTTTTCAGCAACCTGTTCGGAAGCGATGACGACCACAAGCCACATCGATACGCTGTGGCGTATCCAGAAGCCTATCGCCGGGGAGCAACGTTACTCACGGTTGTTGCCACTACTGAGGATGAGGCGGAAAGCATTGAGGACATCCTTGAGCGCAACGGAGCATTTGATATCGACGAACGATCAGCAACATGGGAAAACGATGAACTGAGCACTCAACCTGATGCAGGCGTAACTACTCATATTGCCGGCACCCATGTAGCGGCTGACCGCGCTGACGTCGTTGATCGTTCCGTCGAAAATGACGCTGCGCGTACGGCAATACCCGTGATCGAAGAGAACCTGCGGGTCGGCAAGCGTGAGGTAAACAAAGGCCGGGTTCGCGTTGTTTCAAGGGTGTCCGAACGACCTGTTGAAGAAACGGTGAGTCTGCATGAAGAGCATGCGCATATAGAACGTCGCCCGGTAGATCGTCCGGCGGCCGCTGACGAACTCAACAGCTTCAAGGCTGGCTCCATCGAGATCCAGGAGACGGCCGAGGAAGTCGTGGTAGAGAAGTCAGCTCGGGTTGTGGAAGAAGTCACAGTTGGTAAACAGTCGACCAGTCATGAGGAAACAGTGCGCGATACGGTCCGTCGTACGGATGTCGAGGTACAGAGCGAGCCAGCGTCATCAGTAAAGCCAGGCACACCGGGTACAGAGTCGGGTACCGGGCGGAAAATCTGAGGCAAGGATCTCAGTCCTGTCAGGTCGGCAGGACTGAGACAGCCGACAGCAATCAATTACAAAGGGAGCAGTTCATATCCGCGATTTAACATAATATACATTATGCGCACTTATGTATTCCGTAATTAGAGGCAATGCCAGCCAGATTTCAGCCAGCAGAACCTCTCGATTCGCACTTGCGCAAAACCACCACCTGCAAACATTTTGCTTACGGTCATCAAGCTGCTCTCATCCAGTGCCGGCAACATTGCCGCAGTCGCGACTTCTTTCGCTTGCCCGATTCGACCCAGTGGCAGCTGTCCGATCATTGCCTTCGTTACCAGCGATGAACCATGGCCTGACGTCGAGATCGGTCTGGTGGAAGTACGTTGCCGCGAATGCCTGTGCCTTCCAGAACCATGATCAGCTTCTTGCGAAACTACGTAATGCAACCTTGGTCGCGCTGTGCACGCTGTAATGTTGCGGTCGAGCTGTTCAGGATCACTGAACCGCCGGCGCTTATCAGTGACAGCGGCTACCGAAGCTTACTGGATCGCCAATGCATCGAAGCTAATCAGCCGGGGCTTTGATTATTGCCCTTGAACACTCCATACCGTGGAAAACACTATATTCAAAGGTACGCCGAAGCCGCGCTGACTCTACTTGCCAGTGAATGGAAGCCAATTAGTGCTATATAGTTTGGCCCGCAATTCACCGCTACGGCGAGTTTGAAAGGTGCGATCCCTCAGGAAACAGTGCCAAAAGTTGAAGATTTGCTGACGTCTTTCGGAAAGCTCCTTGCCTCGGCGCCATCAGCATGGCGCTTGGCGCTCGGACCATATGCAGACAGTGCAGCGATTCTGCTAATATCGCTTGTCTGTTCTCACCTGCTCTGAATTACCAGGGTTAATATCCAACTCGACTAAATGACTCTTTAGTTGAGTTATTATCCATCCTGCCACAACCTTTATATATGCCCTGTTCTTCTCGTTGATAATTCACTGCCCGGAGTTTGTTTGCCCGCCTATGAAACGCTACGAGAAACTCGCCGCCGACATTGCCGACATGATTCGCAGCGGTATATTGCCCGCCGGTGAAAAAGTACCCTCGGTCCGCGCGGCCAGTCGGTCTCATTCGGTCAGCCCTTCGACTGTTTTCAAGGCTTACTACCTGCTCGAAGACAAAGGGCTTATTCAGGCGCGGACTCGCTCGGGCTATTACGTGCGAGAGCTCGCGGCGGCTTCAATGAACGAGCCCGAACCCGCCCGGCACACCAGCGAAGGCACCGAGGTCGATGTCAGCGAGCTGATCTTCTCGGTGCTGGCCTCGCTCAAGGACCCGGATACTGTGCCGTTTGGCTCTGCCTTTCCGAGCCCGCAGCTGTTCCCCCTTCCCCGCCTAGCCAAGTCCATGGCCGCCGCCGTCCGCGGCATGGCACCCGCCGCAATCCTCAGTGACATGACCAGCGGCAATCCGGAGCTGCGCCGACAGATCGCGTTGCGCTATTCCATGCACGGCGTGCGCCTGGCTGCCCATGAGCTGGTCATCACCAACGGTGCCATGGAAGCGCTGAACCTGTGCCTGCAATGTGTCACCCAGCCTGGGGATCTTGTCGCTATCGAAGCCCCGGCGTTTTATGCGTGCCTGCAAGTGCTTGAACGCCTGAAACTCAAGGCTGTGGAAATTCCGGTGCACCCGCGCGAAGGTGTCGATCTCGATTTACTGCGTGACAGCATGGCCCGCCTGCCGATCAAGGCATGCTGGTTCATGAGCGGCCTGCAGAATCCGCTGGGCGCAAGCATGAACGAGGCAAAGAAAGCCGCCCTCTACGATCTTCTGGAGCAGCATCAGGTGCCGCTGATCGAAGACGACGTCTATGCAGAACTGCATTACGGCACCACGCAGCCTCATCCGGTCAAGAGTCTGGACCGTGCCGGTCTGGTCATGCACTGCGGCTCGTTCTCAAAGAATCTTGCGCCGGGGTACCGCATTGGCTGGGTGGCCGGCGGCCGTTATACCGAACAGATCAATCGCCTCAAACTGATGACGACGATTTCGCCATCGCTACCTGCCCAGGCCGCCCTGGCCGACTATTTGAACCATGGAGGTTATGATCGGCACCTGCGCAAGCTGCGCGACACACTTGAATTGCAGCAAGGCGCGATGCTTGCCGCCGCGGCTCGTTACTTTCCGGCGGGGACGCGGGTTACCCAGCCCTCTGGCGGGTATTTCCTGTGGTTCGAGTTTCCTGAACAGGTCGATTCGCTCCAATTGTTCCAGCTGGCGCTCGCTCAAGGCATCAGCTTGGCACCCGGGCCGATCTTTTCGCCGACCCAGGGTTTTCGCCATTGCGCACGACTGAACTACGGCAGCCCGTGGAACGAACGGTCCGAGCGGGCAATGGCCGTTCTGGGAGAAATTCTGGCGTCGTTCTGAACGGTACTGCGCCGAATCTGATCCGCTTTTTTAACTGCTTTCTGAATCTGTACCAGACTTCCTCCGGTCTCGATAATGGCGCGGTCACTCCCCATCACACATTGAACGGCCTGGAGGCTTTCATGGGCAAGCTTGCACTCTATCTGCTGGGTTTTCTGGCACTCGCCATCGGCGTCGGCCTGCTGGGCACCATCTCACCGCTCTGAAACTTCAATCCTGGTCGCGCAAGCGACTGCGCTTGCGCAGCAGGTCGATGAACTGCTGAAGTTCACGACTTACCGGCTCTCCGGTCCGGCGCAGCAGCCCGAACGGCGCCATCTGCGCGTCCAGGTTGAGCGGCAACGGTTTTACCAGGCCCATTTTCAGATAATCCCGCAACGCAGACTCTGAAAGCACCATCAGCGCACTGGTCAATTGCACCAGTTGCTGCATGGAGTACACCGAACCGCACTCGATGATGTCTGCGGGCACCGGCAGTTCAAGCTGCTCCAGGGCCTGGTCGAAAGCGATACGCGCGGGGCTGGTCTCGGGTTGCAGGATCCACGGCCAGTCGCTGACCAGTTCCCGCCAGTCCAGCGTTTCTCGCGCCAGCAGCGGGTGATCGCTGCGCACCACGGCGAGCAGGCGCTCGTTGCCCAACGGCTCGAACTCATAATGTTCCCGGTCACTGGCACGGCTGCGCCGGGTGATCGCGATGTCTGCCCTTCCCTGTTCAAGCAACTGCACCACCTGGTCACTGGTATCGCCCATGATGCGAATACGCAGTTGCGGGTTCAGCGCCTTGATTTCGGCGACCACGTTCATCACCAGATCCGGCGCGGCGCCCATGATGGTTGCAATCGACAGGTAGCCGTAGCCGCCTTGCCTGCGGGCGGTCAGATCGGTCGCGCAGCGATCAAGCCCGGACAGCGCGGACTCGGCAAAGCGCAGCAGCTCCCGACCCAGCGCAGTGGGCCGCATGCCTCTGGGCAGACGCTCGAACAGCTCGCAGCCGAACATGTCTTCGATTTCCTGAAGCATTCGGCTCGCCGCCGGCTGCGACATGTTCATGGTCATCGAAGCGCGGTGCAGATTGAGACTTGAACCCAGCACCATCAGCATCTGCAGATGCTTGTAGCGCAGACGGCTGGACAGATGCTGTGTTGATCGATCGACGCTCACTGAATTGCTCCTGTGCTATTCGGAAGCCGCGTGCCTGGAAACTCCGATACATAAAAGGTATCGATTGTAAGCTTAAATTGATTAGTCGTGCATCACAGTCAGCGCTACAGTTCGTCCAACAACAAAAATCACCCAATGAGGTGCGCGTCATGATTACTCCTGCCTGTGCCCCGTCTTATGCAGCGCGCCTGCCTGTTCACAAGGCTGACCGTTCGCCCTAGTTCTCTCCGGCTTTATCCCTGGCTCCGCTACTTCCGTTACGCAGTCCAACAATTCCAAAAAGGAAACTGTCGTGAACACACTCCCTGCGTCCTTGCTGACCAAGGTTTCCTGGCGGCTGCTGCCGTTTCTGTTGCTGATGTACATCATGGCCTTTCTGGATCGCGCCAACGTAGGCTTCGCCAAGCAGGCATTCCAGGCCGACACCGGCATCAGCGATGCGGCTTTCGCGTTCGGGGCAGGCGTTTTCTTCGCAGGCTATGCGCTGTTGGAAGTGCCGAGCAACCTGATCATGCACCGGATCGGCGCCAAGCTCTGGATGTGCCGGATCATGGTGACCTGGGGTCTGGTCTCGGCCGCCATGATGTTCGCCCATGACGAAACCAGCTTCTATGTCCTGCGCTTTCTGCTCGGCGTCGCCGAAGCCGGCTTCTTCCCCGGAGTGATCCTTTACCTCACGTACTGGTTTCCCGGTGCGGCGCGCGGCAAGGCAATGGGCTTCTTCTACTTTGGCGCTCCGCTGGCGTTCATCTTCGGCAGTCCGCTGTCAGGCCTGCTGCTGGAGCTGGACGGCCTGCTCGGCGCTCATGGCTGGCAATGGTTGTTCGCGGTCGAAGGCCTGATGGCAACGGCGGTCGGAATCTGGGCCTATTTCTATCTCGACAACCGCCCCAAAGATGCCAAATGGCTGAGCCCGCAGGAACGCACTCAATTACAGGCGGTGCTCGATGCCGAAGACAGCCAGAAACAGGCGCATGGCTCGCTGCTTAAAGTGCTCTGCCAACCCGCCGTTCTGTACCTGTGCCTGATTTATCTGTTGATCCAGGCCAGCGTCTACGGCGTGGTCTTCTATCTGCCCACTCAGGTTGCCGGTTTGCTGGGCACCAAGGTCGGGCTGCTGGTCGGCGTGGTCAGCGCCCTGCCCTGGCTTTGCGCGCTGTTTGCAGCCTGGAAGGTGCCTGCGCTGGCGGATCGCACCGGGCACCGCCGTACCGTTGCCGCGCTGACGCTGGTGGTGTCCGGACTTGGCATCGCCGCGTCAGTGACCTTCGCCAGCCCGCTGCTCGGCATCCTGGCCTTGTGCTTTGCGGCGTCCGGATTCATCGCCGTGCAACCGGTGTTCTGGACCTTCCCCGGGAGCTTCCTGGCAGGCTCGGCGGCCGCTGGAGCCATCGCCCTGATCAACTCGTTCGGCGCGCTGGGCGGTTTCATTGCGCCCATTCTCAAGAACTGGGCTGAAGGGGCATTCCATTCGCCCGCGGCAGGCCTTTATCTGCTGGCGATGACCACCTTGATCGCTGCGGCACTGGTGATGGGCATTCGCCCTCCCAGGCAGCGCGCTGCACATGAGCAATCCACCTTCCCTACTGCCAACTCAAGGAATCTGTAATGAGTACTCCGACCATCAAGCATGTACGCGCTTACGTTCTGCGTGGCGGCGGCGCGGACTATCATGACCAGGGCGACGGCCACTGGATCGACGACCACATCGCCACGCCCATGAGCAAATACCCCGAGTATCGGCAGAGTCGCCGCAGCTTTGGCATCAACGTGCTGGGGACGCTCGTGGTAGAGGTCGAGGATTCGGATGGCAACGTAGGATTTGCGGTGACCACTGGCGGCGAGCCGGCTGCCTACATTGTCGAGAAACACCTGGCGCGCTTCGTGGAAGGCGCGAAGGTCACCGACATCGAGCGCATCTGGGACCAGATGTACTTTTCGTCCCAGTATTACGGCCGTAAAGGGCTGGTGATCAACACCATCTCCGGCATCGACCTCGCGCTCTGGGACCTGCTCGGCAAGGTTCGCCAGGAGCCCGTGCACCAGCTGCTCGGTGGTGCGGTGCGCGATGAGCTGCAGTTCTACGCCACCGGAGCAAGGCCGGATCTGGCGCAGAAGATGGGGTTTATCGGCGGCAAGCTGCCGCTTCACCACGGTCCTGCCGAAGGTGAAGAAGGCCTGCGCAAGAATCTTCAGGAACTGGCTGAAATGCGCGAGCGCGTCGGCAAGGATTTCTGGCTGATGCTCGATTGCTGGATGAGCCTGGACCTCAACTACGCCACGCGTCTGGCCCACGGCGCTCACGAGTTCGGACTGAAATGGATCGAGGAAGCGCTGTCACCCGACGACTATTGGGGCTACGCGGCGCTGAAGAAAAACGTGCCCACCGGCATGCTGGTCACGACCGGCGAGCATGAAGCCACTCGCTGGGGTTTCCGCATGCTGCTGGAGATGGGTTGCTGCGACATCATTCAGCCCGACGTCGGCTGGTGTGGCGGCATCACCGAGCTGATCAAGATTTCCGCGCTCGCCGACGCGCATTCGGCGATGGTCGTGCCCCACGGTTCGTCGGTGTACAGCTATCACTTTGTCGCGACCCGCACCAACAGCCCGTTCGCCGAATTCCTGATGATGGCGCCCAAGGCGGATGAAGTGGTGCCGATGTTCCATCCGCAGCTGCTGGGCGAACCGGTGCCGGAAAACGGCCGGATGCGCCTGTCGCGTCTGGATCAGCCGGGCTTTGGCGTGACGCTCAATCCTGAGTGCCAGTTGCACCGGCCTTACCAGCACTGATCGTGATCGGCCTGCCGGGCGAGCGACACAGCTCGCTCGGCTCACACATGGAGTGACGCATGAACAATAACAACAGCAATGTGAATGCCTCCGTTCTTGAAACATCGTCTTCAGCCGCGAAGCCTGCCCCGATCAAAAGTCTGAGCAAAAGCCCCCGCTTGCGACGCATTCAGTGGATCGCACTGGCCTTGCTGGTACTGGCCGGATTCGTCAATTACCTGGATCGCAGCACTCTGGCGATTGCCAACCAGACCATCAGCCAGGAACTGCACTTCACCCCAACCGAAATGGGCCTGCTGTTATCGGTGTTTTCCTGGGCCTATGCCATCGTGCAGCTGCCCATCGGTGGCATTCTCGACCGATTCGGTGCGCGCCTGACGCTGGGCATCGGTATCTTCCTGTGGTCCATTGCCCAGGGAGTGCTCGGCCTGTTGAGCACCCTGCCGGCGATGATCATGGCCCGCATCGGCCTGGGCATCGGTGAAGCGCCACAGTTCCCAGCCGGAGCCAAGGTGGTCAGCGAGTGGTTCAACATCCGCGAACGCGGTCTGCCATCCGGCATTTTCAACATGTCGTCGTCGCTGGGGCCGGCGATTTCTCAGCCGATTCTGACCGCTCTGCTGCTGTGGATGGGCTGGCGTCAGATGTTCCTCGCCATGGGTCTGCTCGGCGTTGGCGTGGCGATTGTCTGGTATCTCAGTTACCGCAACCGCAGTGAAGTCTCGCTGACTCAGGAGGAGCAGGATTACCTCAACGAAGGCATTCGCCAGCAGGACCGTGAAGGCCAGCTGAGCTTTGCCGAGTGGCGCGGGCTGTTTCGTCTGCGGGTGACCTGGGGCGTGGTGTTCGGCTACATCGGCATTATCTACATGCTCTCGCTGTTTCTGACCTGGATGCCCGCTTACCTGGAGCGCACCCACCAGCTATCGCTGGCCCACGCTGGCTGGGTCGCCAGCCTGCCGTTCCTGGCCGGCGCTTTCGGCGTCATCAGCGGCGGTCTGCTGGTTGACCGGGTCATCCGCAGTGGCGCGAGCGTGAGTGCCAGCCGACGCTGGCCCATCTGCATAGGCATGATCGGCTCTGCGCTGTTTACCCTGGCAGCGGCTTACGCGACGGGCGTCGTGCGGCCGTGTCGCTGTTCTGCGCGGCGATGTTTTCCCTGAACGTGGCGGTGGCTGGCACCTGGTCGCTGATCAGTGTGGCGGTGCCGTCGCGCATGGTCGCTTCGCTGGCAAGCATCCAGAACTTCGGTGGCTATTTCGGTGGCGCGTTCGCGCCTGTCGTTACCGGCATTGTCGTCCAGCAGACCGGCTCGTTTACTAACGCGCTGGTTATCAGCGCGGTGATCGCAGTGATCGGTGCTGCCTGCTACTTCTTCCTGGCCAAACTGCCGGCGACTCCGCTGGAAGCGCCAACCGCTCCCAACGAGGCGGGTCTGGCTCCCGAAGCGCAATGAGACGACCAGGAAGCCAACCATGAGCCACACATCAACAGGTTTCACCAATCCTATTCAGCAAGCGCCGGCCCTATGCGCCGGCATCGAAGGGAGTTCCACATGAAGTTGCCAACCAACACGTTCAAGGCCGATCTGGCCAAAGGCAATCCGCAATACGGTATCTGGGCCGGCTTCGCCACCGGTTATGGCGCGGAGATCACCGCAGGCTTCGGCTACGACTGGATGCTGATTGACGGCGAGCACGCGCCCAACACAGTGCCGTCGATCCTCGCCCAGTTACAGGCGGTTGCGCCCTACTCGACCGCGCCGGTGGTGCGCGCGGTCAGCCACGATCCGGTGCTGATCAAGCAGCTGCTTGATGTGGGAACCCAGACCTTGATGATTCCCATGGTCGAATCCGCCGACCAGGCCCGCGCGCTGGTCAGTGCAATGCGCTACCCACCGCATGGCATGCGCGGCGTCGGCGGCGGCCTGACCCGCGCCACGCGCTGGGATTCGGTGCCCGATTATCTGCAGACGGCTCACCAGGAGTTGTGCCTGATCGTGCAGGTTGAGTCCCGCGCCGGCGTCGAGAATGCCGCGCAGATCGCCAGTGTGGAAGGCGTGGACGCGGTGTTCATCGGGCCGTTCGACCTCGCCAGCGGGCTGGGCCATCCCGGCAACCCGTCGCACCCAGAGGTGCAGGACAAGATTCGCCACGCCATTGAGGCCACTCTCGCCGCAGGCAAGGTGTGCGGAATCCTCGCACCGGTCGAGGACGATGCGCGTCGTTACCAGAGTTGGGGCTGCCAGTTCATCGCAGTGGGCATCGATATCAGCCTGATGCGCCAGGCCGCGCTGAGCAATCTGGCGCGCTATCGCGAAAACAACGATGACCGGCCGCTGTCACGCGGCTATTGATCAGTCGGGTGACCGGCCCGACCGGCACTCATCTCGCCCCGACAAGCCCGAGGAGCACTCCCATGGCGTCAGTACCCGTTTACGAAAATTACATCAATGGCCGGTTCATGCCTGCTACCGAGCATCTTGACGTGCTCAACCCGGCGACCGGCGCCCTGCTGGCAAAGGTTCCTGCATCGGCGCCCGAGCAGGTGGACGCCGCTTTGGCAGCCGCGCGTGCCGCGCAGAAGGATTGGGCGCGCAAGCCCGCCAATGAGCGTGCAGGTTACCTGCGCAGGATCGCCGCCAAACTGCGGGAAAACGTCGCGCACCTGGCGCGCACCATTACCCTGGAACAGGGCAAGATTTCCGCGCTGGCCGAGGTCGAAGTCAACTTCACCGCCGACTACCTCGACTACATGGCCGAATGGGCCCGGCGAATCGAAGGTGAAATCATTACCAGCGACCGACCTGGCGAAAACATCTTCATGTTCCGCAAACCGCTGGGCGTAGTCGCTGGCATTCTCCCCTGGAATTTTCCGTTCTTTCTCATCGCCCGCAAGATGGCCCCAGCCCTGGTGACCGGCAACACCATTGTCATCAAACCCAGTGAGGAAACGCCCAATAACTGTTATGAGTTCGCTCGTCTGGTGGCCGAAACCGACCTGCCGGCCGGCGTGTTCAACGTGGTGTGCGGCGACGGCAGCGTCGGCGCGGCGCTCTCCGCGCATACGCAGGTGGACATGATCAGCTTCACCGGCAGCGTCGAAACCGGCGCGCGGATCATGAGCGCCGCCGCCGGCAACCTGACCAAACTGAACCTGGAACTGGGCGGCAAAGCCCCGGCCATTGTGCTGGGCGACGCGGACCTCGACCTGGCGGTCAAAGCCATTCGCGATTCACGCATCATCAACACCGGGCAGGTGTGCAACTGCGCCGAGCGGGTCTACGTCGAACGTAGCGTCGCCGACCAATTCATCGACAAAATCGGCGCCGCAATGGCAGCGACGCGTTATGGCGATCCGCTGGCCGACACTTCGGTGGAGATGGGGCCGCTGATCAACCGCCAGGGCCTGGACAGTGTCCACGCCAAGGTCAGAACCGCGCTGGCCCAGGGCGCGCAGCTGGTGACCGGCGGTGATGTCGCCGACCGTGGTCAGGGCTTCCATTATCAACCCACGGTGCTGGCCGGCTGCTCCGCCGAGATGGCAATCATGCGCAAGGAGATCTTCGGCCCGGTATTGCCCATTCAGATCGTCGACGACCTGGACGAAGCCATCGCCCTGGCCAACGACTGCGAGTACGGGCTGACGTCGTCGCTGTATACCCGCGACCTCGGCAAGGCAATGCAGGCCATGCGCGAGATCGATTTCGGCGAGACCTACATCAATCGTGAGAACTTCGAGGCCATGCAAGGTTTTCACGCCGGGGTTCGCAAGTCCGGCGTCGGTGGCGCCGATGGCAAGCACGGCTTGTACGAGTACACCCACACCCACGTTGTCTATCTTCAGGCCTGACGCCCACGGGCACGTCAAAGCCAGGCGTGCCCTTCTCTCCTGTCAGATACGCGGTGCCCAAACGGTGCACTCGCGAACCAGAATGAATCATCACGCACGGTTTCAGCCCCCTGTCCGGGTCGTCAAGGTGCGCTGTGCACGCTCTCTGGTGCAGCCCCTGCCCGCTTTTCCGGCGTTTGCGCAGCGATGAACGTTGGGCCTGGATCTTGCTCCCGCACTGTTCAGACATTGAACCCAACCTGCGTGCGATCTGGAGAAACCTGACATGAGTTCACCTGGTGAATTTCCCTTGAGCGAAGCGCCCCGAGAAGGACGCAAAGGTCTGCTGTCGATTTCCATGGTGCTGATCAGCTTTACCTTCTTCACCGGCACCATGTTCGCCGGCGGCAAGCTGGGCATGGCATTCGGCTTTGTCGACATGTTGTGGATCGCCACCATCGGCAACATGTTGCTGGCCATATACGCGGCGGCGCTGGCGCTTATTGCCTCACGCAGCGGCCTAAATACCGTGCTGATGGGCCGCTTCTGCTTCGGCGAGTCGGGCAGCCGGCTTTCCGATTCCCTGCTCGGCTTTGCCGAACTTGGCTGGTACGCCTGGGGCACGGCGACCGTCGCTATCGTGCTGGTGAAAATGCTGGGTCTGGCGGACGGCTTCACCGTGCCGCTGATGATCTTCTTCGGTCTGGGTTTCAGCATCACCGCCATCGTCGGCTACAAGGGCCTGGACGTGCTCTCGCGCATTTCGGTGCCGTTGATGTTCATCCTGTTGCTGATCTCGATGTACATCGCCACCCGGCAGATCGGCGGCTTCGAGCAGCTGGCGGCTGTGGTGCCTCGCGAAACCATAAGCTGGTCGGCCGCCATCACCATGGTCTTCGGGACATTTGCCAGCGGCGCGACCCAGGCCACTAACTGGACGCGACTGTCACGGACCGGGCGGATCGCGGTTATCGCCAGCGTGGTGAGCTTTCTGCTGGGCAACGGCCTGATGGTCGTCGCGGGAGCCTGGTGCGCCATTGTTTACCAGCAGGCCGATATCGTCGAAGTGATGGTGCTGCAAGGCCTGTCGTTCGCGGCGGTGGTCATGCTGTGCCTGAATCTGTGGACCATCCAGGGCCCGACCATTTACAACGTTGCCGCCGCGGCCTGCCACATGGTACGCAGCGAGCGCCGCCGAACCATGACCCTGGCGGCGGCCGCGATCGGCATCGTGCTCGCCATTGGCGGCATGTACGAAATGCTGATCCCGTTCCTGGTGCTGCTAGGCTCGATCATCCCCCCGGTGGGCGGCGTGATCATGGCTGATTTCTGGTATCGCCATCGGGGCAAGTACCCGGCTCTGTCCAGCGTCAACCTGCCTCGTTACAACTGGCGCGGGCTGTCGGCCTACGCCGTCGGCGCTCTATTGGCCTGCCTCTCACCCTGGATCGCGCCGCTGGTAGGCATCGCCGCGTCGGCGCTGTGCTATGTAGCGTTGTTGCAGGTCGCGGCTCGGGGCGCACCGGCTAGTGGCCGCCGCGCGGACGTGCATTGACAGGCACTGATGATCGCGCCCGCTCAGTCATGCGCGAGGGTTTGCGCGACCCAGAGTGACTCATAGACGCCACCCTGGTTGCGCAACTGCTTGGGCGGGCCGTCTTCGATGATCTTTCCGTCGTGGAGCACGATCACCCGGTTGAACTGGGCGACTGTCGAAAGGCGATGGGCGACCACCAGCACGGTGCGGCCGATCATGAGCTTGGCCAGCGCCGCCTGAATCACCGCCTCGGAATGCGAGTCGAGCGCCGACGTCGCTTCGTCGAGAATGAGGATGGGCGCATTTTTCAGGAACGCCCGGGCCAACCCCAGTCGCTGGCGTTGCCCGCCGGAGAGTTTCACGCCGCGCTCGCCCACCAGCGTGTCATAGCCGTCGGGCAGTTCGCGGATGAACTCGTCGCAATAGGCGTTTCGTGACGCCCTGATCACGTCTTCATAGCGTGGGTCCGGATGGCCGTAGGCGATGTTGTCGAAGATGCTTCGATTGAACAGGGTCGGCTCCTGAGGCACCACGGCAATCTGGCGGCGCAGGCTGTCCTGGCTGACAGAGCGGATGTCGCGGTCGCCAATAAGGATCGCGCCGCCAGTAACATCATCAAGCCGCTGCAACAGGCTGAGCAAAGTCGACTTGCCGGCGCCCGACGAGCCGACAATGCCAACGCGCTGGCCGGCCGGGATGTCCAGATTCAGGCCGTCGAAGATGGTCCTGCCTTCGGGATAGCTGTACACCACGTCGACGAAACGTATCGCACCCTGATTGGGGGTCAGCTCCTGCTTGTTATCGCTGAGCGCATGGGGCTGCATGATGATGCGCAATGTTTCGGCAATCACCCCCATCTGCTGCGACGTATCCACCAGCGCCAGCGCCAGATCCCGCGAGCCATGCAGGATTCGGAACGTCAGCGCGCTGATCATCACTACGTCACCGGCCGTTACCGCGCTGTCGCGCCACAGCATGAGGGCCCAGCCGAGCATCCCGCCCGCCATCACGGACAGACACACGTCATGCAACAGCCTGGCTTTTTCCAGATAGATCCAGCTGCGCCGCTGCGCCTTGGCCTCTCTGCCAATCGACTGTTCGAGCCGCTGACGTTCGCGCTCACGAGCGGAAAAGGCCTTGATGGTCCAGATATTCGACACCTGGTCGACCATTTCGCCGCCGACACGCGCCGAGTGCGCAGCAAAAGCCACGTGCTTTTTGTTGCCCAGCACACCGAACACCATGATCAGCACGCCGACGAACAATACACAGCCCACCAGCGCAAGCGCCATGTTCACGCTGACGGTACACAGCACGACAATCGCGCCAAGGAAATCGACACAGGGCGGGATGATCTTCCACGCCAGGCCGCCATATATCGATCCGGCCGCGGCGCCCGCCGCCGAGATGCGATTGGCGAGCGCGCCGGAAAAATGCTGCGAGAAATAGCGCATCGGGTGGCCGGTCAGGTGATTGAACAGGTCCACCCGCAGGTCCGCACAGCTGGCCACAACGGTACGACAACCCAGCCAGCCACCCAGACGCCAGAACAGGTTCTCGACCACGATCAGCCCTATGAACAGAAAGAACGGAAACCAGATGTGCTCACTGTTGCGATCGCCGATGGTCATGACGTCGACCAGCATTTTCATGCCGTACTGCACGGCCACCGCGCAGCTGGCGGCGCCGACGATCAGCAGGAACATCACGCCGAAATGCCAGGGCCGCAACGCAACGTAGCGCAGCAGAAAGCGGACCGGTCGTGCGGGCAACGGTGTTGCGGCCGTGGTTTTCATGGGTCAAAAGCCTCTGCTGGTGCCGGCGGTAGCCAGGCGCAACGCATCAAATTCTTCAGCGCCCCTGCGCAGTTCGGCCTGCAGCGGGTGAAACGGCGCGCGCCGCCCCTCACCATCTGCGTAACCCAACAAGCCGGCCGGGCAATAACGCCCGTCGTCCCAGCCAGGGTAATCGAGTATCGGGTACCAGCAGATGCCTTCAATAGGTACGCCGCCGGACAGTGCGGCCATGACCTGCTCATTCACATAACGCAGCCATGGCACGCGCTGTTCATTTTCCGCGCCGGTTTCAGAGATCACGATCGGCCGCTTGTAGCGCGCGTACAGCTCGCGCAGCATGCCGCACAGAGGCCGGTAGTTTTTCTCGCCGCGGTTGATGCGCTGGCCGTTGAATACCCACTGGTTATGCGGGTAGTAATTGGCACCGAGGACGTCCAGGTATTCCGGCCCACCGCCAAGCCCCGGCCATTGCCGCCCGCTTAACAGGTCCCAGGCCTCGAACTGCGCCTGACGATAATTCTCTGCCGCTTCGATCTCATCACTGCGTCGCGAGCCGGGGATTACATGAATCAGCGGGTCGGCCTGAACAAAGCGTGCCCGCGGCTCTACGGCACGTACTGCGTCGATGGCAGCGATGCTCGCCCGCACCAGCTGATGCTTGAGCTCCATGCCGCGTCGCTCGCTGCCGGGATTGAAGTACGCGACATCGCCCCCGGCCCAGCTCCAGAACGAAATCTCGTTGACCGGCGAGTAGAACGGCACGCTTTCGCCTTCGTCCTGAACCACCTGCGCGGCCGCAGCGGCGAAACGCGCGAAGCGTTCGACGAACTGTGGTCGCCAGATATCAAGATCATCCGGGTAACCGTAATGACACAGATCCCAGATCACCTGCGTGCCCTGCCGACGCGCCTCGCGCAACATCGGCACAAAGCTGCTCCAGTCGTAAACGCCCGGTCGTTTTTCGATCAGGTGCCAGCGCAGTCCGTCGCGCACGGTCCGTATCCCCATGCCGGTCATGGCGGCGAAATCTTCCCCCGCCCAGCGCCCATGGCCTGTCGAATTCACCAGATCGAGCCGTACGCCGTCGCGTCGCCGATGCGTCGAGCACTCGAAACCGCCGATGAAAAAACTCTGGAATACACCCGACATGGTCATTCCTCCGCAGGCTGTGTGGTCGCCAGCGGTGCGTGGGCTTCAGCCAGCCGTTGGTAAAGCGCCAACGCCTGACCGACTACCTGATCCATGTTGTAGTACTTGTAGGTGCCCAGCCGGCCAAGAAACGTCACTTCGTCCGATTGATCGGCCAGGGCCTGGTAGCGTTTGTAGAGTTCGGCATTTTCCGGCCGCGGGATCGGGTAGTACGGGTCGCCATCGGCACACGGGTACTCGTAAGTGACGCTGGTTTTTGTGTGCTGCTGGCCGGTCAGGTGCTTGTATTCGGTGATGCGCGTGTAGGGAACTGCTTCGTCCGGGTAATTGACCACCGCCACAGGCTGGAACTCGGCCTGGTCCATGGATTTATGCTCGAAGCGCAAGGAACGATACGGCAGCCGGCCATAGCAATAGTCGAAATATTCGTCAATCGGCCCGCAATAGACCAGATGCCGGAACTGCAGCTGTTCGCGCAGCTCGGCGAAATCCACGCCCAGCAGGATGTCGATATTGGGATGACTCACCATCCGCTCGAACATCCGTGTGTAGCCGTGCAGCGGCATCACCTGGTAGCGGTCAGTGAAATACCGGTCGTCGGTGGTGGTGCGCGTCGGTACCCGCGAGGTGACCGATTTGTCCAGTTGCGAAGGATCCAGCCCCCACTGCTTGCGGGTATAGCCGCGAAAGAACTTCTCGTAGAGTTCGCGTCCGATCTGATTGACGACCACGTCCTCCGAAGTGCGGATGTTGTCCACCGGCTCGGCACGGCTGGCCAGGAACGCTTCGGCCTCTGCCTCATCCATGTTCAGACCATAGAGTCGATTAAGCGTGTCGAGGTTGATCGGGATCGGCACCAGTTGCCCATCCACCCGAGCCAGCACACGGTGCTCATACGAGCGCCACTCGGTAAATCGCGACAGGTAATCGAAAATGCGCTCGGCGTTGGTGTGGAAAATGTGCGGCCCGTAGCGGTGCACCAGCACGCCGGCGCTGTCGAGGTGATCATAGGCGTTGCCGCCGATGTGTTCGCGCCGATCAATCATCAGCACCTTTTTGCCCAGCCCTGCCGCAAGACGCTCTGCGAGCACGCTACCGGCAAAACCCGCGCCGACGATCAGGAAGTCATACACCGCACCCTGGCCATTGGTGGCCGACTCTCTGGTTATCTCAGGCATTCGATCTGCTCCTTCATGCTTGCGCAGGTTTTGTCCCAGGACATGCCGGCCAGTGCGGCGTCGACGCGTTCCAGAAATTGGGTGGAGCCTTTTTGCCCGAGCGCCTTTTCGATTGCCGAGACAAACTCGTCCGCGGTGGCGGCAATGGTCACCACGCCGCTGTCACCATAGCTTCTGATCACGTCGGTAATCGGCGTCGATACCACCGGGCAGCCGCCGGCAAGGTATTCCGGAGTCTTGGTGGGGCTGATAAAGCGGGTCGACTCATTGAGCGCAAAGGGCATCAATGCCACGTCCCAGCCCGACAGGTAGACGGGAAGCTCGTCGTAACGCTTGCCACCCAGATAATGAATGTTGTCCAGACGCGGAAGCGTGTCGGGGTCGATTTTGACCACCGGGCCGATTAACACTACCTGCCAGTCAGGCCGGGAAGTGGCCAGCTCGCGTACCAGCTCGATGTCGAAACGCTCGTCGATCACGCCAAAAAAGCCCAGGCGCGGGTGCGCGATATGCTGCTGATCAGGCGGATCTTCCTGTGCGTCGCGCGCGGCTGCAAAGTGCGCAATATCGACGCTGCTGGGCATTGCGTGGGCATTGGGGTGTTGCTGACTCTTGGCGTCCCATAGGCTATAGCCGCCGGTAAACACCACGTCGGCCCTTTCCATCAGGTCTTTTTCCATGTCGACCAGCTCTGGAGGCGCCCCTTTGAATGCCGAAAGTTCATCCATGCAGTCAAACACAGTGACACTGGCCCACAGATGGTCGGAGAACGACAGGCTCATGGGCGTGTAGTACCAGAGAATCAGCTCAGCCGCGGAGTGGTCATGCAGCCACGCGTCGAGGAGCATGCGCTGCTCGCGATTCACCTCCTGTGCACTGAGCCCGTGCGGCAGATGCGGCACGAGCACGATGACCCCTTCGGGCTGCGGCAGCTGTTCCAGCCATGATCGTGGCGACTCCGCCGAGCCGGTCTGCGCGGCGGCCAGCTCTTCGAAAACCGGCTCCTCGAAAAATGCCACGTCATATCCTTGCGCCAGCCGTGACATCACATGCTGCGGGCGCTGGTAGACAAAGCCCCAGCGCAGGTGCGACAGACAAAGCAATAAAGGGCGCTGCGCAGGCTCGGCGGTCTCGGTCGAGGCTGAGTCAGAGGGGCTGGCTTGTTTCGTCTCGTCTTGATGCATGCAGTTCTCCTCTCGTTGAAGCTTTCGTTGAAAAAAGTACCTGGACGAATCTGAAGGTCACGTCAGGGGGACGGAACTTCGACCGCATTCTCGGGAAATGGACGCGCACATGGCCTGTGCGCTGCGCGTTGTGCAGGTATTGAGAGCGTTTGCGTGCCAGCCGTTCAAACAACCCGATGAAGTGTATGCACCACTGGGAGGTATTCGCGGAACTCGTGGACGTGGACGCGCCCATAATCTTAGGCGAAAGCTTTTCCGGCACCTGACAGATGTAGGTCGGTAGGGTCGGTTGCTGCTGATTTTCGCTCGTAAAGGCTCCGCTTCGAGTCTGCCGGTCAGGCAGCGATGGGGTCGTCAGCCTCTTCCCGAGGCCGCGAAAACAATGGAAGGAAAAATAACCATGATCCTAGTGACCGGTGGTGCGGGGTACATTGGCGCTCATATAGTGCTGGCGCTGCTGCAAAGCGGTAAAGACGTAGTGATACTGGACAACCTGTGCAACAGCTCGCGCGAGACGCTTGAGCGAATCACGAGGATCAGCGGACGACATTTCCAGTTCGTCCTGGGGGACGTACGCAGCAAGGCGACGCTCGCAGCGCTGTTCGCCGATTATCCTGTCGAGGCCGTGGTGCACTGCGCAGGTCTGAAAGCGGTGGGTGAAAGCGTTCGCGAACCCTTGCGTTACTTCGAGACCAATGTCAGCGGCAGCGTCAATCTCTGCCAGGCCATGGCCGAGGCCGGCGTATTCAACCTGTTGTTCAGTTCATCGGCCACCGTCTACGGCCAGTGCGAAAAGATGCCAGTGGACGAGCACTGTGCGTTGGGTCAACCGACCAATCCGTACGGCCATTCCAAGCTGATGGCCGAGCACGTGATGAAAAGCGTTGCCAGCTCGGATTCGCGCTGGTCAATCGGCTTGTTGCGCTATTTCAACCCCATCGGAGCCCACCCCTCCGGGCTGCTGGGCGAGTCGCCGCGCAATGTTCCCAACAATCTGCTGCCGTACCTGCTGCAGGTTGCCACCCGGTTGCGCCCTGCTCTGCATGTCTATGGCAACGACTACCCCACACCCGACGGCACCGGCATTCGTGATTATCTGCACGTCGTCGACCTGGCTGACGGCCATCTCAAGGCCCTGGAGAAGAACCGGCGTCAGCGTGGTGTCTCAGTCTGGAACCTGGGGACCGGGCGCGGCTATTCAGTACTGGAGGTGGTGCGCACCTTCGAGAAGATCAGCGGCGTTTCCGTGCCATTGGTCTTCGAGCCGCGTCGCTCCGGGGACGTTGCGCAGTGCTGGTCCGACCCCGGCAAAGCCCTGCGCGAGCTTAACTGGCGAGCCCGGCATAACCTTGAATCGATGTTGCGTGATGCATGGCGCTGGCAGTGCCTGAACCCGCAAGGCTACGAACTGGATGTCATGGTCGGGTGAACACGCCATCTGACCGCTCGTCATGCACCGGTCAAAATATCTGAACCCGAAAGCCACTGATTTTTCTACCCCATACCACTCACTCGGACGAGGTATTCATCATGGCTACAAAACAGGACAATCTGCTGGATTGGCTTCGCGATGCGCACGCTATGGAGCAACAGGCCGAAAGCATGCTCAAGGCCCAGGCTGACCGCCTGGAACACTACCCGATGCTCAAGCAGCGCATCGAGCAGCACATTCAGGAGACACTGGGCCAACAGGAATTGCTCAAGGGCTGTATTGAACGCTTGCACGGCAGTACCTCAGCGTTCAAGGACATGGCGGCCAAGCTGATGGCGTTCGGCCAGGCAGTTGGTGGTATGGCCGTTTCAGATGAAGTAGTCAAAGGCGCAATGGCCGGCTATGTATTCGAGAATATCGAGATCGCCACCTACACCGTACTGATTCAGGCAGCCAAAGATGTCGGCGATGTCGAGACTCAACGGGCCTGCGAGCAGATCCTGCCTCAGGAAGTCGCCATGGCCGACTGGCTGCGCGACCACCTGCCGGAAATCACCACGGCGTTCCTGCAACGTTCGCAAGACCCTGACGCAGTCGCCAAGCGTTGATAGCGCGCGGCAATACTGTGCGGCAACGCCGCACGGCGCGCGGTAACGCTAAATGAGAGCTTGACCGTCGAGCGGACCGTCAGATGTCGCCGCTCGACATCCTTGAAACCTGTCAGTTCGAGGTCGCCATGAGCGAAGCCCACCAGAGCCAGGCCCCTTTGATTGCGGCGAAGTCCACGCCCTATCGCATTCATCATCCTGACATTGCACCCCCTGAAAGAACCCTTTCGGTATTGGCCGGAAGCCTGTTGTTGATCAATGCCTTGCGCAGTGGCGGCATCAGCGGCGTCCTGCAAGCCGCTTTGGGTGCCTACTGCGTGTATCGCGGCGCATCGGGCAATTGCGTGATTCAACGCAAGCTGACGCCCACCCCGTTCGAACAACAGTTTCAGCGCACGCATGGCTGGAAAGCCAGCGAGGCCGTGACCCGCAGCGTCACTATCGCCAAACCGCTGGAACAAGTACTGGAATTCATCAAGCAGCCGCAGAACATCGGCCCGCTGATTCCCTGGGTCGACACCCTTGAAGCCATCGACGATCACACCAGCAAGTGGACCGTCCGTGGCCCGTTGGGCCGCACGCTGACCTGGACCCTGAAAATGGACGAACCCAGCGACGGCACCACCCTGCGCTGGCGGACCGTACCGGCCGGCAGCTGGCAACACGAGATTTCCGTATACCTCAAAAACGCGCCCGGCCATCGGGGCACTGAGGTGAAAGTGATCGCGGTCTGTGAGCCGGCGGGCGGCAAGCTGGGCTACGCGCTGGCTTCGGCGGTCGGGGCATTCAGCGAAAAAGCCCTGCTCAACCTTTTGGCCAGCCTTAAACAGCAGATGGAAACCGGTGAGGTCACCACCAACCAGATGCGCTCCAGCGAGATCCGTGACTTCCTGTTCCTGCATGCGCCTGCCGGCAACGCGTCGCCTGGCAATTCCCGACCTGATTCGGTGCATGCAGGCGACCATCCGCCGGTTGCCGCCGTTAACCCGGCGTCCGCCGCGTCCGCCAACCTGCAGCGAGGGACTCTCTGATGCGTGCACTGACCTGGCAAGCTCCCAACCATCTGCAAGTCGACACTGTTCCCGATCCTGGCATTCTCAATCCCAAGGACGCCATCATTCGCGTCACCCTGTCATCGGTCTGTGGCTCGGATCTGCATTTGCTGGGCGGTTATGTCCCGGCGATGAAGCCTGGCGATATCATCGGCCACGAGTTCATGGGTGAAGTGGTGGAAACCGGCTCGGCGGTCAAGTCGGTCAAGAAAGGCGACAAGGTCATCACTATTTCCATTGTCGGTTGCGGCGACTGCGAACCGTGCAAGCGGACCGACTTCTCCTGCTGCGACAACTCCAACCCCAATCCTTCGGCAACCGACATCGCCTATGGCCAGCCATGCTGCGGCATTATCGGCTACAGTCATGCCTTCGGCGGCTACGCGGGCAGCCACGCCACCTATGTGCGGGTGCCGTTCGCCGACGTCAATCTGTTCACGGTGCCTGAAGGCGTTACCGATGAACAGGCGCTGTTTGTCTCCGACGCTGCGCCGACCGGCTACTTTGCCGCCGACAACGCCGATATCCAGCCAGGTGACATCGTTGCCGTGTGGGGTTGCGGCGGTGTCGGACAGATGGCTATTCGCAGCGCATTCCTCATGGGCGCCGAGCAGGTCATCGCCATAGACCGCTACCCGGACCGCTTGCGCCTGGCTCAGCAGAAAGGCGGCGCGGCCGTTATCAACTATGAAACGACTGACGTTCACGAGGCTTTGCTGGAGTTGACCGGTGGCCGCGGGCCGGACCGCTGCATCGACTGCGTCGGCATGGAAGCCCACGGCACGGAAATCGACTACGCCTACGACAAGGCCAAGCAGATGCTGCGCCTGCACACCGAGCGCGGCACTGTGCTGCGCCAGGCCATCCGCGCCTGTCGCAAGGGCGGTACGGTTTCGGTGGTCGGCGTCTACGGCGGCCTGCTGGACAAATTCCCGATGGGTGCCATCGTCAACAAGGCTCTGACGCTGCGCTCGGGCCAGCAGCCGGGCCAACGCTATGCGAACAAGCTGTTCGAGCACATCCAGAAAGGCGAACTGGACCCTTCCTACTTGCTCACTCATCCAATGAGCCTGGAGGAAGCGCCCAAAGGCTACGCCATGTTCAAGGAGAAAATGGATAACTGCATGCGTGCGGTGTTCAAACCCTGAGCATTGATGAAGCTGGCAACACACCGGAGCGGGGTTCAATGCCGCCCCGCTCCGGTTGCAGTCTGATTCAGACTCGCATCTTCCCGAAGCTCGCTGCGCTGATCCGCCTGGCTATTCCTTTATCCAGCTGTTGACCAGAAAGCCGCCCTCGCCGGTCACCGGATCCCGGCCCGGCACGCTGACAGCGGCTATGCGCTTGAGCGATTCGGCATGGTTGGCAGTTTCAGGGCGCTGGATATCGTAGTCTTCCTGACCTTTCGGGTACGCGCCGACCACCAGAAAATCCTCGCTCTGCCGCAAGCGGCAATGCCCGGTACCTGCCGGCAATATCAGTACATCGCCAGCCTCGACCTGCACATCTTTGCCCTGCTCACCGCCCAGACGCAGCAGCGCGTCGCCGCGTGCGACGCCCAGTGCTTCGTGGGCAGTCGAGTGGTAATGGTGATAGTCGAATACTCCGTCGCGCCATAGCGCAGGCCAGCCATTGCGGGCAAACAGTGATTCGAACGCCGTGGCGGCATCTTCGCTCGGTTGCAGGTGGCCGGTCGGTTGCAGGTGATACACAAGCACCGGAAAGCGACTATTGGGCGTAGCGCCATCGTCGTGGAAAAACATTGCCTCCGGCACTTGGAGCGTGAGGTCCTGGTCGTTGAAACCCGGATCAAGGACGGGCTGGGTCATGGGTTCTCCTCAGCGGTTCTCATCAATAAGGCTGATCGATGCACGATGGATGGCTGCACGAGCCGTCAGGGTGCCGGTGACCGGCTATTGGTGCCTTTTGCGTTCGCCTCCGGCGAGGGAGCCGGATGATGGTGCGCGGTGCCGGTCGGATCCTTCAATTGGATGACCTTGCCGGTGGTCCAGGCATTGGCGCCCGGTAACACCGGCTGCGGTTTGATGTCCTTTCGAGACTCGCGCTCGGCGACGCTGTCCAGCCCCATCCGTTCATCCCGCGCCTTGACCATCGCCGGATCGGCCTGGCCGTCGGCGGTGAAGCCCATCATCAGTTGCGGCACGCCAAGCGGCAGGCGTTTGTCCTTGTCGGTGTGCCACGTGTGCCAGGTCTTGCCATAGGTGTTGGCCAGTTTGCTCATCAGCGCGTGCTCGGCCGGTTCCGGTACTGCCGGGGCAATGAGCTGGCCTGAGGTCACCTCGTGAGCATGGCTGTGCCAATAGGCCTTTTCCGCCTCCGGCAATTGGGCGAACAGTCGCGCGCTGATGATGTACTCAACGCCCATGAGGTGCGATTCCTTGACGTTGCCGTCGAAGATCACGCACTGGGTGACTTCTTCGTTGAGCATCGAGCAGTAGTGATGCGCCTCCATCTGCGAGTCGGGCGCTCCGTTATAGAAATGGAAGCCGTCCAGATAAGTGTTCAGCTGTTCCAGCGGCGGCTTGTCCTGAAGCAGGTCCGCGCCGGCTTCGAGGACCTTGGTCGAGGTCTGTTTCTCGGAACCCGGCGAGGTGACATTTGGACGGGTATCGTCCGCACCGCAGCCCGCCAGACCGAGGATCAGCAGAGGAACGGTTTTGCGGGCAAAGGATGTAAAACGCAACGGAATCATGGGCAGGCTCGTGTGCATACGCTCTTGTTGAGATACTCGCGGCAAATGCTGCGTCTATGGGACGGGTTGACCACGCTGCATCACGGCGAGATCGGATCGCTGGCCGGGAATGTTTCTTCCAGCGCTTCGTCCAGCGTCGAGTTGGTCACCGGTCGCCCTTCCACTTCACCGGCGTTCTCGCAGTGGCAGTCATCGCCTGGGCAGGGTTCGCCATCGGGATGCTGGTCGGCGCAGGCCGGGCTGCAGAAGCGCTGATTGTCCCGCTCCACCATCAGGTCACCAGTGGTGCCGCATGTGCAATCCGGGCAAGCGCAGGTCTGGTCTGTCATGAGATGTCTCCTGATATTTCAGCCATCGATGCAATTTGGAAGCGACCCACGGCCTTTAGTTGAACGAAATGCGCAGTGCGGCGACCAGCGGTTGTGTTTGTCTGGAGGTCGTGAACGACGCGGACGTGACGCGCCGGGCAGTCCGGGCATCGAAGACCTGTCCTCGGGCACGCTCTCGCGTGTCCGCATCCCCATAACGCATGGCTTCAGGCTTTGCGAATGCTGTCGTTGGCACCTCTGCAGGACGACAGCCCAAGCCACGAGGCGAAAACACGTGCACCACACCGTCCCTTTCCCGTTGTCGCTGATTGCTTCGCTGTTGCCTCCGGGCGCCGCCCGACGTGGCTGCATGACAGGGCTGGGACTCGGGCTCATGCTGGTGTGCTCGCCCGGGGCGCAAGCTGACGAGACCGGCACGCTGAATCTTTCCAGTATCGAGGTACAAGGCGCGGCGGCCAGTCCGGTGGAACAGGCGCAGGAATCCCTTCGCCAGGTGCCGGGCGCCAGTAACGTTGTCGACATGAACAGCGTTGCGCAGGGGCGAGTCGCCAGCAATGAAGATGTGTTCCGCTATCAGCCGGGCATCTACGCCAAAGCGGCCAATAATGAAGGAGCGAAGATCTCCATCCGCGGTTCGGGCCTCAACCGCGCGCCGGGCGCCCATGCTTCCGGCCTGTTCGAAACCATCGACGGCCTGCCACTCACCGGCCCCGGCGGTACGCCTTACGAACTCAAGGAGCCGCTGTGGCTAAGCCGTGTAGAAGTGCTGCGCGGTGCCAACGGTCTTGAACGCGGTTCGCTGGCGCTGGGCGGCGCCGTGAATTACGTCACCCACACCGGCTACGACACTCCGCGTTTGCGACTGCGCTACGAGGCAGGCAGCCATGGTTACGCCAAGCGCGAGATCAGCTCCGGCCAGGTGCTGGGCGACCTGGATTATTACCTGAGCCTGACTGACTCCAACTACCACGGTTTTCAAGACCAGAGCGCAGGCGGCGGCAAAGGCATGGCGGCGAATGTCGGCTATCGCTTCAGCCCGAATCTGGAAACGCGCTTCTATTTCCGCTATCGGGAAACCGACAACGACACCCCCGGCCGCCTGACCCGCGACCAGATCCGCCACGATCCACGCAGTGCCAATGCGCTTAACGTGGCGCGAGATTCCAAACGTCTGCAACCGGGCAGCACCTGGCTGGGCAACACCACGACCCTGTACCTGGACGACTCCTCGCGGATCGAAACGGGGCTGGTGTACCACGACTACCCGATGGACCTGCGCGAAGGCACCAACCGCCTGAAAGTCGCTTACACCGATATCAGCGGGACACTCAAATACATCCGCAACGACACTCTGTTCGGGCGCCAGAGCACCACCACGCTGGGCCTGCGGACCACCAAAGGCCTGCCAAACAACGGCGCGTCCGAGTATGTCCGCATTCCCACCGGCAACACGGCGGGTTATGCCAGGGGCACCAAGACCCGGGACTACAGCTACCTGGGCTCCGACTCGGTCCTGCAACTGTCCAACGAGCTGGAGCTGGTGCCGGACCTGTGGCTAAGCACAGGCATTGCGGCGGTCTACACGCGGCGCGAAACCGAGGTGACCTACCCTGACACCGACGATCTGACCAGCACCCACGCATGGGACTACGCCTCACGCCTTGGTCTGCGCTACGACTTCACGCCTGATTTGCAGGTGTACGGCAACCTGAGCCGCTCGGTCGAGCCACCGCATGCCTGGTCAATGATCTGGGGTTCCAATCGCTACTTCCCGGCTGGCAGCGGTGCCGCGACGGGCTTGCAGAGCGGCGGCGTCAAACTCGACAACCAGACCGCCACGACGCTGGAGCTGGGCGGCCGTGGCACTGCCTGGTTCGGTGACTGGGATCTGGCCTGGTATTACTCACAAGTACGCCACGAGCTGTTGAACGTGGAAACGCAGGCCGCGACCGCGACCACCTCGGCGATCATCGCCGAGTCCAATGCCAGCCCCACGGTGCATCAGGGCGTGGAGCTGGGGCTGGACAGCCCGCTCTGGGAAGGCGGCGCGGCTGGCAAACTGGCGTTGCGCCAGGCCTACACCTACAGCGACTTCCATTACCGTGACGACGACCGATTTGGCAGCAATCGCCTGCCGGGCATCGCAAGACATTATTATCAGGCTGAACTGCGCTACAGCCATCCAACCGGGTTGTATGCGGGCCTTAACACCGAGCACTCCTCGGACATGGCCGTGGACTACGCCAACTCGTTCTACGCCGATGCTTACACCTTGCTCGGCGCGACGTTCGGCTACGCGTCGCCGGACAAGAAGTGGCAGACCTGGCTGGACCTGCGCAACCTGACCAACCGGCGCTATGCGAGCACGGTCACGCCGGGCTACGACGACGGCGGCCGGGACGTCGCCCGCTCAACGCCCGGCGATGGGCGCGGGATTTACGCTGGAGTGTCGTGGAGTCTGCTGTAATCCGCTCGTCCACGAATGCGCCATTGCAGACACAACCTATGCGTCGCCGGTCGGTCTTCGCGGACAAGCAGAGCGCCGCCCGATCCCACGAAATGAGCCCTTACATCGTCAGCCCAGACACCGCCAACCGCGACGTTGGTGCAGGCCGAGTGGAGGTGTCGCGGAGCCGGGGAGCGAGGCAGGACGCCGAGCCAGCGCCGCTGGGCCGTCCCTGGCCCTACGGCGCTAACTCGCCATCCATGGCTCGTTTCCCCCTGCGCAACGCCTCCGCTCGGCCTGCACAAGTCGCGTTCTGCGTCGCCTGCGAGATCCGGCTTTGGCCTGAGAGCGGACTCCGCTTGTCCGCTCATCAGAGGATGACAAAAGACAGTTGACTCGCACCGGGCAGCGATCCGTCAGGCGTCGCTCCGCTCGCCCGCGAAAGCATCGGCATGAGCACCGCATATGTCACGGGCGAGCGCGTTTTAAAGAGATGTCAGAAATTGGCCGGGGTATTGGCACTGATGATTTCGGCTTCATCCTGGCCGATATTGCGAAAGCGATGCGGCAAGGTGGTCGGGAAGTAATAGCCGTCGCCCGGCCCGAGAATGTTGACCTGCCCGTCGATGGTCAGCTCGATCGTGCCACGAGTCACCAGCCCGCACTCCTCGCCTTCGCCATGCACAATCGGCTCTTCGCCAGAGTCGGCACCCGGCGCGTACTGCTCGCGCAAAAAACGCATCTGGCGCTCCGGTAGCGTCGCGCCAACCAGCAACAGACGCACACCGTTGCGCCCCAGATCGGGTTGATCACCGGCGCGGAACACATATTGGTCGCGACCTGGCGGCTGGTCGAAGGTGAAGAAATCCGCCAGCGTCATGGGAATGCCTTCCAGCAGCTTCTTGAGCGAGCTGACGGATGGGCTGACGCGGTTTTGCTCGATCAGGGAAATGGTTGCGTTGGTCACACCACTGCGTCTGGCAAGCTCGCGTTGAGACAGCTTGTAGCTTTCGCGCACCAGCTTGAGTCGTGCTCCCGTGTCCATAATCGCCTTATGTGAGAAATGTCCGCAATGGGCCCGACAATGTCATTGCGGGCCGTGGAAGCGGGCTATTAAATCACGTTTGCGAGCACACCTCAGCACATCATCGCGACCGTACGCGGGCATGCTCCGCGCAGGCATCGCGGAACGCCTCGAACAGGCGCAACGACACAGGGTTGTCGCGCAGTGCCCATTCAGGGTGCCACTGTACGCCGAGTACAAAGCCCGGCGCGTCTCTTACAGAGACGGCTTCCACCAGACCGTCCGGTGCCAGGGCTTCGGCCCGCAACGCAGGCGCCAGCCGGTCGATGCCCTGACTGTGCAGGCTGTTGACTTCAAAGTTCCGGCCCAGCCCCAGCGCCTCCAGCACCCCGCCCGGCTGGACCTGCACGCCGTGGCGCGCGGCATATTTGACTTCCAGCGAATCGCTCTGCGGCTCGCGATGGTCCAGATAGCCCGGCAGATCCTGCACCCTTTGGTGCAAGGTGCCGCCGAGCGCCACGTTCAGCTCCTGAAAGCCACGGCAGATGCAGAACACTGGCACGCCTTGAGCGATGGCCTGCCTGAGCAGCGGCAAGGTGTAGCGATCCCGATGCGGATCATGCAACGTTCCTTCGATGCTCGGTGCGCCCTGGTAATGGCCGGGTTCCACGTTCGATGGCGAGCCGGTGAACAACAGGCCGTCCAGGTTTCCCAGCAGTTGCGCTGGCTCTATCGGAGTTTCGAGCGCTGGCAACAGAACCGGCAGTCCGGCGAAACGCGCCGCCTCGACATATTTGTCGCCTACGGTATGTGAAGCGTATTTCCCCAGTTGCTGACGGCAGGACGTGACACCGATCAACGGTAGAGCTGACATGTTCGGACCTCGATGCAAAGCGTTGGAGCCGGGTTCGAATGCGCTCCCCGGCTTGATGAAATCAGTCTAGGATAGTCAGCGACGCATTGAGTATGGGCATTCAGGCAAAGGATTAATGCAGCAGTGCAATATGAACTCACGCAAGCCGATCTGACCCTGGTTCTGGCGCTGGCTCGCGGGCGTACCCTTGCGCGGGCCGCGGAGTTGCTGCAGGTCGATGTCTCGACGGTGTTCCGTTCCATCCGCCGCCTGGAAGCGGCGCTAGGCGCGGCGCTGTTCGAGAAAAACCGAACCGGCTACGTCGCAACCGATACCGCCCAGGCGCTTGCCGAGCAGGCCGAACGCGCGGAAATGGCGCTTCAGGCAGCGCGGCTGGCGCTGCGACAGGGCGAGCAAGTAGTCAGCGGCACGGTTCGGGTGACCTGCACCGAGTCGGTGCTGCATAGCCTGCTGCTGCCCGCACTCGCTTCGTTCATGCCGGGCTACCCGGGGCTGGCGCTGGAACTGGCGACTTCCAACGCTTTTGCCAACCTCAGCCGCCGCGACGCCGATATTGCCGTGCGCCTGACCAACACCCCGCCCGAACACTTGGTCGGGCTGCGACTGGGCACCGCGCATTACGTGATTGCGGGTCGGCCGGATTATCGCGAGGCGTTTCGGGAGTCGCCCGCCGCGTTGCCGTGGATCAGCCTCGATGACTCGATGTCCGAACACCCCTCGGTGGTCTGGCGCAGGCAAACCCATCCGGCCGTGGTGCCGCGTTACCGATGCAGCAGCATGGCGGCGGCCAGTCAGTTGGTGGAAGCCGGCCTGGGCATCGCGCCGTTGACCCATTTCACCGCGCAGCGCCTGCAAGGCGTGGAGCAACTCAGCCAGCCGCTGTCAGGCTGCGACACGGACCTGTGGCTCCTCACCCGCCCCGACTGCCGCGCACTGCGCTCGGTGCAGACCCTGCTGGATCAACTAACGCCATTGCTCCGGGAAGCCTTGGAATTCACCGTTGGCCAGTAAAAAGCGGCGCTGTACGTGTGGGAGGCAGCTTGCTGGCGATAGCGTTTGATCAGGCAATGAAGATGTGTGGGTGAAGTGACGCTGTCGCCAGCAAGCTGCCTCCCACTTTTTGAATCTGGCTTGAGGCCAAGGACAGTAGCCTGCCGCCCGACGGGCTCGACAGGGTGCGAACGCTCAGGCTCAATGAACAGTCTTCGCAACCCGCAGTCCTATGCCGGGTCTGGCACTGAGGTTTAACGATGCTGCTCAACACACTCGTATTTCTGGCGACCCTGGCGGGCATGGAAGGTTTCGCCTGGTTTGCGCACAAGTACATCATGCACGGTTGGGGCTGGGGCTGGCATCGCTCCCACCATGAGCCGCGAAACGGCTGGTTCGAGAAGAACGATCTGTATGCGGTCGTGTTCGCCGGCGTCGCGATCGTGCTGATTGCCCTCGGCACGCAGGGCATGCACCCGCTGGAATGGATCGGCGCAGGCATGACTGCCTACGGCTTCCTCTATTTCCTGGCTCACGACGGGTTGGTGCACCGGCGCTGGCCTCTGCGCTATGTGCCGCGCAATGGCTACCTCAAACGCCTGTATCAGGCGCATCTGATGCACCACGCGGTGGAAGGCAAGGAACGCTGCGTGTCGTTCGGTTTCCTCTACGCGCCCTCGACTGCCCGGCTCAAGGCACAGCTACGGGCGATGCATCAGGGACCACTTCGCAAGGCCGATGAGGCCGCCGCCACAGGTTCGGGTCCCGCGGCGGCCAGTTCCGGCCACGAGAAGCCAGCGCCCGCCAGCCACCGCTGATCACCAGCCTGATCTTGTCGGCCTTGGTCGTCGACACGCGCTCGTCCCAGGCCGCCTGCCCCGCTGCCCGCAGCTTGACGCCGATTTCTCGATAGACAGCGCTGGCGGTGGCAACTGCCCAGGCCGAACGCAGTGGCAAAGCGGTGATTCCCGCCTCGGCGCTCTGGTAGAACGGCTCTGCCAGATCCACCAACCGCGCCGCCAGCACGGCCAACGCCGGGCGGAACTCGGCGTCGGTCAGGCGATGACGGTCAACGGCCATTTCCTCCAGCCACTGCATAGGCAGGTAACAGCGGCCAATGGCAGCGTCTTCCACAATGTCCCGCGCAATATTGGTCAGCTGGAACGCCATGCCCAGATCACAGGCGCGGTCCAGGGTCAGGTCGTCCTTGACGCCCATAACCTGCGCCATCATCAACCCGACCACGCCCGCCACGTGGTAGCAATATTCAAGCAGGTCATCGAGGCTTCGATACTGACGCTCTTCCACATCCATGGCAAAACCCGCCAGATGATCCAGTGCGTAGGCCTGGCGCAGCTTGTGACGACGCACCACCTCCTGAAACGCGGCGAACGCCGGCACGCTGGCCGGAACGCCCGCGTACACGGCGTGGGTCTGCTCGATCAACCCGGCCAGCCGCGCCCGTACTTCGTCAGCGCCGACCGGCGCAGCGTCGCGACCGCCCTCCTGGCCGTCGATCACGTCATCGCAGTGCCGACACCAGGCATACAGCATCACCGCACTGCGCCGGGTGACCGGATCGAACAACCGTGAAGCGGCAGCAAAACTCTTGGAGCCCACGGTAATGCTGTTGACGGCATGCTCCATCAACGCTTGGTCATGATCGACGGTCACGGCTGAAGGTCCTCCAGCATCAGCCCGGCAGTGGCCTTGGCCGAACCTATCACCCCGGGCACCCCAGCGCCGGGGTGCGTGCCGGCGCCGACCAGATAGACATTGGTCAGCTGCGCATCACGGTTGTGCGGCCGGAACCAGGCACTCTGCTGCAGCACTGGCTCCAGCGAGAACGCGGAACCCAGATGCGCATTCAGCTCGTCACGGAAATCGTGGGGCGTGAAGATGCGACTGGTGACCAGATCTTCGCGCAAGCCCGGCATGTAGTGCTGTTCCAGATACTCGAAGATCCGGTCGCGATAGCGCGGCCCTTCCACCGCCCAGTCGATGTCGGCGTTGCCCAGATGCGGCACCGGCGACAGCACGTAGTGGCTCGAACAACCTGGCGGCGCGAGGCTCGGATCGGTGATGCATGGCGCGTGCAGATACAGCGAAAAATCCTCGGCCAGCGTTTGCCCGTGGAATATCTCCTGAATCAGCTCCCGATAGCGATTGCCGAAACAGACGGTGTGATGCTGCAACTGCGGCTGCGGGCGTTTGAGGCCGAAATGGATCACGAACAGCGAGTTGCTGAAGCGCTTGCCCTTGAGCCGGGTGCTTTCGGCACGGCCCCGGGCATGACTGCCCAGCAGATCGCCATAGGTGTGCACCACATCGGCATTGGACGCGACGCTGTCGACCGCCCAGCGGCGGCCGTCGCGAAGCACGACCGCTCGGGCACGGTCGTGCAGGACTTCAATGTTGGCGACTTCAGCGTTCAGCTCCAGCTTCCCGCCCAGATCCTGAAACAATCTGACCATGCCCTGCACCAGCGCACCGGTACCGCCCTTGGGAAACCACACGCCCCACTGCCGCTCCAGCGCATGGATCAGCGTATAGATCGACGAGGTGGCGAAAGGGTTGCCACCCACCAGTAGCGAGTGAAAGGAAAACGCCTGCCGCAGCTTGTCATCCTCCACGAAGCTGGACACCATCGAGTACACGCTGCGCCAGGCCTGCAGCCGCGCCAGTTGAGGGCCGACGCGGACCATGTCGCGAAACGACAGGAACGGCACCGCGCCCAGTTTCAGATAGCCCTCGCGGAAAACTGCCTGCGAATACGCCAGAAAACGCTGATAGCCAAGAACGTCTTTGGGATTGAGAGCATGGATCTGGCGATCAAGCTCCGCCTGATCGTTGGCGTAATCGAACCGGGTGCCGTCCTCCCAGGCCAGTCGGTAGAACGGCGCTACCGGCAGCAGCTCGACGTAATCGGCCATCGGCCGGCCCGCAAGCGTGAAAAGTTCTTCGATGGCGCTGGGGTCTGTGATGACCGTCGGGCCCGCGTCGAACGTGAAGCCCTGATCCTCATACACATAGGCGCGCCCGCCCGGCTTGTCGCGCTTTTCAAGCAGCACGGTCTGGATACCGGCGGCTTGCAGGCGAATCGCCAGAGCCAGGCCGCCGAAGCCTGCGCCAATCACTGCTGCTGTTTTCGGTGACGTCATACTGGATTCTCGAAGTGCCGGGGAGAAAAACGCAACGCGGCCTGCATGGCCTCGCCAACCGGGACCGGTGGCTTGCCCACCAGTACCCGCAACCGATCCGGCCAGTGACTCTGGCCGGCATAGAAACGCTCGATCAACCTTTCCGGCAGGCGGTAAAAACGCTGCATGACCTGCCAGCGATCCTGAGGACGGCCGGCCAGGAACAGCATGCGGTTGAGCAAACGATAAAATCCTTGGCGCCGCCATTCTTGCCATGCGTATTCACGCAGGGCCGGTGCCAGGCGCACGGCATCGAGCTGCGCCGCGCTGCGTGTCGCCAGCCAGTCGGCCAGGCGCACCGCATGGGGCAAAGAGTAACCGGTGGTGCAGTGAAACAGTCCGGCGCGCAGTCCCGACTTCGGCTGCCCGGCGCTCTGGTCCCAGAAGGCGGCGAAATCGCCAGCCAGGGTAATCGGCAGGATGCCCTGCTCCTCGCGCAGACACCGCGCGATCTTCCAGCCCTGCGAGGCCGCGTACTCGGCGATATGGCCGCGCAGCTCCTCAAGGCTGGCTGACTGGTGCTCGACGTAGTGGGTGTCTTCGATCAGCACGGTGTCGGGGGTGAACGGCAGCACGTAGACGAAACGATAGCCGTCCTTTTGTTCAACCCGCGCATCCATGATGATCGGCGCTGCCAGCCCGTGCGGGCGTTCCATTTGCAGAAACTGCCCAACAAAGGCCTGCTGCCCGAGTACCAGATGCGCGCTGGGCTGCACGCCACGCCCGTCGATCACCGCAGCGGCCTCAAGCGTTGCGCCGTTTTCCATCAGGACCCGCGTGGGCTCGACCTGAGCGATACGCTGTACGAGCCGGAGGCTGTCACCCAACGCCGGGCCGATCACCTGCGCGAAGCGTTCTGACGTCACGCTGGCATAGCCGCTGGGCATTTTTCGTGACAGGTTAGGAAAGTGCACGTCATAGCTGGGCCATTGCTGGACGATCAGCGGCGCGAGCCACTGGCGCTGCGCCGGACTCAGGTCGCCGTCGTGGAATGACCAGGTATGGTTTCCGCCGAGCGTCGGCTGTTCATCGATGCACAGCACCTTGAGTTCCGGGCGTAGCTGTCGCAGCCGCCAGGCAATCAGCCCGTTGGCCAGACCGCCACCGGCCAGGATCAGATCGTAACGTGCGACCGAGGTCTGGTTCGATGCGCTCATCCGGGCAATCCCTGCGCGAGCACAGGACGCCTGCTCGCGATAGCCGCTTCGACGATATCCGCCGCTTTGGACGCGCCACCGGCGTTGGCGAGGCTCAGCGCCATGGTATCCAGCGCTGCAACGGGCTGCGCGAGCAGCCGCTGCAGATGCGCGGCGATTCGCGGTGCCCGGGCGCGGCGGCTCAGTTGCAGGCCTATGCCGCTATGGCTGACCCGCGCCGCCACGCCCGGCTGGTCGAACGCCACCGGCATGATCAGCATCGGCGTGCGCGCAGCAATCGCATCCATCACGGTATTAAGCCCGCCGTGACTCACCACGGCGTCGGCCTGTTGCAGCGCCCATTGCTGGGGCGCGAAGTCGGTGACCCAGGTAGCGCCGACCTGCAGCAGCCGCCGTTCTTCGATACTGCCAAGCCCGCCGCAATGGGCGATCAGCAACTGGGCGTCGAGCTGCCGACAGGCAACGGCAATCTGTTTGAACATTCCGAAACGCGATCCTTGCAGAGTCCCGAGGCTGGCAAAAACGAAAGGTCGCCGCGGGTCAACCGGCCAGAGGCCGTTGTCCGCCGCACCAGGCGAGCGTAACGGGCCTACGGCATGGAAATGGCCAGGCAGATCGCGGCGCGGAAAATCGAATTCGGCAAGCGTCTGGCTGATCTGCGCCAGAGGCGACAGGCACTCATGCAAACCGTCCCGCGCCGGCACGCCCAACCGGTGAGCGGCGTCGTGCAATGTCCGGCGCAGGGGTTTCATCAGCCAGTCATACACCTGCGTGCTGCCTTGATACATGCGCTGACTGTAATCGTCCGTGCCGTACGCGAACGGCATGACCGGCAACGGCACGCCCGCTTCGCGATTGACCGGCAGCGCGCAGGCCACCGACACGAACGGCAGTCCCAGCCCTTCGGCAACCAGCCCACCGGCGGCTTCCATCTGGTCGCAGAGCAAAGCGTCCACGTCGTGCTCGGCGAGCGCCGCTGGCAATTCGGCGCAGAGCATGGCGGTGGTGGCGCTCAACTGCCGAATGATCGACAACAGCCCGAGCGGCCCGGACGGGTTCGCCGCTTGTTGCAGGGCCTTTTGCAGGCTGCCGGGCGGGTGGCTTTTCAGCCCCAGAGCCTGAAATCCGACGCGCGGGTCGGTCAGCCAGCGTCGGGCATCGCTCTGGTGAAAGAACGTGACCTGATGCCCCCGCTCAATCAAGACCTGAGCGAGTGCCTGCAGGGCCTGGAAGTGACTGTAGAACGGCGGTGCGACGACCGCGAAGTGGCTCACGTCCAGGACTCGGTGTGCGTGCTTGCCAACCGGGCATGACGAAGCGCGGCGAGATTGGCCGAGCCTGTGCAGAAGCAGGCGATGCGCAACTGGCGGATAAGCACGTCGAAGTGCTCGATCACCGCTTCGGTAGACAAGGTGGCACCGACCAGCACGCTCGCCGCCTGCCCGACCAGATCCGCGCCCAGACGAATAGCCTTGGCGGCATCCACCCCGTCGCGAATGCCGCCGGAGGCAATCAGCTTCACGTCCGGCAACGCTGCACGCACCTCAACCAGGCTGGTGGCCGTGGGTATGCCCCAACCGGCGAACGCCATGGCCACCGCGCGATCAGCTGGATGTCGGGCGCGCTCAGCCTCGACTGCCGCCCAGCTGGTGCCGCCGGCGCCGGCGATGTCGAGTACCTGCACGCCCGCATCCACCAGCGCTCTGGCGACGGGCGCCGACAGCCCGGCACCGACTTCCTTGACGATGACCGGCACGCTGAGGCTCTGCGCCACCCGCCCAATGGCGTCAGTGATACCGCGCCAGTCGCGGTCACCTTCGCCTTGCACGGCTTCTTGCAGCGGATTGAGGTGGACGATCAGCGCATTCGCTTCCAGACTCTCGACAGCGCGGCGCGCGAGATCGATACCGTCGGCACCCAGCAACTGCGCGGCACCGATGTTGCCGAGCAGCGGAATATCCGGCGCGATCCGGCGCAGTTCCAGGGTCAGGCCCTGATGGCTGCCGCCTTGCAGGCTTACTCGCTGCGAGCCGACGCCCATCGCGATGCCCAATGCCTGAGCGGCTTCGGCCAGGTGCCGGTTGATCGCGGTGGCGCGCCTGGCGCCACCAGTCATCGAACTGATAAGCAAGGGCGCACGCAATGCTACACCCAGCAACGAGCTGCTCAGGTCGATCTGGTCCAGATGCAGCTCGGGCAGCGCGCAATGCTCGAAGCGCAGCGCGTCGAAGCCCGACGCAACACGTGTCCGAGCGCGCTGTGGGTCGAGTACGATGTCGAGATGGTCGTCCTTGCGCCGGCTCAGATCGCTTTCAGTCATGACCGCTCCATCGTCAGGAATCATTTTGGGGTCTTGGTGGTCTTTAAACAGCTTAGACTTGTACATCATGACCCAACTTGCATAAGTTATGTACATGTAAGCGCTTCATCAGGCACTAAACAACACCAGTCGTTCCGTTTTGTCCGCCGTATTGAATGATCCGCCGGAAAACCAGAGGACGCGTCAATCCAGCTTCCAAAAGAAGCCAGCGTCAGAACAAGGGTAGAGTGAACGATGACATCGAGATCGGCCGCAACACTGGAGATGGATTTCGCAGGCCGGCTGGCAGGCGTGCGTGAAATGATAGAACAGCGTCTGGCGGCGTTGCTGCCGGAAGCAGGCAACGAACGCGACCTGGTCGCGCTGGCCATGCGCGACAGCACCCTGGCGCCGGGAAAACGCGTGCGGCCGATTCTGCTGGTGCTGGCCGCGGAAGGCCTGGGCCATACCGGAGAACAGGCGGTGGAACTTGGTTGCGCGGTCGAAATGGTCCATGCCGCCTCGCTGGTGCTGGACGACATGCCGTGCATGGACAATGCAAAACTGCGGCGAGGCCGGGAAACCGTGCACGTGCGCTTTGGCGAGGACGTCGCGATTCTCACCGCCGTGGCACTGCTGAGTCGCGCGTTCGGCGTGGTCGCAACAATTCCCGGCCTGCGCCCGGAAGTTCGCACGCAACTGGTGGAGATCCTCGCCAATACAGTCGGTATGAAGGGATTAGTGCGCGGGCAGATGCAGGATCTGCGCGACGGCAGCCACGCGCGCTCGGCCGAGGAGATCGCGCTGACCAACGAGTTGAAGACCGGCGTTCTGTTCGGCGCGGTAATGGACATGGCCTGGCTGGTCAGCGACGCACCGGACAGCATCCGCCCGGCGCTGCAGAGTTTTGCCATCGAACTGGGCCAGGCTTTTCAGCTGTACGATGATCTACAGGATCACTGCACCGACACCGCCAAGGATCGCGGCAAGGACGATGGGAAATCCACACTGGTCGCCTTGTACGGCCGGGAAAAGGTCCGCGAAAGGCTCCACGTTCACCTCTCTCTGGCCGACCAGCATTTGCGTCAGGCTTTCAAGGGCGAACAGTGCATCAACGGCTTCGTAGCCTCGATATTCGCCAAAGCGGCGTTGCTGGGCTAGACGGCCTAGCGCGCCAGCGTTTGCAGAGCCTGCTGCAACGCTGGCGCATCGGTGTAGCGATGCTCACGGGTGATAGTCCCGTTCTCCAGCTCTAGCCACTGCACGCTGTCGCGGTCGTCGCCGTAACGCGGCGCGACGCTGCCGGTCTGATCCAGCATGATCCGGTATTTGGCCGACCGCATGGCCGGCACCATGACCATTTTGGCAATCGACGGCAACTGTTCGATATCGGCGACGTACACCACGCGTCGCGCTTCCAGGTATCCGGCGGGCTGGTCTTCCAGCGCCGCGTTGACCAGCTTGGCGGTGGACATGCTGCGCGCGATCAATAGCACTCGGGCCTTGTTATCGAAGGTGTACGCCTGTTCGAACTGATCGAGCAGCGTCCACGGCGCAACGGTGCGAGCGGCGTCGGCCGCCCAGGCAGTGGTCGAGAGCAGACAGGCAAGCAGCGTGACGGACAGCTTCATGAATGAGCGCCTTTTTTCGGGAGTCAAAGGTGTGTTCGGGGTCGCGCTCTTGGGCCGCTTCGCGGTGGGCAAGTTCCGTGACCGAGTCGGTGATCAACGATACTGTAGCTTCAAACCGACGTGCAGTCGGGTCTCCGTGGAAGTGCCGCACGGTCCGCTCCTGCAGCGATCAGCTTTCCTGCGTTCAGAGTCAGTCCATACACCGAAACCAAAGTGACGCGCCGTAAAGGCGCGAAGCGATCTCAAGCCGGGCGCGCGGTCCGCTGACGACGCGAATTTGTCGTGCAGATCCGAATACGGCTGGGCGGCCACCACCGGTTTCGCCTTTACGGCGACCCCCTTTTGTTTTCGCAAAAGGGGGGAAAACCATTTGCTCCTGGTTCCGGCCCCTTCGGGGTCCCCTCCCTCCGGCGCTGCTCCGGGGGCCGCACCGATGGGCCGTCCCTGGCCCTACGGCGCTAACTCGCCATCCATGGCTCGTTTCCCCCTGCGCAACGCCTCCACTCGGCCTGCACAAGTCGCGTTCTGCGTCGCCTGCGAGATTGTTGTGGGAGCGGACCCCATGCATACATCGTCAGCCCAGACACCGCCAACCGCGACGTTGGTGCAGGCCGAGTGGAGGTGTCGCGGAGCCGGGGAGCGAGGCAGGACGCCGAGCCAGCGCCGCAGGGCCAGGGACGGCCCATCGGCGCGGCCCGGTGGAGCGGCGCCGGAAGGAGGGAACCCCGCAGGGGCCCAGCCCGGAGCAGTGGCTTTGGTTACTTTGGCCGAAACCAAAGTGACGCGCCGTAAAGGCGCAAAGCGATCTTAAGCCGGGTGCGAAAGCCAGTAACTACGCGGTTGAGGCCCGTGGGCAGATCCGGATGCTGCATCACGGCCACCACCGGTTTCGCCTTTACGGCGACCCCCTTTTGTTTTGGCAAAAGGGGGGAAAACCATTTGCTCCTGGTTCCGGCCCCTTCGGGGTCCCCTCGCTCCGGCGCCGCTCCGGGGGCCGCACCGATGGGCCGTCCCTGGCCCTACGGCGCTAACTCGCCATCCATGGCTCGTTTCCCCCTGCGCAACGCCTCCACTCGGCCTGCACAAGTCGCGTTCTGCGTCGCCTGCGAGATCGGGCTGTAGTGTGGGAGCGGACCGGGCGGCGCTCCGCTTGTCCGCGAAGACGTTCTTATGAATGGTACATCTGCCGTGCCTGCACCGGTCCTTCGCGGACAAGTCCGCTCCCACAAAGTCAGCCGTCACATCGCCAGTCCAGACACCGCTAACCGCGACGTTGGTGCAGGCCGAGTGGAGGTGTCGCGGAGCCGGGGAGCGAGGCAGGACGCCGAGCCAGCGCCGCTGGGCCAGGGACGGCCCAGCGGCGCGGCCCGGTGGAGCGGCGCCGGAAGGAGGGAACCCCGCCTGCAGGCGGGGTCAACCCGGAGCAATGGCTTTGCTTACTTTGGCCGAAACCAAAGTGACGCGCCGTAAAGGCGCAAAGCGATCTCACGCCGGGCGCGCGGTCCGCTGACGACGCGAATTTGTCGTGCAGATCCAAATACGGCTGGGCGGCGCTCCGCTTGTCCGCGAAGACGTAATTATGAGCGATATGTCTGCTGCGTCTGCACCGCCCTTCGCGGACAAGTCCGCTCCCACAATTTAATTTAACTGCGTATACCGTCAGTGCAGACACCGCCAATAGCGATTCCGGCGCGGTCCGGTGGAGCGGCGCCGGAATGAGGGAACCCCGCCTCCAGGCGCGATCCTTCACCCCTTCCCCCGGCCCTCGACCATCTCGCTGACCCTGCTTGCCAGTTGCGCCATGACGAATGGCTTGGTCAGTACTTCCATGTCCGCTTCCAGATAACCGTTACCCACCGCGGCGTTTTCCGCGAAGCCGGTGATGAACAGCACTTTCAGGTCGGGCCGGCGCACGCGTGCCGCGTCGGCTACTTGCCGACCGTTCATGCCACCGGGCAGGCCCACGTCGGTTACCAGCAGGTCCACCCTCGGGCCGCATTCCAGAATCTTCAGCCCGCCTGGTCCGTCGGCCGCCTGAAGGACGTTGTAGCCCGCATCCTCCAGCACCTCGACGATCAGCATGCGCACTGTTTCTTCGTCGTCGATCACCAGCACGGTCTGGCCGGTGCCATGGGATGCTGTCGCCGGCTCCTCGACAATCCCTTCCGCGGTCAGCTCGCCGTCATAGCGCGGCAGATACAGCGAGACCGTGGTTCCCACGTCAACCTCGGAGTAGACCCGAACCTGCCCGCCCGATTGCCGGACGAAGCCGTGGATCATCGACAGGCCCAGCCCTGTGCCCTGCCCCAGTGGCTTGGTGGTGAAGAACGGATCGAAGATTCGGTTGATCAGGTGCTTGGGAATTCCGGTGCCGTTGTCGGTGACGGAAATCACCAGATACTGCCCCGGCGGAAGGTCGTGGGCTCTGGCCACGCGTCGGTCCAGCGTCCGGTTGTGGGTCTCGATGGTAATGCGTCCGCCATGAGGCATGGCGTCCCGCGCGTTGATGGCCAGGTTGAGCAAAGCGCTTTCCAGTTGCGCGGCATCGAGTTTCGCTGCCCACAGATCCGGACGCTCCACCACGTTCACCGAGATCGACGGGCCGACCGTGCGGCGGATCAGCTCTTCCATGCTCAACACCAGGCGATTCACGTCGGTGGGCTTGGGATCAAGGGTCTGCCTGCGCGCGAACGCCAGCAGGCGCTGGGTCAGGCCCGCGGCGCGTTGCGCGGAGGTCAGCGCACCCTTGATGAAACGCTCGATACCGACCGTGCGCTGCTGGCCGATGCGCTGCTCGATCAATTCAAGACTGCCCATGATTCCGGCGAGCAGGTTGTTGAAGTCATGAGCGATGCCGCCGGTAAGCTGGCCGACCGCTTCCATCTTCTGCGCCTGACGCAGCGCCTCGTGGACTTCCATCAGTTCGGTAGTGCGCTCGGCGACTCGCCGTTCGAGGGTTTCGTTGGCGCGCTGGACTTCCTGAAACAGCCGCACATTGTCCAGCGCGATGGCCACCTTGGCCGCCAGCGCCTTGATGACCTGGTCATGACGTTCGGTGAAATGGCCCTCGTTGCGGTGGGCGAACATCAGGCGCCCCAATGCTCGCCCGGAGCGGGATTTCACCACCGCCGAGAGACAACTGCGCAGCGGCTCACCAGGGCGTGCGCCCAACGTGTACAGGGCGGTTTCACCCTTCATTGGCCCGGAAACATGGCAGTCATGGCGCACATCCGGCTCATCGACGTGTTGCTCCCTGCGGAAATAGGCACCGGCGTGGGCATCAAACAGATCCATGCCTGCCTGAGTAACCGCCTGAGCCACCTGTTGCACATCCAGATTGCCGGCCAGTTCAGTGCTGACCCGGTTGAGGGTTTCCAGCGTACGGGTCTCCTCGCGCAAAGCGGTTTCTGCAACCACCCGGTCTGTGATGTCGATGACGAACTCGAAGATTGTGCCGTCCGGAAGTTGCTTGGCAGCAAACAGTGCCCACCAGCGTGAACCGTCCTTGCGCATGTACTCTTTTTCGTAAGGTGTGGTTTCGCCCCTGGCCTTGAGTTCGGTGATGGCCTGGACGGAGACCTTCATCCATTCAGGCGGTGTCAGGTTTTGCCAGGAGAGCCGATTATCCAAAAGGTCTTCACGGCTGTAGCCGCTCATGCGCAGGAACGCGTCATTGGCGTCGGTGAGCAGCCCGTCGGGCGTGCAGTAAATCGCGCCGACGGTCTGGATTTCCAGCGCCGCGCGGAAACGCCGCTCGCTGGCTTCCATGGCCGTGTGCAGCAAATGTGCCTCGGTCACGTCATGGCCTTCGCAGAAAATGCCGATTACCTTGCCCGATTCATCAGTCAGCGGCTCATAGATGAAATCCAGAAAGCGTTGGTCGGTAGGCGCGCCGGGAAATTCGAGCTGAATCGGGGTGTGGTGCGAGACGAAACGCTCGCCGGTGGTGTAGACGCGGTCGAGCCACTCGTAGAACCCTTGGCTCGCAAGTTCCGGAAACGCCTGGCGTATGGTTTTGCCGGTGAACTCGCGGTTGCCGAACAGTCGCCGGAAGGCAATGTTGACGAACTCGAACATGTGCTCCGGGCCGCGCAGGATGGTCATGAAGCCCGGCGCCTGTTCGAACATGCGTCGCTGCTGCGCCGCATCGGCCTGGCGCTGGCGGGCGGTCAGGACGACCTGGGTGGTTTCGTGGCCCTGGTTGAAGATCCCGGCCACTTCCTCGCTTTCTCCGCGTACCGCCGTAAAGCTGTAGTTCCACCAGGTCTCCGTCACCACCCCGTTGCGCCGCAGCGCCAGCGGCTGGTCATAGGTCGAGATGCCGACGCCTGTGAGGCGCACCTCATCGAACTGCGGCCCCACGACATCCCAGATATCGTCCCAGACTTCTTGCGCGTGGCGACCCAGCGCCCATGGATGACGCTCGGCGGGGATGTGCGACCAGGCATCGTTGTAAAGCAGGGTCAGTTCCGGCCCCCAGTAGATGGCGGTCGGGAAGCTCGAATTCAGGCAGATGCTCAAGGCTGACCTGAGCGACTGCGGCCAGCTGTCGAAGTCGCCCAGCGGAGTCGAAGACCAGTCATGAGCGCGAATTCGCGCACCCATTTCCCCGCCTCCGGATAGAAAGTCGTACATGCGTTCTTCCATAAATTTTGCGCGGGCGATGCGGCGGCAAACGCCACCGGCAGCGCGATACGTGCGATCTGCATATGGGACAGACGGCGCGCCCAATAAGTCCTTTTTATGCGACAGGAAGTGTTGGCTGCACGAACCTTCTAGAATCGCGCCAGCAGTGGCAGCATAAAGCGCTCTCGTACTGAGGATGAGTAACCGACATGACCCCGGAAAACTGGATTGATCTGGCCCAGGACCGGTGCACCGGCATCGAGACCCTGCGCGCGCATTTCAAGGGTCATGCCTACGATCCCCATTGGCACGACAGCTATCTGGTGGGCGTTACCGAACAGGGCGTGCAGCAGTTCAACTGCCGACATCAGCGCCACGCAAGCACGCCAGGCCAGGTGTTCCTGCTCGAACCCGGCGAGATTCATGACGGCGAAGCGCCGACCGAAGACGGTTTCACCTACCGGATGTTGTACCTCGACCCGGGCTGGATCGCCCGCGAACTGGGCTCGTTGTTCGAGGAAGCGCCAGCCGGCCATCAGCCGGGGTTCGCTTCGACACTCACTCAGGACCCCCGGTTGGCGAGCGCCACCTGGTTTGCCTTCTCCGCGCTGCACCATCAGGAACCGCTGATGGTTCGTCAGGGCGCGGTCGACGCACTGCTGGAGCGGCTGACCGCCCATTTGCACTGGCGCCTGCGAATCGACCCGGACCCGCGTTTGCCCGCGGTGGCGTTGCGGGCCCGTGACTATCTGCACGCGCATTTTCGCCGCGACGTCGGCATGGACGAACTGGCGCTGTGCTGCGCGACAGACCGTTTCCGCCTCAGTCGGGCGTTCAAGGCAGCGTTCGGTCTGGCGCCCCACGCTTACCTGGTGCAACTGCGCCTGGCCCATGCCAGACGCCTGCTGGCTCAGGGCGCATGGCCGGCGCAAGTCGCGACGGACACAGGGTTTGCTGATCAGAGTCATCTGGGCCGCTGGTTCATGCGCGTCTACGGCCTGACGCCGGCGGCGTATCGCAGACGCTGCACCGGCCTTCCAGACTGAGCCAGCCAAAAGCGCGAGCATGCAGGCCTCAGACTCTGGAGCCTCAATCATGCTGTCCTTTGTGTTATTCGCCTTTGTCGCGTCCATTACCCCCGGCCCCACCAACATTCTGGTGCTGAGCAACAGCGCCCGGTTCGGCCTGACCGCCAGCCTGCCGATTGTGCTGGGCGCTTGTCTTGGCGCATCAGCCCTGGTGCTGTTGGTGGGCACCGGCGCAGGTCGGTCGCTGATGCAGGTTCTCGGCGCGCAGTCGATCATGGCTCTGGCCGGAGTGATCTGGCTCAGCTGGCTGGCATGGAAGATTTATCGCAGCCCTGCTGAACCGGTCGAACGCAGCAATCCTGAGCGCCGGCTGGGGTTCTGGGGCGCGGCCGGGCTGCAAGTGGTCAATCCCAAGACGTGGATGATGGCGCTGGCGGTGGTGAGCGTGTTCAGCCAGGGCTCGGTGGCGCATCTGGCGCTGGCGTTTCTGCTCGTGTCCTTGCCATGCCTGGGCTGTTGGGCGTTGCTGGGCGCGGGGTCGGCGCGCTGGCTGACGTCACCGACCCGCATGCGCTGGTTCAATCGCGGGATGGCTGTACTGCTGTTGATGTCGGCCTGGACCGGGTATTTGTCCAGCCAGGCGCTGCCATTCAGCCTTGGAGCGCAGTTCTAATAATTGAAATCGTGGCCCAGCTCTTTCTGCATCCATTCCAGAAAGCGCCTCACTCGCGGAAAGTTGGAATGCGCCCGTGGGAACACCAGATGGTGCGCCGTGACCGGCGCGCTCAATTCTGGCGCCACCTCGACCAGATCGCCGCGAGCCAGGTAATCCCTCGCCAGCAGGTTGCTTTCCAGCGCAAAACCCAGACCGTGGCTGGCGGCCTCCAGCGTCATGTAGGAGCGGTCGAAGCTCAGTGAATAAGGCTTGTCCGGACGTGACAGGCCGTGCTGGGCGAACAGCTGCGGCCACTTGATCAGCGTGGCTTCCGACATGATCAGGTTCTGGGCCAGCAGGTCCGCCGCACAGCCGATCGGTCGCTTGGCCAGCAGACTCGGCGAAGCCATGACCATCACTCGCTCATCGCGAATGGTGCGCACCTCGAAGCTGGGCCAGTTGGGCATACCGTGACGGATGTCGACGTCGATCTTGTCCCGGCTGAAATGCAGCGACTCATAGGAGCACGACAGGTTGAGCTGGATGTCAGGGTGATTGAGGCGGAACTGTTCCAGGCGCGGCATAAGCCACAGCAGCCCGAAGCTGGGCGACGAATGCAGGCGCAGGCAGTCTAGGCTGACGTCGCTCGCCGCCCGCTCCGTCGCCACGGCCAGGCTGTGCAGAATGCCGGACACTTCGGTCAGGTACTGTTCACCCACCGGGGTCAAGGTCACCCCTCGGGCGGTACGCAGGAACAGCTGTCGGCCGATCATCGCTTCGAGCTTGGCCAGCTGATGACTGACCGCGGAAGGCGTCAGGTCGAGCACTTCGGCCGCGCGGGCCAGGTTGCCGAAGCGTGCAGTCTGCTCGAAGGCCTGAATGGCTTTCAGGGGTGGCAGCGCCATCGGCGCATCAGAGGGGTTAGCCATGATTATTGTTATTCCGCTGGTTTCTTGGAAGTCCGGGCGCTGCAGGCATTCAAGCAGCTGAAGCGGCTTATGGCGAGCAGTGAATTTTTTTCACCAACAAGTGACGCCTGCGTCATTGCTCATGATTGCGTCCGGGGACAAGCTCAGCCCATCGATTCGTCAGCGGGTCGTCATAACAACAATCAGCAACGAGGAATACTTCATGTCTCAAGCCTCCCCGCTCCTGCAGGACAAAGTCGCCATCATTACCGGCGCCGCCTCGGCCCGAGGCATCGGCCGCGCCACCGCGATCACCTTCGCCCAACACGGCGCGCGGGTAGTGGTTCTGGATCTGGACGAATCGGCCGCGCGTGACGCCGCCGCCTCGCTGGGTGAAGGCCACCTCGGTCTGGCCGCCAGCGTCGCCGACGAAGCCCAGGTCCAGGCGGCGGTCGCGCGGGTCATCGAACACTTCGGCAGGATCGATGTGCTGGTCAACAACGCAGGCATCACCCAGCCACTCAAGACCCTCGATATTCGCGGCTCGGACTACGACAAGGTGCTGGACGTGAGCCTGCGCGGCACCCTGCTGATGTCCCAGGCGGTAATCCCCATCATGCGCCAGCAGTCCGCGGGCAGCATCGTCTGCATGTCGTCGGTATCCGCCCAGCGCGGCGGCGGGATTTTTGGCGGCCCTCACTACAGCGCCGCCAAGGCCGGCGTACTCGGTCTGGCGAAAGCCATGGCGCGGGAACTGGGGCCGGATCAGGTCCGGGTCAATTCCATCGCCCCCGGCCTGATTCATACCGACATCACCGGTGGCCTGATGCAGGACGATCGCCGTCACGCGATCATCGATGGCATACCGCTGGGCCGTCTGGGCGCAGCCCAGGATGTAGCCAACGCTGCGCTGTTCCTGGCCAGCGACCTGTCGTCGTATCTGACCGGCATCACCCTTGATGTAAACGGCGGCATGCTGATCCACTGAGCCCGTCTGAACGGGCCATACGGCCCGTGCTGTTCTGTATCGACGATTCAGCCGGGCTTCGCAGGCCCGGCGGTGAATAAAAACAAGAGATCAGACCATCATGACAACCCTGTCGCTCGAAGCGGTTTCGACCGTGCGCTCCAACGCCTACCGCAAGACAGCCTGGCGGCTGATGCCCTTCCTGATGCTGTGCTACCTGTGCGCCTATCTGGATCGGGTCAACGTCGGATTCGCCAAACTGCAGATGATGAACGACCTGGCCCTCAGCGAAACCGTGTACGGGCTGGGCGCCGGCATGTTCTTCATCGGTTACTTCCTGTGCGAGGTCCCCAGCAACATCATCCTTCACCGCGTGGGCGCGCGGATATGGATCGCCCGCATCATGATCACCTGGGGCATCATCTCGGCGCTGTTCGCTTTCGTCGAGACCGCCTGGCAGTTCTATATCCTGCGCTTTCTGCTCGGTGTGGCCGAAGCGGGCCTTGCGCCGGGTCTGTTGCTGTATCTGACCTATTGGTTTCCGTCCTATCGCCGCGCAAAAATGACCGTGCTGTGGTTTATCGCCATTCCGCTGTCGGGAATGATCGGCGGCCCGCTGTCCGGCTGGATCATGAATCACTTCGCCGGCTTCCACGGCTGGACCGGCTGGCAGTGGATGTTCGTTATCGAGGCGATCCCCACTGTAGTCGTCGGGCTGATGGTGCTGGGTTATCTCAAGGACGGAGTGCATCAGGCCAGCTGGCTCGATGACGAAGAGAAAGCCCTCATCACTCGCGAGCTTGAAGAAGACAACCAGCAGAAAGTCACCCACGCGTCCCCTGCTGCCTTCATTCGCGACCGGCGTCTGTGGTTGCTGGCGGCCATCTACTTCTGCGTGGTCATGGGCCAGTACGCGATCACCTTCTGGCTGCCGACGCTGGTACGCAACGCCGGGGTCTCCGACCCGCTCAATATCGGCTTGCTGACCAGCCTGCCTTACATGTGCGCCATCGTCGCGATGCTGCTGGCGGGCCGCAGCGGCGACAAACACCGCGAACGCCGCTGGCACCTGATCGTGCCCATGCTGCTGGGCGCGCTCGGGCTGACGCTGGCCGCCGCGCTGGGCGGTAACGTGGTGCTGTCAATCCTCAGCCTGTGCCTGGCTGCTTCCGGGATTCTCTCCGCTTCATCGATGTTCTGGATGCTGCCCACCACCCTGCTCGGCGGTGTGTCGGCGGCGGCGGGAATCGCGGCGGTCAACAGTTTTGCCAACCTCGCAGGGTTCTGCTCGCCCTACCTGATCGGCTGGATCACCACAGTGACCGGTTCCAGCGCGATCGGCATGTACCTCATTACCGGCGTGCTGGCTGGCGGAGCCCTTCTGGTGCTGCGCGTCCCTGCCGCTCTGGTCAATCGCTGATTCACAGGAGTTCTCGACATGACTGCCACACCCTCCACCGCTCCGGCGCTGACCCTCGCGGACCGCGCCCATAACATCCGTCGACACGCATTACGCATGGGCCAGGTGCAAGGCCAGGGCTACGTTGGCCAGGCGCTGGGCGCCGCCGACCTGCTGGCCGTGTCCTACTTCCACGCGCTGCGCTATCAGCCACACGACCCTGAATGGGAAGAGCGCGACCGCTTCTATCTGTCCATCGGTCACTACGCCATTGCCCTGTATGCCGCGCTGATCGAGGCGCAAATCGTGCCGCTGGAAGAGCTTGAAACCTACGGTTCCGATGACAGCCGCCTGCCCATGTCGGGCATGGCGGCCTACACCCCCGGCATGGAAATCACCGGCGGCTCATTGGGCCACGGCCTGGGGATCGCCGTGGGCGCGTGTCTGGGTCTCAAGCGCAAAGGCTCCTCATCCTTTGTCTACAACCTGCTGTCCGACGGCGAGCTGAACGAGGGCTCTACCTGGGAAGCGGTGATGTCCGCTTCGCACTGGAAACTGGATAACCTGATCGCCATCGTCGACGTCAACAACCAGCAGGCCGACGGCTATTCGAGCGAAATCCTGTCCTTCGAACCGATTGTCGACCGCTGGCAGGCGTTCGGCTGGTTCACCCAGCGCGTTGACGGCAATGATCTGGAGGCGCTGGTCGGCGCGTTCGACGCGGCTCGCCAGCACCCCGGTGCCCAGCCTCGCGTCATCATTTGCGACACGCGCATGGGCAAGGGTGTGCCGTTTCTGGAAAACCGTGAAAAGACCCACTTCATCCGCGTCGAAGAGCATGAATGGGATCAGGCCCTGAACCACCTTGAAGAAGGCAAAAGCGCATGACTATCGCCAACAACACCGCCGCTGCCGTCAGCGCGCCAAAAAAGAAACTCACCACCTCAGCGATGATTGCCTCGATTGCCGCTGAAGGTCAGGCCACCCGTTCCGCGCCATTCGGGCATGCACTGGCCGCGCTGGCCGAGCAGCGCTCGGACATCGTCGGGCTGTCGGCCGACCTGTCCAAATACACCGACCTGCACATATTCGCCAAGGCCCATCCGGATCGTTTCTATCAGATGGGCATGGCCGAGCAGCTGCTGATGAGCGCTGCGGCCGGCATGGCCCGTGAAGGCTGCGTACCCTTCGCCACGACCTATGCGGTTTTCGCGTCACGCCGCGCCTATGACTTCATCTGCATGGCCATTGCCGAGGAAAACCTCAACGTCAAGATCGTCTGCGGGCTGCCCGGCCTGACCACCGGCTATGGCCCCAGCCACCAGGCGACGGACGATCTGGCGATCTTTCGCGCCATGCCCAACCTGATGATCATCGACCCTTGCGATGCCCATGAAATCGAACAGGCGGTGCCAGCCATCGCTGCACACAACGGGCCGGTCTATATGCGTCTGCTGCGAGGCAACGTGCCGCTGGTGCTTGACGAGTACGGTTACACCTTCGAAATCGGCAAAGCCAAGACCCTGCGCACCGGCAACGAAGTGCTGATCATCGCGACTGGCCTGATGACCATGCGCGCACTGGAGGCCGCCGCGCAGTTGCAGACTGACGGCGTGGACGTGGCTGTGTTGCACGTGCCCACGATCAAACCGCTGGACGAGGCCACGATCCTGGCCGAAGCCCGTCGTCCGGGCCGTCTGGTAGTCACGGCGGAAAACCACTCGATCATCGGTGGCCTGGGCGAAGCGGTGGCTGGCGTGCTGCTGCGCAACGGGGTGACGCCGACGTTCCGGCAGATCGCATTGCCCGATGCGTTTCTCGATGCCGGCGCCCTGCCAACGCTCCATGATCGCTATGGGATTTCGACTCAGGCGGTCGCCGCACAGATCAAAGCCTGGCTCTGAATCTGTCAGGCGGATCCGCCGATTAAAGCCCTCAGCCGAAGCTCGACTCGACCTCTGTCGAGTCGAGCCAGGCCAGAGAGTCCTCGAAACTCAGCGGCCGGCTATAGAAATACCCCTGGACCATCGTGCAACCCAGGGATCGCAGCGACTTGAGTTCCTGCTCAGTCTCCACCCCTTCGATGACGCAGCCCAGCGCCATGTCCTGACTCAGAGCGACCAGCGACTTGACGATCTTGTAGCTGGCCGGATTCGCGTGCACACCGGTCACAAAACTGCGGTCAATTTTCAGCTTGGTCAGCGCCAGGGCGTGCAGCTGACTGAGGCTGGAGTAGCCGGTGCCGAAGTCGTCCAGCGAGATTCCGCAACCCAGCGCCCGGAACCGGGCGATGGCGCGCTGTACCTGAGCGACATCCTGCATGATCGCCGTTTCGGTGATTTCCAGATCCAGTCGCGAAGCGTCAAAACCGCTGGACTCGATCACTTCAACGATCAGCCTTACCGTTTCCATGGTCGCGCAATCATGGGCCGACAGGTTGAACGCCAGGCGGACTGGATCCGGCCAGGCGCGAGCCTTGTCCAGCGCCTGGGCGAGCAGCGGCAGGGTCAGCTTGTTGATCATGCCAATTCGCTCGGCGATCGGAATGAAGCGTGCCGGTGAAACAGGGCCCAGCTCCGGGCTTTGCCAGCGCGCCAAGGCCTCGAACGCGACCGTGCGTAAGGAACAGCTGTCGATAATAGGTTGAAACAGCACATAGAATTCGCTGCTCAGGTCGGCTTTGCGCAAGGCCTGCTCGGTCAATCCGTCGTTGTACAGCTGCTCTCTGTGCGCCAGGGAGAACAGGCAGGTGGTGCCCGCGCCGTGGCTTTTGCCTTGGTACAGCGCGTAATCGGCGTACTCGAACAGCTGAGTGGCGTTCTCGGCCGTGGTCGGAAAGGTCGCGACACCCAGCGTCGCGCCGATCTGCACCGGCATGTCCGGCAGCGCGAAGCTGCCGCGCAGCTCATCGCACAGCCGGTTGCCAAAGGCTGTGAGTTGCTCGTCAGACAGCCCACCCTTGATAACCAATGCGAACTCATCGCCGCCCAGCCGGGAAACCATCACGCTATCACTAGCGATTGTCCTGAGCCGCTCGCCGACCTGCGTCAGCACACGGTCGCCCACACTGTGGCCGTACAGATCGTTGACCGGCTTGAACCCGTCCAGATCCAGAACACCGACGGCCAGCCCCGTGCCGTGCTCCACCGCTTCGCTCATGGCCGCTTCCAGACACTGGAAGAACTGCCGACGGTTCGGCAGCCCGGTCAGGCTGTCCTGATTGGCCAGGCGCAGGTTCTCATTGCTCAGCCGTTCGGTCTGCGCCTGAACGTTCACCAGCCGGGTGAAATCCTGATACTGATGCTGGAGGATCACCAGCATGCCCACTGACACCAGCAGGATATTGACCGCCGTCGCAATGAACGTCGGGTTACGGGTCGAGGCGAAGAAAATCACGAACGCCAGGTTGACCACCACCGTGGTCGTCAACGCAGCCGGACGCAGGTGCATCATGCAGAAAATGCAGACGATGACCGTGATCCCCATGAAAAAAGCGACGTGCGCCTGGGCGTAAGCGTCGCCATAGGGGTAAAGCGCCAGCGACCAGGCCGTGAAGCCCGTGGCGATCAAGCCTGACAGCGCATTGGTACGTCGCAATGTCGCCAGGACCACCGCCGCGGACGGCGGCGCCTTGATCGCGCGCAGCCACATCCGCGCGCGTGCGCCGCACACCACGGTCAGGAACGTGGGCACGACCAGCGTCAGCCAGAACGGGGCCGTCTGGTGATGGGTAAACGCCAACGCCCAGGTGTTGACCAGCAGCACGAAATACATAAGCGGTAGTTGCCGGGACAGCGCCTTGTACTGTGCCTGTAGCAACCTCGGGTTATCGCAAGGCACGGACATCAGAGTCCGTAGCGCATCCAGCAGGTTTTTCAGCATCGCAAAGCTTCTCTATCGCTGCGGTCGTGAATCCGCGGCTTATTGGGCCTGCCACAGACAAGTGGCTCGCTGGCAGTTTCTCGGCCCTCTGTGCGCTTTCTTGAACGTTTCATGACAGCGACGAGTGTCGAATCGACGGACGGAAATATCGAACCCCGCGATGGCCGGCTGGTCTGCTTGAATGTCTTTATTCAAGGAATCTGCCTGTATGTCCGCTCAACGTGGTCTCATTCTGCTCGCTCGTGGGGGCTATGCCGCTCGCGGTGTGGTGTACCTGATCATCGGCATCTTCGCCCTGCTCGCTGCCCGAGGCGCGAGTCAGCCAGCCGACAGCCGCAGCAGCCTCGAAGCCCTGCTCGCGCAGCCGTTCGGCAACGTCCTGGTCGGTCTGGTAGTTATCGGCCTGCTCGCTTTCGCCGCCTGGCGTGTGCTGCAAGCGACCCGTGACGTCGACCATCACGGCAAGGAACTCAAGGGTCTGGTGATTCGTGGAGGTTTGCTGGTGGGCGGCGTGACGTATGGCCTGCTGGCATTCTTTGCACTGGGTCTGCTGGTCAGCGGACTGCGCCGGTCGGGGGGTTCGGGCGGCGGGCAGGCCAACGATCTGCTGGCCCATATCCTGTCCTGGGATCACTCCAACCTGCTGGTCTATCTGGTAGCGCTGGTCCCGCTGGGCCTGGGGATCGTGCACATCATCAAGGGCTGGAAAGCTTCGTTTGAGAAGTACTTCGAGGCCGATGAAGAGGTCATGCGCTATGTGCGGCCTGTCTCTCGCTTCGGCCTGATCGCTCGCGGTGTGGCGTTTCTGGAAATCGCCGCGTTACTGGCGATCAGTGGGTCCAGCTACCAGGCCATGCACCCGCCGGGGATGAAGGATGCACTCAACGGTCTGGAGCAGCTGCCGGGCGGCAGCCTGATTCTCATGATCGTCGCGCTTGGGCTGATTGCCTTCGCGGCCTACAGCTTCGCCGAAGCCACCTGGCGCCGGATCAACATGGACGTACCGGACGCGCCCGAGGCCGTGACGCGTCATTTCCGTTGATCCAGCTGCACCCCCCCGCAAAAAGTCAGGCGGTCATACGACCGCGCTGACGACCCGCAAGGCCAGCCCCTCATAAGCATCAAGGGTAATTGTGAATTCGCCCTGCTCGGTCAGGTCGCCTTCAACCCTCTCATTGATGATGTCCACCACCGGGCCAGGCGCGATGTCCGGCAGGTGGAGCGTTTCAACGATGGTCTCACTGCTGAAGTTCAGCGCAGTGATTTGCGTCCCCTTGCCGGCTGGCAACTCGTGCACCATCACCAGCAGGCCCGGATGGGTCACGTCCGGAATCAGGATCTGGCGGCTCGCGGCGATGTCATAGGCGCGGCGTACCGAGAGGATCTTTTTGAGTTGCGACGCAAAGGAGTCCGGCCGCTGCAGCTGATCGACGAGGCTGCCGTAGAGCGCCCTGGAGCGCGGCATGTTGCCGGCTGAGAATTCGGCGTCCGGGTCCAGATCCACCAGATCGTAGGCGCCGCGGTGAATCCAGCGGGTATCGCCGTCCTTCATCAGGTGCTCGACCTGCTCGGGCCGCAGCGTCAATGCGCCGACCAGATCCCAGCCCGACAGCGCGAATACGCCCGGCTGCATGGCGTTGAACATCACCAGCAGCAGATGCACGTGCTGAATCTGCCTGATGTCCGCCTCGGTAATCGCATCGAGGTCACGAATGCCCAACGCAGCCGTGATGATGCTGGCGGTCGTGCAGGACACCCCGTTGGTCACGAACTTCAGGTTGTAGGGCGCGTGTTCCCCGGCCAGACGTTCGTACATTTCTTCGCGGATGTGCTCGCGCAGGATGTTGCCGGGGAACGTCTGCCCCTGATAGTGGTAGGTGTCGTGGGCATGCAGCGTCCAGAAATGCACCAGTTCCAGAGTCAGCTCATCGTGGTTCTGCATGGCGTGGATCAGCGACGCAGGATCGATGCCGAAGGCATGGACCTGACGCAGCATCAGGCGCAGGAATTCCGTGGTACCGGTCACCAGCGCGTGCTGATAGGCCGGTCGGGTAATGAAGTCGTAGGACAGATCCGCGCCGCCATGGCCCATGGCAGCGATGTCATCCAGCGTCAGGTTCAGTTCCTGGAAGCTGAAGCCGCCAGCCTTGCGGATCGCGCCGCCCAGCAGCTGGTTCCCGGTGATCGACAGCGGATGGCTTTCCGACCAGGCCGTACCTTCGGCGCGCCGTTCCACGCCCAGAAAGCCGTTGGCGTCCAGACGCAGTACCCGCGCACCCATCACGTCGATAGCATGCAGCGCGTCGCCGATGATCATTTGCTGCGCGGCAAAACTCGGGTCCAGCCAGTTCAGCGAAGGCTGGCCTTCCTTGAAGTAATGCAGATACACCCAGCGCCGAGCCTTGCCGTCGACGCCTTGCACGACGGTGGTCGCACTCCAGTCGGTCTCCTTGACGCCCGGTTCGAAAAAGATCACGCGCTGTAACTGGCCGACGATGTAATGCTTTTCCTTGAGCTGATCGACCACTTCCGGAGGAAGGTTGACCGCGTCCCGTCCGACCGGCACGTCAGGCAGCAAGGGCCAGTCCTCTTCGCGGATTTCTACCATGTGGTAGAGGCCCGGGTAATCCTCATAGGCCAGCTCGGCCAGCCTGAAATCGGCGCCCTTGCCGGTGTGCGAAGGAATCACGTCGTCGATGATCACGGCGTTGTGCGCCGCCGCGATACGCGACAGCTTCAACAACTGGGCTTCCGTGCCCAGATCGGGGTCGATACCAAAGCTGATGCGGTCGAAGTTGCCGTCGATGCTTGGCGTGCGGTTACGACCCTGCAGCCCGCCCGACAGCTTCAACGGGCCGTTGTGGATGCCCTGAATGCCGATTTCCGACAGCGCATGCCACAGCGTCTCGTCACCGAGGGCTTCCAGTACCGTGCCGCCCTCGCGGGTGATGATTGACGCCGGATAAGCCGTGAACCAGACCGAAGCGATGGCCGATGCATCCCGTGGTCGCGCCTGGGCGAAAGGCCGCTGCCAGAGCCGGCCCTGCCCCGAATAGGTTTTCGAACGCTGTCGTGCGGCATTGAGCATGGATTGTTCGACCAGCCAGTCTACGTACTGCTTGTCCGGTATCGTCATAGCGTTCAGTCATCCTGTGGTTCGGGGGGTGCCATCTGTTCGGGTGCGGACCGGGCGCTCAACGGCCCGGCGCGAATCAATTGCTTATGGGTATGAGCCTGACGAAGGGAAAACGTTGCATCCGTCTGCGGACTTCGCACAACGCTTCAGCAGCGCTGTACCGCCATCAGCGGCGGCTTGCGCAGCGCCTGAATTACCACACTCGCGGCGCTGGAGATCAGCGACATCGGGCGCGCAACCACACTCACATGACGCGGCACGCTGACCGGCAGCGGCAACTGTTCCAGTTCCTTGTGATGCCCGCTGAGCAGCGTGCTGGGCAGGATCGACATGCAGTGCCCCTTGGCGACCAGATCCAGCAGCGTATCGACACAACTGAGTTCGCCACGCTGGCTGAGCCGCGCCTGCGCCGCCGCCAGCTGACCATGCAGGCGGTCCAGCCCCGGGTGGCGCCAGGCCACGTAACGCGTCGTGCGCGCCAGGTCTGCAAAATTTCGCGGCGCGCCCTGCCGATCCCTGGCGACCGCCAGCGTGTAGTGATCCGACCAGCGATGGTGTTCCATGAAGTGCTCGCCCAGTAAGGCGCCGGGCAGGATCAGGATATCGGCGGCCTCGCGGCGCAGCGCATCAACGGAGGGAACAGGGTCGTTGCTGTGCAGGACGCTCAGCTGAATATCGGGGTACAGGCGGGCAATCACATCGAGCGAACCGCTCAGCGTGGTTTCGCGAATGTGTGTGAAGTACTGCAGGTTTACGCTGCCGCTGACCCCATTTTTTTTAGCTGTTCGAGGGTGGCGAGCATGTTTCCCAGCGTCTGCGCTATGAGGGCGCCATCCGGCGTCAGCGCGCATCCCGTTCGGCTGCGCACGAACAGGCGCTTGTCGAAGAAGTCTTCCACCTCCTTGACGGCGTAGCTGATGTTGGACTGGCTGCATCCCAGAACAGCCGCAGCCTCGGAGAACGAACCGTGCAGCGCAACGGTTTGAACGACTTTGAAGAAATGGGTTTTCATGTTTCCTGCACTCTGAACGGGGCAATGAGTCGCGCGACCTGCATCTGGCAAGTCAATTGGGGGATTGGAAGGAACACAGGAACCCCGGCGAGCACAGCGGGCGCCGGTCAGTCGGCGCCCGAGGTTTCAGGCAAGGGGAATGCAAGGCCGACAGCGACAACGGGCCGGCGCGACAACCAGGGCAGCGATGTCAGTCGTTTTCAGTCCAGTCAAAATCCAGCTGCAACGCGGTGCGCTCCGCCAGTTCCCGACTGTGCATGCGCTCGACCAGATGCAGGCACATGTCGATCCCCGCGGAAATCCCGGCCGAGGTCACAAACGCGCCTTCGTCGACCCAGCGCAGGGTGCTGAGCACGTCCACCGAGGGGAACATCTCCTTGAGGTCGTCGATGTCTTCCCAATGGGTGGTGACCTGCTTGCCCGACAACTTGCCCGTCTTGGCGAGCATGAACGCACCCGTGCAGACCGCGGCGACGACTCGCCCAGGTGTGGACTGCCGACTGATCCAGTTGATGACCTCGGGCTTTTCCAGCTCGGCGGTGACCACGCCGCCGGGCACGATCAGGCAATCCATCGGCGGATGGTCATGAATCGAATAGTCCGGGTCGACCTTGAGCCCGGCACGGGCCCGAACGGGCGCGGTGCTGGTACCGATGGTGAACACTTTGAACAAAGGCCGGTCATCGCGGTTGGTGCGGCCATGCATGCGGGTGGCAGTGGTGAACACCTCGTAGGGGCCGGCGAAGTCGAGCACTTCGACCTCGTCATAAACATAGATACCGATATTGAGTGACACGATTGGCTCCTGGGCCTGCTTGCCAGACCCTGCGGCGGATTAAGGTTTCACCTTGGTGACAGCAGGCAGATTACCCAGTAGGATCAGGCCGGACTACTGTCCGAAATGCCAATATCCGGTAACATCGCGCCATGAAAAATCACCTCGTTGTCGCCTTGATCTACAACCAGCTGTGCACCTTCGAATTTGGCTGCACAGTCGAGGTGTTCGCGCTCAAACGCCCGGAGCTCGGGGTCAGCTGGTACGAGTTCGCCACCTACCCGGTGGACGATGGGCCGATCACCGCGGCGGGTGGCATTACCATCGTGCCAACCCCAGGCGAAGTACTACTGGAACACGCCGATACGATCATCGTGCCGGGCTGGCGCGGCGTGGAATCGGCCGTGCCGCAGCGCCTGATCGAACAGCTCCAGGCTGCCCATGCTCGCGGCGCGCGAATCTGTTCGATCTGCACCGGTGCATTCGTGCTGGCGGCTGCCGGTCTGCTCGAAGGGCACAAGGTCACTACGCACTGGCGCTACACCGATTTGCTGGCCACGATGTACCCAGGCCTGACCATCCAGCCCAACGAGCTTTATGTGGATCAGGGCAATATCGTCACGGCGGCGGGTTCGGCGGCGGGCCTGGACATGATGCTGCATCTGGTGCGCAACGATCATGGCGCGCGCGTGGCGAACATGGTCGCGCAGCGCATGGTCATTCCGCCGCACCGTGAAGGCGGTCAGTCGCAATACGCATCCCGCCAGCTGGTGTCGGCGTCCAATGGTCCGATTTCCACTCTGATGGACTGGATTCGCAGCGACCTGCAGCGGCCCCATACGATCAAGGAGATGGCGGCGCGCGCGGCCGTCAGCACCCGCACCCTGCACCGCAGCTTCATGGACAGCACCGGGCTGACGCCTTACGAATGGCTGCTGGGCGAACGCGTCGCCTACGCCAAGGAGCTTCTTGAGTCGTCGAAGCTGCGCCTGAACGAGGTCGTGGACCGCGCCGGGTTTGGCTCGGAAGAATCCTTCCGCCGTCACTTCCGCAACACCGTCGGCATCAGCCCGAGCAGCTACCGCAAACAGTTCGCCAGGGCTTGATGACGTAATCCGGCCGGCCAGTTCTCCTTGCTCGCCTCTGCCCGCAGGGCGTGGGAGTCAGCTTGCTGACGATCTGGCGCGAAGCGGCAGTAAGGGCGGTGGATGCGGTGTTTCAGGCGTGGCAGGGATAGCAGTTTTGCTGCCGCTACGCGCCAGATCGCAGGCAAGCCAGCTCCTACGCCCTGCGGGCAGAAGCACCATATCCGCTTTTGATTCTGCCCGCAGGGCGTAGGAGCGGATTTATCCGCGATCTGGCGCGAAGCGGCAGTAAGAAGCCTGAAGCTCCCACAACCTGCGGGCAGTATCAAAAGCGCCAGGGCATTGCAGGATAAATCGCCTCAACCACCTCATCGGCCAACGCACCCCATGCACCGGCGACAGCCGTATTGGTCAGAGCGACCAAGGTTACTTCCGCGACCGGATCCACCCAATAATGGCACCCGTAAAGCCCGCACCACGTCCAGGTGCCCGGGCCCTGCCGATGTCCGGCAGCCGCCGGACTGGTCAGCAGCGCCGAGCCCAGGCCGAATTTCCAGCCAGCCCCCCTGCCCTCCATGACAGTGTTGCCTATTGCGTTACCCAGCAGCAGCGCCGTGCTGGCAGTACTCAGCAACGGGCTGCCGCCCAGCCGCAGGCATTCGAGCAAGCGCAGGTAATCATCCGCCGTGCCCAGCATCCCGGCACCCGCGGACGGATATTGGCTGGCGTCCAAAGCCCGGGCGCAGGAAACCTGCGCGTGTCCGCTTTCCAGCTCAAGCACATCACAGGCGCTGATCCGTAACGGTTCAGGCAGCCCGTCTTTGTAGGCGAGCGCCAGCCCATCCGGAAAGTCGCAGGCGAACCCTGTCGCGTTCATGGCCAGAGGCTCCGTCACCCAGCGCGCCACCACTTGCGGCAGCGGCACGCCCGCGGCCTGTTGCAGCACAGCGCCCAGCACGTCAGTGCCCAGCGAGTACGCCCAACCACTGCCCGGCTCGAAAAGCAATGGCGCTTGTGCCAGGCGACGCAGGTTCTCTGCAAGATCAAACGCTACCCGATCCAGCCCATCCGACACGCCGGCTCGCTGGTAAGCATTGCCGGGCGTCTGTTCGAAGCCATAACCCAGCCCGGAGGTATGCGACAGTAAATGGCGCAAAGTGATCACCGGCTGGCGTCCGTCCGCCAATGCCGGCCGAAAGTCAGGCAGCCAGGTGGTAACAGGAGCATCGAGCGCCAGCAGCCCGCTCTGACACAAACGCAGTACCGCAACCGAGGTCAGCAGCTTGGTCAGTGAGGCAAGCCGAAAACGGGTATCGCGTCGTATTGGCAGCCGGTTTTCCCGGTCAGCCCAGCCGCGGGCACTGGCATAGCGCACCGCGCCGCCCTGAGCCAGCAGCAGAACGCCGCCGACGATACGGCCCTGGTCGACAAAGCCTCGCCAGACCTCGTCGACGCGTTTCACAACACCGCTGTCGACACTGAGCATGGGTCAGTCCCCCTGCACCGCGCGGCAGAATATCTGCGCATAGGTCTGTGCCGAGTGCCGGATCGGGTTGGTGTGCGAACAGCCGTCCTCGAACGCCATGCGCCCGACCCGCTCGGCCTCGCCCTCGTCGATGCCAATGGCAGCAAGGCTGTGCGGAATGCCAAGCTGCTCGCGCAGGTCCAGCAGCCACGCCATCACGCCGTCGAAACCCGACTGCGGCAAGCGCAGATAGAGCGCCAGATCTTCCATCTGCCAGGTCAGTGCCGACCGGTTGGCGCGCAGCACATACGGCAGAAGGATCGCGTTGAGCAAACCATGATGCAGGTCATACAGCGCGCCGAGCGTCTGCGCGATGGCATGCACGCCGCCCAGCCCCCGTTGAAAGGCCGCAGCCCCAAGGCTCGACGCCACCAGCATCTGCTGGCGAGCCTCCATGTCGTTTCCATCGGCCACGGCGCGTGGCAAGTGTTCCTTGATCAACTGCATGCCTTTGACCGCAACCGCCTCGGCCATCGGGTGATACACCGGTGAGCACCAGGCTTCCATGCAATGCGTGAGCGCGTCGAGCCCGGTCGCGGCGGTGAGCGGCGCGGGAAGATCGCGGGTCAGTTCGGCATCCAGAATGGCAATGCGCGGCATCATCCGGCTGTGCAGGATGGTGCGCTTCACCTGCGCCTGTTCGTCGGTGATGACCGAAGCCCGCCCGGTTTCCGAGCCCGTTCCGGCGGTGGTGGGCAGCGCGACGACAGGAGCGATGCCTGCCGGATCGACGCGCAGGTGGTTGTGCCCGATGTCCTCGAAATCCCACAACGGCCGGGTCTGCCCGGACATCAGCGCTACCGCCTTGGCCGCATCCAGCGCCGAGCCGCCGCCAAAAGCGATGACACCGTCGTGGCCGCCGCTTTTGAAAGCCTCAAGACCCTGGGCCACGTTAGTGCCGGTGGGGTTGCCCTTGACGTCGTCGAACAGGCCACAGCTTCCCAGCGACTCGCGGCAGCCTTGCACCGCGCGGTCGACCATGGCCGTTGTGCCCAGAAACCTGTCAGTGATCAACAGCGGCCGCTGTATCCCTGCGGCGCGACAGGCGTCGGCCAGTTCGCCAGCGCGGCCAAGGCCCACGCGAATCGAAGTCGGGTAGTTCCAGTCATTGCTTTGCATGCGCAGCTCTCCTTTGAATGGCGCGGCTTGAGGTGAACGACATCGATTCAGCCGACCAGACCGGCCGGCAACAGACCGATCAGCAGGCGCAGGCCAAACACGATCATGAACAGCCCGGTGATCACATCGATGGCCTTTTTCATGCGCTGATAACGGTGCTGAACAGCCGGAATCGAAAACAGCGTGGCAAGCAGCACAAACCAGGAAACGGCCAGAATGGCAATGATCGATACCCCGGCGGTTCGTACCCACATCGGCATGCCGGGCGTAGTCACGGTGGTGAACACGCTGGTGTAGAACGCCAGCGCCTTGGGATTGGTCAGGTTGGTCAGCAGGCCGAAACGATAAGCCCGACGCAGGCTGCCGATGCCCAGCGCGCCGATGTCGCGCGGTTTGGGCTGGCTGCCGGCGCTGCGCAGGCTTTTTGTTCCCAGCCAGGTCAGGTAGGCGCCGCCCAGTAGCTGCAAAGCTGGCTGCAGCCAGGGCAACTGCTGAAACATCAGGCCCAACCCGGTCGCCGCCAACAGCGCCCAGATGATGCTGCCCGACGCAACGCCCAGGCCCGCGCAGATGCCCTGCTGGCGCGACTGGCTGTAGGAAAGCTGGGTAATAACCAGGAAATTTGGGCCGGGGCTGATGATCAAGACAATGAACGCGCCAGCCAGCGCGGTGAGCAAAGTGATCTCGTACATGAGACAGGTTGTCCTTTCAGTGAGTGGTGGATGCAGGTTCAGGAGCCGAGGCTCGGTGTTGCTGTGGCACTGGGCTGCGCAGGTCGGCGGTCAATGTGCGCAGGCAGGATTGGACGGCGGCGCGCGCCTGCAACGGCGCCAGACAGGCAGGGTCCGGCGTCGGCACGTAGTGGTTGTAGAAAGTGCAACCCTCAACCAACGGACCGAGCACCCAAAGCCGCTCGTTGACCGCGCCGTCCTTGCGTACCGCCCGTGCGCAGCGGTCCGTTTCGAGCCCGTCCGCAGGGTATGCATGCGCCGCGCGGATCAGCCCCTGATCGAGTAGATCGTCGAGCAGCGGCTGGCGGCCCGCGCTCAGGCCGTTGTGGATGGTCCGCGCGCTGATTACCGTGTCGTCACAGGCCGGATGACCGACACCGGGCGGCAGCAGCGTCACGACACCCGCCTGAATCAGGGCCAGCAGATCCTCGTAACGCTCATGCTGCGGACCGCCGACCAGACGGTTGGAAAGCCCGGCCCAGGTGGCGTGGAAGTCGAGCGTCGAGGTTTCGGTCAGCCCATTGTGGTCAGCGACCCGGCGCAGCAGGTCGCGATAATCGCGCCAGACTTCCAGTGCCTGCTTGACCGGGCTTCGCGCCGCGCCCAGGCGACTGAGCGCAAGATCGCGTTCGATCCATTGCCGAAACCAGCGGGCATAGTCCGCGGGATCTCCGGCCCACGGCTCGGTCGTCAGCCAGTCACGAGGTTCGAACGGTCCCCATTGCTCAGCAAGCCAGGCGAACAGCGTCCGGCGCTTTGCGCAATCCGTTGCCTGCAGCAATTGCTGTTGCACGGACCGCAGTTGATCGGGCGCGTCCAGCCGGACCCGGGCCTGATAGAACACGGCACGCATCTCGGCTTCGATCAACGGCAGCACGTCTTGACGAAAATCCAGGCGGCCACGGGCGCTGCCCGGCCGCAGGGCGTCGATGGCCTGCGCGGTGAAGTACAGACGAGGCAGCACGGCTTCAATGTCCGTACGCTCGTCGTTCAACCGAGGCCGGGCGTGAAATGGCAGCCCGCTGCGCGAGTACATGAACACGCGAGGTTCGCGGCCAGACGCCTGGTAGCGCCAGCCCGCGAGGCTGCCGTCGCGAATAAAGCGACCGCCGCGACCTTCGGTGAGCCCTGCAAGCGTATCCATCGCCGTGAGCCCCAGGCCTTCGATGGCCACGCATTGCCCGACGGTTTCCGACGTGGCAGCTGCGCCGTGGCCGGTGGTCAGGAACAGTGCGTCGCAAGCCAGCTGCCAGCCGCTGGCCGTGGCCAGTCGCCAACCCTGCTGGCCGCCCAGGCCCGCCAGTGAGCCGCACTGGGTGACAGCTTCAGCATGGTGCTGCACCTGAACATGTGCCGGGCATTGTTGAATCAGCAAGCGGTAACAGTCCTGCAGATATCGGCCCAACAGCTTGCGCGGCACGAAATCGCCGAACCGGACCCCTCGCCCGCCCTGCACCGCCACATGCCCACGCTCATCGAGCCGGACCTGCCGGGCGTTGCACCATTGCAAAAAGGTCATCCCGAGGTGGTCGGATGCCGGGAACGCCGAGCTGAAAGCCGACAGTTGCCCGGCCATGGTATTGAGCATCAGGTAATCCGGCTGCTCGCTGTGGTGCAGGCCGGAGCCCGCCATCCGCGGGTCAAACACGTCGATGCGCAGCCGCAAGCCGCTGGTATCGCGCATGAGCCCGATCACTTGCTCAAGAATGCTTAAGCCTCGGGAGCCCATACCAACAATCGCGATCCGCAGTTGCGGCGGCGCAGCGGCGGGTTTGTTCAATGTGAGGTCCGACGGTGGAAAGTTGTGCATGGCCTTCACCACCGGTTCGATTCAAAGAAAAAGTCGGGCACCGCCAGCGCGCTGCCGTCGGCCATCGCCTGCCGGTAAATCCGCTGGCCGACGGCGAGGTCGAGCACACCCAGACCGAACGGCGAGAAAATCGCGGGCTTTTGCGGGTCCAGCTCGATCTGGCCGCGCATCAGCCCGGCCAGCGTTCCTGTGATGAACGCGCGGCTCTGGTAATGCCGCACCGCCAGATCCGCGGAGGTCTGCGCCTTCAGGCAATGCTCGACGTCATCGAAAATGTTGTTGGCGGCGGCGATGACTGCCGGGCCAAGGTCGCGCAACGAGACGTTGAGCACGATCTGCCCTGCCCGGAATATCGGTTCCAGCACGTACGGACTGGGTGCCGTGGTCGCGAACACCACGACATCGGCGTGCAGGCTGTCGTGCAGATCGGCACGTACGGCAGGCAAGCCATGTACGTCGGCGGCATGCCTCAGCAATGCCTTCTGCGAGGCCGTATGGGTGTCGTAGACGCTTACGTCGCGCACCTCCCAGCCGTCGCTGATGAACATGTCGAGAATGGTGCGGGCGATGAAACCCGCGCCAACGAAGGCGATTCGTCCTGTTCTTCGCTGCCGGCGGTTCATCCAGCGCGCGCCCAGCACCGCCGACGCCGCAGTGCGCATGGCGCTGATGCGCGAGGCTTCCAGACAGGCGAAGGCATAACCGGTTGCGGGGTCGTTGAGCAGCAGAACCGCCGAAGCGCGTTGCAGGCCCGATTCGGCGTTGCCTGGAAAGCTCGAAATCCATTTGATACCGCTGACCGGCTGGCTACCCGTGAGGCTCGCCGGCAACGCAATGATGCGGTTGGCCGGCGCATCCGGGAAACGCAGAAAGTAGCTGTCGGGGTTGATGGTCAGGCCAGCGTCGTGGTCCAGGTAAGCCTGCCGGACATCGTCGATACAGGCCTGCGGGTCGGCAGCCAGCAGGCGCGCGACCACCTGACCATCGACCACATGGAACGGCGCACGTCGCTGGCGTTCGGCTGCCAGCCAGGTTGTCCAGCCAGGTTCGATGTGCATGTCGGCCAGGGTCATGTCCAGCACTTCCCTGCCGAAACGTTGCTCGACCCATTGGTCGTCATAGAGCGTATCGAGGTAGCGCTCGCCCCAGTCCGGCGATAGCGCCACCACCACCGAGCCCGGCTCGATGCGTTCCCGCCAGGCATGCACGGCAGCGATGACCGTCGCCGTCGAGCCGCCGACCAGCAGGCCCTTGGTCCGGGCCAGTATTCGGCACATGGCAACGGTGCGCGACTCCGGCACCATTTCCAGCGCATGAATCTCCTCCATGTTGAAGATCGGCGGACGCTGACTGGTGCCCAGGCCAGGAATGAAGCGTCGGCTGGCCGCCGTGTCGAAAGTCACCGAGCCGATACTGTCGACGGCAATGATCCGTGTGGCCGGATGATGCTTGCGGAAGTACTGCACGCAGCCCATCAGCGTCCCGGTGGTTCCCGCGCCGACGAACAGGTAGTCGACGTGGCCGATGTGCCGGGCAATGGAGCGCGCGGTGGTGCGAGCGTGGGCGCGCGGGTTGGCAGCGTTTTCATACTGGTTGAGCCACACGTAACGCGGGTCGCCGGCGACCTTGTCGCGGATCAGCGCGATGCGCGTGCCGAGAAAACCGCCGTTGGCGTCAGGCGTGTCGACCCGGATCACCTCGGCGCCGTAACTGCGCATCATGCGGATGTTGTGCGCGGAGGTGTTGGGGTCGACCACGCAGGTGAACGCGATGCCGCGTTCGGCGCAGATCATGGCCAGCGCCACGCCGAGGTTGCCGGACGACGACTCGATGAGAACGGTGTCCGGCATGATCAGGCCGCGGGCCTGCAGGTCGTCCACCAGCCCGACCGCAGTCTTGAGTTTGATGGAGCCCGCCGGGTTGAGCGATTCCATTTTCAGCAGGAAATCGTGGCCAAGCCCTGACACCTTGAGAAAGGTCTGGTCGTGGACGATATCGCTGGCTGCCCGGTAAACGTGCGCATCGTGCGCAGTGTCACCAAGAGAAGTGTCGAGGATGTGGGTGTCGTTCATGGGTTCACTTCACTGTGCCAGGATCGAATCGGAGGTGATCGCACGAACGGCCTGTTCGAGGCCGGCGGCGATACGTTCGGCGCGCAGCGCCATCAGCGAGAACGACTGGCTGTCGCTGATGCCATGGCTGCGCTCGGACAGCCCGTTGACCCAGAGCTTCACATCGCTGTCGCTCTGAGTGGCCACGCGGTAATCACGGTCGATCAGCAGGCCGCCGTCGATGTCGGCCTTGAGCCACGGCTGCAGGTTGGCCAGCAGCGGCGGGATCAGGTACTGCTGATAGCCGGTGCCGAGCACCACCGCGTCCACTTCCAGGGTTTCGCTGTGCCGACTGAAGGTGTCGGTCAGCACCACCCGGTAACCACTGGCACATGCCTGAATGTCCGAGACGATCCGGTAGGCGTGGGTGTGCAGCCGCTTGCGGCCGGTGATGCGGTCCTCGTAGGCCAGCGAAAACAGCTTCTGGCTTTCGTCCGGGTCGATGCCGGCGTAGTTGGTTGACCGGCTCCAGTCCAGGAATCGGTGCCGTGCGCCCTGCTCCAGGCTATGGAAGTAGTCCACGTGATCCGGGGCAAAAACCCGATTGGGGAACTGCCCAAGCTGAGTCAGCTTGAAACCGGCGGAACGGTGGACCGAATGCACTTCGAGACCATTGTCCCTGCCGATCAGCTCCAGCACCGACTCGCTGGCGCTCTGCCCGGAGCCCAGCACCAGCCAGCGTTTCGGCAGTTCGGACCCGAAGGCTTCAAGACGCGTCAGAAACTGCGACGTGTGGAACAGCCGCGGCCCGAGCAGCGGCAAGAAAGGCTCCGGAATACGCGGCGCGCTGCCCGTGGAAAGGACGATGTTGCGGGTGTTGAAAACGCCGGTCGGGGTGCGCACCTGGGCTTCGTGCAACCGCCCATTGCGCATGACCGGCAGGATCTCGCTGACCGGTGCATTGAAATGGGTATGCGCATCGACCTGGCGGGACACCCAGGCGACATAGTCGGACCATTCGTGACGACTGGCCGGGCGGCCCAGCAGGCCGAAGTCGAACATCCGGCCCTTGGCCTTGAGGTACATGGCAAAGGAAAAACGACTGCGCGGATTGCGCGGCGTCACCAGATCGCGGAACACATGGTGGTTAATGTCGGTGCCGGCGAGCAGCAACTCGGGGTGCCACTGCGTATGGGCCGCGGCTTCAAGGTAACGGACCGAGAGCCGGGACAGCGGCGCGTCGGCCTCACGCGCATCCTCGAATGCGCAGGACAAGGCAATGCCCGCAGGGCCGAAGCCGATGCAGACGGCGTCCGTGCAAACGGCGCCTGGTGTAAAGGAATGTGGCAAGTCAGTCATGATTCCCTTCCGTGGAGGCAGGTGTGTGGCTGGTTATGGTTTGCAAGTGGTGACCGCAGGCGTCTATCCGGTGAGCGGGATCAGCCCGGCCGGGCCGATTCGCCAGATCCGGTTGAAGGTCCCCCGGCACTCGCCCTGGTCGAAGCCGACCTTGCCCAGCGGCGTGTCGAAGGTCGTGTGGTTGAGCGCGTGCGCCAGCTCAGCCTTGCGCCAGGAACTTGTGGCCAGTTGTTCCAGGACGTGAAACATCAGCAGGCTTTCGCGGTAGTAGGTTGATGTCGCTGACCCGAACAGCAGCCGATGTCGGGCATGACTGGCGCATGACCCGGAATCCGGCTCAGCGAAGCCGATGACGTAGCTGTCCAGATCGCCGCCCTGAGCGACACCGATATGCGGCGAGAGCGCGTCGTCGGTGAAAACCAAGGGCCGCTTGCTGCCGGCGGCCCGGCGCGCGCGCCAATGGTCACGGCTGGCTCGCAGACGCCCGGCGAAGATTTCCACCTGCGCCTTTTCCGGATCAGTGACCTGACGAAGCCCGGCCCTTTCTGCCGCTTCGGACAGGCTGGCGGCCAGCGACCGGCCGTGGGCACTGTCGTCGGCCCCGATGTGCAACACCCGCCAGCCCTGCATCGGCAACCAGGCCAGCAGATCGGCGGCGAGCTGGCGGTCGGACGGGCAGAATCTGAGGGCGTTGGGGTTTTCCAGCGTCAGGGCATCAATGGTGGCGGCTGGCGTAAGCAATGGAATGGCCGCCTGGCGGTACAGCGCTGCCGCGCTGATTGCCGCGTCGGACGAGAAATGGCCGACGACCACGTCTGCCTTCCACTCGATCATCTGCCGCGCGACTTCCGCGCCGCGCGATGCCGAGGCGCCGTCGTCGAGAAAATGCCACTGCACCTGGCTCAGCGCTGGCATGAAGTTGCGTGCGACACAGAGCGCGCGCAAAAAGGTTCCTGCATGAGGCGTATCGGCCGGGTTGAACAAGGCACTGACGCCAACGCGCAGCGCGGGCACATCACGACAGGCGCTCATGGCTGCACGCTCGCGGCCTGCCTGGCAGGTGCGACGCTGTCGCGTATCAGGCGCGTGGGTGAGAACGCGGACCAGCGTGCAGACGGTGCCGCGCCAGTCAGGTGGCATTGCAGCTGCTCGCACGCGATCTGCGCAATGCCGGGCGCGAGCTTGAATCCCAGGCCCGACATGCCTGTTGCGAGGTACAGCGGACTCGCACCCGGTACAAACCCGAGGACCGGCCTGCCGTCCGGGCTGTAACAGTCGAACCCCGGCAGCACATCAAGCACGCGCTGATGCGGGATGTCGCTCGACGGATGCAGCAGGTGCCCTACGCGCGCGCAGGCATCTTCGGCATGCCGAGCGTCAGGCGGCGCAAGCGTTTCCGGCGAGGCGGCGGTGTTGCGATAGCCGCAGCCGGTCTGGACGATTTCGCGGGTCAGCGGAATGCCGTAGCTCTGCGTCACTTCGTCGATGATCGGCATCGACCAGTCACTTTCAGTCAGCACCCTTGCCAGAGGAATCAACCGGGTCTGCAGCCCGGCCTCCTCAAACCAGCGCGGGCTCCAGGCACCGGCCGCCACCACCACCGCCCGACAACGCAAAGTCGCCTGACCGAGCGACAGCAAGACCTCGTCGTGCGAGCGACAATCGATGGCCGTGACTTCGCAGTGTTCGAGCAGCAGGCCGTCGCGGCGCACCAGATCGCCAAGCGCCGTGACTGCCTGTCTCACGTTGCCGACGCAGGCGCCGGGCTCGTAAAGGCTGATACGCTCGCCAGCGGTACAGCGTGGGAAATGGCGACCGTCCAGCTCACGCTCGGCGACCAGGCGCATGGGGTAGCGCTCGCTTGCATAGCGGTCGATGGCGTTGCGCATTTGCGTCAGCTGATCCGGCGCGGCGCGATAAAGCACTCCGGTCCGACGCAGCGCGCTTGCGTAGGTGCCGGCAAACGCGCCCTGGTCCATCAGGCCGATCGACCAGGCGGCCAGCTCCATGAGCAACGGATCGGTGTCGTAAAGGCGCACCAGCCCGCCGGAATAACTGCTGGCGCCCAGGCTGCCCGCCGCGCCCTTGTCGATCAGGGCTACGGAAACGCCGCTGCTGGCGAGCCTGGCGGCAATGCTGGCGCCGATGATACCGGCGCCAATTACCGCGATCTGGTAATCGATGAACATGGTATGAGTCCGTTCAGATGGAATATTCGGCGGCCGAGCCCGACATCAGCGTGGCGTTGACCCGCGCTTCGGGCAGGTCGAAAGCACTGACGATGGCCGCCGCCGTATCCGGAATCAGCGCCTTGCCCAACACCGCGATGCACGCGGCCAGATGGCGAACCGGTCGTCCTTCGGCGAGGCGGGTGCGGGTAATGGCGATGACGTCCAGCAGCGCCTGGGCCATGCCCTTCATGGAGAAATGCTCGGGCTCGGCTGCGCGCGACCATTGCAATCGCAGCGCTTCGAGCAAACCGGCGTCCGGGCCGCACAACCCGCTCCACCAGTCGTCCTGGCTGCGCGGACCGGCTTCCAGCAAAGCCGGGATGAAATCGATGAATAGCGCCTGACGCCAGCTCAGGAAATGCTGCAGGCGGAAGTCGCCTTCGGTTTCCTCCGGCGCGATGCTCGCCAGGTACAGACGCGCACTGTCGGCGCAGGCATCGCGTGCCAGATCCCCGACCCAAATGGCGTGGTTGCGGCTGGTGGACAGATTGAGGCCGTCGAGCTTGAGAAACTGGTTGGGGACAAAGCGCTGTTGCACCTTGAAGTCGTCGAGCACGGAAAGCTGTGCCGGGTACACAATGGCGTGACTGAATACACAGTCAAAGCCCAGAAAGTGCACCAGACTCCCCTGCCCCGATTGCCAGTACTGGCGGAAAAGATCCGGCTGGCCGGTATTGGCGGCATGTTCCCGGAACGCGGCCATGTAGCCTGCCAGCCCCATGAACCAGGTATGAACCCGGCATGATCCGTCCGGCTGCAGATCCAGCCCGCCGTCGCCTGGGCGCGTGACGCCCCAGTCGTGCAGGTGCTCCAGGGTATCGGTCAGCCAGCCATTGAGGGGCGCGCGCCATTTGCGGTCGAGCAGTCGCGCGCGCAACACCGGTCTGAATGCCGCTAGCTTGAGGAACGCCCGATGCGCGGGTTTCCATTGCGAAGGCTGACTGCACAGCTTGCAACGCAGCTCGGTCATCAACTCTGCGTCCGGCGCCTGGGCGCAGTTCTCGCATTGACTGGCGTCGGATTCCGCGCCGCAATAGTTGCAATTGCCGCGGGCAAATGCCTCATAGCCCCAGACGTCACAGTGCGAACAGTAGGCTTCGAGTGAATCCCGGAACTCGATGAAGCCGGCATCACGCAACTTGCCGAACACTTCGGTGACCGCTTCGACGAACCATGGATTGCCGTGAGGGCGCATCCAGTTGTCCGGTCGTATGTTGATCGCAGCCAGCGAGGCTTCGATGCGATCGGTGTTGCGGCGGGCCAGCAGCACCGGATCGACGCCGGCCTCCAGGCCTTTGCGCAGCATGTAGGACTGGTAGTCGTCGGAGTACGAGACCAGCACGCAGTCATGACCGCGCTGACGCTGCACGCGAGTAAACACGTCGGCCGCCAGGAACGGCCCGGCGATGTGGCCGATGTGCAAGTCGCCATTGGGGGTCGGCGGCGTGATGGTGACAATGAACTTAGTCATCGAGGCACCCCGTGGTTTCGTTGTGCCCGGCTACGAACGCGTCCACGTAGTTCATGTCCCACCACACCACGTAGAAATGGAAGTCCTCGACGGAGTCGTTGATCATGTAATGGTTGGTGTGTTTGGGGATCGCGGCGATATCGCCGACGGCAAAGTCCATCTCGCGTTCGCCGACTACCAGCCTGGCGCGGCCCTTGATCGCGATGAAAATCTCCTGATCGACCTGGGTATGCGCTTCGCTGGTGGTGCCTGGGCGGACCACGCACCAGCCGCCAGCGAACGGCATCGGATAACCTTGCCACGGCAGCAGGCGGCTGCCTTCCAGTCCGTATTCCGGTACCAGGGCGTCGAAGTTGATCCTTCTGTGAATGTCGAACTTTTCCATGCTCAAACCCGTGCGTTGAAGTCAGGCTCAAGGATGAAATCTGGTGTTCCGATTGGCTATTCGATCCCTCGATACTTCACGGGCCACGAATTGAATTTTTAGTCAGCCGAATGTGTGTTGTCTCATCTATCAGTTTTGATGATGGCGGGCATCGATAGCCACTATTTCCGGTTCGCCAACCGACGCTCCAGAATGACCTCCATCGCAGAGCACACTTACCGCCTCTGCAAACAGTGAATAAATGGAGTTCATAATGAAGTATGCAATGTTTGCCGCCCTGTCCATGTTCAGCCTGTTCGCCTCCGCCGCCGAGATCAATGTGCCGGCCGAGACGGCCGCCGCCAGTCAGTCAGTGCCCGCGGTGCAATACGATTACTCGCAGAAGCTGGATATTGCGCATGTGATCAATATCTCCACCGCATCTTCTCTTGAGTGCGAGCCGGTGAAATCCAACATGATTTATGTGGACAGCCACGGCGTGCGGCATAACCTGGAATACATGCGTCTTTCCGACAGCTGCGCCGATAGTTGAGAACGTCTGAAAATTGCGAGGGCGCGTTTTATGAGGGCTGGAGCGACAAGTAGCGGATGATGATAATGACTATCAACAGAGCTGATAATCATTGTCCGGGCAGCGGTGTTAACGTTGCCGTCGATGGTTGAACACGTTCCAGCCTCTTGCGAATCCGCATCGCAAGTCGGATGAATACATGCTCTTCTTCATCATTCCTTTGGTTAGATCTTTTGGCCACCTCACTGACGTGCGGTGGCCTTTTTTTGTTCAGAGATCGAACCGGTCAACCACCCTGCGGCGCTCGTTCTCGCTGCGCATGTCATAGCTGGCGGTCGTGGCGATGTGCGTATGGTGGGCAAGTTTCTGGGCGATGGACAGGTCATATTCTTCGATCACGCGGGTGATGAAAGAGCGCCGGAAATCATGCGGCATGATGTCCACGCCGACCTGGCGACCGCGCTGTTTGGCGATGAAGTAGATGGCGTGCTTGGTAATTCGGTCCCGGGTGATGTGATTGCCACGGCGGATGCGATTGAACAGGAAGTGATCATCCTCCTGTCCGGCCGGCAGGCAGGACCGGCGCAATTCGAGCCAGGCATTCAGTGCATCGAAGGCCCAGGCCGGCGCGTACTTGACGAGTTGTCTGTTGCCTTTGCCCATGACCTTCAGGCTGCGCTCGGTGAAGTCGACCTGCGACAGGTCGATATTGACCGATTCGGACTTGCGCATGCCCGAGCCATACAGAATCGCGATGATCGCCGCATCGCGCCGCCCTTGCGGTCTGGGGTCCGCGGCGCAGACGTCCATCAGCTCGCGAATCAGCGTGCGTCGCATGTTTCGGCCCTTGCCCAGCCGTGTACCGCTCACCCCCGGGATCGAGCGGATCTTGAGCAACTGGTCGTGGGTAATCAGGTCCTGCCGCCACGCTTCATTCATCACGCCGCGAATCGCATTGACGTAGAGCGAAGTGGTGTTGGGCGCGTAGTCGTCGGCGCGCAGCGTCGCCACCAGCGCAGTGACATGCCCCGGTTGCAAGGTGTGCCAGGGCACATCGCGAATGTCGACGTCGGCAAGCCCCAGCCGGTCAGTAGCATCCTGCAGCACGTAAGTCATGGTCAGACGGCTTGAAGGCGCAAGACGGTCGAGGTAGAGCTTGAGTGGGTTGCTGACGTCTGGAAGTGCCAGCGGCGCGGTTCTTTCCGGCCGGGCTGTGGGCCGGGCTTCGGGCTCAGCCGCAAGGTGCGCGGAATCGGGATCATCGGGCATGTGACGCAACGCCTTTAGTGCACGGGCAGAGCAGCCGGACGGCCGCTGCGCGGTTGATTCAAAGGCCTGACTTTAGCACGCTCGGCTTCGCCCTGCGTTGCCCGGCGGGCGGTCGCGCTCATCGTCGGACGTCGACCACGACTCGGCCTCTTACCTGGCCGGCCAGGAGTAGCGGCGCAACGTTGATTACCTCGCTCAAACCGATCTCCCGGCTGATCAGCGGCAGCAGCGCGGGGTCGAGGTCGGTCGCGAGCCGGCTCCACGCTTCCAGCCTGTCTTCCCGGGGCCGCGTTACGCTGTCGATGCCGGCGAGCGTCACGCCCCGCAGAATGAAGGGCGCGACCGAGCCTGGGAACTCCATCCCCTGGGCCAGTCCGCAGGCAGCGACGATGCCCCGGTAGCGAATACCCGCGCAGACATTCGCCAGCGTATGGCTACCCACGGAATCGATGGCCGCCACCCACTGTTCTCTGGCCAACGGGCGGCCGGGCTCGGACAGGCTGTGCCTGTCGATAATCCTCGCTGCGCCCAGTCGCGTAAGGTATTCAGCCTCGTCCGGACGCCCGGTCGACGCCACCACCTGATAGCCAAGCCGACCCAGCAAGGCAATGGCAAAACTGCCAACGCCACCATTGGCGCCGGTGACCAGCACTTCCCCGTCGCCGGGCGCGACGCCGTGACGTTCCAGCGCGAGAACGCTCAACATGGCGGTGTATCCAGCGGTGCCGATCGCCATGGCCTGAACGGGTGTGAACGCTTCGGGTAACGGGATCAGCCAGTCAGCCTTCAGCCGGGCCGTTTCAGCCAGGCCGCCCCAATGGGACTCGCCGACTCCCCAGCCGTTGAGCAGGACCGCGTCCCCCGCCTTGAAGGCCGGCGAGTCGCTGGCCTCGACCGTTCCTGCCAGATCGATGCCGGGGACCATCGGGAAACTGCGCACGATGGGGCTTTGCCCCGTCAATGCCAGCGCGTCCTTATAGTTCAGCGTGCTGTGCGAGACGCGTACCGTCACGTCTCCGGCCGGCAGCAAAGCTTCGTCGATTTCCTGGAGCCGCGCGTGGTAGCCGTGCTCATCCTTGTCGATCAAGATGCCTCTGAACATGCCGCCTCCGATTTAGACCGATTGTTTATTAATGTTTGGTCGCTGCTCACTGCGGCAAACCACGCAGAAAGCCCGCGATGAACGTGTTGAGTGGTGCGTCGTTACGGACCAGCCGCGCGCGCAGCACGGCGCCTTCCCAACCGATCCAGAAATAGGCGGCAAGCTCTGCACAATCAGCCTTGTGGCTCAGCTCGCCAGCGCGCTGCGCCGCTCGCAGACAGTCGGCAAGTCGGGCCTGCCAAGCCAGCAGGATGTGTTCCAGCGCATCGCGAAAGCCTTCGGGCAACACGCTGACTTCCTGTCCGAGATTGCCAACCATGCAGCCACGTCGATAGCCGTGACGCGCCATGCCAGCCTTGGCGCTTTGCACAAAACCCACCAGACGTTCCAGTGGCGATAGCGTCTCGTCCAGCAGCCAGCGGTCCAGCTGGCGCGCAAAATACAGAGCGTATTCACCGAGCACGGCGCGGCCGAACACTTCCTTGCTTTCGAAATAGTGGTAGAACGAGCCTTTCGGCACGCCGATTTCCTTGAGCAGAAAATCCAGACCGGTCGCCATATAGCCCTGTTCCGTGAGGACTTCCAGCCCTCGACGCAGCAAGACTTCGCGGGTCTCGTGAGGTTCACGGTCAATCTTGGGTGGCCGGCCTGGACGGCGCGGCTTGGGTATTGATTCAGTCATGAGTGCAAAGATTAGACTGATCGTTTCTAATGTCAAACTCCCTGTCCCGAAACGGCTCGCTATACTCGCCCGACGATAAAGAAGACCGACCATCCGTTTGCCGATCACCTTCCCGCCTTCCGACAGGAGCCTGCCGCATGTCCACCTGGCCAGACCGCCGCTTGCTTGAACTATTCAATATTGAGCTCCCTATCCTGCACGCGCCGATGGCCGGAGCGACCGGCTCCGCCATGGCCATTGCGGTCGCCAAGGGCGGCGGGCTGGCGTCACTGCCCTGCGCGCTGCTGACCCACGAGCAGATTCGCGAAGAGGTGGCGGTTTTTCGTCAGAACAGCCGCTCGCCTTTGAACCTCAACTTTTTCTGCCACACGCCGCCGCCCTTCGACGCCGAACGCGCGGAGCGGTGGAAGCAGGCGCTCAAGCCCTACTACGCAGAGCTTGGCGCGGATTTCGATGCGCCAACGCCGGTCTCCAATCGCGCGCCATTCGATGAAGCCAGCTGCCAGTTGGTCGAAATGCTGCGCCCGGAAGTAGTGAGTTTTCATTTCGGTCTGCCTGACGCCGGCTTGCTGGAACGTGTTCGGGCCAGCGGCGCCAGAATCATCTCATCGGCAACCACGGTGGATGAAGCGATCTGGCTGGAGCGCCATGGTTGCGACGCGGTCATTGCCATGGGTTACGAAGCGGGCGGCCATCGCGGCATGTTCCTCAGCGACGAGCTACACACCCAGGTCGGCACCCTGGCGCTGGTTCCTCAGATCGTCGACGCAGTCCGGGTTCCAGTGATCGCAGCGGGCGGAATCGCCGACGGGCGCGGCGTCGCTGCGGCGTTCATGCTCGGTGCGGCCGCCGCACAAGTGGGCACGGCTTACCTGCTCTGCCCTGAGGCAAAAACAGGCAACGTTTATCGCGAAGCGCTACGCGGCGCGAAGGACAGTCAGACAGCGCTGACCAACCTGTTCACTGGCCGCCCGGCCCGCGGCATCGTCAACCGGGTAATGCGTGAGATCGGTCCGATGAGCCCGCTCGCGCCCGCCTTCCCGCTTGCCGGCGGAGCGCTGATGCCGCTACGCGCCAAAGCCGAACCAGCGGGCAACGGCGATTTCATGAACATGTGGTCAGGCCAGGCTGTGGGCATGAAACGCGAGTTGCCCGCCGAAGAATTGACCCGTCTGCTGGCCGAGGAAGCTCTGCAGCGCCTGCGCGGCGTCTGAATCCTCGCTTCCCTCCCGACACAGGATCGCTATATATTCCCGTATATAGCGAAGGGCCGCCTGCGGGCGGCTCGTTCAATTCCTGCTGTATCCGGAGCCTCCCATGCAAGCCAGCGCCCTGCGCCCGCCCCTCAAACTTATCGCTGTCGCTCTGGCAGCCCTGGGCGCCGGTTCGGCCCTCGCCGACGAAGTCCAGGTTGCGGTAGCGGCAAACTTCACCGCGCCGATTCTGGCGATCGCCAAGGAGTTCGAGAAGGACACCGGCCACAAACTGGTGGCGTCCTTCGGCGCCACCGGGCAGTTCTATGCGCAGATTAATAACGGCGCGCCGTTCGAAGTGTTCCTTTCGGCTGACGACTCCACCCCGGCAAAACTGGAGCAGGAAGGCGCAACGGTCAAAGGCTCGCGCTTTACCTACGCAACCGGCACCCTGGCGCTGTGGTCTCCCAGGCCGGGCTACGTGGATGACAAGGGCGATGTATTAAAGGGTCAGGATTATCGCCATCTGTCCATCGCCAACCCCGTAAGCGCTCCCTACGGCCTGGCCGCGACTCAAGTGCTGGGCAAGCTCGGCCTGAGTGAAGCAACACGCTCGCGTCTGGTAGAAGGCCAGAGCATCAGCCAGGCGTATCAGTTCGTTTCCAGCGGTAATGCCGAGCTGGGTTTTGTTGCGCTGTCGCAAGTCTACAAGGACGGGAAGCTCAGCAGCGGCTCTGCCTGGATAGTGCCGGCCGCCCTGCATGACCCGATCCGCCAGGACGCCGTCATCCTCAATAAAGGCAAGGACAGCGTCGCGGCGAAGGCGCTGATGGATTATCTCAAAGGGCCACATGCTGCCGAGATCATCAAATCGTATGGATACCAGCTGTAAATGCCGCTGGAAAGCGCCGACCTGGCGGCGATCTGGCTGACGCTCAAGCTTGCCTCGCTAACGACCCTGATCCTGCTGGTGATCGGAACGCCCATCGCCTGGTGGCTGTCGCGAAGCCGTTCGTGGCTCAAAGGGCCGGTCGGGGCGATCGTCGCGCTGCCGCTGGTGCTGCCGCCAACCGTGATCGGCTTCTACTTGCTGCTGTTGCTCGGCCCGCACGGTCCGGTCGGGCAAATGACTCAGGCGCTGGGGCTGGGCACCTTGACGTTCAGCTTCAGCGGGCTGGTGATCGGCTCGGTGTTGTACTCGATGCCTTTTGTCGTGCAGCCGCTGCATAACGCATTCGCGGCCATCGGTCCGCGACCGCTGGAGGTCGCCGCCACCCTGCGGGCCGGGCCTTGGGACACGTTTTTCAACGTCGCACTGCCCCTTGCTCAACCCGGCTTTGTGACTGGCGCGATTTTAGGGTTTGCGCATACCGTCGGCGAATTCGGGGTGGTATTAATGATCGGTGGCAACATACCTGACAAGACTCGGGTGGTTTCGGTGCAGATCTTCGATCACGTCGAGTCGATGGAATACCTGCAGGCGCACTGGCTTGCCGGCGCAATGGTGGTTTTTTCGTTCGTGGTTTTGCTGGCGCTGTATTCGAGCGACAAGACACGGGCCGGGTGGAGATAACCGATGCCGATGCCTCTGGAAATCCGGCTGCGCATGACCTTCCCCGCCTTCGAGGTCGATGTCGACCTTACGTTGCCCGGCTCGGGTGTGACCGCGTTGTACGGCCCGTCCGGCTCGGGCAAGACCACTTGCCTGCGCTGCATTGCCGGCCTGGAAAAGGCGCAGCACGCGCTGATAAAGGTAAACGGGGAAACCTGGCAGGATTCTGCGCGCAACCTGTTTGTTCCCCCCCACCGGCGCTCGATGGGTTATGTGTTTCAGGAGGCCAGCCTGTTCACCCACCTGTCTGTGGCCGGCAACCTGGCTTTCGGCCTGAACCGCATAGCCCGAAGTCAGCGTCGTCTCCAGTTGGCCCAGGCTGCGGAACTGCTGGGTATCGAGCACTTGCTTGAGCGGCGGGTGGACACTCTCTCGGGCGGAGAACGCCAGCGTGTGGGCATCGCCCGCGCACTGCTGACCAGCCCTCGCCTGCTGCTGCTCGATGAGCCGCTATCGGCGCTGGACGCGCGACGCAAGGCAGAGATTCTTCCCTATCTGGAGCGGCTGCACAGTGAACTCGATATCCCGATGCTGTACGTCAGTCACGCGCAGGATGAAGTCGCGCGGCTCGCCGATCATCTGGTGCTGCTGGAACAGGGCAAGGTTCTGGCCAGTGGGCCCATTGGAGAAACCCTGGCGCGTCTGGATCTTCCGCTGGCGCTGGGTGATGACGCAGGCGTGACCATCGAAGGCACCGCGACCGCCTATGACGCCCACTACCAACTGCTGAGCCTTGCCCTTCCCCGCAGCGAACTGATCGTTCGCGTCGCGCACGTGGCCATCGAGACCGGCAGGAATCTGCGCTTCAAGGTGCAGGCGCGGGACGTGAGCCTCACTCTGCTGCCCGACGGACACAGCAGCATTCTCAATCGGCTTCCAGTAACCGTGGTCAGCACCGCACCCGCCGACAACGGCGCCCACGTGATGGTGCGACTCGACGCACACGGCACGCCGCTGCTGGCACGTATCACCCGATTCTCGTCTGATCAGCTACAGATTCACCCGGGCCAACTGCTCTGGGCGCAGATCAAGTCCGTGGCGGTGCTGGCCTGAGCAAACGCGGGCCGGCATTAAATATTCGGCACCACCCGGCGCGGTCGAGGTCAATGACGTTACCTGCCTCTGGAGTTTCGCCATGCCCGAATCGACCGCTGTTGCCCCCATCCCATCGGATCTGCATTACGTGGACGACAGCCAGCCTGGATACAGCCGCAAGTTGCTGAGGGGCAAGTTCGCTTACTTCGATACCAACGGCGAGCGCATTCGCGATGAAGAGCAGATCAAGCGCATCAACGCTCTGGCGGTACCGCCCGCCTACACGGACGTCTGGATCTGTGCCGACCCCGCCGGCCACCTGCAGGCTACCGGTCGTGACGCGCGTGGCCGCAAGCAATACCGTTATCACCCACGCTGGCGGCAGATCCGCGACCAGAACAAATATGCTCGTCTTATCCAGTTCAGCGAAGCGCTGCCCAAGGTGCGCAAACAGATCGAAGCGCAACTGGCGCAGCCGGGCATGGGCCGCGAAAAAGTCATGGCGACTGTCGTCTCGCTGCTGGACGCAACGCTGATCCGCATCGGCAACACCCAATACGCCAAGGAAAATCGGTCCTACGGTCTCACGACACTACGTAACAGGCATGTGGAAGTACGCGGCGGCAAGATACTTTTCGAGTTTCGCGGCAAGAGCGGCGTCGAGCACCGCGTCAGTGTGAACGACCGACGCCTGGCCAACGTGATCAAACGCTGCATGGAGCTGCCCGGTCAGAATCTTTTTCAATATCTGGACGAAGACGGCGTGCGCCACAACGTGACGTCATCGGACATCAACGCTTATCTCCACGAACTGACCGGCGCCGACTTCACCGCCAAGGATTACCGTACCTGGGCCGCCAGTGCCATGGCCTTGGCAACCTTGCGCAAGCTGCAATGGGAGCCTGAGGCCGACGCCAAGAAACACATCGTCGAGATGGTCAAGCAGGTATCACGGCTGCTGGGCAACACACCGACCATCTGCCGCAAATGCTATATCCACCCCGCCGTGCTGGACGGCTTTCTGATGGGCAGCCTGGCAAAGCTGCCACGCATCCGGGAACGCAAGGGCCTGCGCCAGGAAGAAGTCGCTTTGGCAAGTTTTCTGCGGGCACTGAACGAACAGGTCGAAGAAGCCATCGAAGAAACTTCAGTCTGAAGAGCAGCGCGACTTACTCTGGACAGGTTAATCGAGGAATGAAGACCAGCTACTCTTGCACCGCCAACGGTAACGGCGGTGATGTCTGTCGAGCCTCGACCTTGTAGGTAGTAGATATCTGCTCAATCGTGCTGACAAGCTGACTGACCGCCTGCTGAACCTGAACAAACATGGCTGCGGGCTCACCACCTGTGGCAGTCATCCGCTCGACGAAGTCGCTCATCACCAAAGATGCCGCCCTCCGATCGGTCAGCACATAAAGTATGTCCACACCGATGTACGCAACCGCCGCCAGATAATCGGCTTTTGGCACTCGCTCGCCGCTCTCGTATCGACCCTGTGCGTTAGCTGCCACCCCACCAAGTTGTCCCAGTTCTCTTTGCGAGAGTCCTAAACGTTTACGCTCCTGTCTCAGACGTGAACCAATGTCGCTCATGGCTATCCCCCTCCCCGTTTCAAGCGGTCAGACCTTTCTGACCGATTGTCTTGTCCCCAGGGTTTTACGGCGCCACAGCCCAATGCTTCACTCTGCCGTTACCGTCGACCCTGATCAGGTTTCTCCTACATTACTCGGAAACATTCAACTAGCGTTTATCGGCTGTACCTTATGTTCGACGGGCCGGCCTGCCCCTGCGACAGAAGCATGTCGTCCATCTTGAGAGACAGTTATAGGCGAGGTGTAAGGGCCTGTCAGCAACAGCGGAAGATCGTTGCGTTTATCGCGGTTCGCTTTCCCGGCGCGGGCCATTGCCAGAACGGTGCCGTCCGGACTGCCACCTCGCTGGTGCGCGGCGCGCGGCGCGCGACAATGCTCGACGCGATGTCCGCCGTTTTGCGTAGATTCATGATTTCTCGACAGTTTTATCCAACTGGAAATGACGCCTCGCAGGCTATCCGGATCATCTGCGAGCTTGCTTCATGGGGTCGGGGTGTATATATTCCCTGCTCTTGGCGCTACCGCCCCGATGGCGAAATTGGTAGACGCAAGGGACTTAAAATCCCTCGCCCTCTGGGCGTGCCGGTTCGACCCCGGCTCGGGGCACCATCTACAAATCTAAGGGTTGCGCACGTAATGTGAGCAACCCTTTGTGCTTTCTGCCTTTCTCAGCGTTTCAGCCACAGCTGAACCCGCCCGCCGATCAAGTGGCCGCCACTGGCGCACAGAGCGTCGAACGCTTGCCCTGCACCAGTTCGAAGGCGTCTGTCCCGGACGCGAAGGTGATCAGGTAGCCAGGCAGCGTTGCTTCGATCTGATACAGCTCGATGCAGCTCACCTCATGGCCGTTAGTCTGCGCGGTCACCCTGAACGGGCCAATAATTTCGTCTGGCGCTATGGGGCGCGCCGCCTGCAGCTCCAGATTGGCTCCCGGAATCGGCTGGCCCTCGCCGTCGCGCGGCACCAGATGGATGTTCAGCCCTTGCAGGGCAACGGGATAATGATTGTGTACGGTGAGGTGCAGGTCGACTGTGCCGGAAGCATTGTCGATTTCTGCGCTGAAATCGCGAACAGTCAGCTGGATACCTTGCGGCGGAGCCGTGTTCGCGGGATTGGAACCGCAGGCGGCCAACATGCCAGCTGCCAGTAAAACCAGAACGTACTTCATAAACCTCCGGATTACATAAACCTCAGAATCAAGGCCAGCCAGCGCGGTCTGTTACAGCATTCGCGCGTTTAGGATCCAATTCCCGGTCCTTATCCTATCGGCTGTTGCCAGCCCTGGATGAACTAATAAACCCCCGTCCGTCGGTGCACACATATCGAATGAATCGAATGAATTGAAGTGCTGCCAAGCAAGTTGTCGATCGAATGGAATCTCTGCAATTGCGGTCGGACTAACGTTGACGAGGCCCATGCAGATTCAACGGCTCGGCAAGCAGTGCCGATAAGGACGCCAGAGTGCGGATCAGCGACAAATCATCGGTTACGACCTGGCTGCAACTCGCCTTCCTTGGCGTGTTCCTGCTGCTTGGCTGGGAGCCCGCCGACCGAAAGACGTGGCTGATGGAAAATGCTCTGGTAGCGATTGGCGCAGCGGCGGTCTGGCTCGCCAGGCGCCACTTTTACTGGACGACTCGTTCCTGGGCGCTGGTTGTGGCGTTTTTATGTCTGCACCAGATCGGCACCCACTTCACCTACCCCGACGTGCCTTACAACATGGCTGTCGCAAGGCTGACGGGCGTGAACATCGATCAGCTACTGGGCTGGGATCGAAACCACTATGACCGTCTGGTTCATCTGGGCTACGGTCTGCTTTTCGCCCTCCCCATCCGCGAAATCGTCGTGGACAGGTGTCGTCTGCAGGGCGCCTGGGCGTCGCTGATTGCCTGGTCATTCGTGCTGTCCACTTCCATGCTTTACGAGCTGATGGAGTGGATCGGCGGCCAGGGTAACTCCTCATTTCTCGGTGCCCAGGGCGACCCGTGGGACGCGCAGAAGGACATGGCTCTCGCCGCCGGCGGAGCTCTGCTGATCCTTGTATGCCGTGGCCATTCGATACGAAACGCGCTTCGAGCACCTTCGCCGATGCGCTGAATGCGCCTATGTCCGGCTGTGTTGCGCCCATAAAAAAGCCCTGGGGGACGGCGGCCCCCAGGGCTTCTTCTCTCAGCGGTATCCGAGCGCGTTACGCCAAGTCTTGCGCCGGGCCGAAAAACTCGTAGTGAGTCTGCGCCTCGGGTACGCCCAGCTCTTCAAGCGACCGCTTCATGAACGCCATGAACGGCTTCGGTCCAAGGAAATAAGCGTCGACATCTTTGTCCGCAGGCAGCCATTGCGCCAGATGCCCCAGCGCTGGACGCCCGATCGCACTTGGCCGCTGGAGAGAATCGGCACTCTGCTCCTCATGAACCACATGGGCCTGGAACAACGGATAACGCTGCTGCCAGTCGTTAAGCACAGCCTGAAACGCCTGAGCCTTGGCATTGCGTGCGTAATGGATAAAGACCACTTCCCGGTTGCCCTCACCGAGGGCCGCCTCGGCCATTGCGAGTGTTGGAGTGATGCCGACGCCGCCACTGATCAGTACCAACGGTTTAGAGCTGTCGCTCAGGGTAAACGCCCCTGAAGGTGGAAATAGTTCCAGCACCGCCCCCACTGAAACCTCATCATGCAGGAAGTTGGAAACGACACCGCCTGGTTCACGCTTGACGCTGATACGCAGCCCTGTTCCCGACGACGCTGCGGACAGGGAGTAATTCCTGCGGACTTCGGCACCGTTTACATTCAGGCGAACGCCGATGTACTGACCGGGCTTATAGGCAATGACAGGTCCGCCGTCCACAGGCTCAAGATAGAACGAAGTGATCTCGGCGCTTTCCGGAACCTTGGCCGACACCCTGAAAGCCCGTCCGCCGCGCCACCCACCGGGCGCGGCAGCGATGCTCTCGTAGACATCGTGTTCCGCATTGATGAGGATATCGGCCAACTGCTGATAGGCCGCGCCCCAGGCAGCAATCACCTCACCCGTCGCGACATCCTCGCCCAGCACCTCGCGGATCGCCCGCAACAGGCATGCCCCCACAATCGGGTAGTGCTCCGGCAGGATCTGCAGCGCGACGTGCTTGTTCACGATCTGGCCAGCCAGTGGCCCAAGGTTCTCCAGCCGGTCAATGTTCCTGGCGTACATTAATACGCCGTTGGCCAGCGCCCGCGGCTGAGCGCCGTTCGCCTGGTGGGCCTGATTGAACAGCGGTCGCACTTCAGGGTGCCCGTCGAGCATGATCCGATAGAAATGAGTGGTCAGAGCCTCGCCGCCGGTTTCCAGGAGAGGAACCGTGGCCTTGATGATGTCTCGCTGTGCCGAACTGAGCATGCTAACTCCAGGGTTAGAGGTTTATCTCCTGTAGAGCAAGGGCTGTGCCACTTGGAAACAATTGATTATTCAGGGTGTTAGGGTTAGGTGGAGTCAGATTGACTGAGTCATGATGACTCGCTCTGGAGGATTAGAGTCAGATTGACTCGTCTGGCATGCGCTGCTTTCTTCGCGCACAAGAAAAAACCCCGCAGACGTTAATCTGCGGGGCTTTTAGAGTGGAGGCCGAGGTCGGAATCGAACCGGCGTAGGCGGATTTGTGTCCTACCGGAGCGAGAAATGCTCCGATACGTAACCGTATCACAAGCTGATACCGGCCCATGGCGGTGTCGAGAAGAAGAACAAAAACGCCCGCGGCAGTGCAGGCGTTTGGCAAGATCTGCAGCAACTGCTGCCAGTTGATGGGCAAGATGATTTCTCCAACGATGGGCTTGGCATCACCTCAGGCCGGTTACAAATGTGAACTTGAGATCACACGACGTGAACGCTAACATCCCTCCCAAATTGGGAGGATGTGGTTTGAGAGTAATCGCACGAGGGACCTTGCGAGACTTTTGGGAGAGCAGTTCTTCTTATGCAGATGCCATGATCCCATTGGTGGAGTGGTACCGGCATATGGAGAAGGCAACGTATCGGACGCCCCAGGAAGTCAAAGCTGAATTACGCACCGCCAGCATCCTGAAGTGTGGTCGAGTGGTGTTCAACATTGCCGGTAACAAGTATCGGGTCATCCTGGCTATCGATTACGAAAGACAAATCGCTTTCATACGGTTTGTCGGCACGCATGCCCAGTACGACAAAATGGACGCGGAGACCATTTGATGGATATCAAACCTATTCACACAGACAGCGACCTCACCGCAGCGCTGAGCCGCGTCGAAGCCCTTTGGGGGGCGCAACGCGATACACCGGACGGAGACGAGCTGGAGATCCTGTCGATTTTGATTGAAAAATATGAGGCAGAACGGTACCCGTTCCCAAAGTCGGACCCCATTGAGGCGATCAAATTTCTCATGGAGCAACAGGGGCTGACGCCTACAGATCTGGAGCCTTATATAGGCAGTAGCGGGCGCGTGTCGGAGGTGCTCAATCGAAAGCGCAAACTCAGCCTGGCCATGATCAAGCGGTTACACGATGGCTTGCGCATCCCTTACGAAAGCTTGCTGGCCGGCAACACTTGACGTCCGCTCGACGGGATCGGAATAACCGGAAACACGAGCGAGCTTGCAGTGAGCATCATGCAATTTCAGTTTCGGGAAATACGGCCTAAAACCGCCTCGGAGGTTGTTGATCTATCCCATGCGAGCTTGCTCTTGGGGCACACTAAAGAGGAGATCACACAGCGGGTTTATCGGCGGGTCGGCGCTATCGCGAAGCCTTCGAAATGACTGCCGGCACCGTTCCGACAGGCAGCTCAGAAACCTCAAAAAACGCAAAGTCAGGGAGCACCTTCCCAAAAATCAGGGAACACCTGCCCTTTTCGCGCACAAGAAAAAACCCCGCAGACGTTAATCTGCGGGGCTTTTAGAGTGGAGGCCGAGGTCGGAATCGAACCGGCGTAGGCGGATTTGCAATCCGCAGCATAACCATTTTGCTACTCGGCCTCAAAACACACGATGCCCGACTAAACATCAACTTCGGACATCTAAAACTGGAGCGGGAAACGAGACTCGAACTCGCGACCCCGACCTTGGCAAGGTCGTGCTCTACCAACTGAGCTATTCCCGCTTCTTGGTAACGTGCGCCATTGTATACACTTGCAAACGTCCGTCAACCCTTTGATTCAAAAACTTATTTTTTTTCCGCAGTGGTTTTCAGGTGTGGCCAGGCTGCACGCAGGTACTGCAGCATCGACCATAGCGTGAGGCCGGCGGCCACCAGCAATAGCGCATAACCAAGTACCACCCAGAAGGTAACGGCGGGCGGATTGGCGAGCAGAATGACCAGTGCGAGCATCTGCGCTGCGGTCTTCCACTTGCCCATGTTCGACACGGCGACCTGAGCGCGCGCCCCGATTTCCGCCATCCATTCGCGCAGCGCGGAGATGACGATTTCGCGACCGATGATCACGGCTGCCGGCAGCGTCAGCCAGAGGCTGGCATGGACCTGAACCAGCAATACCAGGGCGACCGCCACCATCAGTTTGTCGGCCACCGGATCAAGGAACGCACCGAACGGGGTGCTCTGTTCAAGCCGGCGCGCCAGGTAACCATCAAGCCAGTCCGTTGCCGCAGCGAACGCGAATACCGTACTGGCCGCCATGTAGCTCCAGTGATAAGGCAAATAAAACAGCAGAATGAAGATCGGAATCAGTACAACACGTAGAACGGTAATCAGATTAGGGATATTCATCGGCACAACTGGCTACGAGGTGAGCGGGCATTCTACTCGCTGTGCAGGCTCGCATAAATCGACTCTGCCAGCTTTTTGCTAATTCCCGGTGCTTTTGCGATCTCATCAATGCTCGCGCGGGACAATTCCTGCAGGCCGCCAAAGTGTTTGAGCAGATCCCGGCGCCGTGTCGGCCCGACCCCCGCGACACCTTCGAGCGTCGATGTGCGCCGCGTCTTGCCTCTTCGCGCCCGGTGGCCGGTGATGGCAAAACGGTGGGCCTCGTCACGTATCTGCTGAATCAAGTGCAGCGCCGGCGAGTCGCCCGGCAGGGTGAACTCGTGCGCAGCGTCGTTGAGATAAAGCGTTTCGAAGCCGGCCTTGCGGGTCACGCCTTTCGCCACGCCCAACAAAATGAGGTCTGGAACGCCCAGCTCGTCGAGCACGTCGCGCGCCATGGACATCTGGCCCTTGCCACCATCTACCAGAAGCACGTCAGGCAGCTTGCCCTCGCCGTCCATGATTCTGCTGTAACGGCGCGTCAACGCCTGATGCATGGCCGCGTAGTCATCGCCGCCAGTAACGCCTTCGATGTTGAAGCGACGATAGTCTGACTTGATCGGGCCTTCGGGCCCGAACACCACACAGGACGCGACGGTCGCTTCGCCACTGGAGTGGCTGATGTCGTAACACTCCAGTCGCATCGGCGGTTCATCAAGATTAAGGACCTGGCCCAACGCTTCGAAACGTGACGCCACATGCTGTCGATTGGCCAGCCGCGCGGCCAGGGCCTGCTCGGCGTTGGTCACAGCCAGTTGCTGCCAGCGCGCACGCGTACCCCGCACGCGGTGGCTGATCAAGAGTTCGCGCCCGCGAAGCTCCTCGACCGCCTCCACCAGTGCCGGAAAATCTTCATTGATCACGTTGACGATCAGTTCGGTCGGCAACTCGCGATCCACACCCCCAAGGTAGTACTGGGCCAGGAACGCGGACATGACTTCCCCCACCTCTTCTTCTATACCCACCTGAGGAAAGAAGTTCTTGCTACCCAGCACTCGCCCACCACGGACGCTGATCAAATGCACGCAAGCGCCGCCCGGATTGACGAAAGCGGCGATGACATCGACGTCACCGGTGCCGCCTTCCATGCTCTGCTGGTCCTGTACCCGACGCAGCAACGCGACCTGATCGCGAAGCTCGGCAGCCCGTTCGAAGTCGAGCGCCATCGCGGCTTTCTCCATCGATGCGTTGAGCTCGTCACTCAGCGCATTGCTGCGCCCTTCAAGGAACATGACCGAGTGGCGCACGTCTTCGGCATACACCTGGGGCTCGACCAACCCGACGCAAGGCCCCTTGCAGCGCTTGATCTGATACTGCAAACAGGGGCGGTTGCGGTTCTTGTAGTAGCTGTCTTCGCATTGACGGACCTGAAAGGTCTTCTGCAGCAGACTCAGACTTTCGCGGATGGCTCCGGCGCTGGGGTAAGGGCCGAAATAGCGTCCCTTGGTCTTTTTCGCCCCACGATGAATGCTCAGGCGCGGGAAATCACCGTCGGACAGGTAGACATAAGGGTACGATTTGTCGTCCCGCAGCAGGATGTTGTAGGGCGGTCGCCACTCCTTGATCAGCGTCTGCTCCAGCAGCAGCGCTTCCGTTTCGTTGGCGGTAATGGTGGTTTCGATCTGCGCGATTCGCGCTACCAGCGCGCCGGTCTTGGGTGCATGACCGGTCTTGCGAAAGTAGCTGGCCAGACGTTTCTTGAGGTTCTTGGCCTTGCCTACATAGAGCAGGCGCCCCTCGGCGTCGAACATTCGATACACGCCGGGCCGACCGCTGCAGGTCGAAAGAAAGGCACTGGGGTCAAACGCAAGGGTCATATTCAAGCGCTGGCATCGACCATGCCGTGACGTACAGCCAGCAAAGCCAGCTCGACATCACTGCCGATCGAGAGCTTTTCGAAGATACGGTAACGGTAGGTATTCACAGTTTTGGGCGACAGGCACAGCTTGTCGGAGATCGTCTGGACTTTCTGGCAGCCCACGATCATGAGCGCAATCTGGATCTCACGCTCGGACAGTAAATCGAAGGGAGAATTGTTGACCTGTGGCTGGAAGGATTTGAGCGCAAGTTGCTGGGCAATCTGCGGACTGATGTAGCGTTGCCCGGCGAATACCAGGCGAATCGCCTGAACCATTTCCGCCAGCCCCGCCCCCTTGGTCATATAGCCAGCGGCGCCGGCCTGCAACAGACGCGTGGGAAACGGATCATCCTCACACGCCGTCACCGCGACAACCTTGATCTCGGGATGGCTGCGCAGCATTTTGCGGGTTGCCTCAAGGCCACCGATGCCAGGCATCTTGACGTCCATCAGCACGACGTCGGGTCTCAGTTCCCGAGCCTTCTTTAAAGATTCTTCGCCGGAATCGGCCTGCCCGACCACCTGCAGGCCGTCGATATCGGCCAACATGCGGGTGATGCCTGTCCGAACAAGATCATGGTCATCGACAACTAGCACCCTAATCAAGCAGACACCTCACGCAACAGTCATAACGAATCCGGTCACCATACCAAAAACCGCGATCCAGACCTAGCATCGTAGTGATCTGTCTGGCGGCTGATACGATTCGACGGAATCCGGACAACTGTCGTTCGTTCTACAACCACTCGTTGTTTGCGCGGCATCCGCGCCGCGCCCCTTATTCACTGTCGGCGGAGAGCCCCTTGCCACTGGCATAGGATGCAGACAGCTCGGCCATGGTCGTGGTCAACCGGCGGATCGCGTCCTGATCTTCGCGATTGAGCACGCGATAGCTACCCAGCACTTTTTCCTCGGCGACACTCAAGGCGTCGACTGGCGTAGGGGTATGCGTCCCGGTCAGTACATAAAGCACGTCGACGCCTTTGGCAGCGACCGCGGCGAGATAATCAGCCTTAGGGGCCCGGTCACCGCTTTCGTACTTTCCCTGGGCATTCGCCTCCACACCACCGATTTCACCAAAGGCACGCTGAGAAAGCCCAAGACGTTCCCTTTCTTTTCTTAGCCGGTAGCCTATTCCACTCATTTGAATGCATAACCCTGTTGACCCCATTCTTACGAATGGTAGAATCCAGATAAATTAAACTGATTTGAACGGTTTTGAACTATGCCCGGAATCCGTACTGCTGCACAAGCCAAGGCCTGGCTGGAACAACAGGGAAAATCCGTTCAGGAATTCGCGCGTGAAAACAGCATTGATCCGGCTACTACCTATCAGGTTCTGGCAGGTCGAAAGAAGGGACGGCGCGGTGAGGCGCACAAAGTGGCGGTTTTATTGGGCATGAAGATCGGCAGCATACCCGCATCGGGAATCGAGCATGACGTTGTCACGGAGTAACGTTCCCCGCTGATGCACAGCTGGGGGAAAAAGACGGCGCCGGCGATCAGCAGATGCAATTGCTGAAGTTGCCTTTTCGGACAACCTTTGTCAGTAGCTCGATCATCGATGATCGACTGCCTGCGAGTGTATAGGCCTGTCGAATGTTCCGCGTGGCTTTTGGCTCACTTGAGCTTACGTCCGTCCGATTTTTCATTTGAATCCGCAACAGTATCTGACGTAAGCTCGACCCCGACCTTGACGGAACCTTTCATGTCGCCCTTCTGTTCCACACCATCGCTATCGCACACGCTCGACGCTGATCGTCAGGCGCAGACTGCGGCTGCATGGATGGAACACACGGCGATCTGTCTGCCGGTCGAGTTTTATTATGGGTATTGGTTTAGCCACTGGCGCGCCTGATACCCACACGGCGCCCATTTGAACGGGACGCCAACCAGAGATTTCTCTAACCCCCGGTCGGCTCCCCGACCGGGGGTTTTGTTTTTTCAGGGCTCGAATATCGGGGCCCGGCATGTGCAACACCTACTACAACGCTCCAGCTATCCATTCGAGGACTACGCCATGACCTACGCCACTTATTACCGCAACGACATCGACTTCGCCTGGCGATTTACCAGCCTCCGTTCGGGACAGCCTGCCGCCTCCGTTCGGTCACTGCCTGGTGGCGCACTAACACCCACAGCCCATCCGGCTGATTGTCGAACATCCCAATAGGGCCTGCGCGGGAGACGCCCGCCAGCCCAGGAAGCCTGAATATGAATTCGTCCGTTGCCGTAAAACTGTCCAATTTGCCCGCTACTGCCGTCGCCTTGAACGACGATGCCCTCGCTCACCGACGCCTGCCCAGCGCGTTCGAGCTCAAGAACCGATTGCCGCTACCCAGCGCCAGGGCCGCGCAGGTCGACGACCACCGCCGTGCCGTGCGGGCCATCCTCAACGGTGATGATTCGCGTCTGTTGATCGTAGTCGGTCCTTGCTCAATTCACGATCCGCAGTCAGCACTCGAATACGCCGAACGCCTGGCCGCGCTCGCCGCACAGGTCAGCGACCAGATGCTGATCGTCATGCGTGCCTACGTCGAAAAACCTCGCACTACTGTCGGCTGGAAAGGTCTCGCTTACGACCCGCACCTGGACGGCAGCGACGATATGGAGGCCGGCCTCAGCCTGTCGCGCCACCTGATGCTGGAGATGATCGGCAAGGGCTTGCCGATCGCGACCGAGCTGTTGCAGCCAATGGCTGCCGGTTACTTCGATGACCTGCTGAGCTGGGTCGCTATCGGGGCACGCACCACGGAATCGCAGATTCATCGGGAAATGGCGAGCGGGCTGCCCATGGCCGTCGGCTTCAAGAACGGCACCGATGGCAGTGTTGATGTGGCCTGCGATGCAATACGCTCGGCCTCCCACCCGCACCGCCACTTCGGCATCGACGCACAAGGTCACCCGGCGATTATCGAAGCACGCGGCAATCCGGACACCCATATCGTGCTGCGGGGCGGGCACGGCGGTCCGAATTACGATGCGCAAAGCGTGGCTTGCGTCTCCAGCGCGCTTGAAAAGAACAAGGTCCGCGCCCGGATCATGGTCGATTGCAGCCACGCCAACAGCGGCAAGGACCCGTTGCGCCAGCCGCACGTCTTCAATGCGGTTTTAGACCAGCGCATGCAGGGTAACCGCGCGTTGATTGGCATGATGCTCGAAAGCCATCTGTTCGAAGGCTGCCAGAGTTTGAACCAGAGCCAGAATTTGAACCAGAGCCAGACGCCGGCCCAGAGCCTGCGCTACGGAGTGTCGATCACGGACGGCTGTCTGGGCTGGGACGCGACTGAGCAATTATTGCGCGCCGCGGTGGACCGGCTGCGTTACAGGTAGCCTCGACCGCACGAACTTTTAGCAGGAAATGGCGCGCTGAATCCGGTAGGCTCTTTCTTTTTTGATTGGAGACACTTTCCCATGGCTAAAGCCACTGCCCGCCACATCCTGGTTTCGAGCGAAGAGAAATGCAACGAGCTAAAGGCTCAGATCGAAGGCGGCGCTGATTTCGCCGAGATCGCCAAAGCCAATTCCAGCTGCCCTTCGAGCCGTCAGGGCGGCGACCTGGGCTCGTTCGGTCCAGGCCAGATGGTCAAGGAATTCGACACTGTCGTATTCAGCGCGCCAGTGAACGTGGTTCAGGGTCCGGTCAAGACCCAGTTCGGTTACCACTTGCTGGAAGTGACCAGCCGCCAGGACTGATCCTGAGCTGTCGGTTGCCCTGAAACGGCCCATCCCTGGATGGGCCGTTTTCGTTGGGGGCAGTTTTATCGGCGCGCCTTTTTCGACAGCACCGCGGGCGGCTGGCGGAGTCCCGCAAAGCCGGTTATAAAGCGGGACGCTGGCGATACCTTGCGATGCAGCACCTTCCCCCGTCAGGATTCGATTGATGCGCTTCATTTTTTCATCGTTGATCGCTGCAACTCTCGCCCTGCTCTCGGGCCTTCAACCACTGTCCGCCGCACCGCAACATGCCCTCACCGTTTACGGCGAGGCCCCTCGCTATCCCGCCGATTTCCAACACTTCGATTACGTGAATCCCGATGCGCCCAAAGGTGGCAGCATGCGGCGCTCGGCGCTGGAGATCGGCCAGTTCGATCACCTGATGCCATTCACTGACAAGGGCATGGGCGTCGCGCAGATCAATGGCATGCTTTATTCACCTCTGGCAGTGCGCTCACTGGATGAGCCATACACCGTCTACGGCCTGATTGCCGAGCGGATGGAACGCGGCGAAGACGGGCTGTCGCTGCGGTTCTATCTCAACCCCAAGGCGCGGTTCGCCGACGGCACGCCCATCACCGCCAACGATGTGAAGTACACTTTCGAGCTGCTCATGAGTCAGGGCAGCGTGCAATACCGCACGGAGTTCGAGGCGGTCAAGGATGTGCAGGTTGAGTCGCCGAGTCGGGTGCGCTTCGATTTCAAACATAATGAAAGCCGCACGCTGCCGCTGGACCTCGCTTCGCTGCCGGTTTTCCCGGAGCACTGGTGGAAAACCCGGGATTTTGCCGGCGGCGCGGGTTTCGAAGTGCCGCCCGGCAGCGGGCCGTACAGAATCGGCCATGTCGATCCGGGCCGTACCATCACCTTCGAACGTGACCCGGACTGGTGGGGCAAGGACCTGCCGGTCAGTCGCGGCCTGTACAATTTCGACCGTTTCAGCATCGAATATTTCGGCGACATCGATGTGGCGCGTCAGGTGCTCATAGGCGGTGCCTACGACTACAACCGCGAGTTTTCGGCGACCGGCTACTCGATTCGCTATGACGGTACGGCGTTGTCGCAGGGCAAGCTGCAGAAGGCCCACCTGGCCAAGGGCGCGGTCCAGAGCTCACAGGGTTATGTTTTCAATCTGAGCAAGCCGATATTCAAGGACCGGCGGGTGCGCCAGGCGTTGTCGCTGCTCTGGGACTTCGAGTGGACCAACCGGCAGATGATGCGCAACATGTATATCCGTCAGGACAGCTTCTTCACCAACTCTGACCTTGCCGCCACTCGACCGCCAAGCCCGGCCGAGCTGAAAATTCTCGAACCGCTTCGCGCCATGGTGCCGGAACAGGTGTTCAGTCAGGTGTTCACGTCCCCCAAAACGGACGGCACCGGCTTCATTCGCGACAAGCAGCTCCAGGCGCTGGCCTTGATGGAACAGGCCGGCTGGATACCCAAAGGCGATCATCTGGTTAACGCCCAGGGCGAGCCGTTCAGCTTCACGTTCCTCAACGCCCAGTCCGGCATCGAACGGATGCTGCTGCCTTACAAACGCAATCTGGCGCAGATCGGGATCCAGTTCGACATCCGCCGCATCGATCCCGCGCAATACCTCAATCGAGTCATGGCCCGCGACTACGACATGATCGTGACCGGCTATTCGGTGTCGACGTCGCCCGGAGCCGATCTGTACAACAACTTTGGCTCCAGAGGTGCCATGGACCCCGGATCGTCGAACTACATGGCTTTACAGGACCCCGCCGTCGACACGCTGATCGACGGGCTGGTCAAGGCCGACAACAAGCAGACCATGACGGATTACGCCCGTAGCCTGGATCGGGTGCTGCAATGGAATTACTACTGGATCCCCAATTACTACCCACCAGGCTCCTCGACCGTGTGGTGGAACCGTTTCGGTATCCCCAAGGTACAAGCGAGCAACAGCGAGGCCATCGAGACCTGGTGGGAAGTCAGCCCGGTGCCGTTGAGCAACGAGGAATTCGCGGCCAAACGGGGCGCATCCGCGCTCGTCTCGGAGATGAAATGATGCTGGGTTACATCGTCCGCCGCCTGCTGCTGATCATCCCTACCCTGTTATGCATCCTGCTGGTCAATTTCTTTATTGTTCAGGCCGCGCCCGGTGGCCCGGTCGAGCAGGCAATTGCGCGCCTGCAGGGCATCGGCGGCGCTGGCGTGGGCACATCTTCGGAGACTGCCGGAAGCGGACACTCCCGAGCATCGCGCGGGCTGGACCCCAAGCTGATCAAGGACATCGAACGCCAGTACGGTTTCGACAAACCGCTGCACGAACGGCTCTGGCTGATGCTGCGCAACTATGCGCAACTGGATTTCGGAACCAGCTTTTTCAGGGGCTCGACGGTCACCGACCTTATCCTGCAAAAGATGCCGGTGTCGCTGTCGCTGGGTCTATGGGCCACGCTGCTGACCTATGTTGTGTCCATCCCGTTGGGTATCCGGAAGGCCGTGCGACATGGCAGCCAGTTTGATATCTGGAGCAGCACCGCGATCATCATCGGTTACGCCATGCCGGCGTTTCTGTTCGCCATGCTGCTGGTGGTGGTGTTCTGCGGCGGCACTTCACTCAACTGGTTCCCGGTCCGCGGGCTGGTGTCGGACAACTTCGAACAATTGTCCACGCTGGGCAAAATCGCCGATTACTTCTGGCATCTGGTGCTGCCCGTTTCCGCTCTGGTGATCGGCGGTTTCGCCACGCTGACGCTGCTGACCAAGAACGCCTTCCTCAATGAAATCACCCGCCAGTACGTCACCACTGCCAGAGCCAAGGGCATGAGCGAACGCCGCGTGCTGTACGGGCACGTCTTTCGCAACGCGATGCTGCTGGTGGTGTCGGGAATTCCCCAGGCATTCATCAGCGTATTCTTTGCCGGTTCGCTGCTGATCGAAGTGATCTTCTCCCTCGATGGCCTGGGACGCATGAGTTATGAGGCGGCGGTTTCCCGGGATTATCCGGTGGTATTCGGTTCGCTGTTCATCTTCACGCTGTTCGGGCTGCTGATCAAACTGGTCGGCGACGTCTGCTACACACTGGTCGACCCGCGAATCGACTTCAGCGCGAGGAACGCCTGATGCGTAAATGGTCCCCGGTGGCGCAACGACGCCTGGAGCGTTTCCGCAGCAACCGCCGTGGCTGGTGGTCCTTGTGGCTGTTCTGCGCGCTGTTCGCCCTGACGCTGGGCGGCGAGCTGATCGCCAACGACAAGCCCCTGATCGTCAGCTATCAGGACTCGCTGTATTTCCCGGCATTCAAACGCTACACGGAGCGCGAATTCGGCGGCGAGCTGCCGTTCCAGCCTGACTACCGCAGCGAGTACGTGCGCCGCTTGATCGACGAGGGCGACGGCTGGATGCTGTTCGCTCCCATACCCTTCAGCGCCGACACCCCCAATTACGATCTGACCCTTCCGGCCCCAAGCCCGCCCTCGTCCAGCAACTGGCTGGGCACCGACGACCAGGCCCGGGACGTACTGGCGCGGGTGATATTCGGCGCGCGAGTGTCGATCCTGTTTGCCCTGGCCCTGACGGCCATCAGCGCGCTGATCGGTATCACTGCCGGTGCACTGCAAGGCTATTACGGAGGCTGGGTGGATCTGCTCGGTCAGCGCTTGCTGGAAGTCTGGTCCGGCCTGCCGGTGCTGTATCTGTTGATCATCCTCTCGGGCTTCATCGAGCCCGGTTTCTGGTGGCTGCTGGGCATCATGGCGCTGTTTTCCTGGCTGGCGCTGGTGGATGTGGTACGCGCGGAGTTTCTCCGTGGTCGCAATCTGGAATATGTGAAGGCCGCTCGCGCGCTTGGCCTGGGCGACCGCACGGTGATATTCAGGCACATCCTGCCCAATGCGATGAACGCCACGCTCAGCTACCTGCCGTTCATTCTGACCGGTGCCATCTCGACGCTCACCGCGCTGGATTTCCTCGGCTTCGGCATGCCGGCCGGCAGCGCCTCGCTGGGCGAACTCATTGGCCAGGGCAAGCAGAACCTGCAGGCACCCTGGCTTGGGCTGACGGCGTTCTTCGCCCTGGCGCTGATCCTGACCCTGCTGGTATTCATTGGCGAGGCGCTGCGCGATGCCTTCGACCCGAGGTCCTGACATGTCCGATAACCTGATCGAGATCCGCGACCTGAATGTCGCTTTCAGCGGCCAGCAGGTGGTCCGTAATCTGAGTCTGGATGTGCGGGCCGGAGAATGCCTGGCGCTGGTCGGGGAATCAGGCTCCGGCAAATCGGTGACCGCGCACTCGATCTTGCAACTGCTGCCAAAAGCCGGCACCCAGTGCTCAGGGAGCATCACCTACCGCGGCCACCAACTGCTCGGTGCCAGCGACCGCACCTTGCAGGAGCTGCGCGGCAACCGGATCGCCATGATCTTCCAGGAACCAATGACCTCACTCAATCCGCTGCACACGGTCGCGCGGCAGATCGGCGAAACCCTGCTGCTGCACCGGGGCATCGCCGGGCGGCAGGCCCAGGCGCGGATTCTGGAACTGCTGGAGCTGGTGGGTATCCAGCAGCCGCAGAAGCGCCTGAAGGCCTACCCGCATGAGCTTTCAGGCGGTCAGCGGCAACGGGTGATGATCGCAATGGCACTGGCCTGCGAGCCTGAGCTGCTGATTGCCGACGAGCCGACCACCGCTCTGGACGTGACCGTGCAGCGCAAGATCCTGTTGCTGCTCAAATCGCTCCAAGAGCGCTTGAACATGTCGCTGCTGCTGATCAGCCACGACTTGAATCTGGTGCACAGCGTGGCCCAGCGGGTGTGCGTGATGCGCGCCGGGGAAATCGTCGAGCAGGCCGACTGCCACCTGCTGTTCAAGTCGCCCCGACACCCCTACAGCCGCCTGCTGCTGGACGCCGAGCCTGTGGGCGAACCGCTGCCGCGCGACACGCGGGAAAAAGTGCTGGAGGTCGACAACCTGCGGGTCTGGTTTTCGCTGGCCGGCGGCCTGCTGCGCCGCCACAAGGAATACCTCAAGGCCGTGGACGACATCAGTCTGAGCATCGAGCGCGGCAAGACGCTGGGTATCGTCGGCGAGTCCGGCTCGGGCAAGTCGACACTTGGTCAGGCAATCCTGCGCCTGCTGGAATCTCGTGGCAGTATCCGTTTCCGGGGCCAGGCGCTGGACGGGCTGAACCAGAAGCAGATGCGGCCCTGGCGCAAGGAGATGCAGGTGGTTTTTCAGGACCCGTATGGAAGTCTGAGCCCCAGAATGTCGGTGGCCCAGATTATCGCCGAAGGGCTGGAAGTCCATGGCCGGCTGGATGCAGTGCAATGCGAAGTCGAGGTGATCCGCGCCCTGGAAGAAGTCGGCATCGATCCCCAGAGCCGCCATCGCTATCCTCATGAATTCTCCGGCGGGCAACGCCAGCGCATCGCTATCGCGCGGGCGCTGGTCCTCAAACCGGCGCTGATCCTGCTCGACGAGCCGACGTCGGCGCTCGACCGTACGGTCCAGAAACAGGTAGTCGCGCTGCTGCGCCAGCTTCAGGAAAAACATGGCCTGACCTACCTGTTCATCAGCCACGACCTGGCAGTGGTCAAGGCGCTGGCCCATGACGTGATCGTGGTCAAGGATGGCCAGGTCGTCGAGCGCGGCGCCAGCCACGAGGTGTTCGATGCTCCCCAGCATCCGTATACCCGGGAGCTGCTCGCGGCCGCGCATCCAGGCTTCAACTGAAAATCGAACGGGCATTCTGTGCGGCCAGACGCCGGCTCTCAACGACGGAACACCCTTATGAAAGACAGCGACACCCTCAACGACTACAAGCGCGTGCAGCGCCTGGCGATTCGTTCATTGTTCGAGATTATCGAGCAGTCAAGCGAGGGCACGGTCATTGTCGACAAAGATGCGCGCATCGTCTGGATCAATGAACGCTACGCGCGACGCTTTGGCCTGCAGGACCCTCGCCTGGCCATTGGTCAGCCCTGCGAGAGCGTCATCCCCGGCAGCCTGCTGCGCCAGGTGGCGAACGACGGCCAGCCGATCCTGCTGGACATGATGGACACCGCCAAGGACCCGCTGGTAGTCATGCGCCTGCCGATTCATGACGGCAGCGGCGAGCTGATCGGAGCCATCGGCTTTGCGCTGTTCGACGAGCTGCATACGCTGACCCCGCTGCTCAAGCGCTACCTGAGCATGCAACAGGAGCTGGCGACCACCCGCTCGCTGCTCAAGGAGCGCCAGGCCAAATACAGCTTTGCGCATTTTATCGGGATCAGTCAGGCGACCCTTGAGGTCAAGCGCCGCGCCAGACGCGGTGCCGCCGCCGAGTCACCGATCCTGCTGCTCGGCGAAACCGGCACCGGCAAGGAACTGCTTGCTCATGCCATTCACAGCGCATCGCCAAGGGCCAACGGGCCATTCGTCTGCATCAACAGCGCGGCGATCCCGGAAAGCCTGCTGGAGGCGGAGTTTTTCGGCACGGCACCGGGCGCTTTCACTGGCGCGGAGCGCAAGGGCCGACCGGGCAAGCTGAAAATCGCCCAGGGCGGCACGCTGTTTCTCGATGAAATCGGTGACATGCCGATGGCTTTGCAAAGCAAATTGCTCCGCGTCTTGCAGGAAAAGGAATACGAGCCCGTAGGCTCGAACGAAGTGCTGCACAGTGACGTGCGCCTGATCGCCGCGACCTCAACCGACCTTGAGGCGGCCATCAAGCGCGGCGAATTCCGCGCCGACCTGTATTACCGGCTTAATGTACTGCCCATCAACGTGCCGCCGTTGCGCATGCGCCTGGAAGATGTGCCCGCCCTCAGCGAAGCGATCCTCGAAGAGCTGCGCAGCCGACACGAGCTGGACCCCGGCGCCCAGGCCCTGCTCGTCCAGCACGCCTGGCCCGGCAACATCCGCGAGCTGCGCAATGTGCTGGAACGCGCCGCGCTGCTCAGCGACGATCTGCTGCTGAGCGCCAGCGACATACGCGCCGCGATCGGCACGGTGTTGCCGGTCAATACGGTGAACGTCACTCGCTGCCTTGAAGCCAGCGCTGACGAAACGTTTGCACAGGCCCGACAGCGTTTCGAACGCCAGCTGATCGAATCGACACTGCTGCGCTGTGGTGGCAGCGTGGTGCGTGCCGCCACCCAACTGGCCTTGGGCCGCTCCACGCTCTACAAAAAGATGGCCATGCTGGGCATCGTCGAGTCTCCCTGACGGGACGCTGCGTCCCGTTTCAGAGACAACGCTCCGCCCGCGGCCTGGCGGCGGTTTCGGCAGCCTTTTCGAGCTTGCGCGGGCACCCGGCTCGCGCTGCGTCTACGCTTCGAGACGTCGACCGGCGTTTTAGCTGCGGACTTCCCCGAAATTTCCTTGTATTTCAGTCAGATAGCGCGATGGCACGAATCCCGCTAGGCACAACTGCGGCTTGGCCGCGCAGTACAAAAACAATAACAACTGGAGATTCATGATGAGCGTACTCATCGCACTGGCAGCGCTTGCGCTGTTGATGCTCGCGGCCTACCGAGGCTACAGCGTTATTCTTTTCGCTCCCATCGCCGCTCTGGGTGCTGTTCTTCTGACCGACCCGGCCGCCGTGGCACCCGCCTTCACTGGCGTGTTCATGGACAAGATGGTCGGCTTCATCAAACTGTACTTTCCGGTATTCGTGCTGGGTGCCGTGTTCGGCAAGCTGATCGAGCTTTCAGGATTTTCCCGCTCGATCGTCGCAGCGGCCATCGGCATGCTGGGCACACGCCAGGCAATGCTGGTAATCGTGCTGGTCTGCGCGCTGCTGACCTACGGCGGCGTTTCGCTGTTTGTAGTGGTGTTCGCGGTCTACCCGTTTGCGGCGGAGATGTTCCGCCAGAGCAATATCCCCAAACGGCTGATTCCGGCGACCATCGCCCTGGGTGCGTTTTCGTTCACCATGGACGCACTGCCCGGCACTCCGCAGATCCAGAACATCATCCCTACCACGTTCTTCAACACCACCGCCTGGGCTGCGCCGTGGCTGGGCCTGATCGGCACCGTGTTCGTGTTCTGCGCCGGCATGCTGTACCTGCAGCGCCAGCGCAACAAGGCGCAACGCGCGGGCGAAGGCTACGGCCATGAACTGCGCAACGAACCGGAAACGGCAGAAGACATTCGCCTGCCCAACCCCTGGATCGCTTTGTCACCGCTGTTGCTGGTCGGCGTGATGAACCTGCTGTTCACCTGGTGGATCCCGCAGTGGTACGGCAAGACCCACACGCTGGCACTCCCTGGCATGGCCGCGCCGGTGCAGACCGAAGTGGCCAAGCTCACGGCGATCTGGGCGGTGGAAGCGGCGTTGCTGGTGGGCATTCTGATGGTCCTGGCGTTCGCCTTCGGCACCATCCGCAGCAAGCTTGCCGAGGGCAGCAAAAGCGCGGTGAGCGGCGCGCTGCTGGCGGCAATGAATACTGCGTCGGAGTACGGCTTCGGCGCGGTGATCGCTTCGCTGCCGGGCTTTCTGGTGTTGGCCAACGGCCTCAAGAGCATTCCCAATCCGCTGGTCAATGAGGCGATCACTGTCACCCTGCTGGCGGGGATCACCGGTTCCGCTTCCGGCGGGATGAGTATCGCCCTGGCCGCCATGTCGCAGAGTTTCATTGCCGCGGCCAATGCCGCCAACATCCCGCTGGAAGTGCTGCACCGGGTGGCCGCGATGGCGAGCGGCGGCATGGACACGCTGCCGCACAATGGCGCGGTGATCACTCTGCTGGCCGTTACCGGCCTGACGCACCGGGAGGCATACAAAGACATCTTCGGTATCACCCTGATCAAGACGCTGGCGGTGTTCGTCGTCATCGGCGTTTTCTACGCGACAGGCATCGTTTGAGGAATGAGCATGAATCTGCAAGGCAAGACCGCACTGGTCACCGGCTCCACCAGCGGCATCGGCCTGGGCATCGCCCTGGTGCTGGCAAAAGCTGGCGCGAACCTGATCCTCAACGGCTTCGGTGACGCTTCGGCGGTCATCGCACAAGTGGCTCGGTCCGGCACACGAGTCGGACATCACCCGGCCGATGTCAGCGATCCGGCCCAGATCGCCGACATGGTCGATTACGCACAGCGTGAGTTCGGTGGCGTGGACATTCTGGTCAATAACGCCGGCATCCAGCACGTCGACAATGTCGAAGACTTCCCGATCGAGCGCTGGAACTCGATCATCGCCATCAACCTGTCTTCGGTATTCCACAGCACTCGCTTGTGCCTGCCCGGCATGCGCGACAGGAACTGGGGGCGGATTATCAACATTGCCTCGGTGCATGGCCTGGTCGGCTCGACCGGCAAAGCGGCCTATGTGGCGGCCAAGCACGGAGTGATCGGCCTGACCAAAGTAGTCGGGCTGGAAACCGCGCGCACCCAGGTGACCTGCAACGCGATCTGCCCCGGCTGGGTGCTGACACCGCTGGTGCAGCAGCAGATCGACAACCGCGGCGGCGATCCGGCACAGGCCCGTCAGGACCTGCTGGCCGAGAAGCAGCCGTCCCTGGAGTTCGTCACCCCCGAGCAGTTGGGGGAACTGGTGCTGTTTCTGTGCAGCGACGCCGCGACGCAGGTGCGCGGCGCTGCCTGGAACGTCGACGGAGGCTGGCTGGCGCAGTAGCCCGGCGCTGGCGGTCGGTTCAGGCCTGACCGCCAGGCTCATCCTTTTCGTCCAACAGCCCCCAGCTGGCGGGGTTTTCGCTGGACGTCGCGACAGGCGCGGGCGGCGCGGTGGTCAGGCTGATCGCTCCGCCTTCGCCATGCAGCTTCAGACGCAGGCGCAGGTTGTTGACCGAATCGGCGTTCTTGAGCGCCTCTTCTTCGCTGATCGCGCCCTCCACCACCAGGTCGAACAATGCCGCGTCGAACGTGCGCATGCCCAGGTTGGCCGACTTTTCCATGATGCCCTTGAGCTCGGTCAGCTGATTGCGATGGATCAGATCGCGAATGGTGGGGGAACCCATCATCACTTCCACAGCGGCCCTGCGCTTGCCATCGACTGTCTTTACCAGTCGCTGGGAAACGAACGCCTTGAGGTTGTTGCCCAGGTCGTGCAGCAGTTGGTCACGCCGTTCTTCAGGAAAGAAGTTGATGATCCGGTCCAGCGCCTGGTTGGCGTTGTTGGCGTGCAGGGTCGATATTGCCAGATGGCCCGTGTCGGCGAACGCCAGCGCGTGCTCCATGGTCTCGCGATCACGAATCTCGCCGATCAGAATCACGTCCGGAGCCTGGCGCAGGGTATTTTTCAGCGCCGCATGAAAGCTGCGCGTGTCTACGCCCACTTCGCGCTGGTTGACGATGGATTTCTTGTGCCGATGGATGAACTCCACCGGGTCTTCGATGGTGATGATGTGCCCGCTGGCGTGGCGGTTGCGATAATCGATGAGCGACGCCAGCGAGGTCGACTTACCCGATCCGGTGGCACCGACGAACAGCACCAGCCCGTGCTTTTCCATGATCACGTCGAGCAGCACCGGCGGCAGGTACAGGTCCTCGAAGCGCGGAATGTCGAGCTTGATGTTGCGCGCGACAATGGACACCTCATTGCGCTGCATGAAGATATTGATGCGGAAACGGCCGATGCCAGCCAGCGACACCGCAAGATTCATCTCAAGCTCACGCTGGAACTCAAGCTTCTGCTCGTCGTCCATCAGGCCTTGGGCAATCACTGCCACTTCGCCCGGTTTGAACGTTTCGGTACCCAGCGGCTTGAGCACGCCGTTGAACTTGGCGCAGGGTGGTGCACCGGTAGAAAGATAAAGGTCCGATCCATCCTGGCTGGCCAGAATCCTCAACAACGCCGGAAAATCCATAATCGACACCGATTTCAGAATTAGTGTGAACGGCAGGCATAATGGCAGCCTTTTTCGACAGGTGATATCGCGACATGAAAGCCCAAGCCCGCCACATTCTGGTGAAGACCGCCGAAGAAGCCGAACAGCTCAAACAGCGTATCGCCAAGGGCGAGGCTTTCGACGTGCTGGCGAAAAAGTATTCCACCTGCCCTTCCGGCAAACGCGGCGGCGACCTGGGCGAAGTCCGGCCCGGCCAGATGGTCGGCGCTATCGATCAGGTGATTTTCAAGAAGCCGCTGCGCGTGGTGCATGGGCCGATCAAAAGCAAGTTCGGTTACCACCTGGTGCAGGTGTTTTACCGGGATTGACCAGCTCCCAGAATTAGCCCGTGGGAGCGGACTTGTCCGCGAAGAGACAGGTACAGTCGATACAGATGCTTTGACTGGACCGGCCTCTTCGCGGACAAGTCCGCTCCTACAGAGGCACCACGGGGTGTTACTTCGGTGCGATTGCCCCATCCACCAGCACCTGGGCTTCGGCTACCAGACGCTTGAGGTGGTCTTCGCCGATAAAGCTTTCGGCATAGATCTTGTAGATATCTTCGGTGCCCGAGGGACGCGCCGCGAACCAGCCGTTCTCGGTCATGACCTTCACGCCACCGAATGCCTGGCCGTTGCCCGGCGCGTCGCTCAGGACCTTCTGAATCGGCTCGCCTGCCAGCTCGGTCGAGGTCACTTGATCCGGCGACAGCTTGCTCAGCAGCGCTTTCTGCTGCGGATTGGCCTTGGCGTCGACGCGGGTCGAGAACGGCTCACCCAGCTCGTCAGTCAGGGCGCGGTAGATCTCGCTTGGGTCACGGCCCTTCCGCGCCGTGATTTCGGCCGCCAGCAGCGCGGGAATCAGGCCGTCCTTGTCGGTGGTCCAGACGGTCCCGTCGCGGCGCAGGAATGACGCGCCGGCGCTCTCCTCGCCACCAAAGCCCAACGAGCCATCGAACAGGCCGTCAGCGAAATACTTGAAGCCCACCGGCACTTCATACAGGCGGCGACCCAAACGGGCCGTGACCCGGTCGATCATGCCGCTGCTGACCACGGTCTTGCCGACGGCCGCATCGGCGCGCCATTCAGGACGGTTCTGGAACAGGTAGTCGATGGACACCGCCAGATAGCTGTTGGGAGTCATCAGGCCGCCAGTCGGCGTCACGATCCCGTGGCGGTCGTGGTCCGGATCGCAGGCGAAGGCGACCTGATAACGGTCCTTCAGGCCGATCAGGCTTTGCATCGCATGGCTGGAAGACGGGTCCATGCGGATCTGACCGTCCCAGTCCACGCTCATGAAGCGGAACGTGGCATCGACAAAAGGATTCACCACGTCCAGGTTCAAACCGTAGTGCTCGCCGATGGCCGCCCAGTAGCGCACGCCCGCGCCACCCAGCGGGTCGACGCCCAGACGCAGACCGGCGTCGCGAATTGCGTCCAGATCGATAACGCTTTTGAGGTCCGCGACGTAGGTGTTGACGTAATCATGGCGATGCGTGGTATCGGCACGCAGAGCTTTTTCGTGGCTGATGCGCGACACGCCTGCCAGCTTCGCGGCGAGCAGTTCGTTGGCCTTGTTCTCGATCCATTTGGTGACGTCGCTGTCAGCCGGGCCGCCATTGGGCGGGTTGTATTTGAAACCACCGCTCTGTGGCGGGTTGTGCGACGGGGTAATGACGACACCGTCGGCCAGCCCGGAAGTACGGCCACGGTTGTAGCAGATAATGGCGTGGGACACCGCCGGGGTCGGCGTGTACTCGTCGCCTTCGGAAATCATCACCTGTACGCCGTTGGCCGCCAGTACTTCCAGGGCGGTGGCCGCCGCTGGAGTGGACAGCGCATGGGTATCGGCGCCGAGGAACAGCGGGCCGTCGATCCCTTTGGTCTGGCGGTACAGGCAGATCGCCTGGCTGATCGCCAGAACGTGCCATTCGTTGAAGCTCAGCTCCAGCGACGTGCCTCGGTGGCCCGAGGTGCCGAAAGCCACACGCTGGGTCGCGACCGAAGCGTCCGGCTGGCCGGTGTAATAAGCCGTGACCAGCCGCGGGATATCGACCAGTAACTGCGCAGGTGCCAGCTTGCCGGCGAAAGGACTGAGACTCATACAACCTCCATGGAGAAACGGACAGCGGAAAAAGGGAGTGCGACGCCGGCAACGCGGGCAGCGGCCTGACGATTGAACCGACGTGGCAGTTTACTGGCAGTTCGACCGTAATGCTCGGCTATCGATCCCTAAGTCTCTGATGATCCAAGCCGCCACCATTTCGGCAGCAGTTGCTGCACCTGGCGCTCGGCGAAACGGTCGTCGATCAGCATGACCACGCCGCGGTCGGTCTGGCCGCGGATGACCCTGCCCGCCGCCTGCACGACTTTCTGCACGCCGGGGAAAAGGTAGGTGTAATCGTAGCCTGCGCCATACAGCCCGGCCATGCGCTGTTTGAACTGTTCATTGACCGGGTTGAGCTGCGGCAGGCCGAGGGTGGCGATAAATGCGCCGATCAGCCGTGCTCCCGGCAGATCGATGCCTTCACCGAATGCACCGCCCAGCACCGCGAAACCGATGCCGCGGCTGTCCTGGGTAAAGCGATCGAGAAAGCCCTGGCGTTCGCCTTCGCTCATGCCGCGCGCCTGCTGCCAGAGGCAGATGTCGGGATGCTCGCGCTGAAACAGCTCGGCAACCTGTTGCAGGTAATCGAAGCTGCTGAAAAACGCAAGATAGTTGCCCGGGCGCTGCCGAAAGGTTTCAGCCATCAGCGCCACGATAGGCGCCAGCGACGCCTGACGATGAGCAAAGCGCGTGGAGATCCGGCTGACAATACGCACGTCCAGCTGTGCATGGTGAAACGGCGATTCCACGTCGATCCACGCGGTGCTGGCTGGCAGCCCCAGCAGGTCGGCGTAGTACTGGCGAGGGCTGAGGGTCGCGGAAAACAGCACCGTGGTGCGCGCGGCGGTCAGGCGCGGCTGGATGAAGCGCGCCGGTACCACGTTGCGCAGGGTCAGTCGCGACAGGCTTTTCGAGCGACCGGCGTCACGTTTGGCGATATCGAAAATGAAGTGCTCGTCGAACAGCTCGGCGATGCGCACAAAGCCGATGGCATCGAAGTAGAAATTCTGCAACGCGCCGTCCACCGCCTGCGGGTGCTCGTTGAAATAATCCCCTAGGGCGGCCATGCACAGGTTCAGGTCCTCGACGAACTTGACCGGCACCTGACCATAAGCCTGGTAGGCAGCGGTCTGCTCCTTGTGTAACGCGTTCCACTGGCGACTCAGACGCTGCAAGGGCTTTTTCAGCACCTCGGGCGCGACCTGGCGCAGCTCGTTGAGCCGATGCTGATCGAGGCTGGCGCTGTACATGCTGCGGGCACGCTCGACCATGTTGTGCGCCTCGTCCACCAGCACCGCCACGCGCCACTGATTGAGCTGTGCCAGACCAAACAACATGGCGCTCAGGTCGAAATAATAGTTGTAGTCGCCGATGACCACGTCCGACCAGCGCGCCAGCTCCTGACTCAAGTAGTACGGACACACCTGATGAGCCAGGGCCACCGCCCGCACCTGTGCCTGGTCGAGGCGCGACAACTGAACGGCGGCCTGCCGCGCGCCCGGCAAGCGGTCATAAAACCCTTTGGCCAACGGACAGGAATCGCCGTGACAGGCTTTGTCGAGGTGCTCGCAGGCTTTGTCCCTCGCGACGAGTTCCAGTACCCGCAGGTGGAGGTCCGGTGCGCTGTCACCGATTACGCTCAGGGCGTCCAGCGCAAGCCGGCGACCGGGCGTTTTGGCAGTGAGGAAGAATATCTTGTCGAGCTTCTGTCCCGGCCGGGCCTTGAGCAACGGAAACAACGTGCCGATGGTTTTGCCGATTCCAGTCGGTGCCTGAGCCATCAGACAACGGCCGGTGCTGGCCGCTTTGTACACCGACTCGGCCAGCGTCCGCTGCCCGGTGCGGAACGTCGGATGCGGAAAAGTCAGCGCGGTCAGTCCGTCGTTCAGCGTTTGCGTGTGCGCAAGCTCCTGCTCTGCCCAGGCGAGGAAAATGCCGCATTGCTGTTCAAAGAAGTCTTTCAAGGCCGCGGCGTCGTATCGCTCACGCAAAACGGTTTCCCGCTCGGTGACGATGTTGAAATACACCAGCGCCAGAGTCACCTCGCTCAGTTCGAGCTGCCGGCACAGCAGCCAGCCGTAAACCTTGACCTGCGCCCAGTGCAACTGGCGATGGTTGTCCGGCATGCGATCCAGTTCGCCGCGATAGGTCTTGACCTCTTCCAGCTGGTTGCGCGCCGCGTCATAGCCGTCCGCCCTGCCCCGGACCCTGAGGTTTCGGTAGTCGCCGCTGAGCGACACTTCAGCCTGATAGTCGGCGCCGCGCCGCGAGGCGACCGTGCGGTGCCCGGCAATACCTTCCTGCGCCGTCGGCGAAGGTGTGAAACGCAGGTCCAGATCACCAGCCTTGGCCGTGAATTCGCAAAGCGCCCGGACGGCCACCACATAGCGCCCCGCTTCGCCATCGAGTGCCGGCTCGGCGGGGGGAGTGGTCAGCGGGATGAGTGCAAGCTCGGAGCTGGCGGGTTGGCTGGGAGTCACTGCGCGGGAGGGCCGTCATGATCGGTACTGGATGGGCGTACAGATACCAGCCAGGCCTGCTTCTGGCAAATATAAATGGATCGATGGCCGGCTGGGGGGTGTTCAATGTCGACGTGCCTGACACACCGCCTCGCCCAGAGCGGTCATCAAGCGAGGCAGATCCAGCTGCCGGTCGAGCGTGTAGCCGATCCGCAGGTGTTGAGAGTAGCGCTCGTCGAGACTGAACAACGCACCGGGGGTTATCACAATGCGCTGCTGCACCAGGCTGTCGAATACCGCGCGCATGTCGACACGCGCAGTACTCCTGGCCCAGATCGCGCTGCCGCCTGCCGGTCGCTCGACCTGCAGCAGTGGCCCGAGGTGCTCATCAAGCAGACGCGCCATCGCCAGCATTCGTCGGGCCAGTGCCTGTTGCAGTTCATGCAGGTGAGCATCCAGCCGACCGTTGCCGCAGAGTCGGGCGATGGCCTTCTGGCGGATCGGCGCCCGTTCGAAGGCGCGAGCGAGAAAATACCGCTGCCATTGCGGCGCGAGCTGACGACACAGCAGGTAGCCGTAAGGTGTTTCCAGACTCAGGGTCTTGTCGAACGCACCGAGAATGATCAGGCGTTGCGGGTCGATCAGGTCGCGCAGCCGGCCGCGCCCACCGGCAAAGGTCAGATCGCCGTGGGTGTCGTTTTCCATCACCCACACTCGGGAGCGATTGAGCAGTCGGGCAATGGCTTGTCGGTCGGGCCATGGCAGAGTGTTGCCGGAGACAGGATTGACTGACGAAGACAGCATCGCCATGCCGATGTTTTCGTCGAGCAACAGCTGGTCAAGCCCCGCCATGCTCACAGCTGCGTTGTCGTCCATTGGCAACTCGATGACCCGGACATTCAACGACTGCAACAGATGCAGCACGTTCCACGGACAGGGCGACTCCACCAGTACGGCGGCACCGCGCAATTGCAGGGTCTCGACTACTGCCTGCAGCATCGTCGGCAGATCGGGCCCGACATAAACATTTTCCGGGTACCAGCCGTGCTGGGCATCGCTGGTGTAGCGCGCTGCCAGCACGTTACGCAGTTCCAGGTCGCCGAATGGCTGGAAGCCGGGGTCGTGGGGCCGCGGGTACTGGCGCAGCAACTCACGTTCGGTGAGCAGCAGCTGCTCGTCCAGCGACTGCACCATCGTGGGTTCGTCATTGCCGAGCAGTGTCATGCCGGGGCGGCGGGCATGGCGCAGGTACAGGTCGAGCAGGCGGCCCTCGCCGGGACCGTCGAGCTGGCAATCATCGCCACCGATCAGAGGCACGGCGAAGTAACCGGACTTTGGCACCGAGCAGACCCGGCCTTCCTTTTCCAGCAGCGCGTACGCGCTCTGGATCGTCGATATCGAGACCCGCAGCCGGCGCGCCAGCTGGCGCAGCGACGGCAGCTTTTTGGTCGAATCGGCCTGCACCTCGTTTACCAGACGGGCGATATAGCGGTACACCGCCTGATAGGCGAAATCCGTTTTACTTTTCATGATTGCTCGACGGTAGAGCGGCTGCCGAAGCGGCAGCCGTTTGCACAAGGGAAAGGGATTCAGCGACCGGAAATGATTTCCAGCACCGGCTGACCATTTTCAGGATCGACCGTATGTACCCGGCACTTATCCGGATCCGAGGCGCGGATGCGGGCAATGATCGAATCGGGGTCTGTGAAATCGACGCGCCGCTTGCGATAAAGACTCTGCGCGCCCGCAAGGCTCATGCCGCTGATGTCCGTCAGCCATTGCAGTACCTGCTCCGGCGCGCCGCTGCCCTGCAACGCTTTGTGCAGATCAGGCAAAGCCACCAGCATGCCGGGATGGCAGCGCCGCAAAAAGGCTTCGAGTCCGCGGCCCTCGTCGACAAAAGGCGAGAACAACAGGCATACCAGTTGCGACTCATTCAGACCGAAACCTTCCTGCGCGTAGCTGGCGGCGAGCAGACGCCGCGACTCGATGCGTTCGGCACCTTGCCAGGCACCGAGCGCCTGATCGATCAGGCGCTGCGGCATCTGTTTGCGGCGCATGAGCACGGCGGCCAGTTGAAGGTACTCGGCGATGCCGTCGGCGTAGCCGCGCTGCTGCAGGTACTGAGCATGGAGGCCGCGCATGTGCGCCATCAGCAGCGGGTTGGCGCAGTCGGACTCGCTGAAACTGAACGCCAGATCGGTGAAACCGAAACCGAGGAACTCGGTCAGCAGGTTCCAATGCTCGTCAACCCGGCAACGCACCAGATCGGCGATGGATATCAGCGCGGGCACAGCCGACTTGCCAGGCTGAACGAGCGGCCGTGGCGCAGGTCCGTGGCTGTCCTCGGCCTCGTCGTAAAGCTCCCGATGCCAGGCCTGACCGATGTCGTCGACAACCCGCAGCGCCCCGCCCAGGCTTTGCAGCGTCCACGAACCACCCTGCCCGCTTGCCTGCGCGAGCCGCGAAAGCCAGGTGCCGTACTGTTTCTGCTCCTTGCGCGAATCGCCGCTGACCAGCGCGTCTACGCCTGTGCCCCACCCGGCCGCGCGCGTCAGGAACTCCGCGAGGTTGAGGTAACAGCGATTGCAGAACGTCGTTCGTCCGTCACCTGCCGAGAGGTGCCCGGCAATCAGCATGTCGGCCCGATTCTGCTCGCGACCGGCACTGGAGAACGGCAGATCGGGCTCGAAGGCCTGGATGTACTGGTTGTCGATCACCAGCGTCTCGACACGCGGGTCATCGTAAAGAAACAGTGCCGAGTAGCTGCGATGGATATTGTCCATCACCGCTGGCGTGATCCCCACATGCCGCATGGTGGCGACGCGCAGGTTGAACGTCCCTGGCGCCCGGCAGGCGATACTCAACTGGGCGGCGCGCATGAAGGCCAGGGTGTAGGCGCTGTCCTTGCCGCCGCCGAACGCGACCAGCGCCTTGAAGCTGGTAATACGCTCGATACCGCCTGCCGCAACGATCAAACGCTGAATCAACAGTTGCAACGCGGTGCGCTCGGCGCGAGTGAAGTAGCTCAACAAGCGTTGCAGTACTTGCTGGTAGACGTAATTCATCGCCTGTTCGTGGATAGTGCTCATTGGTTCACGCCCGCCCCTGATCGTACGCGCGAAACAGCGCAAGAGCAGTTTTCGACAGCAGACCGGTAACCGGCTTCATAATCAAGCATGACTCATTCCCTGAGTAATATTTACCAAACTATTATCAGTATCTGCCCGCCGATTACAATGCACAGATACGCCGCGAAAACGGTACAGTCTGGGCGGATCAAGTTGCTGGAACAAACATAATGTTTAACGGTAGCCTGTGCCGGAAGCGGCGTCCGCAGCCCTGTGGGCGCCAGCTTGCTGGCGAGAAGCCCGTTGATTTTCTCCCCTGACAGAACAGAACTTCAGACCAGAGACATTGCTAACGTAGGAATTATCAAGTTACCGACCAGTGTTTTAACTAACGACTATAAACGCTCTGGTCTAACGCCAGAAAACAACTAAACATAAAGCACTACCACCGCGATCATGCTTTGGTGTCGACAATAAAAAAGCCTTCCATGCAATGGAAGGCTTCAGAGATCAACAGACATTTTCAGACGTCAGGGTCGAGTACAAGCACCGCCCGCCCACCTATCGGGCAGTTGTCCATGTACCGGTGCGCCTGCACCACTTGCTCGAAGGTGAAGGTGCGTGTCAGCTGCGCCGTGAGCACCCGGTCGGCTGTCAGCTGGTTGATGTCGCGCAACGCACGCTGCAGTGCTTCGGCGTCCTGCTTGATCGACAGCTCCGGCTTGCCGGTGAAGTTGCTCAGGCAGTGCACGAAGAACTGGATGTTCTTCTGGAACGCCGCGCAGGCCGGAAACGGCGTCTGGTTGCCACCTTGCAAGCCATACAGCACCAGGCTGCCGCGCGGTGCGAGCACGTCGCCCATGATCGACATCTGCGGGCCGCCCAGACCATCGAACACCGCGTCCACGCCGCGGCCCTCGGTGAACTTGTTGACCGCCATCAGCAGGTCCTGCTCCTCGGTGACCACCACCTTGTCCGCGCCCAGCGACAACAGGTAGTCCCGCGCATCACTGGTCTTGGTCGCGGCAATCACCCGCACGCCCAGCGCCTTGCCAAGCTGAACGAAATTGGGCCCGGCGCAGTGGCTCGCATCGGTGACCAGCACGCTCTGACCGGCCTTGATACGCGCCAGATCCTTGTAAGCGAAGTACGCAATCAGGAACGGCGTGTAATGCACGCTCGCTTCAAGCGGCGTCAGCAAATCCGGATAGCGGGTCAGCGCGGTGCGAGGCAGCACGATGACTTCGCCATAGACCGGGTGCTGATTGGCATCGGCGGCGGGAAAACTGGCGACCCGGTCGCCGATCGACAGATCATCGACGCCGGTGCCAAGCGCGGTCACCACGCCTGCCATTTCATAACCCAGACCGGCCGGCAGACGTGCATGGGTCGAGGCCAGATTTTGCCGCCAGAGAACGTCATACCAGCTGACGCCGATGGCCTGCACACGCACCTGCACCTCGCCGGGAGCAGGCAGCGCGACAGGGTGCTCTTCGACCTTGAGCACCTCGGCCGGGCCGAACTGGTGAAAACGGATCATGCGGGACATTTAGAACCTCGCCTTGGAAACCTTGATGCCATGAACTCTATCCGGGCACTGCCGATAACTCTATCAGCAGCTATTAATAGTCGACATGCCTGTAATCGATTGTGTTCGCACAGACCCTGACAGCTCAGACAACGCTGTCACGCCATGGTGCGGCCGGCCGCCATTGTTCGCATGTCGACACAACATTGCAACCTGCGAGGCTGTAGAAGCGCCTTCCCACACAATTGGATGAATTTTCGGTGCGCGGCATCCGCATTTGCTCGTACTATCGCAACCTGCCACGTTCTCCCTCGACAAACGGCCCCGGACCTCCTGTATGAATCGCAATGATCTGCGTCGCGTCGACCTCAATTTGCTCATTGTTTTCGAAACCCTGATGCATGAGCGCAGTGTCACTCGCGCGGCGGAGAAGCTGTTCCTCGGGCAGCCGGCGATCAGCGCCGCATTGTCACGCTTGCGCGGGTTGTTCGATGATCCGCTGTTCGTGCGCACTGGCCGCAGCATGGAGCCGACCGCCCGCGCGACGGAGATTTTCGGCCTGCTGTCCCCGGCGCTGGATTCGATTTCCACGGCGGTCAGTCGGGCCTCGGAATTCGTGCCAGCGACCAGCACGACCGTGTTTCGCATCGGCTTGTCCGACGACGTGGAATTTGCCCTGCTGCCCACCCTGCTCAAGCGCCTGCGCTCCGAAGCGCCGGGCATTGTGCTGGTAATCCGTCGGGTCAATTACATCCTCATGCCGGCACTGCTGGCATCCGGTGAAATCTCGGTGGGTGTCAGCTATACGCAGGACCTGCCGGCCAATGCCAAGCGCAAGGTCCTGCGCCGCAGCAGGCCGCAGCTGCTGCGCGCCGATTCGATTCCGGGCAAGCTGTCGCTGGACGACTTCTGCGCCCGGCCCCATGCGCTGGTGTCGTTCGCCGGAGACCTGAGCGGCTTCATCGACGAGTATCTGGAAGAGTTCGACCGCAAGCGCCACGTGGTACTGGCCGTCCCGCAGTTCAACGGTCTGGCCACCCTTCTGGCCGGCACCGACATCATTGCCACTGTCCCGGATTACGCCGCCCAGGTGCTGACCGCCGCCGGCGGCGTGCGCGCCGAAGACCTGCCGCTGGAAACCCGCACCTTCGAACTGCACATGGCGTGGCGCGGCGCGCAGGACAACGATCCTGGCGAACGCTGGCTGCGCTCGCGGATTCAGATGTTCTTCGGCGATCCGGACAGCCTGGCTTGAGACGCTCTGGCCCGCGGCCCTCGCCTCGGACCGACATGACATTTCTTTTACGGAACTTTTATCAATCCGAGTGATATTGACCTTCGGTTTATTCGATTCGTTAATAACACCCGCGCAGCAACAGAATCCGCCCATTCTTACCATCGGCGGATTTTCCCATGTCTCAGTCATTCTCCCATTTGCGCTATCCCCTCACTGCCCTGGCCCTGATCGTGATAACCGCCTGCGGGCGTGCGCCTGAGGCCACGACGGCACCGGCGGCTGCGAAAGTCAGCGTCGCCAAGGTGCTGGAACAACCAGTCAATGAATGGGACGAGTTCACCGGCCGCCTTGAGGCGCCGGAGACTGTTGAAGTCCGACCTCGGGTTTCCGGCCAGATCGACCAGGTGGCTTTCACCGATGGCTCGCTGGTCAAGAAAGGCGACCTGTTGTTCCAGATCGATCCGCGCCCGTTCCAGTCTGAAGTACGCCGCCTCGAAGCACAGCTGCAACAGGCCCGCGCCGTGGCCACCCGCAGCCAGAATGAAGCCGAACGCGGCGAGCGCCTGCGCACCAACAACGCCATCTCGGCTGAACTCGCCGACTCGCGCGCCACCGCGGCGCAGGAAGCCAAAGCCGGCGTCGCTGCCATTCAGGCTCAGTTGGACCTCGCCCGCCTCAACCTCAGCTTCACCCGCGTGACTGCGCCTATCAGCGGCCGCGTCAGCCGCGCCGAGATCACCGCCGGCAATATCGTGACCGCCGATGTCACGCCGCTGACCAGCGTGGTGTCCACCGACAAGGTCTACGCCTACTTCGACGCCGACGAGCGCGTGTTCCTCAAGTACACCGAGCTGGCGCGCAAAGGCCAGCGCGGCCAGACCACACCGGTCTACCTGGGCCTTTCCAGCGAAACCGGCAACCCGCACCTGGGCCAGATGAATTTTGTCGACAACCAGGTCAACCCGCGCACCGGCACCATCCGCGGCCGTGCGGTGTTCGATAACACCGACGGCAGCTTCACCCCAGGCCTTTACGCGCGGCTCAAGCTGGTCGGCAGCGGCACTTACTCTGCGGTGCTGATCAATGACGAAGCGGTCGGGACCGATCTGGGCAAGAAATATGTGCTGGTGATGGACCAGGACAACAAGCCGGCTTACCGCCCGGTTGAACTGGGTCCGAAGATCGAAGGCCTGCGCATCGTGCGCAGCGGTCTGGGCAAGGAGGACACCATCGTGGTCAAGGGCCTGCAGCGCGTACGCCCGGGCCAACCGGTGGACCCGGAAGTGACGCCGATGGCCAGCGCCGAAACCCTCGCGCTGCTGCTCAAACAACGCCAGGCCCTTGAGGCCAGCACCCAGCCACACGTGACGCCCAAAGCGGCCGTCAAACTTGCCAGCGCCAGCACGCCTCGCGGCTAAGGGACTTGTCCGATGAACTTCTCCAAATTCTTTATTTCCCGGCCGATCTTCGCCGCGGTGCTCTCGCTGCTGATCCTGATCGCCGGCGCGATCTCGCTGTTCCAGCTGCCGATCAGCGAATACCCCGAAGTCGTGCCGCCGACCGTGGTGGTACGCGCCAACTTCCCGGGCGCCAACCCGAAAGTGATCGGTGAAACCGTGGCCTCGCCACTTGAGCAGGCGATCACCGGCGTGGAGAACATGCTGTACATGTCCTCCCAGGCGACCGCCGACGGCAAACTGACCCTGACCATCACCTTCGCGCTGGGCACCGACCTGGACAACGCGCAGGTGCAGGTGCAGAACCGCGTAACCCGGACCGAGCCGAAGTTGCCCGAGGAAGTGACGCGGATCGGCATTACCGTGGACAAGGCGTCGCCCGACCTGACGATGGTCGTGCACTTGACCTCCCCGGACAACCGCTACGACATGCTGTACCTGTCCAACTACGCCGTGCTCAACATCAAGGATGAGCTGGCGCGACTGGGCGGCGTGGGCGATGTGCAGCTGTTCGGCATGGGTGACTATTCGCTGCGGGTGTGGCTGGACCCGAACAAGACCGCGTCGCGTAACCTGACGGCGACCGATGTGGTCAATGCCATTCGCGAACAGAACCGTCAGGTCGCTGCCGGCCAGTTGGGCGCCCCGCCCTCGCCGAGTGCCACCAGTTTCCAGATGTCGATCAATACCCAGGGCCGCCTGGTCAGCGAGGAAGAGTTCGAGAACGTCGTGATCCGCTCGGGCGCGGACGGCGAAATCACTCGCCTCAAAGACGTCGCTCGCGTGGAACTTGGCTCCAATCAATACGCGCTGCGCTCTCTGCTCAACAACAAACCCGCGGTCGCCATTCCGATCTTCCAGCGTCCCGGCTCCAACGCCATCGACATCTCCAACGATGTGCGGGCGAAGATGGCCGAGCTGAAGAAGAACTTCCCGCAAGGCATGGATTACAGCATCGTCTATGACCCGACGATCTTCGTGCGCGGCTCCATCGAGGCGGTGATCCATACGCTGTTCGAAGCACTGATCCTGGTTGTGCTGGTAGTCATCCTGTTCCTGCAGACCTGGCGTGCGTCGATCATCCCGCTGGTCGCGGTGCCGGTATCGTTGATCGGTACCTTCGCCGTGATGCACATGTTCGGCTTCTCGCTCAACGCGCTGTCGCTGTTCGGGCTGGTGCTGGCCATCGGTATCGTGGTCGACGACGCCATCGTGGTGGTCGAAAACGTCGAGCGCAACATCGAGCTCGGCCTCACGCCGGTGGATGCCACTCACAAGGCCATGGGCGAAGTGACCGGGCCGATCATCGCAACCGCGCTGGTGCTGTGTGCCGTATTCGTGCCGGCGGCGTTCATCTCCGGCCTGACCGGGCAGTTTTACAAACAGTTCGCCCTGACCATCGCAATCTCGACGGTGATCTCGGCCTTCAACTCGCTGACCCTGTCTCCTGCGCTGGCCGCGGTGTTGCTCAAGGGCCACGACGCGCCGAAAGATCGCTTCTCGCGATTCCTCGACCGCCTGCTCGGCGGCTGGCTGTTCCGTCCATTCAACCGCTTCTTCGAAAAAGCCAGCCATGGTTACGTGGGCACGGTGGCACGGGTCATCCGCAGCAGCGGCATCGCCCTGCTGGTCTACGCAGGCCTGATGGTGCTGACCTGGATGGGCTTCGCCAGTACGCCGACCGGTTTCGTACCCAGCCAGGACAAGCAGTACCTGGTCGCGTTCGCCCAGTTGCCGGACGCCGCCAGCCTGGATCGCACTGAAGACGTGATCAAGCGCATGTCGGACCTGGCGCTGAAACAGCCGGGCGTGGAGAACGCGATTGCCTTCCCGGGCCTGTCGATCAACGGTTTCACCAACAGCCCGAACAACGGTGTGGTGTTCGTGGCGCTCAAGCCCTTTGACGAGCGCAAGGACCCAAGCCAGTCGGCCAACGCCATCGCCGGTGCGCTGAACGGCCAGTTCGCTTCGATTCAGGAAGCCTACATGGCGATCTTCCCGCCACCACCGGTTCAAGGTCTTGGCACCATCGGCGGCTTCCGCCTGCAGATCGAAGACCGCGGCAACCTGGGTTATGACGAGCTGTACAAGGAAACCCAGAACATCATCGCCAAGAGCCGCAGCGTGCCGGAACTCGCGGGCCTGTTCACCAGCTACACGGTCAACGTGCCGCAGGTAGACGCAGCCATTGACCGCGAAAAGGCCAAGACCCATGGCGTGGCGATCAACGACATCTTTGACACCTTGCAGGTGTACCTGGGCTCGCTGTATGCCAATGACTTCAACCGTTTTGGCCGTACCTATCAGGTCAATGTCCAGGCTGAACAGCAGTTCCGTCAGGACGCCGATCAGATCGGTCAGCTCAAGGTGCGCAACAATCTGGGCGAGATGATCCCGCTGGCAACCTTTGTGAAGGTCAGCGACACCGCAGGCCCGGACCGCGTGATGCACTACAACGGCTTCATCACCGCCGAGATCAATGGCGCGGCGGCACCCGGCTACAGCTCCGGCCAGGCTCAGGCAGCGGTCGAGAAGCTGCTCAATGCCGAGCTGCCCAACGGCATGACGTTCGAATGGACCGACCTGACCTATCAACAGATCCTGTCGGGCAACACCGCGCTGTTCGTCTTTCCGCTGTGCGTACTGCTGGCGTTCCTGGTGCTGGCCGCACAGTACGAAAGCTGGAGCCTGCCGCTGGCGGTCATCCTGATCGTACCGATGACCCTGCTCTCGGCCATTGCCGGGGTGATGATCGCGGGCAGCGACAACAACATCTTCACCCAGATCGGCCTGATCGTACTGGTCGGCCTGGCGTGCAAGAACGCGATTCTGATTGTCGAGTTCGCCAAGGATAAACAGCAGGAAGGCATGAGCCCGCTCGATGCGGTGCTGGAAGCCTGCCGCCTGCGTCTGCGACCGATCCTGATGACCTCGTTCGCGTTCATCATGGGTGTAGTGCCACTGGTGATCTCCAGCGGCGCCGGTGCGGAAATGCGTCATGCCATGGGTGTGGCGGTGTTCTCCGGCATGCTCGGGGTGACCTTCTTCGGCCTGCTGCTGACGCCGGTGTTCTATGTCCTGATTCGAAACTTCGTCGAGCGCCAGGAGGCCCGCAAGGCGGCCCGCGCGCAAAAACTGAACATGCTGTCCGCGGAGATGCATTAATGAGCGCGCTGAAACTCTTTGTCCCCAGCCTGCTGGTATTGGCGCTGGCCGCCTGTGCGGTCGGTCCGGACTACAAGGCGCCGCAAACCGCACCGGCGGCCGTGGCGTCGGCCAGCCACGGCAACTACGACCGCTCGAAACTGGACGCACTGTGGTGGCACCAGTTCGAGGATCCGACGCTCGACAAACTGGTCGCCCAGTCGCTCAGCGGCAACCGCGATCTGCGCGTCGCCTTCGCCCGACTGAAATCGGCGCGGGCGATACGCGACGACGTCAGCAACGACGCAATGCCGGTGGTCACCAGCCGCGCCAGCAGCGACATCGGCAAAGGCCAGCAACCGGGCGTGACCGACCGCCGCGTCAACAGCGAGCGTTACGACCTGGGGCTGGACATGGCCTGGGAACTGGATCTGTTCGGGCGCATCCAGCGCCAGCTCGAAGCCAGCGATGCGGATCAGGAAGCGGCCGAGGCTGATCTCTATCAGCTGCAGGTCACGCTGATCGCCGAGGTGGTCGATGCGTACGGCCAGCTTCGCGGCGCGCAGCTGCGCGAAGCCATTGCCCGGGATAACCTGAAGAACCAGCAGAACTCGCAAGGCGTTACCACTCAACTGCGCGATGCCGGCGTCGGCAACGAGCTGGACGTGGTGCGCGCCGACGCTCGCCTGGCGGCGGTCGAAGCAACGGTGCCGCAGTTGCAGGCTGAACAGGTGCGGCAACGCAACCGCATCGCGACGTTGCTGGGCGAGCGCCCGGAAACCCTGAGTGTCGATCTGAGCCCAAGCAAATTGCCCGCGGTGACCAAGGCGCTGCCGATCGGCGACCCTACCCAGGTGTTGCGCAATCGTCCGGACGTGCGCGCCGCCGAGCGTCAGCTGGCGGCGGCCACGGCTCGTATCGGCGTGGCAACGGCGGACCTGTTCCCACGGGTCAGCCTGAGCGGCTTCCTGGGCTTCACCGCCGGGCGCGGTTCGCAGATCGGCTCGTCGGCGGCCAAGGCCTGGTCGCTGGGCCCGAGCATTACCTGGGCGGCGTTCGACCTGGGCAGCGTGCGGGCGCAGATCCGCAGTGCCGATGCCGATGCCGAAGGCGCGCTGGCCAATTACGAACAGCAAGTGCTGCTCGCGCTGGAAGAATCGGAAAATGCGTTCAGCGACTACGACAAGCGCCAGCAGCGTCTGCTGTCGCTGATGCGCCAGAGCGAATCCAGCCGTGCGGCTGCCCGACTCGCTTCCGTGCAGTATCGTGAAGGTACGGCCGACTTTCTGGTGCTGCTGGATGCCGAGCGCGAGCGTCTGGCCGCCGAGGATTCGCAGGCGCAAGCGGAGATCGAGCTGTATCGCGGAATCGTGGCGATCTACAAGGCGCTCGGCGGTGGCTGGCAGCCCCAGGCCTGACAGGCCGCTACGCCGCAGAAATGAACCGCGCCCCGGGGCGCGGTTTTTTTATGCCTTGCAGGCCTGGTCCGATTGAAGTTTGACAGCCCTGCGCAGAGCCCCGAAGCTAGACGCCGTCAAGAAATGGATTCTGATATGCCCAAGCTGCCGACACAGGGCGCCTCGCCTTCCATCTTTACCGCGCGCCGCAAGTGGATTGTGCTGGCGGTCGTTGTTTTCCTTGCAGCGCTTTGCCTGCTGGTCTGGTCATGGCGAGATCGCTCGGCGAGTACCGCGCCGGTCCGGCTCAGTCACACCTATGCCCAAGCGCTCGATCTGGCCCATCACGGCAAACCCGGCGCGGCCCGGGTGCTGTATCAGCAGCTGGCCCGCACCGACATCAGCGATGACCGGCGCATCGCACTGCTGGCCGAGCTGCACAACTACCCGAGCCCGCAGGCGCTCAAGCTGCTCGACACGCAACTGACCTACCCTTCATCGACGGTACGACTGGCCGCAATAGACGCCAGCATAAAGCTGCTGAGCAATGACCAGTGGAGCCTGCTGCTCGGACCATTGCTCGAAGACCCAGAACAGGCCGTGCGCTTCGGTGCCACGCGTGCGCTGCTCGGTCTCACGCCCGACCAGCTGGGTCTGTACTTCGGCGTGCTGCAACAAAGTGCCGAGGCCTATCAGGAATTCCTCAAGGCACAGCCGGCCTCCGCCGGGAATCAGCTCCAGCTTGCCCGTCTGTATCTGCAAACCGGCGACACTGCACCCGCGCTCGCCGCGTTGCAACAAGCCATCACGCTGGATCCGGAAAATATCGAAGCCGCGCTGGCCCACATCGAGCTGCTGGACAGCCAGGGCCAGGCCGATGAAGCACGCGCGCTGTTTGCCCGCCTGCTGCAGCGTCACCCCGACTCCGCACAGCTGCAGCATGCGCTGGGCACCTGGCTGCTCGCACATGACCAGAGTGAATACGCGCTGCTCAGCCTGGCCAAGGCGTCGGAGCTGGCGCCGGGCAACAACGACTATCGCTACGATCTGGCGCTCGCACTGCATGACTTGCAGCAACTGGAAGCCGCGCAGAAGCAACTGACCCAGATCCTGCAGAATGAGCCCGCCAACCGCCGGGCGCGTGTCCTGCTGATCCAGTACTGGAAGGAAAACGGCCAGCTGCAGAACGTGCAGGTGCTGCTGGCCGAGCTGGAACAGCAGAACCCTGATGACCCGGCGCTGCAACAAGGGCTGTGAGGCACCGTTCGTCTACTGCGCCGCCCCGGTCATCACCCGCGGAATCGGCGCAAGGATCTCGCGCGTTACTGCTTTTCGGAAATAACTTACAACCTCCTTCATCAGATAAGACAAACCTTTGACGAAGTAACGCTCAAAATTGCGAATTCATATAATCAATTTCACGCAGACTATTTTCTATCGCGAAAAAAACGTGCATCATTTGTCCGCTACTGATTAATAACTACCCGCTATCTTCTGCGGTACTGGCTGGAACGTTTAGTTTCATCATCGACATCGCTGGGGACCGGGTAGCAACGAACGAGCGAACCGTGCGGCACTGACGTTTAATCGCTCTATTTGGGCCGGTAACGGCCACTACACTGTCGGAGTATGTTATTTGTCCAGACTTGCCGAGTTTCGAGCAGCAGAAAAGGCCCTTCAAGAACAGCTGGCACAGCTGGAAGCACTGAAGAATGACGCGGGGCTCAAGAAGGAGATCGAGTTCGAGCAGAAGCTCAAAGAGCTGATGGGCGCCTACGGCAAGAGCCTGCGCGACATCGTTGCGATTCTCGATCCGGTCAGCACGTCCACGCTGATCGCTCCGGCCGGCCCCAAGCGCCGTCGGGCGCGCGTCGTCAAGGTCTATCAGAACCCACACACCGGCGAACTGATCGAGACCAAGGGCGGCAATCATCGCGGCCTGAAGTCCTGGAAAGAGCAGTACGGTGTAGATACCGTGGACTCCTGGTTACGCGCCTGACCCAAGCTGCGATACCCCAAGCCCTGCACCCGCAGGGCTTTTCTTTTGCCTGGACAATAACCAAAAAGTCGGCCCATGTTGCCGCGCCAGCGAGCCCTTACAGCCTGTTCGCCTATATACGCTTTTCAAGCCTGAGGCTGCATATGTCGTGCGTATATAGAAAGTGCATCCCACAAACATCTCCGCCGTAAAAATACTGACGCCAATAAACTTTCCGCCGCTGTCGAAAAGTCGGCGCGCCTTTAAAAATGCATAAAAAATGGTCCGGGTGTTGGTGCCGACCTACAGTCGCCTCGCCGGATAGTTTTTGTTTAGTGAAGGAAATTTCCTAACAAGCGGACGGACAGATCCCAATTGAGGCCGACGGACGTCGCAAAGCTTCACGCTTTTTTCACATACTTTCTTACATGATGAAGACCGCTAAAGGAATAGCGCCCCAATGCCCGCTTCGGCGGGCTTCTTTTTGCCTGAAGAAAATCCCCTCACGGCGCGCTGTCCAGCCTGACACTTTCACGAATCCGCAAAACCTCCTCTTTGCTGTCCGCATAGGCCTTGGCTGAACCTGCGTAAGACAGCGACCAGGCCATTTTCTGGCTGGCTGCGGCAACCAGGGTCTGGGTCAACACATGCACGCCATTCTGGGTAACGGTGCAGGTGGTCTCCAGCGCCGGTACCTCGCTGAGCCGCGTTTCTCGCACCTGAGTGCAGGCGCTCTGCAACCCGCTGCGGGCGAAGTTGATCTGAACGGCTTTGCGCATCTCCAGCAGCACGCCCTGAACATTGACCTGATGCCCCGGTGCCAGAGGTGTCTGGGTCAACTCCATGACCATGCCGGGATTGCCCGCCTGATCGTTTTTCACCGCCCGCTGTCTGACCTGAACAGGAGACGTGGCGGGCGTATCAGGTGGGGCCGGCAACGCCTCGATCTCCCAACCGGCCGGCCAGGTAATCGCAGGGGCCTGCGCCTGGGCGAAGGTGGTGATGGCGGACACAGACAGCGCCAGGCACAGCCTGCGCCCCGGCAAGGTATATAGCGCAAAATTCATGGTTGAGGTTACCCGGAAAGCAGACCCTGAAGTCTGAGCCCCCTGCCCTGCACGATCAAGCTGCCTCGCGCGCCGATGCCCATATCGGTGTTTGGCACTGGCCCTCAGGTTCCGTATCATTTGGACGTATTTGAACACTCAGTTGGAGAGACTCATGAGCTTGCAAGCACTCAACACATTCCCGGGCGTCACTGCCGAGCCCGAGGCTGCGACCCAACAGTTCGTGTTCAACCACACGATGCTGCGCGTCAAGGACATCACTGCCTCGCTGGACTTCTACACCCGCGTGCTGGGCTTCAGCCTGGTCGAGAAGCGTGACTTCCCGGAAGCGCAATTCAGCCTGTATTTCCTGGCGCTGGTCGACAAGGCGCAGATCCCCGCCGACGACGCCGCGCGCAACGAGTGGATGAAGTCGATTCCCGGCATTCTGGAGCTGACCCACAACCACGGCACCGAAAGTGACCCGGATTTCGCTTATCACGACGGCAACAGCGACCCGCGCGGGTTCGGCCACATCTGCATTTCGGTGCCGGATGTCCACGCTGCCTGCGAGCGCTTCGAAAAACTGGGTGTGACCTTCCAGAAGCGCCTGGCCGACGGCCGCATGAACAGCCTGGCTTTCATCAAGGACCCGGACGGCTACTGGGTTGAAATCATTCAGCCGACGCCGCTGTAAAGCGCTGCGCCTGACCAGCGCCTGTGGCCCACAAAAAAAGCCCCATGATCACTCATGGGGCTTTTTCATTTGACGCGGTTTATATCTACAGCGGGTCAGGCCGGCGCGGAAGTGCGGATCAGGTGATCGAAGGCGCTCAGCGACGCCTTGGCACCTTCGCCCAGGGCGATGATGATCTGCTTGTACGGCGTGACAGTCACGTCACCGGCAGCAAAGATCCCCGGCACCGAAGTTTCGCCACGTGCATCGACAACGATCTCGCCACGCGGTGACAGCTCGATTGCGCCTTTGAGCCATTCGCTGTTCGGCAACAGACCGATCTGGACGAAGATACCCTCCAGCGCAACGGTGATTTCCTCGCCTGTTTCGCGATTCTTGTAGCGCAGGCCGTTCACTTTTTCGCCGTCGCCGGTTACTTCCGTGGTCTGCGCGTTGGTCAGCACGGTCACGTTCGGCAGGCTGTGCAGCTTGCGTTGCAGGACAGCGTCAGCGCGCAGTTTCACGTCGAATTCCAGCAGCGTGACGTGGGAAACAATGCCCGCCAGGTCGATGGCTGCTTCGACGCCCGAGTTACCACCACCGATGACCGCGACACGCTTGCCTTTGAACAGCGGACCGTCACAGTGCGGGCAGTACGCCACGCCCTTGTTGCGGTATTGCTGCTCGCCCGGAACGTTCATCTCCCTCCAGCGTGCGCCGGTGGCGAGGATCACGGTCTTGGCCTTGAGGCTCGCGCCGCTGGCGAATCTGACCTCATGCAGCTCACCGGCCTTGCCAGGGATCAGCTTATCGGCACGCTGCAGGTTCATGATGTCGACTTCGTACTGCTTGACGTGCTCTTCGAGCGCGACCGCCAGTTTCGGGCCTTCGGTGTGCTGCACGGAAATGAAGTTCTCGATCGCCATGGTGTCCAGCACCTGGCCACCGAAACGTTCAGCCGCGACGCCGGTGCGGATACCTTTACGCGCCGAGTAGACGGCGGCTGCGGAACCTGCAGGTCCACCGCCAACGACCAGGACTTCGAAAGCTTCCTTGGCGTTGAGTTTTTCGGCCTGACGAGTACCGGCACTGGTATCGATCTTGGCGAGGATTTCTTCCAGACCCATGCGGCCCTGGCCGAACAGCTCACCGTTGAGGTAAATGCTGGGCACCGACATGATCTTGCGATCGGTGACTTCGTCCTGGAACAGCGCGCCGTCGATAGCTACGTGCTCGATGTTCGGGTTCACCACTGCCATCAGGTTGAGCGCCTGGACAACGTCCGGGCAGTTCTGGCAAGACTGTGAGAAATAGGTTTCGAACTTGAAGTTGCCTTCAAGCGAGCGAACCTGTTCGAGGGTCTCGGCGCTGACTTTCGGCGGATAACCACCGACTTGCAGCAAGGCCAGGACCAGCGAAGTGAATTCGTGTCCCATCGGGATGCCGGCGAAACGCAGGCTGATGTCTTTCCCGGGGCTGTTGAGCGAGAACGACGGAGTACGCGCGTCGGTACCGCTGTCATTCAAGGTAACGTCTTTGGAAACGCTGATCACATCGTTCAGCAATGCAAGCATTTCCTGAGACTTCGCGCCGTCATCAAGGGACGCGACGATCTCGATGGGGCGAGTGACCCGCTCCAGGTACGACTTCAACTGGGCTTTAAGATTGGCGTCCAACATGTGTCGGCTTCCTTTTTTCAGAGGGTAGAAATAACAACGCCCAGGCGAGGACCGCCCGGGCGTTTTTTAGGGGCGATGCGGTTTACTTGCTCAAGAGCTCAACGCCCCCAGCCGTTTCATGCGACTCAGATCTTGCCGACCAGGTCCAGGGACGGAGCCAGAGTGGCCTCGCCTTCTTTCCACTTGGCTGGGCAGACTTCGCCCGGGTGAGCAGCAACGTACTGAGCTGCCTTGATCTTGCGCAGCAGCTCGGAAGCGTCACGGCCAACACCGCCGTCGTTCAGTTCAACGATCTTGATCTGACCTTCAGGGTTGATGACGAAGGTGCCACGGTCTGCCAGACCAGCTTCTTCGATCAGCACGTCGAAGTTGCGGGAGATAGTCAGAGTCGGGTCGCCGATCATGGTGTACTGGATCTTGCCAATGGCTGGCGAAGTGTTGTGCCAGGCAGCGTGTGCGAAGTGGGTGTCGGTCGAAACGCTGTAGATTTCAACGCCCAGCTTCTGGAACGCTTCGTAGTTGTCAGCCAGGTCTTCCAGTTCGGTAGGGCAGACAAAGGTGAAGTCGGCTGGGTAGAAGAATACGACAGACCACTTGCCTTTGAAGTCAGCTTCCGAAACGTCAACGAAAGCGCCGTTCTTGAATGCGGTTGCCTTGAACGGTTTTACTTGGCTGTTGATGATAGGCATCGGTATATCTCCTGATGGGTTGTGAAATTCGATGGAGTGAAGCTTACGCATGATCGATGACATTCGCTCATTGGCAAACCTCATGTCACTGATCGCTTTTGCCTATGGCACAAGCTTATCAATAGAAGGAATCTTCAGGCCGCCGGACCGGTTCTCCGGCCCGGCGACAGCGCCGTGGAACGGCGAGGCGTCAATGTAACGCATCGCGGACTTCATGTCCTTCCAGCCCACGTACGTCATCAGCGACTTTATGTCCCAGCCACTGCCGTGCGCCCAGCTGGCAAAACCACGCCGCAGCGAGTGGCTGGTGTAGCCCTCGGCGGCGATGCCCGCGCGCTCCAGCGCCTGACGCAGCAGCGGAATGACGCTGTTGGCGTGCAGCCCCTCCTCCTTGAGATTGCCCCAGCGGTCGATGGCACGGAACACCGGCCCTTGGACCAGCGCCGAGCAATCTGTCCACTCGATATAGGCCTGCACCGGGCATAGCCGCTGCAACGCCGGCGTCTGAAAGGTCCTGCCCAGATTGTCACGGTCACCCTTGCTGCGCGGCAGATACAGGCTGATCCCGGAATTGGCCACCGCCTTGACGTCCTGCACCTGCAAGCGACACAGCTCGTCGCTGCGGAACCCACGCCAGAACCCCAGCAGGATAAGTGCGCTGTCGCGACGGCAACGCAGCAGCCGCGCATGATCCTGGCGCGCCAGCGCCTCAGCTGCTTCAACATTCAGCGACGCAATCACCCGTTCAAGATCCAGCAACTGCAAGGGCTCGGCCTGTTTCTCTTGAGCGGGATGCAATGCCCGGATGCCCTTGAGCACCTTGCGCACCATGGGCGCCTTGGTCGGGTCGACAAAGCCCTGGCTGGCATGCCACTGCGCGAGTGCGGACAGCCGTAGCTTCAACGTATTGACCGAAAGGCTGCCGGCGTAATGCGCCAGATAACGGGCAACGCTCTCGCCCGTTGCGGGCAGAAAACCGCCCCACGTCACTTCGAAATGCTCGACGGCCGCGCGGTAGCTGCGTCGCGTGTTGTCACGCGTTGCTGCATCAATGTAGCGATCCACGTCGTTCATGGGGGTGTTGACCTGTTGCCGTACCGGTTTTACGGGCTCCGAGCATGGGCCCGCCCTCTGACACGGGATAATACGCCAATACCCCGCGTCAGATAATCCAAAATAAAGCTCGATACATGCACGCGAAATAGTATGTAATTACAGAGTACATACCACAGTATGAAATCGTAGGAGATGGCATGGCTCGGGGCGGCGTTAACAAGGCAGTGGTGCTCAAAGCACGCAATGCGCTATTAGCTCGGGGCGAGCACCCGAGCATCGACGCAGTACGTATTGAGATGGGCAATACCGGCTCTAAAACCACGATCCATCGCTATCTCAAAGAACTCGATCAAGGTGACCTCACGCCACCCTCGATCAACGACGAGCTGGCCGAGCTGGTCGCTCGCCTCGCTCAGCGCCTCAATGAGCAGGCTGATGAACGCGTCGACCAGGCGCAGGTTGCGCACAATGCCGCACTGGAAAAACTGCACCTGGAGCTGACCGCCACCCAGCGACACGCCGCAGAACAACAGGCTCGTCTTGAAACCTTGAATCAGACACTGGAGCAGCAAGCGGCCACGCTGCTGTATACCGAGCAGACGCTGGCCAGGGAGCAGACCGACAATGTGCGGCTGGCTCAGGCGAATCAGGATCTGGAGACGCGGCTTGCGGACAAGGCGGAGCAGATCCGCTCACTTGAAGATAAGCACCAGCATGCCCGGGAAGCGCTGGAGCACTACCGTAATTCCATCAAGGATCAGCGGGATCAGGAACAGCGCCGCCACGAGGGTCAGGTTCAGCAGTTGCAGATGGAGCTGCGTCAGGCACAGCAAAGTCTGATGATCAGTCGTGAAGACATCACCCAACTGAACCGCGACAACGAGCGACTGTTGGCGGAAAGCCGGGCCTTCCAGCGCGAACTGAAAGCGCAGAAAGAACTGCTGAACAAAGCGACGACAGATGCCAGCGAGGCGACTCGACAGCAGCAGCACTCCCAGACGCAATCCGCCCTGCTCGAAGAACGGCTGCGCGCGGCGCTGGATGAAAGCGCCACCCTCAAGAAGACTGTCATCGAAGAACAGCAGCAGAACCGGATGCTGGAACTGCTGCTGATCAAAAAGGAAGTCGCGCTGGAGGCATTGCAGAAGCCGGTGGAGGCGCCCGAGCCAAGCCAGTCTGGTCTAGCCAGCCAGCCGGCCGGAGCGACCAGGCCGGGAAAACGCAAATCCTGATCATGGCGTCGATACAGCAGCGCCGGTCAGGCGCGCCCGACCTCATTCGACTCAAGCGGGCAGCGCAGGTAAAGGCGAATGCAGGTGCCCTCGCCTTCCACGCTCTCGATCAGCACATGGCCGCCCGCCTGTTTGACGAAACCGTAGACCATCGATAGCCCAAGCCCCGTGCCCTGACCCACCGGTTTGGTCGTGAAAAATGGATCGAACACCTGGTCAATCACCTTGGCCGGTATGCCGCATCCGTTGTCAGTGACGCTCAACTGCACGTAGCTTCCCGGCGCGACATGTCCCTGCTGCTGAGCAAACTCCGAAAGGTGACTGCGGACCGTTATCCGCCCGCCCGCAGCCACCGCGTCGCGCGCGTTGATCACCAGATTCAACAAGGCATTTTCCAGCTGGTGCTCATCGGTCCGAATGATCGGCAGACGTTCCTCCAGCTGAAGGTCCAGCTCGGCACGCTCGGCACAGGTCTGACGCAGTAGTTCCTGCATAGACCTCACCATGCGATTGACGTCCACCGGACTCGAACTCAAGGGATGGCGCCGGGCAAAGGTCAGCAGCCGATGGGTCAACGCGGCGGCGCGATTCGCCGAAGTGACGGCCGCTTCGATGTAGCGACCGATTTCGTTGGCGCGACCGGATGCTATCCGCCGCTTTATCAGATCCAGAGCACCGAGCACGCCAGATAACATGTTATTGAAATCGTGGGCTATGCCGCCGGTGAGCTGGCCAATGGCGTCCATCTTCTGCGCATGGCGCAGCACCTCTTCGGCCTGCGCGCGCTCGGCGATCTCGATCTGCAGCAGCTGGTTGGCGGCCGCCAGCTCGCGAGTGCGTTCGGCAACCCGCAACTCCAGACTTTCATTGAGTTCACGCAGGGCTTCTTCGGCGTTCACTTGCGCGGTGATATCGGTGTGAGTGCCGAGCCAGTGGGTGATGTGACCCTGATGGTCGCGAATCGGCAAGGCGCGGGACAGGAACCAGTTGTAAGCGCCATCCTTGCGGCGCATCGGGAAGGTGTCTTCCCAGATCGAACCGGTGGCAAGACAGTGCTGCAGGCGCGCGACGACACGCTCGCGGTGTGCCGGATGTAGCACAGAGCGCCAGCCCAGCGCATGCATTGCCTCGGTCGAGGCCCCGGTGTAAGTGCTCCAGCGCTGGTTGTACCACTGCACGCTGCCGCGCGGATCCGCCGTCCAGGCCAGCTGGCTCATGTTGTCAGCCAATGTCCGAAAATGGCGCTCGCTTTCGCGCAGCTGATTGAACTGACGAAGGAAAGCGGCGGCGTCCTGCGCTGCGTCGAAGGTCACAGGTGCCGGATTGTTGCGATTGAACATGGGGTCCTTCCTTGTGCTACGTGTTGACCGGCACTCTTCCTGAGTGCCGGGTTTGCATCAGTCGCTCAACGCTCGACGGGGGTGCGCATGGTTACAAACTCTTCCGCAGCTGTTGGGTGAACCCCGATGGTGTCATCGAATATCTGCTTGGTCGCGCCAGCCTTGATGGCAATGGCGAGGCTCTGAACGATTTCCCCGGCATCCGGACCCACCATGTGGCAGCCCAGAACCTGATCGCTGTCGGCGTCAACCACCAGCTTCATGAGCGTGCGCTCCTGATCGTCAGTCAGCGTCAGTTTCATGGGCCGGAAACGGCTCTCGAAAATCGTGACCCGATGTCCGGCTTCGATAGCAGCTTGCTCGGACAGGCCGACCGTGCCGATATTGGGCAGGCTGAACACGGCAGTCGGAATATGGTTGTAGTCCACGGGGCGGTATTGCTCGGGCTTGAACAGACGACGCGCAACCGCCATCCCTTCGGCCAACGCTACCGGAGTCAGTTGCACGCCGCCAATGACATCGCCAATCGCCAGAATCGACGGCTCGCTGCTCTGGTACTGCTCGTCGACCTCGATGAAGCCGCGCTCGTCCAGCTTGACGTCAACCGTTTCCAGTCCCAGGTTGTCGAGCATCGGACGCCGCCCGGTTGCGTAGAACACGCAGTCGGCCTCCAGAATTCGACCGTCCAGCAGCGTGACCTGCAAGCTCCCGTCGGGCTGCTTGTCGATGCGCTCGATATCGCTGCCGAACTGGATGTTCATGTGTCGCTTGAGCAGCTCTTGATGCAGATGGGTCCGCACGCTGTCGTCGAACCCGCGCAGGAACAGCTCACCGCGATAAAGCAGCGAGGTGTCTGCACCCAGGCCGTTGAAGATCGAGGCGAACTCGACAGCAATGTAGCCTCCGCCCACTACGACGACGCGCTTGGGCAGATCCTTCAGGTAAAAGGCCTCGTTGGAGGTAATGGCGTGTTCGCGCCCCGGAATCTCGGGAACCTGCGGCCAGCCTCCTGTAGCGATCAGGATGCGCTCGGCGCTGTAAGTCTGACCGTTGATCTCGACCTGCTGGGGCCCTGACAGCCGAGCATGCCCTTCAAGCAGCGTGACGCCACTGTTGACCAGCAGATTGCGGTAGATGCCATTGAGGCGCTGGATTTCGCGGTCCTTGTTGGCGATCAGCGTGGACCAGTCGAAGTCAGCCTCGCCCATTGACCAGCCGAACCCCTTGGCATGCTCGAAATCCTCAGAGAAATGCGCGCCGTAAACCAGCAGCTTCTTGGGCACACAGCCAACGTTGACGCAGGTGCCGCCCAGATAGCGGCTCTCGGCCACGGCCACTCGCGCGCCGAAGCCCGCCGCGAAGCGCGCCGCCCGGACTCCGCCGGAACCAGCGCCAATTACAAACAGATCAAAATCGAAAGCCATCGTTGCCTCCTCAGCAGGCGCACAGCATAACCGCTCCGCGACCAGTCAGAAACGACAAAGCCACCCGAAGGTGGCTTTGTCAGACATTGCGCGGACGTAGAATCAGTACGCTTTGCCGGTCTTGTAGAAGTGCTCGAAGCAGAAGTTGGTTGCTTCGATGTAGCCTTCCGCGCCGCCGCAGTCGAAACGCTGGCCCTGGAATTTGTACGCCAATACGTTGCCTTCGGCAGCCTGCTTCATCAATGCGTCGGTGATCTGGATCTCGCCACCCTTGCCCGGCTCGGTCTGTTCGATCTTCTCGAAGATGTCCGGAGTCAAGATGTAGCGGCCGATGATTGCCATGTTCGATGGCGCGTCTTCCGGCTTTGGCTTCTCGACCATGTCGGTCACGCGGAACAGGCCAGGCTTGATCTCGTCACCGGCGATCACACCGTACTTGTTGGTTTCTTGCGGGTCGACTTCCTGAATCGCGATGATCGAGCAACCGTAATGGTTGTGCAGCTTGACCATCTGAGCCAGCACGCCGTCACCTTCCAGATTGACGCACAGGTCATCCGCGAGCACCACGGCGAACGCTTCTTTACCAATCAGCGGGCGGCCGCTGAGGATCGCGTGGCCAAGGCCCTTCATTTCGGTCTGGCGGGTATAGGAGAAGCTGCACTCGTCGATCAGCTTGCGAATGCCGACCAGGTATTTTTCCTTGTCCGTGCCCTTGATCTGGTGTTCCAGCTCGTAGCTGATGTCGAAGTGGTCTTCCAGAGCACGCTTACCGCGACCGGTAACAATGGAAATCTCACTCAAACCAGCCGCAAGCGCCTCTTCCACACCGTACTGGATCAACGGCTTGTTGACCACCGGCAGCATTTCCTTTGGCATGGCCTTGGTCGCTGGCAAAAAGCGAGTGCCGTAACCGGCTGCAGGGAACAAGCATTTCTTGATCATAAAGGTCCTTGTTAAGGGCTATGGGCATTAGCGGCGCAGTCTAATCAGGCGGCGGTCACCTTACAATGCCCCGCCGTTGGCCGGCCGATGCCATGATAGAGGAAGCCTTGCGCGGATAGTTCCGCACAATCATAGATATTGCGACCATCGAACAGCACGGGCATGCGCATCGAGCCACGAACCCGAACGAAATCCGGCTGGCGAAACTGCTTCCACTCAGTCAACAGGACCACTGCGTCGGCGCCTTCGGCACAGCTGTACAATGATTCGCACAAGCGTAGCTGACCACTGCGAACCGCGTCGGAATAAAGCGCGGCCACTGCGCCCATGGCCGCCGGATCGGTCGCCTGGATCCTGATGCCCGCAGCCAGCAGTGCGTCGATCAACACCAGGCTCGGCGCCTCACGGATATCGTCGGTGCCCGGCTTGAACGCCAACCCCCAGAGCGCCACGACCCGGCCCTGCAAATACCCGCCGAAGTGCTGCACCAGCGCTTCGAACAGCAGGGTTTTCTGAGTCGCGTTGCGCGCTTGCACCGCACGCAGAATCTGCGGTTCGAAGCCCTGCTGTTCAGCGGTGCGAATCAGGGCGCGGACATCCTTGGGGAAGCAGGAGCCGCCGTAGCCACAGCCGGCGTAGATAAAATGAGTGCCGATGCGCTTGTCGCTGCCGATGCCGCGCCGCACCTGCTCGATGTCCACGCCAAGATGCGCGCACAGACCAGCCAACTCATTAATGAAGGAAATCCTGGTCGCGAGAAACGCGTTGGCTGCGTATTTGCTGAACTCGGCCGCACGCACATCCATCACCATCGCGCGCTCCCGGTTGCGCAGGAACGGCGCATAAAGACGTTGCAGCAGCTCGGCCGATTCCGGTTCGGCGCAACCGAGGATGACCCGGTCAGGGCGCATGAAATCTTCAATCGCCGCGCCCTCCTTGAGAAACTCCGGATTGCTCGCCACAGTGACCTTGTGCTTGAGGCCGCGACGCAGCAGGTGACCGTTGATGCGCCTGGACACCTGTTCGGCGGTGCCGACCGGTACGGTGGATTTGTTGACCACCAGGCAAGGCCTGCCCAGGCACTGGCCGAGTTGATCGGCGACGGTCATGACGTGGGAAACATCGGCAGAGCCATCTTCATCGCTTGGCGTCCCCACCGCGATAAAGATGACATCCGCGCCACTCACTCCCAAGGCCAGACTGGACGTGAACGACAGCAGTCCGCTGGACTGATGCTCCCTGAGCATCGACTCAAGGCCTGGCTCGTAGATCGGACACTGGCCCCGACGCAAGGCCGCCATGCGCTGCGCGGCGGCCTCGACGCAGATTACCCGGTTGCCCATCTCGGCGAAGCACGCCGCCGCCACGAGCCCTACGTAGCCCGCCCCGATTATGCAAAGCCGCATGTGCCGACCCTCGCCCTGAATATGCATCGATTGCAACTCAGGGTGATTGCAGACACATGACGCGAGCACGACAAAGCCATGACGGGCGAATATGATGCAGACATGGCGGAACGATGGCACCTGCGACCAGTCCAAGCCGTTACACGTCAACCACACGGCCTTTTGAAGCGAACCCTATGATCAGACTTTTATCTCTCATTGCAGTACTGGGCCTGACCGGCTGCGCCACGGCCTCCAACACCTACCTGAAAAACGGCCAGCAGGCCCTGAACATCGACTGCTCGGGCGAAGCCATGTCATGGGCCGGCTGCTATGAAAAAGCCGATGCTTCGTGTGCGGGCACCGGCTACGAAATCGTCGGCACGGATGGCACGCCGCAGCCCGCCGAGAGCGAAAAGACGTTGGGCGTGGATGTCGGCAACTACAAGAGCCGTAACGTACTGGTGGTCTGCAAATCCTGAGACGATCACCCGCTTGCGTCACTGGCCTCAACCGTGATCAGCCAGAAATACAGGCTTCCGCTGCGTGCTGGACATCGCGAAAACGGATCGGCAGATTGGACAGCCGCTCATAGACCTTGATAGCGCTGCCGCCGGATCGGCTTTCGATGTCCACCACCGCCGCTGGCGCATCGCTGAATTTTTGCGCCACGATCAGACGCAGCCCGTCGTGGCGCGTCTCTGTCAGCGGCTGATCCCGACTGCTGCTGATCTTGCTGGCGAAGCAGTCGGCGTATTCCCGCGGATTCTTGCCTGAAATCACGCTCATGGTTTCCGGGGTACGTTCGATATCCGAGACGGTCGCACAGCCGGTCATCGCCAGGGCCAGGATTACAACAGGCAGTTTCATACAATCCTCCAGATAAAGGTGCTACGACAAGCAGTGGGGTGATTAAATCCCTCTGCGGCTGAATTTTGCGTGAAATCCCGCATTTAATGCCGCATCGGCGGCTATTGCAGCGCACCGCGTGCTATCGTTTTGATTTTTAAGAAAACTGCCGTTTCGGAGACACCCATGAAGTTTGTACACCAGCGTGAGCACCTGAACGAGGACGATCTGGTCGTCATCGAATGCTCACAGACCTGCAACATTCGCCTCATGAACGACGCGAATTTTCGCAGCTTCAAAAATGGTGGTCGCCACACTTACCACGGCGGCGCGTTTGACCGGTTCCCGGCCAAGATCGCCGTGCCCAGCACCGGATTCTGGAATATCACCATCGACACCAGCGGCCGTAAGCCCGACGCCAGCCCCAGCAGAAAACCGCCCTTCACTCATTCGATCAAGATCGTCCGCCGCTCTTCATCGCGACTGCGTTGATTAAAGGAGTTTTTGTGAACAACCCTGCCCCACGCACCACCAAATACGCCGTCAGCTATAAACTCAACGGCGAACGACGCTTTGAGTTCGCGAACCTGCAATCGGCCTCGATCGACGAAGCCCGCGCTGCACTGGAAAAGATGCACGATCAAAGCGGCGATCAGATCACCGACGTCAAAGTCAGCAAGGCGCTTTGAGCCCGACAGCCTAACCCTAGCAGCCGTCCGGTGTGAGCATGCAACCACAATCCCATTTGCGCTACCTTCGATCTGTTTGCCGATCACGAGCCCACGCTCCCGGCCAGCGAACGGCTCGGTCCGGGATCGATGCTGTTGCGAGGCTTTGCATTGCAACATGCGACCCGCTTGTGGACCGCACTGCAGACCGTGATCGCCCAGGCGCCGCTGCGACAGATGCAGACGCCTGGCGGTTTCGTCATGTCGGCGGCCATGAGCAGTTGCGGCACGCTGGGTTGGGTTACCGACCGCACCGGTTACCGGTACAGCGCAATCGACCCGCAAACCGAAGCGCCCTGGCCGGCGATGCCCGATGTATGCCGGGAACTGGCCCGCAGTGCGGCCGCTGCCGCCGGTTTCGAGCGATTCGAGCCCGATGCGTGCCTGATCAACCGATATGTGCCGGGTGCCCGGATGTCGCTGCATCGGGACAAGGACGAGCGCGATCACGGCGCGCCCGTGGTTTCGGTATCGCTGGGAATTCCAGCCATATTTCAGTTCGGAGGAATGCTGCGCAGTGACCGACCGCAACGCGTTCCGCTGTTCCACGGCGACGTCGTGATCTGGGGCGCGGAAGACCGGCTGCGCTTTCACGGGATTCTGCCGGTCAAGCCCGCCATTCATCCTTTGCTGGGCGCACAGCGTATCAACCTGACATTTCGCAAGGCCGGTTGATCTCGGTCCATCAGAGTTGCAGCTGTCAGCTGGCTGACAATATGAAGCGTTCGATGGCGCGGGCTACGCCGTCCTGCTCGTTGCTGTCCGTTACCCTGTCCGCCTGGCTGGCGACGCCGGTTTCTGCCTGACCCATCGCAATCGAAAGCCCGGCCTTACGGAACATCGCCACATCATTGCCGCCATCGCCGATGGCCGCTGTCTGCGCGAGCGGCACGCCAAGGTATTCGGCCAGTGCGACCAGCGCCGAGCCCTTGTTGGCCGCAAGCGCAGTAACGTCCAGGTAATAGGCCTGCGAACGCGCCGCCAGGGCAGCGCCAGCAATAAGCGGATTCAGGCGGACTTCCAGAGCCTTGAGCAGATCGAAATCCGCGCTGGAGGCCACGATCTTGTCGACCCGATCCAGCCATGGCTCGAAACTGTCGACCAGAACCGGCTCGTAGCCGAGCGCGTCCCTCTCATGACCGACATAGGCTCCGTCAGGATCCTGCAGTAGCCACTCGTCATCAGCGAACACCCAGATTGAAACGTCCTGCGCCGCAAACAGCTCAAGACAGGTACGCACCGTGGGTTCAGGAATACGGTGCGCGGCCAGCAGACGGCCATCGGCATGCGTGATGGTGCCACCATTGAACGCCACGGTTGGCAACTCGATACCCAGCGCCTCGCTCACCTGGCGCATGGCGCGCGGCGGGCGACTACTGGCCAGGGTGAACTGAACGCCGGCCTCGCGCAGACGCCGTACGGCCTCGATCGTCGCCTGTGACAGGCTGTGGTCAGGGCGCAGCAATGTGCCGTCGATGTCCGAAAGCAGAAACCTGATGGCGGGCAACGTCGAATCACACATCAATCTGGCGCCACTCACGATCATCGCGATCAAGCAGGTCGTCGACCGCCGCCGGACCGTTCTCGCCGGCGCGATACAGGTGCAGCTCGGGACTTTTTGCCCAGGCGTCCAGAAACGGCTGCACTACGCGCCAGCCGTTCTCGATGTTGTCCGCGCGCTGGAACAGCGTCTGGTCACCGGTCAGGCAGTCGTAGATCAACGTCTCGTACCCGGTGGACGGCTGCATTTCGAAGAAATCCCGGTAAGCAAAACCCAGCTCGATGTCTTCCATTTCCAGCGTCGGACCGGGCCTCTTGGCGAAAAGATCGAACCACATGCCTTCGTTGGGCTGGATCTGAATACGCAAGAAGTTCGGCTTGAGGCGGTCGACCGCGGTATCACGGAACTGCGCATAGGGCGCGGGCTTGAAGCAGATGGCGATTTCCGTGCTGCGAGCGGTCATCCGCTTGCCCGTACGCAGGTAAAACGGCACTCCGACCCAGCGCCAGTTATCGATCATCACCTTGAGGGCGACGAAGGTTTCGGTGCTGCTGTCGGCAGCGACACGTTCTTCCTGACGATAGCCAGGCACTGGCTTGCCATTCACCAGACCGGTTTCATATTGCCCGCGAACCGAATTGGCCAAAGCCTCCATTTCGCTCCAGGGGCGAATGGCACCTATGACCTTGGCTTTCTCGCTACGCACGGCGTCGGCACCGAACGCTGCGGGTGGCTCCATGGCAACCATCGCCAGAAGCTGAAAAAGATGGTTGGGCACCATGTCACGCAGTGCCCCGGTGTTCTCGTAAAAACTGCCGCGGGTTTCGACGCCCACGGTTTCGGCAGCAGTGATCTGCACATGATCGATGTAATGATTGTTCCAGAACGACTCGAACAGCCCGTTGGAGAACCGACTGACCAGAATGTTCTGCACGGTTTCCTTGCCCAGGTAATGATCGATCCGATAAATCTGGTTTTCACTCATGACCTTGAGCAGGCAGGCGTTGAGCGACATCGCGCTGGCCAGATCGGAACCGAAGGGTTTCTCGATCACCAGCCGGCGAAACTCGCCCTCGGCTTCCTGCATCAGCCCGGCAGCTCCCAGCCGCGTCGCGACTTCACTGAAGAAGCGCGGCGCCGTGGCCAGGTAGAACACTGCATTGCCCGTGCCGGTACTGTCGATCTTGCGGGCGATAGCCTCGTAGGTGGAGTCATCGAGAAAATCGCCCTGCACATAACTGATGCGACTGGCCAGCTTCCCCCAAAGCACAGGGTCCAGCGGCTCCTTGCCGCTGTCGGCGACCTTGCTGGCGGCTTCCTGACGGATGAAGTCCTCCAGTTTTTTTGCAAAGTCCGCATCGCTGATCGGGTTGTGGTCGACGCCGACGATGTGCAGACCGTCGTCGACCAGCCCGTCGCGGGCCAGGTTATAGAGCGCGGGCATTAACAGGCGCTTGACCAGATCGCCATGCGCCCCGAACAGGAACAGCGTCGCGGCGGGTGCCACCTCAGGCGTTTGCTCGGTTGCTCCGCGCCCCAGTTCCATTACTTGGGTTCCTTGTGACCACCGAAGCCGAAACGCATCGCCGACAGCATCTTGTCCGCGTAGGAGCTGGTCTGACGGGAACGGAAGCGTGCGAACAGTGCGCTCGACAGGACAGGAACCGGAACGGCCTGTTCGATGGCGGCCTCGATGGTCCAACGGCCTTCGCCGCTGTCGGCCACGGAGCCGGAAAATGCATCCAGTTGCGGATCGGTGGCCAGCGCTTCGGCAGTCAGGTCAAGCAGCCAGGACGACACGACGCTGCCACGACGCCAGACCTCAGCGATATCGGCCGTATTGAGGTCGAAACGCTGATCGGCGGGCAGGTGTTCGGAATTCTTCTGCTTGAGCAGATCGAAACCTTCGGCAAAGGCCTGCATCATCCCGTACTCGATGCCGTTATGGATCATCTTCACGTAGTGGCCCGAGCCGGCGGGACCCGCGTGGATGTAGCCGCGCTCGGCACGATCATCGGCCGAAGTGCGGCCACGGGTGCGCTCGATCGAGCCCATGCCCGGCGCCAGTGTGGCGAACAGCGGGTCCAGACGCTCGACGACCGAGGCTTCGCCACCGATCATCATGCAGTAACCGCGTTCCAGACCCCAGACGCCGCCCGACGTACCGACGTCGACGTAGTGCAGACCTTTGGCAGTCAGCTCCTGTGCGCGACGGATGTCGTCCTTATAGAACGTGTTGCCGCCATCGATGATCACGTCGTCCGGATCGAGCAGATCGCTCAGCACCTGGATGGTGTCCTCGGTAGGCGCGCCAGCGGGCAGCATCACCCAGACTGCGCGGGGCTTCTCCAGCCCCTGGACCAGCGCCGCCAGATCTTCGGCTGCCGTCGAACCTTCGTTGGCCAGGGCGCTGCGCGATGCTTCGTCGCGGTCATAGACCACGGTGGTATGCCCATCGAGCATCAATCGCCGTGCGATATTGCCGCCCATGCGGCCCAGTCCAACAATCCCAAGTTGCATGAAGGTGCTCCTAAACTCGTAAAAAGATGCCCTGCCTGAAAAACCGGCAGCGAAGCGGTAATGCTTGCAGGTTAGTCAAGAAAGGCCGAAATCGGTTCCCGCACACGGCGAGACGACCACGCGGGCGCGGTCGGGTGGTGCATTTTGTCGTGATCGCGAAGCGTTCGCGACAATTAAAAATAAAAAAGTTCCAATCCGGGGCAAAAGAAATCAGAATCTGTGCCGATAGAGAGGTAAGCAAGGACATTCTGGGACTGATCGTCGTTGCCACGGGCCTCTCTGAGGTTGAATCCGCCATTTGCGAGGTGAGCAATGGGCACTGTAATTCCAGCACTTGCACCACAAACCCTGTACGTAACCATCCGTCGTGACGAACTGCGCGCCTTGAAAGAAGAACGCGAGCAGCTGCAGCACAAAGTCGCACACCTGAGCATGATGTTGCAGCAAGCGCAACTCGTCGGCCAGAGCACTGCCCTGCAGGCCTGATCCGCCTGCGCAGAACTGACCACAAAGGATAGCGCGGCGAGCCTGAATCGCAGGCTTGCCCGGAGCAATTCCTTCCAGCAACTTTTCTTCAGACAGCCAGGCCGGGAACACTCCTGAAGACTGGCCGTTGCCAGTCCTCAAAATCAATCGTAGAAATCAGCTCCGGATTCAGCCCTGGATCAGAGCGCTTTCTGCCAGAACATCGCTCGTCCCATCTCTGGATCGAGCTGATAGTTGTCGAACCCCAGCTTGCGATAAGCCCCCTGCGCCACTTCGTTGCCTTCCAGCACCTCAAGCGTCAGCTTGCAGCAGCCGCGCTGACGAGCAATCTCCTCGACCTTGGCCAGCATCTTCTGGCTGATGCCCAGCCCGCGGAACTGCGCGATCACCACCACATCATGGATATTGACCAGTGGCCGGCAGGCAAACGTCGAAAATCCCTCAAAGCAGTTGACCAGCCCGACCGGCTCCCCGGCGATGAACGCCAGTACGCTGAACGCGTGCGGGCGCTTGCCCAGTTCGATGGCCAGTTGTTCACGAGTATCGGCAGAGATCGGTACACCACCTCCCATCGCGTCCATTGCGTATTCATTCAGAACGAATCCAATCGCTTCGGCATGCACCGGATTGGTGTAGCTCGCCTGCAGTACCAGTACCTCTGGGGATTCCATTGCCAACCTCTTTAACGCTTCGATACGGATTGATGCGATATCGCCCGCTTCGGTCTGAATGCGGGCCAGGGTGCCAATTCTATCGTGCCCAGCTGCAAAATGTGCCAGTACAGCTGTAGGATTTTTCCACGCACAGTGGGCGATCACTGGATATCGCACCACGGAAAGGCACAGCGCCCGCAAACGCGACGCAAAAAGGGCATCTTGAATACCGGGTTCACCCCCGAGTTCCGGGGGTGCACCCGGCAAACTCAAACAATCTGACGACCGGCTATCCGATTTTCTACCGGGCGAATAACGGCCCATTCCAGTGCACATTCGTGCAATTTGCTCAGCAAGGCGTTCGCAACGCTCTTGTTCTGAATCAAGTGCCAGACGTTTCAGCATAAAAAAGTCGAAACTTCTCCAGAACGGGTAGGTCATCTGCTTAGAGCGCCTATGCTGTTGGCTGACCGCCTGCATTTGGCTTCTTCTCGTCGCTCATCCGCTTCGCAAAATCCACTCCGGTATCGATCTTGCGTATTGCCCTGAGGAGCGACCCGGCCATAGGAAATGGCCAATAAGAAAATCAATTGACGTACCAACACAGTTTTGTATGGGAGAAATCGATGATTAGCGCCGCTGTCAAAACCCAGCAGGGAGAGAGTTTTAATCAGACGGCCAGCGAGCTGACTCATCTGCCGGTCTTTGCCACGAAGGTTCCGATGTTGCAGATTCCGCCTTCGGCGGTTCAGCCCACCATGTCTCAAGTCAATCGCCGCAAGGTTCTGTTCGTGACTTCCGAGCTGGCTGACCTGGTCAAGACCGGTGGCCTGGGGGACGTATCCGCCGCGTTACCCCGCGCCATGCGCCACCTGCATGATGTCCGGGTGCTGATTCCCGGTTACCCGCAAGTGCTCAATAGTGGCAACCCGATCCATATCATCAGCGAGCTGAGCGGTTATGCCGCACTGCCCTCGTGCAAGATCGGTCGGATGGATATGAAAGACGGTCTGGTCATCTACGTGCTGATCTGCCCTGAGTTGTATGAACGTGAAGGCACGCCGTATGCAGATCCGCAGGGTCGCGACTGGTCTGACAACCACATTCGCTTCGCCCGTCTGGGCCTGGCCGCTGCCGACTTCGCCGCGGGCGCGGTCAAGAGCCAGTGGTGCCCGGAACTGGTCCATGCCCATGACTGGCCTGCTGGTCTGGCACCTGCCTACATGCGCTGGCGCGGCCAGACTACGCCAAGCATCTTCACCATCCACAACTTGGCCTACCAGGGGACGGTGAGCACGGGGTCCAGCCGGGAACTGGGAATTCCGGACGAGGCAATCACCACCGAAGGCATGGAATTCTACGGCAAGCTGTCCTTCATCAAGGCCGGCATGGCATATGCCAGCCACATCACCACAGTGAGCGCCACCTATGCGCGGGAAATCACTACCCCGGATTTCGGATGCGGCCTGGAAGGCTTTCTGCAGAGCAAGGCCGAACAGGGCAAGCTCAGCGGCATTCCAAACGGCATTGATGCGAGCTGGGACGCCGCCACCGACGACCACCTGATCTGCCACTTCGGCCCCAACGAATGGCTGCGCAAGGAAATCAACACCGATTACGTGCGCGAGCTGTTCGAACTGGAGCCGTCGACCGGTCCGCTCTTTGCCGTGGTTTCGCGCCTGGTCTACCAGAAGGGTCTGGACCTGACCATCGGTGTAGCCGAGCACATCGTCAATAACGGCGGCCAGATTGCAATCATCGGCCGCGGCGAGCCGGAAGAGGAAGACGCCATGCGCGCCCTCGCCGCCCGCTTCCCGGGCAAGATCGGCGTACGCGTCGGCTTCAACGAAACGGACGCGCGCCGCATGTTCGCCGGCAGCGATTTCCTGCTGATGCCTTCTCGCTATGAGCCATGCGGTCTCAGCCAGATGTATGCGCAACGTTTCGGCTCTCTGCCGGTGGCGCGCAATACGGGCGGCCTGGCCGACACCATCGAAGACGGCGTCACTGGTTTTCTGTTCAACGAATCGACTGTCGAAAGCTATACCGAAGCCTTGAATCGCGCGTTTCAGGTTTACGCCCACCCTGAACTGCTCAACGCAATGCGCTGCCGGGCCATGGCGGCGCCCTTCAACTGGCATCAGGCGGTCGAGCCTTACGCAGAGCTCTACCAGGACCTCCTGAAAAAGAACACGGGCAATTCGCTCCACTATTGATAGAAAGGGGTTTATGGATGCCGCAGCGTATTGAAGAAATCTGGCGCCACGGCGCAGTCCTGCTGGACCCTGAACACACCCGGTTCGCCCTCTGGGCGCCGGACGCCTACTACGTAAGTGTCGAATTGGAGCATGGCCAGTCACTGGCCATGCTGCCGCAGCAGGACGGCTGGTTTGTACTTGAGGTCCGCTGTCCGGCGGGCACTTGCTACCGCTTCAACATCGATGGCGAGCTGGAGGTTCCGGATCCGGCCTCCCGCGCGCAAGTCGACGATGTGCATTCGCACAGCATCGTCGTCGACCCGCTCGCCTACCAATGGCAAAACCCCAACTGGCAGGGTCGTCCGTGGCATGAGGCGGTCATCTACGAGCTGCATGTCGGCGCGCTCGGCGGCTATGCCGGTGTCGAGAAGCATCTCAAGCGACTGGCGGACCTCGGCGTGACGGCCATTGAACTGATGCCGCTGGCGCAATTCCCAGGGGACCGGAACTGGGGCTACGACGGTGTCCTGCCCTACGCCCCGCAGTCTTCGTATGGTACGCCCGACGAGCTCAAGCACCTGATCGACACAGCCCACGGCTACGGTCTGGCGGTGATTGTCGATGTGGTCTACAACCACTTCGGCCCGGACGGCAACTACCTTGGGCGCTACGCCAAGGGTTTTTTCCGCAGCGACCTGCATACACCCTGGGGCGATGCCATTGATTTCCGGCGCAAGGAAGTGCGCAGCTTTTTCATCGACAATGCACTGATGTGGCTGCTCGAATACCGTTTCGACGGTCTGCGCATGGACGCGGTGCACGCCATCCGTGACGAAACTTTCCTGCCGGAATTCGCCGAGCGGGTACGCGAGCATATCGACCCTCAGCGCCACGTGTGGCTGAATCTGGAAAACGAGTTCAATCAGGCGCACCTGCTCGAACAGGGCTTCGATGCGCAATGGAACGACGACGGCCACAACACCCTGCACGTGCTGCTGACCGGCGAGACCGACGCCTACTACTCGGACTTCGCTACTGAGCCGACCCAGAAGCTTGCACGCCTGCTTAGCCAGGGTTTCGTCTACCAGGGCGAAGCCACTCGCCACGGTCATACTCGCGGCGAACCAAGCGGTCATTTGCCACCGAGCGCGTTCGTGCTGTTTCTGCAGAACCATGATCAGATCGGCAATCGGGCCTTTGGCGAGCGTCTGCCTGCGCTCTGCCCGGCTCCGGCACTCAGGGCCGCCACGGCTTTGCTGCTGCTGTCACCGATGATTCCGCTGATGTTCATGGGCGATGAATGGGCGGCCAGCGAACCGTTCCTGTTCTTCACCAGCCATCACGGTGAACTGGCTGACGCCGTCCGCGAGGGCCGCCGCAGCGAGTTTGCAGACTTTGCCGCGTTCGCCGACGAGAAACGTCGCGAGACGATCCCGGACCCGAACGACCCGAAGACCTTCGAAGCTTCCAGACCGGCGTTCGACGCCGTGGATCTGGAAACCGACATCGGTCTGGACCATCGCAGCTGGCTGGAGCTGTACCGCGAGCTGCTTGCGCTACGGCACCAGCACATCGTTCCGCGCCTGCCAGGCGCCCATGCGCTGGGCACCGATATTCTTGGCGAAGGCGCGGTCAGCGCCCGTTGGCGGATGGGCGATGGCAGCGTGCTGCGGATTGATCTCAACCTGACCGAACACCCGGCTGCGGCGCCTGCTCTGGAGGGCGCAACCCTGCTGTTCGCCAGCCACGCCAATTCCGTCGAACTTTCCCGGCAAGGCACCCTCAATCCCTACACGGCCGTTGTCAGCCTGACAGCAAGCGATGTTTCGGAGAACCGGGGATGAGCAATGAGCAATTGGAGCGGCTGGCGACCGAAGTCGGAGTGTCTGTGCATTGGGTGGATGCCAATGCACAGCCTCAGACCGTCAGCCCTGATGTCCTGCGCAAGGTACTGGAAGCACTTGGATACCCCGCCGATGGCAGCGAATCCATCGACGCCAGCCTGACCAGGCTGAACAACCAGCGCCACGGGGCGAGCGCCCCGCCACTGCTGACGGTGGATGAAGGCAAGAACCTCGACCTGTCGGACTGGTTCGCGCCGGAGACCCCGTTCACGCTACATCTGGACGGCGGGTCCTCGCTCGAAGCGCGCCTCACAGCCAATGCCGAACTGCCCGCCCTCGCGCCCGTCGGCTATCAACAGCTGGAGATTGACGGTCAACAGTTGACCATCGCGGTCGCCCCCAAGACCTGTTACAGCGTGGCGATGGCGACCGACTCCGAACGCGCGCATGCCTGGGGCCTCACGGCCCAGCTCTACAGCCTGCGTCGTGACGGCGACGGTGGCTTCGGCGACACCCAGGCACTGGAAAACCTGGCCCGTGCAGCGGGCGAGCGTGGCGCGGACGCACTGGGCATCAGCCCTATCCACGCAATGTTCGCCAACGATGCGCAGCGCTACAGCCCGTACTCGCCTTCCAGCCGGCTGTTCCTGAATGCGCTGTACGCATCGCCCGGCACCATTCTTGGCGAGCGGGCCTGGCGTCAGGCGATCGAAGACGCCGGTATGGTCGAGGAATTCAAGCGCCTGGAACAGATGCCGCTCGTGGACTGGCCCGCCGCGGCGGCAGCGAAGTGGAAAGTCCTGCATACGCTCTATGAAGCCTTCACAGCCGGCGCGCATCCGCTGTCCGAAGACTTCTGCAGCTTTCGCCACAGTGGCGGCGAAGCCCTGGAAAACCATTGCCGGTTCGAAGCGCTGCGCGCTGAAAGCCCCACGCTGGGCATCAGCGACAACTGGCACGAGTGGCCGGACGAGCTTAAGGACCCGCGCAGCGAAGCGATCAGGCGTTTTGCCGCCGAACACAGCGAGCAGATCGGCTTCCATGCGTTTGCTCAGTGGCTCATCGCCAGAGGACTGGAGCGCGTACAGGTGGCCGCCCGCAGCAGCGGCATGCGCATTGGCGTGATTGCCGACCTGGCAGTAGGCGCTGACGGCGCGGGCAGTCAAGCCTGGAGCCGTCAGGACGAATTGCTGTCCGCGCTGACCGTTGGCGCGCCGCCTGACATCCTCAATCGTGCCGGCCAGAGCTGGGGCATTTCGGCGTTCTCGCCGGACGGCCTGAAACGCAACGGTTTTCGCGCATTCATCGAAATGCTGCGCGCCAATTTCGCTTACGCCGGCGGGCTGCGCATCGACCATGTGATGGGCTTGCAGCGCCTGTGGGTGATACCGCTCGGCGCGCCGCCCAACGAGGGCGCGTATCTGAACTATCCGCTTGACGACATGCTGCGCTTGCTCAGCCTGGAGTCCTGGCGTCATAAGGCAATCGTGCTGGGGGAGGACCTCGGAACCGTTCCTGAAGGGCTGCACGAGAAGTTGTCGGAGCGGGAAATTCTGGGCATGCAGGTGCTGCTCTTCGAGCAGAACGATGGACAGTTCAAGCAGATTCTGGACTGGGCCGACGATGCGCTCGCAACCACCAGCACCCACGATCTGCCGACGCTGGCTGGCTGGCTCAGCGAGCTGGATATCGAGTGGAACGCCCGCCTGGGGCAGATCGACGACAAGGCCGAACGTGACTGGCGTGAGCAACGCGCCAGAGAATTCAAGGGCCTGCGCCGCGCTTTGAGCCAGAACACCGACGGGCTTGCGGCAGATACCCGGGATCCCCAGTTGATCATCGATGCGAGCATCCGTTATTTGGGCCACACCCCTGCCCCTCTGGTGCTGCTGCCACTGGAAGATGCGCTAGGCGTCCAGGAACAGGCAAACCTGCCGGGGACGATCGACAGCCATCCCAATTGGCGCCGACGCTTGCCCGGAGACAGTGCCACCTTACTTGATAATGATGATGCCGCGCGCCGCCTGGAACTGCTCTCCCAGGCCCGGCTGCAAGCGGCGGAGCGTGACCGATGAAGACACCTGTACAGCAGCTGCGCGCGACGCAGCGTCTGCAATTTCATAAAGATTTCACCCTCGATGACGCTGTCCCGCTGATCCCTTATTTCGCCAGACTCGGCATCAGCCATATCTATGCGTCGCCGCTGCTCAAGGCCCGCGCCGGTTCGATGCACGGCTACGACGTGGTCGACCCGACCATCATCAACCCCGAACTGGGCGGCGAGCCGGCGCTGCGGCGCCTGGTAGCCACGCTGCGCGAGCATGGCATGGGGCTGATCCTCGACATCGTGTCCAACCACATGGCGGTGGGCGGGAACGACAACCCCTGGTGGCTCGACCTGCTGGAATGGGGTCGCCGCAGCCCATACGCCGATTTTTTCGACATCCAGTGGAATTCGCCGGACCCGCTGCTCGAAGGCCAGCTGCTGCTGCCGTTCCTGAGCACTGACTACGGCACTGTGTTGCAGGCCGGGGACATTCCGTTGCGCTTCGACGCCGAGCGCGGTGCTTTCCACATCGAGCATTATCAGCATCATTTCCCGATCAACCCGACCACCTACGGGCCGTTGCTGCACCTGATCGACCATCCGAAGCTGACCGAACTGGGGCAGCGCTTCTCGGCGCTGGAGCAATACCCCCAGGCCTATGAACGTGCACGTCAGGCCAAGGCGGAACTGGCCGAGCTGGCCAAGGATCCGGACATCCTCGGCGCGATCGAGCGCGGCCTTGCGCAGTTCGATTCGAGCCAGCCGGACGGCTTCAAGCGTCTGCATCAGCTGCTTGAGCGTCAGCACTATCGCCTCGCCAGCTGGCGCACGGCAGGCGACGACATCAACTGGCGGCGCTTTTTCGACATCAACGAACTGGGTGGCCTGCGGGTCGAGCGGCCGATGGTGTTCGAAGCGACCCACGGCAAGATTTTCGAGCTGATCACCGAAGGGCTGGTCGACGGGCTGCGGATCGACCATATCGACGGCCTTGCCAACCCGCGCGGCTACGGTCGCAAGCTTCATCGCCGGGTGCAGACCCTGCTCGCCAAGCGGCCGCCCGAGGCGCAGCTGGATCATCTGCCGATTTTCGTCGAGAAGATCCTTGGCCCCGATGAGCCGTTGCGCGAAGACTGGAGCGTAGACGGCACCACCGGCTACGAATTCATGAACCAGGTGTCGCTGCTGCAACACGACCCCAAGGGCCAGGCGCCACTGGGCGAGTTGTGGAGCCGCCTGAGTGAACGCACCGCCGACTTCGATCAGGAAGTGCTGGTGGCTCGTGATCTGGTTCTGCATGGCACACTGGCCGGCGATTTTGAAAACGTGGCGCAGTCGCTGCTGCAAGTGGCGCGCAGCGACCTCATGAGTCGCGACCTGACGCTCGGTGCGATCCGCAGGGCACTGCTGGCGCTGGTGGTCAATTTCCCGATTTATCGGACTTATATCAGCGTGCGTGGCCGCTCAAGCGAAGACGAGCGTTTTTTCCAGCAGGCCATGCAAGGCGCGCGCTCCATGCTCAGCGAAAGTGACTGGCCGGTGCTCGATTACCTACAGCGCTGGCTGGGCGGCGAAGCCTGGCGGGATCTGCCGCGCGGAAAGCAACGCAAGCTGTACAAGAACGCCTGCGTGCGCTTCCAGCAACTGACCTCGCCGGTGGCTGCCAAGTCAGTCGAAGACACCGCGTTCTATCGTTCGGCCGTGCTGCTTTCGCGCAACGATGTGGGCTTCCACCCGCAACATTTCAGCGCGCCGGTTGAAGATTTCCATGCGGCCTGTCTGAAACGACACGCCTCGTTTCCGGACAACCTGCTGGCGACCGCAACCCACGACCACAAACGCGGCGAGGATACTCGCACCCGTTTGGCGGTACTGAGTGAGTGCGCCGGCTGGTACGCCGAGCAAGTCGAGCGCTGGCGTCAGCTGGCGATCCCGCTCAAGGGCGAAGAAACTGTCATCAGTGCGGGTGACGAGCTGATGCTCTATCAAGCGCTGCTGGGCAGCTGGCCGCTTGAGCTGGAAGGTGAAGAGGCTCACCAAGCCTACGCAAAACGCATGGTGCAATGGCAGGAAAAAGCGCTGCGTGAAGCCAAGCTGCAGAGCAGCTGGAGCGCGCCGAACCAGGCCTATGAAACAGCTTGCCGCGAGTTCCTGGAACGCCTGCTGCTGGCACCCGAAGCACTGGCTCTGCGTCAGTCGCTCGGTGCCACGGCGCACCGCATTGCCACGGCAGGCGCGCTCAACAGCCTGGCGCAAACCTTGCTACGCTTGACCGTGCCGGGTGTTCCAGACCTCTATCAGGGTACCGAATTCTGGGATTTCAGCCTGGTTGACCCTGATAACCGTCGCCCGGTGGACTACGCTGCTCGCGAGCGCGCGTTGAGCGAGTCGGCAGACGTGAACGAGTTGCTGAGTCACTGGCAGGACGGTCGGATCAAACAGGCAGTCATTGCCGCCGGACTCAACCTGCGGTCCCGCCATCCGATGCTGTTCAGCCGCGGCGAGTACACACCACTGGAAGTAACCGGCAGCCAGGCGGATCGCGTGGTGGCGTTCGCGCGCACATGGGAACAGACGCAGGCTATCGTTGTGGTTCCGCGCATTTGCAGTGAACTATTGGGCACCGCACAAACTCCATTCATCAACGCGACCCACTGGGGCGACACACGCATCATCGTGCCGTTCGCTGACTCGGGTTCCGAGTGGACCGGACTGTTCAATCGAGTCGTGGCGATCCGTGACGGGGAGCTTCCCGTCAGCGCAGCGCTCGAAGATTTTTCTGTAAACCTGCTAATTAAAACCAAGTAATACCTGGGAGTGTCGAGATGAGTGCCGACGAAAAACGAATTCGCGAGTTTGCGTATCAAATATGGGAATCGGAAGGCCAGCCTACCGGTCAGGAAGAACGTCATTGGGAAATGGCGCGCAAGCTGGCGGAAGCGGAGGCACTGGCTCCGGACAAATCGTCGGCTCGCAAGGCCAGCAAGCCCAAGCTGCCTGCCGTAGACAGTGGGAAAGACCCAAAAGCGGGTTCCAAGACCACGGTCAAGTCGGCGCCTGTGCCCAAGCCAGCCGATCCTGCGAAAGCCAAGCCTGCCACCAAGCCCGCTGACCCTGCCAAAGGCAAGTCCGCGGCAAAACCCGCAGCCGGCAAGGCCAAGGCCGCTGCGGCGCCTGCACCGGCACCGGCGCAGGCCGAGCAACCCGCCAAGCCTGCTGCAAAGAAATCGCGCAAGCCATCGGCTTCTTGAAACTCTGGCGGCTCAGCGCCTGTCCATTGCCGCAGGAGCCGCACTAGTTCACTAGGCGGCCTGCGGCTCCCAACCTTTTTCTACAGCAATATTGAAGCCGTCCAAGCTTCGATAGCGGTTCTGGCCGCTCAAAAACATTCGTCGTCAGGAAGGCCTCATGAATAGCAAGACAAAGAAAGTGGAAAAAGAAACCCCAGCGTCTCAGGACAAACCTGCAGCGTCGACCTCGCGAATCCGTGAAGGCCTGCCCTTCCCGCTCGGTGCCAGCTGGGATGGTCTGGGCGTCAACTTCGCCATCTTCTCGGCGCACGCCACCAAGGTTGAGCTGTGTCTGTTCGATGCCAGCGGGGAAGTGGAACTGGAACGCATCGAGCTGCCTGAATACACCGACGAGATCTACCATGGTTACCTGCCTGACGCCCATCCAGGACTTATCTATGGCTACCGTGTCCATGGTCCGTACGATCCGCAGAACGGCCACCGCTTCAACCCTAACAAGCTGCTGATCGACCCCTACGCCAAACAACTGGTCGGCGAACTGAAATGGTCCGAAGCCTTGTTCGGCTACACCATCGGCCATCCCGACGGCGACCTGAGTTTCGACGAGCGCGACAGCGCGCCGTTCGTGCCCAAGTCCAAGGTCATCGACCCGGCTTATACCTGGGGCCGCGATCAGCGCGTCGGCACGCCTTGGGACAAGACCATCCTTTACGAAACCCACGTACGCGGTTTCACCAAACAGCACCCGGACGTGCCGGAAGAACTGCGCGGCACCTTCGCCGGCCTGGGCGTCGAACAGGTGACCGATCACATCCGCAAGCTGGGCGTGACGTCGGTCGAGCTGCTTCCCATCCATGCCTTCGTGAACGATCAGCATCTGCTGCAGAAAGGCATGACCAACTACTGGGGCTACAACAGCATCGCGTTCTTCGCTCCTGACCCTCGTTACCTGGCGCACGGCAAGATCGCCGAGTTCAAGGAAATGGTCGCGCACATGCACCATGCCGGGCTGGAAGTCATTCTCGACGTGGTCTACAACCACACCGCCGAAGGCAACGAGCTCGGCCCGACCCTGTCCATGCGCGGCATCGACAATGCGTCCTACTACCGTCTTATGCCGGATGACAAGCGTTACTACATCAACGACTCGGGCACCGGCAACACACTGGATCTGAGCCACCCTTGCGTCCTGCAGATGGTCACCGACTCGCTGCGCTACTGGGCGTCGGAAATGCACGTCGACGGTTTCCGCTTCGACCTGGCAACCATTCTTGGCCGTTACCACGATGGTTTCGACGAGCGCCACAGCTTCCTGGTCGCCTGCCGTCAGGACCCGGTGCTGCGCCAGGTCAAACTCATTGCCGAGCCATGGGACTGCGGTCCGGGCGGCTATCAGGTCGGTGGTTTCCCGCCGGGCTGGATGGAGTGGAACGACAAGTTTCGCGACACCGTACGTGCGTTCTGGAAAGGCGACGACTCGCAGCTCGCCGATTTCGCGGCACGCATGACGGCGTCCGGCAACATGTTCAACCAGCGCGGTCGTCGTCCGCAGGCCTCGGTCAACTTCGTCACGGCTCACGACGGTTTCACGCTGCATGACCTTGTGTCTTACAACGACAAGCACAACGAAGCCAACGACGAGAACAACCAGGACGGCAGCAACAACAACCTGTCGTGGAACCATGGCGTCGAAGGCCCGACCGACGACCCGGAAATCAACGCGTTGCGCCTGCGCCAGATGCGTAATCTGCTGGCCACACTGTTGCTGGCCCAGGGCACGCCGATGCTGGTTGCCGGTGACGAATTCGCCCGCACTCAGCACGGCAACAACAACGCCTACTGCCAGGACAGCGAGATCGGCTGGGTCAACTGGAACCTGGACGCCGACGGCAAGGCACTGCTCAAGTTCGTCAAGCGCGTCATCAAGCTGCGTCAGACTTACCCGATCCTGCGCCGCAGTCGTTTCCTGGTTGGCGACTACAACGAGGATATCGGCGTCAAGGACGTTACCTGGCTATCGCCTGACGGTAACGAAATGACCATCGAGCAATGGGAAGACAGTAATGGTCGTTGCCTGGGCATGCTCATGGACGGACGCGCGCAGGAAACCGGTATCCGCCGCCCCGGCGCGGACGCAACCTTGCTGTTGATAGTCAACGCGCACCACGAAGGGGTCAATTTCACCCTGCCGGAAGTGCCGGAGGGCAGCCACTATGTCTGCCTGATCGACACCAACCAGGAACAGGTCAGCGGCAAGGAAAAATTCGAGTTCGGCACCGAGTACACCGTGACCCCGCGCTCGCTGCTGCTGTTCGAACTGGAGCGTCCCGATCAGCAGTGATCGACCGTAAGCCAACCGGCGCGCAGGCCTCTGTGCGCCCACCGGAGGCAGATGTGATGAGCGGACCTTTGTTGTGAACGAGGACACGTCAGGACAAGGAACTCCGCTCCTCGCATGGAACGCCTCAAGGAAACTCGCGGCTGTGCCCGTCACAACCGCGGATATTCTGGTACCTCCCAACTGCCGGGCAGTGGTTGTCGCAGCCCATCCGGACGACGAAGTCCTGGGTTGCGGTGGCCTGCTGAGCCAGCTCGCGCAGTTGGGACGCGGTCTGATGTTGATCTCTGTCACCGACGGAGGAGCCAGCCATCCGGGCTCGCCGCTCTGGCCAGTGCAGCGTCTGAAAACGATACGTCCTCAGGAAAGCGCGGACGCGCTGCATCGGCTGGGCGTGCCGATGGACCGGATCGAATGGCTGCGGGGTGATTTTCCCGACGGCCATCTCGCAGACCGGGAAGATCAACTGGTTACCTTTCTTGAACAGCAGCTGGGCCCGACCGACGTGGTGTTCACAACCTGGGCGCAGGATGGTCATCCCGATTATCTGGCCGTCAGCCAGGCTTGCGCCCGTGCCTGCTCAGCCATTTGCGCCCAGATGCACGAAGTTCCCGTGTGGGCGTGGCACTGGGCCGACCCTGAAGACGAGCGGCTACCCTGGGACCGGGCGCGCAAGATTCTGCTCGACCCTGCGGCACTGGCGCGCAAGCGCGATGCGATTCACGCGTTCGCCAGCCAGCTGCAGGGCGATCCAGTCATCGGTATGCCGCCTGCCCTGCCCGCCAACGTGCTGGAGCGCCTGCTCCAGCCGTTCGAGCTGGTATTCACCTGACGGTCTGCCCTGTCTTCCGCGCACTTGTCTGCATTGCCATTAATGGTGGGCAGTTTGCATGCCGGCATTGTCGTCATCCGCCGAACCCAGGGCACCGGCAAAAAAGCGCACGGCTTCGGCGCTGAGCGTGCGGTGAATTTCCTCCCGGTCGACCCCGTCACGATCGGTGCACAGCGCTGCCATCCGTTCCTTCTGCTCGTCAGTGCACGGCGCCATGAACACAAAATGCCCTGCGCCCGCCAGCCGACGATAATCCGGCGCCTTGGGCAGCTTGCGCGCAAGCGCCTCGGCATTTTTGTCCACTGCCAGCAGCTGATCATCGTCGCCCACGAACATGAGCACAGGGACGTGGACTTCGCCCAGCGTATGCCTGCCGAACATCAGGCTCAGCGGCGCCATCAGCATCAGCGCCCGTACTCTGGGATCGGCCTGCGCATGCAGATCGTCGCGGTCGGCGAGCAGCTCGCCCTGGGTCTTGCAGGCGTCGCGGTCATCGGGCCGCTCAAGGCAGTACTGACGCAGACGGTTCAGGTCCGGCTGGGCGCCCGCCAGAATCAGGGCCGTCTCGCCACCCGCCGAATAGCCAATGACTCCCACCTGCTGCGCGTCGAGATAAGGCGCAAGCACCGGGTCCAGCAAGGCAGCGGTGATCGCTTGGGAAATCTGCAGAGGCCTGCCGTAGAGATTACTCAGGCTGCCGAGGCGGCTGTGGTCACGGTCATTGTCGCCGGGATGCACCACGGCAACTACCACAAAGCCCTGACGCGCCAGCGCGGTCGCCAGATCGTGCAGCGCCAGCGGGTTCCCAGTGTTGCCGTGGGAGAGCATCAGCAGCGGGAAACGCCCCATTGCCACCGAAGCGTCCTTGCCCGCTTCGACGCGATAACCCTGCAGCGTGCTGACCTGCCGGGCGTCGGTGGACGGGTAAAAGGCAATGGCGTGCATCGGCCGAGAATCCAGCGGATCGGGAAATTTCAGCGGATGGAAGCCCGCGCTCCAGTGGTCCGCTGCCTGGGCCTGCACCGAAATCAGGCCGTTCAGCAGGCAAATCAGCATCGCTGCACAAAGACGTACCATGGCCAGGCTCTCCTTTTCGCGCCCTTTCGCGCCCCGGAACCGCTCACACTTTCATGAGAGCGCCGAAAAGCAAAATAGTGCATAAGCCGGGCCACGGTGCGTGGGCCTGGAGTTCCGGACCTCTCAGAGGCCGCTTTTCAGAAAGTCCAGAACCGGAGCGGTGAACGCCTCACCGGCCTCCACGTTGGATAGATGTGCCGCGTGCAGTTCGATCATTTGCGCATCCGGAATACGCTCGACGATGTAGCGGCCATCGTCAGGCGTGGTCACTGCGTCGTGGGCGCCGCACACCATCAAAACAGGCAGGCGAACCGAGCCGATCTGCTCGCGAAAATCAGCGTCGCGTACCGCCGCGCAGTTGGCGGCGTAGCCTTGAGGGGAGGTACTCGCCAGCATACCGACCACCGCATCTACCGCGGCTGGCTGTGCCTTGCCAAACGCCGGCGTGAACCAGCGCTCGATAGAGGCATCACGCAACGCGCGCATGGCGGCCTCGCCGTCCTTCAGCACGGTTTCGATGCGCGGGTTCCAGACCTGCGGCGTACCGATCTTGGCGGCCGTGTTGCACAACACCACGCGATGCAGACGCTGCGGGGCATTGATCGCCAGCCACTGACCGATCAAGCCGCCCATGGACAAGCCGCAGAAATACGCCTTGTCGACGTTCAGCGCGTCGAGCAACGCCAGAACGTCGCGGGCATTCTGCTCGATGCTGTAGACACCGGGCGTGACCAGTGACTGACCATGACCGCGGGTGTCGTAGCGCAGCACCTGGAAATGCCGGGTAAATGCAGGTACCTGGGCGTCCCACATGTGCAGGTCGGTGCCCAGCGAATTGGACAGGACCAGCACCGGCGCGCCTGCCGGACCTTCGAGCTGGTAGTTGAGTGAACCATCGGCAAGTTGCACGGCGGGCATTGGAGTCTCCTCAGGCAAAAGCTCAACATTAGCCAGCGCGGAAGGCCTCGACAATCTGCGGGAGACGCAACCGGGCGGCTATCGCACACTTCGTGCGCGCACCATCCCGTGGGAGATTCTATGTTTGGGGGGTAGCCCTAAACCGCCCTTGGGCAGAAACTCCTGGTGCCCGCGAATCCGCTTTTGATTCTGCCCGCAGGGCGTGGGAGTGACCGGGCGGCGATCCGCTTGCTCTGGGCGGCAATCCGACGATCTGGCGCGTAGCGGCAGTAATCCTGGCGACCCTGTTTGTACCGCATGAACCATCTTGCTGCCGGTTCCCGGCAGATCGCAGGCAAGCCAGCTCCTACAGTTCGTGCAGCGCTGCGGTTCTTGTGGGAGCCAACGGGCGGCGATCCGTCTTGTTGGCGAAGGCGCTAGAGCAGACGACAAAGATGTGTGGCCTGAACTGGCGCTGTCGCCAGCAAGCTGCCTCCCACCTTCCTGAGGCTGACTTGAAGCAAGGGAAAGCTGCCTGCTGCCGCTTCGCGGCAGCCATGCAGCGGCGTGAAATCTGTTCACCGGACAGATCAGTCAGCCCGCATCCCAACCACCCACGCCGCTTGATGCGCCAGCACTATCACCCAGAACACCACCTGGAAAGACGCCTTGCGCGTCTTGTGCCGGTACAGCTGCTGGGCCAGCAATGCACCGGGCCAGCCGCCGAGCAGTTCGGCGGCGTGCAGCCAGTTTTCCGGAATACGCCAGCCGCCATCACCTGCTCGCATCTTGTCATGGCGGTACAGGATGAAGGTCAGCAGACTGACACCCAAATACCACAGTGCAACGACTGGCAGACCGCCTTGCGGCACCAGCCGCAGGGCGCCGTACCCCGGAATCAGGCACAGCACGAGCAGCGCCAACATTTTCAGACCGGGCTGCTGCACCGCTCGCGCATCTCTCTTGCCGCGCCGCGAGACCTTGCGCGCCGATGATGGAGTCATGCTTTTGCCGACGCCCAGTCGATCCAGCCGAACTGCCACGTTGCGAGAATCAGCAGACCGAAAACAATGCGATACCAGGCAAACACCGCGTAGCTATGGGTCGCGATGAACTTGAGCAGGCCGCGAACAGCGATCATGGCGAAAATGAACGACGTCACGAAGCCCACCACGAACACCATCAGGTCATCGGGGCGGAACAGGTCGCGATACTTGTAGCCCGAGTAGACGGCTGCGCCAACCATGGTCGGCATCGCCAGAAAGAACGAAAACTCTGTGGCCGCCTTTCGCGACAGCCCGAACAGCAGGCCGCCGATAATGGTCGAGCCGGAACGCGAGGTGCCGGGGATCATAGCCAGGCACTGCACCACGCCGACCTTGAGCGCATCGCTCCATTTCATGTCATCGACGGTGTCGACACTCACCACGTGCTCGCGGCGTTCGGCCCAGAGCATGATCACGCCGCCAATCACCAGCGCCGTCGCCACCGTGATCGGGTTGAACAGGTAATGGTGAATGGTATCGGCGAACAGCACCCCCAGCACCACTGCGGGCAAAAAGGCGATCAGCAGATTGGCCGTGAAGCGCTGCGCTGTCTGTTGCTTTGGCAAGCCCAGCACCACGTCGAAGATCTTGCGGCGGAACTCCCAGACCACCGCCAGAATGGCGCCCAGCTGAATGATGATGTTGAACGCCATTGCCCGCTCGCCGCCAAAATCGATCAGATCGGCGACGATGATCTGGTGCCCCGTACTGGAAATCGGCAGAAACTCGGTCAGCCCTTCCACAACACCCAAAATCAACGCCTGAGCGGCTGTCCACAGATCCATCATTCCTCCATGCAGCGGCGCCTGCGCCCCGCCGGTTACGTTGTTATATAAAAAATGGCGATCACTATGAGCGCTCGAACCTGAACGGCACTTGACCGGCCGACAGATCGGCGCAAAAACCCGCCGATGCTAGCAGACCTGCACCGGCAAAGCCTGCCGGGCTTGCTGTCTGACACAAAGCCGCCGGTGAAGGCTCCCCGTGAACCCAGTAACCGCTTACAATCGCCGCCCCAGATCACTACCGCACCGATGGAGCCCCCATGTCCGAGGTTGAACTGTTCGCTGCCGCCCTCGGCGTGATCGCAGTCTGGCTCACCGTCAAACAGAACCCCTGGTGCTGGCCGATCGGGCTGGTCATGGTGGTGATCTACATCTGGATCTTCTTCGACGTGAAGCTTTATTCAGACATGCTGCTGCAGGTGATCTATGCCGGCCTGCAGGTGTATGGCTGGCTGCAGTGGACTCGCCACGGCAGCAACCTGCCGGCGCGCGCGGTGACTGTGTTGCAAGGCAGCTCAGTGATGGCCGGGCTTGCGGTTGGCGCGCTGATCAGCCTGACGCTGGGCGCCGCGATGGCGCACTTCACCGACGCCGCTCAGCCCTGGCTGGACGCAGCGCTGACCGGTTTCAGTCTGGTCGCGCAGGTCTGGATGGCGCAGAAGCGCGTCCAGTGCTGGCCACTGTGGATTGTCCTCGACGTCATCTTCGTAGGCCTGTTCATCTACAAAGCGCTGTACCTGACGGCCGCACTGTACGGATTGTTCACGCTGCTGGCCGTGCAAGGCTGGCGCGAATGGCGCAATGATCTGGCGCCAGCCCGATGAAAGTCCTGGTTCTCACAGGCCCTGAGTCGAGCGGCAAGAGCTGGCTGTCCGCACAGATCCAGCGGCGTTTCGGCGGCGTTCTGGTCGGCGAGTACGTGCGCCATTTCATCGAACAGCAAGGCCGCGATACCTGCTACGCGGACATCCCGGACATCGCCCGGGGCCAGCTGGCCTGGGAAGATGCCGCGCGCGCTACCGCGCCCGAGCTGCTGATTCTCGACACGCATCTGTTGAGCAATCTGTTGTGGAGCAAAACCCTGTTCGGGGATTGCCCACCGTGGATCGAGCAGCAGCTGCTGGCCAGGCACTACGACCTGCATCTGCTGCTATCGCCCGAAGGCGTGGACTGGACCGGCGACGGACAGCGCTGCCAGCCGCAATTGAGCGAGCGTCTGGCATTTTTCGACGCCAGCCGGCAATGGCTGGACCACTGGCACCAGAACTACCGGGTCATCGACGGCGACTGGACTGCTCGCCGCGAGCAGGCCATGACCCTGGTGACGCAGCTGTTATCCGGGTCACCGGATCTGGTGCTTGTGCAACAGGCGGTAGAACGTGGGTCGGGAAATACCTAGCACCCTGGCTGCCACGCTCAAATTGTCGCTGTGGCGGGTCAGCACGTCGCAGAGTGCCTGACGCTCGGCCCGGGACTTGTAATCGTCCAGTGTGCCCATGCTGCTGGCAATGTCTTCCTCGCCCAGCAGACCAAGGTCTGCCGCTTCGATCTGGCGTCCTTCGGCAAGCACCAGCCCACGCCGCACGCGGTTCGCCAGTTCGCGGACATTGCCGGGCCAGTCATGCTTGCCCATTGCGATCAGCGCATCCTGGCTGAAATTGCGTGCCCGGCGCCCAGTCTCCTGACTGTAGAAATGCGCAAAATGGTTAGCCAGCATCGCCAGATCACCGTGCCGCTCGCGCAGCGGCGCGGTGCCGACCTGCAACACGTTGAGCCGGTAATACAAGTCCTCGCGAAAGCGCTTCTTGCGGATGGCCGCTTCCAGATCCACATGGGTTGCGGCCAGCACCCGTACGTCGACCGGGATCGGCTCGCTGCCACCAAAGCGCTCGATCTGCTTGTCTTGCAGAAAACGCAAGAGGTGGGCCTGGGTTTCCAGCGGCAGGTCGCCGATTTCATGGAGAAAAAGCGTTCCGCCGTCCGCTGCTTCAATGCGTCCGATCCTGGCTTCCTGAGCACCGTTGAAGGCGCCCTTCTCATAGCCGAACAGCTCAGCGTGAATCAGGTGCTCGGCAATGGCGCCGCAGTTCACGGAGATGAACGGTTTGTTACGGCGTTGTGACTGCAGGTGTAGCGTGCGCGCCACAAGTTCCTTGCCCGTTCCGCGTTCCCCGCGGATCAGCACCGGTGATTCGGTCGGTGCGAGCTTGCCGAGCAGCCTGCGCAGCTCGCGGATCGGTCGGCTTTCGCCGAGCATTTCGTGATCGCCGCTGGACGTCTGCGCAGCGCCCTGGGCCCGCAGTCGCGCCATGCCATAGGCACGACCCAGCGTGACCTGCATGCGTGCCACATCGAACGGCAACGTGTGAAAATCGAAAAACCACTCGCAGACGAAGTCTCCGATCTTTTCCCGGCGCAGGTCTTCCGGGGCAAGAACCGCGATCCACTGCGTGCCGCTGCGGGTAATGAGCTCCTTGACCACTTCGGGATGCTCGAAATGGTTAGGCATCAGGCGGATGAGTCCGACATCACAACTGAGGTGGAGCGCTGACTCGATCGTACTGCTATCTACCGCCCATCCGGCGGCATGCAACACTGGGATCAGCTGATGGCAATCGTCACAAGGGTCCACAATCAAAAGGCGTCGCGTTGGGGCCGATTCATGCATAGAGGTTCCTTGGCGCCCGGCGTCTGGTAAAAGTTATAAAAAACGTTTTATAAACAGCATGTTGGCGAGCCCGACTGTTACATTAGCAAATATTTGACACAGCCTTGTACCGTTTACATCTAACGTTCATAACCAAACGTAATTAGGACTGTTAAGCCGGTTTTACACCTGCGCTGAAACGCCCGCCTGAGCCACTCGCCGATCAACGGCAAGAACAAACCTTCGTGCCTTGAGTCAATACGCACGGCTTGCAGTTGTAAAAAAATTGAAAATAACGCGCGGCCGTGTGACTCGACCCACCCTCTTCGGCATCAACACCAATAACCAGCCGGACGGTAAGCCCGCCGACGGCACTGGATTGATATGGGCACCCTGAGGAAATGACCATGAACGCCCCACTGCGCTTCAACGATGCACTTCTGATCGCTGGACACGCTTTTGAACCCTTCCGCTGTGTCGCCTGGGCACCTCAGGACGGGAATGGCGAACTGAGCCTGACCGTGATCGACCGCACCAGCGCTCGCATCGGCCGCAAGCAACTTCCAAGCAGCACATATTCCGACAAGGCCCAACTGGCCAGTGCGCTTGAGCAGGCCCGTGCGGAACTCAGCAGTGAGGGTTACACCCTTGAGCCATGGACCATGCCGGCCTGATACCGCGGCCGAGGGAGGGCGTTGCGCCCTCCAGCCTTGCAGCTGCGCTGCTCGATCCGGCGTCGGCTCAGCGCAAGGCCAGCGCCAGTTCGCCGATATGGCGATAATCGGCGCCCAGATGCTGGGCCAGTTGCCGGGCGCGCCCCAGTCGAATCGGTCCCGTTTCGATATCCACTAGAAGACTCTCGCAATCGAATGCCTGCAAATCGGGCATTGCCTTGACGCGCCCGTCTGTCAGTACCAGCACACGCTGATGCTCGGCTGGATAACGCTTTCGCCGCTGCGCCAGCCATTGTCCCGCCTGCTCCAGCGCCAACTGCAGCGGTGTGCCGCCACCGGCACCAAGCGCCTGCAGCCAGGGGGCCGCCGAAGCTTTGAGTCCCTGATGCTGCCAGCGGGGCGCGGCTCCGCTGGCGGTTAGCAGCGCCAGACGCGCGCGTCGGCGATAGGCATCATCGAACACCTGAGCCAACAGACCTTTGGCCTGACTCAGGGCGCTGTTACGGCGCGTCGAAGCCGATGCATCGACGATCACCAGCAGCAGCTCCGTGGGCCGGCTGCTACGGGGCTGGTGAACCAGGTCATGGCGCGTGCGCGGGCGACCGCGCAGCAGGGTCGGCACCCAGGCCACCGGCCCGCTGATGCCGGAGCGTGCCGCGCCTTGTTTCCCGGTATTGAGTCGGCCAGGTCGGGGGCTGGCATCCGCTCCCTCGACCGAACGGGGGCGGATGCCTAAGGCTTTTTTGGCCAGCTCGGCACTTCACGCCGGGCGCCGGTTGCGACGGGTCTGGCGGGCAGGCTACCCCATTGGCCCTGCCCGGCCTCAGGCTCGGCGGCATTCGGGCGATCAGGCTGCTCAGGCGCAGGGCTCTGGTCCTGGCGGGGCTCCTGCGGCGCCGTTGTCGATCGTCGACGGTGGCGCAGCGCGAATTCGGCGACTGTGTCGATATCAATTGTCTGGATGCGGCTCTCGCCACGCCACGCCGCGTGGGCCCGGGCCGCCCGCAGCCACACCAGATCGGCGCGCATGCCGTCGACGCCCGCCGCGAAGCAGCGCTGAGTGACCTCGGCAACTGTGTCGTCATCCAGCTCGATGGCCGCCAGCAAGCGGCGCGCGGTTTCACAGCGTTGCTCCAGCGCCCGTTGTTGTTCCTGCCATTGCCTGCAAAAACCCTGAGGATCGGCATCGAACGCCAGCCGACGACGGATGATATGGCCGCGCTCGGCGGGCGCTGTGTGCCCGTCGAGGGCGACGTTGAGGCCGAAGCGATCCAGCAGCTGCGGGCGCAGCTCGCCTTCTTCGGGGTTCATGGTGCCGATCAGCACAAAGCGCGCGGCGTGCCGGTGGGAAATCCCGTCGCGTTCAACCACGTTGATGCCGCTGGCCGCCACGTCAAGCAACAGGTCCACCAGATGATCGGCCAGCAGATTGACCTCATCAACGTACAGCACGCCACCATCGGCCTTGGCCAGCACACCCGGCGAAAATCGCGCCCGGCCTTCGGTCAGCGCAGCGTCCAGATCCAGCGTCCCGACCAGACGCTCCTCGGTGGCGCCCAAAGGAAGGGTCACGAACTGGCCGCCGCCGAGCAAATCCGCCAGACCACGGGCCAGCGTAGATTTGGCCATGCCGCGCGGTCCTTCGATAAGCACACCGCCGATGCGCGGATCGATGGCCGCCAGGCACAGCGCCAGCTTCAAGTCATCGGCGCCAACCACGGCGGCCAGCGGGAAATGCGGAGTCTCAGTCATGGGTAAGTCGGCCAGGGTCATTAGTTCTCTTCTATATCCAGCAGCAGCTCTTCGAGCGCTTCGCGGTACTCGCCCGGCTCCTGCCACAGCCCTCGCTGCTGGGCTTCGAGCATACGCTCGGTCATGTCACGCAAGGCATCGGGATTGTGTTCGCGAATGAAATCCCGGGTCGAGGCATCGAGCAGGTAGGCATCGGCCAACAGCGCATACTGATGGTCATCGATCAGCTCGGTGGTGGCGTCGAAGGCGAACAGGAAATCCACCGTCGCCGCCATCTCGAACGCGCCTTTATAGCCGTGACGCTTGACCCCGTCGATCCATTTGGGATTTGCCGCGCGCGAGCGGATCACCCGGTTCAGCTCTTCCTTGAGTGTGCGAATTCTGGGCAGGTCCGGCTGGCTGTGGTCGCCGTGATAGCTGGCGGTCTTGCGGTCGCCGAGGCTGTCCGCAGCGGCGAGCATGCCCCCCTGGAACTGGTAATAGTCGTTGGAATCGAGCAGGTCATGCTCGCGGTTGTCCTGATTCTGCAGCACCGCCTGCACCTGAGACAGACGCTGGGCGAAGTGCTGGCGCGCCGGCGTGCCTTCGTCGCTGCCGCCGTACGCATAACCGCCCCAGTTCAGGTACACCTCGGCGAGATCCTCGCGGCTCTGCCACAGGCGACCGTCGATGGCGCCCTGCACGCCCGCGCCGTAGGCGCCGGGCTTGGCGCCGAAGATCCGCCAGCCGGCCTGGCGCTGCGCCTGCTCTTCGTCCAGACCGGTCGCCAGCAGCTCGCGGCGCTCTTCGCGCACTCGGGCGGCCAGCGGGTTGAGGTCGTCCGGCTCATCCAGCTCGGCTACCGCCTGCACGGCGGCGTCGAACAGGCGGATCAGGTTGGCGAACGCGTCGCGGAAGAAGCCTGACACCCGGAGCGTGACGTCAACCCGAGGTCGGTCGAGCAGGCTAAGCGGCAGAATCTCGAAGTCATCGACCCGCTGGCTGCCGGTCGCCCATACCGGACGCACGCCCATCAGCGCCATGGCCTGGGCGATATCATCGCCGCCGGTGCGCATGGTCGCAGTACCCCAGACCGACAGCCCCAGCTGGCGCAGGTGATCGCCGTGGTCCTGAAGGTGACGTTCCAGCAACAGATTGGCGGACTGGAAACCGATGCGCCAGGCCGTGGTCGTTGGCAAATTGCGCACGTCGACAGTAAAGAAGTTGCGCCCGGTGGGCAGCACGTCCAGCCGTCCGCGGCTCGGCGCGCCGCTGGGGCCGGCGGGCACGAAGCGACCGTTCAGCGCATCCAGCAGGCCCTGCATTTCCGCCGGGCCGCAGGCATCGAGGCGCGGCGCGACCACGTCTTGCAGATGGCTGATGATCAGTTGCAGGTCTTCGCCAACCGGCAGCTCATCGACCGCCTCGCCACGCCCTACGCGTTCGATCAGCGCGGCGGCGAACACTTCCAGGCGTTCGCGGGTGTCGCCGGCCGTGCGCCACAGCGCTTCATTCACCGCAACCAGTGCGGCCGGCCGCGGGCCATGCCACGGTGCGCCAAGCTCACAGTCCAGCGGATCGAAATCCAGCGCGAAGGCTTTGCTCAAGGCGCGCAGCAGGCTCGAATGCGCGCCGCGCCCGTCGCCACGGGGAATGCGCAGCAACGCCAGCAGCGTGTCGGTGCGCAGTCGGCCCTTGGGCGACTCACCGAACACGTGCAGGCCGTCGCGGATCTGCGATTCCTTGAGGTCGCACAGGTATGTGTCAAGACGCGGCAGCCAGACCGCCGCGTCGGCTTCGCTGTCAACGCCGGCGTCGAGCGCCAGCTCGCGGTCAATACGCGTTTCACGGACCAGCCTGAGGATGTCGCGCTGCAGCTCCTGCGCGCGGCGCGGATCAAGCAACTGCGCTTCGTAATATTCGTCGGCCAGCAATTCGAGGTCACGCAACGGGCCGTACGTCTCGGCGCGGGTCAGCGGCGGCATGAGATGGTCGATGATCACTGCCTGCGTGCGGCGCTTGGCCTGTGCACCCTCGCCCGGATCGTTGACGATGAACGGATAAATGTTGGGCGTCGGGCCGAGCACCGCGTCCGGCCAGCAACTGTCCGACAGTCCCACGCCCTTGCCCGGCAGCCATTCGAGGTTGCCGTGCTTGCCGACGTGGATGAGTGCGTGGGCGCCGTAGACCCTGCGCAGCCAGAAGTAGAACGCCAGATACCCGTGCGGCGGAACTAGGTCCGGGTCGTGGTAGACCGCGCTCGGATCGACCTGATACCCGCGCGCCGGCTGGATACCGACAAAGGTCAGCCCGAAACGTACTCCGGCGATCATCATTCGCCCGCTGCGAAACATCGGGTCGTCCTCGGGCATCCCCCAGCGTGCGTTCACCGCGTCACGGTTGGCCTGGGGCAACCGCGCGAACGCCGCGTGATACTCATCCAGCGCCATGCTTTGCTGACAAGGCCGCAGATCCAGGCTGTCCAGATCGTTGGTCACCCCGCCGAGCAGCAGCTCGATGAGCTCAGTGCCGCTGCCGGGCAACGGCGCGAGCGGATAGCCTTGGCTGTCCAGCGCGCGCAGGATATTCAGCGCCGCCGCCGGGGTGTCGAGGCCCACGCCGTTGCCGATGCGACCGTCGCGGGTCGGGTAATTGGCAAGAATCAGCGCTACACGTTTTTCGGCGTTGGGCAGCCGCGCCAGTTCGATCCAGCGGCGCGCCAGTTCGGCGATAAAGTCCATGCGCTCAGGGTGCGCTCGATAGCAGACCACATCGGACTGACTGCGCTCGCTGCGCCACGCCAGATCCTTGAAGCTGATCGGGCGGCTGATGATCCGGCCGTCCAGTTCGGGCAAGGCGATATGCATTGCCAGATCCCGGGCGCCGAGCCCCTGCTCGCTGGCCTGCCACGCCGGCTGGTTGTCCTGGGCACAGATCGCCTGAATCACCGGCACGTTACGTCGGAAGGGCCGCAGATGCGGTGCTTCCGGGCTGGACTGGGCAAAGCCTGTGGTGTTCAGGATCAACTGGGCGCCAGTCTCGTCGAGCCAGTCCTGCAGCAATTCCAGACAACCCGTTTCCTTGAGACTGGCGACCGCCACCGGCAATGGATTGAGGCCCCGAGCCTGCAGCCGGGTACAGAACTCGTCGATGAAGGCGGTATTCGCCGCCTGCAGGTGCGAGCGGTAAAACAGCAGCGCCACCACCGGCTGATCCGCCAGCCATTCGGCCCGCCAGCGCGCCAGTGTTTCGCTGGCTGTGCGCGGGTGGTAAACGGCGGTGCGCGGCAGCGTTTGCGGCTCGCCCCAGCGGTAGTCGCGACCCAGCCACTGACTGGCGATGCAGCGATACAGATCCAGCGCGTTGTGCAGCCCGCCCTGACGCAAAAATTGCCAGAGTCGGTCGCGCGCCTCGGCGGGTACGGTGCTCAGATCGCTGAGTTCAGGGTCCGGACGGTCGTCGCCCGGCACCAGAATGACCTGCACGCCGCGCGCCGCCAGCTCCATCAGCCGCTCCACGCCGTAGCGCCAGTAACCGATGCCGCCATGCAGCGAAATCAGGATGACCCTGGCGTGGCGCAGCACCTCATCGACGTAGAGGTCCACCGACGCATGGTTCTGCACCTGCATCGGATTGGCCAGACGCAGGCTCGGGTAGTTGTCGGGCAACTGCTGCGCCGCTTCGGCCAGCAGCGCCAGGCTCGAATCGCCGCTGCAAAGAATCACCAGCTCGGCGGGCGTCTGCCCGAGATCGGCGATGCTGTCGTCCGGCACAAAGCCACCGGGCTGGGTTCTCAGCAAATGCATGGGTCGGTCAGCCGGCGAGCGCAGCGTTGAGTTGCGCTTCCAGTGCCACCGCGTCCAGCTCCTGGCCGATCAGCACCAGACGCGTGACGCGAGGTTCACCGGCGCTCCAGGCACGGTCGAAGTGCTTGTCGAAACGGGTGCCCACGCCTTGAATCAGCAGGCGCATCGGCTTGCCGGGAATGGCCGCGAAACCCTTGACCCGCAGGATGCCGTGCTGCACGACCAGCTGCGTCAGCGCGTCGAGCAACAGCCGCTCTTCGCCTTCGGGTAGCGTGATGGAAATCGAATCGAAGGCATCGTGATCATGGTCATCGTGGTCGCCGTCGTCGTGATGGTCATGGTGCGTCTTGCGACCATCAATGTGCACTTCGGACTCGGCGCCCAGGCCCAACAGCACGCTCAGCGGCAAGCGACCATTGCTGGCTTCGACGACCTTGACCGCCGGCGGCAGTTCCTCGCTGACCTCGGCACGAACGGCGGCTAGCCCTGCGGCGTCCAGCTGATCGGCCTTGTTGAGAATGACCAGATCGGCGCTGGCCAGCTGATCGGCGAACAATTCGTGCAGCGGTGATTCATGATCGAGGTTGGGGTCCAGCTTGCGCTGCGCGTCGACCTGCTCGGGAAAGGCCGCGAACGTACCGGCCAGCACCGCCGGGCTATCGACTACGGTGATCACCGCGTCAACCGTGCAGGCATTGCGGATCTCCGGCCACTGGAACGCTTGAACCAGCGGCTTGGGCAGCGCCAGCCCGGAGGTTTCGATCAGGATGTGATCGAGATCGCCACGCCGTGCAACCAGTTCGCGCATCACCGGGAAGAACTCTTCCTGAACGGTGCAGCACAGGCAGCCGTTGGCCAGCTCGTAGACCCGGCCACTGGCCTCTTCTTCGGTGCAACCGATGGTGCATTGCTTGAGGATTTCGCCGTCGATACCCAGTTCGCCGAATTCGTTGACGATCACTGCGATACGTCGTCCTTCGGCGTTGTCCAGCATGTGCCGCAGCAAGGTGGTCTTGCCCGAGCCCAGAAAGCCGGTGACGATGGTGACGGGGAGCTTGGCCAGTGTTTTCATCAGGTGCCCTTTGGCGAGACGGCGGGCAAACGGGACGAGAACCGTACGCGCGGCGCGCGGTTCGAATCGCCACCGGATCACCCCGCCCGGTTGTCGTGAGAATTCGCGGGCAATGGCCCGGTTCGAGGCAGGTCTCCTGGCTCACGGCGGCACGCCGCCGGGCTCGAACCCGGCTGGCGCACAGACGTCGCGCCTTCCCGCTTGAGCAGTGGCTGTGCGACGATCCTGACCGTTTACAGTTGCGGGGGCAGCTGCGGCATTGACCGCATTCCCGTCTTAGCTCTGCCCAAACCTGAACAGAGAACCTCAAGGCGCAAGGCTACGCAGTGGCCGAAGTCAGGTCAATCGTTCAGATTGACGCTTTGCGCCCGAGCGTGGTCTCCTGTCTCGCTGTAGCGTGGCGGCGCGACCAGTCGTCACGCATTCATTCGCGCCGCCGCGCCCGGTACAACCGACTTGGCACGGCTGGACGTTTCAACCGGCACCAGGCGGCTATCTATCAGTACTGATCTGCAACCTCCAGCGCCCGATCCTTTACTGGTCGTCGGCATCGGCTGCCGCAGCGGCTGCGCAGCCCTGCAGTTGCTGGAGCTTGTAGAGTCCGGTTTGCACGAGCTCGGCCTGGAGACGGGTGCGATCAGGGCCGTGGCTTCCATCGATCTGAAAGGCGAAGAGCCGGGGCTGCTGGCTCTGGCTAAGCAGTTGCAGGTTCCGTTGATTCTGCTGAGTGCGATCACCCTGCTCCCTTACGAGGCACAGCTGACGCATCGTTCCGCGCTCGCCTATGCCCGAACCGGCTGTCATGGAGTCGCGGAGAGCGCGGCATTGGCAGCCGCCAGCCAACTGGCCCGAGCTCCGGCGCGTCTGCTGATCACGAGACGCCAGTCGGCGCACGCCACGTTTGCTCTGGCAGGTGCCGTTGTCGAAGGCTGATAATGGCCGGCGACGAGTACCCCAACCTGAATGGAGAGTTAATTGACCGTCTTTTTCATTGGCGCAGGTCCCGGTGATCCGGAGCTGATCACCGTCAAGGGGCAGCGGCTGATTCGCAGCTGTCCAATCATCATCTACGCCGGTTCGCTGGTGCCGCTTGCGGTTCTTGACGGACACCAGGCTTTGCAGGTGGTGAACAGCGCGGAGCTGCATCTGGAACAGATCATCGCCCTGATGAAATCCGCTCATGAACAGGACCGTGATGTGGCGCGGGTACATTCCGGCGACCCCAGCCTCTACGGTGCCATCGGTGAACAGATTCGGTGTTTGCGTGAGCTGGATATTCCGTTCGAGATAATCCCTGGGGTGACTGCGACCGCAGCCTGCGCGGCGCTGCTGGGGACCGAGCTGACTCTGCCGGACATTTCCCAGAGCGTGATCCTGACCCGCTATGCCGACAAGACGACGATGCCTCCCGGTGAAGAGCTGGCAAGCCTCGCCAGCCACCGGGCAACCATGGCGATTCACCTTGGGGTCAATAACTTGGAGAAGATCGTCGCCGAGCTGCAGCCGCACTATGGGGCGGACTGTCCGATCGCCGTGGTGCATCGTGCCAGTTGGCCGGATCAGGACTGGGTGCAGGGCACGCTGGCGGATATCGCCGAGAAGGTGCGGGCCAAGGGATTCAGGCGCACCGCATTGATTCTGGTGGGACGGGTATTGGGCGACGACCCGTTTGGGGAATCATCGCTGTACCGGGCCGGGCATGCGCATCTGTACAGACCGTAGGACTACCCGTAGGAGCGCGCTTGCCCGCGACAACCGTAGCCGCAGAGATAATTCTGCGACCGGAACACCGCCGTCGCGGGCAAGCGCGCTCCTACAAGCCTGATGCGTCAGTAGTAAGCGTTTTCTTTCTGGGTGTGGTCGGTCACGTCGCGAACGCCAGCCAGTTCCGGAATGCGCTCCAGCAGCGTGCGTTCGATGCCTTCCTTGAGCGTGACGTCGGCCTGGCCGCAGCCCTGGCAGCCGCCGCCAAATTGCAGCACGGCGATGTTCTGCTCACCCTCTTCCACCACGTCGATCAGTGTGACCTGGCCGCCATGACTCGCCAGACCCGGGTTGATCTCGGTTTGCAGGTAATAGTTGATACGCTCGTTGATCGGGCTGTCGGCGTTGACCATCGGCACTTTGGCGTTCGGTGCCTTGATGGTCAGCTGTCCGCCCATGCGATCGGTGGCGTAATCGACTACCGCATCGTCCAGAAACGCTTCGCTGAAGCCGTCGATCCAGGCGGTGAAGCTCTTCAGGCCGATGGCCTTGTCTTCAGGCTTTTCTTCGCCCGGCTTGCAGTAAGCAATGCAGGTCTCTGCATACTGAGTGCCGGGCTGAGTGATAAACACGCGGATGCCGATACCGGGGGTGTTCTGCTTTTCCAGCAGATCGGCCAGATAATCGTGGGCGGCATCGGTAATAGTGATAGCGGTCATGAAAGTTCCTCGCAGACGTGCCGGCAGTTTACGCCAAACCGATGCCTCACACAAAGTCCCAGTAATTTTGTCAGGAAAGGCTTTGCGCTTCCCGAAGGCTCTGGCGCTCGTCAAGCCAGCCCTTCATCCGGCGATACAGGCCCTTTTCAATCCACTCGTAACTCAGCCACGCGCCGATGGCAATCACCGGCACGCAGAACGCAAACACGACATAGGGATTAAGGCCGAAGCGCTGCGCCATGAGCAAGCCGCCGTACAGCACCAGCACGTGCAGCAGATAGACCGAATACGAGCAATCGCCCAGCACCTTGAGCAGCTGGCTGCCGCGGAAATACGGTTCCAGCGAAACACAGGACACCACGATCAAGGCACTCGGCAACCCCCAGTTGAGCAGACGCTGCTCGTTGCTCAGCATATAAATGGTGACCAGCCCCAGCACGACACCCGCCAGCGGCACCCACAACCCCTGCTTGACCCAGCCACGGCGATAGACCAGACCGATGCCGATTCCAAGCAGAAATTCGTACACGATGTCGTTGCCGTAGAACCGACTGATCAGACCGGTGCGAGCCAGCACTTCGGTCACCGTGAACAGCGCGGCGGCAATGATCAGCGGCCTGTGCCTGCGCTCGAACAGAAACACCATCGAGAACAGCAGGTAAAACAGCATCTCGTAGTTGAGCGTCCAGCCCACATTCAGGGTTGGGTACAGACCATAGCCACCGGGGTTTTCCGATGGAATGAAAACCAGCGACAGCAGGAAGTTCTGCCAACCGATGACCTGATGCGGCAGGAATGGCGCCGCCACCAGCAGCAACAGGCCCATCGCTGCGGTGTAGAGCCAGTAGGCAGGGACGATGCGGATCAGCCGGTGCATCAAAAAACGCCCGGCCGGCATGTCGCTGTTCTGGGTGGAAAGGAAAATCACCAGACCGCTGATGACGAAAAAGATATCGACGCCGACCGCGCCCTTTGCAACGAAGAACTCACCGACTGGCCCACTGGCCTTGAAATCGAAAAAGATCTGCATGAAGTGGTGACACACAACGACCCACGCGGCGAACGCCCGCAGGGCTTGAACCGAAATCAACATCCAGAAACCTCTACCGCCTGTTTTCGCTCCTCGACCGACGCTATCGAGCCGATGGTTCGCATTGCACTCCACTCGGACCGCGTTCTGCCGGAAATAGTCGGCCCATCTGTCGAGTCGTTCAGGAAACAGCAATGGCTGCGGGCCATGTTCCGCAAGGGTTTACGCCTTAAGCGCCCGGTCCGACGGGGTTAGCTGGCGATGCAAATGCCAAGAGCGCCGTTCAGGTTCAGCAGTCTCATCTCCGCGCCCCAACATGAGCGATTTTCATGAGAAAGCCCGAGCACCAAAAAAAGCGCTCGGGTTTGCTATGATTCGGCCTTTCTGTAACCGCCTTCCCAAGGTAGCTCTCATGTCCGATCGTAGCGCCCGCCATCAAGCTCTCCTCAATGCTCTGAATCAGAGGATCCTGATCCTCGATGGCGGCATGGGCACCATGATCCAGAGTTATCGCCTCGAAGAAGCCGACTACCGTGGCACGCGCTTCGCCGACTGGCCCAGCGACGTCAAGGGCAATAACGATCTGTTGATCCTGACTCGTCCCGATGTCATTGGCGCCATCGAGAAGGCGTATCTGGATGCCGGCGCCGACATCCTCGAAACCAATACTTTCAACGCCACGCAGGTTTCCCAGGCCGACTACGGCATGGAATCGCTGGCGTACGAACTGAACGTCGAAGGCGCGCGTCTGGCGCGTAAAGTGGCGGACGCTAAGAGCCTGGAAACGCCGGACAAGCCGCGTTTCGTGGCAGGCGTGGTCGGCCCGACCAGCCGGACCTGTTCGATTTCGCCCGACGTCAATGACCCCGGCTACCGCAACGTGACGTTCGACGAACTCGTCGAGAACTACACCGAAGCCACGCGCGGCCTGGTGGAAGGCGGCGCCGACCTGATCCTCATCGAAACGATTTTCGACACGCTCAACGCCAAGGCGGCGATCTTTGCCGTGCAGGGCGTGTTCGAGGAAATAGGCTATGAACTGCCGATCATGATTTCCGGCACCATCACCGACGCTTCCGGCCGGACGCTTTCGGGGCAGACCACCGAAGCGTTCTGGAACTCGGTGCGTCACGCCAAGCCGATTTCCGTGGGCCTTAACTGCGCGCTGGGCGCGAAAGACTTGCGTCCGTATCTGGAAGAGCTGGCCGCCAAGGCTGACACACGGGTCTCGGCGCACCCCAACGCCGGCCTGCCGAACGCGTTTGGCGAGTATGACGAGACGCCGGCGGAAATGGCGGTCGTGGTCGAAGAGTTCGCCGCCAGCGGTTTTCTCAATATCATCGGCGGTTGCTGCGGCACCACGCCCGCGCATATCCAGGCCATCGCCGAAGCGGTAGCCAAATATTCGCCGCGGGCGATTCCGGACATCCCCAAGGCCTGCCGACTGTCCGGTCTTGAGCCGTTCACCATCGACCGTCAGTCGCTGTTCGTCAACGTCGGCGAGCGAACCAATATCACCGGTTCCGCCCGTTTCGCCCGTCTGATCCGCGAAGACAACTACACCGAAGCTCTGGAAGTCGCGCTGCAGCAGGTCGAAGCCGGTGCCCAGGTGATCGACATCAACATGGACGAGGGCATGCTCGACTCGAAGAAGGCCATGGTGACCTTCCTCAACCTGATCGCGGGCGAGCCGGATATCTCCCGCGTGCCGATCATGATCGACTCCTCGAAATGGGAAGTCATCGAAGCGGGCCTCAAGTGCATTCAAGGCAAGGGCATCGTCAACTCGATCAGCATGAAGGAAGGCGTCGAGCAGTTCATTCACCACGCCCGCCTGTGCAAGCGTTACGGCGCGGCCGTGGTGGTCATGGCGTTCGATGAACAGGGTCAGGCCGACACCGAAGCGCGCAAGAAGGAAATCTGCAAGCGCTCTTACGACATCCTGGTCAACGAAGTGGGCTTCCCGCCGGAAGACATCATCTTCGACCCGAACATCTTCGCCATTGCCACGGGTATTGAAGAACACAACAACTATGCCGTGGACTTCATCAATGCTTGCGCCTACATCCGGGACGAGCTGCCCTATGCATTGACGTCGGGCGGCGTGTCCAACGTATCGTTCTCGTTCCGTGGCAACAATCCGGTGCGCGAAGCGATCCACTCGGTGTTTCTGCTGCATGCGATCCGCAATGGTCTGACCATGGGCATCGTCAACGCCGGTCAGCTGGAGATCTACGACCAGATCCCCAGGCAGTTGCGCGACTGCGTCGAGGACGTGGTACTCAACCGCACCCCCGAGGGCACCGAAGCGCTGCTGGCCATCGCCGACCAGTACAAGGGCGACGGCAGCGTCAAAGAGGCCGAAACCGAGGAGTGGCGCAGCTGGCCGGTCAACCAGCGGCTGGAGCACGCGCTGGTCAAGGGCATTACCACACACATCGTTGAAGACACCGAAGAATCGCGCCAGTCGTTCGCCCGGCCTATCGAAGTGATCGAAGGGCCGCTGATGTCCGGCATGAACGTGGTCGGTGACCTGTTCGGCTCGGGCAAGATGTTCCTGCCGCAGGTGGTGAAATCCGCCCGGGTAATGAAGCAGGCCGTGGCGCATCTGATTCCGTTCATCGAACTGGAAAAAGGCGACAAGCCCGAAGCCAAGGGCAAGATCCTGATGGCGACCGTCAAGGGTGACGTGCATGACATCGGCAAGAACATTGTCGGCGTGGTGCTCGGCTGCAATGGCTATGACATCGTCGACCTGGGCGTGATGGTGCCGGCCGAGAAGATCCTGCAGGTGGCGCGCGAACAGAAGTGCGACATTATCGGCCTTTCCGGCCTGATCACCCCGTCTCTGGACGAAATGGTCCACGTCGCCCGCGAGATGCAGCGGCAGGACTTCCACCTGCCATTGATGATCGGTGGCGCGACCACCTCCAAGGCACACACCGCCGTCAAGATCGAACCCAAGTACAGCAATGACGCGGTCGTTTACGTCACCGATGCCTCGCGTGCGGTCGGCGTGGCGACGCAGCTGCTATCCAGGGAACTGAAACCGGCGTTCATCGAAAAGACCCGCCTGGAATACATTGAAGTCCGTGAGCGCACTTCGGCTCGCAGCGCGCGCACCGAACGCCTGAGTTACGGCGCGGCGGTCGCCAAGAAGCCCAAATTCGACTGGGCCACTTACACACCGGTCAAGCCGACATTCACCGGCACGCGCGTGCTGGAAGACATCGACCTGAACGTCCTGGCCGAATACATCGACTGGACGCCGTTCTTCATTTCCTGGGACCTGGCCGGCAAGTTCCCGCGCATCCTCACCGACGAGGTGGTGGGCGAAGCGGCTACCGCGCTGTACGAAGATGCTCGCCAGATGCTGCGCAAGCTCATCGACGAGAAACTGATCAGCGCCCGCGCCGTGTTCGGTTTCTGGCCGACCAATCAGGTCAATGACGACGACCTGGAGGTCTACGGCGACGACGGTCAGCCGCTGGCCAGGCTGCACCACCTGCGCCAGCAGACCATCAAGCCTGACGGCAAGCCGAACCTTTCGCTGGCTGACTTCGTCGCGCCCAAGGACAGCGGCGTGACCGATTACATCGGCGGATTCATCACGACCGCCGGCATCGGTGCCGAAGAAGTGGCCAAGGCTTACCAGGACAAAGGCGACGACTACAACTCGATCATGGTCAAGGCCCTCGCCGACCGTCTAGCCGAAGCTTGCGCCGAATGGCTGCACCAGCAAGTGCGCAAGCAATACTGGGGTTACGCCCGGGACGAGCAACTGGACAACGACGCGCTGATCAAGGAGCAGTACCTGGGCATCCGCCCTGCCCCGGGCTACCCGGCCTGCCCGGATCACACCGAAAAGAGCACGCTGTTCAGCCTGCTCGATCCGCTGCCGGAGGGCACGCCCGAGCACACGCCGGGCAGAAGCGGCGTGTTCCTGACCGAGCACTATGCGATGTTCCCGGCGGCGGCTGTCAGCGGTTGGTACTTCGCCCATCCGCAAGCGCAGTATTTCGCGGTGGGCAAAGTCGACAAGGATCAGGTGCAGAGTTACACCGCTCGCAAGGGACAGGACATCAGCGTCACCGAGCGCTGGCTGGCTCCAAACCTGGGATACGACGAGTAAGCCTGGCTGGTATGGCCTCGCTGACTATGCTTGAAACTTCGGCATGGTCAGCGAAGGCTTCTTTATGGAAGACCCATCCAAGGGCGAGCCCGACGGTAAACCGCCCACGTTCTGGCAGATGGTGCAGAGCGTTGCTCGCCGCCGCTCTGGGCGTGCAGAGCCACAAGAACCGTCAGCGCGACTTCACCCACGGCAAGCCTGTGCACTTTCTGCTGCTGGGGCTGCTGTTTACCCTGATGTTCGTGCTGATTCTGTTTGGCATCGTGCAGCTGGTGGTCTATTTCGCCGAAGGACGAAACCCGTAGGAGCCAGCTTGCTGTGGGCGGCAATCCGACGAGACGTGGCTTCAGCCAACGAAGATGCGCCGAATGTACCGACCTCTCGCCAGCAAGCTGGCTCCCACAATGTTCCGCGCGCAGTTTAATAATGCGGGGTTGCAGCTACTGCCCGCTGATCCAGAACACCGCGCCACCCACCACCAGCACGATAATGAAGAAGATTGCCCACGCATCGACGCTGCTGTCGGGCTTGGCCATTTTCGGGTGCTTGCTCATTGCATCGCCTCTTGTCGGTCTTGTAGGTGATTGCATACGAACAGGCCCAGGCTGCAAGCCCGGACCCGACCCGACTGAGTAAAGACCAGCCATGCCCACACGGCAAGCAGGGCCTTGCCCAGCCGACCTTCGGCTTATCGTTTTTAGCGATTTGCTTATATATAAACATCACTTTTACCGATATCACCAAGCTGGTATCTTCGCCACCGCTCCGCAGGGAGTGCGCGACCGTGCGCGCAGAATTGTTGGATGTCGCAGGGGCCAGAGAGCGAGATGCTCAGCATCCGATGCCGTTGCCCCCTGCTTCATGACGAAGCCTGAGAACAGGACCTATATGTACGTATACGACGAGTACGATCAGCGGATCATCGAGGACCGCGTCAAGCAGTTCCGGGATCAGACCCGACGCTATCTGGCAGGCGAGCTGAGCGAAGAAGAGTTTCGACCGTTGCGCTTGCAAAACGGTCTTTACGTCCAGCGTTTCGCGCCCATGCTGCGGGTCGCGGTGCCTTACGGCCAGCTGACTTCGCGCCAGACGCGCATGCTGGCGAAGATCGCGCGCGACTACGACAAGGGCTATGCCCACATCAGTACCCGCCAGAACGTGCAGTTCAACTGGCCAGCGCTGGAAGACGTGCCGGATATTCTGGCCGAACTGGCGACCGTGCAGATGCACGCCATCCAGACCAGCGGCAACTGCCTGCGCAACGTCACCACCGACCAGTTTGCCGGCGTTGCCGCGGACGAACTGGTCGACCCGCGCCCATGGTGCGAGATCGTCCGTCAGTGGACGACCTTCCACCCGGAATTCGCCTACCTGCCGCGCAAGTTCAAGATTGCGATCAACGGTGCAAGCAGCGACCGCGCAGCCATCGAAGTCCATGACATTGGCCTGGAGCCACTGCGCAACGCGGCCGGCGAGCTGGGTTTCCGCGTGCTGGTCGGCGGCGGTCTTGGGCGCACGCCCGTGGTCGGCTCGTTCATCAATGAATTTCTGCCTTGGCAAGACCTGTTGAGCTACCTGGATGCGATACTTCGCGTCTATAACCGCTACGGTCGCCGGGACAACAAGTACAAGGCGCGGATCAAGATTCTGGTCAAGGCGCTCACCCCTGAAGTCTTCGCCGAAAAGGTCGAGGCTGAAATGGTCCATCTGCGTGGCGGTCAGACCACGCTGACCGAAGCCGAAGTGCAGCGCGTTGCCACGCACTTCGTCGACCCGCAATACAAACAGCTGGCCGATCAGCACGCCGAACTGGCGGCGCTGGACGCGCAGCATCCGGGCTTTGCCCGCTGGCGCCAGCGCAATGTGCTGGCCCACAAGCAGCCGGGTTATATCGCAGTGACCCTGTCGCTCAAACCGACCGGCGTTGCGCCGGGCGATGTGACCGACAAGCAGCTGGACGCGGTTGCCGATCTGGCCGACCGCTACAGCTTCGGCCAGCTGCGCACGTCCCACGAGCAGAACATCATCCTCGCCGACGTCGAGCAGGGCCAGCTGTTCGCGCTGTGGAACGAGCTGCGCGATAACGGCTTCGCCACGCCGAACATCGGCCTGCTGACCGACATCATCTGCTGCCCCGGCGGGGATTTCTGCTCGCTGGCCAACGCCAAGTCGATCCCTATCGCGGAGTCGATCCAGCGCCGCTTCGACGATCTGGACTACCTGTTCGACATCGGCGAACTGGACCTCAACATTTCCGGTTGCATGAACGCCTGCGGTCACCACCACGTCGGCCATATCGGCATCCTTGGCGTGGACAAGAAAGGCGAAGAGTTCTATCAGGTGTCGCTGGGTGGCAGCGCCAGCCGTGACGCGAGCCTGGGCAAGATCCTCGGCCCGTCCTTCGCCCAGGAAGCCATGCCGGACGTGATCGAGAAGCTGATCAACGTGTACGTCGAACGACGTACCGAGGACGAGCGCTTTATCGACACCTACCAGCGCATTGGTATCGACCCTTTCAAGGAGCGCGTCTATGCAGCGAATCATTAAGAACAACCAGGTCATCGATGACACCTGGCACCTGCTGCCCAAGGACACGACCTTCGACAGCCTGTCCAACTGCGACGACCTGATCGTGCCGCTGGTGCTCTGGCGCGAACACGGTCACGCACTCAAGGCCCGCGACGGCGGCCTTGGCGTCTGGCTGGACAGCGACGAAGAAGCCGAGGAAATCGGTGACGACGTGGATCAGTTCCAGGTCATTGCCTTGAACTTCCCGGCGTTCACCGACGGGCGCAGCTTTTCCAACGCGCGCCTGCTGCGTGACCGTTACGGTTTCAAGGGTGAACTGCGGGCCATCGGTGACGTCCTGCGGGACCAGTTGTTCTACATGCATCGTTGCGGCTTCGATGCCTTTGCGATCCGCGCCGACAAGGACCCGTACGAAGCGCTGGAAGGTCTGAAGGATTTTTCGGTGACCTACCAGGCTGCAGCCGACGAACCGCTACCGCTGTTTCGCCGCCGCTGATCCGGTAACAGCAAAAAGCCCGGGCCTTCTGAGAAGGCCCGGGCTTTTTTGTGTCTCGCGGAATACGCTGTTCCGGAACCGGGACAGGTTCCTGTGGGAGATTCTATGTTCGGGGGTTACCCCTAAACCGCCCTTGGGGAAAAGCTCCTGGTGCCCGCGAATCCGCTTTTGATTCTGCCCGCAGGGCGTGGGAGTGACCGGGCGGCGATCCGCTTGCTCTGGGCGGCAATCCGACGATCTGGCGCGTAGCGGCAGTAATCCTGGCGACCTTGTTTATACTGCATGAACCATCCTGCTGCCGGCTCCCGGCAGATCGCAGGCAAGCCAGCTCCTACAGTCCGTGCAGCGCTGCGGTTCCTGTGGGAGCCAGCTTGCTGGCGAGACGGTATTCAGCCCGACATACATATTTCGCCTGTTTAGGTCCCTCGCCAGCAAGTTGGCTCCCACAAGTGCAGGAGCGCGTTTACCCGAGACGGGGTCTCACCAGAATCGCTGCTGAGTCAGGCGGCTCCACACTTTGCTGAGCAAGCCGTCCGCGGTGACTGCCGCGGCCATGCCCATGCGTTCCTGAAGGCTTTTGCGCTGCACGTAGTGCAAGTGGAACACATCAGCCTGTTTCGCCCGCTCGGCCAGGTATTCGTCGCTGGTCTTGAGCTCGTCGACCAGTTGTTTCTCCAGCGCGGCCATGCCCAGCCAGACTTCACCGGTGGCCACTTCGTCAATGGACAGCTGCGGGCGGTAACTGGCGACGAAGCGCTTGAACAGGTCGTGAGTAATGTTCAGGTCCTGCTGGAATTTCTCGCGGCCTTTCTCGGTGTTTTCGCCGAACACCGTCAGGGTGCGCTTGTATTCACCGGCGGTGAGGACTTCTACGTCAATGTCGTGCTTCTTCAGCAGGCGGTTGACGTTTGGCAACTGCGCCACGACGCCGATTGAACCGAGGATGGCAAACGGCGCGCTGATGATGCGGTTGCCGATGCACGCCATCATGTAACCGCCACTGGCCGCGACCTTGTCGATGCAGATGGTCAGCGGAATGCCCGCCTCCCGGATACGCGCCAGCTGCGAAGAGGCCAGACCGTAGCTGTGAACCATGCCGCCGCCGCTTTCCAGGCGCAGCACGACTTCATCCTTGTCCGTGGCCAGGGTCAGCAAGGCGGTGATCTCATGGCGCATGCTTTCAGTCGCCGAGGCCTTGATATCACCATCGAAGTCCAGCACGTACACACGGGACTTCACTTCGACCGGCGTCTTGCCCTTTTTCTCTGCCTTGTCGGCCTTGCCTTGCGCCTTGCGCAGCGCCTTGAGCCGGTCCTTGTCCAGCAGCGACTGTTCCAGCCGCTCGCGCAGCCCTTTATAGAAATCGTTGAGACGGGTCACCTGCAGCTGCCCCGTCGTGCGCCGGCGGCCTTTGCCACGCAGGGCCGCGATGGTCACCAGCACGGCGACGATGGCAATGACCAGCGTGACGGTCTTGGCCAGAAAACTCGCGTAGTCGGCAATGAAATCCACGGATACTCCTTACTTGCGTTGCGCCCTTACCAATCAAGGGCCGCGATGCCGCCAGCATACCGACGCGACCTGCGTATCACCAGCGGCGCACCTGTAACCGGGGGTTAAACGCTGATTTCAAACGGGCGTATGTTTTTTCATTGACAGCCCACCGGCATCGGCCATAACCTCGCCCAACCTTCAACGCGCCGGGACACGACGGACGTGGGCAGCATCTATCTGATACGACATGGCCAGGCTTCATTCGGTGCCGATGACTACGACGTGCTGTCGACCGTCGGCATTCGTCAGGCGCAGGTACTGGGCGCGCATCTGGCAGAGCTGGGCCTGGAGTTCGATCGCTGTCTGTGCGGAGACCTGCGACGTCAGAAAGACACCGCCCGCCACGCCCTCGCGCAGCTGGCTGAAACTGGCTTGAAGGTTCCCGAGGTCGTGATAGACAGCGCGTTCGACGAGTTCGACGCCGAAGGCGTGGTCCGCGCATTGATACCGGCGATGCTCGAAGACGAACCCGATGCACTCGATATCCTGCGCAACGCCGCGGACAATCGCGCCGAGTTCCAGCGGCTGTTCGCGCTGGTCATTGCCCGCTGGCTGGGCGGCGAACACGACACGCTGGGCCTGCAGAGCTGGCGCGGATTTGTGACCCGTGTCCAGGCCGGCCTGCAACGGATCATCGAGACCGCCGGCGAGCACGAACGCATCGCGGTCTTCACTTCCGGCGGAACCATCACGGCCCTGCTACACACTATTACCGGTATGCCGGCTCAGCAGGCATTTGAGCTCAACTGGCACATCGTCAACACTTCGCTGCACCAGCTCAAATTCAGGAACAGCGAAGTGTCACTGGCTTCCTTCAACAGTTACGCGCATTTGCAACTGCAGAAGGCGCCGGAGCTCATCACTTATCGCTGAGCCCGGCCACTTGCATCCTCACGGATGCGAACGACATCACCGAAGCGGCACACCTCCGAACATCACATACGAACATCACACCCAAACAGCACAAAAGGATCGATACATGAGTTCAGTAGGCGAAGCAGTCCAGACCATGCAGGCCAAGTTCAACCCAGCCGCCGCTACCGGCCTGGACCTGATCTACGGCTTCCACATCACCGACGTCGACAAGCATTACGCGCTGCACGTGAAAGACAGCACCTGCCAGCTTGAGGAAGGCGAAAACCCGGACGCCAACGTCACGCTGATCATGGACAGCACCACGCTCAAAGGCATCGTCAGCGGTGAGACCGATGGCATGCAGGCCTTCATGGGCGGCAAACTGCGCGCTGAAGGCGACATGATGCTGGCCATGAAACTGAGCGAACTGTTCCCGGTCTGATCCGCGCGCATTCCGCTCCATGTCCTGCTGCATAAAAAACCGAAGCTCTGGCTTCGGTTTTTTTTTGGTCCGGGGATTTTCCGACCGCGGGCGGCCATCAGAACCGTTGATCCACCGGCAACACGCTAGCCTATAACGCCGCGCCAGAGTTGTTCGCCAACCCTGGCGTCATTAGATTAGCCAATGATCCATGCACACCTTGATAAGCATCCACTAATAAGAACATCGGGCAAAAACATGGGGTCCAGCATGACGCTTACCGACCAGTCCACCGATATCCGTGCAGGCGAAGAACTGGACGCGCACCTGATCGACGCTTATCTGAAGGCCCATATCAGCGGCCTGAGCGGAACGCCTGTGGTCAGCCAGTTCCCGGGCGGTGCCTCGAACCTCACGTATCTGATTCAGTATCCGGAAAAGGAGCTGGTGCTGCGCCGCCCGCCGTTCGGACGCAAGGCCCGGTCGGCACATGACATGGGCCGTGAGTTTCGCATTCTCAACGGCCTGAAGACCGCGTTTCCGTATTGCCCGCAAGCATATGTGCATTGCACCGACGAGAGCGTGCTCGGCGCGGAGTTTTACGTCATGGAGCGACTCAAGGGCATCATCCTGCGCTCCGACCTGCCGCCCGCGCTCAACCTGGACAGCGCCCGCACCGAGGCGCTGTGCAAGAGCTTCATCGACAAGCTGGTGGACTTGCATCAGGTGGACTACCAGGCCTGCGGGCTGGGCGACCTGGGTCGGCCCGAAGGCTACGTCCAGCGCCAGATTCTGGGCTGGAGCGAACGCTACGAAAAAGCCAGGACGCCCGATGCGCCCGGCTGGGAAAAGGTCCGGGACTGGCTGGTCTCGAAAATGCCCGCCGATCATCCGACGTCCAGCATCGTGCACAACGACTACCGCTTCGACAACGTGATCCTCGACCCCAACGACCCGATGCGCATCATCGGCGTGCTGGACTGGGAGCTGACCACCCTTGGCGATCCGCTGATGGACCTTGGCAACACCCTCGCCTACTGGATCGAGGCCGATGACCCGGCCGCCGTCCGGCAGATGCGCCGCCAGCCCAGCCACGCGCCAGGCATGCTGACCCGCCGGCAATTCGTTGACTATTACGCTCAGCGCGCGGGAATCCGCATCGACAACTTCGACTTCTATTACACCTACGGCCTGTTCCGGCTGGCGGGCATCGTTCAGCAGATCTATTACCGCTTCTACCACGGCCAGACGCAGGACAAGCGCTTCGCGCCGTTCGTGCAGATGAATGCTCTGCTCGAACACATGAGCCTGCAGGTGATCGCGCGTTCCAGTCTCTGACACCTTCCCACCCTTTTTTCGTTAGGAGGCACTATGTCCCGGACCCAACTGTTCGACCTGGACGGTAAGATCGCGCTGGTTTCCGGCGCCAGCCGCGGCATCGGCGAAGCCATCGCACGGCTGCTGGCCCAACAAGGCGCCCATGTGATCGTTTCCAGCCGCAAGGTTGAAAGCTGCCAGCACGTCGCTGACGCGATCATCGCCGAGGGCGGACTGGCCACGGCCATCGGCTGTCATATCGGAGAGATGGAGCAGATCACCAGCGTGTTCCAGCAGATTCGCCAGCAGTTCGGCAGGCTCGACATTCTGGTCAACAACGCGGCGACCAACCCGCAGTTCTGCAACGTACTGGATACCGACCTGAGTGCGTTTCAGAAAACCGTCGACGTGAATATCCGCGGCTACTTCTTCATGTCGGTGGAAGCCGGCAAGCTGATGCGGGAAAACGGTGGAGGCAGCATTATCAACGTAGCTTCGATCAACGCCGTTTCGCCGGGTGCCTTTCAGGGCGTCTACTCCATGACCAAGGCGGCAGTGGTCAACATGACCAAGGTATTCGCCAAGGAATGCGCGGGGTTCGGCATCCGCTGCAACGCACTGCTGCCGGGCCTGACCGACACGAAGTTCGCCTCGGCACTGGTCAAGAATGACGCGATCCTCAATGTGGCGCTGGCGCAGATCCCTCTCAAGCGTGTGGCGGCGCCGAGCGAAATGGCCGGAGCGGTGCTGTACCTGGCCAGCGACGCGTCCAGCTACACCACCGGAGCTGCGCTCAACGTCGACGGTGGTTTCCTGTCCTGAGCGCTTTTCAATACGACCTCTGTCGGTAGCCTGCAACTTCCTGCAACAAACGCTTAAGGGGTAGAATGCGCGACCTTCGGGCAGCCATTCTGCCCCCTAGCGGATAAGCCCTGCCGACCATGCCTTTCGAACTGAGCGTCGACCTGACCACCCTTGCCGTTCTTGCTGTCGTAGCCTTTGTTGCCGGATTCATCGACGCCATCGCCGGCGGTGGCGGTCTGCTGACCACTCCCGCGCTGATGACCGCCGGCCTGCCGCCGCACCTGGTGCTGGGCACCAACAAGCTCAGCTCGACTTTCGGCTCCGCCACGGCCAGTTTCACCTTCTACCGCCGCAAACTGTTCGAGCCGCGTCAATGGCTGCATGCGCTGATCGGCACGGCCGTCGGCGCCCTGATTGGCGCGGTGATTGCCCATTATCTGCCGGCCGAGTGGCTGAACCAGATGCTGCCGGTGATTGTGTTCGCCTGTGGCCTGTACCTGCTGTTCGGCGGCACGCCCAAGGCGCCGCTGGACAGCAACGCGCCCATCAAGAAGAAGTGGCAGTTGCCCCAGGGCCTGGGTCTTGGGTTCTACGACGGCGTTGCCGGACCCGGCACCGGCGCGTTCTGGACCGTCAGCACCCTGCTGCTCTACCCGCTCGATCTTGTCAAGGCCAGCGGCGTGGCACGCAGCATGAACTTTGTCAGCAACGCCGTGGCATTGTCAGTGTTCATCTTTTCCGGTCAGGTGGATTTCGTGATCGGTCTGGTGATGGGCGTTGCGGTGATGCTCGGCGCCTACTTCGGCGCCGGCACGGCGATCAAGGGCGGCGCAAAATTCATCCGCCCGGTGTTCATCACGGTGGTACTGGGTCTAACCGTTCGCCTGGCCTGGCAGCACTGGTTCGGCGGCGCCTGAGCGCCGGGCCAGCCAGACGTCGATCAGATAGCGCGCGATTGAGCGATTGGCCGGCAGGGGCGGCAGCGCGTCGATATGGAACCAGCGCGCATCTTCAATTTCATCGACCTGCGGGACGATTTCGCCGCTGTCGTACTCGGCGTGAAACCCCAGCATCATTGAATGCGGAAACGGCCAGCACTGGCTGCCCATGTACTTGAGGTTCTTGATCCGCACCCGCACCTCCTCCATGACCTCGCGGTGTACGCAGTCTTCCACCGATTCGCCCGGCTCGACAAAACCGGCCAGGGTGCTGTACATGCCGGAGACAAACCGCGGCGACCTCGCCAGCAGCACCTCGTCGCCACGGGTGATCAGCACGATCATGCTGGGCGAGATGCGCGGGTAGAAACGCAGATTATCGACGTCGCAATGCATGGCCCGCTCGCCGGGTATCTGCACGGTCGGTTTGCCGCACGCGCCGCAGAAGCGGTGCTCCCGGGCCCAGGTGCTGATCTGCGCGGCGTAGCCGAGCATCTGGAATACCGCGAATTCGCCTTCGAGCATGAACTGACGCAGCCCTTGCCAGACGCAGCCGTCGACCACCACTGGCTGTTCCAGCACGAGCAGGTAAACCGGCTCCCCGTCGAAATGGCCGATGCCGTGTTCACTCTGAACCGGCAGCTCCAGGCGCTTGAGCCACTGCCTTGGAAACAGCGTACCGTTACCGTCCAGCAGGAAACCCTCCTGGCTATGGACCACGGCCAGGCCGCCGCTGGCCTCGATATCGAGCACGGCGGTGGTCCAACGTTCCGGGCGTGTCATGGAAAACTCCTTACCTGCACGCGCAAGACGTGTCGTCAGTTATCGAATACGGGTTTCTGCTTGCTCAAGTGTGCCGCCATGGCCAGCTTGAGATCGACCGATTGCAGCATGGCCGAGTTCCAGATGGCAACATGTTCCAGCCCGTCGTCGACCCGATGGTCACGCATATAGCTGATCATCTCCTTGGTGCCTTCGATGGCGATGGGCGACTTGGCGGCGATTTCCCGGGCAACCCCGAGCACGCCTTCAAGCAGGGTCTCATGGTCGGCGAAGGCGCGATTGATCAGCCCGATACGCTGCGCTTCTTCCACCTCGATCATGCGTCCGGTGTAAGCCAGCTCACGGAGCATGCCTTCGCCGATGATGCGCGGCAAGCGTTGCAAGGTGCCAACGTCGGCGGCCATCCCCATATCGATCTCAAGAATCGCGAAGCGCGCATCGGCAGCCGCGTAACGCATGTCGCAGGCCGCGATCAGATCGATGGCGCCGCCCAGGCAGTAGCCATGAATGGCCGCCAGCACCGGCTTGCGGCAACGGTCCACCGCGTTGAAGGATTCCTGCATGCGCAGGATGGTCTGGCGCAGGCGACGGGCATTACGGCCTACGTCATCACCCAGCTCCGCGGCCACCGACGCCAGCAGCGCCAGATCGATACCGGAAGAAAAATGCTTGCCCGCTCCGCTGAGCACGACGACACGAACGTTATCGCTGTTGTCTATCCACTTGAAAACCTCGACAATTTCCGCCCAAAACGCCGCATTCATCGCGTTGAGCTTATCGGGACGGTTGATTCGCACATGGGCGATATGATCGGTAACATCGATCAGGAACGCTTGATAGTCGGACACGGCATCTTCCTTATTTCGTGTGGGTTTGTGTGGGCGCGTGGACATGGCCGGCTTTGTGAGCCAAGGGCGTCAAAGGTCCAACTATAACAAGCTGTAAAACCGCGACGCCCGGCGCGATCAGGGCGATCCGGACAAGAGCCGGACCGCTATCGGAGGCACCGGCCGAGGCGCGGGCCGAAACAAAAAGTATGAACCGTCCAAAGCCGACGGGGTCTTGTACTCTGGGCGATGTGACCTTCCAAGCCATCTGAGGGCAATACTTGGATACATCAAAAGCTGCAACCGGCATCGCGGGTCTGGACGACATCCTTTCGGGCGGCCTTTCACGCGGGCATGTTTTCCTTCTTGAAGGACAGCCGGGCACCGGCAAGACGACCGTCGCGCTCCAGTTCATGCAGGCAGGCGCACGGGCCGGTGAAATCTCACTGTATATCACTCTGTCCGAGACCGATCGGGAACTGCGTGAGGGGGCGCGCTCCCATGGTTGGGAGCTGGACGACTCGATCAAAATCTACGAGCTGACGCCTCCGGAAAACCTGCTGGACTCGGAGCACAGCCAGTCGTTGCTCTACTCTTCCGATCTGGAGCTGGGTGAAGCGACCCGGCAGATTTTTGAAGTGGTCGAGCGGGTCAAGCCTGCGCGGGTGGTGATCGACAGCCTGTCGGAGATCCGCTTGCTGGCGCAAAGCTCGCTGCGCTATCGACGCCAGATCCTGGCGATCAAGCATTATTTCAGCCGCTACGACGCAACCGTCCTCCTGCTCGACGACCTCACCACTGAACTGCTCGACAAGACGGTTCACAGTGTCGCGCACGGGGTCATCCGCCTTGAAGAGCTGACACCCAACTATGGCGCGGAGCGACGTCGCCTCAAGGTGCTCAAATACCGTGGCCAGAAGTACCGCGGCGGTTTCCACGACTTCACCATCGTGCAAGGCGGCATCCAGGTATTTCCGCGCCTGGTCGCGGCGGAGCATCGCAACCGCTATGAGCGGCTGCAGCACAGCAGTGGCATAGCGGAACTTGACGCGCTGCTCGGTGGCGGTGTCGACGGCGGTTCGAGTACGTTGATTCTCGGCCCGTCGGGTACCGGCAAGTCGCTCATGGCGATGGTATTCGCCGCCAAGGCGGTGGCTCGTGGCGAGCGCGCCGGGCTGTTCATCTTCGACGAAGAACTGGGCCTGCTGTTTGACCGTATGAAGCTGATGGGTATCGACCTTGAAGCGTTGCAAGCCACCGGAAATCTGGTGATCGAGCAGATCGACGCAGCGGAGATGTCGCCTGGGGAATTTGCACACCGGGTGCGCCACGCGGTAGATGAGCTGCAGATCAAGACGCTGGTGATCGACAGCATCAACGGCTATCAGGCAGCAATGCCGGAAGAAAATGCGCTGATTCTGCACATGCACGAGCTGTTGCTGTATCTCAACCGCAGCGGCGCGGCAACCTTCATGACGGTGGCGCAGCACGGGCTGGTCGGCGACATGAGGATACCGGTCGACATCACCTACCTGGCGGATACCGTCATCCTGCTTCGATATTTCGAAGCACTGGGTGAAGTGCGCCGGGCGATTTCCGTGATCAAGAAGCGTACCGGCACCCACGAGTCGACCATCCGTGAATATCGCATCGGCTCCCAGGGACTGAAGATCGGCGAGCCGCTGGGCCAGTTCCAGGGCGTGCTGAGCGGGATACCCTCCTACCACGGCGACACCGGACCGCTGCTGACGGATGATGATTTGTGAACATGCGGGGATTGCTATCAGAGCGGGCGATAATCCTGACCCCTAAAGGTCGGGACAGCCAGATCGCGTTGCGAATCCTTAAGGAGGCCGGTTACCCAGGCCACGTTGTGACCAATCTCACGGAACTGCTGGCCGAGCTGAACGTGGGTGCCGGGCTGGCGATTATCGCCGATGAAGCCCTGCGCAATTGCGATCTGACGCCTTTGATTGACCTGCTGGCGCGCCAACCCACGTGGTCGGACTTGCCCATCGTCGTGTTGACCCACCACGGCGGACAGGACCAGACCCCTGCCGGCCGGCTGGGCAGCAAACTGGGGAACGTCACTTTCCTTGAGCGCCCTTTCCATCCGGTCACACTGGTCAGCCTCGTGACCACTGCGATTCGCGGCCGACGCCGGCAGTACGAAGCCCGGGCGCGGATGGAGGATCTGGTCGAAGGCGAGCGGCGCCTGCAGAACGCACTGACCGCTGGCCGGCTCGGTTCATGGCAGCTTGAAACCGGATCGCTGGAACTCAGTTGCTGTGAGATCACAAAGTCGCATTATGGCCGTGGCAAGCACGACCGCTTCGGTTACCACGACTGGCTGGACGCGGTGTACCCGCAGGATCAGCCACGCATGCAGTCGGCATTGCAGCGCAGTCTGGATATTGGCGTCGACTTCATCCTCGAGTATCGCAACCTGTGGCCGGACGGCTCGCTCAATTGGGTCGATGTTCGCGCGCGGGCGGTGCTGGACAAGAGCGGCAGAGTGTCATCGCTGGTCGGTGTAACCTCGGACATTACCGAGCGCAAGCTGGCCGAAGCCCAGTTGCGCAGCCTCAATGAAACCCTGGAACAGCAGGTCGAGGAACGCACTTCCCAGCTCCTGCATAAAGAAGAAGTGTTGCGCCAGTCGCAGAAAATGGAAGCGGTGGGCCAGCTCACAGGCGGCATCGCCCACGACTTCAACAACATGCTGACCGGCATCATCGGCAGCCTGGAATTGATTCGCCGTCGCCTGGCGCGCGGTCGCGTGGACGACCTCGACGGCCTGATCGATCTGGGTGTGACGTCCGCCAACCGGGCGGCCTCCCTTACCCACCGCCTGCTGGCGTTTTCCAGACGCCAGTCGCTGGACTCCAAGCCATTGGAGATGAACCACCTGATTACCGCGATGGGCGAGCTGATTCGTCGCAGCATCAACGAAAACATCAAGCTGGAAACACACCTGGACGAGCACCTCTGGACGGCGGTGGCTGACGCCAACCAGCTGGAAAATGCGTTGCTCAATCTGGTGCTCAACGCCCGCGATGCCATGCCGGGTGGCGGCCTGCTGCTGATCGAGACCTACAACCAGCGACTCGACAAGCAGTTCACCGACGCCCACGACAATCTGCTGCCGGGCGAATACGTGGTGTTGAGTGTCAGCGACACTGGCAGCGGCATGCCGGAAAACGTGATCAGTCGTGCGTTCGATCCGTTCTTCACGACCAAGCCGATCGGCCAGGGCACAGGCCTGGGTCTGTCGATGATTTACGGGTTCAGCAAACAGTCGCATGGCCACGTGGCGATCCAGAGCGAGGTCGGACGCGGCACCACCGTGCAGCTCTATCTGCCACGCTTCCAGGGCGTACAGGCCGACGACGAGGAAAACTGCCAGAGCAATACGCTTCAGGCCAAGCCAGGCGAAACCGTGCTGATCGTCGAAGACGATCCCGCGGTGCGTACCCTGGTGAGCGAAGTCCTCAGCGAATTAGGCTATTTGTACATCGAAGCGGCCGACGGGCCGAGCGCGGTACCGGTTCTCGAATCGGACCAGCGCATCGACCTGTTGATCAGTGATGTGGGCCTACCGGGCATGAATGGCCGGCAACTGGCTGAAATTGCCCGTCAATTGCGTCCGGCGCTGAAAGTGCTGTTCATCACCGGCTACGCCGAGCATGCGACGGTACGGGGCGGGTTCCTTGATACCGGCATGCAGATGATCACCAAGCCCTTTGCTTTCGATCACCTGACCTCCAAGGTCCGGGAGATGATCGAAGAGGCCTGAGCCGCGTCAGACGCCGAGGCGTCCGACGCGGGGAGTCAGGCCAGCAGGACCTGGATCTGCGACTGAAGGGTTTCCATGGTGAAGGGCTTGGCGAGGATTGGCGCCTTGGCGGCAATCGGACTCCCCGAATCGACGATTTCAGCCGGGTAGCCGCTGATGAAAATCACTTTGAGTTCCGGGCGCAGCTTTACCGCGGGCTCGGCGATCATGACTCCAGAGATGCCGCCGGGCAGGCGGTAATCGGTAATCATCAGATCCAGATGGGGCTTGGTCGCCAGAATCTCGAAAGCCTGCTCGCCGTTTTCGGCCTGCAATACCCGGTATCCCTCACCCGACAGATAATCTGACAACAGCATCAGAATCAGGGGCTCGTCTTCGACGATAAGTACGACGTTTTCTGCATCAGCGCTCATTGAACTGCCTTTGATCTTAAGTAGCTGCCATTACGACCGCGGCGCGTATCGTAGGTTGCGCCAATCTTCGGATAAATCGACAAGTTTCGTAGGTTTGTCTTACAAAGGCAGGCAGACCCTGAACGTCGAGCCCTTCCCCACTTCGCTCTCCACCTCGATCTGCCCGCCGTGGGCCAGCACGATCTGCTCGGAAATGAACAGCCCCAGCCCCAGACCGGCGACTGCGTGGTTGGCCGATACTCGCTCGAACTGCTGGAAAATACGCTTCTGGTTTTCCGGCGTGATGCCAATGCCTTGGTCGGTCACTTCGACGCAGGCGCGACCGTTGTCACTGAACACCTTGACGGTGATAGGCTTGCGGGCCCCGTAGCGCAAGGCGTTGGTCAACAGATTGGAAATCACCTGCTCGATACGGAACTCGTCCCAGACGCCTATTACCGGATCATCGGCAATCAGTGAGATCGATGATTCAGCGGCGGCGATCTGCGCGGCATAGTTTTCCAGCAGCTGGCGCACCAGCTCGCTGAGATCGAACGGCTGAGGGCGGATCGACAGCTTGCCGGTGCGGATGCGGGACACGTCGAGCATGTCTTCGATCAGGCGGATCAGGCTCTGGATCTGCCGCTCATCGCGCTCGACCATGGCATTGAGCTTTTCCATGGTGAACGCTGAAGCATTGCCTTTGGCCAGGTGCAACTTGCGCAGCTGGGTTTCCAGGATCAGGCCGTTGAGCGGCGTGCGCACTTCATGGGAGACGATGGACATGAAGTCGTCGCGCATGCGCACCGCATGCTCCAGATCGGCCTGGGTCGCCTGCAGGCGATTGAGCAGCACCTCCTGCTCGCGGCGGCTTTGTTCCAGCGCCTCGACCTGCAGTTTGACCGCCTTGCGCTGACGGTACAGGTCGACGAACACGTTGACCTTGCTCTTGACGGCATGGATGTCCAGCGGCTTGTGCAGAAAATCCACCGCGCCGCTTTCATAGCCCTTGAATGCGTAGTTGAGTTCACGGCCCGCCGCGCTGACGAACACGATGGGAATGTTCTTGGTCTTCTCGGTGCTGCGCATCAGTTCGGCCAGTTGAAAGCCGTCCATGCCCGGCATCTGCACATCAAGGATGGCCAGCGCGAACTCGTGCTGTAACAAAAGCGACAGGGCTTCGTCGGCTGACAGCGCCTTGAACACCGTACGGTCTTCGCGCTTGATCAGCGCTTCAAGCGCCAACAGGTTCTCCGGCAAATCATCGACGATCAGCAATTTTGCCTGGATGTCATTTAGCATGCGATTCGTTCCAGCTGGACCAGCAATTGGCCAATATCGTTCAAAGGTAGAAGGTAGTCCGGAGCCTGCAACGCGAGGGCAGCTTCGGGCATGGTACGCGCCTGAGACTGATCCGGGTCCTGAATTACCGTGAAACCACCATACTTCTTGATCTGCGCCAGTCCTTGCGCTCCGTCATTGTTGGCCCCGGTGAGCAACACCCCGGCGAGTCCGGGGCCGAATGCATCGGCGGCGGAGTCAAAGAGAATGTCGATGCTGGGCCGTGAGTAGTACACCCGGTCTTCCTGACTCAGGGAAAAGCTGTAGTCGTTCTCGACCGACAAGTGATAGCCCGCCGGAGCGAAATACAGCGTGCCGGGGGCGATGCTTTCCTTGTCGTCGGCTTCCTTGACCGGGATCGGCAGGCGACTGCCGAACACATGCGCCAACTGACTGCGGCGATCGTCCGGCAAATGCAGAACAGTAATGATCGGCAAGCGAAATCCGGGCGCGATACGGCTGAAGATGCGCAGCAACGCTTCGACACCGCCTGCCGAAGCCCCCACGACAATCGCCTCGACCCTGGGCAGCGGGTCGCTGGCCGAGCCCGCCATGAAGGATTTTTTCATGATTTGCGGTAGATCCGCTCGGGCTTGACCAGGGTCTCGAAGGCGCCGCTGTAGGCCGAGAAATCCAGCGTTTCCTTGCTGCCCAGCGCGAGAAAACCCCGATGACACAAAGAATCGTGGAACAGACCAAAGGCCCGGTCCTGAAGTTTCTTGTTGAAATAGATCAGTACGTTGCGGCAGGAGATCAACTGGGTTTCGGAAAACACGCTGTCGGTCGCCAGACTATGGTCGGCAAAGGTGACATTCTCGCGAAGCGTCTTGTCGAAAATCGCGTATTCGTAGGCTGAGGTGTAGTAGTCGGAGAAATCCCGCTGCCCGCCTGCCTTGATGTAGTTCTGGTTGTAGGCCCGCACGTTTTCCATGGAAAAGATCCCTTGCTTGGCTTTCTCCAGCGAGGTGGGATTGATATCCGTAGCGTAGATGATCGTGCGGTCAAGCAAACCCTCTTCGCGCAGCAGAATCGCCGTTGAGTAGACTTCCTCCCCCGTGCTGCATCCCGCAATCCAGACTTTGATCGACGGGTAGGTGCGCAGTAACGGCACCACTTCCTGGCGGATCGCGAGAAAATGCGACGGATCGCGGAACATCTCGCTGACCGGGATGGTGAGCAGTTGCAGCAGCTGCATGAATGCCGCCGGATCGTGCAGCACCCGCTCCTGCAACGCAGAAATGGTGCTGCAATCGAACTGACGAAGGGCATGCGCGACGCGCCGCTTGATCGACGCGCCGGAGTAGTCGCGAAAGTCGTAGCTGTATTTGAGGTAGATCGCCTCAATCAACAGCCGCAACTCGATGTCAGCGTTGCGATCGAGAAGCATGCTTGAACCTGAAGATACTCGTAAGGATGGTGGCTTTGGCTACCATGGCTCAAATACGTTCCATTTTTGGCAGCCAGACCCGGATCAGGGAAAACAGGCGATCCAGATCGATGGGCTTGGCCAGGTAGTCGTTGGAACCGGCCTGCAGGCAGCGCTCCTGATCGTCCTTCATGGCCTTGGCGGTCACGGCGATGATCGGCAGCTTGCGCCAGCGCGGGTCCTTGCGGATCTCGGTGGTGGCTTCATAGCCGTCCATCTCCGGCATCATCACGTCCATCAGCACAAGATCGATATCCGGAATCTCGTTGAGGCGGGCGATGGCCTCAAGACCGTTGCGGGCAATCTCGACCACGGCACCCTTGTGTTCCAGCGCGCTGGTCAGAGCAAAGATGTTGCGCACATCGTCATCTACCACCAGGATCTTGCGCGCCTCGAATACCTTGTCGCGGCTGCGCGCGGTGCGCAGCATCTTCTGCCGCTCGTTGGACAGCTGCGACTCGACCTTGTGCAGGAACAGCGTCACTTCGTCCAGCAACCGCTCTGGCGAGCGCGCGCCCTTGATGATGATCGAACGCGAATACTTCATCAGTTCGGCTTCTTCATCGCGGGTCATGTTGCGGCCGGTGTAGACAATCACTGGCGGGAACGCGCAGATATCCTCGGTGGACATGCGCCGCAGCAACTCGTCGCCGTGCATGTCGGGCAACTTGAGGTCAATGATCATGCAGTCGTAGACATGGTCACGCAGCAGGTCGAGCCCTTCCTGCGCCAGGCCCACCGCGGTGATCTCGATATCATCGTCGCCGATCAGCCGGGCAATGCTGTCTCGTTGCAGGGCATCGTCCTCGACCAGCAGGATGCGTTTGACCTTCTGGGTCAGCTTGGCTTCCAGCTTGGCGAAAACATCCTTGAGTTCTTCGCGGGTGGTCGGCTTGACCGCGTAGCCGATGGCGCCCATGTGCATGGCCGCTTCCTGGCGGTCTTCGACGGAAATCACGTGGACCGGAATGTGGCGGGTGGTTGCCAGCTCCTTGAGGCGCTGCAGTACCGTCAGCCCTGAATGATCCGGCAGACGCATGTCCAGCAGAATGGCGTCGGGCGTGAACTGCGCCGCGAGGTTAAAGCCTTCATCGGCCGCATGGGCGACCAGGCACTGGTACCCCAGCTCATGGGCCAGGTCGTAAAGAATGCCCGCAAAGGAAATGTCATCCTCGATGACCAGAATGCAGCGCTGGCCAGTGCGGGCCATGTCGCGGTCGTCATCGAAGGAGGCGACCGGCTCGCTGACCGGGGCCGCGAGCACAGGCGTTGGCACCGGTGCTGGCAGTGGAGCCGGGGCCGGCGTGGCGACCACCGCCGTTACAGGCGACTGCGCCGCTGTGGCCCCCGGTTCCTGCGGGGTCTGCTCGACGTAGCGCTCCGGCAACACCAGGGTGAAGATGCTGCCCTGCCCCGGCGCGCTGGTAACGCTGATCGAACCGCCCAAAAGCGCCGCCAGGTCGCGGGAAATCGACAGGCCCAGACCCGTGCCGCCGTAACGACGGTTGGTGGTGCCGTCGGCCTGACGGAACGCTTCGAAGATGCTTTGCTGATGTTCTTCGGCAATGCCGATGCCGGAGTCGCGCACCGTGAACGCGATGCCTTCGCCCGGCTGGCGCGACACGATCATGCTCACCGAACCTGCCTCGGTGAACTTGATGGCGTTGGACAGCAGGTTCTTGAGAATCTGCTCCAGGCGCTGACGGTCAGTGTGCAGCATGGTCGGCGCGCCCGGCTGCAGCTCGATACTGAACTCCAGACGTTTTTCGGCGGCCAGTGGCTGGAACATGCTGCGCAGTCCTTCCACCAGACGCGACACGCTGCTGTTCTCCGGGCGCACTTCCAGCTTGCCGGCCTCGACCTTGGAGATGTCGAGAATGTCATTGATCAGATTCAGCAGATCGTTGCCCGCCGAGTAGATCGACTCGGCAAACTTGACCTGCTCGGCGGTCAGGTTTTCGGTCGGGTTCTCGGCCAGCAGCTTGGCGAGGATCAGCGAGCTGTTGAGCGGCGTGCGCAGCTCGTGGGACATGTTGGCGAGGAACTCGGACTTGTACTTGCTGGAGCGTTGCAGCTCATCGGCGCGCGCCTGCAGCTCAATCTGCGCCATGCTCAGTTCTTCGTTGTTGCGGTCCAGCGCGTCACGCTGATCGGCCAGTGCCTGGCTCTGCTCGGCCAGTTGTTCGTTGGTCTGCTCCAGCTCGGCCTGTTGGGTCTCGAGGTTGACCTGGGATTCCTTGAGAATCCGTGACTGTTCTTCCAGCTCTTCGTTGGCGGTGCGCAACTCTTCCTGCTGGACCTGCAGTTCTTCGTTGAGCTGCTGGGTTTCGGTCAGCACCTCTTGCAGGCGCTGGCGATAGCGCGCGGCTTCAATGGAGGTGCCGACGTTGTCGGAAATCAGCTCCAGAAACTCGACATCGCGCTCGGTAAGCGCGCGCAGGAAGCCCAGCTCGATCACGCCGTTGACCTGATCATCGTTGCTGGTAGGCACGATCACCACGCTGCGCGGCGAACCGTCACCCAGGCCGGAAGCGACCTTGAAGTAGTCACCGGGGACTTCGTCCAGCGTGATGATGCGGTCCTGCTGCGCAGCCTGACCGACGATGCCTTCACCGGCGTAGATGGTCTGATCCTGCTGTTCCTGTTCGCGGGAGAACCCGTACGTCGCCACCCGCACCAGGCTGCCATGCTCCTGGCGCACATAGAGCGCGGCCACCACAGCGCCCAGATGCCGGGCGATAAATTGAAGCGTATTGCGGCCGAGCATGTGCAAGGTCAGTTGGCCCAGCACTTGCGCGGCCAGTTCGGTCTGGCCGTTGCGCAGCCATGCGATCTTCTGCAGGCGCTCGGCGTTGAGCTCCTGCTGCCTCATGTTTTCGCTGTAGGTGTCGGACAGCGTCAGTAGATCCTTGCGGCCAACGTAGGCCAGGATGCCGCTCACTACCAGGACGAAAATCAGGTACAGGGTCACCGACAGGATGGTGGTGCGGGTGACCTCGGCGTTCCGGGTCAGACGCAGCTGCTGCTCCATGGCGACGGCCTGGTCGTACTCCATGCGGATTTCATCGGTAATGCGCTTGCCGCGCCCCGACTGCACGGGGCTCAGAAAGTCACCGTTGCTGCGCCGCAGGTCTATCATGCCCTGAGCGAAGCGATTCCACTCTTCCTGCAAAGTCAGCAGGCGTCGGAAGCGATCCAGCTGCGTGGGATTGTCGACCACCAGTTCTTTGATACCCGCGAGTTCCGCGAGCAGCACCGGCTTGGCCACCTCGTAAGGGTCGAGGAAATGCTGCTCGCCAGTCAGCAGGTAACCGCGCATGCCGGTTTCCATGTCGATGGAAAGCTTCATCGCCCGGTTGGTGTTATTAATGACCCGGTCGGTGTGCTCCACCCACTGGATAACCGACAGCAGGTAGCTGATCAGCAGAATGAAGAACACCGCACTCAATACGCCGACACCCAGAGGTAAACCGACGTTACGCCCCAGTAATTTCCGGAAGCGTTGCTCATCGACTACAGACGTCCGATTCATGAAAAGTCCTTGGCGGGATAATCAAAACCATGGAGTTTGCCGTAAATCGATGAAAAAGACTCTGCTTTCTCGCATAGCATGTTGAAATTTCACACATAAATAGGCGATAAGCTGCCGCCGATTCCACAAGGCATGCTTGGTGGCGCTCAGCAGCGCAATGCGCGATGTGCGAGTGGCGAAATGGAACTTCCGGGCCGGTTGATTTACTGATGCACAACCCCCGCACGAAAACCGGGCAACGGAATCTGGAGTCCTGCGTCAGGACGGCGCGGCGAGCCCGACCCTGGAGCGGCTGGATCTCGTCCGGGCCGCAAAAGCGACCGCCACTATTTTTTATACCTTAGAGGAAGCCAACCATGTCTGAAGCAGCCAGTACCATCCTGGTGGTCGAGGATGACAACATCGTGCGCATGCTCATCGTCGATGTGCTCGAAGAACTGGAATACCGCGTACTGGAAGCCGCCGACGCTGCCGAAGCACTGGCTTTCGTCAAGGACGAAGCCAACGGCATCGACCTGCTGATGACCGACCAAGGCCTGCCGGATATGCGCGGCACCGACCTGGCGGCTCTGGTTCGCGAGCTGCGCCCGCAGTTGCCGGTGTTGTTTGCCAGCGGCTATTCGGACACCATCGATGTACCCGACGGCATGCACTCGATTGGCAAGCCGTTCTCCATCGACGACCTCCGCGACAAGGTAAAAAGCATTCTTGAGTAAGCACGATCCGCAACACTCCGGCGTCCGGCCCTCAGCCGCGACCCGCCTGCTGATTATCGGCTATGTATGGCCGGAACCACGCTCATCGGCCGCCAGCGGCCACGTCATGCAGTTGATCCGGTGTTTTCTGGAACAGGACTGGCAGATCACCTTCGCCAGCCCCGCCACCGAAGGCGAGCACAAGGCCGATCTGGCCAGCCTGGGCATCGACGAAGTGCGTATCGAGCTGAACAACAGCAGCTTCGATGCTTTCATCAGTGAGTTGAAGCCTGATGTGGTGCTGTTCGATCAGTTCATGATTGAGGAGCAGTTTGGCTGGCGCGTCGAGCAACATTGCCCGGACGCGCTGCGAATTCTCGAAACCTCCGATCTGCAAAGCCTGCGCCACAGCCGCCATCAGCTCCTCAAAGATCACTTGAATGAATCTCCGCAACAGGATGATTTTTCGGGTTTTTTCTCCACAGTCGAGGCAGCGCTTTTCGCTTCGATGGCGGGTACCGATCTGGCACAGCGCGAGATTGCCGCGCTTTACCGTTGCGACCTGAATCTGATGACATCAGACGTGGAGATCGACCTGCTGACGCGCCGGTTCGGCATGCCGGCGTCGATCCTGCACTGGTGCCCGCTGATGCTCGATGCGGTCGCGGACGAGGTGCCGGGCTTTGACCAGCGCGCGCATTTTTTGACCATCGGTAACTTCCGGCATGCGCCCAACTGGGACGCGGTGTTATGGATGAAGAATGCTGTCTGGCCGCTGATTCGTCAGCGAATGCCCGACGCGCAGTTCCATATCTATGGCGCCTACACCCCGCCCAAGGCCACCGCACTGCACAACGCCGCCCAGGGTTTTCATGTCATGAACTGGGCCGAGGATGCATTGCAGGTGATGTCGGCGGCGCGGGTCTGCCTGGCGCCGCTGCGGTTCGGCGCGGGCATCAAGGGCAAGCTGATCGATGCCATGCAATGCGGAACGCCGTCGGTGACCACGCCGGTCGGCGCGGAAGCCATGACCGGCGATAGGGCCTGGCCGGGTTTGGTGAGCAGCAGCGCCGGGCAGTTTGCCGACGCGGCGGTGCGGCTTTATCAGGACCGGGACCTGTGGAACCAGGCGCAGGCGGCCGGCCTTGCACTGTTGAATGCGCGCTATCTGCATCAACAGCATTGCGCCAGCCTGATCGAGCGCATCCACGCCCTGCGTGAGGACCTGCCTCGCCACCGGCTGGGTAATTTCACCGGCAGCATGCTGCGACACCACCACCTCAAAAGCACCAAATACATGGCGCAGTGGATCGAGGCGAAGAACCGCCCCGGGCAGCTGTAGTGCCGCTGTGTGTGTGTGTGTGTGCTTCTGCCCGAAGGGCGTAGGAGCGGACTTGTCCGCGAAGGGCCAGTGCAGGTGCAGCAGATGTATCGCTGGTGACCACGCCTTCGCGGGCACGCGAAGAGGCCGGGGCATACACAAGAATTGCTTAACCCAGGACCCTCACCCCAACGGTTTGCGCAGCAGGTAGGTGTCCATGATCCAGCCTTTGCGCAGCCGTGCTTCCTGGCGGCGTTGCCTGATCGGTTCGCACAGGTCGTCGAGCCTGCCCGCGAGCAGGATTTCGTCGTCGGTGCCCAGGTAGGCGCCCCAGTAGATGTCCAGACCCTGCCCTGCGAAACGCTCGAACGTGCAGTGCGCGTCGAGCATCACGACCGTGTTTTCGACCTCATCCGGACGGCAGGTCGCAAGCCGCCGCCCCGTGGTGATCCGCACCGGCTCGCCGATGCGATTGAGCGGGATGCGGTGCCGGGCGGCGAGCGCCTGAACGCTGCTGATACCGGGGATCACTCGATAGTCGAACACTTCCCTGCCCCGCGCCAGAATCCGGTCGATGATCCGCAAAGTGCCGTCGTACAGCGCAGGGTCGCCCCACACCAGCAGAGCCCCGGTTTCCTCAGGCCCCAGATGCTCGGCAATCAAACGCTCCAGCAGCAGTGAACGCTGGTCGTGCCAGTGCGCCACGCTGTGTTCATACGCCTGCTCCCCAGCCCCCACCCGATCGTCACGCTTCGGATCGCGGACCCGCACCCAGCGGTAACTTGAATGGGTGATAAGGCGCCGACAGATTTCTTCGCGCCAGCGCAACAGGTCGCCCGCTTCAGGCCCTTTGTCCAGCACGAAGAACACCTGCACGCGATTGAGCGCATTGACGGCCTCGACCGTAATTTGTTCGGGGTTTCCGGCACCCACGCCGATCAGCAGGATCTGTTTCATCGGACACACTCTGGGCACATGCAAGGCAAATAAGGCACATTAGCCGCCTGGCAATTTTTCAAACGGCCAAACGATGAATAAAACAACAAAAATCACCGACCCTTCCTACGAGCTGATGGATGACCATAACGGCCTGTCCATCATCTACCGCGAACACGGGTTTCCCTGCCCGCTGGTGCGCTGGCATTTCCACAAGGAGTACGAGCTGCACTTGATCGTCGCGAGCTCGGGCAAGGTCTTCGTCGGCGACTATATCGGTAATTTCAACCCTGCAAGCCTGTTTCTCACAGGCCCCAACCTGCCGCACAACTGGATCAGCCAGATCGAGCACAACGAGGTAATCGACAAGCGCGACATGCTGGTCAATTTCACTGACGAGCTGTTCGAAAGCGGCAATCAGGTGTTCGCGGAACTCAAAACCCTGGCCCCGCTGCTGGAGCGCGCGCAGTACGGCATCGAGTTTCGCTGCAAGCGGACGATTCGTCAGGCCACGAAGCTGATGCAGAAGATCGCCGATTCGCGCGGCATTACCCGTCTGGGGCATTTTCTTATCCTGCTGGAACTGCTGGCCGCCAGTGACGATTACCAGCTGCTGTCCGGGACCGCGGGAATCCAGATGGCCGACGAGCAGAGTGTCGATCGCACCAACCGTGCGGTGGATTACATCTTTGCTCACTACGGCCGTGAGCTGCCGCTCGAAGAAGTGGCCGAGTATCTGGGCATGAAGCCGACCTACTTTTCCAGGGTGTTCAAGCAGGCCACGGGGCGCTGCTTCGTGGAGTTCGTCAATCGGTTGCGAATAAGCAAATCCTGTGAGCTGCTGGCCGACGGTAACAAGCCGGTGACCGACGTCTGTTTCGAGTCCGGATTCGGCAACATCTCCAACTTCAACCGCCGCTTTCAGCAACTGAAGGGCATGACTCCTTCGCATTACCGGCGCCTCGCCGTGCAGCGCCTGACCGAACAGAACCTGTACTGATTCGTCCTGCGGCGCGGCACATCGACTACGCTGAATGGGCTCTGACCCTTGATGCTGGGCGTTCGCGGGATGCTGCCCAGCCTCCGGCCAGTGCAAAAAAGTATCGGTCGGAGTGCGGTGCAGGATTTGTCATTCCCCGTCAAGCCCGCTGTAATCGGTCCACATCTTCCTCCCCTCCGGAAGAGACAAAAACAATAACCAACCTTCTATCGCTCACTGGGCATGGAAGAGGAGTGATCAATGAAGACCTCAGCAAGACTTCTGCTCGCAAGTTCCGTCCTCAGCAGCTGTTTCCTGGCCAGTGGCACCGCCGCAGCCGGCACCGTGACCATCGCCACGGTAAATAACAGCGACATGATCCGCATGCAACGCCTCTCCAAAGCCTTCGAGCAAAAGCACCCCGACATCAAACTCAACTGGGTGGTGCTCGAAGAAAACGTCCTTCGTCAGCGCCTGACCACGGACATCGCCACCAAGGGCGGCCAGTTCGACGTGTTGACCATCGGCATGTACGAAGCCTCACTCTGGGGCTCAAAGGGCTGGCTGCAGGAAATGAAAGACCTGCCGGCCGATTACCAGCTCGATGATGTGTTCCCGTCGGTCCGCGACGGTCTGTCGGTCGACGGCAAGCTTTTCGCCCTGCCGTTCTACGCCGAGGCGTCGATTACCTATTACCGCACCGACCTGTTCAAAGCCGCCGGCCTGACCATGCCTGAGCGCCCGACCTGGACGCAGATCGCCGAATTCGCCGGCAAACTCACCGACAAATCGAAAGAGCAGTACGGTATCTGCCTGCGCGGCAAAGCCGGCTGGGGCGAGAACATGGCGCTGATCACCACGCTTGCCAACGCCTATGGCGCACGCTGGTTCGATGAGCAATGGAAGCCGCAATTCGACCAGCCGGAATGGAAGAACGCGCTCAACTTCTACGTCAACACCATGAAGCAGTCCGGCCCGCCCGGCGCGTCGAGCAACGGTTTCAACGAAAACCTGGCGCTGTTCAACAGCGGCAAATGCGCCATGTGGGTGGACGCCAGCGTCGCCGGTTCTTTCGTCACCGACAAGTCGCAGAGCAAAGTTGCCGACCACGTCGGCTTCACTTTCGCGCCGACCGAAGTCACCGACAAGGGCTCGGCGTGGCTGTATTCCTGGGCTCTGGCGATTCCGACCAGCGCCAAGAACAGCAAGGATGCGGCAGCGTTCACCCAGTGGGCGACTTCCCGGGAGTACGCCTCTCTAGTGGCCGAGAAGGACGGTGTAGCCAACGTTCCGCCAGGCACCCGCGCCTCGACCTACAGCGACGAGTACAAGAAGGCCGCGCCGTTCGCCAATATCACTCTCGAATCGCTCAAGGCCGTGACGCCCAAGTCGCCGACCCTCAAGCCGGTGCCATATGTCGGTATCCAGCTGGTGACCATCCCCGAGTTCCAGGCCATCGGCACCAGCGTCGGCCAGCAGTTCTCCGCCGCACTGATCGGCCAGACCAAGGTCGAGGATGCTTTGCGCGCCGCGCAGACCGCCACCGAGCGCGACATGAAGCGAGCGGGTTACGCGAAGAAGTAATCGCCCAGGACACAGGGCGGGACGCCTCGGCCTCCCGTCCTCCCGCGCAACGGCGTATCCAGGTTCGGAGCTGCTCATGAAAACGTCAACGCTTTCCCCTCGCTCGGACGAATCCGCCGAGCCCCAGGCGGCCGTGCGCCGTCGCTTCAAACCCGGCTGGTTTCTGGTCAGCCCTTCGGTTGCCCTGTTGCTGGTCTGGATGATCGTGCCGCTGGGCATGACCATCTACTTCTCGCTGATCCGCTACAACCTGCTCTCGCCCGGCGAGAACGAGTTCGTCGGCCTGGAGAATTTCGAGTATTTCGTCACCGACACCGGTTTTCTGCCCGGTGCCGGCAATACCCTGCTACTGGTCGGCAGCGTGCTGGCGATCAGCGTGATCCTCGGCGTACTGATTTCCGCGCTGCTGGAAGCCAGCGACTTTTTTGGCCGAGGCATCGTGCGGGTGCTGCTGATCTCGCCGTTCTTCATCATGCCGACGGTCAGCGCGTTGATCTGGAAGAACCTGATCTTCCATCCGGTGTCCGGCGTGCTGGCAGCAACGTGGAAATTCTTCGGCGCCGAACCCATCGACTGGTTCGCCCATTACCCGATGCTGTCGATCATTGTCATTGTGTCCTGGCAATGGCTGCCGTTCGCCATCCTGATTCTGATGACCGCCATGCAGTCGCTGGATCAGGAACAGAAAGAAGCCGCACGCCTGGATGGTGCCGGCCCCATCGCGATCTTCTGGCACCTGACCCTGCCGCACCTGGCCCGGCCCATCGCCGTGGTGGTGATGATCGAGACGATTTTCCTGTTGTCGGTGTTCGCGGAAATCTTCACCACCACCAACGGCGGGCCGGGCTTTGCCTCGACCAATCTGGCGTACCTGATCTACATCCAGGCGCTGCTGCAGTTCGACGTGGGCATGGCGTCGGCGGGTGGCCTGATCGCGGTGGTCATCGCCAACATCGCGGCGATCATCCTGATCCGGATGATCGGCAAAAACCTCACCGACAAGTCCTGAGGACCCGGCCATGATGACTCTCAAGCAATCCCGCCGCGTTCAGAGCCTGCTGCTGGGCACCCTGTCGTGGCTGGTGGCGGCACTGATCTTCTTCCCGATCTTCTGGATGGTGCTGACCAGTTTCAAGACCGAGATCGATGCCTTCGCCACGCCGCCGCAGCTGTTTTTCACGCCGACGCTGGAAAACTACCTGCACATTCAGGAGCGCAGTGATTACTTTCACTTTGCTTGGAATTCGGTGGTGATTTCCTTCAGCGCAACGATCCTGTGCATGCTGGTGGCAATCCCGGCCGCCTACTCGATGGCGTTCTTCGAGACCAAACGCACCAAGAGCACGCTGCTGTGGATGCTGTCGACCAAAATGTTGCCGCCGGTGGGCGTGCTCATGCCGATCTACCTGCTGGCCAAGACCTTTGGTCTGCTGGATACGCGCCTGGCGCTGATCATCATCTACACGCTGATCAACCTGCCGATCGTGGTGTGGATGATTTACACCTACTTCAAGGACATTCCCGGCGAGATCCTTGAAGCCTCGCGCCTGGACGGCGCCAGCACCGGGCAGGAAATCTTCCGGGTCCTGATGCCGATCTGCAAAGGTGGCCTGGCGTCGACCGCGCTGCTGTCGCTGATCCTGTGCTGGAACGAAGCGTTCTGGTCGCTGAACCTGACGTCCTCCGGTGCCGCGCCACTGACCGCGCTGATCGCCTCCTACTCCAGCCCCGAAGGGCTGTTCTGGGCCAAGCTTTCGGCGGTCTCCACCCTGGCCTGCGCGCCGATTCTGATCTTTGGCTGGATCAGCCAGAAACAATTGGTGCGCGGCCTGTCGTTCGGGGCGGTGAAATGAAAAACACTCGGTCTGCGAAAACCGTGGCTGCCATCTGCGCCCATGCGTCCGCTATCGCCAGCAAGCTGGCTCCCACAGATGATCTGCAAACCCTGTGGGAGCCAGCTTGCTGGCGATAGCAAAGGCTCAGACGCAACCGATAGTGTGGCGTGCGAGCAGGCCCAGATATCCAATAACAAAAACCGGAGCCCACTATGGCTAACCTGACAATCAGAAATCTGCAGAAAGGCTTCGACGGCCATCAGATCATCAAGGGCATCGACCTTGAGGTCAAAGACCGTGAATTCGTGGTGTTCGTCGGTCCGTCGGGCTGTGGCAAGTCGACCTTGCTGCGGCTTATCGCCGGGCTGGAAGAAGTGACCTCCGGCACCATCGAGCTCGATGGCCGCGACATCACTCAGGTCACCCCGGCCAAGCGCGACCTGGCCATGGTGTTCCAGACCTACGCCCTGTACCCGCACATGACCGTGGGCAAGAACCTGTCTTTCGCGCTGGACCTGGCGGGCGGCGACAAGGCCGAGATCAAGCGCAAGGTCGACGAGGCGGCACGCATTCTGGAGCTGGGTCCGTTGCTGGAACGCAAACCGAAGCAGCTGTCCGGTGGCCAGCGCCAGCGGGTGGCGATCGGTCGCGCCATCGTGCGCAACCCCAAGATCTTTCTGTTCGATGAACCGCTGTCCAACCTCGACGCCGCGCTGCGGGTGCAGACCCGTCTGGAGCTGTCGCGCCTGCACAAGGAGCTGCAGGCGACCATGATCTACGTCACCCACGATCAGGTCGAAGCCATGACGCTGGCCGACAAGGTGGTGGTGCTCAACGGCGGCAAGGTCGAGCAGGTCGGCTCGCCGCTGGAGCTGTATCACCACCCGGCCAACCTGTTCGTCGCGGGCTTTCTCGGCACGCCAAAAATGGGTTTTCTCAAAGGCCGGATCAGCCGCGTCGACGGCCATGGTTGCGAAGTCGAACTCGACGCCGGCACGCGCATCAGCCTGCCGGCCGGCAACGCGGCGCTCAGCGTCGGCGATCCGGTCACGCTGGGCATTCGCCCCGAACATCTCAACCTCGCCCAGCCCGGACAATGTCAGCTGCAGGTGGTGGCGGACGTCAGCGAGCGTCTGGGCAGCGATACCTACTGCCACGTGCGCACCCATTCGGGCGAAGCACTGACGATGCGCATCCGCGGAGACCTGGCCAGCCAGTATGGCGAAACCCTGAGCCTGCATCTGGATAGCACCCAGTGCCACCTGTTCGACGCCAAGGGCCTGGTCATCACCAAAGCCCTGCGGCTCGCGGCCTGAGCCCAGACGCTGGCACCTGAAACCGGAGAGCCGTACATGAAACTCAACACACCGAATCTTTCGCAACTTGGCCCGGATATCGCCCTGCCCGGTTACTCGACCGCCCGCCTCGGCCAAGGCATCGCCCATATCGGCGTCGGCGGCTTCCACCGGGCGCATCAGGCGTTTTACACCGATGCGCTGATGAACACCGGCGAGGGCCTCGACTGGGCCATTTGCGGCATCGGCCTGCGCCCCGAGGATCGCGGCGTGCGGGATGCGCTGGCCGGTCAGGATTACCTCTACACGCTTTACGAACTGGGCGACACGCCCGATACCGAAACGCGGGTCATCGGCTCGATCACCGGCATGCTGCTGGCCGAAGACGGCGCTCAGGCGCTGATCGAGAAGCTGGCCAGTCCGCAGATTCGCATCGTTTCGCTGACCATCACTGAAGGCGGCTACTGCATCGACGACAGCAACGGTCAGTTCATGGCCCATCTGCCGCAGATACGCCATGACCTGGATCACCCCGACGAACCGACCACGGTGTTCGGCTATCTGTGCGCCGCCCTGGCCCGGCGCCGCGCTGCAGGGATTCCGGCGTTTACGCTGATGTCGTGCGATAACCTGCCGCACAACGGAGCGGTGACACGCAAGGCGCTGCTGGCCTTCGCCGCGTTGCGCGATGCCGAACTGCACGACTGGATCGCGCGCAATGTGAGCTTCCCCAACGCGATGGTCGACAGGATCACGCCCATGACCAGTGTCGGCCACCGCCTGCAACTGGCCGACGACAAGCACATCGATGACGCCTGGCCGGTGGTCTGCGAGCCGTTCGTGCAATGGGTCGTCGAAGACAAATTCGTCAATGGCCGCCCGGCCTGGGAAAAGGTCGGCGTGCAGTTCACCAACGACGTCACGCCCTACGAAGAAATGAAGATCAAGCTGCTCAACGGCAGCCATCTGGCGCTGACCTATCTGGGCTTTCTCAAAGGCTACCGCTACGTTCACGAAACCATGAACGACCCGCTGTTCCGCCGTTACATCCGCGCCTACATGGATCTGGATGTCACGCCGCAACTGGCCTCGGTCCCCGGCATCGATCTGGAAGGCTACAAGGACACACTGATCGAGCGCTTCTCCAATCAGGCCATTGCCGACCAGCTAGAACGGGTCTGCTCGGACGGCTCGTCGAAATTCCCTAAATTTACCGTGCCGACCATCAACCGCCTGATCCTCGACGATGCCAGTCTGGAACGCGCTTCACTGGTCGTCGCGGCCTGGGCGCTGTACCTCAAGGGCCTCGACGAAACGGGCATGACCTATCGCATCCCGGACCCTCGTGCCGAGTTCTGCCAGGCGCTGGTGGCTGATGACGTGCTGATCACCCAGCGCTTGCTGGAAGTGGAGGAAATCTTCGGCCTGGCGATTCCGCATTCCGCCGAGTTCGTTGCCGCTTTCGAACAGAACCTCAACAACCTTCGTGAACTGGGCGTGAGCGGTACCCTGGAAAAGCTGCTGGCTAGAACCCTCTGAGGCCCACATGAACTCTGCGAACCTTTTTCTTGGAATCGACTGCGGCACCCAGGGCACCAAGGCCATCGTCCTGAACGCCGACAGTGGACAGGTGCTGGGCGAAGGCTCGGCGCCGCACCGGTTGATCAGCGACCACCAGGGGCGGCGCGAGCAGGAGGTCGACGACTGGCTGTCGGCGCTCGAATCGGCTACCCGTACAGCGTTGAACTCGGCTGGCGTGTCCGGCCAGCGCATTCAGGGCATCGGTGTTTCCGGCCAGCAGCACGGCCTGGTGCTGCTCGACGCGCAAGGTCAGGTACTGCGCCCGGCCAAGTTGTGGTGCGACACCGAAACCACCCCGGAAAACCAGCGCCTGCTGGATTATCTGGGCGGCGAACGCGGATCGCTGGAGCGTCTGGGCGTGGTGATTGCGCCCGGCTACACCGTCTCGAAACTGCTGTGGACCCTTGAGCAGCATCCGCAGCTGTTCGCGCGTATCGACAAAATCCTGCTGCCCCACGACTACCTTAACTATTGGCTCACCGGGCGCAGCTGCACGGAACCCGGCGATGCGTCCGGAACCGGCTATTACAAGGTGCGCAGCCGTGAGTGGGACTTGCCGCTGCTGGAGCATATCGACCCTGAAGGCCGACTGAGCCGTGCATTGCCGGAGCTGATCGAATCCCGTCAGCCGGTTGGCAGGATTCGTCCGCAGATCGCCGATCTGCTGGGGCTCAATCCGGATGCGCTGGTGTCCAGCGGTGGCGGCGACAACATGGTGGGCGCCATCGGCACCGGCAACATCCAGTCAGGCCTGATCACCATGAGCCTCGGCTCGTCCGGCACGGTGTACGCTTACGCGGACCAGCCGCAGGTCAGCGAGCACGGGGCGGTGGCGACGTTCTGCTCGTCATCCGGCGGCTGGTTGCCGCTGATCTGCACCATGAACCTGACCAACGCCACCGGTGCGGTGCGCGAGCTGTTGGGGCTGGATATCGCGGCGTTCAATCAGGCATTGCACGAAGCACCGGTCGGCGCTCAGGGCGTGCTGATGCTGCCGTTCCTCAACGGCGAGCGTGTCCCGGCGCTGCCGCAGGCCACCGGCAGCATTCTGGGTCTGGACAGTACCAACCTGACCCCCGCCAATCTGTGCCGCGCCGCTGTCGAGGGCACCACCTTCGGACTGCGCTACGGGCTGGACCTGCTGCGCGCCAGCGGCATTGAAAGCCAGACCATCCGCCTCATCGGCGGCGGATCGAAGAGCGCCATCTGGCGTCAGATCGTGGCTGACATCATGGACACCCCGGTGGTCTGTCCGCGTTATGCCGAGGCGGCTGCGCTGGGTGCCGCCATTCAGGCCGCGTGGTGCTGGTCGGCGGGCCGCGACCAGGCGTACGATCTGGCCGCGTTGTGCGAACGCTGCGTCGAACTGGACCTCGACAGCGAAACCCGCCCCATCGCCGAGAACGTTCTGGCCTACCAGGATGTTTATGATCGGTATCGCGCTCAGGTACAGACCCTTCAGCCTCTCTAGGCCTAATTATCCATGGAGCTTGTATGTTTCTTGTTTGCGGCGAAGCGCTGTTCGATATTTTCACCCGTTCCGACACCGGTGGTTCCCCCAACAAGCTGGGCCTGGACGCCATCGCCGGGGGCTCACCCTTCAATGTCGCCATCGGCCTGCGCCGGCTCGGCGTCGATGCAGCGTTCTTCGCCGGACTGTCCACCGACTACCTGGGCCGCCGCTTGCGCGCGGTGCTGGAGCAGGAATCGGTCAGGCCGGATTACCTGACCGACTTCGATGCGCCCACTACCCTGGCCATGGTCGCCGTCGGTGCCGACGGTTCGCCCAGCTACAGCTTTCGCGGCGACGGCTGCGCTGACCGGCAACTGCGTCACGAGCATCTGCCGGAGCTGGATGAGAAAGTGCGTGGTATCCATGTCGGCTCGTTTTCGCTGGTGGTACAGCCGATTGCCGACACCCTGCTGGCACTGGTCGCCAGGGAAAGCAGTCGGCGGCTGATCAGCCTGGACCCCAACGTGCGGCTCAACCCGGCACCGGATATCCGCCACTGGCGGACCCAGATCAGGGCTTTCGCCGAACACGCGCACCTGATCAAGGTCAGCGACGAAGACCTGCACCTGCTCTACCCCGGCACTGATCCGCAACTGATTGCCGAGGGCTGGCTGCGCAAGCACTGTCAGCTGGTGGTGGTCACCCGAGGCACGCAAGGCGCGAGCATTTTCTCCCGGCACCAGGGCAACTGGTCGATCCCGGCCCGTGAGGTGAAGACCGCCGATACTGTCGGCGCTGGCGATACCTTCCAGGCGGCGCTGCTCACGTTCCTCACCGAACGGCATCTGGACACCCCGGCCGGCCTCGCGGCAATACCACGCGACACCCTCGATGAGATGCTGCGCTTTGCCGCCCAGGCCGCAGCCGTGACCTGCACCCGAGTCGGGCCGGATCTGCCGTATCGGCATGAGTTGGGGTGAGTGATGGCGGGTTTAGCTGCGCCTGCAGACGCAGGAGCGCGCTTGCCCGCGACGGCGCAGGTGCAGACGACACATCGGTTTCGACTGTACCCGCGCCTCGCCAGCAAGACGGATCGCCGCCCGCTGGCTCCTACAGGTTCCGCGAAAAGAAGGTAGACCAGAAGCGGGTCAGGCTTTGCTGAAACCGCTGAAGTCCAGGCGTTCCTGAGGCTGTGGTCTGGCGAAGTAGTAACCCTGGGCCTGCATGGTGCCGATCTGACGCAGCAGCTCCAGCGTGGCCAGGTCTTCGACGCCTTCGGCGACTACCGTCAGATCCAGTGACTCGGCCATGCGCACAATAGCCCGGACGATGGCCCGGCTGCGCGCGCTGGTGCTCAGTTCGAGGATGAACGACTTGTCGATCTTGAGGCCGCTGAAATGGTACTGGTGCACGTAGCTGAGCGAGGAAAAGCCCGAGCCGAAGTCATCGAGCACCACCGACATGCCGTGGTCCGCCAGCTTGCGCATCGACTGTCGGGCCTGTTCGGCATCCGCCACCAGCGCGCCCTCGGTCAGTTCCAGGCATAACCGGGAAGGCGACACGCAATGCTCGGCGAGCATCGCCAGCACTTCGGAGGCAAAGTCGGGCCGTGTGATGCTGTAGCTGGAGCAATTGACGTGTACCGGCGGCCAATGCGCATTGGCAGGCTCGGCCAGAATCGAAATGACCCGCGCCAGCATGTAGACGTCCAGTCGACCGATCAGGCGCAGGCCTTCCAGCGCTGGCAGGAAACTGCCCGGCGCCACCACCCGGCCGTCCGGCTGATGCCAGCGAATCAACGCCTCAAGCGCGAGCAGCTTGCCCGTCTTGACGCACACGATCGGCTGGAAATACGGCACCAGCTCGTCGGTGCGCTTGAGTGCGTTGCGCAGCGCGGCTTCCTGCTCAACCAGATCCGAGACCTCCCGTCGCAACTCCTGGTTGAATACGGCATAGCTGTCGCGCCCGCCATTCTTGACCCGGTACATCGCCGCGTCGGCGTCGCGCAGCAGGTCGGCCGGTTCGCAATGGAACTGCTCTTCCGCGCCGACGATGCCGATGCTGCACGACGAAAAGATCGAATGCCCGTCGATCAGGAACGGCAGATCGAACGCAGCCAGGATACGCTCGGCGATATCGACGCCGGCCTCTTGCGACGCCCCGACCGCCAGCACCGCGAACTCGTCACCGCCAAGCCGCGCCAGCAGGTCGCACTCGCGCATGCATCCGCGCAGCCGGTCGGCGGCCTGGACCAGCAGGATGTCGCCACAGTGGTGACCCAGGCTGTCATTGACGATCTTGAAGCGATCCAGGTCGATGAACATGACCACCAGCTGGCTGCCCTGCGCGCAGAACTTCAACCATTCGCTCGCCAGACGCTGCTGCAGATGGGTGCGGTTGGGCAGCTCGGTCAGTGAGTCGTGGAAGTTTTCGTGCTGCAACTGGGCGTTGGCATGGTCCAGTTCGCGGGTGCGGTCCTGCACGCGCGCTTCGAGTTGCAGGTTGGCGGTATGGATCGCCTGCGCGGCGCTGCGCCGTGACAACGCGGTGTCGATGTGGCGAGACACGAACGTCAGCAGTTCCTGATCGCGCAAGGTATAGCGCACGTTCTGCGAATAGCTTTGCACCACCAGCACGCCACGCACCTTGTCTTCCTCAAACAGCGGGATGCCCAGCCAGGATGAGGAGCGAGCGTAGTCCTGCTGCACCTCGATCTCGCCCAGACGCTCCAGCTCGAACGCGTAGTCCCGGTCGATCAGGCACGGCCGGCGCTGGCGAATGACGTATTCGGTAAAGCCGCGCTGACCGCGCCGCGGCCTGGGTGTAATCGCCGTGCGCTCGTCGACGTAGTACGGGAAGGTCACTTCGCCGGTGCTGCTGTCATACAGCGCGATGTAGAAGTTGAGCGCGACCAGCAATTCGCCAACGATCATGTGCAGGCTGTGAAACAGCTCAGCCATGTCGCCCGGCTGGCTGGACAGCTCGGTGATCTGAAACAGCGCGCTCTGCAAGTGCTCGGCCCGCTCGCGGTCCGCGACCTCCTGGCGCAGCGCATCATTGGCGGCTGACAGTTGTTGGGTGCGCAGCAGCACTGTCTGCTCAAGATGCGCCCGGTGCAGCAGCCGGTCCAGCGCCATCGCTACGTGCCCGGACACCACCGAAAACAACACCCGGTCCTCGACGCTATAGATGCGCGACACGTCGTAGACCTGCATGGCGAGCATGCCGAACACTTCGTCGGAGGCGTTCTTGAGCGGCGCGCCCATCCAGAACTCGGGACGACGCCCGACGCAGAAGAAGCGTTCCTCGGCCTGGGCCCGCTCGATTGCCGCGGCGTCGACGAACAGCGACTCGCCGCTGACCAGCACCTGGCCAGTCATCGACATGCGCCCACGGTCCAGATACTCGAAGGTTTCCGGCTCCATGGCTTCGGCATCGGCCTGGTCGACATAGTATGGATAGGTGATTCTGTCGGATTGACTGTCGTACAGCGCCAGATAGAAGTTCTCGGCGTCAATCAGTGTGGCCAGCTGTGCGTGAATGCCTTTGAGAAACGTACTGCGATCGCGGGTCGAACTGGCCAGGTAACTGATTTCGTACAGCACTTTCTGAGTGTTCTGCGCACGGATCAGCGCCATGCTTTGCAGCATCGAGCCAAGCCGCAACGCGAAGTCGGCAAACGCCGGATTGCGCACCTGGGTCTGCGGCGCGAGGACCCAGCCCAGGGCGTCCTCGCCTCTTCCGGCGACCCAGCGGCACAGCCGTCGTTCACGGCAGAACGCGTCGAAGGCGTGCTCATCGATGTGCTCGGGCCAGTCCGCGGACATCTCGCCGCTGCCCAACAGGCAACGCACATGCCCGGCGCCATAGGCAGCCCATGCATGGCCCTTGAGCCGTGCTCGCTGTACGTCGAGCAAGGCCTCGACCGTCTCCGGGGGTGAACAGATATCAAGGCCGGCGTCCGCTGCCGTGTGAAGGTGCTCATCGCAAGACGAGTGCGGGTTCGAGATCGTGGGCGAAACCTTCATGTAAGCACCAACTCCATATACGACTGCGGCTATATTCCTGTGCCATCACTGTAGTGGCAAGCAGGAACTGCGCCGACGTCGCAATTGATATCCTGCCGTCGGTCATATCCACCACTATGACGCCTCCGTTTACGTTGTAACACGAATGTTGCAACCACATCGCGCATGAGGCGCGTGTCGATTTCGCACATGCCTGCAACCTCGGCACTGGTTGCATGATCATGTTGGTAACCTCTTTGAAATCTGCGCGAAACCGTTCGTCTCACAGCGTGCTCACGTAAGCGTTCTGCCATTGACATGCCCTGTTATGGGGCGCGCAATGGGGACTTCATTGAAAGGACGGAGAAACGCTCATGGCTAAGATCAAGGTTTTAGCGGGTGATTTTCTTCAAGGTGATGGGGAGTATCGTTCTGGCACCATTACTCTTGTAACTGCGCTTCACCCGTGGCCTGGCGTCAGCTTGAAACAGAGCGACATCAAGCACATGGAAATCGCCAGCGAAGCTTCAAGCACGAAGATGGAAAATGCGTTGAGCCTGGGACTGGCTGGCGCGCTCATGTTGGGACCGGTGGGCGCTGCCGCGGGAATGATGTTTGCCAGCGAACAGAAGGAAATCACGTTCATGCTGACCCTCAAGGACGGTCGCAAGTTACTGGCCGCAACCGACGACAAGACCTATCAGAGACTCGCCTTGCATACGACGCCTCCTGAATTTGTCAAAACCTTCTGAATACCGCGAACGCCCGGCTCTTGCCGGGCGCTTTCGTTGGCCTGTGCGCAACCCTGCGCAGTGATCGGAAAATTCCATGGAGCTTTCCCGATTCACCGCTGACTAAACCATGTGTCCGAGAACACTCAAGTTAACGAGTGCCATGCAGATACGAATGGCGAACGAGCATTACGGGTGGCCAGCAATATGAAAAAACGCGCGACGGTTATTTGCACCCGAGACGGTCAGGTGCTTTATGTACGCAAGCCAAAATCCAAGTGGAACCTGCCGGGCGGCCGTATAGAAGCGGGCGAGACACCCGAACAGGCGGCCATGCGCGAGCTGAGCGAGGAGACGGGCCTGGAAAACCTGGAATTGTGCTGGCGAGCCGAGTACGAGCGCAATCAGGTTACTCATCATGTATTCATGGCGTCGGTACCCGCCAACAGCGAGCCGTTTCCGCAGAACGAGATCGCCAAATGCAAATGGCTGGATTTCAACAGCATCAGTGATTTGAAGGCCAGCACGGCGGTCAAGAACATCGTCAAGTCATTCGCTGTCATCGGATGAAGCGAGTGCGCTGAAACTGAACGCGGAAATCCTGAAACGAAAAAGGGCGACCCTTTCGGATCGCCCTTTTCTTTACCGCCCAGCAGAGCGGATTTGTTTGGTAGGCGCGATTGGACTCGAACCAACGACCCCCACCATGTCAAGGTGGTGCTCTAACCAACTGAGCTACGTGCCTGCTGTGGGTCGGCATTCTACGGATATTCGAATGTGTGTCAACGGCTTTTTTCCAGTAACTGACTGAATACCTGTATTTTTTCGCTGGTCAGAGCAACCGGCTTTGCCGACCCACGCTGCCTCACGCCGCTACCTCATACAGCTTCGGTGCCGCCGCCTCGCCTTTCTCCAGGCTTTGACGCAACACTTGCGCCTGCAGGGCTGCCGCGTTCATGGCTTGCTCCTTGATATAGCCGTAACCACGAATGCGTTCGGGCAAGCGCGCAAGGCTCAAGGCGGTGTGCCGGTTGCGGACGTCCAGGCGCTGAAGGATCAGCTCGACATCGCTGACGTACCTTTCGATCAGTTCACGCTCCTGCTTGCGTTCAACGCTGCGCCCGAACGGATCGAGCGCAGTGCCACGCAGGAACTTGAATTTTTCCACCACGCTGAACGCTCTTAACATCCAGGGCCCGAAGGCACGTTTGCGAGGCTTGCCGGTGTGCGGATCACGCTGGGCGAGCCACGAAGGTGCCAGGTGGAATTCCAGACGGTAATCGCCTTCGAACTGCTCCTGCACCTGACGCGCGAAGTCTCCGTTGGTGTAGAGGCGCGCCACCTCGTACTCGTCCTTGTAGGCCAGCAGCTTGAAGTAGTTGAAGGCCACGGCCTCCGTCAGCGCCAGCGGCTGCCCCGGGAACAGCCGCGACTCGGCGTCTCGCACCCGCTGCACGAGTTGCGCGTAGCGCTCGCCATAGGCTTTGTTCTGGTATTGCTGCAAAGCCGCGACATTGGTGCGCAAGCGCTCCTCCAGATCCATCCGTGCCGGCGCTTCGCCCGTCTGCACCGACGGTTTGGCCACCGCTTGCACGGCGGGCAGATCATGAGCGGCACGGCGGCCCCAGAGAAACGCCTGCTGATTGAGACTGACCGCGACGCCGTTGAGCTCGATGGCTTTTTCGATGGCCGCCGAAGTCAGTGGAATCAGCCCCAGCTGGTAGGCATAACCGAGCATGAACAGGTTACTGGCGATGCTGTCGCCCATCAGCCGGGTCGCCAGACCGGTGGCTTCAATGAAATGGGTCTTGTCGGCGCCAATGGCATCGATGATGGTCTGCTTCATCGCATCGGCGGGAAACACCGCATCCGGGTTGCGGGTAAACTCCGCAGTGGGCGTCTGCTGGCTGTTGACGACGGCGTGGGAAATCGCGCTGTCGAGCTTGGCAACCGCGTCCGGACCGGACGCGACCAGCAAGTCGCAGCCCAGCAGCAAATGCGCTTCACCCGCCGCAATGCGCACGGCAAACAGGTCCTGCTGTCGCGCCGCGATGCGGATGTGGCTCACCACCGGCCCGAATTTCTGCGCCAGGCCTGCCTGGTCGAGCACGCTGCAGCCCTTGCCTTCGAGGTTCGCGGCAAAGCCCAACAGGGCGCCGACGGTGGTGACGCCCGTGCCGCCGACACCCGGCAGCAGGATGTTGTACGGCCTGTCGAGCGATGGCAGCACCGGTTCAGGGAGCTGCGCGAAAGCCTGGATCTGATCAGGAAGCCTGGGCTTGCGCAGCTTGCCGCCGTGTACCGTGACGAAGCTCGGGCAGAAGCCTTCGACGCAGCTGAAATCCTTGTTGCAGGCGCTCTGATCGATCTCGCGCTTGCGACCCTGGGCCGTCTCCTTAGGCAGCACCGACAGGCAGCCTGACTTGACCCCGCAGTCACCGCATCCTTCGCAGACCGCCGGATTGATCAGCACGCGCTTTTCCAGATCGGGCATCGTGCCGCGTTTGCGACGGCGGCGTTTTTCGGTAGCGCACGTCTGCTCATAAATGATCACCGACACGCCCTTGAATTCGCGAAGCTCGCGCTGCACGGCATCGAGGGCGCGGCGATGATGGAAAGTGGTGATCGGTGCGAACCCCTCGCGATTGGTGTGCTTGTCCGGATCATCGGACACCAGAGCGATGCGCTGCACGCCCTCGTTGAACACCTGGCGGCTGAGCTGATCGACGCGCAGAACACCGTCGATGGGCTGGCCGCCGGTCATGGCGACGGCATCGTTGTAGAGAATCTTGTAGGTGATATTGACTCCGGACGCGACTGCCGCACGCACCGCCAGATGACCGGAGTGGAAGTAAGTGCCGTCGCCCAGATTCTGGAACACGTGCGGCGTTTCGGTGAACGGTGCCTGACCGATCCAGGTCACGCCCTCGCCGCCCATCTGCGTGAAGGTGTCGGTCTGACGGTCCATCCAGATCGTCATGTAGTGGCAACCGATACCGGCCAGGGCGCGGCTGCCTTCCGGCACGCGCGTGGAGGTATTGTGCGGGCAGCCCGAACAGAAGTGCGGCGTACGTTGGGTGTTGAACAACGGCGCCTGCAAGGCTTTCTCCTTGTCGCTGAGAAAGCGCAGACGCGCTTCGATCTGTGGGCTGCTGTAAAACGGTGCGAGCCTTCTGGCGATCACGCGGGCGATCATCGCTGGTGTCAGCTCGCCCAGGTTGGGCAGCAACGACTGGCCTTGTTCGTCGAATTCACCGACCACCACCGGGCGCCGATCCACGGGCCAGTTATAAAGCTGGCCCGTCAGCTGGTCCTCGATGACGCTGCGCTTCTCCTCTACCACCAGGATTTCGTCCAGCCCCTTGGCAAAGTCATGGACCGAAACCGGCTCCAGCGGCCAGCTCATGCCGACCTTGAGCACGCGAATGCCGACCTGAGCGCACAATTCTTCATCAATGCCGAGCTCTTCGAGCGCTTGGCGGACATCCAGATAGGATTTGCCGGTGGTGATGATGCCAAGTCGCGGCTGCGGCGTGTCTATGACCACCTTATTAAGCTGATTGACCCGCGCGAACGCCCGTGCGGCGTAGATCTTGTAGGTATTGAGGCGTGCTTCCTGCGCCAGCGGCGGGTCCGGCCAGCGGATGTGCAGGCCGCCTTCCGGTAACTGAAAGTCTTCGGGAATCTGCGTCTGGATGCGCAGCGGATCGACCTCGACCACAGCCGAGGAGTCGACGTTCTCGGCAATGGTTTTCATGGCGACCCAGCAACCGCTATAGCGCGAAAGCTCCCAGCCGATGATGCCGTAGTCGAGAATTTCCTGAACGTTGCAAGGGTTGAGCACCGGAATCATCGAGGCGATGAACGCATGCTCGCTCTGGTGGGCGATGGTCGAGGATTTGCAGCCGTGGTCGTCGCCGGCCAGGATCAGTACGCCGCCCTTCTCGGCCACGCCAGCCGAGTTGCCGTGTTTGAACACGTCACCGCAACGGTCCACCCCCGGACCCTTGCCGTACCACAGGGCGAATACGCCATCGTACTTACCGTGGGGAAACAGATTTACTTGCTGGCTGCCCCATACCGCGGTGGCCGCGAGCTCCTCGTTGACACCCGGCTGGAAATGGATGGCGTTCTCTTGCAGGTACTGCTTGGCGTCCCACAGGCTCTTGTCCAGATTACCCAGCGGCGAGCCCCGGTAACCGGAAATGAAACCCGCAGTGTTGTAGCCGCGCGCTTCGTCGCGTTGCTTCTGCAGCATCGGCAGGCGCGTCAGCGCCTGGGTGCCGGTCAGGTACAGGCTGCCGGTGGCGAGCCGGTACTTGTCGTCCAGACGAATATCAGCCAAAGACATACGGATACCTCTGTTGTTTTTATTAGGGATGACCTTCGCCGGTACGGTCAGCCGGCAGTCTTGACATTAGACTGCCTGTACAAAAGAGGCTTTTTCTTTCTAAATTCGGGATTATCTGCTGATATTGAACATGCTTTTTTCGATAAAAATAAAAAACAGGGACAATTCATGCAGCCAAAGCTGAGCCCCATCGACCGCAGGATTCTGCGCCTGCTTCAGCACGACGCCGACCTGTCGGCCGCCCAGATCGCCGAGCGTGTCGAGTTATCGCAGTCTCCGTGCTGGAGGCGTATCCATCGATTGCAGGAAGAAGGCGTGATCGAGCGCACGGTGGCGCTGCTCAACGCCCAGAAACTCGGACTGGGCATGACCGTATTCGTCGACGTCAAGCTTTCGGGTCACGGCAGGATGTACCTGGCGGAATTCGAGAAGGCGATCATTGGCCATCCCGAGGTGCTGGAGTGCTACACGATGGCGGGCGGCATGGATTTCATGCTCAAGGTCGTGGCACAGGATATCGCCAGCTATGAACGCTTTCTTCGCGACCACCTATTACAGCTTCCGCACGTCCATGAAGCCCATTCGAAAATCGCCATGAGCACGGTCAAACGCACGACAGAATTGCCTTTGGATTGAAAGACTTGCGTTGAAAACGACACGAAATGAAGCGATCCGGTGCCCGCAGCGCTGGATTGTTTCTTTCTATGGAGGCGAGAAAAACGTTTGACTTGCAAATGATAATGATTACTATTGCAGCAGCTGGTCGCGAGATCAGCTGGATAAACCAGGAGTCTTAGGTCGACTCCCGGATTATCTCCTCATCAGGCTAATCACGGTTTTTGACCCGGCTCTATGGCCGGGTTTTTTTTGTGTTCGTTATGGCCGACCCCATTTTCGGGTAATCCACACATTTGCGAACACGACTAACGCTGACGGCGGCGATCATAGCAAAACGTTTCGCAATGTCCCTCCCGGCTGTCAGCGCCATCGCGTATTAATCCGCAATAGCTGTCTGTTTTCGCTTGAGAATGATTCTCATATTGACTACTCTGTGACGAGCATGGATGCAAACTATCGGCTTGAAGGAAAATATCTATGGAAGACCAGCGAGCGAACATCATGAGCAGGCCACTCACACCTTTGATGCATCTGCCCTCCTTCACATCCGGGGTGGATGCCACACACCCTCTGACCGATTCAATCGCCAGCGACCCGCAGGTTATCGAGCTGCGTCGCAGGCTGGAAAAGCTTTCGCGACGCACGCGCCAGGTATTCCTGCTCAGCCGCCTCGACGACTGTTCTTATTCTCAGATCGCCACCTTTCTGGAAATCGATCCGCAGAAAGTCGAACGCGCCATGGAGCGCGTCATGCGACACGCCGCGGGCCACGAATCGCGGGAACAGAACCCGGTGCAGGCGCAGGCCCATGCGTGGTATGTGCATCTGCAAAGTCCGGCGGCCACCGCGAGCCAGCGTATCGAGTTCCGCCACTGGCTGGATGCGGACCCCGCGCATTTACAGGCGTTCCAGGTCAGCGAACGCCTGTGGCGTCAGCTGCGGGCTCCGGCAGCGATGCTCGGCGCGTCTGGCTGGCACCGCCGCAAACGTCGCAACGGACTTGTCTGGTTCCTGACGGCGGCTTTCGTCTGCGGCCTGATGATGACTGCCGAGGCGTTCACCTGACAGGCACCTGCTGCCGTGCAAGACATCGCCCCGAGGGTCGTTCGGTGTAAAGTAGCCGTTTCAGGCGGCACTTAACGCACACAGGAACGTACCGTGACCCTCACCATCAGCGCCGACTTCGACAGCGGCAATATTCAGGTCCTCGACGCCAGCGACCGGACCCGCATCAGCTTGGCTATCCGTCCCGACCTGCAAAGCCCTCACTTCCAGTGGTTCCACTTCAAGGTGGAAGGACTGGCAACAGGCGAACCGCATCACTTCAGTCTCGGCAATGCCAGTGAATCGGCCTTCAGCAGCGCATGGACCGGCTACAACGCCGTCGCTTCCTACGACCATGAAACCTGGTTTCGAGTCCCTTCCAGCTTTGACGGCACGGCGCTCAACTTCAGCCTTGTGCCTGATCAACCGCAAATCTGGTTCGCCTATTTCGAACCCTACAGCCGCGCGCGGCACGAGCGACTGGTGGCGCGGGCAATCGAGGAGGCCGGCATGCAACTGCTCGCCACCGGCAAAAGCGTCGAGGGACGCGATCTGCCGCTGCTGCGCAAGGGCGACGGTGCGGCCGGCAAACGCAAGATCTGGATGATCGCTCAGCAGCACCCCGGCGAACATATGGCCGAGTGGTTCATGGAAGGCGTGATCGATCGTCTGGCGCAGGACGCCGACCCGGTCGTCGCGGCCTTGCTCGACGGCGCGGACCTGTATCTGGTGCCCAACATGAATCCGGATGGCGCATTCCATGGCAACCTGCGCACCAACGCCAAGGGCAAGGATCTCAATCGCGCATGGCAGGACAGCACCGAAGCGCTGAGCCCGGAAGTCTTCTTCGTCCGCCAGCAGATGGAGACCTATGGCGTCGACATGTTTCTTGATGCCCATGGCGACGAGGAAATCCCTTACGTGTTCACCGCCGCCTGTGAAGGCAATCCGGGATACACCCCGCAACAGGCGCAGCTCGAAGCCCATTTCCGCCAGCGCCTGGGCGAGATCACCGTCGACTTCCAGAGCATCCACGGCTATCCGCGCAGCGCTCCGGGCCAGGCCAACATGAATCTGGCCTGCAACAGCGTCGGCGAACGCTACAAGTGTCTGTCGCTGACCCTTGAGATGCCATTCAAGGACAACGACAACGCGCCGGACGCCCTGACCGGCTGGAACGGCAAGCGCTCAGCCCAATTGGGCAGGGATGTGCTGACAGTGCTGAGCGAAATGGTGCCGATGCTGCGCTGATCCGGCGGCACAGATCTGACGACACTGATCCGCGCTGGCGAGAACAAATGCCCACCTACGCGTGGGCATTTTTCCGGATGCTGGAACGGTGATTGATCAACCCCGTCAGAGCCAGCGCAGCGAGCACCATGATCGCCACTCCGTACACGTTGCTGGTGGCGACCAGGCCGAAAGTACGGGCGCTGAAACCTGCCGCCAGCGCAGGCACGCAGAACGCCAGGTAACTGAGCACCAGAAACGTCGACATCAGCCCCGCTCGCTCATGGGCATGGGCCAGCGGCATCAGCATGCGCAGCGCGCCGAGGAAACCTCCGCCGAAACCGACGCCCGCTATCACCGCCCCGGCGAAAAACAGCGCCAGCGTGCCGCTGTTGATCGCGATCAGAATCACCGCGACGCCGAGTGCAAGAAAGCCTGCACCCATCCACAAGCCCAACGCTGGAGGCCGCTGACGCAGGTTGAAGATGGTCAATGCTCCGCTGAGCGTCAGCGCGGCAACCGCCACCCCGCCATTGAGCGGCGAGTCCGAGCCGGTGGCCGCAGCCAGCAGAGACGGGCTGAGCGACAGAAAGAAACCACCCAGCGCCCAGGCCGCAATGTCGACGGGCAACACCAGCCACAACATGCCACGAGCCTGGACCGGAACCGCCAGTGAAGGTTTGAGGGACTGCCACACGCCCGGCTGGCGGCTTACGGTTTCCGGCGTGCGCCACAGATAAAGCGCTTGAAAGACGAACGCCGCCAGCAGCACCCAATAGGCCAGCAACAAAGGCAGCGGCGCGAAACGGACCAGCACTGCCGTGCCAAGCGCGCCCAGCGCCATGCCGAACATCGGCGAGATGCTGTTGATAAGCGGCCCTTGATCGCGGTCGGTATCCAGGAGCGCGGCGCCCAGTGCACTGGCGGCAAGACCGGTGGCAAATCCCTGCACCAGTCGCGCCGAAATCAGCCAGGTGGCGTCGGCGGCGAGAATGAACAGCAGCATTGCGCCGATCTGCAACAACAAGGCACCGAAAATTACCGGACGGCGCCCCAGGTAATCCGACAACGACCCGCCCGTGAGTAGCGCCACCAGCAGGCTCGCAGCGTAGACGGCAAATACCAGAGTCAGCGTGCCCGAGGAAAATCTCCAGGCTTGCTGATAGAGGTGATACAAGGGTGTCGGCGCGCTGGAAGCGGCAAAGAAACTCAACGTGGTAAAAGCCAGGAAACCGACGTTACCGGCCCGGTGGCCATCGGCAGGCAACTCGTTCAACGAAGCGGACATGGTTACACTCTCCTCCAGGTAACTCACTAAAAGCTAAGATGTAGCTTTTAGCGAGTGTGGAACCTCGTCATGCTTAAAGCAAATACTTTGTGTTAAGGTTTTTCGGATGTCCATCAAGGAACCGATCCGCACGGGCGGTCGCAGCGCCCGCGTCCAACAATCGATACATCGAGCCGTGCAGGACCTGCTGGCGGAACAGTCGCGCTCGGAACTCAGCGTTCCGCTGATTGCGGCTCGGGCCGGGGTCACCCCTTCGACCATCTACCGGCGCTGGGGCGACCTGACTGCCCTGCTCGCGGATGTGGCCATCGAGCGCTTGCGACCGGATGAACCCATCGACCACGGCAGCCTGGCTCAGGATCTGTTGAGCTGGAGCGAAATGTATCTGGACGAAATGTCGTCGGCAGCCGGTCGGGAAATGATGCGCGACGTCGCCGCCAGCCAGACCGGCTGTCAGGGCAAGTGCGCCGCCATGGTTCGTGAACAGTTGCAGACCATCATCGACCGTGCCGCGGCCCGTGGCGAGTCATCGCCTGCCGTGGAAGATCTGGTCGACGCGATCGTCGCGCCGATGATCTACCGGATTCTGTATTCCGAGCTGCCACCGACCCCGCAACAGGTTCAGACGTGGGTCAAACGCTGCCTGGGTTGAGCCTCGCTGCCATGGGATAAACCTCGCGCTTTGCACCTGTCGTCTCACGCAGCGGCTATCATGGCCGCTTTTTCCGTATCGACCGAATTGACCTATGCATACTCTCGCAGACCTGCGCGCCGGCAAACTGGCCGGTATCAAACGGCTTGACCTGTCCTGTGGCCTGACCGAGTTCCCGCGCGAGATCTTCGAGCTGGCCGACTCTCTCGAAGTGCTAAACCTGAGCGGCAACGCCCTGGACAGCCTGCCCGAGGACCTGCACCGCTTGCGCAAGCTTGAAGTGCTGTTTGCCTCCGACAACGATTTCAGCGAGCTGCCGGCCTGCCTGGGGCAATGCGAAAGGCTACGGATCATCGGCTTCAAGGCCAACCGTATCGAGCAGGTTCCAGCGCAATCACTGCCGCCGCGCCTGGGCTGGCTGATTCTCACCGATAACCGCATCGCAACGCTGCCCGAGGAGCTCGGTCGCCGGCCGGCATTGCAGAAGCTGATGCTGGCCGGCAATCGCTTGACTGACCTTCCAGCGAGCCTGGCCGATTGTCACCAGCTTGAACTGATTCGTATCGCCGCCAACCGGCTCGACGTCCTTCCCGACTGGCTGCTCGGTTTGCCAGCCCTGGCATGGCTGGCCTACGGTAACAATCCGCTGTGCACCCAGCGGATCGACAGGCCGATCCGGCAAATACCCTGGCAAGCGCTGCATCCCGGCCAGCGTCTCGGCGAAGGCGCCTCGGGCATCATTCAGCAGGCGCTGTGGCACGGCGACGGCGTCGCACAGCAGGTTGCCGTCAAACTCTACAAGGGCGAGGTGACCAGCGACGGCTCGCCGCTCAACGAAATGGCGGCATGCATCGCGGCGGGCGAACATCCGCAACTGATCGGCGTGCTGGGACGAATCGCTGCCCACCCGCAGGATGTGCAAGGGCTGGTCATGCAATTGATTGCTCCGACATTCCGCAACCTCGCCGGCCCGCCGAGCTTGATCTCCTGCACGCGGGACGTCTACGCCGCCGACCTGCGGCTGGAGTTGCCGGTGCTACTGCGCCTCGTGACCGGCATCGCATCGGTAACCGCTCACCTGCACGCGTGCGCAATCACGCACGGCGATCTGTATGGGCACAATATTCTGTGGCAGGACGATGGCAGCTGCCTGCTGGGAGATTTCGGCGCAGCGTCGTTCTTTCCTTCGGCCGAAACAGGGATTGCGCTACAGCGCATCGAGGCGCGGGCGTTCGGAATATTGCTGGGCGAGCTGCTGGAGCGCTGTGACGTCCGTGCTGCCGAACAGAGCATCATCGATCAGTTGCAGGATCTGCAACAACGCTGCACTCAGCCGGCCACTGCGCTGCGACCCTCGCTGAGCGAGATTCATGAGCAGCTGAGAATGTGGAGCGCCTGACGCGCTCCACATTGCAGTCAATCAGCCCGCCAGCCCGACGTACACGTTCTGGACGTCGTCATGGTTGTCGATGGCCGCAAGGAACGCTTCGACCTCGGCCATTTGCTCGTCGGTCAGGCCATCCACCGTGCTTTTCGGACGGTAGCCCAGCTGCGCGGACTGCACGGTGAAGCCGAATTCCGGAAGTTTCTTGCACACCGCGTCCATGTCGGTCGGCTCGGTGAGGAACAGGGTTGCGCCCTCTTCACCGGGTTCGCAATCCTGCGCGCCCGCTTCGATGGCGGCCTCGTCGGGGTCGGCGTCCGGCGAGGCCGGCACTGCCTCGATCATGCCCTGATAGAGGAAATCCCAGGAGACCGAACCGGCGGCGCCGAGCTGACCTTTGCGAAACAGCACGCGGATCTCGGAGACGGTGCGGTTGATGTTGTCCGTCAGGCATTCGACGATGACCGGCACCCGATGCGGGGCGAATCCTTCGTAGGTCAGGCGTTCGAACGTGACGCCATCGCCCAGCAGCCCGGCACCCTTCTTGATCGCGCGCTCCAGCGTTTCACGCGGCATGGATGCCTTCTTGGCCTGCTCGACGACCAGACGCAGGCGCGCGTTCATCTCGGGGTCGGCGCCGTTGCGCGCAGCAATCATGATTTCCTTGGACAGCTTGCCGAAAATACGCCCCTTGGCGTTGGCAGCCGCTTCTTTATGCTTGACCTTCCACTGTGCGCCCATGTTCTGCTCTCTTGATTCGTAGCGCCCCGCTTCTGGCCCGCAAGGCATGCAGGCCATTACCTGGCGGGGCGCTGAAAAATTGGTGACCGCTGACGACGCGTCGGCGCCGCGCGCATTTTATACGCGATGGCCACAGATGAAACCCCTCCCGTGCTCCGCAGCCGGCCAACACGCGCTTTGGCTTGTAGTCCTTTTCTGAAAAATCCGGCAAGCATGCCCAACGGGCCGCGCATTTCGTACCCTGCGCACCTTGAATTTCGAGGTGGGAGAGCCCGTGCATGCGCGATGACCAGCCAATGCCAATCACATTGGCGATTGCCGACTGCCAGGCGGAGCTGCATGTCATCAGCTTCAGCGGCCTGGATGCCCTGAACGAAGTATTTCGGTTCGACATCGACCTGATCAGCCCCGACCCTCTTCTGGATGCCGCCAGCTGGTCCGGGCGTGAGGCGTTTCTGTGCCTGGGGCCGCCCGACCACTGCATCCATGGTCGGGTCTTTCATGCCCGCCAGCATTATGCAGGGACCTGCCTGAGTCATTACCGTCTGAGCCTGATGCCATGCTTGCAAAACCTGGCGCAGCGCCGCCAGCGTCGCGTGCATCAGGACCTGGCGGCCCCGGAGCTAATCGGTGCTCTGCTCCGCGAGCATGGTATCGCGCCCGGCGCATACCGCTTCGACCGGACCGTCGGCACCTATCCACGGCAGGCGACGCGCATTCAATACGATGAGACCGATCTGCACTTCCTCCAGCGGGTCTGTGAAGAAGAAGGCATTCATTTTCGTTTCGAGCATAGTCGCAATCGGCACCTGCTGGTGTTCGCCGACGACCCTGCAAGCTTCGCAGAGCACTCGCCGCCGCTGCGCTTCAACGCGGCCGGCTGCTTTTCCGATAGTGCACCCGACAGCACGAGGCGGCAGACGCCTTCGCTCCAACATCTGGCGGAACGATGGCGCGCCCCGCCTGTTCGGCTCACCGCCCTGCTCCCGGTGCGGCATGCCACCACCGACCTGACCGCTGTCCCCCGCAGCGCCAATCAGGGACGAGCGGCCAATCAGCCGCTTGACGAGCCCGCCGCCGGCCATGCCGCACAAGGGGACGGCATGATCGAACGCCAACGCAGCGTTCGTGAGCTGGAGCGGCTGCGTTGCGAGCGGCGCGGCTTCCAGGGCCGCAGCGATGACACCGGCTTGCGCAGCGGCGTGGTGATGCCGGTGCTGGGCCACCCCGAGCCGCTGTTCAATGATCACTGGCTGCTGACCAGCGTCAGGCACTGGGCCCTGCAGCTGGACGTGCTGGAAGGCTATGACCCTCACGATATCGCGGCGGTCGTCAACAGCAGTCGGGGTGACGCGGATCTGCCCAGCGCGGTCATCCCAGGACACTGTCGGGAACAGGACCGGAAACGCAGATACGGCAACAGTTTTCATGCACTGCCGTGGGCAACGCCCTATCGCCCGCCGCTCAAACGCATCCGGCCGCGCATCACCGGCGAACAGACCGCTACTGTGGTACAGCTCGAACGGGATGAGCAGGGACGCCTGCCGATACGTTTCGACTGGCAACACACGTCATCTGCCAGCCACGGGCAGCTGCCGAGCCTGCCGATGGCGCACATATTTCGGGCAATTGACAAACCGCTGGACGGACTGCGACCGGGCGCGCGGGTGGTCGTGGCTCATCTGGATTGCGACCTCGACCACCCGGTGATCTGCGGCTTGCAGCCTGCGGTGGAGAACGACACCAAGGCACAGCTTTATCTGGACGGCCAGCGAATCGACAACCCGCAGAGCAATCTTGAACTCTCAGCCGGCCAGCACTTGCATGTGGAATCCGGCCGGGCGCTGGTTCTGCGCGGCGACCGGGCCACCCTGGTGCTGGCCGCTCAGCGCATTTCAATCAACGGCCCGCGCACCGTCCACGCCTCGCCGCTGAGCGACGCCATGCAGAACGACCTTGACCCATCCGGCGCCAGACCGGATTTGCGCCTGACTCGCGAGCCCGGCCTGCAAGGCGGGCCGCTGGCTCATTGCACGTGGTACATCGTGCGCATGCCGCAGCCGGGGTTGGAGCATCTGCCGCGCCTGAACCCGGAAGACATCTTGTTCGAGGGTACGACCGATGCGTTGGGCTATCTGGGGCTTTCGGCCCGCCAGCGCGAGCAACTCGCGGTGCTCTATAACCGAAGTGCTGATGGCCGCGCCGCTGATGGCCGCGCCACTGATAGCCAAGCGGGCGCAAACCGCGCCGACCACCAGCTGTGTCTGGTCTATCCAGGGCATTGCCTGACGCTCCACGCCTGGTTCCAGCAGAACTGGACCGAGCGCCAGCGTCAGGCGTTCATGCTCAGCGGCCTTTGAAACGCGGCTCGCGCTTTTCGACGAAGGCGCTCATGCCTTCCTTCTGATCTTCGCTGGCGAAGGCGGCGTGAAATACACGTCGCTCGAAGCGAATGCCTTCGGCAAGGCTGACTTCAAAGGCCCGGTTGACGCTTTCCTTGACCATCATGGCCACCGGCAGCGATTTGCCGGCGATGCTCGCCGCTGCCGCAAGCGCTTCGTCGAGTAACGTTTCAGTCGGCACCACGCGCGCCACCAATCCGGCGCGCTCTGCTTCGTCAGCGTCTATCAGGCGACCGGTCAGACACATCTCCATGGCCTTGGCCTTGCCGACCGCGCGCGCCAGACGCTGGGTGCCGCCCATGCCCGGCAGAACGCCGAGATTGATTTCCGGCTGACCGAAGCGCGCATTGTCGCCGGCCAGAATGAAATCACACATCAGCGCCAGCTCGCAGCCGCCTCCCAGCGCAAAACCGGCCACCGCCGCGATGATCGGTTTACGGCGCGCGGCCACACGGTCGCTCTCCACGAACAGATCGTCCATATAGATCTGCGGGTACGTCAGTTCCGCCATCTCCTTGATGTCCGCACCGGCAGCGAATGCCTTGCTGGAACCGGTAAGCACGATGCAGCCGATACCCGGATCGCGCTCGAAGCCGTCCAGAGCGTGATTCAGCTCGTCGATCAATTGCGCATTCAGCGCATTCAGGGCCTTGGGTCGGTTGAGCGTAATGAGCGCAACGCGATCTCGAACCTCTGTAAGGATTGTTTCGTAAGTCATTGATTATTAACCTTTTGAACAAACTGCCGAGCCAACGGCTTATTCGAAGAATTCACGTTACATATCTATCTCAAATAAATGATCCATAACGAATTAATCGATCAACTCAACCGCCATGGCTGTCGCTTCCCCGCCCCCGATGCAGATGGCCGCCACGCCCCGTTTGAGTTGCCGATGCCGCAGCGCCGACAGCAGCGTGACAATGATCCTGGCACCCGATGCGCCTATCGGGTGGCCCAACGCGCAGGCGCCGCCATGGACATTGACCTTGCTGTGCGGCAACTCCAGGCGAGCCATGGCCACCAACGGCACCACGGCAAATGCCTCGTTGATTTCGAACAGATCGACGTCATCAACGGTCCACCCGGTCTTGCCCAGCAGACGCTGGATGGCACCAATCGGAGCGGTGGTGAACAGGCCCGGCTCGTCGGCGAAGGCCGCGTGGGCCAGGATTTTCGCCAGCGGCTTGAGGCCACGACGCTGAGCTTCAGACTGACGCATCAGCAGTAGCGCCGCCGCGCCGTCGGAAATGGAGCTGGAGTTGGCGGCGGTCACCGTCCCGCCTTCGCGGAAGGCCGGTTTGAGCGTGGGGATCTTTTCCGGTCTGGCCTTGGGTGGCTGCTCGTCCCGGCTGACCTGGCGCTGCTCCTTGCCGACCGTGACCTGGACCGCGACGATCTCGTCATCGAAATAGCCGTTGGCGATGGCCTCCTGAGCCCGGCTCAACGAGGCCAGGGCGAAGGCGTCCTGATCTTCACGACTGAACCCGTTCTGTTGCGCACACTCCTCGGCAAACGTGCCCATCAGGCGACCGGGTTCGTAAGCATCTTCCAGTCCATCGAGAAACATGTGGTCCAGCACGCGGCCATGACCCATGCGATAGCCGCCGCGAGCGCGGTCCAGCAGGTACGGCGCGTTGGACATGCTCTCCATGCCGCCGGCGATCACCACCTTGACGCTGCCGGTCTTGAGCAGATCGTGGGCAAAAATTGCGCTCTGCATGCCCGAACCGCACATTTTGTTGACCGTGGTGCAGAGCGTGGCCGTACCCAGCCCGGCCCCGAGCGCGGCTTGCCGGGCAGGCGCCTGACCAAGGCCTGCGGGCAGCACGCATCCGAACAGGACCTCTTCGACGTCCTGCGGATCGATTCCGGCGCGTTCCACGCTGGCACGGATCGCGGCAGTGCCAAGGCCAATAGCGCTCAGACTCTGGAGTTCGCCCTGAAACCCGCCCATGGGCGTGCGCACGGCACTGACGATGACGACCGGATCGTCCTGATCAACTGGCTGAGGGTGATTGGAATCGGGGTTTTGGTTCAGAGACATGATTTATCTCCTGACTCTTGTTGTTATGGGACAGCAATGATCATCGGCCGACGCGCGGCGTCGGGCAATGGACAGAACAGGCAGATTAGCGGGTATTTGAGCAGCGGTGCGCGCAGAGAATCCTCCACGCCTGTCACAAAGGGCGAATATCCAGACCCGGCCGCGGTCTGAGCCGGTATCCCTCGCACAGACAGCGGAGTCACCGAAATGCCATTCCGTACGCTACGCACGCTGACCGCCGCCCTTGTGCTGATAACTCTGAGCGCCTGCGCGCTGCTGCCCAACCGTGACCCGCTGAATATCAACGTGGTCGGCATCGAGCCGCTCCCCGGCCAGGGTCTGGAGATGCGCATGGCGGTCAAGCTGAGGTTGCAGAACCCCAACGAAACGGCGGTCGACTACAACGGCGTGGCGCTGGAGCTGGACGTCAATAGCCGCCTGCTGGCGTCAGGGGTGAGTGACCAGCAAGGCAGCATCGGCCGTTTTTCCGAAGCGGTACTGGTAGTGCCGGTCAGTGTCTCGGCGTTCGCCGCGATACGCCAGGCGGTCGGGCTGACGCAGAGTCAGCGGCTGGACAACCTGCCCTATACCCTGCGCGGCAAGCTGGCCGGCGGCGTGTTCGGCACGATGCGCTTTGAAGACAGCGGCACGCTGAGTCTGCCGCAGAGCTACGGCAGCGGCTGGTAAGCCAGCGGGCTCAAGGCCGCTTGCGGCAAGCGCGATGCCGGGGCCGGATTATCGGGCGGCTGCCATCAGGCGGTTGACTTCACTGCGTACCATGTTTGCGTACTCGGGCGGGCTCATGCCGTCGAGTTCCGAACGAACCCACTCCGACCATTTGCCCTTGCGCTTGGCCCGTTCACCCATCAGTCGGGCCGCCTCGCCCTTGGCCTTGCCCAGATTGCTCTGCCACAGGTCAAACAGACGGGACTTTTCATCCTCGATAGCGGCACGTTCAGGAAGAGACCGATTGGCCAGATTGAAACTCATAGCGATCACCTACGACTAAAAACGGCTGCATCTTACACCCGTGCGTTTGGTCTTCCGATGCAAAAACGTTCGAAATCGCTCTGTCGCTTGTTGCAGAGCGCCGCACCGGTGCAACTTTTTTCAAAGTCGCGGACTCCATAGCTCACTACGGCCATCAACAGAAGGAAAGCACCATGTCCCGTAACCACACTGCCCAGAACGCCGACCAGATCAAGGATCAGGCCTTCAGCGACCTGCAGTCGTTGATTGAAGAATCGGACAAGTTGCTCAAGGACAGTTCGACGCTGGCAGGCGAAGAAGCAGAGACGCTGCGCGCGCAGGTAAGCCTGAAGCTCAAGCAGGCGATGGAATCGGTGGCCAGCGTGCGTGAGCGCACCAAGCCGGTGGTCGAGGCGACTGAAACCTATATCGGTGTGCACCCATGGCAGACGGTTGCCGCTTCCGCCGGTTTCGGGCTGATTGTCGGCCTGCTGCTGGGCCGTCGCTGACAGGCAACGGTGCGGGTGGCTGCTGTCACCCGCACCCGTCTCGCTATTGGGCCCTCTGAATCACCGACGGAGCCGCCAGACGGTGGGATTTTGCAACCTTGGCCTGCAACGCTACGCGCTGGGCCTCGGCTTCCGCTTCGCTGGCATAGGGCCCGATCAGCATCTGTTGCTTTTCGTCGATCACGACAATCACTGGCGCATAGCCACGTTCCAACAACCAGGCGCTGGTATCACTCACCGCTTCCTTGGTATTCATCTGAATGAACCACTTGGGGCTCGCCGCCTGTGACGCGGGCGCGTCGGCCTGAGCGTTCGTCCTGGTGTCCTGGGCCACGGCAGGCTGAGCGGCCTGCCGGGGAGAATTTTTGCCGCTGCCAGCATCACATCCGGCCAATGCCAGCACTGCCATGATCATTACGGTCTTGCGCACGAAAGTCTGCTCCTCGTCTGAAGTGCGCGAGTCTAGCACCGCCGCCCGGCGCTGTGCCCGGCCGCGTCGAGGTGACGCATGGGCCGGCAGGCGACCGATTTCATCACGAGGCCCGCGGAACACGGCGCAGGGTGCGACCCTCGATCCTGTAATCAAATATTTCCCGACGCCACAATCGTCAATTTAGCGGCCCCGACACATCAGCCGTCTATGCTGACCGCTGGCTTAATGCCGTCGTACTGAATTGCAGGAGTCTGACTATGTGCAATCGCAACCCGCTTCATTGCATCATCCCGCCATACATCCTGGAACACATGGCCCGCTCCCACGGCGCGGCCGCCATCGCCAACCTGACCAGCAGCTCGGCGTTCGTCGCCTCGCGCATGACCGCCCGCGCCATGCCGACCCTGCTCGCGGTGCAGTCGCCGGATGGTCGAAAGCACCGCATGGCCTATGACGCCAAGGGCACCAACCAGCTGCCGGGCACGCTGGCACGCTCCGAGGGTCAAGACGCGACGGGCGACCTGGCGCTGGATGAGGCGTTCGACGGGTCGGGCGATGTCTACGACTTTTATCAGGAGCTGTTCGAGCGCAACTCACTGGATGACGCCGGTATGACGCTGGTCTCCACGGTGCACGTGGCGGAAGTCGATTTCGACGGCGATTACGTTCCCCTGAGCAACGCCTACTGGAACGGCAGCCAGATGGCTTACGGCGACGGCGATGACGTGGTGTTCCGACGCTTTACGGCGAGCCTTGAAGTCATCGGCCATGAACTGACCCACGGTGTGCAGGCGTTCAGCTCCAATCTGGAGTATCAAGGGCAGTCTGGCGCACTCAATGAACACTTTGCTGACGTGTTCGGTATTCTGGTCCGCCAGTGGAAGGAAGGCACCAGCGCCGAGCAATCCAGCTGGCTGGTCGGTGCCGAACTGCTGGTGCCGGCCCCTACACGACGGGGAATCCGCGACATGGAGAATCCCGGCACGGCGTACAATAACGACCCGGATCTGGGCGACGATCCGCAACCGGCGAACATGTCCGACCTCTACACCGGTGCCAAGGACCGTGGCGGTGTGCATATCAATTCGGGGATTCCGAACCGTGCCTTCGTGCTCACGGCCAAGGCGCTGGGCGGGAATGCCTGGGACATTGCCGGCAGGATCTGGTACGAAACCATGTTGCAGCTGCGGCCCGATGCACAGTTTGTCGACTGTGCCAGAACGACTGTCAGGGTCGCCGGCGATCCGCGTTTCGGCTCCGCGGCGAAGAAGGCAGTGCAAGCGGCCTGGAAAAAGGTCGGCATCAGTGTTTGAACCACAGGAGGCTGAAGATGAAAGTGTGCCTGGTGCAATCCGGCGGATTCGTCGGCGCCATCAAGCGGTGTGAGGTCGACACCGATACGCTGGAGAAGCCTGAAGCCGAGCAGGTTCGGCGTCTGGTGCAGGAAAGCGGTTTGCGCCAGTCCGGGCAATCGTTTTCCGACCCGGCTCGGGATCTGAAGCAGTACGAACTGACCATCGAAGACGAAACCCGCGCCATCTGCCTGACGTTCGATGATCAGAACGTTCCTCAGGCAGCGCGCAGGTTGTTGGGTTACATGCAGAAGCGCGCCCTTCCCGGAAGACTGTGAAAACAGCAGGTGGCCTGCAGCCGCCAGGCTGAGGGCCACCAAGGCATCAGCACTGGCCCCTTCGCCGGCAAGCTGGCTCCGCAGGACCGTGGCAAATAATGGCGCAATGACATTGGAACGACGGTCGTCGCCCGCGGTCCATGACTCAACGCCCTGATGATCCCGGCGCGCACAAAAAAATGCCTTGCAGACGCGAAAAAGGTATCTTCCCGTGCCGTCCGGTATCACCACTCTCTGACAGCATCAAACGGCGCCCATGACCCGCGAGCATTCCATACTACATCGGCAAGGCCTGATTATCTGCGAGCACTGTGATTCGCTCTATGAAGCGCTGCCGCTCAAGGCTGGTGAGTCCGCGCATTGCCTGCGTTGCAAGGCGCTTCTGGGCCGCGGCCACCGCCTGAGTATCGAACAGCTACTGGCGTTGACGATTGCCGCTGCGTTGTTCTTTCTGTTCGCCAACCTGTTCCCGGTCATCAGCATCAATATGAAAGGGCTGACCAACGAAGTCACTCTGTGGGAATCGGTCGAGGCGCTCGCCCAGGGACGCATCACCCTGATCGCGCTGGTCGCCGGCCTGTCGATCATCTTTGCCCCGCTGCTGCAGATCGCCCTGCTCTTCTGGGTGCTGCTGCATGCTCAGAAAGGGGTGATCGCACCGGGCTTCAAGACCTGCATGCGGGCCCTGGAACACCTGCGGCCCTGGAGCATGCTGGAGGTATGCATGCTCGGCATTCTGGTGGCAATCATCAAACTGTCCGGCATGCTCGACGTGCACCCCGGCGTCGGTTTGTGGGCCATGGCGATGCTGATGGTGCTGATCCTGCTGATCGCCAATCGCGATATCCGCAGGCTGTGGGACGAGCTGGGAGTCCGTCCCGAATGAACGGTGTTCCCTTTGCCCGCGAACAGCACCTGTGTCTGTGCCATATCTGCGGTTACGCCTGCGATGAGGACGCGACACAGTGCCCACGCTGCGATTCACCGGTGCATCGCCGCAAACCCAACAGCATCGCGCGCACCTGGGCATTTCTGATCGCCGGGCTGATTTTCTATCTGCCGGCCAACCTGTTGCCGGTCATGTATACAACGCTGCTTGGCAACAGCAGCCAGAACACCATCATGAGCGGCGTGATCGAGTTCTTCCAGGGCGGTTCGTGGGACATCGCCATCCTGATTTTCATTGCCAGCGTGGTGGTGCCATGCGCAAAGTTTCTGGTGCTGGGCATGCTGCTGATCACCTGCCAGCGGCGCAGTCGCTGGGCCATGGTCGAACGCGCCCGGATGTACCGGTTCATCGAGCTGATCGGTTACTGGTCGATGCTCGATGTGCTGGTGGTCGCGCTGGTGGCGTCTCTTGTGCAGTTCCGTGAGCTCAGCACCATCGAGCCGCGTATCGGTATTCTGTTTTTTGGCTTGGTAGTGGTGATGACGATGTTCGCCGCCATGAGTTTCGATCCCCGGCTCATCTGGGATGCAGAGGTTGAAGATGTCTGACAGTACTCCCCCTCCGAACGCTTCGACGCCCGCGCGGCCTGAAGTCAAACGTCGTCGCATGCGCGTGTCGCTGATCTGGCTGGTGCCAATCGTGGCCGGGATCATCGGCCTGACCATGGCGTTCAACGACTGGATGAATCTGGGGCCGCGAATCACGGTCAGTTTTCTGACCGCCGAGGGTCTGGAAGCCAACAAGACCCAGGTCAAGTACAAGAACGTGGTGATCGGCGTCGTTACCGAAATCGAGCTGAGCGATGACCGTACCCACGTGCTGGCGACCATCGAGCTGAACAACACGGCAGGCCCGTTCACCCGTGTCGACAGTCAGTACTGGGTGGTACGGCCGCGCATCGGTGCCCATGGCGTATCCGGCGTCGATACCCTGCTGTCGGGCGCGTTCATCGGCGCCGACGCAGGCAGTTCGGAAGACACCAAGACTGACTTCACTGGCCTGGAAACCCCACCGCCGGTGACCTTCGGCGAAAAAGGCAAGCGCTTCACGCTGCACACCGATGATCTGGGATCGCTGGACATCGGCTCACCGGTGTACTTCCGCCGCATTCAGGTCGGCCAGGTGGTGTCCTTCAACCTGTCGCAGGACGGCAAGGGCGTTGACGTGCAGATCTTCATCAATTCGCCGAACGACCAGTTCATCACCACTGACACCCGTTTCTGGAACGCCAGCGGCGTCGATGTCACGGTCGGTGCCGCGGGCCTGAAGGTCAACACCCAGTCATTGACGTCGATCCTGTCGGGTGGCATCGCCTTCCGCGAACCGAACTGGAGCCCCAACGCCGTTCCCGCCGACGAAAATGCCGAGTTCAAGATCTTCGACGATCAGGCCGCCGCCATGGCGCCGCCCGACGGCGAACCGATCTACGTGCGCATGCGCTTCAATCAGTCGCTGCGCGGCATGGCCGTCAATTCGCCAGTCGAATTCGTGGGCGTGAACATTGGCCGGGTGGTCTCGGTAGACCTGGACTACGACGCGGCGACCCAGACATTCCCCGGGATTGTCGGCGCGGTGATTTACCCCGACCGCCTGGGCATCGCCCAGTCCAAGATCAAGGAATTGGCCGGCAAGGGCAATGAAGAGGAAAAATCGGCCCGGGTGCTGGGCATGTTCGTCAACAACGGCCTGCGGGCCCAGGCGCGGACCGGCAACTTGCTGACCGGCCAGTTGTACATTTCTCTGGATTTCGATCCCAAGGCGCGCAAGATCGCCTTTAACCCCAGAGCGCGGCCGATGGAAATTCCGACCGTGGCGGGTAGTTTCGACAAGCTGCAGGAACAATTGCAGGCGCTCGTTGACAAGATCAGCCGTCTGCCACTTGATGAACTGGCTGGCAATCTCAACGGCAGCCTGAGCGAACTGCAAAAAACCCTCAAGCAGGTCAACAGCAGCGTGCTTCCGCAAATGCGCGGCACCTTGCAGCAGGCCGAGAAAACGCTCGGCTCGGCCAACGACGCGCTGGGTGAAGACTCGCCGGGTCGTCAGCAACTGGGCCAGGCCATGGAAGAAGTTCAGCGCACCGCCCGTTCGGTCCGCGTGCTGACCGACTTCCTCAGCCGTCACCCTGAAGCGCTGATCCGCGGCCGCACCAGCGAAGCCGCGCCCCGCTCTTTCAACGCTCCGTCTTCGTCCCGTGCCATCGACCTGGAACCCAACCAATGACCTTGCGCCTGAAACTGATCGTACTGGCCACCGCACTGGGCATGGCCGCCTGCTCGTCCCCGCAGACCCGCTATTACACGCTGATCGCGCCGATGGGCAACGCTCAGGCGCCTGCCGTACAGGCAGCGCCGTTTCAGTTCGAGATGCAGCCTGTGCTGATGCCGGTCCAGGTCGATCAACCCCCTCTGGTAGTGCGTCAGGGCAACGGAACCCTGGGCATTCTCGATACCGAACGCTGGGGCTCGCCGCTGGGCGATGAGTTTCACGACGCCCTGACCGCCCAGCTGGAACGCCGCTTCGGCGCTCGCGACATGGCCGGGCTGCCCAAGGACACTGGTCGGCCCGTGCTGTCCGTGCGCACCGACGTCCGGCGTTTCGAGTCGGCACCGAACAACTACGCGCTGATCGATGTGGTGTGGACGCTCAGTCTGCGTGACGCCGGCGCCCAGTCAGGCAGCAAGCGTCGCAACCTGACCTGCAGCAGCGTCATCAGCGAACAGGCCGGTGAAGGCATGGACAACCTGATCGCCGCGCATCAGAAAGCCGTCGCGGAGCTGGCCGACGCCGTTGCCACGACTGCGCGCCAGTGGACGCAGAACGCCGAGGCGCGCTGCCTGTAACTCGTTTTTTTATTTTTTGCCCGCCAACGGGCTCCGCGACCGGGGCCCGACTCGCTTCGAGGCGTCTAGGGCCAGCCCTGCGACTACCTCGGGATTTCTGACGCCAGAGTTCTGCAATTTCGCAGCGACCCGCCCCTATTACCTAATTTTTGCAACTCGGTATAATGTGCCACCATCTGGCTGTCATTGGCCGGGCAACGGACATGCTGTAGGCATACCTCCTTACCAAAGTGCGCAGTCGGGCACTGGCGGGTGCGCCTGTTCCTTCCCTTAAAGTGCGGTAACCCAGGACTCAGGTCCGGCGAGCGATTTCTTGAGGACAAACGAATGACAGGAATAGGCCCACGACTAAAGCGCGAGCGACTGCGGCTCAAGCTGTCGCAGAGCGCGATGGGTGCCATTGGCGGCGTGGAAACCAATGCCCAGGGTAATTACGAAAACGGCATCCGCTCACCGCGCGCGGACTATCTTTCGCGGATCTCCGAAGCCGGGGTCGACGTCACTTATGTCGTGACCGGCTTCAGCCTGGAACGCTCCATCTCGGCCAACGAAACCCTGGAAAAAGACAGCCCTGAACTGCTCAACCGCGCGATCAACCGGCTGCACGGCAGCCTGCATGAAGTGACCCAGCACCTCTATCACATGACCCGCCTTGTGGAAGCACGCGCGCAGAATGTGGAGATCGACAAGGCGCAGCTGGAGCACATCAAGGGCGACGCCGAGGCCATCACCATCGCCACCGTCCGGCTGATCTACATGACCTCGCGATTGATCTGAAGCCATCAGGGTCGACAATCTCATGCACTTTCTGACGGCCGTGCCGCGTTGATGCGGGCGAGCGCCGGCCGTAAGACTATGCTCAATGATTGTCAGCGAGCTCCCGACGCCCGGGCCCCTTTGTATTACCCGTGAGCCAGACCGTCTCACCGCGCTGCCCGAGTTGCAGTGAAGGATCCTCGCATCCTCGAACTGCCACGACAGGTAATGACTCATGAATACCCCCGATCTACAGGCACTCAAGGAGCGTCAAAGGGAGGCATGGAGCAGCGGTGACTACGCGATGATCGGCACTACGCTGGCACTCACCGGTGAACTGCTGGCCGAAGCCTGCGACCTGCGCTACGACGAAAAGGTGCTGGACGTTGCGGCCGGCAATGGCAACGCCACCCTGGCCGCCGCACGCCGCGGTTGCGTGGTCACCTCGACCGACTACGTCGCCGGCCTGCTGGAGCGCGGCCGGGAGCGTGTTCGCGCAGAACGTTTCGACGTGACTTTCCTTGAGGCCGATGCCGAAGCACTGCCGTATGCGGACGCCAGTTTCGATGCAGTACTGTCGACCTTCGGCGTCATGTTCACCCCCGATCAGCCACGTGCCGCCGATCAACTGTCCCGAGTCTGTCGTCCTGGCGGGCGCATCGGTCTGACGTGCTGGACGCCCGACGGCTTCATAGGCCAGATGTTCAAGGTACTGGGCCGTTACGCGCCCCTGCCTGCCGGCGTAGCGTCGCCGTTGCTGTGGGGCGTGGAGTCGCACCTGCAGACCTTGTTCACTGGTAATGCCAGCCGGGTGGACGTGACCGCGCGCCTGTTCAACTTCCGTTATCGGTCGCCAGAGCATTTCGTGGAAATCTTCCGCCACTGGTATGGGCCGGTGCACAAGGCGTTCGCCAGGCTGGAAGCGGATCACGCCAATGCGCTGCAGGCCGAGCTGACCGAGCTGATTTCGAGCAGAAACCAGGCCGGGCCCGGCTCGCTGGTGGTGCCGTCGGAGTATCTGGAAGTGGTGGTTCATCGGGCCTGAACCTTCGCATTCCCGTGGAAGGGAGCTTGCTCGCGACAGCGTCATCCCAGACCACACATCTGTAGTGGCTGAACCGACCGCGTCGCCAGCAAGCTGCCGCAGCACATGTGCCTGCACCTGACTCCGTGGGAGCCAACTTGCTGGCGAGGACACAAGAACAGGCGACACAACAGCTGCGCCTGTACCGGCCTCTTCGCCAGCAAGCTGGCTCGACACACCCGTCAGCGGCGTTTCATCCGGTCGATGATCACCGCCAGCAGCAGGATGGTGCCGCGGATCACGTACTGATAGAACGTGTCGATGTTTTTCAGGTTCATGGCGTTCTCGATGATCGCCAGAATCAGCACCCCGGCAATCACGTGGCGGATCATGCCGATGCCGCCGCTGAGCGACACCCCGCCCAGCACGCAGGCGGAAATCACCGTCAGCTCGAAACCCTGGCCAATCATTGGCTGACCGGATGTCATGCGCGAGGCGAGAATCACCCCGGCCAGCGCGCCGATCAGGCCATGGACGGCAAAGATGATGATCTTGGTGCGGTCGACATGAACACCGGCCAGCAACGCCGCCTCCTGATTACCGCCAATGGCCATGGTATTGCGGCCGTAGGTGGTGTAGTTGAGCAGCCAGCCGAAAAAGATGAAGCAGGCGATGGTAATCAGGATCGGCACCGGCACGCCGTAGAACTGCCCGTTGCCGAAGATGAAGAAGTCTTCGTTGGAAACGCCGACCGCCTTGCCGTTGGAAAAGATGTAAGCCAGGCCGCGCACGATCTGCATCGTCGCCAGCGTGGTGATCAGCGCATTGATCCGCAGTTTGGCGATCACGATGCCGTTGATCAGCCCGACCACCACACCCATTGCCAACGCCGCGCTGACACCCAGCACCACGCTGTCCGTGTCGCGGATGACAATCCCGGCGATGACGCCGGCGCATGCCAGCACTGAACCGACCGACAGGTCGAAATGGCCCGACGCAAGGCAATAGAGCATGGTGCAGGCGGCAATGCCGACGGTGGAGATCGCCAGTCCCAGCCCGCGCATGTTCAACGGCGACATGAAGTTGTCGATGAACACCGCGCAGAGCACGAAGATGCCCAGCGCGGCCAACAGCATTACCCATTCATCGACGAACCGGCGCAGGTTCAAGCCCTGGCGGGGAGCCCGCAGGCTGGTTTCGGTAGACATACGCACCTCTTTTTTATTGTTCATGGTCACACTGACTGTTCAGGTTCGCAGGCCAGGGTCAGCTGCGCGTGCGTGGCAAAGCCAGTTGCAGGAGTCGCGACTCGTCAGCCTCGTCGCGGTTGAGTTCACCGGTGATTGCGCCTTCGCTCATCACCAGAATCCGGTCGGAAATGCCCATCACTTCCATCAGGTCGCTGGACACCACGATCACGGCAATGCCCTGTTCGGCCAGGTTATGGATGATCTGGTAAATCTCCGACTTGGCGCCGATATCGATGCCGCGGGTCGGTTCGTCGAGCAACAGCACTTTCATTGGCATCGACAGCCAGCGACCGAGGATTGCCTTCTGCTGATTGCCGCCGGACAGGTACATGATTTGCTGCTCGGGATTCGGCGTCTTGACGTTCATTGCCTGGATCTGGGAGCGCGCATTCTCGCGTTCCCAGCGCCCCCGGATCAGACATCCGAAATTCACATGCCGGGGCCGCGCGCCGATGTTGATGTTCTCGGCGACGCTGGACAGCGGCACGATCCCTTCTTTCTTGCGGTCTTCGGGGCACAGCAGGATCCCGGCAGCGATTGCGTCGCGGGGCGACTTCAATTGCAGCGCCTTACCATCGAGCTGCAAGGTGCCGGCCTTGCTGCGCGCAAGCCCGGACAGCAAGCGGAACAATTCGGTACGGCCCGCACCGACAAGACCGAAAAAGCCCAGTACTTCGCCTTTCTGCACGGCAAAGCTCACCGGCTCCTGCAAGCCAGGCCCCAGCAGACCGGTCACCCGCAGGCTCGGGCCCTGATGCTGGCGCGGGCGGTAATTGTAAATGTCCTGAATGTCACGACCGACCATGCAGGTCACCAACCGGTCATGATCCAGATCCGCCATCTGTTCGAAGGTGCGCACAAAGCGCCCGTCCTTGAATACGGTCACCGCATCGCAGACGCGAAAGATTTCTTCCATGCGGTGCGATACATACAGAATCACCCTGCCCTCGTCGCGCAGCCGGACGATGATCGCCATCAGCCGGTCGATTTCGCGCGCCGACAGGCTGCTGGTCGGTTCGTCAAAGGCGATGACGTGCGCGTTGCGCGACATGGCCTTGGCGATTTCCACCAGTTGACGCTGCCCCAGAGACAGGTCGCCCAACCGGGTGCCCGGATCGATTTCATCGGCCAGACCTTTGAGCAGCTGGCTTGCCCGGCGCTGCAACGCGCGGCGGTTGATCAGCCCGAAGCGATTGGGCATATGACCCAACAGCAGGTTCTCGGCCACTGTCATTTCCGGCACCAGATGCAGCTCCTGGTGAATCACGGCCACACCGGCAGCAATGCTGTCGGCCGTAGACTTGAAGTGATGCGTCTGCTCGCCAATCTGCAGAGTGCCGCTGTTGGGCTGGTAGGAACCGCCCAGAATTTTCAGCAGAGTGGATTTACCCGCCCCGTTCTCGCCCATCAGCGCGTGAACGCTGCCGGGCCGCGCCTCGAAGCTGATCTCCGACAGCGCCTTGACGCCGGGGAACACCTTGCCGATGCCGTTGAAGCGCAGGGCACCGCCCGCAGGTTGTAGCTCGATAGCTTGTTGCATGACTCCGCTCTCCTCGCATGACCTTGCTCGCAGGAAAAAGAGGCCTGGGATCAGGCCCCTCGATTACCTCACTTCCACAAGCCGATCTTGGTCAGCACTTCCTGGAAGTTGTCGCGAGTGATCAGCGTCACGTCGTCCATCGCGGTGTACTTGGGCGGTTCCTTGCCAGTGGTGACCCACTGAAACATCTGGTAGGCGGTGTCGTAGCCTTCCTTGTCCGGGCTTGGGAGCATCGAACCGTGGAAACCGCTCTGCTTTTTCTTCAGCTCGTCGATCGCGTCGGTGCCGTTGATGCCGATGCCGATGACATTGGCAGGCGCGAAGCCGTTGGACGCGGTGGCGCGTACGCCGCCCAGCACAGTGTTGTCGTTCATGCCGCCGATGATCAGGTTCTTGGCGTTGGCCGGCAGTTTCGGCAGCGCCGAGCTGGTGGCGTCCATGCTGCCAGGGACGTCGAGGGTTTTCTGCGCGGTGAACAGGATCTGGCTTTCCGGCAGGCCGGCTTTCTTCAGCGCATCGACCGAACCGTCAGTACGCTTCTTGCCGGTGTCCAGCTCGTTGTAGGTGTTGATGATGGCGTAGGTGTCTTTCCAGTCCCAGCCGCGATTTTTCGCTTCGGCGGCCATGGCCGCGCCCTGCTTCTGGCCGACTTCGAAGGCCGCCATGCCTAGATACGGCACGTCTTCCATGAAGTTGCCCTTGGCATCGACGAAACGGTCATCGACCGCCATCACCTTGAGCCCGTTGGCTTTGGCCTTGGCAACGATGGCCGGGCCGAGCGAGACATCCGGCGGGCAGATCACGAAACCCTTGGCGCCGTTGGCGGCCAGGTTGTCGATGGCTGCCAGGGTTTTTTCGCCATCGGGAACGGCGATCTTCAGCACCTCGAAACCGTGCTCCTTGCCGGCTTTCTCGGCAAAGGCCCATTCGGTCTGGAACCAGGGCTCCTCGGCTTGTTTGACCAGAAAGCCGATCTTCACTTTCTCGGCGGCGAATGTAACTCCACTGCCGCCCAGGATGGCGGTGGCAACGGCGGCACAGCACAGGGAACGAATCCCGTGACGTCTCAACATAGCTAACTCCTTATTGTTATTGAATAGCTACAGCGTCCAGCGATGGGAGGATTGGCGTCCTCCGACGACCGCCAAACCTGTTAAATAGTCATACCATATTGCGAATGATCGCAATGTAACCGAGTGTCACTCGTGGTAGAGCACCGACCGCCCGCCATCGATCATGATGCAGCTGGCGTTGATGAACGGTGCTTCGTCGGTGGCGAGGAACAGCGCAGTCATCGCCACTTCAGAGGGTTGGCCGATACGGCGCGGCGGGTGCAGATCCAGCGCGCGCTGGCGTTCGGCCTGGGGATCCGCGAAGCCGTTCCAATAATCGACGTTCAATTGAGTTTCAATGTAGCCGGGAGCGATGGCGTTGACCCGGATTCCCTTGGGCGCATACTCGATGCCCAGCGCTCGGGTCAGCCCCAACAGCCCGTGTTTGGCCACCGGGTAGGGAAAGCAGCCGGGAATGATGTGGCTGGAATGGGTCGAAGCAATGTTGATGATGTTGCCCGCGCCCTGCTCGATCATGCTCGGCAGCACGCTGCGACAGCCGTACCAGGCGCCGTCGAGGTCGATGGCAAAGCAGCGTTTCCACTCTTCGTCGGCCATTTCCAGCGGGTCATGAAACACGTTGACCCCGGCGCAGTTAATCAGCACATCGATGCGGCCGAAACGCGCCTGCGCCAGCTCGACCATGGCGTGCCATTGATCCTGCCGGCTGACGTCGACCGCCAGCGCATGCACTTCGGCGCCCTGTTCACGCCAACGGGCGGCGACGGCCTCGACCTTCTCGCCCTGTATGTCACTGATCACCAGCCGGGCCTGCTGCGCCTGGAAGCAGGCGACGATTGCCTCGCCAATACCCTGCGCGGCGCCGCTGACCAGCACGACTTTACCCTTGAGACGCTCGCCGCGAACCGGTTCGGGAACCGGGGGAAGCGAAAGCGGTAATGCCATGTCAGGTTCTCCTGCATGCACGCTGGCCATCAGCCGGCGAAACGGTGACTGGCCAGGCCGGTCACCCCCACATCGGCCTTGAGCAGCGCACCATCGAACTGCCCATGGGCGTCGGCTGGTGCTGCGCTAGTGACGTATAGCGTCGTGAGGTCCGGGCCGCCGAATACACAACTGGTCGGGTGGCTGACCGGCAGCTCGACGACCCGGTCGAGGCTGCCGTCCGGCGCGAAGCGAAGCAGGCAGCTGCCACCCCAGCGGGCGTTCCACACATAGCCCTCGGCGTCCATGGCCGAACCGTCCGGCGATCCGTGAGGCTGCTGCGCCGCCCAGACACGCCGCGGGCCCAGGCTGCCGTCGTCGCGCAGCGGATAACCGTAAATCACATCGTCCAGCGTGTCGGCGCAATAGAGCTCCGTCCCGGCGGCGTTCCATAGCAGCGTGTTGACGATGCCCTGACCTTCCAGCAGGCGGGTGACAGCGCCGTCGGTGTCGACCCGTGCGAGCGCACCGGAGCGGCGGGTAATCGGCAGGTCGCCGCCCTCAGCGTCGAGATTGTTCTGCATGCTGCCCACCCACAATCGACCCTGCGCATCGCAGCGCGCTTCGTTGGCGCGATTTCCCGGGGTTGGATCGGCGATGCACAGACGCTGCAGGCTGACAGTCGGGGCTTCGAGGTCAAGGCGATATACGCCGCTGGCCAGCGTTACCAGTGCGTCGCCTCGATCGGTCGGAATGAACGCGGAAACCGGCTCGGGCATGCGCCATTGGCGCAATTGTCCGTCGGCAAGTCGACAGGCCAGGCGTGCGGCGATATCGACCCAGTAGAGGGCTTGTTGCGGGCCGTCCCAGAACGGGCCTTCGGCCAGCATGAAACGGTGCTCGGAGACGGGCAACCATTGCATGACGATGTCCTTTTTATTGTTGTAAGGCTTTTATCGTTGTACGGGGCTCTACGAGCGGCCCTGACGCTCCACCCACTAAATAGTATTACGATTTATTTTTCAAGCGGCATTTTATCGTCTATAAATCCTTCCATCGGATGAAAACCGATCAAATAGTCTTACCAATGCGTGAAACGGGCAGCACTACGATGGCAGCCCGGCTGTCATTGACCTTTCACAACAACAATAAAAGCGGGTAGAACAGATGAAAATACAGGCTCTTGCAGGCTCTATAGGACTGTCTCTGATGATCGCCACCCTCACCGCCCAGGCCGCGTCGCTTTCCAGCGAGCGCAGCAGTTTCGGCACCCTGCCAGATGGCACCGCCGTCGAAAAATACACCTTGCGCAACAGCCATGGCGTGCAGGCCAGCATCATTACCTACGGCGCCACGCTGCAATCGCTACTGACCCCGGACAAACAAGGCAAGGTCGCGGACATTGTGCTGGGTTTCGATGACGTCAAGGGTTACCAGGACAATGGCACGGTGTATTTCGGCGCCACCATCGGGCGTTTCGGCAACCGTCTGGCCGGCGGCACGTTTGAACTGGATGGCAAAACCTATCGCGTGCCGCTCAACGACAAGACCAACGCGTTGCACGGCGGCAACCAGGGTTTCGACAAACGTATCTGGAAAGCCCAGGACACCCGGACCGACGACTCGGTCGGCGTCAAACTGAGCTACCTCTCACCTGACGGCGAGATGGGCTTCCCTGGCGCATTGCTTACCGAAGTGACCTACAGCCTTAATGAGCGCAACGAGCTGAAGATCGACTATCGCGCTACCACCGACAAGCCGACGGTACTCAACCTCACCAACCACAGCTATTTCAACCTGGCCGGTGCCGGCAGCGGCGACATCCTCAAGCAGGTCGCTACGCTGCACGCCTCGCATTACACGCCGGTCAACGACAAGCTGATCCCCACTGGCGAGCTGCCCGCCGTGGCCGGAACAGCGCTGGACTTCCTCAAGCCAACGGCGTTCGGCCAGCACATCAAGGACGACCATCCGCAGTTGAAATACGCCGAGCCCAAGCAAGGCGGATTCGACTTCAACTGGGTACTGGACACCAAGGGCGACGTGAAAAAACTCGCTGCGGAAGTTCGCGATCCGGATTCCGGTCGACGCCTGCAGCTGTACACGACCGAGCCCGGCGTGCAGCTCTACACCGGCAATTTCCTGGATGGCAGCATTCGCGGCAAGGCGGGCAAGATTTATCCGCACTGGGGCGCGTTCACGCTGGAAACCCAGCACTACCCGGATGCGCCCAATCAGCCGAAATTCCCGAGCACGCGCCTCGATCCGGGCAAGACTTACACCCAGACCACCATCTTCAAATTCCTCAACAATTAAGGCATTCCGTCGCACAGGACCCGATTACCGGGCCTGTGCGGTGAAAAACGTCTTAAGCTCAAGCGGTCGCTATCTGAGCAGTACGACATCCCACAACCTCCAGCCAGCGAGGATGACGATATGTCCACTCAGTACACCGACCACGACACGCTTGAACGTACCGCCCCGCAGCGCACTGCGCTTCGCAACACCCTCCACGGCACTTCCCGTTCCGCTCAGCCCGTAACCGAACCGTTGCTCGACCATCACCAGCTGGCCACGCGCTGGCTGATTCAAGAAGAGTGCATTCAGGCCCTGCGCGTCGCCGACCCCACGCGTGCACGCTTCACACCGTTTCGGCAGACACCTGATCCTGATTCGCCTCAGCAGCGGCTGCCCGATGCGCGCCGCAACCTCAACGTGAACGCGCCGCGCAGCACTTATCCAGCGCCGCTGAACATTCAGCTTCGCTGGGTAATCTGGCGCAACCCCTACGGCACCCACGAATGACAGGCGCCATTCATCGCCCGGCACCGTCCTTGAGCGGCTGCTGCTTGTGAGCCTGCTCGCGACCCGATACTGTACATGCAAACAGTGACGGGATTTTTCATGCAGCTTATCGACAAGCTCAGCATTCTGGCGGACGCCGCCAAGTACGACGCGTCGTGCGCCAGCAGTGGCGCACCCAAACGCAGCTCGCAAGGCAAATCGGGGCTGGGCTCGACCGATGGCATGGGCATCTGCCACAGCTATACGCCGGACGGTCGCTGCGTCTCGCTGCTGAAAATCCTGCTGACCAATTTCTGCCTGTACGACTGCCAATACTGCGTCAACCGCCGTTCCAGCGATGTGCCCCGGGCGCGCTTCACCCCTGAAGAAGTAGTCACCCTGACCCTCGATTTCTACCGGCGCAACTGCGTAAGCGGGTTGTTCCTGAGTTCGGGCATCATTCGCTCGGCGGACTACACCATGGAACAACTGGTGCAGGTCGCGCGGCTGTTGCGCGAAGAACACGAGTTTCGCGGTTATATCCATCTCAAGACGATTCCGGATGCCGACCCGGCGCTGATCGAGCAGGCCGGGCGCTATGCCGACCGCCTGAGCGTCAATATCGAACTGCCCACCGACCAGAGTCTGCAGACACTGGCGCCCGAAAAGGACGTGGCTTCGATCAAGCAAGCCATGCATACCATCTACACCGGCGAGGAAACGGTACGCAACGAACCGCGCTCGCCACGTTTCGCACCGGCCGGGCAAAGCACGCAGATGATTGTCGGCGCCGATGCCACCGACGACAGCACCATCCTGCACAGTGCCCAGACGCTGTACAGCAACTTCAAGTTGCGCCGGGTTTACTACTCGGCGTTCAGCCCGATCCCGAACAGCCCCGACAGCGTCCCTCTGGCGGCGCCACCGTTGATGCGCGAGCACCGTCTGTATCAGGCCGACTTTCTGCTGCGCGGCTACGGCTTTACCGCAGGCGAACTGCTCAAGGGGCCGGGTGACCTGGCGCTGGACATAGACCCGAAGCTGGCCTGGGCACTGGACAACCGGCAGGTGTTTCCGCTGGATCTGAATCAGGCCGACCCGTCGCTCATCGCGCGCATTCCGGGGATCGGCATCCGCACCACGCAGCGGCTGGTCGAACTGCGTCGTCAACGGCGCATCCGCTATGAAGACCTGACCCGCCTGCGCTGCGTGCTGGCCAAGGCCAAGCCGTTCATCATCACCAGTGACTACCATCCACCCCAATCCGAAACCAGCAGCGAATTCCTGCATCAGCAGCTTCGGGATCGTCCGCAGCCACAGCAGATGGGGCTCTGGGGATGATCTGCCTGGACTGCGACGACCTGTTCAGTACCTGGCGCCAGCAGGCGCGCTGGCTGTTGAGTCATGAAATCGACCCCAGCCGGGTGAGCTGGAAAGCGCCGGACGCCGCCGATCTGTTTGCCAGTGACGAAGACCTTCCCGAGCATGTCGGCCCGTTTCAGGCGCGAGTGCCACTGGAGCTGCTGACGATGCTGGAAAGCGCCTCTGCCTATCGCGGCGATCAGCGCTGGAGCCTGCTCTATGAGGTGCTATGGCGGGTCTGCCACGGTGACCGGACCGCGATGCTCGCGGGCGACAAGCTGGGCAGCGAGCTGCATCGACGCCTGAAGTCCATCAGCCGTGAGGCGCATCATCTGCATGCTTTCCTGCGCTTCGTGGCGTTGCCGGAATCGGGACGGGACGAAACGTTACTGCGCCCTGAATACGTTGCCTGGCATGAGCCGGCGCACGACATTCTCTATAGCGCCAGCCAGCACTTCATCGGACGCATGGGCAAACACCGCTGGTTGATCGCCACGCCCCAGGACGGCGTTTACTACGACGGCACGCAGCTGATTCATGAACGCAGCTGCCCCCAGGCCTGGCAGCAAATGGCCCGGCAGGTGGACGATCCCCATGGAGAACTGTGGCTGACTTACTACAGCCACATCTTCAATCCAGCGCGACTAAACCCCAAAGTCATGCAGGGCCACCTGCCCGCTCGCTTCTGGAAAAACCTGCCGGAAGGCCCGTTGATCCCGGCGCTGATCACTCAGGCGCGCACCGGCAAGCAACGCGACGGCCAGGCCAGCGACATCGGCGCCCGGCGCGGCAAGAAGATTGCGTTGAAGGAATGAGTCTTCGAGGACAAGCGAACGCCGCCGACGGATCGCCGCCCGGACGGTTCCATTCATGTGCGGGCGCGGGCGCAGGATATCCGTGTGGGAGCCAGCTTGCTGGCGAAGAGGCCGGTACAGTCGCAGCTGTTGTGTCGTCTGTTGTTATGTCCTCGCCAGCCGCCTGCTACATCGAAACACTGCCATCAATGCAGGTCACGGTTTCGCCGCCTATCCAGATATCGTCACCGACTCGCTGCACATGCACTCTGCCCCGACGTCCCATCGCCGTACCCTGGCTGGCGATGTAGCTGTCCGGGGCCAGGCCTTCGGCCAGAAGCCATCGCGCGATTCCGGCATTGAGGCTGCCGGTGACGGGGTCCTCCGGCATGCCGTCACCTGGCACGAATGCCCGCACCTCGAACTGCGCGTCATCGCCATCAACCTCAGCGTCCCACGGGGCAAACACGCCCACCACCTGCCCTTCGAGCCCGGCGTAGTCGGGTCTGATCGCCAGCACGCTGGCGCGATCGACAAGCCTTAGCGCCAGCCAGCCGGGGCCGTTGTCGATCCACTGCGCGTCAACAATCGCGTCGTGCTCCAGCCCCAATGCCCGACGCAGACGCTCGACATGCTCAGCGTCCACCGGGCCTGAACGCAGCAGTGGCGGCGCGGAAAACGCCAGTTGTTCACCGACCCGACGAATCCGCACCAGGCCTATCCCGCATTCCTGAATGACTTCCTCGCCCTTGGGCAGGCCGCCTTTTTCCAGCCAGGCGTGACAGCTGCCCAGCGTGGGATGGCCGGCGAACGGCAGCTCGGAAAGCGTGGTGAAAATCCGCACGCGATAATCTGCGCGCGGGTCGGCAGGTTCAAGCAGGAAAGTGGTTTCACTCAGGTTGGTCCAGCGAGCGAAGGCGGCCATGCGTTCGTCGCTCAGCCCATCGGCCTGCAGCACAACGGCCAGCGGGTTGCCCAACAGGGGTTCACGGCTGAACACATCCACCTGTTTGAAATTGAACTTGCGCATCCTGCTGCCCTCTGCCTGAAAAGGCCACGAGATTGCCACGCAGCGGCGCAAACGCAAAGGGGCGGACGCAGCCCGTGCGCATACGCGCTTCCATCGTTTACCGCCCTATGGAGACCGACATGCCTGTAGAAACGCCTCTCGAAACGCTCGGCCGGGCCATGAGCGGGCAGCCGCTGCTGGTACTTACCGGCGCGGGTATCAGCACCGCATCGGGCATTCCCGACTACCGCGACAAGGACGGCGTACGTCGCGGCAAGCAGCCGATGATGTATCAGGAGTTCGTGGGCAATCCGGATGCGCGACGCCGTTACTGGGCGCGCGCGATGCTCGGCTGGCCGCGCATCGACGCCGCCCGGCCGAACGCCGCGCATCAGGCGCTCGCCACGTTGCAGATGGCAGGCCGAATCAGCGGTTTGATTACCCAGAATGTCGATGGCCTGCACAGCAAGGCCGGTAGCCAGGCTGTCGTCGAGCTGCACGGCAGCCTGCAACGCGTGCTGTGTCTGGATTGTCGCCAGCGCAGCGAACGTGCCGATATCCAGCAGCAATTGCTCGCGCACAACCCCTGGCTGGCCGGCGTCGACGCGACACAAGCGCCGGATGGCGACACGTTGCTGGACCCCGCGTTCGAGGCTGGCTTTCAGGTGCCGCACTGCCCGCACTGCGAAGGCGCGCGCCTCAAACCGGACGTGGTGTTCTTCGGCGAAAACGTGGAGCCGCCCACGGCCGCCGACGCCATGGCACGCGTCGGGCAGGCCGCAGGCTTGCTGGTGGTGGGCAGCTCGCTGATGGCCTGGTCAGCGTTTCGTTTATGCCGGGCGATGTCCGAGCAAGGCAAACCGGTGATTGCCCTCAATCACGGCAAGACGCGCGCGGATGATCTGTTGACGCTGAAGATCCAGGAGCCCTGCGAACAGCTGTTGCCTGCGTTGGCCGAGCGGTTGCTCGCCCCAAGCTAGCCGGGTAGTCAGAACAGCCCCAGCTGACCGCCGATCAGTTTGCCGAAATCATCGCCAACGAAGGGCAGAATGGCGTCCGCCAACGGCTGAAGCTGGCGAGTGACGTAGTGATCGTAATCGATGGGCGCCCGCCGTACCTCCAACGGCTCGGGGCCTGCCAGAGTCATGACGTAGCTGATCCAGCCGCGACTCTGATACTGGCGCGGCCTGCCCTGCTGATCGTTGTATTCGTCCGCGATGCGCGCTGCCCGAACGTGCGGTGGCACCACCCGCTCATATTCATCCAGACGGCGTCGCAGCCTTTTGCGGTAAACCAACAGGTCGTCCATCTCGCCTGCCAGGGTGCGACGTACGTAATCGCGGACGTAGTCCTGATACGGCTGGCGCTTGAAAATGCGCAAGTACAGCTCCTGCTGGAACTGCCGGGCAAGCGGCGACCAGTCGGTGCGTACCGTCTCCAGCCCCTTGTAAATCATCTCCTCGGTTCCATCCGGGCGCACCACCAGCCCGGCATAACGCTTTTTGCTGCCTTCTTCGGCGCCGCGCACCGTGGGCATCAGAAAACGCCGGAAGTGAGTTTCGAATTGCAGCTCCAGGGCGCTGTGCAAGCCATATTCGTCACGCAGGTGCTCACGCCACCAGTCGTTGACCCGGCGGACCAGCGCCTGGCCGATGTCGCTCGCCTCCTGCTGGCCATGCGGACGCCCCAGCCAGACGAAGGTCGAGTCTGTATCGCCATAGATCACGGTATAACCCTGCGCTTCGATCAACTCGCGGGTCTTGAGCATGATTTCATGCCCGCGCAGGGTGATGGACGACGCCAGCCGCGGGTCGAAGAATCGGCAACCGCTGGAGCCGAGCACGCCGTAAAACGCGTTCATGATGATTTTCAGCGCCTGTGAGAGTGGCGCGTTGTGTTCGCGCTTGGCGGCTTCGCGCCCCTGCCAGACCCGCTCGACGATGGCTGGCAGGCTGTGCCGGGTGCGGGAAAAGCGTGCGCCACGAAAACCCGGCACCGACCGGTCCGGGTCAGGATCATGCAGGCCCTCGATCAGCCCGACCGGGTCGATCAGAAATGTGCGGATGATCGACGGATACAGGCTTTTGTAATCCAGCACCAATACCGACTCGTAAAGACCGGGCTGCGAGTCCATCACAAAGCCGCCCGGGCTGGCCTCCGGCAAACGTTCGCCCTGATTGGGCGCGACGAAGCCCTGGCGGTGCATCAAAGGAATGTACAAATGACAGAATGCCGCGACCGAGCCGCCGCTGCGGTCGGCGGGCAGGCCGGTGACGGTGGCGCGTTCGAGTAGAAACGTCAGCAGCTGGGTCTTGGCGAAAATGCGCGTGACCAGCTCGCAGTCCTTGATGTTGTACCGCGCCAGCGCGGGCTTGTCCTGCGCGAACATGCGGTTGATCTCGTCCATGCGCTGGTACGGCGTGTCGATGGCCTTGCCATCGCCGAGCAGCGTGCGTGAGACGTTCTCCAGACTGAACGAGGGAAAGCTCCAGGTCGCCGAGCGCAAGGCTTCTACGCCGTCAATCACCAGCCGGCCACTCACTTCGGCGAAGAAATGATTGTTGCGGCTGCCATGTTCCCGCCAGCCCATGGCCTCGCCGCCGCGCCCCAGTTTCAATGGCACTTGGAGGCGCTGCGCGTGTTCATGCAGGACCCGCAGGTCGAACTGCACCACGTTCCAGCCGATGATCGCGTCGGGGTCGTGGACCGCCAGCCACTCATTCAGGCACTCAAGCAGCTGCGCGTGGGTGTCGCAGTAGTCGAGCTGAAAGTCCAGAGTCGCGCCGCCGCTCTGGGTCGGCGCATCAGCTGGCCCGTTCGGTGGCCCGAGCATATAGACCTGACGCTGGCCGCAGCCCTCTACGGCAATCGAATACAGCTCCCCTCGCTCGGTCGTCTCGATATCCAGCGATGCCAGCTTCAACTGCGGCCGGTAATCGGGCGCCGGTTTGATCTGAGCGTTACATAGCACACCCTCGGCATCGGGCGTGCCGCTGAAATAGACCGGGGCGGTGATAAACCGCTCCATGAGATAGCGTTCCGGCGGCCTGATATCTGCTTCGTAAACGTCGATGTTGCCCTTGCGCAGCAGTCTTTCGACGTTCATCAGTTGCCGGTACTGGAGGCAATACACGCCCAGCACCGGTCGGTGCCTGAAGTCGCACAGCGCCAGTTCACGCAACTCGACACCCTGCTCGCCGCGCAGCAGCGATCTGGCGCGATCACCCTGATCGGCCGGTATGAAAGCGACGGATGGCTGGCATGGAAGGCGGATCCGGCGCGGCCCCTGATCGGTCGCCAGCCAGAATTCGATTTCCGTGCCCGCAGGGGTGTCTTGCCAGTGACGGCTCAGGATAAAGCCCTGCTGTAACTCCAACGCGGCGACCTCATTGACGGTGTGGTGGCCATTCTACGTGGCATTGACCGCCCGGGTCACAACCGATGCCCGGTTCAAGAACCCGCCGCTACAGCCGATAAGACAGGAGACCCCGACGCCTGGCCATCAGCCTGCCGCAGGTTCACGTAACCCATTGATTGGCCGCCGAAATTCACCCGCTACCTGTTGCCCGGTGCGTCAGTGTTGCCCCTGGCGCCCTTTTTATTAGCTATCGATTCTGGAAATGGCAGTCATGAAGTCGCCGACGATGCCCGAGCCGAGCCACGGGACAGGCTCCAGCCACATCTTTTTCGCCAGGCGCACGCTGGTTGCCGTGGTGGGCCTGCTGATCGTCATCTCGGTGACCATGATCGGCTCGCTGCTGTTTGTCGCCTCGCAGCTCAACCAACATGAACTCCGGCATAGCCAGCACATGGTTGAGCAGGTCTGGGATTCCCACCAGAAGGATCTGATCCGGACGGTCAGGGACAACGCGTTCTGGGGTGACGCCTATCAGCATCTGCATATCACGACAGACAGCGACTGGGCGTTCGTGCGCGGCAACCTTGGCGCGTCGCTGTTCAACGACTTCCATTTCGAAGGCATGTTCGTTGTCAATGGCGAAAACCGCACGACCTACGCGGTCATCGGCGGGGAACTGGCCGAGCGGCAGATCGAGACGTGGCTCGGCGCCTTTCCTCGCAAACTCATCGAAAATGCCCGCGACGGCGCCGAAGACGAACAAGCCTTTACCCAAGTGCAACCGATGGGCGAGTATCCGGTGTTTCTTGCCGCCGCCGCGTTGACACCCAGCGATAGCCCCGACGTGGAAACAACCGACGGCCCCCAGTCGGTGCTGGTGCTTGCCTACCGCCTGACGCCCAACAAACTCGCTCAGCTTGGCAACGATTACGACATCGCCGAGCTGCGTACTCCCATCGACGCCACGGACGCTGCCGCATCGCCGGCACTCAGGGCTCCGGAACTGGTCCTGCGCTGGAACCCGGAGCAACCGGGCGCCAAGCTTATTAATGGGTTGCTCCCGGTACTGCTGGTGTTCCTCGCAGCATTGGCGGTCGGCACCTTTTTTGTGTTCAGAAAAAGCCTGCGCAACGCGCACCTGCTGGACTCGCAGTTCGAGGCCATCAGCGCGGGTCAGGCCGCGCTGCTGCATCTCTCCAGGCACGATACGCTTACCGGCCTGCCGAACCGCATTCACATGCAGGCGTTCCTGCTCGCACAGCTTGAACGCTCGCCTACCCTCGACTCGCCGGTGGTGATGTTCAATCTCGACCTGGATAACTTCAAGTCGGTCAACGACGTATTCGGCCACAGCGGCGGCGACAATGTTCTGCGAGAGGTCGCGTCAAGGCTGTCCGCCTGCCTGGATAGACGCGATCTACTGGCACGCCAGGGTGGCGACGAGTTCATTCTGGTCGCCACCAGCCTGGCGGGCGTGCCCGACGCCGAACAGTTGAGCAGACGGCTGATCGAACGGATCAGCCAGCCTTTCAGCGTGAACGGCCAGGACATGTTCATCGGGCTGAGCATAGGTATCGCCATCTGCCCGGCGCATACCTGCGAGGCCGGTGACCTGTTGAAATATTCCGACCTGGCGCTGTACGAGGCCAAAAAGGACGGCCGCAATACCTGGCGTATCTATCAGCAGTCCATGACGACGCGGGTCATCGAGCGACGCGAACTGGAAAACGACCTGCGTGCCGCTATCGAAGGTGACCAGTTCAAGCTGCACTATCAGCCGCGCTACGACATCTCCAGTGGCCGCATCGCTGGCGCTGAAGCGCTGATACGGTGGGAGCATCCGACTCGCGGCCTGTGCATGCCCGACCGGTTCATCGGCCTGGCCGAAGAAAACGGCTCCATCGTCGCACTCAGCGACTGGGTCATGCACCGCGCCTGCAGCGACGCGGTGCTGTGGGACGACGAAATGGTCGTCTCGGTGAACATCTCGGCCACCGAGTTCCGCACGCCAGGCCTGGTGGATCGGGTGAGAGCGGTGTTGAACACCACAGGCCTGCCCAGCCACCGGCTGGAGCTGGAGGTCACCGAGCGGGTAATGATCGATGATGCCGAAGCCGGCCTGCGGGTCATGCGGGCGTTGAAATCATTGGGCGTGCGCCTGTCGATGGACGACTTTGGCACCGGCTATTCATCGCTGAGCTATCTGAAGACCTTCCCGTTCGACGCGTTGAAGATCGACCGCAGCTTCATCAGCGAGATTGACCATAATCCCCAGAGCCAGTCCATCGTGCAGGCGATCATCAACCTGGCCCGCTCGCTGTCGCTGACCATCACCGCCGAAGGCGTCGAGACGGCGCAGCAGCTCGATTGCCTGGGTCGCTTCAACTGCGATCAGGCGCAGGGCTATTTCCTCAACCGGCCGATGCCGCTGGCAGCGTTCGTCGAGGCCATGGCCGCCGAACCCGCGCCGGTTCTGGCGTGACGTTTTTCGCCAAATGGCCGCCGCATTGGCGCTTGCCCGGACGGCCCTGCTCCACGATGCTGTAGCAGCCCCGACCGGGGCCTACACTCACAAGGTCACTGACCCCGGAGAGCGCCATGAAAACCGTTGCCCAGCTGCTGAAACTCAAGGCCGAACAGCATCAGCAAGTCCACACCATTGGCTCGGGCCAGATGGTGCTCGATGCACTGCGACTGATGGCGGACAAGAACATCGGCGCCCTGCCCGTGGTCGACGACGGGCAACTGGTCGGTGTCGTCAGCGAGCGCGACTATGCGCGCAAGATGATTCTCAAAGGTCGCTCCTCGGTGGGCACACCGGTCAGCACCATCATGAGCAGCAAAGTGATCACCGTCGATTCACAGCAGAGCATCGACGCCTGCATGGGCATCATGACCAACAACCGCCTGCGCCACCTTCCGGTACTGGAAAACGGCCAGTTGCTGGGCTTGCTGTCGATCGGTGACCTGGTCAAGGAGGCCATCGCCGAGCAGGCCAGCCTGATCCAGCAGCTCGAACAATACATTCGCGGCGACGTCTGACCGCGACGTTACCCTTCAGTCATCCAGCGCCTTGCCCGGCGCCGCACCCTTGGCCGGCTTGACGGGTTTGTCCGTGGGCGCAGCAGGCTCGGGGGCCGGCGCGGGCGCGGTGGCTTCCTGCTCGCGCATCGGCATCTGGTCGATGGTCGCGAAGATCTCCTTGGGATCGACCTCGCCGGATTTTTCGATCTTCTTCTCGCCATCCTTGCCGACCAGGATGACCTTGGTCTGCACGCCCGCGCCAAGCTTGAGCTCGCGAATCAGGGCCATGGTGGCCTGCGCGTCCATGGTCTTGCCGTTACGCTCGCCGATGGTGTTGACCACCGTGTAGAGAACCATGTTGCGCTGCGCGAACGCCTCGCGATTGGCCGGTTCCTGGAGGGCTTTCTTGAGGTTCACCAGCGCGGGATCGACTGAACTGGGCGCAATGATGATCAGCGGGCGGGTCTTGCCGCGCTCCTGGGCCAGCGGTGCATCGCCGTCGGCCGCATATGTCGGGCCGGCAGCGACAAGCAAGGTGGCCAGCGCCAGTGACCGGGTGAGCAGTGACCGGATGTACATAGAAGGCTCCTGTTGAATCCGTGGGTGGACGTATGCATAGAGACTCTGGATGTCCAGTGCCGTTCTACCGCATCTGTGCCCTCACGGTATAGCCCAGGAACGCTCGCCCTCCCACTGGATTCAGCTTACGCGCAGCGCTCGGCTGGCTCGGCGGATACGCCATCCAGGGTATCGAGCACGCCGCGAGCAATCATCTCTACCTCGGCAGCGCTGAGGGTCAGCGGCGGAAGCAGGCGAATCGTCGTGCCGCGCGTCACGTTGATCAGCAGCCGATGGTCCAGCGCGGCACGCAGCGCAAGGTCCGGCACCGGCTGATGCAGTTCGACGCCGATCATCAGTCCGCGGCCGCGTATCGCCTTGACCCGCGGATGCTGGCCCAGCAGTTCGATCAGCAGATTCAGCAGTTGCTCGCCGCGGCGACGAGCGTTGTCGATCAGGCTTTCACGCTCGATGATCTCGATCACCGTGCACCCGGCGCGACAGGCCAGCGGATTGCCGCCGAACGTGCTGCCATGGCTGCCCGGCGTTAACAGACCCGCTGCCCTGCCCCGCGCCAGACAGGCACCAATCGGCACGCCATTGCCCAGCCCTTTGGCAAGGGTGACGACGTCCGGCACGATGCCTTCGTGCTGAAAAGCGAACCACTGGCCGGTACGGCCAATTCCGGTCTGAATCTCATCAAGCATCAGCAGCCAGTTGCGCCTGGTGCAGCGCTCGCGCAGGGCTTTGAGGTAACCGGCTGGCGCCGGATGCACGCCACTTTCACCTTGCACCGGCTCGACCAGAATCGCGGCGATTCGCGGGCCGTGCCCTGACAGACACGGTCCAGTTCAGCCAGATCGCCAAAAGCCGCTTTGACATAGTCACCGGGCAGCGCGCCGAATCCCAGGCGCACAGCCGGACCATTGCTGGCCGATAACGTGCCCAGAGTACGACCATGAAAGGCGTTGTCCATCACCACCACCAACGGCCGTTCGATGCCCTTGTGCCAGCCGTGCAGGCGAGCCAGTTTGAGCGCAGTTTCGTTGGCCTCCGCCCCGGAGTTGCTGAAAAACGCGCGATCCATTCCGGACAGCCTCGCCAGCTCGCGCGCCAACCGTTGCTGCCAGTCAATGCCGTACAGGTTTGAGGTGTGCAACAGCAGCCCCGCCTGCTCGCGCAGCGCCGCGACGAGCGCCGGATGGCTGTGCCCGACATTGGTCACCGCGACACCGGCCACGGCATCCAGATACTCGCGGAGTCAGAGCAACTGGCGGAGCAAGCTCAGGACGACCCGGCGGGAACACTGCGGATCACCGCGCCGCTGACGTTCGGTTCCGAGGTGCTGTCGGCAGTTCTGTGCGAATTTTCTCAGCGTTTCCCGAACGTGAAACTGGACGTGCTGTTGAGCAATCAACGACTCAACCTGATCGACAACGGTTTCGACGTGGCCATCCGGCTAGGCGTTGTGCCGGACTCCGGGCGCATCATCGCAAGGCCGCTGGTGGATTACACCCTGACGATCTGCGCTTCGCCCGACTACCTGGCACGCCGGGGGGCGCCGCAACGGCCCGAGGATCTGAGCAGCCACCATTGCCTGGCGTTCGCCTACCCGGCCGGCGATGACTGGAGCTCGCTGGAAAAGCATTGGACACTGACCGGCCCGGAAGGCGAACTGACGGTGGACGTCAGCGGTCCCATCGTCATGAACACCTCGTCCGGGCTGCGTCAGGCGGCGCTGGCCGGCGGCGGCATCGTGATGCTGCCCGATGCGCTGGTCCAGCGGGATCTGCGCGAAGGCCGACTGGTCGCGCTGCTGCCCGACTACCGTCTGCCGTGTCGCCCGATGCATCTGCTTTATGTGCAGGACCGTTTTCGCCTGCCCAAGCTACGCCGTTTCGTGGACTTTGCGATGGAACAGTGGGGTCGAGGACAGTGAGCCATGCTGCTCGACATCATCCGAGCGCGGCGCTCCTGAAGAAACACGATCATGCTTCTGCACAAAGGGCGCAGGAGCTGGCCCGGCGGCGCTCCGCTTGCCCGCGATCTGCCGGGAACCGGCAGCAAAATCACAGCACGCGGAGTGCCTGAAGGACCGCGATCGGCTATAGGGCTGCCGCTATGCGCCAGATCGCTAGCAAGCTAGCTCCCACGCCCTCCGGGCAGAATCAAAAGCCTAATGCGATCCAGTCTGCGCTCATGAACAAACACGATCATGCTTCTGCCCGAAGGGCGCAGGAGCTGGCCGGGCGGCGCTCCGCTTGCCCGCGATCTGCCGGGGACCGGCAGCAAAACCAAAGCACGCGGGGTGCCAGAAGAACCGCGGTCGGCTATATGGCTGCCGCTACGAGCCAAATCGCCAGCAGCGGAGCGCCGCCCGGCCATCTCCCAATCACAGCCAGCGCCGATCCGCACGGTACGGTGCGTCCTGAAATGCCTTGCACAGCTCCCGAACACTCACCAGCCGCTCGTGGGCGTCGAGCGACAGAGCACGACGCAATGCAGAGCGGCACGCCGCGGGTAGATGGCGAGGCACACGCAGGCTGCGGTCCAGTCGTTCCGCACGGGCACGCAAAGCGTCCAGGCGCATATACGGATGAGTGCCGCAGGCAAGTTCATGGATGACGCACGCCACAGCGAACACGTCAGCGGCCGGCGTCAGCACGCCGCCTTCCAGCAACTCCGGTGCCGCATAGGCCGCCGTCCAGGCCTTGCATCGGTTACGGTCCAGTTGCGGTAAGCCGTCCAGCGGCGCTTGCTCGGCTCTGCCCAGGCCGAAATCGAACAGTCTCAGTCCTCGTTCGGTCAGCATCACGTTGCAAGGCTTCAGGTCGCCATGCAGGACGCCGCTGCCATGGGAATGGGCCAGGGCATCCAGCAGCGCGATGGCGATATCCCGCAATTCCGGCCAGGGCAAACCCTCGGGCCGCTCACGCTGCAGTTGACTGAGTGTCAGGCCGCGCATCAGCTCCAGGGTGAAGAATGCGCGCCCGGCCGCGAGATCGACGTCGAACTGGTAAACATGCACCACGTTCGGATGGTGAACATGCCGGGTCAGTGCGAACTCGCCATAGAGCAACAGGCTGGCATCCGGCAGGCCCGCATACTCGTCGTTGAGCACCTTGATCGCGACGTAGGGATCCGGCTCACCGAGCTGCTCGCTCAGCAGGTCGCAAGCCTGGTAAACCCGGCTTACCCCGCCGACACCGAGCAGCCGCTCAAGACGGAAGCGTTCTTTCAACACCTGGCCGATGCTCATCACAGTTGCGCCGGCAGCCGGAAGCGGCGCAGCACCGCCATGTCGAACGGATTGGGCGAGCGCTGGCTCGTCAGCAGATAGTTGGCGCGAAGACCGCCGACTTCAGCCTTGAGCACCAGCACGTCTCGACCCTGAAGGTATTCGGTGTCCATCAAATCCAGAAGACGGAACAGCGACCACGGGCCGGTCTGTTTTTCGATGCCGACGGGACGCCCCTCGATCCTGTCCAGAACCAGCGCCGCCCGCCCGTCGTCGACCTCGCTCGGCCATTTGAACGGCGTCGCCAGCACCGGTCCGTGACGGTATTCGATCACCTGATCGCCGAGGCGAAACTCCGCGCGGCTGACCGCCGGGTCCAGGGTGTAGGGTTCAAGTTTGAACTGCACCTGTGGCTCGTCCGGGCCGTGGGCAAAAAAGCTTTTACGCACTACATGGACAGTCGACATCTGTTCGAGCCAGGCATGACTCATCGGCAGGCCGAACCCATCGACCGATCGCAGACGGTAGCGGCCCGGTTCGCCCGTCACGAACGGCTTGATGTAGGTGTCGAAAAAGCGATCGGCAATACCCTGGGCCTTGAAGAACTCGCGAAAATCATTGAGCGCCACGTCACTGCTGCTGTGCGCATGGAACGGATAACGCTTGTCCAGCGCCTGACCGTAGAATCCGTACACCTCGTCCTGATAGCGCTGGTTCAGGTGCCGGTAGGTTTCCTGCAGCACGAAAGCCCAGCTGTCCTCGGCCAGCGTGTTGAACCAGCCGCTGACCGGCTGCGGCAGACGCCCCGCGCTGCTGCGCAGCTGGCTGTAGGCATCACGCTGGCCGCTCATGCGCGATCGGGCCATTTCGAACGCGGCGAGTTCCGGCTGGCCGGAGCGGCCCAGGGCGGCTATCTGCTGCTGAACGTCATTGAGCGCCTGGAGGACCGGAATCAGGTCCGCGGCCGGCCCGTTGTCTTCGTCAAGTAACCGATGCAATGGCTCGAACCGGCGTTGCAGGGCCCTCCTCGCTGTATCCGGCACTGCGGCCGCCAGCGCCTGGGTGGCCTGCGCCGCCGCAGCCGAGGCGAGTTTGCCGACCCCGGCGTTCGCCGTTGCGGCCTGAGCCGGGGCGTCCGTGTTGGCCTCCGGGCTGGGTGCCGGCAGCGTGAACCGGGTGTGCTCACGCACTTCCACCAAGAGCTGCAGCAAGCCGGAATTCGCCGCCGTGAGCGCCGCCATCTGCGCCGCGCCCTGACGCGCGTTCTCGAACGGTTGCAGCGCGACCTGGCCAAGCGCTTCGCTCCAGTGATTGGCATAGTCGCGAAAGTACAACTGCTCCAGTTCGACCAGCAGACCGCGCAGCGCGAGCGGACTGAGACTGCCGCTTTCCCCCAGCACCCAGTTGTCGCGCAGAATATCGGTGACCGCGCCTGATCCTCGCGCTACGAGAAACTGTTGGTAGCCCTGGCGGGTGTAGAAGCCCGGAATGATGTAGTCGGTGCCGCTGAACAACGTGCCCTGACCGCTCGCCAAGTGCTGAGCGAGACGGTAGTCGGGGCTGCTGCGCGCCTGATCGCGCAACATCCGATACACCACATTTGCCAGCGACTCTCCACGCAGGACCTGTCTCGCTTGCGCCACCAATGCTTCATCGACCGGCTGCACGAACGGCTGGTCGAGCAAGCGCTGCAAATGACCATTCAACTCGCCCTGCACCTGTTCTTGCCCCGCAAAACGCAGCGCCCAGTCAGTGCCGATCCATTCCTGCAGCCAGGCGCGATCCCGGTGCCCGGTCAGGTTCAACATCAGATAGGCGCGCAGACTGGCCAGCAGCTGTTCGCGGTCAGCGAGGCTTGCCTTGATCTGTGCTTCGAGTTGCCGCGCCAGCCGTGGCAACAGCTGGCGCTGCAGCTCGGCTGCGTAGACCTGGTTCAAAACCGCATTGGTCGCTTCGCCCTGGTACAGACCATTGTGGGCGTCCAGCCAACGGTCGTCGGCATGGAACACCCGGGTCGCTTCGAACGCGGTGTTCAGAGGCGCAAGCATCGCCAGCAGATCCTCGCCGGGCTCCAGAGCTGATCGTTGCTGAATCAGCTGCGCCGCCAGGCCGCGGATACGTTCGAGGCGTTCGTGATTGCCGGAGAAACCGCTGGCCCATAACGTGCCGCACAACGCCAGAATGACAGCGGCCGCGGCGTAGCAGGCCCGTTGGCCCCAACGCAGACGCCGCTGCGCATCCTTGTCGAGCGTCGCCAGCTCGGACTCGGGAAAGATAACCCCGCCAAGCAGGTCATGAATGAAACGTGCCCGCCCCGGCTGCAGCAAGGGCAACCGGCTGCTGCCGCCGGCCGGCGCATCGCCGATGGCTGCGTCTGCTTCGGGCGCCGGGCTCAGGTGCGCGGCGCGGGTCAGGTAATAGCCGCGCAGCTGGGTAGCGCGTTGATAACGGTTGCCGGCGAAGGCCAGCTCCACGAACAGGCAGAGGTTGTGCCCGATGCCTCCCAACTGTTGAGGAAATTCGAGAATCAAACCGCGACGCCGGGTTCCGAGTTCGTGATGCAGCCTGCCCAGCACCTGGCTATTGAGCCGTGCCAACAGGGCATCGAACGCCTGCTTGAGCAGACCGACATCGCTGCCGTTCTGGCCCGCCGCGAAGGTGGTCCCCAACACCTGCTCGGTCTCCTCCCGGGACAACTGATCGAAAAATTCATCGAAGCCGGGCACCGCATCGGCTTTGCTCAACACCAGATAGACAGGCACGTCGATCTGCAAATGCCGGTGCACTTCCTGCAGCCGCCTGCGCACCGTCGCGGCGAGCGCTTCGACCTGCAGCTCATCAGTACCGAGCAGCACCTCGACCGGTAGGGTCACCAACACGCCATTGAGGGGCCGCGCCCTGCGCCGTTGGCGAAGCAGTTTGAGGAGCGCCATCCAGCCGCCGGCATCGACCTGCGGCTGCGTCTGGCTGAAATAGCGCCCGGCGGTGTCCAGCAGCACTGCCTGATTACTGAAGTACCAGTCGCAGTTGCGGCTGCCAGCGGTGTCGCGAGTCAGTTTGCGCTCGACCTTGTTCAACGGAAAATCCAGACCGGAAAAGTCCAGCAGGCTGGTCTTGCCGCTGCCCTGCGGTCCGATCAACAAGTACCACGGCAACTGCTCGCTCGCCCGGCCGCGGTGCCCGGCATACAGACTCGATTGCGTCAGCACACGTCTGGCATCCCGGAAGCGGCTGATCAGGTCCTTGCGCTCGTCGGCGAGCAACGCATTCAGGCGCAAGCGGTCCTCGTCGGCCTGACCATCCGGCACCACCCCCGGGCGCGGCCTGCTGAACACCAGCACGATGCCCCAGCCAAGAAACAGCAGGCTGATGGTCGTCAGCCGGGCCGTCGGGCTTTCCCAGATTCTGTACTCGGCGAACCCCAGCAGCGGGCCGATCAGCCAGATTGCCAACGTTAGCAACAGGACCAGCAATAGCGTCCAGACCCGGGCCTGGCGCAACAGGGCCATGCATTTATCAAAGAAGTTTTTCATTTCAGATCTCTGTCACGACCGACGATCCGGCTCGGCCGTCGCTAACTGCTGATAGGGCTGGAGAACGGCTTCGCGGCGCTCACCCAGCATCCAGGCAAACCCTCCATACATTGCCGCCATGCAGATGGCGGTGAACAACACCAGTTGCCAGAGGGGAATCAGGCGCATCACGCTCTGCTGCGGCTGCTCCAGCGCTCGCCATTGCGGCGAAAGCCCACGGGGCACCTCCCCGCGCAATTGCCGGATCTGCCTGTACAAGCCGTCGCGAATGTCATCGAGTTCGCCGCCGCCACGCGTGATGACGCGGTATTTGCCTTCGAACCCCAGCGCAAGGCACAGGTACATCAGTTCAAGCATGTGCAGGTGCCTGGCGGGGTTGACCGAAAGACGCTCCACCAGCTGGAAGAACTTCTCTCCGCCAAAGGTTTCCTTGTGATAACGGCTGAGCAGGCTGATTCGCGGCCAGTCGCTGGCACCGCCCCAGGGCGTATTGAGGACCGTCTCATCGAGCACGGTACACAGCACGTAGCGCGCCGCCGTCATCTGCTCGCTGGGTATGCCGTAATGCCGGGTGCTGGCTTCGAACCTCGTTATCTGATCGCAAAGACGTTTGTTCAGCACCTGAATATCACCGGGGTCGCCGAGTTCGGCCAGCCTGACAACCTGGGCAAGCAGCTCGGCGGCGGCCGCTACCAGCGGGTTGATATGGATATTGAAACGCTCCCCCGGCCCCAGTCGGGCGGCGTGATTCAAGCGTTGTTCAAGTTGTTCCAGGCTCGGCGGATTGGGATGGCCGGTCAAAGAGCCGTTAGGGTCGCCATCGCGGATTTCGAGCGCCGTGAGTTCGCCCGGCTGGTAAATCGTCATGGGATTCAGCTCCTGATTGCCCAGAATTTCAGTTCAAGGTCGGCGAACTCTCCGGAAACGTGGAAGGCGAAGCCGCCGGACTTCTCCACCTCGGCTTTTGCGCCGCTATCGAGATCGAGCACGAAGTAGGTTTTGTTGGCGTGGTACGGGATCTGGCGCGGCGCCACCGACAGTGCCTTGAGGCGAATGCCCGGCAAATGCAGGTTGACCAGCTCGCGGATGCCCTCGACCGAGCCGACCTTGAGATGGGCTGGCAGGCGACGGCGCAGCTCCTCGGGCTCGCAGCTGGCAGACGCGGCCAGTACGAAGGCCGCGCTGCCGAGCAGCTGCGGGTCGACGCGCGGAGACACCAGCATGCCGTACTGACGGGCCTGCAACTGGAGCTCCACGGCATGCTGCTCCAGCACCATCGACATCAACTGCCGGATGGCCTGCATGAGCGACGTGAAGCAGGCATGCTGATCACTGTGGCGGTATTGCGCGGTCTGCGCCGGGCGCTTGCCTTCGCAACCGAAAGTCGCCAATTCCCCGTACATCCCGAGCAGCGCCCGGTACAGCTCTTCAGGGTGGATGTCCTTGATATCGTGGTAATGCTGCAGCACCAGCTCCGTGCGGTTGATCAGCTGCAGCATGAGGAAATCGCCCACTTCGGCGCTGCCCACCTCGCCGTTGGCGCGAATCCGTCTGGCAATGGCATCACCCCGGTGGCCCAGCATGCCGATCACTTCTTTCAGGCACGACATGAGGTGGCTCGAACCGCGCGCGGTGATGAACGTCGGGCTGAACGCAGGTGATAGATTGACTGCCTGGTCTGAGGTGGTGGCCTGTACATGGCAGAGCTTGAGCTTCACGTAGGCCTGCTCATCGCTTTGCTCGCCCAGCAGCAGACGAAACTCGGGACGCGCACAGAGAATCTGCGTGCTGCCGGCTTCCCCTGCATTGCTGTCGGCAACGGTCTGCGCATAAGCGGTATAGCGCGCCAGCACCTCGGGCTGCTCCGCGCTGCGCGCTTCGATGCAGTTGCCGGCTACCAGCGGCAGTGCCAGGTACACCGCGGTGTCGCCGGTGTTTGCCGGCACATCCAGCACCAGCGGCTGGTTGCGATCGCGCAGATCGAAGACACTGCCGTCCGGCAGAATGCCCGCCGCCGTGTTCAGCACGATCTGCCCGGAGGCAAGAAACTGTGCGTCGATCTCCAGCTCGGTGAATCCCCACAGAAACGCGCCGCCAAGACGGGTGCGAATCTTCAACTGCTGATCGTAGTACCGATCGTTCTGCTGGAAGTGCTGAGGGCGCAGCAACATGCCCTCCTGCCAGATAACCTTGTGAGCGTTCATGATCACAAGGCCTCCGCGTCGAGACGGTGGATGCCATCGTCACTGAGGCTGAGCTCGGCCCGGGTGAGGCCTTCAGGCGCCAGTTCAATGACATACCGCCAGCGGGTATCAGGCAGGTTTCTGTACGCCGCCATGACGCCGACATACCGGCTTCCGGGTGCGACGCGCAGCTTTAGATCAATGGTATCGCCGGGCCGCAACTCCAGCTCCTCCCGGGCCACCAGATCCTGCGCCAGCGCCTCCCCGCCGCGCTCGTAAAGGCTGAAGAAATCCCGGGTTTCGAATGCCACGGGGTTCTTGAGCTCCAGAAGACGGACCACGACAGGCGATGGGCGACCGTTGATATCCGGGTTGAGCAGATCGTTTCCAGTCAGCTTCATTTCCAGACGGGTCTGGGTCGAATACGGCGACAGCGCCGCGCAACCCGGCAGCAGCAACAATGCGGCCAGCAAAATCGCCAGCAGCGCGGGCGGCAGGCCGATTCGTTTCAGGAAAAACATGCAGATCATCCTTGGGATTCCAGATGGAGGGTGTTCATCAGCCGGATCTGGTCTCGATACGCCTGGGTAAAATGGCGGGCCAGCAGATCGTCGGCCCAGTCAGGATCACGGCTCAGAGCGTGGTGAAAACGCAGATACGCGCGCCATCGGCCGCCTGCGGTGCTGATCACCGGTCTGCTGCTGTCGCGCTCGAATTCCCAGTTCAACTGCTTGGGCGAAAAATGCTCCAGGGCAGCTCGGGCCGTTGCGCGCGCGCCCGCGACCAACGCCACTTCATGCGCTTGAAACGTCCGAAAGGCTGGCCCGATGGCCGATCCGCAACGATCGTCGGCCGGCTCGCCCAGCAGCATCTGACGAATTGCGGCGCCCGCCTCGACGTTCCAGTCCAGCGCTGTGCGGCGGACATCGGGCGGCGATTGGATAGCGCGGCCGATATCCGCTTCCATATCCTCGCGGTTGCGCAGCGTGCGCTGCAGCCCAGCGATGCATTCGCGCAACAGGCTTGCAGCCTTGAGCACGACCGCCTCGCGACCCGCGTCATCCAGAGCGTGCAGGTCGACGCCGAGCGCCTCGCCCAGCTGTCGCCAGAAGTCGTCGGCAAGCCCGGTCGCGGCCTGCCAATGGTCGGGGCCGGGCTCGTCCTCAGTAGCGGGAACCAGGCGGGGCATCAGCAAGTGGTCGCAATCGGCCGGGGTGTGGTCCGCTATCTGGTGCAACGGGTCAGTGCCAGCCGGCAACATCGACCATTCATCGATTAGCAGGCCGGGGCTCGGCTCGCCTGTCACCGCCAACGGATCGAGCTTTGCCGCATCGGACCGCTGATCCTGCACAAAGGCCACCGACGTCAGCCGGGCGGTGACCACGATGCCGCCGAACCGGAATCCGTCGCCGTCGCGAATGGGAGTCGCCTCGCCTTTGCGCAGCAGCTCCCCTTCCCCGCGTCCGGTGCCGTTGCGGCTGATGTCGGTCAGCCAGTAGGCCCCGTCGCGCCAGCTGACTTCGGCATGCCGACCCGATATGTGCCGATGCCGGTCCTCAATGGACCAGGTGCAATCCGGATCACGGCCAATGACGCCGCCGCACTCGTCGAAGACCCCTTGCGTGGCATTGCCGCGTTGCAGCGCTTGTGGATCGAGGAGTTCAAAAACCAGTTTCATGTCAGCTCTCTCCGGCCTTACTTGCCACGGTTGACGGACGCCGGATCGCCGAGCGGGCGATAGTCGTCATCGCTGAATTTGAACGGGCCGCCGCAGCCGCCAAGCACCAGAGACAAAATGAGCAGCATGGCAAGCGACCAGCGAGTGAGGGTCATGGGTGAGTCTCCGGAATGGATGGGGAAACTGTGGGCCGGGCGTTCATCCTTTGGCCCTTGAAGCGCAAGCGTCGATTTGCAGATGGGCCATGCGATACAGAAGCGTGCGGCGCGCAACCCCCAGCTTGCGTGCGGTCAGGCTGCGGTTACCGCCCGAACTGCGCAGGCACTGCAAAAGAATGTCGCGCTCGTACGCATCAAGCTGCTCGCGCAGCTTCAATGGCTCGCCGGGTCCGGACGGGTGTTCTGAAATCAGGAAATCCTGCGGGCATAGTTCCTCGCTTTCGCACATCAGCACCGCCCGCTCGACCATGCCTTTGAGCTCGCGCACATTGCCGGGGAAATCATGGCCAGCGAGCAGTGCCAGCGCCGCGTTCGACCAACGCAAGGGCTCGCGCTCCAGAACCTGACAGGCTTGGGCCGCGAAGTGGCGGGCCAGGTCGACTGCATCGCCGTCACGCTGACGCAGCGCGGGCAACGCGACCGGGAACTGCGCCAATCGGTAATACAGGTCCGCCCGGAACCGACCGTCGGCAATCAGCCCCTTGAGGTCTCGGTGGGTGGCGGCAATGATTCGTACATTGACCTTGCGCGTCACGCTGGAGCCAAGCGGCCGGATCTCACCCTCCTGAAGCACGCGCAGCAGCTTGGCCTGCAAAGGCAATGGCATGTCGCCGATTTCGTCGAGCAGCAGCGTGCCGCCGTGCGCCGTTTCGAACAGCCCTGCACGATCACGATCCGCGCCGGTGAATGCGCCCTTGCGGTAGCCGAACAGCTCGCTCTCCAGCAGACTGTCCGGGAACGCCGCGCAGTTCTGCACCACAAAAGGCTTGTCCCGACGCGGGCCGTGGTCATGGATGGCGCGAGACACGACTTCCTTGCCGGTTCCGGTCTCGCCGGTAAGCAGCACGGTATGCTGGGTGTGCAGGGCTTTTTCGATCAGTCGGCGAAGCTGTTGCACAGCAGCGCTGGTGCCGATCAGCCCATAGCCTGTCGCACGGTTCTTTGCGCAATACGCGGCGCTTGCCGTGACCTTGTTGGCAGGAGCGGTGTCACCCGGCAAGCGGTGCAACAGATCAATTTGCGCAACTGCTGAACTGCCGAGCAGGCGTAATGACGCCACAAACATTTGCAGCGTCTGGGGCCGCTGGGTGGCGCACAGCAGCAAGCCCTGAACGCGATCTTCGCGGTCTGCCAGTGGCACGCAGATCAGCGAACTCCACGCCGGCTCGCTTGCCGGCAGAAAGCCGGTGTCGTAGATGCCCTGCGCGATCTCGGCGATGCTCACCACCTGATTTCGGCTCAGGCAAAACCGTAGCAGCTTCTCCTCGTTGCAGTCGGCCTGCACATCGGCCGACTGGCTTTGGCGCAGCACGCCATCGAGGCATTGGCTCGCCAGCACCAGCCGGCCATGCTGTGCTTCCACAAGATAGAGCTGCACGAGTTCGCAGCCACTCAGCAGTGAGGCGCCAGCGACCAGTTCGTCGGCAACGGTCCGGGTGTCGCACGCCTGTGCGAGCCTGGCGTACTGCGCGCAGAAACACTGCGCGTAGACGAGGGGTTCGGGAATCAACGCAAACATCGGCGGCACCTTATGCAAACTCACAGACCACGGTGCCAGCGCTGTCCAGCGTGGCGTGCACACGGGTCAGTGTGTCGCCACAGGCCATGGCGTCGAGCAGACGATTGGCGATCAATGGCAGGACCTGCTGATCCAGCAGGCGATCCACCAGTCGCGCACCGCTGTCGCCCTGAACACAACGTTCGCTGAGATATCCGACCAGCGCATCGCAATGGCTGAACACCAGCCGACGGGCAGCCAGGCGCTCCGCGAGGCGCTGAAGCTTGAGCGTGACCAGTTCGCCGAGCACCGCATTGCCGACCGGGAAGTATGGAATGACCTGCATGCGCGCCAGCAGCGCCGGCTTGAAATGCGCGCGCAAAAGCGGATGAATGCTTGCTTCCAGCGCCTCGGTTACAGGCCGTGTGTCACCGGGGCAAAGCCGCTCGATCTGCTCGCAGCCCAGGTTGGAGGTCATCAGGATCAGCGTATTGCGGAAATCGATCTCGCGCCCTTCGCCATCGTTGGCGATGCCCTTGTCGAAGATCTGGTAGAAAAGGTTCATCACGTCCGGGTCGGCTTTCTCGACCTCGTCCAGCAACACGACCGAATAGGGCTTCTGCCTGACGGCCTCGGTCAGCATCCCGCCCTCTCCGTAGCCGACATAGCCGGGCGGCGCGCCGATCAGGCGGGAGACGCTGTGCCGCTCCTGAAACTCCGCCATGTTAATGGTGGTCAGAAAGCGCTCGCCGCCGTACAGCAGATCCGCCAGCGCCAGAGCGGTTTCGGTTTTGCCCACGCCGCTTGGGCCCACCAGCAAAAACACGCCGACCGGCGCGTCAGGTTTGTTGAGCCCGGCTGCCACCGCGCGCATCGCGCGGTCCAGCGCATCGATCGCCTGGTCCTGACCGCGAATACGCTGGCGAAGACCAGCGGCGAAACCGGTGACCTGCGCACTGTGCTCCTGGGCCAGTTGTGACAGCGGCACACCGGTCCAGGCGCTCACCACTTGGGCCACCAGTCGAGGGCACACTTCAAAGCTCACCAGACGCTCGGTCTGCTGCGCCTCGCTCAGTTGCAGGTACGCGTGCGCCAGCTCTGCACGCAGCTCGGCGGCGCAGACCTTTGCCCCGTCGTCGTCCGGCGTCTGGCCGACCTCAGCCGCGGACAGCGCCGCCAGCTGCTGGCGCAAGTGGACGACACGCTGCGCCGCCGCGCGCTGTCGCTCCCAGCGCTGTTGCTGGTCGCAGAGTTTATGCTGCGCGACGTCCACGGCCGCCTCGGAGGTGCTCAGTGTTTCGGCTTCCACGGGTAAACCTGCCGCCGCGTCCCGTTTCAATGCTGTGAGTTTGCGGGTCTGTTCAGCCACTTCGCTGCGCAGCCGCTCCAGACTTTCCGGCGCGGCGGCCTGGCTGATGCGGACCCTGGCGCACGCGGTGTCGAGCAGGTCGACCGCCTTGTCGGGCAGCTGGCGGCCGGTGAGGTAACGTGCAGACAGCCGCGCGGCCGCCACCACCGCGTCGTCGCGCAGGTACACGCCGTGACTGCGCTCGTACAGCGGCGCGAGCCCGCGCAGAATGGTGATGGCTTCCTCGACCGTCGGTTCCAGGAGCTGAACGGGCTGGAAGCGCCGGGCCAGCGCCGGGTCTTTTTCGAAGTACTTCTTGTATTCGCTCCAGGTGGTCGCGGCGATGGTCCGCAGCTCCCCGCGCGCCAGCGCCGGCTTGAGCAGATTGGCGGCGTCCGAGCCTCCGGCTTGACCGCCCGCACCGATCAGTGTGTGCGCTTCGTCGATGAACAGAATCACTGGTGTCGTTGAGGCCCGGACTTCATCAATGACACCTTGCAGGCGTCGCTCGAACTCACCCTTGATGCTGGCCCCGGCCTGCAACTGGCCCATGTCCAGGCACAGGAGTTCGACGTTGCGCAGCGGCTCGGGCACTTCGCCCTGGGCAATCCTCAGCGCGAGACCTTCGACCAGCGCGCTTTTGCCGACACCGGCTTCACCTACCACTATCGGGTTGTTCTTGCGCCGCCGCGCCAGGATATCGATCATCTGCCGGATCGCATCGTCACGACACAACACCGGGTCCAGCTTGCCCTCGCGGGCCTGACGGGTCATGTTGTGGGTGAAACGGGCCAGCAATGACTCTGCCGCAGCGCCCGGTTGCCGGGACTGCGTTTCGGGCTGCTCGCCCAGCGCATAGTCGAGCAAGCGTTCGACGTTGATCCTGTTCAACAACGGCTGGTAGCGCGTTCCGGCGTAACGGACCGGGTTGCGCAAGATCCCGAGAATCAGCGCCGCCTGATCAATACGGCTCTGGCCCAGTTCGAGGTTGGCGACCAGCAATGCGTCCTGCAGCCACTGAACCAGTTCCGGCGCGAACACCGGATTTCGCGTGACGTCCCGGGATTCCACCGGCGGCTGCAATGCCGCGGTCAACCCGGCCGCCTCGACGCCTGCGTCGGCCAGCGCTGCCGCCAGCATCCCGGATGGCCGCTCCAGCAGCGCCAGCAGCATGTCCTCCACGACGATTTTGCTTGCGCCGCGGGCGACACATCGTTCGGCGGTGCCCTCAAGGTCCTTGCGGGTCGCGGCGTCCAGTGCATTGACGAGTTGTTGCAGGTCGACGTTGATCATGAGTTTGCGTCCTTGATTAAGTGGCTGCCGAGGGTGATCACACCGTCGGCCCGCTCACGTCCCAGCCAGGTGGTCCAGCCCAGATGGCAGGTGTTCTGCTCACCGATGTGCAGCGCCCGTATGTCGCCGTGCAGCATTTGCAGCCGAACGTCATGGTCCAGAGGGTCACGCTGGGTGAATCGAACCAATGCATTCAGTGGTTTGTGGCCCGAGCCGATCGGCAGGAACTTATGAAAGCTGTCCCAGTCGAGGGCGCGGATATGAATGCGAAACCTCCCGCTACGGTCTCGCACCCGCTCACCGAGCACCGCGTCCTCGCCCAGGCGGCTGTTGGCGCGGCCCAGGCGATTGAGTTGCCGGTCGCTGATAAGGACGGCACGCTCGATGCACTGCTCGATGCACAGGTCAGCGTGTTTGAAGTAGTAACGCAGTACCGCTTCGATCAGCGCAGCGGAATGCGCCCGCAGGCTCAACAATCCCAGGTACGGCAGCAGACGCTTCCAGTTGATTTCACTGCTCTGGCGTATGTGCTTTCCGCCCAGGCCAATCAACGCGAACAGCTGCGCCGAGAACGGGTCTCTGGCACCGCCACGAAACCGCGCGTGATAGCGATACTTGCGCCAGATCGGCAGCAGCAGGCGCAGCAGGCGGTGGTTGAACACGTCAAGAAAATCACGCGTCGCGCACGCAGCCTGGCCGTCCCCCAGCGCCTGCTCGCTGTAGAAGACCGGCAGCGGCGAGGCGGCGCCGAACAGCCCCAGAGGGTTGAGCCGCATACGGGCGCGCGACCGCCCCGCCGCTTCGAAGAACTCAAGCTCGTCGATATCGCTGGCCGCAAACCCCAAGCTGGAATTGGCCTGCAACAACAGAAGTTCTTCGAGCTGACTTTCGTCGAGTTCCGGGTGGCGCAGGCGCAAGCGTTCGATGACCAGCGGGATGGCCTGATACACCGAGAACTCGCGAACAGTAGCGTCCAGGCGATTCAAAGCAGGGGCTGCTGACCCATGCGGGGCGTCCATTCGTACACATCTCCATCGACGGTTTGCACATGCAACTGGTGGAAGGAATTGAGGCTGGCGTACAGCGCGAAGAACTCATCGAGCACTGACGCGAACAGAAAGAGCGCGCCCTGCCCCAGGCCCTCGGCATCGACCATCAGGTGGGTGCGCAGACCACGAACAGGCAGGCCACGAAACAGCCGATCCACGGGTCGATGACTGATCGATTTCAACCCGTTCAACAACTGTCGGCTGACCTTTTCGGCCTGCGGATCGTAATAGCGCGGCAGGTCGTAGGTTTCGAGAATGACTTTCAGCGCGTCGACATTGGCCAGCGACAGATAGTTGAGCGACATGTTGCTGATCAGCTTCCACAGAAAATCCCGATTGATCGGCGGCGCATAACTGCGAGTCACCGGCGTGATATTGCGAAAGTGCACGAAATCCGGGCCGCTCTCGGCGAAGCTTGAGATCCCGTTGGCCGGAATCTGCAAGGGCAGATTGTTGTTGGTGCAGGTCAACTCGATGGAGATCGTTTCGTGGCGCTCCACATCGCGGAGGTCGAAACTGAGGTAGGTGTCCAGCCCTTCATGCGCCAGCGCGGCACGCTGGCGGATGCTGTAGTACGGGCACGCCTGCTGAACGTCGAAGCTGGGGTCGTGTTCGAATGACTCGAACAGAACGTAATCCTGACAGCCCAGCGCGCCGGGTTGCCATCCCGTCACCTTGTCCACCGAATACACACTGCAGTGTTGCGTGCCGTACCCTCCGGGCATCACCAGATATTCGTCCTGCTTGCCTTCGAGTCGCACAGGCAGCGCGTCCTGCTTGAACAGGTTGACGACTGGCGTGCAGTACAGCCTGACGTTGTCGACGGTGGGCCGCAGACGCAGGATGTCGCCGTTCGCGATGTCGAAGCTGAGGGTAAGCCCGCGTGCCTGCTCCAGGATTTCCCTGGGCAGCGACTCCAGCGTGTCCAGCCCGAGGATATCGACGAACATGAATTTGTCCGCGAAGGCGAAATACTCCTGAAGGTAGCGGTAACCCCGGAAGGTATTCAGCGGATAAGGAATCAGCGCTTCATCTTCGGCAAAACCGACCGGACGAACACGGTCAACGGGAATGCTCAGTTCCGCCGGCGCACCGACGCGGGACAGCGGTTGCCCGGTCTCGTCGAGCAACGTCACTCTGATCCCCGTCAGCTGGCGCAGCAGACCCAGATAAAGCGTCTGGCTGATGTAACGGTCCCCGGCAAGATGCAGACGCAAACGATCCAGCTGCACGTCGCCCAGATGCCCGTCGCTCGTCATGTCCAGGCGCAATTCCAGAACCACGCCAGTGCCTTTGGCGGCGCAGTTGAGGGTCTGCAGCCTTAGCGGCAGAACCGGCGTCGTGTAACAGGTCCGAAACCGGCACATCATGCCGTCGACCGGCTCGCTTTCCATTGCCGTGTCACGGTTGACGATCACGCCCGGGCCCGGCTGGGTCATCGGGTCGAACTGGACGATGCTCATTGCTGGAAACGGCCGCATGTAGTTGGGCCAGAGCAGTTGCATGAGCGAATGCGTCAACTCGGGAAGCTCGTCATCGAGCTTCTGGCGCAGTCGGCCGGTGAGAAACGCAAAGCCTTCCAGCAGCCGCTCGACATCCGGATCACGACCCGCCTGCCCGAGAAAGGGCGCCAGCGCCGGATTACGGTCGGCGAATTCACGCCCGAGCTGGCGCAGGGCAGACAGCTCGCTCTGGTAATAATGATTGAAAGACAAAACGTAACTTCCTGTCAGGTAAACCTGTCCCTGTGACTGAGCGAATCTGCCGCTCAGGCCGATCCGCGTTCGCGGCAGTGGAACTCAATCGTGTCGGACACTTGCCTCGCCGCTGGCGCCAAGGCTCACCGAAAAAACCGCGTGACGCTTCCTGCCCTCGACTTCCAGTACGCCCTCGATGGCAAACAGCAGCCTGAGCGAGTCATGGCTGCAGTCCTGTCGCGTGACGCTCACGCCGGACAGACGCGGTTCGTACTTTTCGACGAAACGCTCGATGGCGACGCGCGAAGCTTCCAGTGTCGCGTGGAGGCTCTTGCTCATATCATTCAGGTCAGGAAGGCCGTAGTCAGGCAGCGTCTGGACACTGCCTGACCGGGTGCTCAACATCCTGGAAAGATGGGCGGCGACCGAAGCGATGACCTGCTGTTCATGGGGCAGACCCGCGCGCTTGGCAGATTCACCCGCCAGACGCTCGAAGAGGCTGCCGTAAGATCTGATCGCCACTGCCGTTTCCTCACTCCTTGTCCAGCTTGCCGACAAGCGACAGCGTGAAATCGGCGCCCATGTATTTGAAATGCGGGCGCACGTTCAGGCTGACCCGGTACCAGCCCGGTTCCCCCTCGACATCGCCGACCGTGATCTGCGCGGCGCGCAGCGGGCGCCGACCGCGCACGTCGGCGCTCGGGTTATCCTGGTCGGCCACGTACTGGCGGATCCATTTGTTGAGTTCGGTTTCGAGATCGGTGCGCTCTTTCCACGACCCCAGCTGTTCGCGCTGCAGCACTTTGAGGTAGTGAGCCAGCCGGTTGACGATCATCATGTAGGGCAGCTGAGTGCCGAGTTTGTAGTTCAGCTCTGCGGTCTTGCCCTCGGCGCCCTGGCCGAAGAACTTGGGCTTCTGAACCGAATTTGCCGAGAAGAACGCTGCGTTGTCGCTGCCCTTGCGCATCGTCAGGGCAATGAAACCCTCCTCCGCCAGCTCGTACTCACGACGGTCGGATACCAGCACTTCGGTTGGAATCTTGGTTTCGATGTCACCCATGCTCTGGAAATGATGCAGCGGCAGATCCTCGACCGCGCCCCCGCTTTGCGGGCCGATAATGTTGGGGCACCAGCGGAATTTCGCGAAACTGTCGGTCAGCCTGGTGGCGAACGCATAGGCGGTGTTGCCCCACAGATAATGCTCGTGGCTGTTGGCGACCGTCTCGCGATAAACGAACGTCTTGACCGGGTTTTCCAGCGGGTCGTAAGGGTTGCGCAAGAGGAAGCGCGGGACCGTCAGGCCGAGGTAACGCGCATCTTCCTGCTGGCGAAAGCTCTGCCACTTGGCAAAGTGCGGACCGTCGAAGTGATCTTTCAGGTCCTTGAGGTCCGGCAGGCCGGTGAACTGCTCAAGGCCGAAGAATTCAGGCCCGGCCGCGGCAATGAACGGCGCGTGAGCCATGCAGGCAACGCTGGATACATACTGCATGGTCTTCACGTCCGGCGAGCTGGGCGAGAAGAAGTAGTTGGCGATGATGGCCCCGACCGGGTTGCCACCGAACTGGCCGTACTCGGCGGTATATACGTGCTTGTAGAGCCCGGACTGCATGACTTCGGGCGAGTCTTCGAAGTCTTCGAGCAAGTCCTGTTTGGAGACGCTGAGGATTTCGATCTTGATGTTTTCGCGAAAGTCGGTGCGGTCTACCAGCAGCTCAAGACCGCGCCACGCGGATTCGAGCGACTGGAACTCGGCATGGTGGAGAATCTCGTCCATCTGCCGGCTCAGCCTGGCGTCGATCTCGGTGATCATGCGATCGACCAGCGCCTTCTTGACCGGCTCTCCCTGGTTGTGCGGTTTGAGCAATTCCTGGATGAAGGCCGCGACTCCGCGCCTGGCGATGTCGTAGGCTTCGTCGGCGGGTGTCAATCGGGTCTCGGCGATGATCTGGTCCAGCACACCGAATGCCGGGACTTCCTTGTTGATCTGCTGCGCAGCTGTCTTGCTCATCGTTATGGCTTCCTGATACGACTGGGGTTCAAGCGTTAGGGACTGGATCGGCGTTCAAACCCAGCTCATCGAGAACGCGCGCGCGGGACTCCTCGTCGTTCAGTACCTGCTCAATGGCCTTGCGAAACGCAGGCGCATTGCCCAGCGGCCCCTTTAGCGCCACAAGCGCGTCGCGCAACTCCATCAACTTCCTCAACTCCGGCACCTGCTCGACCACACTGGCCGGGTTGAAATCCTTCATGGAGCGGATTCCGAGAGTCACAGGCAACTCGTCGTCGGTATCTTCCTGCAAGCGACCTGGCACGCTCAGCGTCAGCGAGATCTCCTGTTTGGCCAGAACTTCATCGAAGTTATTCCGGTCAATGCTGACCGATCTGCGGGTTTCAAGTTTTCGCTCATCGGCACGCTGCGTGAAGTCACCGAGTACCAGTAACTTCAACGGCAGTTCAATCTCTTCCTGGGCACCGTTAGTGGCAGGTTTAAAAGTGACGTTGATACGTTCCTTGGGTGCTACCGAGCCTTCTTTGGCCATAGCCATTCTCCTTTGATGTTATGGCCATGCGGCCTATTGCAGTACGCTTTCAATATCGAGGTGACATAATCTGCCGTACAGCTCTTCCTTGTATTCACGAACTACTTTGTTCTGTGGAAGCAGCTCGCAACAACTGTAAAGCAGGCGCAGAACATCCAGATAAAGCTCTGGCTCCCAATCGGCCAGACCCGCTGATTTCATTTGCTCGTGCAGAACGTCAAGTTGATTTCTCGCCAATTCATACTTCTTCGCCTTGTAACAAAGCCGGGCCAGTGCCAATCGCCAATAAAACTTTTCGCGATTGCCGGGCGCCTTCTGAATATGTTCCCGGAGCTGCTGGGCGACAGGTCTGACACCCTCGGCCTCCAGCAATGGAATCATTTCATCCATGACAACTTCCCAGGTCGGTCGCAAACTTGGGCCCTCCATTGTTTCGGGCTCTCGGTCGACCTGCGGCTGCGCGACGACACGCTCGGCAATCCAGCTGTTGGTCGCGGCGTCAGCAAAGGCCCGGCCGTCTTCGAATCGCAACTCGGTAACACCTGGGAGCCGGGAGAGAAACGTTGAAAAGCAGGTTTCCAGCTCAGCCATGGCTGCTTCGGCGTTGAGAGCTTTTAAACACTTCCAGACCATGAACTGGCCATCGAACCAGAACGGCGCCGTGACAAGGCTGGCTTCCAGATCGACGATCAGATCAGCGTAATGGCCCTGCTGAAAACGTTCGTCGTAGCTCTTCAGTTTTTCGGCGGGTAGCCCGCGCAACATTGTTATCTGCTCGCTGTTGCACTCTGGCAGCCTGTCGATTTCCAGCCAGCTGATCGCTCGATTCAGCCGCAATGCACGCAAGTCGGAAGCCTTGTTGCGCAACCACCATGCGCACAGCGGCAAAGCGCTATCCTGCTGGGCTTTCCATGCGCTGCGCGCGTCCTTTTCATTGTCGATCTTCACTACGGGCGCAAACAGAGTGGCCGCCGCCTGCTTGATCTGGGCAACGACCGTAACCGGCCTGCTTTCGGCTTCCCGGGCCTTCTGCAGCATGCGTGTCAGGCGTCGCCGCAGCGGCAGGAGCAGCGGCGCTTCATCCTTCAGGTTAGTGGTGAAGGTTTCGTCAATGCCTTCGAGGTAAGCCTCCAGCTTCTGGAACAGTGGCAGCTGATCCTTTACCGAAACATCCTCGACGAGCACCTTCTCAAGTCGTGCAACAAACCAGCCCAGCGCGGCGCAGCGGGTACGTGGCTTGCGTGGCGAAAAACTGTCCCACTGCCGCTGACAGAGATGGTTGATCATCCCGCAACCGGCAAGCAGCCCGGCAAACGATTCCGTTTCATACAAGGCCCAGGACAACCAGCAGGCAACGCGCAGATCCTTGGCAAGATTCTGCAGAACCGCTTCGCAGCCCTGCCGCACCCGCGGCCAGTCAACCGGCCCTGATTCATGCATGGATCGGGTCTTGCCCACTTCGCGCTCAAGCGCTTCGAACTCAGCGGAAAATCTGACTTCCTCCCCCATGAAGCCCTGTTCCTGAACCGGTCGGGCCGCGAGGGAGAGATAGTGAGTCAGTAACTGATCCGAATAAGTCATTTAATCCGTCAACTCGCTTTGATTGCACTTCACGCCGCGAGTAAATCCGTATCCCGCAACTCGGTGGACGCAAACATTAGTCATACACATCGTGAGTAACAAGCGCCAAACCCAGGAAAAACGCTCTTTCAGAAATGTCCTACGATGTTTGTCTGGGTTTTGGTAGGAAACAAAGTTTTACAGCCAGCTCCCCCACAAGGCCCGGACATCTACGACCGGTTATATCTATGGGTCTGCGCAACTGTGCAGGTTCTTGCGCAGTTTCTGAAACGGCGAAGCTATAGTTTTGAGGCGCAGCCCTTGCGCACCAAAGCTATTGAGTCAAGAGCGCAAGAATCTGCACAGACTGCGCAGCTTCTTGCGCACTTTAATCTAATAAATATGGAAAACCGGACAAGCTTTCAATAGCAATTCAAGCCAACCCCCTATTTTTAAAGGGTAGAAAAAAAGCTGGCACGATTAATGTAACCACAAACATCGCTCCCCGAACGAAACCACTACGCGGAGAGCTTTATCTTTATCAGGAGATTTATAATGGCTTCACCTCTTTACATGACAATTGCCGGCGTAAAACAGAACAAAATAACGGACGGCGCTTCCAGCGAAGACTCACTTGGCGAAGCCTTCGAAGAGAAGCGCCAGGATGAAGTCATGGTTATCAGCTACGAGCACGTGATCGAGTCACCCCGCGATAGGGTAACTGGCTGCTCGAGCGGCACCTGCGCACACGGGCACGTAAAAATAACCAAGGTTATGGACAAATCCTCACCCCAACTGATGCAGGCACTGACGGAAGGCGAGCCCCTCACCGAGGTAACCATCCGTTGGTATCGCACCGTTCAGGGCCAACCGCAGCACTACTTCACAACGACCCTAGAGGACGCGCGCGTGGTCAAGAAGCATGACTACATGCACAACCGCCAAGATCCGAACCTCGCTCACTTCACCCACCTGGAGGATGTGTCTTTCAGCTACGGCAAGATTATCCAGACGCACTTAGCCGCTGGTAGTGAAGCCTCTGCTGTCTGGCGCGAAGCTGCGCCTGCGCCGGCCGGCTGACGAGCCAGCCGCCCATCGCCCTTCGGGGCGATGGGACCTATCCCAAACCCTCGACTGACACTCACCCATCCAGGAGGAAGCAGAGTGGTCGTACCTGACACGCAAGCCCTGTTCGAACTCAGCATCCCAGGCGTTACCCATGACCTGCAGGTGTTGGCATTCACCGGCCATGAAGCCGTCAACCAGCTTTTCTCTTTTGAGCTCAAGCTTGTAAGCCGGCGGCGCCTGGAAGACCTGGAAACCCTGCTGCATAAGCCGGCTTTTCTGCGCATGGCCGGCAGCGGTGTCGGCATCCATGGGTTAATAGATCTTGTCGCCGAGGCCGATACCGAACGCGACATCACGCATTATTCGCTGACCCTGCGCCCGAAACTCGCCTACCTGCGCCATCGATTCAACCAACGAATTTTCCAGTGCCTGACCGTGGAACAGATCATCCGGCAGGTGCTTAAAGAACACGGCATCGTTGCCGGATACAGCTTTGAACTGAGCGGCACCTACACCGAACGTGAGTACTGCGTGCAGTACAACGAGTCGGACCTGCACTTCGTGCAGCGCCTCTGCGAGGAGGAAGGTCTGCACTTCCACTTCACGCACAGTCCCAATGGCCATCATCTGGTATTCGGTGACGACCAGAGGTCCTTCCCGGAACTGCCGAAAATCCCCTACCGGCAGGACAGCGGCATGGTGGCCGAGGAACCCGTGGTCAGCCGCTTCAGCCTGCGTCTGGAAACCCGCACCAGCCGGACCACCCGCCGCGATTATGATTTCACCAAACCACGCTTTCGCCTGGACAGTGCTGCGACTTACGACGCCAGTCCGGATCTCGAAGATTACAGCTACCAAGGCCGTTACACCGCCCGCGAACGCGGTGAGCAGCTTGCCAGGCGCGCACTTGAAAGGCATCGCCATGATTATCGACTGGCCGAGGGCCGCAGTAACCAGCCCGCCCTGCTCAGCGGTCATCTTCTGCGACTGGCCGATCACCCCAACGACCAGTGCCACGGCGCGTGGCTGCTGACCGAAATTCACCACGAAGGTCGACAGCCGCAAGTTCTGGAAGTGGCACCGGTAGCGGCGGCACGTGAAGGCGCCTTCAACCAAGGCTACCGCAATCGTTTTTCCGCTACGCCGGGCGACGTTTCCTACCGTCCGCCGGTGCTGCATCCCAAGCCCCGGCTCCTGGGCAGCCAGACCGCACTGGTAACGGGCCCGGCGGGCGAGGAAATCCATTGCGACGATCGGGGCCGGGTCAAGGTGCAATTTCACTGGGACCGGGACGGCAAGCGTGACGCAGCCAGCAGTTGCTGGCTGCGGGTCGCTTCAAGCTGGGCGGGCAACCGTTACGGAAGCCTGGTCATCCCGCGGGTGGGCATGGAGGTGCTGGTAACGTTTCTTGAAGGCGACCCCGATCAACCGCTGATCAGCGGCTGCCTGTACCACGCCGAACACGTGCCGCCCTACGAGCTGCCGGCCAACAAGACGCGCAGTGTCTTCAAGTCCCTGAGCAGCCCGAATGGCCGAGGCTACAACGAGCTGCGCATCGAAGACCGCGCGGGCCAGGAACAGATCTTCATCCACGCCCAGCGCGACTGGGACGAGAACATTGAGCACGACCAGAAGATTCGCGTCGGCAACGAGCGGCACGACCGTGTCGAAGCCAACAGCTACAGCGAATTCAAGGCTGAAGAACACCGCGTTATCCACGCGGACCGTCTGAGCGAAGTTCGTGCCAACGATCACCTGACCGTGGGCCAGTCCGCGCACACCCAGGTGGGCGCTTCCTATTTGCTGCGTGCCGGGGAGCAAGTGCATCTACAGGGCAGCGATATCGTCATCGATGGAGGTATGGAAGTCACTCTCACGGCTGGCGGCAGCTTCATCAAGATCGACCCCAGCGGCGTCACCCTGTGCGGCCCGCAGATCAGGCTCAATTCGGGCGGTGCGCCAGGGATAGGGGTCCCGGCGGCGCCAGTCTTGCCGGAATCGACACAGCCGACGGATGCCGATACAGCGGGCGAACCGCTGATTCCGGCGCAGGCGACAACGTTCAAACGCACTGCGCGGTGTGAGCAATGTGAAAAGGCCGCGAGGGACGCCGCAAAATGAATTTCGCCAATTACCTGCTTATCGACGGGCTGCTTCGCCCGGATGCCATCAAACAGCTTTACCAGCGCAGCGAGCCTCTCTCGATAAAACCGTTGTACGTCGGCACTCGCTGGGCGCCGCTCAAGGAGCGCGGCCCGATTCTGGTCGGAGCCGATGCCCCTTCCCAGCTTATCCATGACTGGCGCACCTCACCGGATCAACATCTGGACGCCTGTGCGCTGTACAGCCAGGCGCCGACGCAAACTGTCGCGGACCATTTGCGTCAATTCCTTTCGCCACCTGATCACCTGGGTCAGTGCAGCCTGTTGAGATTCGCCGACCCGGTCGTGCTGCATTACTGGCTTTCCAGCTACAGCCCTGAGCACCTGGCCCAGGTGCTGGGGCCGGTGGAGCAGATCTGGGTCCGTCAACCGGTACACAGCTGGCACCCGCTGCCACAGACCCCGTTCACCAGTTTTGTGCGATACGGCCCGGTCCACGCCTGGGAGGCAAGGTTCTCGCTGTTGGGCGAGCCGCAAAACGAGGCCTTCGAACAGGCCTACTGGTGGGTATTCCAAGAGCGCCTTCATAAATGGCTCACCTCCCTCAAGGCAGAGGCATTCGCGGATAAAACCGGCACGCAGATAGACAACTGGATGGAGCATGCCATCGAGAGCGGCCGGCGTTGGGGCCTTGTCAGCGAATACGCATTTGCGACGTGGGCAGAGCTCTGCCTGCTCTGGGGACTGGATTTCACCGATCTGGAGGGCGGCCCTTATCGACGCTGGCAGTGCACGCATCCGGAACAGGCCCGCCTCGCGCCCGAGTTGCGCCTGGAAGCTCTGGACAATTTCCGCTTGAACGCAGCCAAGGAGGCTTCGCATGAATGACAAGCAAGGCACGGACCGGGACCGTCGCGGCACCGAGTTCGACAAAAAACCCGCGACGGCTACCAGCACCTGTCCGTTCAAGCAGCGGGAGGTGGCCATCGTTCCGGTTCGTTATGCCCTGGACCGCTCTCGTTATGACCCTGCGCCAGACAAGCTCAAACCCTTGGCAAAGAACGGCAACTGGACCCGGTTGCCGCCGCTGAGCACACGAAGCTACACACTGCGCCAGCTATACGATGGCTATGTGTATGTTTTCGATGAAACGGCCCGTACCTTTCACGAGTACGTCGTTAGCGGCGCAAACGCGTGCTTTACGCGCATCGTCTGGACCGAGGCCCACCTGGGGCAAGACACTCGCAGCAGTACCGGCCAGGCAAGCCGTTATCTGCTCTACCCCCGGACCAGCCGCCTGCATCTGGCCTTTTCCCCGGTGCAGTGGACGTGGCGGCTCTGCGAACACATGCGTTCTAACGCCGACAGCCGGGGCAAGTGGATGAAAACGCTCGACCTGGCGGGCTACTGCAACACCATGGCCGAACCTGGCACCCTGCCGTTGGGCAGGATCGCTGAAGCGGTTGCCGATGTCGACGCAGGCAACGCCAACCAGGACGGTCGTTTCGACGACTCGTCCGTGCCAACTTTCAGTGCGGGTATGACGGAGACGGATACCAACTGCAAACCGCAGCTATCGCCGGTTGGTGCCGAGGCCTACTGGCTGGGTAGCGTTCCGGACAAGGACAGCGCCCTTCTCATCGCCCTCGACGACCCAATCGCCATCCTCAATGACCTGGGCTTGCAACTGGCCGCGGACCAGGCGGCTCATGGCGTATGGCGGAACGAGCATGGGCACAAGCTGGAGATGGCGAAGACGGTTACCAATCTGTGTGCCAGCAGTGATAACCCTGAACGATTACCGGCGTCGGTGAAGGGAGATGTGGTGCGGACGCAGAGATACCTTCAGGATGTTGACGAGTATCTGGACCAGCTGCTGTTGGAGGACGTCGTCGCGACCGGGCCGAGCCACGACTCACATGTCGGCCCGGACTTCTTCAAAAGTTCGGAAATGAAAAGTGCCCTACTGCGCAAGTACGGCACGGCTCCCGAAGCCAAGGATTCGGAAAGCTGGGATAAACGCGCGAAATGGCGCCGCGAGATAGACCTCAAGGGCGCGCGAGCCTATATCGCCAGGCACCAACCGACTGGCGACACGCTGCTGCGGCAGATTAGGGAGACACAAGCTGACTTTCGGCAATGGGCTGAACACATAGGCCTGGACCCGGCAGTGCTGTTCGTGGACACCACGAATGTGAAAAGCCTGCTGTATCTGCAGACCGTCATGAGCGAGCTGCTGACCGTATACAGCCAGGATATCGAGGCCCACGACTGGTTGCTCGCGCAAGAAAAAAACGCCAACAGCCTGTTTGGCACTTTGCGTTACGGATTTTCTCCAGCGATCAAGGAAGCCCTGCATCAAGAGGCCGACGAGGTTCTTAAAGGGATAAACGACTACACCAACCTAGCGACGCGGGTTGGAGAGCTTAACGCAGCTTTGAACCATCCCGACGTGGCCGATAAGGCGTGGATGAAAAAGCTTTCGCAATCCGCCCGCGACACCTACGGCGCGCTTCGAGAACTGGCGAGCGGTAAAGGTAAAGCTGTTGCCGAAAGCATCATGGTTGCCTTGATCCCTGTCGACGCCAGGTACAGCAAAGGCAAACAAAAAGACGTCCTGTCGCTGTTCCGAAGTCTGATCATCGGCCGGGCACTGCTTGGCTCACCGCACAAGCTGGCGATCGACGCCGAGGTTGGCGCCAGGCTCAAGTCCTGGAAAAGCAGACACCTGCTGTTGAACAACGAACTCACTAACCTGAGACGCAATTGGCTATACCCGCACACCACGTATGACCGTAGAAGCCTGTCCCGTCAGATATCCCAGGTTGAAGATGACATTCAGAAACACCTGATCAAACTGCCTCTGGTGCTGGATTATCAGGAAAACCGATATGCGCTTGCACTTCAAAATGAAATGGAGGCACACGCGAAGTCTGGATTGAAAACCCTGAAAGATTGGGAGGCCCGGGCAAAAGACTGGATAAGCCGCCTGGGCGCTGCAACCGCGACCACGATCACGTGGGGCGTCATCATGATCAACTTCATCAACACCGCCCTGCTTTACGATGAATTGACGCGCGACGGCGAATTCAGCGAGCGGGACATGATCAAGATCGGTTATGGGCTGGGTTATAGCTTTAACTTGTTGATGGGTGTGTTTGTGGAAGCGCCCTGGGCCGTTATCAAGGCTGCGCAGCCAGTAATTATCGAAGGTAAGACCATCGGCATACTCCAGCGCTCATCAACTTACTGGATGGGACGGGGCAATATTGAATGGGGCAATGCAGTCAAAGGATTTCGGGTTGGGATGGTGGCGGTAGGGGCGTTTGGGATGATGGCTGCCGTATTAGAGCTCTTTGACCTTTATGAGGATCTCGACAACGCGAAAACTCCCGGGGAATTGCTTGGCACAAGAATCAAGTCGACTGCCGTTTTAACGATGGCAGCAGGGAGCCTCGCTCAAGTCTTCGCCGGACTTTCACCTTCGACTGGAGCTGCCACGATAGTTTTAAGTTCATGGTTTACATTTGCGCTGGCAATCGCCGGCGCCGTCTATCTGATCGCTTCAATGGTAGTGAATTACCTGCAACAAGATAGCGTAGGTTGGTGGCTACGCAAGTCGTCATGGTCCGTATCTAGTGAGCTTCGCATTTCAGATAATCCTGTTGGACACGCTGAAGAAATCAGAACACTGCTGGAAATCCAGAACAGTCCGTCCATCTTCGTAAAGAGCACCTACGAGGATCGTCTGGAGTTGGGCGAATCCGGGTATGCCGTCCAAAGTGTCCAAAGCGGAGCATGGATCCAGCTTTCTTTGCCAGCAACTGTACGAGGGGCGACACTAAACCTCAGCGTCATCAGCACTGAGCGACCCTATGCCGTACTAACTGTTGAACAAAACAAAAACGCTATTGCCAAGCACTTCCTAGACAATGGACGTTTTAGCAGCACAAGTACCTTCAGGACCGTCGATGAGCGGTATGGGAAAAGCTCAGGAGAAATGTACTTCCCGGTAATTCCGCCATCGGAGGAAGAAATTCTGTGGCAAGCATGGGTTCCGCTTTCCAAGACAGCCAGATTCATTGAATTCCAGATCTGGCCACCCGCGGAATCTCCAGCCAACTCAAAAGCCAGAACATATCTCTATCAGGTAGAGCTGAAACCCAAGGGGCAGCTGGCATCGGACGGGCTGATTAAAACCAGGCTGGCAGTACAGGCTGCGAACCCGACGGAGACCATAGCACTGGAAGTACCTCTTGACCCGAAAGGAGACCAACCATGAGTTCTGATAACAGCCAAACAGGCCGCAGCTTAGCTTGCGTAAACAAAACGAATCAAGGCCAGGCGATTTTTTCGTGGACAACCCACCAAATGCCCGGATCTCCACTCATGGTACTGCAGCGCCAGCTATTAATGACTTCTGCAGTCGTAATCTCTTGCGGAATTTACATTATGATTTTGAAGGATGCTTTACTGAACGAGCCGTCATTTTTCATAAGCTTTATATTTGTAGCCATCGCACTCCTAGCCTTCTATCTAAAAATGGCAAGACAGAAGACTGCCTACCACTATCAGATTTATGAACATCTCGCGACACTTGACCATCATGTCTATTACTCTGATCTCGAAATCAGCATAATAAAAACCCTTGCAGCAATCTGTATGCTCGTGTTCGTGGGAGCGGCTGTGATCACCGGCTCCATACTCTTTCTGGTCGGGCCAGCCGCCATCGGATTTCTGGCCGCGCTACGACTATTGAACTGGCAGAACCCGATAACCCATGAAAAAAGTCTTCCCTTCAAGGAGTACAACTTCGTCACCGTCGACCGCAAGCGAAGAATCATTGTCACCCATTTCACAGACCGCTCCCTGGGTTTTGAGGCGCGGCTTCCGGATGACGCGCTATTTGAACAGTACCTGAACTTGCTACAGAGTTCGCTTCCGCCGACGGCTGAGTTTACGGAGAAAAAATGGGATCAGGATTTGCTTTGAAATGTCAGATAAGCAAGCTTTGTTCGCGTTCGATACTCAGCGATCAAAACCTTGCAGCAATCTATATGCTGGTGCTCGTGGGAGCCGCTCTGATCACTGGCTCCATACTCTTCCTGGTCGGACCAGCCGCCATCGGATTTCTGGCCGCGCTACGACTATTGAACTGGCAGAACCCGATAACCCATGAAAACAGCCTTCCCTGGCACGAGTACAACTTCGTCACCGTCGACCGCAAGCGAAGAGTCATAGTCACCCATGTCAAGGACCTGAGCCTGGGCTTCGAAGCGCGGCCACCCGACGACAAGCTGTTTGAGCAGTACCTGGACTTGTTAAAACGGTCCCCGCCCCCTACCGCTGAATACATAGAAAGAAAGTGGGACTCTGACCTTCTTTGAACACGTCAACAGAAGTCACCCCGTCATGTTTGATACAAGCAGCGTCTGAGCATTGCAGATGAAACCTTCCGAAACAGTCCTTTATGCTTCAACTTGCTACCGCAGCGATGACATTACCCTCATGCCGTTAGCGCAATTTGCTAGTGACCGGGACCGCAACGGTATCTTTGACACGCATATCGCCTACGGCCACTACGCGTTTCTGGACCCTGTAACAGAGATCTCGCTGCAACTGGAAGTAATGAACATCTGATCTATGAGCATCAGATAGATTCAAACTCCGAGCCAGAATTATATTGCGATGCAAAGCGCTGGAGGCTTCGTAATTCCAGTAAAACCGTTCATCTTCTTCTCGTCGCTAAACTGCTATCTTTTCCGTGCACTTGGCTCTTCTGGGGCTCAGGCTTTCTCACGCAATCCAGCCTGGAATTTGAGTCGAGGTTTATGCGAGATCATATGCTACCCATCGGACTGGCCACGGGAGTTGCAATGATCGCTTCGCTGATACTAGGCTTGATGAATCACAAATCCACTCATTTCCTTCAGCTAACCGGCCTGGTCATCTGCACCGCCATGCTTCTATACCTCAGAGGCACGATATGGGGGACCAGTCCATTATTCCTCGCCTATTGGAGCAGCGTATTTATTTATGTCATGGGCGTAATCGGCTGCGATTTATTGCTACGACTATACGGCCTGTACGCCAGCCCCGACGGGAGTGAATTCAATAGAATCGACGGGATGGTTCGCTTCAAACGGCGGTTTAGTCGTCCGTTCGTAGCACCTTTTGGAGAGTTCGATCCCGTGCTGCGAGCTCTACCGACAGGATTCGGCTCGAGCGATTACACAATTGTGCTACGTCACCGATACACCAGTGACTCGCTGACCTTGGCGGCGAAAATGCATACGCTCGGACTGGACAAGGTCAACGCTTTGGCGTTCTGGGATTGCCTGCAGCGGTATATGGATGTCACTCAACCGCTTCCGGATCTCCCGGTGCTGGAACAGAGCCGGCATCTTGACCCAGTGACGGCAGAACATGATCTGCAGACCGGCCGGCCTGAGCGACGCTGGCGCGATCAGACGCTGCTCGGCTGGAAAACCGGTGGGGAAAGGCGACTGCGGGCCCAGCTGGAACGTCATTCTTGGCAACAACACGACTGCATTGTCAAAGCTCGGCTGTCCGGCACGCTGAGAATTCAGGACTACTACCGCGCACTGGAAGCCAAGGGTCTCAAGATCACTCCTGACTCTTGTGACTACGCATGCATGCGCATGCCTGAGCGTTAGATGTTTTGCATCGTGCTCGCCCGCCGGGATAGATATATCGCCGATCGGAGGCATTTCCCCTGACTTGCACAGCCGTCCCCGGAGCGAATAAGGTGGCCGCCGAAGCCCGCTTGCCTGGCGGCACCCGACTAAAATCCGAGGACCCCCATGATCCACATCCGCCCCATGACACCCGCCGACTTCGATCTCTTCTGGCCGACGTTCCAGGCCGTGGCAGCCGCTCGACAAACCTACGCCTACGACCCGGCCGTCACCAAAGAACAGGCTCGTGCGTTATGGATGGACTTGCCGCTGCATACGCTGGTCGCCGAGGAGGATGATGTGTTGCTGGGCAGTTACTACCTCAAGGCCAATGCGGCAGGGCCTGGGGATCATGTCTGCAATTGCGGTTACATGGTTACCGAAGCGGCTCGCGGTCGAGGTGTGGCGCGGTTGATGTGCGAGCACTCGCAACAGTTGGCGCGAGACAGTGGCTTTCTCGCCATGCAATTCAACTCGGTAGTCGCGAGCAACGAGGTGGCGGTCGCGTTATGGAACAGGCTGGGGTTCGAAACAGTCGGACGCCTGCCGAAGGCCTATCGCCATGCCGAGCAGGGGTTGGTGGATTGTCTGGTGATGTACAAATGGCTGGCCGAGCCGCAACGGCCGATGCTGATTGGCCGCAAGAACATCGAATCGGTGGTGTCGCGCCCGCGTCGCGGTTGACACGGTTTTTCGCGCCCTGCCTGTCGCCTGCTCCCGGCTCGCTTCATACGACTGTCGATGGCGTACTCAGCGAGCCTGTTGCGGTGGGTTGGACAGTAGCTGTACGTCCCGTCAGTCCTTGACCTCGCTCAGCGCGAACCTTTGCCCTTTGATATCCCTGACTTCAGCACCCACGATGTAGGCAATGGTCTGGCCGTCATGATCGACCAGACGTTGAGGCGTGCCGAGGCTCAGGGTGCCTATCTCGCCGCTCCAGTCGCGGCGCGGATCATGCTCCAGATAGGCATAGACCTTGCGCTCTCGAATCCGCCAGACCGGGTAGGCCTTGCGGGTCGAGATCACGTCGTAGGTCAGGTTGGGGTTGAAGGTGAAAGCGGCAGTCATGACAGTCTCCGTCTTATGGGTGTGGCTGACTGCGCGTTGAAGCCACGTGGCAATGACGCAGGATAGACCAAGCCTGCAAAGAGCTCGCCTGCTCGGTGACAATCGAGCGCAAGTTCAAGAAAAACGGGCCCGCAGGCCCGTTTTTTTCAGCTTAAAGGCACCTCATTTGCCGCTGCCGCTGTCTGCATGCTTGTGCAGCAGGACGCGCGTTACCCGTCGCTCTTCCACCTCGACGACCTTCAGATGCCAGCCCTGCCAGTCCAGGTAGTCGCCGATCATCGGCAACCGGTCCAGCAAGCTGATCACCAGGCCTGCGAGGGTCTGATAGTCGTCCGTGGCCTTGGCTTGAAAACCGGTGCGTTCGCGCAGCAGGCTAAGGTTCAGCGCACCGGACACCAGATACCCGTCGCCTTGCGCGACGATGTCCGGGCCTTCCACTTCGCTGGCGTCTGGTAGCTGGCCGGCAATGGATTCCAGAATGTCGGTCATGCTCAGCACGCCAATGAAGTCGCCAAACTCGTTGACCACGAACGCGATATGCGTCGAAGCCTTGCGCATCTGCTCCAGCGCATTGAGGATCGAAAAGCTTTCCAGCAGGTTGATGGCCTTGCGGGACAACAGCCGCAGGTCCGGCTCATTGCCTGCGAGCAGCTCCTTCAGCAGCTCCTTCTTGTGAACGAATCCGACCGGCTCATCGATCCCTTTTTCACCGACCAGAGGCAGCCGCGAATAGGACGAATGCATCAGCCGGTTGCGGATCGCCTCGGCGTCGTCGTTCAGGTCGATGTAATCCACCTCCGCGCGCGGCGTCATGACGGTGCGAATCGGTCGCTCGGCCAGCTGCAATACACCGCTGATCATGACGCGTTCACGTCGGTCGAAGACCGCATCGCTGGCGCCGCCTTCATGCAGGTCGCCATCGAGCATGTCGATGATTTCCTCGTCGACCTCGCCTTCTTCAAGCCGGCGACCGCCAAGCAGGCGCATGACCGCGTGCGCAGCGCGTTCACGGCGTGGGCGCTGGCCATGGGTCGAGGTCTTGCGACGTTTGCGGGCAATCTGGTTGAACATCTCGATCAGGATCGAGAAACCGATGGCCGCGTACAGATAGCCTTTGGGGATGTGGAAGCCCAGGCCTTCAGCGGTCAGGCTGAAGCCGATCATCATCAGGAAGCCCAGACACAGCATGATCACCGTCGGGTGGCTGTTGACGAACCGGGTCAGCGGTTTACTGGCGACCATCATCAGACCGATGGAGAAGATCACCGCGATCATCATCACCGACAAATGCTCGACCATGCCGACGGCGGTTATCACCGCGTCCAGCGAAAACACCGCATCAAGCACAACGATCTGCGCCACGATCGGCCAGAACATCGCGTACGCCGCGTTGCCGGTACGCTGGCTGACGTGGCCTTCCAGACGCTCGTGCAGTTCCATGGTGGCCTTGAACAGCAGAAACACACCGCCGAACAGCATGATCAGATCACGTCCGGAGACGGTGTGAGCGAACACTTCGAAAAGCGGTTCGGTGAGCGTCACCATCCACGAAATACTCGCCAGCAGGCCCAGCCGCATGATCAGCGCCAGGGACAGGCCGATGATGCGCGCCTTGTCGCGCTGCTCGGGAGGAAGCTTGTCCGCGAGGATGGCGATGAAGACCAGGTTGTCGATACCCAGCACCAGTTCCAGCACGATCAGGGTCAGCAGGCCAAGCCATGCCGTGGGGTCAGCGATCCATTCCATGGGGATTACTCGATCTCATGAACAAAACGGGAAGCCGCCATGCGCTTTTTCACACGCGCACAGTTCAACGTCGCCATACGGAGTACGACAGGCTTCAAGGGTGAGGATAGTGCTGAGCGACTGCGCCTGGGGGGCATGCGCAAACGGCAGACTGGCACAGAGACGTCGCTAGTGAGCAAGCGACCGGAACGCAGGGTTGCGAACAAGGGGACGGAGCAACACGGAGGCTCCTGAAGGGTATTCATAATGTCCTGAAAATCAATACGGGACGTGATCCTACAACAACCGGTGTCATTTCCTTCGTTCAAAAAGTATTACAAAGGTTGACTCGAATGAGTATCGCGCGGCGGGTTACTGCGTAAAGGCGGGACAAAGCACAGCGACCTTATGCCGCACCCCAAAGTGCAACCGGTTGTCTGACAACCGCGACTGCCATATGGAAGCCATAAGCCACTTGTTTTAAAATGTTTCCACACTGTCGAGCCCATGATCATACGCGGGGAAGTTCACGCCCACGTATTGATAAACGACGCATCGACCAGACCCATAAAAACAAAAGGCCCGTCATAGACGGGCTTTTTGCGTTTAAAGCATTTGTATCCGGACGCCGGCGCACGGCGTCGCGGCTGGATTCGAGCCTGGCGTCGACGTCTCGCGCTATTAAAGCGTGGGCACCGCCAGCTCCGTTATTTTGATATCGAGGCTATTCCACTATGTTGCGGCTTGTTGTGATTCACCTGTTTCAATGGTTCAAACGTCTGTCCACGTCCCTGCTGGCGCGAAGCTCCGCCGAGGCTCGCTATTCGCGCGATTTCAATGGCGAGAATGATCGTGGCCGCTGGACATTCGTCTCGATCTTCATCGTGTTCACCCTGAGCCTGTATTGCCTCGCAGGTCTTGGCTACTACGCCAAGGTCCATGTCTGGGATGGCTTCAGCGAAGAGCAGAAGCAGAATATCGCTCAGGCCATGATCGCCAGTTCGCAGAATTTGATGTAACGGCGGCACTTTACCGTCGCACCAAAAGGGGAAGCTCAGGCTTCCCCTTTTGCATTTCAGGCGCTTGTCATTGCGCCGGTTTTCTGCGAGAAAGCAGCCCGCGATCACTTGAGAGAACTATTCATGAGCGACGACACAGCGAACGGCGGCAAGCCTGACCTTGAGCCCACCACGCCCGAACTGCAGATTACCGATATTGAGGTCGGTGACGGCAAGGCCGTCGTCAAGGGCGCACTGATCACCACCCACTACACCGGCCGTCTTCAGGATGGCACTGTTTTCGACTCCTCCCATGAGCGCGGCAAGCCTTTCCAGTGTGTAATCGGCACAGGGCGGGTCATCAAGGGCTGGGACCTGGGCCTGATGGGCATGAAAGTCGGCGGCAGGCGCAAGCTGTTCGTGCCGGCGCATCTGGCCTACGGTGAGCGGAAAATGGGCGCGCATATTCAGCATGGCTCTGACCTGTCGTTCGAGATCGAACTGCTCGAAGTGCTGACCCGGGACGATTGAACGGCCTGCCTTGAGCGCCGTTTGCTTGTCAGCCTGGAAAAAGCCATGCTTGGCGCATGGACTACCGCACTCGACCACAGGACCCGCCATGCCGCTCAACAAATCCACCCAGGAGTTGAAAAGACATTTGAAGGGCACCGCCACGAATCTCGAAACCACCGCAGATGAAATTCTCAAGCTCGCCTCCCAAATGAAAGACGTCGACGTGACCGCCATCCTGCAGATGGTCAATCGGCTGTACAGCGATGCCGATCAGCTCAAGGCCTACGCCGACGAAGTCAAAGCGAAAAAGATCGTTCGCGCGAAGTCGCAGTTACCCTAGAGTGGCAGTGGCCATAGAGTGGCAGCGACCATGGCCTGACGCCAACGCGGGGATTTCCATTCGGGCGAATACGTTTAACATGTGCGCCCTTTTCAGCACCGACCCTTGTCATGAATCCCGAAGCACTCGCCCTACTGCAACAGCACCTGCGCAGCGCCCTCGCCGCCGCACCCGTTGAAACACGTCGCCTGTTCCACGGTCGCGGCCGGGTCTGGCCTGGGCTTGAGCACGTTACGGTCGACTGGATGCAGGGCGTGGTGCTGGTGTCGTTGTTCAAGCAACCGCAGGATCACGAACTGGCGGCACTGATTGCGCAACTTCAGGAGCTGACCGCCACTGTGCAGTGGCAACAGAGTCAGGCGCATACGCTGCTGTTGCAGCATCGCTATCTGCCCCAGAGCAGCACCGAATGGCTGCTGGGCGAGCCCATCGACGAATGGGTAATCACCGAGAGCGGCCTGCGCTACAAGGTCGACTTCGGCAAGAAGCAGAACAGCGGGCTGTTCCTCGACATGCGCTATGGCCGCGACTGGGTGCGTGCCCAGGCGCAGGGCAAGCGGATCCTCAATCTGTTTGCCTACACCTGCGGTTTTTCGGTCGCGGCCATCGCTGGCGGCGCCGACCACGTAGTGAACCTGGACATGGCGCGCGCGGCGCTGAATCGCGGGCGCGAGAATCATCACCTCAACGGCCACGATCTGAGTCGCGTCAGCTTTCTGGGGCATGACCTCTTCAAGTCCTGGGCCAAGGTAACCCGCATGGGCCCTTATGACCTGATCATCATTGACCCGCCCTCATTTCAGAAGGGCAGCTTCATGCTCGACAAGGATTATCAGCGGGTTCTGAGGCGGCTGCCGGAGTTGCTGGACGAGAACGGCTCGGTGCTGGCGTGCATGAATGATCCGGCTGTAGGGCCTGAGTTTTTGATCCGGCATACGGCAGTCGAGGCGCCGGGCCTGCGTTTTGAACAGCGCCTGGAAAATCCGCCGGAATTCCCCGACGCCCGTGAAGACGGCGGGTTGAAGGCTCTGGTGTTCAAGGCCGAAGGCGAGTCGCGTAGCGGCTGGGCGTAATGAGCGTAGGCGTTGCGCGCCGTCCGTCGCGGGCAAGCGCGCTCCTAGACACACTGCTTCCCTACGCGCTCAATCGGGAAATCACATCGTTCAGGCCTACAGACAGGCCATGCAGATCCTGGCTCGCGCCCTGGGTGCGCTTGACGTTGTCCTGGTTGGTCACCGCGATCGCCGTGATTTCGGTCAGGTTGCGCGAGATGTCCTCGGCGACCGAGGTCTGCTCCTCGGCAGCGGTGGCGATCTGACGGTTCATGTCACGGATGTTCTCGACTGCAAGCGTAATACGCTGCAAGGTTTCGCCGGCCTGGGTCACCTGCTCGACGCTCTCCTCGCTGCGCGCCTGGCCACCCTGAATGGCCTGTACCGCATCGGTCGCGCCGGTCTGCACCGAATTGATGATCTGATTGATTTCCGCAGTCGACTCAGCGGTGCGCTTCGCTAGCGTGCGGACTTCATCGGCAACCACCGCGAACCCGCGCCCGGCTTCTCCGGCACGCGCCGCTTCGATGGCGGCGTTCAATGCCAGCAGGTTGGTCTGGTCCGCGATACCGCGAATTACTTCCAGCACCTTGCCGATCCGGCCACTGTCGGTTTCCAGGCGTTGGACCACACCGGCGGTGGAGGCTATTTCATTGCGCATGCGGGTGATGGTGGCGATGGTCGACTGCATGACCTTTTCCCCGCTCTGCGCGCTGTGATCGGCGTCGTCGGCCGCGCGTGCGGCATCAGCGGCGTGACGTGCCACTTCCTGCGCGGTGGCGGACATTTCGGTCATGGCCGTCGCGACCTGATCGGTGCGCTCGAACTGTTCGTGGGTGCCCTGCGCCATCAACGCGGCGATGGCTTTCAGTTCGCCGCCAGCGGTATCCAGATCGGTGGTGCTGCGCTTGAGGCGCGCAAAAGTGTCAGCCAGAAAATCGCGCAGGGTGTTGGCAGCAGCCGCCAGCCGGCCCAGTTCATCGCGGCGACTGATGTCGACCCGCTCGCCGAACTTGCCCTCGGACAGCCTGGCAACGTACTCGATCAGCATGCTGATCGGCTTGACCACGTTGCGATTGACCATCCACAGCGTCAGCAAGCCTACCAACAGCGCCGACACCAGCATCACCAGCGTACCGATCAGAATGGTGCGATCCGCAGCCTGGCTGATCTGGGCCGACTGTGCGCTGCTGAATGCATGCAACTGCTCGACCAGTACAGCCATCTGCTCGCTGGTCTGGCGATCCACGCCTTTGACCGCCTGATCACCCGCTGCCGCATCGCCGCCGGCGGCGACGAACGCGTCACGACCGTTGCGGTAGGCCGCGCCCAGCTCGCGATGTTCCTGCCTGAGTTTTTCGACCTGGTTCTTGAGGTCTGCGTCGGTGCTCTTCAAGCCGCCAAGTTTACCCAGAGTGTCTTGGACCGCTCGCTCCTGAGCTTCAAACCGTGTCCAGTATTTGTCACGCTCGGCGGCGGTCTTGCCACGCAACAACACGTTCTTCCATTCCTGAACCTGGACTTTGAAGTGCAGGTTCGCTTCATCGACCAGCTGCGACGCCTGCACCGGACCTTGCAACAGCTCGCGATAAGCCTGGACGTTCTGAGACAGGAAGTTGAAGCAGGCCAGCGCAATCAAGAGGATCACGATCAGGCTGCCACTGAGCATGGCAAGAATTTGTAGCCGCAAGGATTTGGACATGACGAAATCTCGGGAAAGTAGTTTGCGCTTCAACGCGAATGAATGGTGCTACTTCCCTGTCGCTGCCGTGTTCAGGCAGCGTGCCTTGGGTCTATCGACCTATCCGCTGATTTCTTTAATCAGGTTACGAACGTCCACGATTATGGATCCAATCGGTAGCTAACTGGCGTAATAAAAATGTCAGGAACAGGCTGCCGCCGGTCACTCGGAAAGCCCGAAGACCTGGCTGGGGCGACGCAGTGAAGGGTCAAACGGATTGATCTTCGCGCTTATCGCCGAAGCCTCGCGCTTGAGCAATTCGACCACCGTTTGCAGGCGATCAGGCCCGAGGCGATCGCTGATGGTCGCCACGCTCAGGGCCGCGACGGCACGCCCCGTGCGATCAAGGATGGGAACCGCCAGCCCGGCCATTCCCGGCAAGGCTCCGGTGTTGCGCGAGGCATAGCCCAGACGGCGTACGTTGTCGATCTCGGACCTGAGCAGCACCTCATCGTACAGATGGAAATCCTTGAGGCGTGGCAGGTTGTAGCGGATTACCGTCTCGCGCTCTTCTTCAGGCAGGAACGCCAGAATCGCGAGGCTGCCCTGCCCCACGCCCAATGCGACTCGCCCGCCGATATCCCCGGTGAAGGTACGAATCGGGTATGGCCCTTCGCTGCGGTCCAGACAGATGGCGTCGAAACCGCTGCGGGCCAGCAGAAATAATGAATCTCCGAGTGATGCCGACAGACGCAACAGACTTGGCCGGACCAGATCGCGCAGGTTGCCGGGATTGCCTGCCTTCGCGGCCAGTGCGAAAAACTCGATACTCAACCGATAGCGCCTGGAGAGCGAATCCTGCTCGACCATGCCTTCCTCGACCAGGCTGCGCAGCAAGCGATGGGTCGTGGGCTGGGACAGGCCGACGCGTTGCGCCAGTTGGGTCACCCGTTCCCCGCCTTCAGCGCAATCGCCCAGGCAACGGAGCACGGCAAACAGTCGGCAAACCGCGCCGACACCGACAACATTCTCACCTTCATTCCGCTCAGTGGAATTCATGGGTGATTACCTCCGTTGTCGATTCAATGAGTGGAAGAATTTGAAAATAAATATTGTTCAGTGAAATTCCTCGTTGAGCGCATCCTAGCCTTCGACCTAATCTGAGTCCACAGGGGCGATTTGAACAATCATCGGTAGCCGACTCAGAGCGAGCACCAACGTCCACCCGAGCTGCATGACTTCACTTCGCATCTGCCCATGACAAACGCGTGCTCCGGCGCGCCTGACAACAAGGTGCAAGCAGCCATGGCATTTTTGCAGCTCGAAGGTCTCTCCAAGCGTTACGGCTCGATCGACGCCGTGGTCGCCACTCACCTGGCTGTCGAACAGGGTGAGTTCGTTTCTCTTCTTGGCCCGTCGGGCTGCGGCAAGACCACCACCCTGCAAATGATCGCCGGCTTCGTCGAAGTCAGCGAAGGCCGCATCGTGCTCGATGGGCGCGATATCACCCATGCCAAGCCCAGCAGCCGTGGCCTGGGTGTGGTCTTCCAGAGCTACGCGCTGTTTCCGCACATGACGGTGACCGATAACGTCGCCTTCGGTCTGCGCATGCGCAAGGTGTCCGCCGCCGAAATCCGCAGCCGGGTCGCGCGAGTGCTGGAGCTGGTGCGTCTGAACCAGCACGCCGAACGTTATCCGCGCGAGCTTTCCGGCGGCCAGCGACAGCGCGTCGCCCTCGCCCGCGCGCTGGTCATCGAGCCGCCGGTCCTGCTGCTTGATGAACCGCTGTCCAACCTCGACGCCAATCTGCGCGAAGAGATGCAGTTCGAGATTCGGCGTATCCAGAACGAGGTCGGGATTACCACGCTGATGGTCACCCACGATCAGGCCGAGGCGCTGTCCATCAGTGACCGTGTGGTGGTCATGCAGGCCGGGCGCATCACCCAGATCGACGAACCCTACAAACTTTACGAACACCCGCGCACCCGCTTCATCTCCGGTTTCGTCGGCAAGGCCAACATGCTGCCCGGCGATCTGGACAGCGCCGGGTGCCCGCAGGTCCGCCAGTTGCCGGGCGAAGGTGCATTGACCCTGAGCCTGCGTCCGGAAAAGATCGATCTGGTGGCTACCGGCTGCGGGCGATTGTCCGGGCGAATCGTGACCCGCTACTTCCTCGGCAGCCAGTGGCTTTACCGAATCCAGACCGGCGTCGGTGAGGTCACGGTGGTGCGTCGCAATGACGGCCTGGCGCCGCTGGAGGAAGGTACGCCGGTCGGTCTGGACTGGCCATCCGAGTTGCTGCGTGTATTGGATGCCGACGAGGTACATGCATGAGCGCGCTGACCGAAATACGCCGGGGCGGTCGCGGCTACTGGCTGTCGGCCCCCGCACTGGCGTTGTACATCGGCTTGCTGGTGCTGCCGCTGGGCCTGACGCTGGTGTTGTCGTTCAATGTGTTCGACTACGAAGTCGGGGTCAAAAGCGACAGCTACACCCTTGGCCACTACGTGGCGGTGCTCACCGACTCCTATTTCTATGAAATTTTCCTGCGTACCTTCTGGATCAGCGCGCTGGTGACGTTCCTCTGTGTGCTGATCGGCGTGCCCGAGGCTTACATCCTCAGCCGCATGCGCACGCCCTGGCGCTCGATCTTTCTGATCCTGATCCTCACGCCGCTGCTGATTTCGGTCGTGGTTCGGGCGTTCGGCTGGAGCCTGCTGCTCGGTGCCGACGGGCTGATCAACCAGGCATTGCAGGCCATGGGCGGGCGTCCGGTGAAGATGCTCTATACGCCTTTTGCGGTGATCATCGCCCTGGTTCACGTGATGCTGCCGTTCATGATCATTCCGGTCTGGACCTCGCTGCAGAAGCTCGATCCCACCGCCGAACAGGCCGCGCTGTCGCTTGGTGCGAGCCAGGCCAAGGTTATGCGCATGATTGTGCTGCCGCAGGTCATGCCGGGTGTGCTTTCCGGTTCGCTGATCGTCTTCGGCCTGGCCGCAAGCTCGTTCGCCATTCCCGGTCTGTTGGGCGGTCGCCGTCTGAAGATGGTCGCGACCGTGGTCTACGACCAATACCTTTCGGAACTCAACTGGCCCATGGGCGCAACGATTGCGGTGGCGTTGCTGCTGGTGAATCTGCTGATCATGCTGTCCTGGAATCGCATGATCGAAGGCCGCTACAAGAAATCCCTGGGGGTATGAGCATGTCCAGAAACGGTTCTTTGGCGTTGACCTTCCATGCTCTGGTAGTGGTTTTTATGATGGCTCCGCTGGTCGTGGTGTGTCTGGTCGCCTTCACACCGGAGAACACTTTGAGCCTGCCCACCACCGAGTTCTCGCTGCGCTGGTTCAGGGCGATTTTCGAGCGCGCGGACTTCGTCGACTCGTTCTACAACAGTCTGATTCTGGCGTTCGTTTCCGCCACGCTGGCGACGCTGATCGCGGTGCCCGCTGCGCTGGCGATCACTCGCCACGAGTTTCCCGGTCGCAATTTCTTCAATGCGCTGTTTCTGTCGCCAATCATCATTCCGCATCTGGTGCTTGGTGTGGCGATGCTGCGCCTGTTCGCGCTGATGGGCGTCAACGGCAGTTTTACCTGGCTGATTCTGGCCCACACGCTGGTGATCACTCCCTACGTGCTGCGCCTGGTGCTGGCGGCGGCCATCGGCATCGACCGCAGCGCCGAGCAGGCGGCCGAATCGCTGGGCGCCAGCCGTTTCACACTGTTTCGTCAGATCACCCTGCCCATGATCCTGCCCGGTGTCGCGGGAGGCTGGCTGCTGGCGTTCATCAACAGTTTCGACGAGGTGACGCTGTCGATCTTCGTCACCTCGCCGGCGACCCAGACCCTGCCGGTGCGCATGTACGTGTATGCCACCGAATCCATCGACCCGATGATGGCCGCGGTATCGGCGCTGGTCATCGCCCTGACTGCGGCGACCATGATCCTGCTCGACCGGGTGTACGGCCTGGATCGGGTGCTGGTCGGCAGACATTAACTCGAGGTGCGGAGCGTCGCTGTCATGGCATTGTTGAAACGATTGGTCGAAACCGACCGCCCGAGCCTGGCGTTCACCCTCGACGGCAAGCCCGCAAGCGGCCTGCTGGGCGACACGCTGTTGACCGCCGTGCTGACGGCTGGCGATCACCTGCGCGGCAGCGACTTCAGCGCCGAGCCGCGCGCCGGTTTTTGCCTGATGGGTGCCTGCCAGGACTGTTGGGTCCGGCTGGGTGACGGTCGGCGGGTGCGAGCCTGCTCGACGTTGCTGGAGGCCGGTCAGGAGGTCAGCCGCGAGCCTGGGCGTGTGCAGTGCGCGGGGACGAATCCATGAATGCCGCTGGGAAAGAGGCGCTGAGCGAATCCGGCTCCAACGGCGACCCGACCGGGAAGGCGGTGGTGATCATCGGTGCCGGGCCTGCGGGCATCCGCGCTGCCGAGACCCTGCTCGCCCACGGCGTGCGACCGTGCCTGATCGATGAAGGCTTGCGCGGCGGCGGGCAGATCTACCGTCGCCAGCCCGAGAACTTCGCGCGTTCCGCCAAGGCTCTTTATGGCTTTGAAGCGGGCAAGGCTTCGGCTGTCCACCAGACGCTCGACGCCTTGGCAACCACCATCGATTACCGTCCGCAAACGCTGGTGTGGAACGCCGAGAACGGCCGGCTCGATACGCTGCGAGAAGGTCGCGCCGGCCGCGTTGATTATCAACAGCTGATCGTCGCCACGGGCGCGACCGACCGGATCCTGCCGGTGCCCGGCTGGACGCTGCCGGGCGTTTACAGCCTGGGTGCGGCGCAGATTGCTCTGAAATATCAGGGCTGCGCCATCGGCGAGCGTGTTGTTCTGAGCGGCAGCGGGCCATTGCTGTATCTGGTGGCCTATCAGTACGCCAAGGCCGGCGCGAACGTCGTGGCGGTGCTGGACAGTTCGCCCTTCGCCGCGCAGTGCCGTGCATTGCCCGCCCTTCTTGCCCAACCTGCCACGCTCGCCAAGGGCTTGTATTACCGCGCCTGGCTTACAGCCCATGGTGTCCCTGTGCATCAGGGAGCAACGCTTGAACGCATTCACGGCAAACAGCGCGTCGACGGCGTCAGCTGGCAGCATCGCGGCAAGCTGCACGAATTGAAATGTGACGCGGTAGCCTTTGCCCATGCCTTGCGCAGCGAAACGCAGCTGACCGACCTCCTCGGCTGCGAGTTTGCCTGGAACCCGCTGAACCGTGCCTGGCTCCCGACCCGCGACGAGGCCGGACGCAGCAGCGTGCCGGGCGTCTATCTGGCAGGTGACGGCGCCGGCATCATGGGCGCTGATGCGGCGGAGATGGCCGGTGAGCTCGCGGCACTGACCTTGCTTGGCGATCTGTCGGGCCAGCCGGATCAATCGGTAAACGCTGCGCGCAGCACGCAACTCAGGCAGCGCTTGCAACGCATCCGGAAATTTCGGCAAGGCCTGGAACGCGCATTCCCGTTTCCTGAAGTCTGGGCAGCCAGCGTGCCGGACGAGACCCTGATCTGTCGCTGCGAAGAAGTGAGCGCCGGCGAGATTCGCGCCACGGTCGCCGACGGCCACTGGGAGATCAACCGGGTCAAGGCGATGTGTCGGGTCGGCATGGGCCGCTGCCAAGGGCGCATGTGCGCCATGGCCACGGCGGAAATCATCGCGACCCAGAGCGGGCGCGACGTACAGAGCGTTGGTCGTCTGCGTGGCCAGGCGCCGGTCAAGCCGCTGCCTTTCGGCCTGGAGATCGAGCCATGAGCGAAGTAATCGAAACTGACGCTCTGATCATCGGCGGCGGCATCGTCGGCTCGTCCGCGGCGCTGGCGCTGGCCAGCAAAGGCCGACGCGTGGCGCTGCTGGAGCGCGACTTCTGCGGCTCGCACTCAAGCGGAGTCAATTATGGCGGTGTGCGTCGCCAGGGAAGGCCGCTGTCGCAACTTCCCCTGTCGCAACGCGCGCACCAGATCTGGGGCAATCTGCGCGAGCTCCTCGGCACGGATGGCGAGTATGTCCGGTCCGGCCATCTCAAGCTGGCGCGCAGCGAGCAGGACATGGCCGCGCTGCGTGCCTACGCCGTGGCCAGCGGCCCGTATGACCTGCATCTGCAATTGCTCGATCGCGATGAGCTACGAGCGCGCTATCCGTGGGCCGGCGATGTCGCGGTTGGCGCGTCGCTGTGCGCCGATGACGGTCACGCCAATCCGCGCCTGGTTTCCCCGGCGTTCGCCCGTGCGGCCCGGCGCGCAGGGGCACAGATTTTCGAGCAGGCGCAGGTCACTGAAGTGGATCACGATGGTCGTGCGTTCGTCGTCCGCACCACCAGCGGCCTGACCTTGCGCGCACCCTGGCTGCTCAATTGCGCCGGCGCATGGGCCGGCGAGCTGGCGGCACAGTTCGGCGAACCGGTGCCGATGCACTCCGGCCATCCGGCGATGCTGGTGACCGAACCGCTGCCGATGTTCATGGATGTCAGCACCGGCGTTGAAGGTGGCGGCATCTACGCGCGCCAGGTCGCGCGCGGCAATTGCGTGCTCGGTGGCGGTCAAGGCTTCGCGCTGGACCCTGCGCGAGCGCGTCCCGGTCAGGCTGCGGTGCTGGAGATTCTGCGCAACGCGGTCGAACTGTATCCACCGCTGGCTGGGGCCATGGCGATACGCACCTGGAGCGGCACCGAAGGCTATCTGCCGGATCGCCAGCCGGTCTTGGGCCCAAGCCTGCGCCAGCCCGGCTTGCTGCACGGCTTCGGCTTTGCCGGGGCCGGTTTCCAGATTGGCCCGGCGGTCGGCGAAGCACTGGCCGAATGGGTTTGCGAAGGTCGCTCGGCCATCGCGCTGGACGCGTTTTCCATAGGCCGCTTTCAGGCCGAGACAGCAACACCCGTCGTCACTCTACCCAGCAACGTCATCCCAATGCACAGAGGAAGGTCGCCGCTATGATCAATGCCAGATTGAAGAACGCCAAACCCGACAGCGTCACACGCGGCGCCGCCATAGGCCTGTCGTGCCTGCCGCTCGCCGCCCTGCTGGTCTGCGCGCCTGCTCGGGCCGAAACAACGCTTTATCTGGGCATGAACGGTGGGACCATGGAACGTCTGTATGCCGATCAGGTACTGCCGGCGTTCGAGAAGGCCAATAACGTCAAGGTGGTCATCGTCCCCGGGACTTCGGCCGACATCCTGGCGAAAGTCCAGGCCAGCAAGGACAGCCCGCAGATGCACGTGATGTTCCTCGACGACGGGATCATGTATCGCGCCATTTCCATGGGCCTGTGCGACGCCCTGCAACCGAGCCCCGGGCTGGCGGACCTGCCCGCCAAGGCAAAGATCAAGGAACAGGCGGCCGCAGTCAGTCTCGGGGTCACGGGCCTTGCCTATAACACGCGTATGTTCAAGGAAAACGGCTGGAGCACACCGACCTCATGGATGGACCTGGCCGACAAGCGTTACAAGGAAAAAGTGGTGTTCCAGTCCCTGGCCTCCTCCACTTTCGGCCTGCATGGTTTTCTGATGTTCAACCGCATCCAGGGCGGCAGTGAGAAAGACGTGGAGCCTGGTTTCAAGGCATGGCCCAAGACGGTTGGCCCCAACGTGCTGGAGTACATCGCAAGCTCGGCAAAGATTTCCGAAATGGTCCAGACCGACGAAGCGGCGCTGTTCCCTTTGACGCCGACCCAGGTAACGGCGCTCAAGATCAAGGGCGTTGCGGTGGAATACGCGCCACCCAAGGAAGGTGCCGTGGTGCTGAACGTGGCCGAATGCGCCATCGCCAACAACAGCCAGCCTGAACTGGCGCAGAAACTGGCAGCCTATCTCTTGACCCCCGAGGCCCAGGCCCCGGCGCTGGAGTTTGGCGATCAGATCCCGTCCAACCCCAGGACGCCGACCACAGACAAGACCCGTGGACAAGTCGCGGCAATGAACAAATACCTGGAAACCGCCGTGACCATCGACTGGGACCAGGTCAACCAGATCCGCCCTGAATGGAACGCGCGCTGGAGCCGAAGCATCGAGCGGTAGACCACGTTTCTTCAGGCACATCGCGTATGCCGCTTTGCTGGCGCTGCGCGGCAGCAATTGAAGCGACCATGTTTCTTCAGGCACATCGCGTATCCCGCTTTGCTGCCGGTTCCCGGCAGATCGTCAGCAAGCTGGACTCCTACGCCCTTCGGGCAGAATCAAAAGCTGGTTCAGCGCTTCGGCCTGCAGGGCGTGGGAGGCTGGTTGCTCTGGGCGGTAATTCAACAGATATAAAGCGGGCACAGGGCTTCTGCCCGAAGGGCGTGGGAGTTAGCTTGCTGACGATCTGCCGCGCAGCGGCAGCAACTGATCCGACCATGTTTCTTCAGGCACACCGCGTGTGTCGCTTTGCTGCCGGTTCCCGGCAGATCGTCAGCAAGCTGGACTCCCACGCCCTGCGGGCAGAATCAAAAGCGGTCCGGCGCTTCTGTGGGAGTTAGCCGGACGGCGCTGCGCTTGCTGACGATCTGCCCGCCCCCTGCTGCTCCAACCATGAGCAGAAGACTTGCACCGCCTCATCCTCCAGCTTTTCGTGCGGCACATAGGCGCAGTAGCTGCGCGACTTCAGTCGTGGCCCGGTAAAGGGCGTAACCAGCCGCCCGGCCTGCAGGTCGCTGGCGACGAGTGCCGCAGGGCCCATTGCGATGCCCAGGCCGTCTATGGCGGCCTGCAAGGTCAGGTAAAAATGGTCGAACACCACACCGGCCGCTGGCTTCAAGGCAGGCACGTTGGCGCTCGCCAGCCAGTCCGGCCAGAGCCTGGGCAGACTCGATGTATGCAGAAGCGTGTGGTGCCGCAGATCCTCTGGCACGCGCAACGGCACTCTTTCCAGCAGCGTCGGACTGCAGACCGGTAGTCTGTCTTCGCCGAGGAAGGCCTTGGTCGAGTAGCCATAAAGCGTGTCCGGCCCGCCGCGGATGATGACGTCGTAGATCTCCTTGATACTTTCCACCGGCATATTGGAGGTGTGCACCTGCACATCGATGCCCGGATGACTGGCGCGAAAGGCCTCTAGTCTCGGCACCAGCCAGCGCAAGGTAAAGGTCGCCAGAGCGTTCACCAACAACGTGCGAGGCGCTGCATCCGGAAAGCCGAACTGCGCGGTCGCCACTGCAATCTGCTCCAGCAACGGTCCGATCCTGGCCAGATAAGCCCTGGCCGCAGGCGTCAGGATCACCTGCCGATTGCGCCGCTCGAACAGCGATGCGCCGAGCCAGTTCTCAAGCAGTCTGACGCTCTGGCTAATCGCCCCGGAGGTTACATGCAGCTCGGCTGCAGCTTCCTTGAAGCTGCACAGCCGGCCGGCAGCTTCGAAGGCGCGCAGCGCGTTGAGCGGCGGGAGTTGTTGCTTCATTCGGGTTAGCTTCTCTAACGTGAACCGCCAATTTATCTGGTTTGTCATTGCGCACCAAGATAGATATTTTGCAGGCCAAACCTTCCAGGCCTAATGCGACTACCGCATCGGCGCCCCCTTCTCGCGTCCTGAATCCGGAAAGAACCATGGTCAGTTATGCCGGCGGTCTCGTTCTTCTTGCAGCCATGCTTCATGCAGGGTGGAACGCCATGCTGCACGGCAATCGCGACCGTCATCTGTCGATGGCATGGATGAGCATCCTGATAGCTGCCGTGTCGACGGTCGCCGTGCTCGTCCTGCCGTTGCCGGCCGCCGCAGCCTGGCCCTACATCATCGCGTCCGGGCTGGTACACATCGTCTACAACGTCAGCCTCGTACGTTCATATCGCACCAATGATCTGGCGGTGGCTTACTCGATCGCCAGGGGATCGTCACCGTTGCTGGTCACACTCGGCGCGGCGTTGTTCGCGGACGAGGCGATCAGCCTGGTGCACGCGCTGGGGATTGTCATGATATCGGGCGGGATCCTTGCGCTTGGCCTTCTCGACCGACACGTATCCCGCGCAGGCATGCTGACGGCGCTCGCCACAGGCGTACTGATTGCCCTTTATACGGTCATCGACGGTGTCGGGGTACGTCAGTCGGGCGGCCAGGCGCTGGCCTACACCGCCTGGATGTTCCTGTCGTACTGGATAATGCCGGTGCTGTTCGTGGCGAGCCGTGGTCGTCGCGCCCTGACGACTTCACTGAAGACCCACCCCGCCGCCGTCGGCTCGTCGCTCACCGGTGGTCTGGTGTCGATCGCCGCTTACGGCATCGTAATCTGGGCCATGCAATCGGGAGCAATGGGCGGGGTGTCAGCGTTGCGCGAGACCAGCGTCGTGTTTGCAGCGCTGATCGGGAAAATCTTCCTGGGTCAGGAAATGAGCGCAAGACGCTGGGGCGTCTGTGGGCTGGTTGCGGCGGGAGCGGTTTGCCTGGGGCTCTAGTCCACGTCTGAAATAAAAAGCCCAGCCGTAGCTGGGCCTGCAACTGATGCCTGAATCACGCAGCCAGGTCAGAGCGTGACATCTTCTTGAACTCAGCTTTCATCGCTTCCATCTGCGCGCCCAGCTCATCGAGTCTGGCCTTGCCAAGCAGCTCGTTTGCCTGAGGAAACATCTCGGATTCTTCCTCTTCGATATGGTGCTCCAGAAGCTCCTTCACCACCTTGACGCGGCCGGAAAACTCCGGGGTGGCCGGGTCGGTGTTCTTCAGGTCCGGCAGTACCAGCGAATCAACAGTGCGATGCTCTTCTTTCGCCTCGTAGTACATGATGTCCTGCTCTTTTGAACCTGCCTCCTTAAAAGCCGGATAGAGGATTTCTTCTTCCAGTTTGGTGTGGAGGGTGATTTCCATTTCCAGCTTGTTAAGCAGGTCGGTGCGCTTTTTCACCGCGCGTTCGGTGGACTCGCTCAACTGGGTGAGGATGGCTTTGACACGTTCATGGTCTGCTTTGAGAAGGTCGATAGCGTTCATTTTGTTTCCTCCGGGCTCACGGTCAGCGGACGGGTCTGGATGCCTGTCCGGCTGTTTACACAGAGAGAGTTGCAGTCCCTGTGCCAAGCGGCAGACACGCAAGACCATAGTCATATCAACGACTTACCAATGGCAGCCGGTCAGTGTCTCGGGCTTTCTGCACGAATGCATGAAATCCACATTGCAGAAACCAAGTGAGTGACGACTGCGAAAACTCAGCCAGATCTTCCCAAGCGGAAAATCCGCTCAACGAAAATAAGCCTATGAATATTCCATGACGTGAAATGGACGACGGTTTTGAATCGCTTGACGATTATCGGCTGTGAACCACCCCGCCGCGGCCCATTGCAGGCCACAGCGGGTTTGGCGTTACTTCTTGTCAGGCAGCGCGTAGGCGATCACGTAATCGCCACGATCCGGTGACTGACGACCACCACCGGCGGTGATTACCACGTATTGCTTGCCGGTCCTGGGCGACACAAAGGTCATCGGGCCACCCTGGCTGCCCACCGGTAGGCGGGCTTTCCACGCTTCCTCGCCGTTGGCAGAGTTGAACGCGCGCAGGTAGTAATCCTGCGTGCCGGCGATGAACACAAGGCCGCCCTGGGTGGAAAGGGTTCCGCCCAGCGTCGGCATGCCGATCGGCATTGGCAGGCGCATCTTGATGCCCAGCGGACCTGTGTCCTGGACGGTGCCGACCGGCACTTGCCAGGCGACTTTCTGTGTCTTCATGTCAATCGCCGACAGCGTGCCAAACGGCGGCGCCTGGCACGGGATGCCCGCGAGGGACAGGAAGCGGTTCTTGTTGACCGCATAAGGCGTGCCTTTGAGCGGCACCGCGCCCATACCCGCGTTGATGGCCTCGCCTCCGGACGACGCCTTGGCCTCGCGCTCGGCTGGAACCATCTGGATCCACAGGCCCAGACGCATATCGTTGACGAAGATGAAGTCATGGACAGGATCAGTCGAAATACCGCCCCAGTTCATCCCGCCCAGCGAACCGGGAAAGCTCAATGAAACGTCAGTGCCAGGCGCCGTATAGAGCCCTTCGTAGCGCATCTTCTTGAACGAAACGCGGCACAGCATCTGGTCGAACGGCGTAGCACCCCACATGTCCGACTCGGTCAGGTGCTGTGCACCGATCTGCGGCATGCCGACGGACTTTGGCTGAGTTTTGGAGTAGGGTTCGTTCGGGATGTTGGAGGCTTTGACCGGTACTTCTTCCACTTTGGTCAGCGGTTGACCCGTCGCGCGATCCAGCACGAAGATCTGGCCGGCCTTGGTGCCAATCACAACGGCGGGAACCTTGCTGCCGTCTGCTTTGGTGAAGTCGATCAGGCTAGGCTGCATCGGCAGGTCGAAGTCCCACAGGTCGTTGTGGACGGTCTGGTACACCCACTTCTCATCACCGGTGGACGCATCCAGGGCCAGAACAGAAGCACCGTACTTGTGGTCCATCTCGGTCCGCTCCACACCATAGATGTCGGTGGAGGAACTGCCCATCGGCAGGAAGACGGTGTTGGTGGACGGGTCGTAGGACATCGGCGCCCAGCTGTTTGGCGTGCTGCGTACAAAAGTGCTGTCGCCAGCTGGCTCTTGCTTGTTCTGCGGATTGCCTGGGTCGAACGCCCAACGCATCTCACCGGTCATGACGTCGAAACCACGGATCACGCCGCCCGGCATGTCTGCCTGCACGTTGTCGGCCACTCGACCGCCGACGACTACGGTGGTGCCGGCCATCAACGGCGGCGACGACAGCTGGTAGTAGGAATCAGGAACACTGCCCAGACCGGCTTTCAGATCCACCTGGCCATTGTTGCCAAAGCCCTGGCAGAACTCGCCGGTGTCGGCGTCCACGGCAATCAGACGCGCATCAATGGTGTTGGTCAGCAGACGGCGCTGGCAGTTGGCACCGGCGGCAACCGTAACGGCGCTGCCAGACGTACCGGCAGGCTGAGCGACCGCGGCGATGGCATCAAAGTACGCAAGGCCCCGGCAGCGCTGCCAGACCGCGGATTTGGCATTGATCTGGTTTTTCCAGAGCTCTTTGCCGGTATCGGCATCCAGCGCGATGACATTGTTGTGCGGGGTACAGATGAAGACCTTGTCGCCAACCTGCAGCGGTGTCAGCTGGTCCTCCGCACCGTTGCCGTCGCTTACTGCAACGTCTCCGGTGTGGTAGGTCCAGGCCGGAACCAGTTTCGAGACGTTGTCGCGGTTGATCTGGTCCAGCGCCGCAAAACGGCTGCCGCCTGTGTCATTCCCGTAATGCTCCCAGTTCTTCTGGGCCTTGGCCGGGTCAACCTTGGTCAGGCCCGGACCTTCGCCGGTTGGCGAAACCGAAGCATGCGGGACAAACATGCCCCAGAAGCCGGCAGCCATGGCCACGACCAGCGCGCCGCTCAACGCATAACCGCCCCGACCGGCGGGCAGACCGTTGGTCTTGCGCAGGCTCGGGTAAACCAGTGCCACCAGCAGACTCAGCACGCCCAGCGCGAACAGACGCGACACCAGCGGCCAGAAGTTCAGCCCGGCGTCGACCAGCGCCCAGATCACGGTCAGCACCATCAGAGCCGCGAACAGCCAGGCGCCCCCCAGTCGCTGCCTGAACAGCAAAACGGAAGAGACAATCAGACCGATACCGGCGAGCAGGAAGTACCAGCTGCCGCCCAGCGTGACGAGGTAGGCACCGCCCAGTGTGAACGGCACTCCGAACACGAGCACGCCCAGGGCGACAATCCAGACCAGCCACCGACGGCCGGAAGTTGAAGGAGGAGAGTTAGTCATTGCTTGATCCTTCTAACGCATAACTTTGGGGAAAGTTAAAAGTAGGTGGGGCCATCATGAGCAAGCGCAGCGTTACTGCATGCTTTGACAGCCCATAGTTCAGAGCGTTGCCTTGATCTGGAAACCAAATATCAAAGCATTATCTGTATCGGTACCGTAAAACGCACCGGGTTCGATGATGTATTGCACCGAAGGGCGCATTACCAGCCAGGGTGCGATTTGCGCGCCGTAGGTCATTTCCACCAGACCTTCGCCGCTGTTCAGGTCAGGAAAGTCCTGTTTCATGGCGAGTGCTGCCTGCTCCTGAACGTCTCGACTGCGGGAGTTGAACACCGCGCGCCCATAGCCAATTGCGACAGTGTCATTCGGACGAGTGGCGAACCGCTTTTTCAGCGCAAAGCCTGCGGAGTAGCAGCGGCGAAACGGTGAAGCGAAGCGCTGACTTCCAGACGGTCTGGTCCATCAGCAAGTAAGCGCCATCCGGACCGAGATAATCTGAAGCTGAATGCATCAACTAAGGCGGTGGCCATATAAGCGGCCGCTGGTGCGTGTACTTCCGCCATAGAAAGGCGGCCGGAAAATATCACGCTGTCGACCGAACGACGAAATCCGTTTTATGGATTACCGGCATCATTAAATAAAATAGTCTTACTTATTAAGCAGGCATGTTTCAACTAGATGCCATGTTTTTGTTCGGAACGGTTATAGCGTTCGCAGCATTTCCCAGAATGAAGCACCCACGCCGGTGATGCTTTCGCCAGCGATCAGCCCCGCTGCCGCAGTGATTGCAAAGCGCTCGGTGATGCTTGGCCAACGGCGGCTGACCAGCCAGGTCAGTACCGAGCCAAGGCCCATCATCATGGAGACCGATGCTGGCAACACGAATGCCAACCCCAGCGCGGCAGTACTCGGCAGCCAGCGAGCCGAACGTCGCAAGAGGCTGTCCAGCGCGCCGAGCACCACGCCGAAACCGCTGCCGATCACAATCGCCAGGCGAATCTCCGGCGACAACGATTCCAACCCTTGAGTCAGCGTCTGGGCCACCGCCTTCCAGGTCGCAACGGCCGGTGCGGGCCATTGTTCGGTGAGCAGCATGGTCTGCGGATCGGGAATCAGCGTCAGGTACACCAACACGCCCACCACGCTGCCGATGAAGATACCGATGCACTGGGCAATGAGCTGTTTGTGCGGCGTCGCGCCGATTGCCAGACCGACCTTGAAATCGTTCATCAGGTCGGTGGACTGCCCGGCCGCGCCACCCGCCGTGTTGGCGCTCATCAGATTAATGGACACCTGGCCAGGAGCAACCACGCCGAAGCTCAGCTGCGAAAGGCTGGCGATGGCGCCAATCGGCGCGATGCCAGTGGCCCCCACCACCCGGGCTGCAACCACGGCAAGACAAATCGCCAACGGAATGCTCAACAAGGCCATCCACCAGTCGATGCCGAACAACAACGCCTGCAGGACCACCACCAGAGCGATGGACAGGAGCAAACCCAACGCGGGTACTGGCGTGAACCGCACCCTGGCGCGCAGTACCTGATCTGCGGGCTGTTCGCCAACCGACTTCCGTGGCATCTGGAACAGACGAATCGCCAATGAAGTCAGGGTTGCGCAGACCATCAGGCTCACGCCCGGCCACAATAGCCACTCCACCAGTCTGGCGAACTGTGGGCCGCTGGCGTTCGGCGCGAGCACCACCAACGCATGGTCGAGCAGCCACGGTGCCAGGCCGCCCCATGCCAGCGCGGCGCCGAGCAGCAGCGTCAGGCCCACTCGAATACCGATGATGCCGCCAAAGCCGATGAGCAACAGCGAAGGATCAAACGTGAACGTCAGCCGTTCAAGCGCGGGCGTGGGCGCCCAGCGCGGGATCGCCCAGACGAATCCGTCGATCCACTTCACCAGTCCCGACAGCAGCGCGGCGCTGCACAGGACCTTGATCCGCGCCATCGCTTCCTGCCCGTGGCGATAGATCTGTTGCAGCGTTTCCAGGGTCGCCATGCCTTCCGGAAACTTCAGCCCGTGGTCGTTGAGCAAGGCAGGACGCAGATACCAGGCAATCCAGATGCCCAGGAAACTCACAGAGAAGACCCAGGCCATCATCGGCAAAGGATCCAGCTGGTTGCCGGTGAGCAATGTATAGGCGGGGATCGGCGCCACCAGCCCGCCGGAGATGATGGAGGCCGCGGCCGAGGCCACGGTCTGGTTTATGTTGCTTTCGTGCAGCGACCACGCGGACCAGTTCCCTCTGCGCCCCGCCAGACCCTGCCACAGGCCGAAACCGACCAGCAAAGCGATGATCGACATGTTGAAGGACCAGCCGATCTTGAGCCCCGCGTACACGTTCGACGGCGTGAGCAGGATGCCCAGCACCACACCGGTGAGCATCGCACGCGGGCTTAGTTCACGTTCAACGCGAACCTTCGGAAGAGCGGTGGATACAGAACGTTCCATGCCAGATCCTTTTCAGAGATCGCAAGTGCGGTCTGCACAACTGAGCCCAGACAGCGCCCAAGGTTCACTGCCAATCCCGGTGCCGTCGGCTTTGGCCTGATGAAGTCAGAGGCCCGGCTTTATCCCAGACACCGCGTCACATGCTTCACCGCCTGATACGCCGCTAGCCCCCACGGGCCCAGTTCCCGCCCGATGCCGCTGCCCTTGCTCCCGCCCCAGGACGTTTCCACAAATACCGCCTGGATCGAGTTGATCCACACGTGTCCGACTTCCAGCGCATCGGCCACCCGCTCTGCGCGCGCGATATCGTTGCTGGCCACTGTAGCGACCAGACCAAAATGGCTGTCGTTGGCCAGCTCGATAGCTTCCCGTTCGGTAGTGAAGCGTCGAGTGCAGAGCACTGGCCCGAAGATCTCCTCATTCCACAAACGGCTGCCCGCCGGCACGTCGCGATACAGCGTTGGGCTGACGAACCAGCCATCTCGCGCCAACGGCGCGCCACCGGTCAGGCAGTGCAAGCCTTCTCCCTTCGCTATCTCGAAATACTCGCGCACCTTTTGCCATTGCGCCTCGCTGGTCAGCGGCCCCATGTCGACTTCTTCGGTAAGAGGATTACCCACCCGCAACGCTTCGAACGCCGCGTGCAGGCGCGGAATCAGCGCTTCGGCAATCCCCTCCTGAATCAGCAGCCGCGAGGTGGCGGAGCACATTTGCCCGGCGTTCCAGCAGATGCCAGCGACAATCCACTCCACCGCCTGATCGGGATCGCAGTCGTCAAACACAATGAACGCCGATTTGCCGCCCAGTTCCAGTGTCACCGGTCGGCAAAACGCGGCGGCGCTGCGCATCACCTGGCTGCCCACGCCATTGCTGCCGGTGAACGACAGCTTGTCCAGGCCCGGATGGTTGCTCAGTGCGGCACCGGTTTCGGCTTTGCCGCTGACGATGTTCAGCACGCCGGCGGGCAAGCCAAGGCTCTCGGCGATCTGCCCGTACGCCTGCTCGATCACTGGCGTGACCTCCGACGGCTTGAGTACCACGGTGCAGCCCGCCGCCAGCGCCGGGGCAAGTTTCCACGCGCTGGTCACCAGGGGAAAATTCCACGGCACGATCAGCCCGACCACGCCGACCGGTTCCAGGCGCGTGCGGGAGGTGAAGCCTGGTGCCGCCAGCTCGACGTCTCGGTGGGCCGATTGGGTTTCGACCAGTTGGGCGTAATAGCTGAAGGTTGCTATGGCGTCGTCCAGATCCACCTCGGCTTCATGCCGTGGCTTGCCGTTATTGCGCATCTGCAAGGCGATCAGTTGTTTACGGCGCTGGGTAAGCTGCTCGGCAAAACCGCGCAGCGTGGCGGCACGTTCGCCGACCGGCGTGGTTTTCCAGGCGGGCAGCGCGGCACGGGCGGCGCTGACGGCCTGATCGACCTGCGCGCTGCTGGCAGCGATCAGCTCGGCAAAGGGCTGGCCCTGCGCAGGGTCATAAACAGTCAGGACGTCTTCGCCCTCGCCTGCCAGCCAGAAGCCGTTGATGTAATGCGGGGTGTTCATTGTGTAGCTCCATGCATCAAGGTGCGAACGGGGGCGCCTGGTTGATTTCGATAATCAGCGGTCGGTCACTGGGCGCTTCGCGCAGCAGCGTTTGCAGATGCTGGTATTCCCGCGCTCGCTCTGCCACACAGCCAAAGCCGCGCGCTATCGTCAGGAAATCCGGGGTGTAGATATCCACGCCCAGCGGAGTGATGTTGCGGCGCTCCATGTAATGCTTGATCTCGCCGTAACCCTGGTTATTCCACAGCAGCACGACGATCGCGATTTGCGCTTCTACCGCGCTGGCCAGTTCCGGCAAGGTGAACTGCATACCGCCGTCGCCCATCAGGCTGATCACCGCCCGCGACGGCTCGGCCAGTTTCGCGCCCAGTGCTGCGGGCAGGCCGTAGCCCAGCGTGCCGTAACCAGTGGAGGCGTTGAACCAGCGGCGCGGGCTGTCCAGATCGACCAGGTGATTGCCGCTGTACACCGTTTGGGTCGAGTCGCCGACAAACCGCGCCTCGGGCAGCACCTCAAGCACGCAGTTGAACAACTTGCGGTAATGCGCCCAGCCGCTGAAAGCTTCGGCCAGTTGGTCGCGCGCTGCCGCTGCCCGCTGCACCCCAGGGCTATCAACCTGATCGGCGCGCGCCGGCAACTCGGCGAGCAAGGCGCGCATGGCCTGCGCCGCGTCGCTGAGGATCGCCAGGCCTGGCGCATGGTTGCGGGCCAGTTGCTCGGCATCGATGTCGATGCGAATCAGATCTCCGCCAATCTTGAAATTGCCGTCGAAGACCACGTCGTAGTCGGTTTCTCCCAGCTCGGTGCCGATGGCGAGTACCACGTCGGCGTCCAGCGCCATCTGCCGCACCGGGGGTAGCGACTGATTGCTGCCCAACAGCAAAGGATGATCAGCCGGCAGCAGGCCCTTGGCATTGATGGTCAAGGCGGTGGGTGCGTCCAGCCGACTCGCCAGTTCGCGCGCCTCTTCCATGGCTCCGACGCATCCGCCGCCAAGCAGCAATAATGGACGTCGCGCCGCGCGCAAGCGTGCGCCTGCTTCAGCAATTGCTGCACGGTCCGGCGCCGGGCGGGCAACGACCCGGCGCGGCTGCAGCGCCAGGTGCGCGGCGCTGGCGGTAATGATGTCCAGCGGCAGCTCGATATGTACCGGGCGCGGACGCTGGCTGTCGAACACGGCAAAGGCGCGCGCCAACACCGCGGGCAGTTCGTCGACGCTCATCAGCGTGTGACTGAAGGCACTGACCCCGGCGACCATTGCACGCTGGTTCGGCAGCTCATGCAAATAGCCGTTGCCCTGCCCCAGCCGGTTGCGTTCGTTGACGCTGGAAATCACCAGCATCGGAATCGAGTCGGCATACGCCTGGCCCATGGCCGTGAGGATGTTGGTCATGCCCGGGCCGGTGATGATGAAGCACACCCCCGGCCGGCCGCTGACCCGCGCATAGCCGTCGGCCATGAAACCAGCGCCCTGCTCGTGGCGCGGGGTAATGTGGCGGATGCCGCTGCCCGGCAGGCCGCGGTACAGCTCCACGGTATGCACGCCGGGAATGCCGAACACAGTATCGACGCCCCAGGCTTGTAGCTGCTTGACGAGAAATTCCCCGCAAGTCGTCATGCGGCGCGCTCCTCTTCCAGGCCGATGAAACGTTTGACCCGAGGGTCTCCGTCAAAGCGGATCGCGGCCGGCGACGCGTCGGTCACCACGTGGCCGTTTTCCATGAACACGATGCGGTCTGAGATCGACAGCGCAAAATCCATTTCGTGGGTGACGATCAGCATGGTCATGCCCTCGGCCGCCAGGTCGCGGATGACGTTGAGCACATCGCCCACCAACTCCGGGTCCAGCGCCGAAGTCGGTTCGTCGAACAGCATGATGTCCGGCTCCATCGCCAGGGCGCGGGCAATCGCCACCCGTTGTTGCTGGCCGCCCGACAATTGGTGCGGGTACTTGTCGGCATGCGTCAGCAGCCCCACCCGATCCAGCAGCGCATGGCCCTTGCGGCGCAGGTCACTGATGCTGGCCAGGCCGTGGTAGCGCGGCGCGAGGATGACGTTGTCGAGGATGGTGCGATGCGGGAACAGGTTGAAGTTCTGAAACACCATGCCGATGCGCCTGATGCCTTGGCGGACCAGCGCGGAATCAGTGCGCGTGCCGGCCTTGATGTAGTCGTTGCCGAACAGCACGATCTCGCCCCGGTCGATGGTTTCCAGGCTGTTGATGGTACGGATCAGCGAGGTCTTGCCCGAACCGGACGGGCCAATGATCGAAATTACTTCACCGGGCTTGACGGTCAGGTCAATGCCCTTGAGCACTTCGTGATTGCCGTAACGCTTGTGGATGTCGCGCAGCATCAGCGCATCGGGCTGCCCCGCTACCGGCTCGCAACGCGGTTTGCCAATGCCTGCCGGTTGGCGCAAGGCCTGGGCCTGCGAGGCATCGAGGGTCTGCGCCGTCTTGCGCGACAGGTCCAGATGACGCTCGGCCCACTGCAATAGCCAGCCGAACAAGGTCACGATCAGCACGTAATACACGGCCACCGCCGCCAGGGTTTCCAGCACCAGGAAGTTCTGCGCGTACATGCGCTGGCCGACCAGCAGCAACTCGCTGAGCGAGATTACCGACACCAGCGAAGTGAGTTTGACGATGGTCACGTACTCGTTGGTCAGCGTCGGCAACGAAATACGGATCGCCTGCGGAATGATCACCAGCCGCTGCGCGCCCAGCCCGCGAATGCCCAGCGCCTTGGCCGCTTCACGCTGGCCCTTGAGCACCGACAGCAGGCCGCCGCGATGAATCTCGGCCATGTACGCGGTTTCGGTCAGCACCAGCGCAATCAGGCCGGAGTAGAACGGCTGCGAAAGCACACTGCCAGCAGCGGGAAACAGCTGCGGCAGGTTGTAGACGAAGACCAGCAGCACCAGCAACGGAATGCTGCGAAACAGCCAGATGTACAGACTCGCCGGCATACGCAGCCAGGCATGCGTCGATAGCTTGGCACTGGCCAGCACAAACCCCAGCGCCAGACCAAGGGTCCAGGCCAGCGTGCTGAGTTGCACGACTGTCAGGCAGGCTTGCCAGAAAGCCTGAACGGAGAACAGCGAGAAAAAATAGGCCCAGTCGAATGCCATGATGACCTCGGTGCAGCGGATGGGATGGCGCTGCGTCCAGGACTCAGCGCCGTCATGCAGAAATACGTGGCCTGCAGCAACGATTCGGTCGGCGAACCGCCTTGCCCGCGCTCAGGTAAACACCATCGCGGGCAAGCGCGCTCCTGCAAAAGCGTTATATCTGCTCCGGGATTACGCCGGTTCCAGGTTGTACTTCTTCAGAATCTCGCCGTACTCGCCGCTCTGTTTGTAGGACTCGACCACTGCGCGCAGTTTTTCGAGCAGTTCGGCATTGCCCCTCTTCACATAGATGCCGAGGGTCTGCGGGTAGAGAGATTTTTCAGAACTGATCGTGATCCGGCCACGAGCCTTGTCGACGATCATTTTCGCGGCGGCGGAGATTTCCAGATGCGCCTGGATATTGCCGGACATCAGCGCCTGGGACGCTTCGGCCGTGGTCGGGAATTCGCTGATGGCGATCTCGCCCTTGTTGTGCTTGGCGCAGTAATCAGCCGACGCGGCCTTGAGCTGGTTGATCCAGTTGGTGCCCTGCTGCAGGCCGACTTTCAGGCCGCACAGGTCTTCCGGCTGCTGCGGTTTTGCGCTGCTGTCGCTGCGTACCATGATCGACGCACCAACCTGTGCGTAGGGAATCGCCTCGGCCTGTTTGGTGCGCTCCTCGGTGATGTACATGCCGGAAATAATCGTATCGAAGCGGTTGGCATTCAGGCCCAGAATCAGGTTCGGGAAACGCGTGTCGACGAACTCGACTTTGAGACCGCCCAGTTGCCTGGCCAGCGCGGTCGATACTTCCGGATCGAAGCCCACCACTTTGTCGCCGTCATAGGACTCGAACGGCGGATAGGAAATCTCCATGCCGACCTTGAGCGTACCGGGCGTGGCGGTGGGTGCCGCCTGGACGCTGCCGGCGAACAGGGCTGCGCCGATGATCAGGGGAGCGGCAAGACTCGAAAACGTGGTGCTTGGCATAGTCGTCATTCCAGATTGAGGGGAAAGGCAGGTCAAGAAGTCACGCTCTGATTTTTCAGGTGCCCGAAGCTTGAAGGCTTTCTGGCGTGCTGCGGCAAGGCGATCTGCCCGTCCGCCACACGCTGGCGAAGATATTGATAGGTTTGCAAAGCCTGGGCCCACATGTGCTCGCCAATGGCGATAGGCTCGTAGTGCTGCTCGCCGTCGGCGAACTGTGGCAACGGCTTGATCTGAGTGTGGTAGTCGCAGGCATAGAACAATGGGAACGAATAGCGCTCCTGCCTGACCTTGCGCACCCGGTGCGCGGTGGCGACAAAGGCACCGGCGGTCATGACCTCCAGCATGTCGCCGATGTTGACCACAAAAGCGTCGTCCAGAGGCGGCGCGTCGATCCACTCGCCCTGCTCGTTCATCACTTCCAGGCCCGGCTGGTCGGCCTTGAGGATGGTGAAACACTCGTAATCGGTATGCGCGCCGATGCCGGGCGCGTCATGGGCGTCGCCGTCGAACGGGTAATGGATCAGGCGCAGCTTGGACGGCGGGAAACGCGCCATGTCGTCAAATGCGTGTTCATCGAGCCCAAGCGCCAGGGCGAAGCCGCGAAACAGCTGATGCCCCAGGGCAAAGACTGCCTGGTAATAGGCCTGCACTGCCGTCTGGAAGCCCGGCAGAGTCGGCCAGTCATTGGGGCCCAGCAGCGGCGTACCGGCGAGCACCAACGGATTGTCCGCCGGCACTTCGAAACCGATATCGAACGCTTCTTTGTGATCCGGCTTGCCGGTGCCGTATACCTCCTCCTCACCTTCGGGCACGAAGCCCTTGTGGGTCTGCGAGGCGCCAATGTAGTGCTGCATCTTGGCGTCAAGCGGCTGGGCGAAATACTGCTCGGCAGCGCGGTGCAGATCGTCGATCAGCTGCGGCGCGATCCCGTGGCCGGTGATGTACAGAAAGCCCACATGCCGGGCCGCATCGCCCAGGGCCTGGCCCACCTGCTGGCGATCTTCCAGGCGGTCGCTGAACAGGCCATGGATATCGACGACGGGAATGCGGGTGAAAGCAGCTCGTTCGGTCATGGCAGCAGGCCCTCCGGGCGGGTGGAAAAGGCGGTGAAATGTTCGCGTTCGGTGCGACCCATCCAGGCATTGAGGCCCCAGAGGTCGGCCACCGGCACATCGGTGAATGGCAAATGATGCAGGTAACCGTCCGGCCCGAACTCAGGCGTCAGCGTGGTGCCGGAATAACCCCGGGCCTGTTGCGAGCGCCAGATCGCCTCCCAGTGCCGCTGATGGAACGCCAGCGCCGCGGCGTATTCCGGGGCGCCGGGGTGCGGCACCTGCGGGCCCTGGTCATAACCGACCCGGGCCTGAATGTGATGCACGCGCTCGACGAAGGCGCCGAGGTCATCGGCCGGGTCGTCGAGCAGCCGCTCGCAGGTCACCACCCAGTGGCTGATATCGCTGGTGAAGCGCAGGTCCGGCAGCTGTTCGATCAGTTGCAGGGTCAGCCACGGGTTGAACAGCGACCGCGCTCGATGGGTTTCAAAACTGCAGGTCACCCCGCTGCGGCGCGCAATTTCCAGCGCTTCACCGAAGAAGTCGACCTGCTGCGCCAGTGGCCAGCGGTCGTTGCCGGCCAGCACATTGACGAAGCGTGGCTCCAGTTCAGCGGCCAGACGCAGCTTGCCGGCAAAGTCCGCCAGGTGCTCGGCGGGCGTCGCCGACTGCACCGGCAGCACCGCGGCCGAGGTGAACAGAATGGCGATGTAGGGCACCTGATTGCCGCGCAGGAACGCCGCGAACGCTGCACGTTCGGCGGCCGCTTCCGGCACCCGGGCTTCAAAGCCGTCGAAGCCCGCTGCACGCGCCTCACGCAGCGCCTGCTGCCACGTGCCGCGATATCCCCACAGCGTGCGAAATATTTCCAGCTTCATGGGCAGACCTCGGCGGCGGTATCTGCCTGGGCACGGCGCGAGTTACACATGGGCGGCGGCCGGCTGAGTGACGTTGCTCATCGCCTTGCGGCCAAGCATCGGGTGCGCGCCTTTGGGGCCATATACCGAAGCAGGCTCGGGAAAGGTGCGCAGCAGAGCGAGATACAGCAGCGCCGCCAGGCCAAGCGTGATCGGCAGGCTGATGTCGATGCCGCCAGCCAGATCCCCAAGCGGCCCGACGAACTGTCCTGGCAGATTGACGAAGCACAGGCCCACCGCCGCGCTCGGAATCCACGCGCCCAGGCCGCGCCAGTTCCAGCCATGGTGGAACCAGTAACGCCCGCCTCGCTCGCCCCGGGTAAACACCTGCAAATCATGGGCGTGATAAAAGCCGCGACGGCTGACCAGGCCCAGAATCATCACCACCATCCACGGGCTGGTGCAGGTGATGATCAGCACGGCGAAGGTCGATACGCTCTGCACCAGGTTGAAGGTAAAGCGGCCGATGAAGATGAAGGCAATTGCCGCTACACCGATCAGCAGCGTGGCACCGGCGCGGCTGAGCAAGCGTGGGAACATGCTCGACATGTCCAGGCCGGTGCCATAGAGCGCGGTGGTGCCGGTCGACAGACCGCCGATCACCGCAATCAGGCACACCGGCAGAAAGAACCAGCTGGGCGAAATCGCCAGCAGGCCGCCGACGTAATTGTTGGCCTCGATGTACTGCGGCGCCTGGGTTGCCACCAGCGTCGCGGTGCACAGGCCGAACAGAAAGGGAATCAGCGTGCCGGCCTGGGCGGCCAGTACCGCGAGCATGATGCGGCTTTTGGAGGTGTCACGGGGGATATAGCGCGACCAGTCGCCGAGAAAGGCACCGAACGACACCGGATTGCTCATCGCCAGCAACGCTGCACCGATGAATGCGGCCCAGAAGCCCGGTTGCTGCAGATTGACGCTGCCGGCATAACTGGCATCGAACGGCCCGGCGAACGCCACGATACCCAGCAGGAACAGCAGGCTGGACGCCCAAACCGCAACCTTGTTGACCCACAGCATGAAGCGAAAGCCGAAGATACAGACGATCAGCACCAGCACGGCAAACAGCCCGTAAGCCAGCCCGAGGCTGAAGTCGGTTTCCGGCAGGCCCACCAGGCGACGTGCTCCGCCGACCAGCGCATCGCCCGAACTCCATACCGACAGAGAAAAGAACGCCACCGCCGTCAGCAGCGACAGAAACGAGCCGATGATGCGCCCGTGCACGCCGAAATGCGCACCGGACGACACCGCATTGTTAGTGCCGTTGATGGCACCGAACAGCCCCATCGGCGCCAGGATCAAGGCGCCCACGGCCACGCCAAGAATGATCGCCCAGACCCCGGCCTGGAACGACAACCCGAACAACACCGGAAAACTGCCGAGCACCGCCGTGGCAAAGGTGTTGGCGCCTCCGAAGATCAGGCGGAACAGATCTATGGGGCCGGCATGGCGGTGATTGTCGGGGATCTGCTCGACACCGAAGGTTTCGATGCGGGTTTCAGTACGGGTTCGGTTGCGGCTTTCGATACGTGTCGAATGGCTCATGTGTTGCTCCAGCGCCTGTCACAGTTGTTGTAAGGCCAGCGCAGGCACGCTGACCCTTTATGGCCGCCCGTTGACCCCGGGCGGAGGGCTGAATCTAATTGTTGTAATGCCGCTGCCAACCAGGCGCGCGACCAGGGCACATCAGCTCAACGCCTCCGACAAATGCTCATGCCAGGCCAGCCAGCGCGTGCCTTCAAGCCGGAACACGATCGTCTCGCGCTCCTTGAGTCGCAGCTCCTCGCTGCCGACCCGTACGTGCGTCGCCACGTCATGAACGAAAATCGCCGCATCGCCCTGCACGTTGACCAGCGGGTTACTCGACTCGCAACCCAGCACCGCAAACCCATCGGCCTGCCACTGCTGCCACAACGCCTCATACGCAGCCCGCGACGCCAACGGCTCGGCCAGGGTATGAAACACAAAACTGGCGTCCTCACTGAAACAGTCGAAATAACGTGCCGTGTCGTTGCTGGCGAAGGCACTCACCAGATCCGCCGCTGCTTCGAGCACCTGCGCCTCGCGGCTCTGCGTTGCCGTGCTCATCGGCGCGCCACACCGGGCAGCACACACAGCATTTCGTACAGCAGATTGGCGCCCAGCAGCGAGGTATTGCCGGTGGTGTCATACGGCGGCGACACCTCGACCAGATCGCAGCCGATAAGGTCCAGCCCCTGGCAACCACGAATGATTTCCAGCGCCTGAATCGTGGTCAGGCCACCCACCTCAGGCGTGCCGGTACCCGGTGCCCAAGCAGGATCGATGCCATCGATATCGAACGACAGGTACACCGGCCCCCCGCAGACTTTTTCGCGCACCTCGGCCATCAACGGTGCCAGAGACTTGTGCCAGCACTCTTCGGCCTGCACCACTCGGAAGCCTTGCTTGCGGCTCCAGTTGAAATCCTCGGCGGTATAGCCCTGGGCGCGCAGGCCGATCTGCACCACGCGGTCGCTGTCGAGCAGGCCTTCTTCCTGAGCCCGGCGGAACGTGGTGCCGTGGGCGATCTTCTCGCCGAACATGTGATCGTTGACGTCGGCGTGCGCATCGATATGCACCAGCCCGACCTTGCCATGCTTTTTGTGGATGGCGCGCAGGATCGGCAGGGTCAGCGTGTGATCGCCGCCCAGGGTCAACGGCACGATGCCGTGGCCCAGAATCCGGTCGTATTCCTGCTCGATGATGCGCACCGCGTCGAGCAGATTGAAGGTGTTGATCGGCACGTCACCAATGTCCGCCACGTTCAACGAATCGAACGGCGCCGCGCCGGTGGCCATGTTGTAGGGACGAATCATCACCGACTCGGCGCGGATCTGCCGTGGCCCGAAACGGGTGCCGGAGCGCAGCGAGGTGCCGATGTCCAGCGGGATACCGACAAACGCCGCGTCCAGTCGATCAAGTTCTTCAGGAGTTTGTATATGGGGCAGACGCAGCATGGTGGCGATACCGCCGAAACGAGGCATCTCGTTGCCGCCCAAAGGCTGGTGGAAAGTCGTGTCCACGGGGGTGGCCTCATCTTGATGTCATTGAAGTGCCCCGATTCTGGTGCCGCCCCGTAGCCGGAAGAATCGCTGCCGACAAATACTTAGTTCAGAGATTTCTAAACTAAGCCCGGATACACTGCCGCACGAACCGCCCTGCCCTTGCCCGGAGTTTCCCGATGTCCACCGTCCTGCCCGACATTAAATTGCTGCGCATCTTCGCCTGCGTAGTGCGCCATCAGGGCTTTGCCGCTGCGCAGCAGGAACTCAATCTCTCTACATCCGCCATCAGCACTTACATGAGCCAGCTCGAAACCCAACTCGGTCTGGTGCTGTGCCACCGTGGACGCGGCGGCTTCAGCCTGACCAGCAAAGGCGAGTTGTTCCATCAGGAAACCCTGCGCCTGCTCGCCGAACTCGAAGGTTTCGAGCGCTACAGCGCCGCCCTCAAGGGCGAACTGCGCGGCACCCTTAACCTCGGCGTGCTTGACTCCACTGTCAGCGACCCCGCTCTGCCGTTGGCCGATGTTATCGGCGCGTACAGCAAAGAACACCCCGCCGTGCACCTGCATCTCTCGGTCCTCAGCCCCGCGCAGCTGCAACTGGGCGTGCAGGAAAACCGCCTGGACCTGGCCATCGGCGCTTTTTCCGTACGCATGAACGGGCTGATGTATCAGGCCCTGTATCGCGAACAGCACTGGCTGTACTGCAGCGACCGCCACGAACTGTTCGATCAGCGGCGCATCCCTGCCGAGGTGATCACCCAGCAGCGCATGGTCGGGCGCGGCTACTGGAGCCAGGCAGAACTGGCGCGACACGGCTTCAAGCACAGCGCGGCGACGGTGGAATCGATGGAGGCGCAACTGATCCTGGTCCTGTCCGGGGCGTATATCGGTTACTTGCCGGAGCATTACGCCCAGTTCTGGGCGGATCAGAAACGGTTGAAGGTGCTGCTACCGGCGACGTTCGGGTATCAGGCACCGTTCTCGCTGGCGTTGCGACGCGGCCGGTCGAGGGAGCCGTTGATTCAGAGTTTTCGGGACCGGTTGAAGGGGTGGTTCGAAGCAGGCTGACCAGGGGTCAGTCAGCCTTGTTGTGCTCGCGCTGCGGTATCACCACAGCGCAATGTCGTAGGTGATGTAGATTCGATTGCTGTCGCGGCCCCGAGCATAATCCGAACGGTATACGTAATTGCGCAGCTTGATGCCCAGGCCTTTCAGTGCTCCGCCCTGCAGCACATACGCCAGCTCCATGTCACGTTCCCATTCCTGCAACTCTGCCGAGCCGGACTTCCCGTTCTGCCCCCTCAGATAGCGGGTCGAAGCGCTCAGCCCAGGCATGCCCAGGCGGGAGAAATCATAGGCGTAACTCAGCATCCAGGTCCGCTCATCTTCCTCGATGAATTTGCCGATCCCCGCATTGCTGAACGAATAAACAGTTGCGCCACTGATATAGGGCAAGCCCGCATCGCCGCTCAGGACCTGATATCCGCCGCCAAAGCTGTGACCGGCCAGCGCATAGGTCAACTGGCCGCTGAACATGTTGTTATCAATTTTCCCGGCCCGCCCCTCGCCCGAATCCTGGCTGTGAAACAGACGCAGATCGCTGGTCAGCACCCCGCCAGCCAACGCCAGATCATGCTGGATGGACGCAAAGTGCTGCTGGTAAAAATCGTCGAGTTCACCATGAAAGTAACTGAGACGAAGGTTCTTTCCCCATTTGTATTCGGCACCTGCATAAATGAAGTCAGACCCCTCGCCGGTAAAGCCGTCCGGAACGATCGAACGACTGTCCGTCGAGTCTCGCAGCTTGAACTGGCTCAGACGCCCGCCGGTAAGCGTGAGGTTTTCTATGTCGGTACTGGTGAGCTGAGACCCGCGATATGTCTGGGGAACAAGGCGCGCGTCGTTATAGACGAGCACTGGGGTCCTGGGCAGCAAAGTGCCGACTTTGAGTGTGGTTTTAGCCAGTCGCGCCTTGGCCGCAGCCCCCAGACTGGAAAACTCGTCCGCCCCACGTCCGTCATCATGTACCGGCAGCAGGCCGGTTCCGCTGCGACCTTTCCCGGAATCAAGCTTGAAGCCGGCCAGCCCCAGCACGTCCAGTCCGAACCCCACAGTCCCACTGGTAAAACCGGACTGGTAGTCGAGCAGAAACCCCTGCGCCCATTCGGTACGCTCACTTCTAGCCGTGCGCGCGGCCCGGGCGCTTAGCCCGTGTTCATCGCGGAAGTTTTCATTGAAATAGACATTACGCATTTGAAGTTTCAGCTTGCTGTCATCGATGAAGCGTGCAGCATCGGCGGCCATCCAAGGCAGCATGCTCACGAGCGGCGCTACAGCTCCAGACGTAAATAACTTAATCATGTTCATCGCTCATTATTGTTATTGAAGACGCAGTGATCCGCGCGCCCTGACCGGGCGCGTAAGCAGTCTTGTTACAGAGGGAAAATCAGACGAACAGCGTTATTGCGCCTGTCAGCAGGGCAAGGGCCGTCACGACCAGCGAGGTGAGAACCGCCCACTTCAAGGTGGCTTTCTGAAAGTCACCAATGTCCCGATCGATCATGCCGACGAGCAAGAGCGTCGATGCCACAAGGGGGCTCATCAGATGCACCGGCTGCCCCAGAATGGACGCTCTGGCAATCTCCAGGGGACTGATGCCATAAGCCGCCGCGGCATTGGCGAGGATCGGGACGACACCGAAGTAATAGGCATCATTGGACAGTACAAACGTGAGCGGCATGCTGGTCAGCGCGACCACCAGCGGAAACAGATGGCCCCACTCCTGGGGAATCCAGTCAACCAGGGTCTGCGCCAGCGCATCGACCATTTTGGTTCCGGAGAAAATCCCGGCGAAAACGCCAGCGGCGAACACCAGCAGCACGACGGTCATCGCATTGCCGGAATGAGCCAGGATGCGCTCCTTCTGAACGTCCAGTTGCGGATAGTTGATCATCAGTGCGAGCACGAATCCGATCAGAAACAGAATCGCCGAATGCATCAGCCCCATCACCAGCGCGATCATCACCGCGATGACCAGCAGCAGATTGACGTAAGCGAGTCTGGGACGTTTGTGCGGCGTATCGCCAAGGATCGCTTCGATGTAACAACTCCCTCCGCCGCTTTGCAGAAGGACGTTGCCAATCCGCTTACGCTCGGCCCGCCCCAGCAGAAAGGCGGTGAAAACCACCCAGGCAGCGCCGCCGATCATGGTCGGCAGCAGCGGGATGAAGTATTCCCCCGCGTCCAGACCCAGCGCCGCGATGGCGCGAGTCGCAGGGCCGCCCCATGGACTCATGCCGCTCATGATGCTCAGCGAAAGCATCGACACGATTCCCAGGATCATCGGGTTCATGCCGATTCGCTTGTACAACGGCAACATGGCGGCGCAAGTGATCATATAGGTGGTGGTGCCATCGCCATCCAGCGCAACAGTCAATGACAACAGTGCCGTGCCCACCGCGATCTTCATCGGGTCGCCATTGACGCGCTTGAGGATCTTGCGAATCAAGGGGTCGAACAGTCCGGAGTCGATCATCAGCCCGAAGAACAGGATCGCGAACAGCAGCAAAGCCGCAGACGGCGCAACCATCTTCAGCCCATCGAGCATCATCTTTCCGGTGGTTCCGCCGAAGCCGCCAATTACCGCGAACACGATGGGCACGACGGTCAGCGCGACAATCGGAGACAAACGCTTGGACATGATCAGGTAAGTAAATACCACCACCATGGCTAAACCGAGGAAGGCAAGCATACTGGTATTCTCTTGTTGTTATTAATGGACATGCGAGCGCGACCACGCCGGCCGAGCGTCGCGTGATGCGCGCCCGACCTGCTCAGGTTGCTGTTGATTCAGTAAATGGGTGTCAGCTGCGCTCTGGTGTCAGCGAGGCATTGTCCCACTTCGCTGTCTGGCCTGACACGGCGGCGGGCTTACCGTCGAGCCGTTGCAGGAGCACACGCCTATCGCAGGCATTCTCCGACAGCGATATCACAACCGTCGCTACGGCATTGCTGGCAAGGCTGGTCAACGCCCGTGCCTCGGACATGAACCGGTCGATCCCGATCAGCAGCGCCAGGCCGGCCAATGGAATATCGTGGATCACGGTCAAGGTCGAGGCCAGAGCCACGAAGCCGCTACCGGTGACGCCCGCGGCGCCCTTGGAGGACAGCAACATGATCGCGAGCATGGTCAGGGTCTGCGTCACACCCAGTTCGATGTTGCAGGCCTGGGCGATGAACACCGCCGCCAGGGACAGGTAGATCGCCGTACCGTCCAGGTTGAAGGAGTAACCGGTCGGCAGAACCAGCCCTACCACGCCCTTCTTGCACCCCAGTTCCTGCAGTTTTTCCAGCATACGCGGCATCACCGGCTCGGTAGAAGACGTGCCCAGTACGACCAGAAACTCCTCCCGCAAGTACTTCAGCAGTTTCCAGAGACTGAAACCGTGAGCGCGGCATATTCCACCAAGCACAATGAACACGAAGAAGCCGCAAGCGATGTAGAGGGTCATGATCAACTTCGCCAGCGAGCCCAGCGAAGTAACCCCGTACTGGCCGACGGTAAACGCCAGCGCACCGAATGCCCCGACAGGAGCGAAACGCATCAGGTAGGAGAAGATCTTGAAGACCATCTGCGAAGCCGACTCCAGGACGTTGAGCACTGGCTTGCCTTTCTCTCCCAGTGAAGAAAGCGCGAATCCGGACAGCACCGCGATGAACAGTACCGGCAGGACCTCGCCTTTACTGAAGGCTCCGATAAAGGTGTCCGGGATGATGTGCATGAAGAAGTCCACAACGGTCAGCTTCGCCGCAGACTCGGTGTACTGGCTAAGCCCTGCGGTGCTCAGTTGCGCCGGGTCGATATTCATGCCCGCACCGGGCTTGAGTACGTATACGGCAACCAGGCCGATCATCAGGCTGATGACGGTCAGCACGAAGAACAGCAACAGGGTCTTGCTCATCAGGCGCCCGAGCGAGCGCTTGTCGCTCATGCCTGCGATGCCGGTGACGATGGTGCAGAACACCACCGGAGCGATCATCATTTTTATCAGCTTGATGAACGCGTCACCCAGCGGCTTGAGGGCAGTCGCCTGCTCGGCCCAGAAATGCCCGACCAGCACGCCAAGGGCAACGGCGCAGATGATCTGAAAGTAGAGCGATTTTGCGATTCTCATGTTGCATCACCCATTATTGGAATTGTTCTGATGCGTAGACCCGTGTATCAGGCATAACACGCTAAAGCGGTAACTGGCTCAGCCGGCCAGCAGCTGCGGAGCGGGCGCGTACACCACTCCAGAGAACAGACGCCGGGCAGTGCGCACGACCGAGGCGCGAATCGTCTGCCCGTTCTCTCCGACGTAGCTCAAAGCCACCTGGATAGACCCGCTGGGATGCTCGATCCGGACTTGTGACAGGCGAGTACCGTCAGCGCTCCCCAGCATCTGCGCCACCACCGTACCTTCGCTGACACAGGCCGTGGCGATGCCGATTGAACCGGTAATCGCCAGCGCCCTGTGGCACGAGTGAGGCATGAAATAACGAACCTTGACCGTGCCACCTGCACCGGGGCGTGACACAAGCACCGGTTTGGGGATCACCTTTTCACTTACATCACCCAATCCCATGGCCAACCCCGCCCGCAAGCGCAGCAGTTCGAGCTGGCAAAGAAATTCCTTGTCGGCATCCAGCTCTGCCGGAGTCTCGTCTCCGCGCTTGCCCAGCAACGAGGCTTCAACGATCACCATGGGCATGGCCATGTCGATGCACGTTACCGGGATACCTGCAAAAAAGTCCGTCTGGTTGCCGGTAGGAAACAGCGCCCCGGTCTTGCTGCCGGCCGCATCGAGAAAAGTCAGCTGGACGGGTGCAGCAACCCCGGGAACACCATCGATGCGGGTCTGGCCTTCGTAGCTGACGCGCCCGCCCGGCGTGTGCACGTCCGAGCAGACAAACGTACCGGTGTTGAGGTTGCGAATTCTCACCTGGGTCAGATCACCGGTCGCCTGGACAAGCCCCTGCTCCACCGCGAACGGGCCGACGGCGCACAGCATGTTTCCACAGTTGGGGGCGGTATCCACTCGACGCTGCGACACCATGACTTGGACGAACAGGTAATCCACGTCGGCATCCGGATGGGAAGACGGGCTGACGATGGCGACCTTGCTCGTTTGAGGGCTCCCGCCGCCGATGCCATCGATTTCAAGCTCGTGCCCCGAACCCATGATCGCCAGCAACAGCTCGTCACGTTCAGCGGTTACGGAGGGCAGATCGCTGGCAAGAAAAACCGGCCCTTTGGAGGTGCCGCCGCGCATGAGTACGCAAGGAATGGGTTGCATAATGTTCGACTCTTGTTGATCAATTGGGCTTATTGATGCCTTGAACGCAAGAGTCACACGGTTTTTGGAGCTTATCCAATGCAAAGATCGTAGCTATTATTCCACTTGACGAAATAATAGCGCCGTTTTCAGTCGCTGTTCGCTGACCAAAAAACAAGGACAATCAAGTGGAATATGAGCTTCAAGACATACGATCATTCGTGAAAATCGCCGAACTTGGCAGCTTCCATGAAGCGGCTGAGATACTGCACATCTCCCAGCCGGCGCTTACGCGGCGCATCAAGAAGCTGGAGCAGGGTCTAGGCACACCGCTACTGGATCGCACCACCCGTCGAGTCAGCCTGACCAGCGTCGGGCGCGACTTCTTCCCCAAGGCGCGACGACTGCTGGACGACTTCGAGGACTCCATTCTCAACATTCGCGAGCTCGCGGAGCGGCAGATCGGGCAGGTCACCCTGGCCTGCATCCCGACGGCTGCGTTCTATTTTTTGCCGAGCGTGATACGGCTGTATAACGAGCGTTACCCCAAGATCCGGATTCGCTTGCTGGATCTCAGCGCCAATGAAGGTCTGGAAGCGGTACTGCGTGGCGAAGCCGATTTCGGCATCAACATGATGAGTGGGCAGCACCCGGATATCGAGTTCCTGCCACTGGTCAAAGAACCATTCGTACTTGCCTGCCGGCGCGACCACGAACTGGCGACACGTAAGTCAGTGGCCTGGGTGGAGCTGGCCGAATACCGCCTTATCGGGGTAGGACGGCTCAGCGGCAACCGGATGATTCTGGATCACGCCTTGAGCGGGTTGAGCTGGCGCCCCAAGTGGTTCTATGAAGTGCAACATCTTTCCACCTCATTGGGGATGGTCGAAGCAGGACTCGGCATCTCGGCGATGCCAAGCCTTGCGATGCCTGCACAAGGGCATCCCACGCTGGTGAGCGTGCCCCTGACTGACCCAGTGGTCGACAGGACCCTGGGCCTGATCTCCCGTCGCGGCGCGTCGCTGTCTCCGGCGGCCGAGAAATTCGTAGCGATGCTGCTTGAGCAGTGGCCGCAGTAACTCTGCGAAACGCCTGGCGCGCGCCGAACAGGCAGCGCGGATGACTCCGCCCTGCCCCCTCGGTGCCTGTGCGGCCCGTACGTCAGTGATAGCCTTCGCCGGACTTCACCTTGCCCCTGAACACGTAATAACCCCACGCGGTGTACATCAGGGTCATGGGAATAATGAACAAGGTACCGATCAGCAGGAAAAGCTGGCTGGACACCGGAGAAGCCGCGTCCCAGATGGTGACCGAAGGCGGGATGATGTAAGGCCAGATGCTGATTCCCAGGCCGCTGTAACCAAGAAAGATCAACACCAGCGTCAGCACAAATGGCTTGGCGTGGTTCTCGTCGCGTTTGACCGATTTGAACAGCAGGAACGACGCCAGCAGCACCAGGACCGGTACCGGCATAAACCAGAAAATATTGGGCACCGTAAACCAGCGGTCGGCGATATGAGGGTGTGTGTAAGGCGTCCACAGGCTGACGATGCCGGTAATGATCACCAGCGCCACAATCAATGCCGGCGTCAGCGCGCGCATCCGCGCCTGTAATTCGCCTTCGGTTTTCAAGATCAGCCAGGTGCTGCCCAGCAACGCATAGGCGACGATCAGCGCAAGGCCGCAAAACAGCGGAAATGGGCTGAGCCAACCCAGGGTATCCCCAGCGAACTGCTGGTTTACCACAGGAATGCCATTGATGAACGCGCCGAGCGCCACGCCCTGGCAGAAGGTTGCAAGGAATGATCCGACGATAAAGGATTTGTCCCAGATACCTTCCTTGCCTTCATGGACCTTGAAGCGGAACTCAAAGGCCACGCCGCGGAAAATCAGGCCTATCAGCATGAAGATCAGCGGCAGGTACAGCGCCGACAACACCACCGAATAGGCCAGCGGAAACGCGCCGAAAAGGCCCGCGCCACCCAGTACCAGCCAGGTTTCGTTGCCGTCCCAGATCGGCGCCACGGTGTTCATCATGATGCTGCGATGCTCCCTGCCCTGCACGAACGGGAAGAGGATGCCGATGCCCAAGTCGAACCCGTCCATGACGACGTACATCATGATCGAGAAGATGATGATGACTGCCCAGATAATGCTCAGATCTATGCCTGCCATGACTTAATTCCTGTCCAAGCGGTCGTGGGTCTGACCTTCATCGAAACTTTCGTCCGAGGCCGAAAGCGGCCGTTTGGTATGCCGGTCATGTCCGGGCCCACCGGTGGAAGCCAGGTCACCCTCGCCGGTATGCGGCCCTTTGCCGATCATGCGCAGCGCATACATCGTGCCGATGCCAAAGATGGCGAAATACACCACCACGAAACTGATCAGAGAAATGCTCAGCTGGGCGACACTGTGGTCGGCGACGGCGTCCCGGGTTCTCATCACCCCATATACCACCCAGGGCTGTCGCCCTACCTCGGTGGTAAACCAGCCGGCCAGAATCGCAAGCAACCCCGCCGGCCCCATGTAATTGACGAAGCGCAGAAACGGCCTTGAGCCATACAGCTTGCCGCGCCAGCGCAGGTACAGACTCCACAGCCCGGCGGTGATCATCAACAGCCCGAGCGCCACCATGATCCTGAAACTCCAGAACACGATGTACGCGGGCGGCCGGTCCTCCTTGGGAAAATCCTTCAGCGCCGGAATCTGCTCGGTAAAGCTGTGTGTCAGGATCAGGCTGCCCAGCACTGGAATCTCGATCTTGAAGCGGGTTTCTTCGCGCTCCATGTCCGGCCAGCCAAACAGAATCAGCGGAGTCGGCTCACCCGGCCGGTTTTCCCAGTGGCCTTCGATGGCCGCAATCTTGGCCGGCTGGTAGTGCAGCGTATTGAGGCCGTGGGCGTCGCCGATCATCGCTTGCAAAGGTGCTACCAGCAGCGCCATCCACATGGCCATGGAGAACATCTTGCGAATCGCGGGATTGTCGCGCCCGCGCAGCAAATGCCAGGCCGCCGAAGCACCGACCAGGAACGCCACCGAGAGATAGGCTGCCACCGTCATGTGCGCCCAGCGAAACGGAAAGGATGGGTTGAAGATGATTTGCAGCCAGTCCAAAGGCTCGATCCGGCCGTTAACGATTTCATACCCCTGGGGGGTGTGCATCCAGCTGTTGGAGGACAGGATCCAGAACGTCGACATCAGAGTACCGATGGCGACCATGACCGTGGAAAAGAAATGCAACCCTTTGCCCACCCGGTTCCAGCCAAACAGCATGACGCCCAGAAAGCCCGCTTCGATGAAAAAGGCGGTCAACACTTCATAAGTAAGTAAGGGTCCGGTGACCGCCCCGGCAAACGTCGAGAACCGGCTCCAGTTAGTGCCGAACTGATAAGCCATCACCAGCCCCGACACCACGCCCATGCCGAAGAACACGGCGAAGATTTTCATCCAGAAGTGGTAAAGGTCACGGTACGTCTGGTCATTGGTCCTCAACCAGAACCCTTCGAGCACCGCCAGGAAACTGGCCAGTCCGATCGAAAGCGCCGGAAAGATGATGTGGAACGAAACGGTGAAAGCGAACTGTATTCTTGCCAGATCCAGCGCCTCTAAACCAAACATAGTTGCTCCCTATGAGATTACTGGCCGAGCCTATCGTCTGAATGACGCATCGGGCTGAGTCTAGCCAACCTGTAGGAGGAACAACGGGTCAGTGACGAGCGGCCCCGACCACGGCAAGGGGATTTCTATCCATTTTTTTCCCCGCGGCAGGGGCTGGCTTGGGTTGTTGAGTACAGCTTGAAAGCCATCACCTGCGTGTTCGGGCTCTGGAGGTTGATGAGCCGGATCGTGGGTCTGTGTCAGCGGGCGTGCCAAGCTGTGGCGATCTGTGAGGGAAGAATGCTCGTCCGGCAGGTATCGTAGGGTAATTGGCATGACCCCACAGAATTGACGCGCGGATATACCTGCGTGGGTACTTCCCAGCGAGCAGTTAAGCCATTCTGCCTTAACACGTCAGACTACCTAAGCGTGTGGTCCGTCTTGCTCGTCGTTACAACCGAAATCTTGCGATCAACTACAACGTCCACCATCCACATTACTGAAATTAAACCTACCTTGTTGAACCATCCGGCATTGCTCTTTGTAGCGCAGGAGCTTGGCCAGACTGGGTTGCAGGATTGGAGCGAGCACCGGTTGCCGAATCATGGTAATCACGGGTATGCGAACTCATCCCTGAATTTTCATTAGCCCATTTGACCTTAGTTAACGCAAGATCATCTGCCGCATTTGCGCCTTTCGCACCAGCTAATCAAGCGAGAACGCTGAGAAATAAAACGACAACTTTTTATCCTCAAGATCACTCAGCTGATAACGCATCCTGTCAAAGCCAGAATCAAGCTTACTAACGTTCATATGCATCAGCTGAGTTAATCCGCCGCCAAAATCACGGGACGTAAACTGGCTAATATCAGTGAACCTGATACGCACGGCCTCAGCCCCTACCTCTTCAGAGGTAGAAATTGATAGGTACAAATCATAAGCCATCCTATCAAAACTCAGCTGAATACTAATTGCATGCAAGCAATTGTGAGTAACAAGGAATTCATTCAATTCTGAAAGACTAATCATTATTGGTCCTCGTCTCATTAGCAGCCTTACCCGATGGCCCTGAAAACAAGGACTCTCTGCCCTCAAATTTTCCATACTGATTGGAGAACGTGCTCATCACATTACCGTCAGTTTTGGCAGAAAGGGCCAACTGATCAGTAAGCATCTGACGACCAGTGGCATTGTCTGGAACACCAAGCCTCTTCATTCGAGCGCAAGCTGATTCGAACGAGCGGCATGTGGGAGCTACTAGCGACAAGGCCAAACAAGCAATCGAATTTACCCCGCGCAATTTCTAATCCTTTTGTACCTCTTAAATCGCAACGCTAACAATCAGCCCGCCGCACGCCGCTCAACTAAAGACTTAATATACTTCAGCTGCTCCAAGATAAAATCAGAAAAGCTTGAAGCCAACACATCAACCCCATCCAACTCAGAACTAATCTCTACTACCTGCCAATTATTTTTTGCGTCAAAAGCATATAGCACATCGCTAGAATTTCCACCGAATACGTAAACTCCCTCATAGCCCTCAATTTCCCGGCCGCATATAGTCGAATATTTATCCGGCCCATCATCAAGATGAAATGCCGCGTCTAACTCCCCGAAACCAAACTCGGTGAGAAATTCCAGATAGTCATCTGGAGCCTGCTGACGATGTGACTCATCAACATTGCTCAACGTCGCACTCGTGTCTGTTATGCGGTAGCCGTAATTACCCTCATAGTCCTCTGAGGACATCACAGCGTCAATCAACGACTTTAACTCTTCTTTATTTTTCATAATCATTTACCAAATATTTTTTCCGCTGGCCCTTGGGCCCTGTGAATACCACCTTGGTGCTCCACGCCTCTCATAGCAGGTGTAATATTCCACCATTCTGCCTTACCGCCAAATTTATTCTCGATAACATGATGGGCATCGTAATTTCTAGTAGCCTGATTTCCATATTTATCAATGTACGTTTCTTTCGGCCAGCTCGCGCCCGTGTTTTTTTTCCCACTCCACTCGCAGACCTGGCAACTTACTGTCAAACTCTGCCCTATTCAACTTAACCTCTTCTTTAGATAAGCGTGAATAATTGTTCTCTCGCAGGTCAGCTTTTAAAAGCTCCAATTGTTGAGGGGTGAACTGCCTGCCGGTCAAACTCTGGATATCCGTAAGATACGACTTTGCATCCTTGGCCAACTGAGTACTCAGAAGCCCTGTCGCGGCCTCGCCATTTTGAGCAGTGCTTCCTACAGTACTTGCAGTAGCTTTTCCACCATTAAGGCCACCTTGCTCAGGTAGCGCACAAGGCCCCGTATTGTGCACCCAGGTCTTCAGGTTGCCAACGCAGAACGTGTGTCCCACATCGACCGTCAGGTTATAGGTCGTGCCTTCGGACGCGTAGAGCTCAAGCGATTCCACCTCTGACGATGTGTTCTCGCTTGCGCCATCGGCCAGCGACTGCAGGCGGTCACCGGACTTGAGGTCAATGACTGGCACAAACCCGTTTTTTGCTGGGACATAGAACGGGTGGCCCGGCGTGACCAGCAGGATTTCGCTTTTGGTTGACTCACCGCCGCTCACACTTTTCAGCTTCAGGCGATAGATGGGCTGATCGTTCCTAACATGGGTCGCCAGAATCCGCGCAGCAAAAGGTTTTCCGCCCTTTTCCGGTTTACTCCAGACGATGTCGCCAACTTTCAGCTGATCGATTACACGGTCGCCTTGCGGAGTAGATACCTTGGTGCCCGCCGCAAAACAGCACGGACCATCCATGACGAACTTGCGACCTGCCCCCAGCTCTGCCAGGGCCTTGGCTCGGTTCGCTGGCAGAAAGTCCAGAGCGAATTCGAGATCACTTTTTGTCTGGATCGCAGCGGCAGCGGCCGTGTTGCCCTGCATGTTGTAAATGGTCACCATCGCCGCTTTGGTCTGGCTGGCTGTGACGCTGTCGATCAGCGAACCCCATGGGTTCTTGGACAAGCCCATAATGCAACGAGCTGATGGGCGACGAGTTCATCCCGATGATCAACAAGGGTGGCGGCGCGGGCATTCAGGTGAGCGCTTACACCCAGACCATCAGCGACATCGAGGCGCGTATAGGCGACCGTGCGAAGGCCGGCCAGGTGGTCGGTAACTTCAATAACCTGTTTGCTGCGTGTCCGTGAGACGGCAACCGCCGAGCTGCTCACCAAGCAGCTGCCCAAGGTCGACGTCTACTCGACCACCCTTGTGAGCGGCGCGACCGACGCATCAGATCCTTCCGGCAATACCGATTTCACCAGCAATACCCAGGACCGGGTCAGCTCCACCAGCGTGCCCCTGATCGAGCCAGCACACATCGTCAGCCTACCCAAGGGCCAGGCCTTCGCGTTGATCGAGGGCGGCAATCTATGGAAGGTGCGCATGCCACTGCCCGCACCCGATCCGGACGAAATCATGCCCAAGGATCTGCAAGCTCTGGCCGAACACATGCGAACAGGTTACTGCGACGGTGGCGGCCAGTGGTGGACCGCGCCTCCGTCCCGAACGCTCCCGGAGGACCTACCTGCAGACCTGATCGATAACGAAATCTTGTCCGCTCAAGCCCCCGAATAACTCACATGACCAACCCCACTCAAAGCGCCCAAACCCAGCAGCAGCGGGTCCGTGAAAAAGGCCCGATCATGCGCGTCCTCCCCATGCCGTTCGCCTTCATCGGCTTGCTGCTGGGTTCGCTGTTCGTCAGCGTGCTGATCGAATGGATCGGGCTGACTTTCTATTGGCAGGATCAGGGCTGGCATCACGCGCGAGACATGCTCAACGCAGAGCTAAATTGGATTGCGAATGGCTTCGCCCAAAGCCTTGTGGTCGTCAACCCGGGCAAGACCGCCAAAGCCCTGATCGATGCCGTTTATGGCTGGGTGTTCGAGAAAACCGGACTGATTGAATGGATCAATTATTCGGCCGAGCAGTCGCGGATCAACGGAAGTCAAGCGCAGGGTGTTCATCAGTACCTCGGGATTATGTACGTGTACGTGGAGGACTATGGGCTGGCTGCGCTCTATACGGTACTGACCTTTCTCACTCGACTGTTGATCCTGACGCTGAGCATCCCATTGTTTCTGATGGCTGCATTTACTGGTGCGGTGGATGGACTGGTCCGCCGTGACCTCCGCCGGTTCGGCGCGGGACGGGAGTCGGGGCTTTCTATCACAGGGCGAAAATGCTGGTAGTGCCGGTGGGGGTTGCGCCTTGGGTGGTGTATCTAGCGTTGCCGGTAAGTTTGAGTCCGGTGCTCATCTTGCTTCCGTGTGCGGTCGCTTTGGGGGTGGTCACGAGTGTGACGGTTGGGAGCTTCAAAAAGTACTTGTGATTATTTGGCCCTAGTTTTGACTCACGTAGCCGCGGAAAACTTCAGAGACTGTTCCAGCACCCGCCAGGTCAGCGTGTGCCCGCCCGAGATCATCTACCTTTCCGGCAGCACCACCAGTAGGTTTTCAGGCTTTTACGCCTATACCGACACGGTGTAAGAGACATCTCCCGGGTCGCGCCAAACTCCATTCGCAAAGCTTATCGGTCGCTGCGGATAACAAACCAACAGCCCTTCGATGAACTGACAAAACGACAAGTCAAGTCGCGTGATCCAGCGCATATTGTCGATCTCGAGCATACGCCAGTTGTCTCCGCTGTCGAACCCGAAAGCAGTCCCGGTGCTATCCCAGCCGAATAGCCAGACCTCGCCCTCGGCCCCCGATTCATAGGGTCCGTCTTTATAAAACCCATTATCACCAAAGTAGTCAACCGCAGGGCACAATGTAGGTTGAACCGTCAAAAGCGACATCGCGCAGTCGTCCTCCTTTATCTCACCTTGCCCCCGCTCCTGCATAAAAGCAAAGTACTCATCGGGAGCTGCTGGCCACTGTTGTCGCATCGAACCCACATCACCAGAAGAAACAGGGGTCAGCCGTTCCAATAGCGCGCATGCGAGTGCATTGAAAGCTTCTAAATTTTCGTACATGGTCATGGTCGCCTCGGAGGGTTCTGCGGAAACGCTGTTGTCGTTGGACTTGCAGGGGCATGAACGCCACCGTGGTGAGCACTTCCACCCGGTACTGGATGCAAATTCCACCATTGGTTAGGTCCACCGTACTGCTGTGGTATCACATGGTGCGCTTGGAAATCCACACTACTCTCCGTCTTGGCCATGTCAAACCAGTATTCAACTCCCACTCACGCTTGAGATTAATTTCGCTGGCTATTGTCTTGACGCTGTAAGGCTTGATAGTCGCTTCTGGGTGCGACATAAGTGTGATCCACCTGACGCAACTCCTCTGCTAGTTGCGTGCGCTGATTAGAGGGCATCGGCACACCTGAATGGTGCTCGACGTCCCGGACCACCGCGCGAGCGTCACTCGAGATGCTCGTCCATCCTGATGTGGATGTTGCTGTAAAACTCGCATCATTAGCCGCTGGTGTACCGTTACCGACTAACTTTGTTTCACCCGACGGCAGGCCGCTTGCAGGTCCTTTTGGACCGACTTACAGCCTGATAAAGGTAAAGACCTCTTTGAATAAATTTTCAATATGTGGTGACGCTTCAAGGTGAATGAGCGCTTCGGTCGTGGATACAGGCATGTCATAAGGCTTAAAACCTCTACGGAGGGCGATACCATACAATGCGAATTCGTCGCCCTCCGCATGCTCCCAATGGGGCACGTAACCAATTATCTTATACACCTTGAAAATCTCATCTTGAAAACCCATAAAATCATATAAAAAAGCTGGGGCGTTATTTAGTGACAAAGCTTGAGCGCACCACGTACTGAGCTCATCTTTGCTGATAGCACCACAAAATAAACACGTAATGACAAAAGCCATCAGTTCATCATTGAAACTATCAAGCTCAATAGCACTCACATTCCACCCCCCATAGCTTCGCCACCAATATGTCCTGTTTTTTTATGAATCAATTCAGGCACTAGTTGCATTCGCCCGCTGTCCTGATGGTGATGCCACGTGTACCCATCAATTTTTTTGCCCCCGCATTAATCTGCTCTAATTGCTTAGCAGTAAAGGTTGAAGAGTTAACCTGGCCTTGCTGTATGGCACTCGACAAATCCTTGCTTGCAAGCTTCATCTGCCCTTCGTGACTCGCTGGCTTAAACGTGCCAATCGATATACGCGTGTCAAACGCAGTCACATCATCAAATATAGGAAAGCCTTTGTTATCGAACACGACGCCCGTCACCGGATGCCGCTGCCCTGCAAGACGTACATTGCGACCATCAACTGGAGGAACCGTAGTGGAAACGACATTGTCACGGCCATAAGTGGACTCAAGCTCCGCTCTGCTGGTTTGCTAGTTGTAAGGAGCTCGGGAGCCTTGACCTTTTGGACCAGCTTCTTAACTGCCGTTCTGATTCAAAACCTTTATCTCGCGCCAGTAAATGCTTTCTGGCAAAGCCTGACTCTGATTAAATCGGGAGAAAACCTCGATCACATCTTCAATATTAAACCACTCATCTTTCTTTAATCGAACACGCCCCGCACCAAACGATAGCAAGCTTCCATCTTCGATAGTTTGTGCTGGAATTTGAATGATAACCTCTAAACAGAGCTTTGCTTTTTGCGTCATATCTTTCAATAAAGCAAGTGAATCTGCCTCCAGCTACTTGCACATAATTACCGTCGTCATCAGTTATCCATGCGAATGAGCTAGGGCCGTAGCTTTTTAATTTTTTTAACACTCTTTCCAGCCGCGCCTGATTAACGCCAATTATTATAGGACTATTTTCGGCTTCAAGCTTCATGTTCATTACCCTCACGGCACATAAACTGTTGTAGCGCTTTCGATGACTTCACCTTTTAGTCGTCCCTTTCCTTGCGCCCCAAACTCATTAACAAAATAATCGGTGAATTCGTGATAGCTGGCCTTATTAGCAGTTCCGCTTTTCACCTCAAGGCCGTGCAACTTACCGCTTGCGTCACGGACTACAATGTCATACCTACGATCACCGAGAGGCCCTTTAACAACCATCTCAGTGCCTACAACTTCCATTCCATTTGATTCTAAATGTTTAGCAAATTCATCTGCCTTGACTGTTCCCGGAGGCTAGACCAGTCGGGCTAGCAAATTTTCCGTCAGGGGTTCGATAGCTTCCATCTGAATGCTGGTTTATTTCTGGGGTTAGGTCGGTCCCTGGACCAACTTTCGTCCCGCCCGTCGCATTTGGACCTGCTACCTCTTTTGGACCAAATTACTTATCTTTATAGCGAATATCCTCTCGCATAAGCCGTAAGACTTCAGACCAATTCCACAGTATCCCTGGGACATGATTCTCAGGCACCATCTTTCCGCGGTCACTTTCAGGAAAAATCTCCATTGCCGTTTCGCAATGGCTATAGAACAAATTGAAGCAATCGCCTGTAATATTATCTAGAACAATGAAGCTCTGCGCTTGTTCATCTAGCGACTCGTATATCTTTCTCATACAGCTACATTGATCATGAGTGAAGAGCGCTCTTGTTCCTTCGACAACACAATCAAAAACCCCACCTGTAGTCCCCCAGCCTGAAGATTCATTTATCGATATATATTAATATTTTATTTTGTTGCTCTTGCGGCAACAACTTAATCCAGCCGTTGACCACGTCTTGATTACCAGGCGTAAGATTTCTATAGTCGACAGGAACTATGTCAGCCTTATTTAAGTGATCAATGAGCTGCCTTTGATTTTGCACTGCGTTATTTGAAAAAAACTTATTAATTTGCGAGGATCGACTTGAGTCAGTCCACATAAAATCAACCGTTTTCCCAGAATATGGCCCATCCCTAAATAAAAGTCAGGATTTTTCTGCCCTAAGATAGGCGCTACCCGTTCTCACGTACTTCCAAACGTATTTTCTAGCTGAACGGCTGCTTGGCCTTCATGCAACGCCAGCTTTCCTTTGTCAGGGTCCATACCTAACTCCTGAATTCTCCCTCGGTTATTTGAGGCAATAGGATCTACCGCGTTCAAACCTGTATTTGTATCTTTAAATACCGGCGTTAAGGACGTGCCTACCTCTTTTGCACCAAATCAATCTACGAGATTGAATTTTCGGATTATTTCTCTAGGTAAAGCACTTGCACTTTTCTCCATAGAAATAAAACACCCCTCAAAAGATCCACTAGCCAGAATTAAGGTATTGCCTTCATAACAAGCTGAAACCAATACTGAATACGGGCCACATTTACGGGTTTCTTCTTTGATATTCAAAGTTTTCAAGACGACACTCACAAACTCTTCGAACCTTTCCTCCTCATAATCATCAAAAAATATGAAATTATTAGTTTCAGAACTTGACTCAGAGAATCGAAACATAAGATTACATCCCCAACCCATTATTAACAGATGCTCGAGAAGACTGGGACTTTTCTATGATCTTCGACCATAATTCATCTCCTGATAGACCTTGCCCAGAATATTTATTCACAATTTCACTCCAAGTTCTATTTGGGTCAGTCTTATTCAGGGAATCAGCCAATGTCCTGTTAGACATTAACTCTCGCGCCGTTGACCTCAAATCATTTCTCATAACAAAAGCCTGCTTCGCCTGCTCTTCCAAGGAGGCGCTACTGTTAATTCGAGCTGGAATTTCTGATTCTTTAGATAAATACCAAGCTCTTGCTTCTCTATCAGTTAAGTTTTTTGGCTGTGCTAGATCATCCCACCATTTAGCGTAAGACGCAGAGTCGTCTATCCCTTTTGCACCCGCCAACTCAACCTTGACAACCTTAGCAGTGAACTTTTCCACGAGCAAGGCCCCGGCTTTTACCGCACCACCGACCCCCGTCCCCAGCGCCGCCACTTCGCTTATCAGCTTCCCGGTTTCACGCCCTGCGTTGAATGATCCACTCGCCCCAGCTCTTTCATACTCTGCTTCCAGATTGTCAATCCGTGCAATATAAGACTGCTTGATGGCTTCGGAGACATTACCCAATACATCTCCGCTATCAAGCACGGATCTCAATGCTCGATACGTCTCTTTCGGGCTGAGCGAAACTTCCAATATGCCCTTGACCGTATCAAGTAGGCCTTCCGGAACCCCGACTACTGCTCCCCCAGCAAAGCTGGCATCCTGCCCGGCGTCGATCAATTCCCACTTCGTATTGATCCTGAGTCTTTCCAGTGCATCTTCGCTTGCCGCAAGCTCTGCCGCTCTCTGAGCCTTTTGATGGTGGCCCAAGTAGTTGTACTGCGTCCCGTTAGCCGCCACTTCGGCTGCTGCCGAAGCATCTCCGCCCGTTGCCGCAGCCGTCAACGCTCCAATCAACTGGGAGGCGGCCAACAGCTTGCTCACACCCGCTTTATACGCCTCGCTGTTTTGGTCCATTTCGGCGGGGAGCAGTTTGTCGCCGAGGTACTTCACCACCGCCTCGTTGGCACCCGCCGCCAACGCACCGGTACGGAAATCCCCGCCCAGGGCTTCGGCCATAAGCCCACCCAGCGCCGCGTGCATCGCGACCTTGGTGATCTTGCCGCCTTCGAAGAGCGTGCTGTCGCCGATCTTGCCGGCGGCCTTCGCACCTGCAATGCTGATCCCGGCGCTCAGGGCGGCGGAGCCCAGATTGTCTTTCAGGCTGCCGCCCATGATGGCGGTCTTGAGCGCCGCCTCGGCAGTCACGCGCTGAGACACTGTGACAAAAGTATCGAGGTTCAACCCTGCTTTCGTCGGATCGATCGCGGGCACAAACCCAGCCATTACGCCCGACAAGACATAGCCCTTCATGGCATCGGAAGAGGTTACATCCTTGAAGACCGCGCCGAGATCACCTTTGTTGCTGATTGCACTATTGGTTGCTGTAGTCGCTACGGTGGTCAGGACCGCCAGATTTACACCGGTCAGCCCAAGGCCCGCCGGCCCCAGGACCGCCGCCATCAAAATAGCGACCACGATCTGTGCGGCCGGTCCCAGACCGGAGTTGGCGTATTTGAAGCTCTCGTGGATTTCCTTGACCTGACGCCAGTCCACATCGCCCCGCTGCTCGGCATCCTTGAGCCAAGTCAACTGCGGATCGGCCTTGACCATGGCGTCGATGCTCTGGCTGACGCTCTCCTGATTGACCTGTTTCACGTCAATCTGCAGCCCGTTGACCGCCTGAATGACGACTTTGCCGGTTGCCGTCAGCTCGCTTTGTCGCAAGGTTTCATCGGTCCTGCCCTTTCCCTTCGAGGAAAACCAGGCAGCGCTGTTCTTGCTCTTGATGTGACTTTCGTCGTGATAATCCTTCACGCCTTCGAACGTGACGGCTCCGCCACTGTTGATCAGCAGATCATCGCCACTGGACAGACTGGCAACCTGGTAATGCTGGTCGCCGCCGCTCGCGAGAGTAAGATTTCCGCCCGTTGTCATCTCGCTGCCGACATGTCGGATATCGGTCACTTCATCACGCTTGGTTTGCTTCTTGCCCCAAGACCTTTTTTTCTTCTTGTCGTAAAGCGAGCAATATTGGGCGAAGATGCCGGATGTTCCGGCGGGGGTTGCGCCTTGGGTGGTTTATCAGGAGGTGCCGGTGAGTGTGAGTCCAATGTTGGTGTTGCTGCCATGTACCGTGGTTTTGGGCCTTTTGATGAACGTAACGGTCGGAAGCTTCAAGAAGTACTTGTGATCCTCTGCGAACTCTTCGCTTTCAGCGGCCATATCAGCAAATCTCGTATTTTTAGCATTCGCACAATTCCTCCTGTCGCTGCAAGAGATTTTTGTGCTCCTATTCGCTCGGAAGTCATAGCTACAGCTGCCAAAATGTCAGACATACCCCATATTCATCGAGAAGATCATCAGAAATTTCAAACTGAAACACTTTCTCCGGAAAGCAATCTGACAACGCTATCCTCCAGTATCTGGCGATCTGTTCAGCAAATACATGACAAAGGCGATAATCTTCTTCCGACAGGCCAACCTTAAATATAGCCCGACCGGGTGCATCTTCCCACCTTGAAAAAAATTGATTGATTGAAAAAATATTTTTGTATCGCTCAACGTCTCTACGCGATGCACTTTGTTCCAATACACCAACTTCAGCTTCCACCAATCCCGTCATAGGAAAATTTTTCGGATCGTATTGCTGAGCATTAGGTAGCCAGAACACGTGGCCATCAAGCTCAATAAAATCAGGAGAAAGCAAACCCAGAACAGAAATCGATTGCTCTAACGAAACCAGATTCCCTGCGTATGAAAAAAACTCCCCAGATCCAATATCCGAAGCAAAGAGCTTCAACAAATCTTTGGAAACCCCACCTTGGCAACTTTTCATAATTTCAACCCCAAACTATCAAGAACCGACTGCGGGACTTTGCCCACAAACGCTTTGGTATCACTCCCTTTCTTGGGAAAATATTTTCCATCTGGTGCTTGATTCCACTCGACCACCTTAATCCTGGAGCTAGAAACGTCATACAGTGCACGCCCCTCAGGGCCATATACAACAACATGCCCATTTCCTAAATTGGCGTAAGAATTGGGCGCCTGGTCTTGCAGCGGATACTGAACACCACCACGCGCGCCCGTGATCGTCACATGCGTTTCACTGAGTGCCTTAGTATACTCTAGATCAATAGTGTTACCGGAAGAGTCCGCAATAAACCTCGGCGGCTGTGGGGCCTTGGTGTTCCCTGTTGCACCACTACTAGCGAGTAGATCCTCCGCCTCGTCCGCTGCCAATTTAGCAGCGCGTTTATCAGCGATGACTGCCAGCGCACCTTTAGCGCCAAGACCGCCAGCTATCGCCAACAGCACATCTTCTTCAGTAAAGATGGGAACAATACCGCCTCCAACCATTGCGGAAATCTGCTGATACCACTCCTGCGTCAACAGGTTCGTAGCTCCCAGCGATCCGATCTCGCTCTGATTCTGGTAGGCGACAGCAGGTCCAAACTGCTTGACCCATTCTGTCGGTATTGCGGGCGCACCGTCGCCGGAGGGCTGTGCGTGGTACTTGGGGTTGAACAGTGTTGCATCGGCTTTCTGTTCTGAAGTCGCCGAAAATGCGTAAACCTGTGCGCCATCAGCAATGATCGGCGTGCCGTCAGCCCACGATAGCTGAATCTTCTCGCTCTGTAGACGCGTTACTACCGCTTCGGCTCTAGCTAAATCAGCCTTCAAGTTGATTTTCTCGGGATTCCTATCATTTGCCATGCCGAGAATGGCATCCAACTTCGCCTCATCGGCGGCGTCAATTTCTGCGCCAGCCTTCAAACTCAGCAAGCCTTCCCAAGAAATGCCCGAATTGCTTTTACCCTCTTGCTCCAGTTTTTGCGCTTCTTTCCCAATAATCTCCTGCTCGAACGTATGCAGCTTACGGTTGTACGCCTGAGCGTTACCCGTGATCTCTGACGCAACGGAAATATTGCCGCCGGTTGCCGCTGCGGTAAACAATCCGACCAGCTTCGACGCCGCATTCACCATGCGGTCATGTTCATTCGGATCACTAGTTTTCAAGAGATCACTTTGGGAAAGGTAGTCAATCAGCGCTTCATTGGCACCCGCAGCTAATGCTCCGGTTTTGAAATCTCCTCCCATCACTTCAGATAAAAGCCCACCAACGACAGCATGAACGGCTATCTTTCCAGCCTCACCCTCAGGCAGTTTGAAGTAATCTGACAGGTCACCTGCACCGTTGAACGCCGTTGCCTGCAATACGTTGAATACGCTGCCAAGCATCGAGTCCTTGAAAGAGCCTTGCCCCGTTGCTTCGGAAAGCACGCCGTTGACCGCGCCTCCGGCGAACTGGATCGCGCTAAAGCGGGCAAGTGCAGCCGGGTCCAACAAACTAGGAACTATGCTCGGCCCAGTGATTTTTCCGGGGACACCATCAGCGGTAGCGCCGAACCAGCTGGAGCTTGCGTAATTTATGAAGCCGGCTGTAAGGCCAGATACCACAGCGCCTTGCAAACTCTCTTTACTGAACGTGTCTTTTGCAACGGCGCCCAGATTTCCTTTATTGCTGATTGCACTGTTGACGGCAGTGACTTCAAGGCTGATCAGAACGGCGTTAGCAAAGCCTGCCGCGAAGCTTCCGGCTGATGCCCCCACCGCTGCGGCCCCTGCACCACCGGTCACAGCTGCTAACGCGATAGCCAACACAAGTTGTGCGCCTGCGCCTAATCCCGAGTGAGAATATTTGAACGACTGGTGGATTTCCTGCACCATTCGCCAGTCGACGTCGCCCCGTTTTTCAGCCTCCTTCAGCCACGCTAGTTGCGGATCGGCCTTTACCATCGCGTCGATGGCCTGGCTTACCGTCTGCTGACTTACCTGCTTTACATCAATCTTTAGCCCGTCCAGTGCATGGATAGCCAAGTCACCCTTGGCTACGAGCTCACTCTGGCGAAGAGTCTCATTCGTGCTGCCCTTACCCTTCATCGAGTTCCAGGACAAGTCGCTCTTGCTCTTCTCATGGCTTTCCTGATGCAGGTCTTTCACACCTTCGAACGTCACCGCACCGCCACTATCAATGGTCAGGTCGTTTCCGCTCTGCAGTTTTGCGACCTGATAGTGTTGATCCCCACCACTCACCAGCAACAGATCGCCACCGGCTTTGATCTCGCTGCTCACGTTGCGCACGTCGGTCACTTCGTCGCGCTTTGTTACTTTCTTGCCCCAAGACCCTTTTTTCTTCTTGTCATACAGCGAATAATCACTGTCCTGCGCTGCCAGGATGTCGAGGTTATCGCCTGCAACCAGGTAAGCTTCGTTACCCGCGGTGATGCGACTGGAAATGACCGCGAGGTTCTGGCTGGCGACCAGTGAGATATTTCCACCTGCCTCCATCTCCGTTGAGACCTGATGGACATTATCCTTCTGTACCGTGAGCTTCTTACTCTTGGACAGGGAGTGATACTCGTCTGCTGCCGAGCTGATAGTCAGGTTTTCGTTGGCTGCCATAGCGATGTCTCGCTTGGCATCGATCTGACTTGCAATGATCGATATGTCGCGGCCCGACTCCAAGGTCATGTCGCGGCCAGCAGTGACGGTAGAACCTAGCAGAGTGATGTCACTGCTGTTGCTACGGGTGCTGGCGAACAGGCTATTGTTTACCTGCGTTGGCGCTATGGTCACATCCCGCCCAGCCACGATGCTTATATCTCGTCCGCTTTGCAGCACACTCCCCTGATTATTGAAATCGCGCCCTGCAGAAATGCTCACATCGTTAGCAGCTTCGATCCGGGCCGCGCTGTCTGCAAACTCGTTATGTCGCTTCCCGCGCGCATCATTGTCCATTGAGGTGATGCTACGTTCGTTGATCACATCCCCGTTGATCGCCGTCATTGTCACGTCGCGACCAGTAATGATGCCGCCGGCCTTATTGATGAGATCATTACCCGCCAACAGATCCAGGCGGTTGCCTGCCTGTATGAGGCCGGTATTAATCAGGTCTTTGCCCGCAGCAGCCGTGAGGCTGTTGGTCGCCCGAAGAGTGCCAACGTTATCGAGGTTCTGCCCGGCAATCAGCGAAACATCATTGCCAGCAATCAGCGCTCCGGTCGGCCCTAATCGATTGTCCGCCTGGGCCAGATAAAGCACCGGCACCAGTACGGTTTCGCCATTCACTTCATGCTCTTCGAGCCACACGATGTCATGGGTCAGCGCAGCCACTTGCTGAGAAGTCAGTGATACACCAACCGCCAGGTTCAACTCATCCTTGCTGGCAACAGCGTTGTTCATCAGGTAGCGGAATTGGTCTTCGTTGGATGCCTGCCCGCTTAGGAACGCTTGCCCCGTTCTGGCGACGACCGCCTGCTGCACGAGTCGTTGTTCATACAGGCCATCGCCCAATCGCTTGGCGCTCGCGTCCGGGTCGTAACCGAGCTTCGACAGTAAGTAATCCGAGCTCATGAACTGCTTGAGTTCGGTGAGCACCGGGTTGGTTTCGATCAAGTATTTCTGGGGTTTTGATACAACACCGCTGCTGGGCAGCCCCTGAACTCTTTCGACGGTTTGCGAACCGGGAATGAGGATCGGGGAATTCGGCGCGGCTCCGCCGTTCTGAGCTGTCGAGCCACTCGAGGGGCCGGGAACGAGCAGCGGTAGCGCGCCCGATGAGCCGCCATTCTGTACCGGGAGTAGAGTGCCGCTCGCCTGACGGGTTGTTGTGACGCTGGTAACCGCATCAGTACCCTCGAAGCTTGCGGCATCAGAACCGTGACCGGGCACTACAGCCCCGCCAAGCGGCGTGCCGGTAGGTAACGAGACATCAAATGGCGAGGCGCTAGCACTTACGCCTGCATTCTGCCTGGCGATTAACGCGAGCTGGCGACTAGCACCGGATATCTGCCCGATGGAGCCAAGTTCAATGGTGCCTGCCTGTGCAGCTGGAACGACGTGCTCACGCTGCGCAACGGAAACAGCGGCGCTGCCCAAGCTCCAGCCTTGCGGAGCCGTGTCGGCCATACTGGTATTCTTGGCGGTATCGCTACTCAGCCGGAACAGCCCGTTCTTGCCCGTTGGCAGACTAAAGCCGGGCAGTGCCAGCGGGTTGACCTGTTGCTGGGCGAGGTCAGGGGGGAGCTGCGCGTTGATTCTGACAACCGTGGTGCCAGTTGCTGAAGTACGCGTGTCCTGCACCTTACTGGTGCCAGCACTGCCTGTGTAGTCCTGGTAGATGACGCTGTTTTGCAGATCCTGCTTGGCAGTGATGGAAACGTTGCCACCTGCCTGGATCACTGCGCTTCGCCCGCCGTTTACGCTGCCGTCTGTCGCGACTTCTACATCGCTAACAACCGCATACCGTGTAACCTCAGTGGGAAGTTCCAGCAAGTTACTCGCGTCATAACTTGAAGCAGGCAACGGCCTCTCAGGATCGTACTGAATAAGTGTATTTTCAACATAAGCTTTCGTAATGGAGTCCCGAATAAAATACTCATTATATTGGTATGTAGTGTCGTACCCGCCTACAGAGATCTGGCTTACGATAATTCCCAGCCTCAGATCACCCGCGCTGCCAATATAATAAACATTCGGATAATCCGGATTATTACGTTGATTATACGCATCTATGCTTGGCAAAGAGCGGTATATAGTGCCGTCGGTCACACCGTCCGCGACGAAGGTGCGTGTACGTTCCATAGATCCGCCCACTGCACCAAGGTTTTTGAAATTTTCGGCTTTAATTTCAATATTGCCGGTCGCACTGACAATACTTTTGCTATTTAAAAATGTTCCACCGTCAAATGTGAGATTTTTGCCTGCTGTCAGCAAAGCAGAAGCCGTTGTGTCACTGTCTTGCCCACCCTCAAAAAACTCTTTAACTACAAAGTTTACGGCATAGTGGTCGCCTCTACAGTCCAGACACTGGAGCGCGATCAGTCCCTTCACCAAAGTCCTGCCCACACCAAACCCCTGCCCGGCTTCAGAACCATCAGTACGGTTTTGGAAGTCCGCTGCACTGATTGAAAAGCTGCCGCCGCTTTCCATAGAGCCAGAGATATTTGAGACTTGAGTTGCTCGGTCTGCACCAAACCCTTTGACTGTGATATTGCGCAGCCCGTACAAATCGCCATTACGGTTTACCAGATTGTCCGTATGAATATTTACGTCGCTACCGCCAAAGATCAGCCCCTCGCGATTCAAGACAGAAGCAGTTAGTAACGAGAGTTCTTGGGCTGCCCCTAAAGTCCCATAGTTATTGATGGCACCTGCGTTCAACGACAAACTGGCAGCCGATGTGATACGACCAAAATTGCTCAGGTTTCCCGTAAGGCTTAACTCCGTGCGCGCACCACCGGTAACGGCTCCTGAAGCATTCAGGGTGATCTGACCTGCATTGAGATTCAGCGAACCCATGCTACTGGCCCGACCATTCCCTGAGTAGGCACCTCTCAGACGCATATCAAAGCTGCCATCACTGGCAATCAACCCATCATTGATCCACTCCCCCCCCGTCCCGGTAAACGCACTCGAGGCCAGCAACTGTCCGCTCGCGGTCTGATGGAAAGTCCCCACATTGACGGTCAACCGCCCTGCCTGAATGACACTGTTGTTGGTCCAGCTATCAGCCGTCAGGGTCAGGCCGCCTTGGGTGACGAGGCTGCCGCCGGCGTTGGTGATGTTGCCGGTTGAAATGTCGAAGCTGCCGCTGCCGGTGTGCAGCAGGCTTCCGCCGCTGTTGAGGAAGCTTGGGGTGTTGAGGGTCAGGTCGCTGTTGGCGACGTCCAGTGCGCCATTGCGGTTGTCGAACAGGCTGCCGATCTGGAAGTCGGTCTTGCCGCCTGTGCCGAGGGCGCGCAGACGCCCGTTCTGGTTGTTCACCTGAGTGGCTGTGACCGCCAGGGTGCTGTCGCTTTCGACGATACCGGTCTGGTTGTTCAGCGCGCCGCTCAAGCGAAGGTCGATCTGGCCGGCAGCGATCTGGCCGTTTGAGCTGTTATCGAAATCGCGGGCGATGACGCGCAACAAGCCTTTGCCATACAGACCGCCGCCGCGGTTGTCGAAGTTGGCGGTGGTGATCAGGGCTTCGCCGGTGCGCGCCGAGATGCGGCCACCATTATTATCGAAGCCGCCCAGTGCCGAGAGGTTCAGGCGTTGCGCCTGGATCACGCCACCCTGGTTGGTCAGGTCGTAGCCGTTGCGAAGCACGCCGGTAACTGTGGCGGTGAACGCACCTTGCAGGCTGGACAGCACGCCGCCGCGACTGTCGAGGTTGGCGGCTTCCACATCCAACGCACCGGTCTGGGCGATGAGGCGGCCGCTCTGGTTGTCGATGTCGCCGGTAGTGTCGATGTTCAAGCCGGTCTGGCTTTGCACAGCACCACGAGCGTTGTCGAGGCCGGCTGCCGTCAGTTGCAGATCGGCGTTCTGGCTGTAGATCAGGCCGTCGGCGTTGTTGAACACTTTGCCGGTGGCGTTGAGCACCAGGCTGTCATTGGCGGCGACCGTGCCGCGATTGCTGTTATCCAGGCTGCCGGTGTTCAGGGTCATCAGGTTCTGGCTGACCAGCTGGCCGCCCTGGTTGCTGATCTGGGTGCTGCGGCGCAGCAGCATCGCGCCGCCGCTGGCCAGCTTGCCCTGGGTGTTGAGCAGTTGGCCCAGCAGGTCGAGGGTCATGCCGCCCTTGCTGCTCAGGTTGCCGCTGGTGTTGTTGAGCTCGCGGGCTTCGACGTTAACGTCCTGCTGCGCTGCGATGTTGCCGGCGACGTTTTGCAGAGTGTCGGCTTTCACCGCCAGCCCGGCACCGCTGTCGATCAGGCCGTTCTGGCTGTTGTTCAGCAGGCCGCTGACGGTCAAGGTCTGGCCGGCACCGCTGGAGAGGATGCCGCCCGTGTTGTCGAGACTGTTCGCCGTCACCGTCAAGGCTTGCTGGCTGACCAGCGCGCCAGCGTTACCGTTGAGCAATGCGCCGCTGAGGTTTACGCCGACGTTGCCGTTGCGGCTGGAGACGGTACCGGTGTTGCGATTGTCGAGGCTGCCGCCGGTGACGGTCACGCCTTGCCAGCCGGAAAGCAGGCCGGTCTGGTTGGTCAGGGTGGTGCCATTCAAGGTCAGCAGGTTGCTGCTGATGATCTTGCCGCTGCTGTTATTCAGGGTGCGGCCGCTCAGCAGGAAAGACTGCTCGCTGGAAATCTCGCCGCTCTGGTTGGACAGGTCGCGCAGGCGATTGAGGGTCAACGGTCCCTTGGCGGTGATCAGGCCCGCCTGATTGCTCAGGTCGCCGCTGTTCAGGTCGATGGACACCGCCGCGTCACCGATCAGGCGACCGGCATCCAGCGACAACGCATTCAGGGCCAGGGTCATGTCACCGAGGGCGGACACTTCACCGCCGTTGCCTGCGTCCAGGCTGGCGGCGGTGATGTCGAGGGTACCGGCGCTGTTGATCAGGCCCTGGTCGCGGTTGTTGACGAGGCCGGTGACGGTCAAGTCCAGATCGTTGCGACTGATCAAGGTGCCGCCGCTGTTGTTCAGCGTGCCCGCTTCGATATCGACGCCCGCTGCGGCAATGGTGCCTTTGACGCTGTTCAGTGCTTGGGCGATGCGCAGGGTCAGGTCCTGATTGCTGAGCAGTTTGCCGTTGCTGTTATCCAGCGTCTGGGCGGTGAGCGTGAACGCCTCGGCGCTGGAGATTTCGCCGTTCTGGTTGAGAACGGTACCGAGGTTTTTCAGCAGCAGGGTTCCAGGTGCGTTGATCAGGCCACCCTGGTTGTTCAGCTCGCCGTTGTTCAGATCAAGGCTCAGGGACGTGTTGCTGAACAGTCGTCCGCCCTGCTGATCGAGGGAGGTGACGCTGGCGAGCAGCGCTTTGCTGCTGCCGATGCTGCCTTGGTCCCGGTTGGTCAGTTTGGCGGCGGTCAGTTCCAGTCGGTCGCCACCGCTGACCCGGCCCTTCTGGCTGTTGTCGAAGTCGCCAGTGGTGAGGGTCAGCAACGCCTTGCCGCTGATATTGCCGCTTTGGCGGTTGGTCAGGCTGGCGCTGTCCAGATCGAGGGCGCCGTCGGTGACCAGTGCGCCGCCGTCGTTGCTGATCGCGCCGACGACGTCCAGCGTCAGGTCATCTGCACTGGAGACACTGCCTGCGGCGTTGGCCAGGCTGCCCGCCTCTATCTTCAGCAGCTCTTCACTGCTGATCACGCCTTTGCTGTTGTCCAGTGCGCCGGACAGGTCGACGGTCAAACCTTGCAGTGCAGACAAAGTGCCGCCGATGTTGTCCAGCGATGCGCCAGTCAGGGTCAGCCCGGCCTTGGACGACAGCAGCACGCCTGCACGGTTGGTGATGTCAGTCATGCCCAAGGTCAGGGCTTGTTGCGCCAGAACTCGGCCGCCGTCGCTGTTATTCAGTTGCTGACCGGTCAGGGTAATGGTGCCCTGACTGGAAATTTCGCCGCCGCGGTTATCGACCTTGGCGACGATGAGATTCAGCCCTTGGGTCGCGCCCACGAAGCCGTCCTCGCCATTGACCAGTTTGTCGCCGGTCAGGCTCAGCGAGCCTTGAGCCACCAGCTCACCGGCCAGCTGTTCAAAGCTGTCGACCCTGGCGATCAGGTTCTGCTTGCTGGCGATCTGGCCTTTGGCGTTGTTCGCCGTGGCGGCGTTCAGCTGCAGATCACCGTCAGCGATCACCGTGCCGTTGATGTTGGTCAGGGCAGTATCGACCGCCAGGTCCAGCGCGCCACGGCTGTTGATCAGGCCTTCGCCGTTGTCCAGGCTGTCGCTCGCAGCGCTCAGGGACGCTGCGGAAATCGTGCCCTTGAGGTTGCGCAGCGCCTTGTCCACCACCAGCGTCAGGGTCTGATTGCTGAGCAGTTTGCCGTCGCTGTTGTCGAGGCTTTCGGCGACCAGATCGAAGGACTGGTCGCTGGAGATTTCGCCGTTTTGGTTGTCCACGCCCTTGAGGTTTTTCAACAGCAATGCGCCGGGCGCATTGATCAGGCCACCCTGATTGTTCAACTGGCCATGGTTCAGATCGAGGCTCACGGAGGTGTTGCTGAACAACTCGCCGCCCTGCTGATCAAGACTGGTGACGCTGGCGGTCAGGGCCAGCGCGCTGGCAATGCGACCGGCGCCCTGGTTGATGACCTTGCCTGCAGTGAGCAGCAAGGTGTCGCTGCTGGTCAGCCGTCCGCCCTGGCTGTTGTCGAACAGGCCGGTTTCAACACGAGTCGCGCCTTTTCCGGACAGAGAGCCCTTGTTGCTGTTATCAAGACTGCCACTGACCAGCACCAGGCCTGCGTCGGTGGTGATCGAGCCTTGCTGGTTGTTCAGCGCGGCCGCAGTAGTCGCTTGCAGCGCGCCGGCGCTGGAAACGCTGCCTTTGACGTTGCTCAGCGTATCGGCCTTGACCGTCAGGGTACCTTCACTGCTCAACAGACCGGCGCCGTTTTCCAGCGCGCCGGACAGGTCGAGGTTCAAGTCTTTCTGCCCGGCGACGCTGCCGCCAGTGTTGTCCAGACTCGTGCCGGTGAGTTTTACGGTATCGCCAAACAACAGCCCCTTGTTGTGGTTGATGACCCTGGTGACGCCCAGGTCCAGCGCTGTACCGGCCAGAATCTTGCCGCCGTTGCTGTTGTCGAGTTCCTGCCCAGTGATCTTCAGCCCGGATTGGCTGGAGATCTCACCGCCGCGGTTGTTGATGTCATCCACGTCGAGCGTCACTGCCTGGGTCGATCCCACCAGACCGTTTGCGCGGTTATCCAGCGTTTTTCCGGTCAGGGTCAGATCGCCTTGAGCGACCAGTTCACCGCCCTGCTGGGTCAGGTTGTCGACCTTGGCGGTTAACCCGGCCTGACTGGCGATACGGCCCTGATCGTTGAGCACGGTTGCAGCTGTGACCTGCAACAGGTCCTTCGAGTTGATCAGACCGCTGCGGTTGTCCAGCTGCTTGCCTGTCACCTCAAGACCGGCGTTGCTGTAGATCAGACCTTTGGCGGCACCGGTGAGGCCGACCTGGCTGTTGTCGAGGGAATCGACCCGTAACAGCATGCCAGTCTGTGCGCGGATCGAGCCGCCCTGGTTGTTGAGGCTGAGGCTGGCGATGTCGACCCGGCCCTTGGCTTGCAGAGCACCGCCAGTGCGGTTGTCCAGCGCGCCACTCAGCACCAGTTTGGCGTCGCCATCAGTAACCAGCGTACCTGCGCGGTTATCGAGGCTCGTGGCCTTGACGTCCACACCCAGCCCCGCCCCCAACGTACCCGCCTGATTATCGACGGCATTGGTTACCACCAGATTGAGGAAGTGGTCGGCCATGATCTGACCTCCCGCGTTGCTCAGGCTCATGGCGGTCAAGGTCGTGGTGCCTGCACCGGTCAGCTCGCCGAGCCGGTTGTTCAGCGCATTCGTAGTGCTCACAAGCAAATCGGCATCGCTGCTGACATTGCCGCTGGTGTTGTTCAACTCATTCGCGGTCAGGTCGATTCCGTTGGCGGAAATCAGGCCCCGAAGGTTGGTCAGCATCTGATCGACCTTTACGACCAGCGCTTTGTCACTGATTACCGAACCGTCGGTGTTGTCCAGCAAGGTAGCGGCCAGGCTGAAGCCACTGGCGCTTGAGATTTCGCCGCCGCGGTTATTCACGGTCGCGAGATTTTTCAGCAGCAACTGGCCGGGCGCGGCGATCAGGCCGCCCTGGTTGTTCAAGACTCCGCGACTCAGGTCCAGACTGACATCGCCCTTGCCATACACCCGGCCACCGTCGGTCTGGTCCAGCCCGGTGACAACCGCCGTCAACGCACCTGCGCTGGCGATCTTGCCGGCACTGCCGTTGTTGACCTGACCCGCCTTGAGCGCAAGGGCTCCGGTGCTGCTGAGCTGGCCACTCTGCTGGTTGTTGAACGCGCCGGTAGTCACCGTCACGTTGTTGCCCACAATACGGCCTGTCTGACTGTTATCGAGGCTGCTGCTGGAGAGCGTCAGCGCCGCGTCGCTCGCCAGTGCTCCGCCCTGATTGTTGACTGCGCCGCTGGCCGTTATCGACAGGCTACTGACCGTGCTGACGTTCCCGCCTCCGGTATTGATCAACTGCCCTACGTCGAGCCGGGCATCGCGCTGCGCAGAGACTGCACCTTTATTGCGGTTGTCCAGAGTGCCCGCCTTGACAGTCAGATTGCCGGCGCTGGCGATGACGCCTTTTTCGTTCAGCACCTGGTCTGCGTTCAGATCGACCGTACCGCTCTGGCTCAAGATCCTGCCGCTCTGGCGATTGTCCAGCGTACCTGCAGTAATGCGTGTACTCGCCTGGCCGCTGAGGGTGGCGTTCTGATTAGTCAGGGTCTGAGTGACGGTGGCCTGCAGGTTGCGGCTGGCAGTCACGCTTCCGGTGTTGGAGAGCGAGTTGGCAGAGAGCACCACGTCGCCCGTGGCGTTGCGGCTGTTATCGGCATTGACGCCGGCTTCGATGATTGCCGCGTTGGTCAGTTGCCCGCTGGCGGAGAGGTTCACGGCATCCCGCGCCGCGATGTTTTGCCGAACGGCCAAATCGCCGGAAGATGAAATGGACGTAGATGTCCCGGCGTAGGCTGGCCCATTGACTTCCACGCCATTGGCCTTGACGGTAATCGCACCGCTGGCCGCCGCCTGGCCCACGGTCAGCTTGCCGTTGGCATCAATCTGGATATCACCGGCACTGGCGGCGAGGTTGCCGGCCAGCTTCACGCCGACACCCGCTTCGGTGCCCACCAGCCTGACCGTTCCGGCGTACATGCCGCCCAGCGCCGAGCTGTCGATCGCCAGTTCAGGCTTGGCGCTGCCGTCATCGGCCAGCGCGGTGGCGTTCAGGGTGTTGGCGTCGACGTCGTTGCGCCCGGTGATGATATTGAGCTTGTTGGCGTGCAGCTCGGCATTGATTTTGGCGCTGCGGGTGATGATGTCGAACTGATCGACGTTGCCGGCGTTCAGTCCTGCGCCATCAATCGAGACGCTGCCGCCCTGCACGTTGAAGCGGGTCAATTGGCCGTTGCTGTCCAGCACCGGCTTGCCGGTGGTCAGCGTGACCTGCGGCGTGTTGATGAAGCCGCAGCCGTTGCAGCTGATGCCGTACGGGTTGGCGACGATGACCCGCGCCGACTGCCCGGCCACTTCCGTGTAGCCGTTGAGCTGGCTGGCGTTGGCACCGTTCACTTCGTTGAGAATGGTGCTGGCGGCCCGCCCCTTGAGGTTCTGGTTGCCGATGATAATGCCACCCAACTGCGTGCTCTGGGTCTGGCCGGTGGCGTTGTTGAGGATCACGCCGCGGCTGTCGACGTTGTACTGCTGATACTGGTTGTGCGACAGACCGCTGGCGTTGGGGGCGGCGATATTCACCACCGGCACGCCGTTGCCGGCCTGGCTGAGGCTGGTGTTCGGGTTGCTGACGATGATGCCATCGGCCTGCACCAGCAAGGGTTGCCAGAACATGGCGTTGGCGAGAATCAACGCCAGCCCGCGTTTGGGCATGCCCCAGAATGTCGGGCGCTCGCTCAGAGCAGCGGAAGGCTGACGGGCCAGCAAAGCCAGTTGATGAACGTCCATGTAAACAACCTCAGCGTGTCGAAAGCGGCAGAGTTAAAGAAAGAAATCCAGGCGGAAGTAGACCGGCGATTCACGCTCGATCAGGTCCGGTCGTTCCAGCGAACGGGCAAAGGTCACCGACGCGGCGATGTGCGTGCCCCGGGCGAACAGCTCCAGCGATTGGCTGGAGAGCCGGCCGTGCTGATCGCCGTTGTAGCGGTCGTTGCGAATCACGCCCTGGTCGTTACCTGCCGCCCCGCCGTACTCGGCAAAGACCGGGCGCAGCCAGTCGAGGGTGACCGGCCGGGTCAGGCGCAGTTCATTGCGCCAGTAGCCGCCGCTGTCGCCGGACAGAAACTGGTCCTTGTAGCCGCGCACCGAGGACGAGCCGCCCAGGCTCATGCGCTGCGGGCTGAACAGCACGTCCTCGCTGCGCTGTCCGGTGGCCAGGCTGCTGAAGGTCAACTGCTCGCCCCACAGCTGAAACGGGTGCAGATAACTGACAGTCCCGGTGTACTTGCGGTAGCGGGCGTCCGCTTCGCCGGGGCCGGGGTGGCCGTTACCCTGCGCGTCCAGCGCGCCGACGCCCTGCTGCATCCCCAGGTCCAGGTTGACGAACGCCGATCCGATCCGCCGCCCGTGGTTGATGCCGAACTGCGCTTCGGTCAGCCGGTTGCTGCTCAGCGCCAGCTTGCTGTCTTCGATGTAGTTGTTGGTGCGCAGGTACGCCAGGCCTGCGCTGAGCGAGGTCTTGCTCAGCGCATCGCGGTGCACCACGCGCTCGGCGCGGAACTGGTGGTTCTGGCTGTCGCCGGTTTGCTTGAAGGAAATGCCCTCGGCCTTGGCAACCGAGCGGTATTCGCTTTCGCTGTACGAATAGCTGAAGGTCCACCAGCCCCACGGCAGGCTGTAATTGAGCAGGCCGTTGCGCGAGGTCTGCTGGTGGTCGCTGATCGCATCATGCCCGCCGCGCAAGCTTAGCTGGTCGGCCAGCCCCAATGGGCTGTCCCATTCCAGGCCGGCGTTCCACTGCTGCTCGCCGGTGCTGCGCTGGCCGTCGTTGTTGCGCGACAGCGTGGCGCGCCACGGCTTTTGCGGCGTGTTCTTGACCACCACGTCGCTGCCGCCGACCTGCTGGCCCGGCGTCAGCTCCATTTGCGCCTTGTTAGACGGCAAGCGATTGAGCTGATCGACCATTTGCTCGATTTCGCGCAGGTTGACCAGACGCCCTTCCCGGCCGGGAAAGGTCATGGCCAGTTCGCGGTCCGACAATTCGCTGGCCGCGTCTGCGCGCAGGTTTTCCAGCGTGCCTTCGACCACCAGCACCTGCAGGTCGCCCTGAGACAAATCCTGTTGCGGCAGGTAAGCGCGCGTGGTCACCAGACCTTTGTCGAGGTAGTGATTGGTAATGACCTTGAGCAATTCGTTGAGCTGCGCCACGCCCAGGCACTGACCCTGATACGGCGCGATCAACCGCTGGCGGTCGGCGGCGGACAATGATTCCGCGCCCTTGAGCTCGATGCGCTGGATGGTAAAGCAGCGTTCGTCGGCCGGCGCAGCTGGCGCGACGGGAAGGCTCTGTTTGCCCGGCAGGTCCTTCAGGTCTTCCAGCCGACGGCGCTGCTCTTCAAGCAGACGGTCCTGACGGTCACGGATCAGATCCTGCTCGCCCGGGGTAGCTGCAACGGAATAGAAAGGTACTAAAACGAGCAGCACCAGCACGGCGGCTCGGGAAACGAATGAATACACGACGCGTCCTTGCAGTATCACAATGATATCACTAACGGCCTGGATATTAATGTGACACTACATTGACGTCAAATCTTTGTGCGACAGCCTTAAAGGCCCGATCCCAGACGATTCCCAGCCGCGCACCCCGACCAACCAGCTTGGCTGGCGGGCCGATTAAGACTCCGCTCCTCACGTCACGCGTTGTCAGAAACTCGCTTTGACCGGTGTACTCGGACCGATTTGCAATAGATGAGCGCAGAACTTGAGTCGCTTCGGATCGCCGGATTGCGTCGGAGCCAGCTTGCTGGCGATAGCTGCTGCTCGTTCCATCAGGCTGCATGCCGAGACGAGTTGCATGTTGATTGATGAACCTCGACCCGGGGGCATCATTCACCGCCATTGGCGAGTCTGAACAGCAGACGCGGGGAACGACCCGCTGCGCCTGTGCGTCTGACCTGTATCGACTCACTCAACAGGTACAGCGCAATGGACAAGACGATCACCGTGGATCAACTGGCGACCACCGACCTTGGATCGATCAACGAGATATGGCTCGGCGGGACTCATACCCAGTTATGCCTGTGGCGGGGTGAACAAGTCTTTACCCACGAAATGCTCAGCGAGGGCACCCACGATCAGAATGCCCGGCGCCTGTGCTTGCAGCTGATCAATCCTGAAGATCAGGCCGCAGTGGCCCACGTGGAAATGATCGCGCGCGAAAGGCTGGAACAGATGGGGAGGAAAGGCGAGTTCTATCCGGCCGAGGGGGCGGACACTCACCAATGATCGGTCCGCAGCTTTGATGGAGGTAAGGCCTATCGGCTGAGCATGTTGCCGGCCCCGGCCTAATCATCCCTGCAACACTCAACCTGAATGACCGCGCTCGGCCAACAGCGGCTTTACAGGCGATCTTGTGCCAGTGACTGCAGGCGCAGGTCGATTGCAGTCGCGAGCAAGGTAACCGTCCGGCCAAGTCACCTACCGAACTCCAGCATTAAGGGCGATGGTGTCCGCGTATTTTTAAGCGGATGCGATCGCCCTTATCGCCAGGATTACCATGCGCCAACGAAGCTCTTATCCCAAACCATTCAAAGCCCAGGTCGTCCAGGAATGCCTGCAACCTGGAGCGACAATTTCCAGCGAGCCATCCATCACGGCATCAACGCCAACGTGATCCGCATATGGCTACCGACTTACCGGGATCAATCGCCTGCAACCTTGCCGGCTTTCGTTCCGGTAAAAACGGTACCAAGGCGAGCAACAGAAGAGATGGTGATCATCTCCCTGCCTCTGGGCGATAAATCCATCACCGTAAAGTGGCCAGCCTCGGATCCGGACGGCTGCGCGTTTTTCATCCGTGGCCTCGCCCAATGATTCGCATTGATGCCATCTGGCTCGCCACCGAGCCTATGGACATGCGTGCCGGCACTGAGACTGCATTGGCCTGAGTAGTCGCGGTGTTCGGTGCGGCGAAGCCGTACTGCGCTTACCTCTTTGCCAACCGCCGGGCCAACCGGATGAAAAGTGCTGGTGCACGACGGCGTCGGTATCTGGCTGGCGGCACGGCGTTTGAACCAAGGAAAATTTCATTGGCCGGGCATCCATCGTGGGTCGGAGATCGAACTCAACCCCGAACAACTCCAGGCGCTGGTACTGGGATTACCTTGGCAACGAGTCGGTGCCGGCGGCGCAATTACATTGCTTTAAATGTTGCCTTTTAGCTGAAGCAGTCAGGCTGCTTTGGTAAAATTCACCCCATGACTTCATTGCCCGATCTCGACCAAATGAGCCCCGAGCAACTGCGCACAATGGCTGCGCAGTTGATGTCCAAGATCGACATCCAGAGCCGAAAGATCCATCGTGATGAAACGATCATCGAGCAGCTCACTCACGAGATCGCCCTCCTTAAACGCCACAAGTTCGCCAAGCGCAGCGAGCAGATCAGCCCGGCGCAAGGCAGCTTGCTCGACGACCTGCTAACTACCGACCTCGAAGCCATCGATGCGGAGTTAAAAGCCCTCCATCCAGCCCCCGCACAGACAGAACCACGCCAGCAACCCAAGCGTGCGCCGCTGCCGCCACAGTTTCCACGCACTGTGATCCATCACGAACCGGACGACACTCAGTGTGCTTGCGGCTGTCAGCTTCAGCGCATTGGTGAAGACGTCAGCGAAAAGCTGGACTACACACCCGGCGTGTTTACCGTCAAACAGCACGTTCGCGGGAAATGGGCCTGCCGGCAGTGCGAAACGCTGATCCAGGCGCCGGTGCCGCCGCAAGTAATCGAAAAGGGCATCCCCACTGCCGGCCTGCTGGCCCACGTGATGGTGGCCAAGTTCGCCGACCACTTGCCGCTCTATCGACAGGAAAAGATCTTCGGCCGTGCCGGCCTGGCCATCCCGCGCTCGACACTGGCGCAGTGGGTGGGTCAAACCGGCATGCAACTCCAGCCCCTGGTCGATGCGCTGCGCGAAGTGGTGCTGGCCCAGCGCGTGGTTCACGCCGATGAAACGCCGATACAAATGCTGGCGCCCGGCGAGAAGAAAACCCACCGCGCTTATGTCTGGCCCTACAGCACTACGCCGTTCTCGGCCTTAAAGGCCGTGGTCTACGAATTCAGCCCCAGCCGTGCTGGCGAACATGCGCGTAACTTCTTGGGTACCTGGAACGGCAAGCTCGTCTGTGATGACTTTGCCGGCTACAAAGCCAGCTTTGAGCTGGGCATCACCAAGATCGGCTGCATGGCCCATGCACGCCGCAAGTTCTTTGACTTGCATGTAGCCAATAAAAGCCAATTGGCGGAGCAGGCGCTTCACTCGATTGGCGGGCTGTACGAAGTCGAGCGACACGCCAAGGAAATGAGCGACGAAGACCGTTGGCGATTACGCCAGGAAACAGCAGTGCCCATCGCTGAAAGCTGCATGAGTGGATGCTGGCCCAGCGTGAACTTGTGCCCGAGGGCTCGGCCACGGCCAGAGCTCTGGATTACAGCCTTAAACGCTGGGTAGCGCTGACGCGCTACCTGCAAGATGGTGCTGTGCCCATCGACAACAACCAGATCGAGAACTTGATCCGGCCGTGGGCGCTTGGGCGGTCGAACTGGTTGTTTGCAGGGTCGCTGCGCAGCGGCAAGCGGGCGGCCTCGATCATGAGCCTGATCCAATCAGCGCGCATCAACGGGCATGATCCGTATGCTTATCTCAAGGATGTGCTGACGCGGCTGCCGTCGCAGCGGGCGAGTGAAAGTCATGATCTACTACCCCACGTATGGAGGGGATTCGAGTAGCACCGTCCATACTGTGCAAATCTGACGCAGCACCAAACTGGTGAGGTAAACATGGAAGTACGGCCTATCACACTTAACGATCTCAACGCGTTTTACTCCCTCTTTTGTGAGGTGAGCGCGGAGGATCGTTACTCGGCACGGCCAAGCCCGCCACCTATTCAAGCAATAGAACGTGCGTTAGCACAGGTGGTGGAAAATCATTGGCCGGTATATGTGATCGAGCATGAAGGCCAGGTAGTCGGGTCAGCTGAAGCCTATCCAGATAGCTTTTGCCGCCCAGGCGGTAGCGAATTGATTGGAATTCTGGGAATGCAGGTAAAGCGAGAGTACCGCCGGAATGGTTATGGATTTGCTCTCCTTTCAGCAGTGATAAGACATTGTCGGGGAGCTGGTTTCAAATCTGTCGACCTCAGTGTTTTCAAGTCAAACACGGCAGCTAGATCACTTTATAAAAAGCTCGGTTTCACGTGGGTCGAAGATCTCCCGCCTTGCAAGCTTCCATGCGGTACAGCTCAACAGCCAATCAAAATGCGACTCGCACTCTGATTGCACGGTTATGGCGGATACCGAAAGCATTGACAACGTGTGATGCCGAGACGCTTACGCTGAGCACGCTGGAAGCTGCACTCGTGGCACTGACCTGGCTCTTTTTGGCGTTTTCGATCTCGACGTCGTTGGGCAAACGCCCAGTGAAACCGATAGACGCGTTGGCTATCGGCTAAAAAAGCCAACGCTGAGGAGTTGTGACACCCAATAGGCTTATAAGGATGGAGTGTTCTTGCTCCCCAGAATGAGCATCAAGAAAAACCATATCCTCACTAACACCATGAGAGCTAGAAACACCAAGGACGAACTCCCGTCCCGTAGATACAGCGAGCCTCTGCGCAAAAGGAATCAGGCGGTTGACCTGCTCAATGCCGAAGTTCTCAATGGGAAGGTTCAACCCAATAAACCAATCGGGCAAGTCATTCTCAGATACGCTCTCATCGCGTTCGTGTTTCTGGTTCACGAGGAACGCACCCAGCTCAGACCATTCGCAAACGAGACCATTGAACGCAGCCACAAGCTCTGCCTCGATAGCATCGTTGTCGCTGCCATCTGCATATAGATAAAGCATCTGTCCTAAGCGTCCTAGGGCTCCCATGCACCTATGATAGCGCTAGGGCACGCCAATTGTGAGCAGATGTACATCATCGTGCTTATAGCTGGGATCGCGTAGCTGACTTCGCCGGACGCTTACCGAGCAAGCTCCCTCCCACAGGGCCAAGGCGCGCCGCGAATTGTGTGGGAGGCAGCTTGCTGGCGATAGCGGGCGCACAGGCACGACGATTGGCGCTGATCTCCACCGACCTCTTCGCGGCTAAAGCCGCTCCCACTGCGATTGCGGCGTATCCAAAAGAGCCGAGCCTTTTCCCACAACTAAGGCCGAAGCGCGCCGCGAATTGTGGGAGGCAGCTTGCTGGCGATAGCGGGCTCACTAGCATGACGATTGGTGCTGATTCCACCGGCCTCTTCGCGGCTAAAGCCGCTCCCACTGTGATTGCGGCGTATCCAAAAGAGCCGAGCCTTTTCCCGCCCTTAAGGCCGAAGCGCGCCGCGAATTGTGGGAGGCAGCTTGCTGGCGATAGCGCGCTTAGAGGCACGATGGTGGGTGCTGATTCCCACAAAAGCCTCTTACAGCACGCCGCGTTGCGCCAGGTTCTTCATCAGCGCGCTGACGCCAAAGCTCCAGGGCGGGGCCTGATCGCTGGTGGCGACGCGATTGTGCAGGCACCCCAACAGCGGCGAGGAAATGCTCACCAGGTCCCCCACCTTGTGGGTGAAGCCCTGGCCCGGCTGGTCACGATCATCGGTCGGCGCGAACAAGGTGCCGAGAAACAGTACGAAGCCATCAGGGTACTGGTGGTTGAGGTTGAGGGTTTGTTGAGCCAGGTCGGCGGGGTCCCGGCTGATCTGGCTCATGGAGCTGCTGCCGTCGAGCACGTAGCCATCCCTGCCTTCGACACGCAGGGCGACTTCGCAGCAGCGCACGTCATCCAGGCCAAAGTGCTCGTCGAACAGGCGGATGAAAGGCCCGAGCGCACACGACGCGTTGTTGTCCTTGGCTTTGCTGAGCAGCAGCGCGCTGCGCCCCTCAAAGTCGCGCAGGTTGACGTCGTTGCCCAGGGTCGCTCCCTGGATGCCGCCTTTGCTGTCCACCGCCAGCACCACTTCGGGTTCCGGGTTGTTCCAGCTGGAATGCGGATGAATGCCGATGGAGCTGCCGCTGCCCACTGCGGCGAGGATCGGTGCCTTGGTGAAAATCTCGGCGTCGGGGCCTATGCCCACTTCCAGGTACTGGGACCACATCTGCTGCTCGATCAGCACCTGTTTGAGGCGCATCGCCTCGGCAGAGCCTGGGCGCAAGTCACGCAAGTTGTCGCCGATCACCCCATGCACCAGTTGGCGTATCTGGAGAGCCCGTTGGGCGTCGCCGCCGGCTTTTTCTTCGATTACCCGTTCGATCATGCTGGCGGCAAACGTCACCCCCGCCGCCTTGATCACTTGCAGATCGGCGGGCGGCAACAGGCTTGGTCGTGCAGGATCGCGCTGTTCGCCGCTGTTGGCCAGCAGCGCTTCCAGGCTGCACACCGGTGGGCCACTGGCTTCCCGCGCGGCTTGCAGCGGCGCGTCGCTGTCGAGCAGCAGGCTCAGGGTCGGGAACTGCGCGGTGACATCAATGAACTGACCGTCACGCAATATCACGACAGCCGGACCGCCCGGTTCGCCCGGCAGCCACACGCGCCCCACCAGGGTCGCGCGTTGCCAGTCATCGGGCATGGAATTCTCAATCGTCAATTGCAGCGCTTGCATAACGGGTCCTTGAACTCAGTGGGAATGGCGCGGGTGGCCGTTTTGGGTGATCACCCGCCAGTGCAGGGTTGCCGGTTCCAGGCAACCGCCCGTGGACAGCTGGCCGACCAGCTGCCGGTAAAGCTCCTGCCACGGCGTTTGCGCCGGCGGCAGCGGGGGCAACGGTTCCTGGCGACGGGCCTCCAGCTCGGCTTCGTCCACCAGCAGGTTCACGCTGCGGGCGTTGAGGTCGACGCGCAGGCGGTCACCGGTGCGCAGCAGCGAAAGGCCGCCGCCCACGGCCGATTCCGGCGACATGTTGAGGATCGACGGGCTGGCTGACGTGCCGCTCTGGCGACCGTCGCCCAGGCACGGCAGCGAGTCGATGCCCGCCTTGATTAGTGCCGCGGGCGGCGCCATGTTCACCACCTCGGCGCTGCCGGGGTAGCCAACCGTGCCGCAGCCGCGGATCACCAGAATGCAGCGCTCATCGATATCCAGGGTCGGATCGTTGATCCGCGCCTGATAATCCTCGGGGCCTTCAAAGACGATCGCCCGCGCCTCGAAGCTGTTGGGTTGCAGCGGGTCGCTCAGGTAAGTGCTGCGGAAGGCTTCGCCAACCACCGACATCTTCATGATGGCGCTGTCGAAGAAGTTGCCGCTCAGCACGATGAAGCCGGCGCGATGCTTGAGCGGCTCGGCGCAACTGCGGATTACGTCGCGGTCGCCGGTCACCGCGCTCTGGACAATCTCGCCCATGCTCTGACCATTGACCGAACGGCAATCGCGGTGCAACCGCCCTGCCTTGTCCAGTTCGTGCATCACCGCCGGGACGCCGCCGGCGCGATGGAAGCTTTCGCCCAGGTATTCCCCGGCCGGCATGCAATTGACCAGCAGAGGCACGTCCTCGCCCACCCGCTGCCAGTCTTCAAGGGAAAGGTCGATGCCGCTGTGGCGTGCGATAGCGATCAGGTGCGGCGGGCAGTTGGTCGACGCGCCCAGCGCCGAGGCCACGGCAATGGCGTTCTCGAAAGCGGCGTGGGTCATGATGTACGACGGTCGCACGTCCTCGCGCACCAGGTCGACGATGCGCATGCCCGTCGCGTAGGCCATTTGCCCGCGTTCGCGGTAAGGCGCCGGAATGCTCGCGCAACCGGGCAGCGACATGCCGAGCGCTTCGGCGATGGCGTTCATCGACAACGCCGTGCCCATCGTGTTGCAGTGGCCCACCGAGGGCGACGCCGCAGTGGTCAGCGTCATGAAACCTTCGTAGTCGATCTCGCCCGCGCTGAGCAGATTGCGCGCATGCCAGAGCACGGTTCCGGAACCGATCCGCTGGCCCTTGTGCCAACCGTCCAGCATGGGGCCACCAGACAGCACAATGGACGGCAGGTCAGTGGTGGCCGCCGCCATCAGGCAGGCGGGCGTCGTCTTGTCGCAACCGGTCGTCAGGACCACGCCGTCCAGCGGGTAGCCGTGCAGGATTTCGACCAGCCCCAGATAGGCGAGGTTGCGGTCCAGCGCGGCAGTGGGCCGACGCGATTGTTCGGCGATGGGGTGAACCGGGAACTCCATGGGAATGCCACCCGCATCGCGGATGCCGTCCTTGACGCGCTTGGCCAGTTCAATGTGGTGGCGATTGCACGGTGTGAGGTCGCTGCCCGTTTGAGCGATGCCAATGATCGGCCGCCCCGATTGCAATTCGGCGCGGGTCAGGCCCTGGTTCATGTAGCGCTCAACGTAAAGCGCGGTGAGATCCGCATGGCTGGGGTCATCGAACCACTGCTGGCTGCGCAGGCGGCGTGGGGTTGAATCGGTCATGTCGAACTCCGGCAGATTAATCGGGCAAGTGGTTGTGGCGGCGCAACTGGCGGATCAGCCCGGCGTGGTCGAGCTCGCCGTCACCGGCCTCGACCATTGCCTCGAACAGCCCGTTGACCAGGCTGCCCACGGGCAGCGACAGACCGAGTGAATCGGCATGGGCGAGCGCGGTGCGAGTGTCCTTGAGTTGCCATTTGGCTGGGCCGCCAGGGGTGAAGTCCTGTTGCAGCATGCGTTGGCCGTGCTGGCGCCATATCGGCGAGTCCACGAACCCGCCCAGCAGCGCTTCATGAACCCTCGCCGGGTCGGCGCCGCCGCGTTCAGCCAGCAGCAGCCCTTCGGCCACCGTCGCGATGCTGCTGGCGACGATAAGCTGGTTGACCAGCTTGGCCAGCTGGCCGGTGCCGACCGGACCGACATGCACCGGCCGACCCAGGGCGGACAGGACGGTGCGGCCCTGCAAGAAGGCGTCGGAATTGCCGCCGGCCATGATCGCCAGGCTGGCGTCGCGGGCGCCGCGTTCGCCGCCGGACACCGGCGCGTCGAGGTAGCGCAGCCCGAGCGCGGCGCATTGGCGCGCCTGCTCGGTCGCATGCTCCACGGCGATCGAGCTCATCACGATCACCAGCGCACCTGGCGCCAGAGCCAGGGCAGCGCCCTCCTCGCCGAACAGCACCCGATCACAGGTCGGGCCGTCGCTGAGCATGCAAATCAGCGTCTGGGCGCCCTCGGCGGCCTGGGCCGCGCTGGCACATACCCGCGCTTCTTGTTCGGCCAGCGCAGCGGTCTTGTTCGTCGAGCGGTTCCAGGCCTGGACCGGGTAACCGGCCTTGAGCAGGTTGAGCGCCATGGGCTGACCCATGATGCCGGTGCCTATGAAAGCCACCCTGTGACTGGAAGCCGCGCTGTGCTCGTTCATGCCTTGCCTCCCAGGCCGCGCACTGCCGGGGTCGGCTCACCGACGGTCGCCACCTTGTTGCGCGGCATCAACACCATGCCCAGCCCGCCGGCACCGACCAGCGCGGCGATAATCAGGAAACCCGGGGTGTAGCTGCCGGTTGCGCTATACAGGTAACCCGTGAGGTAGGGTCCGGTGAAACCGCTGAGGTTACCGATCGAGTTGATCAGCCCGATGCCCGCCGCAGCCCCGACTCCGGTCAACACCTGGCCGGGTACCGCCCAGAACACGTTGATCGCGCTGTACACGCCCATGGCCAGCAGGATGAAGCCGATCACGATGATCCATGGCTGGTTGATCAGCAGCGCGACGGCAATGGAGATGGCGGCCAGCATCGCTGCGCCGCCGGCATGCCAATGACGCTCCTGCAGACGGTCGGAGCGGCGGCTCCACCAGATCATCGCCACCGCCGCGACGGCGTAGGGAATCGCAGTGATCAGGCCGTTCTGCATCAGGCCGATCTCCAGCCCGAACGAGGCGCGGAACGACGCCAGTACCGTGGGCAGAAAGAAGTTCATCGCGTTGGAGCCAGAGGTAATGCCGAAATACACCAGCGCCAGCAACCACACCTGCCGACTGGCCAGCGCCTTGCGAATCATCTGGCCCTTGGTCGGTTGCACGCCAACCACCAGCGGCTTGGCGCGCTCTTCCTGCTCCAGCGTGTTGATCAACCATTTGCGCTGCTCGGCGGTCAGCCAGTGGGCATCCGCCGGGCGATCAGTGAGGTAGAAGTAGCACACCACCCCGAGAATGACGGCCGGCACGGCTTCGACTATGTACATCAGGCGCCAGCCCACCAGGCCATAGGCGTCACCCAGTTCTATCAGGCCCACTGACAACGGCGCACCGATGATCTGGGCGATGGGCACACCCAGGTAAAAGGTGGCGATCATGCGCGCCCGATAGCGGCTCGGAAACCACAGCGACAGCAGGTAGATTACCCCCGGAAAAAAGCCCGCCTCGGCGATTCCCAGCAAGACGCGCAAGGTGATGAAATGCCCGGCGGTCTGCAGAAAACCCATGGCGCCGGCGATAATGCCCCAGGTCACCATGATCCGCGCGATCCAGACCCGGGCGCCAAAGCGGTGCAGCAGAATGTTGCTCGGCACTTCAAAGATGAAATAACCGAGAAAGAAAATGCCTGCGCCCAGGCCATAGATGGTCTGGCTGATGCCGATGTCTTCGTTCATGCGCAGCGCCGCGAAGCCGACGTTATTGCGGTCCAGGAACGCGACTACAAACAGCAGGATAAGAAAAGGCACCAGGCGCTTGGTCACGCGCTTGATGGTTTGCCTTTCGATATCCGAAACATCCGGGTGTGAAGTGATCATGTCGCACGACCTCGCATTGTTGTTGTTATCGGGAATCGGTGCAGCAGCGGGCGCCCGAACGCGGGCGCGTTAAACAGGCCTTGTGTCCTCGATGTGGGCACGCACGATGGCATCGAAGTCGGCGTCGGCGCTGAAACCCAGGGCACGTGCGCGGGGTGCCTCCACCCTGCTCGGCCAACTCTCGACAATGCGCTGGATGGTGGCGTCCGGCTCCCAGCGGATCAGCCGGGTCACGTCGGGACCCGCGACCCGTTGCAGGGCGGCGACCATATCGGCGACGGTGGTGCTGATGCCCGGCAGAGGGATGATGCGTTGATTGCCCAGGGTTTCGGGCGACAGGGTCATGCCACGCAGCATGGCCTCGACAATCCTGCGCGGTGACGTGAGGTAGACCTGGGTGTCCGGTCGAACCGGGCACACGGCGGGCTCGCCGTTCAAGGGCTCGCGGATGATCGAACTGAAGAACGTCGAGGCGGCCTTGTTGGGTTTGCCGGGGCGCACGGCAACAGTAGGCAGGCGCAGCACGCGGCCGTCGATGAAGCCTTTGCGTGCGTAGTCGGCCACCAGCAGCTCGCCGACCGCCTTTTGCATCCCGTAGGACGATTGCGGCGTGAGCGCCGTGTCGTCGTTCACCACCTCGGGCAACGCGCCACCGAACACCGCGAAACCGCTGGCGTAGACAAAGCGTGGTTGGCTTCCCTGCCTGCGCACGGCTTCCAGCAGGTTCAGCAAGCCGTGCAGGTTGACCTGCATGCCGAGGTCAAAATCAGCCTCCGCCGCCGAGCTCACCACCGCCGCCAGGTGCCAGACCAGATCGACGCCATCAACGATGCTCGCGACGACCTGCGGGTCGGCGATATCTCCGGTCACCAGCTCGATACGCGCGTCGTCGGGGAGCTCGTCGCTCGCAAAGGCATCAAACAGTACGATGCGCTCGATGGCGCTGGGCGCTTGGCCGTCGAGGGCCAGGCTGTGCATGTCGAGCAGGCGCCGCGCCAGCTGTTTGCCGATAAAGCCGGTACCACCGGTGATCAGAACGCGCATCTGTTTCTCCTTTTCTTGTTATTGGATCGTGTGCCCGCCGCCCCTGGCTCAGTCGGCCTGCACCGTGCGCTGGCATTGCTCGCCCAGGCCTGCAATGCCCAGGCGCATTTGCTGGCCGGCGCGCAGGAACACCGGCTCGGGCTTGACCCCAAGGCCCACGCCCGGTGGCGTGCCGGTGGAAATGATGTCGCCCGGTTGCAGCGACATGCAGCGGCTCAGATAAGCGATCAGCGCGGGAATCTGGAACACCAGGGTGCGGGTGTTGCCGTTCTGGTAGCGATGCCCGTCCACCTCCAGCCACAGGTCCAGCTGATGGGGATCGGCGATTTCATCACGGGTCACAAGCCACGGGCCGATGGGGCCAAAGGTGTCGAAGCCCTTGCCCTTGTCCCACGTCCCGCCGCGCTCCAGCTGCCACTCACGCTCGGACACATCGTTGATCACGCAGTAACCGGCCACGTGGTCCATCGCGTTGCTTTCGGCGATATAACGGCCGGCCTTGCCGATGACCACGCCCAGTTCCACTTCCCAGTCGGTCTTGCTGGAGCCGCGCGGAATCTGCACGTCATCGTTGGGCCCGCAGATGGCGCTGGTCCACTTGTTGAACACCACAGGCTCGGTCGGCACGGCCATGTTGGATTCGGCGGCGTGGTCGGCGTAGTTCAGGCCGATGCAGATGAATTTGCCGACCTGGCCGACGCAGGGGCCGATGCGTGGCGAGCCGCTCACCAGTGGCAAGGTGGCCGGGTCCAGCGCGGCCAGTGCTTGCAGGCTGGCGGCTTCCAGCGCCTGGCTCGCGACGTCGGGAATGTGCGCCGACAGATCACGGATGTTTCCCTCGGGGTCCAGCAAACCGGGTTTTTCCTGGCCTTTGTCGCCATAGCGCAGCAGTTTCATAGGCAATTCCTGAGTGGTTGTAAAAAGGGGTCAGACGCTCATGCCGCCATCGATCACATGGACGGCACCGGTGGTGTAGGCACTGGCATCGCTGGCCAGATAGAGGGCCAGCGCCGCGATTTCTTCGGCTTGCCCGAGGCGGCCCATGGGCTGGCGGTCGACGAATGCCTGATACACGTCGGCCTCCGAGCGGCCTTGTTCCCGGGCCTGGGCAGCGATGCGCTGGCGCAGCGACGGCGAGTCGACGGTACCGGGGCAAATGGCGTTACAGCGGATGCCCTGGCTGACGTAATCGGCGGCCACGGATTTGCTCAGGCCAATAACGGCGGCCTTGCTGGCGCTATAGGCGAAACGATTGGGCACGCCTTTGACGCTTGAGGCCACCGACGCCATGTTGATGATGCTGCCGCCGCCCGCGGCGAGCATGCCTGGCAGGAAAGCGCGAATCATTCGGTACATCGCCGTGACGTTGAGATCGAAGGAAAACTGCCAGGCCTGCTCGTCGCATTCCAGCAAGGCGCCGCTGTGGACGTAGCCCGCGCAGTTGAACAGGACGTCGACGGTGCCGACCCGGTCTCGAATCGCTTCGATGGCGGCGGCGTCAGTTACATCGAGCCGGAGCGCCAGAATGCCCGGCATATCCTGCAGCGGCTCGATATTCACGTCGGTGGCGATGACTTCGGCACCGGCCTGCTGAAAGGCAAGAACCGAAGCGCGGCCGATGCCCTGGGCGGCTGCGGTGACCAGAACGCGTTTATTGGCAAGGCTGTATTGTTTGGCAAGGGTCATGGAGGCGTCCGTTTTTATTTTTGGGGGACAGCGTCAAACCAACTTAGAGTCAGTTGCCGATAAGCGCCAATGAGATATTCTCAAGGTTCAATAACCGAGGGTTATCGGATGACAGATCTGGGTTTTAGCCAGCTGTGCAACTGGCTGCGTTTTCGACACCTGGTGTTGATCGACACCCTGGCGCGTACGCAAAACATGCATGCCACGGCGCTGGAGATGAACATCAGTCAGCCCGCCGTCAGCAAGATGCTGCGCGAGGTTGAGAAGCAGTTGGGCTTTGCCTTGTTCCAGCGGCTGCCGCGCAGCATGTCGCCGACCGATCTGGGCAGTCACGTGGCCCGCTATGCGCGCATCGCGCTCAACGACTCACGGCATTTCGTCGGCCAGATCAATCACCTGCGCCAGGGCGGCCATGGCCTGCTGAAGATCGGCAGCATCTACGCCGCCACCTCCGTGGCGTTGCCGGCGGCCATCGTCGGCGTCAAGCAGCGCTGGCCGCTGTTGACCCTGGATGTGCTGGAGGGGACCAGCGCGGATCTGCTGAACATGCTCGAACACAAACAGCTGGATCTGGTCATCGCCCGGTTCACCTCCGACCGCCACCGCCAACTGTTCGAGTTCCAGCCCCTTGCGCCCGAACCCCTGTGTCTGGTGACGGGCAGCCAGCACCCCCTGGCCGGCACGCAAGAACTGCCGCTGGCAGAACTCGGCAGTTGGCCGTGGATCGTGCCTCCTGCCGGCACGCCGATGCGCATGCGGCTCGAACGCGCCTTTGCCGAAGCGGGCATGCAGACACCCGAGAATACGGTCGAGACCCTTTCCCTGCAGACCATCCTGCAGCTGCTGCAAACCGCGCCCATGGTCGCCATGCTCGCCGAGTCAATGGTCGGACCTGACGTACAGGCCGGACGCCTGGCACGTCTGGCACTGCCCTTTCCGCTGGTGCTGGCGGACTACGGCATCATCACCCGACGCGACGAGAGCCCTGGCTGGTCGGCCCAGGCCCTGATTCAGGAGCTTCTCAGCGGAGCGGATACGCAACGGGCGCAGCAGACGCCTCGATAACCCGCGGTTATCGATCAATGGAAAGCTGTCATTGGGCGCATTGCACCTGGCCGACTAGAGTGAACGACGCCCGCGACCGACGACGGGCGTCATCGCTCACCAGAGGCGCTCATGAGAACAATAAAAAGCTACAAGAACCTGACGATCCTGTTTCTGTTCCTGATCGGTGTCGTCAATTATCTGGACCGCAGTGCGCTGTCCATTGCCAATACTTCCATCCAGAAAGACCTGGGCATCAGCCCCATGCAGATGGGTGTCATGCTTTCGGCTTTTTCAGTCGCCTATGCCTTCTCGCAGTTGCCGCTCGGCGCACTGATCGACCGCCTGGGCAGCAAGCTGGCGCTGGGTGGTTCGCTGATCGTGTGGTCGCTGGCGCAGGCCGCTTTCGGCCTGTTCAGCAGCTTCCATCACCTGGTGGCCTTGCGGGTGCTGCTGGGCATCGGTGAGGCGCCGGTGTTCCCCTCCGCCGCCAAGGCGCTGTCGGAATGGTTCGACACGCAGGAGCGCGGCACGGCCACCGGCTGGGTCTGGTCCTCGACCTGTCTGGGTCCCTGCATAGCTCCGCCGCTGCTGACCTTGTTCATGGTTCACCTGGGCTGGCGCGGCATGTTCGTGCTCACGGGCGTTATCGGTCTGGTACTGGCCGCCTGCTGGTTCGCGTTCTACAAGAGCAAGGCGCAATACATGGCGCAGACCGGACGCGCCGAACCGTTGCCAGAACAAGCCAGACGTTCGACCGCGCCACGGGTGCGCTGGACCGCCCAGTTCAAGGAACGCAACACATGGGGTGCGTTCCTGGGCTTCATGGGGGTGATTTACATGATCTGGCTCAACCTAACCTGGCTGCCGGGTTATTTCGAGCGCGAGCACGGGCTGGACCTGTACCGTACCGCCTGGGTGGTGTCGCTGGCCTATCTGTTCGGAGCCATCGGAACCGTCGTCGCCGGCAAGGCCTGCGACCATCTGGTGGCGCGGGGCATGAAAGTGCTGGCCAGCCGCAAGCTGATGGTGATCATGGGGCTGCTTGGCGGCGCGCTGTTCACGCTGATCGTCGCGTTCACCACCAACGTGGTGGCTTGCGTGGTGCTCCTGTGCCTGACGATGTTTTTCATCAACATTTCCAGCGCCACGGCCTGGATGATCGTCAACACCATCGTGCCGTCGGAGCGCGTCGCCTCCTTCGGTTCGATTCAGAACTTCGGCGGCTACCTGGCGGGCTCCATTGCACCGATTCTGACCGGCTTCAGCGTGCAGCAGACCGGCTCGTTTTCGTCGGCTTTCGTGATCAGCGCAATGGTTGCGGCGTGCTCGGCGGTGGCCTATTTCGCACTGCTCAAGGAACCCGCAGCGAAGCCGACGACGCTGTCGAGCGTGGATGGCGCGCAGCCCATGGGTCAGGCGCGGCCCTGATGTGACTGGAGATCCGATGGAACATTCGTCCGTGGCCGTTTCCTAATCCATACCAACCACGACCCCGGAGCATCATCATGGGCACTGAAAAAACCTCGGCCGACGACGACAGCCGCACGCCGGCCGATTACGACGAATACGGAGAAGAGCCTTCACAGGATGAAGAGCCCGACAGCCCCGACCAGGCCCTGACGGACCCGGCTTAAGCGGCGCGGCACCTGGCGCCAGGCGTCAGGTGCCGGGCTCGGTTGGCGTCACGCCGGGGGCCGTACAACGGCTGTCTTCCAGCGGCCAGCCGAAAGACCTGAGGCAAAGGCCGATCCGTTCAAAAACGACGCCTTTCCACAAAGGTCCATGGCGAGCAAGGAGTTGTCCTGGTAATTGAGGGCGACGTCGCGCTTCTCAGTACAGCTAATCGTTGGCAGATATCTGCTCAATCAGTCGTTGCGCCAAGGCTACCCCGGCTGTGCATGGGTCGTCGCATGTGATCCAGAAAGCGGCGTCGTCATACTGCCAGTCTCCCTCATCAACCTGTACCCTTGCCGTTATTCCCTTGGGGTGATGTACGAGCCCGACGGTGATCTGGCAACCGCGATATAGCGTTGTGAAACCCTGGAGTTGCTTTTGCATGGAAATCCCTTTAAGCCTGCGTCATGCAAACCCTCCGCTTGATACTCCACTCACCATTAAATAGCCACCATCCGTTACGGAAGGCAACCTGGGCACCCACGAAAAGTTATAAAGACAGCCCGATTTTTTACACACCCGCAGCCGATGCCAACGGTGTGCGCTGTTCTGCCGGTCAGAGGAGGCTAATGCGACTGGTATACCTTTGCGTGGCGAGAGCGCCGGGGCTTGAGCAGCGAAGCTGACGGCCGCTGATTCGACCCGGCAAGCGCAGCATCCTGTGCGTTCCATCTGTCTATGTACCCACAGCATTCAGCAGTGAGTGCCTGAACAGCTTCGTCAGCGTCAGCAAAGCTGAATCTCTCGCACAGGATGAGTTCGGGCTCGCCTCCTCCTTTGTCGAACAGTTTCAGCTCGCTGAGAATGCCCTTTGGTACGTGGAGCAGACGCACCTCGATCCTGAAGTCCTGGTAAGAAGCAGACAACACTTGTGAATTACGGAACATAGGGACGACCCAAAGTCTGACTCAGACTTGAAGGTATAGCCCAACTACAGAGAAGACGGGAGACACCGCGTCCCATTCCGGCCTCGAAGGCACTGCAGGTCGACGCCGGCATACGCTCCACGTGCGTCAGTTTGGGCTTCGAACGCCTTCGACGGCGAGTATGAACTGCCCCAGATCTGTCACGCCGATGCCGCCAATAAGCTTCCCGAGATACTGGTCGTGAGCTGAGTAGACGGAATTGCGGACGAACTTGAACGCGACCGTGCCATGCCACCACACAAGGCCCTGATCATCAACACGCCCCAATTCAATGCCATTGCGACCGTATACTCGGCTGCCTGCTTCACTGACTTCCATGAACCGCTCCTCCTTCCGTGTCTGCGCGCCGCGCCGCCTGCGGCTGGCCTGCCAAGAAGTCGCTGAGCGTCACGCCCAATGACAAGTCATTAGTACGGAAATTTTACAGTGAGTTCACCACGGCAACAGATTCCCGCACTTTTTTAATCGACCTGGAGCGCTTGTTACCCAAGTCTCCGATAAACGGGCGCGCAGCCAGCCAGGAACTTCGGATCCGTCCCAACCACTCCAACTATTCCAGATCAGCGTCTTGCGGATAGACTGTGACGCTTACAGGCGATTGGCGCGTTCTGCCGTGATGAGTCGCCAGGACTCCAGGCTCAATACCCTGCGCCAGACAACACCAGGCTCGATCTACAGGAAAAAAATCATGCGACGACTAACTCTCGGGGTTTTGGGTGGACTGCTTCTCAGCGGAGCGGCACATGCCGCTGACCTGCTCAAGATCGACGTGCACCGTGATGCCAACTGCGGCTGTTGCAAGCAATGGGTCAAGCACCTTCAGGCCAGCGGCTTCGAAGTCAACGATCAGGTCGAAACAGACATGAGCCCGATCAAAGCGAAGCTTGGCGTACCTGCATCATTACGTTCGTGCCACACCGCCGTCATCGACGGAAAATTTGTCGAAGGCCACGTTCCAGCGGAGCAAATCAGACAGCTGCACGGCCGTCAGGATCTGATCGGCGTCGCAGTCCCAGGCATGCCGCTCGGCTCGCCGGGCATGGAGCATGGCGAAACACGGCAGCCATATCGGGTCCTGGGATTGACTCGGTCTGGAGCTGAGGAAGTCCTGGCTGAATATTGAGTGCCAACGAACCTGTGCTTTGGCGCATGGACGTCTTACCGGCCATATGACTGAGGCGTGACGGTGGTTGTACTGACAGGCTATCTGACGCTGTTCGCGGTGGCATTCGGTGCCGCCACGCTGCTGCCTTTGCAGTCGGAATCCGTGCTGGTCGGCATGTTGATCTCAGACGCTTTTTCGGTACCCGTCCTGTTGGTAGTGGCTGTGACGGGCAACGTGCTGGGCTCAGTAGTGAGCTGGTATCTGGGCCGGTCAATCGAACACTTCAGACACAAGCGCTGGTTCCCCGTGAGGGAGCGCGACCTGGATCGAGCACAGGCCACCTATAAGCGCTTCGGGCGCTGGGCTCTTCTCTTCACATGGATGCCCATCATTGGCGATCCGATCACCCTGATTGCCGGGGTAATGCGTGAACCTTTCTGGAGCTTCCTCGGACTGGTAACCATGGCAAAAGCACTGCGTTACTTGGCGCTTACGGGGCTGACGCTTGGGTGGATGTAGCCAAAGCAGTCATTGCCCCTGTGGGTTTGCTGGCTTTTGCAATCGGTTAGTCGTGGTCAGCGCTACATAGGGTTCCTCATCGGATCGGAAGACGGCATACAGCGTTGGGAACCGGCGCTCGTAAAGCGCGCGTGTTCCTGGAATAGGGAAGAATTGTTAGTAACCTGAAGCGGCATTACTGACCGCTATCGGCCAAAAGCAGACGTTCGTACCAGGTTCGCCTTGTAAGGAAAGCCTCAGGACGTCAGCATAGATCCCACAGACATCCTCCAATAGGGACATATGCGTAGTTTTCTATCAGTGCTTCTCATGGGCGTTAGCACCTTTGCGGTCGCCGGTTACGATCTACATATCAGTCGCAAGGTTTTTTGGGGTGACGACTTCGGTCCCAAAATAACCTTCGAGGAATGGCAAGAGCATTTGAAAACCGACCCACAGGTCGTCAGGGATGTTGCCAATGGCCCACAGAACTTTATGGTCTCCATACCTGGAGAGTCATTTCCGCTCTGGTATCGCTCAGATCTTGGTGAGCTGTTTACGAAAAATCCGACAGACAAGGCGATCTTAAAAATCGAAGAGATCGCTCGCAGTTTGAACGCGAGAGTTCAGGGTGATGATGGTGAGTTCTATCCACCAGCGCCTTGACTATGTATGCCTGTCCGGTGGTTGAGCACGGCGAACGGTGGCCATTAATATGTCCGCTTGGGTCGAAAGCGGCTATTCGCGAGCGACAGCTTCTGGCCGAAATCAGACGTTCAAACCCCAAACATTGAGGATTTCACTGTAATTTACCGGTACCGTGCCAGCTAAAGGTTTCTCGCACATACATCTACCGATTCCAAGGCACCCATTGGTAAATGAACGGTGCGCTGGACGGGGAGATGCAGATTGCCCACCCTGATGGTGAAGGCGCGTCAAGCGGTTTGGAGACGTAAATCATGACAGGGCTTACTCGAGACAACCCGACAATCATTGCCTTCGTACTGAATTGCTACCTGAGTAACGCGATCAGCACAGAGGAGCTACAGATGTGGGCAGCTGATGTTGCTGGCTCAGGGGTAGCGCATCCAGATTACATAATGGATCTGATTACCTTCGACGCGCCACGTTTCCACATTTATGAAACCTTGGGCTTCAGCCCTGGGAGAACATTTTCAGCCCATGAATGCGAAGCAATTCAAGGTCTTGCATACCTGCGCAACCGCTTGGTTTTTGAAGCCTCAAATAAAGCGCGAGCATTACAGGCACTGCATCAAAATCCATCTGTAGGTGCAGAATTCGCAGCTATTTACGTTCATCCAGCCTGATTTTTAGAGCAAAGCGGTTAATCACTGAACTCGGTGTAACCGTGCACGCCGTGATGGAGGGTTCACCCTCAAGCACGAGATCACAAGATACCCACGGTGCTCTACGGGTCGAAAGTAGCCGGTTGCGACTGACCGCTCTCGGCCAGAAGCAGCCGATAGGCTTAGACTACACCGAAGTCCTGTCAGATGTTATTTGTATGCTGATTGAGTGCCAAAGGTGCAGCCAAGGTTACGTTCGAGCAATGCGGGTGCGCTCCACAAATATTTCGCTGTGGGTGTGCGAGGAGTGTGAAGCAACGTGGACGAGCCAGGATGAGGTGAATACCAGTATTTTTGAAGACTACGGTACGTTAATGGTCGGCATTGGGCGAAGTTGTTTATGGTCAGAATTGGAGCCACAGTGAAAAATTCGTTACCGCGTACTTTCTGTCAAATGTCCGCTTTGGGTCGAAAGCGGACTCACAGGCGTGACGGTTGATGTTGACTACCACCGGCCTCTTCGCGGCTAAAGCCATCCCTACTTCGATTGTGCGGAATCCAAAAGAGGCAGCAGAACGCAGTCTGTGTGGGAGCCAGCTTGCTGGCGAAAGCAGCCACTCGCGACTGATAGCTCTACCCAAAGCGCACATCCTCGGCTTCCTGGATGAGGGCTATTGCGCTTCTACAAATCCATATGCTGCCCCTTCTCGCCCCACAGAGTTCATCGTGATGCCAGCCTGACAAACCCAATACCTGGCGCTAAAGGATTTTGAGACCATTCGGCGTCTCGATGTATGCCCGCAAACCATATCGCTCGCCACGCAGGACAGTGACCGGGCCGGAAAAACCAATAGTCTCCAAGTGGTGCTCCACCGTACCGGGATCCGGGTAAACAATTTCCAGGCGTTGCAATTCACAGCCTTTATCAACCATCCCCCGCACTGGATGCACCGACTCGCCCCAGTCGATCAGGCTAGGGATGACGCCGCCCAGAGGCAAATGCCCGTCAGGCTGAATGGAAATATTCCATGACAGCGCCCCCCTGCTCATAGGCTTGATCGCCCCGAAAACCTTCCTGAGTTTTTCGTCTGCGGCCGTCAGATGCTCTGTACGCGCTACCCAGTGCGCCAGATAAGGAGATGCATCTGCATCGAGCCCATCCAGGCCAAACCATCTTGGTCTAGCGGGTACGGGCGCCATCCAGTCCGGAGCAATTACCTCCAGATAGAAAGACTCCCCCAACCTCAGCAGCAGGTTGTGCGTACTCATACGCGTGTGCTTACCTCCCGGCTGCAACTGCACACCCAGTTTTTGCTCGATGAGTTGTGCTCCCGATGCAAGGGTGGGTGACACAATGACCAAATGATCCAGGGTGGATCGCCTCATAGGCTTTATCTCCATATTCGTTACGAGGAGCAAACCGCGCAGTCTGTCGAGGATATGCTCTGGCCGAAGGGGACCAAATGCAATCATTTGACGCCCTGGACTCTACAGCCCCACCATGGGCGTTGCGCAGCGCTGATTGGTGATCGGTGTGGTCGTGCAATACGCGCGTGTACCTGGACCGCCCACGCACCTCTAAACGGCATGCAACTGCGCTTTGAAATGCCCCGCTCAAGCTAATCCGCCCTAATGAATCAGACATCTTTGCAATGACGCTCTTCTATCTCAAGTTGCTTGTGACACCCGCACTTATGTTGGCCATATCACTCGCTGCCAGGCACTGGGGTACTCGAATAGGAGGACTTTTATCCGGGCTGCCCGTCACCTCAGCACTGGTCATGCTGTTTCTGGCTCTTGAGCAGGGAACAGCATTTGCGTCGCTGGCAATACCCGGCGCTTTAGCGGGCCTGACTGCTATCCAGGCCACGTATCTGTTCTACTTCTGGATAACGCGACGAGTCTGTGCGTTGACCGGGTGCATCGCAGCCCTGGCCTGCTACGGGGCGACTGCGTTCGCAATAAGCCGCCTGGATTGGCTCGCCTTATCCGTCATCGCGACGCTTTTCTTCGTCGCATTGATAATCGTGGCGACGTCCAGACGGCAGCAGACCGACGCTACGCCGTATGTCCCGGTACCTCGCTGGGTCATCCCGATGCGAATGCTGACGGCGACCCTTTTGCTAATAGCGGTGACGACAAGCGCAAACTGGCTTGGCCCCGTGGCCAGCGGCTTGCTGGCACCCATCCCGGTAATCGCCTGGCCTCTTGCGGTGTTCGCCCACGTGCAAAGCGGACGCCACGAGCTAAGTGCGATAATACGCGGCAACGCGATTGGCGCCGTTGGCGTAGTGGGCTTTTATCTGACTTTAAAAGGCTCGCTTGTGCTCTGGGGCGCGGCAATCTCTATAACGATTGCCGTTGCGCTGGCTGTAGTCGTAACGTTCGTGTTGGCGAAATTGTTAGATCCACGCTAGCCAAGCGCACACGTTAAGCCGAGTCAGGCGCTGACGACCATCTCCAGCAGCTCGATAAGATCAGCAGGCTTGGTGAGGTGTCGATTGAAACCGGAGCTCACGGCCTTGTCGACGTCCTCCGGTCTGCCCCAGCCGGAGAGCGCGATCAGAAACACAGCTTCGCCGCCAGGTAAAGCCCGGATCGCTTGAGCTGTCTGGTGCCCATCCATGTGGGGCATACCTATGTCCAGCACCACGACTTCAGGCATTTCTTCGTTGCAAAGAGCCAGCGCTTGCACGCCATCATAAGCGACGCGTATTCGGTGCCCTTCCATGTCAAAAAGAGCTTCGAGCGTATGAGCGATATCTCTGTTGTCGTCCGCTACAACGATGCGACGCGATGTCGAAGGAGATTCAATAACCGACGGCGTCACGATTTCAGGTTGAGACTGATCATCTGATAACGGAAGCGTGACCGTGAAACAGCTACCCTGGCCATGTCCAGAGCTTGTAACGCTTATAGTCCCCTTGTGCATCTCCACCAGGCTTTTCGCCAGAGCCAAACCTACTCCCAGCCCTCCGCTGTCCATTCCAGGACTCGCTACGCGCCCGAAGAGACGGAAGATGTCTTGCAGATGCTCGGGTGCGATGCCGATGCCGTTGTCACGGATGTCGACTTCGAGCCTGGAATCGCACACGCGGGCGGTTACATGAATGCCCCCTCCAGCTTGCGTGTACTTAACTGCGTTATCCAAAAGGTTCACAAACAATTGCTGCAACCTTAATGCATCACCGTCAACATACACGGGGCGATCCGGAAGCTTCATACCAAGGTCAAGCTGCTTTTCGCGGGCTCTGGCGGTTATGAAGTCCAGCGCTTCTCCCAGCACCGTATTGATGTCGAGGCGCTCACTCAGTAATGAGAATGTTCCGAAGTTGATGCGCGAGGCGTCCAGCAGATCGTCCAGAAGCCTCCTCATATTACTGGTTTGCCGATCAATAACAGCAAGGCTTTGAGCTTGTTGCGCCGCGCTCAGACCCGCCGCTCGTAACAGTGCTACCGCCTGAGAAATAGGCGCCAATGGGTTGCGCAGTTCATGAGCCAGGGTCGCGATGTATTCATCCTTCCGGCGGTCGGCCTCCTTCAATCTCTCGTGCGCCGTCGCCAGGCTAGTCAAGGTAGCGTTGCGCTCCCGTTCGCTCGCCGCCAGAGCTTTTGCGGATTGATCCATTGCCAAAACAGCGGCCTGTATCTCAGAGATATGTGTTTTCGGCAGTCGGGGGCGTTCTTGCCGGCCTATCGCCGTCGCGGCGTTGCGCAACTCCAGGATAGGCTGGCTGATACGGCGCGCTGCCAACAGAGCGCCCAGGCTCGCCAATAGCAAGGAAAGGAGCAGTCCCCCGCCGTAAAGTAAGGTAGCGTTTAAAACCTTGGCCTTCACTTCAACGGTGGGGATACCGGTTGCCACCGTCCAGTTCAAATCCGGCAGTCGAATATAGGCCGTGTAGACTTCTTCGCCGTGTCTGGTGTGGGTGATGCCGCTACCCTCGTCTCCATTGGATCGAACGAGGTTCATAAGCTCAGCTGAAACTTCATCACCCACTGGCAGTCCCGACGAAGGCAGACGTGCGATGCGTCTCCCATTCACATCAAAGACAGATACCGTCCACCCTTCCGGAAGGTGGGGAAGTTTAAGCACCTCGTCAATACTTTCGGGTAACAGTGGTGCGGTAATCACATAGCGAGGTTTTCCTTCGCGCATTACCGGGACACGCAGCGGTATCGCCCAGACACCTGAAGGCCCTTTCGCTAAAGGACCCACGACAGGTCTCCCGCTTTCAAGAACCTGCGCGAAACTTGAGGGCTCAGCGGGGCGGAGCAGCTTTGCACCGGGGCGCGGAGAAACTCGGTCGATGGTACGACCTTCGGGCGACGCCAGTAACAGAGAATGCCAGCCGGGCATCAGAGGGAGAATTCTTTCTAAAACCTCATCAAAAGGTCCCAGGTCATCCCCGTCGAGTAACGGCGACTGGGCGACTGCCTCAAGCACTGCGAAGGATCGATTAAGCGTTACGCGCACCGCTGTCGCCGTTTGCCGGTTTGCTTCCAGAGCCCGTGCGAGCGCTTGATTTTCTTCAGATCGGAGCAGCAGGAATAGTGCGACTGCTGCACATAGGGCAATGGGTAGCGTGCTTACGAGTACCACTGTCAAAAGACGGCGACGTAAAGAGGATGACGGACGGGGCACAGCGAAAGCTCCAACAAGTGGTTCAGCTCGGCCAGCAGACCAGCCGAGACCAAGCTGGATGGAGCACGTGCCTGGACATCGCGATTGAAATACCGGATTGCCAGCATACCAAACTACAATTGGGAGCCGCTACAGATGCAAGACGCCCGGGTTGGCGATGCATCCTGGATGCTGCGGCAGCTTACCCAGAGCGCACATAGGCTGTAGACAGCGATCGCCGCCTTTGCAGCTTTGCCCACCCTTGGAAGCTAAGCGAATAAAGAGCGCTCGGCGATCCATATGGTTTATTGATTGTCCAGGCAGCTGTTGCCAAGACTGGCCGCTGTGGGCCGAAAGCTGCTTAAGAAAGCCGAGATGCCTGCCGATAGCTTCTTGAGAATGCCAAGGATTGAAGGCGTTTGTTCCTGCCTGGCGATCTATCATGCAGCTGCTTCCCTTCCAAAGTCTTCAGGCGAAATTTGCGGTCGTTGTTGCGCTCGCCGTGCTGGTCATTACATGCATCTTCGGTAGTGTCATCGGTGCCTCCGCGATTTCCAGGCACAAAGAACAAACCGGGCATCAGCTCGCTGAATATGCCGCTTCGATGATCGACCGCCTTGACCGTGACATGTACAGCCGCGCCAAGGAGCTCAGCGTGCTGAGTGCGCTGGAGGCGCTACGCAATCCCGCGAACGTCTCTGAAGCGCGGAGCCTGCTCAACCACCTCAATGCTCAGTTCCCGAGCTATTCATGGATCGGCCTCACCGATGCCCAGGGTCTGGTAGTCGCATCCACCGGCCGTTTGCTTGAAGGTGTCAGCATCGCGCACCGGCCCGTGTTCGTGGAGGGGCAGGACAAAACGTTCATCGGTGACGTGCATGAAGCGGTAATGCTGGCAAAGCTCCTGCCCAACCCATCGGGTGAGGCCATGAAGTTCGTCGATATCAGCATGCCAGTACGGGACAAGGCCGGGAACTTCACCGGCGTCCTGGGCACTCATCTATCCTGGCAGTGGGCCGCGGAAATAGGCCGGACCATGTTCGAGCCTTTAAAGAAAAGTCTTCCGGGTGTGGAGTTTCTGGTCATCAGCAAAGACGGCATGGTCTTGCTCGGCCCCAAGCACCTGATCGGTAAACCGAGCGAGGCCGGGATTGACCATAACAGCGAGATGCGCTGGTCGATCAGCCAGTGGCAGGATGGCAAAACGTACGTCATAGGGGCGGCCGAAAGCACCGGAATCGATGGCTACCCTGGCTTGGGCTGGACTGTTGTGACACGTCAACCAGCCGAAGTCGCGTTTGCCGAGGCAAACGGACTGCGCGCCGAAATACTGCTCTGGGGCAGCCTGTTATCCATTGCCCTTGCGATGCTGGGATGGTTCGTGGCGGGTGTGATCACTCGTCCCCTCAACCAGATTGCCGAGGCGGCAACGCGCCTTTCCGAGGGCGCTGACGTTGATATCCCGCTGGTAAAAGGCAGTCTTGAAGTCGAAAAGCTGAGCATGGTCATTCGGCATCTGGTCGAAAGCCTGACGCAGAAGAAAGGCCAGCTTGCTCTGATCAAGGGCGTGGCTTATCGCGACACAGTGACAGGTTTGCCCAACCGTGCAGCGTTGGAAAACCACGTCAGGAGCTTACAAGAACCACCCGGTCAGCAGCCTGCATTCGCCGTGCTGTGCCTGGACCTCGATGGCTTCAAACCGGTGAACGACCGCTTTGGTCACGCTGTCGGGGACGCCCTGCTCCATTCAGTCGGCCAGCGTCTCTCGGCCACCGTGCGTGATGGGGATATTGCGGTCCGCCACGGCGGTGACGAGTTTGTTCTGCTGCTGCGGTTGAAGCCGGGCGAATCGTTGGGGAGTGTCGAGGGTGCTGCTCAGCGCATCATTAAAAAGATTGCAGAACCGGTGACGCTCGCGGGCGCGGTGATCAGAGTTGGCTGTAGCATCGGCGGCGCATTGTGGAGCGAAGGTGATTTTGCTGACGCGCTGGGTAAGGCCGATGAAGCACTGTATCGGGCCAAGCGGGCGGGCAAATCCCAGGCGCAGTTTCATCCAACTGGCGGACCTGCAAATACCTCAGCCAGCGAGCCACGCCCTCACCCACTCAGGAATAGAGGCTGACACAGAAGCGTCAGCCTGGGCTCGGGAAATGGCTATAAGCGTGCCCGCGAACTCTTCGTCGGGCGCCGTAGGTCCAGGTGCAATGTCCGTTTTCGGCCAAAAGCGGACATCCTGAGGCTACAATGGGCACACTATGCTGACAGTTCCCGGCGCATTCGCTCGAGACAGCCAAGCTAAGCTGTCGGCACTGTTCCGCCATCGATCACGAACTCGCCTCCGGTGATAGAGGCGGCACGCGGCGACGCCAGAAATCCGATCAGGTCGGCAACCTCTGACGGCGTCGACGGACGCCCAAGCGGAATACCGCCCAGTGCGTTCATGATGATCTGCTTGCCGCCTTGGTAGTCAGTGCCCGTCTCCCGCGCGAGTCGCTCGGCCAACGCGACTGAGGCTTCGGTTTCGACCCAGCCTGGCGAAACCCGCACGACTCGCACCCCTTTCGGCGATACCTCTTTCGACAAGCTCTTGCTGTACGTCGAGAGCGCAGCCTTGGCCGCGGCATAGGCTGTTGTAGCCTCAGGGAGAGGCAGCCGACTCTGGATGGAGGTCACGTGAATAATGACGCCCTGCCCCCGTGCCAGCATATCGGGGAGCAAGGCGCGATCCAGGCGCACGGCTGGAAACAGGTTCAGGTCGAGCTCGCGTTGCCACTGCTCATCATCCAGCGCCGCGAAGCCACCGCCGGGGGCCGAAGAGCCACCCAGTACATGGATAATCATGTCAACGCCGCCAAGTCGCGCTTTGGCTGCAGCGGCCAACGCGTCACAGCCTTCACGAGTCGATAGATCAGCCGGTACTTGCAGAGCATCCGGCACGTCTTTGCTCGGCTGCCTGGCGGAGGTGATCACCTTTGCACCCTCAGCCAAGAGGAGGTCCACAACCGCCCTTCCGATGCCTTTGGTGCCCCCGCTCACGAGGGCACGCTTGCCGCTCAATTCAAGGTTCAGCATGGCGTGATCTCCAAGGAGCGGATTCTGCCGCCCTCCAGCCTGAACACTTGATTCAGCTGGACCGGGCTGCCCGGAAAGTCGCCGGTAAGCTGGGTGATGACAGTCAACCTGCCCTGCTCCCGCAGCACCTGAAGCGGTTCGACTTCAAAGCAGAAGGCTCGCCGAACCTCGTGCTGCCAAGCTTCGATAGCTGCAAGGCCGGCATGCGTTATGTTTTCATCCAAGACCGTCGCGTCGGCGCAGAAGCAGTACGCAAGCTGCGATAGGTCACCACCGTTGCTGATGTCGAAATACGTTTGGACGACGTTGGGAAGTGGATGGCTCATTCGTTTTCTCCTGGATGGAATGTACGAGGCGATCTTGCGGCCGTTCGAATAATTTCATCAATAAGGACAAACCTGCATGACCAATCCTTGTAAACAGGACAATCGACGACTCTGGATGCCATGGTGCGGGCTTTCGTTCGCAGCGCCCACGCTTCCTGAGAGGTAGTTCGGGGGTGCAATGAAGCAGGGCCCAAAGCTGCACGAGACGGCTTTCAGGCATAAGGCGCAACCTGTCTTCAAACGCCAAAAGGGAAATTGAGGGAAACGCCCCCTATGAACGATATGGGCTGGCAGAAGGGGATTGAGCAAGTCGAGGGGCAGGCATGGCCGCCAAGATGCCGCTTGTACACAAAGACCTCAACCCCTGGCGCGCACAGGGTGTTTGTAGCTTTGCCTTTGCTGTTGCCCTCAGGCAGAAGATGTACCGGCTCTGATTAACAGCCTCACCCATCAGGGGCACTAAGATGCCGTTGCGAATGGCCTGCCCAGACGACTGATCACCACCAATATCAGGAGATCAAACCTAGTGCAGAGCCCTTAAATGTTGCTGCTGCCCGGGTCGAACAATTCAGTTTGCGAAAGATACTTTCCACATAGGTGCGAACGGTGCTGGGGCTGATATCAAGCAGCCTCGCCACCTGCTTGTTGCTGGCCCCTCGGCTGATCTCCAGGAGAACTCGGCATTCGCGGGCGCTTAGTAAAGACTCCCTTGACTGGTGCAACCCGCGTTTGCCGGCTACGGCCGGCATACCTGACGGTTCAGCCGAAACCCGGCCTTCGACGAGTCTGCTCTGAACGGGTATCTCATTGGGGTCGAGAAGCTGAAGATTCATCTATTTTCGTCCTGGGTAAGCTGTCACGTGCAATCTTGCAGCCCAGTCGATAATTTGCTCAACTGGGACAGACTTAAACGGCCCATCCCAAATTTCAGGACAATTCATGTCAGACCTTCGTCTTGGCCTCGGTGAGCTGGACGCCGTTATCGCAGTGGCACGCAGGGCTTCGTTTCGCCAGGCTGCGATCGATCTCGATGTCTCGACCACCGCATTGAGCAACACCATCGCCAAAGTGGAGGCAAGCCTCGAGACTCGGCTATTCAATCGAACGACACGCAGCGTGGCTGTCACCGAGGCGGGAAGGATATTTCTGGAACAGGTGGGACCGGCGTTGCAGGATATGCGTGCTGCGCTGGACGCGGTGCTATCGCACAACGCTGGCGCATCGGGCACGCTGCGCATCAACGCCTTCGCCACTGCCGCGCGAGCGACGCTCCTGCCTCTTGTGGTGGAGTTCCTGCGGCATCATCCAAAGGTGCACATAGACCTCGTTACCGAAGGCCGCCTTGTGGATATCGTTGCTGACGGCTTCGACTTCGGCGTACGTTCCGCAAGTCTCGTTCCGAGCGACATGATCGTTATTTCGCTCGGCCAGCCCAGGCGTTATGCGGTCGTTGGCACGCCAGCGTATTTCGACCGACATGAGCGACCACGCACCCCGCCCGACCTCCTCAACCACGCCTGTATTCGCATTCGGCTTCCGAACGGCGCCATCTTCCCTTGGCATTTCGAACGAGATGGCGAAGTCTTCAAGCTGGATGTGACCGGGCCGCTGACGCTCGACGAGGCCAGCGTCTCCAAGGCGGTCGTGCAGCAAGGCCTGGGACTGGGCTTTTTCATGGAGCAGGACGTTCACGCTGAAATCGACACCGGAGAGTTCGAGCGAGTCCTGGAGAACTGGACACCGCCTCGAGATAACCTCTGCCTGTACTACCCGAACCGCCGCAATCCCTCCGCCGCGTTCAAGGCATTCATCGCCCTGGTTCGCGCCAGTCAAGACAGCAAAGACAGCAAAGACAGCAAAGACAGGCTCGGGTAATGCCCCATCGCTTGCCCTGTCAAACCGTCGAGCGATTTATTGGCCGCGCCCCGTATCAGGCGATTAACCCCAGCGTGAGCGCCTTAAGAGTAGCGGCGGCTCGGGTCGAGCATTCCAGTTTGCGGAAGATGCTTTCAACGTGCGTGCGGACCGTGCTCGGGCTGATGTCCAGCAGCCGCGCCACCTGCTTGTTGCTGGCGCCACGGCTGATCTCCAACAGGATGCGGCACTCCCGCACGGTGAGTATCGAGGCTTTCGGCTGATGAACCCGGCGCTCGCCCCTTGCGGCTGCTATCACCGCTTCGCAGACGTCATTGTCGAACAGTCCGTTGCCGGTATCCTGCTTGAGCAGTCTCGCTGCATCCGATTCTCCATAGGCCGACCGCCACGGCCTGGCCTCCCTTAGCGCGACCCAGGCGACGGAGGTGGCGAACAGCCGATGCTCGGCACATAGTGCATCCCCCATCACGCCTCGAAAATAGCCGCTGCCGTTAAGCCTTTCATAGGCATGGGTTGCAATCTCACCGGGCGCCGCCAGTTCACTGATGGGCCGCAATGCCTGTTGCGTCCAATAGGGCACAAGATGCGTCCGCTCTGTGGCGCCGTAGGGCAGCGCCCCGGCAGTATTCCAGAGGCGGTTGGGAACCGCAGCCCGGCCGAGCCCATAGATGAGCGCTGCCTTTCCGATTAATGTCAGCGTTGGTTCACTCAAGCCCGCCAGGCGCGCCGCCTCCACGGCGACATGCGCCACCCGCCGCGAATGCCCCGCCAGCCATGGGAGCTTCAGGTCGATCACGTCCCCCACCAACGCCAGCGAAACGGAACGCTGCGCTTCGGCACGGGACGGAGGCATCGACCCGGACTCGAGATTGGCCAGCCACTCCCCGGCGTTTTCCAGCAGCAGGGACGCGAGCGAGGCAGGATAGCGCCGGTCCGACTGGTCGCGAATCCAGCGCAGCGCCGCGTCCAGGCCGTGTGCGCGACTAAGAATGTCCAGATCACCGGCAAGCACCACCTGATAAGCCGACTCCGGGATGTGCGCATGGGTCACGCCCAACGGCCGGCCAGTTCCGTCATAGGTTTCGAATACGCGGCACAAGCCCGCCTCAACGGCGGCACCGAGTTCAAGGGTTTTGGCGATTTCCCCAGAGACCTCGCAGTGCACGACGGCAAGCGGGGTTGCCTGGTGCACCGCGTTCATTTCTTCCTTGCCCAGTGTCTGGTCGAGCATCGCCCGGCGGCCGTCGACGTCATCACCGAGTAAATCTGCGAACCCTTCAGCGTTGGCGGTACAACCGGACCAGCGCAACAAGGCGATTTGTTCCGCGACCTTCAGGTGTTCACCGTCGCCGTGCGCGCCATGCGCCAGCATTCGTGCCAAGCCGGCAACCCGCCGGGAGTGCCCGAGCGGTTGCCCCATGCTGAGGTCACCGACTTGAGCGATCGCCGCCAGCGCTCCACTCAATGAAATCTCCAGCTGCAGTGCGCTATCCATAAAAAAGTGCTCCCGGGTCGGATAAATGACCGATGCCCGCGACGCAGGCCAGTCAGCAGAATCGAGCTTCCCCACAGGAGCTCATACAAATGAAAAAACTCAACTTGAAAGTCGCCACTGCTGCCTTTGCCCTTGCCAGCACATTCGCCACGACCGCCAGCCATGCTCAAGATACAACGCCTTCGGTGGTGATCGTACACGGCGCATTCGCCGATGGCTCTGACTGGGCCAAGGTCGTGCCAAGGCTCCAGGCCGAAGGCGTTACCGTTACGGTCGTGCAGAATCCGCTTACCTCGCTCGCCGACGACGTCGCCGCGACGCGCCGTGCGTTGAGCAACCAGCAGGGCAAGGTGGTTCTGGTCGGCCATTCCTGGGGCGGCACGGTGATTACCGAAGCCGGCAGCGACAAGAAGGTCAGCGCACTGGTGTATGTCGCTGCCTTCGCGCCGGAGGCTGGGCAAACCAGCGGCGAACAAGGTAAAGGCGCACCAACGCCTCCGGGCATCAGCCAGATCAAGGCAGACAGCAACGGCTTCTTTTACATGTCGCCAGAAGGCATGACCAAGGACTTCGCCCAGGACCTCTCAGCGGCCCAAACTGCCGTAATGACCGCGACCCAAGGTCCCATCAAGGCGTCCGCCTTCGAGGACAAGACCACCGTCGCGGCCTGGAAAACCAAACCGTCCTGGTATGTGCTCGCCACCGAAGACCGGATGATCCACCCCGACGTCCAGCGCTCGGCTGCCAAGCGCATCGGCGCGAACCTGGCCGAGTTGCGCACCAGTCATGTTCCTCAGCAGTCGCAGCCAGACGCGGTGGCCGCAGTGATTCTCAAGGCGGTGCGCAGCGTGGGCGAGCAGTGATCGCTTACGTCTGACCCCTGATATTCCTTGAGCTGGAGCGGACGCATGGATAATCTGCGTGATCGAAATTTTGACTACATCGTGTGTGGTGCGGGCACGGCGGGCTGCGTGGTCGCGGCCCGGCTCGCCGACCATGGCAATGCGCGCGTGTTGCTGATTGAAGCAGGCCACGGGTACGTCGGCCCGGAGGTGGTCGAGCCTGCGCAATGGCCGCTGAACCTCGGCTCGGAGCGCGACTGGGCATTCGAAGGGCAACCCAGCCCCCACATCAACGGCCGTCGCCTTTCGCTCAACATGGGCAAGGGGCTTGGTGGTGGGTCGAGCATCAACGTGATGGTATGAGCGCGCGGGCATCGGTCTGATTGGGACCATTTCGCAGCCGAGTCCGGCGACTCCGCGTGGGGTTACGAATCGGTCTTGAATTACTACCGCAGGATCGAGAATTGGCAAGGAACCCCGGATGCCGTGCGGCGCGGCTCCGGCGGCCCCGTGCATGTCGAGCAGCCGGTCTCGCCTGAGCCCCTCGCTTGGGCAACCCTGGAAGCTGCGAGCCGCCTGGGCATCCCCCGGTACGACAGCGTCAACGGCGAGATGATGGAAGGCCCGGGTGGGGTTGCGATCACCGATCTGCGCATCAATGATGGTAAGCGCGAATCCATGTACGACTCCTATATCCGGCCGCGGCTGCACTACCCCAATCTGACCGTCCTGACCGGTGCGGTGGTGGCTCGCGTTCTGCTGAGCGGCACACGGGCAATCGGCGTTGAGGTGCTGATCGACGGCAAACGGCACAGCTTCCATGCTGAAACCGAAGTCATACTGTCCATGGGCGCGATAAACACGCCAAAGGTGCTCATGCAATCAGGGATCGGCCCCGAAGATGAACTGCGCGCCCACGGCATCGCTCCGGTCCATCACCTTCTCGGCGTAGGCCAGAACCTTCAGGACCATATCGCCTTTGGCTGCACCTGGGAGTACCTGCAACCTCAGCCAGTCGGCAGCGGCGGGTGTGAAACCAAGCTGTATTGGAAAAGCGACAGCCGCCTGGACGCCCCGGACCTGCTGCAATGTCAGCTTGAGTTCGCAGTGCCCTCTCCGGCTGAAGTGGGTATTGAAACGCCGCAACATGGGTGGACGATGTTCGCCGGTCTCGCCAGGCCCGTCAGCCGAGGACGCGTGCGCCTCTCGGGTAGCGGCCCGCTGGATGCGCCGCTCATCGAGCCGAACTCTCTGAGTGCCCCCGAAGATATGGCTGCGGCGTTCGCATCGATTGATCTGTGCCGGGCGCTCGGCAATAGCGAAGCCTTCAGCGGACTGATCAAGCGCGAGGTCGTGCCCAGAGCGAAAGAACATGGTGCGATGCAGCAATTTATTCGCAATTCGGCTGTAACTTATTGGCACCAGTCCTGCACTGCCAAAATGGGCCGAGATGCGACGTCGGTGGTCGACCATAAACTGCGCGTGTATGGCATCGAGCAGCTTCGGATCGCCGATGCCTCTATCATGCCCCGCATCACAGTCGGCAACACCATGGCGCCTTGCGTCGTCATCGGCGAGCGTGCAGCCGACCTTATCCTCGCGGCGCAAGCGTAATCGCTGCGCCACTGCACTGAAGGCGTAACCTGATGAGAATATTGATTGTTGGCGGTGGTATCGCCGGCCTCGCAATGGCCAGGGCACTGGAGCTGCGGGGATTCAGCCCCGACTTGGTCGAGCGCAGGGCCGATGCGCCGCAAGGCGGGACCGGGCTCTACTTGCCAGGCAATGCCGCCCGAGCCCTGCATGCGTTGGGACTGCATGACTCGATTGCATCGGTCGCAATGCCTATCACTACGCAGCGCATCCTCGATAACCGAGGAAACCCTCTGAGCGTCACGCAGACCGCTGATGTCTGGTCGTCGTGCGGGCAGTGCCTGGCGCTGCCCCGCGCCACCCTGCACACCGCACTGCGCGACTCGCTGCGTGACACTGACCTTCGCTTCGGCACCTCGGTCACCGGTATCGAGCAGTCTGACGCGAAATGCCTGACGACCTTCGCCGATCACACCACCGGCGAGTACGACCTCGTAGTTGGCGCGGACGGCCTCAACTCCGAGGTGCGCCGGAGCCTTTTCCCGGACGTTAGGCCCTCGTATACCGGCAACGTATGCTGGCGCTTCATTACCATGGATACCGTAGGAGTCGAGGGTTGGACCGTAATGCTCGGAGATGCGATGAGTTTGCTGGCCATACCGATTGGCGCCGGCCAGGTTTACGTCTATGCAGACATGGCGGTGAGCGAGAAGCAGGCGCAGCGGAACCAGACCGACTTTCCCCACAGCACCTTTTTGGCCAACTTCTCGGCCCCCTTGTCACAGCTCATCACTCATAGGCCCGCTGACGCTCAGGTTCACTTCGGCCGGATTGAGCAAGTTGTCATGGAAAAGTGGGTAAAAGGGAACGTGGTGCTGATCGGCGATGCGGCGCACGCCTCTTCTCCGAGCATGGCAGAAGGCGCCGGGATGGCCATGGAGGATGCCTTGGTACTGGCTGAAACGCTGGCCGCGGCTTCGAACATCGGCAATGCGCTCGCCCAATACTCGCGTCAGCGCATGCCACGTGTCGATTGGGTCCAGAAGCAATGCGCCGCCCGTGACAAGATGCGCAGACTTCCCCGCTGGGGGCGTATCCCATTGCTGAAGCTCGCGGGCAACCGCTTGTACAAGCGAAGCTATACGCCATTAACGGAACCTATATGACCCGTAGCTCGACGCTACTTCGACGTGTTGCAGCTACCCTCCTGCTTTTACTAACGCTTTGTGCCGCACTGCTGCCAGGTGTCAAATCCTGGGCGACGCCCACGGTCGTCGCTCGGAACCAATCGGGCGCCACCGTGCAGGTTGTTGCGCAATGGAATACCCATCGAAAACAGTTTCCAGCCATCGCGCCGAGAGCAATACGTAGGTTCAAAGCTGCGGGGGAGTCCTCCATGGAGTTTGTGGTTACTTACCCGGACGGACGACAACTGACCAGTTTGCCGATGTACTTCACAACAGCCACGACGGTGACCGCTGTCGTTACCGAAAACACAGTGGATGTCACTGCGAAGCAGTGATAAAGCAGGATCGACCGGACCAGTGGTGTTTATAAGTGGGGGCGAGCGGGACCGGTCATGGCAGTTCATCACTGGTAGGTAGTTCAACGGGTTGCTGACGACAAGCGACGTCGACCAACAATCTAAAGTGACGGCTTCTGGCCTATCTCTGCCCGATCTGATCTGCTGCTTTGGGTCGATTGCGGCCCGTCACCACTGGCTGCAACCGACCCAGAGTTGAAGCTCGTGACGAAGCAAATCGCACGCATACTTCGCTCGGATACACCATCACGTTCATCAGTCCCAGACGATATCGGGCCACGGGATGATGAAGGATGGCCGCCTGCTCAAACAGAGTGATCTGCGCAGTGCGCCAGCTTCCTCGACCAGAGCCAGGGAGCGCTTTTTCTCCTCCGCGCCTGCCGTAGGGGTATCAGGCGATACTGCTTCGAGCTTGCTATTCGCCCGTTGTAAGCAAGGGACAGCCTGTTGGTAGAATCTCTCACCACGAAGATCGATATAAAACGTACTGGTCATGCACCACTGCGAAGCAGGCACCCTGCCAGGGCGTAGCTCCAGCCATTAAACATAATTTGCTTCCCTGCGGCGCATTATTTGAGTGCCAGCGCAGCGTACTGAGAATTCCTTAAAAACCACTTTCCTGGCTTTTGACTCCTTGCCTGTTGGTGAGGAGTAATGGGACTACGACCGGCTGTTCTCGGCCAAAAGCGGGTGGTCATTCTCAGCCGTTTATCTCAGCTATCTGCCAGACGGTATAGTGCTTGGGCATGTGATGCCGTTAACCCGGCACGTCCCAGATTTCGGCGGCTTTGAGAGCTGGGCAGCGCGGTCGCAGCGACCCAGTGGCATCCATGCTTCTTTGCTTGCTCTATTCGGTGAGAAATCAGTGCTCCGTGGTAGCCGTGGCCCCGAGCATCCCTTCGGGTTGCCGCCGTTCCAAGGTAGGCAATGCCATTGCTGGCCAGGTACATCGAAGCCCCTGCTACCACTGCCCCTTCTGCTTTCAAGACGTAGATTTTCAGACGTCCGTTATGCATCTGCCCTGCAAAGGAAGCCTGATTCAGCAGCCGATGCTCCGGCTTGGTATGGAAGCCGCCCGCATGCACTTCTGCGAATAGAGCCAGAGTCTTCGAGGTGACCTCTTCAATTTCGAATGAGTGACGACTCAAAACCACTTTTTCAATGGCACAAGCTAATTGCAAGTGAACCCACCCCCTCAGACGCTCAAGCCGTGCTTCTCCCACAAAAGCGCATTGCTCCAGCGTCGAAGTTTTTCCGATAAGAGGGGTTACAGTCGGTCGCTGCGCTGACTCATTGAGCAATTTCAGCACCGCCAGGGGATCGCTGGCAATGTCACCATAGATGCGGTTGAACATTGGGCTAGGCGATGCGTTCACTTGAAAGCACGGAAAGTCTGCGTTGAAAAAAACACGTGCACCATAAGGATTTCCGCTTACCTTCGCCAGGCTCTCAACGCGCGAACGTAAGTACTCGCTTTCTGCGCCCTCAATCTTATGAGCCAGTACAACATCCATGTTCGTCGTCCTCTGTCAAAATTTCCAAGAGAGGTAAAGCGCATCGAACAATACGCTTGCATCCAAGTACGTACCAGTGGATGGCTCAGCTTCACCGTCTACTTTGGGTCGATTACGGCCCTCGCGGCAGCCAGAGGGCGGCCAAAATTGGCGCTCGTTCCACTACCTCCCAGCCGAAAAGCAAAAACCTCCCGATCTGTGAAGGCTAGTCTCTAAGGCTACGCATTATTTCCGCGACCACCTCCTTCGTGTATTTCTCACTGGGGCCAGTTTCCGGTGGGTCGTTACTGCGGAACCATTCACCTTGATCGAATGCCTGGTAAAGCGAGAAAGCGGGCTGAGGCATGTCGTTAGTGATGCCTACTTCAATCACAGCATTTATGATCCCGTTCATAACCCCGTCGCAAAAATCGTAAGGCAGAGATCCTTGAAGATAGCCTTCTGCAACCGCAACGGACAGCTCGTTCAGCACATCATGCGGTGCAACGCCGAACCTTTCGCAAAGGGGGATTAGATCACTCAGCGTTAAACCGTCTGCTTCCGCTTTCACCGACAGTTCGTCGAGTTCGATCTCAGGTAGCACCATGATCATGAGCTTCTTCCGGTTAGGTGCGAAGGCAGCGCTTACAGGGTGGCCGCTCAGCGCTGCCACACGTCAATACCATGCTGCAATATGGATTCACGAACGGTCAACTTTGGCTACAGACAGCGTCCGCTTTTGGCCGAAAACTGCCGGTTATGGCAAGTCGGTGCCACTCGGGAATTTGCAAGGATAACCACTGATCCTTTCGAGGCGACGGGTGTGACCGTGGCAAGCCATAGGCTTTACACCCGTCGATAGCCGCTGTGAGAACACGCTGAATGCTGACCTCGACTCCATGCTGGTGATTGCTGCGCTCTCTAATCTGGGGCTAAGCCCCTTGTGGCCTGGTCATGAGCCTGGTACGTGGAGGGCTCCGTCTGCGTTGATCGCTGCAGGTCTATTCCAGGCAATCAACGCAGGCGAATTCCAATAGCTGTCGCGGCTAAGTATTCAGCAGACGCTCCGCCAGACACACGCCTACGTAACGGCCATACCATCCGCTCGTTCAATATTGCCCTGGCGCGTTTCCAGATGAGCCGGCTCCCCCGCTTGTATCATCGAACAGAGCCATCCAGTGGGTATATTGGCCCGCGGTCAAAATGATGACTTCCCACCATCCAATCATTCGTCGTCATGCTTGTCGGCGTCGGCGCACGGCAGCCGGCCGGATTCGCCACCCGCGATTCGCTCCGCCTGGTCTATTCCGCGCTTGAGCGCATCCTGCACCGTCCATTCGTTGCCCGGAAATATCTTAATGCGCTCAGTCACGAGCTGCCCATCGGTGCCGTAGACACAAACCAATACTTCAACGTCACCGTTAGTCATCTCCCTTGACCTCACTTCTATATGGCATCCATTCTCCACGACCTGGTTATAAGACTCGTCGGCCGCGGTATTTTGAGCCCATTTCTTGTACGTATCGCCACGAATAAACATAGCATTCTCCGAGATTGAACGGTACATGAGGGCTAACCTCAAAGATCCGCTTATGGGTTGATGAGTTCTATCCTTGGCACGCTGGCAAACCTATATCCCGATAACCGGTCATCACCGTTTCGCTTGATAGACCGTTTGTCAGCAGATGACGATGATCGGTAAACCAACTTTGATCGCCCCCTGTCCGAACAGTTAATAACTATAGTCCGTCTAATCCTATAGCTAGAGTAAGCGACAGCTCGACGAGGCGCTTAAGGATACGTTTGCGACGAGATAATTGATATCATTCTGACATCTTTAGTTAGTTCGCTTGCTAAATATCGGTAGCTTCAAGGCGGACAACTTTGCTGCATCGTTAGCGCAGTTTGAAGAGTCGATGATCTGAACCGTTCTACTATGTGCGTCCAGTATCAAACGCCGGGCGACCCAGCTGGAGATGCAGGTAATGAAACGATCGAGTGGTCAATGCCTGGCGTATATTGCTGCAGCGATTCTTCTGTCCGGATGCAATCTCATTGTGTTCAATCCCAAGGGTCAAGTCGCCATTGAGGAACGTAACCTCATAATTTTGGCGACCGGGCTTATGCTGCTGGTGGTTATTCCCGTCATCGTCATGACATTTGTGTTCGCCTATCGTTACAGGGCGACCAACAAGAAAGCCAGGTACTCGCCCAGGTGGGCCAGCTCGCATAAAATCGAGGCCGTTGTCTGGGGAGTCCCTTTTCTGATAATTGTCGTGTTGGGGTGGGTGACTTGGGAGAGCACCCACGCTCTGGACCCCTATCGACCGCTGGAGTCGGACACGCCGCCAATCAATGTTCAGGTGGTCGCTACGGACTGGAAATGGCTGTTCATTTATCCAGATCTCGGAATCGCAACTGTCAACGAACTGGCACTACCAGTCCACACGCCTGCCAGCTTTACAGTTACATCCGACGCGGCAATGACATCGTTCTTTATCCCGGCTTTGGGAGGCCAGATCTACGCCATGGCCGGGATGCAGACCAAGCTGCATCTCATTGCAAACGAAACCGGACAGTTCAGGGGCATTGCCGCTAACTATAATGGCCCGGGATTCTCGGACATGCACTTCAGCACCTTTTCGCTGACGCCGGCTGACTTCGAAGGCTGGGTGGAAAAGGTCAAAACGTCTCGCCAGCAGCTGGATCTCGCCAGTTATGCAGAGCTCGCCAAACCCACGATCGCTCACCGCGTTACCTATTACTCCAGCGTACAGGACCGTTTATTCCTGAATATCGTCGATAAATACGAAGGCATGAATAAACGTAACGGAGCGAAGCGCGAGCAGGTACGAAATCAGCGCCCTTCCGACCCTTCAAATAAACAACCCAGTTTGCTGGCTGAGGAGCGTTGACATGTTCGGGAAACTTACGTGGGATGCGATACCCACCCACGAACCTATCGTCATGTATACCCTGGCGTTCGTTGGCCTGATCGGTATAGCACTGGTGGGTTCAATCACTTATAAGCGCCAGTGGGGCTATATGTGGCGAGAGTGGTTCACCTCAGTGGACCACAAGAAAATCGGCTGCATGTACATCATCGTGGCGCTTGTCATGCTTCTGAGAGGTTTTTCCGACGCAATAATGATGCGTACGCAGCAAGCTATGGCTGCAGACGGCGGCCCGGGCTACCTCCCCCCTGAACATTACGACCAGATATTCACGGCGCACGGCGTCATCATGATTTTCTTCATGGCAATGCCATTTGTCGTAGGCCTGATGAATATCGTCGTCCCCTTACAGATCGGCGCGCGCGACGTCGCCTACCCGTTTCTCAACGCGTTGAGCTTTTGGTTATTCGTCGTAGGTGCTGCTTTAGTCAACATCTCGCTGGGGGTCGGCGAATTTGCCCGAACAGGCTGGGTGGCGTATCCGCCCCTCTCAGAGCTGGGATACAGCCCCGGTGTGGGTGTCGACTATTACATCTGGTCATTGCAGATATCAGGAATCGGTACGTTGCTGACCGGGGTGAACTTCTTCGTCACCATATTGAAGATGCGCACCGAAGGCATGACCTTATTCAAGATGCCGGTATTTACATGGAACGCACTATGCACATCGATACTGATCCTGGCTGCGTTCCCCATCCTTACTGCGACCCTGCTCATGCTCACGCTGGACCGTTATCTGGGGATGCATTTTTTCACCAGTGAGGCCGGCGGCAACCCGATGATGTATGTGAACCTGATCTGGGCCTGGGGCCATCCCGAGGTCTACATCCTGATTTTGCCGGCATTTGGCGTATTTTCCGAAATAGCCGCTACTTTCTGCAGCAAGCGGCTGTTCGGCTATGTGTCATTGGTTTGGGCGACCATCGCAATCACCATCCTGTCGTTCGTCGTATGGGTCCACCACTTTTTCACGATGGGAGCAGGCAGTAACGTCAATGCCTTCTTCGGCATCATGACGATGATCATCGCGGTGCCGACAGGGGTCAAAATCTTCACCTGGCTGTTCACCATGTATCGCGGACGCGTGCGCTTTGAAACCCCCATGCTATGGACGTTGGGCTTTATCGTGACATTCAGTATCGGCGGAATGACAGGCGTCTTGCTGGCTGTCCCTGGCGCTGACTTCATTCTGCATAACAGCCTGTTCCTTATCGCGCACTTCCACAACGTAATCATCGGCGGGGCTGTATTTGGGTACATGGCGGGGCTGACTTACTGGTTTCCTAAAGCGTTCGGCTTCACTCTGAACGACAAGCTGGGCCGCATCGCTTTCTGGTGCTGGCTGACCGGGTTCTACTTTGCGTTCATGCCATCCTATGTATTGGGCTTCATGGGCATGACCCGTCGCCTTAACCATTTCGACAATCCTGAATGGCGCCCTTGGCTTTTGCTGGAGTTGGTAGGTGTTGCGATCATCCTGGCTGGAGTGTCGTGCCAGGCTCTACAGCTTTTTGTCAGTATTCGCAATCGTCACAAGACGCGGGATCTGACCGGCGACCCTTGGGATGGACGCACTCTGGAATGGGCAACGGCGTCGCCGCCTCCCGTGTACAACTTCGCGGAGCAGCCTAAAGTCAGCGATCTGGACGCTTATTGGGGCATGAAAGAGCGTGGGTTTAGCACGCTGAGCCATACCGATTACCGAAGTATCCACATGCCCCGTAATACAGCCGCAGGTCTGGTGATCAGCTTATTTACGCTGATCTGTAGTTTTGCACTGGTATGGCATATCTGGTGGTTGGCCCTGTTCGGCCTGCTCGCATCAGTGGTTGCCCTGGTCGTTCGCAGCTACGACGAGGATATCGACTACTTCATCCCCGCGCATGAAGTAGCGAGAATCGAAAAAGCCCGTCTCAAAGACCTCGCGGAGGCTTGATCATGACCAACACTGTGATGGAAAAGGATATCGCCCATAACCAGGAACAGGGTCATGAGGACGCCGGCTCTTTGAGCGTATTCGGGTTCTGGATTTACTTGATGACGGACTGCATTCTGTTCGCCACCCTGTTCGCAGGTTATGCCGTATTACGCGACAGCGTGGCTGGCGGGCCCTCGACAGTCGATATTTTTGAGCTGCCCTACGTGCTGGCGGAAACCATGCTGCTGTTGTTAAGCAGCATCACATACGGCTACGCGATGCTGGCCATGAACCGCAACGACCCTGCCCTAGTGTTGCGGTGGCTGGGCGCCACTTTTCTGTTAGGTCTCGGATTCATTGCCATGGAAATTAATGAATTCCACCATCTTATTGAACAGGGATATGGGCCTGATCGCAGCGCGTTTCTTACCGCATTCTTTACTCTTGTTGGCACTCATGGCGCGCATGTCGCCACAGGCCTGGTATGGATGGCGGTGCTCATGGTTCAAGTTCGCAGCCGCGGCATCAGCAGTACCAACGCGACGCGCTTGAGCTGTCTGAGCCTGTTTTGGCATTTTCTGGATGTGGTCTGGATCTGTGTGTTTACCGTTATCTACTTGCTGGGGGTGGCCTGAAATGTATCATCAAAGTCCCGTACACAGCAGCGCTGGCACCAGCCATGGCAGCAGTCGCTCCTATCTGGTTGGTTTCATAATCTCGGTTGTTCTGACGCTCATCCCATTCGGCCTGGTAATGTATCCCTCGCTTCCGCGTAACGTCACGGCATGGTTGGTTGTGGCCACCGGCGCTATACAGATTTTTGCGCACCTCAAGTATTTCCTGCATTTGGATACTGCGGTGGAGCAGCGCTGGAATCTCATTGCACTGATATTTTCCGCCGTCATCATTCTCCTGCTGGTCGGGCTCTCGTTATGGATCATGAACGGCATTCATCACAATATGCTGGCGCACTGAAGCACTACCTGACGCCCCTGAATGTCGGGCTCCAACTGACGAAGCCCGGCATTATTCTGGGTAATCTCGCTTCGGTGCTTGGCGGTTACTTTCTCGCCTCTGATGGACATCTCGCCTCAGCCTCGCACTTGGCCGCGACCGTGATCGGAACCGCTTTGGTCATTGGTTGCGGCTGCGTGCTGAACAACTGCGTTGACCGCGACATAGACCGTCGAATGATTCGCACGTGTTATCGGGCACTGGCGATCAGGATCGTCCCGGTCTGGGCAGCCCTGTGTTATGCCATTGCGTTGGGGGTCGGTGGGTTCTTATTGTTGTGGATCGGCACCAACGCAATGGCATGCCTGTTGGCGCTCACTGGTCTGAGTATTTATGCGGGTGTTTACAGCTGCTGGCTGAAGCGAAGCTCGCTCTGGGGTACGTTAATTGGCAGTATTTCGGGAGCGATGCCGCCGGTGATTGGCTATTGCGCCGTAAGCGGTCAATTCGATACGACGGCCGCCTTACTCATTGCTGTCTTCTGTTTCTGGCAGATGCCGCATTCCCATGCCATTTCAGTCATGCGTCAGGATGATTTCCGTGCTGCAGGACTTCCGTTACTGGGGCCGGTACGCACCCAGAGGCAGATGAAAGGTTACATGCTCGCTTTTATCCTGAGCGCGGTCGGATTAGACATCATTGCGAATCTCAATGTGGCCTACGGCATTGTGGTTTTGGGTCTTGGCGGTTACTGGCTGTTATTAGCTTATTCCTCAACACGCCTTACTGATCCAAGACACTGGGCGCGCAAGATTTTCACTTTCTCCATCGTTCTGATCCTCTGCATCAATCTCACGTTGTCGCTAGGTTCCGCGGTGGTGTAGGTCGATGGTCGCTGGGTTGACGCTATCCGTACTCCATGTTGGCCGCAGTCCTACACAAGCGAACAGGGAATGTGGCGGGGCCTGAATTGAATCAGTCCCTCGATTCAAGACGGATCCGGTAGTTATTCAGGTAGACGCAGACAATCGCTGACTGTTCCGACCGGTGACCAGCTGTCTCAGTTTCATGTTCTATGAGCGCTGTCAGAAGCATGTTTTTGGGATAAGCGTCGCCGTTTTCAGCACGGCGGCTGTATGCAGGGATGACTGCGCCAGGCTCGCGCCTATAATGCGCGACCTAAACTGAATACTGTCTCTCATGAAAAAGCTGTTATCTGCTCTCGCTCTTTGTCTCTGTGTCGTTTCCGCTGTCTTCGCCTCTCCCCCCTCGACGTTTTCCGAAGCCAAGGTCGTTGCCAAACAGAAGGTCTATCTCGACCAGGCCGATAGTGCGCAAGGCGATCTCTACTGCGGCTGCAAATGGACATGGGTCGGTAAGTCCGGCGGGCGAGTAGACCCGGACTCCTGTGGCTACCAAGCCAGGGAGCAGCAGAATCGCGCCGACCGCACGGAATGGGAGCACATCGTTCCGGCCTGGACGTTTGGTCACCAGCGCCAGTGCTGGCAGAACGGCGGTCGGGAGCACTGCGTCGATGACGATCCTGTGTTCAGAGCAATGGAAGCCGACCTGTTCAACCTCTATCCCGCTGTGGGTGAGGTGAACGGTGACCGCAGTAATTTCAACTACGGCATGGCCCCAGGCGTAGCGCCCCAATATGGCCAGTGCCCGACGAAGGTCGATTTCGACCAGCGGGTTGCCGAACCGCGTGATGAGGTCAAAGGCCTCGTCGCGAGAACGACGTTCTATATGTTCGACAGGTACAACCTGAGCATGTCACGTCAGCAGCAACAGCTGCTAATGGCTTGGGACAAGCAGCATCCGGTGACGGCCTGGGAAAAAGAGCGGGACAGCCGCATCGCCGCGATCATGGGGCATCGAAACCCCTTCGTGACGGGCGAGCGGGTATGGACTCAGGGTTACAAGGCGGTTGGAGACGGCGTGGTGAGCGCAATCCCGAATCGCACCTCACAGCGAACAGAATCACCTGCCACCGGCCAAGCGGCTACAGGGTCGATCATCGGTAACAAAAACAGTCATGTGTACCATCTCCCCTCAGGATGCCCGAGCTACAGCTCAATATCGGCCAGGAACCAGGTGGCTTTCGATTCAGAAGCTGAAGCTCAGAGGGCTGGTTATCGGAAAGCAGGCAACTGTAAGTGAAGCCTGCCCCGCCGCTTTGTTATTGTCGGCTGCATGCCCGTCTGACACGTCTCATGAAAGTACCGGATACCGACAGCGGATCCAGATCCTGAGCTGGCACTACGGGATCTTGAAAAGTCTCAGCGCCGAGAATGCTCAATGCGCGTAGCGCAGCATGATATTCCCAAACACTGACGCGACAGCGGATGTCTCGAGACCGGGCCCTGGAAATATGCAGGGTTCGCTGAGCCGATTACCGCAAAGAAGGAAAGAGAATGCAGCAAGTTTCACCCAACCGTCTTTACACTGGACTGCTCGTCCTGCTTCTGCTGTGCGTGACTTTGCCAGCCTTAGCCCAGACCGCTGCCGCCTCCCAAACCGACAGCTCCAGCAGTGCAGCCCCGGTAGTGGACGCGCCGAGCCTGGATGACCTGAATGAGCAACTGGACCAGATCCGGCAAAAGGTAACGGTCAGCGCCAACGATGACTTGCTTTCAAGCTTGCGTCAGGCCGCTTTGCAGGTGCAAAAACAAGCCGACAATCTGGTTGCCCAGCAAACTGCAGAGATCGAGCACCTGAATGATCAGCTCAATATTCTCGGACCAATGCAACCCGACGAGGCGCAAAGTCTGACCAGCCAGCGCAAGACGCTGACCGCTCAGAAAAACGCGATGGCTAATGATCAGCGTCAGACCAATGCGCTAAGCCAGTCTGCCCGGGATCTAGCCACCCAGATCTTCAGCCTGCGCCGCAGCCTCTTCGATTCACAGATCAGCACCCGGACGGCAAGCCCACTCAGCTCAGCATTCTGGTCCACCCTGATTCGCCCTACCGATGACGACCTGGGACGCTTGAACGGACTTCTGGTGGATGTCCGCAAGGTGTTTGACAGCGCGCTGGCACCGGGCAAGCGTACGCAGTTCATCAGCGTTGTGTTTGGCGCGTTCTTGATATGGGTCGTGGTGCGACGCTTGCTGGAGCGCTTGCTGATCAGGTCGATGGTCCATTGGTTGCCGGAGGGCCGCCTGCGCCGCAGTGCCTTGGCACTGGCAGTCGGCCTCTCGACGATCCTCACCATTACCGCTGCCACTTCCTTGCTGCGATGGGGAATCGTGAGCAATGCAGTGCTCAGTAATGACGTGGTCAATCTGCTTGATCAGGTTCAGACGCTGATCACCTTCTGCGCCTTCATTGTCGGGCTGGGCCGCGCGCTGTTGATGCTGCCGCATCCCTCGTGGCGCCTGCCGCAAATTCCTGACGAGATCGCCTCGGCCATGGGCCGCTTCCCGGCCGTGTTGGCGCTGGCACTGATGATCATCGGCACGCAGGAGCGAATCAACAGTGTGATCGCCAGCAGCCTGGCACTGACGGTGGCGGTCAATGGCCTGACGGCACTGACGGTTTCGCTGATCTTCTTTTACGGCCTTTTGCGCTACCGCCGAACCCGCCGACGCTTTGAGCTGGAGCGCCCGGGCGGCGTTGCCGGGTTGATCCCTTTTGTCGTTGCAGTCTGGGTCGGGCTGAGTTTGCTGGCTTTGTTGAGCGGCTACCTGACGCTGGCTTACTTTCTGGCGGTGAAACTGCTTTGGGTGAGCGTGGTAGCGTCCACTGCGTATCTGTTGATCGCCTGCTTCGGTGATATCTGCGAAACCCTCCTGTCGCCCAAACAACCGGGCGGCAAGGCGCTGGGTTCGGCGTTGGGCTTGTCCGCCCGGCACCAGGCGCAGGCAAGCACGGTTCTGGCGGGTATTGGCCGTACCTTTCTATTGCTCACCGCGGTACTGCTCGCCTTCCTGCCGTCGGGTTCCAGTCCAGGCGAGCTGCTGGCAAGTTTTGCTCAGTTGGACGTCACGTCAAAATCCCTTGGCAACCTCAACATCGCCCCCAGCGATATTCTGATGGCATTGGTTTGCCTGGTCGCTGGCCTGCTGGGCGTGCGGGTGCTCAAGGAGTGGTTTGGAGAGCGCCTGCTTCCTGAAACCAATATGGACGCAGGGATGCAGGCCTCGCTTGTGACCCTGATCGGTTACATCGGCTTCGTTTTGGTTGTAGCTGTGGTGATGTCCACGCTCCACATCAGCCTCACCAACTTGACCTGGGTGGTCAGTGCGCTATCGGTGGGGATCGGTTTCGGCCTGCAAGCCATCGTGCAGAACTTTATCTCTGGCTTGATTCTGCTGACCGAACGTCCCGTTAAAGTCGGGGACTGGGTGAGCCTTGCAGGTGTCGAAGGCGATATTCGCCGGATCAACGTGCGTGCGACCGAAATCCAGATGGCCGACCGCTCGACGGTGATCGTGCCAAACTCGCAGTTCATCACGCAGAACGTCCGTAACGTGACCATGGGCAACGCGTTGGGGGTCGTCGGCGTCACACTGACCCTGCCATTGGATACCGATGTGCTGAAGATACGCGAATTGCTGATGCAGGCCTTCAGCGAGCACGAAGCCATCCTCGACACGCCACCCCCATCGGTGTCCTTCAAGGACCTGACCAACACAGGTTTGATCATCAGTATCAGCGGTTACGTCAACAGCCCACGCTCTGTGGGGGGCGCCAGAAGCGACCTGTTGTTTACGATTCTGGGGCGCCTGCGAGAATTAGGCATAGCACTGTCTACACCGCCAAGCATGGTGCTGGTCAAGGAAGCGACGGAAAAAGACCGTGCCGAAGAATAGGGCCACCTAACGGCTGGCTGAAAAATTAGAGCGGGTAATGCAGGCGCCTGCTCTAGTCCGGATCTGTGTCTTCAGGTAGCAGTGCGCAGCCATTGCATACCCGTAGGGCAAGCTGAGCGCACCGGCACATACCTTGCTTTACTTGCACACATCGCCTTGTCGGATGTCCCCATGCTGCACTCCCACCTCACCACCCTCAACGCTGTCTCGCTGGTCCTGAGCACTTTCAAGGCGCAAGGCTGGGCCGCCGAAGAGTTGCTGGCCGGCAGCGGTATCTGCGCAGCGGACTTGAGTCGCGCCGACACGCGTATCGCTACCCATCAGGAGATGCGGGTATGTGCCAATGCCGTGGCTCTGCAGCGCGACATAGGCTTGATCGTGGGGAGGCGCATGCATGTCTCGTCTTACGGCGTGCTTGGCTATGCCCTGCTTACCAGTGCCACTTTCGGTGACGCGTTACGCCTGGCGCTACGTTATCCAGCGCTCTTGGGAACACTGTTCGAGCTGAGCCTGGAGGAGCACGGCGAAAGCATCTGGTTCACCGCTGGCGATTACCGCGAGAATCCGGCACTGACCGTTTTCAATGTCGAGCTGTGCCTGGGTTCGCTGAAGGTCATCTGCGACGACTTGCTCGGCCACCCACTACCCTTGCTGAGTGCTCGCTTTGAGCACGATGCGCCAGATTACCAAGCGCGCTACGCCGAATGTTTCGACTGTCCGTTGCAGTTCAATGCCTCTGCCAATGCGTTTGGCTTTGATAAACGCTGGCTTGGCCAGCCTTTGCCACTGGCCGACGCGGTGACCCACCAGGCCATGGTCGAACGTTGTCGCAAACAGAATACCGAGTTCACCGGGCGCGACGCCTGGCTGGCGCGGATCCGCCAGTTGCTGGCTGCACAGCTGCATGCCGCACCGGGGCTGGACGGGCTGGCCCAACAGATGAACTGTTCGGCGCGCACCCTGCGTCGACACTTGCACGGCTTGGGCTGCAGCTATCAGGAGCTGCTCGACGAACTTCGTTTCGAACGCGCCAAGCAGTTGCTGGTCCAGGACCGGTGGCCCGTCTACCGGATCGCCGAGGCTCTGGGCTTCAGCGAGACTGCGAGTTTTCGGCATGCCTTTGTGCGCTGGAGCGGCGTGGCACCGAGCCAGTTTCGTGCATGATGCCCTGTTGAGGGGCGATTTACGGACAGATAATCTGGCCATATTTATCCCCTTTTGGCCGCACCTGCCGTTCTCATAAATCGCGTCCACCGCAAGACTGTATGCACCGATACAGCCCGCGGAGAACAACAATGTTGACGATCTACTCGGATGATCACCACCTGCACCATGGCCGGTGTGAACTGATGGACGGGCAGTTGATGCCCTGCTTTGAGATGCCGTCTCGCGCCGACCATGTGCTGCAACGGGTCAAGGACCGTCAGCTTGGCGCGGTACAGTCGCCACAGGACTTTGGCCTGGAACCGCTGCAACGCGTCCATAGCCGCGACTACCTGGAATTCTTCCAGGGTGCCTGGGCGCGCTGGGCCGAACTCGGGCAGGACGGCGACTTGTTGCCCTTCACTTGGCCGGCACGCACTCTGCGCCACGTATTGCCCGCCAGCCTGCATGGCCAGTTGGGTTACTACAGCTTCGATGGTGGCGCACCAATTACCGCCGGCACATGGCAGGCAGCGTACTCGGCGGCTCAGGTCGCGCTCACCGCTCAACAAGCGATCCAGCAAGGCGCCCGCAGTGCTTTCGCCTTGTGCCGTCCGCCGGGACACCACGCAGCCGGCGACTTGATGGGCGGTTATTGCTACCTCAACAATGCCGCCATTGCCGCCCAGGCCTTTCTTGATCAGGGCCACAAGAAAGTCGCGATTCTGGATGTGGACTACCACCACGGCAACGGTACCCAATCGATCTTCTATGCTCGCAACGACGTGCTGTTCACCTCGATCCACGGCCACCCGGAAGCGGAGTTTCCGTTTTTCCTGGGCTATGCCGACGAGCTGGGTGAAGGCGCAGGCGTTGGCTGTAACTTCAACTATCCTTTGCCGGCCGGTGCCGGCTGGGAAACCTGGAGCGCAGCGCTGGAGCAAGCCTGCATAGAAATCGATCGCTACGGCGCTGAGATCATCGTCGTATCCCTGGGCGTGGACACATTCAAGGACGACCCTATCTCGAAATTCAAACTCGACAGTCCGGATTACCTGGCGATGGGTGCGCGCATTGCCCGCCTGGGAAGATCCACGCTGTTCGTGATGGAAGGCGGCTACGCGGTGGAAGAAATCGGCATCAATGCCGTCAACGTTCTCGAAGGTTTTGAGGGGGTTTCTCGATGAAGATGCTCAAGTCGCTCGTGCTCTGCGCGGCCGTCGCCAGTGGCGTGGCCAACGCCGAAGAGAAAACCCTGCGGGTCTACAACTGGTTTGACTACATCACGCCCAAGGCGCTGAACGATTTCAAGGCGCAGAACACCAGCATCAAACTGGTGTACGACATCTTCGACACCAACGAAGCCCTGGAAGCCAAGCTTCTCACCGGCAACTCCGGGTATGACGTGGTGGTGCCATCCAATGTGTTCCTCGCCAAGCAGATTGAAGCTGGCGTGTTCCAGCCGCTGGACCGCAGCCAGTTGCCGAACTGGGAGCATCTGGACCCCAAGCTGATGAAGCTGATCGAAGCCAACGACCCCGGCAACAAATTCGCCGTGCCCTACATGTACGGCACCATCCTGATCGGCTTCAACCCCGACAAGGTCAAGGCCGCGCTCGGCGCCGATGCGCCGCTGGACAGTTGGGACCTGATTTTCAAGGAAGAGAACATCAGCAAGCTTAAGCAGTGCGGTGTCGCGCTGCTGGATTCGCCGTCCGAGATCCTGCCGCTGGCCTTGCAGCATCTGGGCCTGGACCCCAACAGTGGCAATCCCAAGGACTATGTCAAAGCCGAAGCGCTGCTGATGAAGATCCGCCCCTATGTCACCTATTTCCACTCCTCCAAATACATGGCCGATATCGCCAACGGCGACATTTGCGTGGCCGTCGGTTATTCGGGCAGTTTTTCCCAGGCTGCCAACCGCGCCAAAGAAGCGAAAAACGGCGTAACGGTGGACATGCGCCTGCCCAAGGAAGGGGCACCGATCTGGTTCGACATGCTCGCCATCCCTAAGGGCGCCAAAAACCCGCAGGACGCCTACACCTTTATCAACTACTTGTTGCAGCCCTCGGTGATCGCGCCGATCAGCGATTTTGTCGGCTACCCGAACCCGAACAAGGACGCGACCGACCAGGTCGACCCGTCGATCCGCAACAACCCCAACCTTTACCCGACCGAGGCGGCAATGACCACGCTATACACCCTCAAGCCCCTGGGGCGTGATGCAGAGCGTGCCAGGACACGGGCCTGGACCAAGATCAAGTCAGGCACCTGACCAAATGGCTGAGGGGCAGATCGAACATAGGCGCGCTATAGGCACCGCCGAGATAGGACGCGAGATATTAGGCCGCTCCCAATGCCATGGTCACTCTGTGTAGAATACGCAAATGGGTGTCACCGCATTGTGCGGCAGGGCAGGATAGATTTAGCGCAGGTCGGGCCGCCAGCGCGGAGCCGTCACGTCTATGAGTATGGATCCCTCACGCCTGGATAATGCCCGCGACACTGCTGCATCCCGTTCTGCCTTAGCTTTCCTGTCGAGATTTTTCGCTGCCGAGTCTGCAGGAGGCCTGATCTTAATGGCTGCTGCATTGGCAGCACTCGTTGTCGCAAACTCTGCTTGGTCTCCCGCCTACTTCTCGACACTGCAAATCAAGGTAGCCGGGCTATCAATCGAACATTGGATTAACGACGGCCTGATGGCTGTCTTCTTCATGTTGGTTGGCTTGGAAATCAAACGCGAAATGTTGGTCGGCCAGTTGGCCAGTTGGAGCCAACGCTCTCTTCCCGGTTTTGCCGCATTGGGCGGTATGCTGGTGCCTGCTTTCATATACCTTCTTATAAATTGGGGTGACTCACAAACAATGGGCGGGTGGGCTATTCCCGCCGCGACCGATATCGCATTTGCTTTAGGAGTGCTATCGCTGCTTGGCAAGCGTGTCCCAATATCCTTAAAAATATTTCTCTCCGCACTCGCTATCCTTGATGACCTGGGAGCAGTCCTCATCATCGCGTTGTTCTACACCAGCGGGTTGTCCATCAGCATGCTGATAGCGTCTCTAGGTGTGATTCTTCTTCTCGTAATACTCAACCGCTGCGGTGTAAGAAGATTGCTGCCCTATCTGATAGCCGGCGCAGCGCTGTGGTATCTCATGCTTCAGTCCGGCATCCACGCGACCCTGGCAGGGGTCATCGTCGCACTCTGCATTCCAATGGGAGACATGGAAGATGAGCGTTTGTCGCCACTTCTGTACCTGGAGGAAAAGATGCACCCATGGGTGGCGTTCGGGATCATCCCAATTTTCGGATTCGCTAATGCCGGCGTATCCCTTACAGGTATCACCCCAGAGAACCTCATCGATCCGGTACCGCTCGGCGTAGCTTTAGGCCTAATCCTGGGCAAACAAATTGGCGTGTTTGGCTTAGCGGCGCTGGCTATCAAATCCAGCATGGCAAGGCTGCCTGAAGGCTGCAGTTGGTCCCAGCTATATGGGGTCGCCCTCCTGTGCGGCATTGGGTTTACGATGAGCCTCTTTATAGGCGCACTCGCGTTTCCAAACGCTCCCCACTTGATAGATGAAGTTAAAGTTGGAGTGCTAATGGGCTCCATCCTCTCGGCCATTCTTGGGGTATTGGTTCTATTGAGATCTGGGCGCTCAACGATATCGAGCTGATCACAGCGCCACCAGGGATGATCCACTTAGGCCGAGGCAGCTGCTTGCAGCTGCCTCACACATCGGTAAAGGCCACGTAATAAGAGCTCCAAGACTCATGCAGGTCGGCGCATTCCGCCATTAGCCACGTAACATGAAAACCTCTAACCCTCTGATTTTTCTATTTAAAACATCTTCCTTGTAATCGCTTGTTAAGGGGTGCGATTGTCATGCGGATCAACCTCCACCACCAACTACTTGCCGAACGAAACCTTGACCGGCTTTGCTTAGCGCGAACGGCAACAATCGACCCTGAGCGGAATGACCAATCGGACCATCAGCTCATCAACAGTCGATGATCAATAGATTAGGCCACGCGCCGTCAACAGACTTTACTCCGCCCTGACCACCCACAACTGATCCAGTCGCGTCGTATAACTGCGACTCATCAAATCCCGCCGCATCGCCCACTCCGGATCAATCGGCACGCTCCCCGTCCGCAGCGTTCCCCTGCCCCAGCGCGCATTGATTTCGTCCAGTACACCCATCACTTTTTCCGCTGCCGCCGGCTGCGAAGCCGCAAACAGGTCATCGGTAAATTCCCCAGGCTGCCGCAGGTCCATCAGCAGCACCTCCGCCTTGCTGTATTTGAACCCTGGCCGAAACAGCCGGTTGACCGCTTCGGTCGCCGCCTTGGTCAGTAGTCGCACGTCATTGGTGGGGTACGGCAGTTCGACCAGCGCACCGTTGGCGTACTTGGCTTCTTCCGGGTTGAACATGCCAGTGCGGATGCTGACGCGAATCTTCTTGCACAGTGAACTCTGCGCGCGGAGCTTTTCAGCAGCGCGTTGGGTGTAAGTGGCCACGGCTTCCTTGATCGGCTCGATGCGGGTCTGGCGCGTGCCGAACATGCGGCTGCAACAGATCTCCTGCTTGGGCGGCTCAGCTTCGCTCAGCTCCAGGCATGGCGTACCGGCCAGCTCGCGGGCGGTCTTTTCGATCACGACGCTGAACCGCTCGCGCAAGGTGCGTGCGTCGGCCCTGGCCAGGTCCATGGCCGTGTGGATGTTCATCGCTTCCAGGTGCGCTTTCATCCGCTTGCCCACGCCCCAGACTTCAGACACCGCGGTGTTGCGCAGCACCCAGTCGCGCTTGAACGGGTCGGTTATGTCCACCACGCCGCCAGTCACGCCTTGCAGGCGCTTGGCGGTGTGGTTCGCAAGCTTGGCCAGCGTCTTGGTCTGCGCGATGCCGACCCCGACCGGAATGCCAGTGCAGCGGAACACCGTGGAGCGGATGCTTCGCCCAAGCACGGTCAGGTCGCCGGGCATGCCGGTCAGGTCGGCGAAGGCTTCGTCGATGCTGTAGACCTCCACCGCCGGCACCATCGATTCGATGATCGCCATGACCCGCTCGCTCATGTCGCCATACAGCGCGTAGTTGCTGCTGAACGCGACCACGCCGTTCTGGCGCAGCACGTCCTTGATCTGGAAATACGGCGCACCCATCTTCACGAACGGCTTGGCGTCGTAGCTGCGCGCGATGACGCAGCCGTCGTTGTTGCTCAGCACCACGATGGGGGTTTTGGCCAGGTCCGGTCGGAACACGCGTTCGCAACTGGCGTAGAAGCTGTTGCAGTCGATCAGTGCGAAAACCGGCTCAGGTATGGTCATGATCGCGCACGCTGTACTTCACCACGCCCCAGATGACCAGCTCGTCACCCTCCAGAACGTGTCGCGGCGGATATTTTGGGTTTTCGGACTTGAGGATCACTGTCTCACCGCGCCTGTACAGGCGCTTGCACACCGGTTCGCAATTGATGGAGGCCACGACGATGTCGTCATGCTCGGCTTGCACGCTGCGGTCGACGATCACGATGTCACCGCTGTAGATCCCTGCCCCCTGCATGCTGTCGCCCTCCACCTTTACCAGGTACACGTGCGGTGCCCGGATTTCGAATAGCTCATCGAGCGAGATGTGCTTTTCGATGTGGTCCGCCGCGGGCGACGGAAACCCCGCTGCGACCAGGGATGAGAGAAACGGGAGCGAAGCGCTCCCTGCCGACAAGGGGCCAAGGATGGTGACACTCATGATGCGAGCCTGTAGGTGGATGGATTATCTGTATGTATATACAGTAAACGCATTAGGCCGGATCAGGTCAATGTCGGATGTAGGAAATTTCGACGAGTGACATCACGCGTGACATCACGACTCGGACTCGCGAGGTCAACCCGTCAGGCAGAGAGCGGCTTGGAGTAAGACCTGTTTCACATCAATAACTTATATAGCGCTACCTCTCGTCGGACTCGGTTTGCCTGCCAGCGCATTCCGCCACTACTGTATATAAATACACATTCTGACGTACACACTATGGACCATAACAAGAAGACGGAGCTCCTTGCCGAGTGGCACCGACGCCTCAACGACAAACGTGAATGGTCCACCCCAGGGCTCAACCATCGTTTCCTGACGCGGATGGCGGACGACCTGCAGGCGGCGGCCATGATCGATCCGCTGGAGCGCTTCGACCTGGTCGAGCTGGCCCGCGCAGCCTTCTTTCACTACACCGAAGACGGCAACCGCGACTGGCGCCATCCCGCTTCCCACTACGCGGTGTATGACCCGAATGCGGTGCAAATCGGCAGCCTGATACATGGTCGTTACTACCTCCATGAACCGGATCAGGACCCCCATCATGCGGGCTATTTTGCGTTTCTGAAGGACGACAATTCGATCATCACCGGCACCTATGCAAAGTACGGGACGCTTGAAGAACGCTTCATCTACACCGAAGACGGCCAGCGTTTGACACTGGTTGAGACCCAGAGACAAATCGAAGGAGTTCTGCGCCAGCGGCTGGATGACCCGGATCGGTACCGCGCGTTGATCGATGCCGCGGCACTGGCCCTGGAGCACGGTGGCTTTGATCGCTACCTCAAACTGTGGGAAGCGCACGACTTCTCGATTTTTCGCAAGTGCTCGCAATGCCGTGATCTGTTCGCGCTGCGGGAGGATTGCCCCGCCTGTTCGGGCTGGGGGTTTGTCGAAGATGAGCAATGTCCGAGCAGGTTGCCGGCGTGGTTGCGTGCACGAGCTCAAGCCAGCCAAGTGGAGACGCTACCGGCACCGCAGCTGAACCATAGTGGGAAAATATCTCGCCAGGCTCAAGCAGGACGACAGCAATCTCGTAATTCGTCTGAAATCTGGTGAGCTTATGCGGGATGGATCACGCTGCTTTGATTGACGGTCTCTCAGATTTAAGCGTGAACGCTCAGGAAGTCAGCCCGGTGCTGACATTCTTTGCCAGTGATGACGAACTTGAATTTGCTGGGGGCAGTTCCTGGATGCATGATTACGTTGCCAAACAGATTTCCGAGTCCTTTCCGAGCGGCTGAACAGATCCCTTACAACCCTGCTCGTCTCGTCCACCTAGCGAATGCGCCAGGAAATGGCGGTACCGATCATTCAGGCACTGCACAACTGGATGTTGGCCCAGCGAAACTTGGCGGCCAAGGATCGGCCACGGCCAAAACCCTCGATCGTGACGGGCGAGCGGGCGTGGATGCAGAGCTACGAATCTGTCGGAGAAGGCGTGGTTAGTGCGCTCCCGAATCAGCAGTTCAAGGTAAGGCACGAGCGCATCAACCTGGATGCACAATATCGTTCGTTTAACCGAAAGTTTCGAGGCACCGCCATGATCATGCTGGATGAAATGCTCGACGCTTTCTTTAACGTGCTAGCCCACCGGATCGGCGTGCGCATATTGAAAGCGTTAAGCGGTGGCAGGTTTAAAGGCGAACGGGGTTTCGCTTGGGGCTGGGCGTTGGTGGTCGGAGGCGTGGCGTTGCTCGCACCGTTTGTAGCTGTCATCGCCTGGCTGATAATAAGTAGATCGAGCGGCTGAACGCCATGCGGGCCTATTCCCACTGCACATCAGCCAGCACCGCTATCTGACCCCTCATTGCTATAGCTAGTCAGGCAGCTGGGCTCAAGCACAGCGTTTACGTACGCACGCCGCAGCGTCCAAAAACAGCCCTGTATGCTCTTGGCTTCAAGCGGCCCCGTATCGACCGCACAATGATCGAGCTCAAAGATAGCCTCCCATGATATTCGCAGACGGTCTTCAAGCCGCAGTGCGGCGGCGGATCCATTTGGGGCCATCTGTAGAGCCTTGTCGAACTCTTGGTCGTCGAGCTCGGACGTGTAAACGTAGCTTCGGTTGAGCACAAAATGCCAAAGATCGAAGCAGGAAAGCACTACGAGGTGGAACGGGATAGAGAGCTGCAGTACGACAGGATCTGTCAGACCTCCCAAGTCTTCGATGTAGGGTTCGGGGTGATCTTCCTCTCGGCGAATCCAGCACCACCACGGCGTCAGGCCTGGCAACGTCGGGCTAATCCCAGCATCAGCCATGGAGGCTTTTAGCCAAGCGTATGCTGCTTTAAACATCGGATCGTCGTCAGCATGGCTGATCGGGCAAGTCAGCTCGCCGTGCTGCTCAAGGAGTTGCCACGTTGACCGCTCCATGATTGTCCAACATTTGATTCGTCCATCGGCGGAGAATGCGGACTGCCATTTTTGAATGCGGGCTTTTAAGGACAGCAATCTGAACGCCTTACTGATTAAAGTGAATTGACGATGATTACCGTCGGTTTGAAGGATGACAGCCTGGCGGCTTCCCGCCCCCCTCTCGCCCGAACGCGCTGGGGCAGTGGTACAGTTCCGCGATTCAACCGGTAAATGAATAGCTTCGTTCTCCAACACTCTGGAAGATGAGACCGTTCAGGAATTCAATCCAGGCTTTTGTCAGGGAAACAAGCAAATGGAGCTGAGCAATCTTCTAGGCTTCGCAGTCATCGCAATGGGCATCGTGTTGACGCCAGGCCCGAACATGGTTTACCTGGTATCGCGATCAATTTCTCAGGGCAGAGCGGCTGGGCTAATCTCGCTTGGCGGGGTCGCGCTAGGCTTTGTCTTTTACATGCTTTGCGCCGCGTTCGGTATCACCGCGCTCGTGCTTGCCATCCCGTTTGCCTATGACACTGTCCGTTTTGCTGGAGCCATCTATCTGCTGTGGCTGGCTTGGCAAGCAGTGCGTCCTGGCGGTCGTTCCTCTTTCCAAGTAAAGGATCTCGTCAAGGACAGTCCCTGCAAGCTTTTACTAATGGGTTTCCTGACGAACTTGCTGAACCCCAAGATCGCCGTGCTTTATCTGTCCCTGCTGCCCCAATTCATAGATCCGGCTAAGGGAAGCGTATTGAGTCAGGCGTTGGTACTTGGAACGATGCAGATCGGCATCAGCGTCGTGGTCAATGCCTTGATTGTCATGTCAGCTGCCTCCGTGGCAATCCTGTTCACCCGTCGCCCTGCGTTCGCACTGGTTCAGCGCTGGTTCATGGGAACGGTGCTCGCCGGCTTAGCAATGAGGATGGCAACAGAGGGACGACGCTGATCATCACTAAGCCGAACCGATGACGTAGCCAAGCGTCGCAGCAGTGAGCCGCTCGGAACTAACCGTCTGCGTGTGCCATTGCATGTCTCGGGTGAAGTCGACAATCAATCAGGACTGAATTGCTTTAATGAACAGGAGATCGCAAGGCCTCGTCGCCGAATCGGGCACTGCCTGGCTGTGATAGCTGTCACCGTGCTGTCAGGATGTGACGACAGCAGTGAAAGACAGGTTGGGATGCACTTGTGGCCGAGGATGACCTCCGGCTGGGTGTCGTTTTGTGCGATCAGCTGATAGGTGCCGCCGGATGCTTCATGGTCCACGTGATAGAAAGAGGACAGCGAAGGCTGGGTATCAAGGTCTACAAGCAAGGTTTTGAGGTTGCCATCGGCGCAGAACGCGCCAGGATCGGCAGTGGCCGTGGTCTTGCCCGGTCCGCCTTTGGTTGAAACGATGGATGCGATTTCATGTCGCCGGCCTCTGCATCGAGTGATTAGAGGCAGCGCTGCGTGACCTGTGGTCGGATGAAATAGTGTTTCGAAGGGCGATTCAAGCCATATTTCCGACTACCGCCAAGGTGTTGAACCTGGCTTCGGCAGCGGTGCGAATGTGAGGACATTTCCTACACATTCGCTGCAACGCCTTGAATCTAAAGTGGCTCCACGACCTGGACTCGAACCAGGGACCCAGTGATTAACAGTCACTTGCTCTACCAACTGAGCTATCGCGGAATGAGCGCTATGTTACTGATTACGAAGAGGAAGTCAAGCACGACCCTCAAAGTTTTTTCCTTTAAATATCCGATGCTTGCCGTCGGTGGGGTTCATGGCCGGTCGAGCGTGGCGTAGTGTGTCGGGATCCGCTCCAGGCGCTCAATATACGAGGTGAAAGAAATGCCCTTGCAGAACCGTCTCGCAACACTGTTCCCCTCCGCCGAAGACATTCCGCAGGCGTACCAGCTCGGGGAACCTGTTGAGCAACGCGAATATCTGGTCAACGGCGAGCTGCGCATGTGGGCCGGGCCGCTGGCGCCTGTCCGCAGCCCGGTTTATCTGCGCAATGCGCAAGGGCTGGAACCGGTCATTCTGGGCAGCACGCCGCTGATGGATGCGCCGACCGCAATGACCGCGCTCGATGCGGCCGTTCAGGCGTATGACCGGGGCCAGGGACGCTGGCCGACCATGCGGGTGGCCGAGCGGATCCAGCATGTTGAGGCGTTCCTCAAGCGTATGCGTGAGCAGCGCACCGCAGTGGTCAACCTGCTGATGTGGGAGATCGGCAAGAACCTCAAGGATTCGGAGAAAGAGTTCGACCGCACCTGTGACTACATCGTCGATACCATCAATGCGCTCAAGGAGCTGGACCGCAGGTCGAGCCGCTTCGAGCTGGAGCAGGACACGCTCGGGCAGATCCGCCGCGTGCCGCTGGGCGTCACCCTGTGCATGGGGCCCTACAATTATCCGCTGAACGAAACCTTCACCACGCTGATTCCGGCGCTGATCATGGGCAACACCGTAGTGTTCAAGCCCGCGAAGTTCGGAGTGCTGCTGATTCGCCCGTTGCTGGAAGCGTTCCGCGACAGCTTCCCCGCAGGGGTCATCAATGTGATCTACGGCAGTGGTCGCGACACGGTGAGCGCGCTGATGGCCAGCGGCATGATTGATATCTTCGCGTTCATCGGTACCAACAAGGCTGCCAGCGACCTGAAGAAACTCCACCCTCGCCCGCACCGCCTGCGCGCCGCGCTGGGCCTGGACGCCAAGAACCCCGGTATCGTGCTGCCCGATGCCGATCTGGACAATGCGGTCAGCGAGTCGGTGACCGGTTCGCTGTCGTTCAACGGCCAGCGCTGCACGGCGCTGAAAATCCTGTTCGTGCACGAAGACGTGGCTGGCAGTTTCCTGGAGAAGTTCCAGCACAAGCTCGCTCAACTCAAGCCGGGCATGCCGTGGGAACCGGGCGTATCGCTGACGCCGTTGCCGGAGCCGGGCAAGACCGACTACCTGCAAGGGCTGGTCGCCGACGCGCTCGGCAAAGGTGCCAAGGTGGTAAACACTGGCGGCGCGCAGTTCTGCGAGAGTTTCTTCTATCCCGCCCTGCTCTACCCGGTTACGGACCAAATGCGCGTCTATCACGAAGAGCAGTTCGGCCCGGTTGTCCCGGTCGTGCCGTATCGCGATATCAATGAGGTTATCGACTACGTGCTGAACTCCGATTTCGGACAGCAACTGAGTATTTTCGGCCGCGATTCAAAGCAGGTGGGTCGACTGGTCGACGTCTTCGCCAATCAGGTGGGGCGTATCAACATCAACACGCAATGCCAGCGCGGGCCTGACCAATATCCGTTCAATGGACGCAAGAATTCGGCTGAAGGTACGCTGTCGGTCCATGACGCCCTGCGGGTGTTTTCAATTCGCACGCTGGTGGCTACCAGATTCCAGGACAACAACAAAGCGCTGGTCAGCGACATCATTCGTAATCGGGAATCGAACTTCCTGACCACTGACTACATCTTCTAGATCGCCATTACGGCGAACGCTTCGGCGCTGTGAATGCCGCCCGGGAAACACTGTGGCGGCATCTGTCATTCAACTGTTGTCGAGGCCGGCGCCTCTTCGGATTTCTTTCCCGCCCCGCCGCCCGTCGCTTTGCCCGGGGATGGCAGTTTGTCGTGTCAAGAATCCGTCCCCAGTGCCGACACCTGAGCTATCAGCCTCTCTCCATTTGCCTCAGGGATCACAATGGCCACGTTCAAGACCGTGCAAGCACGCTACACCGCAACCTTCCTCAGCTTCATGGCAGTGGTCATCTTTCTGACAATCTATGGCATCGGCCAATTCGTTACGCCAAGGCTTACCGCCACCGACGAAAGCATCCTCACCTCCAAGGCCGGTGACATCAGCGACGAGATCCGCACCGAGCTGGCCCGCGTGCAGGCCCAGGCTCGTGTGATTACCGAGCTGGTACCGCAACTGTCCAGCGACGAAATCGACCGTCTTCTGCCGTTCATGGTCAACCAATACGGCGAGGCCAAGGTCTTCGGCGGCGGCATCTGGCCTCTCCCGAACGTGCGTACCGAAGGGCGTGCGAAACACAGCTCGTTCTTCCATCGTGATGCCTCGGGCAAGCTGATCGTCAACACACACTGGAACTCCGCTGAATCGCTCAACTATTTTGACCAGGGCTGGCACAAGGGCGGCCTGAATTCGCCGGCGGGCAAATGCGCCTGGGCGCCGGCGTATCAGGACGCCGCAAGCCCTGAACCACGCACTAACTGCGCCATGGCGATTACCAAGGACGGCAAGGCCTGGGGCGTGTCGACCATCGACGTGACCCTCGGCTTTTTCAACGAGCTGGTGGCAGCCAAGGAGCGCGAAGCCAACGCGCGGATCATGATCCTCGAAGCGGATGGCAAGATTCTGTCGAATGTTCCGGGCAGCAACGACAAGATCGTGCTGCGCAACATTTCCGAGCTGGCGAGCCAGTCGACTTTCATCAACGCCATCAAGACCGCGCTGGCCGCCCACAACACCGGCAGCTCGCGATTGACTTATGAAAGCAGCGACGGCGAAGAGTCGACGCTGTTCCTCCTGCCGGTCACCGGCACGCCATGGGTTCTGGCGGTTGCGCAGAACTCGCACCTGCTCATGGCCCAGAGCGCGACCGTGCTCAAGACACTGGCCTGGTTGCAGATCCCCATGGTTCTGGTGCTGCTGGTGCTGATGATGGTTGCGCTCCGGGCGCTGATGAAACGCCTTGGCGTACTCAAATCCAACATCGACTCGCTGTCGGCCGGCGATGCCGATCTGACTCGCCGCATCGCCGTCAAAGGCCAGGACGAAGTCGACCAGGTGGGCGAATCGGTGAACCGCTTCATCGCTTACCTGCAACGCATGATGGTCGAAGTCAGTACTTCCACCAGCGACATTGCCAGCGGTATCGATCAGCTTCGTCATCAGGCCAGCGCGACCAACACCATTCTGGTCCGCCATGCCAGCGAAACGGATCAGGCCGTAACCGCCATCACCCAGATGTCTTCCACGGCCGAAGAAGTGGCCCGCAGTGCGGCGCAGACTGCAGACTTCACCCAGTCCGCCAATCAGGACGCTCAGGTGTCGAAAACCGTGGTCATCGAGGCCTCGGACAGCGTCACGGCGCTGATCAGCGAAGTCGATTCGGCAACCAGCAAAGTGCAGTCGATGCAGGAAGACGCCAAACGTATCAACGCGGTACTGGCGGTAATCGGTGAAATTGCCGGGCAGACCAACCTGCTGGCGTTGAACGCGGCCATTGAAGCGGCACGCGCCGGCGAACAGGGCCGAGGCTTTGCGGTGGTCGCGGACGAGGTACGGGCCCTTGCCGCGCGCACCCAGACCAGCACCTCGGAAATCAACGAGATGCTATCCAGCCTGCAGCAAGGCGTCAGCGCCGCCGTCGCGGCCATGGAGAAAACGCGCCAGAGCTGTCAGGCCACGGCCGGCAAGACGAATGCGGTCAACTCGGGCCTCGACAACATGACCAACTCGGTACTGCGCATCAACGACCTGAGCACCCAGATCGCGACGGCCGCCGAAGAGCAGAGCGCCGTGTCCGAAGAGATCAGCCGCAATATCATCGCCGTCCGCCACATCGTTGAGGAGCTGGTCGAAGGTGGCTCCAGTAACGAGAAGAGCACCGCGGCGCTGTCGGAATCCAACGCACGGCTGATCACGCTGGTACGTCGCTTCAAGGTCAGCTGATGTCACGGCGGGCCCGCACCGCGCCAGGCCCGCCGCACTTTCCATCCCCCCGCTCTACCACGCCGAAGTTTTATCGGCTATTCGGTCGTGAGTTTGCAAGGCAGGCGGCAGCCACTGGGGTGTGCCGCGCTTTGCAATGGCGAGCGCTTTCCCACCGGCAAAAGCATTAGCATCTGATTTCGTTATCATATAACATGCCGCCCCGTCGGTTTCCGAAAGGAACTAACAGGGAATTCGCGCGGCTCCGTCCAACGGGCCGTAACCGGAACTGCCCCCGCAACTGTAGGCATCGAGTCTTGTTTCGAGCATCTGCTTGGCCACTGGGTTCTCCCCGGGAAGGCCGGAACATGGCCATGACATGCCAGTCAGGAGACCTGCCGACCTGCTGCAAACACTAACCGGCGGGGTGTCCGGGAAGGACATCCGCGCGCATTCGCTGCGCTCTTTTCTGCCCTGCCTTGTCGGCAGCGGCCCGGGATGTGTTTCCTGCAAGTACCTTGCGCCTTGCACACGTACGAAAGGAGATCGCATTTCATGTCATTGCCGCGCCTCGCCACATTGATCACCGCCCTCGGCCTTTCTACGCTCTGCGTTGCCGCCCCCACCCGGTATCCGCTGACGGTGGAAAACTGTGGCATGCAGCTGACGTTTGCTCAGGCACCTGCGCGGGCGGTGACTATCGGCCAGGCCGGTACCGAAATGCTCTACGAACTTGGCCTGGGCGACCGACTTGTCGGTACGTCGCTGTGGTTCAACGACGTACTGCCGCAGTTCAAGGCGCAGAACGACACCATCGAGCGCCTGGCGGACAACGAACCCAGCTTCGAGTCGGTGATCGGCAAGCGGCCGGGGCTGGTCGCCGTTCAACTGGAATGGATGGTGGGCAAGCAAGGCGTGGTCGGCACCCGTGAGCAGTTTCATGAACTGAAGATTCCGACCTACCTCATGCCGTCGGACTGCGAAGGCAAGGACAATCTGGTCGGCGCCGACGGCACGCGTCTTGAGCCGTTCCGCATCGAATCGATCTACAAGAGCATCGAGCAGCTGGCGCAGATCTTCGACGTGCAGGATCGCGGCCAGCAACTGATCGCGCAACTTCAAGAGCGCCTGAAGACCGCCCTCGCCAACGTGCAGCGCAACCACGACAAGAACGTGTCCGCTGTTTTCTGGTTCTCCAGCGCCGATCTGGACATCGACCCTTATGTCGCCGGCCGCAAGGGCATTCCGGATTTCATGCTGCAAAGCCTGGGCATGCGCAACATCGTGCAATCCGACGAAGAATGGCCGACCGTAGGCTGGGAAACCATCGCCAAAGCCAACCCGAACATTATCGTGATTGCCCGCATGGATCGCCGCCGCTTCCCGGCCGACGACTATCGCAAGAAACTTGAATTCCTCAAATCCGACCCTGTCACTCGCAACATGGACGCGGTGAAGAATGACCGCATCGTGATCATCGACGCTGACGGCATGCAGGCCAGCCTGCGGCTGTTCACCGGCATCGAGGAACTCGCCAGCGCCGCCGACCGGTTCAGCAAGGCGCCATGAAGATCTCCGTAGCGCTAGGCCATTCGCTCTGGGTCGCCGCACTCCTGCTGGCGGCCGTGCTCGCGGGTACCGCCATCGGCGAAACCAGCATCAGCGTGCATGTGATTCTTCAGACGCTCGCCAATAAGTTGTGGGACGCAGGTTATGTGCTGGACCCTATCGACGAAGGCATTATCTGGAACTACCGGCTGACCCGCGCCATCGTCGCCGCAGCGTGCGGCGCGGGGCTGGCGATTTCCGGCGTGGTGCTGCAGTCGTTGCTGCGCAATCCGTTGGCGGACCCCTACCTGCTGGGCATTTCCGCCGGTGCTTCGACCGGCGCGGTGCTGGTCGCGGTGGTCGGTTTCGGTGCCGGTGCGATATCTCTGTCGGCGGGCGCGTTCGTCGGTGCGGTGGCGGCCTTCTCGCTGGTTGCCCTGCTCGCCCGTTCGTCCCGGGGTTCAACCGCAGCGGGTCACATCATCCTGGCCGGGATTGCCGGCTCACAGCTATTCAACGCGCTGACCTCATTCCTGATCACCAAGTCGGCCAGCTCCGAGCAGGCGCGAGGGATCATGTTCTGGCTGCTGGGCAACCTCAGCGGCGTGCGATGGCACTCGGTGTGGCTAGCGGTGCCGGCGGTCTTGCTGGGGCTGCTGGTGTGCATGTTCTATAGGCGGGCGCTGGATGCCTTTATCTTCGGCAGCGATTCGGCCGCCTCATTGGGCATCGCCGTGCGCCGCGTGCAGATCGTACTGATCGCCTGCGCGGCGCTGGTCACCGCGGTGATGGTGTCGATCGTTGGTTCCATCGGCTTCGTCGGGTTGGTGATCCCGCATGCGGTGCGCATGCTGGTCGGCGTGCGGCATACTCGGCTGGTGCCGCTCAGCGCTCTATGCGGGGCGCTGTTTCTGATCGCCGCTGACGTGATTTCTCGCACGCTGATCAAGGGCCAGACGCTGCCTATCGGCGTGATCACTGCGCTGGTGGGCGCGCCGGTCTTCGCCCTGATTCTGGTACGCGGGAGAACCATGCGATGAATGCCTTCCTGCCGCGCGTCGATCACCCCGAGACGGGCACCGCGACTGCCGCCAGTCCCACGCTCGGTTGTACAGGTCTGTGCTACAGCGTGAAGGGTCAGACGCTGTTGCGCGACGTCAGCCTGAGCATCGCCGCCGGTGAAACCCTGGGCGTGGTCGGCCCGAACGGCTCGGGCAAATCCACCTTGCTTCGCCTCCTGTCCGGCATCCTGGCGCCGACCTGCGGCGAGGTTCACCTGGACGGCCGGACGATGGCCGACATGCAACGACGTGACGTCGCTCGCGTGCTCGCGGTGGTCGAACAGCAGGCCGAAACCAGCGACAGCATCCGCGTTCTGGATGCCGTCGAACTCGGTCGCACGCCGTGGCTGTCGGCGCTTGCACCGTGGAGCGCCGACGACGATGCGATCGTGCATCAGGCGCTCGATGATGTCGGTCTGCTGCATTTGCGTGACCGGGTATGGCAAACCCTGTCCGGCGGCGAACGGCAACGCGCGCACATCGCACGCGCGCTGGCGCAGCGGCCGCAGATCCTGCTGCTGGACGAGCCGACCAACCACCTCGATATCCATCATCAGCTGACCATTCTGGGCCTTATCCGGGCGCTGCCGATCACCACGGTCATTGCGCTGCACGACCTGAATCAGGCGCTCGAATGCGACCGGGTCGCGGTCATGGAAAACGGCAGGCTCGCGGCACTGGGAGCGCCGACCGAAGTGCTGACGCCCGAACGCTTGCGCACGACCTTCGCCGTGGAAGGCCGCTGGCTCAGCGACCCGTTCGACGGCGCGAAGATTCTTCGTTTGCGGCCGCTTTGAAGCCAGTGTCGGGCTTTTCTGGAGCGCGCGTTCGGCAAGACTGCTGAACGCGATCCGGGTTGTCCGTCTGCAAAGCGTGCGCCGCGCGGGCTCTGCCACTACAATGCGCGCTTTGCCTGTCGCCGGATTCCGTTTGCCATGTCGTTACCCAAGCACCACCTGGAACTGCTCAGCCCTGCCCGTGATGTGAGCATCGCGCGCGAGGCCATTCTGCATGGCGCCGATGCCATCTATATCGGCGGGCCCAGTTTCGGCGCGCGGCATAACGCGTGTAACGAAGTCAGCGACATCGCCGAGCTGGTGACATTTGCGCACCGCTACCACGCGCGGGTGTTCACCACCATCAACACCATCCTGCATGACGACGAACTGGAGCCGGCGCGCAAGCTGATCCATCAGCTTCACGACGCGGGCGTCGATGCACTGATCGTGCAGGACCTGGGCGTGATGGAGCTGGATATCCCACCTATCGAGCTGCACGCCAGCACCCAGACCGACATCCGCACCCTGGGCCGGGCGAAGTTTCTCGATCAGGCCGGTTTCTCTCAACTGGTACTGGCACGGGAACTGAATCTGCAGGAGATCCGCGAGATCTCCGAGGCGACCGACGCCGCCATCGAGTTCTTCATTCATGGCGCGCTGTGCGTGGCGTTTTCCGGGCAGTGCAATATTTCCCACGCGCAGAACGGTCGCAGCGCCAACCGTGGCGATTGCTCACAGGCGTGCCGTCTGCCCTACACGCTCAAGGACGATCAGGGCCGGGTCGTGGCCTTTGAAAAGCACCTGCTGTCGATGAAGGACAACAACCAGAGCGCCAACCTGCGTGCCCTGGTTGAAGCGGGCGTGCGCTCGTTCAAGATCGAAGGTCGCTACAAAGATGTGAGCTACGTGAAGAACATCACCGCTTACTACCGCCAGCGCCTCGACGAAATCCTCGAAGACCGCCCGGATCTGGCGCGGGCTTCCAGCGGCCGCACCGCGCACTTTTTCGTGCCGGACCCGGAAAAGACTTTCCACCGCGGCAGCACGGATTATTTCGTTACCGACCGCAAGGTCGACATCGGCGCGTTCGATACACCGACCTTTACCGGCCTGCCGGTGGGCAGTGTCGAAAAGCTCGGCAAGCGTGATTTCATTGCCGTGACCCACGAGCCGTTGTCCAACGGCGACGGGCTCAACGTGCTGATCAAGCGCGAGGTGGTTGGCTTCCGCGCCAACATCGCCGAGCTCAAGGGCGAGTTCGAGGAAGACGGCGAGAAGCGCTGGCGCTACCGTGTCGAGCCCAACGAAATGCCAGGCGCGCTGACCCGCATGCGCCCCAATCATCCGCTGAACCGCAATCTGGACCACAACTGGCAACAGGCACTGCTGCGTACCTCCGCCGAGCGCCGCATCGGCATTCAATGGCAGGCGGTGCTGCGCGAGGATCGCCTGACCCTCAATGCCACCAGCGAAGAAGGCGTCTGCGCCTCGGTGCATCTGGACGGACCGTTCGGCGCGGCGAACAAACCGGAACAGGCGCTGGATCAGTTGCGTGACCTGCTGACCCAGCTAGGCACCACCATCTATCACGCCCAGGACGTGAAGCTCGACGCGCCGCAGGCGTTCTTCGTGCCCAACTCCCAGCTCAAGGCCCTGCGCCGTGATGCGATCGAGGCACTGACCGAAGCGCGCGTCAAGGCGCACCCGCGCGGCGGACGCAAGGCCGAAACCACTCCGCCACCGGTTTATCCCGAGTCGCACCTGTCGTTCCTGGCCAATGTCTACAACCAGAAGGCACGCGACTTCTACCATCGCCACGGCGTTCAGCTGATCGATGCGGCGTATGAAGCCCACGAGGAAACCGGTGAAGTGCCAGTGATGATCACCAAGCACTGCCTGCGTTTCTCCTTCAACCTGTGCCCGAAACAGGCCAAAGGCGTTACCGGCGTGCGCACCAAGGTCGCGCCGATGCAGCTGATTCAGGGCGACGAAGTGCTGACCCTGAAATTCGATTGCAAACCCTGCGAGATGCACGTGGTAGGCAAGATGAAGGGACACATCCTCGACCTGCCGTTGCCCGGTAGCGCGGCGGCCCAGGTGGTTGGCCACATCACGCCCGAAGACTTGCTCAAGACCGCACGTCAGCGCTCACCGCGCTGATCAGCCGGCAGGCCGCAGCACATACTGCATGTGCGTGGTCTGCCATACCGGATCGGCTTCGATGTCGACGATCTCGAACCCCTGTTTCTGCCAGAAGCCTATCGCGCCGGGCAGAAACGGGTGGGTGTGCAGGTACAGCACCTCTATCTCGTCCCCCTCGGCATGTCGTTTCAAGGCTTCATGAATCCGCCCCGCCAGCCCTTCCCCTCTGAATCCGTGACTGACGAACAGCCTCACGATCTCGACCGCCCGCCGACCTTGATAATCCAGCTGGGCAAAGCGGTGGTCGTAAGGCAGGTAACCGATTGCAGCGACGATTCGGCCCGCATGCCGCGCGATCAGAAAACGCCCGCCCTGACCTGAGAGATAGACCTGCTCGAACCGGGCCAGATCGTCCGGCAGCTTGAGCGGATCGAGCATCGGAAAAATCTCGGCGCGGCCGCGCATGACGAAATCGAGAATTTCAGGAATGTCGGCGGCGGTAGCCTGGGTGATGTTGATCATGACGATGGGGCCTTGGTGCGGCATGGCAGGGTAATGCATTTGGGGCGTAGGAGCGCGCTTGCCCGCGATAAACGATGACGCGATGTCACTGATGTACCGCGTCGCCCAGGTCGCGGGCAAGCGCGCTCCTACACGGGGCTGAGCTGGGCGAACATGCACAGGTTTACAGCGTCGCCGCATTGATGCGCACCAATCCAAGGCAAAAACCCGGTTGCTCATTAACGGCCCTGGTCTGCTCCAGGACCTTTACTACAAGGGCTGCAGCCCTGATCCCGGTTTTCTGGCACACCCTCTGCATAGCTCAATGCAAAGGAGTGCATCCGGCAACGTCGCTCGATACGCACCCACGCACCACCCATAAGAGAACAGGCAAAGGCGCCTGGAACCGAAAGGTTCCGGGCGCTTTTTTTTGCTTCAAAAACCTGATTGGCCTCGGCCGGGACTTGCTATGAACACCACAGTCTTCCCCCACAGCGATGTAAAAACACTGATCGTCGTCGGCAATGGCATGGTCGGTCATCATTGCGTCGAGCAGTTGATCGCAGGCGGCGCGCTGGCGCGTTACCGCATTCATGTGTTCGGCGAAGAGGCCCAGCGTGCGTATGACCGCGTGCACCTGTCCGAATACTTCACCGGCCGCGACGCCGAATCGCTGGCCATGAGCGACATGGCGCTGTACGAGCAGGCCGGGCTGACTTTGCACCTCGGCGTGCCCGTGCTGGAGATCGACCGTGAGCGCCGCGAGATCATCACCGCCGAAGGCTGCTTTGGTTACGACAAGCTGATCCTGGCCACCGGTTCCTACCCTTTCGTGCCGCCGATCGAAGGCGCGCATGGCAATTCGCGGCTGGTCTATCGCACTCTGGAAGATCTGGACAACATCCGTTACGCGGCCAGCAATGCCAGACGCGGCGTGGTGGTCGGCGGCGGCCTGCTGGGTCTGGAAGCGGCCAACGCGCTCAAGTCACTGAGCCTTGAGGCTCACGTCGTCGAATTCGCGCCACGCCTGATGCCGGTTCAACTCGACGAACTGGGCGGCGCGGCGCTCAAGGCGCGGATCGAGGCCTTGGGCGTTGGCGTTCATCTGTCCCGCGCCACGCAGTCGATCAGCGATGGCAAGCAGTACCGTTACCGCATGAATTTCGCCAATGACGAATTTCTCGAAACCGACCTGATCGTGTTTTCCGCCGGGATTCGTCCGCAGGATGCACTGGCGCGCCAGTCAGCACTCGAATTGGGCCCGCGCGGCGGTATCGCCATTGATGAACACTGCCGCACCAGCGACGCCGACATCTACGCCATTGGTGAGTGCGCAGCGTGGAACGGCAGCGTGTTCGGTCTGGTTGCTCCGGGCTACCAGATGGCTCGAAGCGTCGCGGCGCAGCTCTGCGAACAGGACGCCCAACCGTTCTTCGGTGCCGACATGTCGACCAAGCTCAAACTGCTGGGCGTCGACGTCGGCTCCATTGGCGACGCGCATGGCGCACTGGCTGGCGCGGTCAGCTATCGCTACATCGATGAAGCGACTTCCAGCTACCGTCGTCTGGTGGTCTCCGCCGACGGCAAACAAGTGCTGGGCGCAGTGCTGGTCGGCGACAACAGCTATTACGACACGCTGCTGCAGTACGCCCAGAACGGCATTACCCTGCCTGCCGATCCGTCGAGTCTGATTCTGCCGCAAGGCGAAGGTGCGCCGGCGCTGGGTGTCGATGCCCTGCCCGCCACCGCGACCGTCTGCTCCTGCCACAACGTCAGCAAAGGTTCCATCTGCGCGGCCATCGATGAGGGTTGTACGGATCTGGCCGGCATCAAGGCCTGCACCAAGGCGGCGAGCGGTTGCGGCGGCTGCGCCGGCCTGCTCAAGCAGGTATTCGAACACGAACTGACTGCTCGCGGCGTCAGCGTCGACAAGAGCCTGTGCGAACACTTCGCTTTCACCCGTCAGGAGCTGTATTCGCTGGTGCGGGTCGAAGGCATCGAAACGTTCGAGGAGTTGCTGACCCGTCACGGCAAAGGCGCGCACGGCTGCGACATTTGCAAGCCGGCGGTCGGCTCGATCCTTGCGTCCTGCTGGAACCGTCCAATCACCGAGCCGTCACTGGTGCCATTGCAGGACACCAACGACACCTTCATGGCCAACATGCAGAAGAACGGCACTTATTCGGTGGTGCCACGGATTCCCGGCGGCGAGATCACTCCCGATGGCCTCATAGCCATCGGCGCGGTCGCCAAGAAATACGACCTGTACACCAAGATCACCGGCGGTCAGCGCATCGACCTGTTTGGCGCCCAATTGCACGAGCTGCCGGACATCTGGGCCGAGCTGATTGCCGCCGGTTTCGAAACCGGCCACGCCTACGGCAAATCGACCCGCACCGTGAAATCCTGCGTCGGCAGCACCTGGTGCCGCTACGGCGTGCAGGACAGCGTGGCCATGGCTTTGCGAATCGAGGATCGCTACAAGGGCCTGCGCTCACCGCACAAACTCAAGTTCGCGGTATCCGGCTGCACGCGTGAATGCGCCGAAGCGCAAAGCAAGGACGTCGGCGTGATCGCCACCGAGAACGGCTGGAATCTGTATGTATCAGGTAACGGCGGCATGCGCCCACGCCACGCCGAGCTGTTCGCCACCGATCTGGATGACGAAACGCTGATCCGCTACATCGACCGTTTCCTGATGCTGTACATCCGCACCGCCGACAAGCTGCAGCGCACCTCGGTATGGCGCGAATCGCTGGAAGGCGGTCTGGATTACCTCAAGGCCGTCATCATCGACGACAGTCTGGGCCTTGCCGCCGAGCTGGAAGCGCAGATGCAGCTGGTAGTGGATCGCTATGAATGCGAATGGGCCAATGCCCTCAAGGACCCGGAAAAACTCAAGCGCTTCCGCACCTTCGTCAACGACAGCCGCAGCGACCCGGACGTGCACTTCGTCAAGGAACGCGCGCAGCGTCGCCCGGCGCGCCCCGAAGAACTTTCCCTCATCCCGCTGTTCAAGGAGGTGGTCTGATGAACTCGTCCAATGCCGCTCTTGCTGAAACCTTCGCTCACGCAGCATCTCGCACCGAATGGCAGCCGCTGTGCGGTCGTCGCGATCTGGTCGCCAATTCGGGCGTCGTCGCGTGGCTCAGCGGGCGCCAGGTCGCGCTGTTCTGGCTGCCCGAAAATCCCGCAGACCAACAGCTGTTCGCGATCGACAACCGCGACCCGAAATCCGGGGTCAACGTGATCGGTCGCGGGCTGATCGGGCAGATCGGCGGCGAACTGGTGATCGCCTCGCCGCTGTACAAGCAGCACTTTCGCCTGCACGACGGCAGCTGCATCGAGTACCCCGAGCAGCGGCTGGATGTGTGGCCGGTGCGAATCAATGGCGAAACAGTGGAGATCTGCGCCGGCCCAGTGCGCCACTGATCGTTCCCACAAGGTTTATCTGTATATCCATACAGATAAACCTTGCTCAACCCTCCTTCTGTGTTCATCCTTGCAGCCTTCACCACCGGTAACTGAAGACGGTAGTCATGCGGCTGTTCCTCTGCGAAAAACCATCCCAGGCCAAAGATATCGCGGCAGCGCTCGGCGCCACCCGGCGTGGCGACGGCTGCTGGGTCGGCCCCAATGCCACGGTGACCTGGTGCATTGGTCATCTGTTGGAGACGGCACCGCCCGATGCCTACGACGCCCGCTACAAACGCTGGGTGCTGGAGGATCTGCCCATCGTCCCGGAAAAATGGAAGATGCTGGTCAAGCCGCGAACCGCCGGTCAGTTCAAGGCGGTCAAGCGTCTGTTGGGGGAAGCCGGGGAGCTGGTGATTGCGACCGACGCTGACCGTGAAGGGGAAATGATCGCCCGCGAACTGGTCGATCACTGCCGCTACCGCGGGCCGATCCAGCGACTGTGGCTGTCGGCGCTGGACGACGCCTCCATCCGCAAGGCGCTGGCCGCACTCAAGCCGGGGGCGGAGACCTTCAGCCTGTACCACTCGGCGCTGGGCCGGTCGCGCGCCGACTGGCTGATCGGCATGAACATGAGTCGCCTGTTCACCCTGCTCGGGCGCCAGTCCGGTTATCAGGGCGTTCTGCCGGTGGGCCGGGTGCAGACGCCGACCCTGCGTCTGGTGGTGGACCGCGACCGCAGCATCGCAGATTTCGTGCCGGTGCCTTACTGGGCCATTGACGTCACGCTGGTGCACGACCGGCAATCGTTCATCGCGCAATGGCGGGCGCCATCGGACGCCTGCGATGACCAGGACCGCTGCTTGAACCAGCCGCTGGCGCAACAGGCTGCGGCGGCTATCGGCAATGCGCGCAACGCGAAACTGGTCAAGCTGCGCACCGAGCGAATCCGCGAGGCCGCACCCCTGCCCTTCGACCTGGGCACGCTGCAGGAAATCTGCTCGAAAAAACTCGGCCTGGGTGCTCAGGAAACGCTCGACATCGCCCAGGCACTCTACGAAACCCACAAGGTGATCACTTATCCGCGCAGCGACTGCGGCTACCTGCCGGTCAGCCAGCACGGTGAAGCGGCGGCAATTATCGCGGCGCTGGGCAAGGCCGACCCGGCACTGGGCGAGCTGCTGCCGCATCTGGACCCACAGCGCCGTTCCCGCGCGTGGAACGATGCGAAGGTCAGCGCTCACCACGGCATCATCCCGACCGCCGCGGCCCGGGGCGTCGAACGTCTGGCCGGCAAGCAGCGCGCGGTTTACACGCTGATCCGGGCGCGCTATCTGGCGCAGTTTCTGCCCAACCACGAGTACGACCGTACCCAGGCCGATTTCGACTGCGCCGGCCACGCGCTGCGCGCCGTCGGCAAGCAGATCGTCGAACCGGGCTGGAAACGCGCCATGCCCGAAGCGCTGGCAGCGGCCAAGGGCCGTGAAGCGCCCGCGCCGCAGCCATTACCGGCCTTGTTTCAAGGCTGCGAGTGCGCTGTGGAGGATGTGCGCCTCAAGGACCTGTGGACCCAGCCGCCCAAGCCCTTTACCGAGGGCGATCTGATCAAGGCCATGAAGAACGTCGCAAAGCTGGTGGAAGATCCGCTGCTGAAACAGAAGCTCAAGGACACCACCGGAATCGGTACCGAAGCGACCCGCGCCGGCATCATTCAGGGGCTGATCGACCGGGGTTACCTCATCAAACAGGGCAAGGCGCTGGGCGCGACGCCCGCCGCGTTCAGTCTGATCGACGCCGTGCCGCGCGCCATCGCCGACCCTGGCACTACGGCTATCTGGGAGCAGGCACTGGACATGGTGCAGAGCGGCGAAATGAGCCTTGAAGAATTTGTCGCCAAACAAGCGGCATGGATGAGCAAACAGGTCAGCCGGTGCGCGGGGCTGCGCATGACCATTACCGGCCCGGCCAGCCCGTCCGGCACAGCGCCGCCATGGAAGAAAAAACGCAAGACGGCGGGCAAACGCAAGGCCGCCGGAGCAGGCGCTCCGGCGGCTGGCAAAACCAGGCGTGCCGCCCGGCCAGCCGCCAAAGGCTGAGTGCCTGTGGCTTAAGGGGCCGCGCGCACCTTGGCGATTTCGTCGTACATCTGTTTCACGAGACCAGCATCGAGCTGTTTGGAAAACTTGTCGATCACGGGCTGGACGCGTTCACGGAACCGGTCTTTCTCGGCCGGTGAAATGTCGTTGACGGCGATGTGTGCGTGCAGAGTGGCCCGTGCCTTGTCCATGCTGGCGGCGGTCACTTCACGCTGGAACACCTGGGCTTTGGCTGCGGCATCGCGAATCAGCGCCTTTTCGTCGTCGTTGAGACGGTTCCAGGTTTTCTGGCCGATGATCAATGATTGCGGATTGAAGATATGCCCGGTCACCGACAGGTATTTCTGCACCTCGAAGAACTTGCTGCCTTCGATCACGGTAAACGGGTTTTCCTGACCGTCGATGGTGCGCTGCTCCAGCCCGGTGTATACCTCCGGAAAGGCCATTGGCACGGGGTTCGCGCCAAGGGCGGAAAAGGTTTCGAGATAGATCGGCGACTGTATGACGCGTATTTTCAGCCCTTGCATGTCCTCCAGCCGGTTGATGGGCTGTTTGCTGTTGGTGACATTGCGAAAGCCCAGGTCCCAGTAGCCCAGGCCGACCAGCCCTTTGCTGTCCAGCTGCGCGGCCAGTTTCTGCCCCACCGGCCCGTCCATGACGGCGTGGGCCTCTTTCACGTCGTTGAACAGGAACGGGAAATCGAGCATCGCAAAATCCGGCGCCTGGGCCGCAAGAATGCCGGAGTTCAGCACGGTGATATCAAGCGTGCCGCCCTGCAGCGCCGAAACGGTCTGCACATCGCCGCCTAAGGTGCCGCCCGGAAACAGCCGCACCTTGATCTTGCCCCCACTGCTTTCGGCAAGCAGGTCGGCGAACTTCTGCGCGCCCTGCCCCTGCGGGTGTTCCTTGACGTTCTGAAAGGCGAAGCGCAGTGTGCGCTCGCGAATCTCTGCCGCTTGAGCGGCGACGCTGCCCAACAGCAAGCCCGTAACGCATGCGCCCGCCAGCAAGGTTTTCATCAGTCTTTGCATGTCACTCTCCGATCATTGTTGTTAGAGGTCGAGTCACCAGGTTGTCAGCCGGCATCAGCCGGTGAGGAACTTCAACGGCACCAGCACCAGCTGCGGAAACAGCACCAGCAAAAACAGCACCGCAAATTGCGCCAGCATGAACGGCCATACGCCGCGGATGATTTCGTCCATGCTGCTTTTCGAGACGCCACACACCACGTTGAGCACCGTCCCCACCGGCGGCGTGATGAGGCCGATGGCGGTATTGATCAGGAACAGCACACCGAAGTACACCGGATCGATGCCGGCCATGGTGACCGCCGGCATCAGCACTGGCGTCAGGATCAGAATCGTCGGCGTCATGTCCATCACGGTGCCGACCATGATCACCAGAATCATGATGACGATCAGCAGCATGGTCGGGCTGTCCATGAAGGGTTCAAGCAGCGCGGCCAGTTGCGCAGGCAGCTCGGCGATATTCACCAGCCACGACGAAACCATGGCGGCGGCCACCAGCAGCATCACTACCGAGGTGGTCTTGGCCGAAGACAGCACCAGTTCATAGAGCTGACTGACTTTCAGCTCGCGGTAGATCACCAGCGACACAAACAAGGCGTAGACCGCCGCGACCACGGCGGCTTCAGTGGGCGTGAAAATGCCGAACTTCAGACCCAGCACAATGATCAGCGGCAGGCCCAGTGCCCAGCTGCCTTCGACCAGAGCACGCCATATTTCTGCGCGGCTGCGTTTTGGCGGCGGTTCGACATGTTCCTGACGAGAGACGAACCACCAGGCCACCGCCAGCGCAGCACCCAGCATCAGTCCGGGAACGATGCCGGCCAGAAACAGCTTGGAAATCGAAACGCCGGACGCCACACCAAACACGATGAAACCGATGCTCGGCGGGATGATCGGCGCAATGATGCCACCGGCGGCAATCAGCCCCGCCGAGTTGGCCCGGTTGTGGCCGGCTTGAACCATCATCGGCACCAGCAACGCAGCCAGCGCGGCGGCGTCAGCTACGGCCGAGCCGGACAGCGAGGCGAGGAGACACGACGCGATGATCGCGACATAACCCAGGCCGCCACGCTTGTGCCCGACCAGGGCCATGGCAATGTTGACGATCCGCCGGGACAGCCCGCCAGCGTTCATCACTTCCCCAGCCAGCATGAAGAAAGGCACCGCCATCAGCGGGAAGCTGTCTGCGCCGTTGAGCAGGTTCTGAGCAATGATCTGTGCGTCGAACAAGTTCAGGTGCAGCATGAGGGCGACGCTGACCAGCAATAAAGCAAAGGCGATGGGGATGCCCAGTGCCATTGCGCCAAGCAGTGAACCGAGAAATATCATCAGGGTCATGGGCGGTGTCTCTGCGTGTCAGGCCGCTGTTCGATGACCTCGGGCATGTCGCTGCCCTTGACCATCACCAGTTCATCCGAGTCCAGTCGGCCGCGCGCCAACAGGTACAGCTCGTACACCAGCGTGGCAGCCGCCCCCACGCCGAATATCAGCCCTGCGCAGTAGAAGATAGCCATCGACAAGCCCGAAGCCGGTGCCACCACGTGCAGATTAATTACTGCCTGCTGCCAGCTGCCGACGACAATCAACCAGCAGATGTACAACATCAATCCATGCCCTATCACCAGGCAGATCCGCTTGCCGGCCGGCGGCAGGCGCTTGACCAGACTGTCCAGCCCCAGATGGCCCCGCTCGCGCAACGCCACCAGCGCGCCGAGAAAAATCATCCAGACGAAAAACCAGCGCGACAGCTCTTCCGACACGCTGATCCCCGAGTTGAACGCATAGCGCAGCACCACATTGCCGAACACCAGCACCACCATGGCGACCATGCACAGCACGATCAGCAATTTCAGCAACTTGAAATACAGGTCAACGAGTCTTTTCATGATCGAAACCTCGCAGGAATGGGAAGCCCGTATATCCGCGTCCCGCCGCGCGATCGGTCAGTGACCGACTGGCAAGGCGACGCACGGCGAGCCGTAATGGGCAGCGCCGGGATCAGGAAATATCTGCGAGCGACCGATGCGCCGCGGGCGGGATGCGCCACGGGCCTGTTCGAGAAAATGCGGGAGCGAGCAAAACATGCTGCATGAGGATGGCCTCCATTGTTCTTATTGTTTTCCCGGCCATCTGGAGCCGGGTGTGGCGTCAAAATGTACCAAACGGTTAATCAGGTCAATAAGCAGATGCGTCCAGAACGCCTTCTTCGCGAAAAAAGTTTTCAGACGCAAGCGCGGCCGCGTCAAAACGGCAACGCATCAAAGAATGCACAGGTCCGGATGAATGCGGTTGCGGCCGCTCTGCTTGGCTTGATACAGCGCCTCGTCGGCAGCCTTGAGCAGCGAATCGGGAGACTGCTCGGCCGCTTTGGGCAACAGCGTGTGCACGCCGATGCTGACCGTCACATAGCCGGGCTCGTTGCCGTCGTGCTTGATCCGCAAGGCGCGCACGGCCTCGGCAATGGTCTGCGCCACTCGGTACGTGCCCAGCTCGTCCGCGCCCGGCAGCATGACCGTGAATTCCTCGCCGCCATAGCGCGCCGCGACGTCGCCGGTCCTGCCGATGGCGCGCTTGACCTCCTGGGCCACCGCCCTGATGCAAGTGTCGCCTTCAAGGTGGCCATAAAGATCGTTGTAGCGCTTGAAGTGGTCGATATCGATCATCAGCAAACCCAGCGGCGCATTCAGGCGTCGGGCGCGTTTGATTTCCAGCGGCAATACGACATCGAGGTGGCGGCGATTGGCGAGGCCGGTCAGGCCGTCTTCCATTACCAGTTTTTCCAGCGCGACATGCGCGTCGCGCAGTTCCTTTTCGATAGCCGCGCTGAAGCGGATCTGGCGCAGCAGGGCGACGCCGAAACCGGCCATCGCCAGGATCAGTACGCCCAGCAAGGCGGCCGAGCGATAGACCTCCTGCAGCCAGGGCCGCAGTATGTCGCGGCGCGACATACCGGTCTGAACCACCAGCGGATAGCGATCCAGCGACTGATAACTGTTGATGCGCTGGATCTTGTCGACGATGGAGGTGATGTGGGCGGTTCCTGACGGTGCCTTGGGCAGGTACTGGCTGAAAATCATACCGTTGGCCAGGCTGGTACCCACCACGGCTTCGTCAAAAGGCCTGCGCGTGAGGATCGTGCCGTCACGCAGAGCGATCACGAAGATGCCCTGCTCGTCCATATGGAAGCCGGCGTAGAAACGGTTGAAATAATCCAGGTACAGCGTAACCAGAAACACCCCGGCGAAACTGCCGTCCGGGTTGTTGATACGCCGCGAAAGCGGAATGACCAGGTCGCCCGTGGAGCGGCTTTTCACCACCGGGCCGATGTGGGTCTGACGGTCTTCGGGGTGCTGGCGGTGGTAGGCAAAATATTCCCGGTCGGAATTGTTTGCATTCGCCGGCAGCTCATCCTTGTCGGTCACCAGCCAGTTGCCATCCCGGTCGTAGACGAACACGCCATGGACCTGCTGCATGATGTCGCGCTGGGTCCTGAACAGCCTGGTCAGCCGCGCCTTGTCCAGTTCGGTCAACGCGTACCATTCCAGGCGCTCGACCATGCCCGCCGCGAAAGCATCGAGTTCCTTGATCGCGTCCTCGGCGTGCTGCGCCGCAGAACGGGTCAGGTTGGCGGTGTTCACCTCGCCATAACGCATGTGCCGCGTGTAGCTGGCCCAGCCTTGCCAGACGCCCAGCGCGACAATCGTCACGACGACCAGCACCACAAAGGCCAGTGCCAGACGCTGAAGAAATGAATGCGAGATACCTTTGGGGCGATCGGTCGCTCGAGGCATAAAAAACGGCTTCCTTGTGCGACCTGTATCGTAACGGCGTGTTGAGGGAAAATGTGTTGTGCGGAATGTTAGACAGTTAACAGCAAAGAGGAAAGCGCACGCCGCTTTGTCATGCAGTTGTGCTGGACTGCAATGGTATTCATGTCTTTTGCCGGAGAAACGCTGTGGCTACCCCGATTCCTGCTGTCGACCTTACCTACCGCCCTCGCCTCGCCGACCTGAAGCCCTTGCAGGCCGGCGCCACGTTGCTGGCCCCGCCTGCCCAGCCGCTCGTTGCACCGCGCACGACGCCCGCCGCCGAACTGCAGCAACGCGAGGGCTACGCCGAGGACTTTCTGGGCGACTTCGCCGTGCCGTGGCCATTGCCCAGCGAAGAGCTGGCCCCGGACGTGTATCCACTGGGCAACCCAGGCGAGCGTCTGGACTATCAGCATTTCTCAATCACCATGTCGCGCAGTCGGCGGCTGGCGCTTTATGTGGGTGTGAACATTGATGGCGAGCGCAGCGTGGAGGTCAAGCGCGGCCGCGATGCCTGGGCATACGATGGCCGGCTCCCGGCCGAAGCGCAGATCGGCGAAAGTCTGTACGCCGACAATCTGCTGGACCGCGGCCACCTGGTGCGCCGTCAGGACCCCAACTGGGGACCGCAAGCGGAAGTCGCCAATGCCGACACCTTCCACTTCACCAATTGCTCGCCGCAGATGGGCGCGTTCAATCAGAAGACCTGGCTGGAACTGGAAGATTACATTCTGGACAACACCCGCCGCTGGAAACAGCGGGTGACGGTGTTCAGCGGCCCGGTGCTGCATGACGAGGACCGACGCTATCGAGGCGTGCAAATCCCGTCGGCGTTCTGGAAGGTGGTCGCGTTTCTGGGCGAAGACGGCAAACCGTCCGCCAGCGCCTACCTGATCACCCAGAGCCGCGAACTGGGCCAACTGGACTTCACCTTCGGGCGGCTGCGCACCTATCAATGCAGCGTTACACAGATCGAACAGCTGACTGGCGTGCGCTTCGGCGACCTGGCCCGGTACGACGGCTTCTCCAATGAAGAGCAGCTGACCGGGACCCGGATCGAAGCGCAGATCCGGGGTCCGCAGGATATTCGCCTGTAGGCGGCCAGCCCGGTCAGGCCGTGATCAATATCGCGGCTTGACGGCTTTCCAGTCAGGTTTGTATTTCTGCATCTGGCGCACATCGTCACGCTGGCGGATGCCGCAGCTGAGGAACTGGTCGTTGAGTTTGCCCAGTTGGTCGTAGTCCAGTTCCAGACCCAGGCCCGGTGCGCGCGTGATCCTGACGCAGCCGTCGACGATTGGCAGCTTGCCACCCTTGATCACCTCTTCGTCCGGCTCCTGCCACGGGTAATGTGTGTCGCAGGCGTAATCCAGATTGGGCACCGCGGCAGCCACGTGGGCCATGGCCATCAGGCTGATGCCCAGGTGCGAGTTGGAATGCATTGACACGCCGAGGCCGAAGGTGTCGCACATTTTCGCCAGCGCTTGGGTGTCACGCAGGCCACCCCAATAATGGTGGTCCGCCAGCACGATCTGCACACTGTCCAGCGCGACGCTGCGGCGGAATTCGTCGAAGTCGGTAACCACCATATTGGTCGCCAGCGGCAGGCCGGTGCGTTTGTGCAGTTCGGACATGCCGTCCAGGCCCGGCGTCGGATCTTCGTAATATTGCAGGTCGTCGCCCAGCAGCCCGGCCATGCGGATCGCCGTTTCCAGCGACCAGTTGCCGTTGGGGTCGATACGCAGCGGCAAGCCCGGAAAGGCCTTTTTCAAGGCCTTGATGCAAGACACTTCATGCTCTGGGTCCAGCGCGCCGGCCTTGAGCTTGATGCTTTTGAAGCCGTACGCCTCGATCATCCGCCGCGCCTGGGCGACGATCTGTTCCTCGCTCAGCGCTTCGCCCCAGCTGTCGGGCGCGTACGGTGAATCAACGTGCTGCGCGTATTTGAAAAACAGGTAGGCACTGAACGGCACCTGATCCCGCACCGCGCCACCCAGCAGATCCACCAGCGGCAGGTTCATGGAGCGGGCCTGCAAGTCGAGAAACGCGACTTCAAACGCCGAATAGGCGTTGCTCACCGCTTTGCTGGCGTGGGAGCCCGGTGCCAGCTCCGCTCCGGCGACACTGGCAGGCTTGTTGGCCGCCACCGTGGCCTGGACGATCTTGCGCAACAGGTTGAGATTGAACGGGTCGAGTCCGATCAGCTGGCTTTGCAGCTGCTGTTGAATGGCCAACGCCGGAGCGTCGCCGTAACTTTCGCCCAGGCCAATGTAGCCGTTGTCGCTTTCCACCTCGATGATCGAGCGCAGTGCATAGGGCTCGTGGATGCCGCTGGCGTTGAGCAGCGGCGGATCACGAAAGGCGATGGGGGTGACGGTCACTCTGGTGATTTTCAAGATGGTTCTCCCGGTCGATCAGGGTTTGAGGCTTGGAGATGCGAGGTTTGACGCTTCGAGGCTCGACGCGGCGCTCAGCGGGGCGGTGTTCCGCGTCTGGTGGTCGGTGCCAGACAGCGGCTGCCTCGGACGCGGCGTAGTGCGGGCGAAGAAGATCACCACGGCGGCCAGCAGCGAGGTCAGCGCCAGCCCGTACAACCCGCCCTGAATCGAACCGGTGGTCTGCTCCAGAAAGCCGAACGCGGTGGGCGCGACGAAGCCGCCAAGGTTGCCCACCGAATTGATCAGAGCGATCACCGCCGCGGCGATGCGCGCATCCAGATAGCCTTGCGGGATCGGCCAGAACAAGGCAGACGCTGCCTTGAAACCGATGGCCGCGAAACAGATGGCGACGAAGGCGAATACCGGCCCGCCGGTAGTGGACATGAACATGCCGACTGCCGCGATCACCAGTGTCGTGGCGACCCAGGCCTGCTGATGCTTGAAGCGCGCGGCCAGCGCGGCGAACCCGTACATGGCGATGATGGAGATGATCCACGGCACCGAGTTGAACAGGCCGACCTCGAAGTCGCTGAGGCTACCCATCTTGCGGATCATGCTCGGCAGCCAGAACGTCGCGCCATAGATGGTCAGCGCGATGGAGAAGTAGATGAAGCAGAACAGCAGGATCTGTCGGTCGGCCAGCAAGCGCAGGATCGAGGGGCGAACCGTCTGCGCCGCTTCCCTGGCACGCTGTTCCTCGGCGATGGCGCTGATCAGAGCGGTCTTTTCCTCCTCGCTCAGCCATTTCGCTTCACGCGGGTGGGATTGCAGCCAGAACCAGACGAAACCGCACAGCGCAATGGACGCAAAGCCTTCGATGAGGAACATCCATTGCCAGCCGTGCAGGTTCATGCCGCTGATACCCAGCAGCGCACCCGACAACGGCCCGGAAATGACCGAAGCGATGGCCGAGCCGCTGAGAAAGATCGCCATGGCCTTGCCGCGTTCGGTCGACGGCAGCCACTGGGTGAAGTAGTAAATGATGCCGGGAAAGAACCCCGCTTCAGCCGCGCCGAGAATGAAGCGCAGCACATAGAAGCTGGTCTCACCACGCACAAAGGCCATAGCCATCGCCGCCGCGCCCCAGGTGAACATGATGCGCGTCAGCCAGGCGCGAGCGCCGTAGCGCTGCAGCAGCATGTTTGACGGCACTTCGAACAGCGCGTAGCCGATGAAGAACAGTCCGGCGCCCAGACCGTAAGCCGCGGCGCCGATGCCCAGGTCCGTTTCCAGATGGCTGCGCACAAAGCCGATATTGACCCGGTCGATGTAGTTGACGATGAACATCACCACGAACAGCGGCAAGATGTGGCGTTTGACTTTGGCGGCGGCGCTGGCAAGCGCTGCGGCGTCGGTCGGTCCAGGGACGTGAGTCATGAGGCGATTCCCGTTGATTGTTTTTTTGGGGATGAGCCGATCATGGACGCGTGAATTGTTCCCGTCTAATCTAGTTTGGGATTTGATTGATACCTGGAATAGATCAATGTTCGAGTTGGCTCAGCTGCGCTGCTTCACCACGGTCGCCACGGAACTGAACTTCCGGCGCGCCGCCGAGCGATTGAACATGACCCAGCCACCGCTGAGCCGACAGATCCAGCTGCTGGAGCACAATCTGGGTGTAGAACTGTTCACCCGCAGTACCCGCAGCGTGGCGCTGACCGCAGCGGGCCGCGCGTTTTTCATCGAGGCCCAGACCTTGCTGGAACGCGCACAGCAGGCCGCCCTCGCCGCCCGGCGCTTCGCCGAGGGCGATATCGGTTCGGTCACCATCAGTTTCGTCGGCAGCGCGGTCTACGAATTCCTGCCCCGCGTCATTGCCGAAGCGCGCCTCAACCAGCCTCACGTCAAGATCTCCCTGACCGAGATGAACACCTATCAACAGCACGAAGCCCTGCGCGCGCGACGTATCGATCTGGGAATCGTGCGCGCGCCGCTGTTCCAGCCCGGTTACGAAACAGAATGTCTGGTGCGCAGCCCTTCGTGCTGGCGGTACCCAGCGCCCATCCGCTGGCCGCTGCCGCTTCGGTCGGCGTGCAGGATCTGGATGGCGCGCCGTTTCTGATGTACTCGCATTCGGCCTATCCGCCATTCAACGAGTTGCTGACCGGCATGTTCCGCTCCGCGCAGGTCGCGCCCGAATATGTCCAGTGGCTGGGCTCATCGCTGACCATTCTGGCACTGGTCAACGCCGGCATGGGGCTGGCGCTGGTGCCGCGTTGCGCAACCAATGTGGCGTTCAAGGACGTAACCTTTCGCGATATCGATCTGGGCGAAGGTGTGCAGAGTGAGCTGCATCTGGTCTGGCGCACCGACAACGACAACCCGGCCTGCATGATGCTGCTCGAAGCGATTCGCGCAGCGGTGAAAGCCGACGGCGAACAGGCGGGCCATTAGCCCTCGGTGCTCAACCGCGTTAACATCGCAACCCGTTGCCTGTCCGTCAGCCGGCTCTACCGGCTGCTTCAACTGCCTTCGAAGACCGTTTTTTGCCCATGCCGTCCGAACCTCGATCTCCCGTACCCCGACCCACCCGGCGCGCGCGCCTGCTCGCCGGAATAAATGCTTTCTGGCCTGCTCCGCTCAACATCGACGCGCTGGAAAAGCTTCGCGCCAGCAGCGGTGCCGCGCTGGGCGTTTTACTTGTGGCGCTGTGCGCTGCGTTCTGGCTCAACGGCCTGGTTGCCCATGATCACGGCGTGCTGGGCCTGGCGCTGGTCGCGCCACTGGGCGCCAGCGCGGTGCTGGTGTTCGCCGTGCCATCCAGTCCGCTCGCCCAGCCGTGGTCGGTGGTGGGTGGCAATACGCTCTCGGCGCTGGTCGGCATCGCCTGCTATCGCTGGGTGCCGGACGCAACCCTGGCGGCGGGCCTTGCGGTCGGCCTGGCGATTGCGGTGATGCTGGCGCTGCGCTGTCTGCATCCGCCTGGTGGCGCATCCGCGCTGTTGATGGTGCTCATGGGTTGCGACCGTTTCGAGTACGCGCTGAGCCCGGTGCTGATCGATTCGCTGTTACTGGTGGCCGCGGGCCTGGTCTATAACAACCTGACCGGGCGTCGCTGGCCGCACCTCAACCGCGCCCCCAAGGCAGAGCCCGCCGCCACGCGCCTGCAACGCAGTGATCTGGATGCCGTGCTGGCGCGTTACAACGAAATTCTGGACGTCAGCCGTGACGATCTGGAGTCACTGCTGGAGCAGACCGCGGCCCTGACGTTCGAGCGCAATGTCGGCCATCTGCGCTGCAGCGACGTGATGACGCGCGAGCCGCATACCGCCCGCCCCGAAACGCCGTTGCGCGACGCCTGGGCGTTGATGCGCAAGTACCGGATCAAGGCGCTGCCGATCATTGACCGGCAACAGCATCTGATGGGCATTCTGACCGTCGCCGATTTCATGAGTCAGATCGACCTGGACGTGCACGACGGTATCGCCTGGCGCCTGCGTTCGCTGGTTCGCCCGCGGCGCGCCGACGAAGCGCAACAGGTCGGCCAGATCATGACGAGGACAGTGCGAGTGTCGAGCGCCGACCGTTTGTTGATCGACCTGGTACCGGTGTTCTCCGAAAACGGCCACCGGCACATTCCGATCATCGATGAACGGCAGAAGCTGGTGGGCATCATCACTCAATCAGACTTGATCGCGGCGCTGTACCGGGCCGTGCGTGGGGAAGGCTTCGAGAAGGTCGCGCCTACCCGGCCGGTTGCCGGGTGAGCGGAGTTTCAGGGTTCAGGCGAATGTCGCGCCGCGCGTATTGACGAACAGCGAGTAGATCGAGTGGCTGCCGGCCATGAAAATCCGGTTGCCTTCACGACCACCGAAGCACAGGTTCGGACAGCGCTCAGGCAATGAGATGTGGCCGATGGCCTTGCCCTCGGGGTTGAAAACCCGCACGCCATCGAGCTTTTCCAGGTCTGCGCGCGGGTCACCGTTGCCGCCCCAGCCACACCAGAGATTGCCGCTTTCGTCGCATTTGATGCCGTCGATGGCGGCGAAATCCAGGCCTTCGATGTGCTTGCGGCGAGCGCCAAGCGTGCCGTCGTCATTGACCGTGATCGCCCAGACGATCCGGTTCGGCTTGGCCCGCCCTTCCACGACGTACAAGGTTTTTTCGTCCGGTGAAAAACACAGCCCGTTGGGTCCGTTCAGGTCGTCAATGACACGCGTCAGCGTGCCCTTTTCTCCGTCGATGCGGTAAACGCCATGGGGCTGCACCGGCGTGACCTTGTGGCCCTCGTAGTTGTTGCCGGTCTGGAACGGCGGATCGGTGAACCACACCGAGCCGTCACGTTTGCAGACGATGTCGTTGGGCGAATTGAGCGGCTTGCCTTCATAGCTGTCGGCCAGCACGGTGATGCTGCCATTGTGTTCGGTGCGCGTCACGCGGCGTCCTTCCCCGGAGGTGGTCGAGCCTTCGCAGACCAGCAGGCGGCCTTGACGATCACGGCACAGGCCATTGGAAAAGTTCGAGTGCTCGCGGTAGACCGTCAGGCTCTCGGACACTTCATCCCAGCGCATGATGCGGTTGTTCGGGATGTCGCTGACCAGCAGGTAACGGCCATCGCCGATCCACACCGGCCCTTCCGCCCAACGCAGGCCGGTGGCGAGTTTTTCCACACTGGCGTTGAACACGCGCAGTTCCGTGAAGCTCTCATCGAGGATCTTTACCAGCGGGTCCGGGTAACGCTGGCTCAATGGCTCCGCGTCGGCCAACCGGGGCAATGCCAGGTTGCCAAACGCTGCGACACCAGCGGAAACCGCCAGTGAAGTCTTGAGAAATCGTCGGCGGCTGTGCTCTGGCTGAGCAAGGGATTGCGAGGCATCCATGGGCTTCTCCGTGATTTTATTGTTGGACGGGAGCGTCAGTTTTACCGCGAGATAGGACAACCGACAAGCAGTCATGCTAACCGCCTGAATTCTCAAGGGCGTCTATTCCCCAGCAATAATGGGGTTTTCCAGGGTGCTGCCATTGTTACAAATTAGCTGGCACCGACACTGAAATTACGGCACTTCCGATGTTGTACGACGTCTGACTTTACGCTTAACTGTTTTACGCCAAATTACAATAACAACGGAGACACTCCTTATGGCTAGCAGCCCTCCGCTCGACCAGAAGATCGGTGCAAGCACCGAGCCTCGAATGAAAAAACTCGCCAAACTGCTCGGCCCCGGGATCATCGCGGTCCTGTCCTGGCTGGGCGCGGGTGACCTGATCACCTCTTCGGTGGCTGGCGCGAATTATGGCTATGCCATGATGTGGGTGCTGGCCATTTCCCTGCTGTTGAGATTCCTGATCGTCAACATCATTGCCCGCTTCCAGCTTTGCAATAACCAGGGCATGTCGATTCTGGAGGGCTACGCGCAACTGCACCCCTTCTTTGCCTGGTTCATGCTTTTCTACGCGCTGCTGATGGGCCATCTGATCAACGCCTATATGATCAAGGGCGCCGGCGAAGCATTCGCAATGCTGCTGAACATCAACCAGCCGCTGCTGTGCTCGGTGGCAGTGGTGATCGCGGTCTGGCTGCTGGTGGGGCGCAACATTTACGCCATGATCGAAGGCGTGATGAAGGTGCTGCTGGCGATCATGACCCTGGCGTTCCTCGCGCTGGCGATCATGTCCGGGCCGGACGTAACCGGCATCATCAAGGGCACCATCGGTTTCAGCATCCCGCCGGATGAAGGCGTGCACGGAGCGCTGCTGGTCGCGGTGTCGGTCATCGGTGCGGTGGCGGGTTCCATCGCCAACTTCGTTCACCCTTACGTCATGCGCCAGAAAGGCTGGGTCGGTCCGGAACACAAGCGCATCCAGCGCAACGACCTGCTGTTCGCCGTGATCGTCGGGATCGTCATCAACCTGGCCATCTGGGTGGTGGGCGTTGAAATCCTGCGTCCCAACGGCCTGGAAGTGAATACCCTCGCCGACCTGGGCAAGGCGCTGGAACTGTTCTTCGGCCCGATCGGCTGGTACGTGTTCTTCATCGGTGTGTTCGCCACGCTGTTCGCCAGTATCTCGGGCAAGACCACCGCGTTCCCGATGCTGATCACCGATGCGTTCCAGCACATCCGCCCGGAGCGCCGTCAGCGTTATGGCAAGGAATTCCACCACGATCCGATGCACAAGTGGTTCATGCTGTTCATCCTGGTCACGCCATTGGTGTGGTCGCTGCCCGGCATGCCTGATTTCGTAACCCTGACTCTGGGCGTCAACGCACTCAACATTGTCGGTCTGCCGATCATTTCGCTGGGCCTGCTGATCATGTCCAACCAGAAGTCGCTGCTCAGCAAGGAGTATCGCAACAACTGGTTCGAAAACATCGCCCTGACCTTCGCAACCGGTCTGGCGTTGTGGGTCGCCTTCCAGCTCGGTACCGAACTGCTGGCCTGATCTTCCCGCCCCCCACGCAGCGCCGTCCGGCGCTGCGTGATCTCCCCGCTACAGTGCTCCAGACACCACCGCCTTCCTGAATCGCTCCGTCTTCGCATCGACAGGCAAGATTTTGCTATGCGCGGCCCTCGTAATCGGAAATAATCCTGCGCTTATTGTTACGTTATAACGATTACAGTCAGGAAGTATTTCAGATGTCCTCTCGAAGAATCGCGTCGCTGACCGGCCTGGCCATCGGCGTACTGGGCAACGCCAGTTTCGCGGAACAGGTTCCGCACACCATCGAACTGGAGAGCGTGAACGTCACCTCCGATTTTCATTACGAAACTGCCACCGGCCCGGTCGAGGGTTATCGCGCGACGCGCTCGGCGACCGCGACCAAAACCGACAGCGCTATCCGCGATATCCCACAATCAATCAGCGTGGTGCCCGCCAAGGTGCTGCAGGATCTGGGCAGCAACAACGTCGAACGCGCGCTGGACTTCGCCGGTGGCGTTTCCAAACAGAACAACTTTGGCGGTCTGACCCTCTACGAGTACAGCATCCGGGGCTTCACCACATCAGAGTTCTACAAGGACGGCTTCAGCGCCAACCGCGGCTATCCGGCCACGCCGGACGCCGCCAGCATCGAGCGCATCGAAGTACTCAAAGGCCCGGCCGCCAGCCTGTATGGTCGCGGTGACCCAGGCGGTACGGTCAACATCGTGACCAAGAAGCCGCAACGCGAGGCCTTCGCCCGGTTGCAGGCCAGCGCAGGTAGCTGGGATCGATACCGGACCGCTCTGGACGTGAATACCCCGCTCGATGAGCAAGGCGATCTGCTGACCCGGGTCAATCTGGCGGTGGAAGACAACAACAGTTTCCGCGATCACGTTGAAGCGTCGCGGGTATTCGTCGCGCCCTCTTTCAGCTGGCAGCTGGATCCCGACACAAGCCTGCTGGTCGAAACCGAATTCGTCCGCCACACCTCGACCTTCGACCGCGGCATCGTTGCGCCCAACAACAAGTGGAGCGGCGTGTCGCGCTCGACCTTCCTTGGCGAGCCGGACGACGACATCGATAACGACAACAATATGATCCAGGTTGCGCTGGATCATCAGTTGAATGACTTCTGGTCGCTGCGCCTGGCCAGCCATTACAAGCAGGGCGAAATGCAGGGTTTTGCCAGCGAAGCATTTCCGCTGAACGCCGATGGCCGCACTGTCAACCGACGCTACCGCGAGCGTGACAACGCCTGGCACGACAGCATCACTCAACTGGAGCTGCGCGGCCGTTTCGACGCGGTCGGGCTCGAGCACCAAATTCTGATCGGAACTGAATACGAGGATTACCGCAAGCAGGAGCGAGTCACCACCATCGCCGGCGGCCCGTACGCGATCGACATTTACGACCCGGTCTACGGCCAGCCCAAACCCAACGGACTGCCGTCCGGCACCGACTTCCGTGAACACATCGAGAGCCGTGCCCTCAACCTGCAGGACCAGATCGTTTTCACCGACAAACTGCGCGGCATGATCGGCGCGCGCTACGAACACTTCGATCAACACACTGATGACTACGCTCGCAACGCAACTCCCGGCCAACGCCACGAGGCGTTCACCCAGCGCGCCGGCCTGCTGTACCAACTGACACCGCAGGTGGGGCTGTTCGCCAATACCTCGACGTCGTTCAAACCGAACAGCGGTCTGGACGCGACCGGCAAGTCATTCGACCCGGAAGAAGGCGTCGGCTACGAAGCAGGGATCAAGAGCGAACTGTTTGACGACCGCCTGAGCACCACCCTCGCCGCCTTCCGTATCGAAAAGGAAAACGTGCTTGCGCTCGACCCTGGCACAGACACTCGCCGCGCGGTGGGCAAGGCTCGCAGCCAGGGCATCGATATGCAATTCACCGGGCAATTGAGCGACGCCATTCGTGTAATCGGCGCCTACGCATATATCGACGCCGAAGTCACCAAAGGCGACCGGACCATCCCGACCGGCAGCCGCATCCTGGGCGTGGCCAGGCACAGCGGCAGCGTGCTGGGCGTCTACGAATTTCAGGAAGGCGCGCTGCGTGGCTCGGACGTGGGCATGGCGTGGACGTATGTCGGCGACCGCTCCGGCGAGTCAGGCAAGGACTTCGAACTCCCGGCCTACCAGACCGTCGACCTGCTCGCTCACTACAAGGCCACCGACACGCTGACGCTTGGGCTGAACCTGAACAATGTGTTCGACGAGAAGTATTACGAACGATCGTACAGCAATTACTGGGTCAACCCCGGTGAGCCGCGCAATTTTACCGTCAGCCTCACGCTCGACCTCTGATTCCTGAAACCGCACTCTCCATCCAACAACCAGCAACAAACAACAAACAAGGAAACATCATGCCTTTATCCAAACCCGTTCTGGCACTGACCCTGTTCAGCGCGCTATTTGTCGGCCAGGTCAGCGCACATGGTCTGTGGACCGAACAGCGGCGCGGCAATATCGAGGTGGTCTATGGACACGGCGCTGAAGACAGTCCGTTCAAGGCTCAGAAGATCAGCGGCGCGTGGGCCTTCGATCCGCAAGGGCGAATGATTCCGGTCACGGTGCAGCGCCTGGACGATCACGCCCGTCTGCAACCGCTCAAACCACCGGCACTCATCTCCGTTGCCCTGGACAACGGCATGTGGACCCGCAGTCCGGACGGCAAGTGGATCAACCAGGGCCGCAGCCAAGTGCCCGGCGGCACCGACTCCACCCACACGTTCAAATACAGCGTGGCGATCTATGAGCAAGGTGCGCGCCTGCCCGCCTTCGATAAAATCGATTTCGTCATCGTGCCGCAAGCCGACCCGTTGACGGTCGGCGTCGGCAAACCTCTACCGGTTCGCGTTCTGGTCGATGGCAAGCCGGCGGCCGGCATCAAACTGATCGGAGATTATCGCGGAGCGCCGCACGAGGTCAGCGCCGAAACCGACGCTGAAGGCCGTGCAAACGTACCGGTGCGAAACGAAGGCCTGAACATCATCGCCGCGCAGACAACCGTGCCGGTCAAAGGTGACGCCGATATCGCCGAACGCGGCCTGTTCACCTCGCTGACCTTCGTCGGAGAACCGCATCACGAGTGAAGCATGCTCCAACTGTGGGAGGGAGCTCGCTCGCGACGGTGGTATTTCAAGCTCAACATCCACCGTGGCTGTGCCGGCCCCGTCGCCAGCAAGCTGCCTCCCACAATAGATCGCGGCGCCTTCGGCCCGAACTCATGAAACCAAACCCGTGGGAGCCAGCTCGCTGGCGAGGGGGGGCCGAGACAGCCATAACCGCTGTGTCGTCTATATCCATGTCCTCGCCAGCAAGCTACCTCCCACAACAGATTGCGGCGCATGTGGCCCATTCTTACGAAACCGGACCTGGGCAGAAACTCCTGGTGCCCGCGAATCCGCTTTTGATTCTGCCCGCAGGGCGTGGGAGTGACCGGGCGGCGATCCGCTTGCTCTGGGCGGCAATCCGACGATCTGGCGCGTAGCGGCAGTAATCCTGGCGACCTTGTTTATACCGCATGAACCATCTTGCTGCCGGTTCCCGGCAGATCGCAGGCAAGCCAGCTCCTACAGTTCATGCAGCGGTGCTGTCCCTGTGGGAGCCAGCTCGCTGGCGAGGGGGGCCGAGACAGCCACAACCGCTGTGTCGTCTATATCCATGTCCTCGCCAGCAAGCTGGCTCACACAAAGATTGCGCGCCGCATGTGACCCATTCTTACGAAACTGGACCTCTCACAACTGGTCAGGGCGCCCCGGTTCACTATCAAGAACTCAGTCCCGTGGCGATCACGCCATCACAGATACTTCAACCATGTGATATCCCGCCGCCGTGCCTTGAGTGCGGCGAACCAGCTCACTGCCGGGAACAGCGCGACCGCCAGTAGTACGGAACAGAGCCACACCGCCCACATCGCATCGAACCCGAAATAGTTGCCCTGATTCGTCCCCCAGAGCGCCACCGCAATCAGGTACAGAATTTTAAGTACATACAAATGCAGCAGATAGAAAAACATCGGCGCTGCGCCTACGGTGACCAAGGGCCGCAACCACCGCTGTTGCTGATAGCGCTCGAACGCAATCAACAACAGCAGGCCGATGCCGAGCGTGAGGCTGATGAACAGCAGTGACGGCGGATACTTGGTGATGTTCAAAAAGCTCATGACAGATTGCAGCCCGGTTTCACCTACGCTCCAGGGCTTGTCCCCGTAGCCGTTGATCAAACGCAGCGTCATGAAGCCCACCAGCGTGACGATGCCCGCTGTCCACAATTTCTTGCGGCGAGCGTCGCCGTCAGCGGCCGCGCCAAACCACGGACCTGCGGCATAACCCAGGGCAATCACGCCAATCCAGGGCAGCAGCGGATAGGATGTGCGCAACCGCAGAGTCTCCGACACTTCGATCCAGCCCCGGTCATGCAGGATCGCCCACGGAATATGCATCGCCGAGCCTACCCCGAAATGCACGCCATCAAGCAGGTTATGTCCGGCAACGATAACCGCGCCAATCACCGCCAGCGCCGGGCGCGGCAAATACACCAGCAGCGACAGCGCCACCATGCTCAGGCCGATGGCCCAGATCACCTGGAGGTAAATCACCGTTGGCGGGAACTGAAAAGTCCAGGCAAAGCTCACGAGGGTGAACTCCAGCGCTATCAGAAACAGCCCACGCTTGAGCAAAAAGGCTGAGACGTCGGCCCGCCCGCTGTGCTTCTCGCCGTACAGGAACGCCGAAAGCCCGGTCAGAAAGACGAACAGCGGCGCACATAAATGCGCCAACAGGCGGCTGAAGAACAGCTCTGGCGCGGTGGCCGATACGTCCATGGGATCGCTGACCTGACGGTGCAGGAAAAAGGTTTCCCGAACATGGTCCAGCAACATGAAAAGGATGATCAGCCCACGCAAGGCGTCGATCGAGCGCAGCCGTGAAGACGGCGCGGCAATGGCATTGACAGCAGTACTCATGGAAATCGGAATTCCGAGGTGAATGGAAGGAACGTTAAGCGAGTTACACTATAACATCATGATCCAGCGTCATGAGCTTTCATCGCAAAATCAGGCGGCCGGAGCAGATGCCGTGCGCCTTCGAGGTGCAAGCGCACTGTCACTGGGCATGCCAGCAAGGCCATAGAATCGGGATATTTCAATTCTGTCCGTTTGGCGACACAGCTTGGCTCATTAGCGCTAGATGACCCTTGCGGGAAAGCGTAAGGTCTTGGTTGTTCAACCAGTTTTATATGCACTTTCAAATATGAACCAACTGTGAATCACACAGGAATAAACCGTGCCCGCCATCTAATACCTGATTCAACATCACTCAGATTTACAAACTTATTCCAACTTCATTAATAAATATGGCACACCCCTTGCTAATTACTGGCATGCCCACCCGATATCTTCGGGCAACCTGTTAATACAGCGAGGAATCTTCCATGATCAGCAAGACGCTCGATCTGAATGCCACCACCACTGCAAACACACAATCACGCTGGTACCAGCTGGTGGCCGGCATGGTGTGCATGATGGCGATTTCCAGTCCGCAATACGTCTGGACTTTGTTCACCGGCCCATTGACCATAAAACTCGGCGCCTCATTGGCCCAGGTTCAAATAACGTTTTCCCTGTTGATTGTTCTTCAGACTTTCTTTTCCCCTGTTCAGGGTTTTCTGGTTGACCGATTCGGTATTCGCAAGTTGATTGCCGTTGGCTGCGCGGTATCCGGTCTTAGTTGGGTATTGGCCAGTCATGCCAACTCGCTGACCTCGCTGTACCTTACTTATGGTCTGCTGGGCGGTCTGGGCACGGGCATTGTCTATGTCGGCATCATCGGGCTGATGGTTCGCTGGTTTCCCGACCGCCGCGGTCTTGCGGCCGGCGCGGTAGCGGCCGGCTACGGCATGGGCGCGATGATCACCACCTTCCCGATCAGCAACAGCCTGCGCGACGTCGGCATGGAGACCACCATGACCACGTTCGGCGTCATTCTGGGCATTGTCGGTCTGATCGCTTCACAGTTTCTGCGCCAGCCGCCTGCTGCCCGCGAGATAGCCCAGCCGCAAGTAGTGGCGACGGTTGCCGACTTCACGCCCAGACAAATGCTCAAGACCAAGGTGTTCTGGCTGATGTTCGCAATGTTCGCCATGATGTCCACCTCGGGTCTGATGGTGACCTCGCAGATGGCCAGCTTCGCCAAGGATTTCGGCATGACCGACGTAATGGTGTTCGGCATGGCCGCGTTGCCGCTGGCCTTGACCATCGACCGCATCTGCAACGGCCTGACCCGGCCTCTGTTCGGCTGGATCTCGGACCGCTGGGGCCGCGAGAACACCATGGCGTTCGCGTTCTTCTTCGAAGGCGTGGCCATGACTCTGTGGCTGACCACCAGCGACAACCCTGTGCTGTTCGTGCTGCTGTCGGGTGTGGTCTTCCTGGGTTGGGGCGAAATTTTCTCGCTGTTCCCGTCGACCCTGACCGACACCTTCGGCACGAAAAACGCCACTACCAATTACGGCTTCCTGTATATGGCGCAAGGCATCGGGTCGATCTTCGGCGGTCCGGTCGCGGCACTGTTGCACCAGTACACCGACAGCTGGACACCGGTCTTCGCGGTAGCCATCAGCTTCGATATCATCACCGCCTTCCTGGCCTTCTTCGTACTCAAGCGCATGCGCAGTAACTGGGTCGCCAAAAACGCCGTGGTTGCCTGAGTCCGTCGTCACGGGCAGGCGCGCTCCTGCCCGAACCATGCCCGCACGAACCGGGTTGCCTGAACAAGGAATCATCTGATGCTCAACACCACCCTCGCCGCTCGCGGTATCGCCGTTGCTCCGCACAGCCTCGCCGCCCAGTCGGCGCTGGCGGTCCTGCGCGAAGGCGGCAATGCCATTGAAGCGATGGTCGCTGCTGCCGCGTCCATCGCGGTGGTTTACCCGCACATGAACAGCCTGGGAGGTGACGGCTTCTGGCTGATCGTGCCACCGTCCGGTGCGCCCGTCGCAATCGATGCCAGCGGCCCCGCAGGAAGCCTGGCAACGCTGGAGCGCTACGCCGACCTGCCGCGCATTCCCTCGCGCGGCCCGTCCGCGGCTTTGACCGTTGCCGGTACCGTCGGCGGTTGGCAGGAAGCGCTGGCCGTGTCAGGGGAAATGGGCGGCAAGCTGCCGGTGTCCCGCCTGCTCGCCGACGCAATCCACTACGCCAGCGCCGGTATTCCGGTGACCGAGTCCCAGCACGCCGCGACCCGCGGCAAACTGGCTGAGCTGCAGGACATACCGGGTTTTGCCGACACTTTCCTTCAGGAAGGCGAAGTGCCCGCCGCCGGCGCGCTGTTTCGCCAGCCGCGACTGGCGCAGACTCTGAACACCCTGGCGAACGAAGGCCTGGACAGCTTCTATCGCGGCAAATTGGGCGACGACATCGCCGAGGATCTGCAAGCGCTGGGCTGCCCGGTCACGCGCGACGACCTTGCTGGCTATCGCGCCAGACGCGTTCGACCGCTGGAGCTGACGCACAGTGCCGGCACCGTCTACAACCTGCCGCCACCCAGCCAGGGCCTGGTTTCGCAACTGATTCTGGGCATCGCGGATCACGCCGGGTTAAGCGATTGTGAGGCGGACAGCGCGGCCCATATTCACACGCTGGTGGAAGCCACCAAGCTGGCGTTTGGCGTGCGCGACGAGCACATCACCGATCCACAGGACATGACCATCGACCCGCAAGCCTGTCTGACGCCCGAAGCGCTGCAGAGCATGGCGCAGCAGATCGACCCGGAGCGTGCCGCCGCCTGGGGTCAGGGCAAAGGTCCGGGCGACACGATCTGGATGGGCGTGATCGACAGCAACGGGCTTGCCGTTTCGTTCATCCAGAGCATCTATCACGAGTTCGGCAGCGGCGTTGTACTGCCGCGCAGCGGCCTTAACTGGCAGAACCGTGGTGCCTCCTTCAGCCTGGACCCGGCCCACGTGCTGGCATTGCGTCCGGGCAAAAAGCCGTTTCACACCTTGAACCCCGCCGCCGCGCGACTGGCCGATGGTCGCACGCTGGTCTACGGCACGATGGGTGGCGACGGTCAGCCGCAGACCCAGGCCGCAGTGTTCAGCCGTTATGCCGTGTTCGGTCAGTCACTACAGCAAGCGGTCACCGCGCCGCGCTGGCTGCTGGGCCGGACCTGGGGCGAAAGCAGTGACTCGTTGAAACTGGAGTCCCGTTTTGCTCCGCAGGTCATAGACCGCCTGAAAGCATTAGGTCATGAGGTGGAAGTGCTGGGCGCGTTTACCGAAACCATGGGCCATGCAGCAGCGGCCGTACGCACGCCCAACGGCCTGTTCGAGGGTGCATTCGACCCGCGCAGCAATGGTGCCGCCGCCGGTTACTGAGCCGGCATGACCCGCGCCGCCCGCCCGGCGTGGAGGAAAAAACGGTCGCGCTCAGTCATACTGCGCGGCCATTCCTCATGGAGCGAGACCCGTGGCCGTTACCCAAGCCATCCTGCCGATATTCCTGCTGATTGTTCTGGGTTACGTACTGGCAAGGCGCGGCGCCCTGTCGACAGAGGGCAATCGGGCGCTGAGCAATCTGGCGTTCAAGCTGTTTCTGCCGATGGTGCTGTTTACCGGCATGGTCCATGCCCATCTTCAGGACGGCCTGGACCTGAGCATCCTCGCGGCTTATTTCATACCGGCGCTGCTGGTGTTCTCGCTGGTCAATCTGGTTGTCCACCGCTTCGTTCATCGCCCGACACCCTTCGGCCTTACCGCCAGCTTTTCCAACAACATGCTGATCGGCCTGCCACTGGTTGCCGATCTGTTCGGCAACCCGGGGCTGGTGCTGTTATTCACTGTGATCGCGGTGCACAGCCTGTTGCTGTTCAGCTTTCAGAGCTTTTACGAAAGTCTTGCTGGAGACGCCCCGTTCAATGCGCGCACGCTGGTGTCCAGCCTCGCCAACCCGATCATCATCGGCCTGCTGCTGGGCATGGCGGTCAACCTGTCCGGCGTGCCGCTGCCCGGCTGGGCAGACCAGCTGAGCGGCTGGCTGGCCCACGCCGCCCTGCCCTGCGCGCTGATCGTGCTGGGCGCCAACCTGGCCGGCTACCGTCTGACGCCCAGCGCCGAGGCATTGGGCATCAGTTTCGCCAAGCTGGCGCTGATGCCGCTACTGGTGTTGCTGGCCTGTGTCCTGCTGAATATCGATGGCATGCCGCGCGCGGTGCTCATGCTGATGAGCGCCTGCCCCTGCGGCGTCAATGTGCTGGGCTTCGCCCGTGTGCTGGAAGATAGCCAGAAGACCAGCTCGGCAATCTGCCTGACCACCGCGCTGTCGGCTGTTACTCTGCCTGTCTGGATGTGGATCGCCACGCAGGTCTAGAACCGGTTCGGGACCCAAGGGTTGAGAAGCCTGGGTTCGAGAGGCCGGCCGGCCTCCCGAACAGGGTGGATCAGCAGGGATGGAAGCTAGGGTTGGCGGATGAACTCCAGCAGATAACGATTGATCTCGTCGGCCAGGGTCGTGCACATACCGTGCGGCGCGCCGGGGATGATCTTCAGTACCGCGCCCTGAACCAGTTCCACGGCCTTGAGCGCCGAAGCGCCGAGCGGCACGATCTGGTCGTCGTCGCCATGCAGGATCAGCGTCGGTACGTCGAAACGGCGCAAGTCTTCGGTGAAATCGGTTTCGGAGAACGCCTTGATGCAGTCCAGCTCGCCCTTGATCGAACCCAGCATGCCGATGGCCCAGAACGCATCGATGATGCCCTGTGAAGCTGGCGCACCCTCTCGATTGAAACCATAGAAAGGCACCGCCAGGTCTTTGAAGAACTGCGAGCGGTTGGTGGCAACGCCCTCGCGGATCTGGTCGAACACCTCGATGGGCAGGCCGTCAGGGTTGGCTACGGTCTGCAGCATCAGCGGTGGAACAGCGCCGATCAACACCGCCTTGGCAACCCGCGACGTCCCATGACGGCCGATGTAACGGGCCACTTCGCCGCCACCAGTGGAGTGGCCGATCATGATCGCTTCCTTGAGATCCAGCGCCTCGAACAGCTGCGCCAGATCGTCGGCGTAGGTGTCCATCTCGTTGCCGTCCCAGCTTTGTCCGGAACGACCATGGCCCCGCCGGTCATGGGCGATAACCCGCAGCCCGTGGCGCCCCAGGAAATTCATCTGGCTGTCCCAGGCATCGGCGTCCAGCGGCCAGCCGTGGGAGAACACCACCGGCTGACCGGTCCCCCAGTCCTTGTAGTAAATCTCGGTACCGTCTTTGACTTTCAACAGGCTCATAGCGAGTGATCCTCGTGTGATGTAGAGCTATCAGGAGAAAGCGACGTTCGAGCGACGTACACCGGACCCGGCGCGTCGAAGGTGCGGGTTGAGCCTAGACGTGACTGGGCAGGATGCACGATGCCGGCGGGCGGCTGCCTAATGTGTCTGCAGCGACCGACAACTTCGCTCGCCTGCGATCTGGCGCGCAGCGGGAGCAAGGCCTTGCTCAAGCGCGCATGCAGCTCTTGCGGGCAACGCCAGTCCATGTAGGAGCCAGCTTGCTGGCGAGATCTTCGATCAGGCGATGAAGATGTGTGATCAACACGGGCGTCCTCGCCAGCAAGCTGGCTCCCACAGGACTGCGGCACACTTCGGACCTGAAGACACAAGCGAGCCTGCTCCTTCAGGTACTGCGCCAAGCCTTTGGGATCAGATCACCATCCCTTCCCGCCCGACCAGCACGTTCGCAGGCAGTTGACGTGGCTCGGCGATCAGCCAGGCGTCCAGGGTGTGGCCGATGTGGGTCAGGATGGCGCTGGCCGGTTGCAGCTGTTCGATGGTCTTCAGCGCGAGCGTCAGGTCGTTGTGGTTGCGTGGGGTTTGCGGCTGCGGCGGCATGGAGCAGTCGAGAATCAATGCATCCAGCCGCTGGCCCCGCAGATAACGAGCGGTGTCATCAGGCAGGCCGACGGTGTCGGTCAGATACGCCAGCGTCCGGCCGCTACCTTGCAGCAAGTAGCCGAAGGTCGGCCTGGAATGCACCAACGGCAGCGCGGTGACTTGCAGACCGCCGAACGTACGGGTTTCCAACGCTGCGAAGGGCTGGCTGAAGTCCAGAATCCCGGGATGCTTGTACAGGTCCGCCAGTCCTTCCGGATCGGCCGGCCCGTGAACCGGTATCACCAGCCCCTGCCCCCAGCGCAAGTGCAGCAAGCCCTGTGCATGGTCGGCGTGGTAATGGGTCTGCAAAATGCCGCTCAGGCTGTGCGGCGCAAACCGCTCGGTGAGGTCCGGTAAACCGCTGTCGATCAACCAGCGCTGCCCGTCACACTCGATCAATGCGCTGCACGGCAGGCGTCGCAGACGCGCATCCGCCGACGCCGCAACACAGGCCGGGCATGCACAGCCATAGACCGGAACCTGCCGCGCGTCGCCGGTGCCCAGCAGCGTCAGGCGCATGCAGGTTGATGCTCTATATGGCTGATCAGCGCGGCGACGGTTTCCTGCAGGTCGCCGGAGTTATCCAGCAGCCGCACCGACGGGTTGCCAGACAGCAGCTCGCCGGCGAAGCGCGCATTGCGCTCCAGTCGCGCTTCGATTTCCACTATTGATTCGCGTCCCCGCGCCAGCAGACGGCGACGCAGCACGTTCTGCTCGACGGTCAGCAGCACCGCGAGCAGCCCCGGATAACGCTGTTGCGCCTGCGGCAAGTGCGCCCGAGAGCCATTGATCAACACGTCATGCCCCTGTTGCAGCCATTGATCGATCTCGATCGGGATGCCGTAGTGCAAGCCGTTGGCCTGCCAGCTCAAGGCGAACGCGCCTTGCTGGCGCATCGTCTCGAACTGCTCGACGCTCACCGCCTGCGCCGCTTCGCCAACCGCTTCGGCCGAACGAGTAATCACCCGCCGCACGATGCGGCAGCCGCGCGCCGCCAGCGTTTCGCGCGCGGCGTCCAGCAGGCTGTCCTTGCCTGAACCGGACGGCCCGATGAGATAGATCAATCTGCCAGCCATCAGAACACCCTCTTGCCTTGTCGCCACACGCTCTGGATCACCGGCAGGCTGCCGTGTGTCCGCGCCTGGACCAGGTCGGCGCGCAAACCGACCCGGATTTCCCCGCGATCCATCAGCCCTGCCGCCCTGGCGGGCGCGCCGCTGACCGTATTGATTGCCTGGGCAAGCGTCTGCTCGTCGTCCGGTTGAGCAAGCATGAACGCCGCCTGCAGCAGGCTGGCCGGATAATAATCGCTGGACAGAATATCCAGTAGCCCTTCTCGGGCCAGATCGGTCGCCGCCACATTACCGGAGTGCGATCCGCCGCGCACCACGTTCGGCGCCCCCATCAACACGCTCATGCCCAGCCGCCGGCAACTGTGCGCGGCCTCCAGCGTGGTCGGGAACTCGGCAATGTTCATCCCGTAACCCGCCGATTCCTCGACGTGGGCCGCAGTCGCGTCATCGTGGCTGGCAATGGCCAGATTGCGCGCATGGCACAGTTGGACAATGGCACTGCGGTAGGCATCGGCGTAACGCGCGGAGTTCGCCACCTGCTCGACGATGAAACGCTCCATGTCTTCAGGGCTGAGGTGGTACTTGCCCATGTAGTACTCGCGGTACTTTGATTCGAGGGCAAACTGGCGCTGGCCGGGAGCGTGATCCATCACCGAAACCAGCTGCACCAGTGGCTGCCCGACCAAATCGCGAAACACGCCCAGGGTGTCCGGATGGCTGACCTCGCAGCGCAGGTGCAGCAGGTGCTCGGCGCGAGTCAGGCCAGCGGCGTTGGCGGCGGCGATGGCTTCGAGCATGGCCGGCAGTTGCTGCATGCGTTTGCCTTTGGGGTTGACGTCGCCGATGGACAGCGCGTCAAACACCGTGGTGATGCCGGCGGCGACAATCTGGGCATCATGACTGATGACCGCCGAGGTCGAGGGCCAGTCCACGCCGGGGCGCGGCGAAAGGTGCTTTTCCAGATTATCGGTGTGCAGCTCAACCAGACCCGGCAACAGATAGTCGCCTTGCAGGTCCAGCGCCTGGCTGACCGAACTGCGGCCCGCCGTGACATCGACGATCACTCCGTCGCGACTGACCACGGTGCCGCTGAATACCTGCTCGCCGGTGACGATCCTGGCATTGGTAAAGATCTGTTCGCTCAGCATTGCAGCAACTCCTTGGCAGTGAGGTCCAGCGGGGTCATGTCCAGATGGCGGTCGGCAACTGCCTCACGGGCGATGCGGTCATGGAAAATGCCGATCACGGCAGTGCCCGCGGCCTTGGCTTCGTCGATCAGTTCCAGCACCACCTGGCCGTTGGTTTCGTCCAGCGATGCGGTGGGTTCGTCGAGCAACAGGACCGGCCAGGGCACCATGAAGCCGCGGGCGATGTTGATGCGCTGCTGCTCGCCGCCGGAAAAGGTGCTCGGCGCCAGCTGCCAGAGGCGTGGAGCGATGTTGAGCCGGGTCAGCAACGCTTCGGCGCGCTGTCGCGCCTGATCACGCGGCCAGCCTCGCGCCAGCGCCGGCTCCATCACCACGTCAAGGCTGCTGACGCGCGGGATGACGCGCAGGAACTGGCTGACATAACCCAGCGTGCGCCGCCTGACGTCCAGCACCTGGCGCGGCTCGGCACCCACCAGCTCGACCCATTGCCCATCATGTTGCAGGCGAATGCTCCCGCCTGCCGGCAGATAGTTGCCATACAGCGTGCGCAGCAAGGTGCTTTTGCCTGCTCCGGAATGGCCGTGCAGGACCAGACATTCGCCGCCCCGCACCGAGAAATTCAGGCCGCGCAGCACGTTGAGTACCACGCCGTTCTGTTGATGCAGCGTGAAGGTTTTCGAGAGGTCACGGACCTCGATCAAGGTATTCATCAGACGCTTCCCTTTGGCCGGTTCACGGTTGCAGTACCGAGGACACCAGCAGTTGCGAATACGGGTGCTGTGGATCGTCGAGGATCTGGTCGGTGAGGCCGGTTTCCACCACCTCGGAGCGGCGCATGACCATCAGCCGGTCGGCCAGCAGACGCGCCACGGCCAGGTCGTGGGTGACGATCACCACCGCCAGGTCCAGTTCGCGCACGAGGCCGCGCAGCAGGTCGAGCAGTCGTGCCTGCACCGACACATCGAGGCCGCCGGTAGGCTCGTCCATGAACACCAGTCGCGGGCTCGACACCAGATTGCGGGCGATCTGCAGGCGCTGCTGCATGCCCCCGGAAAAGGTACGCGGCAAGTCGTCGATGCGTTGCGGGTCGATTTCCACCTGGCTCAGCCAGTCCAGCCCCGCGCCGCGCAATGCGCCGTAGTTGCGAACGCCCTGTGCCATCAAACGCTCGCCGATGTTGGCTCCCGCGGAGACGCCCATGCGCAGGCCGTCCCTGGGGTTCTGCTCGACAAAGCCCCATTCAGTGCGCAGCAACGTGCGGCGTTCGGCTTCGCTGGCGCTGTACAGGTCAAGCCAGCGGTGCTGCGTGTCGCGATAACCGACGTTGCCGCGATCCGGCGGGCAGCGACCGCTGAGCAGCGACAGCAAGGTCGACTTGCCGGAGCCGGACTCGCCGACAATGCCCAGCACCTCACCCGGATACAGGTCGAAGCTGACGTCCTTGCAGCCTTTCTCCGGGCCGTAAAGGCGCGTCAGTCCACGCACCTTGAGCAGTGGCTGGTCGCGCCCGGCCTGACGACTTTCAACAACTGGCAAGCTTGGGGCGGCGGTCATTCGCGGCCCTCCTTCTGGCTGACGCGCTGCGCGCAGTAATCGGTATCGGAGCAGACGAAACTCTGGGTGCCCGCATCGTCGAGGATCAGTTCATCAAGATAGGAATCGCGACTGCCACAGATAGCGCAGCACTGCTCCCAGCGCTGCACTTCGAAAGGATGGTCCTCGAAATCCAGGCTCGTCACCCGCGTGTACGGCGGCACGGCGTAGAGCCGCTTTTCCCGTCCGGCACCGAACAGCATCAGGGCCGGGCTCATGTCCAGCTTGGGGTTGTCGAATTTGGGGATCGGCGACGGGTCCATTACGTAGCGCTCGTCGACCATCACCGGATAGGCGTAACTGGTGGCGATATGGCCGAAAGTGGCGATGTCTTCGTAGAGCTTGACGTGCATGACGCCGTAGTCGTCCAGCGCATGCATGGTGCGGGTCTCGGTCTCCGACGGCTCGATGAAGCGCAGCGGTTCGGGAATCGGCACCTGATAGACCAGAATCTGCCCGGCTTGCAGCGCGGTTTCCGGAATCCGGTGACGGGTCTGGATCACTGTCGCCTCAGGGGTTCGCTCAGTGGTGGCGATACCGGCGGTGCGCGAGAAGAACCTGCGGATGGACACCGCATTGGTGGTGTCGTCGGCGCCCTGGTCGATAACCTTGAGCACGTCCTGCGCACCGAGGATCGCGGCGGTCAGCTGCATGCCGCCGGTGCCCCAGCCGTAGGGCAGCGGCATTTCCCGACCGCCGAACGGCACCTGGTAGCCCGGAATGGCCACGGCCTTGAGCAACGCGCGGCGGATCATGCGTTTGGTCTGTTCGTCCAGATAGGCGAAGTTGTATTCGCTGTCCCGGGTTTGCGCTGCGTTCATTGTTGGTTCTCCCCAGGCTTGATCTCTGAAGCGGCGGCCGGCTTGCGCAGTTTGCGGATCAGCTCCAGCTCGGACTGGAAGTCCACGTAATGCGGCAGTTTGAGGTGCGAGACGAAACCGGCAGCCTCGACGTTGTCGCAGTGCGACAGCACGAATTCTTCCTGCTGTGCCGGAGACTGGATCTGCTCGTTGTACTCCTCGGCTCGCAGCGAACGATCCACCAGCGCCATGCCCATCGCCTTGCGTTCCGCCTGACCGAACGCCAGGCCATAGCCACGGGTGAACTGTGGTGGTTCGCTGGCCGAGCCGACGAACTGGTTGACCATCTCGCATTCGGTGATTTCGATGGCGCCGAGGGTGATGGGGAAACCCAGCTCCTCCGGCTCGATCCATACCTCTACCTCTCCGATGCGGATTTCACCGGCGAACGGATGGTTGCGGCCATAGCCGCGTTGGGTCGAATAACCCAGCGCCAGCAAGAAACCCTCGTCACCCCGCGCCAGCGCTTGCAGGCGTTCGGCGCGGCTGGACGGATACTCCAGAGGCTCACGAGTGATGTCAGCAACGCTCTGGCCGTCATCGGCTTCGGTCTTGATCAGCCCTTCCCTGGCCAGCACATCCAGCACCCGCGGGCACGGCTCAAGCGGCGCATCAGGCGTGATGCTCGGGCCCGGATATTCGCCTTCGGCCAGCAGGGTGAAATCCAGCAGGCGATGGGTATAGTCGAACGTCGGCCCCAACAGCTGCCCGCCCGGCACGTCCTTGAAAGTTGCCGACAGCCGTCGGCTCAGTTGCATGCTGGAAGTATCGATCGGCAGGCTGGCGCAAAAGCGCGGCAGGGTCGTGCGATAGGCGCGCAGCAGAAAGATTGCTTCTACCAGATCGCCGGCCGCCTGCTTGATGGCCAGCGCCGCGAGTTGCTCGTCGTACAGCGAACCTTCGGTCATGACCCGGGCGACCGCCAACGGCAATTGCTGGCGGATCTGCTCGACGCCCAGTTCCGCCACGGCGGTATCGCCACGACGGCGGCTGGCCAGCAAGCGGTGGGCATTATCGATGGCGTGCTCGCCACCTTTCACGGCGACATACATCAGGCACGCTCCTGTACACGAGTGCTGCGCGGCAGGCCGATGATCCGGCTGCCGGCCAGAAAGAACACATCCAGCCCGCGCGGGAATTCGTTGCGCGCGGCGCGCTGGCTCCAGAATCCGGCAGGCACCGGCAGATCAGTGCAAATCGCCTGTTCGATCCCCGGCCCGCTCCAGTGCAGGGACGCGCCGCCATTGAGGTCAGGCAGCTGGACCAGCAAGGTGCAGGACTGGTCCGGATAGCGGTCGTTGCCGGTATCGAAGTCGCTCAGATCGTCGGCGTAGGCGCCATCGAGCAATGCGAAACGTGCGGCGCGGCGCTCGCTGACCAGTGGACAGCCGCAGTGAAACGCCAGGTTGGCGCGAATGGCCGGCGTGTCGAACGCCGGCGCCAGCCACAGTGGCGTGTCCAGATCCAGCAGGGCCAGGCACAAGGCGTGGGTCGCGCTGTCGAGGCCGTGCAGCGCGGGCGGCAGTTGCGCCGGCATCAGCGTTTGCACGACGCCGGGACGAGCCAGGGCGTCGAGCGCGGCGCGAAAGCTGCGCTGGGCATCGAGCACCGGATCGTTGAAGGCCGGTTGCAGAAGGATGGCGTTCATCAGTCTTCTCCTCGAACCAGGGTAAAGAACTCGACTTTGGTTGCCGCGGTTTCGGCATCCTGTCGCGCCCGGCGCGCGGCTTGCGCCTGTGCCAGCGGCTCGATCAACTCGTCCAGCCACCATGCCTGGCGAGCGCCTTGCAAATGCGCGTCCGCCAGTGCGGCCAGTTCGGCGTGGCGCTTGTCACGCCCGGCCAGATAGCTGTAACCGGTACGCCCGTCGGCCAGTCGGACCACACAGCGGGTGACGCTCATTTCGCCGACGTTGAACGCCGCGCCGGTCCCGCCCATGCGGCCGCGCACCAGCGTCATGCCGATTTCCGGGGCGCGAATCATTTGATATTCGGTGTCGCATAGCGCGCTCTGGTGAGGGCTCAGTTCCTCGAACCGGGCACGCGCGAGGATGCCGATCCAGCGCTGGCGAGCAGCGAGGTCCGGCGACAGTTGCGCGGTAGATGTCTGCGTCATGTTGTCACCTGATATTGGAAGCGATCCGAGCGGCTGGTGGACTGGGCAAGCTCCACCGGGCGTCCGGAACGATCACTGGAAACGGTCAGCACGGTGAGTACCGGCAAGTGGCGTGGCATCAGCAGCAGCCCTGCTTCTTCACGCCCCGGCAGGCGCGCGCCGATCAGACTCAGATCGCGGCTCAACGGCAGCTCGCGGTCCGCCAGATACTGGCGAACCGACCCGCCCCGATAGTCCGCGAGCAACTCGGTCAGGCTGGCGCAGTAGCGATGACGGATCAGGCTGACTGGCTGGCCGTCGAGCTTGCGCAGGGTCTGCAGTTCGATCAGCGGTGCGTGTTCGGCAAGGCCCAGATGCCGGGCATCTTCGCGGCTGGCGACGCAGGGCCGACGCAGCAACAGCACCGCTTCGACGCCCACGCCTTGCGCTGAAAGCGACTGGCTGTAGGCGCTGTCGGCCTGGACCGGATAAATCAGCGGGCGATCCAGCACCTGCGTGCCCTTGCCCTGGCGGCGCAGCACGCTGCCTTCGCGCACCAGCTCGTCGATGGCACGACGTACCGTGTGGCGATTGACACTGAAGCGCTCGGCCAACTGGAACTCGGCCGGCAGATATTCACCCGGCTGGTAGTCGCCAAGCTCCTGGCGCAAGGTGTCCGCCAGTTCGCGGTACACCGGTTCTGCTTGTCTAGACAACTGCATGTTTAAAAAAAGCGCCGTGCGGCACCCCTCGTCAGATGAATTGCTTGCGCAAGCGCTGGGACACGATGTCGATCAGGCTGACCACAATGATGATCACCAGCAGCACGGCGCTGGTCTGCATGAACTCGAACGCGCGAATGTTCTCCCAGAGGATCACGCCGATCCCGCCCGCCCCGACCATGCCGACCACGGTGGCCGAACGCACGTTGGACTCGAAACGATACAGAGCATAGGAAATCCACAACGGCATGACCTGCGGAATGACGCCGTAGATGACTTCCTGCAGAGCACTGGCCCCGGTTGCCCGCACGCCTTCCACGGGTCCCGGATCGATGGCTTCGACGGCTTCGGCAAACAGTTTCGCGAGGACCCCGGTGGTGCTGATCCACAGCGCCAGCACACCAGCGAAAGGGCCCAGACCTACCGCCACCACGAACAGCATGGCGAACACCATTTCGTTGATCGAACGGAACGCGTCCATGCAGCGGCGCAATGGCAGATGCACCCACCACGGCGTGATGTTCTCGGCGCAGAGAATGCCCAGCGGCACCGAACAGACGATGGCCAGCACCGTGCCCCACAGCGCAATCTGGATCGTGACCAGCATTTCCTTGAGGTAGCTGCGCCACTCGCGGAAGTCAGGCGGGAAGAAATCCGACGCGAAGGTCGCCATGTTGGCCGAGTCGCGGACCAGCGCCAGCGGGTTCATTTCCGCGCCCTGCCAGGCCCAGGCGAGCGCCGCCAGAAGCAGCCCCCAACCCAGGTAAGCGGTCCAGCCGCGTTTGCCGACGGCCTGGGCGTTTGCAACGTAAGTGGTCATATGCAATTCCTGATAAGAAACCGAACGGGCGCGGCCTTGTGCGCCGCGCCCTGGCCGATCAACCGGCGCTGCTGGCACCGGCCTTCTTGTTCAGCTCGGTGATGCGCTCCTGCAACTTGCCAAGGCTGGCGTCGATATCCTTGAGACGCGTGGCTTTCTCGTCCGCGCTCAGGGTGTTGCTGGCGTTTACTTCAGTACGCTGCTTGAACAGTTCCAGCTGGCGGATCGGCAACAGCTGATCGTCACTGGAGGTAATGAAGCGGCCTTGCTGCATGTTGGCGAGCACTGCCTTCTCCTCGGCGCTGTCACCGTAGCCGGTAAAGAATTCGCGGATTTTGTTCTTGTTCTCGGCCGACAGCGTCTTGCTCCAGACCATCGGATCGGACGGGATGATCGGCGACTTCCAGATCACCTTCAGTTGCTTGAGGCTGTCTGGCTGGGTCACGGCCAGGCGGTCCCAGCCTTCGCTGTTGAACGTCGCGACATCCAGCTGGCCCTTGGCGACGCTCAGCGCGTTGACCTCGTGACTGGAGTTGAGCGCGCGTTTGAAAGCGGTCGAGGCGTCAACATGGTTCTGGGCGAACACGTAGTAGCCAGGCACCAGGTAGCCGGAGGTGGAGTTCGGATCGCCGTTGCCGAAGGTCAGGGTTTTGGCATTCTTGAGCATGTCCTCGACCGAGTTGATCGGGCTGTCCTTGCGCGCGATCAGCAGGCTGTAGTACCCCGCCGAGCCGTTGGCTGCGGTGGTCTGGGCAAAGATCTCACCATTGGAGCGGTCCACCGCCTCGATGGCCGCCTTGTTGCCGAGCCAGGCCACGTCGACCTTGTTGAAGCGCATGCCCTGAATCAGCCCGGCGTAATCCGAAGCGAACGTGGCGTTGATTTTCAGACCGGTCTGCTTGCCCATGTCGTCGAGGAACGGCTGCCAGATGGCCTTGAGGTTTTGCGAAGACTCGGTGGACATGATGCCGAAGTTGATAACCTTGTCATCCGCCTGAGCAGTGCCCAGCACACAGCTGGTCAGCAAGGCGGCAGACGCGAGGACGCGACCGATGCGGTTGAACATGTAAGCGCTCCTGAGTGGTTTCATGCGGTTGAATGCGCTCGCATGAGTGCATTCGTTGGATGGGACGGTGGGAATCAGATTTTGGCCAGCGCCAGCGGTGGCGCGCTGTCGGCACGCCGGCCCTGAGTCGAGATCATGAGACTGGTGTCCACATCGGCCCCGTAAAGGTCGTTGAGGAACTGGCTGTCGAGATCCTGGGCGGCGCCGTCGAAATGGATGCGTCCGCTCTTCAGGGCGACGGCACGCGGGCAATAACGCACGGCGTAGTCGACCTGATGCAGAGTGACGACCACGGTTTTGCCGTCGCGGCGGTTGATGTCCGCAAGAATCTCCATGACCCTGCGCGCCGACTCCGGGTCCAGCGAGGCAATGGGTTCGTCGGCCAGAATCACTTCAGCCTGCTGGGTCAGCGCACGGGCAATGGCCACGCGCTGTTGCTGGCCACCCGACAGGGTCGATGCGCGCTGACCGGCAAGATCGGCAAGGCCGACGCGCTCCAGCGAGGCCATCGCACGCTGCTTTTCCTCGGCGTTGAACATCGCAAGGTTGCCGCGCCAGCGCGACATGCGGCCCAGGCAGCCAATCAATACGTTGTCGAGCACGCTTAGTCGATTGACCAGGTTGAATTGCTGGAAGATATAGCCGATGTCGGAGCGCAACCGGCGCACCTCGCCGTTCAGGCGGCCGGCAGCCTGCACCTCGCGGCCCAGCACCCGGACCTGACCGCCATTGGCGCGGTCGCAGCACACCAGCCCTGCCATGTGGCGCAGCAGCGTGGACTTGCCGGAACCCGAAGCGCCGATCAGCGCTACCATTTCGCCCTGTTGTATAGACAACATGAGGTCTACCAAAGCGCTCTTGCGTGAAAAGGTCTTGTTCAGACCGTCGACATGGATCGCAGCGTTCATGAAAAGCTTCTCTGTCTCGTTGGCAACCGGTGAGGTCGCGTTCGGTTGTCAGCAAGACTGGACCCCGGTTATTGCAGGGGCATGAACTGTCTATTACGAGGCGATAACAGTTTTTCGGCGGTTATGTTTCAGGAAGGCGCGCAGCAAGCGCGAAGAAGACGGGGCAAGGCAGTGAAGACACCGCCGGCCATTGCGGCCGGCAGTGTCGGGTCAGGGTCAGATGCGGAAACTGCCCACCAGCTGTTGCAGGCGCGCAGCCTGCTCTTCGAGCGAATTACAGGCGGCCAGAGTCTGGCGCAGGTTGTCGACGCCCTGCTGGTTCAAGGTGTTGATCTGGGTAATGTCGACGTTGATCGACTCCACCACCGAGGTCTGTTCTTCGGTAGCTGCCGCGACCGACTGGTTCATGCCGTTGATTTCGTCAATCCGACGGGTGACGCTGCCCAGTCGCTCGCCCGCACGATTGGCCACGGACACGCTGTCCTCGCTCTGGCGCTGGCTTTCGGTCATGTTGCCGACCGCCTCGCGAGCGCCGACCTGCAGCTCCTCGATCATGGTCTTGACCTGTTGAGCGGAATCCTGGGTGCGGTGCGCCAGGTTACGGACCTCGTCGGCCACCACCGCAAACCCACGCCCGGCCTCGCCGGCGCGCGCCGCTTCGATCGCGGCGTTGAGCGCCAGCAGGTTGGTCTGCTGCGAAATACTGGTGATCACTTCGAGGATCTGCCCGATGTTGGCAGTCTTCTCATTCAGGCTTTCGATATTGACGCACGAATCGCTGATCTTGCCGGACAGCTGGTGCATGGCGGTGATGGTCTGCTGCACCACGCTTTGGCCTTCACCGGCCAGCTGACTGGCGTCGCTGGACTGCTGCGAAGTGCGTGCGGCGTTCTGAGCGATTTCCTGGGCGGCGGCGCCCAGCTGATTGATGGCGGCGGCAACGCTTTCGGTGCGGTAGGCCTGCTGATCCGAGTTGGTCATCGAGGCGTTCGAGACCTGCACCACACGGGTTGCAACCTCACCCAATTGACTGGCAGTGCTCGCCACTTCGCGAATCGAGGCATGAATACGCTCGACGAAATGGTTGAACGAATGCGCCAGCTCGCCGAATTCGTCCTGCGAGGTAATCGCCAGACGCTTGGTCAGATCGCCCTCGCCGTTCGCGATGTCGCGCATGGCCCGGCCCATCTGATGCAGCGGTTGCATCAGGACCCGGATCAACAGGCCGAGCAGCAGGATGATCCCGAGCACCACGACCACCATCGCAGTGATGGCCGAGGTACGGAATTCGCTGAGCATCGCATAGGCGGCGTCCTGTTCCAGCACCAACCCGACGTACCAGTTGGCCGACGACACGCCTTGCACCGGTGTGAAGGAAATGATCTCGGCCTTGGCCCCCGATTCGATCTCGGTCACGCCTGTCGTGATACGCGGGGTGTTGACCGGGTACGCTTCACTGATGTTCTTGAGCACCAGCTTGCTGTCCGGGTGAACCAGGATCTTGCCCTCCGCACTCACAATGAACGCATAGCCATGACCGCCGAAGTTCAGCGAGTTGATGGTCTTGCTGATGCTGTCCAGGGAAATATCCGCGCCCGCCACGCCTGCCAGTTGGCCCTGGATCTTGACCGGCGTCGCCAGAGTCACCACCAGTTTGCCCGAGGATGCGGCGATGTACGGTTCGGTGACAATGGTGCCCGGCGCGCCCTGCGCCGCCTTGTACCAACCGCGGGCGCGGGGATCGTAGTCAGCGGCACGGTTACCGGCCGGAATCGAAAACATGACGCCGCCGGTACTGCCGAAGTAACTGAGCTGGAAGTTGTCGGTGTACGCCGACAGGCCGATGGCCCGCTGCAACTGTGGCTTCTCGAAGCCATCCACGGCGATCTGCTGCGCCATGGATTGCAGAAGCTGGATGCGACTTTCCAGCCAGGTCTGGATGTTCTGAGTAGTCAGGCTGCCCAGCTGTTGCAGCTCGGTCATGACACTGGTTTTCAGCGACTGCCGTTGTCGGTAATCGTTGACGACAATGAAGCCACTGAAAGCGACGACCACGATCAACGCGGCCGCCAGAAGAATTTTTCTGCTGAAACCCAAATTTCTCATCATCTCTTGCACGTCCACGGCGGTAACTAATAACGGCGGTCCGGAGCGACCACCAGCAAACTTCAGGTTGAGCCGTGACATCGCATGGTCCTGGCTTGCTCTGTATCGGCAGCTTCGGCTGAGACTTGCGTCCCATTTTTGACGGACCCGAGTACACGCGAAAACGTGCAGGTCGGAAAAAAATGGCTATCGTTTGGAGCATCCCGCCGTAATGAGGACCGCCCTGATGAGCATTGAAAAACTGTTTGACGATCTGCACAGCCTGCCGAGCATTCCCAAAGTCGCTCAAGACCTGATGCAGCAGTTCGACAACCCCTCTTCCAACCTCGAAAGCATCGCCCGCAACATCGAGAAAGACCCGGTGATCGCCGCCAAGGTGCTGCGCCTGGCCAACTCTGCGCGGTTTCGCGGTTCGCGGGAGTCCTCCAGCATCGAAGACGCAGCGATGCGCCTGGGCTTCAACACCTTGCGCACGCTGGTGATGGCGTCGGCGGTGACCGGCGCGTTCAAGGCCGGACCGAGCTTCGATCTGAAGGGGTTCTGGCTCAAGAGTTTTCAGGTGGCGGGCATCTGCCGGATGCTGGCCAAGCAGAGAGGAGTCGACCCGGAAATCGCCTTTACCTGTGGGGTCATGCATAACATCGGAGAACTGCTGATCCAGACCGGCGCACCGGAAGTCGCGGAACGTCTGAACACAGCGGCCCGGCCAGGCGCACCGGGCCGGGCCGCCAACGAGACCCTGCAACTGGGTTTCGGTTATCCAGAGGTGGGCGCGGAACTGGCGCGCCGCTGGCATCTGCCCCAGATCATCCAGGAGGCGATCGCCTATCAGGCTCGTCCCGTCCAGGCACCGGACAACGCGCCCCTGCCGCGCATCGTGGCGCAGGCCATTGTGATTTCCGACGCACTGGAAGCCCACGGCGGCGCCACCCCGCAGGCCCGGCAGGCGGCTAGCGGCCCGTTGATGCAAGGCATTGATCTCGACGCGCTCTTCGCCGGCCTGCCAGCGGTGCTGGAAGCGGACAAGGCGTTTGCCGAGTTATTGGGGTAAGGATGTAACTGATGGAGGCAGGAGCGCGCTTGCCCGCGACGGGCCGGTACGCTCCTCACAGCCGGATGCAAAGCACAACCGGGAGCGCCGCCCGGTCGGCTCTGCAGGTGGCGTCAGGCCTTACAGCGCCAACCCTTTCACCAGCGCCTTGTTGAACCCGACAGGGTCTTCCATCTGCGGCGCGTGGCCCATGCCTTTGAATTCCACCAGCTGCGCACCGGGAATCATCTGCGTGACCTGTTTGCCCAGCACCGGGTAATTGCCGATGCGCGCCTTGACCTCCGGCGAGGCAATATCACTGCCAATGGCTGTGGTGTCCTTGTCGCCGATCATCAGCACGGTAGGCACCTGCAATTTCGGGAATTCATAAAACACCGGCTGAGTGAAGATCATGTCGTAGATCAGCGCCGAGTTCCACGCGACCACTTTCTTGCCAGGGCCGTTGCTCAAGCCGGCCAGCATATCGACCCACTTGTCGTACTCGGGCTTCCAGCGGCCGTCGTAGTAGGTTTTTTGCTCGTAAGCACGGATACCTTCAGCCGTGACCTTCAGCTCGCGCTCGTACCACTGATCAACCGTGCGATACGGCACGCCGAGCGCTTTCCAGTCTTCCAGGCCGATGGGGTTGACCATCACCAGCTTCTCGGTCTGCGCCGGGTACATCAGCGCGAAACGGGTGGCGAGCATGCCGCCGGTGGAATGGCCGATAACCGAGACCTTGTCCACGCCCAGTTTCTGCAACAAGGCGCGGGTATTGCTGGCCAGCTGGTGGAAGCTGTATTGATAGTGTTCAGGCTTGGTGGAGGTGCAGAAGCCGATCTGGTCGGGCACCACCACGCGGTAGCCCGCGGCGGCCAGGCCCTTGATGGTGTCTTCCCAGGTCGCCGCGCAGAAGTTCTTGCCATGCAGCAGCACTGCGGTGCGGCCGTTGGCCTTGCCGGTCGGCGCGACGTCCACGTAGCCCATTTCCAGGCTCTGGTCCTGGGACTGAAACGCGAACTTGTGCAGCGCGTGCGGATAGGCGAAACCTTCCAGCTGCTGACCGTAAGTCGGGGCTTGAGCCTGGGCCAGTGCAGCGCACGGCAGGGTTATCGACAGCAACAGACCGGCAATCTTTACAGCCCGCATGCGGGTACCTCCTCTAGATGTGGATCGCTGTAGGTGTGGGTTGCAAACGAGCGTGCCAGAGCGGCGCGCAGGCCTGCAAGTAAACCCTATTCCCACTTCGGATTCGCCTGTTTCCTACATCAGACGCAGCCCGAAACGTAAGAATACGTTTCACCATCTGCCTGGCGAAAAGCTGGACGCCCGCTCCCGCGCTTCCCTAGACTGACCCCTGCCCCGCGGGAACCCGTTGAACTCAAGGAGCAGGCGATGTATCCGGTACCAAGGAATAACGATGAACCGAAATGAACTGCGCAAGGCTGACATCAACTTGATGGTGGTCTTTGAGACCTTGATGCAGGAACGCAACGTGACCCGCGCCGCCGAAAAGCTGTTTCTGGGCCAGCCGACCATCAGCGCTGCCCTCAACCGCCTGCGCAACCTGCTCAACGACCCGCTGTTCATCCGGGTTGGGCACCGCATGGAGCCCACGGCGCGCGCCCATGAAATCCTCAAGCATCTGACGCCGGCGCTGGACGCCATGTCCACCGCCTTGAGCCTGAGCACCGACTTCGACCCGTCAGTCAGCAAGATGACATTTCGCATCGGGCTGTCCGATGACGTGGAGTTCGGCCTGCTGCCGGCCATGCTGCACGCCATCCGCAAGGAAGCGCCGGGCGTGGTGATCGTGGTCAAGCATGTCGACTACCTGAATATCTCCGAAGTGTTGATGTCGGGCGACATCACCGTCGGCGTATGCATGACCCGCGAGCTGCCGGCCAACGCCAAGCGCAAGCTGCTGCGTAACGTCAAACCCTGCATGGTACGAGCCGACAAGCCTGTGGCCCCGATGACACTGGACGAATACTGCGCACGGCCGCATGTAGTGGTGTCCCACGTGGCCAGTGTCAGCAGTTTCGCGGATGAGTGGCTGACGGCCCTGGGGCGCAAGCGTCAGGTGGTGCTGTCGGTGCCGCAGTTCACCACCTTGCCGGCGTTGATGGCGGGGACCGATCTGATTGCGGGGTTATCCGATTATGCGGCCAGCGCGATGGGTGCGTTGGGTCTGCTGTACGACGAGCCCCTGCCCTTTCCGACGCCGGGGCTGGACCTGTCGATGACATGGCTGAGCGTGATGGACAATGACCCTGCCGAGCGCTGGTTGCGCGGCAGGATCGAGGCGTTCATGGGCGAGCAGCAAGGGCTGCCCGCGCTGAGCGTGGCTGGCTGAGAATCAGCCGAAACGACCGGTGATGTAGTCTTCGGTCTGGGTCTTGGTGGGCTTGGTGAAGATGGTATCGGTGTCGCCGTGTTCGATCAGTTCACCCATGAACATGAACGCGGTGTAGTCCGAGCAGCGCGCCGCCTGCTGCATGTTGTGGGTAACGATGATCACGGTGAACTGCTCCTTGAGTTCGGTGATCAGTTGTTCGATACGACCGGTCGAAATCGGGTCCAGTGCCGAAGTCGGCTCGTCCAGGAGCAGGACCTGTGGACGCAAGGCGATGGTGCGGGCGATGCACAGACGCTGTTGCTGGCCGCCGGACAGGCCGGTCGCGCTCTGCTTGAGCTTGTCTTTCACTTCGTCCCACAGCGCGGCGCCGCGCAGCGCCTGCTCGACGCGGTCTTCCATTTCACGACGCGACAGCTTCTCATGGTGCTTGATAGCGTAAGCGATGTTGTCGTAGATCGACATCGGGAACGGCACCGGCTTCTGGAACACCATGCCGACGTGGCTGCGCAGTCGGTTCATCGAGTAGCCAGGCGCCAGGATGTTCTCGCCGTTGAGCAGCACTTCACCGCGCGCTTCCTGCTTTGGGTACATCGCGTAGATACGGTTGAACACACGCAACAGGGTCGACTTGCCGCAGCCCGATGGCCCAATGATCGCAGTGATGCGCTTCTCCGGGATGATCATGTCGATGGACTTGAGCGATTTTTGCTGGTTGTAGAAAAACTCCAGACCGCGAACCTGGATCTTGGTTTTTTCGTTGGCAAGGGAAAGGTTGTTCATCAGGACGCCCTATTGCGCAGAAGAATTAAGCGAGAAAGCAGACTCAGGATCAATACGAACAGCGTCATGACCAGGGCACCGGCCCATGCCAGAGAATGCCAGTCATCGAACGGGCTCATGGCGTACTGGAACACCACCACCGGAACGCTGGCGATCGGTTTGAGCAGGTCACTGCTCCAGAACTGGTTGCCGAAGGCCGTGAACAGCAGCGGCGCGGTCTCGCCGGTGATGCGCGCCAGCGCCAGCAGCACGCCGGTCACCACGCCCGCCTTGGCGGCGCGCAGAACGATCTGCAGGGTCAGCTTCCATTGTGGTACGCCCAGCGCCAGTGCGGCTTCGCGCATGGTCGAGGGTTGCAGTTGCATCATTTCGTCAGTGGTTCGTACCACGACTGGAATCACCAGAAGCGCCAGCGCCAGCGAACCGGCAATCGCCGAGAACCCGACCTGGTGGCCGCTGAGGGCGTTGAGCGGCAGGACCACGACCGTGTAGACGAACAGGCCAAGCACGATGGAAGGCGCCGACAGCAGGATGTCGTTGATAAAGCGCACCGCGTTGCCCAGTTTGGTGTAACGGGCGAACTCGGCCAGCCAGATACCGGCCATCAGGCCAATCGGCGTACCGATAAGCAGGCCGATGCCGGACATCAGGATGCTGCCGTAGAACGCGTTCGCCAGACCACCTTCGGTGCCCGGTGGCGGTGTCATGCCGGTGAACAGTTGCAGGTTCAGGGCATCGATGCCCTTGATGATGGTGGTCAGCAGAATCCACACCAGCCATAACAGGCCGAACGCGGTGGCGCCACAACTGAGCACCATCGCGATCTTGTTCTTGAAGTTCCGAGCGCGATAGAGACGCTCGTTACCTGTCAGGTCCTTACTCATAACCCCTCCTTGCGCGACAGGCGCGACAGCATCAGACGTGCAAGGGCCAGCACGATGAAGGTGACGACGAACAGCAAGAAGCCCAGCGCAATGAGTGCCGAACGGTGCAGGTCGGTATAGGCCTCGTTGAACTCGTTGGCGATGACCGAAGCAATGGAACTGCTCGGCATCATCAGCGATGCGGAGAACTGGTGCGCGTTACCCAGTACGAAAGTCACCGCCATGGTTTCGCCCAGAGCGCGACCCAGACCGAGGAACACACCGCCGACCACGGCCGAGCGGGTGTAAGGCAGCACGATGTCCCACACTACTTCCCAGGTCGTTCCGCCCAACGCATAGGCCGACTCTTTCAGAGTGGTCGGCACGGTGCGGAAAACTTCCTGCATCACCGAAGTAATGAACGGCGTGATCATGATCGCCAGCACGATGCCCGCCGTGAGCATACCGATACCCAGCGGCGGACCCTGAAACATGACACCGACGAAAGGCAGGCTGCCCAGGTTTTCGGTAATCCATGGAGACAGGTTTTCAGCCATGAACGGGCCGAACACGAACAGGCCCCACATGCCGTAAATGATCGAAGGAATCCCCGCCAACAGTTCGATGGCCGAGGCAATGGGCATCCGCAACCAGGGCGGCGCGACTTCGGTCAGAAAGATTGCAATGCCGAAACTCACCGGAACGGCGATCAGCAGAGCCAGGAATGAGGTCACCAGCGTGCCATAAATGGGCACCAGCGCACCGAATTTACCAGCGTTCACATCCCATTCGGTGCTGGTCAGAAACTCCAGGCCAAAGGTTTGAAACGCCAGACTGCCGCCCCAAAGGGTCGACAAGGCGATACAACCCAGCAATGCAAGCACCAGCATGGCGGCGGCTTGCAACGAACGCTTGAACCACAGGTCGTGGCGGTGATCTCGCTTGGCGCGCTTCTCACCATCGGAATCGACATCAGTGACGGCAGCGGACAGATATTGGGTGTTTTCAGTCATGTTGAGTCCACTCGCAAGGAAAAGCCCCCGTCACCGGACCGATATCGCGGCCGATGACAGGGGTTGGCTACAGGCTTGAATCACTTACTTGGTGAATTCGGTTTTCCAGTAGTTTTCTACACGATCAACCAGCGACTTCGGCAGAGCGACGTAGTCCAGGGATTCGGCTTGTTTCTGGCCGTTTTCCAGGGACCATTTGAAGAAGTCGAAGGCAGCCTTGCTCTTCTCTTCGTTCTTGGCCTGCTTGTACATGATGATCCAGGTAGTGGCGGTGATCGGCCACGCGGTGTCGCCCGGAGCGTTGGTCATGATCAGACCGAAGTCCTTGGCGTTGGCCCAGTCGGCGGTGTCGGCGGCAGCGGCAAAGGCCTTGGCGTTAGGCTCGATGAACTTGCCGGCGGCGTTCTTCAGCTGGGTGTACGCCAACTTGTTGGTAGTTGCGTAGGAGTGCTCTACGTAGCCGATCGAACCCTTGATCTGCTTGACGTAAGCCGACACTCCTTCGTTACCCTTGCCGCCCACGCCAGCCGGCCATTGAACGGTCGAACCGAACTTCAGCTTCTCGTTCCACTCCGGGCTGACTTTGCTCAGGTAGTTGGTGAAGTTGTAAGTGGTGCCCGAGCCATCGGAACGGTGCACAACGGTGATCGCTGTGTCAGGCAGGGTGACGCCTGGGTTGAGGGCGACGATCGCTGGATCGTTCCACTTTTTGACAGTACCCATGAAGATTTTCGCCAGGGTCTCGCCATCCAGCTTCAACTCGCCGCTTTCGATGCCTTCGATGTTGACGATAGGCACGATACCGCCGATCACGCTCGGGAACTGACCCAGGCCGGCGGCCTTCAGGTCTTCGGCCGACATCGGGGCGTCGGATGCGCCGAAGTCAACGGTCGCTGCCTTGATCTGAGCGATACCACCGCCCGAACCGATCGACTGGTAGTTGATGCGGTTTTGAGAGTCCTTGGTGTATTCCTGAGACCACTTGGAAATAACCGGGAAGACGAAACTCGAACCAGCGCCTGTTACATCAGTCGCGTGAGCCACACCGCTCAGGCACAGCGAAGCGATCAGAAGCGACAAGCGTTTTTTAGTCAGCAGTATCACGGTAATACCTCAGTCCAGGAGATTTGTTTGGTGGTCCACTTAAGGAGGCCCGAGGCGGATTTAAACCCTGAAATGTTGCTGTTTAATGACAGTTGATCGAGTCATGCCTGAAAGCGGGATTTTTCATAGCCGATTTCCTACAGACAATGACTCGCTCGGCCGAGCGAAAGGCAATGAATTCGGGGGTTTGAGGGGATCTGGGCACCAATATCAGTCTGATATCAGAGCTTGCTAGCGGATTGCCATCTTTTACTCGGCCATGTTCGTCGCGCCGCCAATCCGGCTTCCTCGCGGGCAAAGCCAGTCCATGTGGGTGCCAGCTTGCTGGCGAGACCTTCAGCAGGCGATGAAGATGTGTGATCCACATTGGCCCCCTCGCCAGCAAGCTGGCTTGTATGCTTAGACTTGATGGGGTGGGCAGGACGGAAAGCTGAATCTCCCAAAAGAACCGCAGCGCTGCACGAAATGTAGGAGCTGGCTTGCCTGCGATCTGCCGGGAACCGGCAGCAAGATGGTTCATGCAGTATAAACAAGGTCGCCAGGATTACTGCCGCTACGCGCCAGATCGCGAGCCAGCTCACTCCCACGCCCTGCGGGCAGAATCAAAAGCGGATTCGCGGGCACCAGGAGTTTCTCCCTGCATACATCGCCAGCCCCGACGCCGCCAACCGCGACGTTGGTGCTGGCCGAGTGGAGGTGTCGCCGAGCCAGCGCCGCAGGGCCAGGGTCGGCCCATCGGCGCGGCCCGGTGGAGCGGCGCCGGAAGGAGGGAACCCCGCAGGGGCCCAGCCCGGAGCAGTGGCTTTGGTTACTTTGGCCGAAACCAAAGTGACGCGCCGTAAAGGCGCAAAGCGATTTCAAGCCGGACGCGCAAGTCACTAACAAAGCGCCCCGAACCAGCGCACAGGCCCGCATACCGCGAAGCGGCGAACTCAGTGAGTCACAATCCTACAAGGGCGAGATTGTCGTGAGCCTGATCTCACGACGCTCCGACAGCCACCGCGAGTACTGCCGCATTGACATCAAAACCTTACCGTTCGTCGGGATCGCGGGCACGAATCGGGCCGTGTTCAGGACCAAAGGAATACCACAATCCCTTGGAGTAGAAACATGATCAAAACCAAACTGGCCGCCATGACACTCGCAGGTTTGATGGCTGCATCCACCGGAATGGCCTTCGCTGACACCACCGCGCCCGCCGCGCCAGTGAACAAGAACGCTACCAAATTGCCCGGCAACGATGCGGCACCGACGGACCGCAATTCGTCCAACACACCTGGCGCCCAGACTGGCACCAAGGAATCGGGGGTCACTCCGCAGACCAACACGACCCACGGCAGCACCACGCATGGCGACACCCACGACAAGACCAGCACCGACAACGGCTCTGGCAAAACCAGCAACTGAGTTTCACTTGAGGCGGGTCGGGCCTGTGGTCTGCCCGCCTGATGCAAGAACTGCGTCCGGCGCCCCATGCGCTCAGGACGAGAGCTGCACTGCAGGTTCCATTGCAGGCTGTACTGCGTTGTATCGATCAAACATTCACTGGAGGTTTGCATCATGATCCGCAATCGACTGGGCGCTCTGAGTCTGGCGGCCTTGCTGGCCTGCTCCGGCAGCGCGTTCGCAGGTTCCACCGGCCCGACCAACCCCGACGCCGACGGCCCGAAAGTGCCGGGCACGGGCATGGACAGGAACACCGACGGCACCACCCCTGGCCCAAAAGGCACCAGCCCCGGCACCAAAGGCATGGACCCTGAGCCCGGCAAAGACAGCGGCAGCCATGACCGTACTCATGATCCAAGGTCCGACGCAGATATGGACGACGATGAGGATGACGGCAACGCTCCGTGACCCTGTGTATGACCAGCGAGTCATGCTCATCTGCTGATAACGAGTAGCAAGCTCGCCCGTGGCGGTCCTGCCTGACGGCTGCAATGACCGCCCGGTTCTCTTCCTGGATTCTTACGATTCTCACCTCGCCCTGGCGACGAAGACTCCTCAGGCGCTCAGCGACTGATCGACCACCTCTGTCCATTGCACGTAACACACCTGCACCGGCATGCCGTGCTCGGCGCAGAAGTCCAGCCAGCGCAGCTGGTTATCCTGCAAGCGATCACCCGGCCCCTTGACTTCGATCATCAGGTAACGACGCTCCTGCGGGAAGAATTTGATCAGATCCGGCATGCCGGTACGGTTGGCCTTGATGTCTTGAAGCAGGCGCTTGAACCAGTGGCGCAGATGCTCGGCGGGCAGGCAGAGCAAAGCCTGCTCCAGCAATTCAGGCGTCACGCTGCCCCAGAACACGAACGGCGACTGCAGGCCGGCCTTGCTGACGAAATGCTCGCGTATCGTTGCCAGATACGCATCGCTGTCCAGCTGTTCAAGGCAGGCATCGAACAGTGCCGCGCGACGCTGGTAGAAGTCCGGGCTGTAGAGGTCGGCTGGGGCGCTGTGGAACGGATGGAAGAACGCGCCCGGTAGCGGCGCGAAGATCGCAGGCCAGCACAGCAGGCCGAACAACGAGTTGATCAGCGCGTTTTCCACGTAATGGACCTGAGCGCCCTCTTCTTCGAGGTGCCGACGGATCAGTTGCTCGACGCTGACACCGGGTATCGGCTCAACCACCAGATCCAGCCGCGACACACTGCGCGCGACCCGGCGCTTTTCTACCGCCAGCCCCAACTTGCGCTGCAAGCGTGGCAACACTCGTTGCAGATGCTGAACTTCGGCATCGCTGCGTGGCTCGTGGCGTACTTCTTCGAGCAGGCTCATCGCGGCTGCGTAGTCGGCGCAAAGCTCAAGGACCCGGATCTGGCGCGACCGCGAACCCGGGTAGTCGGTCTGGCCGTAGACTTCCAGCGCCAGCGGCCAGTCCTGTATGCGCTCGGCCTGCTGACCGATGCGATACAACAGCTTGGCGCGACGTACCCGCAACCATGGGTTGGCGGTCTGCACAGCAATGGCCTGGCGCGCCAGCGCGGCGAGCTCCAGGCTCGACTCAAGTGCCTCGCGACAGGCATGCAGTTGCAGGCAGACGTCGATGTCTACCCGAGCGGCGATGCCTCTCGAATCCAGCGAAAACTCCACCTTTTCGTAGCGATAGATGCCCAGATCGGCCAGCACGAATTCCGACCACTCCTGATAGAGGTTGCCGAAGTACAGCAGGCGAAGGCGGTCGCACAACGGCATGACCTTCAGGTTGAACACCTGCTCGTCCAGCTCGGGATGCCAGTCGGCCAGAGTCCGGGGCGTATCGTGAAGCGGTTGCAGACGCTCGAACCATTCCTCTTTACGTTCGGTGCCTTTGACCGCATGGGACTTGAAGCAGACCCGCAATTCATCCTTGCGCAACAACTGGAACAGCTCGCGCAGGTCCAGATTCGGTTCGGCGTCGACCCAGCCCTGGCCGAGCAGCGGCAACACAGCCTCGCGAGTGTCGCCGATCTCCTGGTAGCTCAGCTTGCTGGCGCGAAACAGGGTGCCCTTGCGCATCACCATACGCACCAGCAGCCCCTGGGCCGGCAACGGCAGATCGGCAAAGTCGCGGATGAACGCCCGCTCGGACTCGTCGAGCAGATCGTCATAGCGCTGAGCGATCCAGCCCAGCACCTGGCGAAAATTCTCCAGGTAGTAAAACGGGTTATCGAGGGGGGAACTGTTCAAGGCTGACCGTCACGCAATCGGAATAACAGCGGCCAAGCATACTGGGTATCCGTACAGATTCCAGCCGCGAGCGGCATCGCATTCCATGTGCCCGATCAGCGGCAACGTTTCCCCCGGCACCCGGCTGGCCGTAGAATCGCCGCAGGTCAGCTTCCACTGGAGGGATACAACATGCAGGCGCCCCTGATCTATCTCGCAGGCTTCGACGTGTTCCGGCCCGATGCCGTCGAACACGGAAACTACCTCAAAGCCCTGTGCACCGCGCACGGGCTCGAAGGCTTGTATCCGTTCGACAATGAAGTGCCGACCGGGCTTTCGAAGCAGCGCACCGCGCAACTCATCTGTTCGATGAACATTGACATGATTCGCCGCTGTACCGCTGTTCTCGCCAATTTGAATCTGTTTCGCGGTCTCGAACCGGACTCCGGGACCGCCTTCGAAGTGGGCATGGCGGCCGCGCTGGACAAGCCGGTATGGGGTTACTTCGAACCTGTCGCGTCGTTGCGCGAACTGGTGCCCCACGACGAGAACGGTCTGGACCGGGACGGTTTTCTGGTCGAAGACTTTGGCTTGCCGCGCAACCTCATGCTGGCCTGCAGTTGGGCAGGTTATAGCTCCACCGTCGAGCTGGGTGCCGAAGCGCTGGCCCTGCACTTGCGGCATGTAGCCAAGGCCAGGCGAATCGTCTGATCAGCCGACAGCGACCGTCCGCCTCAGCCCAGGCTCGCCGAGCCAATGTCGCCGGTGATCGTGGGGTCGATTTTGTCGGCGTCGACGAAATCGTCCAGGCCGAGAATTTCCAGATCGAGGTAACTTTCAGGATCACGGTCTTCATCGGCGTCCGAATCATTGAGCGGCGACTGATCACCGCCCAGCTGATAGCGGTGGATGGCAAAGACCGATGGCCGTGCGATTGGTGCCGAAATGAACGATGTCTGCATCTGACAGGTGCTCCTGCGGTAATGGTGTGGTGAGCCTGGAAATGACTGGAATCGAAGTGCGATTCGCTGCATGCGCATGCCCCAAGGCTACCGCAGTCGCGCAAAGAAAGGGGATGCTTTTGCGCAGCCCGGCGTCAGGACCAGCCGAGAAAATCTCCGCCATTGTCGCGCAGCATCTGCAGCATGCCGTGAGCTGCCGGAGACAGGTAACTGCCGCTGCGGATCGTCACGCCGATGGTGCGTTTCATGGTGGTCTGTTGCAGTGGTACTTCGCGCAGGTGCTGCATGGTCGTGCCGAATTCCAGGGATTCACGCGCCAGAAAGCTCAAGAGGTTGCCCTGCACGATCAGGCCGGGTAACAGGGAAATCGAATTGGCCTCGATCTGCACGGTTGGCGGAGGCAAACCCTGAGCCGTGAAAGTCGAATCCAGCCATTTGCGCGAGGACACACTGACCGGAGGCAGTACCCACCGATAGTTGCACAGGTCGCTCATCTGTATCGGCCCGTCGAAGATCGGGTGCCGCTTGCTGGCGATGACCACCGCCTCGTCCTCGAAAATCGGGAAGCTGGTGACATGCTCATCATCAGGGATCAGCCCGCAGATGATCAGATCCAGTTGCCCCGAGCCCAGAGACTCACGCAGCAGGTCGTCCTGGCCGACCACCAGTTTGAAGGTCACGTCCGGCGTTCGCTGGAGCATGGCCGACGTCAGTTTTGGCATCAGGTATTCAGCCATGCTGGCCGCGCAGCCGACCCGCACGGTACCCAGCATGCCGCTGGCGAAATCGCGCACTTCGCGCCGGGTCTCGGCGATGCTCTGCTGCAGCTCTTTGCCTCGCGCCTGAAGCAACTCGCCGACCGGGGTGAGCTTGATGCGTCTGCCATCGCGCTGAAACAGACGTGTGCCGAACGCTTCTTCAAGCCGCTGGATGCTCTTGGTCAGTGCTGGCTGGCTGCGGTTGAGCTTTTCAGCCGCCCGGCCCAGGTGGCCGAGCTCGGCGATGGTTTCAAAATAGGTGAGATCACGCAGGTCCATATCTATCAACCAAAGTTATCAATTCATGACTATTAGAAAATAGACTTGATTGATTGCCACGTCGATAATTCCCCTCGTTCAGTTCTTCTCCTTGCACCTTACCTGGCTCTAATGTTGGAGAACCCCTTGCCGCAAGCGTCACGTTTCAATCCGGGCACCCTGCCCCCGCTGGCTCAGTGGGCCGCGCTCATTGCCATCGCCGGTGCCGCCGGTTGGTTTTTCAAGACACTCAACATACCCGCCGCGCTGTTTCTCGGCCCGATGCTGGTTGCGATCGGCTTTGGCGTAGCTGGCGCGACGATCCGCATGCCCAAGCCCTTGTTCCAGCTCGGGCAGGGCACGGTCGGCGTACTGATCGCCCACGCGATGTCCATCAGCGTATTGCTTACGGCGCTCGAATCCTGGCACATCATGCTGCTCGCCACCGCGCTCACCGTGCTGCTCAGCGCCGGGGTCGGGCTGTTGCTGGTGCGCTTCGCCGGCATTCCCGGGCACACGGCGGCCTGGGGAACATCGCCGGGAGCTGCGTCGGCGATGGTCGCCATGTCGGAAGACTACGGCGCGGACTCGCGGGTCGTGGCAACCATGCAGTACGTGCGGGTGGTGTGCGTGGTGATGGTCGGCGCTCTGGTAAGCCGTTTTCTCGGCGCTCCTGGCACCGGCGCGGATATGCACAGCACCGAGGTCGCTCTGGAGGGTCTGGATCTGCTCGACCTTGGCCTGAGCATGGCGGTGATCGGCATCGGAGTCTGGCTGGGTTCGCGAATTCCGGCCGGTGCGTTGCTGGTGCCACTGTTGCTGGGCGGCGCATTGCAACTGAGCGGTGTTTTGCAAATCACCATTCCGCACTGGCTGCTGCCCCTGGGCTACGGCGCCATCGGCTGCTACGTCGGATTGCGGTTCGATCGGCCGACCGTGCTGTATGTCTGGCGACGCCTGCCGATGATGATGCTGGCCTCGATGCTGCTGATCGTGATGTGCGCCCTCTCCGCCTGGCTGATCGCGGCGCTGCTGGGCAAGGACTACCTGTCGGTGTACCTGGCCACCAGCCCCGGCGGCCTGGATACCATGGCGATCATCGCCATCGATACCCATGCCGACGTCGGTTTCGTGCTGGCGATGCAGACCCTGCGTCTGTTCGGCGTGATCCTCACCGGAAGCTTTCTGGCCAGGCAGATCATCCGCCTGACCAACCGGCAGGTTCCGTCACACCCGTTGTAGCGCCAGGGCGCTGGCCAGGCTCGGAGCCAGCGGCAACACCGGCAGCAACGTGGCCTGGTAAGCGTGGTAAAGATCCGGCTTGCCGGGCCAGATGTCTTCGCTGGGCACATTCCGCTCGTTGAGCTCGTGACGCCAGCTGCCGTGTTCCAGATCGATGAACAGGGTTTCGTTGAACTCCCAGAAGCGTCGGTACCAGTCCTCATACTGCTGCTCACCGGTGCGCTGCAGCAGCGCAGCCGCGGCGGCTGCAGCTTCGCAATGCGTCCAGTGCAGACGATGACGGACCACCGGGCGCTGCTCCCAGTCCAGCGTATAGACAATGCCCGGAGCGCCATCCACGTCCCAGCTGGATTCGCAGGCCGTGGAGAACAGCTGGCGAGCATCGGCGAGCAGCCAATCAGGCGCATCGCGCCCGGCGCAGCGCAGCGCCGACTCCAGATGCAGCATCAGCCGCGCCCACTCGAACGAGTGGCCGGGCGTGGTGCCGAACGGACGAAAACCGTCGGCCGGGTTGCTGCGGTTGTAGTCCGGTAAAGGCTGCCAGTCCTGGGTGAAATGTTCGACGACGTGAAAACCGCTGGCGGCGGCATGCTGATGGATGACTCGGTCGACGATCCGCAGCGCACGATCCAGCCACTGTGCATCGCCTGTCACATCCGCCAGCGCCAGAAAGGCTTCGGTGCTGTGCATGTTGCTGTTGGCGCCGCGATAGGCTTCCTGGCTGCTCCAGTCAGCGCTGAACGATTCGCGCATCGCGCCTTCTTCATCGCTCCAGAAGTGGGTGAGGATCACCTGAATGACGGCGGACAACAGGGCGTGAGCCTCGGGACGTCCGGCGACCACAGCGGAACTCGCCGCCAGCGCGACGAAAGCATGCAGGTAGGCCTGCTTTTCGGTGGTGCCACCCTCAGCCAGCGGCGCGTCGTACCAGCCATCGTATTCGGCATCGCGCAGCGCACCGTTGAGCGAGGCAATACCGTGGTCCACCAGTGCCGCACAGCCGGGAATGCCCTGCGCGTGGGCCATGGCGAAACAGTGGGTCATGCGCGCGGTGTTCATGGTCTGCGCGGTCGCACCGACCATCAATCGTCCGTAATGGTCAAGGCTGCCGAAACCGTGCTCCAGCTTCGAGGCCTTGGCGAATGCCAACAGGCGCCGGCCTTCTTGCGCCAGCCATTGATGATGTCCGGGCAGGCGCAGCCAACTGCTGAAGCCGTTAGTGTGAGTGTCCATGACGCGATGCCGCCTCCATCGATAAGGTTTTTACCGGTGGTCAGACTGAGGTCTCCGACTGACCGCCGCCATAATGCGCGCGGCGGTCGGTCAGCGGCAAGCGGGCCGCGCAGGATCAATCTGAACAGTATTCAGACCTTGAAGCGCGCTACTACCTGATTGAGATCGGCGGCCAGACGCGACAGTTCGTGGCTGGATGCACTGATCTGATTGGCGCCTTCGGTCGACTGAGTGGACAGGTCACGGATGTTGACGATGTTGCGGTCCACTTCGCGCGCCACCTGCGCCTGCTCCTCGGCGGCGCTGGCGATGACCAGGTTGCGCTCGGAGATCTGGTTGATCGACGAGGTGATTTCAGTCAGCGACTCGCCCGCGCCTTGGGCCAGCACCAGCGTCGAGCCGGCACGGTCGCGGCTGGTGCTCATCGACTCCAGTGCCTGCGCGGAACCGCTGCGCATGGCGCTGACCATCGAATCGATTTCCAGCGTCGACTGCTGAGTGCGATGGGCCAGTGCCCGCACTTCGTCAGCCACCACTGCAAAACCGCGACCCGATTCGCCGGCACGCGCGGCTTCGATAGCGGCGTTGAGCGCGAGCAGGTTGGTCTGCTCGGCAATGGAACGGATCACGTCCAGCACTTTGCCGATGTCCTGGGACTGATCGGCCAGATTCTGCACCAGCGCCGAGGTGGCCTGAACGTTTTCAGTCAGCGTCTGGATCGACTGCACGGTCTCAATCACTCGCGTCTGGCCGGCCTGAGCCGAGGCGCTCGAATGGTTGGATGCATCGGAAGTGGACACCGCATTGCGCGCCACTTCTTCCACCGCCGAGGTCATCTCGTTGATGGCGGTAGCCGCCTGATCGATCTCGGCGTTCTGCTGATGCAGACCGCGATAGCTGTCTTCCGTGACCGAGTTCAGTTCGGTCGCCGCCGATGCGAGCTGGCTGGCGGAGCTGCCGATATGGCGCATCGCCGTGCGCAGGTTGTCCTGCATCGTGCCCAGCGCGCGCAGCAGGCGCGTCACTTCGTCTTCGCCGTCGGCGACGATGTCGTGGGTCAGATCGCCTTGCGCCACGTATTCAGCGGCGAGCACGGCACGTTCCAGCGGGCGGACGATGCTGCGGGTCAGCCACAGAGCCAGGCCAATGGTCGCCAGCGCGGCCAGCACGACGAAGATCAGGACGATTTCACGCGAGGTGTTGTATTGCGACTCGGCTGCCTTGCCTTCCTCGTCGACCCGCGCGGCATAGAAGTCGGCCAGATCGTTGAGCTGCTTACCCGAGCCGTCGACGATCTGCTTCATATCGACCAGCAGCAGCTTGTTCAGCGCTGCGGTGTCGTTCTGCCCGGCGAGCACGAACGACTGGTCCATCGCCTTCTGGTACTCGGCGAGCGACACACGGAACTGGTCGCTGAGCGCCCGCTCTTCCGGGGTGTCGACGAACTTGTCGAGAATCGCCAGTTTCTTGGTCAGATCCTGGTTACGTACGTCCAGCTGGCTGCGGTAGGTCGGGACGTTCTTGGGGTCGTTGTCGAGTGCCAGACGCAGGGAAATAGTGCGCACGCGCAGCATGATCTCGCGGATATCGTTGACGACGCGCATGCTGGGCAGCCAGTTGGTTTCGACCTCGACCTCGCTCTGGCGGATCGCCGACATCTGCACCAGCGCGAACCAGCCCAGTACGGCCACGAGCAGGGAAATCAGGGTAAAGCCCAGGCCCGCGCGGCGAGCGATGGTAAGTTTGCGTAGATTCATGGCCGTAGCTCTTCTTCCAATTGAGAGGCAGCGGTCGACAAAAAGTTGTCGGACAACTTTAGAGCGTATCGACGTGTCATCAGCCTTCTTGAGCGGCGGCGTAACAATTATGTCTGGTTGTGTCCGACGAACGACCCCGCTCGATCTGTCGGCGCGCCTGTCTAGACTCTTACCGACTTCAATTCTGGCTCGTAAAGCCGTGGAGGGTTTGTCATGCATCTGGAAGGGTCTTGCCATTGCGGCGCGGTGGAGTTCAGCGTTACCAGCGCCCACCCCTACCCCTATCAACGCTGCTACTGCTCGATCTGTCGCAAGACTCAGGGCGGTGGCGGATACGCGATCAATCTGTCCGGCGACGCGGCGACTCTCAAGGTCAATGGCCGGGAAAACATCACCGTCTATCACGCCAGAATTCGCCAGGACCATCAGGTCGAAATCAGCAGCGCCGAGCGGCATTTCTGCAGGCATTGCGGCAGCGGCCTGTGGCTGTTCAGCCCGGAATGGCCCGAGCTGGTCCACCCGTTTGCTTCGGCTATCGACACGCCTTTGCCCAAAGCGCCGGAACGCACCCATATGCTGCTCGATTCAAAAGCGTCTTGGGTGGAAATCGACACGCGGGACAACGATCAGTGTTTTGAAGGCTATCCGCAGGAGTCCATTGCTCAGTGGCACGAGCGCCTCGGGCTGATGCGCTGATACAGCGCGCCAGCCCTGAGTGTGGCCCTGACTGTGTCAGCGCGCCGCGAGGCGCCAGACCCTGGCCAGGTCACGCGCCCTGTCATGCAGCAGACTGGCGGCGTTGGCGCATGCGTGTTCCAAGCTGCCCGGTCCGCTGACCACCGAGAACGCGGCGCTGATTCCGTGTTCATACAAGCGCTCGTAGCCTTCGCCCAGGGTTCCGGCCAGCACGATGACCGGCACGCCCTGACGACGGGCGACGCGCGCCACACCGAACGGGGTCTTGCCACGAAGCGTCTGAACATCGAAACGGCCTTCGCCTGTGATGGCCAGATCCGCGCCGGCCAGCGCCTGTTCCAGACCGGTCAGGTCCGCAACCACTTCGACACCGGCACGGAACGACGCGTTAAGGTAAGCCTTGGCCGCGAAGCCCATGCCACCGGCAGCGCCGCTGCCGGGGCTGTCGCGCACGTCCTTGTCCAGTACCCGCGCCGAGTGGTCGGCGAAGTGCCCGAGGGCGGCGTCGAGCGCCAGCACTTGTTGTGGAGATGCGCCTTTCTGCGGGCCGAAAATGTGCGACGCGCCATTGGGTCCGCACAGAGGGTTGTCGACGTCAGCGGCGATTTCGACGCTGACCTGGGCCAGGCGTGGGTCGAGGCCGCTCAGGTCGATACGCGCCAGCCCGGAAAGGGCCAGACCGCCCGCGGGCAGCGGCTGATCGTGGTCATCCAGAAACCGTGCGCCCAGCGCCGCCAGCATACCGCTGCCGCCGTCGTTGGTGGCGCTGCCGCCGATGGCGAGAATAATGCGCTGCGCCCCGGTATCCAGCGCCTGCGCGATAAGCTGCCCGGTCCCATAGGTGCTGGTGACGCAAGCGTCGCGCTGTTCAAGGGTCAGGAGTTGCAAGCCGCTGGCCGTGGCCATTTCGATGATGGCGGTGCGGCTTTGCGCCAGCCAGCCCCATTGTGCGTCGACGGCGGCGCCTGACGGGCCGCTGACGCGGGCGGTCTTCCATTCGCCGTTGCACGCGGCGAGCACCGCTTCGATGGTGCCTTCGCCGCCGTCGGCCATCGGGCACTGGATCAGTTCAGCCTCGGGCCAGACTTCGCGAAGCCCGCTGGCAATGGCGTCGGCGGCAGCCTGGGCGCTGAGGCTGTCTTTGAAAGAATCGGGAGCGATGACGACTTTCATTATTGTTCTCCATATCCGATGCCCGGATGTTCTCACTCCCGCAAGGATTTTCCGCCAGACCTACGCACAACAGACCGGTCCGCAGATCGGTCATTTGAACAAACGCCTGGCTCAGCTCGGGCGCTCGGCCATTTGAACGCCCAGATAAAGCCGCAGCAGGTCGTCGGTGTGGTACGGATTGCAACCGGTGACTTCGGCAATCCTGTCCAACCGGTAGCGCAGGCTGTTGCGGTGGATCCCCAGCGCTTCGGCGCAGGTCTGGCTCTCCCCGTTGTGCGCCAGCCATCCGGACAGGGTTTCGAGCAACTGCGGATAATTGTGCAAACGGCCAACCGGCTCAATGACATCCTGCGCGAGCCAGTCCTGTCGGTAGCGCCAGAACAGCAATGGCAGGCGATGGTCTTCCAGCCGCAAGACGCGCCGATTCGCAACAGGCCTCAAGTGGCTGGCGCTGGAGTGAGCGGCATAGTCCAGCAGATCACGCGCAGCCGCGCAGGCGAGACGCAGCGTGGCAAGGTCCGCCGACGGCTCTACCGTGGCTATCCGCGCCACCGACCAGCCGTGCTCGTCGAACTGCCTGAGCAACTGCTCGTCGTCGCGCTCCTTGCCGACGGTCCGGCACCAGTACAGCAAGGTGGGCTCGCGCACGACACACCAGCTGTCGGCATGGCGGGCGCCCAGCCACGCAGCGATCTGCCCGGCCGCCTCGCCCTGTTCCGCCAGCTGAATGAGCACCACCTGGCGCACAAGTTGCGGCTGCAGCCCCAGCTGCCGCGCCTCGTCCACCAGGCTGGCGGGACAGTCCTGCCACAGCAGCCGCGACAGCAGATCTTCGCTGCGCTGCTGACGCCACTGTCGATCCGCCTGCTGGCGTCGATGTTCCATGAGCATCTCGGCCGTCATCTTCACCAGTTCGCCATAAACCCGGACTTCTTCAGGTTCGCCGGTAATGCCCAGCACGCCGACCAGTTTATGGTCGAGCATCAAAGGCAGGTTCACGCCGGGCTTCACCCCGCCCATCTGCTGCGCGGCGCGGGAGTCGATTTCCACCACCTCGCCGTTGGCCAATACCGCCTGCGCGCCTTCATGACGGGTGCAAAGGCGTTGCGCATCGCCACTGCCGATGATAATGCCCAGGTAGTCCATGACGTTGACGTTGTACGGCAGAATCGCCATCGCCCGATCGACGATGTCCTGCGCCAGGGCTCGATCAAGTGCAAACATGGAAGGCTCCCGGCGCTGGGCGAGATGGAAAGTGCGAAGGCATGGGGACACGTTATTGTTGGAGATCCAGGTCCCGGAGTGTGCCTCAATCCGCCAGCCGGCGCGATATTGAGGTAGCGGCCGGAACCCGGGACAGACCGACGACTATTCCAGCGGCACCAGCCGCTCACGGCTGTTGCTCAGGTGGGTCCACATGGCGGCGCGCGCAGCGTCCGGGTCCTTGCGGCGGATCGCACTGAGCAATGCTTCGTGCTCAAGATTGGCCAGGTAACCGTGATGCGCCAGATTCGCGCCGGCCCGCTCGCTGGAGGCGATGCGGGAGCGCGGAATGATTGCGCTGCCCAGATGCTGCATGATCTCGATGTAGTACGGGTTGCCGGTGGCCTCGGCAATCAGCATATGGAAACGCTTGTCGGCTTCGACGCAGCTGTCTTCGTTGGCCAGCAGGTCCTGATAGTCATCGAGCGCCTGGCGCATCGCCGCCAGTTGCTCCTCGGTGCGGCGCACCGCGGCCAGCGCAACCGCCTGGGTTTCCAGACCAAGGCGCAGTTCCAGAATGTCGCGCACCCGCGAGACGGTTTCCACCTTCAGCCGCAGCCCGGTCTGGTCGGCGCGTTCCAGCACAAAGGTGCCGATGCCGTGATGGGTGACCACCAGCCCTGACGCCTGCAATTTGGAAATGGCTTCGCGCACCACCGTGCGACTGACCCCGTGTTCGCGAACGATCTCGTTCTCGGAGGGCAGCTTCTGGCCCGGCGCGATTTTGCCCAGCAGGATGCGCTGGCTGAGCTCGGTAACCAGATCGGTCGCCAGACTGTGCTGACGGCGTTTAGGAGCGGAACTGTCGGGTTCTTGCATGAAAGGGTCCTGACACTCGAAGTTGTCTGTTCTTGCCAACAAGCAGAGCCTGAAACGCGCAGATGATATCACCGTGGCGCGCGCCAAAGCGGGTTTCACTTGTCCAACTTATCATACAAGATAGAAAAAATCCCCTTTTCCGGACCTTGCCCGCGCTGTACCAGCGCAGCCCGCAGGTGATGAAAAATCAGTCAAAGGCCCGCGCCGCCAAGCCCTCCACCGCACGGCGCTCCCGGAATAACAAGGGATTCCCCTGTAAATACGGCCTCATTCCGCTTCAATGAGCAGATTAGCCTTTCGTCGCAAGCCCCATCGAAACAGCCAAAACATTCCGTTTCCACCACTTGCGCAACCGCTTTTTACTTGTATGATGACCGACATGCAAAGGACACACTTTGCCAACCCGCATAAAAACAACGAGTGGGAGATACAATCTTGAGCACATCCAATCCCGGGATGGCCGGCGGCGCAGATTCGGTTTTGACGTCAGCCGTTTCCAAAGTCAAACGTCACGTCCTGCCGCTGTTCGTCATCATGTTTATCGTCAACTACATCGACCGAGTGAACATCGGCTTCGTGCGCTCGCACATGGAGACCGATCTGGGCATCGGTGCCGCGGCCTATGGCTTTGGTGCCGGACTGTTCTTCATCGGCTATGCGTTGTTCGAAGTCCCTTCCAACATCCTGCTGCAAAAGGTCGGCGCGCGTATCTGGCTGACCCGGATCATGCTGACCTGGGGCCTGGTGGCCTCCTGCATGGCTTTCATCCAGAACGAAACCCACTTCTATATCCTGCGTTTCCTGCTGGGCGTTGCTGAAGCTGGCTTCTTCCCCGGCGTCATCTACTACTTCACCCGCTGGTTGCCAGGCGTGGAGCGTGGCAAGGCCATCGCGATTTTCCTCAGCGGTTCCGCCATCGCCTCGCTGATCTCCGGTCCGTTGTCCGGCCTGCTGCTGCAAATCACAGGTTTCGGCATGAAGGGCTGGCAGTGGATGTACTTCATCGAGGGTATGTTCTCGGTAGGTTTGTGCTTCTTCGTCTGGTTCTGGCTGGATTCCAAGCCGCACGACGCCAAATGGCTGACTCGTGAAGAACAGGACGCTCTGGTCAACGCCATCGATGCGGAACAGGCGGCGCGCGAAGCGGCCACGCCGGTCAAGGCCTCGATCGGCAAGCTGCTCAAGGACGGCCAGATCCTGCTGTTCTGCCTGATCTACTTCCTGATCCAGCTGACTATCTACGCCGCCACGTTCTGGCTGCCGAGCATCATCAAGAAGATGGGCAGCCTCACTGACTTCGAAGTCGGGATGTTCAACTCCATTCCCTGGTTGCTGTCGATTGTCGGCATGTATGCCTTCGCGGCGCTGTCCGCCAAATGGAAGCGTCAGCAGGCATGGGTCGCCGCCGCGTTGCTGATCGCCGCGGCCGGGATGTTCATGTCCACCACGGGTGGCCCGATCTTCGCGTTCATCGCCATCTGCTTCGCGGCGCTGGGTTTCAAGTCGGCATCGTCGTTGTTCTGGCCTATTCCGCAGGCTTATCTGGATGCACGAATCGCCGCAGCGGTCATCGCGCTGATCAACTCAGTCGGCAACCTTGGTGGTTTCGTCGCGCCCACCACGTTCGGCCTGCTCGAACAGCACACCGGCTCGATCCAGGGCGGCCTGTACGGTCTGACCGCCACTTCGATCCTCGCTGCCTGCATCGTGTTCGCCGCCCGCAACAGGCCCAAGCCTGGCGCGACGCCGGTCGCCGCGGTACAACAGGCATCGGCCACGCACTGATCACTGCCGTCGAAATCAATAAAAACAGTCACAGGACTCGCCAATGAACGCTCAGAACGCGCAAATCGCCAGTAAAACCCCTGTAATCACCGAGATGCAGGTTGTCCCGGTCGCCGGTCATGACGACATGCTGCTTAACCTCAGCGGCGCCCACGGCCCCTACTTCACCCGCAATATCGTGATTCTCAAGGACAACGCCGGTAACACCGGTGTCGGCGAAGTACCGGGCGGCGATCGCATTCGCCAGACCCTGGAAGACGCTCGCTCGCTGGTCGTCGGCAGCAGCATCGGCAATTATCAGAAGGTTCTCAACGACGTGCGCAAGGCGTTCGCCGAACGTGACGCGGGAGGCCGTGGCCTGCAGACGTTCGATCTGCGTATCACCATCCACGCCGTGACCGCATTGGAAGCCGGCCTGCTCGACCTGCTCGGCCAGCACCTGCAGGTTCCGGTCGCGGCTCTGCTCGGCGAAGGCCAGCAGCGCGACAGCGTTGAAATGCTGGGTTACCTGTTCTACGTCGGCGACCAAGGCAAGACCAATCTGGCCTACCGCAGCGAGCCGGATGCTGACAACGACTGGTTCCGCGTTCGTCACGAGGAAGCACTCACCCCTGAAGCCGTGGTCCGTCTGGCCGAGGCCGCGCAGCAGCGTTACGGTTTCCAGGACTTCAAGCTCAAGGGCGGCGTGTTGCGCGGCGACGAGGAAATCGAAGCGGTCACGGCCCTTGCCGAACGTTTCCCTGATGCGCGCATCACTCTGGACCCCAACGGAGCCTGGTCACTGAAAGAAGCGATCCGCTTGTGCCGCGACCAGCATCATGTACTGGCCTACGCCGAAGACCCGTGCGGCGCCGAAAATGGTTTCTCCGGCCGCGAAGTAATGGCCGAGTTCCGCCGCGCCACGGGCCTGCGCACCGCCACCAACATGATCGCCACCGACTGGCGTGAAATGGGCCATGCGATCCAGTTGCAGTCGGTGGACATTCCGCTGGCCGACCCACACTTCTGGACCATGCAGGGCTCGGTCCGGGTCGCGCAGATGTGCAACGAGTGGGGCCTGACCTGGGGCTCGCATTCCAACAACCACTTCGACATTTCCCTGGCCATGTTCACCCACGTCGCCGCCGCCGCGCCGGGCGATATCACCGCCATCGACACGCACTGGATCTGGCAGGACGGCCAGCGTCTGACCAAGCAGCCTTTGCAGATCATCGGCGGCCATGTGGAAGTGCCGAAGAAGCCCGGTCTGGGCGTGGAACTGGACATGGATCAGCTGCACAAAGCCCACGAACTGTACAAAGGCATGGGCCTGGGCGCTCGCGACGATGCGGTCGCCATGCAGTTCCTGATCAGCGACTGGAAGTTCAACAACAAGCAGCCTTGCCTGGTGCGTTGAACCTGATTTGATTCAAAGCTGTAGCCTCGCCATCTGACTGGCAATCGGCGCGCAACCCCCTTGCGCGCCGTTTTTTTTCACCTGCTTATCAGGTTTCTGGCACCATCCTGCGCGACGATTCTCTACCTTTCCGGACAAAGAAGAGGCGCTTGTGCAATGACTCATACAAAAATCGCGGTGCTCGATGACTGGCAGGACGTAGCCAGCGGCGTGGTGGACTGGTCGGTGCTCGACCCACTTGGCACGGTCAGTTTTCTGCACGATTACCCGGCCGACACCGCCACGCTCGCCGAACGCCTGCGCGGTTTCGAGGTGATTTGCGTGATGCGCGAACGCACGCTGTTCGACGCTACCCTGCTCAGTCAGTTGCCGAAGCTGAAGTTGCTGGTCACCGGTGGCATGCGCAACGCCGCCATCGACGTGCAGGCGGCCCGGCGCCAGGGCGTCGTGGTCTGCGGCACTGAAAGCTACAAGCATGCCGCGCCGGAACTGACCTGGGCGCTGATCATGGGCGCCACACGCAATCTGGTGGCCGAAGCCAATTCGCTGCGCGCCGGGCACTGGCAGATCGGGCTGGGCGGCGACCTGCACGGCAAGACGCTGGGCATTCTCGGCCTTGGCAGCATCGGCAAGTGGATTGCACGTTATGGGCAGGCATTCGGCATGAACGTCATTGCCTGGAGCCAGAACCTGACCGCCGAAGCTGCCGCCGAATGCGGGGTCACGCGCGTCAGCAAACAGGAGCTGTTCGAGCAGGCGGACGTACTGTCCGTGCATCTGGTGCTGAGCGACCGCAGTCGCGGGCTGGTGGATGCCGAGGCGCTTGGCTGGATGAACCCCGGCGCCTGGCTGATCAATACTTCACGCGGCCCCATCGTCGACGAAGCGGCGCTGCTCGACACATTGCGGCAACGCCGGATCGCCGGCGCGGCCCTCGACGTCTACGCTCGGGAGCCGTTACCGGCGGACCATCCGTTTCGCACGCTGGACAACGTGCTGGCGACCCCACACATCGGCTACGTGACTGAAAACAACTACCGCATGTTCTTCAGCCAGATGATCGAGGACATTCAGGCGTGGCATGCCGGAGCGCCGATCCGCGAGTTCGCCTGAGTCATCAGAGGCTGTAGGAAATCCCCATCTGCACAGTGCGAGGGGCGCCCGGATAGGCGTAAACATTGCCGAAAGCGCCCTCTTCGTAGTCCGAATCGAAGACATTCTTCACGTCCAGATTAAGCTTTACGTGCTCGTTGACCTTGTAGTACGCCAGCAAGTCGAACACGGTGTAGCTGTCCATCGAGAACGCGACGTTGGCGGTCTGGCCGGCGCGCTGGTCCATGTAGCGCCCGCCCGCGCCCAGCCCCAGACCGCGCAGCGCGCCTTCCTGGAACTCATAGACATTGAGCAGGCTGAAGGTCTGTTCCGGAATGTTCAACAGCCGCGTTCCCGAACGCAGCGTATTGTCTTTGGTCACCTCGGCATCTACATAGGCGTAGCTGCCCATCATGCGCCATTCAGGCGTCAGGTTGCCGACGACATTCAGGTCGAAGCCACGGCTGCGCACTTCCCCAGCTGCGACACTGTAGGTCGAGTCAACGGGATCGGTGGTGAGCACGTTTTTCTTTTCGATCTGATAGACCGCGGCCTCGACGCTCATCTGCCCTTCCAGCGCCTGCCACTTCATGCCCAGCTCAAACGACTTGCCCTCCTCTGGCTTGAAGCCGCCGCCCTGCTGACTCGCACCACTGTTGGGTTTGAACGAGCGAGCCGTGTTGGCGTACAGCGCCAGGTCGTCGGTCAGGTCATAGATCAGACCCAGGCGCGGGGTGACGGCGTTGTCGCTGGCGTTCCAGTCAAGCGAGCGCGGCGGATTGCCGGTTCGCGGGAGGTAGCTCTGGTAATCGTGTTCGAAGCGCTCGAAACGCGCGCCGGCGAGTAATTTGAGACGCTCGGTCAATGCCACCTGATCCTGCACGAAGGCAGCCCAGGTCTTGAGGTTTTCCTTGTCATGAGTGGTGATGCGGGTCAGCGCCGGACGCGGCTGGCCGTAGACCGGATCGAAAATGTCGATCGGGTACGCCGTCACCGCCCCGTTGGAACGCCGGATGATCGACTTGTAGTCGTAGTCCTCGTACTCGACACCGGCCAGCAGCGTGTGATCGAACCCGCCGGCATTGAAATGGCCGGTCACGTTCAGCTGCACGTCGCGGTCTGTCCATTCCAGCTTGCGGTAGTTGAAGTTGCGCCCCAGGGTCCGACCGTCCGGCGCCAGGCCGTTGGCTTCGATGGCATTGCCGGACAACGAGCCGTCGAGCACTTGCACGCCACCTCCCAGTGTCCAGTCGGCATTCAGGTCATGGGTGAAGCGCAACTGGGCCATGTCGTTGTCATTGTGCAGTTTGCCGATGTCCTTCTCGCCAAAGAAGGTATCCCGCGAGGCGGTGCGGGTCTGCGTCGCATAACGCGTCACACCGCGGTCGAGCGGGTGATTGTTGCGCATGAAATCGCCCTCGAACGTGATGCGCGTCGCATCGTCCACCTGCCAGCTGAGCACGGGCGAGACGCCATAGCGCTCCGTTTCGACATGGTCGCGGAACGTGTCGCCGCCCTCGCCGATCAGGTTCAGGCGGTACGCCAGGCGACCGTCGTCGTCCAGCGGGCCGGATGCGTCGAGCGTGCCGCGCTTCATGCCCTGATCGTTGATCTGGCTGCCCAGCGTGACACTGCGTTCAGTCAGCGGTTGCTTGGTCACCACATTGAACGTACCGCCGGGGTCGCCACGGCCGTACAAGGTACTGGCCGGGCCGCGCAACACTTCGAGCCGCTCGATTGTGTTGGTGTCGGGCATGTTGGGGTAGCCACGGTTAATGGGGAAACCGTTGCGGTAGAACTCGCCGGTGGTAAAGCCTCGCACGGTAAACGTGGTCAGGCCCTGGCCACCGAAGTTGTTCGCGCGGCCGACGCCGCCTGCGTAATCGAGCGCGTCCTGCAGGCGGGTGGCGCCAATGTCTTCCACGGCCTCGCGGGTCATGACACTGACGGACTGCGGGGTTTCATGGATCGACGTATCAGTCCGCGTCGCGCTCGCGGAGCGGGTAGCGCGATAACCCTGCACCGGCCCGAGCGCCTGCTCGGTATCGGTGGCTCCCTGGATGTCGATGTTCTGCAACTCGACGGACTGGGTGACGGCAGTGGAGGAATCGGCCCAGACAGCTTGAGACATGGCCTGGAGAACGAAAAGAGAAACAAAAGTACGACGCATCGACGTGCATAGCCCCTGACGAAAAATGCCGGCTTACATGAGCTGGCTGGATTTTTCGCGAATGGTACAGATTCGCATTATTTATTGATACAAATTCCCAAACACGCTTAACCGCTCAAACCCGCTTTCGATGGAATCGCTTCGTTGCATCGCCAAAACCACGTTGACGGGGCACACTGGCAACCTTTAACGCATTCGCTCAAGGAACCTGCCCATGCCGCTTGCCATCCAGCCCGCAGACCCGCGTTGCGCTCTGCTGGTCATCGACATGCAGTACGACTTCATGCCCGGTGGGCAGCTGGCTGTCGCCGAAGGTGATTCGATCCTGCCGCTGATCAACCGCCTGGGCGCCGCGTTCACCCGGGTCATCGTTACCCAGGACTGGCATCCGGCCGGGCATATCTCGTTTGCCTCCAGCCATGAAGGGCGCGCGCCGTTCGACAGTATCACCCTGCCCTACGGCCCGCAGACGCTCTGGCCGGATCACTGCGTGCAAGCCAGCCACGGCGCTCAATTGCACGCAGACCTTGATCTGCCGCATGCGCAACTCATTCTGCGCAAGGGTTGCAACGCCGACATCGACAGCTATTCAGCCTTCCTCGAAGCCGACCGCAGCACGACCACGGGCCTTGCCGGCTACCTGAAGGAGCGCGGAATCGACACGGTATTCGTGGTCGGACTGGCACTGGATTTCTGCGTCGCCTGGTCAGCGCAGGATGCGCGAAGCGCGGGTTTCACCACCTACGTGATTGAGGATGCTTGCCGGGCCATCGACATAAACGGCTCGCTGCAGGCGGCGTGGGAAGCTATGTTGGCGGTGGGTGTTCAGCGTGTGCAAAGCTCTCGGATCCTGGGTTGATCTGCAGACATGCCTTGCTGGTCCGAAGTGTGCCGCAACTTTGCGCGATCCAACTGTCTTAACCCACTGCTGCCAATCCGTCCGGTTCTGCTGCCGCTGCGCGCCAGATCGCAGGCAAGCCAGCTCCTACAGGTAAAAGGTGACCACGATCGTGTAGGAGCGGACTTGTCCGCGATCCGGCGCGTAGCGGCGGCTATCCGGTTCACCGGTTTTTCAGGCTATCGCGCTGGTGCCAATCCGTCCGGTTCTGCTGCCGCTGCGCGCCAGATCGCAGGCAAGCCAGCTCTTACAGGTAAAAGGTGACCACGATCGTGTAGGAGCTAGCTTGCTGGCGATCCGGCGCGTAGCGGCGGTGCTTGTCTTTCGCTGCCGCTGCGCGCCAGATCGTTGGATTGCCGCCCACAGCAAGCTGGCTCCTACAAAGTTGCGGCACACTATGGCCGGTCCCTACCGAACGTCCGCCCGCGGTTCTGGTCTGAATGCCACCCACCGGCAGCATGTAAGGAACTGGCATGGACACAGATGGCAAGACCCCCGGCCTGTCGGCCGAGGAAGAACGCGAGATTGATGAGAAGCAGCCGCCCAGGGCGGCGGTGTTGCACGAAACCATCCGCATTCAGGGCGATCACGAGCTGGAGCGCAGTGCAGCGGCGTTGTGGTGGTCGGCACTGGCGGCCGGATTGACCATGGGCCTGTCGCTGATGGCGATGGGTCTGTTCAAGTCCAGGCTGGCCGGCATCGAAGGCAGTCACGTAATCACCAGCCTGGGTTACTCGGCGGGTTTCCTTGCCGTCATCCTCGCGCGCCAGCAGCTGTTCACCGAAAACACCATCACCGCGGTGTTGCCGGTGATGACCAAGTTCACCACCAATAACGTCTACCGGCTCCTGCGTTTATGGAGCGTGGTGCTGTTCGGCAACCTGTGCGGCACCTTGCTGGTGGCTTACGTGATGCTCAACCTGCCGATCTTCGACGCGGACACCGACAAGGCGTTTCTGGAAATAGGCCACAAGGTCATGGAGAACGACGTCGGCCAGATGTTCTCCAAGGGCATCATTTCCGGCTGGATGATCGCGACGATGGTCTGGATGATCGCGTCCATGGAAAGCGCCAAGATCGCCGTGATTGTGATGATCACCTACCTCATGGCCTTGGGTGACTTCACCCATATCGTCGTCGGCTCGGCCGAGGTGTCCTATCTGGTGTTTGCCGGAGAGCTGGGCTGGAGCGATTTCTGGCTGGTGTTCGCGGGCCCGACACTAATCGGCAATATTATCGGCGGCAGTTTTATCTTCGCGCTGATCAGCCACGCTCAAATCCGCAGCGAGAACGACAACACTGCCCGGGAGGAGCGCAAGGCCAGACAGCGCGCCCAGGACCAGCGCAAGGCCGACGTCGAACAGGCCGTCAAGGACGCTCAAAGCCGCTGAAACGGGGCCTGAGCGCCGATTAAACTTTCTTTCAGGAAACACACAGGTGTTTGTTGGCAGAATGCGGCTTCGACCGACTCCCTCAGGCCCAGACCATGACCCGAATCCTGGCAATCGAAGATGATGCCGTTACCGCGAAGGAAATCGTCGCAGAGCTCAGCAGCCATGGGCTGGACGTGGATTGGGTCGACAACGGACGCGATGGTCTGGCGCGTGCGGTGAGCGGCGATTACGACCTTATTACCCTGGACCGTATGCTGCCGGAGATGGACGGGCTGACCATCGTCACCAGCCTGCGCGCTCAGGGTATCGCGACACCGATCCTGATGATCAGCGCCTTGTCCGACGTCGACGAGCGCGTGCGCGGCCTGCGCGCCGGTGGCGACGATTACCTGCCCAAGCCGTTTGCGTCTGACGAAATGGCCGCGCGGGTTGAAGTTCTGCTGCGTCGCAGCAACCTGGCTGCCGCGTCGAAAACCGTACTGCAGGTGGCGGACCTGACGCTTAACCTCATCAGCCGCGAAGCGCGTCGGGGCGAGCAGCCGCTCACGCTCTTGCCTACCGAATACAAACTGCTGGAATTTCTGATGCGCAACAGCGGCCAGGTCATCACCCGCATGATGATTTTCCAGGAAGTCTGGGGTTACCACTTCGATCCCGGCACCAATCTTATCGACGTCCACATCGGGCGCCTGCGCAAGAAGATCGACCAGCCCGGCAACGCACCGCTGATTCAGACCGTGCGAGGCTCGGGCTATGTCATTACCGAACCCGTCTGAAGGCTGGCGTTCGTCCACCAGCCGGCTGCTCGCGCTGTACAGCTCGCTGTTCGTCGCCTGGAGCGCCATCCTGCTGGGCGTGCTGTATTGGGAAGTCACTTCCTACCTGGACGATCTGGCTCGCCATTCACTGACCCAACGCCAGCAACTGTTTTCCCGCTTCGAAGGCCAGGCGCTGGACGAAGCGCTGGCCACCAGCATGACATTCGACATGCACGCGGTGGATGCGTACGGGCTTTTCGATGCTCGGCTCAAGCCGCTGTCCGGCCCGATCACTGCGGTGCCGGCCAATCTGCCGCTCGACGGGCAGATACATGAGTTGCGCGACTGTATCGACTCCGACAGCCCCGACCTGCCGCAGAACAGCTGCGACGCCGTAGCCACCCACACCGCTGACGGGCGCTGGCTGATTCTGGTCCGCGAGAACGGCTCGTTGTTCGCGGTCAGCGCACTGATCCTGCGCGCCTTGCTCTGGGGTATTTCCCTGACGATCATTCCTGGCGTCGCCGGCTGGCATCTCCTGCGCCGACGCCCCCTGCGGCGCATTCGGGCGATCCAGGCCAGCGCCGAATCCATCGTCGCCGGCGACATGGCGGCCCGCTTGCCGGTGTCGAACCGTCGCGACGAACTGGACATGTTGTCGGTGATCGTCAACGCCATGCTGGACCGCATCGAAAAGCTCATGAACGAGGTCAAGGGCGTCTGCGACAACATTGCTCATGACCTGCGCACGCCGCTGACCCGCCTGCGCGCCCAGCTCTATCGCATTCAGCAACAAGCTTCCGGCGACTCGACCCAGACCGTGCAGCTCGCCCAGGTCATCGCCGAGGCCGACACCCTGATGGCGCGGTTTCGCGGGCTGCTGCGGATTTCTGAACTGGAAGACCGGCAGCGACGTTCGGCCTTTGTGGAGCTGGACTTGCACCCACTGTTGCAGGAGCTGCACGACTTCTACCTGCCGCTGGCGGAAGAAGCGGGCATCACCCTGCTGCTGACACTAGACGATCGAGTTCCGAGACTCGTGGGCGACCGCGCCCTGTTGTTCGAGGCGCTGACCAACCTGCTGGGCAACGCGATCAAATTCACGCCGCCAGGCGGCACGGTCGAAGTCAGCGCCCGTCGCGCCGTTGACGGCGCTTATCCGTGCATCGACGTCCAGGATTCCGGGCCGGGCATCGCACCGACCGAGCGCGACGCCGTGTTCCAGCGCTTCTATCGCAGCGAAAGCAGCGACCCGCACAACGGCTTCGGCCTTGGGCTTTCGGTGGTCGCCGCCATCGTCAACCTGCACGGGTTCACGCTGCACATCGGCACCAGCCGCTATGGCGGAGCGAGTCTGCTGCTGGAGTGTCGGCCGGTGCGGGTGCTGGGTTGAGCGTCAGTCCGCGGTGGACGGAAAGCCGAACAGCGCCCGCGGCGCATCCACCAACAGGCTGCGCCTGATCGGGTCCGGGCAATCGAGCTGACGCAGCTGCTCGACCACCGAGGCATAGCTGACGTGCTGCTCGTGCTGGGTGTGCGGCCAGTCGCTGCCCCAGACCAGGCGCTGCGCGCCGAAGTTCTGAATCAACAGCGGCAGCGCGGCGCTGGCGAAGGCCGCATTCTGTTCACTGCTGCCACCAAGGCGGTAGATAGCCGACACCTTGATCCAAACCTGGCCGGTCTCGCCCAGTTCCAGCAATGCCTGGAAAGCAGGGTCATCAACGCCGAGGCGCGCGTCGGGGCGACCGAAATGGTCGACCACGATCCTGCAACCGAACGGCAGCAAGGCACGGATCAGAGACGGCAGGTCTTCGACGTGGCGATGCAGTTCGACATGCCAGCCCAGCGCGGCGACCTGGCTGAACAGCGGTGCCCAGCGCGCCTCAGTGAAGTCCGGCAGAGGCTTGCCCATCAGGTTCAGGCGGATGCCAACCACGCCCTGCCCGGCCATGGCCTGCAACCGGGCGGCCTCGATTTCCGGCTCGACTACCACCACGCCGCGCAGGCGTTCTGGCGCTTGCGCCAGCGCATCGAGCAGATAGTGATTGTCGGTGCCCAGAAAGCTCGGCTGCACCAAGACGCCGTGGCTCAGACCGTGAGCATCCAGATGCGCCAGGTAGTCTTGCAGGGTCGCGTCGTAATCGGGGGTATAACGTCGTCCTGACGTAAGGCTCAAATCGCGGGTAAACACATGAGCATGGGCATCAATGCCAGGCATGGGCGTGGGACAGGCGTCAGTCATGAAACTCATCTTTGAAGTAAGCGCGGTGCAGGCGCACCGCGCAGGGTGGGAACCATCAGGCTTGCTGGGGAGCGGATTTTTCGGTGGAGTCCGGCGCGCTGGCCGCTTGCAGGTTGCGACCGCGGGTTTCCGGCAGGCAGAAGGCGGCGACCATTGCCACGCCGTACGCGATGCCGGCATCGATGCCTATGGCGGCGCCCAGAGACATCGACTCACTCATGTGGCCGACCAGAAACGGGAACACCGCCGACAGTACCCGGCCGAAGTTGTAGCAAAAGCCCACTCCTGCGCCACGTACGTCCGCCGGGTACAGCTCGTTGAAGAACGAGCCCAGGCTGGCCGGAATACCTGCCGCGAAAAAGCCCAGCGGGAAACCGAGGAACAGCATCTGGGTGTTGGTCAGCGGCAGCATCAGGTAGCACTGCACGGTGATCACGCAGCACAGCGCGAACAGCATGATGTTCTTGCGACGACCGATGCGGTCGATGAGCATGCCGCTCGTCACGCAGCCGCACCAGAAGGCGAAGATGATCACCGCCAGGTAGCCACCGGAGCTGAGCACGGAAAGATTGCGCTCGGTTTTCAGAAAGGTCGGCAGCCAGGTCATCACGGCGTGGTAGCCACCGTGGGCACCCAGCCCCAGCAGGCCGCCGAGCAGCGTCACCCGCAGCAGTTCAGGACGGAAGATGCCGGCCATGGACTTGAAGAAACTGCCTTCCCGGCCCTTTTCCTTCTGCATGCGCTGGAAGCTTTCAGGCTCCTCGACGTTGCGGCGTACCCAGATGATCATCAACGCCGGCAGCAGGCCGACGAAGAACATGACCCGCCAGGCCATGTCCTGCGGCACGAAGGAATAGATCAGCGTGAACAGCACAACCGCCAGTCCCCAGCCCACGGCCCAGGCGCTTTGCACCGTGCCCATAACCTTGCCGCGATATTTCGCCTGGATGGTCTCGGCCATCAGCACCGCGCCCGCGGCCCACTCACCGCCGATGCCGAAGCCTTGCAGCGCCTTGACGATCAGCAACTGATTGAAGCCGGTGACGAAGGCCGACAGGAAGGTGAAGAAGGAGAACCACAGGATCATCAATTGCAGAGTGCGCACCCGGCCGTAGCGGTCGGACAGCGTGCCGCCGACCCAGCCACCGAGCGCGGAGGTCACCAGCGTCACGCCGCTGATCAGGCCCGCGTCGCCCTTGGTCAGGGCGAACGCGGCAATCAGGGCCGGGATCGCCAGGCCGAACATCTGTACTTCCAGGGCGTCGAGGGACCAGCCGCCGAAACAGGCCCAGAACGTCTTGCGTTCTTTGGAAGTGATTTCGCGATACCAACTGAACATGCTTCTTATCCTTATTGGAGAAAACGTTGGAGGGCCCGTCAGCGAATTTCGACGCTGTAGCGGAAATGGCTGGCATGGCCGCGCGAGCGTCGCCACTCCAGCGGCGCCCCGGCGTAATTGCGGGCCAGACGCTCGATCACCACCACCGGACTGCCGACGGGAACCTGCAGCAGTCGGGCGTGAACGTCGCTGACCGCTTCGGCGGTGAGGCTTTCCTCGGCATAGGCGACGACCTGGCCGCAGAGATCCTCATAGATCGGGTACAGCAGCGGCCCTCGCGCATTGATGTCGATGTCCAGCAAGCCCTGGAACTGAATGCGTGGCAGCCAGATTTCCTCGGCCAGCACCGGCTGCCCGTCCAGCAGGCGCAAACGCACCATGCGGATCACCGGCGCGTCCGCCACCAGCCCCAATGCCTGGCTCACGGCCGACGGCGCGGTCACCGGCTCGATGCTCAGTACCCGGCTCTCGGGTACCTGGCGCTCGCCGGCGACCGTCTGAAAGCGGAAGAAACGAAACAGCGAAGACTGGAATTGCGGGCGACGGATGAAGGTTCCGCGGCCCTGCTGGCGCTCCAGAATGTTGTCGTTGACCAGCATGTCGATGGCCTTGCGCACCGTGCCGGTGGACAGGCAGTACTCGGCGGACAGCGCGGCTTCGGTGGGAATGGCTTCGCCCGGTCGCCAGCGGTTGTTGGCAATCTGCTCGGCGAGCTGGTCACGCAGGCGTTGATAGAGGGGCAAACGTTCGTCGCTGGAGAGTCTGTTCATTGTTGTAGTCATCCAGTCATCTATATGAATGTGAGGCGGAGTATTGTCGCGTTACAAATCCTCGTCAAGCGTAGCCGGGCATGCACCACACCTTAAACGTGGTGCTCCGACGCGCGGCACGACGGGAGTCCATCCATCGATTTGAGAAATATCTTGTATCATCTCGACGGACGTACTGGGTCCTGCGCCAAACCGTTAGCCTGTTCCCTTCCCATCCTGATGTGCGGCCAGATACGCCGCGCACCGGTCCCACCTCCTTCCCGAGCGAGTAACCATGCCCACCTCGACAACCTCGACCGTCGCGCAGCCCAGCGCCCACGCCATGACCCGCGGGCTGGTGATGCTGTTCGCCTTCTGCTGCGGAGCCATCGTCGCCAACATCTATTACGCTCAGCCGATCATCGAGCTGATCGCTCCGGATATCGGTCTGTCCAATGGCGCGGCAAGCCTGATCGTTTCGCTGACCCAGATCGGCTACGCGCTGGGCCTGTTTTTCCTGGTGCCGCTGGGCGACTTACTGGAGAACCGGCGTCTGATGCTGCTGACCACGGGCGTTGCCGTGCTCAGCCTGTTGGGCGCGGCGTTCGCCCAGCAGCCGAACCTGTTTCTCGTGGTGTCATTGTTGGTCGGCTTCAGTTCGGTTTCGGTGCAGATGCTGATTCCGCTCGCCGCGCACCTGGCGCCCGAAGAAACCCGGGGCCGTGTGGTTGGCAGCATCATGGGCGGCCTGTTGCTGGGCATATTGCTGGCGCGGCCGATTTCCAGCCTGGTGGCCGACCACTTCGGCTGGCGTGCTGTGTTCGGCTCGGCGGCCGTGGTCATGCTGGGCATCAGTGTCGTGTTGGCCACGACCGTTCCCAGACGCGTCCCGGATCACCGTGCGACCTACGGCCAGTTGCTGTTTTCGCTGTGGACCCTGCTGCGCCGCCAGCCGGTACTGCGTCAGCGCGCGTTCTATCAGGCATGCATGTTCGCCACCTTCAGCCTGTTCTGGACCGCCGTGCCGCTGGAGCTGTCGCGCAACCATGGCCTGTCGCAAACCCAGATCGCGCTGTTTGCGCTGGTAGGTGCCATCGGTGCCTTCGCCGCGCCGCTCAGCGGCCGCCTCGCCGACGCCGGGCATACCCGGATCGCTACGCTCGGCGCGCTGGTGTTCGGCGCACTGAGTTTTCTTCCCGCGCTGATTCACCCGGCGTACAGCGTTATTGGTTTGATGGTGACCGGTGTGGTGCTGGATTTCTGCGTGCAGATGAACATGGTGCTGGGCCAGCGCACGGTCTACGCCCTCGACGCCGCCAGCCGCAGCCGCCTCAATGCGCTGTACATGACGAGCATCTTCATCGGTGGCGCAATCGGTTCATCGATCGCCAGTCTGCTGTTCGACCAGGGCGGCTGGATGTGGGTGGTGATCACTGGCACAGCGCTGCCGCTGATTGCGTTGCTGGCCTTTCTCAAGGATTCGGCGGGGCTGCGCGCTAGCGCGTGAAACGCTGATCCTCGGCGAGTGAAACAAATGGCCGCGTCTTTCCGACGCGGCCATTTTGTTTTACGGCTTGCTGGATTCACTGGCTGGCCAGCGAGCGCTCCAGCCATCGGGCCATGTCCGCCACTTCAGCGGCGCTGATCGAATGGGCCACGCCTTCATAGCCATGAAACTCGGGCTGCGCCCCCAGCGTTTTCAACGTGGCTTCGGCGTGGGGCGCTCCGCTGTAGGCCACCAGTGGGTCTTCGGCGCCATGGCCGATGAACACCTTCAGCGATGCCAGCCGCGAATCGCGCTTGAGGTGCGATTCGAGCACTGGCAGCAAGCGCCCGCTCAGCGCGGCAAAACCGCCGACCAGCGCCGGATCTCGCAGCGCCACTTCGTAGCTCATCATCGCGCCCTGACTAAACCCCACCAGATACACCTTGCCGGGCTGGGTCCGATATTTCTGCGTGGCCTGGCGAATGAAGGTTGTCAGCCGTTCGCCGCTGCTCTTGAGATCCTCGGTCACGCCGTCGTAATCCGGGACGCCCTGCTTCTGGGTAAACCATTTGTAGCCGCCTTCCGGCAACTGCACCGGCGCGCGCACCGACAAGTAGTTGTACGTCTGCGGCAGACGATCCTTGAGGCCGAACAGATCCTGTTCGTTACTGCCATAGCCGTGGATGAAGATCACCAGCGGCTGGTCCGGGGCGTCGGTCTGAACCTGCTCCAGATAGTTCAGGGTCAGGTCGGTCTGCAGGACATCTGCTGCATGGGCAAGACTGGAACAGGCCAGTAGCAAGGCGGGGAATAGCTTGAGCATGTGGCGATGATCTCCAGTTGAAAATGTGGTGGACTGTGGCAGGTATTCAGACTGCATGTGCGCCCCTCGCCAGCAAGCTGGCTCCCACGCTGACCGCGTTGCCTCAATCTTTGTGGGAGCCAGCTTGCTGGCGAGGGGCGCGCAGCGGCAGCAAACAAGCTGCTGCCTCCACAAGCTGGCTACAGACCCTAACATACCCCGTCAATCTTTCAGATTGACGCGCGAGACTTCCGGTCTGAGCAGTTGCATCTGCTGGCGGTAGTCGTCGGTTACCTGTCGGGCCTGGCTGCCGCTGGTGATGACGCGTGGAGTGATCAGCACAATCAGTTCGGTGCGATCCTTCGACCGGCTGGTGTTACCGAACAGCCACCGCAGACCCGGAACGCGCCCAAGGTAAGGCACGGCGCTGACCGATTCGGAGTTGTCCTGCTTGATCAACCCGCCGAGCAACACCGTCTGGCCGCTCTGTGCCGCAACCTGAGTGGAAACCGAACGGGTGGAAATGCGCGGGTTGCCGTTGGTATCGGTGGTCCCACTGCTGTCCGCGTCGCTGACCTGTTGCTGGATATCCATGTACACCAGACCGCCCGGATTGATGCGCGGCACCACGTCGAGAATCACACCCGTCTGCACATACTCGACACTGCTCAGCGTGGTATCCGAAAGACTGGTGTTGACCGTGGTCTGGCTGATCGGGATGTTGTCGCCGACCTGGATCTGCGCCTGCTGGTTGTTCATCACCACGAGCGACGGAGCCGACAGCACCTGGGTGCGGCCGTTGGTTTCCAGCGCGTGCAGCGCGACTTGCAGATTGCTGCTGACAAACGAGTAGAACAGCGAATCGGTTGCGCCGAGCCCCGCGCCGCCACCGCCCAACGCGCCCTGGCTGCCGGCCGCGTTGGCCACCGTGGTGCTCGACGAGTTACCGGCCAGACGACCGAGATACCACTGCACGCCGAGGTCCAGCTCGCCGGTAAGTTTGACTTCCAGAATCCGCGTCTCGATCTGCACTTGCAGCGGCGGATTGTCCAGACGCTTGATGGCCGATTCGATCTCCTTCCACTGGGCCGGACGCGTGCGCACCAGCAACTGGTTGCTGCTCTTCTGCGCCGTGATGCGTGTACTCGCGTCCAGCGACTTGCCGCCGCCCTGCCCGCTTTCGACGTCGGTTTCGCTGCTGACCGACTCTTCGCTTTCGGCTTCGCTGTCGTCGCTGCTCTGGTTGTTCATGCCTTGACTGTTGCCAAAGACGCTGTTGCCGCCCAGGCCCGTGCTGCCATTCATGCCGGAGCTGCCAGTCATACCGCCGGACGAATTGAGCGACGACAGCGTGGTGGTGCGCAGGCCCGGCGCGACCTTGGCCGCCGCCTCTTCCTTGATCTGGCCGGTGCCGTAGATCTGTCGCAGATACCGCGCCAGATCGGTTGCTTTCATGTTGCGCACGTCATAAACGTACATCTGCGGCTCGTTGCCGCCGCCTTCGTCGATGGTGTGAATCCATTCGCCCACTTCATGCAAGTACTCGGGCTGCGAGGAAATCGCCACCACTGAGTTGGTGCGTTCGATCGGCAGGAACCGCACCATGCCCGCCAATGGCATGCCGCTGTCCGGGCCGAACATCTTCTGCAGTTCAGGCATCAGTTCGCCCACCGATGCTCGCTGCAGACCAAACACACCGACCGACATGCCCTTGAGCCAGTCCACGTCGAAGGTGTCGATGGTGTCCTGATAGTTCGCCAGTTCATCCGGGGTCCCGGCCAGGCTCAGCACGTTGCGCGCAGGGTCGACCAGCAGAAAGGCGTTCTCGCGGGCAAACGGCTTGAGCAGCTTCTGCATTTCCGTGGCCGAAATGTAGCGCAGCGGGAACAACCGCGCCGACATGCCGGCAGCCGGCTGAGCCACGCGCATTTCCGGTACCAGCTTGCCAGCGACCGCCTGATTGGCCGGCAGGATCACGTAGCGGTTGCCCTGGCGGATCATCGCGTTGTCGGTCCAGGACAGCAGGGTTTCGAGAATCGACAACGCCTGTTGCTTGTTGACCGGTTTGGAGGTCGAGAAACTCACGTCACCCTTCACGCCCTGGGCGATGCTGTAGTTCTCCTTGAGCAGGTCGCCCATGATGCTGTTCACCACCGCCTGGATCGGCTGGTTGGTGAAGTTGAACACGATGTCGCCGCTCTCGGACTCACGCGCCGCAGGCGTTGCAGTCGGCGGGCGAATGAAACGCTGATTGCCCTTGATGATCTGGCGTTGCGGCGACACCGCGGCCGACTGCGGTTGAGGCTGGACCGGCAACTGTTCGCTGGCCGGATCCACCGGCAGGCGTTGTGAACCTGTTCCCTGGAGCGCTTCCTGCAGCATGCCGTTGTCGGGATCAAGCGTATCGGGCGAGGTCGCGCAGCCGCCGAGGGCGACGGCGGTGGCCAGGCAAAGCAAAGGTGTGCGCAAGGTAGCGATGGTCGTAACTCCAGAACTGATACCCATCACAGGGTCGAATCGTTGGTTAAGGTAATCGGGGGTGTGGTCGACGGCGGCGGCAGACGCGGTGCGGGCAGGCTTAACACCTGGCTGCGCCCGTCCAGGCTGAACGTGGCTTGCGTCGGATCCAGCCGCTCCAGCGTCCAGCCGTTGGCCAGGCGATCGCCCTGCTTCACTTTCACCGCCGTGCCGCCGGACTGTTTGAGCAAGGCCACGCGCATCGAGCCGTCGATGATCACGCCGGTGAGCGTCAGGCCGGCCAGGCTGGTGGCCTGAGCGCCTGCCTGGCGAACCGCGGCGTCCGGGCTTCGGTCAGTGCTGAACAGCGGAGTCTTCCAGGTGTTGGACAGGCTCTCGACGCTGGTCATTGGCGCTTCGTGAACCGGCGCGGCACGCAGCGCAGAGTCACGTGGCGCGGGTGTCGGCAGCCAGTCCGGCGAATGCACCGCACCGCCCAGCAGCAGTCCGATAACTGCCGCCAGCAGCGCGGCCAGCGTCAGCAATGTCCAGTCGAGCGGGCGCAGTGAGCGGATCATTGCTCGCCCTCCCCGACAGGCGCCGGTTGCAGATAGCCACGCACCAGCAGGTGCGCCACCAGCTTGCCAGCCCCGCCGCTTGCCGGTGCATTGGCGTCGCGGCGCACGCTTATGTCTTCGATAAACAGGAACGGCCGCTGATATTCCAGCGCATGCATGATGGTGGTCAAAGGCTCAATGGCGCAGTTGAGGGTCAGGCTGACCTTGACCTGCCGATACGGCTCGGCGCCTTGCTGCTCGGGCGTGATCGGCATGCGCTGGGTCAGCTCGCAACCGCCGCCCTGACTGGCGTGGCTGCTGACCAGATCGGCGATGCGCTGCATCAGGTCGGCGGCCACGGCGCTGGGGTCTTCGCCCGGCAACAGGCTGGTGCTGCTGGCCGGGTCGCGGCGCGCCTGCTCCAGCTGTTCGCGCAGTGCGTCGCCCTGCTGCAGCAGCGCGGCGTAACGCTGCTGCTGTTCGCGCAGTTGCCCGGTCTGTTCGTTGATCTCGCGCAACGGGCCGGCGAACCAGCTGTCGATCAACAGCCAGTACGCCAGATAAAGCACCAGCGCCAGAATGATCAGGGCTGCGCCCCGACGCTCGCGGTCAGTCAGCGGACGACGCATCGACGTTCTCCTGATGCAGGTGGGCGCGCAGGGAATACTGGTCCTTCCCGGTTTTGCTGTCGGGCTGGATCACGCCCTGGAACTGGGCGTTGTCGAGGCCATGACAATCCTTGGCGCGGGCGATCAAGGCACTGGCCTTGCCGCTCTGGCCGGAGAACGCCAGCTCGGCGCCGTTGTTGATTTCGAGGTGCTCGATCCAGGTGTCGGACGGCAGGCAGCGGGTCAGCTCGCTGAGCAATGCCGACAGCGGCAGCTGTTCGGCCTTGCGCCGCAGCAAGTAGCTGGCAGCGCCCCGGGTGTTGGTCAATTGCTGGCGCAGCTGCTGAACTTCGTTGACCTGAGCCCGTTGCGCCTGCACTTCGGCCTGCATTTCTTCCAGCAGACGTTGACGGTCGTTGAGCCACAACAGCATTGCGCTCAACAGCAGCGCGCCGCAGAGCCAGACCAGTGCGCGCCGCAGCCGGTGACCCGAGCGCGCCTGCTGCGGGCGCGATGGCATCGGCAGCAGATCGATGCCCATGCGCTGCCCGCCGGTCGCTGTGTCTACGGCCACGTCCACGGCATCGGGCCGCAGCCCGAGGGCGGCGCAGTCGGCGAGTATGCGATCCAGCCGCTCGCGCACGATGGCGACCAGCGTGACCTCGATGAAGCTGCCGCCACGACTTTCCTGACGAGCCACGAAATACAACTGGCTGGCCTCGAAAGGCGTGAAGCGATCCAGCTCATAGCCGACCACGGTGGACAGGTTACGCGCCGCCGCCGCGGGCAGTTGCAGCGTCTGAACCAGCACTTGGGACGACGGCAGCGACAGGATCTTGCGGGCGTCGATGTTCGGCATGGTGATCGGCTCGGCCAACGGCCAGGCGTAGACCTGCTCGACGGTTTCGTGAACCAGCCATTGGCGCATGCGTCGCGGCAGGCAAGCCTGCAACTCGGCCAGCCACCATTGCCAGGCGCGCTGCGCCGTGCTGCCGCGCCATTGCTGGACGACCCGGTCGCGTAGCGCGAACAGCGGCGTCAGCCGGGTTGCGCCGGATGAGGAAACGGTTGACTTCATTCTTGCCAGCGCAGCACCCGATACGGTTGCGCGCCTCCCTCCGATGGGCTCAATAAAACAGTGGTCTGTAACAGGGCGACCACGCCGCCCGGTCGTTCTGCGCGACTCTCAATGCTCAATACTTCGCCGGGGTCGGCACCGACCGCGCTCTGGTTGGGCAGATTCAACGCCCGACGCAACAGCGCCGAGACAAATGCCGGATCGGGCCGGTCCAGCCCGCTCCACACGGTAATTTCCGGCAGCAGGCGGGCGTACAACGCGCGCGTCATGCCGGGCAGCACGCGTGCTTCCTCGATCACCCGCAACGGCGATTCGCCGTCGTTGCGCTGCGCGGCCAGCGCCTGAGCCACAACATCGGCCTGGCGTTTGTCAGCGCCGCAGGCCTGAAGCACCCGCAACAGATCGGCAACCGGCGCGCTGTTGAGATCGAGCTTGCCGCGCTCACTGCGGATACTCAGCGTCAGCTGCGTGTCGTCCAGACGCAGTCCGCTGGCGCGACCGTCAGCGACCCAGCGCTTGCTTTGCGCCGGGTCCAGCAGGCCTTGCACTGCCATGTTCACACCCGCTTCCGCCGCCAGCAGCGCCTGGGTGTTCTGGCGCAGCCACAGCGCCTGGCGGCTTTCCAGCTGTACCCAACCGGCCAGCCCGCCGAGCAGCAGACTCAGCAGAGCCAGCACCCAGAGCACCACCAGCAGCGCAACGCCGCGCTGGTTGAGGGCAGAAACATTCATTGGCCGCCCGCCCCGCCAGACAGGTCCAGCCGCAAGGCCACCACCTGCGTCACCCAATCCACCGCGCCCTTGACGCGCAGATCGATCCGCACCGCGCCCGGCAACCGGTTCGGCCAGGGCCAGTGGTCCAGCCAGCCGGTCGGCTTGCCCTTGGGGGTGAACCCGCGATAGCTGAAGCTCAACGACTCGACGTTGTGCAGCAACACCTGCGGCTCGCCCCACGGCTTGAGCGACGTCCCGTTCGCCCCGGTCTGCACCTGGGCGAATGCCACTTGCAGAACACGTGCGTCTTGCGGCCCGTGCAACTCGACGGTGTGCACCTGGATGCCGCCGCCCAGTTCACCGGGCAGCGTGGCGACGAACTGCAAGCGCTGCGCCGAGCCCTCGAAAAAGCCGCGTGAAGCGTCGTCGTTCTGCGAGGTATCCAGTGGCAGCGCCTGGCTGATCGAGGCACGTAAAAACGCCTGCGCCGCGCGGCTCTCGTCCAGGCTCGTGGTGTAGCGCTCGGCCTTGAGCACCGCACGATTGGCGCCCAGCAATGCTCCGGCGACCAGCACCAGCAGGATGCCGAGCAGGCTGATCACCAGCAGTACTTCCAGCAGCGTGAAACCACGCTGGCCGCGCCTCACGATTCGGCACCGGTGACAGCGCCGCGCAACTTCAGCGTGGTGAAACGTGCTTCGCGTTGGTGTTCCTTGACCCGCAGATCCAGCCGGAACAGCCGGGCCTGCCCGTTGCGACCGGGGAGCTGGCGGACGTCCAGGCTCCAGTCGATGCCGGCCAGCACGCCCTGCCGGGTCCCGTTTTCCAGAGGGCCCGCGCCTTCCTGCTCGATGATCGTGCGGGCCGCATGGCTCAGCCGGTCGCTGCGCGAAACCTGCTGCAACGAACGCGCGCCCTGGGCGAACGCCACCAGCAGCACGCCGCTGCACACCGCCATGACGGTGAGCGCGGCGAGCATTTCCAGCAACGTGAAGCCGGACTGCGCGGTGCGCTTCAAAGATTGCGCACCTGAACGTTGCCGGTCAGCCAGCCGATATCGATCCGCCAGCGTTTGTCGGCGCCGACCACCAGCAGGTTGCCTCCGCTGGAACCGCCGTCGGGATAGAACTCCACCGATGCACCCAGATCCGCGGCCGTATTGAGCGTGACGCGCAGGTGCTCGGGCAGATGCTGTACGCGCTTGCCCGGCGCCTTTACGGTCAGCCGGCGCAGGTCAAATTCTGTCCTGGCTGTCTGGCCGGTGACGATGGCCTTCACCCGGGTCGCCCGCAGCGCTTCAACCATGTCGCCCACGGCACGGCGTTCCCCGGCCGAACTCAAGCCCTGTCGCAGCGCAAAGCCCGCCAGCCCGACGGCGATGCTCATCAACACCAGCACCACCAGCATTTCCATGAGGGTGAAGCCGCGGCTAGCAGCAGGTGCTTTCATTGCGCTGCTTATTCCCAGTTGCCGAGGTCGGCGCTGTAACCTTCGCCACCAGGCTGGCCGTCCTGGCCGTAGAAGATCAGGTCGAAACTGCCGTGCTGGCCGGGAAAGCGGTAACCAAACGCATGGCCGAACGGGTCTTTGAGGTCCGAAGGCTTGGCGTACGGGCCGTTCCAGCCGGACACGTTGCCCGGTTTTTCGGCCAGTTGCTGCAAGGTCTTGGGCGGCGAACCGACGTCCAGCGCGTAACTTTCGATCTTCATGCCCAGGCTCGCCAGTTGCGCCTTGCCCGCGCCGTATTTGCCCTTGTCGACGTTACCGCCGACCTGGCGCACGACGATGGTGGCAACGATGCCCAGCAGCACGATCACCGCCAGCATCTCCAGCAGAGTGAAACCGCCCTGACGGCGGGCGGGTTTGAAGCGTGTACGGCTAAAAGTCATTACTGCGATTCCTTGTTGGAAAATTCAAATGTTGCTGGTCAGGCTCATCAACGGCAGCATGATCGCCAGCATGATGACTGCCACCATGCCCGCCATGACCACGGTCAGCGCCGGCACCAGCGCGGCCAGCATGCGGTCGATGCCGCGCTTGGCCTCGACGTCGAATACGTCCGCGACCTTGAGCAGCATGCTGTCCAGCTCGCCGGCCTGTTCGCCGACTTCGATCATTTGCAAAGCCAGGTCGGGCAGCAGCGGTTGCGCGCCGAACGCACTCGCCAGCGTGCCGCCGCCCTTGACCGATTCGGCGGCCTGTTCGACCTGCGCCTGCAGCGCGCGGTTGGTGCAGACCTGTCGGGCGATCACCAGCGCCTGCAACAAAGCCACGCCGTTGCTGAGCAAAGTGCCCAGGGTGCGGGTCAGACGCGCCGCTTCAATGCGCTGCAACAGAGGGCCGATGATGCGGACACCCAACAGGCGCCGATCCCGACGCTCGCGGCGCTGCGGGTCGCGCATGCCCAGCGCGACGCCCCAGATCAGCAGGATCACGCTGGCCAGCACTGCCAGGCCGTATTTGCCGAGAAACTCGCCCAGGCCAAGAATCACTTCGGTGATCATCGGGATCGGCACCCCGAGGTCCTTGAAGATCGGCACGAACTGCGGCACCACATACGCCAGCAGCAAGGCCAGCGAGCCGAGCACGCCCACCACCAGAAACGCCGGATAGATCAGCGCGTTGATCACCTCGCCGCGCAACAGCTGGCTGCGCTCCAGATAATCGCTCAACTGACGCAGCGTGCTTTCCAGCGCGCCACCGGCTTCACCGGCGCGGACCATGCTGATGTACAGCGGCGAGAACTGACTGCCCTCTTCTTCCAGCGCCACCGACAACGGCTTGCCGGCCTTGACCTGCTCGCGAATGCGCTCGATCAGCGCGCGGGTCTGCGGCTGGCCGGGTTGTTTGAGCAGGATGCCGAGCGACCGCTCCAGCGGCTGGCCGGCACCGAGCAAGGTCGCCAGCTGCTGGGTGAAACTCACCAGCGCCGCGCCATTGAGCAAACCGCTGCCCAGCGCGCGGCGCAGCCCGCCGATGCCCGCACTGTCGATCTGCAAGACCATCAGGCCGCGCTTTTGCAGGGCCGCGACGGCGGCGTCCTGATCTCGGGCTTCCAAGGTGCCGTTCTGCGCGGCTCCCTGAGCATCCAGCGCGCGGTACTTGAACAGGCTCAATTGCCCTCGCTCCGGGTCACGCGCAGCACTTCTTCGAGCGACGTCACACCGGCGACCGCCTGGCGCAGGCCTTCTTCATGCAGGGTGCGCAAGCCGCCGCGTCGGGCCGCTTCTTCCAGAGTGGCGGCATCGGCATGGCGCATCAGCAGGCTGCGCAGTTCTTCATTCATGACCAGCAATTCGGTAATTGCGCTGCGCCCGCGATAGCCACCGCCCGGCGCGTCGGCGCGTGGACGGTACAACCGAATCGGGCGCTCATCCGTGAAGCGTTCAAGGCCATGCTCGGCGACCAGCTCGGGCGGCGCTTCGAATGCTTCGCGAGTCGCCGGATCGAGTCGCCGGACCAGACGCTGGGCGAGGATGCCGTTGACCGTCGAGGCGATCAGGTAACTCTCGACACCCATGTCCAGCAGGCGCGTGATACTGGCCGCCGCGCTGTTGGTGTGCAGCGTCGAAAGCACCAGGTGGCCGGTCAGCGAGGACTGAATCGCGATGCGGCAGGTTTCCAGGTCGCGCATCTCACCGATCATGATCACGTCCGGGTCTTGCCGGACGATGGAACGCAGCGCCCCGGCGAAGTCCAGGCCGATGGCCGGTTTGACCTGAATCTGATTGATGCCTTCGAGCTGATATTCCACCGGATCTTCGACGGTGATGATCTTGCGCTCGGCGGTGTTGAGTCGCGACAGCGCTGTATAAAGGGTGGTGGTCTTGCCTGAACCGGTGGGCCCGGTGACCAGCAGAATGCCGTGGGGCCGTTCCAGCACTTCGAGGAAATGCTCCAGGCGTTCGCCATCGAAACCCAGGCTTGGAAAATCGAAGTCGATGGTCTGCCGATCCAGCAGACGCATCACCACCGATTCGCCGAAACTGGTCGGCACGGTGGAAACCCGCAGATCCAGTTCCTTGCCCTGAATGCGCAGCATGATCCGGCCGTCCTGCGGCAGACGTCGTTCGGCGATGTCGAGCCGGGCCATGATCTTGACCCGGGAAATGACCGCCGCCGAGGAACTGGACGGCGGCGCTTCGGCTTCATGCAGCACGCCGTCGATGCGGTAGCGCACCTTCAGCTGGCTTTCGAAAGGCTCGATGTGAATGTCCGAGGCGCGCTGTTCGACGGCACGTTGCAGAATCAGGTTGACCAGCCGGATGACCGGCGCTTCGGACGCCAGGTCCTTGAGGTGCTCAATGTCTTCGGATGAGCCGCCATCCTCGTCGAGGTTCTCGATCAGCGTGCCCATGGCCGAACGGCCTTGACCGTAATAGCGCTCGATCAGGGTATCCACTTCGTTACGCGGTCCGACGGACACCCGGACCGGCACCTCACAGGCGTAAGTGATGGCCTGGAATGGGTAGAGCGTCACCGGGCGGGCGCTGAGCACATGCAGGCCCTCATCGCTCCAGCCGACCGGCACGACTTGATGTTCGCGCATAAAGCGTTCGGTCAGCGGCGGCAGCGGATCCAGCAGCGGCGGCGCGGCGTCGGCCATCAGCAAGGGTGCCGGGAGCAATGCCGCCCAGGCGCGTGCCAGTTCGAATTCCGACACCAGGCCCAGACGCGTCAGCAGGCCGAGCAGATCGCTGCCTTCGGATTCCTGCTGCAAGCGTTGCGCACGCTCCAGATCCTGGGTCTTGAGACCGGCGTTGTGCATCAGCCAGGCGCAGACCTGCCCTGCTTCAGGAACCAGTATTCGGGTGGCGTCGACGGGGGTTGACTGCATGGGCGAGGAAATCTGTATACAACGGAGGAACAAGTTCACAGCGCTCCCTCGGAGAAGGAGGCTGTGGTCAGCGCTTCAAACGGTCACTCTGACTGCTTTTCCGGCGTTCCGTTCTGCGGACGGCCACCTTTGGCGGTTTCGACCTGCTTGCGCGAGTCGGCTTTGGGGTCCTTGGTCTGGGTCATCAAGGTCGAATCAGTGGTGCCCGAAGTGGCATCGACGTCCGTCGACTCATCAGCGACTGCAACATTACCCAGCGCCAGACCCAGCACAACGCCCGCACCAACAAGAGACAACTTCATAGCAATTACTCCGTATTAAGAAACGCAAAGGCATGACACTTCCCAAGACAAAGCGCCTTGTTCAATGACCTGACATAAAAATTAGACCCAAACTATCCACGCGCCATGAAGAACACCGGAACAGCCCTGAAAAATACTTAAACCCACAGACCGGTAGGTTTACCGAGAGTTCCTGATCTGTAACGAAAAAATGCCGAATTTGGCAAAAAAAACCTTTCGTTTGACATTTACGCAGGAATTTAGACTTAATTGTAACGCTTTTGAAATTCCAGAAGCCGTTCCATAGTGGCTTTTTGGTGGCATCTGGCAATAATCAAAACGTAATTAATACAACACGGAAAGTTTATAAAAGACTTCTGTTCGCTCCGGTTTTTAAACACTGGAACTCGCGAAGACGGGTAACTGTTGCCCAAAGAAAAGTCATGCAACGGACAGCGTTTACCGCCCGATTCGACGCATGAACCCTTACTTGAAACCCTTGGTTGAAACCTAGTTGGAGAGACTATGAAAAAACGGAAAATGATCGGCGCGCAGTCGGCCCTGGCCTTGCTGGCCCTGGCCGTCTCGCAGGTGCACGCCGCCGATACCTCGACGCTTGAGGCTCGCGAAGCGCGCGCCGAGAAGGCCGCGCAGAAGATCCTGGACAAGATGACTCAGGACGAAAAACTGACGTACATCGGTGGCACTGGCGGCTGGGATGTAAAACCCCTCTCCAACTACGGGATCCCCCAGATCCACGGCGCCGACGGCGGCATCGGCGTGCGCTACACCAGCGAAGGCAACGCCCAAGGCGTGGTGTATCCGTCCGGCCCGAACCTGGCGGCCACCTGGAACCCGCGCCGGGCCATTGACCTGGGTCGCGCGCTGGGCTACGACACCGTCAGCGGCGGCTACCATTTCATCACCGGCCCCGGCGTCGCGCTGTACCGCATGCCGTACGGCGGTCGTGCGTTCGAATACCTTTCCGGTGAAGACCCGTTCCTGGGCGCCAGCCTGGCGCCGGGCGTCATCAACGGCATCCAGTCCCGTGGCGTCTGGGCCAACGCCAAGCATTTCGCGGCCAACGATCAGGAAAGCAGCCGCTTCAAGCTCAACCAGATCATGAGCGAACGCGTTCTGCGCGAGATGTCGCTGCCCGCCTTCGAGTCGGCGTCCAAGAACAGCAACGTCGCCATGGTGATGTGCGCCTTCCAGCAGATCAACGGCGAGTTCGCCTGCGAGAACAAGCACCTGCTGACCCAGATTCTGCGCAAGGAATGGGGTTACAAGGGCATGGTCCAGAGCGACTACAACGCTGTGGTCCACGGTCTGAACGCCGCGCAGGCCGGTACCGACTTGGACATGATGGGTTACCAGATGAACAGCTCGGTGCTCAAGCCGCACCTTGACAGCGGCGAGCTGAGCGCCGCGACGATCGACGACAAGGTCCGCCGCATCCTCAAGCTGATCTACCTGTACAACTTCGACACCCAGCGAGAGCTGACCGCGCACAACACCAAAAACATGAACAGTTCGACCAGCAACAAGGTCGCTCTGAACGCCGCGCGCGAAGGCATCGTGCTGCTCAAGAACCAGAACAATCTGCTGCCGCTGGACAAGCAGAAGGTCAAGAAAATCGCGGTGGTCGGCAACCTCGCCAAGTACGCGCCGCCTACCGGTTTCGGCAGCGCCAACGTTATGGCCAGCCACTACATCAGCGAGCTGAGCGGCCTGCAACAGATCGCGCCGAACGCCAAGGTCGAGTTCATCGACGGCCTGTCGCTCGACCCGACCACCACGCCGTGGACCAGCACCAACACCAAGGGCGATGAAGTTCAGGGCCTGAAAGCCGAGTACTTCAGCAACGCCAACTGGTCCGGCGATCCGGCTGTCACTCGCACCGAGAAGCACATCGACCTGGATTGGGCCAACGACACTGACCTGCCATTCGAAAGCAACATTTCGGCTTCCGATGCGTATGCCGACAAAGGCTCCAATGCCGGCTCCCTGAACGGCGACACCTCTTCCACCTCGATCCGCTACAGCGGCAAGATCACCCCGTCCCAGAGCGGCGAGCAGGTGTTCAAGGTGCGTGCCGACGGCGCGATTCGCCTGTGGGTCAACGGCAAGAAGATCATCGACAACGGCGACGGCAACCCGATTCCGGGCAACAGCATTCCGCCGACCATCCCCGAGTTCGCCAAGATCGAGCTGGAAGCCGGCAAATCCTACGACGTGAAGCTTGAGTACTCGCGCCGCGCCGGTTACCTGTCGACCATGGGCGGCCTGGTCGGTGTGCAGATGAGCTGGGCATCGCTGAGCGCCCCGCAGGATCTGTCCGCGTACGACGCAGTGGTGGTCGCGGTCGGTAACAGCAACGAATACGAAGGCGAAGGCTTTGACCACAGCTTCGATCTGCCCGAGTTCCAGAACGAGCTGATCCAGAGCATTTCGAAGGTCAACCCTAATACGGTCGTGACCATGTTCGGCGGTACCGGCCTGAAGATGAGCGACTGGATCGATCAGGTTCCGGCTGCGCTGCACGCGTTCTACCCTGGGCAGAACGGCGGCCAGGCGCTGGCCGAGATCCTGTTCGGCAAGGTCAACCCGTCGGGCAAGCTGCCGATCAGTATCGAACGCAACATCGAAGACAACCCGATCTACGAGACCTTCCCGAAATTCGCCAACGATAACTCGTTGACCGAAATGAGCTACAAGGATGACCTGTTCGTCGGTTATCGCGGTTACGAGAAGAAAGGCATCAAGCCGCTCTACCCGTTCGGTTATGGCCTGTCCTACACCACCTTCGGCTACAGCAACGTCACGGTCACGCCGGGTGTGGCCGTGGGCAACACGCCGATCAAGGTATCGTTCGATCTGACCAACACCGGCAAGGTCGGCGGTTCGGAAGTGGCGCAGCTGTACGTCGGTCAGCAGAACCCGAAAGTCGAACGTCCTGTCAAGGAACTCAAGGGGTACAAGAAGGTGTTCCTGGAGCCGGGTGAAACGCGCCGCGTGACCATCGAGCTGAATGACCGCTCGCTGGCCTACTACGACACCGCCAGCAAGAACTGGGTGGTCGATGCCGACACCTTCAACCTGTCGCTGGGCGCTTCGTCGCAGGATATTCGCCTGAACGCCAAGCTGGTCAATCCGTTCCGCCAGGAACTGTCGACCACCACCAGCAACCCGCTGCCACGTTCGGCGTTCAACCAGATCAAGGTCGAAAAACCACCGGTCAAGACCGGCGGCGTATTCGACCAGACCGTTGACCAATAAGGCAGTCGCAACCTGTAGCTGAGTGACCCAGGGACAGGCCCAGGCTCAAGGACGAGCCCTTATTGCCGCGTCGACCTGCGCAATGTAGGCATCGAACGATTCGACCAGATCGACCTCATCGGGAAACCGCAGCCATTGGATCTGCAACCCGTCCATCATCGCCAGGATCTGCTGGATCAGTTTCGGCAAATCCACGTCCGCTCGTACTTCCCCTCGCTCCACCAGCTCGGTGAACTGCGCCAGCATCCGCCCCCGAATCATTTCGTAGCGCGCCTGAAACCAGCTCCACGCCGGCTGATTTTCCAGCAGGCTTTCGGCATTGAGAATTGAAAAGGCACGGATCACGCCCGGTGCGGTGGCGTTCGAGCGATTGATCGCGCGCAGACTGTCGAGCATTCCGGTGAGCGTATTTTCCCGGCGCACCTCTTCGGCAAGCTTGCCGTTGACTTCATCGCGGCGCTCCAGCACGCCCATCAGCAGAGAAATCTTGCTGGGGAAGTGATGCAGCAACCCGGCAACCGAGATACCGACAATAGCGGCGACCTTGGCCACCGAGGCGCCGGTGTAGCCCTCCAGGGAGAACACCTGCAGTGCGGCATCGAGCAATTCTTCGCGGCGCTTTTCGCCTTTGGGCGCGCGCCGCTGTCGGGTTGGTGCGGGGCCCTTTTCCGTGGGGTCATGCCGAGTCATATCAGGCTCCTTCTTGAACAGCCGCGTACCGTACCCACTCAAGCGCATGGCCGCAATGCCCATCAAGTCCCGATATCATGCTGCGGCCTGTCAGCCGACGGGTCGTGGCAAAGTCAGCGCGCCGTCGCCCAGGGCCCGCTGCATGAGTACGGTATCGACCCAGCGGCCGTGCTTGAAGCCCACCGACTCGAACACGCCAACCCGGCGAAATCCCTGGCCCTCATGCAGGCGAAGCGAAGCGAGATTTTCGCTGTTGCCGATAACAGCGATCATCTGCCGCCAGCCGCCACGCTCGCAGTGCGCCACCAGCGCGGCGAGGATTTCCCGGCCGATGCCCATGCCGCCCATGCCTTCGCGCACATACACCGAATCTTCAACGGTGAAACGGTAACCGGGCCGTGGCCGATACGGTGTGACGTAACCGTAACCGACCACCTCGCCGCGCTGCTCGGCCACCAGATATGGCAGGCTTCTGGCAAGCACATCGGCCCTGCGGCGCAACAATTCGGTGAGGTCGGGCGGTTCGAGTTCAAAGCTGGACATGCCCTCCAGCACATGCCGGGCGTAGATCGCCTGCACTGTCGGCATATCGTCTTCGCGGGCATCTCGCACAATCAGCGCATCGTTCATTCAGAAGCTCGTGGTACCAGAGAAGTGCCGCAATCTTGCAGGCTGGCAATGTATAAAAAAAGCTATGATTACTCATCCAATGCATAAGTAAAACTTTGCCATGCGTCGCCTGAACCTCAACCAGCTGCATACCTTTTCGCAAGTCATCGCCTGCGGCAGTTTTTCCGCTGCCGCCGTGCATCTGAATCTGAGCCAGCCAGCGGTCAGCTTGCAGATCAGGCAACTCGAAAGTCAGCTTGAACTGCGCCTGATCGAACGGGTTGGCAAGCGTCTGAAGGCAACCCCGGCGGGTACCACCCTGCTTAAACATATCGCACGCATCGACGCGGTCATGGATGACGCCTTGCAGGACCTGGCCAGTCATACCCAGGGTGTGGTCGGGCCGATCAGTATCGGTACGGGCGCGACCGCCTGCATCCACTTGCTGCCACCTTTGCTCAAAGCCCTGCGTCGACGGTTTCCGGCCCTCGACGTGCGCGTCAGCACCGGCAACACGGATGGCATTCTCAAAGCCGTCGAGGAAAACCGTCTGGATCTGGCGCTGATCACCCTGCCCGCGTCCGGGCGCAGCCTGCACGTCTCGCCGCTGTTGCAGGATGAATTCGTGGCGATTTTCGCCAGCGGTCCGAACCCGCTGCCCGCGACTTTCACGCCGGCCAGCCTTGGCGAGTTGCCGCTGGTCGTTTTCGAGGCCGGCAGCAGCACGCGCCTGGTGATCAATGAGTGGTTCCAGCAAAGCGGGATACGTATCAGGCCGGTGATGGAACTGGGCAACATCGAGGCTATCAAGGAAATGGTCGCGGCCGGGCTGGGCTACAGCATCGTGCCGCGCATGTCGGTGGCAGCGGCGCATCATCGCCGCGGCCTGCAGGTCCATTCACTGACCCCGGCGCTGAGCCGGACGCTGGCCGTGGCGGTGCGTCAGGACAAGCCGGTGAGCAAGGCGCTGCGTCAGGTGCTGGATGCGCTGGAAACCTGTCGATCTTGAGCACCGCGCGCTGAACATATCGCGTTTCACACCGTCATGATCCACAGCTATAAATAGGCGAGCTTCACGTCAGCCTCCAAGCGCGCCTGCCGTGGACAAACGCCGTCCGGCAGTTGCAACGCAAGCGAGCGAGGTTGTACGATGACTGCTGACATTTATCTTCCGATTCCGGACTGCTGCCTAAAACCTGTACTCTTTTCACCCGTAAAGCGATTCGGCAACCCATAAGGAAAGCAGGCCAGACCTGCCTCCCACCTCAAAACAACAGGAGATACCGATGCCTAACATTCTCGGCCATAACTTCATCGCTGGCGGCCGCAGCGCTCAAGGCCAGACTCTGCAAAAGAGCCTCGACGCCACCACCGGCGAAGAACTGCCGTATGGCTTTCATCAGGCCACCGATGAAGAGATCAACGCCGCTGCGCTGGCCGCCAAGCAGGCCTTTTTGGAATACCGCCAGCTGAGCCCTGCCCGCCGCGCTGAATTCCTCGACGCCATCGCCGACGAACTCGATCAACTGGGCGACGACTTCGTTGCCATCGTTTGCCAGGAAACCGCTTTGCCACAAGCGCGCATCCAGGGCGAGCGCGGTCGCACCAGCGGCCAGATGCGCCTGTTTGCAAAAGTCCTGCGTCGCGGCGATTTCCTCGGCGCGCGTATCGACCTGGCCCTGCCGGATCGCAAGCCGCTGCCACGCGTCGACCTGCGCCATTACCGCATCGGCGTCGGCCCGGTCGCCGTGTTTGGCGCCAGCAACTTCCCGCTGGCCTTCTCCACCGCTGGCGGTGATACCGCAGCGGCGCTGGCCGCCGGTTGCCCGGTGGTGTTCAAGGCGCACAGCGGCCACATGGCGACCGCTGATCTGGTTGCCAGCGCGATCATCCGTGCCGCCGAACGCACCCAGATGCCAAAGGGCGTGTTCAACATGATCTTCGGCAACGGCGTGGGCGAAGGTCTGGTCAAGCACCCTGCTATCCAGGCGGTCGGCTTCACCGGCTCGCTGAACGGCGGCAATGCGCTGTGCAAGATGGCCGCCGAGCGTCCGCAACCGATCCCGGTGTTTGCCGAGATGTCCAGCATCAACCCGGTGGTCCTGCTGCCTGAAGCGCTGACCGTTCGTGGTGAAACCATCGCCAAGGAGCTGGCGGCTTCGGTGGTAATGGGTGCCGGCCAGTTCTGCACCAACCCAGGCGTAGTCATCGGCCTGCGTTCTCCGGCGTTTTCCGCTTTCCTGGAGCAACTGACCGAACAGATGGGCGGCCAGGCTCCACAGACCATGCTCAATGCCGGCGGTCTGCGCAGCTACAGCAAAGGCGTTGAACACCTGCTGTCGCATCCGGGTGTCACCCACTTGGCCGGCAAGCCGCAGGAAGGCAAACAGGCTCAGGCCCAGCTGTTCAAGGCTGATGTCAGCCTGCTGCTCAACGGCGATCCGTTGCTGCAGGAAGAAGTCTTCGGCCCGACCACTCTGGTGATTGAAGTCGCGGACGATGCCGAGCTGAAGAGCGCACTGCTGGCGCTGCGTGGCCAACTGACCGCGACACTGATCGGCGAGCCTGCCGAGCTGGCGGGCTACAGCTGGCTGCTGCCGCTGCTGGAAGACAAGGTTGGGCGCATTCTGGTCAACGGCTATCCGACCGGTGTCGAAGTTTGCGAAGCCATGGTTCATGGCGGCCCATACCCGGCTACGTCCGATGCGCGTGGCACTTCGGTAGGTACTCTGGCAATCGACCGCTTCCTGCGTCCGGTCTGCTATCAGAACCACGCCGACAGCCTGCTGCCGCCAGCGCTGCAGAACGCCAACCCGCTGGGTCTGCGTCGTCTGGTCAACGGTGAGTGGAGCGACCAGCCTATCGTTTGATAGCCGGTTGCACGTCAAACGGCGCGCCCCGAAAGGGTCGCGCCGTTTTTATTTGCCTTTGCACTGGCAGGACTGTTCGTCTGAGGCTATAAACTTTCTCACGGCTTTATGGTCCGCAGGCCCGCTGATGGTCTGAACAGTTGACTTCAGACGTGCTATCAGCGCCACTGCAGCGCATCTTCGCCTCTGGTCATAAAATAGCCATATGGCTGCAAGCCACGCCCCGCCTGCCTTACAAAAAGTTACCCACAGACATACCCACGATTTCAGTGGACAACTTTTGTGGAATTTCTGGTCCGGAAACCGGGACGATTACTGCCGTTGACCAACGTTATTCCCGAGAGACGAGCGACACGGCCGCGTGGTCGCCGTTCTGCTGCATGGCTATATCAACCGGCAAAAAGCGCTGGATGACCTGCGCATTGCTGTGGAGATGGCCACTGAGCCGGTCGGTGGTGAAACTGCCGCCTCCAGCAAGCGCCATGGGAACAAGCAGCTGGTCCGCCAGGCGATGTCCGACCGCAGCTGAAGAATCCGCCCACAGGGCATGATCTTCAACCAAGGCCTCCGCTACTTGCTCTGGCCTGGAGCCGGCACTGGCGGTACTGCTGAATACTTCAGTGCAGCCAGCATGCTCACATTCGACAAACAGCACGTTACCCGGCCCGCCGCTTTCGTTCGCCTCCTGGATCTGCATGAGCTGGCGATCCAGCTTCAGGCGCGACGCGACTCTATCCAGAGCCCGACTGGCAAGCGATACGGGCGTGGCAGACAGCAACGCATAAGCACGGGTCTCCAGATGCTCGCCGCGCTGTTCGACGTGCAGGGGCAGCAGCGCCGACGGCCATATCCTGACTTCGATCAGACCGCCGCCCGCCGGTGCGAAGCCATGCCGCACCAGCCTGATCTCCATACGCGCGCCCATCCGATGCAACAGCGGCAACCAAGCGCGCTCGATGAATTCGAACGGTGGCGCCGCCGGGTTGTGCGTCCCGCCGCTGATACTGAGCGTGCTCGGCGCGTCCGCGCACAGCAAAGCCGGTATCAGCGTCTGCATCACCAGCGTCGTGCTGCCGGCGGTGCCAATGGCGAAGCTGTAATCGCCTGCGACTGTTTTCCCTGGCCGGAATTCGAGCTCGACGCTGTTGAGCACCGCGCCGGACGTCTGGGCACCGCTGATCCGCGCGGCCGCCTGCACCGCCGTCAAGTGCTGGCGCAGCAGCCCCGGCCGGGTACGCTTGCCGCGTATGCCGGTGATGCGAAACGGCACGCCGGTAATCATCGACAGGCTAAGCGCGGTGCGTAACACCTGGCCGCCGCCCACCGATCCATCGATCTGCAAAAACTGCACTGAGCGCTCCATGCCTTACCCCTTCACGCACACGACCTGACGCAAGGTATGCACGATTTCCACCAGATCACGCTGCGCGGCCATGACCTTTTCGATGTCCTTGTACGCCATGGGGATCTCGTCGATGACCGCTGCGTCCTTGCGGCATTCCACATGCGCGGTCGCCCGCACCTGATCCTCGACGGTGAACATCGCTTTCGCCTGAGTGCGGCTCATCACCCGGCCCGCGCCGTGGGAGCAGCTGCAGAATGCTTCTTCATTGCCCAGGCCACGCACGATGAAGCTTCTGGCGCCCATGGAACCCGGGATGATCGCCATTTCTCCCTTTTGCGCAGACACCGCGCCCTTGCGGGTGACGATGATGTCTTCGCCAAAGTAAGTGCCGCGTTCGATGTAGTTGTGATGGCAGTCCACCGCAATCAAGCGTGCCTCGAACGGCTTGCTGATCACCGTGCGGGCCGCGTCGAGCACGGCCAGCATCATGACCGCGCGGTTTTGCCGCGCGAAATCCTGGGCCCACTCCACCGCTTCGACATAGTCGCTGAAACCACGGGTTCCTTCTTCCAGATAAGCCAGGTCGCGATCCGGCAGGTTGACCATGTGCGCACGCATGTCCTGCCGGGCCTTTTCGATGAAGTACGAGCCGATTGCGTTGCCGACGCCGCGCGAGCCGGTGTGCAGCATGAACCACACATGATCCGCTTCGTCCAGGCACACTTCGACGAAGTGGTTGCCGGTACCCAGGGTGCCGAGATGCTTGTGGTTGTTACTCTTCTTGAGCACCGAATGCTTGGCGACGATGTTGTCGAAGCGACCCTTCATCGCGCCCCATGCCTGATCCACCCGGGCCGGTGCGACGTCCCACGCCCCCTTATCCCGACCATTGCGCCCGGACGTACGCCCGTGCGGCACCGCCTTTTCGATCGCCAAGCGCAGGCTTGCCAGGCTGTCCGGCAGGTCAGTGGCGCGAAGCGACGTGCGCACCGCGGACATGCCGCAACCCAGATCCACGCCAACCGCAGCTGGAATGACCGCGCCCTTGGTGGGGATCACGCTGCCGATGGTCGACCCCTTGCCCAGGTGAACGTCGGGCATGACGGCCATGTGCTTGAAGATGAACGGCATCTGCGCGGTGTTCATCAGTTGCTGCCGGGCGCCGGCATCCACCGGCACGCCGCGCGTCCACATCTTGATGGGTTTACCGGCGTGGCCGTCGAGCAATTCGTAGTTTTGGGTGGTCATGTCTGCTTCCTTGGTCAATACCTGATGCAGGAGCTATAGCGATACTCGTGCCAGAATTCGGAACAGGACTCTTTAAACAGAAATATCCTTTATAAACAATTGGTTAGCTAAAAATAGAATGTCCAGCGCGTGATTTGGCTTGCAGATGATGTTTCACGACGTATCCTCCGGTCTCGAATCTAGATTTCAGGATAGACACCATGTCGGGCAAGCCAACGGTCGCGATCGGAATCCTCGGCTCCAAACTGGACAAAGGCGACAAGGGCGAGATGCGCTGGAACAGGTGGCGCCCGACTCTCTCCCTGTGTCAACAACCCGATCTGGTCATCAACCGACTGGAGCTGATCCATGCCGACGTGGAGCGCGACACGGCGCTTGCCGAACAGGTCAGAGCGGACATCGCACAGGCGTCTCCCGAGACCGAGGTACGGCTTCATCCCATGGCGATGCGCAACGCCTGGGATTTCGAAGAGGTATACGCCTCGCTGCACGATTTCGCCACGGCCTACGCCTTCGATACCGAGCGCGAGGATTACCTTGTGCACATCACCACCGGCACGCACGTTCAGCAGATCGTCTGGTTCCTGCTCGCCGAATCCCGCCACGTGCCCGCGAAACTTCTGCAGACCAAGCCTTTGGGTCACCAGGACAAAACGGCGACGCCGGTCGGCAAACACGTCGTGACCGATCTGGACCTGCAACGGTACGACCAGATCGCCAAACGCTTTCACGAGCAGCAACTGCATGGCACCGACCTGCTCAAATCGGGCATCGCCACCCGCAACGCCGCGTTCAACCGCACCATCGATCAGGTCGAGCGGGTTGCCGTTCGTTCCAGAGCACAGATTCTGCTGCACGGGCCAACCGGCGCGGGCAAGTCGTTTCTGGCGCGGCGCATTTATGAACTCAAACGCGGCCGCCATCAGGTCGATGGCCGCTTCGTGGAGGTGAATTGCGCCACCCTGCGCGGAGACTCGGCGATGTCCACTCTGTTTGGGCATACCAAAGGCGCATTCACCGGAGCCCAACAGGCTCGGGACGGATTGCTGCGCAGCGCGCACAAAGGCGTGCTGTTTCTCGACGAGATCGGCGAGTTGCCGCTGGACGAACAGGCCATGCTGCTCAAGGCTGTCGAAGAAAAACGCTTTTTCCCGATGGGTTCGGATAAGGAAATCGAATCGGACTTCGTCCTGCTGGCGGGCACCAACCGGGACTTGCGCAAGCGCGTGGCCGAAGGCCTGTTCCGTGAAGATCTGCTGGCGCGCATCGATATCTGGACGTTCCACCTGCCTGGCCTGGCCGAGCGCACCGAAGACATCGAACCCAATATCGATTTCGAACTGCAACGGCATGCTCGTGAACAAGGCCGCCTGGTGCGCTTCAACGCCGAGGCGCGGCGGCGATACTTGTCCTTTGCGACATCCGGCGAAGCGCTGTGGACAGGCAATTTCCGCGAGCTTTCGGCCTCAGTGACCCGAATGGCGACGCTGGCAGACAGTGGACGCATCGATACGGCACAGGTTGACGACGAGATCGCACGCCTGCAGAGCAGCTGGGGAAATGCCCGAACAGCACTTTCTTCGTCCACCCAGCTGGTTGGCGCTCATGAAGAAATCGACTTGTTCGACCGTATGCAGCTGGAGTGCGTGATCAATGTGTGTCGCACGGCCAGGAGTCAGGCTGATGCCGGGCGCAAGCTGTTCGAACACTCACGCAAGGCCAAGGACAACCCGAACGATTCCGACCGGATCCGCAAATATCTGGCGCGCTTCGGCCTGAGCTGGGAGCAGATCAGAACCTGACGAAAGCAAGGCGGGAACGACAGACCATCAAGGCGCACCGGCACGGTCCTGATCGTCGCCATTGCCGAGCAACGCGTTCACGCTGGATATCAGAGCATCGAGCGCAAAAGGCTTGGTCAGCACCGCCGTCGAGGGTTGCAACGGGTGATTGTCCACTATGGGGGACTGGGTGTAGCCAGTCATGAACAACACCGGCAATCCCGGCCTGCGCTTGCGACCCGCATCCGCCATCTGCCGGCCGTCCAGCCCGCCGGGCAGGCCTATGTCGGTGACTAGCAGATCCACAGGCATGTCGGACTCAAGCAGCTGGAGACCGGCCACACTGTCAGCGGCCTCGATGACGTGGTAGCCGAAACTCCCCAGCGTTTCGGTGACGAACATGCGAACCGAGGACTCGTCATCCACCACAAGTACTGTCCCGCCTGACAGAACCAGCTCGGTCTCGAACGCTGCCTCTTCCTCGACCGGAACATCGACCTCGGCCTCCTGATAAGGCAGCTGCAGATAAACGCGAGTGCCACTGCCCTGCTCCGACAGGATTTTGATCTGCCCGCCCGATTGCCGGGCAAAGCCGTAAACCATGGACAATCCGAGCCCGGTTCCAGCCCCCACGGGCTTGGTGGTGAAAAACGGCTCGAATACCCTGGAAAGCGTTTCGGGGCTCATCCCCTCACCGTCATCGGCCACGCAGATTGTCAGATAGGTCCCCGGCGAAAGCTCCGGGTCCAGATCGGGCCCCTGCTCAAGCGTCTGATTGAACGTCCGGATGGAAATGACGCCGCTCCCGGCAATAGCGTCCCGGGAGTTGATGCACAGATTGAGCAGCGAGTTCTCCACCTGCGCAGGATCGACTCGACAGTTGCTCAGCGCTGCGGTCAGTTCGACTTTCAGCTCGATGGCCGGCCCGACCGTTCGCCGGATCAGCTCCTCCATGCCGCCGATCAACGCATTCACGTCGGTGTGCACCGGAACCAGCGTCTGGCGACGCGAGAACGCCAGCAATCGATGGGTCAAGGCCGCTGCTCTCTGGGCCGCGCCGTAGGCGACCGACACGTAGCGTTCGACGTCGGCGGTACGCCCCTGACTCAGGCGCAGCTTGATCAGGTCCAGACTGCCCGTGATGCCGGCCAGCAGATTATTGAAATCGTGAGCGATTCCGCCGGTCAGCTGGCCGACCGCTTCCATTTTCTGCGACTGACGGAGCGCAGCCTGGGCCGCCTCGCGCTCGGCCAACGCCTCATCGATGCGAGCTTCCAGTGTGCGGTTCAGATCCAGCAGCGCCCGTTCGGCGTTTTTCCTTGCCGTCACATCAATGGAGGAGCCGATCAGGCCAACGACCTCGCCCGTGTCGCTCAGCAGCGGAGCCTTTGCCGACAGCCAGATCGTCGCAGACCCGTCCGGCATATCGACCCGCTCTTCGATCTGTTCCGCTTTGCCGGTGCGCATGATGCGCTGGTCGGTTTCCATGATCTGGCGGGCCTGGGCTTTGTCCTCCAGAAACTCCAGATCCGTCTTGCCCAGGTAGAACTCGGGCGGCTTGCCAATCAAATCGGTTGTGCCGCGGTTAGCCACCAGCATCCGTCCGTCGCGGTCTTTGGCGTACGCCACGCCGGGCACCGCTGCGGTGAAGGTACGCAGCAAAGCCGACATCCTGTCCCGCTCGGCCTCTGCGGCGCGGCGCGACTCGATGTCCGTAAGCACGCCTGGAAAGCGCACGGCCCGGCCCTCGGCGTCCAGCTCGGCACGCCCATTGGCCTCGACCCATCGGTAGCATCCGCTGTGCTGTCGTACCCGGTATTCACACCGAAACGCGCCGCCGCGCGCCATGGCCTGCTCGATGTCTGCTGCCAGACGATCGACGTCTTCCAGATGGATGGAAGAAAAGGCCTCGGCGATAGGGATTCCGGCCCTGCACCTTTCGGCTGACAGGCCGAACGAGCGCGAGAATCGCTCGTCTGCAGTGACGCAATCGTTGGGGATGTCCCACACCCAGGTGCCAATGATCGCCCCTGCATCCAGCGCCAACTGAAGACGCTCCGACGCGTCAGCTGCGGACTCAAGCGCCTGGGACCGGGACGACAACGCCACCTCCTGAACTGGGGACTCGGAGCTTTCCTGATTCATTCACACCTTCGGCAACCGCTGGGCTATTAAAGCGGAGCATACCTAGCTACATCGCCAAGGCGAAGAAAATGATCATGGCCGACGCCAGAAACGAAAATGCCGCACCGGCGCAAGCCCGGGCCCAGTCATTGATGCCGTACCCGTTACCTGAGCTTTGCAGCATGGGTTGTGCATGGGCGCTGATCAGCGCCGGCTTCATTGTTCTTGTTCTCGGCTACGGTTACGACAGGGGCCGTTCGCAGTTCATATGCAAGTACTGGAACGAGCGCTCTCTGCCCCGCATGACCCTCTGCCATCCACTGCTCCCCGGAACGGCGGCAGAGCTTCGAGCCAAAGCCTGAGCAATACCGCAGCTGCCGCTTTGCACCGGGGCTTCATGAAGACAGCCCAGGTTTGCTCCGGGCAGGCTGTTACAAAAACAACAAGAACGGGAGAACCCATGAACATTGCTACCGAAACACCTCTGCAAACGCCAACTGCTCAGCTCGCGGCCTGGGTCGAAAACCTCGACGAGCGTCTCGGCCAACGTGATGTGGATGGCGCGCTGCAATTGTTTGCCGAAGAGTGCCACTGGCGTGATCTGCTGCTGTTCAGCTGGAACCTGGTGACCCTGGAAGGCAAGCCCGCGATCCGGGACATGCTCGAAACACGCCTGGAACAGACCCGTCCTGAGCAATGGAAACTGGAAGGTGAGGCGACGCTGAACAACGGTGTGCTCGAAGGTTGGATCAGGCTCGAAACAGACGCGGCGCAAGGTAGAGGTTACGTGCGTTTAAAGGACGGCCTGTGCTGGACGCTGCTGACAACCATGCGCGAACTCAAAGGCTTTGAAGAACCCAGGGGCCGCCGACGACCGATGGGTGCCAGGCATGGTCAAGTCCATGCCGACAAACGCAGCTGGCTGGAACGCCGTCATGATGAAGAAGCTTCGCTAGGCATCACTACCCAGCCTTACTGCCTGATCGTTGGCGGCGGCCAGGGTGGGCTGGGTCTCGCCGCGCGGCTCAAGCGAATGGGCGTGCCTACTCTGATAGTCGACAAGGCCGAGCGTCCTGGCGATCAGTGGCGCGGTCGCTACAAGTCGCTGTGCCTGCACGACCCGGTCTGGTACGACCATATGCCTTACCTGCCTTTCCCCGATCACTGGCCAGTCTTCACCCCAAAAGATCAGATTGGCGACTGGCTGGAGATGTATGCAAAAGTCATGGAGCTCAACTACTGGCCGCGTACGGAATGTGTGAGCGCCAGCTTTGATGAGCAAAGTGGCAATTGGAAGGTTGAAGTACGGCGCGACGGTGAGCGGGTAACTTTACAGCCTGCTCAGCTGATCCTCGCCACCGGCATGTCTGGCGTACCCAATGTGCCTGCTTATCCAGGTGCCGAAGATTTCAATGGTCAGCAGCATCATTCCAGTCGCCATCCCGGCGGAGACGCCTGGAGGGGCAAACGCGCCGTGGTCATCGGTGCGAACAATTCAGCTCACGACATCTGCGCCGATCTGGTGGAGAACGGCGCGGAGGTGACCATGGTGCAACGCTCCAGCACTCACATCGTCCGTTCCGACAGCCTGATGGACCTCGTCTTCGGCGGGCTCTACTCTGAGGACGCCCTGGAGTCGGGTTTGACCACCGACAAGGCCGACATGCTGTTCGCCTCGATCCCCTACAAGGTTATGCCGAACTTTCATCGCCCCATCTTTGAGGAGATAAGGGAGCGTGACAAAGACTTCTACGACCGCCTGGAAAAGGCCGGATTCATGCTGGACTTCGGTGACGACGAGTCGGGCCTGTTCATGAAGTACGTACGCCGTGGTTCTGGTTATTACATCGACGTCGGTGCTTCAGAACTGATCGCTAATGGCACGATCAAGCTCAAGAGCGCGCCTGGCCTGGGTGTTGATCGCATCGAAGCAGATGCCGTCGTGCTCAACGATGGCAGCCGACTGCCGGCAGATTTAATCGTCTACGCCACGGGCTATGGTTCGATGAACGGTTGGGCGGCGAAGCTCATTTCCCAGGAAGTAGCTGACAAGGTCGGCCGATGCTGGGGTCTGGGTTCCGGAACTACGAATGATCCCGGCCCGTACGAAGGCGAACTGCGAAATATGTGGAAGCCAACACAGCAGGAAAATCTCTGGTTCCACGGCGGCAACCTGCACCAGTCACGTCATTATTCGCTGTACCTGGCGCTCCAGTTAAAAGCGCGTTTTGAAGGCATCGACACCTCCGTATACGGGCTCGCCGAGAGCCACCAAATCGGTTGAGTCAATGGCGCCCAGTCATTACTGGGCGCCATTCCACAATGTGCCGGACGTGATGCGCGCCCCCAATCGCTCAGGTTATTTCTTATCGCGCGTTCTCAGGCTTTCAGGCAAACCCCAAATCAGAATTGCTGCGGCGAGCAGACTGGTTATGCCGATGAGGTAAAGAGCCGGAGTTGTGCTGCCGGTAACATCTTTTATGAACCCAACCATCACGGACTGACAATGCCGCCCATTTGCCCAACCGTGTTAATTAACGCTATGCCTCCAGCAGCGCCGGCCCCTGCGCCCGTCCCCGTACACCACTCCCCAGCAGCAACAAGTAAGCTTGCACCTGAAGATTTAGCTGCTGAATGTTCGGTCGCATGAGTAACTGTTTCGCTCAAAGAGGGCATCTCGTAAGGTCGTGAACAATGGTAAATGCCCTTCTTTGAGCAAGACGGTTCCCAAGCTATGTTGTGTGGGCGCTTCCGTTACGTCAGCCAGGCTTCCCTGGAGCGTGTGATCGCTGCACATCTTGCATTGATTGCAGGTTCCTGTGTTACATGGCGAATCGCTTGACCAGTCGATTCAGTTCGACAGCGAGCTGAGTCAGCTCGGACGTTGCAATCGCCGTCTGGCTTGCGCCTTCAGAGGCTTGGTTTGACAGATCACGAATGCTCACGAGGCTGCGGTCGACTTCCCTGGCGACTTGGGCCTGCTCTTCCGAAGCTGTCGCAATCAGGACGTTACGCTCAGTGATATTGTCGATGGACTCCGTGATCTCCACCAACGCAGTACCTGCCCCTTGGGCGGTATCGAGCGTCGTCTGAGCTTGGGCATTGGTGTGAACCATTGCCGAGACCGCCGCGTCGGTGCCTTTTTGGATTGAACTGATCATCTGCTCAATCTCGCTTGTCGACTGCTGCGTACGATGAGCCAAAGCCCTGACCTCGTCCGCCACGACTGCGAAACCACGACCTGCTTCGCCAGCACGAGCAGCTTCGATGGCGGCGTTCAACGCGAGTAGGTTGGTCTGCTCGGCGATTGCACGGATTACGTCCAGGACTTTGCTGATGTCATTCGCCATCACAGCAAGTCCTTGAACCTCCTGTGACGCGCCTTCCACCTTCGTGACCATCAAGTTGATCGCCCGCACGGTCTCGTCTACTTTCGTGCGGCCCGCCACGGCGGCAGAGTTGGATCGGGTAGCAGCTTCCGATGCTGCAGCGGCGTTTCTCGCTACCTCTTCTACGGCAGCGCTCATCTCAGTAACCGCTGTGGCGGCCATTTCTACTTCGTTACTCTGCCGCTGCATCCCCTTGTTGGCATCTTCGGTAACAGCGTGCATTTCTTCAGAGGTGGATGCCAGCTGGGTGGATGAGTCGGATATCAAGGACAGCGTGCTTCGCAGGCCTTCTTGCATGACTTTCATGGCCTGCATGAGTCTCGCGAGCTCATCGTGCCCTTGCACCTCAATGACTTCAGTGAGGTCGTTTTTAGCAATGCGTTCAGCTATGGCCAGCGACTGACTGACGGGCCGTGTGATGCTGCGGGTGTACATCAGCGCACAAGCAATCGAAGCTAACGTGCTGAACACGATAAAACCACCGATGGTCAACTTGGCCTGCTCGTAGGAGAGGGAGGCGTCCTCGCCCGCCTTCTTAGCCTTGTTATTATTTACCTCAATCAGGTTCTTTATGCCGCTTTCCATCTCGTCAGCGGACTGTTTCATGGCCTCGTTAGAAAGCTTTACAGCTCGATCCACATCTCCGGATGCTATTAGCGCCAGATACTCATCCTGCACTCGCTGATAGCTAGCGTAGGTCTGCGACAGCTCACCAAACTGCTTGATACCAATCGGGGTAAACATCAGGGGCTCCAGTTTCGCCATTGATGCCTGGACATTCGCTCTGGCGTTTTGTGCGTCGCGCAGAGCTTGAGCCTTGCGTTCTGCTGGCTCAACAGGATTGCGCAGCCTCGCGTTGCTGCCACGAATGCTCACGAAGTCTCTGTCGATAACGCCCAACAGCGATATGCTCGGCACCACGTTAGTTTCGACAAATTTCTCAGAGTCTTTCAGACTTGAAGCCTGCTTGAGAGCGATCAGTCCGAGCGCAATGATCATCAGGCAGAAGAATCCAAAGCACAGCGCGGAGCGCGGGCCTAGGTTGAGTTTTCGCAGCAACATAAATGAAATACCTCTCAATAGATGTCCATGTGTCGCCGCTGCTTCTATGGGCTTAAGCTCCGTTCGTCGGTAAGGGCGGTCTGCGCTGTAAACAGGAGCCCTTGGATAAATCAAGAGTATTGCGAAATGTTTCTCAGGCTCCTGAACAGCTCTAACTGGAGTGTATGCCCTCCCGTGCGTTGCCTCTCGACTATCGCACCTTGACTCGCCTTACCGCCGCCTGTTTCTCCAGCCTTTGACAGCAAGCAAAGAGCGTACCTACCCATGGTGGGCGTTCGAGTCCTCGAAGTTGATCTTTGTTTCGTCTTGGCGACGTCTTCTAGCCGAGCCGCGTCTCAGGAAGAATTCTCGCTGCATCTCGGGCAGGAAGAAGGCCGAGTAAACGCGCATAGTCCCTGCTGAACTGAGTGGCGCTTCTCATACCCACCTGGAAGGCGGCAGCTGTGACACTTCTCGCGCTCGCTACAGCGTCCAGCCCTCCTCGGGATGATGGTCTGAATGCATAACGGTCTTTACTAAATGGACGCCTATTTCCCAGCGGGGGGGCGGTCATAAAGTTTGTCCTGCCAGCGCAGCAAACGACTTACAGGGCAGCGCCCTGCGCCGTACCGTGCGGTCAGCTTTGCAATACCAGACGATCAACAGAGTCCGACCAGATGGGGTTATGCTCCGTCCTGATTCTTAACGTGGCGATGACAATGGAAAAAGGATGGATAGTCGCTGTTGGCGCTTCCGGTGACGCCGGGCTGGAAAACATATGCTCTCTGATGTCGGCTTTGCCTGCAGATCTTGATGCGATTGTCATGATCGTGTTGCATCGGCCCTGGAGTGAACCTAGCCAGCTGCGAGAAGTGCTTTCCAGGCGTTCTGCCATGCCCGTTGTGATCGCATCCCAAGGTGACAGGTTAGCTCCGGGCACCGCTTATATCGGAGAGCCCAGCGTTCACCTGACTTTGCTGGAGCGTCGGTTTGCATTTCTCACTGGGGATCCTGATCGCCTTCACGGCAATCGCACAGTTGATCTGCTCTTTCAATCGGTCGCGGACTGCGGAGGGTCTCAAACGATCGGAGTCGTCCTTTCTGGCTCGCTGGATGACGGCTCACGTGGCCTGGCGGCGATACATAAGGCCGGTGGCACCACCATGGTGGTGAGGTCTCCCACAAAATCTACCAATAGCATGCCAACCAACGCTATCGCTTATGATGGCCCAGTGTCAGTGGTTGGCAGCGAGGCGGAGTTAGCGTTTGCGATCACGCGGCACGTTACCGGCAGTTTTGAGTGCCCTATCCAATAATCAATGTTACAGCTCCAGCACAGCCAAGCTACTGAATTCCCGGAAGCCTCCCGGCCTACGTAACCGGATTCCCTTATAGGCGAATCATGGCGGGCGATCATTCGCGCCCGCGGCTATTAATGTACCGCCTATATCAGCGCGGCTGTGTCGCCACCCTTTACCGTACAGCAGATGAAGTCGTTGCATGAGCTGAAGCAAGCCATCCCGACCTCTGTGGGTTGGCCGCCGCCGTCGCGCCTGGGCTCACTCAGTCGAAGATCAAGAAATCAGCACTAGCTAGCGCTGAAGTAAGCCCCAAGGCAGTGCGTGGTCTGGTTTGAAATAGCAGGGAACCCAAGGTCATCCGCTAGGCTCTACCACCTGGATTACACCGGCGCAGCGCTTTGTTTTCCAAATCGGTAGACGCCGCCCACTCGGTAGCAGCGATCCCCGCTCAGAGCGCTCGCCCTTTCGCATGGAGCTTGCTGCCAATGCTAGACATTATTGCGATATTCCTGTGTATCACCGCGGTGCTCGCCTTCCTCAATCGACGCTTCGTAGGCCTGCCCTCCGCCATAGGGGTGATGGGTATTGCGTTGGGCTTGTCGTTGCTGAATATGTTATCCGATGCTTTAGGCTTTCACGCCTTGCATACGCTTGAGCAATCGCTGGTTGAATCCATAGATTTTTCTGAGTTGTTAATGCAGGGCATGCTGTCGCTGCTGCTGTTTGCTGGCGCCTTGCATGTTGATCTGTCACAACTGCGCGCCTATCGATGGCAGGTTGCCTCCCTGGCGGTGATAGGGACTACCTTATCTACACTTTTCATAGGCTTTGGGCTCTGGCAGTTGTTGTCTTGGACGAATCTGGAACTCCCGCTTTCCTACTGCCTGGTTTTCGGCGCACTGATCTCGCCTACCGACCCAATCGCCGTAATGGGCATCCTGAAATCAGCTGGAGCACCCGGTAACGTTGAACTGGTCATATCAGGAGAGTCGTTGTTCAACGACGGCGTGGCCGTCGTGCTGTTCTCGCTCATCCTGGCCATGATCGCCAGCGGCGAAGCTCCCTCGGTTACCGGCGCTTCGCAACTCTTGCTGGAGGAAGCCGGCGGCGGCGCTTTTTTGGGTGCAATCGTTGGGTATATCACTTACCGGATGCTCAAGAGCATCGATAGCTACCAAGAGGAAGTCCTCATCACCCTCGCTGCTGTGCTGGGTGGATATGCCCTGGCAGCTCATTTACATGTGTCTGGGCCATTGGCGATGGTGGTGATGGGGCTGATTGTGGGTAACCAGGGGCGCTCCTACGCAATGTCCCCACAGACAGAGAAGAATTTAGATATGTTCTGGGAGCTGATTGACGAAATCCTGAACGCAGTGTTGTTCGTACTGATCGGGCTGGAGGTCGTTTTGATCAACTTCTCCAACCCGCTGATCATCACCGGCTTGATGGTGATAGTGCTGACATTGGTGTCGCGACTGCTTACGGTGGGGCTTCCCATCGCAATCCTGGGTAAGCGCTTCCGGCTGCCTGAAGGTGCTTGGAGTGTACTGACCTGGGGCGGACTGCGTGGCGGCATATCAGTGGCGCTGGCTCTTTCGCTGCCCCCAGGCGAGGCTCGCGACGTGGTGGTTTCCCTAACCTACCTGGTGGTGGTGTTTTCCATCCTGGTTCAAGGTATGTCGATAGGCCAACTGGTCAAGCGAGTCATCCCTTGCACCGTAAAATGAAAACTAAAAACCCTTGGGGCATATCATGATTGAACTCTACTACTGGACTACACCAAACGGGCACAAGATCACTATCTTCCTTGAAGAAGCGGAGATCGAGTACAGAATTATTCCGGTCAACATCAGTGCTGGCGAGCAGTTCAAACCAGATTTCCTGGCGATTTCGCCGAATAATCGTATTCCTGCAATCATCGACACTTCGCCGACTGGCGGCGAACAACCAATCAGCATTTTCGAGTCTGGCGCCATTCTTCAATATCTGGCGGAAAAAACCGGGAAATTTTTACCCGACGATCTTTACGGTCGATTCGAAGCTATTCAGTGGGCGCATTGGCAGATGGGAGGGCTTGGCCCTATGGCCGGGCAAAACCACCACTTCGTCCAATACGCTCCGGAGCGTATTCCCTACGCCATGGAGCGTTACATCAATGAAACACACCGGCTATATGGTGTTCTGAATCGGCGGCTGGGCGATCGTGAGTTCATAGCGGGAGCATATTCGATTGCCGACATTGCCTGCTATCCCTGGATCGTCCCGCATGAGAACCAGCAGCAGAACCTGGAGGACTTTCCCCATCTGCACCGCTGGTTCAAAACAGTGCAGGCTCGCCCAGCCGTACAACGTGCTTACGCGCGTGCCACAGAGATCAACCAGAAACCGGTCGTGTCTGACGCATCTCGCGGACTACTGTTTGGCCAGCGAGGGGAGACCTCTCAGTGATTACTCAACTGCGACTATATGATTTGGCTGGTGCTGACGACAGCTGGCGTTTCAGCCCATATTGCTGGCGCGTGCGTCTTGCCTTGGCGCACAAGGGACTTGCGTTTGAAACCATACCGTGGCGTTTCAGTGAGAAGGAGACGATCGCCTTTTCAGGCCAAGGGAAGGTGCCCGTTCTGGTTGATAATGGGCAGTGTGTTGCAGACAGTTGGACTATTGCGGAGTACCTGGATGAGCATTATCCGGAGCGCCCGTCGCTGATGGGGGACGCCTCGGTAGTGGCTCTGACGCGCTTCATTGATCGATGGGTGACGGAAGTGGTGCATCCAGCCCTGGCGCGCGTGATTCTGCCCGATGTTTTTGCGGTTCTGCATGAGAAGGATAAGCCTTACTTCAAGCGAACGCGGGAGGCGGCGTTTGGCCTTTCCCTGGAAGAATTGCGGGCTCAGCACGATGTATACGTGGAAAAATTCTTAAATGTGATCGGACCGCTGCGTAGCACGCTCGCAGCTCAAGAGTATTTAACCGGAGCCGCGCCCGCTTATGCAGACCATATCGCCTTCGCCGCATTTCAATGGGCGCGCGTTGTCAGCTCTAACCGCTTGCTGGAAGAGGCCGACCCAGTCATGGCATGGTGCAATCGGATGTTAGATGCATATGATGGCTTGGCAAGAAACGCTCCGTGCGCACATACCGATAGTGCCATCTAGCGCTAGAACCGTCGTGCCGGATTGGCGGAATCAGCCAGCCCTGCCGTCTGTGCACCTCCTGAAACAGTCCACAGTCGCCCGCCAACCACTTTCGATGCGCCCGCCCGTCGATCAAGGTAGCCCTTGGCAGTGGTTGACAACCGCCTATCGCCAAGGCGGTTGAAACCGTTCCCGTTCAGTGCAAAATCCCCCTCCGCCGAGATGTCGCTATGCGCGAGCTGTCGTCTTTAGACTGAAACTGATCCATTCATGGAAAACCATGATATCGGTGACCTCGGAAGGCACCAGGATCGCAAGACGGAGCTCACGATGCTGAACGACAAATTTCGACTTTTCGCTGGTGTGACGTGGGAAGAGGCTGCCACTCTAAGCAATCACCTATTTGTCGAAGCAGACAAGCTGGACGAACGAGCTGCACTCTTACTGAGGACAACCACGGCTGGCCCTGATGTCTGGGCAGAGTTTGCGTCTGTAAAACGCGCATCTCAGAGCATTCGAGCAGAAGCACAGCGATCATGGCTTCGGGCAACGCTGATACTCAATTCAATTGACCCGAAAGCTGGTAAGGCTGCGCATCAGAAGGTGCATTAATACCTGGGGAAGCCGCGTATTCAGAGCCAGGACTGACAGCCAGGATTGAGAACCAGGATCGTTTCGCGGTTACCCCCATTCCAGCAACCAGATCAGACAGGGCGAAGCTTCGTCAGCAACGCTCGAAGAATACCCTGCTGGCTCTCCAGCCCCTCGCTCGCGGCTTCATACTCCCGTAATGCGCTATTGCGTCCGGCATCTTTGCTACTTTGAATCAGCCGCCCCAGCAGCAACTGCTTTTCGTGCAGCGCTCGAATCGCTACCCATAGAGCTTCCTCAACCGTATCGTCCTGGGCATCGAACAATGCTGCAGCGGTATAGCTGTGCCCCGTATGGCAACGAAAGCGCGGCGGTTTGACCCCCAGCTCCCACAACGCGCCTCCACATTCCGGACAAGACATGCCTGAGACCTTGCCTATCGCGTCCAAGACATATGCTCCGCCTGAACCAGCATCATGAGTAAGATCGTTTTCAGTAGCGTACGGCTCGATACGTCTCTCCTCCAAGGGTGGGGGATTTCTGGCTGCCCGCTGTTGAATGGTTTGCGTCAGAGCATCGCTCAGTTCATTGATTGGCAGACAAACGTCTACCTCAACATGACGAAGAGCGCTTGCCGGCATCGAGGGCGCTTCGGCAGTCTCCGGATCCTGGACGAATGCCAGACCTCCGTAAGCCTTAATGGCTTGAAGGCCAACGACACCATCATCAAGCTCACCTGTCAGGACGACTCCAGTCGCTCTGTCCCCGTAGCTGATTGCGGCGGATCGAAACATGGGGTCAATCGCCGGACGCGCATGGTTTTCTTTAGCGCTCCGGATAAGTCGCATTGAGCCGCGCTGGATCAGCAGATGTCTGTCGGGTGGCGCAACATAAACGCGACCTTTCTCTATTTTTTCACCACATGAGGCAAAACTGACGTCCAGGGAGGTCGTTTTCGCCAGAAGGGTTGGTAGCAGGCTTGGCTGGTCACCTATATGCATCGTTATGAAGACCGCGGCGCACAAATCAGTCGGGAACTGAGCGAGCAGCTCCCGCAGCGCCGCCAGTCCGCCTCTGGAAGTGCCGATTACGATGACTTGGTCCACAAAGCTTTCTTGATGCATGGCTAGTTCCTGGCTGGCTATCTGGCCGCATCTGGCCTCCCGTAGCCTGGCCCCACTCTGAAGCCTCTTCGGGAGCGTCACGTATTTCACATGACACCATTTCACGACCGTTCTGCATGTTCTGATGCGTTTCAGTAAGCGAAGGTTCGAAAAAGTCGTCACGCCTTCGATTGGCGTTCACCAGAAGCCAGCCGTCGATACAATATAACGTTATGATGGTAAAATGTTACTTCATAACGTTTAAGGAAGACGGCTCCATGTACAGATCTGCACGTCCCGCCAGGGTCGGAGTTTTTACCAGCGCAGCGCTGGCCGGCATGTTCTCGTGCGCATCGGTTGCGGCAGAGCAAGCAGGGACAGAAAGCGCCACTGAGCTGGATGCAATTGAAGTTGTCGGTGAAGGAAACAACTCCGGGCCTGTCAAGCCACTCACACGGAGCAAGGTAAGCAGTGCACCGGAAAGCCTGCCAGCTGCGGTATCCACGATCACACAAGAAGACATCCGCACTCTCAACGTCGACCGTGACATTTCCAACATCTATCGCCGTGTGCCGGGCGTCGTGGCTAACAACATCGACCAGGGCGACACCGGTAATGGCTTCCGTATGCGCGGTTTCACCACCAATGGCACTCACGGCGCTGATGTCGCTGTCTACGTCGACGGCGTACCGCAGAACATCCCGTCCAGCCAGGGCGGTGCCGGCCACGGTCCGGTTTTCATGGAATGGCTGACGCCGCAGATGATCAAGCGTGTCGACGTCATCAAGGGCCCCATATCAGCGCTGTATGGCGACCAGAACCGCGCAGGCTCGGTAAACATCGAGACTCTTGACGGGGGGGATGTGGCTTCAAGCATCGGCATGGATATCGCCAGCTTCGATGGCCAACGTGCGAACCTGGTACTGGGTGGTGAACAGGATGGCCTTGAGTCCCTGTTCATAGCAGATACATACAAGACCAACGGCTATCGCAAAGCCGCCGAGACCAACCGCGACAACTACTTCTGGAAGCTCTCGAAGGTGATCGGTGATGCAAAATACTCGGCCCGGTTCAGCCATTACGAGTCGGATTTCAAGAACGACGGCTACCTGAACCTTCCCGCTCTCAAGGCCGGCACGATCAGCCGCCGCGATACAGATAATTTGTATGGCTTTGGCAATGCCAACCGGAACACCTACGTGTTCAATCGGACACCCGCAGAGGGCGAAGAAGGCCTGTACTACACCTCCTACTTCGAAGATTTCAGGCGCGTGCGCGCCATCTCGAACGGCACCAATACCCACAATTACGGCAAGGATGATCGTGACATCTATGGAGGCCGCCTTGCCTACAACTTCGTATACGAAGATTCGGCGGCATTGATGGTCGGCGCTGATGTACGGCGCGACAAGGGCGACGCTTTCCGTCAGCAGTACCGCAACTTCGAACCCACGCAGAACTACTACTTTGACTTTGATATGGATCTGGTGACCTACGGCGTCTTCGCTCAGGGCCAGTACAAGCCAGTCGATTCGTTGAAGCTGCTGGCGGGCATTCGGTACGACCGCTTTGATTACGACATTGAGAACCTGAAGTTCCGCAATGCTGACACGGGCTACCACAGTTCGGTGACCACACCGAAGCTGGGCCTGGTGTGGGCGCCGGCTGCGCAGTTCGAACTGTTCACCAATGCCGCTCAGGGCTTCCGTTCGCCAGCTGCGGAATACATCAGTTCCGGAAACAGCGGCGCGCTGCCACTGAGCGAGACTGGCGGCCGCATCAACAGTAGCGTCCGCCCGAGCAAGGTCACGTCGTATGACATCGGTTTCACTGTGCGCCCGACCGAGCGCCTGTCCAGCACCACCGAGTTCTACTACATCCAGAACGACAGCGAGACGCTGCAGACATCACCAGGCGTCTTTGAACAGGTCAGCGACACGACTCGCAAGGGTGTAGAAACCAGTTTTAATTACCAGGCCACAGCCACGATCAGCACATACGCCAGCTATGGCAGGATCATTGATGCGGTGATCGACAATCCCCCTTCCGGCACCGGCGACCGGTTGGCAGTGCCCGAGCACACCTACAAGGCGGGCGTTCAACATCGCGACTCGTTCATGGATGGCCAGCTGACGCTCAATGCCGACGCCTACCACCTCGCTGGCATTCCCTATTACGTCGGCAGCGGAAGAAAAGAAATGCCGGTCTACACCCGGTATGACCTTCGCGCGTCCTACGACTACGACGCGTACCAGTTCAGCGTCTACGGCACTTTTCAGCCCCACCGCTATGGCACTGAAGTAGCCTATGGCACAAGCAGCGGACTGGTCATTGTTCCGCAGCCATCCACGACCCTGGGCGCGTCAGTCAGGTACTTCTTCTAAGAAAGCCAAGATTGATCGAGGTCTCGCAGGAGCGCGTGCGGGTGGATGACAAATAGCTGTCACAAAAAAGGGCCTAGATCGCTCTAAGCCCTGATTTCATGTGTTTGGCGGGAAACCAGGGATTCGAACCCTGGGAACGCTATTAACGTTCGCCGGTTTTCAAGACCGGTGCATTCAACCACTCTGCCAATTTCCCGATGCATCTCGTGTGAGGCGCGCAGTTCGCGTCGAGGATGAGACCATACCTCCACTGCGTTGCGGGCGCCATAATACCGGAATGAAACACGCTGTCAAACTCTCCAGGTGGCCCGTCGCAGCGCCTCTGTTATGATCTTTGCAACTCAACATTTCAACAGTAAGGAGTTTCGCCATGCGCGAACAGGATTACGCCCTTAAAACAGGCATGCAGGCCGACCAGCTAGAGGTTAGTCGTGTCCTGCGCAACACCTACGGCCTTCTGGCCCTGACCCTCGCCTTCAGCGGTGTGATGGCGTTCGTTGCCCAGCAGATGCGCGTCGGGTACCCGAACATCTTCGTCGTGCTGATCGGCTTCTACGGTCTGTTCTTCCTCACCAACAAGCTGCGTGATTCGGTCTGGGGCCTGGTTTCGACCTTCGCACTGACCGGCTTCATGGGCTTCCTGCTCGGCCCGATCCTCAACCGTTACCTGGGCATGGCCGGCGGCGCTGAAGTTGTCAGCTCTGCGTTCGCCATGACCGCACTGGTTTTCGGTGGCCTGTCGGCCTATGTGCTGATCACCCGCAAGGACATGAGTTTCCTGGGTGGTTTCATCACCGCGGGCTTCTTCGTACTGCTGGGCGCCGTGCTGGCCAGCCTGTTCTTCCAGATCAGCGGCCTGCAACTGGCTATCAGCGCGGGCTTCGTGCTGTTCTCCTCGGTCTGCATCCTGTTTCAGACCAGTGCGATCATTCACGGCGGCGAGCGCAACTACATCGTGGCGACCGTCAGCCTGTATGTGTCGATCTACAACCTGTTCGTCAGCCTGTTGCAGATCTTTGGCATCATGAGCCGCGACGACTGATCATCGCTACGCTTCAACAAAAAGCCCGCTTATGCGGGCTTTTTGCTGTCCGTGAGGAATGAATTCTTTATCATTGGGCATGATTCGCCGACCGAGCCACCGATGAAATTCGCCATTTCCGTGTTTTCCCCGGCCCATGCGCCTTCCTCCAGACGCGCCCTGCTCTTCGCAAAGGCCACGCTGGCAGCGGGCCACGAGATCGTGCGCCTGTTCTTTTATCAGGACGGCGTGCACAGCGCTTCGGCCAACGTCGTGACGCCGCAAGATGAACCGGACCTGCCGCGCCAATGGCGGGACTTCGTTATCGAACATCAACTCGATGGCGTGGTATGCATCGCTGCCGCCCTGCGCCGGGGCGTGCTGGACACTCAGGAAGCGGAGCGCTACCAGCGCTCGGCGGCCAACCTGTCCGCCCCGTGGGAGCTGTCCGGCCTGGGACAACTGCATGATGCGGTCCAGAACGCTGACCGACTGATCTGCTTCGGAGGGCCTTGATATGCCCAAATCCTTACTGATCCTCAGCCGCCAATCGCCGTGGTCCGGGCCCGGCGCGCGCGAAGCGCTGGACATTGTGCTGGCAGGCGGGGCCTTCGATCTGCCCATCGGCATGCTGTTTCTCGATGATGGTGTCTTCCAGCTCGCACCCCGGCAGGCGGCCGCTGCGCTGGAACAGAAAGATCTGACCGCCAATCTCAAGGCGCTGGAGATGTTCGGCGTCGAAGACCTGTATGTCTGTTCGCAAAGCCTTGCCGAACGAGGGCTCGCCGGCATGGACCTTGGCAGCGAAGTCAATCGACTGGACGACGGGGCCGAGCTGTCGGCGCTTCTGGAACGCTATGACCAGGTGATCACGATCTGATGGCTACTCTACACGTACTTTCTCATTCCCCTTTCGCCGACACGCGCCTGACCAGCTGCCTGCGAATGCTTGGCCCGGCCGACGGCCTGCTGCTCAGCGGTGACGCGGTTTACGCCCTTTCGCCCAGCAGTTCGCCCTGGCAGACGCTGCAAGAGCGGCTCGGCAGCGACCGGTTGTTTGTGCTGGAAGAAGACATGAGCGCACGCAATATCCAGACTCCGACCGGCGTTACAGCCGTGGACTACCCCGGATTCGTGGCGCTGTCCGTTCGCTTTGACCGGGTCAACAGCTGGCTATGAAACAACTTATCGTTGCAGACCGCACCATCGCTCTCGACAAGGACGGCTTTCTTGCGGACCTTGGTGACTGGTCACTCGAAGTGGCGCATGCGCTCGCGGATCAGGAAGGTATCGCCCTGAGCGGCGAGCATGTCGAAATCCTGCACCTGTTGCGTGACTTCTATGCTGAATTTCAGCTTTCGCCGGCGACCCGGCCGCTGATCAAATACACCGCGTTGAAGCTGGGCGCGGACAAAGGCAACAGCATGCACCTCAACCGCCTGTTCAATGGCACTCCCGCCAAACTTGCCGCCAAGCTGGCGGGCCTGCCCAAGCCGACCAATTGCATATGAACGATTACGCTCCACTGGTTACCGAAACCCCTGCCGAGCACCCGTTTGCAGAGTTCGTCCGCATTCTGGGCAAAGGCAAACGTGGCGCCCGCAACCTCACGCGGGAAGAAGCGCGCAGCGCCATGGGTATGTTGCTGGATGGCAAGGTTGAAGACACTCAGCTCGGCGCTTTTCTCATGCTGTTGCGGCATAAGGAAGAAAGCGCAGAGGAACTGGCCGGCTTCACCGAAGCGTTGCGTGAGCGTTTGAGCGCCCCGCCGCTTCAGGTCGACATCGACTGGCCGACGTATGCTGGCAAAAAGCGTCATTTGCCGTGGTACCTGCTGGCAGCCAAGTGCCTTGGCCAGAACGGTGTGAAGGTGCTGATGCATGGCGGCGGTGCGCATACAGCCGGGCGTCTCTACAGCGAACAGTTGCTTGGCCTGTTGAACATTCCGTTGTGCCGCGACTGGCAGGCGGTCGACGTTGCGCTCCGGGAGCAGGGTCTGGCCTTCGCCCCGCTGGCTGACTGGGCACCACGTCTACAGCGCATGATCGATCTGCGCAACACGCTCGGGCTGCGCTCGCCTATCCATTCGCTGGCGAGAATCCTCAACCCGCTCTCGGCACGCTGCGGCCTGCAAAGCATCTTTCATCCCGGTTATCAGAGCGTGCACCGCGAGGCGAGCCGCCTGCTCGGCGACAACGTTATCGTCGTCAAAGGCGACGGCGGAGAAATCGAGATCAATCCGGACACCATCAGCCACTTGTACGGCACCACCGCAGGCCAGGCCTGGGATGAGGAGTGGCCCGCCCTGTCTCCAAGGCGGCACGTCAAGCCAGCGAGCCTGGATCCGCAGCAACTGGTGGCACTATGGCGCGGCGAACTGGAGGACAGCTATCCGCAGCTGGCGCTGATTTCGACGATTGCGCTGGCGTTGCGTGGGCTCGGCGTTGCCCGTGCAGAAGCGTTTGAACAGGCTGAACAATTCTGGAAAGCACGCAACATCAACCTCTGACTGATCAACATTATCGATGGAAGCAGGCGAATCTTTGCTCTTTTCGTTCGAACCAATCCATTTAGACTGGCCTCCAAGATTTACTACTTGATGATTGGAGTCAGAAAAAATGGGCCTCCTGGTCGAAGGACACTGGCGTGACCAGTGGTACGAAAGCAGCAAAGACGGCGCCTTCCAGCGAGAAAACGCCCAACGTCGCAACTGGATAACTGCCGACGGCGAGCCGGGTCCGACCGGCGAAGGCGGTTTCAAGGCGGAAGCCGGACGCTATCATCTTTACGTCTCTCTGGCCTGCCCGTGGGCGCACCGGACACTGATTGTGCGCAAGCTCAAAGGCCTGGAGCAGTTGATCGACGTTTCAGTTGTCAGCTGGTTGATGCTGGAGAACGGCTGGACTTTCGATGAGGACAAAGGCTCCAGCGGCGACGCGCTTGATGGGCACCAGTTTCTTCATCAGCGCTATACGACTGACGATCCTCAATACACCGGACGCGTCACCGTGCCGCTACTGTGGGACAAGAAGCTGCGGCGCATCGTGAGCAACGAATCTGCCGAGATCATCCGCATGTTCAACTCGGCGTTCGACGAACTCACCGGCAACCGTCTGGACCTCTATCCGACGGAGCTGCAAACGCAGATCAATGCGCTCAATGATGAAATCTATCCAAGCGTGAATAACGGCGTATACCGGGCAGGCTTTGCCACTTCTCAGGGTGCTTATGAAGAAGCCTATGACGGCCTTTTCGCTGAATTGGAGACGCTGGAGCAACGGCTCGCCGAGCATCGGTATCTTGCTGGCCAGCATCTGACCGAGGCCGATATACGCCTGTTCACCACCATCGTGCGCTTCGATGCGGTCTATTACAGCCACTTCAAATGCAACCAGCGGCGCATTGCCGACTATCCGAACCTGAGCAACTGGTTGCGCGAGCTGTATCAATGGCCGGGTATTGCCGAGACGGTCGATTTCCAGCACATCAAGGGGCATTACTACGGCAGCCATCGCACCATCAATCCGACAGGGATCGTACCCAAGGGACCGGCGCTGAACTTCAGCGCTGCCCATGATCGCGAGCGTCTGGCGGGTAAAGGAATCATGCAGCGGCAGGAATGAAGCGTCTTATAAGCAGATTGGCTGGATAGCCCGAACGGGCTATCCAGTGTCCGTGATCACAAGGTGCCTTGGGCGCCTTCGAACCAGGCCAGTTTTTCGCGCAACTGGACCACTTCGCCGATGATCACCAGCGTCGGCGCATGAACTTCATGCTCGGCAACCAACTGCGGAAGGTCCGCCAGCGTACCGGTGAAGACCCGCTGATTCGACGTCGTGCCCTGCTGCACCAGTGCGGCGGGCGTTTCCGCTGCCCGACCGTGCCTGATCAGTTCCTCACAGATCACCGGCAACCCGACCAACCCCATGTAGAACACCAGAGTCTGCGCGGGCGCCACCAGGTCGGACCATGGCAGATCCGTGGTCCCGTCCTTCAAGTGCCCCGTAATGAAACGCACCGACTGAGCATAATCGCGATGGGTCAGCGGTATCCCGGCGTAAGCAGCGCACCCGCTGGCAGCCGTGATGCCCGGCACCACCTGAAACGGGATGCCGTGGGCTGCCAGCTCTTCGATTTCCTCGCCTCCGCGCCCGAAGATGAACGGATCGCCACCTTTGAGCCGTACGACTCGCTTGCCCTGCTGCGCCAGTTCAACCAGTTGCTGGTTGATCTGATCCTGGGGCACCGCATGCTCGGCGCGACGCTTGCCGACATAAATTCGCTCGGCGTCGCGCCGGCACAGGTCGAGTATCGCCGGTGCCACCAGGCGGTCGTAGAGCACCACATCGGCCTGTTGCATCAAGCGCAGAGCGCGAAAGGTCAGCAGATCGGGATCGCCCGGCCCGGCACCGACGAGGTAAACCTCGCCCGGCGCCTTGGGCGCGTCGCCGGCGATCTTCGCTTCCAGCAGCCGCTGCGCCTCGGCCCCTTGCCCGGCCAGCTGGCGATCGGCAATCGGCCCTTGAAACACGTCCTCCCAGAACGCCCGACGCTGCTGAACGTCCGGAAACAGGCCTTTTACCTGATGACGGAAACGCGCTGCAAGGCCGGCAAGCTGGCCATACGTGGACGGAATCCAGGTTTCCAGCTTCGCGCGGATCAGACGTGCCAGCACCGGCGCATCGCCGCCGCTGGATACTGCGATCACCAAGGGTGAGCGGTCGACGATGGCCGGAAAGATCACAGAGCACAGCGCTGGCGCGTCGACCACGTTGACCGGCACGCCACGGGCCCGCGCGTCGCGGGAAACCTGGGCGTTGAGTGGCTCGTCATCCGTGGCAGCGATGATCAGCACGCAGTTGTCCAGGTCGCGTTCCTCGTAACCCCGCAGGATCAGCTCGCCGCCACTTTGCTCCACGAGGTCGCGCAGCTGCGATTCGATCTGCGGCGCCACGACCCGCAACAGCGCACCGGCATCGGCGATCAGGCGGGATTTACGCAGGGCAATTTCGCCGCCGCCGACCACCAGCACTTGGCTGCCACGCAGGTTATGGAACAGCGGCAGAAATTCCATTTAGCCGATGACCTCAAGGCCGCTCATGTAGGGCTTCAGCACCTCAGGCACGCGAATCGAACCGTCGGCCTGCTGATAGTTTTCCAGCACGGCCACCAGCGTACGCCCGACTGCCAGACCCGAACCGTTCAGAGTGTGCACCAGTTCCGGCTTGCCGGTTTCCGGATTGCGCCAGCGTGCCTGCATGCGGCGCGCCTGGAAATCACCGCAGTTGGAGCAGGACGAAATCTCGCGGTATTTGCCCTGACTCGGCACCCATACTTCCAGGTCATAAGTCTTGACCGCGCTGAAGCCCATGTCGCCGGTGCACAGCGCCAGCGTACGGTACGGCAGCTCCAGCAGCTGCAGGACGCGCTCGGCGTTGGCGGTGAGCGATTCCAGCTCGTCCATGGACTGATCCGGCGCCACGACCTTGACCATCTCGACCTTGTCGAACTGGTGCTGGCGGATCATGCCGCGGGTATCGCGCCCGGAAGCACCCGCTTCACTGCGGAAGCAAGGCGTATGTGCGACGAACTTGAGGGGCAGTTCCTTCGCGTCGAGAATCTGACCGGCGACGATATTGGTCAGCGATACCTCGGCAGTCGGGATCAGGTACAGATCGGCTTCGCCTTCGCGGGAGATCTTGAACAGGTCTTCCTCGAACTTCGGCAGCTGACCGGTGCCCTGCAGCGCAGGCGCCTGAACCAGATACGGTGTGTAGGCTTCTTCGTAACCGTGCTCGTTGATGTGCAGGTTGATCATGAACTGCGCGAGTGCGCGATGCAGCCGGGCGATAGGGCCGCGCAGCAGTGCGAAGCGCGCGCCGGACAGTTTCGCGGCGGTCTCGAAGTCGAGCCAGCCGAACTTCTCGCCCAGCGCGACGTGGTCCTTGACCTCGAAATCGAACTCGGTCGGAGTACCCCAGCTGCGCACCTCGACGTTGCCGTCTTCGTCAGCGCCAACCGGCACCGATTCGTGCGGCAGGTTGGGGATGGTCAGCAACATGGCGTCCAGCTCGGCCTGGATGCTGTCCAGTTCGGCCTTGCCGTCGGTAAGCTCGGAGCCCATGCGCTCGACGTCCGCCATCAACGGCGCGATATCTTCGCCGCGCTGCTTGGCCTGGCCGATGGATTTTGAGCGGGCGTTACGCTCGGCCTGCAATTGCTCGGTGCGGGTCTGCACGACCTTGCGCTGGGCCTCCAGCGATTCGATGCGGGCCACGTCCAGCGTGTAGCCTCGGGAAGCCAGGCGGTCCGCTACGTCCTGAATGTTCGTACGTAACAGTTTGGAATCGAGCATATCGTTCTCTCGTCTATCAAAGTCTGGTCAGGGACAGGCCAACCCAGGTGGCGAGCAGCCCGCCGAACACGCTGATGCCGGCATAACCGAGTGCCAGCGGCACCTGCCCGCTTTCCAGCAGGCGCAACGTGTCCAGTGAAAAGGATGAAAAGGTCGTCAGACCGCCTACAAAGCCGACGATCAGGCCGGCGCGAATTTCGACGGGCACTTCCGGGCGCATGAGGAACAGTCCATACAGCGCACCGATTATCAGGCAACCGACGATGTTGACCGCCAGTGTCGCGGTGTAGAAGTGCCGCGGCCAGTTGGCGCTGACCCAGTTGCCGGCTGCAAAGCGCAATAATGTACCAGCGATACCGGCAACCGACACCGCAAGAATGGTTTGAATCACTACTTTCTCCGCTTTCTGGGGCTGGCCTGGTCCAGCGCGGACAGGTGTTTGAGCTTTTCACCGATCTTCAGCTCCAGGCCTCGCGGCACAGGCTGATAATACTGGCGCGGTTCCAGTTCTTCGGGAAAGTAGTCTTCGCCCGCCGCATAGGCGTCCGGCTCGTCATGGGCATAACGATATTCTTCGCCGTAGCCCAGCTGTTTCATCAGTTTGGTCGGCGCATTGCGCAGATGCAGCGGCACCTCCAGCGAGCCGTGCTCGCCGGCCTCGCGCATGGCGGCCTTGAACGCGGTATAAACGGCGTTGCTCTTGGGCGCGCAGGCCAGATAGACGATGGCCTGGGCCACCGCCAGCTCACCTTCGGGACTGCCCAGCCGCTCCTGCACATCCCACGCCGACATGCACAGGGGCAAGGCGCGCGGGTCAGCGTTGCCGATGTCTTCGCTGGCCATGCGCACCACACGACGCGCCAGGTAAAGCGGGTCGCAGCCGCCATCGATCATGCGCGCGAACCAGTACAACGCGGCATCGGGGCTGGAGCCGCGAATCGATTTGTGCAGCGCGGATATCTGGTCGTAGAAGGCTTCGCCACCCTTGTCGAAGCGACGGCGTGTATCGCCCAGCAGGCTTTGCAGCAGCTGGACGTCGATCTCGCTGCCGTCCTCGGCAAGGTCGGAAGCGTTTTCGAGCAGATTGAGCATCCGTCGGCCATCACCGTCGGCGGCGGACATGAGAATCGCAAAGCCCTCGTCGCTCAGCGTCAGATGGCGCTGACCCAATCCGCGGTCCTCGGTCAACGCGCGCTGCACCAGCTTGCGCAGGGCCGCTTCGTCCAGGCTCTTGAGCACGTAGACGCGCGCCCTGGAGAGCAAGGCGTTGTTGAGTTCGAACGACGGATTCTCGGTGGTGGCGCCGATGAAAATCAGCGTGCCATCTTCGACATAGGGCAGGAACGCATCCTGCTGCGACTTGTTGAAACGATGCACTTCGTCGACGAACAGGATAGTGCGTCGGCCGTATTGCCCGGCCTGTTGCTTGGCGATTTCCACCGCCTGACGGATCTCTTTGACGCCGGCGAGGACCGCTGAAACCGTCTCGAAATGCGCGTCGGAAACCTTGGCCAGCAATCTGGCCAGAGTCGTCTTGCCGACGCCGGGCGGCCCCCAGAAGATCATGGAATGCAACGCGCCCTGCTCCAGTGCTTCACGCAAAGGTTTACCGTGAGCGAGCACGTGCTCCTGACCGACATACTCGTCCAGGTTGGTCGCACGCAAGCGTGCGGCCAGCGGCTGAGCTATCGGTTCACGGCTAAACAGGTCCATGGTTCAGGGTCGAGCCTTCTTCACTCTTGGATGACATCAGCGCCTTTCGGAATCTGGAACTGAAACTTGCTGGCGGCGATCGGTTCGTTGGCTTTGACACCGGTGAACAGAATATTGGTACGCTGGCCGACACTGTCGATCAGCTGCATATCGTTGATCACGCCGTTGCGGAACGACAGACGCAGGCTGTCGAACAGCGTGTCCTTGGTCTTGGGCTTGAGCACGAAGTCGATCACGCCGCCGGCTTCCTTGGCGCTGATATCGAAGCTCTCGCTGATTTTCGACACGTCGCCGGACAACAACAAGGCCGGCGTCTGAGTCAGGCGCTGATCGAGAGTCTTGATGGTGACCTGCTCCAGGTCAGGGTCCCACAGGGAAACCTTCTTGCCATCGGAAACCATCAGTTGCTCCTGCGGCGCGTCGGTGTGCCAGTTGAACAGGCCCGGACGCTGCAGCGCCATCTCGCCCGAAGTCTCCTGCAGCTGCGTGCCACCGCCATCCAGCGTCAGCTGGGAAAAACGCGCGGTCAGTGTCCGGGACGTTTCCAGCAACTGGGTCAGGCGAGCCACGTCCTTGCTGTCAGCATGGGCCGGGATCGCGGAGAAGGTCAGTGCGGTTGCCAGTAACATGCGGATAAGACGCATGGGAGTCCTCATTGAATTCGGTGATGTTGCGACAGCGCGGATTGCGCGCTGCCAACGCGGTGGAGCTTCATCAGTCGCGCATCGGGCCAGGTGCGAGCACCTCGCGCGAGCCATTGGTGTTCATCGCCGTGACAACGCCGGCCATTTCCATGGCTTCGATCATGCGCGCGGCGCGGTTGTAGCCGATCTTGAGCTTGCGCTGGACGGCCGAGATCGACGCCCGACGACTTTCCAGCACGAACTTGACGGCTTCATCGTAGAGCGCGTCGCTCTCACTGTCTTCGCCGCCTTCGCCGCTGCCGCCTTCGAAGCCGCTACCGGCCTCTTCCACTCCGGCCAGAATATCGTCGTTGTAGTTGGGCGTCCCGCGCATTTTCCAGGCTTCCACCACGCGATGGACTTCTTCGTCGGAAACGAATGCGCCGTGCACGCGAATCGGCAGGCTGGTGCCGGGCGGCATGTAGAGCATGTCACCATGACCCAGCAGCTGCTCGGCGCCGCCCTGGTCGATGATGGTCCGGGAGTCGATCTTGCTCGACACCTGGAACGCCATTCGCGTCGGGATGTTGGCCTTGATCAGACCCGTGATCACGTCAACCGAGGGGCGCTGGGTAGCCAGAATCAGGTGAATACCCGCCGCCCGCGCCTTCTGGGCGATACGGGCGATCAGTTCTTCGACCTTCTTGCCGACAATCATCATCATGTCCGCGAACTCATCCACCACCACGACAATGGTCGGCAGCGTACTCAGCAACGGCGCCTCGTCGTGGATGCTTTCACGGCGATACATCGGGTCGGAGATCGGATTGCCCTCTTCTTCGGCGTCCTTGATCTTGCGGTTGAAGCCGGCCAGGTTGCGCACACCCATCGCGGCCATCAGCTTGTAGCGCCGCTCCATCTCGGCAACGCTCCAGCGCAGGGCGTTGGCCGCGTCCTTCATGTCGGTAACCACCGGACACAGCAGATGCGGAATGCCCTCGTAGATGGACAGTTCGAGCATCTTGGGGTCGATCATGATCAGCTTGGCGTCCTCGGGACCCGACTTGAACAGGATCGACAGGATCATGGCGTTGACGCCCACCGACTTACCGGAACCGGTAGTACCCGCTACCAGCAGGTGCGGCATCTTCGCAAGATCGGTAATAACCGGACGACCGCCAATGTCATGCCCGAGCGCCAGGGTGACCGGCGATTTGAAGTTGTCGTATTCAGGCGAGGAAAGCACCTCGGAGAACCGCACGATCTGGCGGTCTTCGTTGGGAATCTCGATACCGACGGTGGTCTTGCCCGGGATGACCTCGACCACCCGCACGCTGGTCACGGCCAGCGAGCGCGCAAGGTCCTTGGCCAGGTTGGCGATACGACTGACCTTCACGCCCGCGGCCGGCTGGATCTCGTAACGGGTGATGACCGGGCCTGGGTGGATGGAGTCCACCGACACCTCGACGCCGAATTCCTTGAGCTTGATCTCCAGCAGATTGCCTACCGCCGCCAAGGATTCTGGTGAATAGTTGAGCTGTTTCTTTTCCGCCGGATCGAGAATCGAGATCGGCGGCAGTGTGCCTTCGACGGCGCTGTCGATGAACTGCGACGGCGGATTCTCCTTCGCAACGCGCCTGGCCGGCTCGGGGGCTTTGGCCAGCGCGGGAGCCGGGGCTGGCGGAATGACCGCGGGCATGGGCTTGCCCGGTGCTGCCGACGGAGCTGGAGCTGCCGGCGCGGCAGGCGCTGGCACTGCGGCTGGCGCCGACGAGAACGTGAACTCGGGCTCTTCACGATCGGCAAGACGCTGCCTGGCTTTGGCCGGTTCCCGACGCTCCGCGACCAACGGTTTCATGACCTCATCGTCGCGAAGGTCCGCCGCGCGCAACTGCGCGACCATCTGCTTGCGCTCGGAACGCGCCACCCACCAGCGATGGGCCGCGCCCTGGAACAGCTCGAACAGGTCCAGCGTGATCTTCCCGGTCACATCCATGACCTTGAACCACGACAGATCGGTGAACACCGTCAACCCGAACAGAAACAGCGCGATGAACAACAGCGTACTACCCTGAATGTTCAGGGCCCGCTTGGCGAGATCACCCAGCACTTCGCCCAGCACGCCGCCGGCCGAACCGGGGAAACCTGCAGTGAAGTGGAAATGGATATGGGCGAGGGCCGCGCCGGCCAGCACCAGAAATACCAGGCCGATCAGCCGCCAGGAGAACAGCCAGCCGCTCCATTGCCACGGCTCATGCCGCTGGCGGAAGACTTGCCAGGCCTTGATGCCCAGCAGCAACGGGAAGATATAGGCGAAATAGCCCAGGACCATGAACAGGATGTCCGCGCAGAACGCGCCTGCCCGGCCTGCGGCGTTCTGGACCTGCGGAGCGCTGCTGGTGTGGCTCCAGCCGGGATCGCTCTGGTCATAGGTCAACAACGCCATGATCAGGTACAGGCACAGGGCACCGAAGGCAATCAGTGCGCCTTCCTTGAGCCGGTAGTGCAATTGCTGCCGCCATAGCGGAACAGCGCTGGGTGCTGGAGTAGATTTCTTCAAAACGCTTTATTTCCTGCGCTGAGCGCGAACATCTCACTGATTAACTATGAACCACCGTCAAATGACATCGACTTCCCGGTTGAAAAATGGGAAGACTGACACGCTGGATGCCGGTTTGACGGATGAACTGAATAATACCGCGCAAAGTGGCCATTGTACGGTTTTGTAACCCTCCGGGTCTGTACGAAAAGTCGCCGCTGCCGTTGGATGCCTCGCGCGAACATGTTTCCTACCGAGCCTGCGTCGAACAGTTGTGTAGCATACGCTCAAGCATTACAGACGGCTTACAATTTGAGCACGCATTCTCTTTCGTGACAAAGGCTTATGACGTGAATCTACACACCCTGCGAAGTGCCGCCCTTGCGCTGCCCCTGACCTTGCCACCCGTAACGTGCCGCGGAACAGGCTTGCGCCTCGCGGCGACCGCTTGTGACCTCGTTTGCCCGGCAGAGTTGCACGCCGCGCCGCAGGCCGCCCTCCCCTGCCGCAGAGGAGCGACGCCATGCTGACGTGGTTGCAACGCGACAGTCTGAACTTCCCGCCCCTCGACAAGGCGCTGCGAGAACCGAACGGCCTGCTGGCCGCAGGCGGCGATCTGTCCGCCGACCGCCTGATCCAGGCGTACCGCCATGGCTGCTTTCCATGGTTTCAGGATGGCCAGCCCATTCTCTGGTGGTCGCCAGACCCGCGCACCGTGCTGCTGCCGGATCGGCTGCATGTTTCGCGGAGCCTGGCCAAAGTCATGCGCCAGGAACGCTATCGCGTCACCTTCGATCAAGACTTCGCCGCGGTGATCCGCGCCTGCGCTGCGCCGCGCAGCTACGCCAACGAAACCTGGATCACCGGCAGCATGCAGGACGCCTATCTGGAGCTGCACCGGCGCGGTCATGCGCACAGTGTGGAGGTCTGGGCGCAGGACGAACTGGTCGGCGGCCTTTACGGACTGGCAATGGGCAGGCTGTTTTTCGGCGAATCAATGTTCAGCCGCGCCGACAACGCGTCAAAGGTCGGCTTCGCAACACTGGTCCAGCATCTCCAGGCCTGGGGATTTGTCCTTATCGATTGCCAGATGCCCACCGACCATCTGCACAGCCTCGGCGCGCATTCGATTCCACGCTCGGAGTTCGCTCACTATCTGCAGACCTGTCTGGATCAGGTGAATTACGCCGACTGGTTGCCTAGGCGAGCCGGGCAGGCTGGCATACACTCTTAACCAGGATTCTGATAAAGGGGGCGATCATGACGGAGCTGGCGCGGCTTAAGTTTTATGCCACTCAACCCCATACGTGCAGCTACCTGCCTGAAGAGCAGGCGACCACTCTGTTCCTGGACCCCAGCCAACCGATGGATGTCCAGGTCTATGCCGATCTGTCGGACATGGGCTTTCGCCGCAGCGGAGACCATCTTTACCGACCCCACTGCCAGAACTGCAGCGCCTGCGTACCGGCGCGCATTCCGGTCAATCTGTTTGTGCCGGACCGTCAGCAGAAACGCATCTTCAAGCGCAACGCCGATGTGACGGTCCGCAGCATGAAGCCAGTATTCACCGAAGAATACTTCGATCTCTATCAGCGCTACATTCAGCATCGGCACGCCGACGGAGACATGTTCCCGCCCAGCCGCGACCAGTTCTCCACCTTCCTCGTCCGCGACCTGCCGTTTTCGCGTTTCTACGAGTTTCGCGTCGAAGGCCGGTTGCTGGCCGTGGCTGTGACCGACCTGCTGCCCAACGGGCTGTCAGCGGTTTATACCTTCTACGAGCCAGAAGAGGAGCGCCGCAGCCTGGGCCGCTACGCCATCCTCTGGCAGATCGCCGAAGCCGCTCGTCTGCACCTGCATGCGGTTTATCTGGGCTACTGGATAAAGAACTGCAAAAAGATGAATTACAAGACGCAATATCGGCCTATCGAGCTGTTAACCAACCAAAGATGGGTCACTCTGTACTGAAGCCCTTGGCTTGAATGGGTTTTTTCGGGCACAATGCACGCCGCTTTTGCCTGGCGCCACTTGCACCGGGCCACTCATTTGTATACCGAGGGCTTTACTGCATGTCGAAAGAAGACAGCTTCGAAATGGAAGGCACTGTCGTCGACACCCTGCCCAACACCATGTTTCGTGTGGAGTTGGAAAACGGGCACGTCGTAACCGCGCATATCTCCGGCAAGATGCGCAAGAACTACATCCGTATTCTGACCGGCGACAAGGTGCGTGTTGAGCTGACGCCCTATGACTTGAGCAAAGGGCGTATCACCTACCGCGCTCGTTAAGCAAGTATCAACAAAAACGCCCGGCAGCTGCCGGGCGTTTTTGTGTGCCTGTCTGTTTTAACGTGAGTGCGATACCGCACCTGTAGACCCGCCCCGCCCCGCGCCCTGACGAGCGCGGAGCCGGACCGGCCCGTCAGGCCATTTCTGCCGTCGTCTCGAAATCGAACGTGATTTCGCCATCCTTGACGTCGACATGAACGATGCCACCATGCTCGGACAGTTCGCCGAAGAGAATCTCTTCCGCCAGCGGACGCTTGATCTTGTCCTGAATCAGGCGCGCCATCGGGCGGGCACCCATTGCCGCGTCGTAACCAGCTTCCGCCAGCCAGCTTCTGGTCGCGTCCGACACTTCGAGCAGAACGCGCTTGTCTTCCAGCTGCGCCTGGAGCTCGGTGAGGAACTTGTCCACCACGCTCTTGATGACTTCGTGGCTGAGGCGACCGAACTGAATGATGGTATCCAGACGGTTGCGGAACTCCGGCGTAAAGCTCTTCTTGATGACTTCCATCGCATCGGAAGAGTGATCCTGATGCGTGAAGCCGATCGAAGCCCGCGCCGCGGTTTCCGCGCCAGCGTTGGTGGTCATGATCACGATCACGTTGCGGAAATCCGCCTTGCGGCCGTTGTTATCGGTGAGCGTACCGTGGTCCATGACCTGCAACAGCAGGTTGAAGACTTCCGGATGCGCCTTCTCGATCTCATCGAGCAGCAATACGCAATGCGGCTGACGCGTGATGGCCTCGGTCAGCAGGCCGCCCTGGTCGAAGCCGACATAGCCTGGAGGCGCACCGATCAGACGCGAAACGGTATGGCGCTCCATGTATTCGGACATGTCGAAGCGAATCAGCTCCACGCCCAGTGCCTTGGCCAGCTGACGCGCCGCCTCGGTTTTGCCGACACCGGTCGGACCTGCGAACAGGAACGAGCCAACAGGCTTGTCGGGCGACTTGAGGCCGGCACGGGACAGTTTGATCGCAGTCGACAGGGAATCGATTGCCGCATCCTGACCAAACACGGTCAGCTTCAGGTCGCGCTCCAGATTACGCAGCAGCTCCTTGTCGGAACTGTTGACGTGCTTTGGAGGAATACGCGCGATCTTGGCGACGATGTCCTCAACCTGAGGCACCTCGATACGCTTGACGCGCTGCTCTACTGGTTGCAGACGCTGGTAGGCGCCGGCCTCGTCTATCACGTCAATCGCCTTGTCAGGCATGTGACGATCGTTGATGTAGCGCGACGCAAGTTCTGCCGCGGCGCGCAACGCTTCATCGCTGTACTCGATGCTGTGATGTTGCTCGAAACGACCTTTCAGCCCGCGCAGGATACCAATAGTGTCCTCGACCGAAGGCTCGGAGACGTCCACTTTCTGGAAGCGACGCGCCAGAGCGCGGTCCTTCTCGAAAATGCCGCGAAACTCCTGGAACGTTGTCGAGCCGATGCAGCGGATATCACCCGAAGACAACAGCGGCTTGAGCAGGTTTGACGCATCCATGACTCCGCCGGATGCAGCACCGGCACCAATAATCGTATGGATCTCATCGATGAACAGAATGGCATGCGGACGTTTGCGCAGTTCGTTGAGCAGAGCCTTGAAGCGCTTCTCGAAATCGCCGCGGTATTTGGTTCCGGCCAGCAGCGCCCCGAGGTCGAGCGAGTAGACGACACTGTTGGCCAGCAGGTCCGGCACCTGATTATCGACGATCCGCTTGGCCAGGCCTTCGGCGATGGCAGTCTTGCCGACGCCGGCCTCACCGACCAGCAGCGGGTTGTTCTTGCGACGACGAGCGAGGATCTGAGCCACGCGCTCCACTTCGTTTTCGCGGCCGACCAGTGGATCGATGCGCCCCTGGCGCGCGAGTTCGTTCAGATTGCTGGCATAGGCATCCAGAGGATTGCCTGAGGAGGATGCCTCACCGCCCTCGTCGTCCTGCATATCTTGCTCACCTTCGGAAGAGTGATCGCCATGCCCCGGAACCTTGGAGATTCCATGGGCGATGTAGTTGACGACATCAATTCGGGCAACGCTCTGCTGCTTGAGCAGGAAGACAGCCTGACTCTCCTGTTCACTGAAAATCGCGACCAGCACATTGGCACCGGTGACTTCACGCTTGCCGGAGCTTTGTACGTGGAAGACCGCACGTTGCAGCACGCGCTGGAACCCGAGCGTCGGCTGGGTTTCGCGATCCTCATCATGCACGGGGATCAGCGGTGTGGTGGAGTCGATGAACTCCTGCAGATCATGCTTGAGCTTATCGAGGTTGGCGCCGCAGGCACGCAAGACAGTGGCTGCAGCCTCATTGTCCAATAGAGCCAGCAGAAGATGTTCGACCGTCATGAACTCATGACGCTTCGAGCGCGCTTCCTTGAAGGCTAGATTGAGGGTGACTTCGAGCTCACGGTTTAACATAGCTTCACCTCATACCCAAGTGGCCGGCGTTTAACCGTCCTTCTCGATCTCACAGAGTAGTGGATGCTGGCTCTCCCTGGCGTATTGGTTGACCTGCATTGCCTTGGTCTCGGCGATGTCGCGGGTAAACAATCCACACACTGCCCGTCCCTCTGTATGGACGGCCAGCATGACCTTGGTGGCCAGCTCACGATTCAGGTTAAAAAACACTTCGAGCACTTCGACAACGAAGTCCATCGGCGTGTAGTCATCGTTGAATAAAACCACCTTGTACATCGGTGGCGCCTGCAGGGTCGGCTTGGCGTCCTGCACTGCGATGCCAGCCGAGTCGTCCTCGTGTGACTCCGGACCATCCTGATTGAATGTTAGTCGAATCTTGCTAATTGGTTGCATGGAAAGAGATGTTCGTTCAAGGGGCGGATTGAGCAATCGATCACGGACGTCACATTTTGAAAAATGGTCTGCCACATGACCTTGACTATCAGCTAAACGGTGTTACAAACAATAGAGCCCACATTGGGTAAAAAGGGTCCGCGCAGTCAACCAAAATTTTTTTTCGGTCAGGCGGATTGAGGTGGATGATACTCCAGACGGAGTCCTTTGCAGAGGGATATGGCTATGCTCAGTGGTAAAGTCAAGTGGTTCAATAATGCAAAAGGCTATGGATTCATCCTGGCCGATGGCAGGGATGAAGATCTGTTCGCGCATTATTCGGCGATCAACATGGATGGTTACAAAACTCTCAAAGCAGGCCAGCCGGTCAACTTCGAGATCATCCAGGGGCCCAAAGGGTTGCACGCAGTCAATATCTCTCCCGCCACCGTCAGCGTTGGCGCCGCAGCAGATGCTTCAAATCCGACCTATAAAGCTTCGAATGTGCCAGCCTGAGGCGAGCCACCACAAACGCCAGCCATAGAGAAAAACGACCAACCCGGGGCTTCCCGGGTTGGTCGTTAGGGGGCCTCGCGTTTCTACATGTGCTTGATCAGCGCATCCCCGAAGGCCGATGAAGACAGCAATGTCGCTCCCTCCATCAAACGCTCGAAATCATAAGTCACAGTTTTGGCCGAAATCGCGCCGTTAGTGCCTTTGATGATCAGGTCGGCGGCCTCTGTCCACCCCATGTGCCGCAGCATCATTTCCGCAGACAAAATCAAAGACCCCGGATTGACCTGGTCCTTGCCCGCATACTTGGGTGCCGTGCCATGGGTCGCCTCGAACATTGCCACGGTGTCGGAGAGATTCGCGCCCGGCGCGATACCAATCCCGCCTACTTCCGCCGCCAGCGCATCGGACAGGTAATCGCCGTTCAGGTTGAGGGTAGCGATCACATCATATTCAGCCGGGCGCAGCAGAATCTGCTGCAGCATGGCATCGGCAATCGCGTCCTTGACCACCACGTCCCTGCCGGTTCTGGGGTTCTTGAACTGCATCCATGGACCACCGTCGAGCAAGGTCGCACCGAACTCCTCGGCGGCGATTTCATATGCCCACTCCTTGAAGGCGCCTTCGGTGAATTTCATGATGTTGCCTTTATGAACAATGGTCAGTGATTCCCGATCATTGTCGACCACATACTGCAACGCCTTGCGCGCCAGCCGCCGCGTGCCTTCCCTTGAAACCGGCTTGACGCCAATGCCGCAGTCCTGGTCGAAGCGGATTTTGGTCACACCCATTTCTTCCTGCAGAAAACGTATGACTTTCATGGCCTCCGCAGAACCCGCCTTCCATTCGATTCCGGCATAGATGTCTTCGGAGTTTTCGCGAAAGATCGTCATGTCCACGTCCCCCGGCTTCTTGACGGGGCTGGGCACGCCTTCGAACCAGCGGACCGGGCGCAGGCAGACGTACAGGTCCAGCTGTTGGCGAAGGGCAACGTTGAGAGAACGGATGCCGCCGCCCACTGGCGTGGTCAACGGCCCCTTGATCGAGACCACGTAATCCTTGACGGCTTCGAGCGTCTCTTCGGGTAGCCAGGTGTCCTGGTCATAGACCTGCGTGGCCTTCTCTCCGGCATAGACCTCCATCCAGGAAATCTGGCGCTTGCCGTCGTAAGCCTTACTGACGGCGGCATCCACCACCTTGATCATGACAGGCGTGATGTCGACCCCGATGCCGTCTCCTTCGATGAAGGGAATGATCGGGTTGTCGGGCACATTCAGGGAGTGATCGGCGTTGACAGTGATCTTCTCGCCGGCGGCGGGTATTGTTATTTTCTGGTATCCCATGCTGAACTCCGGTTTGCGTCGGTTGGACAACGTGACAGCTGTTGAGCGTAGTCAGGCTGCCATGCACCCGCAAACCCGCGTCCGCCCGAGTTGATCGGCGCCGGGTGACACCATCCGGGCCCCGCGCAAGGTTCGACCAACGGCCAATGGTTGCGAATCGTTAGCTCGCATAGCATTGATGCCTGGGGCCAAGGGTTTGATATACTCGCGACGTGACCGCAGAGTCATAAAGGCCGAACCGTCTGAAACAGGACTTTCAGCTTTATATATGCGTCGGGGGTCAACCACCCGACTGCGTGACGCTCGACTGATGCACCCAACATCACCGCGAATCAACCTCGACCTAGGCTCATGACGAACCGTGGGCAAGAGTGCATACCCTGCGCGTATCGAGATTTTGTGCATGCTCAGCAAAACAGAGAGTTAATACGAATGTCCAACCGCTCGAAGATCATCTATACCTTCACCGACGAAGCTCCGGCCCTCGCCACCTATTCCTTGCTGCCTATCATCGAAGCCTTCACCGCCTCCTCCGATATCGACGTTGAAACCCGCGATATCTCCCTGGCAGGTCGTGTGCTCTCCAGCTTTCCGGAATCGCTTGGCGCCGAGCAACAAGTGCCGGATCATCTCGCCGAGTTGGGCAAACTGGCCACCACGCCGGAAGCCAACATCATCAAGCTGCCGAACATCAGCGCCTCGGTGCCGCAGCTCAAAGCCACCATCAAAGAGCTCCAGGATCAGGGTTTCAACATCCCCGACTATCCTGAGAACCCTTCGAGCGACGCCGAGAAAGAAACCCGCGCCCGCTACGACAAGGTCAAGGGCAGCGCCGTGAACCCGGTCCTGCGCGAAGGCAACTCGGACCGTCGCGCACCGCTTTCGGTGAAGAACTACGCACGCAAGCATCCGCACAAGATGGGTGCCTGGTCAGCTGACTCCAAGGCCCACGTCGCGCACATGAGCAGCGGCGATTTCTACGGCAGCGAGAAAGCCGCTCTGGTCGAGGCTGACGACAGCGTCAAGATCGAGCTGATCGCACAAGACGGCACCACCACCGTCCTCAAAGAAAAAACCGCAGTCAAGGCCGGCGAAGTCATCGACTGCTCGGTCATGAGCAAGAAGGCGCTGCGCAGCTTCATCGCCGCCGAGATCGAAGACGCCAAAAAACAGGGCGTGCTGTTCTCCGTACACCTCAAAGCCACCATGATGAAGATCTCCGATCCGATCATGTTCGGCCAGATCGTCGAAGAGTTCTATCAGGACGCGCTGACCAAGCACGCCGATACCCTCAAGCAGATCGGCTTCAACCTCAACAACGGCATCGGCGACCTGTACGACCGCATCAGCAGTCTGCCTGCCGACAAGCAGGCGGAAATCAAGGCTGATATCGAAGCTGTTTACGCTACCCGTCCGCAGCTGGCGATGGTCAACTCCGACAAGGGCATCACCAACCTGCACGTGCCAAGCGACGTCATCGTCGACGCGTCGATGCCGGCAATGATCCGCGATTCGGGCAAGATGTGGGGCACTGACGGCCAGCTGCACGACGCCAAGGCCGTGATTCCGGATCGCTGCTACGCCACCATCTATCAGGCGGTCATCGAAGACTGCAAGAAGAATGGCGCCTTCGACCCGACCACCATGGGCAGCGTGCCGAACGTCGGCCTGATGGCCCAGAAAGCCGAAGAGTACGGCTCCCACGACAAGACGTTCCAGATCCAGACTGCAGGCGTTGTTCGGGTGACCGACAGCAAGGGCAATCTGGTCATGGAACAGAACGTCGAAGCCGGCGACATCTGGCGCATGTGCCAGGCCAAGGACGCGCCGATTCAGGACTGGGTGAAACTCGCGGTCAACCGCTCGCGCGCCAGCAACACTCCAGCCATTTTCTGGCTCGACCCCTCCCGCGCCCACGACGCGGTGATGATCGAGAAAGTGCGCAAGTACCTGCGTGACCACGACACTTCGGGTCTGGACATCCAGATTCTGTCGCCGGTGGAAGCCATGAAGCTGACTCTGGAGCGCACCCGCGCCGGCAAGGACACCATCTCGGTGACCGGCAACGTTCTGCGCGACTACCTGACCGACCTGTTCCCGATCATGGAACTGGGCACCAGCGCCAAGATGCTGTCGATCGTACCGCTGATGAACGGCGGCGGCCTGTTCGAAACCGGTGCCGGCGGTTCCGCGCCCAAGCACGTTCAGCAGTTCGTCGAAGAGAACTTCCTGCGCTGGGACTCCCTGGGTGAATTCCTCGCCCTGGCCGCTTCTCTGGAACACCTGGGCAACGCCTACAACAATCCCAAGGCACTGGTTCTGTCCAAAACCCTGGATCAGGCAACCGGCGAGTTCCTGGATCGCAACAAGTCTCCATCGCGCAAGGTCGGCAGCATCGACAACCGCGGCAGCCACTTCTACCTGACCCTGTTCTGGGCTCAGGCGCTGGCTGCGCAGAATGACGATGCCGCTCTCAAGGCGCAGTTCACTCCGCTGGCCAAGACCCTGACCGACAACGAAGAGAAGATCGTTGCCGAGCTCAATGCGGTCCAGGGCAAGCCTGTCGAGATCGGCGGTTACTACTTCGCCAATCCTGAACTGACCAGCAAAGCCATGCGCCCAAGCGCAACCTTGAACGCGGCCATCGCTGCGTTGTAAGAGGCAAACGCGGTCTCACGAACCCCGGCCCTGCGCCGGGGTTCGTGCTTTCAGGCCACGAGAAATTGTCCTCGCTGTTCTGGCACTCTTGCTGTTCTGGCACTATGGACATTCCGCCAACATTAGCCGGGAGACCCTTATGGAATGGCACGCACATGTCACGGTCGCAACCATCGTCGAAAACGAGGGCCGCTTCCTGTTCGTCGAAGAGATGAAAGGAGGTCGTGCGGTGCTCAACCAGCCCGCCGGCCATCTTGACCCCAACGAAAGCCTGCAGCACGCCGCCGTGCGTGAAACCCTTGAAGAAACCGGATGGGATGTCGAGCTGACCGGTGTCGTCGGCATCTACCTCTACACTGCGCCCTCCAACGGCGTGACCTATCAGCGCATCTGCTTTGCAGCCAGGGCGCTTGGCCATCGCCCGGATTATGCGCTTGACGAAGGGATCATCGGACCGGTCTGGCTGACCCGGGACGAGCTACTGGCCCAGCGGGAGCGCTGGCGCAGCGAACTGGTGCTGCGTTGCATCGATGACTATCTGGGCGCGGAACGCTTCAGTCTCGACGTGCTTCGCGACAAGGCGTGAGACTCCACGCCGCCAGCCTGTTAGAATCGCGTCCTTTTCAAGGCCACCCATCGAATCCCCATGCGTGATCCAGCCCTCTCCAGCTCAGACAAGAAGCGCGTCATAGTCGGCATGTCCGGCGGCGTGGATTCTTCCGTTTCCGCCGTTCTGCTCATGGAGCAGGGTTATCAGGTGGAAGGCTTGTTCATGAAGAACTGGGAAGAAGACGACGGAACGGAATACTGCACCGCCCGCGAGGACCTGGCCGATGCCCAGGCCGTGTGCGACAAGATCGGCATCAAGCTGCATACCGCCAACTTCGCGGCCGAATACTGGGACAATGTCTTCGAACATTTCCTGGAAGAGTACAAGGCCGGGCGCACGCCAAACCCGGACATCCTCTGCAACCGCGAGATCAAGTTCAAGGCGTTCCTCGACTACGCCCTGATGCTGGGCGCGGACCTGATCGCCACCGGCCATTACGTGCGCCGCCGTGACATCGACGGCCGCACCGAACTGCTCAAGGGCCTGGATCCCAACAAGGACCAGAGTTACTTCCTGCACGCGGTAGGCGGCGAGCAGATCGCCCGCACGCTGTTCCCGGTTGGCGAACTGGAAAAACCCGAGGTTCGCGCCATCGCCGAGAAGCACGGCCTGGCCACCGCCAAGAAAAAGGATTCCACCGGAATCTGCTTCATTGGCGAGCGACGGTTCACCGACTTCCTGCGCCAGTATCTGCCCGCCCAGCCGGGCGAGATCAAGACCACCGAGGGTGAAGTGATCGGCCGCCACAATGGCCTGATGTACCACACCATCGGCCAGCGCCAAGGCCTGGGTATCGGCGGGCTCAAGGATGCAAGCGAAGATCCGTGGTATGTATTGGTCAAGGACCTGGAGCATAACGAGCTGATCGTCGGCCAGGGCAACGCTCATCCATGGCTGTTTTCCGGCGCCCTGCTGGCTTCGCAGATCTTCTGGGTCAACCCGGTGGATCTGAGCACGCCGCGCCGCCTGACCGCCAAGGTCCGCTATCGCCAGGCCGACCAGCACTGCACGCTGGAAAAGACCGCCGACGGCTACCGCGCGGTATTCGATGAACCGCAGCGCGCCGTCACACCCGGTCAGTCCGTGGTGTTCTACGACGGCGAAGTCTGCCTGGGCGGCGGCGTGATCGAAGTCGCCGAACCCGTGAATTCGAAGGACACCCGTTGATGACCCCGATTCAGGAGCAATTGATCGCCTTGGGCGGCGTCTTCCAGGCCGCTGTGCTGGTGGACCGCATCGCCAAGACCGGACAGGTCAGCGAAGCGGCACTCGGTTGCATGATCGGCAGCCTGCTGGTACTTGACCCCAAGGACACGCTGGACGTCTACGGCGGCGACGATCTCAATCTGCGTGAGGGCTATCGCGCCATGGTCAGCGCCCTGGAACGCGACCCGGCCACCTTGCAGCGCGAGCCGCTACGTTACGCCCTGTCGATGCTTGGCCTTGAGCGGCAGCTGGCCAAGCGCGACGACCTGCTCGAAGTGATCGGCAAACGCGTGCCGGTCATCCAGGCGCAGGTCGAGCACTTCGGGGTTGCCCATGAGAACGTCGTCGCTGCAGCCGGCGCTCTGTATCAGGATACCCTGAGCACGCTGCGCCAGCGTATTCAGGTCCATGGCGACATGCGCAACCTGCAACAGCCCAATAACGCCTCGAAGATCCGCGCCATTCTCCTGGCCGGTATACGTTCGGCCCGGCTGTGGCGGCAAGTTGGCGGGCATCGCTGGCAACTGGTATTCAGCCGCCGCAAGTTATTGAAAGAACTCTATCCGTTGCTGCACGGCTGACCCGCCGCGCAACAGCGACTCCTACCACCAGGCACGGCGCCGTCAACGCTGGTCGGTCCGATCCAGTCGGACCGGGTTTTCATGTATGATACGCGCCCCTTTTCGTTGCCCGACTGTCCGAGAGCACCCCATGCAGCTTTCTTCGCTCACTGCGGTTTCCCCTGTTGATGGCCGCTACGCCGGCAAAACCCAGGCCCTGCGCCCTATTTTCAGCGAATACGGCCTGATCCGTTTCCGCGTCATGGTCGAGGTCCGCTGGCTCCAGCGCCTGGCGGCTCACCCACAGATCACCGAGGTGCCGGCCTTCTCGGCAGAAGCCAATGCCATTCTCGATGCACTGGCTGAAAACTTCGCGGAAGAGCACGCCGAGCGCGTCAAGGAAATCGAGCGCACCACCAACCATGACGTGAAAGCCGTGGAATACCTGCTCAAGGAACAGGCCGCCAAACTGCCGGAACTGGATAAGGTCAGCGAATTCATCCACTTCGCCTGCACCAGCGAAGACATCAACAACCTGTCCCACGCACTGATGCTGCGTGAAGGCCGGGACAATGTGATGCTGCCGCTGATGCGCCAGATCGCCAGCTCGATTCGCGAACTGGCCATCCGTTTCGCCGACGTGCCGATGCTGTCCCGCACCCACGGCCAGCCTGCTTCGCCGACCACGCTGGGCAAGGAACTGGCCAACGTCGTTTACCGTCTTGAGCGCCAGATCGCTCAGGTTGCGGCCGTTCCGCTGCTGGGCAAGATCAACGGCGCTGTCGGCAACTATAACGCGCACCTGTCCGCCTACGCGGACATCGACTGGGAAGCCAACGCCCGCGCATTCATCGAAGACGAGCTGGGCCTGGGCTTCAACCCCTACACCACCCAGATCGAACCCCACGACTACATCGCCGAGCTGTTCGACGCTATCGCGCGTTTCAACACCATCCTGATCGACTTCGATCGCGATATCTGGGGCTACATCTCGCTGGGCTATTTCAAACAGCGCACAATTGCCGGTGAAATCGGTTCCTCGACCATGCCGCACAAGGTCAACCCGATCGACTTCGAAAACTCCGAAGGCAATCTGGGCATCGCCAACGCCCTGTTCCAGCATCTGGCGAGCAAGCTGCCGATTTCCCGCTGGCAGCGCGACCTGACCGATTCGACCGTGCTGCGCAATCTCGGCGTCGGCTTCGCACACAGCGTCATTGCCTATGAAGCCAGCCTCAAGGGCATCGGCAAACTGGAACTGAACGAGCAGCGCATCGCCGCCGATCTGGACGCGTGCTGGGAAGTCCTGGCCGAGCCGATTCAGACTGTCATGCGTCGCTACAACATCGAAAATCCCTACGAGAAGTTGAAGGAGCTGACACGCGGCAAGGGCATCAGCCCGGAAGCCCTGTTGACGTTCATCGACGGTCTAGACATGCCGGCGCAAGCCAAGGCCGAGCTCAAGCAGCTCACTCCAACCAATTACATCGGTAACGCAGCGGCACAAGCCAAGCGCATCTGATACGCAAAAATATCTGCACACGCCCGGCTGTGCCGGGCGTTTTCATTTCAAGGGCTTACACATGAATCCTGATATTCCTCTTCAACTTCTGGGCGGTATGAGCGCACGCGTATTCCTGCGTGACTACTGGCAGAAAAAGCCCCTACTGATCCGTCAGGCCCTGCCGGATTTCCAGAGCCCGATCGATCCTGACGAGCTGGCGGGCCTGGCCCTGGAAGAAGAAGTCGAATCCCGACTTGTCATCGAAAACGGCGAACGTCCCTGGGAACTGCGCCGCGGCCCGTTTGCGGAAGACGAATTCAGCAAGCTGCCCGAGCGCGAGTGGACCCTTCTGGTTCAGGCGGTCGATCAGTTCGTGCCTGAAGTCAGCGAGTTGCTGGAGAATTTCCGCTTCCTGCCCAGCTGGCGCATCGACGATGTGATGATCAGCTACGCAGCGCCAGGCGGCAGCGTAGGACCGCATTTCGACAACTACGACGTGTTCCTGCTGCAAGGCCATGGCAAGCGGCACTGGCAGATCGGCCAGATGTGCGACTCGGAGAGCCCGCTCCTGCAGAATGCGGACCTGCGCATCCTGTCCGAATTCAAGGCCACGCAAGAGTGGACCCTGGAACCGGGCGACATGCTGTATCTGCCGCCCCGTCTGGCGCACTGCGGCGTGGCCGTCGATGAATGCCTGACGTACTCGGTGGGCTTCCGCGCGCCCAGCGCGGCCGAAGTGCTGACCCACTTCACCGACTTCCTGAGCCAGTTCATCCCGGACGAAGATCGCTACACTGACGCCGATGCGCAGCCGGCGAGCGATCCGCATCAGATCCAGCACGACGCACTCGACCGCCTGAAGGCGTTGCTTGCCGAACACATGGGCGACGAGCGCCTGTTGCTGACCTGGTTCGGCCAGTTCATGACCGAGCCGCGCTACCCGGAGCTGGTCGCTGGCGCGGAGCTGGACGAAACCGACCTGCTGGACAGCCTTGAACAGGGTGCGGTCTTGATCCGCAATCCGAGCGCACGCCTGGCCTGGTCGGAAGTCGATGACGATCTGTTACTGTTTGCCAGTGGACAGAGTCGCCTGTTGCCGGGCAATCTGCGCGCCCTTCTTAAACTGATATGCGCCGCTGACTCGTTGCACGCCGAAAACCTCGGTCAATGGCTGGCCGACGACGAAGGTCGCAATCTGCTTTGTGAGCTCGTAAAACAAGGAAGTCTGGGATTCGCCGATGAATAAAACCACTGTATCCGTCGCAGACTGGCAGAAGAACAACGCCGATATCCGGCGGATTCGCGACACCGTGTTCGTCGTCGAACAATCGGTGCCGCCGGAACTGGAATGGGACGCGGAAGACAGCAGCGCCATACACTTTCTGGCCTACGAAGGCGACTTTGCAATCGGCACAGCGCGCCTGCTGCCTGATGGGGAAATCGGTCGACTGTCGGTCCTCAAGGACTGGCGCGGTCTGGATGTTGGCGATGCGCTGCTCAACGCGGTCATCCAGGAGGCAGAGAAGCGCGGCCTCACCGAGCAGAAGCTCAGCGCTCAGGTTCAGGCCGCGGCGTTCTACCAGCGTTTTGGCTTCATCGTGGTCAGCGACGAGTTTCTCGAAGCCGGCCTGCCCCATGTGGACATGATCCGTCGAGCCTGAAACCGGCATTTTGTAGGCTCGCTCGCGGGCACTACATGACACGTCGCCCCGCCTTTTCCGCCTCACGCCTGCGCGTTGAGGCGGGCAAGCGCGGGGCGTTTTGCCATCCGCACGCTCAACTTGTCCCTCGCCAAGCCGACAAACTGGCAAACTCAGGCCTTACGCGCCCTTTGCGGAGAATGCTCATGTCCGGACGTACCCTGCTTGCTTCCCTGCTCCTGATCTTCAGTACCTGTGTGTCAGCGGCGACCGAAGTGGTGCCGCTCAATTACCGCACCAGCGCGGAGCTGCTGCCGGTTGCCCAGTCATTCATCGGCCAGGACGGCACCGTCAGCAGCTACGGCAACCAGTTGATCGTCAACGCCGAATCTCGCCGGATCGAAGAGCTCCGCGCATTGATCACCCAACTGGACATCGCGCCCCGACGCCTGCTGATCAGCGTTGACACCAGCGACAGCGCCTCCCGCGACAGCAGCGGCGCAAGCCCGTCGAGAATCAAGAGTTATGGCACGGCCAGCCGTGAAGGCGGCGTCCAGCAGGTCCAGACCAGCGAAGGCACGCCTGCGCTCATTCAAGTCGGTCAAAGCGTGCCGCTGACGACCTCCTCCGCCGACTCGTACGGGTATGCGCAGAGCGACACCGAATATCGCAATGTGACGCAGGGCTTCTACGTCACTGCAACGGTGACCGGCGACATCGTGCATCTGGACATAAGCACCAATCGCGACCGCCTGAGCCAGGAGCGCCCGGACACCATCAACGTCCAGAGCACCGACAGCAAGGTCAGCGGTCGTCTGGGCGAATGGATCACCCTGGCCGGACAAAGCAGCAACTCGGCGGCCGATCAGCGTGCTCTGGCGCAGCGCTATTCGACCCAGGGCCGGAGCGACATGGTGTTGCGGGTCAAGGTCGACAGCCTCGACTAGCTCATACCCACCCTAAAGCCAGCACCAGCGGGCCTTTCGGTGACCAGCGGGTCGTAAATCAGACGATATGTAGTGAATACAAATAAGCACTACAAAACGTTTGACGAGCCAAAACACGCGAGGCATGATTGCCTCGCTCCCGCTGATCAGAGGCCCTGCATCGAGCCTCCGAGTCGTCGCTCTGACCCACCCACCTGAGCCGATTCGTGTCCGTACCGCCCACAAGGCAGTTTGACGAGATTGCGACTGGAACGAAGTTGTCCCGAGGGACGGAAGCGTTTTACCGGCAGACGGGCAATCTCTGTGATGCAGCAAGGCCTCCACGAGTCGACCTGCACATTCGAGTCATGCCTGGACACCCACTGCTTTCCATGGGCTATTCGTTCATCCGTTGCCATCGCGCCAGACCGCGGCCTCAAGCAAACCTCCGATCAGTGAGCAGCCATTTTCCGTGCCTTCGATAAACGAGGCGTTTTGGCGGAGCAGGACTCTCCAGGCAAGGCCTACATCAAGAGGTTTATCTCCATGGCACTGACACGCGAACAACAAATAGCGGCGCTTGAGAAAGACTGGGCTGAAAACCCACGCTGGAAGAATGTCACCCGTACATACTCCGCTGCCGATGTCGTCCGCCTGCGTGGCTCGGTTCAACCCGAACACACCTTCGCAAAAATGGGCGCCGACAAGCTCTGGAACCTGGTGACCCAGGGCGCCAGGCCGTCGTTCCGTCCTGACAAGGACTTCGTCAACTGCATGGGCGCCCTGACCGGTGGCCAGGCGGTGCAGCAGGTCAAGGCGGGAATCCAGGCCATCTATCTGTCGGGCTGGCAGGTGGCTGCAGACAACAACTCGGCCGAATCCATGTACCCGGATCAGTCGCTCTACCCGGTGGATTCCGTGCCTACCGTGGTCAAGCGCATCAACAACGCTTTCCGCCGCGCCGACCAGATCCAGTGGAAGGCGGGCAAGAACCCAGGCGACGAAGGTTACATCGACTACTTCGCGCCTATCGTGGCCGACGCCGAAGCAGGCTTTGGCGGCGTGCTCAATGCTTACGAGCTGATGAAGAACATGATCGAGGCTGGCGCTGCGGGCGTGCATTTCGAGGACCAGCTGGCATCCGTCAAGAAGTGCGGCCACATGGGCGGCAAAGTACTTGTTCCAACCCAGGAAGCGGTGCAAAAGCTGGTCGCCGCGCGCCTTGCCGCAGACGTGGCGGGCGTGCCGACCATCATTCTGGCGCGCACCGACGCCAACGCCGCCGACCTGCTGACGTCGGACTGCGATCCGTACGACCAGCCATTCGTGACCGGCAGCCGTACCCCCGAAGGCTTCTATAAGGTTCGTCCAGGTCTGGATCAGGCGATTTCCCGCGGGCTGGCCTATGCGCCCTACGCCGACCTGATCTGGTGCGAGACCGCCAAGCCAGACCTGGACGAAGCACGCCGGTTCGCCGAAGCGATCAAGCGCGAATACCCCGATCAGCTCCTGTCGTACAACTGCTCGCCCTCCTTCAACTGGAAGAAGAACCTCGATGACGCGACCATCGCCAAGTTCCAGCGCGAGCTGTCGGCGATGGGCTACAAGCATCAGTTCATCACCCTGGCCGGCATTCACAACATGTGGCACAGCATGTTCAATCTGGCGCATGACTACGCGCGCAACGACATGACCGCCTACGTGAAGCTGCAAGAGCAGGAATTTGCCGACGCCGCCAAGGGCTATACCTTCGTTGCGCACCAGCAGGAAGTCGGTACCGGCTACTTTGACGACATGACCACCGTGATTCAGGGTGGCGTATCGTCGGTAACGGCGCTGACCGGCTCGACCGAGGAAGAACAGTTCCACTGACCGGGCCGCGTTTGAGCCCAGAACAGACCGCCTTCATCGGCGGTCTGTTTTTTTGTATAGGCGGCTTGTATTGACCCCGGACAAGCCATGGTCAGCGCGACGGTGTTACAACTGCCGCGGTCAATAAGCGGCCGCAAGTTCTCGGATACTGACTAGTAGATAAGAAAACAACGCGCTAGATGATATTAATTATCATTTAAATTGGCTTTCATTGCTTTTCCCAGAAAGAAAACTGTTGTGCGAAATCACCGCCGGGCCCCGTCCTGCGGGCCTCTGCGGCCGAAGATGGCATGCCAGGCGATTAATTCTTCGAATAATTTTGATGTAGAAAATTTACTTGCCCACTGTTTGCACATAAAATCACCCCGTTGCACGCGCTGCGACAATTCGTCACTGCGTCAACTCGTCATCAAGCACAGAGACCTTTGCTCTCTAATAAGGACTGCCAGCATGCCCGAATCGACAGGATTGATTGCCCACAACTGGGGCTTCGCCATTTTCCTTTTGGGTGTTGTCGGCCTTTGCGCCTTCATGCTCGGCGTCTCCAGCCTGCTCGGCAGCAAGGCCTGGGGCCGCAGCAAGAACGAACCTTTCGAGTCCGGCATGCTGCCGACCGGCAGTGCACGTCTGCGTTTCTCCGCAAAATTCTATCTGGTCGCGATGCTTTTCGTGATCTTTGACATTGAAGCCCTTTTTCTCTTTGCCTGGTCTGTGTCCGTCCGCGAAAGCGGCTGGACCGGATTCGTCGAAGCTCTCGTTTTCATAGCAATTCTGTTGGCAGGTCTTGTCTACCTATGGCGGGTAGGGGCGCTCGATTGGGCTCCCGAAGGTCGCCGTACTCGGCAGGCGAAGCTAAAACAATGAGGCTTTGGCGATGCAATACAATCTCACCAGGATCGACCCGGATGCTCCTAACGAGCAGTATCCAATCGGCAAGCGGGAAACCGTTTCCGACCCGCTAGAAGATCAAGTCCACAAAAATGTTTTCATGGGCAAGCTCGAAGACGTGCTGAACGGCGCGGTCAACTGGGGGCGCAAGAACTCCCTGTGGCCGTACAACTTCGGCCTTTCGTGCTGCTACGTGGAAATGACCACCGCTTTCACCGCACCCCATGACATCGCGCGCTTTGGCGCCGAGGTCATTCGTGCATCACCGCGTCAGGCGGATTTCATGGTGATCGCCGGCACGCCGTTCCTCAAGATGGCTCCCATCATTCAACGTCTGTACGAGCAGATGCTTGAACCAAAGTGGGTCATCTCCATGGGCGCGTGTGCCAACTCCGGTGGCATGTACGACATCTATTCGGTAGTCCAGGGAGTCGACAAGTTCCTCCCTGTGGATGTTTACGTGCCCGGCTGCCCGCCCCGCCCCGAGGCATTTCTGCAAGGCCTGATGCTTTTGCAGGAATCGATCGGCCAGGAGCGTCGCCCACTTTCCTGGGTCGTCGGCGAACAAGGCGTTTACCGCGCCGATATGCCGTCGCAAAAGGAACAGCGCCGCGAACAGCGTATCCAGGTCACAAACCTGCGCAGCCCCGACGAAGTCTGATCCAGCCCGTTCTTCTTATAAAAAAGACAGGAATCGGGCTGATTCTGTACGTTGACCGAAGTGATTGAGACCTATGACTGCAGACACCGCTCTGTACATCCCGCCTTACAAGGCTGACGACCAAGATGTCGTCGTTGAACTGTCCAACCGATTTGGCGCCGAGGCTTTCACAGCCCAGCCGACCCGCACCGGCATGCCGGTGCTGTGGGTCGAGCGCGCGCGACTGATCGAGGTCCTGACATTCCTGCGTCAGGTGGCCAAGCCCTACTCGATGCTCTATGACCTGCACGGCATGGACGAACGCCTGCGCACCCATCGCCGCGGCTTGCCGGGCTCCGACTTCACTGTGTTCTACCAGCTGCTTTCGGTCGAGCGTAACAGCGACGTGATGATCAAGGTGGCGCTGTCCGAATCGGACCTGAACCTGCCTTCGATCACCGGTATCTGGCCCAACGCAAACTGGTACGAGCGTGAAGTGTGGGACATGTTCGGGGTCACGTTCGAGGGCCACCCGCACCTCACCCGTATTCTGATGCCGCCGACCTGGGAAGGTCACCCGTTGCGCAAGGACTTCCCTGCCCGCGCCACCGAGTTCGACCCTTACAGCCTGACCCTTGCCAAGCAACAGCTTGAGGAAGAAGCCGCGCGTTTCCGTCCCGAAGACTGGGGCATGAAGCGCTCCGGCAAGAACGAGGACTACATGTTCCTCAACCTGGGCCCGAACCACCCTTCGGCTCACGGTGCGTTCCGCATCATTCTGCAGCTGGACGGCGAAGAGATCGTCGACTGCGTGCCGGACATCGGCTACCACCACCGCGGCGCGGAGAAGATGGGCGAACGCCAGTCCTGGCACAGCTACATCCCATACACCGATCGCGTCGACTATCTCGGTGGGGTGATGAACAACCTGCCCTACGTGCTTTCGGTGGAGAAACTGGCCGGCATCACCGTGCCGGACCGGGTCAACGTGATCCGCATCATGATGGCCGAATTCTTCCGCATCAACAGCCACCTGCTGTTCCTGGGGACCTACATCCAGGACGTCGGGGCGATGACCCCGGTGTTCTTCACGTTTACCGACCGCCAGCGCGCCTACACCGTGATCGAAGCGATCACCGGTTTCCGCCTGCATCCGGCCTGGTACCGTATCGGTGGCGTTGCCCACGACCTGCCGCGCGGCTGGGAAAAGCTGGTCAAGGACTTCGTGGAGTGGATGCCCAAGCGTCTGGACGAATACCAGAAGGCGGCGCTCGACAACAGCATTCTGCGCGGCCGGACCATTGGCGTTGCCGCTTACAACACACGCGAAGCGCTGGACTGGGGTGTCACCGGCCCGAGCCTGCGCGCCACCGGCCTGGACTTCGACCTGCGCAAGGCGCGTCCGTACTCGGGCTACGAGAACTTCGAATTCGAAGTCCCGCTGGCCGCCAACGGCGACGCCTATGACCGCTGTCTGGTCCGCGTCGAAGAAATGCGCCAGAGCCTCAAGATCATCGAGCAGTGCATGCGCAACATGCCGGCCGGCCCGTACAAGGCGGATCACCCGCTGACCACGCCGCCGCCCAAGGAACGCACGCTGCAGCACATCGAAACCCTGATCACACACTTCCTTCAGGTTTCGTGGGGTCCGGTCATGCCGGCCAACGAATCCTTCCAGATGATCGAAGCGACCAAGGGCATCAACAGTTATTACCTGACGAGCGATGGCGGCACCATGAGCTACCGCACCCGGATTCGCACTCCAAGCTACCCGCACCTGCAACAGATCCCTTCGGTGATCAAGGGCAGCATGGTCGCGGACTTGATCGCGTACCTGGGTAGTATCGATTTCGTTATGGCCGACGTGGACCGCTAAGCATGAACAGCACGTTAATCCAGACAGACCGTTTCGTTCTCAGCGAAACCGAGCGCTCGGCCATCGAGCATGAGATGCACCACTACGAGGACTCCCGCGCGGCGTCCATCGAAGCGTTGAAAATCGTACAGAAAGAGCGTGGCTGGGTGCCGGACGGCGCCATCTACGCGATCGGCGAAGTGCTGGGCATCCCCGCCAGCGACGTCGAGGGCGTTGCTACCTTCTACAGCCAGATCTTCCGTCAGCCGGTCGGACGCCACATCATCCGCGTCTGCAACAGCATGGTGTGCTTCATCGGCGGTCACGAGTCGGTCGTGGACGAAATCAAGAACTCGCTGGGCATCGGCCTGGGTCAGACCACGGCCGATGGCCGCTTCACACTGTTGCCGGTCTGCTGCCTCGGTAACTGCGACAAGGCCCCGGCCGTGATGGTCGACGACGACACTTTCGGCGATGTACAGCCTGCTGGCGTTGCCAAGATGCTGGAGGGTTACCTATGACCATCACTTCCTTCGGCCCGGCCAACCGCATTGCGCGCACCGCCGAAACCCACCCCCTGACCTGGCGCCTGCGCGATGACGGCGAACCGGTGTGGCTGGACGAGTACCAGACCAAGGACGGTTACGCTGCGGCCCGCAAGGCATTGCTGCAACAGTCCCCGGACGACATCGTGCAGGCCGTCAAGGACTCGGGTCTCAAGGGTCGCGGCGGTGCGGGCTTCCCCACTGGCGTGAAGTGGGGCCTGATGCCTAAAGACGAATCCATGAACATCCGCTACCTGCTGTGCAACGCGGACGAAATGGAGCCCAACACCTGGAAGGACCGGATGCTCATGGAGCAGCTTCCGCACCTGCTGGTCGAGGGCATGCTGATCAGCGCCAAGGCGCTCAAGGCTTATCGCGGCTACATCTTCCTGCGCGGCGAGTACGTCACTGCCGCCAGGCATCTGAATCGTGCTGTTGCCGAAGCCAAGGCCGCCGGCCTGCTGGGCAAGAACATTCTGGGCACCGGTTTCGATTTCGAGCTGTTCGTGCACACCGGCGCGGGGCGCTATATCTGCGGTGAAGAAACCGCACTGATCAACTCCCTCGAAGGTCGCCGCGCCAACCCGCGCTCCAAGCCGCCCTTCCCTGCCGCCGTGGGCGTGTGGGGCAAGCCGACGTGTGTCAACAACGTCGAGACCCTGTGCAACGTGCCGGCGATCGTCAACAACGGCAACGACTGGTACAAGTCGCTGGCCCGCGAAGGCAGCGAAGACCACGGCACCAAGTTGATGGGCTTCTCCGGCAAGGTGAAGAACCCCGGCCTCTGGGAACTGCCTTTCGGCGTCCAGGCGCGCGAGCTGTTCGAGGACTACGCAGGTGGCATGCGTGATGGCTTCAAGCTCAAGTGCTGGCAGCCCGGTGGCGCCGGGACCGGCTTCCTGCTGCCCGAACACCTGGACGCGCAAATGTACGCCGGCGGCATCGCCAAGGTCGGCACCCGTATGGGCACCGGTCTGGCCATGGCGGTCGACGATTCAGTCAATATGGTTTCGCTGCTGCGCAACATGGAAGAGTTCTTCGCCCAGGAATCCTGTGGCTTCTGCACACCTTGCCGCGACGGCCTGCCGTGGAGCGTGAAGATGCTCCGGGCCATCGAGCAAGGTCAGGGCCAACCGGGCGATATCGAGACGCTGCTGGGTCTGGTCAACTTCCTCGGTCCGGGCAAGACGTTCTGCGCCCACGCACCGGGCGCCGTGGAGCCATTGGGTAGCGCAATCAAATATTTCCGGTCGGAATTCGAAGCGGGCATCGCGCCCGTCAGCACCCCGACCGGCGCCATGCTGGCGACGGCCAGGAACCCGACGAACGCTGGCGCATAACAAGACACATCGGTCGGCGGCCCATCGGGCCGTCGACTTCGTAACTGCCAGCGCCCTCGCGGGCTGAACAAGGCAGACACAACCGAGATTCCATTAGCCACGCCCGCTGACAACGGGCCAACGAAGAACTTTGAACCATGGCTACTATCCACGTAGACGGCAAAGCGCTTGAGGTCGATGGCGCGGACAACCTGTTACAGGCATGTCTGTCGCTGGGCCTCGACATTCCCTATTTCTGCTGGCACCCCGCTCTTGGCAGCGTCGGCGCCTGTCGCCAGTGCGCGGTCAAGCAGTACACCGACGAGAATGACACCCGCGGTCGTATCGTCATGTCCTGCATGACTCCGGCCACTGACAACACCTGGATTTCCATCGATGACGATGAGTCCAAGGCGTTTCGCGCCAGTGTCGTCGAATGGCTGATGACCAACCACCCGCATGACTGCCCGGTCTGCGAGGAAGGCGGTCATTGCCACCTGCAAGACATGACCGTGATGACCGGCCATAACGAGCGCCGTTATCGCTTCACCAAGCGTACCCACCAGAACCAGGAACTGGGTCCGTTCATCGCGCACGAAATGAACCGCTGTATCGCCTGCTATCGCTGCGTCCGTTTCTATAAGGACTATGCGGGCGGCACGGATCTGGGTGTGTATGGCGCCCACGACAACGTGTACTTCGGCCGCGTCGAAGACGGCACGCTGGAAAGCGAGTTCTCCGGCAACCTCACCGAGGTCTGCCCGACCGGCGTGTTCACCGACAAGACCCACTCCGAGCGCTACAACCGCAAGTGGGACATGCAGTTCTCTCCGAGCATCTGTCACGGCTGCTCCAGCGGCTGCAACATCAGCCCCGGCGAGCGTTATGGCGAAATCCGTCGCATCGAAAACCGCTACAACGGTTCCGTCAACCAGTACTTCCTGTGTGACCGCGGCCGCTTCGGCTACGGCTACGTCAATCGCAAGGATCGCCCACGTCAGCCGCTGCTGGCCGACGGTCAGGTCAAGCTGAGCCTTGATGACGCACTCGACAAGGCCGCCGACCTGCTGCGCGGTCGTAACATCGTCGGCATCGGTTCGCCCCGCGCCAGCCTCGAAAGCAACTACGCGTTGCGCGAACTGGTCGGCGCCGAGCATTTCTACAGCGGTATCGAAGCCGGTGAGCTGGAGCGCCTGCGCCTGATTCTTCAGGTGCTGAACGACAGCCCGCTGCCGATTCCCACGCTGCGCGACATCGAAGACCACGACGCTGTTTTCGTGCTGGGTGAAGACCTCACTCAGACCGCCGCGCGCATGGCGCTTGGCCTGCGTCAGGCGGTCAAAGGCAAGGCTGAAGACATGGCTGCGGCGATGAAGGTCCAGCCGTGGCTCGACGCCGCCGTTAAAAACATCGGCCAGCACGAGCTGAACCCGCTGTTCATTGCCAGTCTGGCCGAGACCCGTCTGGATGACATCGCGCAGGAATGCGTCCATGCCGCGCCGGACGATCTGGCCCGTATCGGTTTCGCAGTAGCTCACGCCATTGACGCCAGCGCGCCCGCGGTCGAAGGCCTGGACAGCGAAGCGCTGGAACTGGCGCAGCGCATCGCCGAAGCGCTGCTCGCGGCCAAGCGTCCGCTGATCATTTCCGGCAGTTCGCTGGGTTCCAGCGCACTGATCGAGGCGGCGGCGAACATCGCCAAGGCTCTGAAGCTGCGTGACAAGCAAGGCTCGATCAGCCTGATCGTGCCGGAAGCCAACAGCATGGGTCTTGCCATGTTCGGTGGCGATTCGGTTGACGCGGCGTTGCAGGCGGTGATTTCCGGTCAGGCCGACGCCATTGTCGTGCTGGAAAACGATCTGTATCGCCGCGTCGATGCCGCCACCGTCGACGCTGCACTCAATGCGGCCAAGGTGGTCATCGTCGCCGACCATCAAAAGACTCGGACCACCGACCGCGCGCATCTGGTGCTGCCTGCGGCAAGCTTCGCCGAAGGCGACGGTACGCTGGTCAGCCAGGAAGGCCGCGCCCAGCGCTTCTTCCAGGTATTCGATCCGACCTACATGGACGCCGGCATTCTGGTCCATGAAGGATGGCGCTGGCTGCATGCCCTGCGTGCGACCCTGCTGAACAAGCCGGTGGACTGGACGCAACTGGACCATGTCACCGAAGCCTGTGCGGCCAGCTCCGCTCAACTGGCGGGCATCGTCAACGCAGCGCCTTCGGCGTCGTTCCGCATCAAGGGCCAGAAGCTGGCTCGCGAACCTCTGCGTTACAGCGGCCGGACCGCCATGCGCGCCAATATCAGTGTGCATGAGCCACGCACTCCGCAGGACAAGGACACCGCGTTCGCGTTCTCGATGGAAGGCTATTCGGGTTCCGCCGAACTGCGCCAGCAGGTGCCGTTCGCCTGGTCTCCGGGCTGGAACTCGCCGCAAGCCTGGAACAAGTTCCAGGACGAAGTCGGTGGTCACTTGCGTGCCGGTGATCCGGGCACGCGCCTGATCGAAAGCAAAGGTGATGGTCTGAGCTGGTTTGCCGGTGTACCTCGTGCCTTCTCGCCGCAGCGCGGCACCTGGCAAGTGGTGCCGTTCTTCCACCTGTTCGGCAGCGACGAAACCTCTGCCCTCGCCGCGCCTGTACAGGAGCGCATTCCTGAGGCCTACGTGGCGCTTGCCAAATCGGAAGCCGATCGACTGGGCGTCAACGATGGCGCGCTGCTCAGCGTGAGTGTCGCCGGCCAGACCTTGCGTCTGCCGCTGCGTATCAACGAAGAGCTCGGTGCCGGACTGGTTGCCCTGCCGGTCGGTCTGGCTGGCATCCCGGCGGCGGTATTCGGCAAAACCGTTGATGGTCTGCAGGAGGCAGCGCTATGACCTGGTTTACCCCTGAAGTGGTCGACGTGATCGTCTCGGTGCTCAAGGCCGTCGTGATCCTGCTGGCCGTGGTGGTCTGCGGCGCTTTGCTCAGCTGGGTAGAGCGTCGTCTGCTGGCGCTATGGCAGGACCGTTACGGTCCGAACCGCGTCGGCCCGTTTGGCGCCTTCCAGATCGCGGCCGACATGATCAAGATGTTCTTCAAGGAAGACTGGAACCCACCGTTCGCCGACAGGATGATCTTCACCCTGGCGCCGGTGGTGGCCATGAGCGCCTTGCTGATCGCCTTCGCCATCATCCCGATCACCCCGACCTGGGGCGTCGCCGATCTGAACATCGGCCTGCTGTTCTTCTTCGCCATGGCCGGCCTGTCGGTCTACGCGGTGCTGTTCGCCGGCTGGTCGAGCAACAACAAGTTCGCTCTGCTCGGCAGCCTGCGCGCCTCGGCCCAGACCGTGTCCTATGAAGTGTTCATGGGCCTGGCGCTGATGGGCGTCGTGGTCCAGGCCGGTTCGTTCAACATGCGTGACATCGTCGAATACCAGGCACAGAACCTGTGGTTCATCATTCCGCAGTTTCTGGGTTTCTGTACCTTCTTTATCGCCGGCGTCGCCGTGACCCACCGTCACCCGTTCGACCAGCCCGAAGCGGAACAGGAACTGGCCGACGGCTACCACATCGAATATGCCGGCATGAAATGGGGCATGTTCTTCGTGGGTGAATACATCGGCATCGTGCTGATCTCGGCCCTTCTGGTGACGTTGTTCTTCGGTGGCTGGCACGGTCCGTTCGGCATCCTGCCTTCGCTTTCATTCCTGTGGTTCGCACTCAAGACCGCGTTCTTCATCATGCTGTTCATTCTGCTGCGCGCTTCCATCCCGCGCCCGCGCTATGACCAGGTGATGGATTTCAGCTGGAAATTCTGCCTGCCGCTGACCCTGATCAATCTGCTGGTAACTGCCGCAATCGTGTTGTTGAACACGCCTGCCGCAGGTCAGTGAGGACCTAACCATGCTCAAGTATCTCTGGCACATCGTGCATGGCACCTACACCCAGCTTCGCAGCCTGGTGATGGTGTTCTCACATGCATTCCGCAAACGCGACACCCTGCAATACCCTGAAGAACAGGTCTACCTGCCGCCACGCTACCGCGGCCGGATCGTTCTGACCCGCGACCCGGACGGCGAGGAGCGCTGCGTAGCCTGCAACCTGTGCGCCGTGGCGTGCCCGGTCGGCTGCATCTCGCTGCAGAAAGCCGAAACCGAAGACGGTCGCTGGTACCCGGAGTTCTTCCGGATCAATTTCTCGCGCTGCATCTTCTGCGGCATGTGCGAGGAAGCTTGCCCGACCACCGCGATCCAGCTCACGCCGGATTTCGAAATGTCCGAGTTCAAGCGTCAGGATCTGGTCTATGAAAAAGAAGACTTGCTGATCTCAGGCCCTGGCAAGTACCCGGAATACAACTTCTATCGCGTCGCAGGCATGGCCGTTGCCGGCAAGCCAAAAGGCGCCGCGCAGAACGAAGCCGAGCCGATCAACGTGAAGAGCTTGCTGCCCTAAGGAAGTCACGATGGAATTCGCTTTCTATTTCGCCTCTGGCATTGCGGTCGTGTCTACCCTGCGGGTCATCACGAACACCAATCCAGTGCACGCCCTGCTCTACCTGATCATTTCCCTGATCGCCGTCGCCATGACGTTCTTCGCTCTCGGCGCGCCCTTCGCAGGCGTGCTGGAAGTCATCGCTTACGCCGGCGCAATCATGGTGCTGTTCGTGTTCGTGGTCATGATGCTCAACCTGGGTCCGACTTCGGTCGATCAGGAGCGCACATGGCTCAAACCCGGCATCTGGCTCGGCCCCGTGCTTCTGGGTGTGCTGCTGTTGGGTGAGTTGCTGTACGTACTGTTCGGCAACCCGACCGGCGCCGCCATCGGGCACACCACCGTCGACGCCAAGGCCGTCGGGATCAGCCTGTTCGGTCCGTACCTGCTGGTAGTGGAACTGGCTTCGATGCTGCTGCTCGCCGCAGCGGTGACCGCGTTCCATCTCGGTCGTGAAGAAGCCCGGCAAGAAGGAGTCAAGCCATGAATGCTATCCCCCTCGAACACGGACTGGCGGTTGCCGGTGTCCTGTTCTGTCTGGGTCTGGTCGGTCTGATGGTGCGTCGCAACATCCTCTTCGTGCTCATGAGCCTCGAAGTGATGATGAACGCATCAGCGCTGGCGTTCGTAGTAGCCGGTAGTCGCTGGGCGCAGCCGGATGGACAAGTCATGTTCATCCTGGTGATCACCCTTGCCGCTGCCGAGGCCAGTATCGGCCTGGCGATCCTGATGCAACTGTATCGCCGCTTCCACACTCTCGATATCGATGCTGCCAGCGAGATGCGCGGATGAATCTTCTCTTTCTGACTTTCGTATTCCCCCTGATCGGTTTCCTGCTGCTGTCCTTCTCCAGAGGACGCATCTCGGAAAACCTCGCGGCGCTGATCGGCGTCGGCTCCATCGGTCTCTCCGCCATCGTTACCGCATGGGTCATCTGGCAGTTCAATGTCGCGCCGCCGGAGGGTGGCCATTACACCCAGGTGCTGTGGCGCTGGATGGATGTCGATGGCTTCCAGCCCAACTTCGCTCTGTATCTGGACGGCCTGTCGGTCACCATGCTGGGTGTAGTGGTCGGGGTGGGCTTTCTGATTCACCTGTTCGCGTCCTGGTACATGCGCGGTGAAGCCGGTTATTCGCGCTTCTTCTCCTACACCAACCTGTTCATCGCCAGCATGCTGTTCCTGGTGCTGGGCGATAACCTACTGTTCATCTACTTCGGTTGGGAAGGCGTGGGCCTGTGCAGTTACCTGTTGATCGGTTTCTACTACAGCAACCGCAACAACGGTAATGCTGCACTGAAGGCGTTCATCGTGACCCGTGTCGGTGACGTGTTCATGGCCATCGGCCTGTTCATCCTGTTCCACCAGCTGGGCACGCTGAACGTTCAGGAACTGCTGGTTCGCGCGCCGGAGCACTTCAAGGTCGGCGACTTCTGGATCTGGCTGGCAACGCTGATGCTGCTTGGCGGTGCGGTCGGTAAATCCGCGCAGTTGCCATTGCAGACCTGGCTGGCGGATGCGATGGCCGGTCCTACTCCGGTATCGGCACTGATCCACGCGGCAACCATGGTGACGGCGGGCGTTTACCTGATCGCCCGCACCCACGGCCTGTTCGTGCTGGCTCCGGATATCCTGCAACTGGTGGGGATCGTCGGCGGCGTCACGCTGGTGCTGGCGGGCTTTGCCGCACTGGTACAGACCGACATCAAGCGAATCCTCGCCTACTCGACCATGAGCCAGATCGGCTACATGTTCCTGGCCTTGGGCGTTGGCGCCTGGGAAGGCGCGATCTTCCACCTGATGACCCACGCATTCTTCAAGGCGCTGTTGTTCCTTGCCTCCGGTGCGGTGATCGTCGCGTGCCACCACGAGCAGAACATCTTCAAGATGGGCGGCCTGTGGAAGAAACTGCCGCTGGCCTATGCCAGCTTCATCGTCGGCGGTGCTGCGCTGGCTGCCCTGCCGTTGCTGACCGCCGGTTTCTACTCCAAGGACGAGATTCTCTGGGAAGCGTTCGCCAGCGGGAACAATGGCTTGCTCTACGCGGGTCTGGTCGGCGCGTTCATGACGTCGCTGTACACCTTCCGCCTGATCTTCATTGCGTTCCACGGCGAGCCGAAAACCGAGGCTCATGCGGGCCACGGTGTTGCTCACTGGCTGCCGCTGTCGGTGCTGATCGTATTGTCGACTTTCATCGGCGCCATGATCACTCCGCCACTGGCCGGCGTACTGCCGCAGAGCGTCGGGCATGCCGGTGGCGAAGCCAAGCACAGTCTGGAAATCGCCTCGGGTGCCATCGCCCTGGCCGGTATCCTGCTGGCGGCCTTGCTGTTCCTGGGCAAGCGTCGTTTTGTCACGGCCATCGCCGACAGCGCTCCGGGTCGTTTCTTCAGCACCTGGTGGTTCGCCGCCTGGGGCTTCGACTGGATCTACGACAAGCTGTTCGTCAAACCCTATCTGGCAATCAGCCGACTGCTGCGTAGCGACCCGTTCGACCGCACCATCGGCCTGATCCCGCGTCTGGTCAAAGGCGGTCATGACACCATGAGCCGCACTGAAACCGGCCAGCTGCGTTGGTATGCTGCCTCGATCGCCGCCGGTGCCGTTCTGGTGCTGGGCGCCGTCGTCCTGGTTGCGGTCTGACATGAACCTTGCGAATTTGCGAAAGGAATTGAGCCCGTCATGATTCTGCCTTGGCTAATCCTGATCCCCTTTATCGGCGGCCTGCTGTGCTGGCTGGGTGAGCGCTTCGGCCCTACCCTGCCGCGCTGGATCGCGCTGCTGACCATGACCCTGGAACTGGCCCTCGGCCTCTGGCTCTGGGCTACCGGCAACTACAGTCTGGCGCCGGTGCCCGGCGCTGATCCGGTCTGGACCCTGGAATTCCACTACCCGTGGATTTCGCGCTTCGGCATCGACCTGCATTTGGCGCTCGATGGCCTGTCGCTGCTGATGATCCTGCTGACCGGCCTGCTCGGCGTGCTGTCGGTGCTGTGCTCCTGGAAAGAAATCCAGCGCAAGGTGGGTTTCTTCCACCTGAACCTGATGTGGATCCTGGGCGGTGTGGTTGGCGTGTTCCTGGCCATCGACCTGTTCCTGTTCTTCTTCTTCTGGGAAATGATGCTGGTGCCGATGTACTTCCTCATCGCGCTCTGGGGTCATAGTTCGTCGGATGGCAAGAAGACCCGTATCTACGCCGCGACCAAGTTCTTCATCTTCACTCAGGCCAGCGGTCTGATCATGCTGGTGGCGATCCTCGGACTGGTGCTGGTGCACTTCAATCAGACCGGGGTGATCACCTTCGCCTACGCCGATCTGTTGAAGACCCAACTGGCACCGGGCACTGAATACATCCTGATGCTGGGCTTCTTCATTGCCTTCGCGGTCAAGCTGCCGGTGGTGCCGCTGCACTCCTGGCTGCCGGATGCGCACGCACAGGCACCGACCGCAGGTTCCGTCGACCTTGCCGGTATCCTGCTGAAGACCGCCGCCTATGGTCTGCTGCGTTTTGCCTTGCCGCTGTTCCCGAATGCCTCGGCGGAATTTGCGCCGATTGCGATGGGACTTGGCCTGATCGGCATTTTCTACGGTGCATTCCTGGCTTTCGCACAGACCGATATCAAACGTCTGATTGCGTTCTCCAGCGTCTCGCACATGGGCTTCGTGCTGATCGGCATCTATTCGGGTAGCCAGCAAGCGCTGCAAGGCGCTGTGATCCAGATGCTGGCCCACGGCCTTTCGGCCGCTGCGCTGTTTATCCTCAGCGGTCAGCTGTACGAGCGCCTGCACACTCGCGACATGCGTGAGATGGGCGGCCTGTGGTCGCGCATCGCGTACCTGCCGGCCATCAGCCTGTTCTTCGCGGCCGCCTCGCTCGGGCTGCCAGGCACCGGCAACTTCGTTGGCGAATTCCTGATTCTGCTGGGCTCGTTCGTCAGCTCGCCGTGGGTCACCGCCGTCGCAACGTCCGGTCTGGTATTCGGTTCCGTGTATTCGCTGATCATGATTCACCGTGCCTACTTCGGCCCGTCCAAGTCCGACGAGATTCTCAGGGGCATGGACGGACGGGAACTGATCATGGTGTTGGGCCTGGCCGTGTTGCTGATTGTGCTGGGGGTTTTCCCGCAGCCGTTCCTCGACACCTCTGCTGCGACCATGCATGGCGTGCAGCAATGGCTAGGCACTGCCTTCACTCAACTCGCTTCGGCCCGGTAAGAGCGCTATGGACCTGACGATTCAACACTTTATTGCGCTTGCTCCTCTGCTCATCACCAGCATCACGATTGTCGTGGTCATGCTGGCGATCGCATGGCGCCGCAATCACTCCCAAACCTTCCTGCTGTCGGTGGGCGGCCTTAATCTGGCCTTGCTGTCGATTTACCCGGCGTTGAAGGTCGCGCCACTGGCGGTTACGCCGTTGCTGCAGATCGACAGCTTCGCCTGCCTGTACATGGCGATCATCCTCGCCTCTACCCTGGCGTGTGTGACCATGGCACACGCCTACCTGGGCGATAACAAGGTCGGTTACCCAGGCAACCGTGAAGAGCTTTATCTTCTGATTCTGCTGGCCGCCGCCGGCGGTCTGGTGCTGGTCAGCGCGCAGCACCTTGCAGGCCTGTTCATTGGTCTGGAGCTGCTTTCGGTGCCGGTCTATGGGCTGGTGGCTTACGCGTTCTTCAACAAGCGTTCACTGGAGGGCGGCATCAAGTACATGGTGCTGTCGGCAGCCGGTTCCGCTTTCCTGCTGTTCGGTATGGCATTGCTCTACGCGGACGCTGGCGCGCTGACCTTCACCGGTATCGGCAAGGCCATCGCTGCTACCGGTATGCCAAGCGCACTGGCAAGCCTGGGTCTGGCGATGATGGTGGTCGGGCTGGCGTTCAAACTGTCGCTGGTGCCGTTCCACCTGTGGACACCGGACGTCTATGAAGGTGCGCCAGCGCCGGTTGCGGCTTTCCTGGCTACCGCCAGCAAGGTGGCGGTGTTCGCCGTGCTGGTGCGGCTGTTCCAGATCTCTCCGGCAGCCAGCAGCGGCGTTCTGCATGATGTGCTGGCGGTGATCGCCGTCGCGTCGATTCTGGTCGGCAACCTGCTGGCTCTGACTCAGAACAACCTCAAGCGTCTGCTGGGCTATTCGTCCATCTCGCACTTCGGTTACCTGATGATTGCCCTGGTCGCCAGCAAGGGCATGGCGGTGGAAGCCATTGGCGTGTACTTGGCAACCTACGTGCTGACGTCGCTCGGCGCATTCGGCGTGATCACCATGATGTCCTCGCCATACAGCGGTCGCGATGCCGACGCAATGTTCGAGTACCGTGGTCTGTTCTGGCGTCGCCCTTACCTGACAGCCGTCATGACGCTGATGATGCTGTCGCTGGCCGGCATTCCGCTCACCGCAGGCTTCATCGGCAAGTTCTACATGATCGCGACTGGTGTCGAATCGCAGCTGTGGTGGCTGATCGGCGCACTGGTGCTGGGCAGCGCCATCGGCCTGTTCTTCTACCTGCGCGTCATGGTCACCATGTATCTGGTGGATAACCAGATGCCGCGTCACGATGCGGCGTTCAACTGGGCGCAACGCACTGGCGGCGTCATGCTGCTGGCAGTGGCCATCCTGACCTTCGTGCTCGGTGTCTACCCGCAGCCGCTGCTGGATCTGGTGGTAAACGCCGGCCTGCAAATGGCGAGCTGATCGGGCGTAAACAAAAAAACCCTGCTCATGAGCAGGGTTTTTTTTCGTCTCCGCTTTGGTCAGCCCGGCAGGCGCACCGTTTTCTTGGCACCTGAAAAGAGGCCCCAGGTCGACATGAACAAGGCGGCGACCAGCGGCCCGATCACGAAACCGTTCAGGCCGAAGACCGACATACCGCCCAGCGTTGAGATCAGAATCAGGTAGTCAGGCATACGCGTGTCCTTGCCTACCAGAATCGGGCGCAGGACGTTGTCGACAAGGCCGATCACGAATACGCCGAACAGGGCCAGAACCACGCCCTGCCAGATCATGCCACTGAGCAGGAAGTACACCGCCACCGGAGCCCAGACAATCCCCGCCCCGACCGCCGGCAACAGCGACAGGAACGCCATGACGACCGCCCAGAGCAGCGCGCTCGGGATATCCAGCGCCCAGAAGATGAAACCGCCCAGAGCGCCCTGAGTCACGGCTACCACGACGTTGCCTTTTACCGTAGCGCGTACCACACGGGTGAATTTCAGCTGCAGACGGCGCTTCTGCTGTTCAGCCAGCGGGAACGCCAAGCGCAACTTGCGTACCAGTTCCTGACCGTCGCGCAGGAAGAAAAACAGCAGGTACAGCATGATGAAGAAGCTCACCACGAAATCGAACGTTCCCTGGCCGAAGCTGAAGGCCTGCGTTGCGAGGTATTGACTGCCCTGCATCGCGCCCTTGGCAATCTTGTCACGCAGACCATTGAGGTCGCCCATGCCCATGCGGTCCAGCAGACGCTGGATGGAGGCCGGCAGCAGATCCTTGTATTCAGCCAGATAGCCGGCGATGTCCAGCTGCCCGGATTCGACATTCTTGTACAGAACGGTACCCTCCTGAACCAGCAGGGCGCTGATCACGATGACTGGCAGAATGGCAATGACCAGGCACAGCATCAGGGTACACAGTGAGGTCAGGTTGCGGGACCAGTTGAATCGCAGCTGCAGGCGGCGTTGTACAGGCGCGAAGATGATGCCGAGGATGACTGCCCAGAAAACCGCTCCGTAAAACGGCAGCATGATCCAGATGAATGCCAGGGTGACCAGCACCACCAGCACCAGAAGTGTCTTGTATTGAAGGGTGGATTCGTTCATGTCCTGTCCATGTCGTAGGCCGAGCGTCGCGCCCGGTCTAGAGCTTAGTCAGCCAGGACGGCCGCGAGTGCCGTGCGCGGCGCTGCAACCTGCAAACAGACAGGCTCGACAGGACCGGCGCCCTGTCGAGCTACCGGTCAGACCCGGAACTGGGCCACCAGGCCGCCCAGGCGTGAACCCAGTTCGGCCAGACTGCGTGAGGTTTGCGCGCCCTGACGGGTTTCGTCGGCAACGCTTTCGACCGCCACCGCGATCTGGTGAACACTGCGGTTGATCTCTTCCGCCACAGCGGTCTGCTCTTCGGCCGCGCTGGCGATCTGGGCGTTCATCGAGTTGATCGTTGCGATCAGCTCGCCAATGGTCACCAGGGACATGCCTGCATCGTTAGCCTGCATGGAAGTGCCGTCGCCGGCCTCGCTTGAGCGTTGCATCGCGTCCACCGCCTGGCGGGTGCCCTGCTGCAAGCGGTCGATCATGCCCTGGATTTCCTGGGTGCTCTGCTGAGTCCGGCTGGCCAGTGCGCGAACCTCGTCAGCCACGACCGCGAAGCCACGGCCCGCCTCCCCTGCCCTCGCCGCTTCGATGGCGGCATTGAGGGCCAGCAGGTTGGTCTGGTCGGCAATGGAGCGGATAACGCCCAACACACTGACGATTGACGAAACGTCTTGCTGAAGGCTGTCCAGCGACGTGCCGCTCTTGCGGATGTCGTCCACCAGCGAGTGGATCTGCCGGATGCTGCCATCAACCACGCGCTTGGCGGCACGGCCTTGCTCATCGGTCTGCTGAGCTGCGACCGACGCGCCCTGAGCGCTTTTGGCAACTTCCTGAGCTGCGGTCGACATTTGATTGATCGCGGTGGCCACCTGATCGGTCTCGTGGCGCTGCCGGTCCATGGCCTGCTCTGATCGTTGCGCCTGGGACGAGACCTCTGCTACCAGCCCGGTCAGCTGTGAGGTCATTTCGGTGATCTGCCGCACCAGCGTGTGGATCTTGTCGACGAAGCGGTTGAACGAGCCGGCCAGATCGGCCAGCTCATCGTTACCGGTGATCGCCAGCCGGCGCGTAAGATCCCCCTCGCCTGCCGCAATGTCATCCAGATTGGCTTTCATGAGGCGCAACGGTCGCAGCAAGGTGCCGGTCAGCAGCACGCCGACCACCGCGATGATCAGCAAGACCACCACCGTGATGCCCAGAATGCTGTACAGCATGTTCGTCAGCCGTGCATCGACATTCTCCCGGACCGCCGCCACCTGCGCTTCTACGCCATCCAGATTCGCGGCCGAACCCACGACCAGATCCCATTTGGGCAGGTACTCGGTGTAGCCGATCTTGGGGACGGGTTCAGTCTTGCCTGGCAGCGCGGAGGCGTACGTCACGTAGTGAGTACCGGCCTTGGCTACCGCCACCAGTTCGCGGTTGAGGTAGACGCCGTTGGGATCGCGAACATCATTGAAGCTTTTACCGACACCGTCGGAGCTGTTGCTGCGAAAGATACGGATCACTTGGGAGTCATAGCCGAACAGATAACCGTCTTTGCCGTAGCTGACGGAGGACAGCATCTTGATAGCGGTAGCCCGCGCCGTTTCATCACCGGGCGCAGCCGCGTCGTATAACGGTTTGATAGTGGTAAGGGCAACGGTCACGTAGTTTTGCAGCGTGACTCTGGCCTCGGCGAGCAGCCGCTCCCGCGTATCACTGACCTCCCGTTCGGCTTGTGTCTGCAACATGAACACGGTTGTTGCACTGATGACCAGCGCAAACATCAGCACCGGCACAACAGCCAGTGAAAGTACTTTGGCTTTCAGACTGAGACGCATAAGGTTCGCCTGTTTATTTTTATGGAGTCGGGACCACTAGACTCGATATCGGCTGAACGCCAGCGAAATTAAGACCGTTCGCTGTTTTCTGTAAGGCATCTCCTATCCAAGTGGCGAATCAGCAGGCGCTTCGATCCGGGAGCTGAATGCTGACACGCAGACCACCCAAGGGACTTTCAAGCAGGCTCAAGCGTCCCCCCCACGCCTCGACAATGTCACGCACGATACCCAGCCCCAGTCCGTGGCCATTGGTCTGTTCATCCAGGCGGATGCCACGGTTACAGACTTCGTCACGCCGCGACTCCGGTATGCCCGGGCCGTCATCGTCTATGCACAGGCACACGCCGTGCTCCTCGGGGAAGATCGACAGCCGCACCTGGCTGTCCGCCCATTTGCAGGCGTTGTCGAGCAAGTTGCCCAGCATTTCAAGAATGTCTTCGCGATCCCACGGTAACTGCACGCCCGGTTCAACATCGTTGATCAGCTCAAGATGACCACCGTGGATCATCCGCAGGGTGTCGAACAGACCGGCAAGCTCCGTATCACAATCGAAACGCGCGCCGGGCAGTGTGTCCCCCGACAGCCGAGCCCGATTGAGTTCGCGCTCCAAACGCAGCCGGATGTTCTCAAGTTGTTCATGCAGGGTCTTGCGCAAACCGGGATGAGCGTCGAGCTGCTCGCTCGACGCCAGACTGAGCAGCACCGCCAGAGGCGTCTTCAACGCGTGCCCGAGGTTACCCAGCGCATTGCGCGAGCGCTTGAGGCTGTCTTCGGTATGAGCGAGCAGATGGTTGATCTGGGCAACCAGCGGTTCGAGCTCCAGCGGCACCTGGTCATCCAGTTGCGAGCGCTGGCCTTGCTGGAGCTGCGATATCTGTTCGCGCACCCGCTCCAACGGGCGGAACGCACGTCGCACCGTTACCCGCTGCAGAACCAGCACAATCAGCAATGCAGCGATTCCCAGAGCGAATCCGATCTGCTGGAGACGCTGGAAACTGGCGCGTACCGGGGTGTAGTCCTGCGCGACGGTGATGGTGACTTGCTGGCCAAACTTGCGATATTCCTCGGTCAGGACAAGCAGCGACTGCCCTGTGTGGCCCAACTCGAAGTTCGCGTGCAGCCCGGTGCCGACAGGTTCCGGTAACTCGAAATCCCACAAGGAGCGGGAACGCCAATGGCCTTGCTCGAAATCGAAACGGAAGTAATAGCCTGACAGCGGGCGCTGGTAGGCGGCGGACAGGCGATGTTCGTCCAGCTGTATGCCCACCGGCCCGCGAATCAGAGCGACCAGCAGGTTCTCGCTCTCGTTGCGAAGGCCTGACTCCAGGTACCGTTGCAAACCCAGTTCGAACAGCCAGAGGCTGGTCTGCGCCATGACCAGCCCTGTTACAACAAGCACTGCAATGAGCCCGAGGCTCAGACGCCGCTGTATGGACTTCAAGCGCTGGCACCGCCAAGCAGATAACCCTGGCCGCGGCGCGTTTCTATCACACCACGACCCAGCTTGCGGCGCAGGTGATTGACGTGAACCTCAATGACGTTGGAGTCCCGTTCATTCTCGCCGTCGTACAGGTGCTCGGAGAGATGACTTTTGGAAAGAATCTGCTCCGGATGCAGCATGAAATAGCGCAGCAGTCGAAACTCGGCGGAAGTCAGCTGAATTTCCGCGCCGTCGCGAACCACGCACTGGCGGCCTTCATCAAGATTGAGCCCCCCTGACTCCAGAGTCGGCTGATTGGCCAGCCCGCGAGCGCGGCGCAACAGCCCCTGTATACGCAGCTGTAACTCCTCAGGGTGAAAGGGCTTGGTCAGGTAATCATCTGCGCCGGCCTTCAGGCCTTCGATGCGTTCGGACCATGAACCGCGAGCGGTGAGAATCAGCACCGGTGTCGAAAGCCCGCCAGAGCGCCACTTCTCCAACACGCTCAACCCCGGCAAACCTGGCAGGCCGAGGTCCAGGATGATCAGATCATACGGCTCGCTGGCACCCTGGTGGACCGCATCACGGCCATCCGACAGCCAGTCCACTGCATAGCCCTGCCGACCGAGTGCGGCAATCAGTTCATCGGCCAAGGGTACATTGTCTTCAACCAGCAGCAGCCGCATCAATCTTCCTCGTCTTTCAACAATTGTCCGTCTCTTGCGTCAAACTTCAGTTCGCGCACAATTCCGTTTGGGGAGAGCAGCTCAAACTCATATACATAACGTCCGTGCTTCTCTTCCAGCTCCGCCTCCAGCAGTCGCGCTCCTGGGTGATAGCTCAGCGCGCGCTCGATGAATTGTTCCAGAGGCTGGATAACCCCCCGCTGCCTCAGTTGCAGCGCTTCATCCTGATTCAGATCCCTGGCATGTGCCGCCACACAGGCAAGGCCACAGCCGATGAGCACGCACCGACGTACGTTGGCGTTCATTAATTGTCCTGATGATTCTTATAGACCTGGCCAGTCACTGCATCTATTTCCAGGTCCCAATCGAGGCCTTTTACATCCCGCAGTTCAACTTGATATATGTATTTGCCGTATTCGTTTTCAAGCTCGGTGTCCGTAATCGTCGCACCGGGATGAGTAGCGAGCGCGGCCTGCTGCAACGTTTCCGCCGTTTGAATGGTGCCGGCGTTCTGCAGTTTGAGAGCCTCGGCATCGTCGACGTCACGCCCATGAGCGGCGCTGGCTGCAACAGCCATGATTGCCACCAGCGTGGTGGTCAGGATCTTCATTATCAGCCTCCGTTGGCGATATGTTCTGTCGGTGCCAGTTTACGCAGGACAACTTAACTCAAGCTGAAAATTTCTGGCCACCTGCCATCACTCCGATGACTGCGACCGGCGCAGGCGTGGTGTTTCAATACTTTGCTGGTAAACTCGCGGTCTGCATCAGATGCTCGCATGAGCGCCATTATTTCAGAGCATAAACTTCGTGGAAATTTTTAAAGAGTTTACTTTTGAGTCTGCGCACCGGCTGCCTCATGTTCCAGAAGGCCACAAGTGCGGCCGGCTGCACGGCCATTCCTTTCGGATCGGTATTCATCTGAGCGGCGACGTCGACCCGCATACCGGTTGGATCCGTGATTTCTCGGAAATCAAGGCGATCTTCAAACCGCTGTATGAGCGCCTCGACCATAACTACCTGAACGACATCCCTGGCCTGGAAAACCCTACCAGCGAGGTCTTGGCCAAGTGGATCTGGAACGAGCTGAAGCCTCTTCTTCCGGAGCTATCCCGTATTCGGATTCACGAGACTTGCACCAGTGGATGCGAGTACTACGGCGACTGAAGTTATTCTGGTAATGCCCAGCCACCCACGCGGTGGCTTTTTTATGCCTGTGGGAGCGAATGGTGGGCGCTTTGGTTGTCCGCAAAGGGGCCGGCACATCTGCCACATCGGCATCGCCTGGTGGATGGTCTTCGCGGACAAGTCCGCTCCCACAGGAGTGCTGCTTATAGGTTTCGAATCCCGGAAAGACAAAACCCCATCTGCTTTCGCAAATGGGGTTTCGGAATGAATCTTGACGATGACCTACTCTCACATGGGGAAACCCCACACTACCATCGGCGATGCATCGTTTCACTGCTGAGTTCGGGATGGGATCAGGTGGTTCCAATGCTCTATGGTCGTCAAGAAATTCGGTGTGCCGGGGCGTCGTTGCCGACGTTCCAGCGAATCGGGTATGTGATGTTTGTGAGCTGCAGTTTTCGGTGTGTGTCGTCTTCACAGTCACCGCAATCTGGTCGTTTCTTTCGAAGCGTGCAGATTGCTTGGGTGTTATATGGTCAAGCCTCACGGGCAATTAGTATGGGTTAGCTCAACGCCTCACAGCGCTTACACACCCCACCTATCAACGTCGTAGTCTTCGACGGCCCTTCAGGGAACTCAAGGTTCCAGTGAGATCTCATCTTGAGGCAAGTTTCCCGCTTAGATGCTTTCAGCGGTTATCTTTTCCGAACATAGCTACCCGGCAATGCCACTGGCGTGACAACCGGAACACCAGAGGTTCGTCCACTCCGGTCCTCTCGTACTAGGAGCAGCCCCTCTCAAATCTCAAACGTCCACGGCAGATAGGGACCGAACTGTCTCACGACGTTCTAAACCCAGCTCGCGTACCACTTTAAATGGCGAACAGCCATACCCTTGGGACCGGCTTCAGCCCCAGGATGTGATGAGCCGACATCGAGGTGCCAAACACCGCCGTCGATATGAACTCTTGGGCGGTATCAGCCTGTTATCCCCGGAGTACCTTTTATCCGTTGAGCGATGGCCCTTCCATACAGAACCACCGGATCACTAAGACCTACTTTCGTACCTGCTCGACGTGTCTGTCTCGCAGTCAAGCGCGCTTTTGCCTTTATACTCTACGACCGATTTCCGACCGGTCTGAGCGCACCTTCGTACTCCTCCGTTACTCTTTAGGAGGAGACCGCCCCAGTCAAACTACCCACCATACACTGTCCTCGATCCGGATAACGGACCTGAGTTAGAACCTCAAAGTTGCCAGGGTGGTATTTCAAGGATGGCTCCACGCAGACTGGCGTCCACGCTTCACAGCCTCCCACCTATCCTACACAAGCAAATTCAAAGTCCAGTGCAAAGCTATAGTAAAGGTTCACGGGGTCTTTCCGTCTAGCCGCGGATACACTGCATCTTCACAGCGATTTCAATTTCACTGAGTCTCGGGTGGAGACAGCGCCGCCATCGTTACGCCATTCGTGCAGGTCGGAACTTACCCGACAAGGAATTTCGCTACCTTAGGACCGTTATAGTTACGGCCGCCGTTTACCGGGGCTTCGATCAAGAGCTTCGCTTGCGCTAACCCCATCAATTAACCTTCCGGCACCGGGCAGGCGTCACACCCTATACGTCCACTTTCGTGTTTGCAGAGTGCTGTGTTTTTAATAAACAGTCGCAGCGGCCTGGTATCTTCGACCGGCGAGGGCTTACGCAGTAAATGCTTCACCTTCACCGGCGCACCTTCTCCCGAAGTTACGGTGCCATTTTGCCTAGTTCCTTCACCCGAGTTCTCTCAAGCGCCTTGGTATTCTCTACCCAACCACCTGTGTCGGTTTGGGGTACGGTTCCTGGTTACCTGAAGCTTAGAAGCTTTTCTTGGAAGCATGGCATCAACCACTTCGCGTCCTAAAGGACACTCGTCATCAGCTCTCGGCCTTAAGATCCCGGATTTACCTAAGATCTCAGCCTACCACCTTAAACTTGGACAACCAACGCCAAGCTGGCCTAGCCTTCTCCGTCCCTCCATCGCAGTAACCAGAAGTACAGGAATATTAACCTGTTTGCCATCGACTACGCTTTTCAGCCTCGCCTTAGGAACCGACTAACCCTGCGTCGATTAACGTTGCGCAGGAAACCTTGGTCTTTCGGCGTGGGTGTTTTTCACACCCATTGTCGTTACTCATGTCAGCATTCGCACTTCTGATACCTCCAGCAAGCTTCTCAACTCACCTTCACAGGCTTACAGAACGCTCCTCTACCGCATCATCCTAAGATGATACCCGTAGCTTCGGTGCATGGTTTGAGCCCCGTTACATCTTCCGCGCAGGCCGACTCGACTAGTGAGCTATTACGCTTTCTTTAAAGGGTGGCTGCTTCTAAGCCAACCTCCTAGCTGTCTAAGCCTTCCCACATCGTTTCCCACTTAACCATGACTTTGGGACCTTAGCTGACGGTCTGGGTTGTTTCCCTTTTCACGACGGACGTTAGCACCCGCCGTGTGTCTCCCATGCTCGGCACTTGTAGGTATTCGGAGTTTGCATCGGTTTGGTAAGTCGGGATGACCCCCTAGCCGAAACAGTGCTCTACCCCCTACAGTGATACATGAGGCGCTACCTAAATAGCTTTCGAGGAGAACCAGCTATCTCCGAGCTTGATTAGCCTTTCACTCCGATCCACAGGTCATCCGCTAACTTTTCAACGGTAGTCGGTTCGGTCCTCCAGTCAGTGTTACCTAACCTTCAACCTGCCCATGGATAGATCGCCCGGTTTCGGGTCTATTCCCAGCGACTAGACGCCCTATTAAGACTCGCTTTCGCTACGCCTCCCCTATTCGGTTAAGCTCGCCACTGAAAATAAGTCGCTGACCCATTATACAAAAGGTACGCAGTCACCCAACAAAGTGGGCTCCCACTGCTTGTACGCATACGGTTTCAGGATCTATTTCACTCCCCTCTCCGGGGTTCTTTTCGCCTTTCCCTCACGGTACTGGTTCACTATCGGTCAGTCAGTAGTATTTAGCCTTGGAGGATGGTCCCCCCATATTCAGACAAGGTTTCTCGTGCCCCGTCCTACTCGATTTCATTGACAAGAGATTTTCGCGTACAGGGCTATCACCCACTATGGCCGCACTTTCCAGAGCGTTCCGCTAATCTCAAATCAACTTAAGGGCT